>CAVUBP010000002.1:0-2311180 GCA_963739765.1 uncultured Acidimicrobiales bacterium | reverse complement strand
GGAGCTGGCCCCACACCGTGGCGAGGACGACGGCCACCACGCCACCGGCCATGACCACCCCGAGGGCCACCCGCAGCCGGCGCGCCACCGACGCCCCCAGGTGCCCGGCCACCACCGTGGCGATGATGGGGCCGACGACGTGGGCCGCGCCGGGCTCCTGGGTGAGGCGCGCCGTGCCCAGCCCCGCGGCCAGCGACACCGCCAGGAGCCAGACGTCCGGGGCCAGGCGCGGGGCCCGCTGGCGTCGACGGAGAGCGGCGTCACGGCACGAGCACCGTCATGGCACGAGCACCGTTTCGGCCTGGCGGCCGATCGAGTCGGGCAGCGTCCGTTCGGCGGCACCGGCGGCGGTGGTGACGAGGACCACGTCGTCACCGAGGACGCTCCCGGTCGCCCACACGGCGCCGCCGGTCGGCCTGTTGCCCCAGCGCCGCACCACGGCGGGGGGCGCGCTGGCCGCACCGAGAAGCGCCAGCGCCCGCAGCAGGGTCTGACGGCCCGCGGCGTCGGGGGCGACGACCAGGCGGTCGCCCGTGCTCGTGCACAGCTCCACGGTGAGCCCCCGCTCCAGGGCGGCCGACGCCGAACGCCGCGGCGCGCGCGAGATCGTCCTCTCGATCGAGTCCCCGCTGTGGGCCGTGGGCCGCAGGTCGACGAGCAGTGCCAGCGAGCCGGCCCGGGGCTCGAGGAACTCGCGCACGACCAGCTCGCCCGTGCGCGCCAGCGACGGCCAGTGCAGGCGGGTGAGCCGGTCGCCCGGGGCGATAGGGCCGGAGCCCGCTGAGCTCGTCACCCGACAGCCCGTTCGTCGTCCCCGACACCGGCGAGCGCCGGCGCCCACCGGGGTGGGCGCCCGTGGCGCCGCCCGGGCCGGGACATCTCGGCCGGGGAGGGGTAGACGACCACGTGGGCGGGAGGAGCCGACCGTGATCCGACGGGCCACGAGGCCGAAGGGGTCCGCACACCACAGGGCCAGCCCGACAGGGTGAGCAGCCCGCGGCGTCGGTCGGCACGGGGATCGACAGCGCCGACCGTCCGCACCCGGACCGAGGTCGGGCAACCTCCCGGTGTCCGACAGGGCCCGTCGGTCCCGGGCCCGCTGGCGCCGGTCGGGTCGCCCCCCGGGGCTCCCGAGCCATGTCCGGGAGGGCGATCGCTGCCCGAGGGAGCTGAACCCGTGGGTCGCCGGTGTCCGGTCGCTCGGAGTCCGGTCGCTCGGAGATCGGGCGCTCGATGTCCGGTCGCTCGGGGAGCGGGAGCCGGCCGCGTGGGGGCCGGGCACCGAGCCCTCGCCCAGGCCCGGGTGCGACACCGTCCAGTGCGCCCGCGGGTCCTCGACCAACACCGGGGGCAGGCGCCGGCGCCCCCCGTTGGTGACCGCCAGCTCGACCGACGCCGACTGCCGGGCGGTGACCTCGGCGTGCGGGGACCTTCACCACCAGGCGAAGCGCCTGGCGACCGACGCGCTGGCGGTGCCAGGCCGACGACGGCGCCCAGGCGAGCAGGACCGCCGACGGCCAAGGCCAGGAAGACGAACTCCTCGACGCCGTAGACGAGGCCCGCGACGGTGGCGCAGGCGGCCCCCAAGGCCAGCACCAGTGCCCCGTGTTCGAGAGCACCGTCGGGCTCAGGCGCCGCGACGACGGCGGCGACGACGGCGACGGCCCGCCGTCATGCCCGCTACCGGGCGGCGCCGACGGGCACGACGATGCGCGACATGATCTCCTCGATCGTCGACGATGCCGTGACGCCCGCCAGCTCGGCCGCAGGATGGACCACCACGCGGTGGCCGAGTGCGGGCTCGGCCACGACCTTGATGTCGTCGGGCGTCACGTAGTCGCGGCCGCTCGAGACCGCGACGGCCCCGGCGGCGCGCAGCACCGCCAGGGCGGCCCGGGGCGAGGCCCCCACGGTGAGGTCGGGGTGCGACCGGGTCTCCCCGACGATGTCGAGGACGTAGCCCCGCACCTCGGGGGCGACGTGGGCCCGCACCACCGCGGCGGCGAAGGCGTGGAGGAAATCGGCACCTCCCACCCCCGACAGCGAGTCGGGCGAGGGACGGGTGAGCGTGCCCGCCAGCAGCTCGTCCTCGGCGGCCCGATCGGGGTAGCCGAGGCTGAGCCGGAGCAGGAAGCGGTCGCGCTGGCTGTGGGGGAGGGGGAACGTCCCGGCCGCGTCGTAGGGGTTCTGGGTGGCGATCACCATGAAGGGCTTGGGCAGCGGGTGGCTGATCCCGTCCGCACTGACCTGGTGCTCCTCCATCGACTCCAACAGCGCCGATTGCGCCTTGGGCGAGGCCCGGTTGAGCTCGTCGGCCAGCAGGATGTTGGTGAACACCGGTCCGGCCCGGAACGAGATCCGCCCGCTGTCGCGGTCGAAGACCATCGCCCCGGTGACGTCCGCGGGGAGGAGGTCGGCGGTGAACTGCACGCGTCCGAAGGTGAGGCCGAGAGAGCGTGCGAGCGCCTTGGCCAGCGTCGTCTTGCCCACCCCGGGGTGGTCCTCGACCAGGAGATGTCCCTCGGCCATGAGACAGCACAGCGCCAGGCGCACGGTGCTGTCCCTGCCGACGTAGGCGCTGCGCACGTTGTCCACCACCGCGTCGAAGGTCGTGGCCAGGCGGGCCGAGACGTCGCGGGGCGAGGCGGCGGCGGCGATCGGCGTCACGGGCGGGACGCCTCTGTCGGGGAGGCTCGGATACCCCGGGACAACGGCCGGGCCGGGGAGATCCTTCAACGACGCCGAGGTCGAAGCCACCCCGTCACCGGCGGCAATCGCGTCGCTCGAGCTGCGGCACGACCCCCGCGTCCTCTGCCGACGACGCCATGGCGAGGAGCCTAGGTGCCCTACCCCGGTCCGACACCGCGGCGTGATTGCGAAGAGGTTGCAACCCGTTTGAGACCGTCTTACGGCCGAGTCACCGGAAGGCGGCTCCCTTACGGGCCGAGTCACCGGAAGGCGGCTCGCCGGTCAGGCCCCTCGGGCGGTGGCGGGTCAGCGAACGGGCTGGGCCACGGCGTAGACAGGGACGCCGTTGTAGTTGGCGGAGTCGCCGATGATGAACGGCCCGTTGATGATCGTGGTCAGCTGTCCCGGTCGGCGCGGGGCCGGCGTCGCCCTCGACGGTGACCACCGCGTCGTCGGGCCACACCTCGACGACGAGCCCGGTGTGGACCGAGGTGGCGGTGCTCTGGGGCCCGGTGCCGTAGATGACGGCATCGCCCGGAGCAGGCAGCACGTTGCCCGGGAGGATCCGGCCGTGGGCGGCGGTCCAGGCGAAGATGTTGCCGGTGAAGGGGATGGAGGGGACCGGGATCCCGGCGTGGGCCCACACCCACGTCACGAACAGCGCGCACCATGCTTCGCAGGGCCCGTAGGGGTTGCAGAACGCGCCCAGGGCGTTGTCGGGGTCCGGGCCCACCTGGCTCGTCGCCAACGAGGTGATCGCGGCGGAGGGTCCGAGCGCGTAGGGCGACGGGGCCGAGAACGAGTAGGACCAGTCGTCGGGCTCCAGCAGCCAGTAGCCCTTGCCGTCGGGGGTGGGGGTGAGGGCCGCCACCGGCGCCACGGGCTTGGCCGCGGCCGTCGACCCGAAGCTCTGGGCGTCGCCGAAGGGGTAGACGCTGCCGTCGTTGCCCACCATCCAGTACCCGTCGTGGTCGGGGGTGGGGGCCATGCCGGCGATCGAGTCCGGTGGTGGCTTCTGCCCGAGCGACCCGTAGAAGGTGGCGTCGCCGAAGGCGAACACCCCGCCGTCGCCGGCGACCATCCAGTACCCCTTGCCGTCGCCGGTCGCGGCGATGCCGGTGACCCCCGCGGCGAGATGCGTCGCCCCCATCGACCCGTAGAAGGTGGCGTCGCCGAAGGAGAACACCCCGCCGTCGCCGGCCACCAGCCAGTACCCCTTGCCGTCGGGGGTGGCCGCCATGCCCACGATGGGCCGGGCGAGGCGTGTCGCCCCCATCGACCCGTAGAAGGCGGCGTCGCCGAAGGCGAAGACCCCGCCGTCGAGAGCCGCGAGCCAGTACCCCTTGCCGTCGGGGGTCGGGGTGATGGCCACGATGGGCCCCTGGAGCTCGGTCGCGCCGAGTGACCCGTCGAAGGGCGGCGTCGCCGAAGGCGAACACGCCGCCGTCCGCGCCCACGAGCCAGTAGCCCTTGCCGTCGGGGGTGGCCGCCATGCCCGTGATCGCGGCCGACAGCGTGGCGGTCAGCGTGCCGTAGGTGACCGGCGTCACCGAAGTCGACGATGCCGCCGCCGCCGTAGCGCTGCACGCACCGGTGCCGCGGCCGGCTGGCGCGCGACGGGAGCACGACAGTGGCGACGAACGCACCGAGTGAGGTGACGGCGGTCGACCGCGAAGAGGACGACTGAGGTCAACGCCTCGCGAGCTCGGGATCGTCGTGTCCGGGACAACCCGTGCGATGCCATCCGGTGAGAGCGGTTCAGAGGAGCGAGCGCGCGAGCATCGTGCTGCTCGGTTCGCGCCACCGTCAAATTGTCGGCCGGAATGCGGCGAATCTGAAGTCTGGCCCCGCAATTCCACACGTATCCACGCGTGGAAATGCTGTGAGTCGACTGAGCTCTGACTGAGCGACCCCTGACGTCACGGGCATTCCGTGTCAGGTCGGTGCCGTGTCAGGTCGGTGCCGCGTCAGGTCGGTGCCGCGTCAGGTCGGTGCCGGGTCAGGGGCGATCGCCGCCACCACCGCCGGCCAGCCCTCGCGCACGCTGCGCCACACGGGCTGCCAGCCGGTGGCGTCGACGAAGGCGCGGTTGGAGACGCGCTGGGAGCGGACCAGGACCGACGCCTTGGGCCCCCCGAGCTTGGCCAGCCCGGCGGGGGCGATGCGCGGCGGTCGCACCCCCAAGGTGGCGGCCAACGCCGCGAAGAAGTCGCGCCGGGTCACCGGTTCGTCGTCACCGACGTTGTAGAGCCCGGCCGGCGCCGACAGCGACGCCACCACCGCGGCGGCGGCATCGTCGGTCGTGATCGACGACACGTACGGCGTCGGGCCCCGCCCCCAGGGCGATCCGCCGCTTCGCCAGCCGGATCATGTCGAGGGTGGCGTCGCTGTCGGGGCCGTAGAACGCCGCGAACCGCAGGATCACCGCGACGGCCCCGGCCGCGGTCACCCGCGCTGCGTTGGACTCGGCCACGATCGCCGAACGGAGGTTCGCCACCGGGTCGATCGGGGGACGACTCGTCGAGCCATTGATCTCCGTCCGTCGCCGTAGAGGAAGGCGATCGACTCCTGGACATAGCGCGCCGCGCCCTCGGCCAGCGCGCGCGTCGACGAGGTTCCTCGACGCCTCGGCCCGGATCCGGTCGTTCTCCGCCCACGCCCCCGGCACGGCCATGCGGTCGGTGGCGCGGGATGTGGGTGGCCAGGTTGCACACGACCTCGTGGCCCGCCACGCACGTCGCGCACGGCGCCGGGGTCGAACAGGTCCGCGCGTCACCGGACGTGGCGCCGAGCTCCGGACCAGCAGGGCGGCGCGCGCCGTCGGACTGCGCGCCAGCGCGCTCACGTCGTGGCCCGGCGGCGACGAGCAGCGGCACCACCCGTCGGCCGAGCACTCCGCTGGCGCCGACGACGAGTTCTTCACCGTCGGTGGCCGCCGTCTCCGCGCACGACGTGATGCTACGGCCGCGACGTCGGACGACGCGGACCGAGAAATGTGCGTTTGTTGGGTTTGCGCTGCGCCCGACCAGCGGGGTAACGCCGTCCGTGGTCGTGCTGCGGTGCTCGGATGCGCACACAAACCGAGTGTTTTCACCTGACGAGCGACCGCAGTGCGACTGTCGCTCCCCAAGAAGCCGCGTCCCGGGCAGGGCGAGTGCACACAGAAGTCGGGTGTCGGTTGGGTAGCCTGGAACTGCTTTTGCAGTACGTGAGAGTGAGGCGACAGAGCGTGATCTTCGTCGAAGTCTTCAGGCTCCTGCTCGTGATCGCCGGCGACCATCGGCGGTCTCACGGTCGGGCAACGACATCGGCCGCAACACGACCGCGCCGGTCGTGGGATCACGCTGGGCGCGCTCGCCTCCTACCTCCTCGGCGGGATCATCGGGCGCCTCATCGACCGGGGCCTGCGCGGGGCGGTCGGCCAGCTCCGCTCGATGCCGGCCAGCTCGGTGTTCGCGGGGTCGGTGGTGGGCACCACCGGACTGCTCCTCGGGCTCGTGGCCGGCCTCCCCGTGGTGGCGCTCGTCCACTCGAGCATCGACTACCCGCTCGTGTCCGCCTTCGCCTGGGTGCTGTGCGCGGCGGGCGTGCGCATCGGGGTGGCCAAGGGCCAGGAGATCGTGCGGGCGGCGGGGATGTCACACCTCGCTCGACCGCCCCGCCGAGCCACCGCCGGGCACGGCCCTGCTCGTGGACAGCTCCGCGGTGATGGACCGCTACCTCATGGTCCTCGGCCGGTCCGGGCTCCTCGTCGGCGGCGTCGTGTCCTGCCGCGCTTCGTCGTCGACGAGGTCCGGGCGTTGACGCACAGCCCCGACCCCGTGACGTCGCGCCGCGCCCATCGGGGCCTCGAGGCCCTCGAGGCGACTCCAGGCCGACGGCGTCTCATGTGTGGATCGAACGAGGACGAGGTCCCCGAGCTCGACGACACCGGCGACCGCGCCCTGGCGCTGGCCCGTCGTCTGCATGTCCGCCTCGGCACCTGCTCGACCGAACTGGCTCGAACGGGCCGAGGCCCAGGACATCGACGTCGTCGACCTGCGCCGCCTGGCCGCCGAGCTCTCGCCGGACCACCCGCCGGGTGAGCGCCTCGTCGTCGATCTCGTGAAGGAAGGCCGCCAGCCCCGACAGGCCGTCGGCTACCTGCCCGAGGGCGACATGGTGGTGGTGAACGACGCGTCGCATCTGGTGGGGCAGCCACGACATCGAGGTGGTCGTCTCCTCGGCCCGCCAGACGAGCCAGGGCCTGCTCGTCTTCGCCCAGCTCTTCGAGGGCGGCCCGTCGCTGGCCCAACACGCCAACACCGGCTGACCCCGGTCGTGGGCGGTCAGGCTGGCCGTGGTCAGGCGGCTTTGACAGCCGCGACCAGCTTCGACAACGAGTCCTTGGCGTCCCCGAAGAGCATGGTCGTCTTCGGGTCGTAGAGAAGCTCGTTGTCGATGCCGGCGAACCCGGGTCGCATCGACCGCTTGAGGAAGACGATGTTCGTGGCCTGATCGGCGTTGATGATGGGCATCCCGAAGATGGGACTGCCCGGCGTGTTCTTGGCCGCCGGGTTCACGGTGTCGTTCGCCCCCACCACCAGGGCCACGTCCGTGGTGGCCATGTCCAGGTTGGCGTCGTCCATCTCCTCGAGCTGGTCGTAGGGGACGTTCGCCTCGGCCAGGAGCACGTTCATGTGCCCGGGCATCCGGCCCGCCACGGGTGGATGGCGTAGTACACCTCGACCCCGCGCGCCGCCAGGGCGTCGGCGAGCTCGCGGGCGGTGTGCTGGGCCTGGGCCACGGCCAGGCCGTAGCCCGGGACGATGGCCACCTTGCGTGCATAGGCGAGGAGCACGCCGATGTCCTCCGCCGTCCCGCCCGCACCGACCGGCCCTCGGCGTCGGCCCCCTCGCCCGAGGCGGTCACGACCGAGCCGAAGGCGCTGAAGAGGATGTTGGAGAGCGACCGGCCCATGGCCTGGCTCATCATCCGGGTGAGCAACGTGCCCGACGCGCCCACCAGCGTGCCGGCCACGATGAGCAGCGTGCTGTTGAGGGTGAAGCCCGACGCGGCCACGGCCAAGCCGGTGAAGGCGTTCAACAGGGAGATGAGCACCGGGGTGTCGGCCCCGCCGATGGGCAGCACGAAGATCGCCCCCAGGACGAGCGACAGCACCAGCACGATGACGAGCACGGTGGTGCTGGCGGTCACCACGGTGACCACCAGCAGGGCCACGATGGCGAGCCCGATGGCGGCGTTGATCGGCTGCTGGGCGGGGTAGGTGATGGGCCGCCCGGTCATCAGCTCCTGCAGCTTGGCGAAGGCGATGGCGCTGCCCGGCCAGGGAGACCGACCCCACGAGGACGCCGAAGAGGATCTCGCAGATCTTGTAGATCGCCAGCGACTTGCCCGGCACCGAGATGAACTCGGTGACCGACACCGAGCGCGGCGGCGCCGCCACCCACGCCGTTGAAGATGGCCACCATCTGCGGCATGGCCGTCATCTTCACGAGCCGAGCCGCGGGGACGGCGATGACCGTCCCGATGGCGATGGCGACGATGATGAGGACCAGGTTGCGGGTGTGGGTGTACACCTACGGGCAGCGAGAACGTCCACGCCACCGCCACGAGCATGCCGGCCGCGCCGACGAGGTTGCCGAGCCGGGCCCGCTTGGGCGAGCTCAGGCCCTTCAGCGCCAGGATGAACCCGACGATGGCGACGAGGTAGACGAGGTCGGTGGCCGTGGCCCTGACTCACGACGGCGTCCCCGTCCGCCACCGCCGGCTGCGCCGGCGCCGCCCGATCCGCCACCGCCGCTTTCCCGGGGGCTTCGGTCGACGCGGCGTCGGCTGCCGGCGCCTTGCGGTCGGTGGGCTTGGCCTTGAACATGTGCAGCATCCGGTCGGTGACGACGAAGCCGCCCACGACGTTCAAGGTGGCGAGCACGACGGCGAGGAAGCCCAGCGTGAGCTGGGCGGGACCGTGCGCCTGGCCCAACACGAGCATGGTGCCCACGAGGATGATGCCGTGGATGGCGTTGCTGCCCGACATGAGCGGGGTGTGCAGGATGCTCGGCACCTTGGAGACGACCTCGTAGCCCACGAAGGCGGCGAGGACGAACACCGTGATGAAGGTCATGAGGCCGGGCTCGGCGGCGATCACGGTGCGACTCCCTCTTCCCCGGTGGCCTTCGGTGCGTTGAGCAGCTCGGCGGTCGGCTCGTGGACGACCTCGCCGGCCCGCACCACGCAGCTGCCGGCCACGATCTCGTCGTCGAAGTCGGGCGCAACTGGCCCGTCCACGACGATCAGCGCCAGGAAGTTGGCCACGTTGCGCGAGTACAGGAAGCTGGCGTGGGTGGGCATGGCCGAGGGTGGGTTGGAGAGCCCGCACACGACGACGCCGTGGTGCTCGAGGTCCTTACCCGGCTCGCTCGAGCTCGCAGTTGCCCCCGCTGTCGGCCGCCATGTCGACGATGACCGATCCCTCCACCATGCGCTCGACCATGGCCGTGGTGACGAGGACCGGGGCCTGGCGGCCCGGGACGGCGGCGGTGGTGATCACCACGTCGGCCGCGGCCACCTCGTTGCTGATCAGCTCGCGCTGGCGGGCCAGGAACTCCTCGGACTGCACCGCGGGCGTAGCCGCCCGTGCCCTCCTGGGACTCGAGCTCGAGCTCCACGAAGTTGGCCCCGAGCGACTGCACCTCTTCTTTGGCCGCGGCCCGGACGTCGTAGGCGCGCACCTGGGCCCCGAGCCGACGGGCGGTGGCGATGGCCTGCAGTCCGGCCACGCCCGGCGCCGAGCACGAGCACCTTGGCGGGCGGGATGGTGCCCGCCGCGGTCATGAACATGGGGAAGAACTTGGGCAGCCGCGACCGCGGCCGCCAGCGTGGAGAGGTATCCCGACACCGTCGCCTGCGACGACAGCGCGTCCATCGACTGGGCCCGGCTGATCCGCGGGACGAGATCGAGGCTGAACGCCGTCGCCTTGCGCTGGGCCAGTGCCCGCACGGTGTCGAGCTGGGCGGCGGGCTGGAAGAAGCTCACGACGGTGATCCCCTCGACCAGGAGCCCCACCTCGTCCGGCGTCGGTGCCTGGACCTTGGCGACGAGATCGGCGCCGGCGAGGGCCTCGCCCGCCCCGGCCCGGATGGTGGCGCCCTTCTCGACATAGGCGGCGTCGGGGAAGTGCGCGTGGGCCCCCGCACCCTCCTGCACGACGACCTCGACCCCGGTTCCGGCCAGCCGTCCGGCCACATCGGGAATGATGGCCACCCGGTGCTCGCCGGAGCGCGTTTCGGTAGGGACGGCGAGTTTCACGGGGGGCTATCAGAGCACGCCGAGTGCATGCGGCTCCACTTCATGCCCGCTCATGCCTGGACTACCGGTCATGCCTGGACTCCATGCCCCTGCCGCGTCAGGCACCGCGCACCGCGCGCCAGGAAGGCGGGAGCCTCCCCACCCCCGTGCACCTCGAGGGCGGCCCCCGAGACGTAGGACGCCAGGGGCGAGGCCAGGAACAGGCAGGCGCCGGCCACGTCGTCGGGGGTTCCCATCCGACCCAGGGGAACCGTGGCCGCCACCGCGGCGAGCCCGGCCGCCCCCCCGTAGTGGTCCTCGGCCGCTTCGGTGGCGATCATCCCCGCCACCACGCAATTGACGCGGACCTTGGGCGCCCACTCCACGGCCAGGGTGCGGGTCAGGTTGATGAGCCCCGCCTTGGCCGCGCCGTAGGCGGCGGTCCCCGGTGAGGGGCGTACGCCCGACACGCTGGCGATGTTGATGATCGACCCGCCGCCGCCGGCCTGCATCAGGGCGTTGGCCGCCTGGCCGCAGTACATCGGGGCCAGCAGGTTGAGGGCCACGACCTGGGCCACGAATCGCGGCGAGGCGTCGGCCGCCGGCACCGCGGGGGAGCCACCGGCGTTGTTGACGAGGACGTCGACACGCCCGAACCGCTCGGTGGTGGCTCGCAGCACCGACGCCGCCTGCTCGGCGTCGCGCACGTCGGCGCCGAAGAACACCGCCCGCCGTCCCCCGCAGAGGGCAGCTCGTCGAGCACCGGCTCCCTGCGCCCGCAGATGGCCACCTCCGCCCCGGCTGCCAGGAATGCCTCGGTGATGCCCCGACCCACGCCCCGCGCGCCGCCGGTGACGACGACCACTCGTCCCGCGAAGTCGATGCCCGGCGCCACCTGATAGGAGCTTGACACTGACCAGAACCTATCCAAGGACCAGGGCGGAAGGCCCCTTGACGCTTCGAAGGGCCAGCAAGGAGACTCGCAGGAGGGCTAAGGACGTCGGGGGGCGTCCTTCGGGGGGGAATGCGGAGGTGCGATGAGAACGACGACGCGCCACGCGTCACCGGTCTCGTTGGAGTACCTCCCGGCCCTCGACGGCATCCGCGGCGTGGCGGTGGTGGCCGTCATCGCCACCCACACCGTGGCGACCATCCCGGGTGGGTTCTTGAGCGTCGACGTCTTCTTCGCGCTGTCGGGCTACCTCATCACCTCGCTCCTGGTCGCCGAGTGGCGCCAAAGCGACGGGATCTCCCTGGGGCGTTTCTGGTCACGTCGGGCCCGGCGACTGCTCCCCGCCCTCTTCCTGATGCTCACCGCGGTCGGCGCCGGTGCCGCGCTGTGGCCCCAGATCTTCGGCAGCCCCTCATTGCGCGGCGACACGCTGGCCACGGTCTTCTATGTCGCCAACTGGCACTTCATCGCCGACCACACCAATTACTTCCTGGCCGCCGGCAAGGCCTCTCCCTTGCTCCACACCTGGTCCCTGGCCATCGAGGAGCAGTTCTACCTGGTGTGGCCCATCGTGGTCCTGGCCGTGCTCAAGCTGCGCCGACCCGGCGACGGGCGGGGCGGTCGAGCCGATCACCGTCGTCTGCGTGTGCTCTTCGGGGTCGCCGCCACCGGTGCGGTGGCCTCGGCGTCGTGGATGGCGGTGCTGACCCACGCCGGGGCGGACACGACGCGCAGCTTCTACGCCAGCGATACCCGCGCCCAGGCGATCCTCGTCGGCGCCGCGCTCGCCATCGGCAGCGTGTTGTGGGGCCCGCCACGTTCGCGCCGGGCGCGGGCGGCCCTGTGGAGTTGGGGGATGGCCGGTGTGGGCGGGACCGCCTTGTTGTGGCTGTTCGTTCCCCAGAGCTCATTGCTCGTGTTCCGGGGCGGCTTCTTCGTCGCCGCGCTGTGCACCGCCGGCGTCATCGCCTGTGTCGCCAACCTCCCCACGAGCCGCCTGGCGACGGTGCTGAGCTGGAGGCCGCTCCGCTACGTGGGCCGCATCTCCTACGGCATGTACCTCTGGTACTGGCCGCTCGTGCTCGTCTTCTCCGGCACCCGCACCCACCTCCAGGGATATGTGCTCCTGGGGGTCCGTCTCGTGGCCATCATCGCCGTGGCCGACCGCGTCGGCCTCCCTCGTCGAGCTGCCCATCCGCCGGGGCCGTCTCCCCCGGTGGTGGACGCCTCTGGCCATGCCCGTCGCCGCCAGCCTGGCCGTGCTCACGACGTTCCTGGCGACCGTCGGGGCGAGCGACGTCGCCGCCGCGTCGGTGCGCTCCCACGGCACCGCACTCGGCACCGCCGCTGCGGCGAGCCCGGGGACCACCACGACCTACCCCGCGCCCGTGAAGGTGCTCATCGTGGGGGACTCGGTGGCGGGCACGCTCGGGGTGGGCCTGGGCCAGGTGATGACGCAGTACGGCGTCCTGGCGGTCAACGAGGGCAGCCCGGGTTGCTCGGTGTCGATGGACCAATTGGTGAAGGTGCTGTGGTTCACCGACCCCCCCGGGAAACCGTGTGTGAACGACGACCCCGACGCGTTGTTCGCGCAGTGGCGTGCCTGGGTGGACCAGTTCAACCCCGACGTCGTCGTCTACATGGCCAGGAGCGACGTGCTCGACCAGGAGGTCGACTCCAACTGGACCAACATGGGGATGCCGTCGTTCGATGCGCACTTCACGAGCCGGCTGCACCAGGCGATCAACGTCCTGGGCTCGCGCGGCGCCCATGTGGTCCTGCTGACCTCCCCCCTCTACGACACCGGCATCCAACCGAGCGGCTTGCCCTGGCCCGAGGACGATCCCAGCCGTGTGACGACCGACAACCAGATCATCGAGTCGATGGCCGACACCTCCACCGGTCACTCGATCGGTGCGGGCCCGCGACGGGGACTCGGTCGAGCTCCGGTTCGAGCTCCGGTTCGAGCTCCGGTCCGAGCTCCGGTTCCGGTTCAGGTTCCGGGCCGGGCACGCGGCCCAAGCAGGGTCTGTTCTCGGGCATCTTCGGGGACGGCAACGTGACGGTGATCGACGCCGGCGCGTGGTTGTCTCCGGGAGGGCACTACTCGGTCACCGTCGACGGTGTGCAGGCCCGGTGCGCAGACGGCGTGCACCTCACCGTGGCCGGGGGCCAATGGCTGGCGAAGCGGATCCTGCCCGTCATCTCGTTGTTGGGCCGGCCGCACCAGGCGGCGTCGCACTCGGGCTCGTGGTCGGGCGACATCGCTCTCACGCCACCCTCGTGGTACTCCGAGCTGCCCTGCGGTGCCGCCTGACCCCCGGCCTCGACCGGTCGGCGTGCTCGCTTCGGGGTCACCGGTGGTCCACCCTGGTTGACCCGGTGGTAGCGAGGCGCCCGTTCGCACCCGGCGCAGGATCACCGAATACCCTGCTCGGACCGGCGCGGCTGATCACGGGCCCGGCCGGCTCGACGACCCGGACGGGTCGCCGCCAACGGATCTGGAGCCGTCCATGGGTATCGAGACACACGAGCGCTCGCCGGGCACCGCCGAGGTGGTCATCGACGTCCCCCCCGTCAACGCGCTCGACGTGGCGTCGTGGTTCGCCTTCGCCGACGCCGTGCTGGCGGCGGGCTCGATCCCGTCGGTCCGGGTGGTGGTGGTGCGAGCCGAGGGACGAGGGTTCTGCGCCGGTGTGGACATCAAGGAGATCCAGGCCAAAGGAGACGAGGCCCTGGTGGGGGTCAACCGCGGCTGCGCGGCAGCATTCGCCGCGGTCTACGACTGCGAGGTCCCGGTCATCGTCGCCGTCCAGGGCTTCTGCCTGGGCGGTGGCATCGGCATCGCCGGGAACGCCGACATCGTCGTGGCCTCCGACGACGCCACCTTCGGGCTGCCCGAGGTGGACCGGGGCGCGCTCGGAGCCGCCACCCATCTCGCCCGACTGGTCCCCCAACACCGGATGCGGTCGATGGTCTACACGGCGCAGCCCGCCACCGCCGCCGAGCTCCACCACTACGGATCGGTCCTCCGGGTCGTGCCCCGAGGACCAACTGGTCGACACCGCCTACGAGGTGGCGGCGTCCATCGCCTCGAAGAGCCCCACCATCATCCGCCGCGCCAAGGAGTCGCTCAACGGCATCGACCCCGTCGACGTGAAGCGGAGCTACCGCTTCGAGCAGGGCTTCACCTACGAGCTCCACGTCTCGGGCGTGGCCGACGAGCAGCGCCAGGCCTTCGTCGAGAAGCGCGACGCGGACACCTCCACGTGAACGACTCGCAGCACATGAGCGAGCGGGTGTGAGCGACAAGCGCTCCACGCGTCGACGAGCATGGTCGGCGAGCTGCGAGACGGCATGACCGTCGGCTTCGGGGGATGGGGATCGCGTCGCAAGCCCATGGCGGTGGTCCGGGCCATCCTGCGGGCCGGGGTCCGCGACCTCACCGTCGTCTCCTACGGGGGCCCCGACGTGGGCGTGCTGTGCGCGGCGGGACGCGTCCGCAAGGCCGTCTACGCCTTCGTGACCCTCGACTCCATCGCCCTCGACCCCCATTTCCGCAAGGCCCGCCAGGCCGGGGCCATCGAGGCCATGGAGATCGACGAGGGCATGTTCTACCTGGGCCTGTTGGCGGCGTCGCAGCGCGTGCCCTTCCTGCCCACTCGGGCCGGGCTGGGATCCGACGTCATGCGCGTCAACCCCGGCGCTGCGCACGGTGCGCTCGCCCTACGAGCGACGGCGAGGAGCTGGTGGCCATGCCCGCCCTCGACCCTCGACGCCGCCTTCGTCCACGTGAACCGGGCCGACACCCACGGCAACGGCCAGATGCTCGGCCCCGACCCGTTCTTCGACGAGCTCTTCCTCGGTGCCGGCGGCCCGACGCTTCGTCACCGCCGAGAAGGTCGTCGAGCCCGGCCGGCTCATCGACGAGGGCCCCATCCAGACCGTCACCGTCAGCCGGCTGATGACCGACGCCGTGGCCGAGGTGCCCGGGGGCGCACACTTCACGTCGTGCCCTCCGGACTACGACCGGGACGAGGCCTTCCAGAAGGCCTACGCGTCGGCGGCCGCCGATCCCGACGCGTGGGACGCCTTCGACGCCCGCTACCTCCAGGTCGACGAAGCCGGGTTACCGCGCCGCGGTGCGACGAGGCGTCGTGATGACCGACCTCGACGTCACCCGGGCCGAGGTGTGCGCGGTGGCGTGCGCCGAGGCCTGGCGCGGCGACGGCGAGGTGATGGCGAGCCCCTTCGGGACCGTCCCGCAGATCGGGGCCCGGCTGGCCCGGCTCACCTTCGAGCCCGACCTCGTCCTCACCGACGGCGAGGCGGCGCTCATGGCCAACACCCCGTCGGTGTCCTCGCGGCGCGACGAGCTCGTGCTCGAGGCGTGGATGCCCTACCGCCGGGTGTTCGACGTGGTGTGGTCGGGACGGCGCCACATCATGATGATGGCGTCGCAGGTCGACCGCTTCGGCAACCAGAACCTCAGCGCCATCGGCGACTGGGCCCGACCCAAGGCCCAGCTCATCGGGGTGCGCGGGCGCGCCGGGCAACAGCCTCAACCACACCACGAGCTACTGGGTCCCCGCCCACACGGCACGCGCAGCTTCGTCGAGCACGTCGACATGGTGTGCGGTGTCGGCTACGACCGGGCCGCGGCGGCAGGCCCGGCGGCCACGCGCTTCCACGACGTCCGGCTGGTGGTGTCGAATCTCGGCGTCTTCGACTTCGACACCCCCGATCACGCCATGCGGGTCCGCTCGGTGCACCCGGGCGTGGACATCGACGAGGTCGTGGCCGCCACCGGCTTCGAGCTCGTGGTTCCCGACCCGGTCCCCACCACGCCGCTGCCCAGTGCGGACGAGCTCGAACTGATCCGCGAGGTCCTCGACCCCGACGCGGCTCCGGGACAAGGAGATCCCCTCCTGACGCCCGACGCCGGGTTGCCCGACCCCCACCCCGCGCTGCGCACCCGTCTGTGCGACCTGGTCGGCGTCCGCTACCCGATCGTGCAGACGGGGATGGGATGGGTGGCCGGCCCCCGGCTGGTGGCGGCCACCGCCAATGCCGGGGCGCTCGGGATCCTGGCCTCGGCCACGATGACGGTCGACGAGCTGCGCGGCGCGGTGGCCGAGGTGAAGTCGCGCACCGACGCCCCGTTCGGCGTCAACCTGCGCACCGACGCGCCCGACTCCGCCGAGCGGATCGCGCTGCTCGTCAGCGCCGGGGTGAAGGTGGCGAGCTTCGCCCAGGCGCCCCGGCCCGACATGGTGGCCGCCCTGCGCGACGCGGGGGTGGTCGTGATCCCCACCGTCGGCGCCCGGCGTCACGCCGAGAAGGTGGCGGAGTGGGGCGTCCACGGTGTCATCGCCCAGGGTGCGGAAGGTGGTGGCCACACCGGCCAGGTCCCGACGTCGCTGCTGCTGCCCCAGGTCTGTGACGCCGTCGGCGACCGGGTGGCGGTGATCGGCGCGGGGGGCTTCTCCAGCGGCCGGGGCTCGTGGCCGCGCTCGCCTACGGCGCGGCGGGCATCGCCATGGGGACGCGCTTCCTCCTCACCGCGCGAGAGCACGGTCCCCGACGAGGTGAAGAAGATCTACCTGGGCACCGCCGTGACCGGCACCGTCGTCACCACCCGGGTCGACGGCGCGCCCCAGCGCGTGATCCGCACGGACGTGGTCGACCACCTCGAGGGCGCGGGCCGGGTGGCGGCTTTGCCGCGCGCCCTGCGCAACGCCCTGGCCTTCCGCCGCCAGACGCGCACCTCGTTGCGCGCCCTTCTCTCCGAGGGGCGCGCCATGAAGGAGGGGAACGAGCTGTCGTGGGCCCAGGTCGTCATGGCCGCCAACGCCCCCATGATGACCAAGGCCGCCCTCGTCGACGGCCGCACCGACGTGGGCGTGCTCCCCACCGGGCAGGTCGTCGGGGTCATCGAGGAGCTCCCCACCGTGGCCGAGCTCATCGGCGCCATCGTCACCGAGGCCAACGCCACCCTGGAGCGCCTCGGCGGTCGCTGACGCCCCGACGTCGGCTGACGCTCACCGGCGTGTCGGCACCAGCGCCACCGCGGTTCGGACGCAGCCCGGTGGCGTCGGAGATGGCGGCTGACGAGGAGGTTGGCGGTCCCGTCGACGGCCTCGGGCGATCGACGAGGACGGATCGGGTACGACGGCGACGTGCCTGGCGATCTTCCTCGGTAGACGGCCTCCCGGAGCACGGCGGGGTCGTAGCTGGCGCCGACCATCACGAACCGGTTGTCGATGTCGATGAAGGGGATGGCACCGGGCTGCGACGTGTAGGGGGACCGGTCGTAGGTGCTCGAGCAGCGACCGCTGGGTCGGCGTCAGCCGCTGCAGGTCGGGTACTGCCGTCGACGACCTGGTTCGTCGACAGCTCCACCGGGACGAAGTCCAGGACCGGGCTCGTGTAGGTCGATCCGTAGAACGACAAGGTGGGCGTGTCCGGGTCGATGTCACTCGTCGACGAGATGTGCTGGTCTCGAGCCCGGCGAACGACCCGAACTGGACGAGCTCGACAGTCGAGCGCCACCGTCCAGAGGACGATCACCACCTCCCACTGCGCCTAGCGCGTCCCGGCCTGCGCCTGGACGCCCCCGCACGCCGCCTCGAGCTGACCTGGAGGGATAAGGTCCGTTGCCGGCCCAGGGGGAGGCCGTCCACGAGCCGAACTCCGTTCGGCGCGCCAAAGGTCGAGGGGGAGGTGTCGGCGCCATGGATCCCTACATCGTCTTGGGGAGTGCCGTCATCGGGCTCCTGGTCGGGCTGACCGGTGCGGGCGGTGGCGCCCTCATGACCCCGATGCTGATCCTGTTGTTCGGGGTGAAGCCCTCCACCGCCATCTCGAGTGACCTGGTGGCGGCGGTGGTCATGCGCCCCATCGGCGCTGCGGTCCATCTGCGCCAGGGAACGGTCAACCTGCGGCTGGTGGGATGGTTGACAGCGGGCTCGGTCCCCATGGCGTTCCTGGGCAGCTACCTCCTGCACCTCCTCGGCAGTGCGAAGTCGGCCGAGAACAACGTGCAGATCGCGCTGGGTGCCGCCCTGCTGGTGGGCGCCGCCGCCATGCTCCTGCGCTACGGGCTCGATCGCCGACGGGGCCACACCCGCCAGGGCGTCGTCCACGACCTGACCGTGCGGCCGGTGGCGACGATCGCCATCGGGATGATCGGGGGGATGATCGTCGGGATCACGTCGGTCGGGTCGGGCTCGCTCATGATCGTGCTGCTCCTGTTCGTCTACCCGATGCTCGGGGCCAATCAGCTGGTCGGGACCGATCTGACCCAGGCCGTCCCCTTGACCGCGTCGGCCGCGTTGGGCGCTTTGGCCTTCGGGCACGTGGAGCTCTCGGTCACGACGTCGCTCATCATCGGGAGCGTCCCCGCCGTGCTCGTCGGCTCGTTCCTCTCCTCGCGGGCCCCCGATCGCTTTGTCCGGCCCGCCATCACCTTCGTCATCTTCGCCTCGGGCCTCAAGTACGTCGGGGTCGGGACCACCGATCTGGGCTGGGTGCTGTGCTCGGTCCTGCTCGTGGTTGCCCTGGCCTGGCTGGCCTCGGTGCGTCCCTGGAACAGAAGCGAAATTGGGGTGGAGAGCGGCGGAGGGGTCGACCCGCCGCACCCCCCGTCCGGAGTGCCCGGAGCCACCGGGATCCGATCGGCAGGCCCGGACTAGCTGTGTAGCCGGGCCGGTTGTGGGTGTGGCAGGCCGCGATACGTTCGAACCGACGCAACCGATCCAACGCAACCGATCCGACGAAACCGATCCGACGCCACCGCGCCCGACGCACCCGGTGGTTGAACGAAACGAGACGAAACGAGAGGAGTCGTCGTGCACGCCATGATCCTCGACATCCCCGGGGCCCTCGAGAGTGGCGTCGTCCACGGGGGAGAGGTCGCCGATCCGCATCCGGGCCCGGGGCAGATCGTGGTGAGGGTGGTGGCGTGCGGGGTGTGCCGGTCGAACCTGCACATGATCGAGGGCGACTGGGTGTCCTACGGCGTCCCCGCCTTCACGCCCATCATCCCCGGGCACGAAGTCGTGGGTCGGGTCGTCGAGATCGGGAGCGAGGTCGACTGGCTTCGTCCCGGCGACCGCGTCGGTGTGCAACCGCTGTGGTCCACCTGCGGGCACTGTGCGTTCTGCCTGACCGGGCGCGACCAGCTCTGCGCCTCGAAGCAGATCACCGGCGAGACCGTCCACGGCGGGTACGCCGAGTACATGTTGGCCACCGCGGCGCACGCCCATCCGGTGCCCGACTCCATCGACGACGTCGAGGCCGCCCCGCTGTTCTGCCCCGGTGTCACCGCCTACAACGCCGTGAGCAAGGCCGCGCCCCGTCCCGGTTCGACGCTGGCGGTCTTCGGCGTCGGCGGCGTCGGGCACATGGTGATCCAGTTCGCGGTGCTGGCGGGAGCAGACGTCTACGCGGTGGCGCGCGCCGCCGAGCACCTGCAGCTCGCCGACGAGCTCGGGGCCCACCCGATCGACGCCACCGGCGGTGACCCCGTTTCGGCCCTCGCCTCGCTCGGCGGTGTCGACGCCGCGGTGGTGTTCGCCCCTTCGGACGCGGTGCTGCGCCAGGCCATCGACGCCGTCAAGCCGGGAGGAACCGTCGTGCTCGGTGTGCACGCCCAGGTCGGAGCGCTTCCCTTCGCCGACGAGAAGCGACTGGTGGGTTCGGTGATCGGGTCGCGCCAACAGATGCGCGAGGTCCTGGCATTGGCCGCGGCGGGCAAAATCAGGGCGCACTGTGAGACCTTCGCGCTCGACGACGCCGTCGAGGCCCTGGGCCGGCTCAAGCGGGGCGAGGTCAGGGCCCGGGCCGTGCTCGTCCCCGGCTGACCCGAACCGAACCGACCCGACCGACGAACCGACCCGACCGACGAACCGACCCGAACCGACCCGACCGACGTCGGGGCGACGGGGCGGGTCTAGCCCAGTCGCTCGATGATGGTGGCGTTGGCCTGGCCGCCACCCTCGCACATCGTCTGCAGGCCGTAGCGGCCGCCGGTGCGCTCGAGCTCGTTGAGCATGGTCGCCATGAGGCGCGCCCCGGAGCATCCCGTGGGGTGGCCGATGGCGATGGCCCCACCGTTGGGGTTGACGCGGGCCATGTCGGGATGCAGCTCGCGCTCCCAGGCCAGCACGACCGAGGCGAACGCCTCGTTGATCTCCACCACGTCCATGTCCTCGAGGCGCAGCTTGGCCTTCTCGAGCACGAGCCGGGTGGCGGGGATGGGCGCGGTGAGCATGATCACCGGGTCGTTGGCGGCCACCGCGAAGGTGTGGAACCGGGCGCGGGGGCGCAGTCCCAGGGCCTCGGCGCGCTCCTCGCTCATGACGAGAACCGCAGCAGCCCCGTCCGAGATCTGCGACGACGTCCCGGCGGTGACCGAGCCGTTCTCGCTGAAGGCGGGGACCAGGTCCGCCGAGCTTCTCGATGCTCGTGTCGCGGCGCACGCCTTCGTCGGCCTCGATGGTGGCGTCGCCGTCGGGGCCCGGGGAGCGCAGGACCACGAGCTCGTGGGCGAATCGGCCTTCGTCCTGGGCCTGGGCGGCGCGCCGGTGCGACTGCAGGGCGAAGGCGTCCATCTCGTCGCGCCCGATCTCCCAGCGCCGGGCGATCTCCTCGGCCGACAGGCCCTGGTGGATGAACTCGAAGCGGCCGTGGACGGTCGGCCCGTAGGCCTCGCCCGGGCCGGGGTCGGTGGTCGACCCGATCGGCACCCGGCTCATCGACTCGACGCCGGCCCCGATCACGATGTCCATGGCGCCCGACATGACGGCCTGGGCCGCGAAGTGGATGGCCTGCTGGGCCGACCCGCACTGGCGGTCGACGGTCGTCCCGGGCACGGTGTCGGGGAACCCGGCCGCCAGCGCGGCGTTGCGGCCGATGTTCATGGCCTGCTCGCCCACCGTCATGGTGCACCCCATGACGACGTCCTCGACCAGGGCGGGGTCGAGGTCGTTGCGCTCGACCAGTGCCTTGAGGGGTGCGGCGGCGAGGTCGACGGCGTGCCAGCCCGACAGCTTGCCGTTGCGGCGCCCCACCGGCGTGCGCACTGCGTCGACGATCACGGCATTGGGCATCGGAGACCTCCTGCGCCGGGCCCTGCGTACGAAGTCCGAGCGGACCGGCGTCTTCGATTGTTGCCCAATATCTGGCGGTGTGTCAGATTCCCGTTCCATGGACCTCCGGTTCACCTCTGAGCAGGAGCGCTTCCGCCCCGAGGTCCGGGTCGTGGCTCGAGGCCCATGCCCCGTCCGCGGCCAGGGGGACCGGCCCGCTCGCCCTCGCTCGACACCGCCGAGGGGTTCGAGGCCCACCGGGCCTGGGAGCGGGCCATGTACGACGCCCGGTGGTCGGTGGTGTCGTGGCCCGAGGAGTACGGGGGCCGGGGCGCGGGGCTGCTCGAGTGGCTCATCTTCGAGGAGGAGTACTACCGGGCCGAGGCGCCCACCCGGGTCGGGCAGAACGGGATCTTCCTCCTCGCCCCCACGCTGTTCGAGTTCGGGACGCCCCGAGCAGAAGGCGCGCTATCTCCCCGCCATGGCGTCGGGAGAGGAGATCTGGTGCCAGGGCTGGTCCGAGCCCGACGCCGGGAGCGACCTCGCCGCCATCCGGAGCCGGGCCACCGACTCCGGCACGCCGGCGGGCGAGGGCGACCTGGGTCCTCAACGGGCAGAAGACGTGGTGCTCACGCGGGCGCCTTCGCCGACTGGATCTTCGGCCTGTTCCGCTCCGACCCCGAGGCCGAGCGGCACCGGGGCCTCACCTACTTCCTGGTCCCCATGGACAGTCCCGGGCGTGACGGTCCGGCCCATCGCCCAGCTCGACGGCGAGACCGGGTTCGCCGAGGTGTTCTTCGAGGACGTGGAGGTCCCCGCCGCCCAGGTGCTCGGGGGCGTGGGCGAGGGCTGGAAGGTGGCCATGGCCACGGCGGGGTCCGAGCGGGGCCTGTCGTTGCGCAGCCCGGCGCGCTACACCGAGGCCGCGGCGCGGCTCGTCGAGCTCTACCGCCGGCGGGCCGCGGCGGACCCGGTCGGGCGCGGCCCGCCACGCCGACGACGTGGCGCGGGCCGTGATCGACGCCGAGGCGTACCGGCTGCAGACCTACTGGACCGCGACCCGGGTCCTCGACGGTGGCGGGGTGGGCCCCGAGGCGTCGATGAACAAGCTGTTCTGGTCCGAGACCGACCTCGCCATCCACAGCACCGCGCTGGCGCTGCTGGGCGAGGAGGCCGAGATGCTCGCCGACGACTCCCGGCCCCCGCCGTGGCTCGACGGATTCCTCTTCGCCCTGGCGGGGCCGATCTACGCCGGCACCAACGAGATCCAGCGCAACGTGGTGGCCGAGCGCGTGCTCGGGTTGCCCCGGGCCTGAGCGCCGACCCGCCAGTGCATTTCGCCTTCGACGAGGAACAGCTCGAATTCCGCGCCCAGCTGCGCGCCTTCGCCGAGAAGCAGTGCACGCCCGCCGACATCCGCGACGCGTGGGCCTCCGCCGCTCGGGTGGTCGCGGCCGCGCTGGGCGGCGCTGGCCGAGATGGGCGTGGTCGGGATCACGGTGCCCGAGGAGTACGGCGGGATGGGGCTCGGACCTCGTCGACGCCGTGCTGCTGCTGGAGGAGGCGGGCCGGGCCGGGCTGCCCGAGCCGCTGCTCGAGACGATCGCGCTCGGGGTGCCCGCTGCTCGCCGACGCGCCGGGACCGCAGGGCGAGGTGTTGCGGTCGCGCTGGCTGGCGGCGTTGGCCGACGGCGGCGTCGACCGATGGCGGTGGGGATGTCGTCGATGCCGGCGGTTCCCGGTGCCGAAGGGGCCGACCTCCTGCTGCTCGAGCGCGACGGGGAGCTGCACGCCGTGCCCGCCGCCGCGGCGGCGCTCACGCCCGCGGCCCGCCCTCGACGGGTCGAGGCGCTTGGCCCAGGTCGACTGGGAGCCGATCCCCGGCGACGCTCGTGGTGTCGGGTTTCGAAGCCGAGGAGGTCCTCGCCGTGCTGGGCGACCGGGCGGCGATGAGCACCGGGGCGGTGTTGGTGGGTGTGGCCGACCGGCTGGTCGCCATGGCCGCGGAGTACGCCAAGGACCGGTCGCAGTTCGGCAAGCCCATCGGGTCCTTCCAGGCCGTGAAGCACCACCTCGCCGACGCGCTGGTGCGGGTGGAGTTCGCCCGGCCCATGGTGTACCGGGCCGCGTGGTCGTTGTCGAGTCGGCGACCCCGACGCCGGGTCTGCACGCCTCGATGGCCAAGGCCATGGCGTCGGAGGCCGCGACGCTGGCGGCGCGCACCGCGCTCCAGGTCCACGGGGCCATCGGCTACACGTGGGAGCACGACCTGCACCTGTGGATGAAGCGGGCCTGGGCGCTGGCGGCGGCCTGGGGCGACGCCGCGACCCACCGCGCCCGGGTGCTCGAGATCCTGCTCGCGCCGTTCAGGTCGCCTGAGGCGCGCCGTCGGTGCGCCTAGGCGCGCCGCTCAGGTCGCGCCGTTCAGCTCCCGCTTCGGAAGCCTCAGCCCGGAGCGCGCAGCTGGCCGTAGATGGTCTCGGAGTCGAAGTAGACGCGCTCGCACACGATGCCGTCGCCCCCGCTCTCGAACTCGAAGAGCGCCACCATCGGGCACCGGAACGACCTGCCCGTGGGCTCCTCCCCGGTGAGCGAGCCGAGGTGGGTGCCGAGAAGGTCGAACTCGACGACGACGGTGTCGTCGGCGCTGAGGATGGCGCGGACCTCGTTGCGCTGGTCGGGGAAGACCGACCGGGACCGGGCGTAGTACTCCTTCACCTCGTCGATGCCGTCGTAGACCTGGCCGGTGCCGATGAGCTCGTAGCGGGGGTGGGTGAAGGTGGCGAGGGTGTCGTCGAAACGGCTCTCGTTCTCCGAGGCCATGTGCTCGCGGACGACGGCCTCCCGGCGACCTCGGAGGTCCGGCGGTGTGGGCAGGTCGGCTGGTGGCGTGGGCATTCCTCGAAGGCTAGCGCCGGGGCGGGGTCGGTGACGGCGTCGGGCCCCTTCGGGTCGTAGGCTGCAGGCCATGGCAGAGAAGTCACGACCATCCGCTGAATCGAAGAAGCCCGGCCGCAGCGTCAAAGAGAAGCGGGCGGCCAAGCATCAGAAGCAGGCCGAGCAGAAGCAGGCCCGGAAGGGCTGGGACGCCAAGTAGCGCCTCGGCGTCCTCGGTCGACATGCCGGGGATTCCTCAGCCGTCGAAGAGGTCGCGTCACGTCGACGAACGGCGACGTGCACGGGTGCCCGTCGGCCACGAGGACCCGCGGGCGGGCGGCCGGGCTCGCGGGGCCGGAACGCTCACGAGCGTGGACGACCGCGTCCCGTAGGCATCGGTGTGCACGCAGGCCGCCAAGTCTCCACCGGCCTCGCCCCGGCCGCCTGGCCGCTCTCGTCGAGCTGGGCCGCCGGCGGAGTCTCGGGAACGGTGTGGTCGCCGAGCACCGAGCGCAACCGCTCGACGAGGTCCTCGCCCCGCAGCGCGCGGATGTCCCCGAGCAGTCCCCGCACGTGGTCCTCTTTCGGCGACGGCGCCCGTGAGCGGGTTGTTCTCCGAGGATGTGGATGCCGGGGCCGAGGGTCCTCGACGCAGGACCGCCGCGTCGGTGCCCGCACCGGCCGGTCATGTCCAGGGCGTAGAGCGAGGTCCGGTCCCCCACGAGAAGCCACGCCGGGTTGTAGTCCGCGGGACGAACCGCGTCACGAACTCGTCGACGGCCGACGCCGCGTCGCGATGGCGCGGCGAGCGCCACGGGCAGCTCACCGCGCGACCGCTTGGCGGGGTCGCGCCCTGTCGGGGGAGGGACGGTTGGTGAGGCCCGCCACGACGCCGTGCTCGTTGACCGCCAACCACGTCCCGCCCGCCTCCTCGTCGCGCCCGCCGAGGATGCGCGGCCGCGCATGGCGCAGGACGGTCATGCGGACGCGCCGGGCGGTCGAGCCGTTCGTCGCGGTTGGCGCCGATCACGAGCGGTGCCCCGGGGTCGAGTCGCGACACCACCACGAGCAGGCACATCGCGGTCAGGGTAGCGGTGGTCTCACCAGGCGACGGCGAAGCGCAAACTGACACGCCGTCAGATCGGTGGCTATGCTCGCTCGCGTGGCCGAACTGCCGTTGATCATCTCCGTCGACGACCACGTCGTGGAGCCCGCCAACGTGTGGCAGGACCGGCTTCCCGGCCAAGTACCAGCGACGTCGGCCCCCGCATCGTCCGGGCCCCCATGGGCGAGATCACCTTCGTGGGCGGCAAGCTCACCGTGCAGCCCGGCACCGAGGGCGTCCCCACCGACTGGTGGTACTACGAGGAGCTCCGTCGCCCCCTGCTCCGGCTCGACGCCGCGGTGGGTGTGCCGCGCGACGAGGTGACCATCACCGGGGTCACCTACGACGACATGCGCCCCGGCGCCTACCAGGTGAAGCCTCGCCTCGAGGACATGGACATCAACCATCTCGAGGCGTCGCTGTGCTTCCCGACCTTCCCGCGCTTTTGCGGACAGACCTTCACCGAGGCCGCCGACAAGGAGCTCGGGCTCCTGTGCGTGCAGGCCTACAACGACTGGATGGTCGAGGAGTGGTGCGCGGAGTCGGCCGGGCCGGCTCATCCCGCTGTGCCTCATCCCGCTTGTGGGACGCCGAGCTCGCCGCGGTCGAGGTGCGGCGCAACGCGGCCCGCGGGGTGAAAGCGGTGTGCTTCAGCGAGATCCCGCCCTTCCTCGGGCTGCCGTCGGTGCACGACCCCGACAACTACTGGGACCCGTTCTTCGCGGCCTGCGCCGAGACCAGCACCGTCGTCAACATGCACATCGGCTCGTCGTCGAAGATGCCGTCGACCTCTGCCGACGCCCCGCCGGCGGTGGGGTCGACGCTGACGCACACCAACGCCACCTTCTCGTTGGTGGACTTCTTGTTCTCGGGCGTGCTCGTGCGCTTCCCGACCCTGATGCTGGCCTACTCCGAGGGCCAGATCGGCTGGATCCCCTACATCCTCGAGCGCGCCGACAAGGTGTGGGAGGAGAACCGGGGTTGGGGCGGGGTGGCCGACAAGGTTCCCGAGCCCCCGTCGACCTACTTCCACCGCCAGGTCTACGGCTGCTTCTTCGACGACGCCCACGGCCTGCGCTCGGTCGAGGAGATCGGCGCCGACAACATCACCTACGAGTCCGACTACCCGCACTCGGACTCCACCTGGCCCCACACCAAGGAGATCGCCGAGCGCCAGATGGCGCATCTCGACGACGACACGCGCCGCAAGATCGTCCGGGGCAACGCCATCCGGCTCTTCGGGCTCGACCACCTGGCGCCCTAGGCCGGCCTCGGGCTCGACAGTGGACCTGCGCTACTCCGAGAGCGAGGAGTCCTTTCGCTCCGGGCTACGGTCATGGCTGGCCGAGGTCCTGCCCACGCTGCCCCCCAAGCCGTCGCACCTCGACTGGCCCGGCCGGCGCGCCTACGACACGACGTGGCAGCGGATGCTCTTCGACGCCGGGTACGCGGGCATCGACTGGCCCGTCGAAGGAGGCGGCCGGGGTGCGAGCCCCGTCGAGCAGCTCATCTACCTCGAGGAGCTCGAGCGTGCCCACGCGCCCGTATGTCGGGGTGAACTTCGTCGGCCTGCTCCATGCCGGGCCGACGGTGATCGTGGAGGGCACCGCCCGAGCAACGGGCCCGGTTCCTCCCGCCCATCCTCCGCGGCGACGAGGTGTGGTGCCAGGGCTTCTCCGAGCCGGGCGCGGGGAGCGACCTGGCGTCGCTGCGGACCCGGGCCGAGCGCGACGGCGACGAGTACGTCGTCACCGGACAGAAGATCTGGACGTCGCACGCCGAGGTGGCGGACTTCTGCGAGCTCCTGGTGCGGACCGGGCCCGAGGACAGCCGTCACCGGGGCATCACGTGGCTGATCCTGCCCATGGACCGTCCCGGCATCGACTTCCGGCCGCTGCGGACCATCGCGGGCTCGACCGAATTCGGCGAGTTGTTCCTCGACGGGGTCCGGGTCCCGGTCGCCAACCGCCTCGGCGACGAGAACGACGGCTGGCGGGTCACCATGACCACCCTCAGCTTCGAACGCGGCACCGCCTTCGTGGGCGAGGTGCTCCAGTCGATGGAGCTGCTGCGGGGACTGCGCTCCATCGCGCAGCAGCACCGGGGCCTGGGACGAGGCGTCGGTGCGTCGTCGGGTCGGCCATCTCGGCGCCGAGCTCGACGCGCTGTGGGCGCTGGCCCGGCGCAACGTCTCCCAGGCGGCGCGCACCGGGGTGCCCGGGATCGGCGGCAGTGTCTACAAGCTCGCGCTCTCGGAGCTGCGCCAGCGCATCGCCGAGCTCGGCATGGACCTGGCCGGCGCCGGCGGGCTCGTGTTCGGTGACATCCCGCGGGCGTCGACGCCGGTGCCGGTCGGGAACCTCGAGATCGTGAGCACCTGGGTCCACAGCTTCTCGCGGACCATCGCGGCGGGGACGTCGCAGATCCAGCGCAACATCATCGCCGAGCGGATCCTCGGCCTGCCCAAGGGCTAGGGCGGCGAGGGATCGATGGACTTCGAGCTTTCCGAGGACGAGGTGGCCCTGGCCGACGGGATGCGCCGGCTGTGCGCGGGCCGGTTCCCCTTGGACCGGATCCGGGCCGCCGAGGGCGAGCGCGTCGCCATCGACGCGGCGGGCTGGTCCGAGCTCGCCGACGCCGGCGTGTTCTCGCTGCGGTTGCCCGAGGAGGCGGGAGGGCTCGGCCTCGGGACCGCGGCGGCGGCCGTGGTGTTCGAGGAGCTCGGCCGGGCGCTCGTGCCCGGGCCCGATCCTGGCCTCGCACCTCGCCGCCGGGACTGGTCGAGGGCGCCGCGGACGGGCAAGGTCATGGTGGGCGCGGTGTCCGCGCCCCGCGCCGACGGCGACGCGCCCCGGTCGTGATCGAGCACCTCGGCTCGCTCGGCGCGCTGGTGGTGGTGGGCGACGACGGCCTGGCGGTGGTCGACCCGGCCACGCTCGACGCCGTGGCGGTCGACCGTTCGCTCGACCCCCTCACCCCGCTGTGGCGGGTCGACCACCTGCCCGGCCGGCGAGCCGATCGGCGGCCCCGATGACGCCGCCCGGTGGCGCCGCGACGCCGTCGGTCCTCGGGGGCGCGCTCCTCGTGGGGCTGGCGGCCGCCACCGTGGACCTGGCCGTCGGCGTACGCCAAGGAGCGCGAGCAATTCGGCAAGCCCATCGGGTCGTTCCAGGCCGTGAAGCACCTGTGTGCCGACATGCTGGTGCGCTCGGAGGTGGCCCGGGCCGCCGTGCACGCCGCCGCGGTGACCATCGACCAACCCGACGTGGGCGACGCCGTGCGGGCCGCGGCCGGGGCGGGGCTGCTGGCGGTCGAGGCCGCCATCGCCAACGGCAAGGCCTGCATCCAGGTGCACGGGGGCATGGGCTTCACCTGGGAGGTGCCCGCCCACCTCTATCTCATGCGGGCCCGGGTGCTCGCCGGCGAGCTCGAGGGGACCGACGCGCTGGCCGAGCTCGTGGCCGAACGCGCTACTGATCGACAGCGACGAAGGGGACGGATCGTGACCGCAGTGACAGAGCCCAGCCGACGCCCGGCGGAGCCGGTGCAGAT
Source organism: uncultured Acidimicrobiales bacterium (assembly GCA_963739765.1). Taxonomy (GTDB): domain Bacteria; phylum Actinomycetota; class Acidimicrobiia; order Acidimicrobiales; family UBA8190; genus Chersky-840. The sequence continues at coordinate 2,282,627 of CAVUBP010000002.1, read as the reverse complement.
CATCCCGGAGGGGAAGGTCGTCTACGGCATCCAGCTGCCGATCCAGTCCCAGTCGACGATCTACGTGGAGGACTGGGAGCTCGGGTCGGGCCCCGCCGAGCTCGCCCGGGTGGCGCGCCAGGCCGAGGAGAGCGGCTTCTTCTACGTGGCGGTGTGCGACCACACCGCCATCCCGCGGCGGTTGGCGGAGGCCATGAGCACGACGTGGTACGACACGATCGCCACCCTGGGCTGGTTGGCGGGCATCACCACCCGGATCCGGCTCATGAGCCACGTCTACATCGCGGCGCAGCGCCACCCCTTGCGGGCCGCCAAGGAGTTCGCCACCCTGGACGTGCTGTCGGGCGGCCGGGTGATCATCGGCGTGGGTGCCGGGCACGTCAACGAGGAGTTCGACCTCTTCGGCCCGCCCTTCGACGAGCGCGGGGGCGGGCTCGACGAAGCCATCGACGCCATCGCGGCCGCGCTCACCGACGAGTTCCCGACGCTGGCCGGCCCGCGGTGGCCGGCGAGCGATCTCGGCGTGTCGCCCCGGCCCGTCCAGCAGCCGAGGCCGCCGATCTGGGTGGGCGGGTCTTCTCGGGCCGCGTTGCGCCGGGCCGCGGAGCGCGGCGACGGCTGGCTCCCCCAGACCGTGCGGCGCAGCGACATGCGCGACCAGGTGGCCCAGCTCCTGGAGCTGCGCCAGGACCTGCGGGGGGGAGCGCCCATCGAGATCGGCGCGCTGGCCGGGGTCTTCCACGTCGGGCGAGCCCGATCACGAGCTGCCCCGGGGCACGGTGTCGGGCAGCCCCGAGCGCATCGCCGAGAACCTGGCCGAGCTGATCGACATGGGCGTGTCGCACATCCAGATGCGGTTCCCCAGCCGTTCCCTCGACGAGCTGTGCGACCAGATCGCCGCCTTCGGCGAGCAGGTGGGGCCCCTCCTGTCGCCGCTGAACCTGGTCCGGCAGCTCCTCTGAGTCCCGGGAACGTTTCGGCCGCCTCCGAGCGTCTGAACCGGTGGCAGGCGCCGAGGTCGCATCCGCCGGATGCGCGGCGCCCGTCGGGGAGGTGCGGCGACATGGAGGCAAGCGACCGGGCGGGTGGCAGGGGTGATCGGAGTCACCGTGGCTCTGGCCGTCGGAGGGGTGGCCCTCGGATTGGCGGCCACGAACACGGCCTCGGGCGATCAGCGCGACGACCGGCGCCCTGCGGCGGCTCGACGCCGAAGCTCACGGTCCAGGGGACCGGCAACGCCTCGGCGACGCCTGATCTCCTCACCGTGTCGGTGGACATCGACGTCACCGGTCCCAACGCCCAGGCGTCGCTGGTCGACGACAACACCAAGGCGTCGGCGGTCACCGCCGTGTTCACCCACGGCGGGGTGCCCGCCAAGGACATCCAGACGTCGAACGTCTCGATCCAACCCCAGTACAACCTGGCGGGCGCCATCAACGGCTACGAGATGACGAACACCCTCACCGCCAAGCTCCACAACTTCGCCACGGCGGGCTCGGTGCTCGACGGCCTGACCTCGGCGGCGGGGAACGCCACACGGATCGACTCGCTCAGCTTCTCGATCGAGGATCCGAGGAAGATCGAGGACACGGCGCGCACCGACGCCGTGCACCAGGCCGTGAGCCACGCCCGGTCGATGGCCCAGGCCGCGGGCGAGCGGCTGGGCCCGGTGTGCTCGCTCACCGACGACTCGTCGTCCGGACTACGCCCCCGTCCGCCTTCGGCGTGGCCGAGCGGGCCGCCAGCGCCAGCCGGCCGCGGTGCCGCTGCAGCCCGGCACCCAGCAGGTATCGGCGCAGATCACCCTGGTCTACAGCCCTGGAGCAGGCTCCGGTCCAGCGAGCCCGAGCCGGATCCTGGGACACGGCTCGGGCAGCCGCGATCCCGCCCCGCGTCCGCGCCACCCGGCCGTCAGGAAGGCGGCGCCTGGAGGAACTGGATGAGGCCCGTCGATCCGGGCGTGCTGCTCCCGGTAGAGGGGGCCGGTGGTGACGCCGCCGTCCACGGCGATGGCTTGGCCGTTGACGAAGCTCGACGCGTCGCTCGCCAGCCACAGGGCGGCTTCGGCGATGTCGAGGGGTTGGCCCGCCCGCCGGATCGGCGCCATGTCGCCCAGCGCGCTGGTCATGAACTCCACCGTGGCCTGCGCGGCGTCGCCCTCGAGCCCGGCCGCCCGGGCGAAGATGGACGTGGCGATGCCGCCGGGGCAGATGGCGTTGACCCGAACGCCGTGCTCACCGAGCTCGTTCGCCGTGGTCCGGGTCAGATGGGCGATGGCGGCCTTGCACGGCGCTGTAGTCGTGACCGGCGTAGTTCGCCGCCAGCCCGGCCACACTGGAGGTGTTGATGATGCTTCCGTGTCCCTGGGGCTTCATGACGCGGGCCGCGGCCCGGATGCCGAGGAAGACGCCGCGCAGGTGGATGGCCACCGTGCGATCGAACATCGCCATGTCGACGTCTTCGATCCTGCCGACCGAACCGGGATTGCCGGCGTTGTTGTACATGCAATCGAGCCCGCCGAAGGTGTCGACCGCGAACGCCAACCGCGTCGTCGACGTCGGATTCCTGGGTGACGTCGGTGTGCACGAACCGCGCCCTCTCGCCGAGCTCGTCGGCGATCCGCTTGCCCCGGTCGTCGTCGACGTCGGCGACGACGACCGATGCGCCCTCGCTCACGAAGAGCCGGGCGGTCGCCTCGCCGATCCCGCTTGCCGCGCCGGTGATGACGGCACGGCGTCCGTCGAGTCTGCCCATCGTCCCTCCCGGAATTGGAGAGCTCACCGGAATCGGAGAACCCGACCGCATCCTGGCACTTGGAATTCGAAGGGTCAACGGGCGAGATGGACCGCCCGCGCCTCAGCCGGTGTCGAGCAGTGCCCGGTCGGGCGGGGGGCTGAGCTCCCATTTGCCGGGGCCACCGCTGAGGTCGTGGCCCTCGTAGGTGACGAGGTCGTGATGCCAGGCACAGATTCGGGCGAGGCCTCCCAAGGTGCTCGTCCCGCACTCGGCGTAGGGGACGTCCCAATGGTGGTTCTCCAGCCCGACGGCCACGTCACAACCGGGGACGACGCAGACCGGGTCACGCTCTTCGAGCGCGCTCTGGACGTGCGCGGGGACGCTTCGCCCCACATGGCAGACCGACATCACGTCCACCCCGTCGGTGACGAAGACCTTGACGAAGGCGTCGGAGAGCGCCTTCGTGGCGCTCGCCACCGGAACGGGGCCTACCCCGGGGATCTCGCAGGTCTCCCCCGGCTCCACATGCCCACGCCCGAGCGCGGACCGGTCGACCCGGATGTGGACGAGCGCGCCCGGCCCGCCCCTTCTCGCGTCACCGCCCCGCTTCGCGCCATCGCCCCGCTTCGCGCCATCGCCCCCTTTGCGGCCCGCACTGGCGGTGACCAGGGCCACCAGGGCGTCGGCTGCATAGGCCGCCGACGACTCGCGCGACCCCGCCTGGCGCGCACGGTCGAAGACCACCTTGGCCTCGGCCTCGATCGCCGAGACCAGCTTGGCCCCGGCATCGGGAGCGAGCCGGGCGTCGAGCCGGAAGGCCCCGTCGGCGTCGGCGTAGTGCCGCAGGTACCGCGCCGCGTGGATGGCGCGGTGACGGTCGTTCTCCTGTCGTGCCGAGCCGGCCGCGGCGCGCACCTGGGCGCACCGCTCCCGCAGACCCTTGAGCCCGTGCTCCGCCGCGGCCTTCAGCAACGCGCCCTCCGCCTCGGGGTGCACCGAGGCGGCCGTGGTGATCTCGCGGGCCTGGGAGATCGACAGCTCACCCCGCCGCAACGCCTCGGAGGTCGACGACAGCGTGAGGAGGGCCTCGGCGGTCTGGATGGTGGCCACGGCCTCGCCCAGGCCGGTCCTGGTCTTCGCGGCCATCCATGCCGCCGCGGACCGGTGTCCCTCGTCGCGCCACACCGCGGAATCTGCGGCCCGTCGGGCGTAGAGGACACGCCCGGCCGCGCTCAGCCGTTCGATCTCGGCGAACACCTCCACCAGTGCGGCGGCCTGCGCCGAGGTGACGCGGTCGGGATCCGCGCCCTCGAGGTGGCGGCCGATGTCGCGGCGGGCGTTCTCGAGAGCGGCGAGCATCGTCGACCATGGTGACACGAGGGTGTATCGGTTCGACCTGCCCGAACCCACCGACGAACCCACCGACGAACCCACCGACGAACCCACCGACGAGCGCACCGACGAACCCACCGACGAACCCACCGACGAACCCACCGACGAAAGACGCGCACCGACGAACCCACCGACGAACCCACCGACGAACCCACCGACGAACCCACCGACGAACCCACCGACGAGCGCACCCTCACCGACGTGTCCCGGCAGCACGGGGCCCCCGCCGGGGCGAAGCGCCCGGAAGGCCGTACAGTGACCGCCCATGCTCTTCCTGCACGAGGTTCATGAGGTCAAGGGGGCGGCCGAGGAGGAATTCGAATCGGCGTTCCGCGACGAGTGGATGCCGACGCTGGCCAAGTCCGCCGACGCCCGGCTGCTGTGGTTCTGTCACCACGCGCACGGGAGCGGGCCCGCCTACAACGTCGTCACCATCACCGCCCTCGCAAGACGGCGCGGCGTGGGAGGACCTGGCCCGGCGGGTCCAGCGCGGGCGACCTGAAGGACTGGGCCCGCAAGGTCGACGAGCTCCGCCACAGCGTGACCGGGAAGCTCCTCTTCGGCGTCCACTGGTCGCCGATGGCGGACATCGACCTCTCCACCGTCCCGACCGACGGCGCCACCCACGAGCTCTCGCTCTACATGGAGGACACCGGCCATCCCCATGCCCCCATCGACGACTACGTCGAGTTCTGGGGGACGGGGTACTACGGGCCGATGAAGGAACGGGCCGCCAACCTTCTCGACATCCAGGCGGTCTTCCAGGTCGCCTTCGGCGCGGGCCTGCGCAAGGAGGCCATCCTCATGCAGAAGATCGTCAACCACCAGGTGCTCATGCACCTGCTCACCCACGACACCGATCCCGCCCATCGCCAGCCCGGCCAGTTCATGTACGACGCCCTGGCCTACCGCGACAGCTGGGAGAGCAAGCTCCTGCGCACGAGCAGCTGGTCCCCTCTGTACTGATCGCGGACTGACTGATTGCCGTTCGGCGATTGCTGATCGCCGACTGCTCGGGGCGTAGGACCTCCCGGGTGATGGCGGAGCCCGTCCGGTACGCTCGGCCGGTGACCCGGACGCACCCGACGGTGGTCGCCGCAGAGCCTCGTGCCGGTTGGTGCCGTGCTGGGTGTCGTGGCCTTGGGTCTCAGCGTCGTCGGGGCACCGACCGCCGGCGCCCAGAGCAACGTGAAGGCGTTCATGACGCTCTACGGCTGGGCCGACAACTCCCCGCCCGGGCCCGTCATCGCCCATCCCGGCTGTCGCAACGTGGCCACAGCAGCGCCGGCGGGGTGGGGACGTTCTCCAACCCCGTCACCTTCGCCACCGACGTGAGCGAGCTGGGCTGGTGCCAGGTCATCTACGTCCCCTACATGAAGCGCTACTTCATCCACGAGGACGAGTGCTCGGAGTGCGACAGCGACTGGGCCCGGTTCCATCTCTACCGCTTCGACATGTGGGCCGGGGGCGACGCCAACTCGCGTCGTCAACCCGAGAAGCGCGCGCTGCGCGCCTGTGAGAGCACGTGGACGAGAGCGAGCTCCGTGAGTGACCCCGCCGACCCGACGATCATCGTCGACCCGCCGTCGAACCTTCCGGTGCCGACCGCACCCATCTTCTCCGGTCCCGCCAAGTGCTGGACGCCCATCGCGCGTGAGGAACCCGGGCAAGCAGACGACGTCGGCGGGGACCACCGTCAGCCTGCACGTCACGGCCACCGACGCCTCGCCGAGCGAGACCCTTTCCTACCGGGCCACCGGGCTTCCCGCCGGCCTGTCGATCAGCTCGTCGACGGGCGTGATCTCGGGCCGGCCGTCGGTGCGGGGCAAGGCGCACGTGACCGTGACGGTGTCGGACTCGGTCGACTCCACCGCGGCGCCCTTCATCTGGAACGTGAAGCGCTGACTTCGGAGCGGAAACGCGACCCTGAACGGGAAGCGCTCCCGCCCCCGACGTGACGTCGGAGACGGGAGCGCAGTCCCGCTACGTCCTCGAGTAAAGGGACTCGGGAGCCCGGTGCTCAGGTGCTCGCTCCACCCACCACGTTGGTCACCTTGGCGCCGACACCGGGCACCGAGCCCAGGAAGTTGGCGTCGCCGAAGGAGAACACACCGCCGTCGGAACCGAAGAGCCAGTAGCCCGCACCGTCGGCGGTCGGGGTGAGGCCCACGATGTTCTTCACATGGACACCGACACCGGGAACCGAACCGGCGTAGGTGGCGTCACCGAAGGCGAACACGCCACCGTCGGAGGCCACCAGCCAGTACCCGCCGCCGTCGGGCGTGGCCACGATGCCCTTGATGTTGTTGACATGGACTCCCTTGCCCGGCAGCGAGCCGCCGTAGGTGGCGTCACCGAAGGCGAACACGCCACCGTCGGAGCCCACCATCCAGTAGCCCCCGCCGTCGGGAGTCGGGGCGATGCCGACGACGTTGTTCACATGGACGCCCACCCCGGGCACCGAGCCCTTGTAGCCGGCATCACCGAAGGAGAACACCCCGCCGTCGGAGCCCACCATCCAGTAGCCGAGGCCGTTGGTCAACCCCTGGTCCGTGGTGGGTGTGGGGGCAAATCCCACGATGTTCTTCACGTGGACGCTGAGCCCCGGAAGCGACCCGTAATAGTAGGAGTCGCCGAAGCCGAGGACCCCGCCGTCGGCGCCGAGCTCCCAGTACCCGCCGCGGTCACGGCTCGGCGCCATGGCCACGATGGGCTGAGCGAGCTTGAGGCGGAGGCCCGGGGCAGAGCCGTAGTACACCGAGTTGCCGAAGGAGAACACCCCGCCGTCAGAACCCGCCATCCAGTATCCGCCCCCCGGACTGGGCACGTTGTAGACGGCAGTGCCGCCGGGCGGGAGGGTGATGGAGTTGGCCCCCACCGTGGTGGTGGTGGCGCCCTGGATCCAAATGGCGACCACTTGGTTCGTGATGGTGTTGCCCGAGATCGACGTCCCGCTGATCGAAGCGGCGAGGGCTCCGGGGAACGGGTTCACGATCAAGGCGATGGCCGTGGTCGACGGCGCCGCGTTGGCGTCACCCCAGTTGTTCAGGGTCAACGTGTTGTTCGTGATCGTCGTGTTCGAGATGACGTCGTGGGGGGCGTTGGCGTGGAGCGTGATCCCCGTGACGAACGATTGCGACACCGTGTTGCCGTTGATGGTGGTGTTGGTGACGCTCGCTCCCGGTGCGTCATCGGCGACGACGATCTGCCCGATGTCTGGCCCGTTGGGACCGAACTTTCCGACCGTCCCGGTTACCGTGTTGTTCTGGACGGTGGACGTGTCGACACCGCCGCCGGGGTTCCAGGCCTCGACGATGATGCCGCAGCCACCGGTGTTCCCCGTCAGCATGTTCCCGCTGATGGTGTTGCCGGTCGACGCCACGGCGGTTCCCGGCCCGGGGTTGGGCGTGCCCGGGTCCACCGGGCCGTTGTCGGCCAGGCCGATCCCGCCGTCGTTGTTGTTGGAGATCGTGTTGTTGGTGATCGTGGCCCCCACGACACCGTCGAGCATCAGGGCGTGACCGTCGGGGATGTTCGCGTTGGCAGCGAACCGCGTTGCCCGGAGATGGTGCTGCCGGTAATGGTCAGGCTCGTGTTGTCCTCGGCCACGATCCCCTCGCTGCCGGCACCGGTGACGGTGGTACCGGTGATGGTCACGCCGTTGACGGCGGATCCGACGTAGATGCCGATGTCACATCCGGTGGCGTTGACGGTGGCGCCGGTGATCGTCTGCCCGTTGGTGGCGATCATGGCCGCGTTGAACCCGGTCGAACCTGCCGCCGTGCAGACAGCAGCGTCGGCGGGAGTGGCCCCGGCGACAAGCGGCGACGGTGAAGGCTCCGCCCGCGAGTGCGGCGGCGCAGATCGCACGAGCCGGCCACATGTCGGGCCGTGCGGGCATGGCGATGGATGGACATGGGTTGTCTCCTTTGAGCGGGTTCAGCCAGATGCACGATGTGAGCGCCAGTGGCAAGCCCACCCTCGTACGGTCGCCACCCTACGCCGTCCCGAGCGTGTGCACCTGGTCTTCACCGCGGCGGCACCCAGGCATGCGCCCGCAGCCAGCGTGGAGCTGAACGCACAGAGGGGTTTCGCGCGCATATATGGAGTTCACGGCCCGTAGCCCCTGGGGGCAGCGGTTTCTGTGGCGTGAGGGCGGTGATGGCACGTCTGTGTCGGTGACCGACGAGGAGGTGCTGCGGGGCGGGGTGGCCAACGCCGGCGCGGTGCGGCGCGTCGGCGATGTGGTGCGTGCGTCCGGCCAACGAGCACTCCGCCACCATCCACGCGCTGCTCCGCCACGTCCGCAGCACGGGGTTCGACGGGGTACCCGAGCCCCTGGCGCTCGACCCCGGTCGGTGAGGAGCGACTGACCTACATCGCCGGGGAGTGCCGTACCCGCCGTTCCCGGCGTGGTCGCAGACCGACGACGTTCTCGGCATCGACGGTGAGGCTGCTGCGAGCGGTTCCACGACGCCACCGTCGGTTTCGTCGCTCCGACCGGCGCGACGTGGAGCTCGGAGATGGCCGACCCCGACGCGCGGTCACCGACCGGAGGTGACGTGATCTGTCACAACGACGTCTGCCCCGAGAACGTCGTCTTCCGCGACGGCGTGGCCGTGGCCTTCGCTCGACTTCGACTTCGCCGCGCCCGGGAGCAGACTGTTCGACCTGGCGCGGCTGGCGCTCATGTCGGTGCCCATCGACGGCCCCGAGGACGCCGCCCGGACGGGCCGCATCGGGCTCGACCCCTTCCACCGGCTGCGGGTGGTGGCCGACGCCTACGGGCTTCCCGCCGGGCCGCGCCGGGCTCGTCGACGCCGTCGAGCGCAACGTGGCGAGCGGCGGGGAGTTCCTCCAGCGCCGCATCGACCGGGGAGAAGAGGCCTTCCTCGCCATGCGCGACCAGATGGGTGGCATGGAGCGCTACGACCGGCGACGGGCGTGGTTCGCGGCCCACCGGGAGCGGTTCTTCGACTCGGTGGGCTGACCAGACGGCCGGGATGCAGCGCCGCGACGGGTCGGGAGCCGCCCTGACCGTCGGGGGGCCTGGCGTGAGCGATGATGGGCCGGTGACCACTGGCACCGACCCGGCCCCGATCACGAGCGGAGGAACCCACAGCACCGATCCGGCGGATGCATCCCGCGCACCCGGGCCATCCTCGGGTGGGTCGTGTTCGTCGTCGCCGTCGTCGCTCGTCTCCGCCGGCGCCCGGGCCTATGCCGTGCAGACCTATTTCGTGCCCACGCCGTCGATGACCCCGACATTGATCCCCGGCGACCGGATCGTGGTGGACAAGCTCTCGTCGACCATCCACCGGGGCGACATCGTGGTGTTCCACGACGTGCCCGCCGACCAGGGAGGGCCGGCAGTGCTCGTCAAGCGGGTCATCGGCCTCCCCGGCGAGACCATCTCATCGGTGGGCAGCACGGTGCTCATCGACGGCAAACCACTGCCCGAACCGTGGTTGCCGCCGCTCACCGGCATCTGCTCGGAGGCCGACGAGCACATCAAGCCGACCAAGATCGCGCCCGGCCACTACTTCATGATGGGCGACTGCCGGGGAGACTCCGGTGACAGCCGCTACTGGGGGACGGTCCCCAGCTCGTACATCATCGGCAAGGTCGACCTCATCATCTGGAGGAACGGACACCCCTGGTTCCACTGGTTCTGACGCGCCGCCCCTGATACGTCTGTTCCTGATGAAGCCGTTAACTGATACCGCCGTTCCTGATACCGCCGTTCCTGATACCGCCGTTCCTGATACGACAGGAACGCTTCTAGCGGAACGCCGGGACCAGCAGCAGGGCGAGGGCGATGGCGTTGAAGGTCGAGTGGGCGATCATGCCGGGAGCCAGTCGTCCGTAGCGGTGGCGGAGATAGCCGAGGATGACCGCCGGTGGGAACAGGATGAGCGGCGCCAGCGGGCCCTCGTTGAGCACGTGGGCGAAGCAGAAGATCAGGGCCGTGACGAAGATGGCCGGAGTGGCGCCCACCCGTCCGGGTGAACGCACCCTGGATGAGCCCCCGGAAGAGCAGCTCCTCGACGATCGGCGCGCCCACGACGAGGAACAGGCCCATGACGACCCAGCCTGCGGTTCCCTCGGGCGTGGTCCCGTTGATCTGGCGTCCCGCGGCATTGGGATTGTCGAACCCGTGGGTGGCCAGCACGATCAGTACGAGGATGAGCGTCGAGGGCAGGCGTCCGAGCAGTCCACCGCCGATGCCGGCGGTCAGGTCGTGCCATCTCGGCCACGAGAGCCCGTAGTCCCGAGCCAGGCTGCCCGTCCCGTTGCGCCTCGACGCCACCAACACGGCGCCGAGGAATCCCACCCACAACGCCAGCTGGCTCACGAGCATGTACCAGGGATTGCGGGCGTCGAGGTGGCCCGAGCCCGCCGTGTAGAACCCGATCGCCACGGCGAGCGATCCGGCGAAGCCGATGCCGATGCCGATGGCCGCTATGCCCCCACCCTTGATGCCGGGGCCCTTCGGGACCAATGGCGCCGGAGCCGGCGCGACCGGGCTCGGCCCGAAGTGGCCGTAGAGATACGGCGTCCACCGGTACCCGTCCCACCAACGCCACCACGCCCATCGCCACGGGTCGGCATACCACCCCGGTGGAGGGGCCACCGGCTGCCAGAGCTGTGGCGGGGGCAACGGGTCGGAGATCATGCGTTGGGTGCTCGCGCCGGGATGCCCCGAAGGACTACGGCTTGAGGTCCACGACGACCGAATGGGCGACCTTGTCGTGCCACGCCTGGCGCCGCGCGTCCCACAGCGGTGCCAGCGAGTCGAGGATGTAGGGGATGTAGAGCAGGAAGCGGAAGACCACCGTGATCAGGTTCCGCCCCAGGGCGCGCCAGAACCCGATCGGCGCTCCCGTCCGGGCGTCGCGCACGGCGATACCCAGAGCCATCTTCCCCACGGTCTGGCCTCGGCGGGAGCCGTTCATCGACCGCGTAGTAGATGGCGCTCGGGATCGAGCGGTCAACAGCGTGGCGACGAAGTACGCGGCCACTATCGATCCGAGCGAGGTGGGTTGATTGTCGGTGGTGTTGGTGTGGTAGCCGGCCAGGGCCACGCCGAAGATGAGACCGACGACGAAGAACGCCAGGCTCAGGAGGACGCCGTCGATGATGATCGCCACCAGACGCTTCCACCACGGGGCCAGCATCTGGTTGAGGACCGGGTCGATGCGAACGTTCGGCCCGGCGGCGCCGTAGCCGGGAGGGACGTACCCCGGTGGCGGGTAGCCGGGAGGGGCGTAGCCCGGTGGCGGGTAGCCGGGTGGCGCGTAGCCGGGAGGGCCGTACCCCGATGGCGCGTAGCCGGGTGGCGGATAGCCGGGAGGGGCGTAGCCCGGTGGCGGGTAGCCGGGAGGCGGTCCGTAGCCCGAGGTGGGCGCGGCCGAGCCCGGCGCCGACGGGTTGTCCGGTGCGGGGAAGCCCGGCGCGGGGAAGCCCGGCGCGGGGAAGCCCGGCGCAGACGGGTAGCTCGGTGCGGGGTAGCTCGCAGGTGCGGGGTAGCTCGGTGCGGGGTAGCTCGCAGCCGACGGGTAGTCCGGTGCGGGGTAGGTGGGCGCGGGCGGTGAGCCGAAAGCGGTCGGAGTGCCGCCGTTGGCAGGAACGCCAGGGTTATTGGGCGCGGCCTGCTCCTTTGCAGGAGGATCCGGCGACGCGGGCCGAGCTTGGGTCACCGAAGGGTGATCCTGTGGTGGATACCACTTCCCGTCAGATGCCAGCCACCAGCCCTCGCCCTGCGAGGTGTCGCTCACGTCGAACGAGCCTAGTCCTGGGCCTCGATCTCCGAGCCGACGCAGATGCCGTTGTGCGTCTGTTGTGGTCGGCGAGCGGCGGGGCCCGACGTGAGCCGACGTGCCACGATGTGATCCCGGGCCGCTAATGATTGTTGTAGCGCGCCTGTCGTCCTTCGCGGTACGCCGCCAACTGTTCACGGGCGTCCTCGGTGCCGAGCGTCAGGATCTGGGTGCGCGCTTCGAGGTCGATCGCCGCTTCGAGGCTCGGGATCTCGAGGTTCGACCACAGCGTGGCCTTCCCCATCCACGTCCCCATCGGCGTGTTGACGATGATCTGCTCGGCGAGCGCCGAGCGCGGCGCCGACGACCTCACCGTCGGGGACCGTCTGTAGCACGAGGCCGATCCTGGCCGCCTCTTCGCCGTCGACACGGCGGCCCGTGAGCACGAGCTCGGCCGCACGCGTCGCCCCCACGATCCGCTGCAACAACCAGCTGAGCCCCATCTCGGCGCCGGACGCGCCGATCTTCACGAAGGCGTCGACGAACACCGCCGATGCCGCGGCCACGCGGAGGTCCGCGCCCAGTGCGAGCGCATAGCCGGCCCCGGCGGCCGGACCGTTGACCGCCGCGATCACCGGCTGGGGGAGCGCGCGTAGCCGGGGAACGAGCTGGGCCACGTACTTCTGCTGGTACATGTTCGAATGGAGCGGACCGACGTCGGTCGGGACCCACGCCGGCGGGTGGTAGTCGCGCAGGTCGTCGCCCGCACAGAACCCGCGTCCCGCTCCGGTGACGATGATCACGCGGCACGTCGAATCGCGCCCGAGGCCTTCGAGCACCTCGTAGATCCGCGCCAGCATCTCGGAGGTGAGGGCGTTGAACCGGTCGGGGCGGTTGAGCGTGACGAGCGCCACGTCGGGCCGCGGTCGGTCGACCAGAACGTCGTCGGCCTCTCGAGCCGCGCTCGCGCCCGTGGTCATCTCCCCGGCATTCCCGGTGTCGTCGACATTCCCGACCTCTTCGCCTCGGCGAGCGCCGAGTCCCTCTAGCTTATGCAGGCGATGACCGGCCAGGAGCGTGCCACGTGAGCGATTCGACCTCGGAATATGCGGTGTCCGTCGAGGACCACGACAAGGTGCGCGTCCTCGTCCTCGATCGACCCGCCAAGCTCAACGCCTTCACCGCCGCAGGGATACCGCGCCCTGAAGGCTCGGCTCGACGCCGCGGCCGAGGACCCGGGTGTCGCGGTCTGCGTGTTGACGGGCAGGGGTCGGGCGTTCTCGGCCGGCGTCGACCTCAACGAGATGAGCCGGCCCGGAGGGAGCACCGAGCTGGGTGTGGACTTCGATCCGCTTCTGGATTGCCTGGCGCGGTTCCCCAAGCCACTGGTGGCCGGTGTCAACGGGCTCGCGGTGGGCTTCGGCGCAACGCTCCTCCTGCACTGTGACATCGTCGTGGTGGACGAGGCGGCGGAGATCCGCATGCCCTTCGTGTCACTCGGCACCTGCGCCGAGGCCGGGAGCAGCTGGCTCCTTCCTCGGCGCGTCGGCCCGCAACAGGCGTCGTGGATGATGCTCTCCGGCTCGTCGCTCAACGCCGACGACGCGGTCGCTATCGGGTTCGCCTTGGCTCGCGCCCCGGCCGGCGAGGCGCTGGCGCAGGCGGTGACGGTCGCCGGCGCCCTGGCCGTCCACGACGTCGACGCGCTGGTCGCCAACAAGGCCCTGTTGCGCGAGGGGTTCGCGGCACGGATCAGCGAGGTGTGGCAACGCGAGAAGGCCGCCATGGCCGCCATCGCCCAGAAGCTCGGTCCCATCGGGTGGTCGGAGCGACCTTGAGGTCCGAGCACACCGGGGCCCGACGATGAATCCCGCCGCGATCGCCTTCCTGGTGCTGGCGGGCGTGTTCGCCATGGGCGACTGGGTTGCCCGGGGGACCGCCAATTCTCGGCTCGAATACCTGTGCAAGCCCGCCACCATGGTGGCGCTCATCGCCACGGCGCTGTCTCTGACCCCGGTGCATGACGCCGGGCGCACGGCGCGCCTGGTTCGTGGTGGCGCTCGTGTGCTCGCTGGCCGGCGACGTCTTTCTGATGCTCCCCGCCGACAAGTTCGTTGCCGGACTGGCCGCGTTCCTCGTCGGCCACGTCTGCTATGTCGTCGGCTTCTGGACCCAAGGCCCGGGCGGCGTGGCCTTCGCCGTCTGGGCGGTGGCGACAGCCGTCGTCGTCACCCCCGTCGCTCGTCGCATCCTGCGCGAGCTTCGAGGTCGACGTGAGCTCAGGATCCCCGTCGCGCTCTACATCGTGGTGATCTCGGTCATGCTCGCCACCGCATTGGCCACGGGCAACGTGTTCGCCGGGGTGGGGGCGGTGTTGTTCGTCTCGTCGGACGCCATGATCGCCTGGAACCGGTTCGTGCGACCCTTCCCGGCTGCGGACCTCGGGATCATGGTGACCTATCACCTGGGGCAGGCGGGCCTGGTGCTCTCGCTCCTGCACTGAGGGCATCGCCGGGCACGGCGGCCGGACCTGGGGCAGGCTGTCGGGATGAAACCTGTCGCAGAGCCCAGCGCCACCGCCGAGATCGCCTTCATCTGTGCCATGCCGATGGAGCTCGAGCCACTGATCAAGAAGTTGGAGCTGCGCGAGTCCTCCTTCGGCGGCGTGATTGCGCACACCGCGACAGTCGGTGACCGGCGCGTGGTCGCCATCGTCACCGGGATGGGGACCGAGCTGGCGACCGCCGGCACCGCCCGCCTGCTCGACGCCGTGGAGGTCGAGCGCGTGGTGGTGGTGGGGATCACCGGCGCCGTGGAGAACGAGACGCCGATCGGGACGCTCGTCCTTCCCGAGCTCGTGGTGAACGGTGCCACCGGCGGCGAGTACCGCCCCGCACCCTTGGGTGAGGGCACCCCCCTGGGGACGATGTGGACCACCGACACCCTGATCACCGGGCTGGACGAGATCGCCTCGCTGCGCGCCCGGGGCGTGGTGTCGCTCGATATGGAGACCGCGGCGATCGCGGCGCTGTGCGAGCGGCGAGGGATCCCATGGTCGGTGTTCCGGGTCATCAGCGACCGGGCCACCGACGGGAGCGTCGACGAGGAGGTGTTCAGGCTCTCCAACATGGACGGTTCACCCAACAACGAGGCGATCGAGCGGTTCTTCGCCGAGCACCCCGAACGCCTCGAAGCCATGTCCCGACTGGCCGAAGGCGCCCTGCTCGCCACCGAGGCCGCCGCCGACGCCGCCATCCGGGCGTGCGCCCTGGTGTGAGCGTGCCGGCGTCGGAAAGGTCGCCGATCGAGGACCTTCAGGACCTCGACGAGGAGCCCTTGACCTAGGCCCGCACCCAGAAGGGGAGCGCCTCTTCGCTGCCGTCGGCGCGGCGGAAGTGCTTGAAGACGACCTCGACGGGCTCGCCGATGCGGATCGAGTTCGGGTCGATCTCGTTCAACGCGCCGTCGGGACCGCTCACGAGATTGCCGACGAAGCGGATCGTGGGGTGCTCGTCGAGGGCGACCACGATGACGTTGTAGGGGGCGAGGCTCGGCGTAGGGCTCGAGCAACGGCGGGTGGGGGACGACGAAGGACCAGATGGTGCCCTTGCCCGCGACCGTGCTTCCAGCCCCGTGCGGTGGAACGGCACGACGGGCACATCGGCCGTGGGGGATGGCGGAGCTTGCCGCAGGACGTCGCACGCCTGGATTCGCAACTCACCGGCCAGGGTGCCCTCCCAGAAGAAGCCACCCTCCTCGTCGACCGCGGGCATGAGAAAACCCTCCTCGGACGGGCCCGAGGTTGGCGACGTACCCTCCGGAGAAAGCCGCTGCGTTGGACATGTGCTCCCTCTTCCTCCTGTTGCTCAGCGCCGGAGGAGAAGCGCGCTCGTGGGCACGCCTTCTCCTGAGGTCACCAGGCAGGTCTCGGCCCCTTCCACCTGGGCGGTGGAGGTGCCGCGCATCTGGCGGACCCCTTCGTTGATGAGGTTGAAGCCGTGCACGTACGCCTCGGAGAGGCCACCGCCGGCGGTGTTCACCGGGAGCGACCCCTTCTCCCATTCGAGGTTGCCGTCCTCGGTCATCGGGCCCGCCTCGCCGCGCTTGCAGAACCCGTAGCCCTCGAGCGACAGCAGGATGAGCGGCGAGAAGGCGTCGTAGATCTGCGCCACGTTCACGTCCTCGGGTCCGAACGCGGCGTTCGCCCACAGGCGCCGGGCGCACGCCCACGCCGGGCCGGTGAGCGGGTCGTCGTTGAAGAAGTTGACCATGGTCTGGTGCTCGGGCGGGAGCCCCTGGGCGAAGGCGTGCACGTACACCGGGGGGTGGCGCAGGTCGCGGGCCCGCTCGGCCGACACGATGACGCACGCCAGCGCGCCGTCGGTCTCGAGGCAGTTGTCGAACAGGCACAGCGGCTCCGACACCCAGCGGGACGCCATGTAGTCCTCGCGGCTCATGGGCTTGTCGTGCATGATGGCGGCGGGGTTCATGTTGGCGTGCTTGCGCACGGCCATGGCCACGTTGGCGAGGTGGTCACGCGTGGCGCCGTACTCGTGCATGTATCGACGGGTGAGCATGGCGATCTCGTCGACGGGTCGGAGCATCCCGAAGGGTCGTGTCCACGCTCCGGGCACCCGGAGCTGGACCGACGTGCTGGTCCACGGCCGCGGGCCCCGACCCCCGCTTGCGGGACCGCCACGCCACTGCCACCTCGGCCTGCCCGCTCGCCACGGCCATGGCCGCGTGGCCCACGACGCCGCAGCCTGCGCCGCCGCCGTAGCCGACCTGGCTGAAGAAGGTGATCTCCCCGCACCCGATGTTGCGGACGATGTCGACCTCCTCGGTGGCCTCCATCGTGTACGAGCACAGGGCGTCGATCTCGGAAGGGTCGATGCCGGCGTCCGCGCACGCGTCGACGATGACCGTGCACGCCAGCTCCGCCTCGGTGGGCTCGAGGTGCTTGGAAAACGCCGTCTGGGCGATGCCGGCGATGGCGGTGGCGTCCTGGAAGCCGACTGCCGGGCTCATCGCACGTTCCTCCTTGGTCCGGGCCCGAGGCTCGGCTCCGCGGAGCTCCCGGGCGTCCCGGCACGGTAGCAGCGACCTGACGGCAGGTCAGATTCGCGTGCCGGCGCCGAGCCGGGGAATGCCCTGCTCAGAAACACCGGATCCGCGGCGGTGGCGCCGGAGGCCGAGCACGCGGCGGCCGAGAAGGCGGTGGAGTCGACGACCGTAAGCGAGACTGTCACGGTGAGTCTGGCGATCTCGACGGGCGCTGCGCCCGCGGGCACCGAGCACGCCCGGACGTGCGGTGGCTTGGCGGACCCCTCTGGTGATCATCGTGGCGGCGGGCCTCGCCCTCCGGGTGGGCTACGTCTATCTCTACCGGCACCACGGCCAACCCACGGGCGACGCCCTCTACTACCACTCCAGGCCAACCTGCTGGCCTCGGGCAAGGGGTTCATCGACCCGTATTCGCTGTACTACACGGCGAAAGTCGTCCCGGGGGCCAGCCACCCGCCCCTGTGGACCCTGGTGCTGGCCCTGGGCGGGGTGCTCGGGATCAAGTCGTTCTTCGGGCAGCTGCTCTACAGCTGCGGGATCGGGGCGGCCTCGGTGGCGGTGGTGGCGATGGCGGCCCGCGAGGTGGCCGGGCCCAGGGCCGGGCTGATCGCGGCGGGGATCACCGCGCTGTACCCGGTCTTCCTCATCGACGACGGGTCCCTGCTGGCCGAGACGATCGTCGTCCCGCTCGTGGCGCTGGCGGTGTGGGCCTTCTACCGGCTCTGGCACCGCCCCTCGCTGGCCCGGGCGGCGCTGCTCGGGGCGATCTGTGTGCACTGTGCGCGCTCACCCGTTCCGAGCTCGTGCTCCTCGTGGGGTTCCTGGCGATCCCGGCCGGGCTGCTGTGCCGGGAACGCTCCTGGCGCACAGCGGTTGGGGCTGTGCGCGGCGTCGTTGATCGCGGCACTGTGTGTCTTCGCGCCCGTGGTGGGCCTACACCCTGCCGCGGTTCTCCCATCCCGAGTTCCTGTCGGACCAGCTCGGCGTGACCCTCGCCTCGGCCAACTGCAACCAGACCTACCACGGGCGGCTGCTCGGGTACTGGTCGTTCTCGTGCGCCAAGGGCCCCACCAACCCCGGGGAGGACGCGTCGGCCGCCGACAAGGCGCTGCGACAGAGCGCGCTGCACTACATCGACCACCACCTCGGGCGCGTCCCGGTCGTGATGGCGGCACGCTTCGGGCGCGCCTTCGGTGTGTTCGTGCCATGGCAGGAGATCGACCTGGAATGGGCCCGCATCGGCCGGCCCCGGCTTGCCGGCCACCATCGGCCTGTTCGGCTACTACGGGCATCGCCGTGCTGGCCGTCGGCGGGGCCGTCGTGCTGCGTCGCCGGCGCGTCACCTTGTTCCCGGCCGTGGTCATCCTGGGCGAGGTCGCCCTCGTCGCCGTCGCCATCTTCGGGCAGACCCGGTACCGCACCCCGCTCGACGTCGTTCTCGTGATCCTGGCCGGAGTGGCCGTCGACCATCTGCGCGCCCAGCGGTCCAGGGGCCGGGGGAGACACGCCATGACGAGCCCCCGCACATCGCGGGCCCAGGCCGAGCCGCAGACCCGGACCGGGACCCAGGCCGAGCCGCAGACCCGGACCGGGACCGGGGCCGAGCCGCAGACCCCGCAGGTGGCACGCCGACGTCGAGGTGGAGCATCTGCCCCCGCTGCTCGGAGGCATCTCGGCGGCGCCGGACGTGGGCCTCGACCAGACCGGGCCGAGCCGGGGTCACCGGGCCTGATCACCGAACCTGACGGCACGTCAGATACCCGGTACCATCGGCGCTCATGGCTCGGACGCCTGTGACTGGCTTCAGAGACGAGAGCCAGCTCTTCATCGGCGGCAAGTGGGTCGAGGCCTCGGGCGGGCACCTACGACGTGGTGAACCCCGCCACCGAAGAGGTCGTGGGGAAGGCGCCCAACGCCACGGTCGCCGACGCCGAAGCGGCCGCCGCGGCGGCCCGCGACGCCCTGCCGGCGTGGTCGGCCACACCTCCGGCCGAGCGCGCCGCGCTCATGGCCCGGGCCGGCCCAGGCCATCTCGGCCCGGGCCGAGGAGCTCCTGCCGCTCGTGATCGCCGAGACCGGCGCCACCGCCGCGGTGGGATCGAGCCTGCAGGTCCCGATCGCGGTCAGTCGCTTCGAGCGCTACTCGCTCGACCTGCGCCCCGTGGCGCAGCGAGCGATCCCTCCCCAGGTGGCGCCGTGGCCACGCCGCTGGCCCCCGGCGGGCTCATCAGCGCGCTGGCGCTGCGCCAGCCCGTGGGCGTGGTGGCCTGCATCACGTCGTACAACTTCCCGCTCGTGAACATGGCGGGGAAGGTCGCCCCCGCCCTCGCCATGGGCAACACCGTGGTCGTCAAGCCCGCCGCCCAGGACCCGCTGACGGTGGTGGAGCTGGTGCGCATCCTCGAAGAGGTGGGCTTCCCCCCCGGCGTCGTCAACCTCGTGAACTCCGCCGATGCCCTGCCCGCCGCGGCCCTCGTCGAGTCGACCGACGTGGACATGATCAGCTTCACCGGCTCCACCGAGGTGGGGACGCGCATCGCCGTCGGCCGGGTGGACGCACCATGAAGCGCCTGTTGCTCGAGCTCGGGCGGCAAGGGCGCGTGCATCGTGTTCGACGACGCCAAGCTCGACGCCGCCGTGGGGTGCATCGGCTCCACATGGAGCTTTCACTCGGGCCAGATCTGCACCGCCCCCACCCGGGCCATCGTGCAACGCGGCGTCTTCGACCGAGGTCCTCGAGATGCTCCGGGGGTACGCCGGCGCGCTCGAAGGTGGGCGACCCCACCGAGCTCGACACGATCGTGGGCCCGCTCATCTCCGCCGCCCAGCGCGACCGGGTGGAGGGCCACATCGCCACCGGACGCGCCGAAGGGGCGCGGCTCGTGGCCGGTGGGGGCCGCCCGTCGCACATGGAGCGCGGTTTCTACGTCGAGCCCACGTTGTTCGTGGCCGACAACGACATGGCCGTGGCGCGCCGGGAGATCTTCGGGCCCGTGCTCGTGGTCATCCCGTTCGACGACGAGGCCGAGGCCGTTGCCATCGCCAACGACAGCGACTTCGGCCTCTACGACTACGTCTTCTCGGCCGACACCGCCAGGGCGTTCGAGGTGGCGCAGCAATCTGCGCGCCGGACACGTGGGCATCAACACCGCCCAGCGCAACCACGAGGCCCCCTTCGGCGGGTTCAAGATGTCGGGCGTGGGGCGCGACGGGGGCGACTACGGCCTGGAGGCGTACTCGGAGCTGCAGTCGATCGTGTGGACCGGCTGAGGCTCGTCGATCACCGGCGCAAGGCCGGCTAAGGACCGGCCGGAGGGCCGGTGCAAGGAGCGGCACGTGAGCACCTACGACCTCGCCATCATGGGCGGCATCGTGGTCGACGGCACCGGGCTCGCCCGCCGGCGCGGCGACATCGGGGTCAAAGACGGGCGCATCGTCAAGATCGGGTTCGTCCAACCGTCAGAGGCCGACCAGGTCATCGACGCCGACGGGCTGCACGTGGCGCCGGGCATCGTCGACGCCCACACGCACTACGACCCGCAGCTCACCTTCGAGCCCCACGCCACCTCGTCGTGCTACCACGGCGTGACCACGGTGCTGGCGGGGAACTGCGGGTTCTCGGTGGCTCCCAACCGGCCCGACCAGCGCGACTACCTGGCCCGGATGTTCGCCAAGGTCGAGGGCATGTCGCCGGTGGCGCTCTCGGCGGTGCAGTGGGACTTCGAGTCGTTCCCCGAGTTCCTCGCCTCGCGGCGGGGGAGGCTGGGCGTGAACATGGCCTGCTACGTGGGCCACTCGGCGGTGCGTCGCACCGTCATGGGCGAAGCCGGTTCCGAGCGCGAGGCGACCGACGCCGAGGTCGAGCAGATGCGCCGTCGTCGTGGCCGAGGCCATGGAGGCCGGAGCGGCGGGCTTCTCGTCCTCGCACGGGCCGACCCAGCTCGACGGCGACGAGCGGCCCGTCCCCAGCCGTTTCGCGTCGATGGGCGAGCTCGAGGTGCTGTGCGCCGAGGCGGGTCGCCACAACGGCGGGTCGATCAGCTACCTCCACCGCAGCGCCATCGGCGGCCTCGACCAGCCCGACAAGGACCTGCTCCTGCGCCTGGGAACGCTCAGCCGCCTGCCCATCATCCTCCAGGGCCTCGGAGGGCGCTCCAAGGTGGACGTCCCGGGGGCGGAGTGGGAGCAGGTGTCGCAATGGATCGAAGAGGTCGGGCGCCAAGGGGTGGGCATCTTCTCGCTGTTGCGCAACCATCCCTTCGACCGCGACTTCCGGATCGAGGCCGGCACCAACCTCTACGAAGGGGTGCCGTCGTGGCACCAGGCCGTCGGGCCCGGCGTGGCCCACGACGACCGGCTCGCCATCCTGCGCGACCCCGCGGCCCGTGACGAGATGCGCCATGCCGTGGAGCACCCCAACACCGACGGGGCCAAGGGATCCACGCTGCCGCCTCCCCGGTGGAGCGTCGTCGAGGTGGACGAGGTCGCCGAGCCGCACAACGAGAAGTTCGTACGCCGCACCATCGCCGACATCGCCGGCGAGCTCGGCCAGGAGCCCGCCGACGTGATGCTCGACCTGGCGCTCGACGAGGACCTGCGCACCGTGTTCCGCTACGTCAACAAGAGCCGGGCGTGGGAGGAGGCCGTGGCGCACGGCCAGAGCCACCCCGCCATGATCATCGGCGTCTCCGACGGTGGCGCGCACCTCGACCGCGACGACGGGGCCGACTGGTCCACGGCGTTCCTCGCCTTCTGGGTGCGCGAGCGCAAGCTGTGGAGCCTCGAGGAAGGCATCCGGCAACTGACCCAGGTGCCCGCCGCGCTGCTGGGCTTCGAGAGCCGCGGGGCGCTCCTGCCCGGCTACTGGGCCGACGCCTTCGTCTTCGACCCCGACACCATCGAGCTCGAGTCCAAGAAGCAGGTGAAGGACTTCCCCGGTGGCGAGGCGCGGTACTCGGCCCGCCCCCGTGGCATCTTCTGGACCATCGTGAACGGCGTGCCGATCGTGGCCAACGGCGAGGTGCTCACCGAGAACCTTCCCGGGCACGTGGTGGCACCCGGGGTGGCCTGACCGCAGGCCCCGCCGGCGCTGTGACGCAGCGTCAGCGGCGTCGGACGTACACGTAGCTGGGCCCGGCGTCGCTCGGGTCGTCGGAGTCGATCATCCCCTCGAAGCCCCGCTCGTAGCCGGCTTTCTCGAGCGCGCGCCACGAACGGTGGTTCGCCTGCTGGACGGCGACCGCCATCCTCTCGATGTCGGGATACCGCTCGAAGGTCAGGGCGGTGAACGCGTCCACGATGACCGGGCCTAAGCCGACCCCGGTGAGCTCCACCACGCCGATGAGGTAGTCGATCCCCGCGGCGCGCTCGATCCCGAGGGCCTCGCTCCACGCCGGGTAGTCGTCGAGGAGATAGCGCTGGACGAAGCCCACCGGTCGCCCCTCGAGCTCGATGATGAACGCCTCGGTGGGGTCGCTGCCGTCGACGGTCGGCCCGTAGCTCGCCTCGAGCGCGCTGACGGTGGGCTCGTCCGACCACCACGGCGCCACGTGAGGGAGCGCCAACCACCTCGCCAGCAGTTCGAAGTCGGCGCGCTGCAGCGGTCGGAAGGAGACGGGCAACGCGTCGGGGTGTCGGAAGGAGGCGCTTCAGCGGGCGTTGATGTACTCCACGAGCTCCTTGCGGTCCTTCTCGAGCTCGTCGATGCGGCTCTTCACCACGTCGCCGATGCTGATGATCCCGCACAGGACCCCGTCGCGCACCACCGGGACGTGTCGGATCCGGCGCTCGGTCATCACGGCCATGAGCGACTCGGCGTCGTCGTCGGGCGAGCAGGTGAAGACCTTCGACGTCATGATGGAGCGGACCGGCTCGGCGAGCAGGGCGGCGAGCTGGCCACTGAGGCCGCGCACGATGTCGCGCTCGGACACGATGCCGTCGATGTGCTCACCGTCCGAGGACACCACCAACGCCCCCACACCGTGAGAACGAAGGGCGTCCACCGCGGTGGTGACCGTCGCGTCGGCGGTGATGGTGGCCACCGCTTCTCCCTTGCCAGCAAGGAGGGTTGAGATCCGCACCGGCACACCTCCTCGTGCGTCGTGACGCTGTCTCGTGCGTCGTGAGACCGTTTCAGTCTACGACCGCAGGGGCCCGGCAACCAGAGGTTTTCCGTGCCTGGGCCGGGGCCCGGCCCGGCGGTCGCACCGGGTGAGAGGCGCTAGCGTGCGGCGGCGATGGGTGCCTCCGAACAGTTCAGCGACGATCGCCGCCAAGGTGAGGAACTGGGGTCGTTGGGGAGACGACGACGAGCTCGGCACCCTCAACCTCGTCACCGACGACGTGCGGCGCCGGGCCGCGGCCTGTGTCCGGACGGGCCGGACGTTCCCCATGGGCCTGGCGCTGTCGGAGGCCGAAGGGATCCAGAAAGGGCGTCGTGCCGGGCCGGTTCAACCCCGTGCGCACGATGTCGTACGTGAACGTGCCGCTGTCGGACGACACCGAATGGATCTGCGCCAACGAGGACGTCGTCGTCATGCCGTTGCAGTGCGCCACGCACTGGGACGGCCTGGCCCATGTGAGCTACCGCGGGACGCTCTACAACGGGTACCCCGCCACGGCGGTGAACTCGGCCGGCGCCAGCCGCCTCGGGATCCACCTGGTGGAGCTCGCTCGTGAGCCGCGGCGTGCTCCTCGACGTGGCACGGGCCAAGGACGTCGATGTCCTCGACGGCGGGTACGCCATCACGCCGGCGGACCTCGACGCGGCGTGTGCGCTCGCGGGAGTGACCGTCGAGCCCGGGGACGTCGTGCTGGTGCGCACGGGGCAGATGACCCATCTCCGCATGCCCGAGCGCTTCCCGGCCGGCGGGGACCACGGTCCCGCTCCCGAACATGCTGCGCTTCGGCGACGTGATGCACTACATGGGCCTGTCGTCGGGACTGTCGATGGCGACCGCCGAGTGGTTCCACGCGCACGACGTGGCCGCGGTGGCCACCGACACCATGGCGCTCGAGGTCATCCCGTGCGAGGACGCCGAGGTCTACCTGCCCGTGCATCTCCTGCACATCGTGGAGATGGGGATGACCCAGGGCCAGAACTGGATGCTCGACGAGCTCGCCGCGGACTGCGCGGCGGACGGCCAGTACACGTTCCTGCTCGATGCCACACCGTCTGCCGTTCACCAACGGGTGCGGATCGCCGCTCAACCCGCGTGGCCGTCAAGTAGCGACGCGTCGGGGGGGCGACCGTCGGGACCGGGCCGCTGCCGGGCCTGGCCCGACGCGGGTCTGCGCGGCGCCGCCTCCCACCACCGGGCCGGTGCGCGGCGCCGGCACTGCGGCTCCGTCGGCGCTCGGAGGCGCGGGGCGTCCGGTGACGGCCCAGTGCAGCACGCGCGCCTGGGTCTCCACCATGGCGGTGGTGCGGATCCCCCAGAACTCGAACCCGTAGCGGTGGGCGGCGACGTGGGCGAGCATCGAGATGAAGGTGGCCGCCACCGCCATGGCGTCGGCCCCGGCGGGCTGCGGTTGGGCGTGCCCGAGGCGATGACCCGGGCCAGGGTGACGGTCACGGCG
Source organism: uncultured Acidimicrobiales bacterium (assembly GCA_963739765.1). Lineage (GTDB taxonomy): Bacteria > Actinomycetota > Acidimicrobiia > Acidimicrobiales > UBA8190 > Chersky-840. The sequence continues at coordinate 2,258,097 of CAVUBP010000002.1, read as the reverse complement.
TTGAGGGCACGCACCCGCAGGCCCTGGAAGCGCAGGTCGCCCTCCTCGGTGGCGAGCTCGACCACGCGGAACACGGCCCGGTTGGCATCCCAGTAGGCCATGAATCCCTCGACCACGCGTCGGGCCGTGGCCCAGCTGGCGTCGTCGGACCAGTCGCCGTCGACCAGCTCGGCGAGGGTGCCCGCGCCCTGCATGAGCTCCTCGGCCATCACGAGAATGGCCTGCTCGACGTTCTCGAAGTACTGGTAGAAGGTGGCGGGGGACGTCCCGGCCTGACGGGCGATGTCGATGACCTTGATCGACCGCCAGGCGGTGGTGGCGAGGAGCTCGGCGGTGCACTCGAGCAGGCGCGTGCGGGTGGCCAGTCCGCGCCGCCCCGGGACCCGGCCGTCGGTGGCGGCGATCGCGCCGGGGTCGTCGCCGTCGTCGAGGATCGTGTCCAGGGCCGCGTCGCCCAAGTCTGGGGCCATCCGTCCGAAGGCTAGCCCTCATTGGCTGACGCCGTGTCAGATTTGCCCGGCCCGACGGCGCCGTGGCCGGGAGTAGAACGGGTTCCGTTCCCGGCAGGACCAGGAGTAGCGTGAATCCCCGTGCAACAGAGGGTGCTGCCGCGGACCCTGACCCGTGCTCAAGAGGCACGGCGCCAACGGGTCATCGACTCGGCCATGGAGCTCGGCCTGGAGGGGGGCTACGAAGCGGTCCAGATGCGGGACGTGGCCGCCCGGGCCCATGTGGCCATGGGCACCGTCTACCGCTACTTCTCGTCCAAGGACCACCTGCTGGCGGCGGCGCTCGTCTTCTGGGTGGAGCAGCTCGACGCCCGCCTGGCCCAGGTGCCGGCCCGGGGGGAGGTGGCCTCGGAGCGCGTCATCGACGTCCTGGAACGGGCCTTGCGCGCCATGGGACGCCAACCCCAGCTGGTGGCGGCGGTCTTCGCCTCCCTTGCTTCCCCCGACGTGGCCGCCATCGAGTGCCAGCAGCAGATGGGGGCGCGTGATGGACGGCATCATCATCAGGGCCATCGGCGAGCCCCGGCCACCCGATCACGCCGAGCGCACCCGGATCATCGGGCACGTCTGGTACTCGTCGCTGGTCGGCTGGGTGAACGGCTGGAGCGACCTGGACCGCGTCCGCGACGAGTTGGCGGTGGCGGTGCGCCTCCTCCTGCCCGACGGCCTCGTCCCCGACGGGCGCTCGGCGGCCACCGCGCTCTGAGGGGAGCGGGCGCAGCCACATCGGGGATGTTGCGGCCCACAGCGGCACATGGTCGAATGCGCAGGCAGGGTCGACGCCACAGAGGCACGGTCGGCACCCAGGGAGGGAGCTCGCATGCGCGCAGCGATTTTCAACGAGGTCGGCAAGGAAGTCATCGACATCTACGACGACGTCGAGGTCGCCGATCCCGGGCCCGGTGAGGTCCGGCTGAAGCTCCACGCCGCGGGCGTGTGCCATTCCGACCTCTCCGCCATGAACGGGACGCTGCCCCAGCCCGCGCCCGCCGTCCTCGGCCACGAGGGTGCGGGCGAGATCATCGGCGTGGGCGAGGGCGTGGACCAGGTGGCGGTGGGCGACCACGTCATCGTGGCCTGGACCCCGCCGTGCGGGCGGTGCGCGGCGTGCCTGCGGGGCGAGGCCAACCTGTGCGTCGAGATCTTCTTCAACATCGCCGGCGCGGCCAAGTTCTCGCGCGGTGGTGAGCCCGGTCTTCGGGTTCGCCGGGACGGGGACCTTCGCCGAGGAGATGGTGCTCCCGCAACAAGGCGTGGTGAAGATCCCCAACGACGTGCCCTACGAGATCGGCGCGCTCATCGGCTGCGGCGTGACCACCGGTGTCGGCGCCGCGCTCGAACACCGCCAAGGTCGAGCCCGGGTCGAGCGTGGTGGTCTTCGGTGCCGGGGGCGTGGGCATCGCCGCGATCCAGGGGGCCCGCATCGCCGGGGCGGCGGAGATCGTGGCCGTGGACATGGTCGACTCCAAGTTGAAAGACGCCCAACGTTTCGGGGCGACCCACGGGGTGAAGCCCGACGACCTCGCCGGGGTCAACGCCGAGATCAACGGCCCCGCCGGCGGGTTCGACTACGCCTTCGAGTGCATCGGCCTGCCCCAAACCATCCGGGCCGCCTACGACGCGGCGCGCCGGGGCGGCACCGCGGTGATCGTGGGTGCGGGGAGCGCAGAGAAGAACGTCGAGTTCAACTGCTTCGAGCTGTTCTTCATGGAGAAGAAGCTGCTGGGCTCGTACTACGGCTCGGCCGACGTCCGCCGGGAGTTCGGCCGCCTCATCGGTCTGTGGAGGGCGGGCCGCCTCGACCTCGACGGCATGATCTCGTCGCGGATGGACCTCTCCAAGGCCCAAGATGCCTTCGACGCCATGAAGAAGGGCGAGATCATCCGCCAGATCCTCACCTTCTGAGGCGGGCGCCGCGACCACGCTCCACACCCGGCCGGGCGTCGCCACCGAGGTCGCCGCCCGGGGGCTCACCAAGCGGTTCGGCGACGTGCTCGCCGTCGACGACCTGAGCTTCGTGGTGGAGCCCGGCACCGTCACCGGGTTCCTCGGTCCCAACGGTGCGGGCAAGACGACGACCCTGCGGATGCTGCTCGGCCTGGTGGCACCGACGTCGGGCAGCGCGCTCGTGAACGGCGTCTCGTACCACGACCTCCCCGACCCCACCCGCACGGTCGGCGGTGTGCTCGAAGCGTCGGGATTCCACCCGGCGCGCACGGCTCGCAACCACCTGCGCATCGTCGCCACCGTGGCCGGGATCGACGCCGGGCGTGTGGACGAGGTGCTCGAGCTCGTCGGCCTCGGGAGCGACGGGGACCGCAAGGTGGGTGGGTACTCGCTCGGCATGCGCCAACGCCTCGAGCTCGCCCGGGCCCTGCTCGGGGATCCCCAGGTGCTGATCCTCGACGAGCCCGCCAACGGCCTCGACCCCCAGGGCATCGCCTGGATGCGCGGCTTCCTGCGGTGGTACGCCACCCAGGGCCGCGTCGTGCTCGTGTCGTCACACCTGCTGGCCGAAGCCGCCCAGACCGTCGACCGGGTCATCATCCTGGCCGGTGGGCGACTGGTGGCCGACGGCCCGCTCCAGCAACTCCTCCAGGGGGCCACCACGAGCGTCCGGGTCCGCACCCCCGATGCCGCCCGTCTGGTGCGCAGCCTCGAGGAGGCGGCCGCGGCGCGATCCGTCGACCATGCGCCGACGTCGGTGCGCCTGGAGGGTGGCGATGTCGTGGTGGCAGAGAGGACCACGCCCGAGTTCGTGGGGCCGATCATGGCCAGAGACGGCATCGTCGTCTACGAGATGACGTCGTCGGGTGAGTCGCTCGAACAGCTCTTCTTCCAGCTCACCGAGGGTGCGGCGCGAGGGGCGTTCCATGGGCGGGCCGCTGACCCCGGTCGCGCCACCTCCGTCGGTCGCGCCACCCTCGGTCGCGCCGCCGCCCTCGGTCCCGCCCGAGCCCGGCGCGACCGATCCGGGGGCGCACCATGAGACGACAGGTCGTGGCCGAGCTCAAGAAGTTCCGCACGATCTGGTCGACCTGGATGCTCCTCGGCATCACGGCGTTCCTCGTCGCCGCGCTCACCGCCGTGATCGGCTTCGCACCCCATGGCCGCGGCACCACGGCGCTGCTCTTCCCGGCGCGGGGGACGACGCGGTGGTTCGACTCGATCTTCTCGCCCCTATCGATCTCCCTGACCCTGGCGCTCGTCCTCGGCATCTTGTGCATGACCGGGGAGTACCGGCACAAGACCATCACGCCGACGTACCTGGCCGAGCCCCGCCGGGGGCGGGTGGTGGTCTCGAAGTTGCTGGCCTCGGCTCTCGGGGGCGCCGTGGTCGCCGTGGTGGCGGGCGCGGTGGCCCTGCTGTTCGGCTTCAGCGTGGTGGGGGCGGGCATCGGCGACGTGAACCGGATGCTGACCGAGTACCGCCACGTCTTCCCCGGCGTGCTTGTCGCCGCCATCCTCTACGCCATCTACGGCGTGGGCCTGGGTGCCCTGCTCAAGAACCAGGTGGTGGCCATCGTGGTCGGCCTGGGCGTGACCGCCATCCTCGAGCCCATCATCGTGGCGGTGGTGCCGTCGGTGGGGAAGTGGCTCCCCGGGCAGGTGGCCCAGGCCCTCGAATCGGTGACGGCCAACGCCAACGGCTTCAACAACGGGATCACGCACCTGGTGCCGTGGTGGCAGGGCGGCCTGGCCCTGCTCGGGTACGGGGTGGTGCTGGCCGCGTCCGGGGCCTTCACGACCCTGCGCGCCGACGTGACCTAGACCGCCGACGTCCCCTGGCCGAGGACCGCAGATTCCCATTGACATGTGACTAAATAGTCACCTATGGTCCTCGAGGTGGACGACGTGTTCAGGGCCCTCGCCGATCCGACGAGGCGGAGCCTTCTCGACGAGCTGTTCCGCCAAGACGGGCAGACGCTGAGTGCCCTCGAGGAGCGATTCTCGATGACCCGCTTCGGGGTGATGAAGCACCTCAAGCAGCTCGAGGAGGCCGGCCTCGTCGTCACCAGGAGACGAGGCCGGGAGAAGCTCCATTTCCTGAACCCGGTCCCGATCCGGCTCGTCCACGACCGGTGGGTGAGCAAGTACGCCGAGCCCTGGGCCGCAGGGCTCAGCGACCTCAAGAACAGACTGGAGAGTCAGATGGAGAAAGTCTTCGAGATCTACATCCGCACCACCCCCGAGCGCCTGTGGGAGGCGATCGTCGATCCCGAGATCAGGCGCAAGTACAACTTCGGCGCCGCCATGGTCGTGGCGGACCTCAAACCCGGCGCGCACTTCGAGATGACCGCCCCCAAGGCCGACGGGCTCCTCGGCGAAGGCGAGATCCTCGAAGTCGACCCGCCTCGCCGGCTTGTCCACACCATGGCGGCCTACTTCAGCGACGAGGCCCGGGCCGAAGGAACCTCCAGGGTCACCTGGGAGATCGAGCCCATCGGGGACTCCTGTCGCCTGACCTTGACGCACGACCAACTCCGCGAGGGTGCCAACGCCCAGCTCTACGGCGGTTGGCCCATGGTCCTGTCGGGCCTCAAGACCTGGCTCGAGACCGGCGAGCTGCTCACCACCCCGGGTTCGCTCATGTGGGGCTGATCCCGGGTACGACCGGGGTCGACCGGGGCGGCAGGGGCGGCAGGGCGCGGTCTTGACCAAGCGTTGAGGGGCGCTTGGGAGCCGGTTGTCCCCCGGTGACCAAGATGCGGCGGAGCCCTGGGAGAAGTGGGGAGCATGGCGCGTCTCGCCAAGCAGGCCATCGGAGTCGCGGCGGTCATCGTGACGGTGCTGCTCGCCCCCCAGGGCGTGGTGGCCGACGCGTCGGGGGCGACCCCCCCGCCCTCGATCACCGGAACGGTGACGGCTGCCGACGGCGCACCTCTGGCCGGCATCTGTGTGGGAGCGGCGTGGCCCGGGGGCGCGGACGGAAATGTCACGGCCAGCGACGGCACCTTCGCCCTTCCGGGCTCCGACGTCGAGGAGACCGCCATCGTACGGTTCACCGCCGGATCCTCGTGCCAGCAGAACGGCCTGAGCGGGAGCAATTACGCCAGCCAGTACTACGACAACACCGACGACGTGGCGGCGGCGACCCCGGTCGTGATCATGCCCGGGCAGACCGTGACCGGTGTGGACGCGGTGATGGCGGTGGGCGGTTCGATCACGGGCAAGGTCACATCGGCCGTCGACGGGACCGCCGTCGCGGGAGCCTGTGTCGGGGTCGAGGCCGCGAGTGGGACGTGGTGGGTACAGGTCGACACCGCCGCCGACGGAACCTACGACGTCGACGGTCTCGGCACCGGGAGCTACATCGTCGAGTTCTACCCCTCGCCGTCGCAGTGCAAGGGGGTGGCGACGACCTATTACGCCACCCAGTGGTACGAGGGCGCGCCGACCCCGTCGTCGTCCACCGTGGTGGCGGTCACCGCCGGGCAGGCCGTCGGCGGCATCGACGCCGTCGTGAGCGCCCAACCCGGGAGCACGCCGACCTCGACCATCGTCCACGCGTTCCCGAGCACCTCGGCCGACGGGCAGAGCGTGACCTTGTCGGCGTCGGTTTCCGGAGCGGGTAGCACACCGGGTGGGGACGTGATCTTCTCGGTGGGGACGACCATGTTGTGCACGGCCTCGCTGTCGGGTGGGTCGGGGTCGTGTAGCGCCGACTCCGCCCCGACGGGCACCGACACCGTCACCGGGACGTACCTCGGCGATCAGGGCTTCGTCGGGTCGGCCGGCACCACGTCGATGACCGTCTCGGCCGGGCCGGCACCACCACCTCCGCCGAGCCCCGGCCCGGCCTCGAGCGGATACGACCTCGTGGGCCAAGACGGCGGCGTCTTCGTGTTCCCGACGGGGCGCTCGGGGGGGTTCTACGGGTCTCTTCCCGGCCTCGGGGTGCACGTCGACGACATCGCCGGCATGGTGTCTTCGCCCGACGACCGCGGGTACTTCCTCATCGGGCGCGACGGCGGGGTATTCGCCTTCGGCGACGCCCCCTTCCTCGGATCGCTGCCGGGACGGCACGTGACGGTGCACGACATCGAGGGCATCGTTCCCACCGCCGACAACCGGGGCTACTTCCTGGTGGGCGCGGACGGCGGGGTGTTCGCCTTCGGCGACGCCCCCTTCTTGGGATCACTGCCGGGAGAGGGCCTCCACGTCGGCGACATCATCGGCATCGCCGCCACGCCCTCGGACCAGGGCTACTGGCTGGTCGCCGCCGACGGCACGGTCTACGCCTTCGGCGACGCGGCACCATTGGGCTCCGCGCTGGGGACGCCGTCGCCGGTTTCGGCCATCGCGTCGACGCCCGATGGCGGCGGGTACTGGATCGTCACGCAGAACGGTGGCGTCTACCCCTTCGGCGACGCGCGCCCGTTCGGCTCCCTGCCCGCCATTGCCGTGAAGCCCGCCCACACCGTGATCGGCCTCGTGCCCACCGCCGACGACGCGGGCTACTGGTTGATCGGCTCCGACGGGGGGATCTTCGCCTTCGGTGACGCTCCGTTCGTCGGCTCGCTGCCGGGGCTCGGCGTCCATGTCGCCGACATCGTGGGAGCCGTGCCCACCACGCTGTAGGGCCCGGCACCCGCGCCGGAGCCCGCTCCCCGCGGCGTCGAGGGCGCCACCGGACCCTCCGACCGCGGTCCCCCGGCGGCCCCGTGGCTCGACGTCCTCGTCGACCAGGACCGGCGACCGGGCTGGCACAGAACTGCAATCTGTTCTAGTTTGCGCCGTCGTACGCCGACCGAGGGGAGGGTGGTGATGGCGGAGAGCGAAGTCCTGCGGGCGCCGCATGTCCTCGAGTTCCCCTACGTCCGCTCGGTGGGCCCGATCATCGGCGCCTTCCTCACCGCCCTGCGCGACGGTCGTATCCTCGGCGCGCAGTCGCACGACGCCGACGGCGCGCCGACGGTGATCGTGCCCCCCACCGAATACGACCCCGTCACCGGAGCCGACGTGGGCGAGCTGGTCGAGGTGGGCCAGTCCGGCGTGGTGACGACGTGGTCGTGGGCGCCGCACCCCAAGAAGGACCAACCCCTCGACCGTCCCTTCGCCTGGGCGCTCGTGCAACTCGACGGGGCCACCACCGGCATGCTCCACGTCGTGGACGCGGGGTCGGCCGGGGCCATGTCGAGCGGCATGCGGGTCAAGGCGCGCTGGCGTCCCGCGGCTGAACGCGAGGGTCGCGTCCAGGACATCGAGTGCTTCGTGCCCGAGGGGAGCGAGCCATGAGCGACGCCGGCACCCTCACCGACTCCGGCGCGTCGGGCGAGGCCCCCGTCACGACCCTCGCCACCCCGATCCACCTCGACTACCAGTACACCGCGGGCCTGTCGCAGTCGCGGTTCCTCCACGGCATCGCGCAGGGCAAGTTCATCGGGCAGCGCTGTCCGGCGTGCCACAAGGTCTACGTCCCGCCCCGGGGCTCGTGCCCCACCGACGGTGTCGCCACCACCGACCCCGTGGAGCTGGCCAACACCGGGACGGTGACGACCTACTGCGTCGTGAACGTGCCGTTCCAGGGCCAGTCCATCGAGATCCCCTACATCTGCGCCCAGATCCTCCTCGACGGCGCCAACATCGCCTTCATGGGGCTGATCCAGGAGCTCCCGGCCTCCGAGGTGCGCATGGGCATGCGGGTGGAGGCGGTCTGGCTCCCCGAGGACCAGTGGGGCCTCACCATGGCGTCGGTCAAGTACTTCCGGCCCAACGGCGAGCCCGACGCCGACTACGAGACGTTCAAGGAGTACCTGTGAGCGCGGCCCGCTCCGGACGCGCCACGGATCGCCCCGTGGCCGTGGTGTCGGTGGCGCAGTCGAAGTCGGTACGGCGCGAGGACCACCGCAACGAGGTCGAGATCCTCATGCCGGTGGTGACCGAGGTGTTCGCCAACATCGGCGTCACCAAGAGCGACATGGGGTTCGTGTGCTCGGGGAGCACCGACTACCTCGTGGGTGCTCCGTTCAGCTTCGTGATGGCCCTCGACGCCGTCGGTGTATGGCCACCGATGCGCGAGAGCCACGTGGAGATGGACGGCGCCTGGGCACTGTACGAGGCGTGGACGCTGTTGCAAGAAGGCGAGGTCGACACCGCCCTCGTCTACAGCTTCGGCCGGTCGTCGCCGAGCCAGCTCGACCGGATCCTGGCGTTGCAGCTCGACCCCTACTACATGGCCCCCATGTGGCCCGACCCCGTCGCCCTGGCCGCCCTGCAGGCCCAGGCGCTCATCGACGCCGGCAGGGCGACGGAGAAGGACTTCGCCACGGTGGCGGCCCGCAGCCGGCGCGACGCCCTCGGCAACCCCAACGCCCAGGTGGCCAAGGACCAGTCGGTCGAGGAGCTCCTGCGCGACGATTACGTGGTCGCCCCGCTGCGACGCCACGCCCTTCCGCCCATCACCGACGTCACCGCCGCCGTCGTCCTCGCCGCGGGCGACCGGGCGCGCGGACCTGTGCGAACGGCCGGCGTGGATCACCGGCATGGACCACCGCATCGAGGCCCATGCCCTGGGGGCGCGGGACCTGTCGGTGTCCACCTCGACGCGCGTCGCCGCCGAGGCCGCCGGGGTGTTCGACTCGGGCGGCGCCGATGGTGTCGTGGACGTCGACGTGGCGGAGCTCCACGCGCCGTTCGCGCACCAGGAGCTGATCCTGCGCGACGCGCTGCGCCTGTCGGATTCCGTGGCGGTCAACCCCTCGGGCGGGGCCTTGGCGGCGAACGGCCTCATGGTGGCCGGGCTCCTGCGCATCGCCGAAGCCGCCACGCGCATCATGGACGGCAGCGCCCGCAGCGCCCTCGCCCACGCCACCTCGGGGCCGTGCCTGCAGCAGAACCTCGTGTGCGCCCTGGCAGCGGAGCCCGCGGGGCCGGCCGGGAAGGGGGCGTGATGGCCGAGCGCTGCGCGGTGATCGGTGTCGGGCCAGACCAAGCACGCGGCCAAGCGTCTCGACGTCTCGATCGCCGGCCTGGTGCGCGAGGCGGCAGGCCGCGCCCTCGACGACGCCGGCCTCGACTGGGCCGACATCGACGCCGTGGTCATCGGCAAGGCACCCGGACATGTTCGAGGGCGTCATGATGCCCGAGCTGTACCTCGCCCCGGCCCTGGGTGCGGTGGGCAAGCCCATGCTGCGGGTGCACACGGCGGGATCGGTGGGCGGCTCCACCGCCATCGTCGCCGCCCATCTGGTCGCCTCGGGTCGTCACGAGCGGGTGCTCACCGTCGCCTTCGAGAAGCAGTCGGACTCCGACGCCATGTGGGCGCTGTCGGTCCCCCAACCCTTCTCGGCTCCGCTGCTGGCGGGTGCGGGCGGGTTCTTCGCCCCCATCATCCGCGCCTACATGCGACGCTCGGGGGCGCCCGACCACATCGGGATCCTGGTGGCGGTGAAGGACCGCCTCCAGGCGCTCAAGAACCCCTACGCCCATCTGCACATCGAGGACATCTCCTTCGACATGGTGAAGGACTCGATCATGTTGTGGGACCCCATCCGCTATCTCGAGACCTGCCCCTCCTCGGACGGCGCGGCGGCCATGGTGCTGGCGTCGGAACGCGTGGCGGAGTCCTCGACGCTCGAGCCGCCCGCCGGCGTGGATCCACGGCATGGCCATGCGCTCGGAGCCCACCATGTTCGCCGGGCGCGACCAGGTGAACCCCCAGGCGGGCATGGACTGCGCGGCGGACGTCTACCGCCAGGCGGGCATCACCGAGCCCCGGCGCCAGATCGACGTGGCCGAGGTGTACGTGCCCTTCTCGTGGTTCGAGCCGATGTGGCTCGAGAACCTCGGGTTCGCCGAGCAGGGCGACGGTTGGAAGCTCACCGACTCCGGGGCCACCGCCCTCGACGGCGGGGACATCCCCTGGAACTGCTCGGGCGGCGTCCTGTCGTCGAACCCCATCGGCGCCTCGGGAATGCTGCGGTTCCTCGAGGCGGCCATGCAGGTTCGGGGCCAGGCCGGCGAGCACCAGGTCGAGAACGTCCGCACCGCACTCGGCCACGCCTACGGCGGGGGGTCGCAGTTCTTCTCCATGTGGGTGCTCGGCACCGACAAGCCCTGATCCGCCGCCCGGCCGGTCCGGGGCCTCGGGATGCCCGCCACTACACTGCGGGCGAGCACTGCGGGTCGGGTCGAGACGGAGGTGCCATCCATGAAAGTGGTCGTTGACTACGACGTGTGCGCGTCCAACGCCGTGTGCATGGGCATCGCGCCCGAGGTGTTCGAGGTGCGAGACGACGGGTACCTGTACGTGCTCAACGAGAACCCCCCGCCCGAGTTGATGGACAAGGTGCGCATGGCCGCCAACAACTGCCCGACGGGGGCGATCACGCTCGTCGAGGACGAGTAGCGCCCGTGGCAGGTGGCGCCGGTGGTCCCGGCGGGGCCGCTCCGGGCGCCGCCGCGGACGACCGCACGCGGGTCCGCTTCGCCCCGTCGCCCACCGGGTTCCTCCACGTCGGCAGCGCCCGGGCCGCGCTCTACAACTGGCTCTATCGCCCGCCACACGGGCGGCGATCTTCGTCCTGCGCATCGAGGACACCGACACCGAGCGCAACCGCGAGGAGTGGGTCGACGGCATCCTGTCGTCGCTGTCGTGGCTCGGCATGGATCCCGACGAGGGGCCCTTCCGCCAGTCGGCGCGCACCGACGCCTACCACGGCCGCCATCGACACCTTGTGGGTGGCGGGTGCGCTCTACGCCTGTGAATGCACCCGCGACGAGATCGACGCCCGCACCAAGGCCAATGCGACACCGGGCTACGACGGCTTCTGTCGCGACCGGGGCCTCGACCGCGAGGGGCGGGCGCTGCGGTTCCGGGTCCCCGACTGGGGACGACGGTGGTCCACGACCTCATCCGAGGCGACGTGGTCTTCGCCCACGAGTCCATCGAGGACTTCGTGGTGGTGAAGTCGTCGGGCGCACCGTTGTTCCTGCTCGCCAACGTGGTCGACGACATCGCCATGCGCATCACCCACGTCATCCGAGGCGAGGACCTCCTGCCGTCGACGCCCAAGGGCCTCCTCCTGTGGTCCGCGCTCGAGGGTCCCGACGCCGCCCTGCCCGCGTTCGCCCATCTTCCGCTGCTCGTGAACGAGCGCCGGCAGAAGCTGTCCAAGCGCCGCGACGACGTCTCGGTCGAGTCCTATCGGGACCGCGGCTATCTGGCCGTCGCCATGCGCAACTACCTGGCCCTGCTCGGATGGAGTGACCCCGAGGGGCGCGAGATCCTCGTCGATCGAGGACCTGGTGGCGGGATTCGAGCTGTCGGCGGTCAACCACGCCCCGGCGTTCTTCGACCTCAAGAAGCTCGAGTGGATGAACAAGGAGTACCTCCGGGCCATGTCGGTCGACGACTTCATCGAAGCCGCCGGGCCCTGGTTGGCCCCCGGACGCGCACCGTGGCCACCCGAGCGCTTCGACGAGGCGGTGTTCCGGTGCCATGGCACCGCTATGTCCAGGAGCGCATCGGGGTGCTCGGCGAGGTGCCCGACATGGTCGACTTCCTGTTCCTGGAGGAGCCCCTGCTCGACGAGGGGTCGTGGGAGTCGGTGGTCGAACGACGACACCGCGCCGGCGGTCCTCGACGCGGCCATCGCCGTCTACGGGGACTGCCCATGGACCGCAGAATCCCTGCACAGCGCCACCCAGGCGCTGGCCGACGGCATGGGCCGCAAGCTCAACAAGGTCCAGGCCCCCATCCGGGTGGCGGTCACCGGCCGCCGGGTCGGGCCGCCCCTATTCCAGTCTCTGGAGGTCCTCGGGCGCGAGGCTGTACTGCAACGCCTGCGCGCCGCCCGGGAACGTCTCGGGGGCGATCCAGGCTGAGACGCGGTCCGGCACAGGCCGGACCGGAGGGATCGGGGGACTGAACCGGTGGCAGTGCTGGGAGACGCGATGGTGCGAGGAGCGCGCGCCATGCGGTGGGTCCTCCAACGCCTCGTGCTGCTGGCCATCGTGATCGGGGGATACTTCGCCTTCACCGGCGCGCAGGTGTGGCTCACGTCGCGCCATCACGACGCCCGACCGGTGCAGGCCGTCGTGGTCATGGGGGCCGCCCAGTACGACGGGGTCCCCTCGCCCGACCTCGTGGCGCGGCTCCAGGAGGCGAGCGATCTGTGGAAACGCCGTCTCGCCACGACCATGGTGGTCACCGGGTCGAAGAAGGCCGGCGACAAGTTCACCGAAGCCCACGCGTCGGCGGCGTGGCTGGAGCAACACGGGGTCCCCACGGACGCCATCATCGAGGTCGGCGGCAACGACTCGTGGACCAACCTCTCGCTGGCGGCGACGGCGCTGCACCAGCGAGGGCTGACGAAGGTCCTCATCGTGACCGACGGATTCCACGAGGACCGGAGCCTGGCCATCGCCTCCAACGTGCGGCTCCAGGCATGGCCGGCGCCGACTACGAATTCCCCCATCAAGGGGTGGGCGACCGTTCCGTACTACGCCAAGGAGACGGTGGGGGTGGCCCTGGGCCGGATCATCGGGTACTCACGGCTCCACCGGCTGGGCTAGCCTGCGAAGTCACCCATTCGGGGGTGGTGTAATCGGCAACACGGCAGGTTCTGGCCCTGTTATTGGGGGTTCGAGTCCTCCCCCCCGAGCCATTTCCTCACTCCGGGCCCCGCTGCGGTGGGGCCCGGAGTGGCACACAGGGCCCGATGTCGCTATCGCGGAGCCGGGCGCTCCAGCGTCGGGTGGCGGTTCGTCCGGCCTCGTCCGGTGCGGGCCCATCGCCGAAGGGCGGCCGCACCGCTGCGAGCTCAGGATCGCAGTGCGAGACCGGATGGGGATCTCGTCCCATCGGATAGGCTTACCCGGCCCGAAAGGGTGCCAGGCCCCATCGTCTAGTGGCCGAGGACACCACCCTCTCAAGGTGGAGACACGGGTTCGAATCCCGTTGGGGCTGCTCGTGGATCCGCAGGTCGCTGGCCTAGTTCGCAAGACCAAACGCTGCGACCTTCGGACTTCGTCCGTCCCGCGTCCGTCTCAGCGGAACAACCTTCGCACGCTTGGCCAGTTCCCGGGAGCCTCGGCGAGCCCACGATCACGATCCTCGGTGGCGTGCTGATAGCGGAGCGCCGCGGTCGCGTTCTTGTGACCCGCTCGTCGCATCAGCTCGGCAGTGCTTTGCTCCGGTAGCGGCCGCCCACGCGGGCCCGCTGTGTCGGAGGTCGTGGAAGCGGACGTCCGGGCAGTCTGCGGCCACGCGCCCCTGGTGCCACACCCTGTCGATCGTCCTCGGTGACACCGGGTGATTGCCCTCGCCAGGGAAGAGCCATTCTGGTCCCGCGAATCGGTTGAGGTGCTCCCTCAGTACGGGCCGGTCGTCTGGTGGTATGGCGATAGCGCGACGCCCGACGCCCGTTTTCGGTGGTCCTTCGACGTGCTTTCCGTCTGACTGGAGGACCGATGTGGCTAGAGGTGCGCCTGTCGGCCCTCACGCTCAGAGATCGTCTCGGTTACGGCGTCGAGGAGCTGGTGCGAAAGGTCGGACAGGGCGCGTGCCGTGGCGAGTTCCTCGCCGACCATCGGCAGGTTCGGGTCAGCCGGGTGGCGCCTCGCCCGACCCGTGCTCACAAACATGGCCCCCCGGATGGTGAGCGAAGCACGCGCCACCGTATGGCTCTCGTCCTCGCTGAAGGTGATCTCAATCTCACTGGTCTCGATCATCTCGTCCCTCCCGGCGGCCGGAATCACAAGGCTACGCCTGGCGGGCATCGATCGGGCATTGGCACTCGGCCAGCGCTAAGTCAGCCCTCAGATCTCCCCGGGAGGAGGGTGGGCGGTGGCAGGGGAGGTCGTGACAGGAGTGTCCCACCTGATTCCTGGTCTCCGTTCTCGAATGTGCAAGTGCGGATCTGTGCGTCGTGCCAGCACTGTCTGCTTGGAGGTGCTCGTCACGAAGGAGAGATCGTCTGATCTCAACCGGGGAAGTGCGGCTCTAACTGGCCCGTGCGCAGTTCTGAGCAGCAGCGGCCGTGGCTGCGATCAAGCGAATGGGAGATACGGGCTTCTGAAGGCACTCGACAACTGTCGATCCGAAGCGTCTCCGAATTTCGACCTCGTCCCACTTCCCGAACGCCGAGCACACCACCACTGCGGGAGGTTCATCAAGCGCCGCGAGCAGAGCCGGGCCGTCCATCCGAGGGAGTGCGAGATCGAGAAGCATGATGTCGATTTCACGCCCGCGCAGTCTCTCCAGAGCGTCGATGCCGTCTACGGCCCTGACGACGACGTAGCCCTCGGCTCGAAGAATCGCCACAGTCGAGTCTCGAATGTCCTTCTCGTCATCAACCACCAGCACCCTCGGCCGACGGAGACCCTTCTTCATGAGTTGGACTGTTGGCTGCTCGACACGTTCGGCACTGTCTGGATGGAATGGACCAGGATCTTGGGAGTCACCGTGATCGGCGACACCTGCACCGCTCCCTCTGATGCCGGCGATTCCGGTAGTACTCATCGGTCGGACGCGTCCAGCGCGTGGCCGAGCCCGTAGATGAAACTGCGAAGCCTTTGCCGCCCTCAGTTCGTCCCGACATGCGGGGCAAAGAGTGTCGACGGCTCTTCCAGCGGGATCGGTCGGTCGCAGGCAGTTTCCGCATCGTCCGTCCAATGAACTCATGGCAGTCGTCGTGCCCGGCTCCCGATGGCCTCGACGTTGGGTTCTCCCCAGGGTCCCAGTTGCACTGGGTCCACCTTGGACGGCACCGCACGGTCTGGCAACCGAAGAATCACCTGCAGAAGATGCAGGAGATTCCACGTACTCATAGGTCAGATTTCACAGAAGTGTCGACCCGACCAGGACGTGTGTGGATGAAGACAGCTAAAGAATCAACCGCCGACCTCACGGGCAAGCTGGAAACCGGTTCTGGTGTCCCATTCGTGCGCTGCCACCACGCTCCGGGGGACATATTCTCTTCCTGCCATGACGGCACACTGTCGGCTGGCCGCCGCCTCCGACTACTCGGGTTGAACTTGTCCTGGGAGAATTGTTCCATTGGATCCCCACTCGTGGGGACTGGTGGAGCGACACCGTGCGGATTCCGGTGACGAGCTGTCGCCTCGGCCATCGAGCTGGATCGACACATCCCGCCCCGGCCACACGGATACATGATGCGACCGGGATAACCCTGACTATGACCGCCGGGTAGGGGCGGCTTGTGGGTTCGTCGCCCGATCGCAACCGGCATGTACAGCACGGGGTGTCCGACGATGAACAGCGGTCGCAAGCACCCTGGCGATCCCTCATGGCTGAAAGATGCGGCATTAGCAGCCGTTGCGGCACTCGTGACCGAGATACACGATGACGGCAATCACGATTGCGAGGGCTACAAGGACAACGAGACCTATCAAGAGGCCCGCAACGGCAAACCCGAGTCCTCGCTCGCTTGGCCTCTGACGTAGCCGCTTCATGGAGACGATCCCCAAGACGACGCCGACGATCGAACTCAGGGGCCACAAAGGAACGATGAGTGCTGAGACAAATGACGCGACGGCCAGGGAGTTGACCTTCGGCTCGAGTCCGACAAATCCCGTCGGAACCCACGTCTGACCATCCCATCGCCACCGGCCATCGGGGGACAACTGCCCAGGGGGCTCCACCATCGGTTCGAGGGTAATGCGATCTGAATGTCGTCGTCACCGGACGGGTCACTCCCGGCCCCGACCACCCTCACCCGGTACGTTGCGTCGCAACTGTCGGGACCAGGATGCCCTCCCGCAGGGCCGCATCCCACGTCCAGAGGGGCGCATTTCACCCTGACTCGGGCGGGTGCCGCTCCGTCTACCAGTGCCGAGTGAGTCCGAAGGTGACGGACTCGCCTCCGACCTGACCCAGCGCAAACGTTCAGCGGCCGTGATCCCGAGCGGGTTGCCCCCAGCCCGTGCCTCGCCGCTCGCCTCGTGGGGCTTTGCTCGCGTGGATACATAGGGGGCTCAGAGAACCCCGAGTATGCGCTCCGACCCGGCTACCCGACTCTCACGCAATCCTCATGCCACAGATGGATACACGACCCCACCGGGATCCCCGAGCATGTGATGCCCAAGCCCTGGTCGGCTTCTGGCCAGGAACCCGCCCGACTCCGGCACCTTGCGGGTGGGGTGTGAGGTTAAGGCTGGTACGTCTCGTGTACCGGGAACTCCTCGATGCCTGGGGGTCCCTGAGGCGTCACGCCAGCTGCTCCCATTGCCGCTTGTACCCGACCCATGCCAGCGTCGTAGTCTGCCCGCGATGCCCAGAAGTCGATCACCAGCCATCCACCCTCGACCGGCGCCGACGAGTGGAACAAGAGACCCTTCGGCGGCTCGCCAGCCGTGATGACCTTGTGCACAGCGTCGAACTGCTCTTGGTTGACGCCCGGAAGCGTGGTGTGGATGCGGACAGTCATGGGACGGACGCCTTTCCTCTGGTGGTGATCGCCGGAACTGTACGACGACGGCCCTCTCGCCGCACGCCGTGTCGGTCGAACGACCCCATGAGGTGCCTGTCGGGACCGCTTCACACAGCCCACGTGTGCCGCCTGGCATCTGTGCCAACGAGCGGCGATCCGGCCCGCCAGGTTGCGGTACCGGCCTGGAGCTTTGCACCTTCTGGCTGACGTTGTCCCCAGAAGGACCGGGGTGCCCGCTCAGGCAATGATCGAGCAGGTAGCGATGAGCTGTGGTCAGATGTGTTCGTGGATGGGGTGCACGACCTCGGCGGTACGCAGGGTTTCGGCCCGGTCGAGATGGAAGCCGGCGAGCCCGTGTTCCACGCAGACTGGGAGCGCCGCGCCTACCGGCTCACGGTTTCTGCCATGTTGGCGGGGCACCTCAACGGGCGATTCCGACACGCGATCGAGCGGATGGACCCGACCTGGTACCTGGCCTCCCCGTACTATGAGCACTGGCTCACCGCGACGGCCACAGGCCTCGTGGAAGGCGGTCGCATCACCCAGGAGGAGCTCGACCGGCGTCTCGGGGCGCCGTATCCGATTGCCCGTCCGGCGCGAGCTCCGAGGCTGGATGATCCGGGTCCCTCGGTCGAAGTCCACCGCTACGGAGTCGGCGAGACGGTGAGGGTGCGCGAATGGCATCCGCTCGGCCACACCCGAGCCCCCCGCTACGTCCAGGGCAAGCCAGGCGTCGTCGTACGTCAGGACGGTGTGTTCTCGTTGCCCGACGTCGAGTACCACTGCGACCGAATCCGTCTGGAGCCGACCTACTCAGTCCGTTTCGAGGCCGTGGACGTGTGGGGTGCACCGGGCGATCCGGTGCATGTAGATCTTTGGGAGAGCTACCTGGAGCCTAGGGAGGCACCCATCCATGGATGACGGGCACCACCACCCGCTACCCACGACACCGGTCGAGGACCGAGTGAAAGCCCTGGAATCGCTGTTGGTGGACAAGGGGATCCTCGAACCGGCCGCCATCGATGCCGTGGTCGAACACTACGAGCATGCGGTGGGCCCGATGAACGGCGCCAAGGTGGTGGCGCGCGCCTGGGTTGACGAGGCCTACCGGGAGCGGCTCCTGACGGATGCCACCGCCGCCATTGCCGAGTTGGGATTCTCCGGTCCCGAAGGGGATCACATGGTCGTCGTCGAGAACACGCCAGCTGTGCACAACGTCGTCGTGTGCACGCTGTGCTCATGCTATCCGTGGCCCGTGTTGGGACTTCCGCCCAACTGGTACAAGAGCCCGCCGTACCGATCACGCATGGTCCGCGAACCGCGGGTGCTCCTGGACGAGATGGGCTGCAACGTTCCCTCGTTGCGCGAGATCCGGGTCTGGGACTCGTCCGCCGAGGTCCGCTATTTGGTGCTTCCCATGCGGCCGGTGGGCAGCGAAGGGCTCTCCGAAGACGAACTGGCCGGACTGGTAACCAGAGACGCCATGATCGGTGTGGCGCACCTGTGACGACCTCCAATGCACGCGAAGAGGGCTTCGCCGAGCACTCTATGCCGCGCTCCAACGGCACACCCGTCTTCGATGCTCTCTGGCAGGCCCGTGCCCACGCTTTAGCTGTCTTATCGGTGGAAGCAACTGGTCGCGAGTGGGAGGACTTCCGTCACCACTTGATCGTTGCGATTGACGAAGATTGCGAGCGCTCCTACTGGGACAGTTGGGTGGTGGCCCTGGACGCCTTCATCGCCGAGTGCGGTCTTTTCGCCTGACGTCACCTGACCGGATTACCCCTGCTCATCAAACCACCCGGCGGCCATCGCCAATGCACGCAAAATGCCGGGAGGAGTGCGGCTCCCAGGAGGCCGTGAGCGGCCCGACCGCCCGGGACGGCTCTCGGCCGCGAACATGGCTCGGGTCACCCAGTGCGTGTACAAGCTGAAGAGGCGGGTGGGACCCAGGCCATCCGCAATCACTCGAGCGCCGCGAATACTGCGCTGGTTGCGCCCGGAGCTGGACGAGAAGGATCGGCACCTAGCGCGCCGGGCCAGGTGGATCTACAACGTGCCAGGTGGCGCACATTCCCGTGCGTACTCGGGAGCGCCGAGCACCGATGGGGGGTGTCACGTCGACCCTTAGGGACGACTGGGTTCGCGGCGGGGTGTCAGTGTGCGTGGGCTTCAGCCAGAGGTCTTCCGGCTAGGCGCGCCGCCACCACATCCCAGAAGTTCGGGCATTCGAGGAATCGCGGGGTTAGGAACGGAAAAGGGCACGACAGGCGGGGAGACGGTTCAATCGCGGCAGCGCCCGAGGTCGTCTACGACCTGGTCGCCGACGTGACACGAATGAAAGAGTGGAGTCCGGAGTGTATCGACTGCGAGTGGCTGGACGGCGCGTCGGGTGCGGCGCTGGGAGTGCGCTCCCGGGGCAACAATGAAAGTGGAATGGTGCGGTGCTCCGACAGGCCTCGCGTCGTGGCATCGAAACCAGGGCGTCGGTTTGCCTTCGGACGTCATGCCCGGCGCTTGACCGCCACGATCACGCCGCTGCTGTAGCCCAGTTCTGCGCAAACCAGTTCAGCATCTTCGAGGAGACGTTGGCGCACGACGGTGAGGGCGGCCCGAAGTTCTTCATCTTCGTGCCGTGTCAGGTCCATGTCATCAACGATGAGGACGCCGCCAGGTCGAAGTGCCGCCACCGTCCGGTCCAGTTTGAAAATCTTGCCGCCAGGCGCATCCGGGAATATCAGGTCGAACGCACCGAGACCACCAACCACCTCGGCCCCGTCACCAGACTTGAAGTGAACCCACGGTGGCCATGAAGCTGAGCGGGTCGTCTTCTGCACGCCATCGTCAAGCTCGACGGTGACGACCTCGATGTCGTGGCGCTCGCCGAGCCCATGAACCAACCAGGCGAGTCCGACGCCGACGCCGGTGCCGATCTCAAGGATCCGACCACCCTCGGGAACCGCCGTTGACAATGTCGCCAACAACCTCCCCACCTCGACCTCACAGGCAAGCTGGAAACCGGTTCTGGTGGCCCGTGCGTAAGCTGCCACCACGCTCTCGGGAAGGTCCTGTCCTGTTGACACATGGCCATACTGTCGGTTGGCCGTCGCCTCGTACCACTCGGGTGAACCTATCCGGGGGAGCGCTCCGTTGATTTCATCCGCGGGACGTGGCGGAGCGTACCGAGCGGGTGCCGGTGACGAGGTGTCGCCTCGGCCATCGAGCTGGATCGGCACGTCCGCCCGGGCCACACCGATACGTGGTGCGACCGGGATCCCTTGATGTGTGGGTGATCCACCAGGCGGGATGACCTCCCCGAAAGGGTGGAGCCTTCCCCAGGGAAGGAACCTCGACCGGTACAACCCCTGTTCGGGGAGTGTGGTCCCACGGCGCTCTCCGAGATTGCAGCAAGGAGTCATCAGGCGCCGGCCCGCTCACCGACGGGTCGGCGGCGAAGCTCCGAGCGATGGAGGGCTGGGGGTAGATAGGCCTGGTCGAGCGTGCCGACATCGGTGCCGGGCGGGACGATCTCGTCGATCCGGTCGAGGATTTCGTCGGTGAGCGTGACGTCGAGGCCGGCGAGTAGGTCATCGAGTTGCTCCATTGTGTGCGCCCCGAGGAGGGCGCTGGTCACACCCGGATGAGAAATGGCGAACGCCATTGAGAGGTGGGTCATCGGGATACCTGCTTCTTCGGCGAGCGGGATGAGCCGTTCGACGGCGTCGAGTCGATCCTCGTCACTGATGGCCTTCATGAACAACGTTGCGCGGACGAGGTCCGTCGGCTGACCTTTGCGGACACGTCCGGTGAGCATTCCCTGCCCGAGCGGACCCCACACCAGCACGCCCATCCCGTAGCGTTGCGCAATCGGCAGCACCTCGGACTCGATGCTGCGATTGAGGATCGAATAGCAGGGTTGCTCGGTGCGGAACCGCTCGAGTCCGCGGCGCTCGGCAACCCACTGGGCCTCGATGATGTCAGAAGCGGGCGTCATGGACGACCCGATCGCGCGGACCTTTCCGCCGTGGATTAGATCTGAGAGTGCGGAGAGCGTTTCCTCGATGTCGGTGGTGGGGTCCGGGCGCTGGATCTGGTAGAGGTCGATGTAGTCGGTTTGCAGGCGGCGCAGCGAGTTCTCGACCTCGGTCATGATCCAGCGCCGCGAGGTACCCCGCCGATTGAGATCATCACCCATCTGGAGACCGAACTTCGTCGCCAGGACGACGCTGTCACGACGCCCTCTGAGGGCTTTGCCCACAACCTCTTCGGAAGCGCCCTGGGAGTACGCGTCGGCAGTATCAATCAAGTTGATCCCCGCGTCCAGCGCTTTGTGGATGAGACGAATCGAGTCGTCGTGGTCGGGGTTGCCGATGGACGCGCCGATCATCAGGGCGCCGAGCGCGTAGGGGCTGACCTTGATGCCGGTCCGGCCGAGGCTGCGGTACTGCATGTGATGACCTCCCGGAGCCATGGTTGAGTGGGGCGCCGTCCATCTGTGCCGTACTGGGTCGAGGGAGAGCCACTTCGGGACAACACAAGACTTCGACCGTGATAGGCCCACTACCCGATCGTCAGCGCCCCCCGCACCGCCGGAAGACCGCGACCGGCGCTTTCGAGCTAGGCCGAAATGTCAGCAGATCCGAGGTTCGGCCGAGCCTCACAGTGCGCCTTCTCCGATGGCCTGGTACACGGTCGGACCGTCGGCTGGAAGCCGAGGCCCAGCGCCAGGGATCCGGCCGCGTGGCCCTTCCACGGGTGGGGGACGGGATCGCCTGACGTCGGGCGGCCTAGCAGTGCAGCGAGATGGACGATCGCCGAGACGCCTTCCACTGCGCCCGTCGGTGACTCCGGATCGAGAAGGTCCCCCTCCACCGGTGTCTCCCCGGTAGGGACCCCTTTGTCGGCCTGCACTAGCACGCGACAATCCACTCCCGCCTCCACAATGTGCGGCAGAGGCCGCGACCCCACACGGCCGGTACCACCAGTGACCAAGATCGTCATGATCCGGTTTCATTCGATAAGTGGTTGTTGAGGCGTTGCGTCGCGGCCTGGAGCACCTTGACGACCGAGGCGAGCTCGGCGGCGTCGACACCGTCGAATGCAACCGCCTCAATGAGGGCGAGATCGGGTAGTTCATCCCAGAGCTTCAGCCCCGAGCGCGTGATTCGAAGCATCCGCTGGCGCTGATCAGCGGGGTCGAGCGTTTGTTCGACGAGGCCCTTCCGCACGAGCGTGCTCACGATCCCGCTCAGCGTTGCCCTCTCGATCTGGAGCATCCGACCGAGATCGCGCTGCATCGTTGGTCCATCGTTAGCGAGTTGGTAGAGCACGTACCACTGCGTCGATCCGATGTCATATGGCCGCAAGACCGACTCCATCACGGCCCGGCTTGCGAAGTACAACCTCTTTGCCCACGCTCCCGCCGACGAATGTCTCGGGTCCCGCAGTTCGTCAGCCACCTAACAAATAATGCTAGGTACCGAACGATTTGTCAAACGTCGGCACTCAGCCAGGGGGCCAGAGGCGCCATCGCCGTCTCCCGCCCTTGCGCTTGGGTCTTCAGCACCCGGTGGCCTCGCTTGTGTGGACACGTCGTCGACGTCCGCCCCGAGGGCCTCGGACACCCGCAGACCGTTGAGCCCGAGAAGGAGGACCAAGGCCAAGGTCACCATCCGAGATCACCGGCTTATCGGAGCCCGGAACTGGATACTCTGACCGTTCACATCGCCGGGTCCTGCTTTGGACGTCGGATGAGACCGACCGGCGGGACAGAGCATCATCGCTCGGGCCGTCATTCTCGGGCGGGTCACCGCCGACCCCACCTGCGCGAACACGGCACCAAGACCAACTCGCGTGCGTACCGAACGCGACGAGGTCCCGGGGGCGACTGAATGGGACCATCGCCTCTAGCGCCGCGATGAATGACTGGCCCACCCTGAATGGGGGTGGTCCATCGGCTTTCAGGGAGGATTGTTGAGTAAGCACACCGAACAGGAGCAAGGGCGAAAAGGGCGCCGCAAGGCGGGCCTTGCCATAG
This sequence comes from uncultured Acidimicrobiales bacterium, assembly GCA_963739765.1. Taxonomy (GTDB): domain Bacteria; phylum Actinomycetota; class Acidimicrobiia; order Acidimicrobiales; family UBA8190; genus Chersky-840. Next base: position 2,235,154 of record CAVUBP010000002.1, on the reverse strand, counting down.
CCGTGGGGGCGACAGCCATCGAAGCCGCCGTCGTCGCAAGACGTCGTGGTTCCTTGTTCGGCATGGATACCGTCGTGCGATGTCGGGACGGACACATCTTCACGACCCTATGGATTCCCGGCGCTTCCCTGAAGGCGATTCGCCTTGGCTGGTGGAGGCTCCAGCGATGCCCCGTTGGTCACCACTGGAGCCTGGTTACCCCGGTCGACGCCACGTCCTTGAGCGAAGAAGAGAGGGACCTCGCCGCCCAGCGTCACGACGTACGGGTCCCGTGATGCACGGACCGGTCGACGGGCCGTTGCGGTCGCTGGACGGAATCACTTAGGACCGGTGGATACCGGTCGACCAGGCAGCGGCACATCCCGAGCGGCTCATCTCCCTGGCAAAGAAACGGCGAGGGCTCGGTCCAGGAAGCTTGTGACCCGGCTCGACCACTCGGCAGGGTGGGTGGCAAGTCCCCCGGTGTGAGGCGTGTCCGGCAGCTCCCATAGCTGGACATTGGTGGGAGAAGCGTCACGGTAGGCGCGATCCCCCTGGATCTCTGGCTTGCCGGCAATGAGGAGCACAGGTCGCGGTGAGGTGGCCACGAGGGCAGAGCGGAGGCTAGGGGGCTTGGGCGCCGACGTGAGCAGGCCCGTGGCGCCTGTCTCGATGCTGCGCATTGCCCGCTCCATGTAGCCCTGGAAGTCGCGAGGAAGCCAACTCGTGTCCATGGACCCACGCCACAGGGCCCCTTCGGCTACCACGGCACGAATGCGAGGATCTGCGGCGGCGGCCCCGATGGCCTCTTCGCCGCCCATGGACTCACCCACGACGGCGATCTTCCCGCCCTGGACCTCACTGCGAGCCTCCAGCCAGGTCACGGCGGCTGAAACATCCCGATTACCCCACCAACCGAAGTCCATGGCGTCTCCGGCGCTTCGACCATGCCCACGAGCGTCGACCATGAGCACCCCGAAGCCGTGGTTGGCCAGGACGGCGGCCTGGTCGATCACCGAGGTCCGCGTCGATCCGGCGCCATGGAGCAGGGCGACGGCCGCACCGTTGCGAGCGGGGATGTACCAAGCCGAGAGCTGGACGCCATCACTGGTGGTGAAGGCGACGTTCTGGTAGGTGAGCCCCCTGGCCGCTGGTGTCGTGTTGTCCAGGGGGGTGGCGGGCACGTTGGTGGCGTAGATGGCCACCGTGAAGGGGATGAGCGAGAACTCGACGAGGAGGAAGGCGATAGGTAGTGCGAGCAGACGCCACCACTTCGGAGTCACCCGGAGAAGCGTTGCCGTGCCAGCAACGAGCAGGAAGAGCCCGGTGCAGAGGGCGACAAGCCCGGACACGGCCGCTACACCAAAGTCCCCTTTGGTGGCGTGGATGAGCCCGATGCCGATGCCGGTCGTCGTTCCGAAGATTCCGACGACGACGGCCACAATTCCCCGAGACACCGGCCCGAGACGCCGGGAGGCGATGAATGCGCCGGCCGTGACGCCGACGACTACCGCCACTCGCAGTGTCTGCCAAAGCGGCGATCCGTGCGCTCCCACCAGCACGATGAACGCAATGCCCTGCACCACGACCGCCACGCTCGTCAGTCGCAGCCGCGGCCCAGGCCGTGGCGCTGCGACGATGGTGGATGTTTCGGGAGGTCGAACGACGGTGGTCACGACGGGCGCCTACTTGATTTGGGAGGCGTTGGCGCCCACAAGCTCGCCGCTTCGATCGGGAGCAGGCCGCGGCGGAAGGCTTGGAACCGTTCCGGGATCACTGCCCCCACTGTCGAAGCGGAACGGTGGGTATTCGTCGCGCATCAATGCGGCGTAGGCGAGGACCCGGAAGCACCAGCGGTTCATGCCCATCACGAAATCGAAGAGCGACTGCGGATAGCGGCCACGGACGGCCAGGGTCACGGCGGCGATCACAACGAGGAGGGCGATGAGGCCAATGCCCTCACCGCCGGACTGCCAGTCGCTGTTCCAGCCCAGCCCCCAACCTCCGGCGAACATGGCCACGATCAGGTAGTGGGGCAAGGCCAACAGCCACCACTTGACCAGGACGAGCCCTCGCGACAGATGGTCCGGATAGTCGATGGTGAGTTCAGCGGGGTAGGTGGGATCGGGATGCAGACTGAAAGGCGGGTAACGGTCGGTACCAAAGGCGCCGATGGCGTAGAACGTGACCCGCCACGTCCAGCGCATCACCCCAGCGTTGAAGTCGAAGATCGGTCGGGGATAGCGACCGGTGAACAGGATCGAGAATCCGGCCACAAGGGTCAGCACGATGACAGCCAGCCACAGGAACGCGAGCACGACCACATGGGGGATGACGAGGATCCATTTGAAGAGCCATTGCCAACGGCTGACGTTTGGGTCAAGGTGGCCTTCGAGGCGTACCGGATAGGCGCCAGGGACGCTCGGCCCGGTCGATGTCGGCCAAATGGCCGCACCACCCTCGGCTGCCTGGCCCTCTTCCTCCCTGCGGAGCCCGAGGAACAACAGCAGTGCGCTGCCCCCGAACAGCAGCAGGGCGAAGAGGCCGAGGCCGATGCCGATCGGGAGCAGGAGCCCGGTCTTGGCCCCGATGTTGACATTGACGACCACGTCGGGTGTTCCGTTGGCGTTCATCACCACTGCCGTCCAACGGCCACCCTCGGCGGGCCAGGTAATCGTCTGGGTGCCGGTTCCCGATGTCGAGGCCACCCAGAATGATTGACCGGTCGGCGCTGAAACCGGCCGGGATCCGGCGATGGTCTGGGTGTCGGTCGCAAACGGCGCCCAGCTCACGCTGGTCACGTGTTCGTGTGCGACCCCCGCGAGCCAGGTGTCTACCGCTGCCTGGGGGGCGATGCCAACGAAGACGGCATCGCCGGTAGCCGCCGTGGCCCGAATGCGAACAGTTCCAAGCAAGTGGACGGGGACCCAATCCCGGTCGGTCGTCCTGGCTCCGAAGTCCACCTGGGCCGTGAGGGCGTAGGTCGAGGTCCGCAGCTGCTCCGTCGGGGTCGTGTAGTAGCCGTGGGCGTCACGCTGCGTGGTGTGTGCCCACACCAACGTGCCGCCGGCTGCGAGCATCCCGAAGCCCAAGAGGGCCACCAGGCTGCCGGCGATGACGAGTGCAATCCTGCCCGGTCGCATGGCAATCACCTCACGTCGCCGCCGCGCTGGGCCGATCGGCGTCACGCCCGTCAGAACGGGGCGGCCTGACACTCATCAAACTCCATTGTCGGTGGCGCTCTCTAGAGGCGAAGGACCCTCGGCTCAGGTCGCGACATCCGAATACACCGTTCGACCGGGATTGCGACTATGGGCGCCTCGCACTCGGGCAACAACCAGTTGAGCGAGGCGGGTCAACGAGTTGTCCAGGTGACCAGGGGAGAAAGGTGGCCACTGGACCTGTCGTCGGCACGTCCTCGGGTACCGCCGACCAATCGTAAGAGAGCCTGATCTCGGTCTCGGACGGGCCGAGGGGAGCCAGGTCGTAGCGCCAGATCCAGCCACCGAAGCGGAGGACGCCGTCGTCTGGGTCGTAGCCTGGCTTCCAGGAGATGGCATGCGGCGGATCGAACACCTGGACCAGATTGGCCATCTCGTAGTTCCCACTCGGATGGCCGGCGTGGTACATGACCATGCGGAAGACCTGCCCCGACGCCGTCAAGGGTTGGCGGTCGAGGGGATCGCGGACCCAGCCCGCGCCGTCAATAGCGGCGTGTTTCGCGGGGTCGACGAGGACCGCGAAGATGGCCTCGGCCGGGGCCTTGATGGTGATGCTCCCGCTGATCGTTTCGCTCGCCACGACGACTGCCCCCTGCCTCATGGACGGGAACCCAATACGAATGGCAGACGGAGCCCGAGCTTCAAGTCGACGTGCGACGCGCTCCGAATCGGCACGATCTGTTCGCTGCAAGAGAGCGAATGACATCAGCGCTCCGGCGTCGCCCCGTACGTGCTGGACCACTCGCAACTGCCGGGTATGCGGTCCTGTAGTTGACGGACCTCTTGACCTTGGAGCACGGCGTCGAGGGTGCTACCCATGGCTTTGCCTCGGTTCGCTGATGGTCACCGTGCCTTGTGCTGCACCAACGAGCCGGTCGTTGTTCGTAGCGTCGACGCGTACGACGGCGGTCCGCTTGGTGAGCGAGATGACCTCTGAGCGGACCTGGAGGATGCCATCTCGGATGGGGGCGAGAAAGTTCAGCTTCAGCTCGGTGGTGGCCGCCCAGGCGCCACGGGGGATGAGTGGGTAGAGCACGGCGCCCAAGACATGGTCGACGAGGGCGGCCAGCACGCCACCGTGGGCAGAGCCGAATGGGTTGAGTAGCTCGGGTCGGACCTCGAGCTGGGCGGTCATCGTGCCGGGTCCGACATCGGTGACGTTGATGTCGAGGTATTCGGGAATCCCCGTCAACGGCATGCTCGACACCATCGCCTCGGCTATCTCTGGGTCGTAGGTCTCCAAGGTCGGTCGAGGACTCGGTGAATCGCTCTGATTCGACACAGGTTCTTTCTCCTTCACGACGTCGTCAGCCAGAAGCCCTGCCAACGCAGGCACCTAACGGAGCAGCGGCATCGGGTGCCGGGACTTCATGGGTCCTTGCGCTCGGGCCGCCTCGTCGAAGGCCGAGCGATGTCGGTGTTCATCGGTTTGGGTGGAGTCGCAGTCGGGATGAGAAACTCCAACCTACTGTTCTTCCGTCAGGAACGGCCTCAGTGGCGACGATCGAGGTACGACCCAGATATCCCCCGCAGCGGTTGCTGGCGTCGCTCCAGGCGGACATCGTCGAACGCGAATACGTCGGGGAAGACGTGATCGTCTGAGAGCCGCCGTATGCGGCAACCGTCATCGAGTACCTCGGCCACCTCGAAGCCGGTGGTCCATTCCCCGAGGAATCGGTTCCTCACACAGACCTTCGTACCCACAGCCAGCGTCGAAACCGGATCGCCGTTTTGCGTGGACGCCTGATCGACGTCCTGGGCCTTGTCCTGGACCACACTGCCACCTTCCGGCCCTCCCGGAGCCTTCGACTATGGAACCGACACCGACTCTCGTTCGATGGGTATCGAGGCGTCGGTCATGGAACTGTGGTCACCGGTAACCGCATCGGTCGCGCCGATCTGAGCACGAGCCGTGGTCCAGAACTCCGACCAGTAGCCGCGCCAGTCCGAGGCTCCGAGTGCCCACGCCAGAGCAGCGATCCCGATCCCGCCTGCGACCATTCGGCGCATGCGGAGAGGATCGACAAGCCGGGCACGGTCCTTTAGGTGTCCCGCATGACGTGGGGCTCCACCTGCCCCGCAGCAAGCGGGAGGGGGACCAGGTCAGTGACTCACAACGGATTCCGGAGGGTGCTCCTCGTTGAATGTCTTGAGAGCGGCCCGGGCGGCGGTAAGGCGGTCCTGGGCTTCCCGCACAGTTTCGGCCAACTCGCGCCGACGTTCCTCGATGTCCTCGGACTTGTCATCAGTCATGGTCCGACCCTACGCCCGGAGCCCGTCACAAACCCCGAGTCTTGCTCCGATCCGCCGGGGAAGGGAGGCGGACGGCCCGGCTGGAGTCCTGGGCTCAATAGGCCCCACTGACATGTTCGTTGGGCCGAGGTCGCTGTAGATGCACCACGCATGCCTCGATGCTCAAGACCGCCCGGTCGTGCCCCTTTGGTGCCCAATCTGGTGACAAACGACGCAATGAGACGAGAAACGGCGAGAGATGGAATCCGCCGTCTATCTGGACTTTCACGGATCGTCGCTGGTCGGCGACTCGTCCTCGGTGCCCCTCTCACGGTGGAGACACGGATTCGAATCCCGTTTGGGGCTGCGAATCGAACCCGCGGGTCGTGGTGCAGTGCTGGGTCCAACTCCTGTGGACAACGCGTTGGCTGGGTCGTCGTGCGCGATCGGTGCGCGATGGGCGGTCCTATTCGACGGCAACGGAGGCGGTCGGCGGCAATGCGATCGGGCCCGGTTAGCATGGGCCGGATGCTGGCACCCCCGGGCGCTCCGGAGTGGCTGGAGGTCATGACCGCCGCCGAGCGGCCCGACCTGTGGGAGCAGGTCGACGCTGACAACCTGTTCCGCGAGGTCTGGCCCGAGTACAACCGGCACGGGAGCGAAGCGTGGAAGTACATGCCCGCCACCTTCCCGGCCCACGCCGCGCTCCAGATCCTGTTCGTCGACAAGCGCACCGAGCGCATCATCGCCCGGGGGCGGGCCATCGGCATTCGCTGGGACGGGAGCCTGCACGCCCTGCCCCGCGGCATCGACGACGCCGGCCTGCGCGCCCTCAACGAGTCCCGGCCACCCACGGCGGCGTCCGCCCTCGCTGCCGAGGTCGACGGCGAGTACCAGGGCCAAGGCCTGAGCGAGCTGCTCATGCGGGCCATGGCCATGGCCACCGTGGCGGCGGGACTGTCCCGTTTCGTCGCGCCGGTGCGCCCGTCGATGAAGGAGCGCTACCCACTCATGCCCATCGGCCGCTACGCGGCCTGGCGCCGCGACGACGGGCTGCCCTTCGACTCGTGGTTACGGGTGCACTCCCGCCTCGGGGCGCGCATTTTACGGCCCGAGCCGCGGTCGCTGCGCATCGACGCCAAGGTGCAGGAGTGGGAGCGCTGGACCGACATGACCTTCCCGGCAAATGGCACGTACGTGTTCCCCCACGGCCTGGCTCCGCTCACCGTTCGTGGCGGCAGAGGTCACTATTGGGAGCCCAACGTGTGGGTGGAGCACGTCACGAGCAACGTCGAGGTGCCGTGGCGCGTGGCGGTGCCCGACGCCATCGGCCGCCCCCCCGCCGGCGGGGCGCTCGGCGTGCAGTTGCGTCAGGTGCGCGGGCGGCTCGGGCGCCTCAAGCGCCAACTGGGCCTGCGAGGCTGACGGAGCCGCCCCGATCGGGCGGATCAGGCGGACGTATTCAGTCCGATTGAGGCAGGTCGCCGACGCCCACGGAATGGCCCGTGACGAGGAGCTCCTTCCGTCCGGGTATGGGGCGGTGCGGCTCTCGGCGCTCGACAACCAGGCGTGCTTCTCCAGTTGCCTGGGCTCGCCCACGGTTGGTCTACGTCAACTGGCTGTGCGATGCCTTGTCGGGCGTCGGCCGCCGGGCTCGCAGCGCCGACCTGCCCGAATGTGCTCAGGTCGGTACGACAAGGGGAAGTTGTCGTCCCTCAGATGCTTCGAAATGGACGGCCTTCTGACTTGGCACCACGACGAGGTGGCTCGCTGAACGAAGCCTTTCAATCGCGTCCATCTCGTGATCGGTCGGGGACCAGTCCCCGACTCCGCGACTCTCGCACGTCGCACGCTCCGAGGCACCCATGGAGGGTCACCGAACCCCAGGTTCAGCCATCTTCGTTCGCCCTGAGGCCGCACTCTTGCAGAGGGTTAGGGAGCTCGGTCACTGCTAGGAAAAGTACGCGCCGCTCGGATCTCTGAATGGATGGTGGTGTACGAATTCCGTCACTGTGTCGACGATCGTGCCGATCACGTCACGAGCCTCGAATACATCGGCTGTCGTCTCAACGAGGTTGACCATGGCCTCTCGGTCACCGAAGCGAGCATCTCGTGCCAGGAAAGGGTCAAGGTCTCCGGTGCATCCACACTTGATCACGGCGTTGAGGATCTTGTGGGTACTCTGAACGAGGTGCTCTTGGGTTGGCCCCAAAGCCGTGTGAGCGTCCATTCCCTGGGGGTACAACCTGTCCAGGATGGCGTTCCCAGCGTGATGCTCACCGACGAGGTCCGGGATCGCAAAGGATCGCCGAAGGAGTAGCCACCATTGCTTTTGGACCTCTGACACGTGGTGCCAGGGCTCGTCTGTCATTTCTGCTCCTTCCCCGACACCATCTTGGCACTCCTCGTCCTGTTACGACTCGTCCCAACCTCGACCGCCGCTCTTCTGTGTGGACACAGTCTTCCGAAGGAATCCAATCTCGTCGCTCATGGCCATGGTCACATCGTCGAGGGCAATCACGCCTTTGAGTTCCCCCGATGCGTCCACGACTGGCATCCGACGAACACCCCATAGCGCCATCTTGCTGGCGACCTCGGAGATGAGGGCGTTGGTTTGAATCGTGGCGACATTCGTGGTCATCACCTTGTCGACGGGCGTGGCGGCGCCGTGTCCCCAGCCCATGCCTTTCACGGCGATGTCGCGGTCCGTCAGCATGCCGATCAGATGGCCGTCGGCCGCGACCACAACGAGACATCCCACATTGAAGCGGTCCATCTCGCGAGCGGCATGTTCGAGCGTCGCGTCGGGACTGCAGGTTACGGCCGGACTATGCATGAACTCACAAACCAGCATCTGACCTCCTATCGATAGCCCGTCAGCTCTCAAGAATCGCCCATGCCTCATCTTCTTCCGGCGGGACTTTGGATCCCGTCCTCTCTATCGTGAGCCCGTGCCTCTCACGGCAATAGGGTCTAAAGGCCTCGCGCGACGAGGGATGGGAGGATCGGCATCGAATTGTCATCACGGCCGGCACTTCCGCCTGGGGAGGTACGCGATGGAGTTGGGGGCAGCACCGCTGCTCGACGGCTAGGGAGTCGGGTGACCGAGACCTCATTCCTGGCCAAGACGCGCCTGGCCCGAGGCGCACCGAGCGAGCCCCTGAGACACACGACACCCGCAGGAGAGTCAGGGATCCGTTCCCCTCAAGAACGGCCTTCTCGCAGCCGGAGTAGCACGAGCAAGCGGACCTTCGACTCTGGCCGCGTCGGTGGTCTCGGAGTCAGGGTGGAGGGATGAGCGAGGCGGACACCGTCAGTGACGACACCATCCCCGACGACCTTTCCGAGCGCTATCACGGAGATCCCGAGGCCTTTTGGCTGTCGTGGAAGACGATCTCCGTTGGGGGGCGTTCCGTCGCCTACGGCGAGGCTGGGGAGGGGGTACCGGTCCTGTTCCTTCATGGCTGGGGACTGGATCATCGGGTGTACAAGCGGTCGTTGGCGCGCCTGGTGGCGACAGGGGTCCGTGTCGTCGCGCCTGCGCTTCCCGGCTTCGGTGGCTCGGCGTCTCTGTCGCCGCAGGATTCAACGCTCGCCGGTTTTGCCAAGTGGCTGGCAGCGTTTCTTGACGCCCTGGAGATCACCGAACCAGCGCTGATCATGGGCCACTCCTTCGGCGGGGGCGTGGCGATCGTCTTCGCTCATGACTTTCTCGAGCGTGTGCGCGGCCTCGTGCTCATCAACTCGATTGGCGCCTCGGCCTGGACGCGACGGGGTTCGACTCTGCGGACGATCAGGCAGCGCCCGTTGTGGGACTGGGGGCTGCACTTCCCTGGGGACCTCTGGCCGTTGGGTCAAGCGAGACGTGTCCTGCCCGTGATCCTGTCGGAGGCCGTGCCCAACCTGCTTCGGGAACCCCGGGCGTTCTGGCGGGTGGCCGCTCTGGCCCGAGGGGCAAACCTCCTCGGTGAACTCCAAGAGCTGAAACGACGACGACTTCCCGTGGTCGTGTTGTGGGGCAACCGTGACCGGATCATCACCCGAGACGCCTTCGAGGAGATGTGCGAGGTCCTGGGCAGGCCGCATTCCCTCACCATCGACGGGTCCCATGCGTGGCTCATCGCCGACCCGGACACGTTCGGCGAGGTGATCACCAACGTTGTGGACATCGCCTCCCGAACACGCACCCTGGGGCGTAACCGTCGGAGGATCCGGCGGTTGCCGTCGCTTGCCGGACGGCTCCGCAGTGATCGCTCCCACGCCACTCGGACCACCTCATGTTCCGTAGCCCCCTTTGACGAGCTCGGGCCTCGGCGGAGCGACAACTGGCGTCTGACAGCGAGAATGCACCTGTGCGAGAGTTAGTCGTCCTCGGCACTGCGAGTCAGGCCCCCACCCGGTACCGAAACCACAACGGCTACCTTCTGTGCTGGGATGACGATGGGATCTTGTTCGATCCGGGCGAGGGCACTCAACGTCAGCTCCTCGTGGCAGGCGTTTCGCCCTGGACCATTGACCGTATCTGCATTACCCATCTCCACGGAGACCACTGCTTGGGCCTCCCTGGAGTCGTGCAGCGCCTGTCGCTCGACCGGGTAACCCACCCCGTCGAGATTCTGTACCCGTCGAGTGGCCAGGTCTACATCGACCGGCTCCTGCACGCGGCGGTGTTTGACGAGCACGTTGACGTGCGCCAGCGGCCGGTAGCCGGATCCGGCATCGTGGACCCTGGCCCACCGTTTGCACTGGTGGCAAAGCGCCTGAACCACGTCCCGGACACCCTCGGATGGCGTCTCGAGGAGCCCGAGGGCCGCACCATGATCCACGACCGGCTCGAGGCCGCCGGCATCGTCGGTCCCGCTGTGGGCGATCTCCAGCGTGCCGGGTTCATCGACGTCGGCGGTCGGCGCGTCCGAGTCGAAGAGATGAGCGAGGAGCGGCCCGGCCAAGTGGTCGCCTTCATCATGGACACCGGATTGTGTGAGGCCGCCTTCGAACTCGCCCAGGGGGCGGACCTCGTCGTGTGCGAAGCGACATTTGCATCCGCCGAGGCAGACCTTGCGCGCCGGTACCATCACCTCACCGCCGCTCAGGCCGGGCGTATCGCGGCTGAGGCGGGAGTCAGGCGTTTGGTGATCTCGCACTTCTCGCAGCGTTATCCGGACGAGACGATCCTGCTCGATGAGGCCCGAGCCGAATTCGAAGATGTCATCGCCGCGCGCGACCTCTTGCACGTGCCGGTCCCATCACGCAGGAGTCTCGATCCCAAACCCGGCCAGGGTTCGTCGTCCTAGGTCACGAAGGCCGATGCATCGGGTATGGGTGCGCGGTCGAAGAGCCACCAGGGCATGGCGGGGATGAACGCTTCGTGCTCTGGGAGCGGTCCTGACAAGTGAATACGGTCAGTCTGGATGCGCGTGCTGATCCACGACGGCTCCGCGTAGGAAGTCCTCGAGCCCGTAACGAAGCGCGATCAGCTTCCGGGGCCGGTAGGTCACGGTGTAACTGTCTTCCTCAGAGTGGACCAGTGTGGCTTCGTCGAGGCCGTAGACACTAGCCAACTTGCGGACCGTGACCTTGTCGGGGTCGGCGACGAGCTTGGCCTCGGCGCGAACCTCGAGAGTTCGGAACGGGTTGGAATCGATGATGAAGAGGTCGCAGTTGGGATCGCGGCGTAGATCCTTGTACTGATAGTGGTCGGACGTCGTTGAACCCTTCAACCGGCCATCCTTGTCGACGAAGTACCAGGCAGCTGTCGACCGTGGGCGACCCTTTGCATCGATGGTCGTCAGCGTGGCGGTGAGCGTCTTCCTCAGAATGTCTCGGTGGCTCTGAGGGACCTCATCGAGGATGTCAGACACGGTCGGCTCCTTTGGTGATTGGGTGCGGGAGTTGTTCGAGGCGATCCTCGAAATTGCGCCACATCGCGTCTAATTCTGGCCCGTATCGAACCCAACCTCAGCGGCAGCGACTGTCTCTTCGTCGAGGAGCTTGTGGGAATAGATGTCGAGCAGCGCAAGGGCGACGAGGCGGTCGCCTTCAGGTTCGAACATGTCGGTGCCCAATGTCCGGGACACGTGATCGCGAAGGAGCGGGATGCCGACTGCCATGGCGGTGACCAGTGCGGCTCGGATCCTTCGGTCGATGGCGGGTGGATCGGAGCGGGCTTCGTCGGCACGCACGAGCCACTGCTCGGTGATGGTCACCATCTCGTCGAAGATCACACCTACCGTGGGGGACCCGTCGGCCAGGGACCGGGCCACGTACCGGCCGAAGCGCTTGGACGTTGGCTGAGTGCTAGCCGAGCGGCTCGGATCGTCAAGGATCTGCGCGTTGATGCGGTGCAGCATTTCGAATACGTACTCATCGCACGCCCTTCGCAGCGCTGCTTTTGATCCGTAATGGTGCCGCAACAGCCCGGGAGACACCCCGGCCGTCTGGGCGATGCTTCGTATGGTTGCTCGCTCGTATCCCTCCTCGGCAAAGTGCTTGAGAGCCGCCTCTCGGATCCGCGCCCGAGCTGTGAGGTCCTCGAATGCCACAACCGCTTCGTCATTGGGGTGCATCGTCGGAGCGGGTTGCGGGGCAGGGTCGGAGGTCATTCGCCCTGAAGGTCTCGGCGCCTGAACGCGAGTTCTCCGAGGAGGAAGCTTGCGACTCCGACGGCGAACATGATCCCGTTCGCCTCCCAGTGCGGTGACACCGCAGGGGCCGAGGCCATCTGGTGGAACACTGAGGTGTCGAGCACCCAGTGACTCGTGGCGCCGATGCCACCGACGATGACGATGAGGAGCGACCAGCCCAGCAGCACGTAGATGACGATCGACGTCGCCCGGGGGCGTATCCCAAATGCCAACACCCCGATACCTGCGATCGCCAGAGCTGGCGGAACCAGATTCACGCCCGCTTCCAGCAGGGCCGTGAAGCTCACCCCGGCGTGCTGGCTGGCCGCGCCGAGCCATGCGAACACCCCCGCACCCACTCCGCTCACCAGAACAACGGCGACGGTGACACCGAGCCTTCCACCGAGCCACGATGTGCGAGAGACCGGACGGACCAGGAAGTGGTCGAGCCGGCCGTCGGACTCTTCCGAGCGTGCCGCGGTGAGTTGGCCAAGCGCCGCGAAGGCCACCAGGACGGCCAGCATTAGGAAGCACACTCCGAGAACTGCGGCGGCCCCCGTTCCCGATGCGCCAAGCTTCGAGAAGACGTTCTGCACCGACGAACCCGAGATCGTGCCCCCGGCCGACTTGGCGATGAGCCCGAACAGCAATCCCGACACGGCGATCGCCACCCACCAACCAATGACCGTGGGGCGCACCATCCGCACGGCAAGGCCTATCGGCCCGGTAAGGAGCCGCAGATGGGGTCGACCGGTCGGCCGGTCGGGCACGAGGCTCGCCCCCACGTCGCGAGAGCCGGCGAGGCGCACCGCCACGATGGCCAGCACCGCGGTGAAGGCGATTATCGGCAGAAGGGCGAGCGGTTGCGGCGCGGTCAGGGGTTGGAGCTCCTCCACCCACCCGAGCGGCGACGCCCAGATCAATCCGTGGAGACCGACTCCAGCGTCGCCGATCATTCGCACGGCGTAGGCAATGGCGAGGAACGCCGCGGCAAACGAGGCGGCCTGCCGACGGGTCGCACCGAGCTGGCTGGTCAGTGCACCGACCGCCAGGAACATGACCGCCGTTGCCACCATGGCCAGGGCGAAGTACAAGGCCGGTCCTGCAGCGATGTGCACTTTGGAATCGAGGCCGGTGAGAACGGTGATGACAGCCGTGAGCGTCCACAGTGTGAGGACGCCACCACCCAAACCACAGAGTGCCTGGATAGCGGCGCCCCGTCTGGTGGTCTGGCCGGCGAGCACGAGCTCCCAGCGTCCATTGTCCTCCTCGCCGCGCAGCAGCCTGGTGCTGGTCAGAAGCCCCCACACCGCCCCGAGGACGACCAGGGTCATCGAGATCTTGAAGACGGTGAACCCAGCGACGGTCTGGAGTCGTGGCGCCGGTCCGAAGAGGGCGCTCGTCGCATTGTTCGAGCCGTACGCGGCGGCCAAGGCTTCCCGTTGTGCGGGGGTCTTGTAGATCGTCGTGTAGCTGACGGCCGACGAAGCAATGGCGATGCCGAAGACATATCCCCAGATGACTCCGGAACGGATGGCTTTGCGAGCCGTCAGGCTGGCAACGACGGTACGCGGCGACCGCCCCCTGGCGGGTCGTTCCCGGCGGGCGGTGAGCTCAGCGAGCAACCTGCTCCGCCTTCTCGAGTGGGCCGTCCCCGCCGTATTGAGCGAGGAACAGCTCCTCCAAAGAGGGCTCGCGGCTCAAGAGGTGGGTAACGCCGGCGCCCGCCAGGACCCTCAACAATGGTTCGACCGATCCTCGGACTTGGCAGCGGACCACCAGTCCGTCTGCCTCCACAGAGCTCACTCCGGGAACCCCGGACAGATCGGGGACAGCTCCCTCGAAGGTCGCTTCGACGGTCACCGCGCTGAGATGTCGCATCTCGGCCAATGTGCCCATCTCGATGAGCGTGCCCCGGCGGAGAATTCCCACACGGTCGCAAAGTGCCTCCACCTCACTCATGATGTGGGACGACAGAAACACGGTCTGGCCGCGGTCGCGCGCCTCGTGGATGCAGCGGCGAAACGCTTGCTCCATCAGCGGATCGAGCCCACTGGTCGGCTCGTCGAGCACCAGCAGGTCTGGGCGGGCCATCAATGCGCCGATCAGTATGACCTTCTGCCGATTCCCCCTCGAGTAGGCACGGACCTTCTTGGTGGGATCAAGGTCGAACCGGTCGATCAGCTCGTCCCGGTAGGCCGCGTCGTTCTGACCTTGGACGCGCCCGAGCAGATGGAGGGTCTCGGCACCGGTCAGTGATGGCCACAGGTTCGCCTCTCCGGCGACAAAGGCCAGGCGCCGGTGCGTCTCAACGGGCTGGCGCTGGCAGTCGAGCCCAAAGATCTCGCCACGACCCTCTGTCGGGTGGATGAGCCCCAACAGCAGGCGGATAGTTGTCGTCTTGCCGGCGCCATTGGGGCCCAGGTAGCCGACCACCTCTCCCTGGGCGACTTCGAGGTCGAGGTGGTCGAGAGCGGCGACATCGCCGTAGCGCTTGGTCAGGCCCTCCGTGCGTATGGCCGTGGCTCCCAGGGCAACCACCTCCTATCCGTAGAAGCCTATACTTACATATAGTCTGCTACTCAGACGTATAGCACGTTGCCCGATCGAGCCAAGTCCGCGATGGCAACTCCGGAGCCTCTCGGGTTCCGTGAAGGACTCCGAAAGCGGCGACGACCCTCGTCCATGGCGGTTGGCGCCCCGATTGCCGCGCCGGAGGATCGCAAGACGCGTTCGGAGTGGTTGGTCATCGCCTCGTGCGTGCGGGGTCATTCGTCGGTCACATCGAGCTGGTCTGGACTCGACCCGAGACGAAGGCCGTTCGTCGAACCTGACGTCAGAACGGGGCAGGCGACGACCTCTGTTCCTCCCAGTCCATCGAGAGGGTCTCCAAGCCGTCTTTCATGTCGTCGGCGGGCGTCGTGCGAATGGTCTCGAAGCGGCACCTGCAGCGGTAAGGACGGGCGAAAGCAGGGTCGCCCAGACCGCTCACCGTGTAGAAGAGGTCCCCCGCTGCGAGAGCTCCAAGCACCGCGGCGATCGGCCAATGGTCGGGTGAGCCCGGCTTCGGGGCGGTGTCCACGGTGGTGATGTGGTGATGGCCCCAGTTCGTCAGGGACCTGTCGACGCTTACGATCTGAAACGCCTGTGCCATGGCCACGACCTTCGCCCGCCTCCAGCATACGACGATGGAATGTCGAGCGAGCCGTCGTTCACAGGCTTGCCGGGTGCGAAAGCGAGAGGCACGCTCAAGTCGGACACAACGGCACCACAAATCTCGGGTCTCCGGTCCAGAGCAAGCCGGGGAGGTCCACCGTCGGGTAAGGACTGTCTGGCGGCAATCTGCCCGGTTACCCTAGCCAGATGGTGCGCGAGCCCCTGGGCGCCGACGAGATCTCGGCTCTCCACGAGCGCCTCTCCAACTGGGGCCGATGGGGCCCGCTCGATCAGCTCGGAACGCTCAACTTCGTGACGGACAAGGTAACGACAGCGGCGGCATCAACGGTGCGGTCGGGACAGACCGTATCTTGCGCTCGCCCCTTACCGACCCAACCCGCGCCGGACAACCTCAACCCGGTTGTACACCACATGATCGGCACCGCGACTGAGGGCTACGGGGCCGACTATTTCGCCCTTGCCCCGCACGGTTACGCCACCAGCCATATCGATGCCCTCTGTCACATCTTCCATGAAGGCAGGATGTACAACGGTTACCCATCCGAGTCCGTCACGGCGCACGGGGCGAGCAAGCTCGGTATCCATCACCTTCGGTCGGGAGTGGTCACCCGAGGGGTCCTGATCGACATTCCCGCTGTGCGTGGCGTCGATGCGTTGGAGCCGGGCGCACCAATCTTCCCCGAGGACCTGGAGGCCGCTGAGCAGGCGACGGGGGTCAAAGTGCAGTGCGGGGACGCACTTCTGGTGCGAACGGGACGCTGGCGGTGGCGAGAATCGCACGGCCCTTGGATGCCGACCAAGGGCATGGCCGGCCTTGATGCCTCTTGCCTGTCCTGGCTCCACGAGCGCGAGGTCGCGGCGTTGGGCAGCGACGGGATCTCTGACGTCTGGCCGTCTCGGATCAGGAACGTCCCCATGCCGATCCACACCGTGGCCATCGTGACCATGGGTCTTCACCTTCTCGACAACCTCGACCTCGATGATGTGGCTGTTGCATGCACCGCGGCTGGGCGGTGGAGCTTTCTTCTCATGGTCGCTCCGCTGGTACTGGATCAAGGCACGGCATCTCCCGTCAACCCGATCGCGGTGTTCTAGGGAAGGGCTGGCTCCCCAGGTTCGCGAGCCCCGACCCGGGAGACGAGAGGATCACCGAGACTCGTCGACCGAGCGAGATCGGGTGGGCTTGTCTGGGGAGACAACCGTGTGGAACGGCATGCAGATTTGCACGACCTGGTTGGGCGGTGAACGCCCGGACAGCTCTCTCATATTGTGAGCAACAGTTCGTTACCCTCTGACCATGCGAGGGCTTGGCCGAGCACAAGCGATCTTGGCGGTTGCCGCCGGAACCGGAATTCTTCTCACATCCTCTCAAGTACAGGCACGCTTTCCTCGTCCACGTCAGCGACGTCGACGCCTGCCAAGGGATCTGCCGCAGACATCACGGTCGCCAGGTGCGAGCAAGACCCGACTGACGATACGCAGGTGATCGCGTCGGGCTCGATCATCAATCATTGGCCCCGGCCCGCGGACTACAGCTTCACGATCGAGTGGTATGTGGGTTCGATGCTTGCCACGAAGTCGAGTGTGTCTCAGACGGGCGTACCTTCGAATGCCCCTCTTGATCGGGACGACACAGGCGGGTACGGCGGTGCCCTCCTCAGGGCCCTATACCTGCCGGATAACGAGGACGATCAAGACCTCCGAGTCGTGACCGCCTTGTCGGGTCCGTTGTGAGCCTGGCCCGCTGGTGGTGTTGCACTCGGTGGCAAAGGGGGCTGAGCTTCCCGGCAACTCGATGAGCTTCGTTCGCCTGGATGCGGCTTTGCCCAGGGATTTCTGCTCGGAGTTCCCTCCCTGCCGAAGCCGTTGGAAATGCGTTGACCGACGATGTCAGCCCGAGGGCTGCGAACACTGCCCCATTCTTCGGATCGCTGGCGACGTCTGCCTGAAAGGAAACCTCACGATTCCACGATCAGACCCTGGATCTGCTGCACCTCGTCGGGGGTGAGGCCGGTGGTGGAGCAAGATTGCACCACCGGCGCATTGACGGGCAACGTATCGGCAACGAGACTCTGGTCGAGACCGGCGTACGCGTAGCACATGGCATAGTGCTCTTCCGCCGCCTCCAGCTGGGCCGCCTGGTTCTGTGCGGCCTGTACGGGAGTCCACGCCATCGTTACTGCCATCGTCGTGGGGGTCTCGGCGGCGATCAACGGTTCGGCTGCGACTGTCGGTCCCTTGCGGGCGCTCAGCGTGGTGGCATCGCATGCCGACGCCAGGAGGCCGGCGGCAAGGACAAGGCCGAGTGCGGACATTCGTCGCATGGGAGGGAATCGGCAGGTGGCCGACAAACCTTGACCGAGGCCGTGATGCCGCTCGCATATGCCCACGACTCAGAGGGGCGCTCACAGGGAACACACGGCCGACCAGGGGTCATCAGGTTCGGTCCCGGCCCGGTCGCCGTAGCTGGGTGGGGGCTCGGGACCGATCCGGGTCAGGGTTTGCCCACCGTCCAGCCACGGCGATGAAGCTCGGCTGCAAGCTGCTCAGCAGGCATGCGACGCAGGACCTGTTCGGCCGCGGACTGCCGAGCTGCTGGGGTGACCCCAGTCCCAGTCCCAGTCCCAGCCCCAGCCCCAGCCCCAGCCCCAGCCCCAGCCCCAGCCCCAGCCCCAGCCCCAGCCCCACTGAATTCTGCGTCCTGCAGGCGCTCGATGAACCCCGTTGCCTCGTCGCGCGTGAAGTTGCCCGAAGCCTGCCGCTGCGTGAACCCCATGGGGCCACGCGCCTCGCGAAACCCGGTGTGGCCTGCGTCTTTGAGCAGGGACAACAGTTCCCGCACCTGGCTCCCCGACGCAGGAGGGCCTGGTTGTTGACCGAACGCCATGGGGCAGTCTCGTCGAACTCCTCAGCACCCAGCGTGATAGCCGTACGGCTCGCCGTGCCCGACGACCGAGACAGGGTGCTCTGACCTCATCTGCAGGCCTCTGCCCTCTGTCGATCGTCTGGGGAGCCGGTCACCGAGGCCCCGAGCGTGGCTCGGGCACGATGCGAAGGCTACGGTCGGGCCACGCGGCCCGTACAGCGGTCCTTCGCCCCGGAACAAGTGAGGTGTGAGGTGTTCTCGAACATTGTCGTCGGCACCGATGGCTCGGAAACGGCTGCCTTGGCGGTGGCACTGGCCGATGATCTGGCCAAGCAACACGGCGCTGTTGTCCACCTCGTCAATGCCTACAAGGTGTCGTCCGGGGGAGTGGCAGTGGTCCACGCCGGAGCAATGGCTGCGGCCGACCAAGGGGCGAGCAGCGAGATGCTGCGAGGTGTCAGCGAAAAGCTCCTCACCGAGGTGGCCCAGACCATGAGCGGGACCACCGTGAAGATGCGCTCTGCGGTCGGCAACCCGGCCGATGTCGTGATTGCAGTCGCCGAGGAGGTCGGAGCCGACCTGATCGTGGTGGGGAGTAAGGGCATGCGCGGCGCACGTCGGGTCATAGGGTCGGTCCCCAACACCGTCGCGCACCGTGCCCCGTGCCACGTACTCATCGCCAAGACGACCTGAGCCACCGAGATCCGGCGCTCAGCTTGCCGAGCCCGCCGGAAGCCAATACTCCGGCTACTCGACCCTCGGGATGCCGGGCGGTCAACCTCCTCGACCGGTCCCACTCCGTTCGACGAGCGTGGCAAGATTCGCCAGCGCCATCCGCGTGCCGGTTTCGTTGTCTCGGGGCGGGACGGCGCGCGGTATCCCTTCGTGCACGATGCGGATGTCGGTCCCGCCGTCTGTGTCTACCAGCGTCGTAGTGATCGTCATCTCGCCGAGCAACCCAGGATCCGTTGTCTCGAACTCGACTATCTCGACCACTTGTTCGTTCGGCACGAGCCTCACGAAACGGCCGTGGTACGTGTCGGTATGCGCCGCCGTCTTCCCCGTGACGGTCGGTTCGTCGTAGGTGAGTGAAACTCGGAACGAGCCGCCCTCGCGTGGGTCGAATTCATGCACGTGACCGGTCATGCCGGTCGGAGCCCTCCATATCGCGATCGAGCGCGCATCGAGGAGCGCTCGATAGACCGCGGCGCGGGGCGCGTTGATGTGACGACTGATCTGGGTCGAGCTCATGTCCCCGAATCTTCGCTCAGGAAGCCCAGGGTGACGGCTACGAGGACCGGTGTTTGAGGTACCGGTCTGCGAGATGCGGCGGGGCACATGCCAACCAACCATCGACGATCGCTTCTTGTAGCCCCTTCTTGGTGGTTGATTTCAGCTGGATGAGAATGGCGGAGTAGCCGTCGAAGTGGGGAATCGTGAAGAACGCCTTGGGATTCGCGGCGAGCACGGCCTCCTTCTCGCTCAGATCCTCGACGCGGACGGCGAGAATCGCCCCGTCCGGTGGTGTGGCGTCGCCGAATCGCTTGATGTCTGCCTTGCTGAACGGCCTGTCCCACGCAAAGCTCTTGCCGGCGACATTCCACGTGCGGTTGCCGTGACGCTCGCATTCGGTGACCTCGGGAAGTTCGAGGGCCATTCGGGCCGCGTCGTCGAGAGTCGCCATGTCGGGCAGAGTATCGCGACCGACCGTAACCGTCAGGAGCTTATGGTGGTCGAGACGGCGCCGCGGCCGCACCCGATTTGGTGTGCGCCCGGACGTGTCTGGCGACGTCAGTCGACCACCCCATCGCGGATGAGGCGGTCGATGTCGGGCATGGTCAAACCCCAGCGCAAGAGCGTCTCGGGTGAATGCACGCCGGGGCCGGGTGATGGAGATGGGGCCGGGGGGGGCGTGCGGCTGAACCGCGGCGCAGGTGCCGGCTCGACGATGCCTCCGACGTCGACAAAGGTGCCTCGTTCGCGGTTGTGAGGATGGGTGGGAGCTTCGCCAAGCGACAACACCGGAGACACGCACGCGTCGGTCCCGTCGAATGTGTCCACCCACTCGTCACGCGTTCTGGTTCGGAAGATCTCGGCCACGCGCCGCTTGAGGGCTTCCCACTGCGACTGGTCGTCCTGTGGTGGGATCTCGTCGTCGGAGTAGCCGAGCCCACTCATGAAGGAGCGGTAGAAGCGGGGCTCCATGGCCCCGACGGACACGAGCTCACCGTCAGATGTCTCATACACGTTGTAATAGTGGGCGCCCGTGTCCATGGAGTTGGTCCCACGTTCGTCGTGCCAGTGGGACAAGGATCGGATCTCGTGGAACATGGTTGTGAGCAGAGCCGCCCCGTCCACCATGGCGGCGTCAACTACCTGGCCAAGGCCTGAGCCGGCCCGTTCGTAGATGGCCGCGAGAATCCCCATGGCGAGGAGCATCCCGCCCCCTCCGAAGTCAGCGACCAGGTTCAACGGAGGTACAGGTGCTTCGCCTCGCCGCCCGATGGGGTCGAGAGCCCCGGCGATCGAGATGTAGTTGATGTCGTGGCCGGCCTCGGCGGCCAGGGGTCCCTCTCGTCCGTATCCGGTTATCCGTCCGTAGATCAATCCGGGATTGCGCTCGAAGCAGGCGGTCGGACTCAGACCGATCCGCTCGAGGACACCAGGGCGGAAACCCTCCAACAAGACGTCGGCACGTTCGACCATTCGGAGCACGAGCTCCACTCCGTCTTCGTGCTTGAGGTCGACGCCTATGGCCTGGCGCCCTCTCGTCAGTACCTGCCGACGGTCCACAGCCCCGCCATCGGCTGCTGGCATCCCGACTCGCTCCAGGCGGATGACCTCGGCCCCCAGGTCGGCGAGCACCATTGCACAGAACGGCCCCGGCCCGAGCCCGGCGAGTTCGATGACGCGGAGACCGTCAAGCGGTCCCGATCCTCTTCGACCCCCCGAAGGCGCCTCGGATCTTCCGAAGGACGACTGTTCGCTGCCCATGACCTCTCCGAATGCTCTGCACGTGATGGACACGTGACACGGTGTCCGTCATCTGAGGGTTTGCGAACGAATACTGACACTCTGGCTTTGGTGGCGACGACTTCTGGCCCGAGGCCCTCCTCGGGGCCTCCGGCACTCCTCCGACCGAGTCCGCCACCCACCAGTGGCGGGGTCTGTCCCGGATCACCGTCGCAAGAGACCGCAATGGCCTGTGCCGACATCCTCGTCGAGTGCGTCTCCGGTCGAGACGACTTCGAGGCCGTGGCCGTCACGTAGCCATCAGGTAGCCGTCAGGCGCCATCATGTAGCCGTCAGGTAGCGGTCGATCATCCGGTGCATGTGGAGAATATTGCTCTCCTGTCGACGGTTGAGGCGTAGGCCTCGACCCCCCCGAGACTTCATGCCGATCTGCACGTGCTCCATGTTGGCGTAGTCCTGATTCGTGATGAGGCCCCAGTCACGCTCGGTCCAATTCGGGTAGAAGCGTCGCTGAGCTCGCTTCGGGGCTTCGCCTTCACGCGGCCATTCGAGGAACCATGTGTCCTTTATCGAACTGTCCGGATCGAGAGCGTTGGGGCGGACCCGGAAGATGATGGCGGTGCCCGGGTAGATCGGCCCGACCATGTTGGGAAAGAAGAACACGTCGTCCGCGCTCGTCAGCTGGTCGTCGGTGAACTCGTCGACGGTGACCCCCCGCATTGCCAACAACTCGCGCCGACCCTTCTGGTAGTGGCTCAACATGGTCTCGCCATCGGATGGAGTCGAGCGGATCTTCTCGACCAGGGCGCGCTCGTCGTCGTAGAACAATCCACCCAGTCCTTCGACGAACGACGCCAGAATCTCACCCTCGTCGTATTCACCCTCGGCAAGCCCAAGGCGCGGACTCGGACGAAGTGTCCGTCTCGCCTTGGGCAGACGGCCGTAGTGCGAGTGGATGCCCAACGGCTCGTAGTCGAGGTTGACATCATCGGTCCATGGCAGGATCTGCGGATGCGTGCCTTGGACGTGGTAGCCCTCGTTGAACGCGTCGACGACGACCTTCCAGTTGGCGGGCAATACCGTGGCTCGATAGGACCGCATCCGCATGCGGTCGAGGCGGTACGGGGCCAACAGCGTTGGCAGCGGGTCGAGGTACTCCAGCAATGGTGGCGCGGCGGGGTCCAAGCAGACCCAGACGAATCCGCCCCAACAGTCGACTTGCACGTGGCTGAGACGCACGCCCTGCGGCATCGGCGCGAATTCCTCGGAGTCGACGACCTCGACCAGCTTGCCGTCGAGGTCGTAGCACCACGCGTGATACCGACACCGGATGCATTCGTTGTCGAAATGCCCGTTGCCCTCGGCGAGGCGCGTTCCACGATGCAGGCAGGTGTTGTGGTACGCACCGACGGCTTCGGGGGACGATCGCACCACGAGGATCGACTGGTCACCGATCAGGTATTCGCAGAAATCGCCCACATCGGCGATCTCCTCCTCGCGGCAGGCCACTTGCCAGACGTGCGCCCATAGGCGGTCGAATTCCAATGCCGCGAACTGGGGGCTCGTGTAGCGAGCGCGCGGGACGATGTCATCGTCGCCTATGAGAACGCTCTTGAGATCGATGTGGCTCACTGGTCGTCGGGAGCGGCACCTGTGCAGGCGTTCTCCCTATCCCCCCTTCCGATGCCGAAGGGCAGTTGCCATGCCCGGGACTCAGCGCCTGTCGCTCTCGCCATGCTATGCCGTCGTGGGGTACTGCATCGGGCGGGCATCCGGGGCGTGGAGCACAGAATCACCTGGTGCTCCGACCATGTTCGCCGGAGGCGTCGAATCCTGGTGGGAGATCCACCGCGGCCTCGGCCGACGGAACGAGCCGCACAGATAGGCACCTCGGGTGCGCGCTCTGGCGCCGGGGTATGACCGAAGGCGAGTACCTATACTCGTCGGGACCCGACATCGAGCCTGAGCGAGCGCCACCAAAGGGAATGAACATGACACAGCCCGTGATCGTCGAGGCAGTGCGGACCGCCATCGGCAAGCGCAATGGGGCGCTGTCGGGAGTGCACGCCGCCCACCTGCTCGGTGCGACGCAGGTCGAGCTCATCAAGCGGACCGGATTGGATCCCTCAGAGGTCGAGCAGATCTTCGGTGGGTGTGTCACCCAGGCGGGTGAGCAGTCGTTCAACATCGCTCGTACCGCCTGGCTGAGCCAGGGCCTTCCCTACGAGGTCGCCGCCACCACGATCGACTGCCAGTGTGGTTCGTCTCAACAGGCAAATCATATCGTGACGGGTCTGATATCCAGTGGCGCAATGGACGTCGCGATCGGGTGCGGCGTCGAGGCGATGAGCAGAGTCGGCCTGGGGCTCAATGTCGTCAACGGTCCTGGCCGGCCCTTCCCCCCGGAGTTCCCGTGGGATACACCGGACCAATTCGGCGCGGCTGAGCGCATCGCCGAGAAGTACTCAGTCAGCCGTTCCGACGCCGACGCCTTGGGGCTCGCGTCGCAGCGTAAGGCCGCACAGGCCTGGGCCGAGGATCGTTTTGCGCGAGAGGTGGTCGCCATCGAGGCGCCTGTCATCGGCCCGGACGGCCCCACCGGTGAACTCCAGGTCGTGGACCGGGACCAAGGCCTGCGGGACACAACAGAAGCGGGCCTTGGCGCGCTCAAGCCCGTGCTCCCCAATGGCATCCATACGGCCGGCACGTCGTCGCAGATCTCCGATGGCGCCGCCGCTGTCCTGTGGATGACAGCGCAGAGGGCGACGGCGGCGGGGCTTCGGCCCCGGGCTCGGATCCTCGCGCACGTCCTGGTGGGGTCCGACCCCTACTACCAGCTCGACGGGCCCATCGCCGCCACCGCCAAGGTTCTTGCCAAGGCCGGTTTGACTGTTGGTGACATCGACATCTTCGAGGTGAACGAGGCTTTCGCCTCGGTCGTCTGCTCGTGGCAGAAGGTCCATGACGTCGATTGGGACAAGGTGAACGTCAACGGTGGTGCCATCGCGCTGGGCCATCCTGTCGGCGCGACCGGAAGCCGGCTCATCACCACTGCTCTGCACGAGTTGGAGCGTCGTGACGGCAACCTGGCGCTCATATCGATGTGCTGTGGTGGGGGTCTGGCTACTGGGACGGTCCTGGAGCGGATCTGATCAGGCCGGCGGCAGGAGAGACGGCGATGCACAAAGCGGCTGCCCTTGGAAGCATTCGAAAGAGCGCGCACCGCCTCGGCCCGATCGGGGTCCGCTGAGATGGCCGATCGCATCGTGCTTGCCCCGGCTCTTGCCGAGGTGCCGCTCCCCGCTCGCAACGTTGCGGCTCTGCTCCGACGTAACGGCCTGGAGGCGAGCCACTCCGGCCGCCCGGCGCTTCGCTTCGGCGACCAGGTGTGGACCCATGGGGAGCTTCTTGTCGAGGCTGAGCGATTCGCCGCTCTCTATCGCTCTCGACTCGATCGCGATCGACCTCCCCATGTCGCCGTGCTCTTGGACAACACTCCGGAGTATGTGTTCGCGCTGTGCGGTGCCGGGCTCGTGGGAGCGGTGCTCGTAGGGCTGAACCACACCCGGCGCGACGAGTACCTCGCACTCGACATCTCGCACACCGACGTGCAGCTCGTGATCACCGAGCCTCGCCATCAGGCCCTGCTTGGAAGTGTGGTTCACGGCCTGGACCTGCCGGGCGGCATCCTCGTCTCGGAGCGTCTTGCCAGCTCCGATGATCCACCCATGACGATGGGTGAGCCGCTGGATGGTGCGCTGGACCTCGCTTGGGAAGCCGGCGGGGGCCGCGACGATCCCGAGCATTCGCATCGGCAGGAGTGTGAGCCCGAGGCCCTGTGGGCGCTGCTGTTCACATCGGGCACCTCCGCCGCACCGAAGGCCGTGCGCTGCACACAACGCCGGCTGCTCACGACGGGCCAGCGGATGGTCACGATGCTCGGCATCGGCTCTGACGACGTCGGGTATGCGGCGATGCCCTTGTTCCATGCCAACTCGTTGATGTCGGGCTTGGCACCAGCGCTGGTCGCGGGCGCCTCGCTCTCCCTGGCCCGCCGGTTCAGCGCTTCCCGGTTTCTTCCGGATGTGCGGCACTACGGGGCCACGTGGTTCAACTACACGGGCAAGGTGCTGGCCTACTTGTTGACGACGCCCGAGCGGGACGACGATGCGGACAACACGTTGCGGATCGCCTTCGGCAACGAAGGTTCGCCCCATGTCGTTGAAGCCACCGCGAGGCGCTTCGGCATCTCAATCATCGACGTCTTCGGATCCACAGAAGGCGCAATCGCGCTCGACCGCTCGGGCGGGCCGCCTCGCGGCTCGGTCGGGCGCTTGCGCGAGGGCATCGTCGTCGTGGACTCCGAAGGCGGGGAGGTACCGAGGGCCCGCTTCGATCCCGATGGGCGTCTCGTCAATGCCGACGAGTGTGTTGGCGAGATCGTCAACACTCTGGGTGTCGGACCATTCGAGGGCTACTACCGCAATGAGGAAGCGATGCGTCGCACGACGCGCAATGGCTGGTACTGGAGCGGCGATCTCGGCTATGTCGACGAAGAGGGTTGGGTCTACTTCGCCGGGCGCACATCGGACTGGCTGCGGGTCGACGGAGAGAACTTTCCGGCGGCTCCCATCGAGGCCATCGTCGCTCGTCACCCCGACGTCCTGATGGCATCGGTCTACGGCGTGCCCGACGCCGATGCCGGTGATCAGGTCATGGTGGCTCTCGTGCTCGGCGAAGGGGCCAGCTTCGACGGAAGGTCCTTCGCAGCCTGGTTGTTGAACCAAACCGACCTCAGCCCCAAGTGGTGGCCCCGCTTCGTTCGGCAATGTGAAGCGCTTCCGACCACTATGACGAACAAGGTTCTCACTCGGACGCTCATCCACGAGAAGTTCCGTGCCGACCGAGTGGGAGGAGATCCGATCTACGTCCGCGATCGCCAGGATTCGTATCGTTGCTTCACCTCAGCAGATGAAGACGTGTTGCGCCAGGCCTTCGAGTCCAGTGGTCGGAGGCGCGCATGGGATCTGTGAGACGCTCCGAACGCACCGTGAGATCTCTCCTCGAACGGGTGAAGACCTCGTACCCCGTGGCTCTCCCGGTCGTTGCCCACCCAGCTGGCGCGCTTTGGGACGAAGGACCCTGGTCCCGATCCCGGTCCGCGCCCATTATCGCTTGGTGTCGGTCGAGGCCCAGCTCCAGAGCATCGCGGCCCGCCACCTGGAGGGCCAGAACAGCCGCCTGATGTGGCTGGTGCTCATCTATGACGACGGCATCGAGGAGCATCGCCAAGGCACCCTCCTCGACGCGAGCGAGCTGGCGGCTGCCCACGACCTGACGATCGCCCCGACGACGGGCGGTTGGTTCCACTGGGTCCGGAGTCGCTGAAGAACTCGTGTCCCCGCCCCCGCTCCGTCGGGGGATGGGCGCTCGCCTCCGGCATCGTGTCGCGGATCATCGTCCCACCGGTGCCTGGCAAACGCTCGGGCTGCCGGCCGGCGTTTGAGCGCCGCTTACCCGCCGGTCACAAGACACCGGGATTCGGGGCGCCTAGCGTTTCGGTGGCGGCGGCCATGGGGGGCATTCGAACCGCTCGGCGAAGGTGGGAGGGCTTCGGCCCTCCCGCTTCGCGATATGTCCACGGTCGCGTCCCGACGTTGAGCTCGCGGCATCGACGGCGCTGGATCAGCGCTAGTCAAGCCCGACAAAGTGAACGACACTCGACGAACGCGCGACATAAGGGTGAACGTCGGCACAACTGACGCAACGGGTCCGTCCGACGGGTCAATATGGCCCCCGACACGGCGCGTGCGCGAGGAGTCCCGTTGCCTTTCCAGTCCCGGCGGCTCCCCACGCCGACAGGCTCACTCGAATCGACCCAGGTCGGATCGGGCGAAGTCTCGACCAAGAGGCTGATCGGGTCGTTCGTGTCCGCTCTGGTGGTCGTCCTTGCCAATGTGGCCGTGGTGATCCATGTCGTGGCCGAGGCGAGTGCGACCTCACCGGGGCAGAGCGCACGTGTCGAGCCCGGAGCCGCATATTCCTTGCCGGCTCCCTCGCCGACCGGTCCATCGACACCGATCGTCGACGCACCCGAGCCGACGACCGTTCCATCGACAGCCGCTTCTGTCCCACCCGCATCAACCTCGAGCGTCCCGTCGACGGTGATCGAGCCGGTGATGACCGAACCGCCACGTTCCACCTCGCCGAGCACGTCTTCACCGGCACCACCTGCACCGACACCGTCGCGGTCGTTCGCCCAGCGTCTCGAGCCGGCCACGGCCTTGCCGGATCCAGTGTCCAACATCGCTCCAAACCCGAACTTCCTGGCGAGTTGCGGTTTCACCGCCTACAACGGATCGTTCAGCTGTGTCTGGGAGGTGGTTTCCGCCATTGACAACGCTCGTAGCAGCGAGGGTCTGCCGCCGATGGTCTTGCCCACCAACTGGGCTTCGCTCACCCCGGCGGAGCAGCTCTTCGTGGCGACGAACCTCGAGAGGTCGGTACGTGGCCTTGCGCCATTGTCGGCGATGGCCCCGGCTCTCGACGCGGCGGCCGCTCAGGGCGCGGCGGCTGATGCTGATCCGAGGGTCCCCCCGGGGTTCCCCTGGACGAGCGTAGGCGGCAACTGGGCCGGTCCAGTGGGTAACCCACTCGAAGCCATGTACTACTGGATGTACGACGATGGGCTTGGATCGACCAACATCGACTGCTCCTTGTCGAATGTCAGCGCTTGTTGGGGACATCGTCAGAATCTGCTGCTTCCGCTGGCGTCCGGATTGTTCGTCATGGGTGGTGCCTGGGGGACGACCCCCCAAGGGGCCACCAGCGTGACCGAGCTCATCGTCGGCACGAGGGGCCCTGTGATCACGGACTTCAGGTGGGCACAGGAGCAGCCGTATTTCCCATGAGCACGCCGATTGCCAAGCCGTTCACGGGCATCCACGCCCTGTGGCCGGAAGGTGCGGTGTCCCGGGCCCTCAGTTCCGGGTGACGCGCACGATTGCGTACACCACGGTGGCCCACAGCACCGCCGAGATCACAACGATCTCGACACTGTGTGACACGTTGATCGTCATCATGGCCTCACCGCCCAGTATGGGTCTGCTTCTGGACATCGGGAGTCACTTGCCAAGCCCCCAGGAAGTGCATCGGCCCCTGCCCCGGGGAAACTTGAATCAGGAGCCGGGTTGGGGGTGCCGGCCGGCGAGCGGAGTCCGGCTCCGACGGCTCAACCGGTCCGGGCCTGAACGCGGCACGCGGGTTGGGGCACCGGGGACCGCCGGAGCGCGCCCGCATGACCCTGGCACGGTCCCGGGGTGGGGGTGGAAAGGCCTCCGACCCGGGGGTTTGGCCCGGGGGCCCGAGCATGCGATGGTGAGGACCGATGAGGGCCACGAGTGGGCGCCACGCCCGGCACCGCCGCGCGGCCCGGCTCTCGGCGCCGCGCCCCGGTGCACGTCGCGTGGGGCGGCACGCCAAGCAGGCTGGAGGCCCAGCAGAACCCCGGCGTACCGGCGCCCACCACGCCCGGTCCCGGCACCCCGCCAGACGGGCGCCGGCCCATGTCGGCCCCGGACCTCGCCGAGCCCGGCGTCAAGGCCGCGGCCGGACCACGATGAACATGGGTCTGCTCACCCTCGTCACCGTGCTCGGATCGCTGTACGTTGCCACGTCGGCCGGCGAGAAGCACGAGGTCCTGGGGCCGTCGCCGGCTCCGGCATCGGCTCCGGCATCGGTGTCATCGACGTCCTCCGCGCCGGCCCTCCCGCCCCCCTCGAGCCCCCCGCCTCCTGCGACCACGTCGATCGTGGTGCGTCCGCCCACGACCGCGGCTCGCGCCGCCGCCCCGCGCCATGCTGCGGTCCCGCGCAGCCGTCCTCCGGTTCCTGTACCGGTTCCACCGGCGAAGCCCCACGTCATGGTCATCGTGATGGAGAACGAGACGTACGGCAGCGTGATCGGGGATGCCGCCCTTTCGTATCTGAACAGCTCACTGGCCAGCCATTATCTGGTGGTCCAACAAGCTTTTGCCCTGGGCCATCCCAGTCTGCCGAACTATCTCGAACTGTTGTCGGGCTCGTCATGGGGCGTCCGAAGCGACTGTTTTTCGGGCCCGGGGTGCCAGGGCGGGACAAGCCTTCCGGCGCAACTCGACCAAGCGGGGATCACATGGGCGGGCTACATGGAGAGCATGCCGGGAGCAGGCTACGGGGGGGGTGACACCGGGGGTGACGACGGGTACGGGAACCAGCTCTACGTTGAGCACCACAACCCGTTCGTGTACTTCCCCAGCCTGGCCGGTGAGCTGACCACGCACGTCAAACCCTTGACGAGCATGGCGGCCGACCTCAACAGCGCCAGCCCGCCGGACTTCGTGTGGGTGACGCCGAACATGCTCGACGACATGCACGACGGACCGCTCACTACCGGGGACGCCTGGTTGGCACAGCAGATCCCGCTCATCCAGGCCACGCAGTGGTATCGACAGGGTGGCACCATCATGCTGCTGTGGGACGAAGGCAAGGACTCGGACACGTCCGGCATCGCCGGTGGTGACGGCGGGCACGTGGCGGGGATCGTGATCAGTCAGGCAGTCTCCGGAAGTGCGCCCGATTCCTCGCCCGTCGATGATGCAGGCATCCTTCGGTCGATCGAGAAGGTGTATGGCCTCAACTACCTCAATGACGCCGCCGATCCTTCCCACGGCAGCGTCGGCGGCCTGTAGGTCGGCGCCAGTCCCTCGTGGGGCGACGGGGTAATGGCAACGTTGCATGACCATGACCATGACCACGTCCATGACCATGACCACGTCCATGGCCATGTCCAGGGGGAATCGCCGGATCGGTACGGTGTAACGGGCGATGATGGCCGGATGCCAAACGGAGTGGTCGTCCGCACCTCGGTGCCTCGAGATCGAGATGCCATCCTCGAGCTCGTCCTCGACGCGTTCTCGAGCGTCGACCACGACGGGCGCGAGGAAGTTGAGATCGTCGTCTCGACGTGGGAGCTGGGCGCGACGCCACTCGACCTCGATCTTGTCGCCGTCGACGATGGAGTGATTGTCGGACACGTGCTGGCAGCCTGGGGTGACCTCGGAGGTCGTGCAGTGGTCGCGGTGGCACCCCTGGCGGTGTCCCCCTCTCGTCAAGGTGCCGGGATCGGCTCCGCCTTGATGACCGAGCTCCTCCGTCGCGCCGAAGAGGCGGCACTCCCGCTGGCCGTCCTGCTCGGCGCCCCCGGTTTCTACAGTCGTTTCGGCTTCGAAGCCTCCGGGCCGCTCGGCATCTGCTACCGGACCGTTGGCGAAGGCAACCCCCACTTCCTGGTGCGCCGGTTCGGACGCTACGACGGCTCCTATCGAGGGGACTTCACCTACTGCTGGGAAATGGACGGGGCTTGATCATGTCGGGGCCGCTGTGAGCATGGTCACTACCGAAGACGTATGGAGTTCCCCGTGATCAACCGAGCAGCATCTGTGCAGAGCCAGCCGATCACCTCGGCCACCTCGCCGGGTTGAGCGACACGAGAGCCTTGTCGGCCGACGTGGTGCCGCACTTCGTCGTCGACCCAACCGGTGTCGGTGACCGGCGGGTAGACGACGTTGGCAGTGATCCCGTCGGGGGCCAGCTCGGTCGCCGCCGACATCACGTAGTTCGCGAGGGCCGCCTTGGCCGCGCCGTAGGAGACCTCGTTCGGGAAGCCCGATGACGAGCCGGAGGCCAGTGCGATGATCCGTCCCCACCCCGCCCGCCTCTGACGAAGGCGTCGAGCGAGCTCGGCGATGAGCAGGGCGCCGGCTCGGGCATCCACCAGGAACTGGGCGTCGAACGTGTCAGCGGACACCGGTGACATCTGTCGGTTGAACGGGTCCTCGGTCTTTGCCGCGAAGGTGTCCTGGCGCCACGCGCTGGCGTTGTTGATCAGGATGCTGACGGTGCCGAGGTGTCGTTCGGCAGCGTCGAAGAGCTGTCGGGGAGAGCCGGGATCGGTGAGGTCGATCTCCATCGTCAGACATCGTCTGCGGAGCTGCTCGATAGACCGTACGACGGCAGCAGCGTCTTGGGCCCGGCACGTGGCATACGCCGTGGGTGCTGCGCCGGCGTTCTGTGCGGGGAGACGGAAGTAGGTGACGAGGACGTCGGCGCCCATACGGGCCAGCTGCTCCGCGGTGGCGGCTCCGATCCCGTGGTTGGCACCGGTGACAACGGCCAGGCGGCCGTCGAGGGGCAAGGCAGACATGTCGAACCTCCCGGCAGAAATGCAGTGGATGATCTGGCAGGCGTTCGACTATCTGCGCACGAGAGCGAGCCTAGAGGGAGGCCCGGCCTCGGTGCGAGGACCGCGTCGCCCACCCTGAAGGCAACAGGGTCAACTTCATCGAGGTGGGCGCCCACCAGGCGCCGGTGCCTCGCGCCAGCGCGCCACCCGCGTCGCTCTACGCTGTGTGGAGTGTCGATGCCCGCGGGTGGGGAGAAGGTGCCCGTGACGAGGCGGGCACGTGGCCGGGAGGAGCTGACCGACGGCTCGGCACTGATCCGGGACCGCCGCCGGACGTCGCGCGTGGTCACCGTGGTGACCCTGGCGATCGTGGTCGCCATCGGTGCGGAGATCGCGCTCGCAGCCACCGGGACGACGAAACCACATCCGCCGACTCCCTCGCAGCTGCTCCGAGCTTCGCTGGGAGCCGCATCGACGGCTACCAGCTTCCATTACCGCGCCACGTGGCAGATCGGCGAGCTGCGCCAGACCATCGTGGGCGACGTGGAGCCCACCTCGGGAACGCAGTCGGGGTCGGTCGGCGAAGCACATTTCAGCGCGATGCTCGTCGGTCAGGAGGTGTACTTCCGGGGTGACGCAGCGGCGCTGCGCGACCTGCTCGGGCTCCCCGCCACGGTGGCGTCGAAGGCCGCCGGGTCCTGGATCTCACTCCAGCAGTCCGATGGCCCGTACTCCTCGATCGTGGAAGGGCTCACCACCGAGACGGCATTGGCGCAGGTGCTCATCGCCCCGCGCGCAACCTCAGCCAGACACGGCGGGCCCGAGGTTCCCCTGCTGAGGATCACCGGGCAGATCCCCCCGGGATCGCGCAACCAGGTCGTGACGGGTTCGGCCCGCCTCGACGTCGATCCACGCTCCAAGCTTCCTCATGCCTATCTCGCCGGGGGGCGAGACGGAGGCCAGCCCTGGTCGACATCGATCAGCTTCACCGGTTGGGGTGAAGAGGTCCCCGTGACCACACCGCAGGCCACGCTGCCCTACGAGTACGCGTCCGGCCACTGGGTCGCGTCGACCACGGGGACCGGTGCCGCTCGGTAGCGGGGAGATTGCCAGGGTCCTGCGGGGAGTGCAGTAGGGCTCGCCTCTCATGTCAGGCTATCCCTCACGGTGGTCGAATCCGAAGGGCCCCAGAGTGCGCCATCAGTGGCGAGCCACTATGTCCGCGTGCCTCGGCCGGTTGTTTCCTCCCTGGTCGTCATTCTTGGGATTGTCGCGGGAGGGCCTCTTGTGGGCCGGTTCCTGGGCTACAAGTGGGGTGGCGTGTTGTCGTGCGAGAGACGCCGCGGCGAGTGGCCGTCCTTCTGTCCCCCGAGACGACGCTGCGCTCGATTCGTGCCAAGAGTGGACCAAAGACCCTGGGTGGAGGCTTGCGGGTCGCTCACCATAGGAGCAAGAGCCAAGGCCAAGAGGGCCCAGGACAGAGATGCGATGGGCCCCCGAGAGAGGAGCACATGGCCATCTCCGCTCCACCCAGACCGCGGGGGCAGTGGTCACGCTCAGAGCCTCATCGTCCGAGCGTCATTGTCACCGAGACATCCCTGCTCCTGACGGTGCTCGCGGTCGCAGCCGTGGTCGTGGCCGGCGTCGTCGCGTTTGTCGTCATCGGGAACATCGGCCCTAACTTTCAAGGCACCATCGAGCGGATCACACCGATCGGCTCGAGCCAGGTCGTTGTGGAGCTGCAGGTGGCCAACCTCGGGGGTTCCCGGGCGACGCCCACCTGCCAGATCGACATGAGCTCGTCGGCCTCCGCCTTCACCGGCGCGACCAGCTTCAGGCCACAGCACCCCATCCCCGGACGGTCTGCGGCGGTGTACTCGATCCTGATCCCGGTCACGACCGACGGCGCCACCCGCGTGAACTCCGACGCATCCAATGTCGGATGTCGGTAGCCTGCACGAACGGGGATCCAGCTGTCTGTCCGGGATCGAGTTGCGACAGTGGCTCGACTCCCAGTTCCACACGTCGTCGGTTCCGTCGATCGGCGGGCCGAGATGCAGTCCCTCACGCCCCGGGGCCGCGTGGGCGTCGTGTCGCGAGACGAGCGATAGATCGGCGCGCCAGCGTGGCCCCGACGACGAGCAGCCCTCCTACGACGATCAGCCAGGGCAGGGCTCCAGCGCCGGTGAAGGCGAGTTGCGAAGAGGAATCCATGGTGGCCGCAGCCTCCTGCGCTCCTGACGAGGAGCTTCTATCCGTCGTGGACGAGGTGGACGTCGAGCTCGTGGAGGCCGTCGACGTGAGGCCTGCGACGCTCGTCGTCGACGACGTGCCGATCGAGGATGCCGTCCCCACCGCCGGCCCGCTCGGCAGGGCGACGAGTAGGGCGATCGACACCGCGGCCACGCAACACGCCGTCGAGATGGGCAGCCTTCCAGACATCGAGAGCCCTTTCCTGGCCTCGCGTTCGCCGTTCGATCGTTGCGAGCGTGAGCGCCGAGACAGCTGACCGGGACGCGAGCTTCTCGTGACCTCGTCGGGGGACCCGGGACGCACAAGGAGAAGAGCCCCATCGCGTCGAGGTGATACCGCTCGGTCCCCTCGATCGTGATCCCCCGCTATCTCCCCATCGCGCCCTTCTGGGCCGGCGAGGGCTGTCTACGGGTCCTGGCAAATCAGGGAACCGCTCTGCGATCTGGTCAATAGACCCAGACGGCGGTCCCGATCGGCAGGAGGTTGTTGGCCCAGATCCAATCGATGGCCGCATTGCTCACCCGGGCGCAGCCGTGGGAGACGGGGAAGGGAGGCACGGAGGTGTCGCCGTGGATGGCGAAGCCGGCGTCGAAGAACTTGGGCCGCCACAGTTGCCCGAGCGAGTCGACCACGAGGCCGTTGACCTGCCGGTAGATCTGGAAGTGCCCCACAGGGGTCACCGCGACAGATGTGACCCCGTCTTGTGTGTAGGTGTACCCGCCACCGGTGGATGTGTTGAGCACCCAGTCGAGCTTCCCGTTCGTCACAAACATCATCAGATCGTCTTCGAGGTCGACCTCGACCACATAGCCGGACGTGCTCCGGGGTTGCGGGACGACACCCTCCGCCAGTGCGGCCTGTGTGGCGGGCCCGACGACGCCGTTCCGGGGAAGGCCCGCCGCCTTCTGGAGGGCGTAGACGGCCTGCTCGGTGGTGTCGCCGAAGGCGCCGTCAGGAGTCCCGAGCCAGTAGCCGAGGGAGGAGAGTCGTTGCTGGAGCGCGGTCACCGCAGGTCCGCTGGCGCCGGGTGCAAGGGTTGTCGAAGGGCTCTGGGTGCTGGGCAGGAGCCAGTAGCCGCCGCCGTCGGGCGTCGCGGCGAGGGCCGTGATCGGGCTCGTGAGCGTCTGAGCGCCCATCGAGCCGAAGAAGCCGGCATCGCCGAAGCTGAACACGCCGCCGTCTGCCGAGGCCAGCCAGTACCCGTGGCCCGACGGGGTGGCAGCCATGTCGACCACGGGGGCGTTGAGGTGGACGGCTCCCATCGACCCGAAGAACGGGGCGTCTCCGAAGCTGAAGACCCCGCCGTCGGAGGCGACGAGCCAGTAGCCCCCTCCACCGGGCACGCCGGCCATGCCGAGCACCGGCTCGGTCAGTCTCTGGGCGCCCATGGAGCCGAAG
The DNA here is from genome assembly GCA_963739765.1 of uncultured Acidimicrobiales bacterium. Taxonomy (GTDB): domain Bacteria; phylum Actinomycetota; class Acidimicrobiia; order Acidimicrobiales; family UBA8190; genus Chersky-840. The sequence continues at coordinate 2,200,211 of CAVUBP010000002.1, read as the reverse complement.
AAGCCGGCGTCGCCGAAGCTGAAGACCCCGCCGTCGGAGGCGACGAGCCAGTAGCCCCTTCCGCTCGGGGTGGCCGCGATGCCCACGATCGGGGCATCGAGGTGGACGGCTCCCATCGACCCGAAGAACGGGGCGTCTCCGAAGCTGAAGACCCCGCCGTCGGAGGCGACGAGCCAGTAGCCCCTTCCATCAGCAGTGGGGGCCATCCCGACGACGGGCTCGGTCAGTCTCTGTCCCCCCATCGACCCGTACGAGCCGGCGTCGCCGAAGCTGAAGACCCCGCCGTCGGAGGCGACGAGCCAGTAGCCCTTGGCGTCGGTCGTGGCGGCCATGCCGACCACAGGCGCGTTGAGCTGCACGCCGGCCATCGATCCGAAGAAGCCCGCGTCGCCGAACGCGACGGGCTCCGCCGCGACGTCGGGGTATCCCGCTGCCATCGCGGCGGTCGTCGTTGCGAGCTCGAGGGTGGGCACGAGCAGGACACAGCTCACGAGAACCGCACTCCGCGCCAGCCGGCGCCGGTGGATCAGATTCCGCACCGCACCAGGCAAGCATCTTCTTCCGCCCACCCGCCACCCGATGGGGGAGAGGATCGAGAAAGGGCGTTGTGACCTGGGCTCACTCACGGGACCACTGTAGGACGCCATCAGACCGGGTTGGCCCCGCGCGTGGCCCCCGGTCGGCCGATGGAGACGCTCGCCATGACCTTCGGCCGAATCGGCCCGTCGGGATGCTCGAACGGGGCGCCTGGAATCTCGGGTGACGGGCGAGAATCTGGATTACGGTCGGCCCGTTCATCGGACCCGAGGAGGCGTGTGTGCCCGAGTTCCCGACCATCACCCATGTTGCTCTCACGGTCAGCGATCTTGCTCGGAGCGTTCCGTGGTATGAGCAGTTGATCGGTGCCAAGCCCGTCATGGACGAGGACACCGGCCCGTTTCGTCACGTCGTCTGGCTCGTCGGTGGCCAAACGCTGGTGGGTCTGCACCAGTTCCCCGACCCGGCAGACGCCGCTGTTTTCGACGAGCGTCGTCTGGGGCTCGACCACCTGGCCTTTGCCTGCAGCAATCGAGGTGAGCTCGAGCAGTGGAAGGCGCGACTGGACGAACTCGGCATCGCCAACGGGGGTATCGTCGACGCTCCGTACGGATCGGGTTTGTCATTCCGCGACCCGGACAACATCGCCCTGGAGTTCTTCGCGCCGCCTTCGTGACGATCGCGCCCGGCGTCTCAGCTCTCGACCCGGCGTCTCAGCTCTCGACTCTGTCGGCGACAACCACCGCCAGGTCCTTGGCACTCCAGACGACCGTTGACCGGAGGCCGGCAGCCGTAAGCCATCGGAATTGGTCTGCCAGGGCACTGGGGTGGTCGTGCGCAGCGTTGATGGGTGTCACCGCGTCGTCAGGGTCCGGGGGCACGATCACATCCCCGAACACGAACCGCCCGCCGGTCCGCAGCACCGCCTCGACCCGCCGGAAGAGGTCGGCCTTGCCGGGCCCGTCGAGGTGATGGATGGCGAGGGCCGAGATCACCAGGTCGAAGGGTCCCGCGGGGAGCGGGTCCTCGAGCCTCCGGACGAGGAGGGTGGCGGTGGGGACGGTGAGCCTCGCCAGTTCGAGCATCTCAGGGCTGATGTCGAGGCCGGTGAGCTCGGCCGATGGGTGGATCTCCAAGGCGTGCGCGGCGGTCGTCCCGGTCCCGGTCCCGAGGTCCAGGATGGCCCGGGCATCGATCGCGGCGGTGGCCTGTGCAATGGCGCGTTGCAGGTCGTCGTAGCGGGGAAGTTGGGAACGGACCGCAGCGAGATAGGTGTCGGCGTGGAAGTGGAACTGACTGCCCACCTCCCACAAGGTAGGCGCGGCGGGGAGTGATCGGTGCAGAGCGTCGTTCGACGAGCTGTGACGCCGGTTCGGTCAGCCCGGGCAGTATCGGGCCGCGGGAGTTCCGGGCGGGTTCATCGCTCCCGGCACGGCGTCGGGGTTTGCCACGCACACCTCACCCTCGAGGCCATCAGGGTCGCGGAAGAAGATGCTGAGGACCTGGCCGAAATCGGTCACGAATTCGTCGGCCGCGCCGCGTGCCATGAGCCGGTTTCGGATCTCCTCGAAGGCCTCGAGCGAGGCAGCCTGAAGCCCGAGGTGATCGATTCGGCCACGCCCGAACATCGGAGTCTGACGCTGGGCCTCGGCGTTCCCGGCGACCTCGAACACGTTCAATTCGGCGCCTTCTCCGACACGGATGAACGTAAGACGGACACCCGGGCCGCCCTGCTCCTGGTCCTCCACCTCGGCATCGAACACGTCGCGGTAGAACGCAAGGAGTCGGTCCGTGTCACTGGTGAGCACCGCCACGTGGTTGAACCCGTCGAGCAGCATCGGCCCTCCTTTCGCGGCCGCTGATCTTACGACGTGAGCCCGACGGTCGCTCGTTGTCGCCGCGTCCGGTGCAGCCTTCACGCTCGTTGCGGCCGCCCCGGGCCACGTATCTCACCGTGACCCATGGCACTCGTCGTCGAGGTATCAAGCGTTTGGGATGACCGGTTGCAGTGGGATACATTCTTGTGCGAGTCGGGTTGTTGGCGTGGTGCAGCTTTGTCGATTTGGCGGGGGCCCCTGTGGACCGAGATGACTGGCATCCTGACCCATCGATGGCCGCGAGCCGGTCCTGCAAACGGGCAACGGCCACTCACGGTGTGCCCGAGGTTGGACAGGATTCAAAGCGCCGACCACGCCGCTCGTGGCTCGGGGGACACCGTTGGAGGCGAGGGCAACCTCGATGACCGAGCAAGGAACACCGAGCGGGCCCGGCGGTGGTACGCCCCCGCGCAAGGAGGGTTGGTACCGAGACCGGAACACGGGCAAGCGGCGTTTTTGGAACGGAGTCGCCTGGAGCGATCTTCCCTCGGTGATCACCCCGTTCGTCTACGAGCCCGCCCGGACCGTGGCGCCGATCCCCCCTCCTCCCCCTCGTGCCGCGCCGCCCAAGCCGATCGGCAGGCGTGCCAAGGTGATCGGACTGGCCGTCGCCGCAGCGGTCATCGTCCTGGCCATCGTGGGGGCCCTGGAGCTGAGCAACTCGGGGAGCGAGCGCGCCTCGACGAGTGGGACCGTTCCGTCGGCTTCCTTCCCGCCCGATACCGATGCGGCTCCTTCCTCGCCGACGAGCGCCCCCCCTCTGGGATCGACCACCACCATTTCCCCGGCCACGGCCGTCGGAAGTCCGGGGGATACGAGCCCTTCCACGACCAGCCCGACTGCCAGCCCTTCGTCGACGAGCCCCGAGGTTCCGAACCCAGACGGGAACGTGGCGATCATCGGGGACTCGATCACCGCGCTCGGGAGAACCGACCTCATACACGCGCTGCACGACTACCACCTCTACATCGACGCTGTCGGCAAGACCACGATGGCCGACCACCTGGCGAACATCCAACAGATCGCTGGTGACGGCCAACCATGGGACTGGGTGATCGAACTCGGGACGAACGACGCGCTGCCCGAGCCGTCGAACCCGAATTGGGCTGCGGACTTCGCCAACGAGGTCAACGCGGTGCAGGCTCAGCGTTGTGTCGTGTTCGTGACGGTGAACCCCAAGGCCGGTGCCATTGCCACAGAGATCGACGGGGCCATCGCCAGCGCGGTGGCCTCACACCCCAACTTCCACTCTCTTGACTGGGGGGACATCGAATTCCGCAGGGCCCAGTGGCTCGAGTCCGATGGCATCCACCCCACGAAATCAGGCCTGGCGGAGCTGACCAAACTCGAGCACCGAGCGATCCGCCAATGTCAAGGCCAGTGACGACCGGGTAGGGCTGCTCTGGTCGATGCACGAACGGTGAGCCGAACGTGGCCCAACCTGTTCAGCATCCCTCGGTACCGTCGGCATCCGTTGTGCTCTGGCTGTCACCGTTGCCCTCGGAGGGAGCCTGCGCGTCGATGGCTCGCCGCAGGAGCATTTTCAAGACATCGGCGGTGAACGCCCCGATCTGGCTGGGCGTCTGGTCGAAGTCGACCATGAGTGCCTGGGTGGTGAAGGCCGAGAAGTTGAGGGCGAACGCCAACTTCAAGGATTCCGGTGGCTCGCCCTTTCCTCCTGCGGTCTTCCACGCCAGGTTCGCCAGATGCCGCACACCCCGAACCCGGTACTCCCGTCGGAAGGCGTCCAACTCGGAGAACGCGTCCGAGGCGTGTTGACGCGGGGCGTGGATGTCCCAGAAGGCGTCACCCAGGATCTCGGCGTTCCTGGTGTGGATCGTGAGCGCCAGCCCTTCGATCCAGCGGTCGAGGTCCTCGGTCGGGGGAGTCAGGCCCTGGATCGGGCGACGCCCACAGGCCTCACACATGTCCTTGACCGTGGTCACGATCAACAGATCGTGACTCGAGTAGTGGCGGAAGATGGTGCGCGGGCTCACGCCCGACACCTTGGCGATCTCGTCGACGGTGGCGTCGAAACCGCGGCGGGCCACGACCTCCATGGCGGCCCGCCTGATCCGAGACCGTGTGAGGCGCTGTTGGTCCTCGGCTAATGAGGGAACGCCTTCTTGGGGTCCATCATCCACGCGTGCCTGCCCTCACAACAGTGTGTGTGCCGCTCGGCGCCATGCGAGGTACTCCTCCACTGACCGGTCCGGAGCCCGACCGCCTGGGGTCGGTTCCCGCATCTCGAGGCCGTCATACGCTACATGGCGCCGACGGAATGGCTGGGCCGCCTGGCACGGTGTCAGGGGCCCCTGCCGGTGCGACAGATGCCGGTGCTCATCATTGTTGAGGATGGCGTCGGGGGCAACGTCGAGCCATGATTTGCCCGTCAGGAAGCCTGCGTGGCCCCTCTCGGGCTGCCCAGAGCGACGCGGGAACCGCCAGGCCCTTGCCCCCCAAGGTCACAAGGCCTGGCGGCTCCCACGTCGGACACCGGTTCCGACCTCGGGATCGCCTCCCCGGCGCCGAGCGGAGCTCCATGGACGGGCCCCGGTGCGGTCTACCGAAGCGCGACCGGGGCGTAGGGACCTTGGCGGGCGGTCCCCACGCCCCGTCGCGTAGCTGCCCCCGCACCCCCCACGAGGCGCCATTCGAAATGGCGCGCCCCTGAAAAATCGGGATGACCAGCGGGGTGTCACCCTAGCATGACGCCCTGGCACCCTGTCATGACACGAGGTCACGGGCCGATCACGAGCCGCCATCGAGGATCTCTCGGGCAGCCCGCTGGCCGGACAGCACGGCGCCGTCGATGGCCCCGTGGGAGCGTGTCGAGGTCTCGGTGCCCGCCCAGTGCACCCGCCCGAAGGGCTGACGGAGCAGCGGCCCGTACCGGGTGAGGAGGCCCGGGGGGAAGTGCGCCATGGAACAGCCGCGCGTCCACTTCTCGGTCCACCACGGCGTCTCGATGAACTCCGCACACGTCGCCGCGCGCGGCCCGAATCTGGCGGTCAGCGCGTCGAGCACGGCGCGCCGGCGCTCGCCGGGCTCGAGCTGAGCGACTCGCTCGGCCACAGACCCGAAGGTGAACGAGGCGAGGACCCCGGGTGTTCCCGGCGCCGGCGAGGCGTCGAGTGTCACCTCGGCGGTCGAACCGGGACCCGCACTCTGCCCACTGAAGCCGTCGTCCCGCCAGAAAGGCTCGTCGTAGACGACGAGGGTCTTTGACTCAGGTCCCGCCACCGCTCTCGTGTAGAGGACTCTGCGGTCCTCGGGCAGGGCCGGGTCGAAGGCGATGTCGAGCGCGAGCACCGGCGGCACGCAGACGACGGCGTGCCGAGCTGACACCGAGACCTCGCTCGTCGCCACCTCGACACGGTCGTGGTGCTGGGTGACAGAGCGAACGGGCTGGGCCAGGCGCACCGCGTCTCCCAGGGACGCGGCGATACGTTGCGCGATCAACCCCGCGCCGCCTTCGACCATGTTCTCCTGCGATCCACCCTTGATCGAGAAGAGCGTGTTGATGCTTCCGTGGGCCCGGACGAGAAAGAGCAGATGCAGATACGACGTCTCGTCCAGGGGCCCGGTGAAGAGGCCGCGCACCGCCATGTCGAACAGGTCGCGCCCCAGTGCGGTCCGGACCCCGGAGCGCCCGAACCACCAGGCCACCGAGCGTGAGTCCCACTCCGACGCTCGTCTTGCCGTCCACGGGGCGTCGATGGGGACGCGCTTCGAAGCTCGGTCCAGCCTGGCCTGCGCCAGGGCGATCGAAACGACGGCCAGAGGGCTGATCTTCGGGATGAGCCCCTTGTAGCGAAGCAGCCGGTCGGAGTCCACGAGAAGGTGGGCGCCTTTCACCCACGTCTTGTAGGTGGGGACCCCGAAGTCGTGGGCGAGCCCGAAGATCGCGTCGTGTCTCGGGGCCAGCCAGGCCCCTCCTCTGTCCACGGCGGAGCCGTCGGCCAGGTGGTGCGTCCAGATCCGGCCCCCGACCCGGTCGCGCGCCTCGAGGACGACGACCGACCTGCCGTTGTGGTGCAGGGCCAAGGCAGCTGAGAGCCCGGCGTACCCCGCCCCCACCACACACACATCGGCATCCAACCGTACGGGCATGCGGGTCTCACCGTAATCCGGCGGTGCCGCCGTGGCCCAGGGAACACCGCAGGACGGGGGCGCTCGGCCGGAGTGGAACTGTCGCATTGGCGCTCAAGACCGCGATGCACGGCGGTCGGCGCCCGGCGGCGGTCAGTTCGTGAGCAGCGTCGTCACGTTGCCGTGGAAGAGCCCCGCCGCCTGCTCGGGACGGCAGCCGATCCGGGCATAGTCCTCGATGGGCGTCGCCGTCCCCTCGGAGTGGGGGAAATCGCTGCAGCACATGAACAGGTCGCCGGATTTGGCCTCGAGCCGTGCGGGCTGTTCGTACGAGAACGATGCGACGCGCACCTGACGGTGGAAGTACTCGCTGGGTCTGAGCTCCAGCGGTGCCAGCGGCCGCCCGTTGAGCGCAGTGGTGAAGCTCCATCCGCCATCGAGCATCATGAGGTACTGGGGCACCCAGATCGACGACAGCTCCACGATCCCGATGCGCAGGCCCGGATGCCGCGCCAAGGTGCCGTTGACGATGAGGTCGGTCACCGCGACTGCCGGCTGCACCCACAAGAAGACCGACTCGAGCACGGGCACGAAGCTGTCGTCGGGGTCGGTATAGAAGGCTTCGTCGAGGACGCGCGGTTGGTCGGCCACGTGGAACACCGGTGTGACGGCGTGGTCGACGAAGGCCGTCCACAGCCGATCGTGGTCGGGATGCGACAGGGGGCGCCCGTTGACCGCAGCCGGGGCGATCATGGCCAGGTGGACCCCACCGGCCGCGAGCTCGGCCAGTTGGGCTTCGAGCCACCCGGGGTCGCGAAGCGTCAGGTGGGCCACGGGATGGAGCCGGCCCTTTCCCTCCGAGACCACGGTGGCACACCAGCGGTTCCAGGCGGCCATGTTGGCAGTCAGTGCGGGCATCGACCCGGAGAGACGGCGCTCCCACAGCAGCCCGAAATTCGGGAACACCACCGCCTCGTCGAGGCCCATTGTGTCCAGATGCTTCACCCGGGCCGCCGGGTCCCAATAATGAGCCGGAAGTTCCTCGTCGTAGCGGTACTCCGGGCCCAGGCGCTCGCGCAGGCGTTGCCGATGGCGACCGAGGACGGCGGTGTCACCGGGAATCTGCACGTCCGCCACATCGAGGCGTTGTCCACGCCACGTGAGCCAGGGGTAGCCGAGCTCGTCGTCGACGATGGCGAGCGCCTCGTGCCTGAAGGTGGGATCGACGTGCTCCGCCCACAGCGTCCGACTCTCGTACAGGTGCTGGTCCGAGTCGATGATGACCGTCACTCGCCCGCCTCCTCGTGCCCAGTATGGCCGATACCTGACGACGCTGTCAGGGGTCACCGGAGCCGGCCCGTGGACCCCGGCCCGTACCGGGGCCCGCCCGTCGATCCGGGGGCGAAAGACCCCAAACCGTGACCGATCAGGGGGATCGGGGTAGTCGGCGGGTTCTGGGCCCTAATGTGTGGATGAGGGGCGGAGCACTCACCTCGAGTGCACCGCGGTCCTGTTGGTCCCGAGGCCGGCGACGGCGCGACGGACCGGGAGAAACAATGGCTTCACCTGAGCAGCAGGAGATGGGCAGTCGCCTCGACGAGCATCATCGTCCCGAGACCAACGGACGGATGGCCGTGTGTCGTCGATGTGGTGTCATTACCGACGGGCCCGACGGAGATCATGCCCCGCGTGAGCGAGAGCTGGTCCGCACGGGTCAATGGCTCGACACCCAGGCGAGGATCCTGCGGATCGCAGGGGCGAAGGACCGCATCAACAGATAGGCCCGGTCCCGGGGAACCGTCCCACCAGTGTGCGGGCGCCGCGGGTCGCGGGCCGCGCACCTCCGATGTCAGCGCGTCGAAGCCCACACGTCGAAGCCCACGCGTCGAACCGCGCCATGGCCTGCTCTCGTTCACGCAGCCGTCATATCGCGGACCCCTGCCGTTCACGTCCCATCCGTATCCTTTGGGGTAGCGGCAGCTACTGAGACGGGAAGGAGAGACGTGGGCAACATGCGAGACCTTGTCCGACGGCTTGGCGTGTCGCTGGCGATCACACGGTGGGCCCTCCGACCGTTCCGGCCAACTTGACGGGTCGCCCAGAAGGAGGGCGAGGTTCGCTCCTTGTCCTTGTCCTCCTTCGGTGAGGTGAAGGAGTCGGCACCTAAAGGGCCCCCTTTGGTGTCGGCTCCTTTGCCGCGTCCGGGACGCGACGCGATCGTCGACTCAGCGCAGGTGCGGCAGTGCGGTGATCGATTCCAGGGATTCTTCGCTCCGACGCGAAGCTCCGCCGGGCGAACTCGCGGAGCGCCTCTGCGTGCGCCACGAGCCGTTCGGTCAGCGAGGCGCGTGACAGGACGAAGCCGCGCTCACGCCGGCCTCTGTGCCACGTCCGGGCTGGGGGCGCGCGACGCCCGCACGGCGTCCATGAGCTCCTGGCCGCTGATGGTCTCCTTCTCGAGCAGGACTCCCACGACCCAGTCGAGCGCGGTTCGGTTCTCGGTGAGCAACGCCCGGGCTCGTTCTTCGGCCTCCAGGAGCAGGCGGCTGACCTCTTCGTCGATGGCCCGCTGCGTGGCTTCCGCGTACGGGCGTCCCTGGCCCAGGGCAGAGCCACCGAGATACTGCGGGCTCTCGGATCCGTAGCCGACGGGGCCCAGCCGTGCCGAGAGCCCCCATTCCCGCACCATCCTGATGGCCAGGTCGGTCGCCCCCGCCAGGTCGTTGGCGGCCCCCGTCGATCCTTCGCCCAGCACGAGGACCTCAGCGGCGCGGCCTCCCAGGCGGACGGCGAGAGAGTCGTGCAGGTAGCTCTCAGCGTACAGGTGGCGTTCGTCCACGGGGAGCTGTTCGGTGACCCCGAGGGCCCGACCCGACGGCAGGATCGTGACCTTGGCCACCGGATCGGCGTGCTCGGAGAGAAGCGCCACCAGCGCGTGTCCCGACTCGTGGACCGCCACGGCGTGCTTCTCCTCGGGAAGCAACGCGTTCGACGCGTCGCGCCGGCCCAGGATGATGCGGTCCCGGGCTTCGTCGATGTCCAGTGGGGAGATGACCTCCCGGTCGTTTCTCACCGCCACGATGGCGGCCTCGTTGATCAGGTTGGCCAGGTCCGCGCCGGAGAACCCCGGGGTGGCGCGCGCCACGGCGTCGAGGTCGACGTCCTTGGCGAGGTGCTTCTGCTTGACGTGCACCGCCAGGATGGCGGACCGCTCGGCCTGGTTGGGAAGGGGGATCTCGACTTCGCGGTCGAAGCGCCCCGGCCGCAGCAGTGCCGGGTCGAGGATCTCGGGGCGGTTGGTGGCGGCGATGACGACCACCCCGGTCTGGGAGTCGAAGCCGTCCATCTCCGCCAGGAGCTGATTGAGGGTCTGTTCCCGCTCGTCGTTGGACACGATCGACCCCCCTCGGCGCTGGCCGATGGCGTCGATCTCGTCGATGAACACGATGGACGGGGCTCGCTTGCGTGCATCGGCGAAGAGGTCCCGGACGCGAGAGGCACCGACCCCGACGAACATCTCCACAAAGCTCGAACCGGTAAGGGCCAGGAACGGGACCTCGGCCTCACCGGCCACGGCCCTGGCCATGAGGGTCTTGCCCGTCCCCGGGGGTCCCACCATGAGGACCCCACGAGGGCCCACCGCACCGGCGCGGGCGTAGCGCTCGGGGTTCTTCAGGAAGTCCACGACCTCCACGACCTCGCGCTTGGCTCCTTCGTAGCCGGCGACGTCGGTGAACCGGGTCGACGGTCGAGACTCGTCGTAGACCTTGGCCTTCGACCCCCCGAAGCCCATGATCCCGCCGGCCAGCTGCTTCCGGGTGCTGCGCCCGAGCCACAGGAAGAGCCCTATGAGAAGGACAAAGGGTAAGAACGACAGCAGGTCCAAGAGCACGCTCGACGTCGAGGCGACGCCGGTCAAGGTCACCCCGTGTGCCTTCAGTGTGGGCGCCAGCGACGTGTCGTTGATGACGACCGGGATCTGACTCGTGTAGTTGCCCCCCTTCTTGAGCGCTCCGGTGACGCCGCCGCTGGGGTTGATCGATGCCGTGCGGACCTTGCCCGCATCGACCTGGGCGAGGAACTTCGAATAGTCGAAGCTCTGCGTGGGCGTGGAGGACCGGCCCGGCGCGAACAGCAGGAGGATGGTGAGCAGCAGCCCGATCGGAAGGAGCCAGGCGCGCCAACGAGGCGGCGGGGGAGGTGCGGGAGCCGGGGGCCGGTCCCGGGATGGCCCGGGCTTCGCCGGGCTGGTGGCGTGGCGGATACGCAGCGACATGGGCGAGGCTCCCTTCAGCCCGGATCGCGACTGCGTCGACGGGATTGCACCATCTCACCGCCCACGACGCGCCGAGGGCGTGTGACGATCGGCCCTAGCCGGTCAGGAGGTCGCGAGCACCGGTGTCCGAAGACGGGTGGCGGAGCTTGGACATGGCTCTGGCCTCGATCTGGCGGATCCGCTCCCGGGTCAGGTTGAAGTGCTGTCCAACCTCCTCCAGGGTGCGCGGCTCTCCCCGGTCGAGTCCGAAGCGCAGGCGCAGGATGCTCGCCTCGCGGTCGTCGAGAGGGGCCAGAAGCTCGTTGATCTCGTCGACGAGCAGGGCCTCGGCGGCGTGGTCGAACGGTGACGTGGCGTTGACATCGGCCACCACGTCACCGAGGTCGGCATCCCCGTCTTCGCGCAGGGGCTCGGAAAGCGAGAGGGGCTCGGACCGCCAACGCAGGACGTCGGTCAGCGTCTCGTACGACAAGGTGGTCTCCAGGGCCAGCTCGTCCACGGTGGGCTGGCGGCCCAGCTTCGACTCCAAGAAGCCCTGGGCCTTCTGCACCGCGCTCAACATGTCGCCGGCGTGCACTGGCAGGCGGATGGTGCGCCCGGTGTTGGCGATGCCCCGGGTGATCGCCTGGCGGATCCACCACGTCGCGTAGGTGGAGAACTTGAAGCCCTTGCGCCAGTCGAACTTCTCCACGGCGTGGATGAGCCCCAGGTTCCCTTCCTGGACCAGGTCGAGGAGGGGGAGCCCCGACGCCTGGTACTTCTTGGCGATCGACACCACCAGACGGAGGTTCGACGACACGAAGGTCTGCTGGGCCGCGGCGGCGGCACATTGGACCCGCTTGAGCTCGCGCTTCTTGGCCGGCGTGGGCTTGGTGTTGGGATCGGCGAGCGCGGCGGCGGCCTCGTGGCCGGCCTCGATGGCTTGGGCCAGCCGGGCTTCGTCATCCTTGGTGAGCAGCGGATACCGCCCGATGTCCCTCAGGTAGAGCTTGACGAGGTCGGCGTCGTCGCCATCCCCACGCTTCATCGCCATCGACGTCTCCTTCTGGTCACCGTCGCATTACGCCGGCGATTCGGCACCCGGGTGTGGGCGCCCTGTCCTGTGATATCTCCGCAGCCCCGGGGGAGTGGGACGGTCGCTGCGGTCATTGCATGTGTACTGCGACGGGGATCGCACCGGATACTGCGGTCACGCGAAGCACAGCAACTGCGCGCTCGGTTCGATCATGCGTCGTTCGGGACCACCGGCTCATCCCGATCGTCCTGGTGGTCGTGGTCGTTCGTTTCTCTTGTCGGTTTGGTTGGGGCTCCAGAGCACCCCACGCCGGGAACGGACCGAGGCATGTGGCCCCAAATTGGCGCCCGAGGTGACGGCTCCCGGTCATTCTATCGAAAAACGCCGGCGACCCACCCGTTGGGCCCCGGGTCGCCCCCGGTCGTGGGGTCTCAGGCATCACCGGGCCCCGTCGCCGGGTGGCGGTCCCCGCCCCGCGCAACCGGCGCCCGGACAGCGACGGGTGCCGACTCGACCTCCCCGGGTCCCGCCGACCGCCGGCCCGGGAGGGGTCGATCGTGCCGTTGTTGGGGACGTGTCGCTTTGCCAGGGGGGCGGGGTCGTGGCAAACTAGTTACATGCCGCAAGCAAATACGTTGCCGCAGGGCGCTTCGGTGCCGACAGGGGGAGCCAGGTCGTCGAGCCTCGACGTGGCGGTCGACCAGATCCAGGCGAGCCTGCAGGTGGTGGCCCGATCCATCAGCCAGGTGCGCGTGCACGAGCGCCTGCTGCAATCGGCGGGCGTTCGGCTCGACCGGGCCGGCGCGGCTGCCCTCTACAAGCTCTATGTCCACGGTGATGCCATCCGGGTGACGGCCCTGGCCGAGATGCTCGACGTCGACGCCCCCACCGTGACCCGCAAGATCCAACAGCTCGAACGCGACGGGCTCGTGGTCCGGCACGCCGATCCCGACGACGGTCGGGCGTCGCGCATCCGCCTGACCCCGGCCGGTCGACGGACCCTCGAACGCGTGTTGAAGGCCAGACGGGCCTGGCTCGACCGGCTGCTCGAGGGATGGGCCGAAGAAGACCTGGCCCGGTTCGGGTCCCTCCTCGGCAGGTTCGCAGCGGCGCTGGAGCGCGACATCGAGGACGCCCGTGGCTCCTGACACAGCCGTCGCCTCGGTGCCGTCCCCGGCCGACCACGAATTCGACAAAGCCGAGCACCGCCGGATCCTCGTGATCCTGGTGGCCCTCATGCTGGGCATGATCCTGGCCTCGCTCGACCAGACGATCGTGTCGACGGCGCTGCCCACCATCGCAGGCGACCTCCACGGGCTGAACCACCTGTCGTGGGTCGTGATCGCCTACCTGCTGGCCTCGACCATCTCCACACCGCTGTGGGGGAAGCTCGGTGACCTCTTCGGTCGCAAGAACCTCTTCCAACTGTCCATCGTCATCTTCCTGGTGGGCTCGATGCTGTCGGGACTGGCCCAGAACATGCTCGAGCTGATCGCCTCCCGGGCCATCCAGGGTGTGGGCGCAGGTGGGCTCATGGTGGGGGCGCAGGCGATCACGGGCGACGTGATCCCGGCCCGACAGCGCGGGAAGTACATGGGGTACTTCGGTGCGGTCTTCGGCATCACCAGCGTCGCCGGCCCGCTGGCGGGCGGTCTGTTCACCCAGCACCTGTCGTGGCGGTGGATCTTCTACATCAACGTCCCGATCGGCGTCATCGCCATGTTCACCATCGCGGCGGTCCTCCACATCCCGGCCAAGCGCGTCCCGCACAAGATCGACTGGCTCGGCACCACCTTCATGTCGTCGGGGGTGACCGCCATCATCCTTCTCACGACCTGGGGCGGGACCCAGTACGCCTGGGGTTCGGGTCTGATCGTCGGGCTCGGCGTGCTCGGCGCGGCCGCGCTGGTCGTCTTCTGCGTGATCGAGGCGCGGGCGGCCGAGCCGTTGATCCCGCTGAGCCTGTTCAGGAACCGGACCTTCACCGCCGCGTCAGGGGTGGGGTTCATCATGGGCTTCGCCATGTTCGGTGCCATCGTCTACCTACCGCTGTACCTGCAGACCGTCCACGGGGCCACGCCGACCGCCGCTGGGCTCGAGCTGCTGCCTCTGGTGGGCGGCATGCTGCTCACGTTCATCTTGAGTGGCCAGCTCGTGACGAGGACGGGGAGGTACAAGATCTTCCCCATCATTGGTTGCGCAGTGCTGGCGGTCGGCCTCCTGCTCCTGTCGCGACTCGGGATCACGACGTCGTTCGCCGTCACCTCGGTCTACATGGTGGTCGTCGGCCTCGGCGTCGGCTTGGTCATGCAAGTGCTCGTGGTGGCCGTGCAGAACTCGGTCTCCTACGACCAACTCGGCACGGCAACCTCAACGGCCACCTTCTTCCGCACCATCGGGGGCGCCTTCGGCGTGTCGATCCTCAACGCCGTGCTCAACAATCGGCTCTTCTCGGAGCTGTCGAAGGCGCACCTCCCGGCCTCCGCCAGCCGCGTCGTGAGAGGCTCGAGCATCATCGTGAACCCGGCTGAGATCTACAAGCTGCCGCCCGCGGCGAGGGCGCCGATCATCTTGGCCTTCAGCCACGCGTTGCAGACGGTGTTCCTCGTCTCGGTGCCCTTCGCCGTGCTCGCCTTCATCCTCAGCCTGTTCCTGAAGGAGATCCCACTGCGCACCACGGCGTTCAAGCCGACGTCACCGGGTGGGAGCGGGGACAACGGTGGCCCTGGCGACCCTCACGAAGGGCCCGAGGTTCCCGTCGACGCCATCGCGTTGTGACGACGGGCTCGGGCGCTGGCGCCACCGGGGCCGGCGCCACCGGGGCTGGGTGAATCGGTCAGACGCTGCGCAGCCGGCGGGGGCCGGGAGCCGCTGAGTGCGAAGCCAGTACCGCCAGCGCTTCGGCACGCGCCGCTCGGTACGACTCCCACAACTCGACCTTCTCGGCCGGATCGGCAGCGGTGGTGGCCGTCACGACGCTGAGCCGCATCTGCTCCACCAGGTCGCGCAGCCGAGAAGCGTGCTCCGTCGTGGGCGTCGCGAGGTCAGTCGCAGGCTCGGACGCCGGACCGACGGCGGGCACGATGGGCCCGAAGTGATCCTCGAACCTCATTGCCGACGACATGGTTCCCGACATTGCATGCCTCCATTTCCCGCCTTCGGTTGCATCGGCCCGGCACCGGCCAAACTTGACGGAGTGCTCCTGGGTGACCGTCACTCGACCTCGCAGCGTGGTGTGCCCCTGGAGGCCATGGCGGTCCGGTAGACCGTGCGGGCGTACGCGCCGCCAGGACCGGGCGGTGCGGGATGTGCCGGACGTGCCGGCCGTGCCGGAGGAACCGGGCAGGGAGCGGTCGGGAGCGATCGGGACGAAAGGGGGTCGGCGGTGTCGGTGTGGTGGCGGGGTTTCGTGTCGAGGCCTTTGCCGACTCCACTGCGCCTCGCGGTCCACATCGCGGGCTGTGTCGTCTTCGTGGCCATCCTCTTCGTGCGCGGTGGGCCCAATCCGGCCGAGACCGACGCCCACGCCGTGACCCTGCCGACCACCGCCATCTCCCATGGCGACCTGCGGGGAGCAGAGCGCGAGACCCTGGTGCCGAACCCCCCGGGGTACCCACTCCTGACGGCCCCGTTCGTCCTGGCCCTGCGGCCGTGGATCGGATCACCGCGGTGGTGTGACGACAAGCCGATCCCCTCGATCCTTCGCAGGGTCGGGAACCAGTACTTCCGATCGATCCTGGGCCCCTGCACGGCCCGACACGGCGCCGATCATGGCAAGCCATATCCGATCTGGTACCGCTCCCAGGCCGTCCTCGCCATCCTCGGGTGGATCGTCCTCGTGGAGGGGGCGGTGACGTTCCTGCGCGCCGCGGGGTCCGGTGGTGGCGTGGGAGAGGCCTTGCTCGTCGTCGCGCTGGCGGTCCTCCCCGCCGCCTCGGACGCCATCGCCCAGACCTTCCATCCCCAAGACCTCATGAGCGTCGGGCTCATCTGTGCCGGCATGTCCCAGGCGTTGCGGCGACGATGGATGGTCGTCGGCGTGCTCTTCGGAGCGGCGTTCTTGTGCAAACAGTTCGCCATCCTGCCCGTGCTCGCCGTGCTCGCGGCCGCACCGCGAGGGCGCGCCCGGGCTCGGGTCGTGGTCGCCGCGGTCGGCATCGTGGCCGCGGGGGTCGTTCCCTTCTACGTCGTTGCCCCGGTGGACACGGTGCGGGCCATGACTGCGGTGTACGTGTCCGGGGTCAACCTGGTGAAGACCCCCACCGTGGTGGGACTGCTCGACATCCTGGAGAAGACCAAACTCGAGATCGCCCGGGACGCCCCCATCGCCTTGGCGGCGCTGCTGGCGCTGTGGGCCAGGCGGCGTGCCGGCGCCGACCTCCTGTCACCGGTGCCGCTCGTCGGGGTGTGCCTGGCCTGCCTGGCCACGCGCCTGGTCTTCGAGATCTCGCTTCTCAACTACTACTTCCTGGCCGTAGGCGTGGTCTTGTTGCTCCTCGACTTCACCCGCAAGCGGCCGCCGCTGTGGTCGGTGATGTGGATCGTCGGCACCCGTTTCCTCTTGACCCCCTTGGTGTCGAGGGTGCCACTCACACTGATCGCGGTGCTGTTCCTCGTCGCCGCGTTGGTTCCCATAGGCCTCGGGCTCACACAGAAGGTGGCCGTGTCGTCGTCGTCCACGGTCCCGGTGGGCAACCGTCGCGCCGACCGCCACTGATGCCAATGACGCTCATGACGTCATCCACTGTCCCTGCGCCGGTCAGCGGCAGGGTTTCCACGGTCTGGCTGTCAGGGCCAAGCTCTTTTGGATGGCGTCTCGGCGGTGCAGCCGTGCGCTCGGGCAGTACCGGGCCGGTCTGGCGCGGTACTCCACCTCGACCACGGCCTTGCCGGCTGCGGTCCATCCGTCGTAGGCGTCGCACTCGTTGTACTGCGCACATTGCTCGTTGACGGCGAAGTCGAAGCTGCCCTCGAGTTGGCCCAGTTGGCCGAGGTCGTTCTTGAGGCCGACGGACAAGCCGTCCATGTGCGCCACGGCGGAGAGATCCTGGTCGAACGTGAGCTGTTCGGCCGCGGTGAGGGGGAACCCCGTGGTGTTGGTGTACCCGTCGACGTTGTCGAAGTCCACGGCGTCGAAGCCGGCGGCCGCGCATTTCGCCACCCGGGCCGTGACGATGGGCAACAGGACCGCCGTGTTCCTGATGTCGAGCCAGCGTTCACCGGGCCAGCCGTTGGACAGGCCCTTCACCGCTGCCGGATACCGCCCGGCGTCGGGACGGAAATCCTCCCAGGTGCCGGCGTCGACGTAACACACTGCGTGGGCGCCCATGGCGTGGATCGCCGCCACCGCCGCGGTGTTGAGGGTGACGCCGTCGGGGGCGTACAGATCGACGTCGTAGACGTTGGGGCGAACGCAGATTCCGCCGCTCGTGGGTACGACACACAGGCTGGTCTTGAGCTTTCCTTGGAGCTGGTACTGCCATCGCAGCCCCGGGGTCGGCACCCACGTGCCCTTGGCGCCGGCCACCGGGGCCATGACCCAGAGCGACACGCCCAGCACCAACGCCGCCACGAGGGTGTCCCCGGCCCGGCGGAGTCTCTTCGGGAGAACCACGGCCTGAGCGTATTCCCGCCTCCGGGCACGTGCCGGGCTCCCCCACACGGGCCTACGGTGCGTCGAGATGAGGCCGAGATGAGGCCGAGATGAGGCCGAGATGAGGCTGACGGTGCGGGTCCATCCCGGGGCACGTGGTGACGAGGTCGGCGGCCGCTACGGCACCGGCGAACCGCCCGTGCTGATCGTGCGGGTGGCCGCACCGGCCCGGGAGGGACGTGCCAACGAAAGGCTCGTCCACGTGCTGGCCCACGCCTTGGACGTTCCCCGAGGTGCGGTGACGGTGGTGGCGGGCGCCCGCGGTCGGACCAAGGTCGTCGATGTGCGCGGCGCAGATCCCGACCTCGTCGCCCGCCTCCTGGCACGGTGACGGGCCGTATCGAGCCCGGTCCCGCGGTCGCGGTTCAGGCCGCCTGTCGCGCCCGTGATCTCGGCCTCGGGTCGGGGCCGGCGTCGACGGCCATCTTCAGCCCGACCTCGACGAGGGCCCAACCCACCGATCGCCTGACCCGGTGTCGGAAGGCGAGGAGTCCACGCCCTCGGGGCCGTGCCGACCCGCGGCGAGCCGGCACGGCCGCCTGGTGGAGCTCGTCGTGTCGTTGTGCCGCGAGGGCAGCAAGGAGCCACGGGTTCATCGAAGGTCTTTCGGAGAAGGAACGCGCCGCCGAGCGCTGGTTCAGTCCGGGGGCGCGCGTCGTCGAGAGCGCGGATGCTCCGGGTGAGCCGGCTCCGGTGGTGGCCGGTGACGAGCGGTCTACGCCGGGCGTAGAGGTCAGAACGTCGCGGGCGCGGATGTGGGCCGACCGGCGCCGAGGCGCATCAGGTCGCTGGTGATCGCATCGATTCTGGGCATCGGCACCTCCCCGCTCCGCTCAGGCTCCGGTCACCGACGCTCGGTCCCGAAGACCCCCGTACGCTACCGCACCGCGGGTCGTGGATCCAGGGACATCGTGAAAGGATTTGGCGTGTGGCGGAGATGACGAGCCCGACGGCGCAGAGATGGACGCGGTGAGCGGACTCGTCGTCGTGGTGGGGTTGGTGATCGTCGTGATCACCGCGGCCAACGTCGTGTTCACCCTTGTGCTCCCCCGGCGGCCCGCCGGCATCGAACGACTGTCGCTCGTGGTCAACCGGGCCGTCCGACTCGTCTTCCTCGTCGTCTCACACGTGGCGCGGACCTACGAGGCCAAAGACGCAGTGCTCGCGCCCGCCGCGCCGGTGGCGCTGTTGGCGCAACTCGCGGTGTGGTTGGGGTTCTTCGTCGTCGGGTACGCGTTCATGATCGAGCCCACCACCCACGGGTTCTCCGGTGCGTTCACGCAAGCTGCGGTGACGTTGTTCAGCGTGGGCACCGCGCACGCCGGGGGGCAGCCCAACCGCACGGTGGACATCGCCGCCGGGGCGACGTGGGCCGTCGTGGTGACACTGCAGATCGCCTATCTCCCCTCGCTCTACGACGCGTTCAACCGACGCGAGTCGCTGGTGGCGATGCTCGAGAGCCGCGCCGGCCTTCCGGCGTGGGGCCCCGAGGTGTTGGCGCGCCACCAGCTCGTCGGCATCATCGACGCCCTGCCCGATCTCTACGGCGACTGGGAGCGCTGGGCTGCGGACGTGGCCGAGAGCCACACCACGTACCCGGTCCTGCTGCTGTTCCGGTCGCCTGAGCCGTGGTATTCGTGGGTCGTCGGCCTGTTGGCCGTGCTCGACGCAGCTGCCATGCACCTTGCGCTGTCTCCCGCGGCCTCGTCCTCCCAAGCGCGGCTGTGTCTGCGCATGGGGTTCACCACGCTCAACCGCATCGCCAAGACCCTCGGATGGCACGTGGACCCCGACCCGAGCCCCGAAGGCCCGATCACGTTGACCTTCGAGGAGTTCGAGCAGGCGGTGCACATGCTCGACGAGATCGGGTACCCCATGGAGCTCACGGCGGAGGAGGCGTGGCCGAATTTCCGCGGCTGGCGGGTGAACTACGAGGCCAATGCCTATCGGTTGGCCGACCGCGTGTTCGCCCCTCCCGCTCCGTGGTCAGGGCCCCGCACCCATCTGCACACCGGTCCGGTCGCTCCCCGTCGTCCACCGCAACGAAGCCCCGGGGGAAAGGTGTTCGTCTCCCATCGACCGGCGGCACCGGCGTCGCCGCCTCGAAAGCGCGCCACCCCCACGCGCCCCAAGGCGCCCTGAGCCATGGCCGCCGGCTCACCCGTCGCTTGACGTGTTCTGCTCGGGCTCGTAGGTGAGGTCGACGTCGACGGACTCGTGTCGGTCCGTGGGGTGCAGGGCGATGGCGAAGCCGTCGACCACGTCCACCAACCTCACGCCGTCGACGTGGGCCCGTGTGGTCCCACCCCACTTCGCCCGCGCCCGTCGGCGGGCCCCGGCGAGGTCGCCGGCGACCACCAGGACCACTTCGTGGTCTTCGCTCAGCCGGCCCGGCCCCGGGTCGCCCCCCAGGTAGACGGGGTAGAGCCGGGGCCCGTCGTCGCTCACGACGACCGTTCCCCGATCACCCACGACCAATCCTCGATCAACACGGTGGCCCCGACTGCCCCCGAGAGGTCGCCCAGCTCGGTGCCGAGCACGAGAGGGGGCCGGTCCGGGAAGCGAAGGTTCGGGAGCATGGCCTGCTCGACTCGGCGGACGAAGGGCTCGCCCAGACGGTCCCCCAGGCCGCCCCCGACGATGATGGCCTCGAGATCGAGGAGGTTCTGCGCGTTCGACAGCGCCAGACCGAGCGCTTCGACGGCCTCGTCGACGAGCTCGAGGGTGAGGCGGTCTTTCTGGTCGAGGGCGTCCACGATGACCGAGCTCGTCACGCGGTCGCGGCCCTTGCGCTCCATGATCTCGAAGAGCTTGGTCTTGTGCCCCTTGTCGACACGGAGGCGCGCCGTCTGCTCGATGGACCGGCGGCCGGCGTACGCCTCGAGACACCCCAGTCGCAGGCAGCCACAGCGACGGCCGCCCGGTTTGACCGTGGTGTGGCCGATCTCGCCGGCGTTGCCGAGGCCGTGGTGGAGCCTGCCCTCGAGGATGAGCCCACCCCCGACCCCGGTCCCGACGAACACCCCGAGGAAGTTCCGGAAGGGTCGCCCCGCCCCCCGGCGGAACTCGCCTACGACCGCGGCGCGCACGTCGTTGTCGACGAGGACCGGCGTCCCGCCGAAGGCGGCGCTCACGCTCGGGCCGAGCGGCACCTCGTCCATGAAGCCCGGGACGTTGCGGGACTTCGACACATGCCCCGTTCGCACGTCCACCGAGCCCGGCGACCCGATGGCGATGGCCTGGAGATCGGACGGGGCCAACCCGGCGTCGTCCAGCGCGCTACGGATGCTGGCCACGATCTCGGCCACGACGTCGGCGGCGTGGGTGTCGGGCGTCGGGTGACGTGACTGGCCGACCACCTCACCGGCGCACACCACCACCGTCTGGATCTTGGTGCCTCCCAGATCGACGCCGGCAGTCGCCTGGGTCATCGTGACGGGTCCTCCAGCGTCGTGGGGCAGATCGGGTCACACCTCGCGGTTGCCGCCTGGTGCCTGTCACGGTAGCCGTCGGCTCACTGGCTCCCGGTCATGGTCGGGCACCAGGAGCGGTGACGCGTCAGTCGAGGCCCTGATCGCCCGACAACGCCGCCTCCAAGCCGGCGGGCACCGCACAGTTGTCGGAGAACCCCTGACTGCGAAGGCCCAGACCGGCGTTGAAGCGCGACCGGAAATTCTCCATGGCGACCCAGGCGGCCAGTTCCACGATCTCGGGCTCGGTGAAATGACGGTGCAGCCGGGCCATGAGCTCGTCCGAGACCCTGGCCGGGGTGGAGGTCGCCCCTTCGGCGTATTCGAGGACCGCTCGTTCGCGCTCGTCGAACACCTCACTCGTGCGCCAACGAAGGACCTCGCGCACCTTGGTGGGATCGGTGCCTTGTTGCAGGCCCTCGTAGTACCCGTAGTCGGTGCACCACGAGCAACCGATCTCCATGGCGGCGGCCTGGATGGCCAACCACCGCAGGCTCGGGTCGAGGCGGCGCCAGCCCCGCTCGGCCGCCGTCTCCAGCGCACCCATGGCGAGGAGGACGCCCGAGTGGTGCGCTGCGGCGGCGACCGGCTCGACGACGCGTCCGAATCGGTGTCGCGAGTAGCGCAGCGCCATCTTCGGGATGAGCCGGTCTGCTGCGTCTGCGAGCTGGATGTGTGCCATGGTCCGACCTCCTGGCTGGGTGGGGAGCGGTGAAGCGTTGGGTTGTCGATGCGCGCTGCGGGCCCGCCTCGGGGCTTGACCACAAGAGTCGCGGCAGACGAAAAAGGTTCCCGACCCTCGTGGCGCCATGCCGCCACCACGAGCCGGGCATCACCAAGGTGGCGGGCGCCGCTCGTGCGGGACCGCCTCGAAGAGGCTCTGCTTTACTCGGGGACGGTGCATGCGCTCGAGGTCCCCATCGACACCGGAACCGGCCCCCCCGTCGTGGTGTTGCACGGGTATGCCATGCGTCCCGACACCTACGGGCCGCTGGCCGCGCTCCTGAGCCGGCGCTGCCGGGTGGTCATCCCCGACCTCTTCGCCTTCCGGGGCCGCTGGAGCTACCCCGAGGTGCTCGACGCGTTCACGGCCACCCTCGACGGGCTGGGCCTCGGCCGGGTGACCCTGATCGGTCACTCCTTCGGGGGCGGGATCGAGCTCGGCTTCGCGTCGCGCTCGCCCGGTCGGGTGGTGGAGCTGGTGTTCTCCGACACCCTGGCGGCGTCGCGGGAATGGGGGCTGGCCGACGAGGCGTTGCGCCACCCGATCCGCCTGCTTCGCCTCGCCACCCCGACTGCCGCCTTGGCCTTCGCCCGCACATGGGTCGAGCATCCCCGCCAGCTCGTCGGCGCCGGCTGGTGGGGTTTCACGAGCGGCCGGGACGGCGCCAGCGAAGCCGTCGCCCACGCCGGGCTGGCGTCGCACGTCCTGTGGGCCAATCGCGACTCGATCCTGTTGCGAAGCGACGGCGAGCGCTTCGCCGGCCTGCTCGACGCGTCGTTCACGGTGGCATCGGCGCCCGACGGGAGGCCGATCGACCACGACTGGATGTTCCAGGAGCCCGACCTGTTCTTCTCCCACCTGGAGGATCTCAAGCTCGTCGCGCTCGCTCGGTGATCCGTTGTCGGTGGATATCCTGATGTCGACGAAGCGGAGGCAGCGCATGGGCGACGACTGGTCCCGGCCCGTCGTGCACTGGGAGATCGAGGCACTCGACGCCGAGCGGCAACGGGCCTTCTACGGCGCGCTGTTCAACTGGGAGATCGGCGACGGCCCGATCATGGCCATCCCGGCCGGCCTCGGCGGGCCCGAGCCCGGGCCTGCGGGGCACGTTCGCCAAGGCGAGCGCAGCGGGGTGGCGCTCTACGTCCAGGTCCGAGACATCCGGGCGTCGCTCGCCCGGGCGAGCGAGCTCGGGGGGACCGTCGTCGCCGAGCCCTTCGACATCCCGGGCGGGCCGACCCTGGCACCGATCATCGACCCCGAGGGCAATCCCGTGATGCTGGTGCAGCAGTAGGCCCTCAGTCGAGGGTGTCGAAGCGCCTGGTGGAGATGGTGGTGGGTTCGAGCAGGGCGGTCCACCGGGCGACGGCGGGGTCGCCTCGACCGGCCTCGGCCGACGCGTCGGCATCGTGGGCCGATCCCCACGACGTCACCACCAGCCACTCGCCGCCCGCAGATCGAGCGGTGGTGCGCCGCAGCATGCCGGCGCGGCGATAGAAGAATTCCGTCTGGGCCCGCTGATCGGCGTCGAGGAATCCGCCCTCGTCGACCCCAGGGGCGAGCCGGAACGTGACGACTTCGATGACGGCCATGGGTCGTGCCTCTTGTCTCTGTGCCCGGGTGGCGGTACCGGTTCTACTCGACACCGACCGCACCCCGGTGAGCGGGGCCGCCCCCGACAGCTCACGGCCGACCCGGCGGGCGGGAGGAGCGGCGATGCCACCCCTCCCGCCCGGTACCGGGTCGTCGCCCGATCAGAAGAACACGTTGAGCGTGTTGCTGCCGTCGTCGACGAACCAGATGCCGCGGTCACCGGGCACGAGCGCCAGGCCGAACAGGTCACCCGCTCCACCCGGGGCGGGCCCCGAGTCGTCGAGCGTGGCCGTGCCGACGGTGTGGCCCCAGGGAGTGGTCTCGACGATGATGCCGTTGTTGCCGTTCACGGTCAGCACGTTGCCGTTGGGCGCGAGGACCATCCCGAGCGGATCGTCGAGCACCGACGCCGTCGACACCGTGATGCCGCCGGGCAACCCGAAGGTGGTGCTCCGCCACAGCGCGTTGGGCACCGCCGCGATGCGGTTGTTCACCGAGTCGGCGACATAGAGCGTGCCGTTCTGACCCAGAGCCACTCCCGTGGGCCCGATCACGAGCGCGCCGGGGTCGGTGTGCTCGGCGAAGCCCGAGGCCACCACGGTCTGCGCCAGTATCTTCGGCATCTGGCCGTGGAAGAGCCCGACCTTGATGCGCAGGACGGTCCCACCGTTGACGACGTTCCCGGGCTGGTCCGACGGGATCCCGTCATCGGCGGCCACGGTGCCGTTGAGCACGTTGGTCACGAACAGGTAGGCCCAATTGCCGAAGCTCGTCGACGTCATGTCCCACGGACCGTTGATGGCCCCACCGGCCCAGGTCTCCACCAGCTGGCCCATCGAGTTGAGCACGAGGAGACAGCCTGCTCCGATGCCTTGGGGCGTCCCGTCGTTGTCGGGCCCGTTGGCGGTCGTGGGCAGGCTTCCGACCACGACCCAACCCCCGGGGAGGACCGACAGCGCGGTGGTCAGCCCGATCCCTCCCGGGCACGGCCCCGAGGTCGTGGCCTGGGTGATCTGGGCGAATTGGGTCACCGTGCCGTCGGGCATCTCCTGCACGATGGTCGTCCCGGTCCCCTGCGCGTTGTCGGCGTTGTTGAAGTTGCTCATGAGCACGCCGCCTTGTACGAGGGCCCCGGTGCTCTGGGGCACCACCACGATCCCGTAGGGATTGACGTCGCCGTTGGAGGGCACCGTCGAGGGCCCCGGCACCACGTTGGAGAACTGCGACAGGAACGACGGGGGGTCGGCTTGGGCATTGCCCGTAGTGATGGCGACACCGAGGGTGGTGCCGGCGAGTGACGCCACCGCCAGCCCGATGGCGGTGCGTCGCGACGACCATCGTCTCTGCGTCGTTGCCGGCGGGAGCGCCCGATGAGGGCTCGCGCCCGGGTCGGGAGCATGACGGTCAGGTCTGTCGCGCATGGTGTGAGCACCTCCTGCTCGGTCCGGACAGACCGCGCACGGTGGCATACGGAGGAGGAGGCCCCGATGTTCAGCGAGCGCCGCGTCGGGCGCGGCGCACCAGGAGTGACCTCAGAACCAGGTCGAGCACCACGGTGTGGTCGACGACATGAACATGACCGCGGCCTGCTCGACGGCTCCGGCGCGGTGCTCGTCGATCCTCCCGACATCGCGCAGCGTGCGGGCCGAGACGCCTCCCGCGTACAACGAGCCCAGGGCGTCGACCGGCATCGACACGTCCGCCGCCTCCCGGGTGCGCACGCACTGGGCCCCGGTCGGCCCACCATCCAGTGCGTAGCGCCCTGCGGCGAAGCCCAGGGAGTCGGTCACCTCGATCACGAGATGACCGTCGACCGCGTAGCGACGGGACGAGAGCGCGGCGACGGCGTCGACGATCCGTATCCACACGAAGTCGTAGCGCCCCGTCTGTCGCAGCGTGCGGCCGTCTTCGAGGAGCCAGCCCAGGGCCTCGTCGACGCAACGGTCGCCGGCCCGGAGCGTGGCCACCAGGTCCACCTCGCAGCAGTACCGCCACAGCCGCTCGTAGGCGGCGGGGGTCAGCGCCACGAGCTCGTCCACGGTGAGCTCACCGGCCGGGCGCATGTCGTCCGAGGACTGCTTCGCCCGGTAGCGGACGTACCCCTCGGGTGACCCGGCGGGCGAGCGGTACAGCGCCTGATAGCCCTCGGGTTTGGTCGCACCCGGCACGTCCACCTGGTGCAGGACCCTGTCCCACCAGTGGGCGTTCCTCCCGATGGAGCCGGGCTGCCGTGCCCGGAAGCGCTCGTAGAGGCCGGGCGCCTCTGTGCGCAGCCCGGCGAGGTCGACGAGCTCGACGGTGCCGCTTCCCTGCTCGCGAAAACGCGTCGC
The DNA here is from genome assembly GCA_963739765.1 of uncultured Acidimicrobiales bacterium. Taxonomy (GTDB): domain Bacteria; phylum Actinomycetota; class Acidimicrobiia; order Acidimicrobiales; family UBA8190; genus Chersky-840. The sequence continues at coordinate 2,174,644 of CAVUBP010000002.1, read as the reverse complement.
TGCCAGGTCCACCGAGTACGACGCCCCCTCGATGGCGGGGCCGTAGCCGAAGCGCCCGTAGATGGGGTACTCCGAGGCGATGAGGATCTCGACGGGCTCTCCTCTGTCGGCGCTGTCGCGCAGATCGGCGGTGATCATCTCGGTCAACAGGCCTCGGCGGCGGTGGGTGGGTGCCACCGTGACGTTGGTGAGCGCGGCCACCTCCACCTCGGCGGGCCCCGGAGCCGTGAAGGTCGTGGCGAAGGACCGCAGTGTCCCCACGACACGCCCGCCGTCGAACGCGCCCCTGGTGCGCTGCAGGTCGACGTCACCCAGGAAGTACTCGCCGTACCCGTCGGGAACGGTGAAGAGGAACCCGACACCCATGCACCGCGTCCACGCGTCGATCTCGGAGGCCGCGATCGTTCGCACCGGGAGGTCCATGGCCAGAGACTAGCGACGGGGCGCTCAGCTCCCGCCGCCGAAGCAGGACGTCAGTTGTTGTTGGCGCTCGAGGCCAGGCGGGCCGCTCGGCGTTGCACCCACTGCCATGTGCCCGTGGTCATGTCGTCGAGCTCGGGTGGCTCGAGCAGGTAGCGACGCGCCCTGACCGCGGCGTTGCGGAACACGCGCAGGTCGGGAGACTTGAAGGCCCAGTGGGCGTAGAGCTGGTTCCACATCCGTCGCAGATCGGCCCAGGTCCGCCCGGGATGATGCGCGACGAACAGTGCCAACGCCAGGGACTTGCGACTCACGGTCCGCCCCCGCGCCCCCTGGCGCAGCACACCGGACCGGATCTTCTGCCACATGGCCGCCACTTGGGCTGCGCTCAGGGTCGGGTCGAGCGCCAGGGTCACCTTGGTGGTGGCCTGCCACTCGCCGACGGTGGTGATGCCGAGCACCCGCACGGGGTGGGCGATCTCGAAGGCGGCCGCCTCGTCGGAGGGAGCGCCGCCCGGTGCCGGGCGCCGACCGTCGGTCACGGACCGCCCCGTCCGCTCGAGATAGAAGAGCATCGCCGCGGCACGCGCCCGCTCCCACAGGCCCGGGCGGTCGTCGTCGCCGGGCGGCTCCGACGCTTCGAGCTCGGCCTGGATCCTCGATGCGAGGTCGATGGGGGGGCGGGGGACGCTGACCGGCGAGATGCCCCGCTCCGCCGCCATGGCGTCGACTTCGTGTCTCAGCTCCCGGATCTCCTCGGCCAGGAAGGTGGCGGGGTCGTCCTCGGCTTCGGCGTCGACGAGGAACCCGCTCCTGTCCAAGAAGCCCCACTCGGCAATGCCGGTCCGGGGCCAGCCGCGCCGCTGCAACACGGCGTCGACGCCGGTCCGCAGCTGTTCACGCGGTTCCATGGCCGCAGACTAATCCTGGCGCGGGCGGGAGATGCCGATGAGCTGGCCCGGGTCGGCTGCGACTGGAGCTCAGGACACCACCGCGACGACGTAGCCGATCACGAGGAGGAGCCCGGTCAGCAAGTGGAGGAGGATGTTGGACTGCATGGTGGGCATGAGGGCGTACGGATCTGAGTAGTGGGCCCGGAGCCCGGTCCACACGCGCCACGCCAGCGGCGCGGTGACAAGGGCGAGGAGCGTCCACACCGGCGTGACCCCGGCGAGCACCTCGGCCACGATGCAGGCGAAGGCGGCCACCACGGTCACGGCGTAGCCCGTCTGCACCAGCTCGGGGCTGAAGCGCACGATCAAGGTCCGCTTGCCCGCGGCGGCGTCGCCGACCCGGTCGGGGACCTGGTTCACATACAGCACGAGGGCGATGAGCAGCGCCACGGGCAACGAGGCGAGCACCGGCTGCCAGCTCCACCGACCGGTGCAGGCGAAGTAGGCCCCGACGGCCATGACCGGGCCGAAGCCGAGCGCCGTCACGGGCTCGCCGAGCCCGCGGTGCACGAGACGCAGTGGCGGGGCGGAGTACGCCAGGCTGAGCACGAGTCCCGCGGCACCGATGCCGAGAAGACCCCAGCCCCGCTCCGCGGCGAGGAACAGGCCGAGGCCGATCGACACGGCATAGAGAGCGACGCAGCCGGTGACCATCGCCCGCCTCGTCACGAGGCCGTACTGCAGCACTCGGGAGCCGCCGCTGAACGGCGTCGGGGTCACGTTGGCGGCATCGGCGCCATTGGCGTCGTCGAAGATGTCGTTGGCCATGTTGAGGCCGAGGTGCACCGCCACCGCCGCCACCAGCGCCAGCACGAACCACAGCGTGTGGAAGGCGTTGTCGCGCGCCGCGACGACACCGCCGAGGCCCACGGGGATGAGCGTGGCGGTGAGGAACGGCAGGCGTGTGGCGAGGAAGATGGTCCACGGCCGGCTCAGTCGGGGCCGAGCTCCCAATTCGTCGAGGTAGTCCCGCCCCGCCGGCACGCCGCGCTCGGCGTACTCGAAGAACGGGGTGTGCGCCTCGTCCCATCCGCTCGCCCGGCGAACCGCCACCCGAAACCCTTGGCCGGTGGCTGTCGCCGGCCCCCACAGGTTCACGTAGCGCCGCTCGTCGTAGCCCACCCCGGGCTGGGGCCGGATATGGCTGAAGGTGAGCTCCACCTCCTGGCCGTCGGTGGGGCGAAGATCCTCGTGGAGTGCCCCGACCTCGACGGTGGCGCCCGATGGCGACCCGCTGAATTCGACGGCGATGTTCACCGGATACCCGTCGGGCCCGACGTAGGCGAGGACGGCGTGGGGATAGGACTGGGCACGAGTGATGGCATCGGCGACGTCGAGCTTGGCCATCACGACACCCCCGCCAGCTCGTAGACCCGGGCCGGCTCGCTGGCCCGGCCGTCCTCCCACCACAGCACGCGCTGGGGGGTGATCTCGATCACCGAGCGCTCGAAGAACAGCGGGATCCCGAATCGCTTCTTGAGAAAGAAGTCGATGGCCGGCTCCTTGGCCCGCCACATGGGCAGGAGGCGCTCCCAGCCGCCGTGCACGTCGTCCTCCACCACGCGCGCGTCACCTTGGATTGTGGCGCGATGAAAGGGCTCCACCGGCACGGCCACGGGGTCGGTGAGCGACAGGCACACCTTGGCGTTGGCCTTGATGTGCCGGAGCTTGCGCGAGAACAACACCGACGACGTGAGGTAGATGACGTTGCCGTCAGACAACGGGATGAGGGGATAGGTGATCGGGAGGCCCGAACCGTCGATGACCGTGAGCTCTCCGACGAGTGCGACGTCGAGCAGCTCCATGACCGGCGGGGGCAGCAGGGGGGTTGGGTCGCTCACGATCGAGACAGTACAGGGTGGGGTTCGCGGGTCAGAAACCGGTGCCGGCCCCTTGCGCTTCCCGGTGCCTCACCGTTCGAGCGCCCCGTGTCCGTGCCCGTCGGCGTCGGCGTCGGTCGGAGCACCACCCATCATCTTCAACATCCCGAGACCGCCGGTCCGCACGAAACAGACGACCAGGCCGGCCGCCAAGAGCAGGAAGGCGATGTTCAGAAACGTCGTGTAGTCCCAGTGCGGTGCGATCTCGCCCACCTTGGCGTGGCGACCGCTCGGAACGAGGCCGAGACCACCGAACACGAATTCGACGACGTAGCCGGCGCCGACCATCGTGGCGTAGAAGCTGCCGAGCACGAACAGCATCATCCGGGTCCCGTAGTACTTCCGGTAGATGGCGAGGATCGGCACGATGATCAGGTCGGCGAAGATGAACGCGACCACGCCGCCGAAGCTGATCCCACCGTTCCACAGCACCGCCGCCAGGGGGACGTTGCCGATCGAGCACACGAAGCTGAGCATGCTCACGACCGGGCCGATCAGCGGTCCCCACAACCTCGACACCAGTGGATGACCGGTGAAGAAGAAGTGCTGCCAGAAGGCCGTCGGGACCCACGCCGCCAGAGCCCCGGCGACGAGCAGGCCGATGGCGATGTCCCGGACCACCGCCGCCCACTCCATGACGAAGATGTGCGAGATCGAGGTGAGCGCATGGCGCGAACCGATCCGATGCCAGACGCTCCCCGGTTCCTGGATGCTCATGTCCATCGCCGCGTGCCCTTCCATGGACCCCGCCAGGCCCTTGCGGGCCTGTGACCGGGCCGCCTCGAGGATTCGCCCGCGCAGGAAGACGCGGAACCACAGGGCCACGAAGACGATCATCAACGGACCGCCGACGAACTCCGCCAGCGTGAACTGCCATCCGAGGAGCAGCGCCAGGATGATGCCGAGCTCGACGACCAGATTGGTGGACGCGATCTCGAACACCATGGCGGCGGTGAAGCTCGCGCCCTTGCGGAACAGCGTCCGCGCCAGTGCGACCGCGGCGTACGAGCACGACGAGGATGCCGCGCCGAGCCCGGTGGCGATGGCGAGGGTCCGGGGGCTGTCGTCACCGAGGAGACGCTCGATCGTGCTGCGCCGCACGATCGCTTGGATGACCGCGGCCAGGGCGAAGCCGAGGATGAGGGCCCAAAGGATCTGCCAGGTCATGGAGCCCGTCACGAGCAGCGCGTGGGCGAGGGCGCGCAGTTCCCTCATCGCCGGTCCTCACCGCTCGTCCTCGGGCGCCGCCACGGTCAACAGTTGCCGCAGGCAGTGCTCGAGGAGCGGGTGCGGGAACGAGGGGGCGAGCGAGTAGTAGACGACCCGCCCCTCCTTGCGGAAGCTCGACGAGCCCCGCCGTCCGGAGCAGGCGCAGCCCGTAGGACACGGCGTCGTCGGTCACCCCGAGCGCCAGGGCGAGGTCGCCGACGCACAGTCGTTCCACACCGCAGAGGGCGAAGAGCAGGCGCGAGCGGACGGGATCGGCGATCAGGGCGAGGAGGCCCGCCAGGCGCCCGGCGTCGTCGAACGAGATCAGGCTGTGACGGGCCGCCTCGACCCCACCGAGGTCGACGGGGTGGTCGTGGGGAACGATGTCGGGCTGCTCGGTTGCCACCATGACCTCCGTATATCCGTACTACTACACGGATAATAGCGGGGACGGGGCACTCCGCCCCCGGCCGTCACCGAGGAGGGCCCCGCCGTCAGGGCAGCAGGAGGGCCGCCATGCGGCGGGTGGCCACGACCAGGCCGATGCCCCCCGCCACCAGGAGGTAGGCGGCGTGGCCGGCCAGGGACCACGACACGATGCCGGTGTCGAGTCCCCGCAGGAGCACCACGCCCTGGTACAGCGGTGTGCAGCGGATCACGGCCTGGAGCCAACCGGGGTACACCGACAGCGGGTAGAAGGTGGCCGAGAACAAGAACAGCGGGATGAGGGCGAGCGAGACCTTGTCGAAGTCCTGCCAGCTGCGCATGTAGGTCGTGCCCGCCATCCCGAGCGCGGCGAAGGCGAAGCTGACGGTCACCGCCGCGGGCAGGCACAAGATGGCCCAGGGCGAGAGCACGTACCCGAGGCCGGCCATCACCACCAGGAAGGCCGCCGAATAGGCCGTGGCCCGCATGAGTGACCACGTCAGCTCGCCGAGAGCCACGTCCCCGGGCCCGAGGGGTGTCGACAGCACCGCGTCGTAGGTCTTGGCGATCTTCAGTTTGAAGAAGACGTTGAAGGTCGAGTCGAGGGTGGCGCCGTTCATGGCCGAGGAAGCGAGGAGCCCAGGCGCCACGAACACGGTGAAGGGGATGAGGTGCTGGTCCATGTGGATGGGGTGATGGACGAGCTTGCTCAGCCCCACGCCGATGGACAGCAAGTAGAAGAAGGGCTCGAAGAACCCCGACACGAAGAAGACCCAGGCGCGTCGGTACACCAGGATGTTGCGCTCGACGAGGCGCCGGGCGCGGCGAGTGCCGAGGATGCCGACGGGGGCGATCCGCAGGGGCAGGCCGCGCGACGAGGCCGTGGTGGTCATGTCACGAGCCGCCGGCGGTAGCGAGCGCCGGGCCAGCGCGAACCCCGCGGCGATGAGGGCGACCAGGTAGCCGAGGTGCGCGCCGGCGGCGGCCAGCCCCACGTGGCCGAGGACGAGGCCCCGGCACAGCGCCACCCCGTGGTACAGCGGCGTCGCCTGGGCGACGGGCTGGAGCCAGCCCGGGAGCAAGGCGATCGGGAAGAAGGTCCCGGAGAAGAGAAACAGCGGGATCAAGCCGAACCGGTAGATGGTCGAGAAGCCGGTGTCGTTCTGCTGGGCGGCCGCGAACGCCGCGATGGGCGCCGCGAACGCCAGGCCGGTGAGGATTCCGACGGGAACGGCGAGGAGGGCCAGGGGGGAGTGCACCGTTGCGAAGGCGGCCATGATGGCGAGGTAGATCGAGGACACCATGAGCAGGCGGAGCGCGATCCAGGCGAGGTGGCCGACGAGCACGTCGAGGACGGTCAGCGGCGTGGCCAGCATGGCGAAGTAGGTGCGGAGCCATTTGATGGCCGCCATGACCGGGTACATGGACTCGTTCCCGCCGATCTGCATGGCGGTCGACGCCAGGAGCCCGGGTGCGAGGAAGTCGAGGTACCGCACGCCCTCGACCGGCTGCTTCACGAGCGACCCGAGCCCGAGGCCCATGGCGGAGAGGTACAGCACCGGGTACAGGAAGCTCGTGGTGATCGACCCCCGCCACGTGCGCTTGTACTGGTACATCCAGTAGCGCATGGACCGCACCCAGGGCGGCGAAGCCCGGTGGCGTCGGGCGCTGCCTTCGTGGCCGGCGGTGTCGCGCCCTGGTGGCCAGGGTCATCGTGAGAGCACCGGTTCAGTCCACCAGTGACCGGCCGGTCAGGCGGAGGAAGACGTCCTCGAGCGTGGATCGCCGGATCAGCGTGCTGTCGGGATCGAGCCCGAGCCGGTGCACCTCGGTGAGTGTCGCCTCACCGTCGTCGGTGTAGAGCAGGAGCCGGTCGGGGAGGGCCTCGAAGCGCTCGGCATGGTCTTCGAGGCGCGCCGCCATGCTCTCGGTGTCGGTGTCGGGGTCTCGGAAGCGGAGCTCGAGCACCTCGCGGGTCGAGTAGCGGGCGATGAGCTCGCTCGGGGCGCCCTCCGCCGCGAACTTGCCGCCGTCCATGACCGCCAGACGGTCGCAGAGTTGCTCGGCCTCGTCCATGTAGTGCGTGGTGATGACCTGGGTGACCCCCTGTTGCTTCAAGCGGTAGAGCCGGTCCCACAAGAGGTGCCGGGCTTGGGGGTCGAGGCCGGTGGTGGGCTCGTCGAGGATCAGGATCTCGGGGTCCGAGATCAGTGAACGCGCGATCGTGAGCCGGCGTTTCATTCCCCCCGACAGCGGGTCCACCTTGTCGTGCGCCCGCTCCGACAGCTGGGTGAAGTCGAGCAGCTGCTCGGCCCGCTCGCGGATGAGCCGGCGCGGCAGGTCGAAGTACCGGCCGTACACCATCAGGTTGTCGAGCACGGTCAGTTCGAGGTCGAGCGTGTCCTCCTGGGGCACGACGCCGATCCGGCCGCGGATCCGCGATCCGTCGTGTGCGGGGTCCATGCCGAGGACCCGCAGTGTCCCTTCTGACACCGGGGACATGCAGGCGATCATCCGCATGGTGGAGGTCTTGCCGGCGCCGTTGGGGCCCAGGAGGCCGTAGGACTCGCCCCGGCCGATCTCGAAGTCGATGCCGTCGACGGCGACGAAGTCACCGAATCGTTTGGTGAGTCCTCGGGCCACCACCAACGACTCCGACACTTGGTCGGGTGCGGGTCCGGCTGGGTGGGGAGGACCGGGCGGGGCCACGACATCTCAAGCTACCCGCCGGTCGGCGAACGGCTCTCCTGTCAGATTCAGCTCGGACGACGAGCGCGAGGGCGCGCGTGGCCATGTCCACTCGCGACGTCGCGGTCATGCGGGCGGCCCGCTGCAGCAGGCCGTCCATGTACACGGCGAGGCTGATGGTCGCCGCCACCGGGTCGGCGACGAGGAGGGGCACCGGCTCGGTGCGCTCGTCGAGCCCCGACGCCCGCAGCAGCGCGCCGCGCAACGCGAGCATGGCGTCGCGGGCGGTCTCCATCCGGATCCGGCCCCGGCGCATCCACAGGCTCAGCCCGAGCGGCACCGTGAGGTTTCCCTGGGTGAGGTCCTCGGGCCCGAGGTCGGCGAGCCCGAGCATCGCCTCGTGGGCGAAGCGTTCGACGGACTCCTCCTCCACTGCCTCGAGCCGCACTCCTGACACCGGAACCTCCTGGTCAGCACATCCGTTTGTGCTGCGGATTCAGTGTGCTCCCGGGGTGTAACGGGATGGTGGACCTGGGTACTTATCCTGGTCAGAGGGGTAGGACCGTGCTTGACTGGATGTCTCCCCCTCCGGCGAAAGGAGTCGACATGCCCAGAGCGATCTGGACGGGGTCGCTGAGCTTCGGCCTGGTCAACGTGCCGGTCGGGCTGTTCTCCGCCACCGACGACAAGGCGATCCACTTCAACCAGTTCCAGGCCGGGACGCCCGACCGCATCCGTCAGAAGCGTGTCAACGAGCGCACCGGCGAAGAGGTCGAGTACGCCGATGTCGTGAAGGGCTACGACCTCGGCGGGGGCGAGTACGTCATCGTCACGCCCGAGGAGCTCGAGTCGGTGGAGCCGGGCCGCTCCCGGACCATCGAGATCACCGACTTCGTCGACCTCGACGCCATCGACCCGATCTATTACAAGTCGACGTACTACCTGGGGCCCCAAGGGGACCAGGCGGTCCGCCCCTACGCCCTGCTCCGCGAGGCGATGGCGCAGAGCAACAAGGTGGCCGTCGCCTCCCTCGTGCTGCGCACGAAGGAGCATCTGGTGACGATCAGGCCCACCGAGTCGGTGCTCGCCCTCGAGACGATGTACTTCGCCGACGAGATCCGGGACCCGATGAAGGAGATCCCCGAGGTCCCCGTCCGAGGTCGACTTCTCCGGGTCGCGAATTGAGCACCGCCAAGCTGCTCATCGAGTCGATGGCCAGCACCTGGGACCCGAGCCTCTACGAGGACGAGTACCGCAAGCGCGTCGAGGGGCTGATCGACGAGAAGCGTCAGGGCAAGGTCATCGTCACCGAGCGTCCCGAGACCGAGCCCACGAAGGTCGTCGACCTGATGGAGGCTCTGCAGGCCAGCGTGGAGGCGGCCCGGTCGCACCGACCCGGCGCCCACATCGCCACGCCCGAGGTGCAGGGCAAGGCTCCCGCCAAGCGGTCGGCCAGGAGCGGCGCCGCGCCCGCCCGTCCGTCCGCAGGCGCTGTCGGGACCTGAGCAAGTCCGAGCTCCAGGCCCGGGCCACCGAGCTCGGCATCCCGGGCCGGTCGAAGATGACCCGCGAGGAGCTCGAGGCCGCGCGTGGCCGGCGCCGCCAAGCCCGCCAAGCGCCGCAAGGCGTCGTAGGCCGCCCCGGCGGCCGAGCGCCACGCCCGGTGCCCGCCCGCCGCCCCGGGCTGCCGATCCCATGACGATCGACCCCGCCTTCCGCTACGAGGGCATGAGCCCCAAGGCGTACGAGCACCCGGCGGACAGGGCCGCCACCGCAGCGCTGAGGTCGATCCCCTTGATGGACCAGTTCGTGCGACGCCTCTGTGACTTCGGCCACGAGCGACGCTTCCGGCAGGTGCTCCTGGGCAACGCCGTGCGCATCGGCGAGGACCAGGTCCCCGATCTGTGGGCAAGTTACTCCGAGCTGCGCCTGGGTGCTCGACCTCGAACGCACCCCTGACCTGTACGTGACCCAGACGCCGCTCGTCAACGCCATGACCGTCGGCGCGCAGAACCCGGTCGTGATCGTCTACTCGTCGCTGGTGGGCTCCTACGAGCCGCTCGAGGTACGGGCGGTGCTCGCCCACGAGCTCGGGCACGTGTTGTCCGAGCACTACACCTACACCACCGCCCTCCTCATCATCTCCCAGGTGGTCCAGGGAGCGCTGCCCCGGTCGTTGTTCGCGGGCCTCCCCATCCGCGCCCTCTACCTGGCGCTGCTCGAATGGTCGAGGATGGCGGAGCTGTCGAGCGACCGTGCCGCCGCCCTCGTGCTCGGCGACCCGCTGCCGGTCTGCCAGATGCTCATGCGCACCGCCGGTGGCGCCCTGGACGGCATGAGCCTCGACGCCTTCATCCGTCAGGCCACGCAGTACGAGGACGAAGACGACATCTACGCCCGTCATGCCCGATTCTGGGAGGAGATCGGTCGACCCCACCCCTTCGCCGTGCGCCGTGTCCGGCAGCTCGTGCGGTGGGTGAGCGAAGGGGAGTTCGACCCCATCCGCGCCGGTCACTACGTGCGCCGAGGCCAAGAGCCGCCTGCGTCAGCCGAGTTCGACGCGGCGGTCTCGCACTACGGCGACCGGTTCGTGGCCATGGTCGACCGGGTGGGTGGTGGGGTCCAGCGCGTCGCCGACCAGATCAGCGCCTGGCTCCGGGCCCGACAGGGCGCGGGCACCTCCCCGTCCGGTGACGACGCAGAAGACGACTGGGACGACCTCGGGCCGGAGTAGGTCGCCGGGCCGGGGAGCCGGCCCTGCTCGTGGGGAGACGGGTCCCGAGGACTCAGGGAGCGAGGGTCCCGACGTCTCCGGGTCGGCCACAGGTCGACGGGGCCGCCGCGCCCTGGAGCCGGGCGGTCATCCACTGCGTGATGGTCGGGACCGACACGTTCACGACCGTCCCGTGGGTGGCGCCGGTGACGTGGAGATAGTCGATCGTGTCCCTGATGGGACACGCCATCGGCGGCGACGTAGGCGTCGGTGAGCGCGGGCGGCACGGTGGTGTCGGCCGTGCCCTGGACGATGAGCATCGGGGCGGGCGTCTTGGTCCGGCCCGGGTCGTTCATCTTGGCGTGGGCCACCACCACCGGGTTGGTGGCCGCGCCGGGTTGGAAGACCGAGGTGGAGGCCGAGATGTGCTGCGAGGCCCGATGGCCGCGGTGAGCGAGGCCAGGCATCCCTGGGTGCACGAGCGACGCGGCCGCGGCTCTCACCCGACGGGGTGAACATGTCCGACGCGGGGAGGTCGTGATAGGTCCGGGCCCAGGTGTAGGCGACGGGGATCGTGAACTCCAGGATCGCCTGGCCCACCGACGTCGTCGCCACCCCGAGGATGGTGCTCAGACCGGTCGCCGGCGCGGCCGCCACCACGCCGGCGATGTGGAGGTCGGGCGCATAGGTCGGGGCCAGCTCGCCGGCGAACAACGCCGCCTGGCCGCCCTGGGAATGCCCGTAGATCATCACCGTGCTCCGAGGTGCGCAGTCCCGGCAACCGACGCGCCGCACGGGCCGCGTCGAGCACCCCTCGGCCTTCGCTCGCGCCCAGCAGATAGGGGTGGATGCCCGGCGTGCCGAGGCCTTCGTAGTCGGTGGCGGCGACGACGAACCCGGCTTTGAGGTAGTCGCTCCAGGCCCGGCACGAGGTAGGGCCCGACGCCCACCCTGGGACGTGAACAGCGACGGGGCGCAGATCCCTGCGAACCCGGTGGTGCCGTGGGCCCACGACAGGATCGGGTACCCGCCCTGCGGTGCCGTGCCGCCGGGGACCACGATGTAGCCGGATTCGGCGATGTCCTGCGCCGTAGATCGACCGCGAGTGGAAGAGGATCCGCCACACCGTGGCGTGGCGGGCGCACCGGGCACGCCCGTGACCTTCTCGGTGCGGATGATGGTGCCCGGCGCCCCGGCCGGAAGGGGTCGGGCGGGGTGTAGAACGCCGGGATGCCCGTGGCGCCGACGTCGTCGGCGACGGTCTTCGGGGCTCCGGGGGCGACGTCCCGCTTCGTCGACGAGCTCGTCGCCTTCGGGCCGCTGCACGCGCTCAGACCGAGGCCGAGGGCGAGCGCCGCGGCCACCAGGGGGGCGACGAGCGGCGCGCGCCGGTGCAACCAGGATCGGTCCCATGATCCCCCTTCCGACCCGGCGTCCCGAGGATCAGGTGGTCGAGAGACTATCTCCGCGCCGTCGGAGCAGCTTGCCGATGAAGATCGAGATCTCGTAGAAGACGTACAGCGGCACCGCCAGAGCGAGCATCGAGAAGGGGTCCCCGCTCGGCGTGATGACCGCCGCTCCCGTCACGATCAGGACGACGGCCCAGCGACGCCACGACGCCAGTCTTCGACGGGCTCACCACCCCGACGAGCTCCAGCGCCACGAGGACGACCGGGAACTCGAAGGTGAGCCCGAACACCGCCATGAGCGCGGTGACGAGCCCGACGTACTTGTCGGGGTCGTAGATCTGTTGCAGTGTCGGTCCACCCACGCTCCCGAGGAAGCGAAGCGCATGGGGAAGGCTAACGACCGCCAACCGACGCGCCGGCGGCGAACAGGACGAGCGACGCGGCCACGAAGGGCACGACGTAGCGCTTCTCGTTCCGCCGGAGACCCGGCGTGACGAACCGCCACACCTGCCACAACATCGACGGGGGAGGCCAGGAACGCCCCGCGCGTACATGGCGACGTGGATCCGCAGGGACAGCCCGTCGAGCGGGCCGGTCACGTACAAGCTGCAGTGCGGGCTCACGCGGCAATACGGCGCCTGCAGCCAGTGCAGGATCTGGGGATAGGCGACGAAGGCCACGGTGCACGTGACGACGAGGGCGGCGCCGATGACGAGCACCCGCCGGCGGAGCTCGGCGAGGTGCCCGCCCACGGTCATGGGTTCGGGCACACGGTGCCGGGCGCGGGCCAGGGTGATGGACATGGGGGTGGCGGCCTGAGATGTCAGTTCATCGACGCGACGTCGGGTGCCGGCGACGCCAGGCCCCGTGTCGGGGGCCTCGCATCCTGCGACCGGCCGTCGGTGGGTCTCGCCTCCGCGCCGGCCGTGTCGGCACCAGGGTCGGGGACCGACGTCGCGCCGTGCTCGTCGGCGAGCCGGTCGAGCATGGAGATGGGGGAGCGCACCGCACGGGCGATCTCCGTGGTCGACGGGAGATCAGGGAAGGTGGCGCGCACCTCGTTCTCCAGATGGGCCCGCCATCGTTTGACGTCGCTCCACAGTGCGCCCGCCCGGCGTGCGGTGGACGGCAACTTGTCCGGACCCAGGACGATGAGCGCGATCACGAGGATCATGAGCAGCTTCTCGGGGCTGAAGAGGATCATGACGATCCCTCCGCTCGGATCGGCCTATGCCTGGCCTCCGACCTGGGCGCTGGGCTCGGTGTCGGCTTCAGCGGCGGGGTCGTGGACTTCGGCCAACCCCTTTTTGAATTCGGACCGTGCCGACCCCAGCGAGCGCGCCAGCTTCGGGATCTGGGTCCCCCCGAACAGCACGGCCACGACGACGACGAGGACGACCACTCCGTCCAACCCGAAGATCTCAGCAAGCATGACGTTGCTCCTTTTCTTGTTGGTGTCCCTGTGCGGATGGTCGGATCGTCGCCCGGGTCGTGATGTCGCGGGAGGCGACATGGTCAGTTCGTCCAGTGCCGACTCGACCAGGTGGAGCCCCTCGAGTCCCGGGAGCCTGCCCACGGCGCGATCGATGCGCTGCACGCCGGCGCGCCCGTCGTCGCCACCGAACAGGTGGTTCACGAGGAACCCCACCTCGGACGAGGGCATGACCCCTGTGCCGACCGGCGCCCAGTAGCGACGGAGGGCGAAGCGCGTCAGGCGCTGCGCCGCGGCGCTCTCGGCGAGGCGCCGCCGGGCTCCCAGCGTGTAGAAGTCGATGTGTCGGCCTTCCTGGCGCATGATCCGGCGCAGCAGCTCCGACAGCACGGGGTGCTTGGCCTTGGCCGCCAGGCGCCCGTAGCCGGCCTGGGTGGTCCACTCGTTGACGGCCCCCCACGTCATGTGGACGGCGACGATGTGCGAGGTGAGCGCCGACGCCAGTGTGAACGCCAGAGGCCTGAGGGCGTCGCGTCGGGGCAGGCGTCGTCGGGCCTCGGCCAGGCGGCTCTTTCCGGCCGGCTCGTCGTGGGCGCGCAGGACCTCGGCGATGGCCTCCCCGTGCCAGTGCTCCTCGTAGCACCAGCACGCCAGGAAGGCCGTGACCTCGGGGTCCCGATGGGCGCGGGTGACGAGGAGGTCGCGCAGGTAGCACGCGGTGTGTCCTTCGATGTCGTGCATGTAGCGAAGGCATCGCAGCGTGGCGGGGTCGAGCGGGCGCCGGCGGAAGGCCTCGAAGTCGATGTCGTCCACGTGGAGGCGGCCGGAGCGCTGGATCAGGGAGTCGATGTCGGTGCTCACGGATCCTCTTCGACACACGACGGCCTGCCGGATGTGTCGGGTCGGGTGTGTCGGGTCGGGAGTCGTCGGGCTCGGGAGTGTCGGCACCGGGAGCAATCTCGAGCCGGCCGGGAGGCGTGGATCGGCCGGCGCTACCCTCGGGTCGTGGCCCGCCCGTCATCCGGATCGAGAGGCGGCTCCGAAGAACCTCACGACATGCTCAAGCTCGAGACGGCCAGCGACGCCGCCTTGATGGTGGCGATCGCTCGCATGCACGAGCCGGCACTGGCCGAGGCGTACCGGCGCCACGGTGGGGCGGTGCTCGCCCTGGCCCGTCGCGTCCTGGGGTCGGCCGATCTGGCCGAGGAGGTGACCCAGGAGGTCTTCGTCGACCTGTGGGACGCACCCGAGCGCTTCGACCCCGGTCGGGGGGCGTTGCGGACGTTTCTTGATGACCAAGGCCCACGGTCGTGCGGTCGACATCGTCCGGTCCGAGTCGGCTCGTCGACAGCGCGAGGAGCGCACCGTGCGTGAGACGGCGGTCTCCGGTTACGACATCGAGCACCAGGCGTGGGACCTCGCCATCGCCGAGCAGGTGAAGGCGGCGGTGACGAGCCTGCCCGCCGAGGAGCGCACCGCCATCGAGATGGCCTACTTCGACGGCCATACCTACCGCGAGGTCGCATCGATCCTGGGCCAGCCCGAGGGAACGGTGAAGAGCCGGATCCGCAGCGGCTTACGTCGGCTGCGCTCCGCCTTGGCTCAACACGGCGTGGAGGCGGCATGGACCGAGCCATGAGCCACGACGAGATCGCGCAGTCGCTCGGCGCGTTCGCCCTCGACGCGGTGGAGGCCGAGGAAGCCGACGCCATCCGGGCGCACCTGCTCGAGTGCCCCCGGTGCTCGTCCGAGGTCGCCGAGCACTGGGAGGTGACCGGCCTCATCGCCAACGTGGGGGTGGACGCCCCGGCGGAGATCTGGGACCGCATCGCGGCGCAGATCGACACTGGGGCCGGGACCCGACGTCCCGCCCCCCTGCACCTCTCGTCGTCGCCGGCTCCTCCGCTGCGCCCGACCGTGACGGCGCGACGACGGTGGGCATGGTCGGGGGTGGGAGCGGTGGCCGCCGCCGTCGCGGTCGTCGCCATCCTGCTGGCGGTCCAAGTGGGACGACTCGACCAGCGGGTGGGACAGCTGGCCCGGGCGAGCCAACAGACGGGACTGTCCCAGGCGGTGCAGTCCGCGCTCCTGGACCCGAGCGCTCGGAGGGTGACCCTGGCGGCCGCGGCCTCCGGTCCGACCCCAGGCTCGTCGCCCGGGCCGGGCCGCCAAGCCGCAGTGCTCGTGATCCTCCCCAACGGCACCGCCTTCGCCGTCAATACCGGTCTCCCGCGGCTCGCTGCTGACCGGACGTATCAGCTGTGGGGAGTGGTGCACGGTCGGACCGTGTCGTTGGGCCTGCTCGGAAGCCGGCCGCGCGACGTGGCGTTCACGGTCGATCCCTCCGCGCCCGTCGAGAGCCTTCGCCGTCACCGACGAGGTTGCCGGTGGCGTCGTCCGCACGGCGCACAACCCGGTGGCGCAGAGCACCACGGCCTGATCGGGACCCTCACCCGGCGCAACCGTGGGCGTTGCGGTCTCGCGGCGCGCCGGTCCAGCCGACGGGAACGTCGTGCCCACATCCACAGCCCCGGTCTCGCGGCGCGGCCCCACGTGGGAGAGTTGGTCCGTCGAGCCGACTCGAGGCCTCGAGCCCGGCCAGCGGGAGGAACTCACGATGACTCTTCCGAGAGTGGTGACACGAGACGAGTGGCTCGATGCCCGCCAGGCGTTGCTCGCCGAGGAGAAGGCGATGACACGGGCGCGAGATGCCTTGAGCACCAAGCGCCGGGAACTTCCCATGGTGGAGCTCGACAAGGACTACGTCTTCGACGGTCCGGAGGGAAACGTCGGCCTCGCGCGACCTGTTCGACGGGCGCCGCCAACTCATCGTCCAACACTTCATGTTCGATCCGGCGTGGGACGAGGGCTGTCCGAGCTGCACCGGGGCGGCCGACGAGATCTCACCGGGGCTCCTCGCCCACCTGCGCGCCCGTGACACCAACTTCGTCGTCGTGTCACGGGCCCCGCTGGAGAAGATCGAGCGGTACAAGTCGAGCAAGGGTTGGACGTTCCCGTGGTACTCGTCATTCGGGAGCGATTTCAACTACGACTACAACGTCACGATCGATGCGTCGGTCGTCCCCGTGATGTGGAACTACCGCACCATGGACGAGCTCGAGCGCCTCGACATGGGCTGGCTGGGCGAGGGATCGTCCGAGCAGCCCGGTTACAGCACCTTCCTGCGAGATGGTGAGGCGATCTTCCACACGTACTCCGTGTACGCGCGGGGCACGGAGATGCTCGGTGGGTCGTACTATTTCCTCGACCTGACCGCGCTCGGGCGCCAGGAGGAGTGGGAAGAGCCGAAGGGCCGTGCCGACGATGTCCGCGCCTCTCTTCCGGACTTCTCGACGTGACGTTCCCGTCCCGAGAGCCGCGCCCGGGTCGTCGACGCGGAAGGCGGGCCAGGGCCGGGGGCTAGGGAGCCGGGAAGTGGCTCTCGCCGATGAGCTCGCCCACCGAGATGTCGTAGGAGGCATAGAACCGGTCGCGGCCCATCTGTTGCGCGGCGCGGTGTTCGGGATGGTCGCGCCAGGCCCGGTGGGCCTCTCTCGAAGCGAAGGTGATGACCGAGACCCGCTCCCCGTCTTCTGCCTCGAAGCTCTTGAAGTCCACGAAGCCGGGCATGGCCCGAGCGAGATCCAGGATGCGTCGGGCGGTCTCGTGGTACTCGGTCACCGACTCGGGCCGCAGCCGCGACCGGAAGACGGTCACGACATGGGGCGTGTCGGGCTCGTCCCCGCCGCTCACCGCGGGGACGAGCCCGTCGCTCGCTGCGGCATCAGCTCACCACGGCGTCAGAAGGTGGCCTCGAGCTCCTCGGCGGTGCTGAGGCGTTGCTCGATGGCTTCGAGGGCGGCTTCGTCACCTTGGGCACGAGGCCCGGTGAACCACTTCCGGGCGCTGACGAACCAGAAGATCCCGGCATAGAGCAGGACGACCCCGACGGCCACGATCGTGTAGTTGAAGTTGTGCCAGGTGATCGGACTTGCGGTGGGGAGGACGAAGAGCACGGTGATGATCCCCACCCAGACGACGCCGGCCCAACCCACGATGGGGCTCCACTTCCCGAGATTCCACGGGCCCGGCGTGAAGCTGTCCCCGGCGAGTCGGCGCAGCAATGTCGGAATGACATAGGCGATGTACAGGCCGATGACCGAGATCGAGATCACCGCCCCGTAGGCCACCGAGCTCCACATCGACGGGATGGCCAGAATGAAGGCGAACACGACGGCGAAGTAGATCGATCGGCTCGGTGTCCGGGTACGGGGGTTGATGTGGTGCCAGAACTTCGATCCCGGGATGGCACCGTCCCGGGAGAAGGCGTAGATCATCCGCGAGTTCGCCGTGACCGAGGCCATCCCGCAGTACGCCTGGGCCACCATGGCCACGACGAGCAGCCACTCACCCCCGCGGCGCCCGATGGCGTCGATCCAGATCTGCACGGGGGGTACCGCGGTGCTCGACGCCAGCGCAGATTTGTAGTTGTTGGTGATGGCGTAGGTGATCCCGACGAGCAGGACGAACCCGGCGATCAGTGAGACCCAGATCGAGCGGACGATCCCTTTGGGCCCGGCGATCGCGGCGTTGTGCGTTTCCTCGGTCATGTGGGCCGACGCGTCGTACCCGGTGAAGGTGTACTGCGCCAGGAGGAGGCCGATCATGAACACGTAGAAGCTGTTGTGGAATCCCGTCTCGTTGACGAGCTTGGTGAAGACGAACGACGTCGAGGCGTGATGGGCCGGAACGACGAAAAGGACGATGACGATGAGCAGCACGCCGAGGATGTGCCACCAGACGCTGACGTCGGAGAGGAAGGCCACGACGCGAACGCCGAAGATGTTCAGAGCCGCGTGGACGATCAGGATGCCCGCGTAGATGAGCAGGGTGTGCCCGGGCGTGGCCGCCCAGCCGGTCGTCAGGCTGAGGAATGCGTTGAAGAACAGCGAGAACCCGTAGTCGATGCCGGCGGTGACCGCGACCTGGCCCAGGAGGTTGAACCATCCCGTGAACCAGCTCCACGCCGCGCCGTTGCGCTTGGCCAGCTTGGCCGACCAGTAGTAGAGGCCGCCCGCGGTGGGATAGGCGGAGCACACCTCGGCCATGCCGAGCCCGACGACCAACGTCATCAAGCCGACGAGGATCCACCCCCACGTCATGTCGACGGGCCCGCCGTTGGTCATGGCGATGCCGTAGGCCGTGAGGCAGCCCGACAAGATCGAGATGATGGTGAAGGACACGGCGAAGTTCGAGAACCCGCTCATCCTCCGCCTGAGCTCCTGGGCGTAGCCGAGCTCGTGGAGCTTTCTCGTGTCCGCGTCCATCTGGCCTGCGGTTCCGGCACCGATCGACATCCCTACCCCCATCGCTAGGGTCGCCGGGTGAAGCCATCAGCACCACCCGCCGGCCGGCACTCTCGGGCATCCGACCGCCGGCGCTCGGACGTGATCGCACACCGGGCCGGGACGTCCGGTCGGTTGGCGCCAGACAAACGATCGGTAGCTGGCGTCACTAGAACAGTTCGACGTGCTGCTGTCAAGGATTGCCAGGTGGGAGGGCCAATTTCCGCCATGCTCCCCGCCGCCGACGCGGCCGCGGCGCGCGCCGGGGTGTACGGCGGGCAGCTACAGCGCGAGCGGCCGGATGGGGCTGAAGACCAGAGCCGGGTCCGAGGTCCAGTCCACGCCGGGAACGTCGACGTAGAGCTCGATCTCGTTGCCGTCGGGGTCCAGGACGTAGAGGCTGTGGGTCACGGTGTGGTCACTGGTCCCGACCACCGTCGCACCGGCCTCCTGCACGGTTCGCAAGGCGTCGCGCAGCTCGTCGTCGCTGTCGCCGACCTTGAGGCCGAAATGGTAGAGACCCACGTGGCGTCCCCGGGGCAGTGCCTCGGCGTCCTCGCCCACCTCGATGAGCAGCAGCTCGTGGTGCGTGCGGTTCGACGGGGCCGAGAACGCGGCAGCGGGGAACCCCAGCTCCTCGGTCGGCGCCAGCTGCCTCCACCCCAGGACGTCGCGGTAGAAGGAGGCTGAGCGCTCCAGGTCGTGCACGTACAGCACGAGGTGTCCCGAGTTCCTTGACTTCCATGGTTTCCTCCCGACCGACCGCCGACCACACGCACAACCGGCTCCCGACCGCCCACTATTCCACCAGGCGGCCCATAAGCTCGGGCGCGATGGACCTTTCGACCGCCGAGATCCGGGTGCTCGGGAGCCTGGTGGAGAAGCAGCTCACGACTCCTCAGCAGTACCCGCTCACGCTCAACGCACTGACCCTGGCCTGCAGCCAGTCCTCCAACCGCGATCCGGTCGTCGACTACGACGAGGAGACGGCCGAGTCGGCCGTGACGAGCATCAAGACCAAGGGCCTGGCGCGGTTCGTGCACCCTTCGCACGGACGTTCCGCCCTCCGCTACGCCCATACCCTCGACGAGGCGTTGGGCCTCGACACACGCCCGCTGGCGCTGCTGGCCGTGCTGATGCTGCGCGGCCCCCAGACCTTGGGCGAGCTGCGGACGCGGACCGAGCGCATGGTGCGGTTCTCCGACCTGCCCGAGGTCCAGGCCGAGCTCGACGCCCTGGCGGCCCGGTCCGAGCCGTTGGTCAGGCGACTGCCCCGAGGCCACGGGCAGAAAGAGGACCGCTACGCGCAGCTGCTGGGCGGTCCGGTCGACGCCACGACACCGGGCCGCGGCGCCGAGAGCCGCGACGGCCGGGGCCGTCCTCGGCCCCTCGACGGCCGCCGCCGGGCCGAGGGCCGAGCCGAGGGAGGGGCCGCCTGACGGGCCGCGGGCCGAGCCTGTCGGGGAGATGGCCGCGTTGCGCGCCGAGGTGGGTGCCTTGCGCTCCGAGGTGGGTGCGTTGCGCCGTGCGCTCGACGACCTGCGCCGGGAGCTCGGTGCCTGACCCGGGTTGGGCGGTGGTCAGGCCCGCTCCGGCATGATGGGGCGCGAAGAAGGCTGGGTCGAAGAAGGCTGGGTCGAAGAAGGCTGGCCGTCCGCAGGTCACGACGGCCTGCCCCGAGCACGACGACGGAGGGTCGATGAATGCCGCAGCGGGAACGCCACCGATGATCGTGGTGGGTGTGGACGGGTCCGAGCCTTCGAGGCGCGCACTGCGGTGGGCCGCCGACCAGGCGAAGCTCACCGGCGCTGAGCTCAAGGTGGTGACGACGTGGGAGTACCCGCCCACGCTCGGGTGGGCGCCGCCGTATCCGTCGGACTTCGATCCCGACGAGGACGCCGTCCAAGGCGTTGCGCGAGACGGTCGACGCCGTGCTCGGGCCCGACTCCGGGGTCGTGTTGCACCTGACGGTCACCGAGGGCCATCCCGCCTCGGTCCTCACCGAGGCCGCCCAGGGCGCGGAGCTGCTCGTTGTCGGCAGCCGGGGCCACGGCGCCTTCGCGGGCATGCTGCTGGGGTCGGTGAGCGAGTACTGCGCGGCACATTCGCCGTGTCCCGTCGTGGTGGTGCGACAGCCCAGCGACAAGACCTGACGCGTCAGGGTTCGTCGCCCGCCATCCGGTCTGCGTACCTGCACACCCGGCGGGCGAACCCCTGCACCATGCGCTGAAGCCCGAAACGGAGAGCCGCGCCGGTGCCCGGGACGAGCGGCTCGACGCTGCAGCGCCACGTCACGATGGTGCCGGTCCCGTCGTCGTCGAGGTGCACGTCCGCCCGGTAATGGCGCACCGGGAGCCCGTGTACCGCCACGTAGCCCAGGTGACGCGGCGGGTCCCACACCACGACCTCCTCCTTGCTGCCCCCGGGCCCGACGGCGAAGCGGCGCAACGCCCCGACGCCATCGGGTGGAGGGTCGCCCTCGCGCAGCAGGTAGGTGCGGGTCATCCACGCCCATTCCTTCCAGCGCGAGGCATCGCCGAGCAAGCGGCCAGATCGTCGTCGGCCGGCGCGGTGGACCGGGCCGACGCTTCGAATTCGTAGCGGCGGGCCACGTCAGCCCGACAGGTGGTCCTTCAGCGCCTGCAGGCTCTGTTGGTACATCTGGTGCATCAGGTCGGTCATCTCGTCGTCGACGTCGACATCCCATGTCACGTGCGACTGCTCGCCTTGCGGCACGACGGTGATCGTGGCCTTGTGGTTGGCGACGGGGACCCCACCGACGATGGCGTAGACGAGCCGGAGCCCGTCCTCGTCGCGCCGCTCGAGGCGTTCGATGATCTCCATCCCCATCGTCTTGAGCACGCGGTCGTCACCGTCGACGACGCAGGACTCGATCCCCGGCATCCACGTGGCGATGCCGCCGAAGTCGCCCGCGACGGCCCACACCTCGTCCGCCGGGCGGTCGATGTCGATCTCTGCGCGTGCCTTGCCCATCGCCCCTCCCTCGCTCAGGAATGCAGCAGCATGCCACGCTTCGCCGAGGAGCGGTCCCATCAGCTCTGCAGGTCGAGCACCCCGTCGGCCAGCTGCGTGAGCTCCTCGCGGAACGACGTCGGGGGGACGAGGGGTCGGACCACGAACTTGGAGAACCCGACGTCGACGAATCTCGCCGATGAGCCGACGCAGGCCCGTGCACCCCGTCTGGCACGAGATCACGGACGTCGGGCGTGCCCGAGGGCGCCGCGGCTCCGCCACGACCGGCACCAGCCGACGGCGTGGCGGGCGGCCACGCGGCGCAGGAGCTGTTCGGGCGGGTCCCCGTGGCTGTAGCCGATGCTCACGCCGAAATGCTCGGGGTCGATCCGCCGGCCCGCATCGGCGGCGACGTCCTCGATGACGCGGCGCCCGGCCGCGGCCTCCTCGGGCGTGCACAGTGCCGGCAGCCAACCGTCGCCGAGCAGCCCGGCCCGGCGCAGCGCGCCGGGGACGCTGCCCCCGAGCCACACGTCGAAGGGTTGTTGTCTGGGCTTGGGCTCGACGGTGATCCCGTGCAGCTTCCACCGCTCGCCTTCGTGGTCGACGTCGTCCTCGGTCCACAACCGGCGCAGGAGGGGGAGCAGCTCGTCGAGTTGCCGGCCCCGGTCGCCGGCGCTCCCACCCCCATGGCGTCGAGCTCGGCGGCGCGACGCAGTCCGAGGACGAAGGTGACCAGGAGCCGGCCTCCCGAGAGCCGGTCGAGGGTGGCGAGCTGTTTCGCCAGCCGCACGGGATTGCGCCCGGGCAGGACCATGGTCGTGCCGATCTTCAGGCGCGGGGCGTGGCCCGCGGCGTACGCCATCGCCGCCAGGGGGTCGTCGCCGGGGACGGTGAGGACGTCGGACCACCACAGCGAGTCGAACCCGTGCGATTCGAGGTCGTCCACGAGCCGGGCGAGCTCGTCGCCGGCCATGACCGAGGTCCCGGTGCCGATCCCGATGCGGACCTTCACGACGCGGTCCGGCGGCGCTCGGTGCATCGTGGGCCCATCGGTGCGAAGGCTAGTGGCGGGTCGGCGCTGGTAGCGTCGCCCCGCCGCCGGCAGCCGCCGCAGAGACACAGCCCAGACGAGGAGCGTGACCATGAACGCCGAAGAGGCCGCTCGCGCCACCACCGACGCCGTCGCCTATCTACCCGCCGGATTCATGATGGCCGGCGCCACCTACAAGCGCGGAGGCGAGCTCGGCTTCGACGGCGTCGACTTCTACTCCGCGGGACGTGGCGGTGCGCTGGGCGACGTCGACGGCGACGTGGTGGCCGCCACCTTCGTGTTCTTCAATCCCGACACCGTCATCGGGGCGTGGGAGCGCAGCCGCCCGCTCATGGCACGACGCCAGGCGGCCGAAGCCTTCGCCGGATGCCTGGACACCTGGGCCCAGAACCACCTCCCCGACGAGGTGGACTACGCCCGTCTGGCCGAGCTGCTGGGACGGGTCAACGACGCCGCGTCGCCGTCCGCCGCCCCGCTGTTCGCGGCGTGGAAGGCGCTACCCGAGCCGAGCGACCCCAAGTCCCTCGCCCTGCAGCGACTCAACGTGCTGCGCGAGCTGCGCGGTGCGGTCCACGGGGCGTCGGTCCTGGCCGCCGGTCTCGAGCCGCTCGAAGCGGTGCTCATCAAGACCCCGTTCATGACCGAGCTCTTCGGCTGGGTCGAGCCCTTCCCCGAGGTGGGGTCACGCCACGACGAGTGGGAGCAGGCCGAGCTGTCCACCAACCGCATCGTGGCGCGCGCCTATGCGGTTCTCGACGACAGTGAGCTCTCCGAGCTCGTCGACCTGTCGAGCCGGGCGCACAAGGGCGCGACCTGAGCGAAGAGGTCTCAGGCTTCTTCCGCCAGCAGGGACTGCACCTCGGCCAGGGTCGATGCCTGCGTGGGGCACCACCAGCGACGAGGTGCGGAGATCGTCGGGCTTCAGGAGCGTCCCGGTGTGGCGCACGTGGGCGATGAGATCGGCCAGGGTGCTCCGGAATTCCGTTTCGTCGCCCCGGTCCATGGCGTCGACCAGCTGGGCGTCGAGTTGCTCGATGGCGGGCAGATCGGCGTCGGGTACCTCGTAGCGTCCCTCGCCGAGAATGCGGACGATCATCAGCCCTGACCTCCTTCCGACGCCGGCGCGCCGTTGCCCGAGGCGGCGGGCCCGCCGCTTCCGCCGTTGGCTCCCGGAGGCGCCCCGGGGGGCAGGCTGGCGCTGGGCTCGGCCGCGCCGATCTGGGCTTTGAGCGCGGCCAGCTCGGCGTCGACCTGTCCCGCCTTCGAGGTGGCGTCGAGCTGTTTCTGGATGTCGTCGCCACCCCCTCCGAGCGCGTCGGGAAGGGCGCCGGTGTCGAGCAGCTCGTCGATGGCACCGGCACGCGCCTGCATCTGGGCGATCTTGTCCTGGGCCCGGTCCAGGGTCATGCCGGCATCGGTCATCGACTCCGAGATGCCTGAGACCGCCTCGCCGATGCTGGCTTGGGCCTTCGACGCCGTGTAGCTCGCCTTCAGGGTCTCCTTCTTGGTACGGAAGGCGTCGACCTGGGCCTGGAGACGGCTGGCGGTCGTCTCGAGCTGCTGTTGCTGCGCCTCGACCTGCTGGTGCTGGGTCCCGAGGCTCTCGAGTTGTTCGGCGAGCGTGGCCCGCCGGGCCAGCGCCTCGCGGGCCAGGTCCTCCTGGCCCTGGCCGAGCGCCTGCTTGGCCTGGTCCTGGAGCTTCTGCGCCTGGGCCTGGAGCTGAGACGCCTGGAGCTCGAGGCGCTTGCGGGCCGTCGCCACGTCGGCCAGGGCGCGGCGCACCTTGGTGAGGTTCTCCATCTGCTTCTCGTAGGAGAGGTCGAGCATGTCCGCCGGGTTCTCGGCCTTGTCGAGAGCCTTGTTCGCCTTGGCCTGGACGATCCCGGACAACCTCTTCATCACGCTCATGCTGTTCTGGCCTTTCTCCGTGGTGTCGATCAACGATCAGAGCACGTCGGGACCCGCTCGTCGAGAGCGGGGAGCACCGCCGGTGCGCAGCAGCCCGGCGCGACCGTGGGCCTCGAATTCGGCGCGCAGCGAGCGCCGGTCGTCGCCGGTGAGGAGCCGGTAGCGCAGCTCGCCGCGGCCGGGGCTCCAAAAGACCGGGTCGGCGCACTCCCAGGCCTCGGCCCGCAGCGACGCCTTGGTGATCTTGCCGGTGGCGGTGAGCGGCAGGCCCGGCGACAGGCGGACGAAACGCGGCGGCCACTTGGTCCCGAGGTCGGCCTGGGCACCGAGGAAGGCGGCGAAGCCCTCAGGGTCGAAGCTCGCCCCGGGGCGAAGCTCCAAGGTGGCCATGACCTGGTCGCCCGAGCGCGGGTCGGGCACGGCGTAGACGGCGGCGGCGGCGACGTCGGGGTGGCGCTCGACGACCCGTTCGATCGGTGCGGCGGCGAAGTTCTCCGAGTCGACCCGCAGCCAGTCCCCGCCGCGTCCCGCGAAGTAGAAGTAGCCGGCTTCGTCGCGGTAACCCAGATCGCCCGACCAGTACCAGTCGTCGTGTACCCGCTCGGCGTCGCCGGCGGGGTTCTTGTAGTAGCCCTCGAAGCCCCGCCCCCCGCTGCGGCTGACGATCTCGCCGATGGCGTCCCCGGCGTTGGCGAGCCCGCCCCCGTCGTCGAAGCGCGCCCGGTCGCACTCGCGCCCGGTGCCGGGGTCGATCACCGCCACGTCGTCGGTCGGCAGGGGGACGCCGAGGGATCCCGGGGGGGTGTCGGGGGTCACGTTGATGGAGGTGCCCCCCTCGCTCGACCCGTACCCCTCGACGAGGCGACAACCGAAGCGCCGCTCGAAGATGGCGCGGTCGGGCGCCGAGGCCTCGGTGCCGAATCCCTGACGCAGGGGGTTGTCGGCGTCGTCGTGGCGCTCGGCGGTGGCGAGGACATACGCGAGCGCCTTGCCGACGTAGGTGAATCGGGTGGCGCCGAAACGGCGGACGTCGGCCAGGAAGCGCGACGCGCTGAAGCGACCCGCCACCGCCACCGACGCGCCCACGGCCAGCGCAGGCGCCCACAGGGCCATGATGGCGTTGCCGTGGAACAGCGGCATCGGGCAGTAGCAGATGTCGTCCTTGTCGAACCCGTAGGCCTCCGCCGCGCGCCCGGCGATGGCCGCCAGGCGTCCCTGGGTGCAGCGCACGGCCTTGGGATTCCCGGTGGTGCCCGAGGTGAACAGCAGGAGGAGGAGGTCTGCGGGCGACACCGCCCGCGCCCCGCTCGTCCCCGGATCTCCCCGGCCCCCCTGCTTCGCCGCGTCGAGCTGTCCCGGGTAGCCCGGCCCGTCGACGCGCACGATGCGGTCCCCCGGGACGGCGAGGTCGAGCCCTTCGAGGAGCTCGGCCCCCGCGTCGTCGGTGACGAGGAGCTGGCAGTCGGTGAAGCGGATGTCGCGAGCGAGCTCCTCGCCGCGCCGGGTGGGGTTGATCCCGACCACCGCGGCCCCGGCCAGCGCGGCTGCGCCCAACCACAAGAGGTACTCCGGGACGTTGTCGAGAAGGATCCCGAGGTGGAACGGGCCCGGTCGGCGCAGCGCCGAGGCGAGTGCGGCCCGGCGGTGGCTCTCGGCCACGACGGCACGCCAGCTCCAGGTGGAGTCTCCGAAGGCGAGCGCCGGGCGATCGTCGTCCTCCCGGGCCGCCAGGAGCTCGGCCACGGTGCGGGCACCGACCGGAGCCCCCGGGGCCGCGCCACGGGGACGTGCGACGCTCTGTCGGTCCGGCGCGGACGGCACGATTCGGAGCGTAGGGGATGGACCGTGGCGCCCGGCACGGCGCGCCGTCACGGTGTCTCGGGCTCGGAGCGGCCCGGTCAGTTCACGTCGGGCGTCTCGGCACGGTCGAGGTACCCGTGCATGACGACGTGCCCGGAGCCCTCGCGTATCCAGACGCTCTTGATCTTCGACATCTGCAGCGCGCAGGCCATGGAGACGCGCAGCGACGACCCCGAGGTCCGGTAGGTGCCGGTCTGCCACCACGAGCCCGACACGGTGCGCACGTAGACCGACAGGACCTCACCCGAGGGCTGTCCCGACTCGCGCAGGTCCATGGCCGTGCCCCAGGGTTCGGCGGTGAGGCGCGCCGTGGCGTGCACCGTGGGCAGCCCCACCAGGGCCACGGTCGTCGTGGCCGGGCCCGACGGCCAGGCGAGGGTCAGCACCAGCACCACGGCCACCAGCACCGCGGCCGCGGCCGACGTCACGACGTAGCGGAAGCGATGCGCACGCCGCTCTCGCCGTTCCTCGGCCCGTAGCCGGTCGAGGACCGCGGTCTGCAGCCTGAACGGGAGCTCGTGCTCGGTGAAGCTGTCGGGGTCCGCCGTCCCGAGGACCATCGACAACATCATGAGGTCCTGGCGCTCGTCGCGACACGACGTGCAGCCCTCGACATGGGCGCTGAGCGCCACTCGTTCGTGCACCGACAGCTGGCCCACGACCTCCATGGCGACGAGCCCGCGGAAGTGCTCGCAGGGGTCGGCGGTCACCGGTCCCACCCCATCTCCTCGAGCGCGAGTCGAAGTGTGCGCAACCCGTAGAACAGCCGGCTCCGGACCGTGCCCTCGGGGATGCCGAGCTCCTCGGCCACCTCACGTCCGGACCGACCCCGGTAGTAGGTCTCCACCAGCACCTGGCGGTGGTCGGGGCGCAGGCGGTTCAGGGCTTCTTCCACCTGCCACCCGACCATGGCGTTCTCGACGTCGTCGTTGACGCTGGCGATCTCCGCGGGGAGCGGCTCGGTCTGGCGGATGGCGCGGGCACGGGCGTGGTCGATGACGACGCGCCGGGCGATGGTGAACAGCCACGTCCGCAGGGTCCCGAGGTTGGTGTCGAAACGGTCCCGGGCGCGCCAGGCCCGGATGAAGGTCTCCTGCACCACGTCCTCGGCGGCGCGCTGGTCGCCGAGTGAGCGCCGGGCGTACCCGTAGAGCTCACCGCCATGCGCCAGGAACGCCACGCGCAGCCCGGCCGCGTCCGCGGACTCCGACACGGGGTCTTGTTGCCCCGCGGTGCGCCTCGCGGTGCGGCTCGCGTCGTCGACGGTGGGGTCCGTCGGCCCTTGCGGCGTCACCATGTCCGGCGCGCCTCTCCGGCCGTCTCGGGCCCCGACCGTGCTCCGGGTCAATACTTGTAGCCGCCGCCGGACGCGGCGGTGGTCGTCGGTGCCTTGGTGGTCGTGGGCGCCTTGGTGGTACCCGGCGTGTTGTTCGCCGAGGCCCCGGACCCCGACGCCTCCTCCTTGGCCACGCTGAACTTGGCCACGCCGTTCCCGGTCACCTGGCCCGGGGACGTGTCGGACACGAAGGTGTAGAGGAGCTGTCCGTTGTAGGTCACCTGCAGCGTGCCGTCGGACTGCTTGGCCGTCGCCAGGGTCCCCGTGGCGCCCGTAGCCAGGGTGGGGGTGGTCCCGGCGGGGACGGTGACCGCCGGCCACGCCTGGAGGCACGCTCCGGTGCACATGTTCGTCGTCCCCCCGTTGTTGGGGCCGAAGGTGTACAGGGCCATGCCGGCGCTGTTGACGAGGATGGTCCCGAACTGGCTGCTGCTGGTGGTCTTCACCGTGGCGGCCGCGGCCGTGGTGGCGGAGGACGCGGATCCGGTGTTGTTGGCCGGAGACGTCGTGGCGCTGCTCGGGCTCGACGACCCACAGGCGGCGAGGGCGAGTGCCACCACCGCCAGTGTGGCCACCGCCGCGCCCGGACGGACGAGGCGCTTCGCGCGTGACGTGGCGAGCGTGGCGCGACGTCCGGGGGTGGTGTCGGCGTCAGCGGGGTGGGTCATTGCGGTGCTCCCTTGATCGGATCGTCGACCTGAGCGGCGGCTGGGCCGGAGAGGTCCTCACCCAAGGATACGGACGAGGGGGTCTGCACGTTCATGGACGTTCACGGTGGGTGACGGGGACCGGTGGGGGTCGACCGTCGTGATGGAGGGTCACCGTGCCCGGGACGCCCCCTGGGTACCGTGGCCGGTGATGGCCGAGGAGCACAGTCCCCCTGTCGGCGGGGACAGCTCGGACGAGGTCCGTAGGGACCGGGCGGAGTGGGGCGAAAGGGCACAGAGCGAGCCTCGCTGGCCGGCCTCGTTGGCGGTGGGGGTCTCGGTCGCCCTCTACTTCGCGTTGCCCGAGCGGTTGATCGCGGGACTGGGGCCGCGCTGGCTCATCCCCACCCTCGAGGGTGTCCTCGGTGCGTCGTTGATCATCGCCAACCCTCGTCTGACCCAGGAGTCTCGGCGGCTGCGGCCCGTCAGCATCGTGCTCATCGCCTTCGTGAACCTGGCCAACGTGGTGTCGTTGGCCGAGCTCGTCCACGAGCTCCTGGTCTTCAACGGACACACGGGGCTCCACGGCCGGGATCTCATCTACGCCTCGGTGCCGATATGGGTCACCAACGTGCTCGTGTTCGCGCTGTGGTACTGGGAGCTCGACCGCGGTGGCCCTGTGGCCCGGCTCGAAGTGCATCGTCGTCAGCCCGACTTCCTCTTCCCGCAGATGACCGCGCCCGACGCCACCAGTCCCGACTGGTCGCCCGCGTTCATCGACTACCTCTTCACCTCCTTCACCAACGCCACCGCTTTCAGCCCGACCGACACCATGCCGCTCACCCCGTGGGCGAAGATCCTCTTCATGGTGCAGTCGCTGGCATCGCTCCTGACGGTCGCGCTGGTGGTGTCGCGCGCCGTCAACATCCTGGGTTGACCGCACGCACGTGGTGAGGATCGACGCGGCGATCTTCGACATGGACGGCCTGCTCGTCGACAGCGAGCCCATCTGGCACGACGTCGAGATCGACGTCTTCGGTCGCCACGGCGTCCCCCTGACCGTGCAGCGGTGCCTCGAGACCAAGGGGATGTTCCTCGGGGACGCCGTCGAGCACTGGTATGCGCGCTACCCCTGGAGCGGGGCGTCGCGCCAAGCCGTGGCGACAGAGATCGTCGAGGCCATGGCCGCTCGGCTCGCCGTGGCGGTGGAGCTCAAGCCCGGCGCCGTCCACGCCCTCGACTTCTGCCGCGCCCGCGGCGCGGTGCTGGCCCTGGCGTCGTCGTCGCCGCGGCGGCTCATCGACGCCGTGGTGGGCCGGTTCGGCCTGGCCGAGCGGTTCGCCGTGGTGCACTCGGCCGAGGACGAGGAGCTCGGGAAGCCCGATCCCGCCATCTTCCTCACCGCGGCCCGGCTCCTGGGTGTGGGCCCCGGGGCGTGCGTGGTGTTCGAGGACTCCGCCGCCGGCGTGCTCGCCGCCAAGGGGGCGGGCATGACGTGCGTGGCGGTTCCCGAGGCCGACCCGACGCCGGCGTCGGGACTTCCCAGTGCCGGCGGTGCCGGAGAGGCGCTGGTGGACGTGTTGACGCGCGCCGACGTGGTGCTCGGCTCGCTCCTCGAGCTCGACGACGCCGTCTGGGACAGCCTCGGCGTCGCCCCTTCGATGTGAAGGGCCCTCGGCCGGATGCTCAGCGGGCCCCGTCGGCCCTGGCCGCCATCACCTGGGTGTAGTCGGGGAAGTAGTCGCCGATCACGTCCAGGCTGAATCGTCGGAGGATCGACGTGGCCGGCTCGCGATCGAGCAGGAATTCGAACGAGTGCTGCACGAGCTCGAGGTCGCTCCCCGGGGGCCATCCGAGGTCCCGAGGGAGACGGGGGGGCACCGTCACCGTGTGGGAGGTGGTGATGGCACCGTCTCGCACCTCGACGTCGAAGGTGCCGTCGTCTGCCCGGGTGGCGCGGATCTGGGGCACGCCACCGACGGTAGTGTGCGAACGGCCCGCGCCGCGACTGCCAGGAGGAACAGTGTCCGATCTCTATGACATCCCCATTCACACCCTGCAGGGCGAGCCGTCGTCCCTGGCGCCCTACAAGGGCAAGGCGCTGCTCCTGGTCAACGTGGCGTCGCGCTGCGGCCTGACCCCGCAGTACACCGGCCTGCAGAAGCTCCAGGACACCTACGGCGAGAAGGGGTTCAGCGTGCTCGGATTCCCCTGCAACCAGTTCCTCGAGCAGGAGCCCGGCACCGCCGATGAGATCGCCGAATTCTGCTCGGTCAACTACGGCGTCACGTTCCCGCTGTTCGAGAAGATCGAGGTCAACGGGCCCGGTCGCCACGGCATCTACGAGGAGCTCACCGCCAAAGCCGACGCCGAGGGTGCCGCCGGTGACATCCAGTGGAACTTCGAGAAGTTCCTCGTCTCACCCGAGGGCGAGATCGTGGCGAGGTTCCGGCCCGTCGTCGAGCCCGAGGACCCGGGCCTCGTCGGCGCGGTCGAAGGGGCCCTCCCGAGCGGCGCGTAGTGGACAGCACGCTCATCGGCGTCGACACGTCGCGCCGTCAGGTGGTCGACATCACCGACCATGTCGAGCGGTTCTGCACGGGCCGCGGTGACGGGCTGTGCTCGGTCTTCGTCCCGCACGCGACCGCCGGTGTGGCGCTCATGGAGACCGGTTCGGGGTCCGAGCCCGACCTCGTCGACACCCTCGAGCGCCTGCTGCCGCGCGACGACCGCTACCGGCACCGCCACGGTGCGCCGGGCCACGGGGCCGATCACCTGCTGCCCGCCCTCGTGTCACCGTCGCTCGTCCTCCCCGTGCTCGGGGGGCACGTGGCGCTCGGGACGTGGCAACGCGTCGTCCTGGTCGACACCAACGCGGACAATCCCGAGCGCCAGGTCCGTCTCAGCTTCGTCGCCGACTCCTCCGCTCGGCTCGCCTGACACCCCGGACCGCCGACGCCTCGCGGGCCGGTTCGCCCGCGCCGGCCGGCGCCGGGCTTGTGCTCGCAGGTCTCGCCGCCGAAGATGGCGGCCATGACCGACCACCGATCCCTGGCCGACTCCCTCAGCAAGGCGCTGCACCTCGCGGTGGAGCCCATCGGCATCTCCTTCTCCGATGAGCCCCCGGCCGGGGTGCCGGGCTTCGACGAGCCCATGTCCGAGCCCGCCGCCGACGGCCGCGCCGGACGGGTGCCGGCGGGGTGTGTCTTCTGGGTGCGCGCCGCCGAGCGCAGCTTCACCACCGTGCCCGAGGACCACGGCAATTGCTCCGTGGGCCGCTACACCCACGGGCTCGCCAGCCTCGAGGACGTCGGCGGCAACGACGACGTGGCCGCCCTGCTCGAGTCGGGCTGGGTGGACGCCGAGGCCGTCGGCCAGATCCCGTCGATCTCGGGGCGTTCCGAGGTGATCACCTACGGGCCCGTGGCCGAGGCCGCCACGGTGCCCGACGTGGTGCTCCTGCGGGTGAACGGCCGTCAGATGATGGTGCTGTCGGACGCGCTGCCGGGGCTGAGGATCGAGGGCAAGCCCCAGTGCCACATCGTGGCGCTGGCCAAGGAGCAGGGCGAGGTCGCCGCCAGCGTCGGGTGCGCGCTGAGCCGGGCCCGTACCGGGATGCGGCCCGACGAGATGACGTTCGCGCTGCCCGGGAGCCGCCTGGCCGAGGTGACCGCGCCGTCGAACGCACCGCGGCGATCGACACCGTCGTGGCCAAGTACGCGGCCGACGACGCCCGGCGCTTCGCCGCCACCGCCTGAGCCCCCCGGGGCGGCGTCTCCTCCAGCCGGGGACGGGTGCGCCGGAGCGCCGATCGTCAGTAGGACTTCGGCAGGTGCAGCGAGTGCTGGGCGACGAAGTTGAGGATCATCTCCCGGCTCACCGGAGCGGTCCGCATGAGCCGGGCCATGCCCCACATGTCGGCCAGGCCGTATTCCGACGACATCCCGTTGCCCCCGTGGGTCTGGATGGCCTGGTCGAGCGCGCCGAGCGCACGCCTCGGCCGCCGCGTACTTGGCCATGTTGGCGGCCTCGCCCGCCACCCCGGCGTCGGCGCCGGAGTCACAGGCCCACGCCGCCTTCTGGCACATGAGCCGGGCCAGCTCGACCTCGATCTTGGCCTTGGCCAGAGGGTGCGAGATGCCCTGGTGGCGCGCGATCGGGGTTCCCCACACCGACCGGTCCCGGGCGTAGGCGGCGGCCTTGTCGAGCGCGTAGCGGCCGATGCCGCTGGCCATGGCCGCCGTCATGATGCGCTCGGGGTTGAGCCCCACGAACACCTGGCGCAGCCCGTCGCCCTCGGTGCCGAGCAGGCGGTCGGCGGGGACCTCGACGTTGTCGAAGAACAAGGTGAACTGCTTCTCGGGCGCAACGATCTCGACGGGGATGAGCGTCTTGTCGAGACCCGGGCTGTCGAGGTCGACGACGAACAGTGACAGTCGCCCCCGGCCGGTGTCCTCGTCGACGCCGGTGCGCGTCACCACCAGCACGGCCTCGGACTCGTCGGCACCCGAGATGTAGTACTTCGTCCCCGTGCAGCCGCCAGATGTCGCCGTCGCGTGTGGCGGTGGTGGCGATCTTGTGGCTGTTGGAACCGGCGTCGGGCTCGGTGATGGCGAACGCCATCTTCAGCTCGCCCGAGCCGAAGCGCGGCAGCCACGACTCCTTCTGCTGCTCGTCGGAGCCGAAGTGGGCGATGATGGTGGCGCAGATGGCGGGCGACACCACCAGCAGCAGCAGGGGACAGCCGTTGGCGGCGAGCTCCTCGAGGACGATGGCCAGCTCGGCGATCCCCATCCCGCCCCCGCCGTACTCCGCCGGGACGTTCACGCCGAGGTAGCCCGCCCGCCGCCAGCTCGTTCCACAGCTCGTCGGTGTTGCCCCCGCTGCGGGCCCGCTCGGCGAAGTAGCTGTGGCCGTACTTCGACGGCGATGCCGCCCACCGCCTCGCGCAGCATGCGCTGTTCGTCGGTCTCAGAGAAGTCCATCGTCACCTCGGGTCGTCGTGCGGCGGGGATGTCGGCGAGCAGGGCGACGGGCACCTCGACCAGGCGCGAGCGCAGGTACTCGCCCAGGCTCTTGGCCTGGGGGTCGGGCCGGGTCGACGAGGCCACGCCTTCGCCCAGCAGCCCGTGCACCACGAAGTTGAGGGCGAGGAGGTTCTCGAGCTCGTAGCGGTCGACCTCGAGGTCGGCGGCTTCGGGCAGGAGCTGGCGGAACCGCGGCACCGTGAGCTCGGCGGCGCAGCCAGGCGAAACCGGCGGGGCTCCGCGCCCACAGTCCCACGTTGGCGTTGCCCCCCTTGTCGCCCGACCGGGCCCCGATCACCGTCCCGAGCGGCATCGGTCGGGTCTCGGCCCCCGACCCCGAGGGTGCGCCGGTCCCGCCACCGGCGGAGCCGCCGCGCCGTCGCGGGCGGGGCCGGCGCCGGCGGGGCCGGCGCCGGGGGGATCACCACACGCCGGCCGTCGTCGTGGACGACGGTCTCGTCGATGCCGTGGCGTGGCACGAGTGTCGGCCAGAACACGCCGTAGGCGGTGCCCTCACCGGGCGGCGAGGTCAGGTAGAAGCCCGGGTAGCTGGCCAGGGCGAGCTCGGTGGCGGCGTTGGAGAAGCGCCGCCCGACGACGTCGGGGTCGGGGTCCTTGACCGTGACCCGGAGCTGGGCGCTCGCCTGTTCGTTGGTCGGCGCATCGGGGACGTCGGTGCGGATGAGGCGGACGTCGTAGTCGGCGAAGCGCCGACGCCCCGCCGACGAGCCCGTCCATGGTGCGGCGCACCAGGGATGCCTTCTCCTCTGATGTCGAGGCCGGTGAGGACGAAGGTCATGGTGTTGCGGTACCCGCCCAGCAGGTTGATCGACACCTTGAGCTTCTCGGGGGCGGGACGGCCGCGCACGCCCGAGCACGCGCACCCGGTCGGGGCCCAGCTCCTCGAGGTGGATGGTCGAGAAGTCGGCCACCACGTCGGGGTTGGCGTAGAGGGGACCGCCGATCTCGTAGAGGAGCTGGGCGGTGACCGTCCCGACCGAGACCAGGCCGCCGGTGCCCTCGTGCTTGGTGATGACCGCCGAGCCGTCCTCGGCCATCTCGGCGATGGGGAAGCCGGGGTGCTCGAGCCCCGGCACCTCGCGGAAGAAGGCGTAGTTGCCCCCCGTGGTCTGGGTGCCGCACTCGATCACGTGTCCCACCACCACCGCACCGGCCAGGCGGTCCCAGTCGGTGCGCGACCACCCGAAGGCCACGCCGCGGGCCCGACCACGAGCGAGGCGTCGGTGACCCGTCCGGTGACCACGACGTCGGCCCCGGCGGCCAGGGCCTCGGCGATGCCGAACCCGCCGAGATAGGCGTTGGCGCTCACGGGGTCGCTCCCCGCCTCGGCCAGCGGCACGCCGGTGTCGAGGTGCGCCAAGGGGTCGCCGGCGGCCTGCAGCGCTCGCCAGGCGGTCGAGGATGTCGTCCCCCTCGACGTGGGCGACGTTCGACCGTCGATGCCGAGCTTGGCGGCCAGCTCGCGCAGGCGCTGGGCCAGCCCCGCGGGGTTGAGGCCCCCGGCGTTGGCCACCACCTTGACGCCCCGGTCGACGCAGGTGCCCAGGACCTCTTCCATCTGGCGGTAGAAGGTGCGGGCATATCCGAGCGACGCGGTCGCGCTGGCGCGACTTCCACAGGATGAGCATCGTGAGCTCGGCCAGGTAGTCGCCGGTCAGGACGTCGGGGACCTCGCCCTCCTCGAGCAGCTCGCGGGGCGCGGCGAGCCGGTCGCCGAAGAACCCCGAGCAGTTGGCGATGCGCAGCGCCCTCGGCGCCCTCGGCGTGGCGGTGACGTCGCGGCCCTCGGGCATCAGGAGCCCGGTTCCCCGGCACCGTCGGGCCCGTCGACGACGACGAGCAGGCGCCCGGCGTCGACCTGCTCGCCCGCGGCCACGTGCACCTCGGTCACCGTCCCGTCCGAGCGGGGCGCGCACCTCGTGCTCCATCTTCATGGCCTCGATGGCGACCAGCGTGTCGCCCGCCACCACGAGGTCACCGGCGGCCACGGCCACCTTGACCACGGTCCCCGGCAGGGGTGCGACGAGAGCGCCCGCGGCCAGCTGGCTGCCCGGGAGCGGGAAACGCTCGATCTCGGTCAACGCCGACGACCCGTCGGGGCCGTCGACGAAGGAGATCGGCCCGGCCCGCTCGACGTCGTAGCGACGCGACACCCCAGCGACGCCGAGGACGACGGCGTCGGGTGCACACGACATCACCGAGATGTCGCCTCGGGCCCCGCCGTCGACGACGACCTCGGTGCACGCCCCGGCGCGGTCGAACCGGTACCCGACCTCGACGCGCCCGTCGGGCCCGGCGAAGGACAGGGTCTGGGGTGCCGACGGATTGTTGCGCCAGCCCGAGGGCATCGCCCCCAGCACCGGTGCGTCGGCCCGGCGCTGTGCCTGGCCCGCCAGCGCGGCGGCGACGGCGTGCAGCTTCTGTGTGGAGGCGCCGGCGACGGGCGCACCGAGCACGGCGGGGTCGTGGCGCCCGAGGAACCCGGTGTCGATGTCGCCGGCCAGGAACTCGGGATGACGCAGGATGCGCACCAGCAGGTCGCGGTTGGTGGTGACCCCGTGGACCTGCGCCCGCTCGAGCGCGCCGGCCAGGGCGCGCGCCGCCTCGGTGGCGGGTGGGGCCGTGCGCGATCACCTTGGCCAGCATGGGGTCGTAGTGGACCGAGACCTCGGACCCGTCCTCCACGCCGCTGTCGATCCGCACCCCCGCCGCCGGCGGGGAACCGGAAGCGCTGGAGGCGCCCGGCCGAGGGCTGGAACCCGCGCGTGGCGTCCTCGGCGTAGAGGCGGGCCTCGATGGCGTGCCCGGTGACCGTGGCCTGGAGCACCTCGGGGGGAAGAGCCATGCCGTCGGCCACGAGGAGCTGGAGCCGCACGAGGTCGAGGCCGGTGACGAGCTCGGTGACGGGGTGCTCGACCTGAAGCCGCGTGTTGACCTCCAAGAAGGCGAAGCGCCCGTCGGGGAGGACGAGGAACTCGACGGTGCCGGCGTTCACGTACCCGATGGTGCGTGCCGCGGTGACCGCGGCCGCTCCCAGCTCGGCGCGGCGTTCGGGCGTGACGACCGGCGAAGGGCTCTCCTCGATGATCTTCTGGTGCCGGCGTTGGATCGAGCACTCGCGCTCGAAGAGGTGCACGACGTTGCCGTGGGTGTCACCGATGATCTG
Organism: uncultured Acidimicrobiales bacterium; assembly: GCA_963739765.1. GTDB lineage: Bacteria > Actinomycetota > Acidimicrobiia > Acidimicrobiales > UBA8190 > Chersky-840. Next base: position 2,138,177 of record CAVUBP010000002.1, on the reverse strand, counting down.
CACCTCGACGTGACGCGGGCGGGCCACGTAGGGCTCGAGGAAGACGGTCCCGTCGCCGAAGGCGGAGGCCGCCTCTCGTTGGGCCGACGCCAGCGCGTCGGCCAGCTCGTCGGGGCCCTCCACGACGCGCATGCCCCGGCCGCCGCCGCCGGCCGATGCCTTCACGAGGACGGGCCAGCCCAACGCCGCCACCGCCTCGGTCCGAACCCGGCGTCGACGTCGCGTCCTGCCGGTGCGATCTCGACGGTGGGGAGCACCGGGACGCCCGCCGCGGCCATGGTGGCCTTGGCCGTGAGCTTCGAGCCCATGGCCTCGATCACGTCGGGCGGGGGGCCCACGAAGACGAGCCCCGCCGCCAGGCAGGCCCGGGCGAACCCGGCGTCCTCGGACAGGAAGCCGTACCCGGGTGCACGGCGTCGGCACCGCTGCTGCGGGCCGCGCCGACCAGGGCGTCGACGTCGAGATAGGTGTCGGTCGGGGTGGCGCCGGGCAGGCGGACGAACTCGTCGGCTTCGGACACGTACGGGGCGTCGAGCGTCGGGGTCCGAGCACACCGCCACGCAGCTGATGCCCATGGCCGCGCGCGCTGCGCATGACGCGGCGCGCGATCTCGCCCCGGTTGGCGACGAGCAGCTTCGTCGATCACAGCGTCGTCGGCACGGTCACTCGGCGTCACATCCGGAACACGCCGTAGCCGCGCGTGCCGTGGATGGGGGTGTTGTGGATGACCGACAGGCACATGCCGAGCACGTGGCGGGTGTCGCGGGGGTCGATGATGCCGTCGTCGTAGAGCCGGGCGGTGAGGAACAGGGGCAGGGACTCGCGTTCGATCTGCGACTCGACCATGGCCCGCATCGCGGCGTCGGCCTCCTCGTCGAAGTCCTCGCCCCGCGACGCCGGCCCCCTGGCGGGCCACGATGGACAGCACCCCCGCCAGCTGGGCGGGGCCCATGACCGCCGAGCGGGCATTGGGCCACGAGAAGAGGAAGCGGGGGTTGTAGGCCCGGCCGCACATGCCGTAGTTGCCCGCTCCGTACGAGGCGCCGATGTTGACGCGTCAGATGGGGGACCCTCGAGTTGGAGACGGCGTTGATCATCTTGGCGCCGTCCTTGATGATGCCGCGCTGCTCGTAGTCCTTGCCCACCATGTAGCCCGTGGTGTTCTGGAGGAACAGCAGGGGCACGTCGGTCTGGTTGCAGAGCTGGATGAATTGGGTGGCCTTGTTGGCCTCCTCGCTGAAGAGCACGCCGCGGTGGTTGGCGAGGACACCGATGGGGTAGCCGTGGATGGACGCCCAGCCGGTCACGAGGCTCGGCCCGTACAGCGGCTTGAACTCGTCGAAGCGCGACCCGTCGACCACCCGCGCCAGCACGTCGCGGGGGTCGAAGGGGACCCGCAGGTCGGCCGACGCGATGCCCGAGCAGCTCGTCGGGGTCGTAGCACCGGGCTCGTCCGACGGCATCGACGGCGCCGGGGCCGTGCTTGTGCCAGTTCAGCCGGGAGACGATGGCGCGCCCGATGCGGATGGCGTCGGTCTCGTCGGCGGCGAGGTAGTCGGCCAGGCCGCTCACCCGGGCGTGCATGGACGCGCCCCCGAGCTCCTCGTCGTCGGACTCCTCGCCCGTGGCCATCTTCACCAGCGGCGGTCCCCCCAGGAACACCTTGGAGCGGCCCTCGATCATCACGATGTGGTCGCTCATGCCCGGCACGTAGGCGCCGCCGGCGGTGGAGTTCCCGAACACGAGCGCGATGGTGGGGACGGCCGCGGCCGAGCGCTGGGTGAGGTCGCGAAAGCCCCGGCCGCCGGGGATGAAGATCTCGGACTGCGTGGGAAGGTCCGCGCCGCCCGACTCGACCAGGCTGATCGACGGGAGCCGGTTCTCGAGGGCGATGTCGGCCAGGCGCGACGACTTGCGCATGGTGAACGGGTTGGTGGCGCCGCCGCGCACCGTCGGGTCGTTGGCCGACACGAGGCACTCGACCCCGCTCACCACGCCGATGCCCGAGACCAGGCTCGCCCCCACGGTGTAGTCCGTCCCCCACGCGGCGAGGGGGGCGATCTCGAGGAACGGGGAGTCGCGGTCGAGGAGCAGCTCGACGCGCTCGTGGGCGAGCATCTTGCCCCGCCCCAGGTGGCGCTCGATATAGCGCGGGCCCCCACCGCCCCGGGCCACCGCCAGCTGCTCCTCCACCTCGGCCAGGGCCGACTCCATGGCCGCCCGGTTCTGGCGGTAGGTGTCGGAGCCGGGGTCGATTGTCGAGGTCAGGACGGGCATCGGGCGGGGGAGGGCGTGCTCGGCGGCGCGTCGGGGGCGCCCGGGGTCGTCGTGGACTGCGCTGTCCCCCCCGTCATCGGGTGACAGACTAAACCGCATGGAGACGAGGCCGCTCTCTGCCGTCGTGCTCGCCGCCGGCGAGGGGACACGGATGCGCTCGTCGCGCCCCAAGCCCCTGCACCGGTTGTGCGGCCGCCCCATGATCCTCCACGTCCTCGACGCGCTGGCCGAGCTGCCCGTGCACAAGGTGGTCGTGGTGGTGGGCCATCGGGGCGACTGGGTCACCAAGACCCTCGTCGACCACGCCCCGCGCTCGCTCGCCATCGAGTTCGTCGAGCAGACCACCCAGCTCGGGACCGGCGACGCCCTGGCGGTCGGGCTCACCGCCCTGCCCGACGGGCTCGTCGACGCCGACGGCGACGTCGTGGTGCTTCCCGGCGACACCCCGCTGGTGCGTCCCCCGACGCTCGCCGCGCTGGTGCGCCACCATCGCATGACCGGCGCCGCGGCCACGTTGCTCACCGCCGTGCTGCCCGACCCCACCGGCTACGACCGAGTGGTGCGGGGCAAGGACGACGCGGTGGTGCGCGTGGTGGAGGCGGCCGACGTCGCGCGAGGACGACGCCTTCGTCGACGAGGTCGCCACCACCATCCACTGCTTCCGTCACGCCGTGCTCGCACCCGCCCTGCGCCGGTTGCGGCCCGTGGTCCGCACCGGTGAGCACTGCCTCACCGGCATCTACGCCGTGCTGCACGACGCCGGGTACGGCGTCGAGTCACTCGTGGTGGGCGACCCCATGGAGGCCGCCGGGGTCAACGACCGGGCCCAGCTGGCCGTCGCCGACGCCGAGCTGCGCGATCGCATCAACGAGCGGTGGATGCGCCGGGGGGTGACCATGTGGGACCCCGAGAACACCTACATCGACGCCAACGCCCGCCTCGAGCCCGACGTCGTCCTGCTTCCGGGCGTGGTCATCCAGGGCGAGTGCACGCTCGGCGCCGGAGCCGAGGTCGGGCCCGACTGCCACATCGTCGACAGCGCGGTGGGCGCGGGGGCCAAGGTGACCAAGAGCACGGTGCTGCGCGCCGAGATCGGCGAAGAGGCCCGGGTCGGCCCGTTCTCGGTGCTCGGGCCCGGTGCGCACGTGGCCGACGGTGCGGTGGTGGGGCCCTTCACCCGGCTGGGGGCGGACTTCCCGGCCCTGGACTGAGGGGCGGCTCGGGGCTCAGCTCGTCTGGACGATGAACACCGCGCACGGCGCCTTGTGGGCGACCGAGTTGGGGACACTCCCGAGCGCCCGCCGCACGCCGGCCATGCCCTTGTTGCCGACCACGATGACATCGGCTTTCTCCCGCTCGGCGACGCGCACGATGGCGTCGGCCGGGTCGCCGGTCTCGGCGTGGCCTTCGACGTCGATCCCCGCACTGCGCGCCCGGGCGCAGTGGTCGTCGAGCACGGTGTCCGCCTTGCCGCCGGGCCCCAGGTGCTCACGGAATTCCTCGGGGATCCCCGCGGTCCGCACCGGCTTGGGCCGGTAGGCCGTGACGATGTGCAGCTTGGCCCCGCACAGCTTGGCCAGGTCCATGGCACTGTGCACCGCCTCGGCAGCGGAGTCCGAGCCGTCTGTGCCGACTACCACCGACGAGAATGTGGGCATCGATTCGCGCCTCCCCGCGCACTCTATTCCACCGCGGTTGGGCTCGGCCTTGCCCACGGTCGCGGCTCGGGCAGCCGCCCGTTACTTCGGGAGAGTCCGCCGTTGTGGACCGGGACCGGTCTCGAGGCCGGTGGTGAGCTGCGCCCGGTCGGCCCCCGCAGGGCCGCCACCCCCCGCCAGCCGGTGGTCGGCCCCGGGGGCCACCAGGTCGTGGCGCGAGGGATGACGGGGCCCTCGACATCCCGGCGCTGCCCGAGATCCTCAGGGGCACATGACCCCGGCGGCGCAGTAGCGTTCGGACACATGGAGCTGGTTCCCCGCAGGCGTCTCGAGCTCGTGTCCGGAAGGTCGCACCCGGCGCTCACCCAGGAGATCGCCAAGCATCTCGGTGTGGAGCTGGGCGGGGCCAACCTCCGCGAGTTCGCCAACGGCGAGATCCACTGCCGCTACGACGGCTCGCTGCGCGGCAGTGACGTCTTCATCGTGCAGACGCACTCGGGCCCCGTGAACGACTCGATCATGGAGCAGCTCATCATGATCGACGCCGCCAAGCGGGCGTCGGCGAAGCGCATCACCGCGGTGTGCCCGTACTACGGGTACTCGCGCCAGGACCGCAAGGCCACCGGTCGCGAGCCCATCACCGCCAAGCTCGTCGCGGACATGTTCCAGGTGGCAGGGGCGGACCGCGTCGTCAGCGTCGACCTCCACTCGGGACAGATCCAGGGCTTCTTCGACATCCCCTTCGACCACCTGACCGCCACGCCGGTCCTCGTCGAGGAGCTCCACCGGCTGGGCACGAGCGATCTCGTGATCGTCGCGCCCGACGCCGGCCGGGTGCAGGTGGCCGAGCGGTTCAGCCAGCACCTCGGTGCCGACCTGGCCTTCGTGCACAAGCGCCGGCCCCGGGGCACCCACAACCAGGTCGAGGCCCTCGACGTCGTGGGTGAGGTGCAGGGGCGTCACTGCGTGCTGATCGACGACATGATCGACACCGCCGGCACCATCTGCGCCGCGGCGGAGCTCCTGGTCGAGCGGGGCGCGGCCGACATCTCGGCCATGGCCACCCACGGGGTGCTGTCGGACCCCGCCATCCAGCGCCTCGAGAAGTCCCCGCTGTCGCGGGTGGTGGTGACCAACACCCTCCCCATCGCCGAGGAGCGGCTCATCGAGAAGCTCCAGGTCCTGTCGGTGGCCAAGCTCATCGCCGATGCCATCGACGCCGTGTTCGAGGACACCTCGGTGTCGGAGATCTTCGGGGGCGACAACCTCACCTGAGCGCCTCCGAGCGGCGGTTCTGGCCGCTCGTCGGGTTTCGGTGAGCCGCCTGGCCGGAGCACGGATCGGCGCCGGCTTCCGCCACGGTCTCCTGGCCTTCTATGCTGGGTCGCCCGTTCGTCGCATCCGAGGAGCTCTTCACCCATGGCCGAATTCATCCTGGAGGCCGAGGCCGGCCGTCCCTCCGGCTCCAGCTCGGCGCGCCGGCTGCGCCACGACGGCCGGATCCCGGCTGTGGTCTACGGCCCCGGCGTCGACCCCATCCCCGTCTCGGTGGTCGCCCGCGAGCTGCGGGCCGCGCTGAGCACCGACGCCGGCCTCAACGCCGTGCTGTCGCTGCAGGTCGCAAGGCAAGAAGTTCCTCACCATGGCCCGCGAGCTGCAGCGCCATCCTGTGCGCGGCAGCGTGACCCATGTCGACTTCCAGGTCGTCGACCCCAACCGCGAGGTCACCGCCGAGGTCACCATCACCCTGACCGGTGAGGCGCTCGAGCTGCACCGCGCCGACGGGGTGCTCGAGCAGCAGATGTTCTCGCTCACCATCAAGTCCCGGCCCGCCGACATCCCCGCCCACCTCGAGGTCGACATCAGCGACCTCGTGATCGGTTCGGCCGTGCGGGTGTCGGACATCGCCCTGCCCGCCGACGTCATCACCGAGGTCGACCCCGACGCCGATCGTCGCCGCCGGCCAAGCCCCCGCGTGTGCAGGCCGCCGAGGCGAGGTGCCGCCGAAGGCGAGGCGGCCGAGGGCGAAGCCGCCGAGGGCGAGGCCGGTGCGCGCCGGCGGAGCGCGTCGGCCGAGGCCGGCGGGCGAGTCGGGCGGGGAGAGCTAACCCCTGCGGCGCCTCCTGGCCCGCTCCGGCCGGGGGGCGGCGGCCGACCTGCTGGTGGTCGGCCTCGGCAACCCGGGAGCGGAATTCGCGCGGACCCGTCACAACCTCGGCGCCGAGGTGGTCGAGCTCGCTGGCGTCGCGCCACGGCCATCGGCTGCGGCCCGAGAAGGGGACCCGCGCCGTCCGTGGCGCCAGTCACGCCTGGCACGAGCAGCTCGTCGTCCTGGCCGTGCCCCAGACCTACATGAACGAGTCGGGCCTGGCCGTCGTCGGCGCTGATGCGGCGGTTCCGGGTTCCCGTCCACGGACCGGCCTCGTGGTCGTCCACGACGAGCTCGACCTCCCCTCGGGTCGGGTGAAGGTGAAGGTCGGAGGGGGCACGGCCGGCAACAACGGGCTCAAGTCCATCCACGCCCATCTGCACGACCCGGGGTACCTCCGGGTCCGGATCGGCATCGGCAAGCCCCCCGGGCGCGAGGCCGGGGCCGACTACGTCCTGCACCGCCCGTCGCGCGCCGAGCGGGGGTCGCTGGACGTGGCCATCGAGTCGGCCGCCGACGCCGTCGAGGTGATCGCCCTCGAGGGTGTCGACGCCGCGATGCTGCGGTTCAACCGCGACGCACCCTCCTGAACCCGGCTGGTTGCGGGGGCGGGCCGATCTCGGGGGTCCGGCCCGTCGCGGCCGGGCCGCTGGCGTGGGTCGTCACCGCCGTCGGTAGCCTGCAGCGGTGAGCCTTCGCTCGCTCCCCTCCCTGCTGCGCCACGAGCCCGCCATGGTCGACGCCATGGCGGTGGGCAGCGGCGCGCTGGCGGTGCCCGACGCCGCGGTCGCCTACGTGGTGGCGGGGATGTGCCGCCTGGGCGAGCGGCGGCCCCTGCTGGTCGTGACCCCCACCGTGCGTCGACGCCGAGCGACTCGGCCACGACATCGGCGCGTTCCTCGGGAACGACGTCGTCGAGCTGTTCCCGGCGTGGGACACGCTGCCCTTCGAGCGGGTCAGCCCCGAGCTGTCGACGATGGGACGGCGCCTGCGCCTGCTGTGGCGACTGCGCGACCCCTCGAGCGCGCCCGTCGGTCGTCGTCGCTCCCGTGCGCGCCCTGCTGCAGCGGTTGGGCCCGGTCGAAGAGGCGGCGGTCCCCGTCGTCGTGGCGCGTGGTGACCGTCGTCGACCAACAGGGATTGGTCAGCCGGCTGGTCGGCGCTGGGGTACCGGCGCGAGTACCAGGTCGAGCACCGCGGCGAGCTCGCCGTGCGGGGCGGGATCGTCGACGTGTACCCCTCGACGGCGGAGCTGCCGGTGCGGATCGACCTGTGGGGCGACGAGGTCGACCGCCTCACCGAGTTCGACCCCGGCGACCAGCGCTCGGTGTCGGACCTCGACGGCGATCGAGCTCTTCGGGTGCCGCGAGGTGCTTCCCACCGAGGCCGTGCGCGCCCGGGCCGCCGCACTCGTCGGCACCGAGCCGTGGGGGCGCTCGCAGTGGGAGCGGCTCGCCGAGGGCCAGGTCTTCGACGGGATGGAGTCGTGGCTGCCGTGGCTCGTCGACGAGGAGCGCGTGCTGCCCGACCTGGTGGGACCGGGTGGGCGGATCGTGCTCGTCGACCCCCGCCGCATCCGTGACCGCGCCGCCGAGCTCAACGACGAGGAGGCGGCCCTGGCGGGGGCCCTCGCCGTCACGTGGGGCGTCGTGCGAGGTGCCGACGTCGGTGGCACCGACGACGGTGGCCCCGCCGGGGACACCGCGGACGAGGACCCGCCGGGACACCGCGGACGAGACCCGCCGGGCGGTTCCCTCGCCTGAACGTCGCCTTCGAGCGCCTCCTCGGGCGCTCGGCGGCTCCGGTGCTGTCGATGGTGCCGGTGGCCGAGTCGCCCGTCGACCCCGGCCGTCGTGGCGCGGGGCATCGAGCCCGTCCACGGCGACCGGGCCCTGCTGGCGGCGCGCCTGTCGGAGCTGGTGGCGAGGGGCTACTCGGTGACGGTGTGCGCCGAGGGCGCGGGCTCGGCCGCCCGCCTGGCGGCCGTGCTGGCCGAGGAGGGCATGGTCGTCCCCATCGTCGCGGTGGGCGACGGGGCAGCCGGGCGGGTGCGGCCGACGGTCCCGACCTGTCGCGCCCGGGCCTGCGGATCGTGGTGGCCCCGCTCGAGCGGGGCGTCGTGGTGCCGGCGGCCAAGGTGGCGATCCTGGCCGAGGCCGACTTCACCGGCCGCCGGCGTGCCCATCGCCCGCCCGGGCCCGGGCCCGGCCCACCGACGGGTTCTTCGACGACCTCGCCCCGGGCGACTACGTCGTGCACCGCCAGCACGGGGTGGCCCGCTACGCCGGGCATGGTGACCCGGACCGTGAACGGCGCGTCGCGCGACTACCTGCTGCTCGAGTACCGCGGCGACGACAAGCTCTACCTGCCGTCGGACCAGATCGACGCCCTCACCCCCTACAGCGGCGGCGAGTCGCCCACGCTGAACCGGCTCGGGGGATCGGAGTGGCAGCGCACCCGGGCCAAGGCCCGCGCCGCGGTGCACGAGGTCGCCCAGGAGCTCGTCGAGCTCTACCGGCTGCGGCTGCACATGGAGGGCCACGCCTTCGCGCCCGACACGCCGTGGCAGCGCGAGCTCGAGGACTCCTTCGCCTTCACCGAGACCGTCGACCAGCTGCGTGCCGTCGAGGAGGTCAAGAGCGACATGGAGTCCGCCGTGCCCGATGGACCGGCTGGTGTGCGGCGACGTCGGGTTCGGCAAGACCGAGGTGGCGGTGCGGGCCGTGTTCAAGGCCGTCCAGGACGGCAAGCAGGCCGCCGTGCTCGTCCCCACCACGCTGCTGGCCCAGCAGCACGCCCAGACCTTCGCCGAGCGCTACGCCGGATACCCGGTGCGAGTCGAGATGCTGTCGCGCTTTCTCACCCCGGCCCAGGCCCGTGACGTCGTGGCCGGCCTGGCCGTCGGGGGCGGTCGACGTGGTGGTGGGCACGCACCGGCTGCTGGCGGGCGACGTCAGGTTCAAGGACCTCGGCCTCCTCGTGGTGGACGAGGAGCAACGATTCGGCGTGAGCCACAAGGAGACCATGAAGCAGATGGCCGCCGGCGTCGACGTGCTGACCCTCACGGCCAACCCCATCCCCCGCACCCTCGAGATGGCCCTCACCGGCATCCGCGACCTCTCGCTCATCAACACGCCCCCGGCGGCACGCCAACCGATCCTCACCTACGTGGGCGAGTTCGAGGAGGCGGCGGTGGTCGAAGCGCTCCGCCGGGAGCTGCTGCGCGAGGGCCAGGCGTTCTTCGTGCACAACTGGGTGCAGAACATCGAGGCGCGTGGCCGCGCGCCTGCGCGAGCTCGTCCCCGAGGCGCGTGTGGCGGTGGCCCACGGGCAGATGGACGAGGGCACCCTCGAGCAGGTCGTGCTCGACTTCTGGGAGAAGCGGTTCGACGTGCTGGTGTGCACCACCATCATCGAGTCGGGGATCGACATGCCCACGGTGAACACGCTCGTGGTCGACCGGGCCGACCGCCTCGGGCTGGGCCAGCTCCACCAGCTGCGCGGCCGGGTGGGGCGTTCGGGGCAGCGCGCCTACGCCTATCTGTTCCATCCCGCCGACAAGGTGCTCTCCGAGGCGGCCTACGAGCGGCTGCGGACCATCGGCGAGCAGACCGAGCTCGGGGCGGGGTTCAAGATCGCCATGCGCGACCTCGAGATCCGGGGTGCGGGCAACCTGCTGGGCCAGGACCAGTCGGGCCACATCGCCGCGGTCGGCTACGACCTCTATGTCCAGCTCGTGGCCGAGGCCGTGGCCGAGATGAAGGGCGAGCCCCTGCGGCCCGCCGTCGAGGTCAAGATCGACGTCCCCTCCGACGCCCATCTGCCCGTCGGACTACGTCGCGCGCGAGGACCTCCGCCTCGAGGCCTACCGGCGCCTGGCCTCGGTCGACCGCCGAGTCCGAGGTCGACGACATCCGGTCCGAGTGGCTCGACCGCTTCGGCCCGCTGCCCGCCCCCGCCGAGGGGCTCCTGGCCGTGGCCCGGCTCCGGGTCGAGTGCCTGCGCACCGGCGTGCGTGAGGTGTCGGCCACCGCCGGCGCGCCCCGGACAGGGGGCGGGACGGCCGGGCCGGCGCGGGCTCGTGGCCCGGATCGCCCCGCTCGCAGCTGCCGGCCATCGGCGCGGGTGCGCCTGCGGCGGCTGCGTCCCGAGTCCCTGGTCAAGGAGGAGTCCGCAGCTCGTCGTGGTCCCCCTGCGGCCCGACGAGGCACCCGGTCGAGGCGCTCGACCGACGCTGCTCGGCGAGCTCGTGCCGCCGCGTCGGGGGTCCTGGGCGGGGCCGAATCGTCCGGGGCGGGGGCGCGCCGGTAGAGTGCCCGTTCCGTGAAGCGCCTCCTTGCCTTGGTCGTCGTGGGCGCGCTGTGCGCAGCGGCGGCGGGCTGCGACCTGTCGCCCACTGCGGCCACGGTCAACGGCCCACCATCACGCCAGTCGCAGCTCCAGGACCAGCTCTCGGCCATCTCGCGGCAGCGCCGTGGCGCAGTGCGCGTTGTCCATCGAGGAAGCCCAGAGCGGCGGCTCGCTGCCGCCGGTGAGCGGGAGCGGGCGACGCCACGGTGTCCACGCAGTTCGCCGCCTTCCAGCTCGAACGGCCTGGTGGCCCAGACCCTCGAGGAAGCTGCGTCTGGCGCAGCGTCACGTCGAGGTGACCGCGGCGGACCTCGCCGCCGCCCGGCAGGACTACCGAGTCCCAGGTCGAGGCGGCATCGACCCAGGTCACCTCGCCGTGCAACCTGACCGGCGCCGGCCTCGTCGACCGGCTGCCCAAGGCCTTCGTGGACCTGCAGGCGCGCGCCCTCGCCGCCCAGGAGAAGCTCGAGGAGGTCGTCGGCCACGTCGACGTCAGCCCGGCCGCGGTGCACGCCTATTACGACTCGCACCAGGCCGAGGTCACCCAGCTGTGCCTGAACTTCATCATCGCCTCGGACCAGGCCTCGGCGCAGGCCATCCACGACAAGATCGCCGCGGGCACGAGCTTCGCCGACCGCGGCCGCAGGGTTCGGGCGTCGACTCCAACAGCCCCGCCGGGGGCCAGGGCCCGTGCGTGTACCGCTCCGACATCGTGTCGCAGCTGGGCCAGAGCCACCGCCACGGTGGTCGAGGGCCTGGCCGACGGCCAGTTGGCCCCGCCCCAGGGGATCCCCGTGCCCAACCAGATCACCGGGGGCGACCCAGACCATCTGGATCGTCATCGGGGTGCGTGCCCATCAGCTGGCGTCGTTCGCCGCCACCGAGTCGGGCCTGCGCCAGGAGCTGCTCGCCCAGGGTGGTTCGAGCCTCAGCGCCGCTCTCGGACGCATGCGTCCACGGCGCCCGGGTCGAGCTCGATCCTCGCTACGGGACGTGGAGCCCCGGTCACGGCGTGGCCGCCCCGGTCCCGCCCGACCCGGCCCTGGTGCTCAACTCCTCGGTCGACCAGACGTCTTCGGGCTCGTCCATCTTGGGTTCGGTCGGCCAGTCCGGCGGTTGACCGCCGCCATGGGCACCGTCCGCGCCCCGGTTGGACCGCCCGGCGCCCGTGTCACGGTGGTGGGGCTCGGGCCCGCCGGTCCCGAGCTCGTACCCGGCAGCGGCCCTCGACGCACTGCGCGGAGCAGCGCGTTGCTTCTTGCGCACGGCGCGCCACCCGTCGGCGGGTGTGGTCGCCGCCGTCGCCACCGGGCCCGTCGAGGCCCTCGACCGGATCTACGACGGTGCGGGCACCTTCGACGACGTCTACGCCTCCATCGTCGAGGACGGTCGTCCATGGCGCGCGAGTCCCTTGCCGGCGAGGGGTATGTCGCCTACGCCGTCCCCGGGTCGCCGCTCGTGGCCGAGCGCACGGTGGTGCTGCTTGCGCGCCGATCGGCCGGGTGACGGTGGATGTCGTCCCCGCGCCCGTCGTTCCTCGACCTGGCCTGGGAGCGTCTGGGCGTCGACCCCGTCGACGCCGGCGTGCGGATGGTCGACGGGACGGTCTTCGCCACCGAGGCGGCCGGCGAGCGCGGCCCGCTCCTGGTTGCGCAGTGTCACAGCCGGGCCGTGCTGGGCGAGGTCAAGCTCGCCGCCGACGACGCCGCGGGCGAGGACCCCGGACGACGCGCCGTGCTGCTCCATCACCTGGGGCTCCCCGACGAGCAGGTGGTGGAGGTGCCATGGGCCGACATCGACCGCACGCTCGACCCCGACCACCTCACCGCCCTGTGGGTGGCGCGCCTCGCCCCGCCGGTCGGCGGCCGAGCTCGTCGGTCTCGAGGAGCTGGTGCGCACCTTGCGGGCGAAGTGCCCGTGGGACCAGCGCCAGACCCACGGGTCGTTGGCCCGGCACCTCCTCGAGGAGGCCTACGAGGCACTCGACGCCATCGAGGTCGTTGCCGCCACCGAGCCCGACGTGCGCGGCCGACGACGTGGCCCATCTCGAGGAGGAGCTCGGCGACCTGCTGTTCCAGGTCTACTTCCACGCGCTGCTCGCCACCGAGGAAGGCCACTTCACCCTGGCCGACGTGGCCCGGACACTGCACGACAAGCTGGTGAGCCGCCATCCCCACGTCTTCGGCGACGCCGTGGCCGACACCCCCGAGGAGGTCGCGGCGCGGTGGGAGGTCCTGAAGAAGGCCGAGAAGGGTCGGGCGAGCGTCACCGACGGCATCCCCCGGGCCCTCCCGGCCCTGGCGCTGGTGGCCAAGCTCCAGCGCAAGGCCGAGTCGCTCGGGATCGACATGGGGTCCCTCGACGATCGGCGACGGCAGATCGCGGCCTTGGTGGAGTCGCTCCGACCGCCGGCATCCGCCGGCGACCCCGGGGGTGGGCCCCCTCCCGAGGCGTCGGGGGAGACCCTCGAGGCCTCGGCCCGGACCTCCGAGGCCCTGGGGGAGATGCTCTTCGCCGTGGCCGACGCGGCGCGGCGCCTGGGGGTCGACCCCGAGACCGCCTTGCGGGGCTATGCGAGCGGGTTCCGCGGGCACATCGAGGCGTCCGAGACACCTCCGGGCTGACCCGGGGCCTGTCGGCGGGCCCCGGGCGACCGCGGCCCTGGTCGGTGGGGTGCAGGGCCGCGAGCCGTTGTGGGACCGGGCCTCGCCGGTCGTCCCGATCGGGCGGCTCCGCCGCCGCCACGGCCCAGCGAGTAACTTCTACAACACTTACAACAGGGACAACAGCGAAAATGACGGCAATCGAAAAGATCGCGGCCCGCGAGGTCCTCGACTCCCGCGGCAACCCCACCGTCGAGGTCGAGGTCGTCCTCGACTCCGGGGCGGGGGGCCGCGCCATGGTCCCCTCGGGCGCGTCGACGGGCGTGCACGAGGCGACCGAGTGGCGCGACGGCGGGGACCGCTACGGCGGCAAGGGCGTGCTCGGTGCCGTCGAGCACGTCAACGGCGAGATCGCCGAGGTGCTCATGGCGTTCGACCCCTACGACCAGCGCGGGATCGACATGGCCCTGGTCGACCTCGACGGGACACCGACGAAGGGCCGGCTGGGAGCCAACGCCGTGCTGGGGGTGTCGTTGGCCGTGGCCAGGGCGGCCGCGGTCGACGCCGAGCTGCCCCTGTTCCGCTACGTCGGCGGCGCCAACGCGCACGTGTTGCCCGTGCCCATGATGAACGTCGTCAACGGCGGCGCGCATGCCGACAACTCCATCGACTTCCAGGAATTCATGATCATGCCCGTCGGGGCGGCTTCGTACTCCGAGGGGCTGCGCTGGGGTGTGGAGACCTATCACGCGCTCGCCAAGGTGCTGAAGGCGACGTGGGTTGTCGACGGCGGTGGGTGACGAAGGTGGGTTCGCGCCCGACCTTCCGTCCAACGCCGACGCCGTGGCCATCTTGATGGAGGCCATCGAGGCCGCCGGTCGCGTGCCCGGTGACGAGGTGGCCATCGCGCTCGACCCTGCATCGAGTGAGTTCTTCAAGGACGGGGCCTACCAATTGTCGGGCGAGGGGCGCCGGCTGTCGCCCGACGAGATGGTGGCCTACTGGGTGGAGCTCTGTGACCGCTTCCCCATCGTGTCGCTCGAGGACGGCATGGCCGAGGACGACTGGGACGGTTGGGTCGCGCTCACCAGTGCGCTGGGCGACGCGGGTGCAGGTGGTGGGCGACGACATCTTCGTGACCAACCAGGAGCGTCTCGAGCGCGGCATCGCCAACGCCGCCGGCAACGCCATCCTCATCAAGGTCAACCAGATCGGCACGCTGAGCGAGACGCTCGACACCATGGCGCTGGCCACTCGCTCGTCCTACGCGTGCGTGATGTCGCATCGGTCGGGGGAGACCGAGGACACCACCATCGCCGACCTCGCCGTGGCCACCAATTGCGGGCAGATCAAGACCGGTGCCCCGGCGCGCTCGGACCGGGTGGCCAAGTACAACCAGCTGTTGCGCATCGAAGAGGAGCTCGGCGAGTCGGCCGCCTATCTCGGGCGCAGTGCCCTCTCGACGTCGACGCGGGGGAGCGGCTCGGCCCGGTGATGCGCAGTCGGGTGAGACGACAGCCCAAGCATGCCGCCCGGCGACCCCCGCGGCGGCGCCCGCAGCTGCACGTCCCGGTGCGCCTGCCGCGGCCGCATGTGCACGTCCCCAAACCCAACCTTCACCTGCACGTGCCCCGGCCGCGCCTGCGGATGCCGTCGTCGCCGGTCCCGGCGGTGGTGGCGTTCGTCGTCAGGTGGAGGGGGGGCCGGGCGACACTGTCCCTCGAGCGCCGACGCGCCCGCACCATGGTGATCGGCGCCATCGTGTTCGCGGCCGTCGTGCTTCTCACGAGCTTCCCGATAGCAGGACTGCTCTCGCAGCGCTCCGCCCTCTCGGGCACCGCACACGAGCTCAGCACGGTCAAGACGGAGAACGAGGCCCTCGCCCGGCAGGTGTCGGACCTGACCAACGCCGCCGCCGTCAACGGACTCGCCCGGCACGACTACGGGTTCGTCCCCAAGGGGACCCGGGCCTACGACATCCTGCCGTCCTCGAGCCCGTCGGGCTCCTCGCTGTCGGGGACGGGCCAGGTCCCGCTGAACGGGCCGCCGGTGGTTCCGGGGTCGGCCCGGTCCCAGGCGCTCATCGGGGTCGTGGCGCCGGTCGGTGCCCGGAGCACGTTGCGCGCGACCGACAGCACCCGGGCCGGCTCGTCGCCGGCCGGTGGCGGCGCGGAGCCGCCCGAGCCCCACAGCTACTGGGGACGGGTGGTCCGGAGCCTGGAGTTCTGGAACTGAGCCCGCCTCCGCGCCCGCTCGGCGAGCCCGATCGGGAGGCGGTGGCCCGACTGCTCGGGCGCTCGCCCGCAGGTGACTTCACCGTGGTCGTGCGCCGTCGGGACGGGTCTCCCGCCGTCATCGAGAACGCGCCCCTGCTCGACGACGGCCGGCCGATGCCCACGCTGTTCTGGCTGGTGGACGCCGAGGTGCGCGACAGGGTGAGCCGGCTCGAGGCCGGCGGTGGCGTGCGGCGCGCCCAGTCGGCCGTGGACGCCGACGCGGTCGCCGACGCCCACGCCCGCCACGCGGCGCAGCGCGACCGCGCCGTGCCGGCCGGGCACGTGGGCCCCCGTCCCTCGGGGGGCGTGGGCGGGACCCGCAAGGGGGTCAAGTGCCTGCACGCCCACCTGGCCTGGTTCCTGGCGGGTGGCGACGACCCCGTCGGTCGCTGGACCGCGGAGGAGCTCGGTCTCGACGCGTCGGACTTCGTGGTCGAGCGCCGGCCGGGGTGTTAGGGCGCGCCGGTGGTTGAGACCCCGGGCCCCGTTGCCGCGGTCGATTGCGGGACCAACTCGACGCGACTGCTCGTCGTGGACGGCCACGGTTCGGTCCTCGAGCGGCAGATGCGCATCACGCGGCTCGGCGAAGGGGTCGACGCCACCCGCACACTGTCTCGCGCCGCCATGGCACGCACGGTCTCGGTGCTGGGTGACTTCCGGAGGCTCATGGACCGCCACGGCGTCGTCCGGGCCCGGCTGGTGGCGACGTCGGCGGCTCGCGACGCCACCAACGCCGAGGAGTTCCTCTCCGCCGCGCTCGAGGCCACGGGGGTGCAGCCCGAGATCCTGAGCGGGATCGAGGAGGGCACGCTCTCGTTCACCGGTGCCACCGCGCACGTCCCCCCCGAGCGCCTCGGGCCCGGGCCCGTGCTCGTGGTCGACATCGGCGGAGGGTCGACCGAGCTCGTGGCGGGGATGCTCGCACCGGACGATCCCCCGCCGTCCCCACCTCCTGCGGTGTCCGCCGAGTCGCTCGACGTCGGCTGTGTCCGGGTCACAGAACGGTTCTTGCATCACGACCCGCCGGGCGACGACGAGCTGACACAGGCGCGCCGAGCGGTGGAGGCAGAGCTCCGCGGCGCGCGCCGCTCCCTCCCGGCCCTTGTCCGCGGTGGCCTGCTCATCGGGCTGGCGGGGACGGTGTCGACCATCGCGGCACTCGATCGGCGCTTGGCGCGTTACGACCGCGACGCCATCCACCACGCCGTTCTCGCTCGTGGGACGGTGGGGCACTGGTTGGCCACCCTGGCCGGGGAGCCCGTGGAGGCCCGCCTGGCCCGGCCGGGGATGATCGAGGGACGGGCCGACGTCATCGTGGGCGGGGTCCTCATCCTCGACGCCGTCATGGCCGTGTTCGACCGGGACTCGTGTCTGGTGTCGGAGGACGACATCCTCGACGGGCTGGCCGCCAGCCTCTTGTAGCGCCCTCGGAGCGCTGCGGCGCGCCGCCGATGCCGCGACGACGCTGGCGCGACGGCTCTGGCGCGACGGCTCTGGCGCTACGGCTTCGACTCCGCGCCCCTGCCGGGACTCTCGGGGACCTCGGATTCGGCTTCGGCCTCGGCCTCGGTGCCGAGGCTCGCCGGGGTCACCGCGCCCATGAGCCCGATCTCCTGGACCAGGGCGATCTGCTTGGCCGAGAGCCGGGCGAGGCTCAACGACAGGTGGAACACGAGGACCATGAGGAACAGCACGGCCAGGAGCAGGACGAGGTCGGGGGCGTACGCGATCCCCACGAAGTGCGACACTCGGTCGAGGAGGTGGATCGGGAGCGTTGCACTGACGACGACCATGACCAGGCTCACCGACAACCACAGCAGGGCCGCCTGCTCGCGCAGCTGCTGGCGCCGCATGGCGACGACCGAGACGACGAGGAAGCCCACGCTCAGGACCAGGGACAAGACGATCGCTTTCATGGGGTCTCCTTGCTCTTCGACGTGTCCTTGCGGTTCAAGCCGCCGATGACGAGGGCGACGGTTACCCGCGCCATGTAGTAGGCGGAGCGAATGCCGGCGATGCTGGAGCGACCGTGGCTCCGCGGCGTCATCCGCACCGGGACCTCTTCGAGGCGCAACCCGTTCCGGCAGGCCAGGACCAGCGATTCGACCTCGGGGAAGTCGGTGGGGTAGGTCCGGGCGAACAGCGCGATGCCGCGGGCGCCCACGGCCCGGAAGCCCGACGTCGTGTCGGTGAAGGTCCCTCCGGTCCTCCACCGCACCAGCGTGGCCAGCAGGCGCATGGCGAAGCGGCGGCCGGCGGGGGCGACGTAGTCCCCACGCCCGAGCCAGCGGGACCCGACGGTCATCTCGGCCCGACCTGTTCGGATCGGGGCCAGGAGCCTGTCGATCTCCTCGGGATCGTGCTGGTCGTCACCATCGACCTGTATCGCGATGTCGAACCCGTGACGCAACGCGTAGAGGTAGCCGGCCTGCACCGCCCCGCCGATCCCGAGGTTGACGGGCAACGTGATGACGGTGGCCCCGGCTCGCAGCGCCCGCACGGCGGTGTCGTCCCTGGAGCCGTCGTTGACGACGACGACGAGCGCTTCGGGAATGGCCACGCGGGCGCGTCGGATGACCCGGGCCACCGAGCCGGCCTCGTTGAACGCCGGGATCACGACGCAGATCCGGGCGTTGGCGGCGTCCTGGGCCCGAGAGACAGCCGCCCGCTCGTCGCCGGCCGCCGACCCTTGCCGGGGCCCGGGGAGCCCGGCACGGCCGTGGGCGGGAGGGGGCCCGGAGTCGCCTTTGTCACCCGTGGTGCTCGCCAGCGCCGGGCCCGACGCGCGTGGAGGGCCGAGCCGGGCCCGGGATGGTGGAGGTGGACAGACTCTCGTCCTCGCCGTGGCGCATCGCTCTCCTCGGAGCGTCAAGACTCCCGGGCCAGGGTAGCCGTCGAGATCGGGCCCAGGGCCGACCCGCGGGCACGTCGCGGCGCGGGGGCGAACGTCGTGGGGGATGCGCGACGCCGGTCGTGGCGGCGACGTCGGGTGGAGTCCCGCGACATGGCGCGAGACGAATTCCCAGGCGCCCCGACCGCCCCTCGTGCGGTGCGGGCCCTCCCCAATATTGACAGGAGTGCGCAGATCATTTCCGGTTGGCCTCGTCGTTCACTTAGCATTGTCGCGATGCCCGAGGAGAGCTGGCCGGTGGACGTCACCGTGATGGGTGGCTGTGGGCACGTGGGGCTGCCTCTGGGGCTCGCCCTGGCCCAGGCGGGCCTCAAGGTCGCGCTCTATGACGTCGACCTCGGTGCCGTCGACCGGGTGGGCTCGGGCAAGATGCCGCATCTGGAGCCGGGCGCCCCCGAGGTTCTGGCCCGGGTGCTCGCCAACGGCAACCTGTCGGTGTCGGCCGACGCGTCGACGGTGGCAACGGCCGAGCACGTCATCGTGGTCCTCGGAACCCCGATCGACGAGCACTTCAACCCCGATCCCCAAGCGCTCGTCCATTCCCTCGAGCGCGTCGCCGACGAATTGCACGACGGGCAACTGCTGATCCTGCGGAGCACGGTGTTCCCCGGCGTCACCCGGATGGTCGAACGCCTCATGCACCGCCTGGGCAAGGCGGTGGACGTGGCGTTCTGCCCCGAGCGCATCGCCGAGGGGCGCGCCATGGAGGAGCTCAGTCGCGCTGCCCCAGATCGTCTCGGCCCGCACCAACCGGTCGTTCGACCGGGCGGCGGCCCTCTTCCGCCATCTGACCGACAAGATCGTCCGGGTCGCGCCCGAAGAGGCGGAGCTGGCCAAGCTGTTCACCAACTCCTATCGCTACATCAAGTTCGCGGCCGCCAACCAGTTGTTCATGATGGCGAATGACTTCGGCCTCGACTTCGAGCGGATCCGAGCCGCCGTCGTCGAGGACTACCCCCGCGCCGCGGATCTTCCCGGTCCCGGGTTCGCGGCGGGGCCGTGTCTCTTGAAGGACACGATGCAACTGGCCGCCTTCAACAACAACAACTTCGCCCTCGGTCAAGCGAGCATGCAGATCAACGAGGGCCTTCCTCTCTACCTCACGGCGCGGATGGCGGCGCGCTACGACCTGGCCGTCGATGACCGTGGGCATCTTGGGCATGGCCTTCAAAGGTGAGTCCGACGACAACCGGTCGAGCCTCTCCTACAAGCTCAAGCGGATCCTGGGGGTGAGAGCGGCCGGTGTCCTCACCGACCGATCCCTATGTCAGCGTGGACGGGGACCTCTGGTCGCTCGACGAGGTCCTGGCCCGTTCGGACCTGATCGTCATCGGTGCGCCGCACAAGATGTACGCCGACATCGACATCCCGCAACCGGTTGTCGACATCTGGAACCTCCGCGGTGGCGGCGTCTGCATATGAAGCCCCGCGTGTCGATCGTCGTCCCTGCGTACAACGAAGGGGCCGCCATCGAGGAATTCCTCGGTCGGGTGCTCGAGGCCGTCGAGCTCCCGTGCGAGCTCCTGGTCGTGGTGGACTCCGCCGAGGACACGAGCATCCCCTATGTGGAGAAGTACGCGCGCCAGGACACACGCGCCCGGGTCCTGCTCAACACCTTCGGGCCCGGGCCGGCCCAGGCCATTCGCTACGGGATCGAGCTGTCTCTTGCCGACGTCGTCGTGGTCACGATGGCGGACGGCTCGGACGACCCCCGGCAGATCGACCAATTGGTGCGGCTGGTGGAGCGGGGCGTCGTCGTCGCCGCGGCTTCCCGGTACTCGCGAGGCGGCCAGCAGGTGGGCGGCCCCTTTCTCAAGGGATCGCTGTCGCGGCTCGCCGGGTTGTCGCTGGCATGGCTGGCTCGGGTGGGAACTCGGGACGCCACCAATTCGTTCAAGGCCTACGACATGGACTTCATCCGGACCGTCGGGATCGATTCCGACGCCGGCTTCGAGATCGGGATCGAGTTGGTGGCCAAGGCCCGGCGCGCCCGGCTGCCGGTGGCCGAGCTGCCCACGATCTGGTTGGAGCGTGACCAGGGCATGTCCAACTTCAAGCTGGCGTCGTGGATACCGCGCTATGTGCGCTGGTGGCTGTTCGCCTTCGGCGCCCGTCTTCCCGTCGAGCAGGTGCGAGCGGCCGCCAACCGGGGACGAGGTTCATGAGCACCGTCCTGGTGACGGGTTCTGCCGGGTTCATCGGTGGCTACGTCGTGAAGGAGCTGCTCGATCGCGGCCATCAGGTGATCGGTGTCGACGACTACTCCAAGTACGGGCCGGTCCGCCGGTCCTACGACGATCACGAGGCGTACCGGTTCGTCGAGGCCGACGCCCGCGACGTCGAGCTCCTCACCGATCTGCTCGTCGGCTGTGACCACTTCATCGCCGGTGCCGCCATGATCGGCGGGATCTCGTACTTCCACAGCTATCCCTACGACCTTCTGGCGACGAACGAGCGCATCATCGCCGCGTCCTGCGACGCGGCGATCAAGGCTCATGCCGGCGGTCGGCTCGAGAAGGTCACCTACCTGTCCTCTTCGATGGTGTTCGAGTCCACTGACACCTGGCCCTCCTACGAGGGTCAGGAGCGGTTGGTCCCCCCACCCCTGTCGTCGTACGGCTTCCAGAAGCTGGCCGTCGAGTACTTCGCCCGGGCGGCATGGGACCAGTACGAACTGCCCTTCACGATCATCCGGCCCTTCAACTGCGTCGGGATCGGCGAGGGTCGGGCGCTCGGTGACGTCGAGGTCCTGTCCGGGAACGTCAAGCTCGCCATGAGCCACGTGGTCCCGGACCTCGTGCAGAAGGTGCTCAAGGGCCAGGACCCGCTCCACATCCTCGGCGACGGGTCCCAGACGCGGCATTACACCTACGGGGGGGACCTGGCCCGGGGGATCGCCGTCGCCATGGAGCACCCCGCCGCCCGCAACGAGGACTTCAACCTGTCGACCGACGTCTCGACGACGGTCCTCGAGCTCGCCCGGGTCATCTGGTCGCAAGATCCGTGGCGACGCGGTCCCGTTCCGGTACGTCTCGGACGAGCCCTTCGAACACGACGTGGCCCGTCGGGTGCCCTCGACCGAGAAGGCCAAGCGGGTCCTCGGGTTCGAGACGACCTGGTCGCTCGATCAGATGCTCGACGAGGTGATCCCGTGGATCGAAAAGGCTCTCGTCGACGGAGTGATCTGAGGCGTCACGGGGTCGGTGGATTCACCGGCCCGTCGACGCCGAGGTCTGGCACAGGCGCACCGCGGTCGACGCGGTGATGAGAGCGGTCGGATAGGCGCCGGCTTCCACGTTCAACCAGTGCTCCTTCGGTACCGCCTGGACCACGACGGAGGTGCTCGGCGTGTCGGCCGTGGGGGGGAACGACACGGTCAGCGCCACGTAGGTCGAGGGGTGCGGGATCGAGAACCGCAGCGAGCCCGAGGCGCTCAGCACGATCGCCACCGGCCTGTGCACGTTGCTCGTCGAGCAGGTCGGCGCCCCGGGTCGGGCGAACGCCAGCGGACGGGGATAACCCGGTGCTCGCGACGAGAAGACGCCCAGGATGGCTCGCTCGGCTCGCAACGCGCCGCGGTCCACCGTCGTCGGGACAGGGAGCTGCCCGCGCCGGATGAGCGTGGCCAACACCGCCGCGCTCGGCTGGTCGGGGGGACCGTAGAGGGAGCTGGTGGTCAGCTGGCCCGGGAATGTGTAGCCCGCGTGAATGAGATAGGCGGCCGCTCGGATCTGGTTGCTCCACGTGGTCGCCGACCCCGCCACCGCGTTTGCCGACGTATCGAGGACCACGGCGTTGGCACCGATGAGCACGACCAGTCCCGAGACGACGATGGGTCGAAGATCGCGGTGTCGCACGAGCAGGGTGACGAGCTGGCCCATCAACGGCAGGCACAGCGCAACGGCGATGTACGAGTAGCGCGACGCCGTGGCCTGCCCGACGCCGTATTGCAGCCTCCCGAACCCCACGAAGACATAGAGCACGACCGTCGTCAGAGCGAGAGCGGCGGGGACGTTGCGGCGCGCCACGGCCGCGCCGGCCAGCACGCTCACGATCACCGCCCCGAGGTGCGGGGAGCTGTCGAGGAAACCCCCCATGCTCGTGGTCAACCCGGTCCACACGTAGGAGACCAGTCCGTTGAAGCTGAGACTGGCGATGTCGGTCGAGGCGTACGTGCCGATATGGCCGATACTCACGTACCAGATGACGAAGGCCAATGCCGGAATCGCTCCCGCCACGACCGCGGCCGAGAATCGTCGCCTCACGATGGCCACGAGCACGCACCCGACCACCATCGGCACTCCGATGTTCGAGCACATGAGCGCGCAGACACCCCAGAGCGCCGGGAGCCGGCGCTTGTCCCGCTCCACGGCGTCGATGGCAAGGAGACCGAAGGCCACCGAGCCGACGAAGGTGATCTGGAACGCCCTGGCCAGGTTCTCCGAGCCCACGCCGAGCACCGCAAATGCCGCGACCAGGAGCGTCGCCACCCAGGGGTCGACGTGATGCCGGAGCATGAGTCGCCACAGGAGGGTGACGACGGCGAGATGCGCGACGATCATCGGCAACGCGTAGAGCCAGTAGTGCCGAATGCCCACGAGGTCGAACAACCCCCGCCAGATCAGGATCGGGATCGTGGTCCAGTGCTCGTTGTGCGGATCGAAGAGGGTGCCGGTGCCGGTGAGCCGCACTCCGCGATAAGCGAGAAAGTCCCATTCGTCGTAGTAGAACCACTGCTTGGTCGCTTCGTAGAGGAGGACCGCACCCGCCGCGGCCAACGTCAACACGTGCAGGGGCAGCACTCCCCGCGGGAGCGGTGGGGAGGACCCCGAGGTCGGATCGACCCCAGGATCGGCCTGCGACGTCCTGTGCACTAGGAGTCGCTCTTCGCGGAGGTCGCCGGAACGCACACGCCCGCACGACACCGGCCCGGCCCGTGCCGGCCCGGCCCATCGTCGACCTTCACCACGAGGGAGCCGATCCGGTCATCGTGGAGGCTTCTGGCCCCCGCTCGGCGGGGCCAGGCGGATCTCGTAGAACGAGATCGTGACGCCGGAGGTACCCGGGCTCTCGCCGTTGATCGAGAACCTCAGGTTGCGGGTGTGCACCGGGACGAAGGCAGGCGAGTACCCGAGAGTGGAGGGCGTTCGCAGGATGTGCAGGTCGGGCCCGGTAGCTGCCACGAACCGCCAATTCTGCAGACCGTTGTTGGCTGCCAGGAAGACGTTGGGGGGCTTGTAGAGCAAGGATTCCAACTTCCACCACAGGCCGAGTGCCAGCTGGAAGCGGGCCGCCACGAGATCACCGGGGGGAGCAGCGGGAACCGTGACCCAGTGGCCGAGGCCGGTGGACACCGTTCCGATCGGCCTGAGCGGCCCGCACCGGTTGGCCTGGCGCTCGACGAGCTGCCACACGGGGTCGGCCGCCACCTCGCGGTACCGGCACTCGATGGCCAATTGGGTGGCCGGGGGCTCGAAGGCCGGGTTCCTCCCATCGATGGAGGCCTGAGGTTGACGGAGGATGTACCGCGGAGCATGCGACGATCTCAGGAATGCCGTGTCGAGCTCGTCGAGTGAGGGCGTGAACCCGGCGTAGTCCTGGAGCACGGGGAGCGGATCGAAATGTATCCGAGGATGGGTCCAGATGGCGGTGAGCTGCCAGGGGCTCACGTCCACGGTCCTGCCGCGCATCAGGGTCACCATCTCGCCGGGGATCTTGAAATGGGTGTCGAGACCTGCACGTGACTCTGCGATGACATCGGCCTGCTTGTGCGACGAAGCCAGCGTCGTTGCCTCGTCGAAGAAATTGCGGGCCGATTGCGTGGGCTGGGTGATCAGTCCCGGGACGGTGCCCGAGACGCTGGCAGCCACCAGGGTCAGGGCCAGGATGGCGGTGATCCGCCAGGTCTGGGACCGCCACCTCGGCGTGAACGCCGCCACCACCAGCGGTGCCGCCACGAAGAACACCAGATCATGACTGTCGTGGCGGACGAAGCCCTCCTTGAACAGGAACCACAGCGTCGCCAGGGTGAGCAACGCGATGCCGATCTGGGCCCGGCGCGCCAATTCCCGGGAGTGGGAGATGGCGAAGGTGGCGATGACCACCAGTGCGAACGCCGCCAACCAGTACGAGTAGGAGCGACTGGGATCCTCCGCCGACATGGCCGGCCCGTAGCCCCCCAGGAGATCCAGCGACGACCGTCCGAAGGCGATCAGGTTCCCGAACCCGTTTCCCGTCCCGAACCAACCCAGACACGAACAACGGCACCGCTCCCAGGGCAAGTCCTCCGATGGACCGTCGCCAATCGGCGGGGAGGCAGGCCACCGTGATCACGAGGGCGACGCCGATCCCGATGCCCATGCTCAACTTGACCAGGGACATGATGCCGAGGGCGCCTCCCAACGACACCCAGATCCACATGGGAGCGCGCTCGTCGGTCGGTCGGCTGAGCACCGAGACACAGACGATCAGGACCAGCGCGAGCACGTCCTCGATCGCGACGTTCGTCCCGAAGTACCGGGCGCTCACGAGCGAGATGCCACCGGCCAGATAGGCCACCACGACCGAAAGCGGCAGCGGCAGAGTACGACGAAGCACCCAGATCAGACTGGCGTAGACCGCGGTTGTGAAGGCGAGTGTGAAGACGAAGGCGAGGATTGTCGTCGAGCCGTAGAAGAGCTGCGGTGACACCAGGAACCCCAACGGTCCGAAGGTGAACACGACGCGTGTCCCGAAGGCCAGATGGTTGTGGACCGACATGGTGACCGCGGCTCGCCACGACGAGCCGATGCCACTGGCGACGATCAGGCGCCCCGCCGAGGTCGGCCAGGCCAATACCGCCACGACCACGCCCAGAAAGAGACTCGATGACGTGAATCGCTGCCAGCGTGAACCGCTCCAACGAAGTTCCGCCACCGGCGTGCCCTGACGGCGCGGCTCCGCGGTGCGGTCACAGACGGTGGAGCACCCGCCGCGTCGGGGCCATCCTGGCAGATCGGGACTCCCCGCCCGAGCCGTCACCGGACTCGTGGGATCGGGCATCGTTACCTTCGCCGCCGTTCGTATCGCCGCAAGAACTGCTCCTTTGAGGCCGACAGAATCAGGCTGTCGCGATCACGAGGAACTGCTTGCCCAGGAGTCGAAATGCCCAAGGGTTGCGCAGGTAGAGCCGGGTCAGGCGTTCCGACGGGGGAAGTCGGCCCCGGAACGAGTAGGGGAGATAGCGAGACAACGACGACTGGATCTCGAACCCCGCCGCGTAGAGATGTTCTTGGACCGAGACGTCGGTCAATGCGAGGACATGGTCGGCACAGTCGAAGTACTCCTTGGCGCAGTACTTGAAGTTGGGCCCCAGCACGGCCACGACGCCTCCGGGTCGCGTGCGCGGCGTGCATCTTCTTCAGGCAGCGCTGGACGTCCTCGTAGTTCATGAGGTGCTCGAGCAGGTTCGAGAGCAGTATCCCGTCGAAATGCGCCGGCGGGAGGTCCACGTCGAACATGTCGGACACGATGGTGTGGATGCCCTGGCTCTCCAGGTCGGCGACTGACGGAACCTGGTCGATCGCCCAGCGCTCTCGGGCCGGAACGGCACTGATGAATTCGCCTCTTCCCGAGGCCGGGTCCAGCACCACCTGCGGTCTCCCCATACGGACGAAGAGATCCGCAGTGATGGCGGTCCACACGGCCTGGCGCTCACCTTGATCGTGGTCCCGAAAGCGGAATTCGTAGAGTCTTCGGTAGTCCATCGCCCCTGGCTGCGGTTCTTGCCACCTGTCCATCTGGCGTTGCTCACGGCGCATGCCCCGGCGCCGCCGACACTGTAGCGGCCTGCGCTCGGGAGGCCCCGGACCACGATCGGGCCGTCACCGAGCTCCGGCGACCACCGGGGGCGGCTCTGGTCACCCGCCGCCACCGGCCGAGGGCCGTTGCCATCGCCTTTGGTGCCCCCGCACGCGGCTCGAGTCCTGATCTCGGGATGGACATCCCCGGACCCCGCCGAAGCTAGAGTTCGCGCCGCGTCGTGGATGCGGTGTCTCTCCGTCCCCACCGTTGCGGCGTACCGCTCTATTGACGTGGGGCTCGATCGACATCACACCGACCGAAACTGACCGATCCCAGTCGCAACGACGCTCGCGTCTGCGGTCTCATCCGACAGCGATCCGGGTCGCCCGCTTCACTCTGGCCGGCGCGCTCTCGGTCGGCGCCACGGACCTGTTGTGGCACGCGGTGCCGGGCACTCTCACAGCATCGACTGATGTCGTCGGCTACCCGATCTTCGCGGACTTCGACATCACGAGGTACTTCGACGCGTACTACCTGATCGCGCTCGTCCTTCCCGTCCTCGTTCTCCTCTTCTACCACCTGCTCGCGTGGCGGGGGCCTCTGCGCAAGGCACGGGAGCCCCGGGCGATCCGGCCGGTGGAGATGGCCGGCGACGGTGCCGGCTCGGCGCCCTTCGCTCGGGCCGGCGTGGCCCAGGCGGACGTCTACGGGTACCTGGCCCGGGCGGCCCGCCTGGTCCTGCCCGCCGCCACCGTCGCCCTGGAGGTCTCGTCGGTGCGAGCCCCCGGCGAAGCGGTGCCGACCAGGGCGGGATGGGTGGCGGGCCTCGCGTACCTGGTCGTGGTGGCCTCTGCCTCGGCCCTCGCCGCCCGGGTCCTCGCCTCGGGCAATGCCGATGACCACGTCGGTCGCCACGCCAGGGGCCGGCGTGCGGCGGCGATCGTGCGATCGGGTGCCGCGCTCTGCGTCGTGCCCCTGCTCCTGGTGGTGTCGCACGCCACGAGCGTGACGGTGGGTTCCGAACACCGGGTCGTCCACTACCCCTGGCTCCCGGTCTGGCTGGTCGTCGCGGCCACAGCAGCCCTCGTGCTCTGGGTCTGTCGCCGGCTCGTGCGTTCCCGGTCGTGCCCCGACGCCATCTCCACCGAGACGTTCATCTTGACGTTGATCGTCGGTCCGATACTGCTCTTCCTCTGCGTCGCCTCACTACCTGGAGCATTCGGATCGTTCAATGGCTTCGACGACGGTCAGGGGCTCGCCGCGGCCCGATTGACCTTCCACGGGTTCTTCCCTTGGAAGAACCTGTTCTTCATCCACGGACTTCTCGCCGACGTCTTCGATCCCGGAATCGGCCTGGCGGTGTTCGCCAACAGCCGCTGGGGTTCGTATGCGGGATCGGCCATGTTCGTGTCGGCATCGACGATCCTGGTCTTCTACTACTTCACCGTGTACTTTGCCCGCCGAAACCGCCTCCTCATCTTCGGGGTGTCGGTGGCGATGGTCCTCGGGCTCCTCGGCCAGTTCACCGATCGCTTCGGCTTCGCCCCCATACTCGTCGTTCTCTTCGACGCCATGTTGCGTCGGAGGAGCCGGCTCTGGTGCGGGGCCTTCATGGTGGTCTTGATCATCGAGTCCATCATCGTCCCGGAAACCGGGCTCTTGGCCGTCGGGCTCCTCGCCACGCTGGTGGTGTTCGAGTGGTTCCATCGTGCGCCGCATGCCGCCTTGATGCCCGCGTTCTTCCGGACGTTGTGGTGCCTGGTGCTGGGAGCGGGTCTCACCGTTGTCTGGGTCGGCTTCCTCGCCGTAGCCGGTGCCCTGTCGGGGTTCATCGACTACTACCGGATCGTCGGTCCCGGGCACACGCTGTCGGGAGCCCTGCCGACGGAGTGGTCCCTCCTGCATCAACCGGCGGTGACCCTCGAGTTCTTCCTGCCCGTCATCCTTCTTCTCCTGACCATCTGGCGCGCCGTGGCCAAGCTTCGGGGTCGCCGCACCTGGAGCACGCGCGACTGGACCATGGTCGCGGCCGGGACATGGGTGGTCCTGTACTACGGCAAGGCCCTGGGGCGAGCCGACGTCGGGCACGTGGGCGAAGTCTTCACGGTGACCGTTCCCCTGCTCCTGCTCTGGGTCGTCGACGTGCTCGAAGTCGGTGACCGAGCCGTTGCACGGCTGTGGTCGAGACTTCGGGTCGTCCGCGTACTCACTCCCCGCCGTCTGGTCACCGCGGCGGCCATCGTCGCCGTTGTGGCCACCGCGCCCTACACGGTGTCGGGCGTGGCGCACAGTGCGGCGCATTTTCAAGCCGTCGTCCCGGCCGAGCCCGTGGTGCAGCGCCTGGGCTACTCGCTCCCCGATGCGGTCGACACCACCAAGCTGAGCGATCTGGCGACGTTGCTCGACCGTTACGCGGGCAAAGACGGCCCGGTGTTCGACTTCACCAATGATCCGGGCATTCTCTACTACCTGCTGGGTCGAGTGCCGGCCACGCGGTTCTTCCACGTGAGCTTGGCGATCCCCGCGTTCGCTCAGCGATTGCTCGTCTCAGAGCTGGCGCAGGCGCGTCCCACCGTCGTGATCTTCGACGACAAGGTGAACGGGCTCCCGCTGTGGGACCAGGTCTCGAACATGATCCGGCACTACGACGTCAGTCAGTACATCCTGGACCACTACGTCCCGTTGGTGGATGCCGACGGGACCCTCGTGATGCTTCGAGCGGATCTGATGAGCCACGCGGCGCCGCTGCCGGCGTTGCGGGGCCCTTCGTTCACCGCCGACCTCTATTTCGACGCCCCCGCCTGCGCCTGGGGTGACATCCCCAACTTCCTGCACGTGCCGGGGGAACCGACGCCGGGCACGGCGATCCGGATTCCGACCCGCGTCGTGAAGAGGGGCTTGACGACCATCACCGGCTGGGCCGTCGACGCCTCGCAGCTTCGGCCCGCCCGGGAGGTCATTGCCGTGGGTGGTGGGCACGTGCTGGCCACGGCCGTGCCCCAGGTAGCCCGACAAGACGTCGCCCAGAGCCTCAAGAGCGACCAGGTGCTCGTGAGCGGATTCACCCTGGCCCTGCCCACCTACCCGGGTCCCGTCCAGCTGTACTCCCTCAACCGGGACGACAGCGTCATTCCGCTCTTCATCCAACAGGGCGTGTCGAGCGCCGTCGTATCGCCGGGAACCGCGCCGTCGGTACGCACGGCTGACGGCACGGTGCACCGGGTTCTCACCGGCGGTCCCCGCGGTTTCGTCGAAGGCACGACTGCACAGCGGGCCATCTCTCTGGCCGTGCCCCCGGCGGTCCGGCTCGCCTCGTATCAATGGCTCGAGCTCACGCTCTCCGGGGCCGTTGTCACCGGGTGGGCTCGTGCTGACCGACGACGTCGGCGTCGCCTCGCACGAGATCACTTTCAACGTCCTCCCCACCGCAGCAACGCACGTAGCCGTGCGAGTCGGAAGCTGCGAGCAGTGGCACGGGTACCGGTCGTCGCCCCGACTCCTGATCCCCGGTGGGTGGAGTCGCACTCCGGTGGTACTGCTGGCGCGCTGAGCGTCGCGGTTGAAAGCAGGCGACTGTGCCGTGTCGGAGCGTCCGGTGTGGTCGGTTCACCGGGTCACCATGCGGCTTCAGAAGTCCATGGTCGTGCTACCCTGTGCCCGTGCAGGAGGGCCGCGCCGGAGTGAGCGGAGCGCGGCGCCCCTCGCCCGCCGGGAACCCCGTAGACGGCGTCTTCGTGCTGGGATCCGACGACAGCGGGGCCGACGTGGTGCACGCCCTGTTGTCGTGTCTCGGCTTGCACGCGTTGGGTGGCCGACCGGCGCCCGAGGCGCTGGCCAGTTTCAACGATCGGCTCTTGGAGGCCGCCAGCGGTGTCGGGGGTCCGGTCCCCAAGGTCGCGCCACGCGAAGCGGCTCGGGTGCTCGGCGACTTCAGCGCCGAGGCCAGGCGGCGATTCCGCGAGAACGAAGGGCTCGGTTCATCGAGCGGCTCGCGCCCGTGGGTGTGGGCCGACCCCCGGAACAGTTTCCTGGCCTCGTTCTGGGCGCAGGCCCTGGCCATGAACGTCGCCGTCGTCCTGGTGCACCGGGACCCCGCAGATGTCCTCGCCTCAGGAACGGCCCACGACCTCGATGATGCATCGGTCCTCGAACGGTGGGCGGGCTTCAACCGCGCCGCGGTGGTGCACTGCTCGGTATTCCCGTCCATCGTCGTCAGCTACGAGGAATTGATCGCCCAGCCGAAGTCCATCGTCCTCGAACTGGTGGAGTTCCTCGAGGATTGCGGCGTGTCGGTCACCGGTGGCGCCGAGGATGCCGTCGCCGTGGTCGAGAGCCTCCCGGCCGTCGCGAGGTCCGATGGTGACAAGCCGATGGCCGTCGATGAGCGGTACCGGGTCCTGGCCCGGGTCCTCGACCGGTTGGACGGTCGGCCTGTCGGGGAGGGCGACGGCCACGAAGGCCCCTCTCTGGTCGATGCCACCTCGAGCTTCTACGGCGCGGACTACTACGGCACGTCCTATGACAAGAGCGGTGTGCCCTATCGACGAGGGGAGGAGCTCTGGGTCGATCTCTTCGGCGCTGTGGCCGGCTCCATCGTCGACACCCTCAGACCCGCCACGGTCCTCGACGTGGGCTGCGCCACGGGCATGCTGGTGGAAGCGCTGCGGGACCGCGGTGTCGACGCCCGTGGCATCGATGTCTCCGAGTGGGCGATCTCCCAGGTTCCCGCCGCGCTCCGCCCCTTCTGCCAGGTCGGGTCGATCACCGACGAGCTCGAGGGTCACTACAGCCTGATCACCTGCTCCGAGGTCCTCGAGCACCTCCCCCCGTCCCTGGCCGAGCAGTCGGTGGCAAACCTGTGCCGGCACTCCGACGCGGTCTTGTTCTCCTCGACCCCCGATGACTTCGACGAACCGACCCACCTCAACGTCGAGCCCGGCGGCTACTGGGCGCAACTGTTCTTCCGACAGGGCTTTGTCCGCGATGTCGACTACGACGCGTCGTTCCTGGCCCTGCACGCGGTCCTGTTCCGCCGGCGCGACGTGGATGCCGAGGGCCTGATCGCTGAGTACGAACGGGGTTTGTCCAATGTCGCGGTGACCATGGGCACACGGGTCGAGGAGGCGATCGCCGAGCACGACCGCTTGGCGGACCGGTTCAACGCCCTGAGCGTGGGGACCGAGCGCCTCCAGAACGCGCTCGGTGACCTGGAGCGGCGACGTGTGGCCGAGAACGTGGCGTCGTTCGAGGTCGTGCGACAGTACGAGATCAGCCAGCGTCGACTGGCTGCGCTGGTGAGCGTCCGTGACGCCGAGCTCGAGGCCGTCCGGGCCACCAAGACCTTCAGGTACACGACCTCGTTGCGGAGGGTCTACGGCTGGTTCCGGCGTTCTCAGAGGCCGGCCGAGGCCACCGGTGAGCCCGCGCACCCGGCCGACGGCTCCTATGCCCTGTGGGTCGAGCAGTTCGACACCATCGACCAGTCCACACGGGACCGCATCAGGGACCGTGTCGCGCAGTTGAGCCGTCAACCGACGATGAGCGTCATCATGCCGGTCTACAACCCGCCGGCCGACCTTCTGCGGGCGGCCATCGAGTCGGTCCGGGCGCAGCTCTACGACAGCTGGGAGCTCTGCATCGCCGACGACTGCTCGTCGGAGGCCTACGTGGCCGACATCCTGGCCGAATACGAGGCGAAGGACCCTCGGATCAAGGTGGCGAGGCGCGACACCAACGGGCACATCTCGGCCGCATCGAACACCGCGCTCGGCCTGGCCACAGGTGAGTGGGTGGGTTGTCTGGATCACGACGACGTGCTGGCCGAGCACGCCCTGGCGATGGCGGCCCTGGCGATGGCCGACCACCCCGGTGCCGGGATCGTCTACAGCGACGAGGACAAGCTCGACGCGGACGCCCATCGGCACTCTCCGTACTTCAAACCCGACTTCGATCCCCTCCTGCTGATCGGTCAGAACTACCTCAGCCACCTGTGCCTGTTCCGCCGCGACCTGGTGACCCAGGCCGGTGGGTACCGGGAGGGGTACGAGGGAAGCCAGGACTGGGACCTGACGCTGCGGGTCTGTGAGCTCCTGGCGCCTGATCAGGTCGTGCACGTACCACACGTGCTGTACCACTGGCGGGCCCATGCCGGATCGACGGCGTCGATGGTGTCGGCCAAGCCCTACGCCGTGGACGCAGGCAGACGGGCCGTGGTGGACCATCTCGCCCGGACGGGTCGATCCGGCCGGGTCACGCGGATCGGCCGGTCGGGGTACAACCGCGTGACGTGGGCCCCTCCCGAGCCCGGACCCCTGGTCAGCGTCGTCATCCCCACCAGAGACGGCACGCTTCTGCAGCGATGCATCGACAGTGTCCTCGCCTTGACCACGTACCCCGACTTCGAGCTGGTGGTCGTGGACAATTCCAGTCGTACCCTCCCGACCCTCGGGTACCTTCGCGCCAACGAGGATCGTGTCAGGGTGATCCGGGACGAACGCCCCTTCAACTACTCGGCGATCAACAATTTCGCGGTTCGACAGACATCGGGCGAGATCATCTGCCTGTTGAACGACGACACCGAGGTCATCTCCGGGGACTGGCTCACCGAGATGGTCGGGCAGGTGTCTGCAACCGGGGGTGGGGGCCGTCGGGGCCAAGCTCTACTACGACGATGGGCGCATCCAACATGGCGGGGTGGTGCTCGGGATCCACGGGGTGGCAGCCCACTCGTACCGACTCTTCGACCGGCTGTCGTCGGGCTATTTCGGGCGGCTTCAGCTGGCGCAACACATTTCGGCCGTGACCGCGGCATGCATGGTGGTCCGACGTGAGGCATGGGACCAGGTGGAGGGACTCGACGAGCAGAACCTCCCCATCGCCTTCAACGACGTGGACTTCTGCCTCCGGCTGCGCGACGCGGGGTGGGGGGTCGTCTGGAGCCCCTATGCGGAGCTCTTCCATCACGAGTCGGTCAGCCGCGGGCCTGACGACACCGGCCCCCGGGCCGCCGATTTTGCCCGTGAGGTCGACTACATGCAGAAGCGCTGGGGCCCTCAGGTCTTGCGCAGCGACCCCTACTACAACCCCAATCTGTCGCTTTGCGCCGAGGACTTCTCGTTGGCGTGGCCGCCTCGCGTCTCGTACCCCTGAGCGGGCGCAGGAGCGGTTCCCGACCGACCCGAGGTGACGCCCCAGGTGGCGGGGGGTACCGCCGACATGCCTAGCATCCTGGGGTGGTGCTCAGCGACCGCGTCCTGATGGGGCCCGGACCCTCGAATCCCTACCCCGAGGTGGTCTCGGCCTTCACGCGACCGCTCCTCGGCCATCTGGATCCGGAGTTCCTCGAAGTCCTCGACGAGACGTGCGACCGGCTCCGTGCGGTGTACCGGACCACGAACTCGCTGACCCTGCCCGCTGAGCGGGACCGGCTCGGCCGGGATGGAGGCGGCCTTCGTCAACGTGGTGGGCCCCGGCGACGTCGTCGTCGTGGGCGTGAACGGCTTGTTCGGTGAGCGCATGTGCGACGTGGCCGCCCGCCTCGGGGCGGAGGTGGTCCGTGTGGATGCCCCCTGGGGCGAGCCCCTGGACCCGGACGCGTTGCTCGGCGCCCATCGCGCCCCCGCGGTGATCGCCGCTCGTCCACGCCGAGACCTCGACGGGTGTGCGCAACGACGTCGAAGACGCTGGCACGGGGCAAGGGTGACGCCCTGCTCCTCGTGGACGCGGTCACGTCGCTCGGAGGCATCCCCTTCGACGCGGATGGGTGGGAGGTCGACCTCGCCTACAGCGGGACCCAGAAGTGCCTCGGCGTGCCCCCGGGCCTCTCGCCGCTCACGGTGGGCGACAGCGGCTCGCGCCCGTCTGAAGGACCGGCCGCCGTTCGTGGTACTTCGACCTCGGCCTGATCGCCCGGTACGTCGAAGGGGCGGGCGGGCGGACCTATCACCACACGGCGCCGGTGTCGATGGTCTTCGCCCTGCACGCCGGGCTGGGGGCTCTGCTCGAAGAGGGGCTCGAGGGTGCCTGGGCACGGCACGCCGCGTGCGGGCGGGCGCTTGCAGGACGGCCTCGAGAAGCTCGGGCTTCGAGCTCGTGGCCCCCGCCGAGCACCGCCTGCCCCAGCTCACGACGGTGTGGGTTCCCCGACGACCTCGGAGGTCTGAGCGAAGCCGACGTCCGCGCCGCGCTGCTTCACCGCTACGGGATCGAGATCGGCGCCGGCGTGGGCGTGATGGCCGGCCGGGTGTGGCGCATCGGCTGCATGGGCCACACGGCCCGGCCGCGCAATGTCGAGCTGCTCCTGGGTGCGCTCGGGGAGGTGCTGGGAAGGTGATCGGCCGGACGGCTCGAGCCACGCCGCTCGAGCTCAGTGGGGGGCGGATCCGACTGCGGACCCTGAGCGAGGACGACTACGAGGGCTGGTTCGAGGTGCGGGCCCGCTGTCGTCGGTGGCTCGTTCCCTGGGAGCCACGTCCGGCCGGGGCGCCGCTGACGCCGGAGGACCGGGCCAGCTTCGCCGCCCGCTGCGCGGCCCGAGAGCGAGAGCGTCAGATGGGCAGCGGATACGGGTTCGGGATCTTCGTGGCGGATCGGTTCGTGGGCGAGATCACGCTCTCGTCGATCCAGCGGGGACCGTTCCAGAACGCCTTCGTGGGCTACTGGGTGGACGAGGCCATGGCCGGCCAGGGGCTCGCGCCGGAGGCCACCGTGGCGGTCCTGCGATTCGCCTTCGAAGAGCTCGGCTTGCACCGTGTCGAGATCGCCATCGTGCCGCGCAATCGGGCCAGCCGAAGGGTGGTCGAGAAGCTGAGCCTCCGCGAAGAAGGGGTTGCGGTCAGGTACCTGGAGATCGACGGGCACTGGGAGGACCACGTCCGCTACGCCATGACGGCGGAGGAGTGGACGATTCGGGCCGAGGCGCTCGTCCGGCAGTGGCTCACCCGGCGCTGAGCGTCCTCATCCCTCTGTGCGGACGACCGCCGGGGAGTGGCGGAAGAACTGCTCGACGTCCTGGGAGTAGGTGTACGACGGCGGGGCATCGCCGACGCTGCGGCGCAGACGCACGGCGCGGATGAAGTTCTCGCACGGCCCCGGCCGTGGTGTAGCGGCACGAGAACCCGGTCTTGCCGATGCGAGTGGTGTCGACGCCCCGGCCGAAGCGAAGCAGGCTCTCGAGCTCCGGAGGGAACTCGATCAGGCCGAGGCGCACGAGCGGAGCGGCCGCCGAGTGCGTGCCCACCGGCGAGATCGGGAGGATGCGGGTGCCGCAGATGCCGGTCACCTCGCTCCACGGGAGCTTGCCCGGTGCCGGCGACGTTGTAGAGGCCGGGGACCCGTTGGCGGGTGACGTGCTCCAGGCAGCGCACCACGTCGTCCTCCTCGACGAACTGCAGGAGCGGGTCGTAGCCGGCGATGGCGGGACAGATCGGCCGGGACAGGTTCGTGCTGATGGGAGTGACGATGTCGGTCCCGAGGACATTGGCGAACCGAAGGACCGAGACGACAGTGGCGGGGTTGTCCTCGGCGAAGTCGCGCACGAATCCTTCGACCTCGAGCAAGGAGCGCTCCACCCGTGTCCTCGCCGGCGAGGTGCGCGGCATCTCCTCTCGGAACCACGTGGGGTCGGTGGACGCCGAGCCGTAGACGAGCGTCGAGGACTTCACCACCACCTGGCGAACCGGGGAGCCCGACTGGCCCGCCGCGGCCAGGAGGTTCATCGTGCCGATCACGTTGATCTCGTGCAGGGCCCGGCTCGACACCCGGGTGGAGTCCACCACCAAGAAGGTGTGGACGATGGTGTCCACCTGGGTGGCACCTACGATCCGCGACAGGATCGAGTAGGTCTGGTCGGCCTTGACGAATTCGGTCCTCTCGAGGGGGACCGTCGGCTCCCGTGTCCCCATGCCGAGGATCATCTCCACCTCGGGGTCCGACTCCAGGGCCTGCGCCATGCGACCGCCCCAGAACGAGTCCAGGCCGGTGATCAGGACGCGTCGCCCCATCCGCCTCACCCGAACCAGACGCTGCGCCGCTCACGCAGCATCTCGTAGATGGTCTCCTGCATGTTGATGCGGATCTTCTCGGCCTCTTCCATGACGCGGCTCTTCGAGTACCGCTCCTGGCCGCTCGGCACGTCGAATGTCACGGGGTCGAGGACGCGGAGCTTGAACTTCGCCGGGAAGTACATCGCCAGCCCGAGCGGGCCGAAGAGGAGCATGTTGGCGGTCACCGGGAAGTAGGGGACCCCGATGAGGCTTGGCCAGCGCCGGGAGCCGGAAGACGATCGGCATCGACTCCTCGGCGCCGACCACGGCGATGGGGATGACCGGGACACCGGCGCGCATGGCGATCTCGACGAACCCGCCGCGGCCGAAGCGCCGCAGTCGGTATCGGTCCGCGTAGGTCTTGGAGGGGCCCTTGGTACCTTCGGGGAAGACGAGCGCGAGCTGGCCCTGGTCACGAAGGAGGCGCAGGGCGTTGTCGGGGTGAGCCGGCACGCCTCCCACCCGGGCCCACGCCGTCCCCAGCCACGGAACCTCACGGAAGAAGAAGTCGGCCATGCCGTAGACAGGACGACCGCGCTCCACCTCGATGCCGTGCATGATGGTCGGCGCGTCCGACGGGATGGCCCCGGCGTGGTTGGCCACGAGCAGCGCCCCGCCGGTCTTGGGGATCTTCTCCAGGCCCTCCCACTCGACCCGGAACCAGTTGTCGTAGAGAGGGGCGAACATCCGGCGGGCGATGGTCCGCGTGTGCTCGGAACGGCCCCACTCGTCGACGTCGGACAACCGCTGCCCCGGCGTCGGGTATGTCGTCGGAACGGGGGAGAGGGACGAGCGCGGCGCGTTGCTCACGCTGGATCGCTTCTTTGCCGGCCGTCACGAGGTCATGGTACCCGTCGGCGCGAGCGGGGCCCGTTGGCGGCTCGGCCCGGCCGGCGCCTGCGCCGGTTCGGTCAGGGCCGGCCGGCTCCGACGAGCCCCAGATACCAAACCGGGTCGAACTCGACCACGGTCCCGGTGTGGGCGGCCTGGATGATGGTGTTCGGCGCCGTAGGGGCCCGAACCGACGTACATCACCACGTGGTCGATGCCGGCACCTTCGAGGTCGTAGAAGAGCAGGTCGCCCGGCTGGACCTGGCTGAGAGGGATGTGGGCGGACTCGTCGTACTGGATGGCGGCCGAGTGCAGCAGGTCGACGCCCGCGGCGTGCCAGGCGAGCATGGTGAGCCCCGAGCAGTCCAGGCCGCTGGTGCTGGCCCCTCCCCATTGGTACGGCACGCCGAGGTACTTCTCCGCGCCGCGCACGGCAGCCGCCCCCGCGCCGGTCGCCGTCTGTGGGGCGCCGGTGCCGATGACACCGGTCGCGCCCGCGCTGGCCGACGCCTGGTTCGCGGCGTTCGTTGCCTGGACGGCGGCCGCAGTTCCCGCACCGAAGGTCAGCCGCGACCTGTGCAGCTTGCGCCGCGGCCGCGGCGGCCCGTTGCTTGGCTGCTTCGCTCGCGGCCGCGGCCGCGGCGGCCGCGGCTGCAGCCGCCTGCTGCGCGGCGCGCTGGGCGACGAGCTGCGCCAGATGCCCCTTCACCTGTGCGAGCGTCGCCTGGGTGGCGCTCGACGCGGCTCGGGCCTGCCTGTTGCGCGGTGCCGACCTGCGTCGAGATGCCGGCGGCCTGCTGCTGCTGGGTGTGGAGGACCGGCTCGGTGCCGTTCAGTTGTCGTTCGCTCGTCTCGAGTTGCGTCACGGCCGTGTTGATGTTGCCTATGGCTGTCTGCTGGTACTCGTCGTGCAGAGCGCTGGTCTCCGACGACGTCGAGAACATCGAGGTCACTTGGCCCGAAGGGGTGTCGAAGATGTACGCGTTCACGGCGGCCACCTGGAGCTCGTGATGCGCAGCCGCATGCTTTCTTCTTCGCCACGACCAGCCGGGCGTCGGTCACCGACGAGCTGCGCGTCGATCTGCTGAAGGTGGACAGTGGCCTGGTCGTATTGCTCGGACAGCTGGGCCAGCGACTGTTGCTGTGCGGCGAATTGCGCCTCGACGGCATTGACCTGGGCCTGCGTGGCGTTGATGGCCGCGCCGGTCACTCGACTGGCCCGACACCGGCGCTCGACGGCCCGGGGAGACCCCGCCGCCGGTGCGGCCGCGACCGTGCCCATGACGACGATCGTCGACACGACAGGAGTGCCACCCGGTGGGCGACGGTCTGCGTCCGGGCGCGCCGGAACAGACCAGTCACAACAGTCACTTTGTCCACAGTAGCCAGGGCAGTCTGCCGAGCGGAAGGGCCGGAGAGCCATTTGGCCATTCCTTGACCTTCTCGAGGGTGGCCTCTACCTTGCTTTTACAGGCCGGGGTTCATGAACCGGGCCGTTCAGGCGTGGGGGGGACCTTGGAGGGCGTGACCCGCACCGACTGCCGGAGCGCTGCAGGGGCAGCAGGAGGCCGGCGATCTGGGTCTTTCGGGGCGTCGCCTACGCCCGGTCGGCCGGGGCCGAGGGCCGGTGGCGGACGGCGCAGCCGACAGAGCCCTGGGCCGGGACGCGGATGGCGTCGTCGTGGGGGCCGATCGCGCCTCAGACGCCCGCCTGTCCCGGGCTTCAGCTTCCCTCACGACCCGACCGAGTCGGACGAGGACTGCCTGAACCTCAACGTCTGGACACCGCGGCTCGACGACGGGCGACGGCCGGTCATGGTGTGGCTGCACGGAGGCGGGTTCACCACCGGCACCGGTTCGAGCGCGCTGTTCGCCGGTGGCCGTCTCGCCGCCAAGGGCGTCGTCGTCGTGACCATCAATTACCGCTTGGGGGCCCTCGGCCTGCTCGCCCACCCGGATCTCGTCAACGGGGACGACCCCGGATGGGGGAACTGGAGCCTGCGCGATCAGATCGCCGCTCTCGAATGGGTCAGAGAGAACATCGCCGCGTTCGGCGGAGATCCCGGCAACGTCACGTTGTTCGGCGAGTCGGCGGGCGCCATGAGCATCTCCGACCTCCTCACTGCGCCGCGACGCGTCCGGGCTCTTTCATCGTGCGGTCATCCAGAGCGGGCCGCCGGCCACGGCCAGCCCGCAGCTGGGCGACGACGCCGCGCGGAACGGCTGGCCGGCCACCTCGGCATCCCCGCCGATGCGGTGGCGACGCTCCGCGATGTCCCGGCCGAGCGGCTGGTCGAGGCGACACAGCGGTTGGCCGTCGAGGCACCGTCGGACGGTGGACTTCCCCTGGCCCTGCTTCCGGTCGTCGACGGCGTGCTCCTCGAGCGCCCGCCCGGAGAGCATGATCGCCGAGGGCTTGGCGGCGCCGCGGTGCCCGGTCCTCCTCGGAACCACTCGTGACGAGTGCGCGCTGTTCACCACGGCCGACCACGGCTGACCCCGACGTCGACGAGGCCCGTGTCGCGCATCGGCTGGCGGAGCTGGTGGGCCCGGCCGGCGCCGATGTCGTCGATGCGTACCGGAGGCGCGTTCGGCTCGGGGCGAACCCGTGACCGGTCGCGACCTGTGGACGGCGGTCACGACGGACTACGTGTTCCGGCTGCCGCTGCATGGCGCTGGCGGCGGCGCACGCCAAGTACCAACCCCAGACGTTCTCGTACCTCTTCACCTGGGAGTCCCCCTTCCTGAACGGGATGTTCGGGTCGTGCCACGGGCTCGAGATCCCGTTCGTGTTCGGGACCGTGGGCGACGCTGCGGTGCAGGCCTTCACGGGTGGGGGCCCGCAGGCCGAGGCGCTCTCGGAGCAGATGCAACGAGCCTGGATCGCCTTCGCCCGCGACGGGGACCCGTCTTGCGACGCGGTGGGATCGTGGCCGGCCTATGACCCGGTCCGCCGGCCCACCATGGTCCTGGGTCCCGACGGCGGGGTCGAGGACGACCCGCGCCGCTCCGAAGGCTCATCTGGGAGGAGACGGGCACGGCGCCCGATGGTGGGCCATCACCACGACTGATCTGACACCAATGTCGGCTAGTGGCCACCCGGCGAGCCAGAATAGGGCCGTGAGCCGTCGAGAACTGGACCCCCGGGCACGTCGCTCGGGGCCAACGGGAGCTCCTCGGTCAGGGCACGCGTCTGTCTCGCTCCCCGGTCGCCGATGGCGGGGGACCCCGACGTCGAGCTCCTGTGACCCGCCGACGACGTCGAGGACCCCGAGGTCTCGATCGTGATCCCGGCCGTCAACGAGGAGCTGACCATCTCCGACTTCGTGGCGTGGTGTCGCCAGGGCCTCGCCGACGCCGGCGCCCGGGGCGAGATCCTCATCGTCGACAGCTCCACCGACCGGACAGCCGAGCTGGCGCTGGCCGGAGGGGCCCGTGTCCTTCGCACACCCAAGCGCGGTCTGGGTCGGGCCTACATCGACGCCCTCCCGTTCATCCGCGGGCAGCTACGTCGTCATGGGCGATGCGGACTGCACCTACGACTTCCGGCTCCTGGGTCGATTCGTCGACAAGCTCCGGCAGGGTGACGACTTCGCCATGGGGTCGCGCTGGCTCGGGTCGATCGAGCCCGGCTCCATGCCGGGCCTGCACCGTTACCTCGGGACGCCGGTCACGACCTGGATCCTGAACCGGCTCTACGGCAGCCGCTTCACCGACATCCACTGCGGCATGCGGGGGATCAGCCGTGACGCGCTCGAGCGCATGGGCCTCGTGTCGCAGTCGTGGGAGTACGCGTCGGAGATGGTGCTCAAGTCGGTGTTGATGAAGCTTCGAGACGAGCGAGGTCC
The DNA here is from genome assembly GCA_963739765.1 of uncultured Acidimicrobiales bacterium. Taxonomy (GTDB): domain Bacteria; phylum Actinomycetota; class Acidimicrobiia; order Acidimicrobiales; family UBA8190; genus Chersky-840. Next base: position 2,097,449 of record CAVUBP010000002.1, on the reverse strand, counting down.
CGGTCACGTTCTACAAGGACCGGGAGGGCAGGGTCTCGCACCACAAGCGCTCGGGTTGGTTCTCGCCGTTCCAGGCGGCCTGGATCAACCTCCGGGCCATGTTCATCTACCGCGCCGAATTCTTCGCCCTGAAGCCCGGGCTCTTCTTCCTGATCGTCGGGCCTGTTGCTCACACTGCCACTCAGCTTCGGCTCGATCTCCATCGGATCGGTCACCTTCAGCCTGTACTGGATGCTGCTCGGCGTCACCTTGGCCGTCCTCGGGTTGCAGAGCTTCTGCTTCGGGGTCCTCGCCCAGGTGCTCTGCGACTACAGCGGGGATTCGCGGGCCCGGTGGACCGGGCTCTTTCGATATACCCCCACGGTCATAGCCAGCATCGTGCTGTTCTTGATCGGCTTGGGGCTCGCCGGGGCGCTGGTGGTGCGCTACGTCAGCCACGACTTCGCCCTGCCGCCCCCTTCGGCGCTGCTCGACCATCTCGCGGTCACCGGGTCGCTGCTCATGATCATCGGCTTCACGGGGTTCTGCTTCACACTGCTGCTCTACGCCACGGGCGTGCGCTACGGCACGCCCCGAGCGCTCGGGGAAGGAGCCGTGACCGCAGCTGACGCCACCCGGTCCACGGCGTTCGGGCAGAGTGGCGCGCTTTCAGTGGCGGACCGGCTCGGCATCTGGCTGTCGGGGTACCGGGTGCGCAAAGAGGTCGGCGACTTCACCGGCAAGGCGATCGGGGACTTCGGGTGCGGGTACGAGGCGCAGTTCACGAGGACGGTCCTGGGTGACGTCTCCTCGGCCACCCTGGTCGACGTGGCGCTCGCGGAGGATCTCGGGAGCAATCCGAAGGTCCGCGCCATCGAGGGAACCCTTCCCGAGGCACTGCGGACGTCGCCACGGACTCCCTCGACGTCGTCTTGTGCGTCTCGGTGCTCGAGCACCTGTGGCATCCCGACGTCGCTCTGGCCGAGTTCCACCGCATGCTCTCGCCCGGGGGGATCTGCGTGGTCAACGTCCCGAGCTGGCGGGGCAAGCGGTTCCTCGAGCTCTCCGCGTTCCGCCTCGGATTGAGCCCGGCCGAGGAGATGGACGATCACAAGAGGTACTTCGACCCGCGCGACCTGTGGCCACTGTTGGTGCAGGCCGGATTCGTGCCTCACGGCATCCGCTGCTACCGGCACAAGCTCGGATTGAACACGTTTGCCGCGTGCCGCAACTCGTGACGCAGGTCGGTCCCGCAGAATGAGGCAGCCGTGAGGCGGGTGCGGGAACGCGGCGGGGGTGTAGCCCAACCGGCAGAGGCAGGACGCTTAAAACGTCCCCAGTGAGGGTTCGAATCCCTCCGCCCCCACCAAAAGGCCTTGACTCCATTGGGTGGACCGGTGGTCCCGAACGAGGCGATGGTCCCGAACGAGGCGAGAGGTCAGCTCCGATGAGCCCCTATCGACACGACTCGGTCGTGACCTGATCCAGAGACACCTTGTCGAGGGCGTCGGCGAGCGCCTCGAGCTGCTTGCGGCTCAAGCGGTCGACGAAGTGCCGGCGCACCTGCTCGACATGGTCGGGAGCCGCGACCTGGAGCCGAGCGAGCCCGGCCGGGGTGAGCACGGCAAAGGCGCCCCGCCGATCCGTCGGGCACCGGTGGCGTTCGACCAGGCCCGCCGCCACGAGCCCGTCGAGACGCCGGGTGAGGCCACTGGGCGACAGCAGCAGCTCGTCGGCGAGCTCGCTCATGCGCATGCGGCCATCTTCTTCTTCGGAGAGCTGGACGAGGACCCCGTAGTCGGTCACCGACATGCCCTGGCTCGCCTGGAGCTCGGCGTCCAGCTTGGCGATGAGGCGGGCATGAGCACGCAGGAGGGACCGCCATGCGTGCATCTCGACGTCGTCGAGCCAAGGTGTGCCCCGAGTCGTGGACATAAGCCCAGCGTACCGGACCGACCAGTGGTTGCGCTCGCAATTACCTGCCGATTTCCGGGAAAGCCCCGGGAGCGGCTCCGGGCTCCCTCTCGTAGCCTGAGCGGGCGATGGCACCTGATCCGACCACGCTGGCGGGCTTGCTCGACGACCTCGAGGCCGAGCACGCGGATCTCGAAGCCCTGCTCGAGCCCCTCGACGAGGCGTCGTGGGCTGCTGCCCACGCCCGCAGAGGGGTGGGCCGTGCGCGACCAGGTCAGCCATCTGGCGTTCTTCGACGACGCCGCCACCATGGCGATCGTCGAGCCCGATCGCCTTCACCGTCATGGCCGAGGCCGCACTGGCGGCCGAGGGCGATCCGATGGAGGAGCACCTGGCGCGGGGACGGGCCTTGGCCGGCCGTGACGTCCTGGCGTGGTGGCAGGACGCTCGCCGGGCCATGGCTGCGCGGCCGCGGGGCACTGGACCCCCACGACCGGGTCCCGTGGTTCGGCCCCCCCATGGGGGCGCTGTCGTTCGTCTCGGCCCGGCTCATGGAGACGTGGGCCCACGGCCAGGACGTCGCCGACGCCCTCGGTGTCACCCGGGTGCCGACGGCGCGGCTTCGCCACGTCGCGCATCTCGGGGTGCGGGCCCGACCGTTCTCCTATGTCGTGCGCGGCCTCGACGTCCCCTCCGAACCGGTGCATGTCGAGCTGACGGGGCCGTCGGGAGAGCGTTGGGAATGGGACGCGGGCGCCTCCTCCGGGCTCGTCGGGGGTTCGGCGCTCGACTTCTGCCTGGTCGTGACCCAGCGCCGTCACCTTTCGGACACCGAATTGACCGTGCGACGGCGCGGCGGCCGCGGAGTGGCTCGCCGATCGCCCAGGCCTTCGCCGGGCCCCCGGGGCCGGGACGGCCGGCCGCGGCGGCGCCGAGGCGTCGTCAGCGGCGCGCCCGCGAGGAGCCGGGTCAGGCTCGAAGGGGCCGCCGGGTCCGCTGCTCGTCGGCGGTACCGGTGGCACGACGTCGTCGGTGCGCGGCGTCGGGGTGCTCCGGGTGGCGAGGCCCCGGCGCGGTGGCGGCGGTGCAGGAGGAACATGACCACGAGGCCGGCCGCGAACAACGCCAGTCCGGCGACCTGCACGAGCACCGAGCCCAGGTGGCCGATCTCCCCCAGCCAGAGGCGCTCCTCGTAGAACCGGGTCAGCCCCCACAGCGCCATGGTGGCGGCGAGGACGAAGCCGACGGGGCGGTCGCGGTAGTAGCGCTCGATCAGCAGGAGGATCCCGAAGATGATGAAGCTGTCGATGGCCTGGAGGATCGGCACCGGCACGCGCTTGCCGACCTGGCCCGCGTAGTACATGCCGAACCATTCGTGGGTGGGATGCCCGCCGCCCGCCACCATCAGCTGGGGCCCGAGCAGGCGCCCGACACCCCATGCCGCCATGAGCACGGGGGCCACGATGTCGAGGGCGCGCATGACGGTGAGCTCGGGACAGCGACGGCGGGCCAGGATCAGACCCGTGGGGACGCCGAACAACAGGCCGCCGAACGACGAGAGCCCGCCGTGCCACACCTGGAGGATCTGCCGGGGTCGGCGGTGTAGGTCGAGAAGTTCGACAGCACGTGCAGGAGGCGGGCGCCGACGATCGAGGCGACGACGATCCAGAGGAAGACACCGGTGAACCATTCGGTCGGGTACCCGTTGGACCGCAGCCGTCGCTCGAAGTACCGGTAGGCGAACCAGAACGTGATGGCCAGCCCGATGCCGTAGGTGTGGATCACGATGGGCAGCGGCCCGAGGTGGAAGGCGACGGGGATGGGCTTCACGGCGGTCCTCGAGAGATGGGCGGGCCCCGCGGGCCCCACCCCGATCAGCGTAGCGCCGCCGACCCCGGTTCCCTCGTCGTCGTCCCGCGACCGTCGGCGCCGACCTGCTCGACGCGCTCGAATCGGGCCCCCATTAGCGTCGGCGCCGCGTCCCGTCGTGGACGGCGGGCCGCGTCGAGGAGGATGGGATGGGAGCGCTTGAGGGCAAGGTCGCCATCGTGACCGGCGGTGCCTCGGGGATCGGCCTGGCCAGCAGCCGGCAGGCTCAGCGCCGAGGGCGCCACGGTGGTGGTCGTCGACGCCAACGGCGCGGGAGCCGAGAACGGCGGCGCGGAGCTCGGCGGCGTCGCGGTGCAGGCCGACGTCGGCAACGTCCGAGGACTGGGCGCCGATCCTCGACGCGGCGCGCCGCTCGGGGGGGTCGACATCGCGTACCTCAACGCCGGGGTCACCACCGGCGAGGAGGACATCACCAAGGTCACCGACGAGCAGTACCGGCGGATCATGTCGGTGAACGTCGACGGCATCGTCTTCGGCACCCGGGCCGTGGTGCCCGAGCTCGTGGCGCGTGGCGGGGGAGCGGTGGTGGCCACGTCGTCGCTGGCGGGCATCGTCGCCTTCGCCGGGCGACCCGATGTACACGTTGACGAAGCACGCGGTGGTGGGCTTCGTGCGCTCGGTGGCGCCGCGCCTCGCCGAGCACCACATCACGATCAACGCCATCTGCCCGGGCCTCGTGGACACACCGCTCATCGACGGCGAGATCCGCGACAGCCTGGCCGGGGTCGGGTTCCCCCTCATCGCGCCCGAGGCGGTCGCCGAGGCCGTTCTCGGTTGCGTCCTCGGAGACGAGACCGGCCAGGCGGTGGTCGTGCAGCTCGGGACGAGAGGCGGTGGCCTATCGCTTCGGTCGTCCTCCCGGCCCGCGGGCGCCCGGCGTGGAGGGCAGGATCCCGCCGGAGTGGCTGGCCGACGCGGGCCGAGGTGCGCCGCCCGAACCCAACGGCTGAGCGAAGGCCCGGCCTCCGACAGCTCAGGGCCGGCCGGCGCCGACGAGTCCGCTCGTCCAGATCCCGGTGACCTGGATGTTGGTCCCGGTCTCCATGGCCTGGACCATCTGGCCGGGGCCGACGTACATGGTGACGTGGCCGATGGTGCCGCCTTCGTGGTAGAAGAGCAGGTCACCGGGCTGCAGGTCCGACAGCGGGACGTGCATCGGTCTCGGCGTACTGGGCGGCGGCGGAGTGCGACAGCGACACCCCGGCGTGGGCCCACGCCCACATGGTCAGCCCCGAGCAATCGAAACCGACCCCCGGTGAGCGCACCCGCCCAGACGTAGGGGACACCGATCTGGGACTCGGCCGCGGCGACGGCCTCGGCCCCGCCGCCGCCGGGCACGGCGGGAACCGGTGCGCAGGCCGCCGTCGCTGCTGAGTCGCTGCGCCGCGGCGAGGCGCGCCTGGAACGCCGCCGCCTGGGCCGCGGCCTGGGCCGCCTGTTGCTGGGCCACCAGCGTGGCGATGTGTCCCTTGAGCTTCGAAAGCGTCGCCTGCTGGCTGGCGAGCTCGGACTGCGCGCCCTGCCTGGCGCTCTGCGCGGCGGCGAGCGTGGCCCGTGCCTGGGACTGTGTCGTCTGCAGCGTGGTCTCCTGCGCGTTGAGACTGGCTCTCGGACTGGTTCAGGCGGTCGATCGCCCCCGACACGCTCTGCGCTCGCCACCTGCTGGTACTCCTGGACCGCGGCGGAGCGCTCCCCGCCCGGTGTGAACAGCTGCTCGAGGCCGTCGTTCGAGCTGCCCGAGGTGTAGTTCTCGATGGCCAGTTGGCGCAGCTGGTCTTGCGCTGAGGTCGACTTGCGCCTTGGTCTGGGCGATCTGCGCCTGGGTCTGGGTCACCTGCTGACTCGAGCTGCTGGACGTGGATCTGGTCCTGGTCGTACTGCTCGGACAGGGTGGCGAGCTGCGCGCCCTTGTGCCTGGATCTGTGCCGCGATCTGGGCGGCTTGGGCCTTGGCGCTCTCGAGCTGATCCGCACTGGCGGGGCGCGACGACGCCAGTGCCGGTCCTGCGATGAAGGCGACGGCGACTGCTGCCGAAACGAGTCGACCGAACCGTGGGGACCGCCGGGCCCGCCGACCCGACCGTGCCTTCGAGTACTGCTCGAGGCATGTCACAACAGCCTCGTGTCTATCAATTGCGACCACGCGGGGCAAGCATTTGCCGTGTTCGCTCCGGGGCCGGGCGCGTATCGGGCACCGAAGGGCAGCGTCCTCGCGACGCGGTGGGTGCCATTAGCGTCGCGATGCGTGCACCCCATCGAGAGGCTGCGGTACGTGGCGCGCGCCGGATGGGCCCCGCCCGCGGTCTTGGCCGCCGAGGCGGCGTGGGCGCTCGGGGATCTCGCCCTCCACGAGGGGTCGGCCGTTCTGCCCGCTTGTCGTCGCCTCCTCGACCGCCATCCGGGCTGCGGGCCCCTGTGGTGGGTGGCGGCGCGCATGCTCACTGCCGGGGACCCCGTGGAGGAGGCCGAGCGCTGCGCCGACCTGCTCGAGTCCGACCCCACCGCCGATCTCCTGCGCGAGGACCTCGGCGGCGAGCGCCGGGCCGTCCGTCATGGGGGCGTCGGTGACGTCGCCAGTGCCGACGTCGTCGTGGTCGAGGTCGACGCCATCGGCCCCGGCGGTGTGGTGCTCGACGCCGATGACATTGGCCTCATCGAGGCGGCCCGCGCCGTGGGCGTGCCGGTGTGGGTCGAGGGAGGAGTCGGGCGCGCGATGCCGCCCAAGCTGTGGGACGCGCTGGTCCGACGCCTCGAAGTGGCCCATCGGGCCCGCATCGGGCTCGATCGTCGATCTCGACGGGATCGACTGCGTGGCCGGCCCCGTCGGCGTGCAGAGCGTGTCGGTCGCCCTCGCCGGCGACCGACTGCCCCGAGCCGGGCGAGCTGCTGGCGCGTTGGTAGCCGGTCGATCGACGTTCGACCTCCGTGCTGTATAGGGTCGGCGCCCATGGGCGAGATGATCGATTTTCCGAGCAACGGGTCCGAGGGACAGGGATACCTGGCGGTGCCGGCGTCGGGACGTGGCCCCGGCGTGGTCGTGATCCAGGAGTGGTGGGGCCTCGTGCCACACATCAAAGACGTCTGTGACCGGTTCGCGGCCGAAGGCTTCGTCGCTCTGGCCCCGGACCTCTACCGCGGGACGAAGGTGTCCGAGCCCGACGAGGCGGGCAAGGAGATGATGGCCCTGCAGCTCGACCGGGCCGCCAAGGACATGTCCGGTGCCGTGGACGAGGTGCAGCGGCGGTCGACGGGCGACAAGGTGGGAGTGGTCGGGTTCTGCATGGGCGGCGGCCTGGCCCTCGTGCTCGCCACCCAGCGACCCGACGCCGTGGCGGCGTGCGTGTCGTTCTACGGGCTGATCCCGTGGCCCGACGCGCAGCCCGACTACTCGAGGCTGTCGGCGGCGGTGCTCGTACACGTCGCGGGAAGAGACGAGTACTTCTCGCCGCCGAGGCCGCCGCGCCTCGAGGCAGCAGCTGCACGACCTGGGCAAGGACGCCGAGTTCCATCGTCTACGAAGGCGCCGACCACGCCTTCTTCAACGACACCCGACCCGAGGTGCACGACGCGGATGCCTCCGCGACGGCCTGGGCGCGCACGATCGCCTTCTTTCACGCCCGTCTCGGGTGACTCCGGGCGCCGACGAGGCGGGCAGGCGCCGTCGGGCGTTACCTTCTTCTCGGCCTCGCGACGGGCCGCCACATCGAGGGACTGGTCGACGCCTACTACGGGCCCCCGGGCTCGGCGGATCGTGTGGCGGCCGCCCCGCCCACCGAGCCCCGGCGGTCTGGTCGACGAGGGTCGTGCCTTGATCGCCGAGCTGGACGTCGGGCGCTGCCCCTCGACGGCGATGCCCGGACCGAACCGGGTCCCGGGCCCGGTGGCGACCGTCGGCGGCGGTGGCTGCGGGCCCAGGCCGTCGGCCTGCTCACGACGGCGCGCCGGCTCTGGCGGGCGAGCCCATCGGCTACGAGGAGGAGGTCGAGTCCTGTTACGGGGTGCGCCCGCAGCCCGTCCCCGAGGAGGAATTGGCCGCGGCCCACCGCCGGCTCGAAGAGGCGCTGCCGGGCTCGGGACCGATCGGCGACCGCCTGATCGCCTGGCGTGAATCGCATGCCGTGTCCGCCCGACCGTCTGCCCGCGGCGATCGATTCGTTGGCCGAGGACCTGCGCGAGCGGACGAAGCGTCTCTTCGGGCTTCCCGAGGGTGAGCACATCGAGTTCGAGCTCGTCACCGACAAGCCGTGGTCCGGCTTCAACACCTATCTGGGCGGGCTGCACTCGCGGGTGTCGGTCAACACCGACCTGCCCGTGCTGTCGACGTCACTCGCGCACCTCGTCGCGCACGAGGCGTATCCCGGGCACCACACCGAGCACTGCCGAAAGGAGGTGGGCCTGGTCCGGCGCCGCCAATGGCTCGAGGAGACGATCTTCCTCGTCGGCACCCCGCAGTGCCTCGTCGCCGAGGGCCTCGCCGACCTCGGGCTCGAGGTGGTGGTCGGCCCGAGACCCGGAACCGGTGGTGGCCGAGCATCTCCGACCCCTGGGCATCCGGTACGACGCCGAGGTCGATCGCGGCGGTGTCCGAGGCGAGCGAGGCGCTCGGCGCCGTGCGTGCCAATGCCGCCTGGCGGCTCCATGCCGAAGGTGCCGATCCCGACACGGTCGTCGACGAGGTGGCCCGCTGGGCGTTGCTCCCTCGAGCGCGGGCGGTCAAGGCGGTGGAGTTCCTGCTCCATCCGACGTGGCGCGCCTACATCACCTGCTATGTCGACGGTCTGCGCCTGTGCCGCCGTTTCGTGGCGGGCGACCCCACGCGCTTCGGCGAGCTGCTCACCGAGCAGCTCGTCCCGGCCGACCTGGCCGCCTGAGCTCGATCTCCTCGAGGGGCGCCGGCCCTGGCCGCACATGCCCGGGACCGTGGAGCCTGGGCACAAGGCACCGGTAACATGCTGCTCATGTCACAACGCAGCCGGAACCTTCCCCGTCGGTCCTGTTTCTCCACCCCCGGCTCCAACGAGCGCTTCCTCGAGAAGGCGCCGACGGTACCGGCTGACATGTCGTTCCTCGACCTCGAGGACTCCGTCGCGCCGCTCGAAAAGGACTCGGCCCGGGCCAAGGTCGTCGAGGCCATCCGCAAGCAGACCTGGGACGACCGGGTCCTGTGTGTCCGCATCAACGCGTGGGACACCGAGTGGACCTACGGCGACGTCATCGAGGTGGTCGGCAATTCCGGCGAGCGCCTCGACGAGGTCATGCTCCCCAAGGTGCAGTCGGCGGCCGAGGTCGTGGCTCTCGACCTGTTGCTCACCCAGGTCGAGAAGAGAAGCGGCCTGCCCGTCGGCCACATCGGCATCGAGGCCCAGATCGAGACCACGCGCGGCCTCATCAACGTGGACGAGATCTGCGCGGCCTCGCCCCGACTCGAGACCATCATCTTCGGTCCCGCCGACTTCGCGGCCTCGATGGAGATGCCGGTGTTGACCGGTGGCGTGCAGATCCCCGAGTACCCCGGCGACCACTTCCACTACGTGTTCAGCCGGATCCTGATGGCCGGGCGGGCCAACGGCCTGCAGGTCATCGACGGCCCCTACCTGAGGGTGAAGGACATGGATGGGCTGCGCGACTTCGCGCAGCGCACCCGGGTGCTCGGCTACGACGGCAAGTGGGCGCTCACCCCTGACCAGGTTGCCGTGCTCAACGAGCTGTACTCACCCACCCAGGAGCAGTTCGACCACGCGTGGGACATCCTCGACGCCTATCAGAAGGCGACCGAGGACGACCGCAAAGGTGCGGTCATGTTCGGTGACGAGATGATCGACGAGGCCAGTCGCAAGATGGCGACGAAGTTCGTGTTCCGTGGCGAGCGCGCCGGGCTGAGTCGCTCGAAGAGCTGACTCGAGGAGCTACGCGGTCGAAGCCTGCTCCACGAGCCGGCGGGCGACCACCTTGAGGGCCAATGTCTCGTCCGCGCCCTCGAAGATCGACAGCACCCGGGCGTCGACGAAGTAGCGGCTCACGGGGAATTCCTCGGCGTACCCCATGCCTCCGTGGATCTGCATGGCCTCTCGAGTGACCCACTCCGCGGCGCGACACACATACGCCTTGAGCATCGACGCCTCGAGGGTCCCCTCGCCCCTCGCCATCAGTCGGGCCACCTGGTACCCGAACTGCCGTGCCACCTGGATGAGCACGGCCATGCGGGTCAGCTTGGCCTGGGTGAGCTGGTACTCGGCGATGGGCCGGCCGAAGACCACGCGGTTGGCGGCGTAGTTCGGCGGCCGCCTCGTAGGCGGCCTGCATGACCCCGAGGGCCCGTGCCGCGGTCTGGAGCCGGCCGTTCTCGAAGCCCGCCATCTGGGAGTAGAAGCCGCGGCCGACGCCGTCCTCGCCACCCACCAGGTTGGCGGCGGGGACGAACCAGTTCTCGAAGGCGATCTCGTAGGAGTGCATTCCCCGGTACCCGAGGGTGTCGATGGGCCGGCCCTCCATCCGTCCCGGCGGGTCGTGGCGGGCTTCGGCGCGTCGGGTCCTGGGTGAAGAGAAACCCGGCGCCGTCGCCGCGGGGCTTCTCCACCACGAACAGCGACAGGCCCCGGTGCGCCTTGGAGCGGTCGGGATCGGTGCGGGCGAGCAGCATGAGCACGTCGGCCCGGGCCGCGAAGGTGCACCACGTCTTCACCCCGTTGACCAACCATCCGCCCTCGGTCCGTGTGGCGGCGGTGACGATGGCGGCGACGTCGGATCCGAAGTCGGGCTCGGTGACCGCCACGGCGTTCATCACCTCCCCCGTCGCCAGCTTGGGGAGCCACGCTTGCTTCTGCTCGTCGGTCCCGCCCGCCACGAGGGCGCGGCTCAGGATCTCGGGGCGGGTGATGAGCGAGCCGCCGGCGCCCAGCGAGCCCCACGACAGCTCCTCGGTGGCCACCACCATCCCCATGTAGTCGCTGGCGCCGCCGGTGGCGAACCCCCCGTACTCCTCGGGGATCGACAGTCCCAGCGCGCCCATCTCCGCCAGGCCGGCGATGATCTCCTCGGGGATGTCGGCGTTGGCGCGGTGGATGTGCTCGGCGTGGGGGCGGATCTGCTCCTCGCGCGAAGCGGTGGAACGTCTCGCGCACGAGCGCGAAGTCGCGAGTCGAGATGTCGGTCTCCTTCGTCCCCGACGAGCGATGCCAGGTACTGCGGGTTCGCGATAGGTGGTGACAAAGCCCCGGGCCGGGTCGAGCCAGTCCGGCGTGGTGCCGAACGCATCCTCCCGGCCGACCGTGCGAGCGGCCAGATCGGCCAGCGCGTCGGCCACGAAGGCACAGGCGATGTGCGCCTCGTCGCTGCCGGTGGCGCCGTAGGCGAGCGCCGCCTCGGCGGCCCGTACGCCCGCGGCGACGTGGGCGAGGTCGTAGGCCACGACCTGATCGGCTTCGGGACCGCCGGCCGCCGCCACCCGGCCGGCTGCACTCGACACCACGGTCGACGCCAGCGCGACCGCACGCGCCGCGGCCTCGAGGTCCGGGGTCGGGGTACCCGGCGACGAGCCCGAGGTCACCGGCCCCCCCCGGCATGAAGCGGCGCCCGCCCGAGGACTGTCACCAACGGAGGCAGCACGACGGGGTCGTCTCCGGGGTCCACCTCGGTGAGTGAGCACAGGTACTCGGTGACCGGCCCGGGGCCGACTCCCGCGGGTGCCTCGGCCCAGGCGTCGACGATGTCGAGGCCCGCGTCTCTGACGAGCGCGGGCAGCAGAGCCCCGACGTCGGGGTGACGGGCGCCGGGCATGGACAAGGCGACGCCTCCGACCCGGCCGGCCGAGGTGATGGGCTCCTGGGCCACGACCCAACCCCCGGGCCGGACGGCCTGTCGCATGCGCAGCAACACGACGGCGGGGTCCACGACGTGCATGAGGAGGAACCGACAGAATGCCAGATCGACCGCTTCGGGCAGGAGCAGGTCCTCTCCCGCCTGGGTGATGGCGAGCACCTGGCTGAAGGTCGACCGCAGCCGACGGCGACCTCGTCCCGGGCGCGCGGGTCGCTGTCCACGGCGTAGACGCGCCCGTCGTGCCCCACGATCTCGGCCAGGGCCACCGACACGTCGCCGCCGCCGGCGCCGACGTCGACGCACCGCCACCCGGGCGCGACGGCGAGGCGTTCGAGCGCCGTGGCCAGGGGGCGCCGATAGACGTCGTCGCGCAGGGCGTCCGGCACGAGCCAAGACGCTACCGGCTGTAGCCTGCCGGGCGTGAAGGTCACGATGCTGTTGTGTGACGCGGCCCAGGTCGCCGACGGGAAGCTCTTCGTGCTGGGCGGCGGGTGGTCGCTGACCGGGCCCGACCCGATGCCCTCGGGCATCGCGCTCAAGATCGACGTGGGATGGCACGAGGCCGACCAGGTGCACCACTGGGAGCTCTACCTCGAGGACGCCGACGGTCGGCCCGTCATGGTGGACACACCCGACGGGACCCACCCGGTCGAGGTGCGTGGCGAGTTCAACGTCGTCCGGCCCACGACGGTTCCCCTGGGCACGCCCATCGATGTGGCCCTGGCGGTGAACCTGGGCCCGCTCCCGCTCGAGCCCGGCAACCGCTACACGTGGCGCCTCTCGATCGGCGGGGAGTCCGAGGCCGACTGGGCGCTCGGGTTCACCACCCGTCCGCGGTCGGTGTCATGACGACCTACGACCGACCCTTCGGTCGGTACTTCGAGGACTTCGAGCCCGGGGACGTCTACCGCCACTGGCCGGGCAAGACGGTCACGGAGTACGACGACCATCTCTTCTGCATGATCACGATGAACCACCACCCCCTGCACACCAACGAGTGGTTCGCCGAGAACGAGACGGTGCACGGCAAGAACGTGGTGGTGGGGAACCTCGTGTACTCGCTCGTGCTCGGCATGAGCGTGCCGGACGTGAGCGGCTCGTGCATCGCCAACCTCGAGGTCGAGTCTCTCGTGCACCGCAACCCCACGTTCCACGGCGACACCATCTATGCCGAGACGCGCGTGATCGCCAAGGTGGAGTCCTCGTCCAAGCCCGACCGGGGCATCGTCACGGTCGAGTCCAAGGGCTTCAACCAGCGCGGCGAAGAAGTGTGCTTCTTCCGCCGCAAGCTCATGGTGTGGAAGCGCGAGTCGGCTCCGGCCCGTCGCCGTCCCTACGGGGACGACGTCTGGGATTGACCGTCGTCCCGGCAGGGACGGCACTGCGGCGACTGCGCCGCGCCGTGCTCGTGGCGCGACGGTCGGGCCTGCGTCCCCTTCCCGTGGCGCGAGACCCGTGACCCGTGGGCCGTGCTCGTCAGCGAGGTCATGCTCCAGCAGACCCAGGCGCAGCGTGTGGTGGGCCCCTACCTGCGCTTCCTCGATCGGTTCCCCACCCCGTCGGCGTGTGGCGCCGCCCGCCTGGGCCAGGTCGTCGAGGCCTGGGCGGGGCTGGGGTACAACCGTCGTGCCCGTTCTCTGCACGAAGCGGCCCGCGTCGTCGTGGACCGGCACGGAGGTGTCGTTCCCTCGGGCCTCGAGGCGCTGCTGGCGTTGCCGGGGGTGGGGGCCTACACGGCGAGAGCCGTTCGCGTGTTCGCCTTCGAGCACCACGAGGCCGTCGTGGACGTCAACGTGGCGCGGGTGCTCTCTCGAGCGGTGGCCGGGGTACCGCTCACGCCGGGCGCAGCTCAGGCGATGGCGGACGCGCTCGTGCCCGACGCAGGCGCGTGGGACTGGAACCAGGCGCTCATGGAGATCGGTGCCGTCGTGTGCACCGCCCGTGCCCCGCGCTGCGGCTGCTGCGCCTTGTCGCGTCTGTGCGCCTGGACCAACGCCACCGACAATGCTCCGGACCCCGCACCCGGGCGCGTCGCGCCAGACCCGATTCGAGGGCTCGGACCGCCAAGGTCGAGGCCGTCTGGTCGACGCGCTGCGACGGGGCCCGGTACCTCCGGGGCGCCTGCGCGCCGCCTGCGGCTGGCCCGAGGATCCCGAGCGCGCCCGGCGCGTCGCCGACGAGCTCGTGGCCGAAGGCCTGGCCAGGCGCGGGCCGGGCAGTGTCCTGGTCCTACCCTGACCCGGCGACCTCGCGGCGCCGCCCCGGTACGGGCGTGACGCCGCTGCCCGGGGCTCAGCCCTCGAGGAAACCCATGATGTGCGCCCGGACGACGTCGGGTTGCTCGAGGTGGAGAAAGTGCCCGGCGCCTTCGATGATCAGGTGTTCGGAGCCCTCGGCCAACAACGACCGCACGTCGCCGATGGCCTCGACCCCCATGGCTCCGTCATCGGCCCCGTGCAGGTACATGGTGGGCTGGGCGGGACAGGACGCCGACGCCGCCTGAGCCTCGTCGTAGGCGGCGTCGTGCCGGGTCGGGTCGAACAGGGCCCGGTAGTAGCCGATGGCGGCGGAGAGGTTGGCAGGGTCGCCGAGGGACTCCTTCACCCGGGCGAGGTCCCACGATGCGTCGTATCCCGGTGACCAGTCGGCCCAGAGACGGTCGAGGAACGCGTGGCCGTCGGCCATGACCGCCATCTCGGCGATCGGGGTCTGGAAGAGAAAGACGTAGAAGCTGCGCTTGAGCTGCGCGTAGCTGAAGAACGACGGCGGCCGAGGCGGCCAGGGGCGGCACGGCCATGGCCACGACGCGCCGCCACCGGTCCGGGTGCAGCGACGCTGCCCCGTAGCTGGCGTAGCCGCCCCAGTCGTGGCCCACGAGCACAGCCCGGTTGTCGCCCCCCAGGGCTTCGTGCAATGCACACGCATCCGCCGCAAGGGCGCCCACCTGGTAGATCCCGTCCTCGGGGATCCCCGTCGGCGCGTATCCCCTCATCCAAGGAGCCACGGCGTGGTAGCCGGCGTCGGCCAGGGCCGGCAGCAGGTGGCGCCAGGTGTGGGCGCGTGTCGGGGAAGCCGTGCAGGCACAGCGCCAGGGGCCCCCGGGGCGGCCCCGCCTCAAGGTACGAGAACTCGATGCCGTTGACAGTTACTACCCGTTGGGGCATCGACGCAGAGTAGTGTCGCCCCGACCGGGCCCTCCTCGGTTCCCGGCTGACCCAGGCCACATCGGCGGCGAGGGCCACGGGTGCTGTTGGAGGGAGACCGAAGGGGAGGGGGTCGTCCGCTGCGAGTCACATTCTTCGGCGTGAGGGGCTCGTGCCCGTGTGCGGGCGAGCAGTACGTGCGCTACGGCGGCAACACGGCCTGTGTGGCCGTGGAAGTCGGCGACGAGCCACCCATCGTCCTCGACCTGGGAACCGGCCTGCGGCCGTTCGGGCACGCCCTCGAGGAACGCTACGGTCTCGGCCGTCCGGTCGAGGTCACGGCGTTCCTCACCCACCTGCACTGGGACCACATCATCGGCCTCCCCTTCTGCACGCCGATGCTGCGCGAGGGCGGACGGATGGACGTCTTCGGCCCGCCCCAAGACGGTGGCTCCCTCCACGACATCATCGACCGGGTGGTGAAGCCCCCGTTCTTCCCCGTGCAGGTGAAAGAGCTCCAGGGCGAGATCGAGTTCTACGAGGTGACCGACGACGTGATCGCGGTC
Source organism: uncultured Acidimicrobiales bacterium (assembly GCA_963739765.1). Lineage (GTDB taxonomy): Bacteria > Actinomycetota > Acidimicrobiia > Acidimicrobiales > UBA8190 > Chersky-840. Next base: position 2,082,140 of record CAVUBP010000002.1, on the reverse strand, counting down.
GGGATCGGCGAAGGTGCTCGTCCGGCAGGTGCCCCATGTCGGGACCACCCTCGGGTTCCGCATCGAGGCCGGCGACGCCGCGGTGGCCTTCGTGAGCGATCACCAGGCTCCCGACGACCGCGCCGAGGTCGACGCCGCGGTGCTCGAGCTGTGCGACCGAGCCGACCTGGTCATCCACGACGCCCAGTACACCGAGGAGGAGTACCGGGCCAAGGCCACCTGGGGCCACTCCACCGTCGCCTACGCCGTGCACGTCGCGGCCGAGGCCGGGGCCCGGCGCCTGGCGCTCTTCCACCACGACCCCCGGCACACCGACGACGACGTCGACCGGATGCTGGCCGAGGCCCAGGCGACCGACGACGCCCGCCGTCTCGACGGCGTGCTCGCCGCCAGGGAAGGATTGGCGATCGACCTCGGCCGCCCCTGACGCACTCGAGGCGCGCGCCCGGAGTCGACGGCGGCCGAGGACGACGAGGGGACGTGATGGGTGAGGTGACGGGGAGGGGGTCGGCGCCGACCACGGGGCGGACGATCTCGAGGTGGCGGGAGCGACGCAGTTCGACTCGGGCGCTTCGCGAGGTGCTCGGCCACTTCGCCACCGGCGTCACCATCGTCACCGCCATGGAGGGCGTCGAGCCCGTCGGGTTCACCTGCCAGGCCTTCACGTCGCTGTCGCTCGACCCACCACTGGTGGCGCTCGCCCCGGGGAAGAGCTCCACGAGCTGGCCCCGCATCGCCGCCGCGGGGTCGTTCTGCGTCAACATCCTGGCCGACGACCAGGAGGCGCTCAGCCGGGACTTCGCCGTCTCGGGCGGCGACAAGTTCACCGGCGTGGGTTGGCGACCCGGCGGTCAACGGCGCCCCCGTGCTCGACGGGGCCCTGGCGTGGGTGGAGTGCGAGTTCGAACTTGCCCACGACGCCGGTGACCACGAGCTCGTCGTGGGCAGGGTGCTGGACATGGGGGTGCAGCCGGGGCCGGCCACTTGTCTACTACCGGGGCGGATTCGGGCGCTTCGAGCCCTAGGCGCCGGGTGCGCTTGTGCCCGCTCCTCCCGGCGGCGACGTCCATCGGGCGCGGTGACCCGTGACCCGGTTAGCCTCACCGGATGCCCCGGATCACCCCTTCCGACGCCATCGCCGACGTCGTCGTGGTCGAGGCCGACGTCCACGGCGACGAGCGAGGCCGATTCGTCGAGACATACCGCCGGTCGTGGTTCCCCCTCGGGCGCGAGATGGTGCAGGGGAACCGATCCGAGAAGCAGGCCGGCGCGGTCGTCGGTCTGCACTATCACCTCCACCAGGCGGACTACTGGTACGTGCTGCGGGGCACGGCCCGGGTCGTGCTGCACGACCTGCGGGTCGGGTCCCCGACCGAGGCGGTCACGCTGGCCCTCGACCTCGACGGCGAGCACGACCACGGGGTGTTCATCCCCCCCGGGGTCGCCCACGGGTTCGCGTCGCTCACCGACGTCCTTCTGTGGTACCTGGTCGACAACTACTACAACCCCAACGACGAGCTGGGGGTGGCCTGGGACGACCCCGAGATCGCCGCGACATGGGGAATCGCGACTCCGGTCCTCTCGGTGCGCGACCAGTCCAATCCCCGCCGGTCCGAGCTCGGTCCCGCGGTGACGCCTCGGTTCGGCCTCCGCACCTAGGCGGCTCGGGTCCCCGGAAGTCGTCGGTACCCGGCGCGACACCGCGCGACGGCGCGCCGACCGGCTGGACTCGGGGGCCGGGAACCGGCACGCTGGCGGCGTGGACGAATCGCAGCAGTGGGTGGAGTTCGGCCGGTGGCTCGCCGAGCAGCGCGAGCAGCGCGGACTGCGCCGACGTGATGCCGCCCGCCGGGCCAAGGTCTCCGAGAGCCTGTGGCGCGATCTCGAGACGGGCCGCAAGGAAGCCATCGGCGCCATCCGTCTGCTGCCCAATCCCAGCGCGGACGTGCTCGAGCGTGTCGCCGGGGCGCTGGAGCTCCCGGTGGAAGACGTCTTGGCCCGCATCGGCAGACCGGCCCGTCCGTCGCGGGCCTCGGCTGATTCGACGCTCGGGCAGTTCGCGGTCCGAGGACGAGGGCTCCCTGCTGGCGGTGAAGCTCCGACGGCTGTCAGATCGCGACCGCACCCTCGTCGAGCGGCTCGTCGACGCCATGCTCGAGCACGAGCACGACCACTAGTCGAGGACCCGATGCGGTTCGGCATCTTCTACGAGTTCCAACTGCCCCGCCCCTGGGCACCAGACGACGAGCATCGTCTCCTCAAAGAGGCCCTCGAACAGGTCGAGCTGGCCGATCGCCTGGGCTTCGACTACGTCTGGGAGGTCGAGCACCATTTCCTCGAGGAGTACTCCCACTCCTCGGCGCCCGAGGTCTTCCTGGCCGCCGCCAGCCAGCGCACCAGTCGGATCCGGCTCGGGCACGGCATCGTGCAATTGCCCGTGGGGTTCAACCACCCTGCCCGGGTGGCCGAGCGGATCGCCACCCTCGACCTCGTGTCCGACGGTCGCGTCGACTTCGGCACCGGTGAGTCGAGCTCGGAGGCGGAGCTGGGCGGCTACGGCGTGGATCGGGCCACCAAGCGCGACCAATGGCGCGAGGCGATCGACGTCGTGACCCGGCTCATGGTCGAGGAGCCATTCGCCGGCTACGACGGTCGGTTCGTGCAGATGCCTCCGAGGAATCTCGTGCCCAAGCCTCTGCAACGACCCCATCCTCCGCTGTGGGTGGCCTGCAGTCGGCGCGACACGATCCATCTGGCCGCCACGCTTGGGGATCGGGGCGTTGACGTTCTCGTTCGTCGAGGCGGACGAGGCCAAGGCCTGGGTCGAGGACTACTACGCGACGATCGCGTCGGACGCACTGCATCCCCGCCGGGCTTCGCCGTCAATGCCAACCTGGCGTGCGTCCTTCCGCTCATGTGCCATGCCGACGAGTCCACCGCCATCGACCGCGGTCTCGACGGCAGTCACTTCTTCGGGTACTCGCTCGGGCACTACTACGTGTTCGGCATGCACAAGCCCGGTGTGACCGACGTATGGCAGGAGTTCCTGGAGAACCGCGATCGGTTCGGCTTCAGTCGAGCGGTCGCGGCCCGGACCGGCCAGCAGTTGGGTGCCCAGCTCATGGAACAGGGCCTCGGGATCGCTGCGAGGTGCGGTGGGGACACCGGCACAGATCCGCGACCTGGTGCGTCGGTACGAAGATGCCGGTGTCGACCAATTGATCTTCGTCAGCCAGGCGGGCCGCAACCGCCACGAGCACATCTGCGAGTCTCTCGAGCTCTTCGCCCGCGAGGTCATGCCGGAGTTCCACGAGCGCGCCGAGGAGATCAGAGAGCGCCAAGGCTCGAGCGCCTGGCCCCTTCGCATCGCGGCCGCGCTGGCCCGACGGGACCCACCGCGACCCGCTACCCGCCGACTACGCATTTCCCGCCATGCCCCAGTTCTGACCCCGGGCCGGGCAACCGGTCCGCGGGGCTCCCACGCTGGGAACCGGCCCGAATTCGCCGTGGGAAACGCCCCGAAGTACCCAAGTGCCCCGACGTTCGGTTGAATGGAGGCGATGACAGCGGTCGTGGTTCTCGGTGTGATCGCCCTCGTCGTGGCCGTCGTGGCGTGGGTGACCTGGCGCCGCGGGGCCGACGAGCGGCAGTCGGTGCAGCATCATCAGCACACCTTGGACACCCTTCGACACGTGGCGGACCGCCGCTCGCCTCTCGTGTGGACCGCTCCGGGCGGCGTGGTGGCTGCCAAGAGCCGGCCCGACACGCGCCCCGTCCAGGCGCCGGTGCCGAACGCAGTCCGGGGCGCCGACACATGCACCGGCGGTCCGTCGGCCCGGGGCGAGATTGCCCGGAGCGGCCGACCGAGCTCGGCGCGAGGGAAGGACCCGGGTCCGTCGGACAAGGCTCGTCGCCGCCGCGGTGGCGGTCGTCGTGGCCGGTGGTCGTCGGTGTCGGTACGCCCTGGCTCTGGTCGGCGGATCCCACAACCCACGCCGCCACGTCACGGACCGCGCACCCGCGCGACCCATGACCGCCGCGGCCGAGGTCGTGCCGACGACCGCGTCGGCCTCGAGTCCCCTCATCACCGACCGCACCGACCGCGTTCAGCGCCAAGTACCCGGCGCCCTCGTCGGCCTACACCGTCGCCATCGACGCCTCGGCGTCGTGCTGGGTGATGGCCACCGACCCTGCGACGGGCAAGGTGGTTGGACCGGGACGATCGCATGCCGGGGCATCGCACTCGGTCCCGGTCACCGGGCAACGTCGCATGTCCAGCTCGGGGCGCCCACCGACGCCAGCGTGACGATGGACGGCCGACCGGTGCAGCTCCCGGCCGGTTTCCGCTCGCCGTTCACCCTGGACTTCGAAGCGAGGTCCTAGGCCGCGGTCGACGGGCCGTCAGGTCGCCGAGACCGACGGCGTCGAGCACGAACGACGATGACGAAGGCTTCGTCGCGCCAGGCTTCGTAGCGGCCCGAGGGCCCGGCGTGGCCCGAGTCGAGCTCGACCTTGAACAGCACCCGCCCGGCGGGATCGCGCGGCGCGGAGCTTCTGGACCCACTTGGCAGGCTCCCAGTAGCCGACCCGAGGGTCCTCGAGTCCGGCGGTGACGAGCATGTCCGGGTACCGCGTGGTGCGGACGTTCTCGTACGGGCGTGTAGGACTTCATCACCGCGTACACCTCGGGATCGGCACCGGGGTTCCCCCACTCCTCCCACTCGATGACGGTCAGAGGGAGGGCTGTCGTCGAGCATCGTGGTGAGGCAGTCGACGAAGGGCACCTCGGCCACCATGGCCCGGAACAGCTCGGGCGCCAGGTTCGCGACCGCTCCCACGAGCAGGCCGCCGGCAGAACCTCCTCGAGCCACCAGGCGTTGCGGGCGTGGTCCAGCGGTCCTCGACGAGCTCGGCGCGCGCAGGCCACGAAGTCGGTGAAGGTGTTGGGCTTGGCCAGGAGCTTGCCGTCCTCGTACCAGCGACGCCCGAGCTCGCCGCCACCGCGCACGTGCGCGATGGCGAAGACGAACCCGCGATCGAGGAGGCTCAGGCGCAGCGACGAGAAGACCGGGTCCATCGAGTCCTCGTAGGAGCCGTAGCCGTACAAGAGGCACGGTGCGCGTGCCGTCGCGGGGCACGTCGCCGCCGAACGACGATCGACATGGGCACCTCGGTCCCGTCGGGTGCGACCGCCCAGACGACGCTCGGTGGCGTAGCGAGCCGGGTCGTAGTCACCGAGGACCGGTTGGCGCTTGCGCAGCACGGCCTGGCCGCTTTCGAGGTCCAGGTCGTAGACCGACCGGGGAGTCACGAGTGACGAGTACTCGTAGCGGAGCGATCGGCTCGTCGAACTCCGGGTTCGGCCCCGCCCCATGACGCCGATGGCGTCTCGGGGCATGGCACCAGGTATCCCTCGGGCAGGGCCCGGTCCCACAGAGGGCCGTCGCCGGGGAGCCCGACCACCCTGATGCGGGGCATCCCCTCGCGCCGCTCGTAGCTGACGAGGTGGCCGGCGAAGACGTCGAGGCCTTCGAGTCGCACCTCGGCACGATGGGGTATCAGCTCGCTCCAGGCCTGGCGCGACGGGATTGTCGACCGGGGTGGCGACGACGCGGAAGTTCTCCGCCTCGTCGTTGGTGAGCATGAGGAACGTCCCCCGGTGGTGCTCGACCGCGTACTCGACTCCCTGGCGAGCGGGGCTCCACGACCTTGGGGTCGGCCTCGGGCCGGTCGGCGGGGATGACGTGGACCTCGGAGGTGACCCTCGAGTGCAGCTCCACGACGACGTACGCACCGTCCTTGGTCCGCCCCACACCGAGGTGGAATCGTTCGTCGGGCTCTTCCATGACCAGGGCGTCGCTCGTCGGCCGGGCTGCCGATGCGGTGGCGCCACAGCTGGTACGGCCGATTGGCCGCGTCGGGCCGCGTGTAGAAGACGGTGGTGTCGTCGTTGGCCCAGGCCACGCCGTACGACGTTCCCTCGATGGTGTCTCGGAGGTCTTCGCCGCTCTCGAGGTCGCGCAGTGCGCAGGGTGAATCGCTCGTCCCCGGTGGTGTCGACGGCGTAGGCGAGCCGGGTGTGCCCCGGGCTCACCGCCAGGTTGGCCACGTCGAGATACCCGTGGGTCCCGGCGAGCGAGTTCTCGTCCAGGAGCACCTGCTCGTCGGGTCGGTCCCCGTCCGACGGCGAGGGTGGAGTGGAGCGGTCGCGCCCGGGCCCCTCGACCGGGAGGCGACAGTGGATGACGTAGTCGCGCCCCTCCACGGTGCGCTCGTAGTACCACCAGGGGCCCTTGCGCACCGGGCACGCTCAGGTCGGTCTCGACGATGCGGGCCTTCATCTCGGCGAACAGTCCCTGGCGCAACCCGGCCAGGCGCTCGGTCTGCTGCTCGGTGAAGGCGTTCTCGGCCGCCAGGAGGTCGAGGACCTCGGGGTCCTCCCGGTGGCGCAACCAGAACCAGTCGTCGACCCGGCGGTCGCCGTGGGCCTCGAGGACCGTGGGGCGCCGGGGTGCCACGGGTGCAGGCAGCTGGGCTCGGGGGTCACGATCGGGTCCGGCCATCGGAGGATGATCCCAGATGGGCCTCCCCTGGTCGCACCACCAAACCGGGGTTGTTACTATCTAGATAGGGGAAATCCTCCTGGGCGGCCCCTCGGCCCCGCCGGGCGATGTCCGGCCCGGGCAGGTCAGGGCCAAAGGTGATGGTGACGATGACGACAGCGGATCTCGATCTCGGCCGGTACAAGCTCGGCTGGAGCGATGTCGAGGACTACGTCTTCAAGCCCAAGAAGGGCCTCTCCGAAGAGATCGTCCGCGAGATGTCGGCCATGAAGGGCGAGCCCGAGTGGATGCGCACCTTCCGCCTGAAGGCCCTCAAGCGGTTCATGGCCAGGCCCATGGCGCCGTGGTTCGCCGTGAACATGCCCGATCTCGATTTCGACAACATCTACTACTACGTGAAGCCGACCGAGGGTCAGGTGAAGGACTGGGACGCGCTGCCCGAGTCCATCAAGTCGACCTACGAGAAGCTGGGCATCCCCGAAGCCGAGCGCAAGTACCTCGCCGGCGTCACGGCACAATATGAATCCGAAGTCGTGTTCCACCGCAACCGGGCCGACCTCGAGTCTCTGGGCGTGCTCTTCTGCGACATGGACACCGCGGTGCGCGAGTACCCCGAGATCGTGAAGCGTTGGTTCGGGACGATCATCCCGCCCAACGACAACAAGTTCGCCGCTCTCAACTCCGCTGTCTGGTCGGGTGGCTCGTTCATCTACGTCCCGCCGGGCGTGAAGGTCGACATGCCGCTGCAGGCGTACTTCCGGATCAACGCCGAGAACATGGGCCAGTTCGAGCGCACCCTGATCATCGCCGACGAGGGCTCTGAGGTCCACTACGTCGAAGGGTGCTCGGCCCCCGTGTACTCGACCGACTCGCTCCACTCGGCCGTGGTCGAGCTGGTCGCGCTGCAGGGTTCGCGCATCACGTACACGACCATCCAGAACTGGTCGAACAACGTGTACAACCTGGTGACCAAGCGGGCGCGCGCCGAAGCGGAAGCGCACGTGGCCTGGATCGACGGCAACATCGGGTCGCGGCTCACCATGAAGTACCCGTCGGTCTACCTCATGGGACCCAAGGCATCGGGTGAGGTGCTGTCGGTGGCGTACGCCGGCGCCTGGTCAGCATCAGGACGCGGGGGCGAAGATGGTCCATGCCGCTCCGGAGACGACGTCGACCATCGTCTCGAAGTCGATCTCCAAGGACGGCGGCCTGTCGACCTACCGGGGCCTGGTCCGAGTGGAGGAAGGGGCGAAGCACGCCAAGAGCTTCGTTCGCTGTGACGCCCTCATCCTCGACGAGCAGTCGACATCCGAGACCAAGCCGTACATGGAGGTCGAAGAGCGCGACGCCCAGATCGGTCACGAGGCCACGGTGTCGAAAGTGGGTGAGGACCAGCTCTTCTACCTCATGAGCCGCGGGCTATCGGAGAGTCAGGCCATGAGTATGATCGTCAACGGCTTCATCGAGCCCGTCGTCCGCACGCTGCCGATGGAGTACGCGGTCGAGTGGAGCCGGCTCATCGAGCTGCAGATGGAAGGTGCAGTCGGCTGATCGGGTCGGGCTCTTCCCGGCGCCTCCGCTCAGACCGCCGAGGGAGAGGAGGCAGGCGCTGTGCCCATGCGTGAGGGGTGCAAGCACTTCCAGAGCCGCTCGTACGACACCGGTGAGGTCGTGCGCTTCTGCGAGCTCGACCTCGCTCCCGAAGCACCGTGGCGGTGCCCCGATCCCTGTGCCTCGTTCGCGCCGCGCATGGTGGACGTGGGGTGGCAACCCGGCAGCCTGGTCCGCCAAGCCCGTCGAGGACGAGCCCGGCCCCGGCGGTCCCGACGTCGCGCGCCTGCTCGAGGAGGCGGCGGACATCGTCGATGCCGTTGTGCCCGAGACCCTGGCCGAGGTCGAGAAACAGGAGCGCACCAAGACACGGGGCCGGCGCTGGTGGAGACGCCGCCGCTGAGCTCGAGCCGTCGCGACCCACACCCGGGGGGTCGGGTCAGCGTCCCTTGAACTCCGGGGGGCGCTTCTCCATGAAGGCGGTCATGGCCTCGACCAGGTCGTCGGAGGCCGAGGAACCCGGCGTTCCAGGTCGCCACGTAGTCCAGCCCGTCGGCCACCGACCGGTCCTCGCACGCGGCGAGCACGGCCTTCGTCCCCTGCACCGCCAGGGGCGAGTTGGCGGCGATCTCGGTTGCCAGCTGCCGCGCCGCCGCCAGTGCGGCACCGGCGTCGGGTAGGACGTCGTTGACCAGGCCGATCTCCTTGGCGCGCGTCGAGGTGATGTCCTTGCCGGTCAGGCCAGCTCGGCCACGTGGCCTTTTCCGATGATGCGCGGCAGGCGTTGCAGGCTCCCCAGGTCGGCCACGATGGCCACCTTCGTCTCGCGTACCGAGAAGACGGCGTCGGCGCTCGCCACTCTGATGTCGCACGCGGACACGACGTCGACCCCACCCCCGATGCAGTAGCCGTGGATGGCGGCGATCACGGGCTTCGGGCACTGTGCCACCGACGTCACCGACGACTGCATGCGAAGGACGCCTTGTCGTGCGGTCACGGCTCGCGACGCCATCGACGGTCGCTGCGCCCTGGACGCTCCCGTTCCCCCCGCTCGGCGCCTCTCCCGATCCCCCGCCGCCGTCGCCGTCCCCGGTGAGCATGCCCGCCATCGCCTTGAGGTCCAGGCCCACGCTGAAATGTGGTCCCCGGGCGGCGATGACGATGGCCCGAACGGCGTCGTCGTCGGACAGTTCGCTCATCGCCAGGGGCAGGTCGTGCCAAAAGGCCGGCCCCATGGCGTTGCGGGCCTCGGCTCGGTCGAGCCACAGCGTGGCGACGTCGCCGTCGCGTTCGATGCAGAGCACGTCGTAATCGGGCATGGAAGCCACATTACGACCATCGACGCCGCGTCCCCTTCGGCCCCCGGGGCCGTGGCCTCGCCCGGGCCCTGTCTCGAAGGGGGAGGGTGATTCGCCCGGTAGGATTCCCAGCAGCCCGAGTGTTCCTGCGCCGGCCTGTCCGTGTCCGCTGAGAGAGGTAGACCCCTGACCACGTTCACCGCCGAGGCGTCCTCGGCCCTTGGTGGCCCGGAATGGTTGGTGCGGCGGCGTGCCGAGGCCTGGGAGCGGTTCGCCGCCTCGAACATCCCCACCGAGGCCGAAGAGGTGTGGCGTTACAGCGGCATCGACGCCTTCGACTTGGACGCGTATGCCCCGGTGACCGCGCCCGGGCCCGCGGGGCTCGAGCCCGCACTGGCCGTCGCCCGTCGTCTCGCCGACTCCCTCGGGCCCCGAGCCGGCCTCGTCGTCACCTACAACGGCACCATCGAGGCGATCGAGATGGACGCCCTCGACACCCGAGGCACTGTCGGTCACCTCGGTCCGCTCCGACGCTCCGCTCCCCACCGGCCCCGAAGACCTGGGCTCGCTGGCTCCCGGACGCGACGCCTTCGGTGAGCTGCACGACGCATTCGTGGCCGACGTCGTGCAGGTGGGCGTGGCCAACAAGACCGTCGTCGCCGATCCGGTCATCGTCGTCCACCTCGTCGATCCCGGGGCTCGCCACGGGACCCGGTATCTCGGTGTTCCCACGAACCTTGGTCGACCTGGGCACGTCGTCGGAGGCGGGGATCATCGAGCTGACCGCGCCCGGGGTGACCGGCGGCGCCCTGCCCGCAGGCGACGAGTCCGAAGCCGTTGCGACATCCGCGCTCGTGGTTCCGGTGACCGAGCTGCGCGTCGCCGACGACGCGCATCTCCGGTACGCCAACCTGCAGGTCCTCGGCCAGGGGACGACATCGATCGCGGTGCAGGCGAGCCGGGTCGGACGCGACGCCACCCTGCAGTCGTTCACCGCCGGCCTGGGCGGTCGCTACGCGCGGGTGCGCACCGATTCCGACCTCGTGGGCCAAGCCGGGCGGACCTCGCTCCTGGCCGCATACCTGGGAACGGGTGAGCAGGTGCACGACTTCCGGACCCTCCAGGATCACCATGCGCCTCGCACCGAGAGCCAGCTGCTGTTCAAAGGGGCGGTGGCCGACACGGCGCGCTCGGTCTACAGCGGCCTGATCCGGATCCGGAAAGGAGCACGCGGGGCGAACGCCTTCCAGACCAACCACAACCTCGTGCTCTCCGAAGGCGCGCATGCCGACTCGGTGCCCAATCTCGACATCGACGAGAACGACGTGCGGTGCAGTCACGCATCGACCGTCGGTCCGATCAACGAGGAGCAGCGGTACTACCTCGAGACGCGCGGCATCGCGCCGGCGGTCGCCGAGCGTCTCATCGTGCTGGGCTTCTTCTCGGACCTCGCCGGTCGGGCGCCGTTCCCCGGCGTGGGTCGCTGGGTCGAGGACGCCGTGCGCCGCCGCATGGCAGGGCGCTTGTCCACGCCAGGGGGAGCCGATGGGTGACCTCGTACGTCTGTGTGGGCGCGACGAGCTCACTTCCGGAGCGGCACGGAGGTTCGACGTCGGTGCGCATCGGATCGCGCTCGTGCGCGATCGAGGACGACTTCTATGCCATCGGTGACGTGTGCAGCCACGAGGACTACTCGCTCTCCGAGGGTGACGTCCTGGTCGATGCGTGCGAGATCGAGTGTTGGAAGCACGGATCGATGTTCGACCTCCAGACCGGCGAGCCCCGGTCGTTGCCGGCGACGAAGCCGGTCCCGGTCTACGGGGTGCGCATCGAGGGCGACGACGTGTTCGTGGAGCTCCCATGAACAACCCCGCCTCGGTGCCGTCGAAGGGCCGGGACCGTCACGAGCTCGCCGTCAGCGGTCTCCGGGCCGGAGTGGCCGGGTTGGAGGTGCTCACCGGTGTCGACCTGGTGGTGAGAAGCGGCGAGGTCCACGCCGTCATGGGCCCCAATGGTTCGGGGAAGAGCACCCTGGCGCACGTCCTCATGGGCAAGCCCGGATACCAGGTGCTCGGAGGCACCGTGACCCTCGACGGCCAGGACCTCCTGCGCCTTGCAGCCTTCGAGCGCGCCCGGCTGGGCCTGTTCCTGGCGCCGCAGGACCCCATCGAGGTGCCCGGGGTGGGGCTGCACCAGGCGCTCACCGAGGCCCTGGCCGGGCGGGGGATAGGCCCCGACGACGCCGCCGGAACGCTCGAGGCGCGGGCGCTGGACGAGGCGCAGCGGGTGGGGCTCGAGACCCGCCTGCTCGACCGGCCTCTCAACGTCGACCTCTCGGGGGGCGAGCGCAAGCGAAGCGAAACCTTGCAGATGGCGCTGTTGCAACCGAGCATCGCGGTGCTCGACGAGCTCGACTCGGGCATCGACATCGACGGTCTGCGCGACGTGGCCCGGCGTGTGCGCGACGGCGTGGCGGAGTGGGGCCTCGGCGTCCTGGCCATCACCCATTACCGCCGCCTGCTCTCGGTGCTGGAGCCCGACGTGGTGCACGTGCTCGTGCGCGGACGCATCGTGGCCAGCGGTGGCCCCGAGCTGGCCGGTGAGCTCGAGCGCACGGGCTATGCGGCGTTCGAGACCGCCGCTCGCGAACGCGACGCCGGGACCGGTGGCCAAGACTGATTCGTCAGTCAGTAACACCGGCGGTACCATGACCGCGGCGCTGTCCAGTGGTTCGACGCAGGAGGACGACCGTGCGTTTCTTCAGCTTCCACCTGATGCCCTACCCGGACCTGCCTGCCGACTACGACGGGCCCGCGTGGATCACGTGTCCCAACGAGCTGTTCGATCCCCGGCTCGGCGGTGAGCTCTACAACCGCTACATCGACGAGCTCGTCCACGCCGAGGAGCTCGGCTTCGACGGTGTGTGTGTCAACGAGCATCACCAGAACGCGTACGGCATCATGCCGTCGCCGAATCTGATCGCATCGATCCTTGCCCGTCTGACCTCACGGGTCCGCATCGCGGTCGTGGGCAACGCCCTTCCGTTGTACGACCCCCCGACGCGCGTGGCGGAGGAGTTCGCCATGATCGACTGCATCAGCGGGGGACGGCTCATCGCGGGGATGGTCGTCGGTGGGGGCCCCGAGTACTACTCGTTCTCGTTGAACCCCGCGCACGCACGCGAGCGCTTCGCCGAGGCCCACGACCTGATCCTCAGGGCATGGACCGAGCCTGGTCCGTTCGAGTTCATCGGCAAGCACTACAAGCTCCGCTACGTGAATTCGTGGCCCCGGCCGATCCAGCAGCCCCATCCCGAGATCTGGATCCCCGGTGTCGGATCGCTCGAGACCCTGGAGTTCGTGGCCAAGCACCGCTACGCCTACATGGGGATCCCGTACTTCCACATCAGCGTGTTCGAGCGGATGTTCACCATGATGCGCGACGCGTGCCGGAAAGAGGGCTACGAGGCCGATCCCCTGCAACTCGGATGGCTCGTGCCGATCTTCGTGGCCGAGACCGATGCCGAGGCGCGACGGCGCTACGAGGAGCACTTCTGGTACTTCGTCCGCCGCCTCCTCCCGGGCATCAACATCTCCCCTCCCGGCTACACGTCGGTCCGCTCGGTCGAGAACATCATGAAGAACGCCGGCACCTTCGCCCTCAACCTCGACACCTGGGACGAGGTCGTCGAGGGTCAGTACGCCATCGTCGGATCCCCCGAGACCGTCACGGAATTGCTCTCCGCCAACGTCGAACGGTTGGGGGTCGGGAACCTGCTCGGGCCTGTTCCAGTTGGGCACGCTTCCCGCCGCGGACACCAGGCAGAGCCTCGACCTCTTCGCCACCGAGGTCATGCCGAAGCTGCGCGCCTCGTTTCCCGGGCACGGTCTCGACCCGGCTCATCTGTGGCGACACCGGCCGACGGCCCCGTCGTGACGACCCTCGGGCGGGCACATCCTCGACAGCGCCGTGGGCCCCGATCGAGGTCCACCGGGGGGGTCGACGGTGGGCCTGCTCCGCTCGTCTACCTGCACTCGGCGCAAGGCGAAGGGCCCGGCATGGCGCTTTCTGGAGGAGTTGGCCGACACGCGACTGGTGGTGGCGCCGTTGTTCCCGGGCTTCGGGGACTCCCAGGGCCTGCAGCACATCGACGACATCGAGGACGCCGCCTTCCATCTCCTGGACGTCCTCGACCGGTTGGGCCTGCCCTGGTGCGACATGGTGGGCCTGTCGCTCGGAGGATGGATGGCGGCCGAGCTGGCGGTGCGGTGGCCCGAGCGGGTGCGTCGGATGGTGCTCGTCAACCCGGTGGGCCTGTACGTCGACGGCGCGCCGATCACCGAGATCTTCGGCCGAGCGCCCTCGGAGCTGGCGGACGAGCTCTTCGCCGATCCGGACTTCCCCATCGCCCAGCTCATGCGGGCCATGGACGCGCATGGAGGCCGACCCTTCGCAGATTCCCTTCGAGCTCGTGCGACCGATGCTGCAGGCTCTGGCGGCGACGGCCAAGGTGGGGTGGAATCCCGTACCTGCACGACCCCAAGCTGTCGGGTCGTCTGCACCGGATCACGGCGCCGACACTGATCGTCCATGCCCGCAAGGACGGCATCGTCCCCCGGGCCCACGCCGAGGCGTACTGCGTCGGGCATCCCCGACGCCAAGGTCGCCGACCTCGACGCCGCCGCCCACATGGCGCCGCTGGAGCGGCCCGACGACGTGGCCAAGCTCGTGCTCGAACACCTGGGGGACTGACCGGAGCTGCGTCGCGCCGTACGACGGGTCCGGTCGCGCGCCGTGGCGCGACGTGGCAAGGGTGCGACGCGCTGGTACCGTCTTGACGTCATGGCCCGCCGTCCTCCTCGCGGTACAGCCGCGGGGCAAGGCAAACTCATCGGCCATGCTCGGCTGGACCCGGTGGCAGGGCCCGCGCCCGGCAACACGCCGGGAGGCCTCGAGGGGCTCGAACGTCTCGCTGAGGGCCACGACGGGGCCTCGGCACAGGTGCCGGGCGAGTCCCTCGGCGCCGCGGCGAGAGAGTCCGAGACCCCCGCCACCGCCGACAGCGCCGGAGCCCCCCCCGCAGAGACTCCCGGTGCGCCGCCGCCACCGACGGTCCGACCACCGGGGCGCCGGGGACATCGGCGCCGACGCAGCACCGGCGAGAGGGTGATCCGGTGGGTGATCCTGGTCGTGGTGCTCGTGCTCGTGGTGTCGGGATCGGTCTACGGCTACCTGTGGTACCGCCTCGGGCCAGATCAAGTCGGTCAAGTGCACGACCTGCGCCGTGGGGGCGCCCGGCGCCCCCTACAACGTCCTGATCGTCGGATCGGACTCTCGTGCCGGGGACACCGGTGGTGCCGCCAAGGCCTTCGGCAGCGCCGTCGGTGGTCGGCGGCCAGCGCAGCGACACGATCAAGATCCTCCACGTGGATCCCGCCGCCGGCACGGCCCGAGCTCCTTTCGATCCCGAGAGACACCTACGTCACGCTGTCGGGCGTGCCCTCGGGCACGGGGTTGGCCACCGACAACAAGATCAATACGGCGTTCAACAGCGGCCCGGACTCGCTCATCCAGACCATCGAGAACACGTTCGGCATCCCCATCAACCATTTCGTGATCACCAGCTTCACCGGCGTGATCGACCTCGTCCAGGCGGTGGGTGGCATCACGTCTGGACTTCCCCTACCCGGTGCGCGACAACGACAACGGGAACAACAACTCCGGGCTCGAGATCACCCATTCCGGATGTCAGACCCTCAACGGCAACATGGCGCTGGCATTGGCCCGCTCGCGCTTCTACGAGTACGAGGTCCGGCCCGGGTACTGGGAGTACGACGGCAGCGGCGACCTGGGGCGCATCCAGCGCCAGAACGTCGTCATCGAGGCCGTGATCGACAAAGCCAGGTCGTCGAGCTACAACCCGCTGAAGGTGAACGCCTTCCTCAGCTCGATCGTCCATGACATCACCAAGGACAATGCGATGTCGACGTCCACGTTGATCTCGTTGGCCCAGCGCTACCACGCCTTCTCAGGATCGGCGCTGCAGACACTCACCTTGCCGACGGTGGGGGCGAGCTCCAATGTGGCCGGGGCGGTCGAGGTCGTGCAGGAGCCCGCCGCCACGCAGATGATCAGCCAGTTCCTCGGCTCGTCCCCCGGCCCGATCCTCACGCCACCGCTCGATGCCTACGGGTCTCCGATCACCGTGCCGGCCACGACCACGACCGTTCCCTCGAGCGTGGCGCGGTGGTGGGCAGTCCTCGCCCACGACCACGAGCGTGCCGGGCACGGGACCGTTCAACCCCGCCCCCTGCTGAGGGCCTCACCCACGGCTCCGGCCGCTACGCGCCCGGGGCGGTGCTCTGCTCGGCCTCGTCGAGGCCCTGGGCCAGGGTGTTCCACGACAGGTGGCGCACTTGATGCGGACCGGGAACTTCGACCACCCCCTGCAGCGCGGCGAGCTCTCCGAGGGACTCGGGATCGGGTGCAACCGCGTCGGGCGCCGTCGTCGCCCGACCCGTTGCTCGAACCGGTCGACTCGGCTCCGTCGCCCAGGCGTGCCTCGTGGACCGACATCATGGCCTTGAAGGTGCGGATCAGGCCGCGCGCCTCGGCCACGGTCTTGCCCTTCACCGCGGCCGACATGAGCGAAGCCGACGACTGGCTGATCGAGCACCCCTGGCCGGCGAAGCGGATGTCGGAGACCGTGCCGTCCTGCACACTGGACGTAGACGACGACCTCGTCGCCGCACAGCGGGTTGAACCCCTCGACCCGCTGCGCGGGGGGCGTGGGCAGCTCGCCGCGGTTGCGGGGGCTGCGGTAGTGGTCGAGGATGATCTCGCGGTAGAGGTCTTCCAGACCGGTCATGGGCTCCTCGTCATTCGGGACACGATGGTGGGCGTGCCGTTCGGGCGACCTGGTGTCGCTTCCCTACGCGAACAGGGTACCGGCCTCGGCGATCGCGTCGGCCAGGACGTCCACGTCGGACTCGTCGTTGTACAGGTAGAGCGAGGCCCGGGCCGTCGCGTTCACGCCCAGCCGCCGCATCAGGGGCTTGGCGCAGTGGTGCCCGGCCCGGACGCACACCCCGGCCTGGTCGAGGACCTGGGCGAGGTCGTGCGGGTGGACGTCGCGGTACGCCAGGGACAAGACGCCGCCACGTTCCACCGTCCCGGGCGGCCCGAAGATCTTGAGGTCGTCGCCGAAGCGGTCTCGCCAAGACGGTCTGGGCGTAGGCGGTCAGCTCGACCTCGTGGGCGCGGATGGCGTCGAGCCCGATCGCCTCCAGGTAGCGACACGGCCGCTCCGAACCCCACCGCCTCGGCGATCGGAGGCGTGCCCGCCTCGAACTTCCACGGCAGGACGTTGGCGGTGAACCCGTCGTGGCGGACGTCGCGGATCATCCCGCCGCCGCCCAGGAACGGTGGCATCGCCTCGAGCAGCTCGCGCCGGCCCCACAGCACCCCGATCCCGGTGGGGCCGAGCATCTTGTGGGCGCTGAAGGCCAGGAAGTCGCAGCCCAGGCGGCCCACGTCGGTGGGAAGGTGGGGCACCGACTGGGCGCCGTCGGCCAGCACCAGCGCACCGGCGCGATGGGCGGCCTCGGCGATGTGGGCGAAGGGCGTGATGGTCCCGAGCACGTTCGACATGGTCGTGCAGGCCACCAGCTTCACGCCGTCGAGCAGACGGTCGAGGTCCGAGAGGTCGAGCCGGTACTCGTCGTCGATGCCGATCCAGCGCAGCTCGATGCCCCGCTCCTCGGCCAGCATCAGCCACGGCACGATGTTGGCGTGGTGCTCCATGTCGGTGAGCAGCACGACGTCACCGCGGCCGAGGTTCGACCGGGCCCAGGTCGCTGCGACCAGGTTGATGGCCTCGGTGGCGTTCTTGGTGAAGATCACCTCGTGCTCGGGGTCGGCGGCGCCGATGAGCCGGCCCACCGCCATCCGGGCCGCTTCGTAGAGACGGTCCGCCTCCTCGGCGATGGTGTAGACGCCCGCGGTGCACGTTGGCGTGGGTGGTCTGGTAGTAGTCGTCCATGGCGTCGAGGACGCACTGCGGGCGCTGGGCGGACGACGCCGAGTCGAGGTAGACGATGCGATGCCCGTGCACCGTGCGGTCGAGCATGGGGAAGTCGCCCTTGAGCTTGGAGAAATCGATGTCGGGGGGGCACGGGCGCGCACGAGGCGACGCCACCTGCTCCGGGTCGACGCGAGAGTCCGTCACGGTCACCTCCGCCACGGCTCGTAGCCCTCGGCCTCGAGGCGCTCGCGCCAGCGCCGGGCCCGCCGCTCTCCACGATCTTGCCGTCCACCAGGACGTGCACGGCGTCGGGACGCAGAAGCTCCAGGATGCGCGTGTAGTGCGTCACCAGGAGCACCCCGAGGGTCGGGCCGCTCGCCGCGCACGGCCTGGACGCCGTCGGCCACGATGCGCAGCGCGTCGATGTCGAGGCCCGGAGTCGGTCTCGTCGAGCACCGCCAGCTCGGGTTCGAGCATGCGCCATCTGCAGGATCTCGTTGCGCTTCTTCTCGCCGCCGGAGAAACCTTCGTTCAGGTGGCGCTCGCCGAAGGCCGGGTCCATGCCCAGGCGCTTCATCCATTCGAGCATCGACATCCGGACCTCGAGCACCGAGCGGTCCTCGCCGACCCGACCGGACACGGCCTGGCGCAGGAACTGGATCACCGGGACGCCGGGGATCTCCTCGGGGTACTGGAAGGCGAGGAACATCCCGGCCTTGGCGCGCACGTCGGTGGGCCACGCCGTGACGTCCTCGCCCCGAAAGCGGATGGCGCCGCGCGGTGACCTGGTAGGAGGGGTTTCCGAGCAGGGTGCTGGCCAGCGTGGACTTGCCCGAGCCGTTGGGGCCCATGAGGGCATGGAGCTCGCCCTCGCCCACCGCCAGGTCCACGCCGCGCAGGATCTCGGTGCCGTCGACGGCCACGTGCAGGCCCTCGATCTCCAGAAGCGGGGTCACGGCCGGCAGTCTACCGTCGCGGCGAGATTTTCACTACGGCCGTAGTGGCAATCCCGGCTCCCTGACGCAGCGGCCACCGGGGCCGCCATTTCCCCCCGCGCCACGGGCACACGCGGTCCCGAGGAACGCTCCGACCAGGTCATTCGGTTGCCCATCGCCGGTCCGGTAGCGTCGCCCGGGTGAGCGATCCGTGGACCTTCAGCGGGCAAGGTGGCGGGCCTGGGCCAGGCCGGCGGTGCGGTCACCCTGGTCGACGAGTCCACCTTCACCATCAGCGGGCGCGAGGGCGACGTCGTCACCCCCTCGGCCGAGGGCCTGTTCGTCCGGGACACCCGGATCCTGTCCCGGTTCGAACTGCGGGTGAACGGGGCGAGACCCGAGGCGCTGGCGGTCGTCTCCGACGACCCCTTCTCGGCCACCTTCGTGTCCCGGTGCCCGCCCCGCCCGGGCCTCGCCGACTCCACCCTGATGGTGTTCCGCCGCCGCTACGTGGGCCAGGGCATGCGCGAGGACCTCGTCATCCGCAACTTCGGGGACGAGCCCACCTTCTGCTCGGTGGAGCTGTTCATCGACTCCGACTTCGCCGACCTCTTCGCCGTGAAAGAAGGGCGATTCGGCAATCCGACGGAGAGATCAGCCGGGAGCACCGAGACGACCAGCTCGAGTTCTCCTACCGGCGGGGGACCGTGAGCCGGGGGCTGGTCATCCACTTCTTCCCGACGCCCGGCCTTGGTCTCCGACGACCTCGTCACCTTCGAGGCCATCGTTCCGGCCCACGGGGAGTGGACCGGGCTGCCTGGAGTTCCATCCCGTCATCGAGGGCAAGGCCGTCGACCCCCGCTACCTGTGCGGCCAGCCGGTCGACCGGGCCGCCCCTGCCGAGCGCCTGGCCAAATGGCGTCGCCAGGTGCCCCAGGTCGAGACCGACCACGACGGGCTGCGGACGGTCATCGCCTCGAGTGCCGAGGACCTGGGGGCGCTGCGGATCTTCGATCCCGACTATCCCGAGCGGGTGGTCCTGGCCGCCGGCGCGCCGTGGTTCATGACCGTCTTCGGGCGCGACTCGCTCATCACGTCGTGGATGGCGCTGCTCGTGGACCCCGACCTGGCGCTCGGCGTGCTGCAGACCCTGGCCCGCTTCCAGGGCCAGACATCGACCCCAGGAGCGAGGAGCAGCCCGGTCGCATCCTCCACGAGATGCGCTTCGGCGACGCGCCGTCGCTGTCGCTCGGCGGCGGGAGCATCTACTACGGGACCGCCGACGCCACGCCGCTCTTCGTCATGCTGCTCGGTGAGCTGCGGCGCTGGGGTCTCGCCCGCGAAGTGGTGGACGAGCTCCTGCCCAACGCCGAGCGTGCCCTCGAGTGGATCGAGAACCACGGCGACCTCGACGGTGACGGGTACGTCGAGTACCAGCGGATGACCGACCGGGGCCTCGCCAACCAGGGATGGAAGGACTCCGCCGACGGCATCCGCTATCGCGACGGGACGGTGGCGCATGCCCCCATCGCGCTGTGCGAGGTGCAGGCCTACGTCTACAGCGCGTACCTGGCTCGCGCCCACTTCGCCCGAGAGGCGGGCGACGAAACCACCTTCGAGCGCTACCGCTCCAAGGCCACCAGGTTGAAGACGGAGTTCAACCGGGACTTCTGGCTCGAGGACCGGGGGTGGTTCGCGGTCGGCCTCGACGCGGACAAGCGGCCCATCGACTCGCTCACCTCGAACATCGGCCACTGCCTGTGGACCGGCATCGTCGACCAGGACAAGGCCCGGATCGTCGCCGACAAGCTGATGTCGCCCGAGATGAACAGCGGCTGGGGCATCCGAACCCTGGCGACGTCGATGGGCGGCTACAACCCGATGAGCTATCACTGCGGCTCGGTCTGGCCCCACGACACGGCCATCGTGGCGGCGGGCCTGGCCCGCTACGGGTTCATGGACCACGCCGCTTCGGCTCATCAGTTCGCTGCTTGGACGCGGCGTTGAGCCTCGGCGGGCGCCTGCCCGAGCTCTACTGCGGGCTCGACCGCGCCGAGTTCTCGTCTCCCGGTCGCGCTACCCCACGTCGTGCTCGCCCCAGGCCTGGGCCGCGGCGTCGCCGCTGCTGTGCCTGCGCACCATGCTCCGCCTCGACCCGTGGGTGCCCTACGGCAAGACGTGGTTGTCCCCGATGCTGCCCGAGGGCATGAAGCACCTCAAGGTGGCGGGCATCCCGCTGGCCGGATCCCGGGTGACCGTCGAGGTCGAGGGCGACGACGTCGAGGTCACCGGGCTCCCGCCCGAGGTGGCGCTCATCACCGAGCCCCGCCACCCCGCCACCTCGGTCTGATCGGGAGCGCGAGGAACCGGGTCCTCCCGCACCCCCGACCGCGGCGTCAGCCGCCCGGCAGCGTGCGCAGGCCGTCGACCGGGCCGAGTGGGGCGTGGGGGACCTGGGCCTGGCCGTTGCCCAGCGGGACGACGTCGTCGACGGTCTGGATCGTCGGGGTGGTCGACCCGCAGTCGGGGTCGAAGGGCCTGCGCACCACGACCTGGACCGAGGCGGCGCCCTGGCCCGGGACCTCGGTCCAGCCGAAGTAGGTGCTGCACGCCGGCATCGTCACCCGCACCGCGGTGCTGGTCGGGCCGGCGGGCTGCCAGGGGACCGAGACGAGCTCGGCTGGGGCGGCTGATGCTCGGCGGCAGGACCGGTCCACTGCACGCCACCGAGCTCCGGCTGGTGTAGGCGATCGCGCTGCGGCCCGTGTCGGCGTCGATGACCACGGCCACATAGCGGGTGGCGATCCGGGCGCTTCCCGGACGTGCCGGGGCAGTCGGCTCCCCAGGCGATTCCCACCCAGGCCAGGCGACTGTCGTAGCGCGGCAGGGGTGCGGTCGTCGGCGGTGCGGTGAGGCCGGGGGCGGTCGAGCTCGTGGCCCCCGTCGCCCCGGGCTCGGCGCCGCTGCTAGAGGCGGTGGTCGTCGTCGCCGCTCCGGTCGTCGTGGTGGTGCCCGCGGTGGTGCTCGTCGCCGGATGTGTCGTCGTCGTCGTGCCGACACCGGTGCTCGTGGTGCCGGTGCTCGTGGCGCCGGCGCCCGCGTCGGACGTCGTCGTCGTGGCCCCCGCGGGCAGGGTCGTCGTTGCCGCTGTCACTTCGGACGAGACCGTTGCCATGCCGAGGCCGAGGACCGCGAACCGGTAGGCGCCGTCGACGGCGTCGGCGGCGCGGAACAAGGCTTGGGCGGTCTTCGCCGAGACGGCGCGCCCGCATCTTCCCGGCCGGGGTGACCACCAGGCTCCCGTTGTCGAGCTCGACACTGCGAGACGAAGCGTCCGGCCACCACCGAGGACAACGACGGCAGCTGCGGCGCCGTGGCGCTGTGGGGCGTTGTCGCACACGAGCTCAGGATCCCCGCTGCGACGACCAGCACCAGGGCGCGAAGCAGGCTGGGCACGGGTCGCACGGGCCACAGTCTGCCCGCGGTGCGGCGTTAGGCTGCGTCAATGCCGCCAGGTGGCATCGAACGCGGCGCGTCGGCGGGACCGTCCGGGCCGACGAGGCCTTCGTGCTCGCAGTCGACCTGGGCACCGGCGGGCCCAAGGTGGCCGTGGTCTCGCCGACGGGGAGGATCGCCGCCAGCGCGTCGGAGCCCGTCGAGTTGCACCTCCTGCCCGGCGGTGGGGCCGAGCAGGACCCGGACGGCGTGGTGGGCAGCCATCGTGAGCGCGGCCCGCCGCGCACTCGAGCGGTCGCTCGGTGCGCCCCTCGAGCGTCATCGGCGTGGGGTGCACCGCGCAGTGGTCGGGGACCGTGGCCGTCGACGAGGACGGCACGCCGTTGCGGCCCGCGGTGATCTGGATGGACTCCCGGGGCAGCGCCGCCATGCGGCGCCAGATGCGGGGCCCGGTCAGCGTGCTCGGGTACGACGTGCGCAAGATCCAGCGTTGGATCCGGCTCACCGGCGGTGCCCCGAGCCAGTCGGGCAAGGACCCCACCGCCCACATCCTGTGGATCCGCGACGCCGAGCCCGACGTCTACCGCGCCACGTTCAAGTTCCTCGAGCCGGTGGACTGGCTCAACCAGCGCCTGACGGGCCGCTTCTCGGCCTCCTACGACTCGATCGCGGCTCATTGGGTCACCGACAACCGACGCATCGACGCCGATCGACTACGACGAGTCGTTGCTGCCATGTCGGGGCTCGAGCGTTCCAAGCTTCCCGACCTCGTCCCCTCGGCCACGATCATGGGAGCGCTTGCGGGCCGAGGCCGCCGACGAGCTCGGGCCTGCCGGTCGGTGTCCCCGTGGCGACCGGGACCGGTGACGTCCATTCCGCCGCGGTGGGATCAGGGGCGGTGGCCGACTTCGACGGCCACCTCTACATCGGGACGTCGTCGTGGATCTCGTGCCACGTGCCGTTCAAGAAGACCGACGCCATTCGCAACGTGGCGTCGATCCCCGCCGCCATCCCCGGCCGGTACATGGTCGCCGACGAGCACGAGACGGCCGGTGCATGCCTGACGTTCCTGGCCGAGAACGTGCTGTTCGACGGCAAGGGCCCCCAACCGGCCTTCGGTGACGGCAATGTCTACCGGCACTTCGACGAGGTGGCGGCCGAGGTGGCGCCGGGGGCGCACGGGGCGATGTTCACGCCGTGGCTCAACGGGGAGCGCTCCCCGGTGGACGACCACACCATCCGGGGCGGGTTCCACAACCTGTCGCTGTCGACCTCCCGCGACGACCTGGTGCGCGCCGTCTACGAGGGGGTGGCGCTCAACAGCCGATGGCTGCTCGGGGCGGTGGAGCGTTTCGTGGGCCGGCGATTCGAGACCCTGGCCTTCATCGGGGGTGGCGCCAACTCCGACGTGTGGTCCCAGATCCACGCCGATGCCATGGGCCGCCGGATCCGCCAGGTCGTCGACCCCGTCCTCGCCAACGTCCGGGGGGCGGGCCTCCTGACGCTGCTGGCTCTGGGCCGCATCAGCGTCGAGGAGATCCCCGCCATGGTGGAGGTGGGCCGGACCTTCGAGCCCGACCCCGCCGCCGGCCAAGGTGTACGGCGAGCTCTACGGCGAGTTCGTGAACCTCTACAAGCAGACCAAGGACATCCACCGGCGGCTCAATCGCTTCTGAGCACCGTGGCGACACGCGGCCGACGGCGCGGGCCTGATCAGATGCGCTCGAAGTTCCGGCTCAACTCCCAGTCGGTGACGACCTGGTTCGCTCGGGCCCACTCCTGGCGGGCGGTGTTGAGGAGGTGGTGATGGACGTCGTCGCCGAAGGCATGGCCGCGATCGGCGACGCCTCGAGCTCGTCGATGGCTTCGACCAACGTCGTCGGCACGCGCGGCACGTCGGTGGCGTTGTAGGCGTTGCCCTCGAAAGGCGGCGGCGAGCTCGAGCCCGTGCTCCACCCCCCACAGGCCGGCGGCGAGGATGCCGGCCAGCGCCAGGTAGGGATTGACGTCGGCGCCGGGTATCCGGCATTCGACCCGTCGACCCTCGCCGTGGCCCACGAGCCGGAAGCCGCACGTGCGGTTGTCGACACCCCACACCGCGGCCGTGGGCGCCCACGATCCTGGGACGTAGCGCTTGTAGGAGTTGACGTACGGCGCCCACAGCCAGGTGAGCTGCCGGGCCCCGACGAGCAGCCCGGCCACGAACTGCCGGCCGACCTCGGAGAGATGTCGACGGCCCTTCGTCACCCCACATGAGCGGAGCCCCGGACGCCGCGTCCCAGATGCTGGCGTGGATGTGACACGACGAGCCCACCTCGGCCATCGACCACTTGGCCATGAACGTGGCCGACCGGCCGCACTGGTCGGCGATCTCCTTGACGCCGTTCTTGAAGACGAGGTGTCGGTCGGCGACCTCGATGGCCCGCCCGTAGGTGACGTTCACCTCGTGCTGGCCCCGGCCCGCCTCACCCTTGGAGAACTCGACCGGGATGCCCGCCGCCACCATCTCGTTGCGGATCCGTCGCAGGACGTACTCCTCGCGCGACGTCTGCAGGAGCTGGTAGTCCTCGATGGTCGACACGTGGGGATGCAGGTCGCGCCACCCCTGTGCCGCCGCCTCCTCGAAGGTCTCGCGGAACAGGTAGAACTCGAGCTCGGTGGCGCAGCGGATGTCGAGACCGAGCTCTCGGGCCCGTTCGATCTGTCGTGCCGAGGATCCGCCGCGGCGACACCTCGACGGGGACACCACTCGGTGTCCATCACGTCGCACACCACCATGGCCGAGCCCTCGAGCCAGGGCAGGAGCCGCAAGGTGGCGAGGTCGGGCACCGCGACGACGTCGCCGTACCCGGTCTCCCAATTGGCGAACCGGTATCCGGGCAGCGGTTCCATGTCGACGTCGACGGCGAGGAGATAGTCGCATGCCTCGATGCCGTGCTCGAGGACGTGGTCGAGGAAGAACCTCCCGGTCACCCGCTTCCCGACCGGGCGCCCCTGCATGTCGGGGAACGCCACCACCACCGTGTCGATGGACCCATCGGTGATGCGCCTGGTCAGCTCGCCTCGGTCCAGCATGCTCCGCACCATGGCACGGAGGAAGGTCCGCGTCCAGCACGCCCGGTCGTCGGCGCCGGGCCGCGCTACTCCGGAGTGACGTAGGCGGCGGTGATCCCGCCGTCGACGACGAGAGCCGAGCCCGTCATGAACGAGGATTCGTCCGAGGCCAAGAAGAGCGCGGCGCGGGCCACCTCCTCGGGCCGCCCCAGGCGGCCCATGGGGATGTGCACGAGCCGACGGTTGCGGCGTTCGGGGTCGGCGAGCAGCTCGGCCGAGAAGCGGCGTCTCGATCGGGCCCGGGCACAGCGCGTTGGCCCGGATCCCCTTGCGGGCGTACTCCACGGCCAGCTCGCGGGTGAAGGCGAGCACGCCGCCCTTCGACGCCGTGTAGGCCACCTGGGCCGTGGCTGCGCCCATCAGGGCCACGAAGGAGGCCACGTTCACGATCGACCCTCCACCTGAGTCGATCATGGCCGGGATGGCACCGCGGCAGCACAGCCACAGGCCTTTGAGGTTCACGTTCATGACGCGGTCCCAGGTCGACGGGGGGGTGTCGAGGACCCCGCCGTCGTCTCCGGGAAAGATCCCGGCGTTGTTGAACAGCACGTGGAGTCCGCCGAGCTGCTGCGTGGCGGCGGCGACCACGTCGGCCACCTGGGACTCGTCGGAGACGTCGGCGGCGACCGCCACGGCCCGTCCCCCGTCGGCGACGATGTGCTCGACGGTGTCGCGGGCAGCCGTGGGCCACCATGTCGGCCACGACGACCGCGGCGCCTTCGGAGGCGAACAAGCGCGGCGGCGACCCGCCCGATCCCGCTGCCTGCTCCGGTGATCACCGCCACTTTCCCCGCCAGCCGCGCCGTCACGCCCCGACCATACCCGGCACGGCCTCGGCGTCATGGGCCCGGGCCTCGACGGTCTCTGCGCCGCGCCCCGGGGCCGAGGACTCGGGCGCCGGTGTGATACTGGTCGCATGGCCACGCGTGCCACACCCGTCGTCGGGGTCACGACCTATCACCAGCAGGCGTCGTGGGGACCGTGGGACCGGCTCGCTGCGGTGTTGCCCGCGTCGTACGTCGACACCGTCGTGGCCGCGGGGGGGTGCCCGGTGCTGCTTCCCCGTCGGAGGGCGGCGCGAGCGACGCGGCCGCCTCGAGCGTCGTCGGGGCGCTCGACGCGCTCGTGCTCGTGGGCGGAGGCGACATCGACCCGGCGCTGTACGGGCAGTCGCCGCACCCCGCCACCGCGGGCGTCGATCCCGAGCGCGACGCCAGTGAGCTGGCGCTGCTTCGCGCCGCCCTCGGCGTCGGACCTCCCGGTGCTGGCCATCTGCCGGGGAATGCAGCTGCTCGACGTGGCCCTCGGGGGCACCCTCTTCCAGCACGTGCCCGATGTCGTGGGGCACGACGGGCATCAGCCGGCCCGGGGCTGTTTCGCCGGCAGTCGACGTCACGACCGAGGCGGGATCGGTGGTGGCGAAGATCCTGGGCGAGACGAGCCACCGTGGAGTGCTCGCACCACCAAGCCGTCGACGAGCTGGGGGAGGGGCTCGTCGTGACGGCCAGGTCGGCCGACGGGCTGGCCGAAGCCGTCGAGCTGCCGTCGGCGCGATTCGTGGTCGGCGTGCAGTGGCATCCCGAGGAGCAAGGCGACGAGCGTCTGTTCCGGGCCCTGTTGGAGGCGGTCGGCGTGAGCCCCGCCTCCGTGGCGGCGTCGCCCGCAGGGCACCGTCCGAGTCGTGAACCCCGCCACCGAGCGCACCGTGGCCGAGGTCGACCGCCAGGGCAAGGAGGCGGCCGACGCCGCAGTCGAGCGGGCCGTGCGCGCGCTTTCCCGCCTGGCGCGACGTGGCGCCGGCGGACAGGACGCGGCTTCTGCGTCGATTCGCCGAACAGCGTCGAGGCCCACGCCGAGGAGCTGGCCCTGCTCGAGACGCGCAACGTGGGCAAGCCCATCGCCGACAGCCGGGGTGAGGTGGCGATGGTCGCCGACGTCCTTCATTTCTATTCCGGCGCGGTCGACAAGCACCGTGGCGCCACCATCCCGGTGGCCGGCGGTGTCGATCTCACCTGGCCCGAGCCGCTCGGGGTGGTCGCCGCCATCGTGCCGTGGAACTTCCCGATCGCCATCGCCTCGTGGAAGATCGCGCCGGCCCTGGCCTGTGGGAACACCGTGGTGGTGAAACCCGCCGAGCTCACCCCGCTCACCGCGCTGCGCCTGGCCGAGCTGGCCCTCGACGCCGGCATCCCCGAGGGCGTGCTCCAGGTGGTGGTGGGTCGCGGCACGACCGTGGGGACCGTCCTGGTCGAGCATCCCGATGTGGCCAAGGTGGCGTTCACCGGGCTCCACCGAGGCCGGACGCGACGTCATGGCCCGGGCGTCGGGAACGATCAAGCGTGTCACCTTGGAGCTCGGGGGGAAGTCCGCCAACGTCGTCTTCGCCGACGCCGATCTCGAGCTCGCCGCGGCCAGCGCCCCGCTCGCGGTGTTCGGCAACGCCGGC
Source organism: uncultured Acidimicrobiales bacterium (assembly GCA_963739765.1). Taxonomy (GTDB): domain Bacteria; phylum Actinomycetota; class Acidimicrobiia; order Acidimicrobiales; family UBA8190; genus Chersky-840. The sequence continues at coordinate 2,054,754 of CAVUBP010000002.1, read as the reverse complement.
CAGGATTGCTGTGCCCGCAGCCGCATCCTCGTCGAGCGCGGTGCGTTCGACCGTTTCGTGGAGCTCCTGGTGGCGGCCACGGAGTCGCTCGTCGTGGGTGATCCCGAGGACGCCCTCACCCAGATGGGTCCGCTCGTGTCGGCCGACCACCGAGCCCGTGTCACCGGGTTCGTCGACCCCGGCGACCCGGGAGGCGACATCGCGGGCCGGAGCCAGGTGCCCGACGGGCCGGGATGGTGGTTCCCCGCCACCGTCCTCGCACCTGTCGATCCCGCCGCGCGGGTGTGGCGCGAAGAGATCTTCGGGCCCGTGGTGGCGGTGACGCCCTTCGAGGACGAGGCCGATGCCGCTGTCCCTGGCCAACGACACCCCCTACGGGCTGTCGGGCTCGATCTGGACCCGCGACTCGAGTCGCGCCCTGCGGATGGCTCAAGGGGTGCGGGCCGGTGTGCTCTCGGTCAACTCGAACACGTCGGTGCGCGTGAACGCCCCGTTCGGTGGGATGAAGCAATCGGGTTTCGGCCGCGAATTGGGCATGGAGGCGTTGGCGTCGTTCTCCGACGTCAAGAACGTCTTTCTCTCCACACAGGGGTGGCACGCGGACAAGGGTAACGTCTCGAGCGTGAGCAGCGGCCGAAAGTTCGTGAAGCCCTTGGTGGCGGCGGTGGGACTCGCCGGCACCATCGCCAGTGTCTGGTGGTTCGCCCTCAAGCCCCGGCGCAAGCGCGCCCGGCAACGTTCGTCGGAGCCGCCCGCCACCGGATGAGCCCCGGCGTCGGATGCCGGTCCGAGCGTCAACTCCCCGTGCGCGCCAACGGCCGGTGCAACAGCCACCCCAGGGCCTCGAGGGCGGTGCTCGGGCTCCAGCCCGGGCTGAGCGGATGGACGAGGTGGTCACGGCCCTGGGCGGTCAGGAAGCGGTGCAGCGTCGGGTTCAAGGTGCCACGGAAGTCCGGTGCGGCGCCGGTGGAGAACCTCTCGGCCCCCCGGGCGTCGATGACCACGAAGCCGTCGGAGTGGTCGATGTCGTAGGTGAGCGGCTTTCCCGTCCACCAGTCCAGCGACGGTGGCGAGTCCTCGGGGACACGCTCGACGTCCCACCCGAAGAATCGCTCGACCTGGTCCCGCCTGCGTCGGGGTTCTCGGTGAGCAGCTCCCACGAGGCACCGGTCAGGTGGCCGTACGCCGCCAGGCGGGCGGGGGAGTCCCGGGTGGGGTCCACACTCAATTCGACCAGCTGCACCTTCGCCGCGCTGTGGTCGGCCACGAGGGACTCCTCCACCTGCAGCAGGTTCCCGGTGTCGAGGGGACAGATCTCGGTGCACAGCGTCAGGAACGGGACGACGAGCACGGCCTTTCCCCGCCACGATGACAGCTCGACCCGGTGCCCGTGCTGGTCGGTGAAGGCGAGGTCGGCGATCGACGGCAGGGATGGCACGGTTCTGGACGACTCCCAGGCTCGCCGCCGGTGGTCCCGGGGCGCTCGAGCCGCACGCCGACACGGCCAGGGCGAACACGCCTCCGAGCAGTACCACCAGCCCGCCGCGGCGCGCTCGGTGGCGGCTCGACCCGGCGTCGATCACGGAAGTCGAGTCTCGCCGGGGGTCCTCACCCACGCCAGTCGGTGCCACCACCGCATCGGGTCACCACCAGGCGAAAGTGGCTAGTGCGGGGTGGTGCGGACCCGGCGTCGCCCCCGCGGACCGAGCACAGCAGGGCCCGCTCGGCCGCGGTGCTGGTCGGAGGCGGGGTCGAGGCCGTGGTCGAGCCGGTCGATTCTTGTTCCGGTGGGCTACGTTTGCGTTGTGAAACGTCGACGGATCGCGCTACCCGCCACCGCCCGAGTTCTCTTTGTCTCTGCAACGATTGCCATGGGACTGGCGGCGTGCGGCTCGAGCCCCGGCCATGTGGCCAAGGCGGCCACCACGGCGAGCGCGGCGGCCACGCCGGAGAAGACGATCTCGTTGGAGTCCCCGAGCCCCTACACCCCGAGCGCACCGGCAGGGGGCACCGACGACTACCACTGCACGCTCGTCGACCCACACGTGACGACGGACTCCACCATCGTCTCGAGCCAGTTCTTCCCCAACAGCCCCGAAGTCCACCATGCCATCTTGTTCCTGGTCCCGCCCAACCTGGCCAAGCAGGCGAACCTGGCTGACGATCTGGGCAAGGGCTGGACGTGCTTCGGTGAGTCACCCCTCCCGGGCACCTCGTTCGCCCAGGTTTCGAACACGCCGTGGCTCTCGGCATGGGCGCCCGGACACGGGCTCGACACCGTCCCCAAGGGGACGGGCGTGCCGTTCCCGGCCGGCAGCCTCGTCGTCATGCAGATCCACTACAACCTTCTCGTCGGGGACAAGCCGGTGAAGGCCAAGCTCGTGTTGCACACCGTGCCGGCCTCGACCGACCTCACGCCGCTGCACCTGGACCTCCTTCCCGCACCTCCGGACGTCCCGTGCCCGGCGGGCGTGACCGGCCCCCTGTGCGACCGGGCGGCCTCCCTCGCCGACACGGGCCAGCGCTTCGGGCAGAGCGCGGTGCAGTTCGTGGACTTCCTGGAGCAGTTCTGCGGGCGCAACGTGGCCGACCCGCCCGGCGGCGACACCACGTCGTGCACGTGGCCCGCCCCGACGGGGACCATCGTCCGCTTGACCGCGCACATGCACCTGCTCGGCAGGGGGATGAAGATCGTGCTCGACGCCGGCACCCCCGATGCCAAGACGCTTGCTCGACGTGACGAACTACAACTTCGACTACCAACGCTCGTACAACCTCGCCACGCCCGTGAACACCAAGGCCGGCGACACCATCCAGGTCACCTGCACCTACGATCCCACGCTGCGCCAACAGCTCCCCCAACTCCGCAAGCTGCCGGCCCGCTACGTCACCTGGGGGGACGGCTCCTCAGACGAGATGTGCCTGGCGTTGGTGAGCTACATCTCGACCTCCAACGCACCTTCTCTCTGAGGGCCCCTGTCGGGCACGGAGGCTCGGGCCATCGCGGCCCGTGACGAAGGGCCTCAGGCCCCGACCATGGTCGGCAGCACGATGCTGATCGGGTCTCGCACGACGACCTCGGCGATGGCGTCGTACTCGGTGGGCTCGCCGTTCACGATGACGATGCCGGCACCGGCGAGGTGCGCGCTCGGGACGAGCCCGGCGGCGGGATAGACCGACAGGGTCGAGCCGACGGCGAGCAGGAGGTCGCAGGCCCGTGCCGCCCTTTCGGCGCGTACCAGGTCCTCGGCCACGAGGTTCTGACCGAAGCTGATCGTGGCCGATTTCTGGATGCCGGCGCACACCCCGTCGCCGAGGTTGGCGTTGCACGCGGGGTCCTCTTCGCCGGCTCGCACCCGCTCGAGCACATCCCCCATCGGCGTGCGACTGCCACAGGACATGCACACGACCTCTCGCATCGTTCCGTGGATCTCCACCACTCGATCGGGGTCGCTCCCCGCCGCTTGGTGCAGACCGTCGACGTTCTGGGTGACCAAGGTGTGCAGGACGCCACGGCGCTCGAGCGCCACGAGCGCACGGTGGCCCGCATTGGGCTTCGCCTCCCAGGTCGGCGACTCCAGTCGGTTCCGCCATGCCCGTCGCCGCACCTCGGGGTCGCTCATGTATGTCTGCAGGGTCGCCATCTTCTCGGCTGCGGGATCTTTGGTCCACACCCCGTTGGGCCCCCGAAAGTCCGGGATGCCGGAGTCGGTCGATATGCCCGCGCCGGTCAGGACCACGACTCGTGTGCTCGCGGCGAGCAACCGGCGTGCCCGATCGATGCCCGGTTCCATTCGGCGATTCTCGCGCTCGGCCGAGCTCCCGGCCCAACGGGCCCTGGTCCCCACGGGCCGGGACCGACAGGCCGACGGTAGCCTCGGCGAACAGTGCTGAGCTCCCTCCGGCCGCTGCGATCCAAGAACTTCGCCCTCGTCTGGAGCTCGGCCCTGGTGTCCAACGTGGGCTCGTGGATGCAGACCGTCGCGCTCGGCTACGTGGTCACCCACCGATCGCATGACCCGCTGTGGGCGGGCGCGGTGGCGGCGGCCGCGTTCATCCCCATCGGAGTGCTCTCGCCTCTCGGGGGGGCCCTCGCCGATCGGCTCGACCGGCGCCGGTGGCTGATCACCACCACCTTGGCCGAGACCGCGTGTCGCGGCGTTGTTGGCGATCCTCTCGGCCACCGGGCACGCGCCGTCGTGGGCGTTGCTGGCCATGGCCTTCCTCGGCGGTGTCGCCGCCGCCGTGGGGTTCCCGACGTACCAGGCCATGATCCCCGACCTGGTACCCGCTGACGACCTCCTGGGAGCGGTATCGCTGTCGTCGGCACAGTTCAACCTCGGGCGGGTCATCGGGCCGGCGTTGGCCGGCGTCGTCCTCCTGGCCGGCTCGGCGGCATGGGCCTTCGCCGTCAATGCCGTGTCGTTCGGTGCCGTGGTGGCCGCTCTGGCCGTGGTCCGGCTCCCGCCGTCGCGTCCCAGGGTCGACGGGGACAACACGATCCTGCGCCGCATCGCCGAGGGTGTCAGGGTGGCGGTGGCGGAGCCGGGTTGCCGCAGCGCCATCATCCTCATCGGCATCGTGGCCTTGATCGGCTCGCCGTTCATCGCGCTGGTCCCTGCCATGGCGATCAACGGCCTCGCCCGAGGAGCGGGGGGATACACCGTGCTGCTCACCGCCCAGGGCGTCGGCGCCGTGGGCGGCGCCCTGGTGCTCGCACCGCTGGCGCGGGCGCTCGGTCGTCGGCTCCTCGTCGGGGCCCTGGTCTGCTTCCCCTTGGCCCTCGTCTGCTACGGGCTCGCGCCGTCGCTGTGGTCGGCGGCGACGGCGATCCTGATCGTGGGGGCGTGCTACATCGGCGTGCTGACGGGGCTCAACACCGTCGTCCAGCGGCGCGCCCCGGCGGAGGCCCGGGGCCGGGTGCTCGGGCTCTACATGATGGTCCTGGGGGTGATCTATCCCGTGGGTGCGGTGGTCGAAGGGGCCATCGCCCATGTGCTGGGCATCCGCCCGGTGACCGTCGTGGCGGGAGCGATGCTCTTCGCCGTGATGGTGGCGATCTGGCTCTGGCACCGGGACCTCTTCGCCGCACTCGAGGACCTGCGGGCACCGTCGACCCACCGGCCCGTGGGGGCGACGGGCCCGGTACCGGTGGTGGTGGCCGATCCGACCACTCCGGTGGGTCCGTGAGCCGACAACCGACGGGAGTGGACAGGCTCGAACCGGGTCCGGCGGAGGAGGCGCAACGACGGGTGGCGGGCGCACTCGAGCACCGCGCCATCGGAAGAGGAGATCGGGTGGTCTTCTGCCTGCCGTCCTCGGCCGATCTCCTTGTCTGTGTCATGGCCGCGGCCCGTCGGGGCGTGGTCCCCGTTCTGCTCAACGCCACCTTGCTCCCGGCCGAGCGCGACGCGCTCATCGCCGACGCCGAGCCCGCGCTGGTGGTGACCGATCCTTCGGCCCTGGCCCCGCTCCTGGCGGGACCGGCGGTCGCCGACCTGGCGCCGTACCCGCTGGTCCGCCCGATGCACTACACCTCGGGTACGACCGGCCGGCCCAAGGGGGTGTGGTCGGGTGTGCTCGGCGACTCCGACGCTCGCGCCCTCTTCGAGGACGAGGCCGACCTGTGGGGGTTCGACGTCACCGACACCCACCTCGTGTGCTCTCCGATGTACCACTCGGTCTCTGTCCGCCTCGCCGGCGCGGCCCTGTTGCGAGGGGGACGGGTCGTGGTGTTGCCCCGTTTCGACGCCGCCGGGGCTGTCGCCGCGCTCGAGCACCTCGAGCCCACCACCACGTTCATGGCGCCGACCGCCCTGCACCGCGTCATGGGCCAGCCCGGGGGCCCCGAGAGCCTTTCCCGTCTGCGCCTCCTCGTGCACGCCGGCTCGCCGTGCCCGGCGGCGTTGAAGCGCGCCGTGCTCGGACGCACAAGACCGGGAGCGCTCTGGGAGTTCTACGGGTCCACCGAGGGCCAGTTCACCGCCTGCTCGCCCGAGGAGTGGCTGGCACGTCCGGGGACCGTGGGCCGGGCCCGACCGGGGAGACGCCTGGACATCGACGAGGACGGGGTGGTGTGGTGTCACGCGCCCGGCTTCGCCCGCTTCGCGTACTGGCGCGACGCCGCGGCCACGGCCCGGGCCTGGCGTGAGGACGCTTTCACCGTGGGGGACATGGGCCGCATCGACGAGGACGGCTACCTCTTCCTCGACGGTCGCCGCGACGACCTGATCATCAGCGGCGGTGTCAACGTGTACCCCGCCGAGGTCGAGGCCACGCTGGCCGAGGTCCCCGGGGTCCTCGAGGTCGCCGTCTTCGGTGTCGGCGACCAGGAGTGGGGCGAGCGCGTGTGTGCGGCGGTTGTGGGCGCATGCGACGAGGGGTCCCTTCGTCGTCATGCCGCCGGTCATCTTGCGCCCTACAAGCGCCCGAAGGCGTACTTCCTCGTCGAGCGAGCTTCCCCACACCGCGACCGGGAAGCTCCGCCGGCGAGACCTCCCGGGCGCGTTGGGCCTGACCCCGGCACGCGAGCCCCGAGGCTGAACGGGCGCTGTTCCCCGGCGCCCGGCGTGGGGCCGGCCGGCGACGGGTCGAGGGCGGCGTGCCGCCACGCTCCGGGGTGGGCATGATCTTGGCATGCCGATCGCGACCGTCAACCCGACCACGGGGGAGACCGAAAAGGTCTTCGAGCCCGACTACCGACGAGCAGGTGGAGGCCAAGTTGGCCCTCGCCGCGAGGGCGTTCTCCTCGTATCGGGCGACGTCGTTCGAGGAGCGGGCCCGGTTGGCGGACAGTGCCGCCGACCTCCTCGAGGGCGAGATCCCCGACATCGCCCGGGTCCTCACCACCGAGATGGGCAAGACCTTCGCATCGGCCAAGGGAGAGGTGGCCAAGTGCGCCACCGCGTTGCGCTGGTTCGCCGAGCACGCGAGCGATGCTCCTGGCGGCCGAGTCCGTGAGCACCTCGGCCAGCGCACAGCAGTGTGCGCTACGGGCCCATGGGGCCGGTGCTGGCCGTCATGCCCTGGAACTTCCCCATGTGGCAGGTGATGCGCTTCGCCGCACCGGGCCTCATGGCGGGCAACGTCGGCCTGCTCAAGCACGCGTCGAACGTGCCGCAGACGGCTCTTCTCATCGAGGACGTGTTCCGGCGGGCGGGATACCCTCCGGGCTCCTTCCAGACCCTGCTCGTCCCCTCGCACCGGGTGGCGGCGGTGATCGAGGACGATCGGGTGCGGGCCGTGACGCTCACGGGCTCCGAAGGGGCGGGGCGCTCGGTGGCCGAGGTGGCCGGACGGGCCATCAAGAAGTCGGTGCTCGAGCTCGGGGGCAGTGACCCCTTCATCGTGTTGCCCTCGGCTGATCTCGATCGTGCGGTGGCCGTCGGGGTCCAGGCCCGGGTGCAGAACAACGGCCAGAGCTGCATCGCGGCCAAGCGATTCATCGTGCACCGCGCGGTGCTACGACGAATTCGAAGAGGCGTTCTCCCAGACGATGGCAGGGCCTCGTCGTCGGGGACCCCATGGAGCCGGGTACCGACGTCGGTCCTCTGGCGACGGCCCAGGGTCGCGACGATGCCCATGGCCAGGTCGAGGACGCCCGCGCCAAGGGCGCCGCGGTGCTGTGCGGCGGTCGGCCCGGAGAGGGCCCCGGCTACTTCTACCTCCCCACGGTCCTGGCCCGGATCACGCCCTCGATGCGGGTGGACACCGAGGAGGTGTTCGCCCCCGTCGCCCTGCTCTACAAGGCGGAAGACGCCGAGCGAGGCGCTGCGGATGGCCAACGACTCTTCGTTCGGGCTCGGGGCCAGCGTGTGGACGACCGACGCCGACGAGCGGGCCACGTTCGTCGACGGGCTCGACGTCGGCATGGTCTTCGTGAACGCCATGGTGGCGTCGACCGTGGAGCTGCCCTTCGGGGGGATGAAGCGCTCGGGATACGGCCGGGAGCTCTCCGCGCTCGGGATCAAGGAATTCTGCGAGGCCAAGACGGTCTGGGTGGCCTGACGAGGGCCCCTAGTACCAGCCGGGCCCCCAGTGGAGCTCGGGGGCCTCGCCCCCGGCGGTCGCCAACAGGGTGAGCGAACTCACCAGTTGGCGTCGGAGCGGGACAGGGATCGCCTGGAGCATGTCGCTCGCCTCGGCGCGGCGGCGTTCGATCACGTCGGACACGACGCTGCGGCCCAAGGCGGTGATGGCCAGCTTCACCTCGCGCCGGTCGAGCTCGTCGCGGGTGCGCGACACCAGCTCCTTGCGCACCAGGCGGTCGCACATGCGAGTCGCGGTGGACGGGCTCACGCTCAGGGCCTCGGCCAGATCTGCCAGTCGCCTCGGCCCCCCGAAGGTGAGCTCGACCAACGTCCGGTACTGCGGCAGGGTCACGTCGTCGGGGTTCCCGGCGAGCGAGCGCACCGCGATGGCGACCATGACACGGCTGGCGAGGATGATCGCCCCGATCACCTCTTCGTCGTTGGGAACGTCCGACGGCGGTGCATCGGGAACCGGCGCTCCGGGGGCGGGTCGCCTCCTCGGGCGAGCGGCCGCAGCGGTTTCGGTGGGACCCACGAGCAGAGTATTGCCGATCAGCGCGTTTCGCGCCCGGGTGACCGGTCTCCGGGTGGCGGGCCTGTTCATGACGGCGGTTCGCTCGGACCTCTCAGGAACGCGTCGAGCGTGGCGCGCGCGTCGTCGATGTCTCCCCGGCGGACCATGTCGGGCAGTGGCCCGTCGAGCAGGCCACGCCAGTCGAGCGTCTCGGTGCTCCTCCCCTGATCGTGGAGGCGACGACGTCCTTCGTCGAGGAGCTCCGCCAGGTCGCCCATCCCGGGCCCAAGAGCATCCACGACGAGATCGCGCAGCCATCGCGCCATCGCCGGACTCGCTCCTGCTGTCGACACCGCGATACAGACCGTGCCGTCTCGTGCCACGGCAGGGAGCACGAAGCTGCAACGCGACGGGTCGTCGGCGACGTTGACCCAGACTCCCGCGGACTGCGCGTCACGGTGGACGACGTCGTCGACCTCGGGGTCTCCGGTGGCGGCGATCACGAGCAGGTAGTCGGTCGCCTCGCCCGGGGCGTAGGGCCGGATCTGGACCTCGAGGGGCGAGTCGTCGATCGCCGCGATGAGCCCGCTGTCGGTCAGCTCGCGGATGGCGATGTGCACCTCTGGTGCGACCACCGTCACCGCCGCGCCACACGCCAACAGGCCCCCGATCTTGCGTGCTGCCACCCGCCCTCCGCCGACGACGAGACAGCGTCGCCCTTTCAGCACGAGCCCGACGGGGTAGATCGGTGCGCCGACCCCCACCGTCACCCCTGGGGCGCGGTGGCGAGGACGGGGACCCCGACCATGCCGGCTGCCACCGTGGCGTTGGTCTGGTCGTCGATCATCACGAAGCTCCCCGTCACCCGATTGGATCGGTACGGGTCGACGGCCAGAGGGGTTCCGACCGCGAGTCTCACGACGCCGATGTCGTTGGGCCCCAGCCGGCTCGTCGGTTCGAGCTCGAGTGTTCCCACGTCCGGCCGGGAGTCGACGGACACGGTCTGGGCGGGAGTAAGCCGAGTGGTGTGCTTGAGGCGGAAGCGCTGTCCCGCCTCGACAGGTGGCTCGACGAACCAGCACAGCGTGGCATCGAATTCGCGCACCACCTCGGGGGGGAGCGCCGTCGACGCGATGAGGTCGCCGCGCGAGACGTCGAGGTCGTCGTCGAGGCGGACCGTCACCGACAGCGACGCCGATGCCTCCTCGAGCGGGCCGTCGAACGTCTCGATCGACGTCAGCCGGCTTCGGTGTCCCCCGGGGAGGACGACGATCTCGTCCCCGGGCCGAAGACTGCCACCGCTCACCATGCCGGCGTAGCTCCGCCCACCCCCGGGATGACGAACCACCCACTGCACGGGCAGGCGCGCCCCGGCCTCGCCCTCACGTGCCCAGGTCCCCGCCGGGGCCTCCTCCAGGGCGCGCAGGAGCGTCGGTCCGGAGTACCACGGCATACGGGTCGAGGGCTCGACCACGTTGTCCCCGAGGAGCGCCGAGCAGGGCACGATGACGACGGTCTCCATACCCAGTCGTCGGGCCAGTGCCTCGACGTCCTCGCCGACCGACCGGTGCGCGTCCTGGGCCCAGCCGGCCAGGCGTGTGCCTCGAGGAGGTCGAGATGGTCCGGGCGGGCCGGCCCGGCCGATACCCGGGCCCCGCCCGGTCGGGCGTCGATCGTCGTGGTCATGGGGCGGCTCCGATGTCGTTCCTGGTGGGAGTGGTGATCGTTGCCATCTGAAAGCGATCAACCCGATCTGGAAAGGGGTAAAACCTGATCTGATTAGTCATATATAGTAGTGGGCGACCGGCCGGACAAGTCGTGTCGTGGCACCGGTCCCGGCGCGGTCCTGGGGATCGACCGGGGCCGCAGCGGGCGACCCGGCACTGGGACGAGGAGGATGGACGTGGGCGCAGGCGTCGAGACCAGGACCGATCTCGAGGAGCTCGCATCGCGCTCCGCCGAATTCGAGACGGCGCCGGCGGGCAAGGTCATGGGCTGGGCGGTCGAGCGTTTCGACGGGGCCCTCACCCTGGCGTGCTCGTTCCAGGACTGCGTGATCATCGATCTCGCCGTCGAGGTCGACCCCGGGATCGAGGTGCTCTTCTTGGACACCGGCTTCCACTTTCCCGAGACCCTGGCCTACGTCGAAGAGGTCCGGGCCCGCTACGACTTGAACCTCCGCGTCGTCACTCCGGCGCGGAGGCCGACGCCTGGCCGTGTGGAACCGAGCGGTGCTGCGAGCTCCGCAAGGTCGAGCCCCTGGACCGCGCCCTGCAGGGCCGCGCCGCCTGGATGACCGGTTTGAAGCGTTGCGACGCGCCCACGCGCGCGGACGCCCCCATCGTGTCGTGGGACGAGGCGCGCGGGCTCGTCAAGGTGAACCCCATGGCCACCTGGACCGACGCTGATGTCGCCAACTACGAGGCGGACCACGGGCTGCCCGTGCATCCCCTCATGACCCAGGGGTACCTGTCGATCGGCTGCGCTCCGACGACACGGCCGGTGGCGCCGGGCGAGGACCCGCGCGCCGGGCGGTGGGCGGGCATGGGCAAGACCGAGTGCGGCCTCCACGTCTGATGGCCCATGACCCCGACAACCCCCTGGGCGTCCAGATCCGAGGGAACGAGCGGGGGATGCACTTCGTGCATCCGTACCGCCATGTGGGTGAGCTGAACCAGGTCGAGCGGTGGAAGCTCGAGCGCCACCCCCTCGACGTCGCCGACGCCGTGATCTCGCGCTACTCCAAGGAGGGGCCCGACGCCATCGCCAAGGTCCCCGGCGAGCAGGAACGGCTCAAGTGGGTGGGCCTCTACCCGCAACGCCAGGGAGGCGACGCCTTCATGATGCGGGTGAAGGTTCCCGGCGGCGTGCTCAGTGCGGACCAGGCTCGGGAGATCGGCGTCGTCGCCGACGCCTTCGGCGAGGGCCCCGACGACAGCGCGGTGTTCGGCAACCGGTACGCCGACATCACCACCCGCCAGACCATCCAGATCCATTGGATCCGCATCGCGGACGTGCCCCGCATCTGGGAGCGCTTCGCCGACGTCGGGCTCACCACGGTGCAGGCGTGCGGCGACTCGGCCCGCAACGTGTCGTCGTGCCCGGTCTCGGGAGTCGACGCCGAGGAGGTCTTCGACGCCCTGCCGGTCGCCAGGGCGATCTCGGACTTCTTCACCGGGAACCGCGAGTACGCCAACCTTCCCCGCAAGTTCAAGATGAGCGTGACGGGATGCCGCGAGGACTGTGCCCAGGCGGAGATCAACGACATCGGGATGTGGCCGGCGCGCGCCGCTGACGGGACGGTCGGGTTCAACGTCCTGGCCGGCGGCGGCCTCTCCGACGGCGAGCGCATGGCGTCGGACATCGACGTATTCGTGCGGCCCGATCAGGCCGTCGAGATCACCCGGGCCATCGCCCAGCTCTTCGGCGAGCTCGGCAACCGCGAGAGCCGGGGCCTGGCCCGCATGCGGTATCTGGTCCAGGAGCTCGGGCCCGAGCAATTCCGGGCCGAGCTGGCGGCTCGTGCCCGCTTCGAGCTCGTCCCGGCCGGCGAGGAGCTCACCACCCGCTACCGGGGTGACCACGTGGGTGTCCATCGCCAGCACGAGCCGGGACTGCGCTACGTCGGGTGCTCGGTGCCCGTGGGGCGGATGTCGGGCATCGAGCTGGTCGAGGCCGCCCGCCTGGCCAGGACCTACGGCGACGGGACGGTTCGCCTGGGCACCGACCAGAACTTCGTGCTCACCGGAGTGCCCGAGGACAAGGTCGATGCGCTGCTCGGCGAGGAGCTGCTCCAGAAGTACTCGCCGTTCCCCGGTCCCTTCGAGCGGGGCGTCGTGGCCTGCACGGGCAGCGAGTTCTGCCGCTTCGCCGTGGTCGAGACCAAAGAGCGTGCCGTGACAGTGGGCGCGCTGGCTCGACTCCGAGCTGGCCGACGATCCCGTCGGGCAGCGCCCCGCGGCGGACCGAGCATCGGTCGCGGCGCGAGGACGCCGGGGTCATCCGCATGCACTTCTCGGGTTGCTCGGCCTCGTGCGCCCAGCCGCAGATCGCCGACATCGGTTTCCGGGGTGATGTCGCGCATGTGGGGGAGCGGATCGTCGAGGCGGTCGACATCGGGATGGGAGGGTCGCTCGGGCCCCGATTCGGCCTTCATCGACTGGGTCGAGAACGCCCGACCCGTCGACGACGTCCCCGACGCGCTGCTGCGCACCGTCCGGCGCTATCAGTCCGAGCGCCGCGACGGAGAGCCGTTCCACAACTGGGCCCGCCGGGTGCCGAACGAGGAACTGGCGGCCACGCTGGCCGGGCTCGACACGGATCACGCGCCGGTGGCGAACCGATGAAGGGCTTCCGGATCCGCGACGAGATGAACGGGATCGTCGAGCCGCCCGGCAAGACCTGGTTCTGGGAGCTCGAGGCCGGGGTCGTCTTCGCCGACCGCTGCATCCAGTGCGGCACCTGTGTGGCGGTCTGCCCGTCGAACTCGATCGGCGTCAACAACGACAGCGGCCTGCCCGAGCTGGTGAAGATGTGCACGGGATGCTCGCTGTGCTGGGACTTCTGTCCCCGCGGTGGGCTTGCGCTACGAAGCGCTGTGGCCGCCGTCGACCTCCGAATCAGAGGCCGGTGAAGTCCCCGTCGTCGTGAAGTCCGACTCGGCCGACACGTACTGGAAGTTGACCGGTGGCCCCCCTGGTGACGGCCTCGGCGCGGTGATCGGCGAGTACGCGGTGCGGGCCGGGGCCCCCGCCGACGACGTCCAGGACGGGGGCGTGGTGACGGCCCTGCTGCTGGCCTTGCTCGCGGGCGGGGACATCGACGGCGCCCTGGTGTCGCGCCCGAGCGGCAACCCTGACGAGCCCTGGAAGGGGATCGCCACCGTCGCCACCACGGCCAAGGAGATCATCGACGCCGCCGGGAGCTTCTACAACCAGACCATGGCACTGGCCGAGCTCGACCTGAGCCGCTACGACCTCCCGCCGAAGCCGCGGCTCGCCGTCGTCGGGACCCCGTGCGAGATCCAGGGCATCCGGGCCATGCAGGCCCGCCGGTGGCCGACGGGGGCGCACCGCATCGACGCCGTGGCCCTCACGATCGCGCTGCTGTGCACCAAGAGCTTCGACTACGAGGCGCTCATGTTGCGGGAGCTGCGAGACAAGCGTGGCCTCGACCTCGACCGGGTGAGCAAGGTCGACGTCATCCACGGCCGCATGATCGTGGAGTACCGCGACGGCTCGGTGGCCGTCGACGAGCCGGTGAAGGACTTCCACGGCGCCGCGCTCAAGGGTTGCGACGAGTGCGCCGACTTCCTCGGTCGGAGCGCGGATCTCTCGATCGGGAGCGTGGGGTCACTGGCCGGGTGGTCGAGCGTCCTGGTGCGGACCGAGGTCGGCCGCCTCGCCTTCGACCGCGCTCGGGGGCGCCTCGACGTCCGGGACCTCGACGATCGCCAAGCGCTCGTCCGGCTCGACAACCTGGACAAGCGGATCGCCGAGCGGACGCTGCAGCGGAAGCTCGACCCCGACGGGCCCCTGTTCATCGACTTTGCCGAGCACCTGGGCAACTACAGCGGCACCGACCGCGCCCCGGTCGTCCGGGACCGGTGACAAGGCGATCATGAGCTCCACACCATGAGCGTGGTCGAACCGGCCGAGGGCCTCCGTCTCGACCACCCCGACGAGCCCACCGAGATGCGTGACGCATTGCGCGACGCCTTGTTGGCGGGGACGGACTGGCGCGAAGGCTTCTCCGACGACGTCTGCGTCGGTGTGTGGCTGTGGGAGCGGTGGAGGCCCGCGCTCGAGCCGGTCGGGCATGGGCCGCGAGGCGTTCGTCGACGTCATCATCTCCTATCGCCGCGAGGTGTGGCTCTGGCTCATGGGCGAGAGGACCTGGGACCAGTGCGTGTCCGGGCTGGCAGGCCGGGTGGCGAGGCGCCTGCCGGGTCGTTGAGGTCCCCTCGGGGCCCGGTGCCGGCGGTGCAGCTGCGCGGCGTGGCGGTCGTGAGGGACGGCAGGGCCATCCTCGACGACATCGACTGGGAGGTCGGGCCGGGGGAGCGCTGGGCCGTGCTCGGGCCCAACGGCTCGGGAAAGACGACCCTGCTGCACGTGGCGGGCATGCGGCTGCTGCCCACCCGGGGGACCGTCGAGGTGCTCGGGGCCCGCTACGGGCGGACCGACGCCCGTGCCCTGCGGACCCGGGTGGCCTTTGTCAGCCAGGCGATCCTGCGCAGCCTGCGGCCCACCCTCAGCGCGCACGACGTCGTGCTCACCGGGCGTCACGCCGCGCTCGAGCCGTGGTGGCACCGCTACGAGCCCGGACGACCACGCTCGGGCCGAGCGGTTGCTGGCGGAATCCGGGCTGGGCCCGATCTCCGTACCAGGAGTTCGGCGTGCTCTCGGAGGGCGAGCGCCAGCAGGTGCTCCTGGCCCGGGCGCTCATGGGCGAGCCCGAGCTGCTGCTCCTCGACGAGCCCGCCGCCGGTCTCGACCTCGGTGCCCGGGAGCGGCTCGTGGCACGTCTCGCCGCCCTGGCGGCCGCCCCGGGCACCGCCCCGCTCGTGCTCGTGACCCACCACGTCGAGGAGATCCCCCCGGGGACGACGCACGTGGCCCTGCTGCGCGCGAGGCCGGATCGTGCGTGCCGGAGCCGGCGCCGACGGTGTTGACGTCGGCCGCGGTGTCGGCCTGTTTCGACGTCGCAGTGACCGTCGAGCGTTCGGGGGACCGGTGGACCGCCAGGGCATCGCCCGGCGGCGCCGGAGCGGGCTGAACCGACAGGTCAGAGACACGGACAGTCCCGCACGATCCACCCGTCTTGGTGCACTTTTCAGTAAGGTCGAGCGACATCGGAAGGTAGATCGAGGGGTTCTTGACGATCGTGGTCCTCCTGATCCTTGGTGTGGTCTGGGCGGCGGTGCTCGCACCGAGCCTTCTCCGACGGAGAGTTGGATCGCCGGTCGGGCGACTCCATCGGAGAGTTCCACCAGCACCTGCGCGTGCTCCGGCGCACCGGGCCCGCGGTGGTGCCCCCCGCCTTCCGGCTCATGACCTCTGCTGCCCGACGGACGCGTCACGCCACCTCGCCCGTCAGCCGTCGGCTTCGGGCCGGGGCCTCGTCCTCATCCGGCCCGACGCACCTGCCCCCCGAGTCCACAACGTGGCGTCGGCGGCGCAGCGGCCCGACCGCTACTTCCGTCCCGAGGCCTGCAAGCGACGCCGTGA
Source organism: uncultured Acidimicrobiales bacterium (assembly GCA_963739765.1). Lineage (GTDB taxonomy): Bacteria > Actinomycetota > Acidimicrobiia > Acidimicrobiales > UBA8190 > Chersky-840. The sequence goes on along the minus strand of CAVUBP010000002.1, from coordinate 2,038,981 downwards.
CGTCCTCGCCTCGATGGCGTGCGTGGTCTTCGGCAGCGGAGTCCTCGGGGCCATCCCCGTCCTGCGGCCCCTGCTCGTCGTTGACGGCGGTGGCCCTCGTCGTGTCAGCGATCTACGTGGTGATGATCGTCCGCCTCGGGGGTCGGGCCGCCGAACGCGCCGCCAAGCTGCGCTACCTGCCCGAGCCGGTGGACGACGAGCCCGTCGATTCGTCATCCGCCGCGCCGCGCGCTGACGTCGTCGGCCGTGCCCCTCGAGGCGCGCAGCGGCCGATCTGGCGGGCCTCGGCGACGAGGCGCGCCGACAGCTCGAGGCGTCGCACCGGGCTCGGGAGGCGGCGCTGGCGGCGTGTCGCGAGACCATCCGATCCTGCGGGCTGGCCATTCGTGCCGTGCACCGGCTGCAGCCCGCCGAGTCCGAGTCCAGGGTGGCCGAGGCCGACCAGAGCCTGCGCCGGGCCCAGGAGGCGCTGGCCCCCTATCCGAGGCTGGCCGCGGCGGGGTTCCTCCACGACGCCGAGAAGGAGCTCGCCGAGGCCCGCCTGACCACGGCGCTCGTGGCCGGGCGGCCGCTTCCGGGTCCGGGTGAGCTCGACGTCGGGCTGGCGGCCTGGCTCAACGGCCTGGCGGAGGCGGCGTCGGAGCTCCGCCGCCATCTCCTCGACCGTTTGCGGGCCGGCGAGACCGCTCGTGGCGAGGAGCTGCTTCGGGCCATGGAGGACGTCTACGACATGCTCGTCACCATCGAGTACCCCGATGCCATCACCGGAGGCTTGCGCCGGGCCACCGACGCCCTTCGGGCCGTGGTCGAGCGCAGCCGGGCCGACGTGACCACGACGGTGCTCCAGGCGGCCCTGCAGCGGGCCATCGAGGAACGCCTGGGGCCGACCGGCACCGCACGGTGAGAGTCGGGGACCTCTCCACCCCCGCACTGGTGGTGGACGCCGCTCTGCTCGAGCGCAACCTGGCCACCATGGCCGCCGCCCTCCCGGGTGGGCGACTTCGTCCTCACGTGAAAGCGCACAAGTGCACCGCGTTGGCGGCCCGACAGGCGGCCCATGGGCACCGGGGCTTCACCTGTGCGACGACCCTCGAGGCCCAGGGCTTGGCCCGGGCCGGCCTCGGAGACGGACCTGCTGCTCGCCAACGAGGTGGTCGACGTGGAGCGGCTCAGCCGTCTGGTGCGGTCGGGGGCCCGCGTGACCGTGGCCGTCGACTCGGACGCCGACCGTTGCCGCGGCGGCGTCGGCAGGGGTCGAGGAGGTCGTCGTGGACGTGAACGTCGGGCTGCCCCGTTGCGGTTGCGCGCCGGGCGCGGCGGGGCGCGTGGCGGACGCGGCTCGTGCCCGCGGCCTGGTCGTGAGGGGCGTGATGGGCTACGAGGGCCACGTCGTCGGGGTGGAGGACCGCGCCCGGCGTGTCGAGATGGTCGCCGTCGGCGATGGAGATGCTGCTCCAGGCCCACACCGACGTCGGGGGAGAGCTCGTCTCCGCCGGCGGGACCGGGACCTACGACCTCAACACGTGGGCCACCGAGATCCAGGCGGGCTCGTATGCCCTCATGGACAGTGCCTACGCCAGGCTGTCGCTGCCCTTCAGCCAGGCCCTGACCATCCTCGCCACCGTCGTCTCGGTGTCGCCGGGCTGGGCCGTCGCCGACAGCGGGGTGAAGGCCCTGGGCATGGACCACGGCAATCCGACCATCGAGGGTGCCGAGGTGTGGTTCTGCTCCGACGAACACCTGACGTTCGCGCCCCGGGACGCCGTTCGCGTCGGTGACCGCGTCCGGGTGATCCCGTCGCACGTCGACCCGACCGTGGCGTACCACGAGCACATGCATGTCGTGGACGGCGACGACGTGCTCGAGAGCTGGCCCGTGGATCTGCGGGGGTGGTGAGCCCCGGCGCGACGCAGGCTCAGCAGTACGGCCGCGCCAGGGTGAGGAGGAAGTCTCCTCCGGGTGCCTCCCACATCGAGTCCACCAGGAAGCCGGCGGCATAGAGCTCGTCTTGCACCCCTTGGCGGGTGAACTTCGAGCTGATCTCGGTCAAGAGGTCCTCGCCGGTCGCGAAGGTGACGTCGATCGACAGGTCGGCGATGGAGACGACCTGGTCCGACAGCGATCGCAGGCGCATCTCGATCCGCTTGTCCTCCTCGTTCCACAGCGCGACGTGCTCGAAGCGGTCCGGGTCGAAACGTCGCGCCCAGCTCGCGGTTGAGGACATGCAGCACGTTGCGGTTGAAGGCGGCGGTGACCCCTTGCGAGTCGTCATAGGCGGCCAGCAAGCGAGCCCGGTCCTTGACCAGGTCGGTGCCGAGCAGGAGGCGGTCGCCATGGGCCATCATGCAGTCGAGGTCGAACAGGAAGCGGCCTCGCTGGTCGGGCGTCAGGTTCCCGATCGTGCTTCCGAGGAAGGCAACGAGCCGCCTTCCTTCGCTCGGCACCCGGTCGATGTGGAGGTGGAAGTCGCCCACCACGGCGTGGACGAGGAGCCCCGGGTACTCGTCCGCCAGCGCCGTGGCGGCCGTCCACAGCGTGCCGTCGCTGACGTCGAGCGGCACGTAGCGACGCGAGCCCTCCGGTCGCCTCCATGGCGTCGAGGAGCACCCGTGACTTGTCGCAGGTCCCCGCGCCCAGCTCCACCAAGGTGTCGGCCTGGGCGGCCGTGGCGATCTCGGGCGAGTGGTCCTCCAGGAGCTTTCGCTCGGCCCGCGTGAGGTAGTACTCGGGGAGCCGTGTGATCTCGTCGAACAACCGGCTGCCCCGGTCGTCGTAGAACCACACCGGGGGGAGCCACTTGTGCTCGGCGCTCAGGCCCGTCCGCACGTCGTTCTCCAGCGCCGCGCGCAGGTCATCGGCGCTCAGATGGACGTCCATCGACGGTGTGGTGGAGGTCATGGCGCCTCAGCTGTCGCGGGCCAGGCGCAGGCCGGTGAAGGGCCAGCGCGCCGACGGTGGGAAGAAATTGCGGTACGTGGCCCGGATGTGATCAGACGACGTGACGCAGCTCCCGCCCCGCAGCACGTACTGGTTCACCATGAACTTGCCGTTGTACTCGCCGACCGCCCCGGGTGCGGGGCGAAAACCCGGGTACGGGCTGTAGGAGCTCGAGGTCCACTGCCACACATTGCCGAAGAGCGACGCGCCCGGGGTCGTCGGTCTCGGATGAAGGGTCGACAGGTCGAGGAAGTTGCCAACCGGGGCCCGGTCGACGGCGACCGCCTCCCATTCGGCCTCGGTGGGCATGCGTCCCCCGGCCCAGCGGGCGAAGGCGTCGGCCTCGTAGTAGCTGATGTGGCACACCGGCTCGGCGGGGTCGACGAGTTGAGGCCCGCCCAGGGTGAACAGCCACCAGTCGTCGACCACCTTGAACCAGTACAGCGGGGCGTCCCATTCCTCGGCCTGTGCGGTGGCCCAGCCGTCGGACAACCACAGGTCGGGGCGCCGATAGCCGTCGTCGTCCATGAAGGCCAGCCACTCCCCGCAGGTGACGGGGCGATCGGCCAGGGCGAAGGGCTCCAGATGGGAGCTGTGCCGCGGGAACTCGTTGTCGAAGCCGAAGCCGCCATCGGTGTGCCCGATCTCCACCAGGCCACCTTCGTGCTCGATCCACGCGGCCGGCCGTGCTTCACGCTGCTCGTCGACCTTGACGGTGGTGTACGCAGGCTGGAGTGGATTGCACGACAGCACGTGCTTGATGTCCATGAGCAGCAACTCCTGATGCTGCTGCTCATGGTGCAGACCGAGCTCGACCAGATCCGAGACCTCGGGGGTCAATGTCCCGGCCAGGAGCCGACTCATCGACTCATCGACGTGTCGGCGGTACTCGCCGACCTCGGCGACGCCGGGCCGCGAGACGACACCACGACGAGGACGGGGGTACCTGGCGCCGACGCCCTCGTAGTAGGAGTTGAAGAGGTACGCGTAGGCGGGATGGAAGGGTCGGTACCCGTGGAACTCCGACTCGAGGAGGAATGTCTCGAAGAACCACGACGTGTGGGCCCGGTGCCACTTGGTCGGGCTCACGTCGGGCATGGACTGCACCGTCTGGTCCTCCGGCGACAGAGGGGCGGCCAGTACCTCGGTCAGGTCCCGCACCTGCCGGTATCGAGATGCCAACCCCGTGGACCGCTTCGCCGTCGTGATCAGGTCGCCCATCGGCTTCTCCGTGTCATCGGCACCCAGCGTAGGGGGAGGGTGTTGTCCGGCGAGCCCCCAGGGGCCCTCCTGCGGTGATCCTTGCTGTCACCATCTTTTCCCAGCCGCTGCCCAGATATGCAGCGACCCAAACTGGATAGAGAAACAGCAGGTCGGAGAGGCGAAGCGCACCGATTGCCGCAGTCCGCGAGGACACTCCATGAAGGTCGGGGCCCAGTATTGCGGTCCCTCGGGCAACGCAGGCCCGAGTGTGAAGCGTCACGACGGTGATGTGGTCGATCGGGATTCCCTCTGTGGATCCAGCCAACGGCGGGCTCCGGAACCTCGGCGCCCTCGGGGAGGGGACATTCGCTGCCACGATCCCGTCAGACTCGTGCCGGGCTGGGGTTCAGCGGCTGCTTCCGCTCACCGTTGTGTCATGGGACACGTAAAGTCGGTAGCCGCCGAACACCAGAGGAGGGCCGTTCTCCCGCCTGAATCTCCCAACGAAGCGCGCCAGTGGCAGTTGAGGAAGAACGTGTCCCTGAGCCCAGAAGGCCGACCAAAAGGGATTGTCCACGACGCAGAATCGAGATCGAGGGCGCCCTTCGAGATTGTGAGCGATTTGCTTTTGAAGGGGCCCATCCAACGTGTAGAACCACACATTGAACCAGTCCGTTGGAGGACTCTCGTCGGTCCAAAAGTAAAGGCTGTCCAAGGCAGGCACAGCGACAAATGTGGAGCAATTGGCACGGATCGCTTGCGAAAGCGACTCCAGGATTCTGGTTTGGACGGCAGGAAGACGAATCATGTCTGAGCCTAAGAGCGTCACATGGGTGTTGGCCCGGTAATTGCTCCTTTCGGGAGACAGATTGCCGACAAAGATCCAGACCAACCATGCCAGTCCTCCGAGCAGGAGAACCGACACGAGCATCGCCGCCGTAACGCGTCGGTAGTGACATCGCGCCGCGGCGAGGGCCGGACGCAATTGCCGCACACCGTCGTGGACACAAAGCATGCCGGCGGGCACGCTCAGAAGTGAACACCACTTCACTTGGGCCCCCGCGACCGGATACGCGAGCAACCCTTCGAGCACGGCTAAGGACGCCACCGCCACTCGAGCAATCCTCTCTGAATCGCTTGCCCCGACCGGAGGGATAGCAGCGAAGAAGAGGAGTGGAAGTGCAACAGTGAAGCTGACAACGAAGGGCGGATAGGCTTGGCCCTGCGTTATGGCGCAGTAGAGAATCACCGATCCTGCGGCGAAGTGGATGCACGTATCGACAAGACCCGCCGTGGACTCGTATCTCCGGTAGCGACGATACAAGAGGGCCCCGGCGAGACAGACTGCTCCCCACACGTCCACCCACGCCGACACCGGAAGACGAATGGTAAACGTGTTCGAGAAGTGGGCCGGGTCAATAAACACGCCGTGGACGAGGTCTAACGGTCGCGTTCCGAACAGAAAGGCGATGGCTGACGACCACTGCACCCAGCAAGTACGCCACCGAGGATGAACCGGTAGGCGTCACTGACGTGGACAAGTCCCTGATGACGCTTGTCGAGGGTCGTTACGACGACTCCAGCCGCTGAAATCGCCACGATGAGGGAGTACTTGATTGCCCACGACTGCGTACTAATGTCCTCCGGCGACCACCATGAGCAGAAATGGGGAAGCCACGAACAGGACTGCTGCAGCCACGGCCAGAATGCGCGTCTCCCGAACCGAGGGGCCTAGGGCGAACCCCGTAAACAATAAGGCAATGGCCGCAAATGTCCCTACATTCACCACCGTTAGCACTAATGCGGCCACGGTGGCACCGAGAATAAGGCAGCCCACGGTCCGCTTGCCTCTTGCAACCAGAGCAAGTGCAATGAGCGCGACCGCAAGCAACAGCCACGCCAGCATCATGGGGTGCATGGACTCATCTACGAACGAGAGGATCAACAGAACAAAGGTGCCGATCTGCGTGGCGACTCCTGCGAGAAGGTTCCGCGTGAACATTTGGATGGCCACACCGAAAGCCAATGCTGGCGAGAAGCACCACGACCAGCGTTACCACCCGACCGTTGTCGAGCGTCACCGGCAACCAAGTGAAGATCGTCGAGAAGACTTCGAAATAGAATGGCCCAAATGTGCTGTATACGTGGGTATACAGACCCCCATGGTGCGTGAAGGCCTTCAAGGTGATCAGCAAGTAGCCCTCGTCGTCCCACTCGCCAAAGGAATTGAACATGACGTAGTACCCGAGCCAAAGGCAGAGGGCAGTTGCTGAGGCGAAGCTCCCGATGCTTACCCACCAGGGTGTTCCCCATCGTGCCTTCGGCTCGGCCGCGGAAGGACCGTCACGAGCCGGATCAACGTGCTGCACTTGGACTGCCTCGGTCATGAAGGTGGGTGAACCAGAGGGTTCTGCCTTGAGTCCTGCCGAGGAATCAGGGGCACCGACCTCGAGTCACCAATTGCGTGCTTTCGCGACCAGGTCAGGGCGCTCTTCTGCCCACCCATGTCGACCTTACGAGGTTGCGCCCCGAGACCGATGCCAATCGAGATAGCGGGCCCCGGACTTTGAGCCCCCAGCGATGCATCACCCATCTCTTACCCCCCGCCGGCCTTAGGATCAAGTGATCGTACACAGATTGTGATGACAACCGCCGCGCGCAAGGTCAGTCGGAGGAGAAGGCAATCTGCCACTTCAGTTGCGTTCCCTTGCGGCTATCGGCTACTCACCCCCGCTGTCTGCATATACCAGCGCAGCTGGCTCTGAGCCTCGATGAGCACTATCGGTTTGGGGCCTATGCGCCACGCGAACGCACGTTCGTCTTTTCGGTGCAGTCGTTGACCCGGAGTGGTCGCAGTCGAGGGACAGGACGCAATTCGCTCTGTATCGGAGCTTTGGAAACTGTGCCAAGCATCGCTGCGTTTCTGCCCGCCCGATTACTGCTCCTCCAAGGAGCCGAAACACACATCAGCCGCGACTCTGAGGCCCTGCGGCGGTGGCATCCATTTCTGCCCACCGCTCGTGTCCTCGACTGCGCAAACCGGATGGCAAGTGATTGTGGTTCGCCGAGACTCCTCCGCGCCTCAGGGGTCGGTAGGCGTTCGTCCGAAGGTGCCGCCCAGCGAGTCCGAGATAACCCGTCGGGGGTGTCCGAAACGTGAAGTCAGGTTTCCGGTCAGATCCGGACTTCATACGCACGCTCGATGCCGTCGGCCAGATTCTGGACCGCTCCGGGCTGGTCGTGTCGAGTTCCCCTCTCGGACACGAGACTTCCGCGCAGGGCATTCGTACCGGGCGACAGGGCTCGACTGCCTGCGAGCTGCTCCGCTATCCTGCAAGCCGTGGCCGCAGTCGACGAGCGAGCCGTGGCCGAGCACACGATCTCGATCGTCGTGCCCGTCTATCAGGGTGAGCATACCTTGGACGCGCTTATCGAGGAGCTGCGCCCGCTGACGAAGGGTAGTTGCACGCCGCACGGACATCCGATGCGCGTCGCCGAGGTCATTCTCGTCCACGACGGCGGGCCCGATCGGTCAGATGTGGTGATCCGGCGGCTGGTATCCACGACCCCATTCGTCCGCCCGGTGTGGCTGTCCAGGAACTTCGGCCAGCATGCCGCAACGATCGCGGGCATGTCGTCTACCGGTTCCGAGTGGATCGTAACAATGGACGAGGACGGCCAGTTCGATCCCGGCGACATCGGACGCATGCTCGATGTCGCCCTCGAGGACGATGCGCAGCTCGTATACGGTACGGCGAAGACTCCGCCGCACGGTGTGCTCCGTAACCTCGCGTCTCGCGTGGCGAAGGCTACCGCCAGGCTTGTGTTGGCAGATGGGAGGCTCGTCAAGTTCAGCAGCTTCCGGCTGATGCTGGGAGAGATCGGGCGGGGAGCGGCGGCTTACGTCGGACCTGGGGTGTATCTCGACGCCGCTCTCAGCTGGACGTTCGGTCGCACTGCCCTCTGCCCAGTTCAATTCAGGCAGGGCTCCGATCGCCCTTCGGGGTATTCGTACCGGAAACTGTTGTCGCATTTCTGGCAGCTCGTAATCACGATGGGCCCGCGACCTCTGCGCCTGGTGTCCCTCGCCGGTGTGGTCGCCGGATTCGCGGGTGTCGTTCTCGCGCTCGTCTTGATCATCGAGAAGCTGGCGGGTCACGTTAACGTGCCGGGCTGGACATCAGTTACCGTGATCGTGCTACTGCTCGGAGGCATGAACCTCCTGGCGGTCGGGGTCGTGGCCGAGTACGTGGGAGCCGCTGTCCGGATGGCGATGGGCAAGCCCTTGTACCTGATCACCGCAGACCCGGGGACGGGTCCGCTGCACCGCGACGCCACAGACGCGGTCGATCCCCTACCCGTGGAATGACAGTGATCTCGTGGGTGATCGGCCGGGGGGGTCTGCTCGGTCGGAACGTCGAGCTGGCCCTCAGGGCGAAGGGCGCCACGTGGCATCCACGTCTTCGCTTCACCTGGGATGATCCAGACGCAGTCGAACGCGAGTTGTCAACAGCCTGCCGAGCCTTCGCCGCTGAGGTCGGTGGTTCGCCGTGGCAGATCGCATGGTGCGCCGGGGCCGGCGTCGTCGGTTCTGGCTCCTCGGAGCTCGAACAGGAGACCCGCGCATTCTCTCACCTGCTGGCTGGGGTGACCCGGGAGCTCTGCGGGCAGGGAAGAAGCTCGGGTGCGATGTTCCTCGCCTCGTCCGCAGGAGGCGTTTACGCCGGGGTCGGATCACCTCCCTTCTGTGAAGATTCTCCGGTTGCGCCGTTAGCCCCATATGGTTGGAACAAGCTCGAGCAAGAGTCTCTCGCATTGAGCTGGAGTAGGAAGAACGCCACTCCGCTGCTGATCGGGCGATTTTCCAACCTCTACGGTCCCGGCCAGAATCTCTCCAAGAGCCAAGGACTGATCACCCAAGTGTGCCTGCGGGTGCTCAACCGACAACCGTTGATCCTGTACGTCCCTCTTGACACGATCCGCGACTATCTGTTCGCCAAGGACGCAGGCCGACTCGCCGCCGACGGATTGGCGCGCCTCCGTCTCGAGGCATCGCGCTCCGACACGGCGCCCTCCGTCGTAAAGATCCTCAGCTCGCAGCAGCCGGTGACCGTTGCCACGGTGCTCGCCGAATTGCGTTGGATCACGAAACGTCCGGTGAGCGTGATCACCGCTGCGTCGCCAAACGCCCAGCGGCAGGCTCGTGACTTGCGAATGACCTCGTCGGTGTGGCCGGAACTCGACCGGCACCCTATGACGACGCTCAGCGAAGGCATGCGGTGGGTGCTGACCGACATCTTGGACGCTTCTGCTCGGGGGCGAACAGCTGTTGAGGCGTTGCCTGGTCGCTGAACGCCGATTAAGTGACGTGCACAGCCACCGTCATGTTTCTTGAATGCACCACCGTGTGTGTGGGTGTCCCGTCTCGTATGAGTACGAATCGCCCGCAAACTCGAATTGACGACTCGGTCGCTCGGCGAAGGAGCCAACGTCCCCGTAGGCGGACGTGTCCAAGGGCTCTACGCTAGATGAGGGAGTTGACTGTCTCGCTCGGACAGCACGTGAGGCTCAAACGGCCAAGTGATGTTGAGTGTCGGGTCGTCCCAGCGGACTCCACGTTGCAGCTCTTCGCCGTACGAAGCGCCGATGATGTAGAGAATGTCGGTATCGGGCTCTAGAGTGAGATAGCCGTGGGCGCACCCGGCCGGAATGAACAGGGCTCTCGGGTTGTCAGCGGAGAGTTCAAAGGCTTGCCATGCACCGAACCCTGCCGATCCCCGCCTAAGGTCGGCGGCCACGTCGAAGAGCCGGCCCCGGGTGCAGCAGACGACCTTGGCGTCTTTGGCGGGGTCGATTTGGTAATGCAGCCCTCTGAGGGTGCCGGCCAACAAATTGTGGGCCACAGCGACCTGGGCCGGCCTCACGTCGACCTTCAGCGCGTGGAACAGTTCGGCGTCGAAGAAGCGTCGCATGGAGCCTCGCTCGTCGCTGGCACCGGGTGCATCGATTGCGCGGAGACCGGGTATCTGGGGGTTGGTCACGATCTTGTCCCCTGGGCAAGGTCCTCTACGACGGGCATCGTGCTCACGATGCGGCATGTGGTTGGCAGGTCGGCGGCCACTTCGTCGATGATCTCCCGAGCAAGGTTCCAAGGGAAGATCACCAATACATCGGGCGGTTCGTCGCGCAGATGTTCGACGCCGAGCACCGGGATCGATGTGCCGGGGATACGACAACCGTGCTTGAGAGGGTTGCGGTCAACGACGTAACGAATTTCCCTGGCGCCCAGGTTGCAGAAATTTGCCACGACGGTCGTCTTGGCAGCTGCACCGTAACCCGCCACGATGGCGCCGGCCTCGACGTGACTCCGCACGAAGGCTTCGATCTCGTTCGCTCTGGCGCGCATCCGCCTGGCTGCCTCGTGATATGTCGCCATCCGATCCAATCCGGCATCGGCTTCTCGCTGAAGCGCCTGGTCGACCGACTCCGAAGCTACTTGCGACGAATCCAGCCGAGCTGCCCAGACACGTAGACTCCCACCGTGCGTGGGAAGGCTCTCCACGTCCACAACCCGGAGGCCACCACGAGCCAATACGGATTGGCACGATGTGAGGGACAGGTAGAAGCAGTGCTCATGGTAGATCGTGTCGAATTGGCTGCCAGAGAGAAGCGTCGAAATACCGGGGAATTCGATCGACACCAGACCTCCTACGGTGACAAGGGTTGCCAGCCCTGTCACGAAGTCGGGGAGGTTCGGCACATGTGCCAGCACGTTGTTGGCGACGACGAGGTCTGCCGGCGATCCCTGGTGGACTAGCTCAGCGGCCACCGTCGCTCCGAAGAATTCGCACAGGGTGTCGACACCATCGCGCCGTGCTATCTCGGCTACATTCTCGGCGGGCTCGATACCGAGACAGGGAATGCCTGCCTCAACGAAGTTCCGGAGCAGGTAGCCGTCGTTGCTCGCGATCTCGACCACTCGGCTTTGTGAGTTCAGGCTGAGCCGCTCGATAGCGCCACGGGCGAATTCCCGCGCGTGCTCAAGCCATGTTGACGAAGTAGACGACAGATACGAATACTCCGTGAACAGGCGTTCCGGCGGTACGGTTGGCCAGATTTGCACGAGCATGCATGTTGCGCAGATCCACGCGTGGAGCGGGTGACGTTCGAGGGCCTCATGATCCGACTCCTGCCGAAAGTCGTTGGCCAGCGGCTGCTCTCCCAAGTCGATAAACGAATCCTTCAAGGGGGCGCCGCAAGAGCGACAGTACCCCGTGGTGCTCACCGGCCCAGGTCGTCGAACTGGCGGGCCTGGGCCACGGCGACGCTCCGCATGTCACGCCCTTCGATCGCCGCTCGCTCCCACTGCGCGGTCCAGGCGACCGACTCTTCAATGGTGAGTCGCGGATGCCATCCGATGACCCTCTCGGCCAGTCCGCTATCGAGTTGGAGCGGAACGTCTTCCACGGGAACAGAGTCGCCGGGGACGATGACGATCGTCTCGTCTATGGCGTGCGCGGCCAGGCGAACTAGGTCCGAGACCGTCACAACGTGGGATCCCGCGGGCGGACCGATGTTCAACGCTGGCACGAAGGACTCCGAGCACCATAGGGACTTGGCAACCTGAATATAGCCCTCTAGTGCATCCAAGACGAACACCCAGGGCCGAGACGCCGACGGGGCCCGGAGCTGGAGTGGCTCACGCGTCCGCGCAGACCGCACGACATCGGGTATGAGCCGCCCATAGGACCGGTCCCCTCCACCGATGACGTTTCCACACCGAACCGAGACCAGGCGCAGGTCTCTGTTCTCACTGTTCCTCCATTGCTCCAATACGAGCTCCACGCACGCCTTCGACGTACTGTACGGATCGCTTCCCCCGAGGGGCTCCGACTCGTCGTAGCGTCGGCCGGAGTGGTCGTTCCGGTACACCTTGTCCGTGGTCGCGACGACGCATGTCACCGGGCGCTCAAGCGATCGCAATGCATCGAGCAGGCGGACGGTCCCGATGACGTTCGTTCTGTATGTGTCCGCGGGATCCTGGAGACCCCGCGAGACGATGGACTGGGCGGCAAAGTGGAATACCACCTCCGGTTCTGCGCGGGCGATCGCTGGTCCGAGGTCGGATTGGGTGAGGTCAAGACGCTCGTCACGGAGGCTGCTCCAGGGAGCCAAGAGGTTGAAGGCACCGTCCTCGGACTCGGGGTCGAGCGCGATTCCTGTGACCTCGGCGCCAAGTTCAGACAGTCGGAGGGCGAGCCAAGATCCTTTGAAACCTGTGTGGCCGGTAATGAGGACGCGGCGGCCCGTCCACCAATCAGTCATTCCAGATCTTCCATGGTGCTCGCCCACCTGACCAGAGGTACTCAAGATGATCGCGGTCCCTGAGGGTGTCCATCGGCTGCCAGAAGCCCTCGTGATAATAGGGAGTAAGCTGTCCTTCTGCGGCAAGCCGCTCGAGAGGCCCCTGTTCCCAGACTGTGGAATCGCCGTCGATGTAGTCCATGACGCCGGGCGACAGGACGAAGAACCCGCCATTGATCCAGGCATCACCTCCGGCAGGCTTCTCGTTGAAGTGGGTTACACGGTTGTCGCGGGTCTCGAGCGCGCCGAACCGCGCCGGTGGTCGCACCGCGGTGACCGTAGCCAGGGTGCCTTCAGCCTTATGACAGGCCACCAAGGCGCCGATGTCGATGGCCCCAACAGCGTCGCCGTAGGTCAAAGCGAAGTCCCTGTCGTCGAGGTAGGGCGCCATTCGCGCGAGGCGCCCCCCAGTCTGAGTCTCGTCGCCGGTGTCGACAAGCGTGATCGTCCAGGGCTCGACCTGGCTGTGGTGGACGATGACGCTCCCTTGCTTCAGGTCGAACGTCACGTCGGAGCCGTGGAGCGCGTAATTGGAGAAGTACTCCTTTATGACGTAGCCCTTGTACCCGCAGCAGACAAGGAAATCAGTGAGCCCATGCGCTGCGTAGATCTTCATGATGTGCCAGAGGATCGGCTTCGCGCCGATCTCGACCATCGGCTTTGGACGCACGGCGGTCTCCTCGGAGAGCCGCGTGCCCAACCCGCCGGCAAGAATCACGACCTTCATCTGAAACCGAGCCCCTCCCCCTACGAGCGCACACTCTCGTCCGCTGACTATATCCGCACCCCCGTCGCGCCCGGCTCCTGTCCGGGACTCGTGACTTCGTACAAGTGTGATGCGTGGGACGGCACAAGGCTCGCGTGCGTGTGAGCCGCCGCTATCCCGCTGGTCGTGGCCGTGGCTGACGAGCCTTGCCGAGCACGCGATCTCGACTCTCGTGCCCGGCTATCAGGGTGAGAATAGCGTGGACACATTGGTTGGCGCTTCCTCCTCGTTCGGTCGGAATGTCGTATTCGCTCATCTGCTGGCGGGCGTCACCCGGGAGGTCGGCGGTTAGGAGGGCTCGAGAGCGATGCTTCTCGCCTCGTCCGCAGGAGGTGCGTATTGCCCGGCTCGGATCTCCTCCCTTGCGTGAAGACTCTTCGATTACCCCGCTGGCGCCATCCATCCCCACGGTGCTCGCCCAGTTGCCGTGGATCACGAAGCGCCCGGTCACGGTGATCACCGCAGCGTCGCCAAACGACGGGTGGCAGACTCGGGATCTGCGAATGACCTCGTCGGTGACCGGAACCCGACATGCGTCGTATGGTCCCCTCTGCGAGGGAACGTCGTGGGTGCTGACGGAGATTCGTCGAGATCGAGGCCCAGAAGCTGATCGGAACCAATGGCCGCAGTGGTCGTTCACGCCGCACCGAACGATCCCTGTGTCTTGCGCTCCGCTAAAGTTGGAAGATGTGTGATTCCGGATCAATGGGGGCGGCGACTCGAACTACCTGTTTGGCGGACGATCACGTGAGGAAGGTCGGTCGGAGGCATGGTGAGCACTGAGCCACTGGTCTCCGTAGTCATTCCCGTCCTCAACGGTGAACGTCACCTTGAGGCGTGCATGGCCTCCGTCCTTAACCAGACGTACCGGAACATCGAGGTCGTTGTCTCCGACAACGCGTCGACGGATGGAACCGCCGGGATCGCGCGTTCCTTCGACGACCCTCGCGTTCGCATACTCCCCAATCCTGCCGAGCAGCTCAGCTTGCCCGCCAACTGGGAGCGGGGTATCGCCGCTGTGAAAGGCGAGCTCGTCAAGATCGTCTGCCACGACGACCTGCTATTTCCGGACTGTCTCGCGGTGCAGACCGATTTGTTGCTGCGATACCCGACGGCCGTCGTGGCCGGTGGACGGCGTCAGATAATCGACGACCAGGACGACGTGCTCATCAAGGCGCGAGGGCTTGGCCATCTGACCAAGCCAGGAGGAACGCAAGTGGTTGACGGTGGCGCACTTGCGCGCGCCTGTACCAGGGCAGGCGCGAACCTGCTCGGTGAGCCGGCGAGCGTACTGATTCGTCGTTCGGTGCTTCCCGAGCCTCTGTTCGATCCCCGCTGGCTCTATGCCATCGATTTCGGCTTGTACATGCGCTGCCTGCGGCGCAGTGACGCAGTGCTCGACAGCCGGGTCCTCTGTTCTTTTCGTGTTAGTCCTCATCAGCTGAGCGCAGCCTTGGCTGCTGGCCAAGCGCGCGAGCTAAAAGCATTCTTCTCGGACTTAGGTCGTCGCTATCCCGAACACATATCGGCTCCCGACGTCCGGCTAGGTGCGACACGAGCGTGGTTGTTGGCCAGAGCGCGTAGGTTTCTTTACCGGTATATGCGGATTCGTGCCCTTATGGCCCGCGTGCGAAGTCCCGAGAGTCGGGTTTCGGAGCACCAGTGATCGGGTCGAAGGTCGGATCCCGGTCTCCTGAGGCAGCCTCCAAGCCGGCCACGTCGACGACCACGATGCCAGCGTCCCTAAGCTTCGACCTCAGCGTCCTTTTGACCGCTCACGCAACCGTGTATTTTGAGGCCTGGTCTTCCTGGACCCACCGGCGGAGCGTGAGAAATTCTGTCAACCGAACCAGCAGGGCAGCGTCGGACGGCGGTGTCGATCTCAGGGTCGGCTCGCCCCCGCAGTTGAGCACCGCCTTGCGGACTCGAGTGGCCGGGCTGGGCAACCGCCGGACTCCGGGCCCATTCTCTCGCGGTTTCAGGACCCTGAGTGTCGCCACGCGACGTAGCGTTGCCGGTATTCGCCGAGTACTTCTCGTTGTTCTATGAACCACGACGTCACGCCAGGCTCTTCCCTCGAGGGCCGCCGAGCTCTGATTACTGGCGCTACCGGCTTCGTGGGAGGGTCACTCGCGAGGCGGCTTGTCGAGGACGGTTGGAACGTACACGTCATCGTACGGCCGAGCTCACGGATTGACGGCCTCGTCGAGCTGCCGTCGGTGGTTCACGTCGACGACGGACTTGCACCCCTGCACTCGATTGTCGAGGCAGCCCGACCGAATGTCTGCTTCCATATGGCGGGCTACTACGTTGGATCTCATTCCGATACGGACATAAGACCCCTCATCAATGACAATCTACTTTTCGGGACACGGTTGGCTGACGCCCTCGCCGCTGTGGGCGACTGCCAAATTGTCAACGCCGGTTCATACTGGCAGAACGCGGGTGGCAGCTCGTATCATCCAGTTGCCCTCTATGCCGCAACGAAACAGGCGTTTCAAGACATCCTGCAATACTACGTGGAGTCGGGCCACCTCCGAGTTGTGACGTTGAAGTTCTTTGATACGTACGGGCCCGCCGACCGGCGTCCTAAGCTGGTCAACCTTCTGCTGATGGCTGCCGCCACGCAGGTTCCGCTCGCCGTCAGTCCTGGCCACCAGCTGATCGACCTCGTTCACATCGATGACGCGGTCAGCGCCTGCCTGGCGGTGGCGCGACCGTTCTCACCGGCTTCCGCCTCGCCTCCGCCGTGCTACGCCGTCACCTCGGGAGCACCGTTGCGCTTACGGGACCTTGTCGATCGAATCGAACGGATCATTGGCCGGAATGTGCCCGTGGCGTGGGCCAGCAGGGGATACCGGTGGCGGGAGATGATGGACCCCTGGGATGTCGCCCCTGTCGTGCCCGGTTGGGCGCCACGGGTGCTGTTGGAGGATGGCATCCAGAGTCTCTGGCGTGCGTTCGATCGTCCGGGCTCGGGCAGTGTCGGACAATGACGCGGCTTGAGATCGAACTCCGAGCGTGGCGTCGCTGTGAGTCCAGATTTGAGCAATCTGATCGAGAGAGTTGGAGCGGCCGCAAGCCCGTCATCCCATGTGCCAGCTATCGACCGCAACGATTGGTCCCACTCATTGAATGGCTCCTGATGGATCCGACGCCCAATTGAGCGATTGCGAAATTCAAGCGTGTTGTGCAACTATCTGCGCATGGTCATCAACGACAATGCACGATTGCGCCAGAGTGACTGTGTACTCGTTGGAAGACGCGCCGTTCAAGGCATGACGACCGAAGTGCGTCATTCCAAGTGAACACGCCCGCTAGTCTTATCGCTTGGGCGAAAGCTCGATTTGGCCGCCCCATCTTGCTCAATCTGCGTCCGATACGGGATCACCGTCACGACGAATCTGGGTGGTGCAGCGTTTGCGGTACTGAGACGAAGTTCAACTTCAATTCCTGGGTTATCCCCGTTGATCAATTCGCGACCTTTACCGACGCGACTGTGGCCGCCGCGTATGCACGCCGTGAGAGCTTGTTCTGCCGCTTCTGTTGTTCCAGCCTCCGTGTACGCAACATGGCGGATGCGCTGCTCTTGCTCTACGGAGACGGCCTCAGGTCAATGGCCGGCTTGGTCGATCAAGAAGGGTTCCGAAGCCTTGACATTGCGGAAATCAATACGATCGGTTCAATGGGATCGCTCCACACGTTTCTCGCCCGGCTACCTCATCTCTCGTTCTCCGAATACCGTGGCGCCGATCAACTGGGGAAGGTGATTGACGGCGCTCGAAACGAGGATATTTGTCGGCTCACGTACGCCGACGAGTCGTTCGATCTTGTGCTCTCATCGGACACGCTTGAGCACGTTCCCGACTTCCGCGCAGCGTTACGAGAAACCCGCAGAGTACTGCGGCCTGGGGGTCGGCACGTGTTCACCGTACCGATGGTGGCAACGCGGGAGGAGTCGTTCGCTCGAGTTGGCTTTGACAAAGAGGGTCAACAGATCAATCTATTACCGCCCCTATACCACGGACGCGGCCGAGGGCTCTATCGGTTTATTCCGGCAAGTGAGGATCTTCTCACCTTCACCGAGTTCGGACGAGACCTCTCGGACCATATGCGCGAAGCTGGTTTCGAACCAGAAGTCTTGCGCGGTGCGGACGCGATGGACGAGACTGGAGCAACATTCATCTTCTCGGGCAGAGCTCCGGGTTGACCTCGAAGTCGGTCGTGTCGTGTACGTGGAACCGCACTCTCGTTGCGCCAATTGCCAAATCGAGAAGAACTGGTTCGATTTTCCATCTCTGGAGGCAGCCCAACTGAACGTGGGAATAGGCAGCACTCGGCAAATCAGCACGCTGGATCGCCCACAAGCACGGGGTGTTCGGTTGAGAAGCAAGCCACAATGGGAGAGGAACGGTGACATGAGCTGGTTCGTACATTGGCGGGACGAGCAATGTGCCGCATCAGATATGAGCTGTCATACAGGGTCAGCCACTTAGCCTGGCGGTCACGTATTCGCAATCGACTTTCCGGAACCGGTACCGCCACGTTGTCAATGTCCGACCAGTGGACAGATTCGCGCTCTTCCACGACGGAGGGTCCGAGCATGGGGCACATCATCGCCTGCCGGTCCTCGTTGCAGCCTTAGTCGCAGCTTGACAGCCCTACGGTTCGTCCGACTATATTTTTTGGGTGGATTCAGTCCCGTCGCTGTTCTGGCAGCGACTCGGTCGGCGCCATGCGGATCTGATCGATCAGCACGGTTATGAGAACATCAAGCGCCATCAAGCATTCAATTACTTTACATGGCCATGGCGCTGGTACACGCTCCCGTGGAATCGACACATTCGTTTTCTGATTGCGAAGACCAAACCATCCGTATGGCTCGAGGCGATGCGGGGATCTGGCGAGGCCCGCTGGCTTTACTCGTTCGCGACGCGGCTCCTCTGGGACTACGCAAGCCGAAATGGGGACACCGAAGTGATGCGACTCGGCGAACCGACGCTGGGCAATCCTCTGCCTGTGAGCATGAATGGCCAGCCCATCTCGCAGGACCTCGCCAACACCGCCCTCGAGGTGGCTGCCATCCGGCGCGCACTCAACGGCAGGGAGCCCACGTCGATTCTTGAAATTGGCGCTGGATACGGCCGCACCGCGTACGGGTTACTCAGCATCTTCCCATCAGCTCGGTACACGGTCATTGATGTCGAGCCAGGGCTTTCGCTGGTTCGCTGGTACCTCTCGACACTGTTTCCTGGCCGAGAGCTTGCCTTCCTGTCACCTGATGAAGCTACGCCTGAACGACTGGGAACCGTTGACTTGGCAATATCGATCTCCTCACTACAGGAGATGGGCAAGAAACAGGTGACAGACTATCTGCAACTGCTTGGCGAAGTTGTAGTCAGTAATGGAACAGTCTTCCTAAAGCAGTGGCACCGCCGCACCAACTGGAGTGACCGCGTCGTCTGGAGATTCGCTGATCTCGTTATCCCACCTCGATGGCGGCTCCTGTTTCTCGAGAAGGCGCCCGTACAGATCAACTTTGACCAAGCGGCGTGGAGCGTCGACTAGTCGGTAGATCGTATGCCGTCGAGGGAATAGTGTGGTCCAGCAGTAGCGGCAGCCTTTAACCCCCTGGGTCTGTTGAAGTCAGTCGACCACGAGCTTTGCGATCAAGAAGGTCCGGGTGGCTCGATCTCCCATTGGACGTTCGTCGTGCGGTTGCTGGATTCTTGTCGGGCCTGGTGTTGATCCAAACACGGTGCAGATAGGCCTGGGTCGTGCGGCTACGTGTGAGATCAAGTGGGCGAGTCACAACTGGCTCAACCAACCTCGTGACCGAACCACCGGCTCATCGGATCCTGGGGTGGAACCTGGTCGCTGATCAGGCGAAACACCAGGCCAGCCCGCGACGCTAATCTGATTGTCCCAGGGGGTGTAGCTCAGCTGGTAGAGCGCTACGTTCGCAACGTAGAAGTCGGCGGTTCGAGTCCGCTCACCTCCACTGACCTCATAAGAGAGTGTTGACTCTCGAACCATGGACCGTTCACGACGAGTTCCAGAACGATGGGTCGTACCCGCTCAGATCAGATGATCGGGTGTGCAGCCGGCCCCGCAGGTCATCCGCGTGGACAACGGCCGTGTTCAGGTTCACCGCGTGAAGCGATACCGATCGGGTTCGGCCCCATCTCATGGTGCGGGCCGTTCGATCGTGAGCACCTGGAACGCCCCGATCTTGGGACAGATCCATCCGATGCGTTCGAGCACCGGGCGGACCGTCTCCAGTCCGACGAAGGCGCCGGGAGCGATGAGCGCGGCGTCGAGCCTCACACGGCCGTAAGGGCGACCGAGAGCGTGCAGCTCTCTGCGGCTGAAGAGGTGGGCCGTGCTCCAAGGTGGTTCTCGGAGTCGTCGACGATGCGCCGCCGCCCCAGGCGCTGCGTCGGTTAAGCGCCCCGACGACGACCCGACCCCCCGGACGAGTGACGCGCACCAGTTCCGCCACCACGTGCTGCGCATCATCGACGAACTCGCAGAGGGTCGTGGCAACCGACACGTCGAACAGGCCCGCTGGGAAGGGCAGACGGTGTGTGTCGGCGATCAGCAAAGGCGCCTGGACGTGCCGGCCTGCGACGCTGAGCACAGCGGGGTCGAAGTCCAGTCCGACCAGCGATTTGGCTCTTTCGGCTAAATCGGAGGTGAACCGGCCCGTCCCACACCCGACGTCGAGCACGCGCCGACGATCGAGAGGTCCGGTGGCCCGTTCTAGCGTGGCGCGTTCGATTCGGAAGGCGTAGCGGCCCCACGGCGCGTCGAACCACTCATCGTAGGCTGCTGCGTCCCATGGTGATGGGTTCCCGGGGTCTGTGATCATCGCGGCTGCAGTTGTGCTATCCGGCGGGGTCGGGCGCCGACGAACTCCCCACCGTCCCCCGGTCGGATCGCTTTGGCCGGCAGTGGCTCGTCGCTGTCGAGCTATAGACCGAAGTCCACAGGTAACTCCGAGCCACCGGTTGGCAAACCCCGATCCGGCTCGCGTGGCGGTATCCGGATCCACCTCGCCAGGTGATTCCGGGAGGACTGTTAGCTATCGAGCCGATCGAGGGGAACCCCGCAACTCACGCCGACGCCTTCCATGGCCTCCTCGAGGGGTACATCGAGAGCACTGGCCACTGTGGTTGTATAGCGCATGAGGGCAACCGAGGCCACGATCTCCACGATCTCCGCATCGGTCCAACCCAGCGCCCGTAGCTTGTCGGTCATCTCGTCGGTGACCCCCGCCGGTCGCCGGCCGACGATCCGGGCGAAGTCCACCGCGGCGTTCTCTTTGTCAGTGAGGCGGGGAGATGGCTTTCCCTCGATGATGTCGACGCACTCTTGGCGGCTCCACCTCTTGCCCATCAGAGCGAGCATGTGGGCAGCGGTGCAGTACTCGCACTCGACCTCATAGGCGGTGACCGCGAAGAACACCCGCTTCAGCTCCTCGCGGATGGTCCCTTCCATGGCCGTGTTCAGGCTCAAGGTCCACAACGCGTCGGTCGTCTCCGGCAAATAGTTCAACGCCTGCTGGAGCCCGGGCACCATCTTGTAGTACGCCTTCACCCGCTCGAAGACCTCATGGCTCCGCCCCTCGGCCCGGTTGGGATCGATCAGCTTCACTCGTGCCATCAATGCCCCCTCGGTTCCTTCGGTTGATCACGATCATACGTCGCACTGCTCGGGCCCGTTTCCACCGGCCGGCGGAGGTCGGCGCCCCACTCCATCCACGAGGCGTCGTAGAGGGCGGCGTTCTCATGCCCCATGACATGGAGCGCAAAGAGAGCGAAGGCCGCGTACACCCCACCACCGCAGTAGGTGATGACGCGGCGCTCCGGTCCCAGGCCGACCGGTTCCCACAGCCGGGCAAGCTCCGTGGCGGGCAGCAGGGTCTGGGTGGACGGATCGACATTGGCCGGCGCGGGCACGTTGTAAGCGGTGGGGATATGACCGGCCCGGTGGCTCGGGTACAGGCGGGCCTCTCCTGTAAAGAACAACTCGGGCAACGCGTCGACGATACAGATGTCGTCATCGCCGATGGCCCGCATCACCTGGTCGGCGTCGACCCGCAGTTCGGGACGGACCCGCGCCCGAAAGACCGTCGGCGAGGGCTCGGGTACCTCGCTCTCCAGCGGGCGCTCCTCCGCCTCCCAGCGGGTGAACCCGCCGTCGAGCAGTTTCACCGGCTCGTGGCCGTAGTAGCGCAGGGCCCACCACAGCCGCGCCGCCCAGGTTCCACCTTTGTCGTCATAGACAACGACGGTGCTGTGATTGGCGATCCCGAGGCGGCCCATGAGGGCCTCGAACCGGTCGGGTGGCACCACGACGACCGGGTCCCCGGGATCGGCGAGGTCGCCCATCACGTCGACGAACACCGCCCCTGGGATGTGAGCCTTGCTGTAGGCGTCCCGTTCGGCGACGGCCTCCAGTACGCCCTCGGCGGTGGCCCGCAGGTCGAAGCGGGCATCGACCACCCGGACCGATGGGTCCTCGAGGTGATCAGCGAGCCACTGCGGCGAGGCCAACGCCTCAGGATGTCGGTAGGTCACGGCGGCCATCACCTACCTGCCACCCTTGTGACCGAACCGTGCGAAGAGATCAGGGGCTCCGCCACCATGTTGCTGGCCCGGGGTAGTACCTGCTCACGGTAGAAGCCCATGTGCGCACGCTAATCGCCCAGCGCCCGTATACGCGGTTCGTGGCGATCCTCCATGGGACGTGCTTTGATCGATGAACAAGAAAGCACCGCCTTCTCACCGTCGCTCGCGCCCTGCTTTCCACAAATGGGATAGTGGTCGGTGATGGACCTCAATGGCATTGACCGCATAGCCGCAGGCGACCACTATCTGGCCGTCATCGCCACGACACGGGCCG
This sequence comes from uncultured Acidimicrobiales bacterium, assembly GCA_963739765.1. Classification (GTDB taxonomy): domain Bacteria; phylum Actinomycetota; class Acidimicrobiia; order Acidimicrobiales; family UBA8190; genus Chersky-840. The sequence goes on along the minus strand of CAVUBP010000002.1, from coordinate 2,016,804 downwards.
ACGGCAGCGTGCAGGCGTCGGTCGTCAACGCCTGCACCCTGCCGCACCCGGTCTCGAACGAGCGTGTGGTGGCCTTCGTCACCTACGGCAAGACCAAGCTGTCCAATTTGAGGGCGCGCCCCGCGCGACGGCTGTCTTCCGGACAGGATGGGAGTGGGCCGCGGTTGAGGGTACCTGCGAGATTGTCGGGCCAGACGATCCTCTGGCCGGCTTCGACCCGTCCCATCTTCCTGAGTTGATCCGCGCCATCTTCCGGGCTGCGGGTGGGACGCATGACGACTGGGGAACGTTCGATCGCGTGATGGCCGAACAGCGCCGGACCGCCGTCTTCCTTCATCCCGAACGGGTGTACTCCAACGCGACCGGGACGACGTAGGCGACGTGGGACGCCCGTCCGCTCAGGCCCCGGCCGGCCAGCGGCCCGGAGGCTCGTGTGACGTCTCTAGGATGACGGGAAGATGAGGAAACGTTCCGTCTGGAAGATCGTCGGGCTCGCCGGCCTGGTCGGTGTCGCCGCCACCGGCGTGGCTGTCGTCCGATCGGAACGTCGACGCAGGGCTTACACGCCCGACGACGTGCGGACCCGACTGCACCAGCGGGTCGAGGCCATCGCGGCGATCGCGGATACCGCCCCGGTGGTGAGCCTCCCGGCCGCTCAGCCAGAGCGCTTCCGCCGCGTGCGCCGCCTGGCCGGAAAGTCGTTCCACCTCGTGCGCCGTGGCTGAACCGCTCAGCCTGGATGGCGCTGTCGAACTGACGCGCACCGGGGACCTGTGGCTGTTCCGGGGCCCGAGCGCCGCCGACCACGCCATCCGAGTTTTCACCAACAGCCCCGTCAACCATGTGGGCGTGGCGGTGGTACTCGAGGACCTCCCGCCGCTGATGTGGCATGCCGAACTGGGCCACTCGCTGCTTGACGTGTGGAGCGGCACCTACCACCGGGGCGTGCAGCTGCACGACCTGCGGGGGGCGGTAACCACCTGGATGGAGCGCTACCACCAGAGCGCCTGGCTCCGCCAACTGCACGCCGAGGTGACCCCGGAGATGGAGGACGCTCTGCTGACGGAGATCGCCCGTAGGGACGGCACCCCGTTCCCGGCCACGCTCGCCCTGGCCGGCCGTTGGGCCCGGGGGCGGATTCACCGCCCGGCCGACGTCGAGGCCAGCTACTGCGCCGAGGTTGTCGCCGGCACCTATCAGGCCATGGGCCTTCTCGCCGACAACCGCCCGGTCAACTGGTACGACCCCGGCCGCTTCTGGAGCGGTGACCACCTCGAGCTTCTTCGTGGTGCCCGTCTGGGCGAGGAAATCACCGTGCTGGGCGCCCTACCCGAGCCGCCCAGGCCCGGCTTGCGGCGGCGCCCCAACTATGAATCAGGGTGATACCGATTGCCCGGCGGTGTCCGGTTTGCGCTGGCAGCGTGGACCGCTCGTGCTTACCGGAGCCCGGTCAGGGCACGGGGAGCGCGAGGGCGACGACGAGCTCCAACACGCCGCGGGCATCGGTAAGCCGTTCACCGAACAGTTCGCGGAGCTGCGTCATCCGGTAGCGGACCGTTTGCGGATGCACGTGGAGGTCGGCGGCCACATCGTCGCGACGCCCTTGGTGCAGCAGCCACGAGCGCAGTGTCTCCTCCAAACGGCGGGCGGCCGCAGGGCGAAGGCTGGCAAGGGGTTGGAGTGCCCGGGCCCGCAGATCGCCGAGCGCATCGCCGTCGGCGCCGAGGACGAGCGTGACCAGATGCTCGTCGGTGTCGAGGGGCTCGGTCGTCGGCATCGGCAGGAGCTCCATGGCGCGCAGCACACGCCGGTACGACGCGACGGCTTTCGTCCACGGGCGGATTGGGCCGATGACGGCGCTCCGTCCCTCGAGAGCGCTGAGCAGCGCGGCGCGGCTGCGGTGGACGTCCGGAACCAGCAGGACACCTGTGTCTTCGGGCGCGCCGATGCCTGCGATGTCGCCGGCGACGACGAGCGTCCTCGGGTCGAGCTGCAGGATCGCGCTGCGGAGGTGGGCGGCCGGCAGCACCACGACAGTGAGGGTATTGGGGGCCGGCCAGTCAGCCCTCTCGGCTCGGACCGCCAGCTCATCGGCCGATTCGCCGTCGAGCAGGGCCTGTCCGAGGCGCTCGAGATACTGCTCCCGCACTCGTCCCGTCGTCGCCAGCTCGTCCCGGTGTCCGGCAGCACTCGCCGCTGACAGCTCGTCGATATAGGAAAAGACGAGCTCAGCGAAGCGCGCCACGGTGGCCGCGGGGACGTCGCGTTGCACCATTCCGGCCGCCAGGTCGCGCCACGCCACGCGCGCGCCGACACGGTAGGCGGCGAGCAGGCCGTCCATTGTGCGCCCGGTACGGGCCTCGCCCCTGCCGAGGGCGTAGGCGGCCTCGAGCGCTGGTGCGAGCGGCGGCCCCGGGTCCGTGTCGCGCCCCTCGGCCACGCGCAGGAACGTCGCCAGCGCCATCAGCACCGCGCCCTCGATGTTGCTGGCCATATCGGTGCTGAGGGCGGAGCGGCTGTACTCGGGCACTTCGGCGGTCACCGCGGCCACCGTGTGCTCGGCGACGGCCGGCAGTCCTTCGCGGAGCGCTTCGAGCACCTGCGGGTCGAGGTCGAGGGGGCCGCTGCCGGCGGGGGCGCTGTCGGGGTCAATCATCATTTGTTCTCCACGAACAATTATGTAGGAGAAGATCACCCTCATGGGGCAGGACTCTTGACTCCACAACATAGATCATGAGGCTATGACCACAACGGAGACCCACCCTCAGACCGCCAGGCGCGCCGCCCAGCTCATCGCCGCCTCAGAGCGCACGACCCTCGACCCGTTCACCGAGATCGCATGGGACGTGCCCATCGACGACAGCGCCTACCACCTCCCGCCGGAGTGGCTACCGCTCTACGGCACCGACATCTGGGACGCGATGGACCCGCAGGCCCGCATCGCTTACAGCCGCCACGAGTGCGCCGCCCTCCTCGGTGCGGGCATCTGGTTCGAGAACCGGCTCATGCAGCTCGTACTGCGCCATCTCGCCACGCTGCCCGTCACCTCGCCCGCCCACCGGTACCTGCTGGTCGAGGTGGCCGACGAGTGCCGGCACTCCACCATGTTCGGCGAGTTCATCCGCCGGGCCGGCACGCCGGCGTACTCGCCCCCCCCCGACACCCCGACCGTCGACGACCTTGGAGGCGTCCCCGGCAGCCACGCCCTCGGCTACGTGCTCATCCTCGCCGTCGAGGAGCTGCTCGACGCCATCAACCGGGCGACCATGAAGGACGACCGGATGCACCCGGTGTCGCGGCAGATAGCCAAGCTCCACGTTCTCGAGGAGGCACGGCACGTGAGCTTCGCGAAGACCTACCTCACCGAGATCTGGCCGACGCTCGACGACGAGGAGAGGGCGGCTGTCATCGACCTCGCACCCAATGCGGTCGCCGTCGTGGCCGACCTCACCGTCGACCCCGCGGTGTTCGAGGAGCTGGGGTTCCTAGGCGGCGCCGAGGCGGCTCGAGCAAATCAGCACCACCGGGCCCGGGTCGTCGAGGGGCTGGCCAAGCTGACCCGCTTCCTCGGCGAGCTCGGCGTCATCGACGACGTGACGCGCCCCAAGTGGCGTGAGCTCGGCCTCACGTCCTGACGGGCGCTCGCCCTGGCGTGGGCCGGCGCTGATGTGCGCCTTGTAACATCCGCACCACGCCTCGCACGACATATCGAAAGGACGCTCCGGTGGAGATCGATCTCATCAGTCCCGATCAGTGGACGGAAGGCGTCCCCCATCGGCAATTCGAGTGGCTGCGCCGCAACGTACCGGTGTTCTGGCACCCCTCTAACGACCCCGCCATTCCCGGCTTCTGGCCACTTACTCGGCATCTACCGGCAAGTGTGGGGCAGGCGATTTCCGAAATGAAAGGTGCTTGCCACCAAACCTGGATGGCGGAACTGGCACCCGAACGACGATGCGATTGGGACTTGGGCGGTTGATGAGATTGGGACGTTCGGACCTCGACGCAACCAACTCCAACTCGGGATGATGGAACCATGGCAAATGTGCGACCGTCGGGCGGGCGTGCCAGGGACAACGGACCCATCGAGGCCATGAAGCAGATCACCCCCACAGAAGAGTTCGCAATCGAATACATCTCTATCCACGGTCACCAGATCGGCTACCGCCGTGGTGGTCAGGGCCCGGTGCTGTTGCTGCTCCACGGCATCGCCGGCAGCTGTCTCACGTGGGTCCCCGCCATGAGCCTGTTGCAGAGCGACTATACGGTGCTGGCCCCGGACTTCCCCGGGCACGGGGCGTCGGAGAAACCTCTCGGCGACTATTCGCTCGGCAACCTCGCCAGCGCCATGCGGGACTTCCTCAACCTCCTCGGCATCGACCGGGCAACCGTGGTCGGGCAATCCTTCGGTGGTGGAGTGGCCCTGCAGTTTGCCTATCAATTCCCCGAGCGTTGCGAGCGCCTGGTACTTGTTGACGCCGGGGGCTTGGGCCGCGAGGTGAACTGGATCCTCCGTCTCGCCACCCTGCCAGGGGCCGAGTACGTGATGCCGGCACTGTTCCCAGCATCCGTGGGGAACTGGGGGGACTCGGTCGTCAAGTTCTTCGGCGGGCGAGGTTTCCCTAACGCCCAGGCGGTGGAGATGTGGCGCTCCTACAAGTCGTTGACGGAAGGCGAGAGCCGCGACGCCTTCGTCCGAACCATACGGTCCGTGATCGACCCGGGCGGCCAGTCGGTCAGCGCCGCAGACCGCCTCTACCTGACCGCGCACACGCCGACGCTCATCGTTTGGGGCGACCACGACAGGATCATTCCGCTCCACCACGCCTACTTAGCGCACGAGGCCATCCCCAACAGCAGGTTGGAGGTGATGGAGGGTGTGGGCCACTTCCCCCAGGTGGAGGACCCCGTCCGCTTCGTCAAGATCCTGAGGGACTTCCTGCGTACGACGGAGCCCAGCAAATTCGACCCCAAGGAGCTGCTCGACTTGCTGCGACAAGGCCCGCAGGACGAGGCGGAGCCTACGAACACCACATCCGCTGACCCCCAGTTGTGACGTAAGGAGGAGGCTTGCGGGTCTACTTCTACAAGGGCGGCGTGAGAGCCTCACTATGACCGGTGCGGTTTCCGCCACATTGCGTAGTGCCCCCAAACGCCGGTTCGGTGGTCATGATCTGCCGTCTGACGGACGCTCGGTGCTGCCTATCGCCGAGCGATGATGAGGGCATGACATAACAGCTCGGCTTTGCCAGAGGCAGGTCGGGCAGCGACAGGAATGGGGCCCGGTAACACCCTGTATCGGAGCGCCGGAGGGTGACCAGTAACCGCTCGACATTGCCGTACATGCGCTACCTGCTGGACCCCATTACGGGGCCTTACCCATCCGATAACGCCGGGCGGACATGCCTGCTCTGGTTAGGTGGCCCACGTCGCCCTGCCGGATTGCGCGGCCAACCCCGAGGTCGAGAACGAGGCGGCCCGCTCGCAAGTCTTCCGACCCGGCGATGCGGGGCGGTCTGCTGGGCGTCCGGGGGGAGCGAGTCAGATTTCGCGGCGGGGGAGACCCTGAATCGTTCTTCGGGCCCGCCAAGAGGAAGCCGGAGCCCAGAGTCGACTGCCGGGTGTCAATCAAAATGCCTGGTCAAGGCCCAGAGCGTGTCGATCTCTTCCTTGATTGCTTGGTTCGAGAGTTGTCCGCTTACCTCCACTCCTGGTCAAGCCGGTTTCTTATTTGCCTTCCGGCGCTTCCTCGGACCCGCCATCGAGCGCAACGGGTTTCACGGTGCCGAAGAACTGTCCACATTCGCTGCTGGGTTGCCGATCGGTCAGGGTCGGCAGCCCAGCCAGACGTCAAGAGGAGTTCCCATGCCGCACACCGTCATATCCGCCGCCGACGAGGTCGAGATCCAGCCCGGTGCTGTCGTCTCCAAGGTCGTGTTCCGCGCCGACAACCTCAATGTCACCGTGTTCGGCTTTGACGCAGGCGAGGGTCTCACGGAGCACCAGGCGAGCCATGCCGCTGTCGTCGAGATCCTGTCAGGGCGGCTTCGCTTCACCGTAGACGGCGAGGAACACGATCTCACACCGGGCTCCTGGCTCCATATGGCACCCGGCACTCCTCACGCCCTCGTGGCCACCGAGTCCACGGTGATGCTGCTCACACTTCTTCCGTCCTGAGGACCGGGCGAGGCAGAGCACGGACTCGTGCCAGGTGCAGTCGCCGATTCGTTGCCTCGAAACGAGAGTTCTCGAACAGGGTCTTCCAGGTGTTTCTGACGGCCCTCACGGTACCCGCGTAGGTATGTCCAGCCAGTCACACCGCCTATAACCAGCGCCAATTGCAGTGGCGTGGCGAAGTCCGTCCAGTAGAGCGGTGTCACATAGGGTTGTCCTTGAGTTGCCTGGAATAGGCCCAATATGCCCATCCCCACCAGGGGCGCGATAAGAAGTGCGCCCGCAATTGCTGCACCGCCAGGGGTCGAATCTCCACGACGTCGGATCCGTGGTCCCCGAGACAATGCAAAGACACTTGCTCCAGCGCCGACGACTGCCAGCGCTAACAGAGCGAGATTGCCGATTCCATAGAGCGCGTCGAGAAGTCGAAGCGCCGGGTAGGCAATGTCCGACCCAGTCGATTTGGTTAGGGACTGATAGGACGGCATCCCACTCACGACCGATGACCAAACCTCGTACTCTGCCCGTGTCAAACTCATACTCGGCGTCGGGCCGATTGGTAACCGATCCCAGATCATGTCCTGGACGCCATGCGCTGTGTTTGACAGAACGTCTGTGAGTGAAATGTCGTCCAGAGGGGGGAGACCCGTTCCGAGGACCGGGCTCGTGGAGCAGCGGAGCTTGCCGTCAGAGCATCCTCGCGCGATGTCATCGGCAATGTGCGAGAAGAAGCGCTGGAGATCGTACATCGAGTGGATCGCCCCAGTCTCCTGTGCGGCCACGCGAATGTCCCACGGTAGCCAGGCGCCCGATTCGTTACAAATGTGAACTATCGACTCACAATCGACTTTCTTAAGCTGGTCATTTGGTGATTCGAGATACGGTGCAAGCTTTGCGGCAGTTGGACTGATGGCGTAGACGGCAGCGCGCATTGTGGACGTGATCTGAACGAGTGGCCGAACTGTGCCGGCTTCGACACTTGCCCAGAGGTTCCAGGTACGGGCAAAGGCACCGCTCGAGAAGTCATCCACCAGTGCAACGTGATATGTCCGATCGTTCATCGTCCTGCAGGCTTGTACCGTGACAAAGAACCCAGCGAAGAACGTCACAACGACGAGGCCTATCCGGATGCTCGCGCCCTTCCAACCCCGGCGTCGAGCTAGGCATGTCGCGAACGGTAGTCCTACGGCCGCCAGCCCAGCGACAAGCCATAACCATGTTGGCTTGGTGATCGCGACAACGCCGACGGTTATCCCGAGGACGATGATCATCGCCGTCAAGCGAAGTACTCGAGCCATAGTTAGATCATGTGTGATGCGAGCTCCGACAAGCAGAAAGAGCCCAATCGCGATTGTCGAGACAGCACAAATGAGGGCATCCCGCTCGAGGCGCTGGTTTTGCACGGTGAAGAAGATCGGATTCATTGAGAGGAATAGGACGACGACGAACGCCTGGCGCTTTGAATCTCTTAGCAAGTACCAGCTCGTCGCGATCAGTACGACGCCGACAAGGTAAACAAGGAATACAGACAGAGTGGGTGTCCACGGAAAGAAATGACTGGCGGCAAGAAAGAATGGCCAGCCCGCCCCTCTGGACAGCGTACCGCTCGACCAGTGTCCGTGGACAAACCCAACTGCCATGCGGACGTAGACATCGTCATCGTAAACGAACACGTAATATGTTGATTCAAGAGCCTTTGCCGACGTTGCTAAAGCGATGACTAGAAGGCTGAGCCAACCCCAGACTCCAATCTTGTGTACTGCGCGTGACGCAAATGCAAGCACTCGAACCACCAGTCCGCCCGCCACAGGCCTTGTTCGCAAATGCTAGACGGAATCAGCCCGGGTTTCATGGAGGCTCGGTGGTCTGTGAAGTTGCCAGCACGGCTGGCTGGATCTGACGGTCATAGGTGGCCCGTCCGTGAGCTGCCACCACGCTCTCGGGAAGGTCTTGTCCTCTTGACACATGGCCATCCTGTCGGTTGGCCGCCGCCTCTGACCACTCGGTTAGACTGTGCGGGAAGCGCTCTATTGATCCCATCCGTGGGACGTGGCGGAGCGATATCGTGCGGGCTGCGTCGGTCAATGATGTTCACGGACCTTGCCCTCGGTCTGAGGGCCTTAGGGCTTGCTCCGGGTGCGGACGATGACGGCGGCGGCGAGCTCGGCACCAAAGACGCGAGAGACGTAACATCCGCCGTTGTCGGTCAAAGCGCGCTCGACGGTGATGCCAGAGGAAGCGAAGCAGTCCCATGCGCGGCGCCAAACCCGACCGCGGTCACCGCTGCTCGTCGGCGTGGACCTCCGAATAGGCCAGGCGGGAGACGGCGTCGACGACCGAGTGGATGCAGGCATAGCCCAGACGCGGTCGCCCGCCGGCGCCTTTGCGGATGCGGCGGTACGGGCCGTTGACCCTCCAGCCACATTCGGCATACCGCCGTGGGATTCATGTTCGCCCTGGGCTACGAACCCGCCGTCATCCAGAAGCGCATGGGTGTGCCCGTATCCGCACGACGCGAGTTCGCTCGCTCAGATCGACACGGCCAACACCGTAGGCCGGCAGCGGTCAGATCTGGCTCACAGGTTGTTGACGCACGTTCCCCCATCGTTGTCACTGTTGGTGTTGTCCGGACATGTGGTGTTACTCCACATAACACCCGTGAGGTTCGCCCCCGTGAGATCGGCTCCGGCGAGGTCAGTGCCGGTGAGAGCCGCGTTGGTGAGGTCAGCGCCGGTGAGAACCGCGCTGGTCAGAACTGCGTAACCGAGGTCGGCGCCGGAGAGGTCAACGTTGACGAGACTCTGGCCGCTGAGGCTTGCAGATACGTCATCCGCAGAGGGACCGATGAAGTACCCGTTGACAACGGTCCACGACGCAGACGGGAGAGTGGGAGGCGTTCCGCTGTACATCAACCCACCCGACCGGATTCCGGCAAAGTCAGCCCCTGAGAAATCAGTTCCGGTGATGGTGGCACTCGTCAAGGTGGCGAGTTCCAGATTGGCGGAACTGAGGTTCGCCGAGGTGAGCGTAGCCCCTTGGAGGTTCGCCACCTCGAGGTTGTCCCCTTCGAGCTGGGCGCCGGTAAGGATGACTCCCGGCATTTCGATTCCCTCGAGGATGTTGTTCGGGTCGATAAGGGTCGCCCCGACCAAGTCGGCATTGGTGAGGTTGGCGAGGGTGAGGTTGGCGAGGCCGAGAGTCGCTCCGCTGAGGTTGTCTCCGGTGAGATTCGCGAGAGCGAGGTTGGCTCCGGTCAGGTCGGCGCCTTGGAGGATGGCGGTGCGGAGATCGGTTCCACCCAAATAGTCATTGCTCAGGATGGCCGAGGTGAGATTGACGTTGTTGTTCAGGGTGGCGTACTGGAGGTTGATCGCACCGCTGAGGTTGGCATGACTGAGATTGGCATTGCTCAGATTGGCGCCATTTAGGTTTGTTCCGCCCTGGAAGTCGGCGTAACTCAAGTTGGCGCCGGTGAGGACTGTACTGCTCAGGGTGGCGTTGTAGAGGTTGGCGTTGACGAGGTTGGCGCCGCTCAGGTTGGCGGCGGTGAGGACGGCACCGCCGAAATTGGCATTCGTGAGGATGGAGTTGGTCAACGTTGCGCCGCTGAGGTTGGCGCCGTTGAGGTCAGGGACGAACTGCCCTCCCAGTGTCAGGTCAACGCCACTGAAGTTGGCGCTGCTCAAGTTGGCGGCCGGTCCTACCAAGAACCCGTCGATTGGCACGGGCTCCCACGACGATGATGGCATCGTGGGCGGATTACTCGGGCTATAGGAGACTCCGCCCGAGGTGACGCCCGAGAGGGTGGCTCCGGAGAAGTTCGTGCTTGAGACGATCGCCCCTGTCATCGTCACGTCCCTGAGGTCGGCGTTGGCGAGGTTGGTGCCAGAGAGGTTGGCGTCGCTAATGTTCGCGCCAGGCGCGTCGGCTCCCGCCAGATTCATGCCAGCCAGGTTGGCGTATGGGACGAAGATGCTCTCGAATTGTCCACCAACCACCCCCCATCCCACGGGGAGCGACGCAGGGTCTCCGCTCAAGCCGCTGGACGCAATGCCGGTGAAACTTGCCCCAGAGAAGAATGCGCCTCCGATAATGGCGCCATGGAGCGTTGCACTCGTGAGGTTTGCATGGTCCAGGTGGGTCGCAGTGAGGTTTGCAAAGTAACTGAGATCGGCCGCCTGTAGGTCAGCATATTGGAGCGAAAGTCCAGAGAGGTTGGCGCCGCTCAGCTCCGCGTGAGGTCCGATCAGATACCCATTTGCGATCTGCCAGTTGCTCGGAAGGGCTGACGGCGAACCACCGATTCCCCCCTCTTGGGAGTTTCCCGATGACTGCACGGCGCTGAGAGTGGCTGATGCCAGATCGGCACCAGACAGCACGGTGTCGCCCGGGGTTGAGCAGGAAAACGAGGCGCCCGTCAGATCGGCATTGTAAAGATTGGCATTGCTGAGATTGGCGCATTCAAGTTGTGCGTACTTGAGCGTCGCCCCTTGGAAGTCTTGCCCAGTGAAGTCGACATTGTCGAAGTCGGCGTAGTTGTCGTTTGCCTGCGGGCCGACGAAATATCCGCTCACCACCGTCGACGACCATAGCGCTGAGGGGAGTGACGTCGGCTGACCGTAGTAGGTGTTAAGACTGCCCGAGGTGATCCCGTTGAACGTGGCTCCTGCGAACTGGGCGAGGGAGACAACATCGGACTGGAGGTTGGCGTTCGTGAGGTTGGCGTTCGTGAGGTTTGCGTCGAAGAGGTTCGCAGAAGTCAGGTTCACGTTGTTGAGCGAGGCATTGCTGAGATTGGCATAGCTGAAATTGTCTGAGCTCAAATTGCAGCCCTTCCAATTCACGCCCGGGAATTGACCTCCCGTAAAGTTCTTTCCATGGCCGGGGCACGTGACTGCTCCAGCAGGAGGTGCGGCGACGGTTGATTCAACAACAACCATTCCCACTGTCCCGAGGACAATAGCAAGCGCGACCCGCCACGAAGCCAGCATTGGAGACCCCCGGTCATCACACTTAGCGACGCTTCGGATTGTTGCAGTCCCCCATTAGGATGTCAACGGGTCTGATACTCGTTGCGTCTGCCCCGAGAGCCTCGGCCGGCGGCTCAGCGCGGGTAGTTCGAGATCGGCTGTTCTTCGGCCGACATGTGGTCCGGCTCGAGATCAATGACCCCTTGGTTCGGGGAACAGTTGCCCAACACAACGGCAAGCTCGTTCATACGAACGGGCTTACGCAGAACGTCGTCCATCCCTGTTCGCAAGAAACGGGCCTGGTCTTCGTTCGCGACACTCGCGGTCATAGCGATGATTGCCGGCTGGAGGGTCCCTGAAGACAGGGAGCGGATCCGACGGGTCGCCTCCAATCCGTCCATCTCGGGCATTTGGATGTCCATCAGGACCACGTCGTACTGAACAGCGTGCACCGCATCAAGCACTTCGACTCCATTGCGAGCTACATCGGCTTGCTGATTGAGTCGGTCGAGCAATAGAAGGACCACGTCTCGGTTGGTCTCGTCATCTTCGGCCAGCAGGATCCGCAAGCAAGACGGCGAAGGCGCCAGCGTACGTCCACCGTAGTGCGTTGGTGCGCCGACAGTCGTCCCAATTCCAGCTACCGGGGAATCAGCGAACTGGTGGCCTGCAGCGGACGGCATGTCGGGCTCCCGCCATGCTGATTCGCAAACGTCGTCATCGACCGACGGTGGTGCATGCATCAACGAACCTTCTGCAGCGGCTTGGTCACTCGTGCCGTGCCGCGCTAGCGCCTTCGGCGATGGCTTCGTCATCAGCGACTGCCCGCAGTACGTTCGCAGCGGTCATTTCGAGGAGCGAGATACGATCCAGGTTGGTTTGCCGATGACGCTGCCACAGCGTCGCAAGCGCAGATCCGAGGGTGGCGTCCTCCAATGTTGTCGTGGTCATGCTGCCGCGTCCTTTCTTCGGTCCCGACCTCATCGGCCATGTGCGCAGTGATGTGGAGAGATTCGGGACTAAAGTCCCGAATCAGCAGCCCTGCACGACCCTTTTGACCACGCTTGGTGGCCACAGCGGGTGCTGCGACGCAGATGCGCAGGTAGGGGCGACGTCGCGTTGGTGATTCTGCACACGAGTCGACAGAAGTATCTGCCGACGGTCTCGCCCTGCGCGCGACCAGCGGTGGCAGTGTTCGGGTATGGACCGGCTATTGGGGTGGGCTCAATGGGTGCAACTGCCGCTCCGATAGTCGCTGCCAGAGGCGACGCAGTGTTTGTCGTTCACTGGGCATGGTGACAGCGAGCAGCGTCTGTCGCAATACGTCGTTGTGGGTGCGCCGGGCAGCCCGAAGCGTGAGATCACCCGCCTTTGTGAGGACGGTGAACCATTTGCGCCGGTCAGCTGGGTCGATCTCGCGGCGGACCATTCCGTCGCGCTCGAGACGGGTGACGAGATGAGTCGTTCCGGCCGGGCTGAGCAGTACTCGATCGGCAAGGGCTGACATGCCCAGTCGCTGATCGGGCGCGTTGAACAGGGTGATCAGCACGTCGAACTCAGTGACGGCCAGATCGTGGTTGCGACGCAATTCGGCATCGAGGCACTGGAGCACCAGACGGTGCAACATCATCAACGCGCCCCACGACTGCCACTCGTCGGGGTCGAGGAACTCGTGCTCCCCAGGTCTTGACTTCGCCACACGGGCGAGTATATTTCATTTCGTAAGAAAATACCAACCTCGAAGGGACACTCACCATGGCATTTGGCATCGTCCACCATTTCCCCGGCGGCACAAAGGAGAACTACGAGGCCTCGGTCGCGGCAGTTCACCCGGCGAACGGACTACCGGACGGGCAGATCTTCCACGCAGCCGGCGCCTCGGCCGGCGGATGGACAATCGTGGCCGTCCACGAGTCGAAGCAGAGCTGGGAGAGGTTCCGTGACGGAATCCTCATGCCTCGCATGCAGGCGGGGATCACGGGTGGATTTCCGACCCCTCCCGAAGAGACCGAGATCGAGCTCTCCACCGTTCTGCCGTAGCGATACGGAAAGCGCGAACGGGATCGAACAGGGAGGTATTGAACATGATCGCCGACAACCGGATCTCGGCTGTGCTCGTCTCGACCGACTTGGAGAGGAGTCGACGGTTCTACGAGGGCAAGGTCGGACTGACCCTCTCACCGGAGACGATCAAGAACCACCTGCTCTTTGAGTGCGGCGACGGCACCACGCTGCTGGTCTACGGCCGGGGCGGTGGTCCCAAGGCAGACCACACGCAGGTGCGCTTCTGGTCGACCGACATTGAAAAGGACGTCGCGGGGCTAGCGGCCGGCGGCATCGAGTTCGACGAGTACGATACCGAGACTTTCAAGACCGTCCACCACATCGTCACGTCACCCGGCATCGGCCGTTCGGCCTGGTTCAAGGACCCCGACGGGAACACCATCGCAGTGTTCCAACCGGAGTAGCCACCAGATCCGGCGGGCACGGCAGCCTCAATGGGCGGCCAGGGGATTGAATGCTCGGCCGTACAGAGAGGTTGCGAAGCGTGGGCCTATCTCAGCGGGAGTAGGGTTCGGACCGCACTCGGGTCTTCGACTCCGGCGATACCGAGAGGTCGGCCAACCTACCCGCCGACCTCATCAGGTGGTCCCTCGAGCACAACCCTGTCTTTGAGTGGAATTCGCTCCAACAGCGGATCGACGGCGGTCTTCAATTGCGACATGCCCGCGCTGAGCCGGTCACGGCTGTCTGCGCTCAGAACCGCCGCGGAAGATGCAGAGACGGCACGAAGCATCGAAACAGAGAAGTGCTCGACCTCCTCCAAGAACCGACGGGCCGCCGGATCATCGAACAGGCATCGGGGATGCCGTCAGCACCATGCCCGCCAGGGTCCGCAGCTCGTCCGCGGCAGCGCTCGAGCGTGGCTTCTCCACGTCACTGCTCAAGATTGCACTGCACGCTCGTCTGGCCTGGCCGAATACGATCAATCCCTGCACGGCCACCGAAACGGAGCGCTCACGACGTTGTCGTCGGGCCACCACGTCATCGACGATCAGCCCAGCTACGGCGAGCACCAAGAGGCTGGACACGATAGAGCTTGTCAGTGCGTGTCGGTCCACCAGGCCCGGAATCCTCCAATCCACACATCGCCGGCCATCAACCCGAGGAGAGTCAGTGCTACAGCCGCAGCGGCCCCTCGGCGGAACGAGAGCGTTCACCCGTGCATCGTCTCACGCGACGGGATCTGCTTGCCCGCCGCGCTCGCACGACTGTGCGAGCCTCGTGCCGACATGGCGCGTCCTGAACGAGGCCGGCGCCAACCGGTGGAGCTCGGTATCACCCTGATCCATCGTGTGTGGCGGGCGTTGGAACGTGCCAGGTGACGTCCTCCCTCACGCCACTGGTGCAACGTCGGGTCGAGGGCTGACGCCGGAGTCTCGTAGGGAACGAGATCATCGGGGGTCAAATGAACTGGGACAGTCGCCCCCGCTCCGTTATCGGGCACGGTCGTCATTCCGATTCCCCCAGTCGGCTCGTGACCTCAAGGAACCACGACTCGAGCGACGCCTGCACTGCCTGGAGCCGGTATACGGATATCCCTCCTTCGACGAGCAGCCGGTCGATCTCCGCGACAACGTCTCGGGACGTTCCGGCGGCCAGGGTGATCGCCAGCCCCGCGGGGTCCGCACTGACCCCAGTGCCGTCGGCCGCGCCGATCGTGGAGGCGGCGATGAGGTCCTGAGCTCGTTCGGAATCGGAGCACTCGACCTGGACCACGATCGAGGTGCCGGCCAGCAGCTCGGAGATGGGACCCTGGCGCACCACGCTTCCCCGGTCGACAATGGCCACCGCATCACACGTTCGCTCCACCTCGTCGAGGAGGTGCGAGGACAGCACCACCGTGCGGCCCTCGGCCACCAGCGAGAGGATCATCTCGCGCATGGCTTGCATGCCGGCTGGGTCGAGCCCGTTCATGGGCTCGTCCAGGATCAGCAGTTGGGGGTCCCCGAGAAGGCAGGCCGCGACGCCGAGGCGTTGGCGCATGCCCATCGAGTACCGCGAAACGCGGTCATCGGCACGTTGAAGGAGCCCGACTCGCTCGAGCGACGACTCGATGCGATCGCGTGCCGCAGGCTCACGTGCGGCAGCGAGTATCTGCAGGTTCTGCTTGCCGCTCAGATGGCTGTGGAACCGGGGCTCGTCAACAATGGCCCCCACCCGCGCCAGGGCCTGGTCGCGATGTTTGGGAACCGGATATCCAAGCAGGGACATCGTGCCGCTATCGGCGTGGGTCAGTCCCAGGAGCACCCGGATGAGTGTCGTCTTTCCAGCACCGTTGGGCCCGAGGTAGCCGAAGGCGCATCCCCGTGGGACAAGAAGTTCCACTCCGTTTACGGCGACGTTGTCTCCGAAGCGCTTCGTGAGCCCGTGAGTCTCGACCGCCCATCCATCGCTCAAGCTTCGGTGCCGGCCGATCGAAGGATGAGCCGGCGATCCCTGCTGCGCGCCATCGTCCTGTCGAACCGGCGATGTCGCAACCGGTGCCCGCGATGGCAGGTCCAGATCCGGGTCCCTCGGCCTGGCGCGCCACTCGGGTTCGGAAGGTCCAGACCGCAATCTCTTGGCCTCCGCTCGCCGGGCGACCAAGCGATACGCGCCGTAGACGAGTCCACCAAGAATGACGAAGGACAGAAGACCCATTACCTCACCCGGATCCGCGGCGCATGCGGCATGCTACCCGCGGTCCCTGCTTGGCCGGGGTACCGACCCGGGTCGGTCTTCCGGGCTTCCGAACACCGAGGACGTCCCGATTCGGAGCTTCGCGGATGGACTTCGGTCGGCTTGGGGATTCATGGCGTTCGGTGCATGAGTGCCGTTGTGAGCGGCTCAGCCCGGGCCGCGATCCATCCGATGGCGATGACCTGGAGCGATGGCGGATGGTCCGGCCGGCCAGGCCCTCGCGACCTCGACGCGGCCGCTCGCAGCGCTTCCTCTATGTCGTGGCTCGATCCCCCCGTACTCGGCGAGCAGGACGTTCGTCGCCTCGGAGGAGTCTTCGGGACCGGGTCAGTACGGAGATGACTGAAGCAGGAGCCGCTCAAGTCCGCAGAGCTCGCGGTAGCGCTCCTCCTCCCACGCCGAGAGCGGGGTGCTGGCGCGCCAGCGAGCGAGGACGTCGAGGTGGTGCTGGACCAACGGGAGGTCCAAGGTGGGTTCGGCAAGCTTGTTCATGGTCTCCATGTAATGGCATCGGGTGGCTCCCTCCCAGGGACGAAGGTCCCATAGGAGGGGCGATGGGACCAAAGTCCCTGTCGAGGGCGGCGCTTGCCCTGCCTCGCATAGTCATGTCACGGGAGTGACCCTGCGGCCGGGGAACCGAGTCCTGCAGATACGTGAACGCTCGGATCATGCCCGCCTCGTTGTTGGAATCGATTGCTGTCGCAGAGGTCCTGCCTCGCAACGCAGCCCCTTGAGCGACGCGCCCTTCAACAGCGCGTCAACCTCGATCGCGGGCCTCCCACCCTGACCAAGGCACGTCGCATTCGCTACCGGCTCGAGAACCATCGGTAACGGCTGCCAGGTCGAACCCGTCTCCTGGCCGCGCGGCCCTCGAGCCAAGCGGGCTCGCCGCGATATTCGACCTCGAGAAACGTCAGAAGCGATACGATTGGCGGCGTGAGCCAGCTGGAACGGCCTGCCGGGTTGCGAGGGTCAACTCTTGACAGAGACGAGCGACGATGGCTCGTGGCGCGTCATCGGGGGTTCCGAGACCTGCTCGCCTGTCTCCCGTCGCATTGAGTCGCACGACGGTCGTCCCGCAATTGCGTTCGACGCGGCTTTCATGAAGACGGCGAGTGGTTCGATGACCCCGGGAGCGGCCTGGCCGTCGACAGGGGTCGACCGGTGAGCGACGTTCGCATCGACGACCTCCGCGAGCCTCGGCGTGAGGGCGCCGAGCGGTCGCTGTACGAGCATGCGCTCGCCATGAAGGTCGACCTCGACGCTCAGGGCCTCGTCGCCGAGGCATGTGCCGACGCCGGGCTGACGGAGTTCGGGGACTCCACACTGGTCGACCGGCTGGTGGCCCAGGTCGGCGCGGTGGAGGCCGACACCGGGCTGTCCGGGCTGGGCCGCTTCATCGTTCGGGACCGACTCGTCGGACTGCTGAAGGCGAGGCTGCGCTTCGAGGACTTCCTCGCCCGTCATCCCGAGGCTCACGATGTGACGCTCGAGCCACCGGTCATCGTGGTCGGGCTCCCACGGTCGGGCACCACACACCTGGTCAACCTCTTGGCCGCCGATTCCCGTTTCCGGTCGATGCCCTGGTGGGAGGTGGTCGAGCCGACGCCGGTCCTCGGTGACGGACCCGGTCGGGACGGCGTGGATCCCCGGTACCTCCGGTGCCTCGCCGTGTACGAGATGACCCGGAAGATCGCCCCGCTGACATCGTTGATGCACGACCGCCCGCCGTGGAGCATCGAGGAGGATTGCGAGCTGGTCGACCTCGACCTGTGCTCCTATGTCCTCGAGTGGCACGCACGGGTCCCCGTCTGGCGTGACCACTACCTGGCCCTGGACCACCGGGCCCACTACTCGTTCCTGCGGCGCGAGCTCCAGGTGCTGACGTACTTGCGAGAGCCGAACCGCTGGGTGCTCAAGACCCCGCAGCACCTCGAGCAGCTCGGGCCCCTACTGCAGACGTTCCCGGACGCCACCATCGCCTTCACTCTGCGGGACCCCGTGGCCGTGTTGCAGTCGGCGATCACGATGCTCGCCTACGGCGATCGCTTGCGGCGGGTGCGGATCGAGCCGGATGAGCTCGCTGCCTACTGGGTCGACCGGATCGAACGGTTGCTTCGGGCGGCGGTCCGCGACGCCCACCTCATCCCCGCCGGTCAGCGCGTCGACGTTGAGTTCGGGGAGTTCATGGCCGATGACCTCGCCATGGCGACGACGATCCTGGCCGCCGCGGGCCTCGAGGTCACCGACCGGTGTCGATCGGAGCTGACGACGTACCTGGCCGGGAACCCTCGGGGCAAGGAAGGCCGCGTGATGTATGACCTCCGGGGGGACTTTGGGCTCGATCCCGACGATCTCTACCAGCGGTTCGCCTTCTACTTCGAGGCGTTCCCGCAGATCACCAAGGAGCTGGACTGACCATGGCCGGCATCCACCGAGAACGGCCGGGTGCCGACGCCATCGCCCCGGCGGCGGGGGAGCCCGCATCCGACCTCGGCGACGGTATCTGGATGTCGCCGGGGCTCTCGAACAGCTACCTGATCCAGACCGTGGACGGCCGGATCGTCGTCAACACCGGCATGGGCTTCGAAGGCCCCCTCCACCGTCGAGCGTACGACGCCCTCGGCGCGGCACCGACCCCGATGATCGTGTTCACCCAGGGCCACTACGACCATGTCGGCGGGGCGGACAGTTTGCGCGACGTGGGCACGGAGTTGGTCGCCCAGGCGAACTTCTCCTCGTGGCGGGCCGACAACGAGCGGCTCGGCCCGTTCCGGTCGCGCAATGCCGCGTTCGTGTGGATCCGGGCGATCCTCGCCGCCATGGAGCACGCCGAGTCGCTGGGTGCAGGCGCAACCGCCCAGGCGCGACCGGAACCGACCACGACCTTCGACGACCGGCTCCAAGTGGTGATCGGTGGACGCGAGCTTGTGCTCCTTTCGACCCCTGGCGGCGAGACGACGGATTCGCTCGTGATCTGGATCCCCGAGAGCCGCACGGCGGTCACCGGCAATCTGTTCGGCCCGCTCTTCGGGCACGTCCCCAACCTCGTCACCATGCGGGGAGACCGCTACCGTGACGCCCTGATGTACATCGAGTCGCTCGACCTGATCCTCGACCTCGCGCCGGACCGGCTCCTTACCGGTCACTTCGGCCCCATCGAAGGGGCCGACCGGATCGCCGCCGAGGTGGCGGCGATGCGGGACGCCATGCAGTGGGTTCATGACCGGACCGTCGAGGGCATGAACGTGGGGACCGATGTCCACACCCTGATGCATGAGATCCGCACGCCCGACCACCTCGACGTCGGTGAGGGCTATGGCAAGACGTGTTGGAACGTGCGGGCCATCTGGGAGAATTACGCAGGTTGGTTCCACCACCGTTCCACCACCGAGCTCTACGACGTGCCCCCGGCTGTGGTGGCGGCCGACCTGGTCGCTATGGCCGGTGCGGAGGCACTCGCCGGCGCGGCCCGGGCCCGGCTCGATGCGGGCGAGCCGGTTGCGGCGCTGCATCTGACCGACATCGTCCTGGCTGCGGACCCTGACAATGCCGACGCCAAGGCCGTGGCCATCGACGCCTCGCGCTCGCTCCTCGACGCCAGCTCGAACTTCTGGGAACGGGCCTGGCTCACCCGGTCGATCGATCGGCTGGGGGGCAGATGACGAACCAGGTCACCTTCGACTTCTCCGACGCCGCCGTCCTGGTTACCGGCGGTACCAGCGGGATCGGCCACGCGGTCGCCACCGCGTTCGCCGCCTCCGGGGCCGCGGTGACGATCACCGGCACCCGTCGTGGGCCCGGCGACTATGACGTTGACCTCGGTCGGTTCTCCTATCAGCGGGTCGAGATGACCGACCCGGCCTCGATCGACGCGCTGGTCGCCACGCTCGACAGGCTGGATGTGCTCGTCAACAACGCCGGCGCCAACTTCCCCGGCGGGCGGGACGAGTGGGAGCCGGACACCTTCGCCGCTGCCCTCACGGTGAACCTCGTCGGCCCCATGCGTCTCACGACCGGCTGCCGCAAGAAGTTGGCCGCAAGCACCTTGGACGGTGGGGCGAGCGTGATCAACATGGCTTCGCTGTCGGCCTTCCGTTCCGTTCCGATCGTCCCCGGCTACGGGTCGGCCAAGGCAGGGCTCGTCACGCTCACCCACAACCTGGCACGACACTGGGTGAACGACGACATCCGGGTCAACGGCGTGGCCCCTGGTGTCATCGACACCCCGATGACCGCTCCGATGGTCCTGTTTCCCGAGCTCCTCGAGAGCGAGCTCGCCCACACACCCATGGGTCGACTGGGCACACCTGAGGAGGTCGCGGGCGCGGTGCAGTTCCTCGCCAGCTCGGCAGCGCGCTACATCACCGGCCACATCCTCGTCGTCGACGGTGGATACCTTCTCCCGTGAGCACCCAGCCGCTGTCGCGGTACTACCACGTCGGCATCGTGGTGCCGGATCTCGTGGCAGCACGACGGGGGCTGAGCGAACTGCTCGGGGTCGCCTGGGGGCCGACCCTCCATCTCGACGCGGCTGACTATCGCGGCGGATCCGGGCGCGATCTCGTGCTTCCCACCACGATGTGCTACTCGGTCGATGAGCCGCACCTGGAGCTGATCCAAGAGGTGCCCGGATCGGTGTGGGTCTGCAACGAATTCTCGAACCTCCACCACATCGGCTTCTGGAGCGAGGACCTTGCCGCTGACAGTGCCGATCTGACCGGCTCGGGTTGCCCCCTGCAGCTCTGTGGCCGCGCCGGTGATCATGCACCGGTGTCCTTCGCCTACCACCGCAATGACCTCGGGATCCGCATCGAGGTCGTCGACGGCGCCATGCGCGATGCCATGGCGTTTCTGTTCCAACCCGACGACACCTGATCGAGGTCGCGTCCATGCTGCAAGTACGGGTACACGGGCCCGGCGACGTCCGGGTCGACGACGTCCCCGAACCCGAACCCGGATCTCGCGACGCCGTCGTCCGGGTCGCGGCCTGCGGGGTCTGCGGGAGCGACCTCTCCTACATCACGATGGGCGGCCTCGCCGGACCGGGCGGCGCCCCCATGTGCCTCGGCCACGAGATGGCCGGCGTCGTGGACTGGGTCGGTCCCGACGTCACGAGCGCTCGGGTCGGCGACCGGGTCGTCGTGCAGCCGGGGAGCGACGAGCTCGGTCGGATCGGCAACGGCGCCCCCGAAGGCGGACTCACCCCGCTCCTCCTGGTTACCGAGGCCGACCGTGGCCGCCTCCACCGGGTCCCCGACGACCTTCCTCTCGACGTGGCCGCGTTCGCCGAGCCACTCGCTGTCGGTATGCGCGCCGCCGACCAGGCCGACGTGGATCCCGGTGACGGTGTGGCGGTGTTCGGGTGCGGTCCGATCGGGCTTGCCGCTGTCGCCACCTTGGTCGACCGCGGCCACGAACGGGTGGTGGCCGTCGACCTCAGCCCCACCCGGCTCGAGCTCGCTCTGGGACTTGGAGCGCAGGCCGCGCTGAACCCCGAGTCGGGGGACGTCTGGGAGGAACTCGCCCACCTGCACGGGACGAAGCCCTTCATGTTCGGTCCGACCCCTGCCACCGCCGCCTTCATCGAAGCGTCCGGATCAGCCCGGGTCATCACCGACATCCTCGACCGCGGTCCCGTGGGGGGGCGGCTCTCGGTGGTGGCGCTCCACTACGACCCGATTCCGACCAACTACCTGGTGATGCTGATGAAGCAGTTCACCCTTCGTGGATCGATGGAGTACCCGCCCCGCTTCGCCGACGCCATCGATCTGCTCGTCCGCCGTGATCTGTCGGCGCTGATCACCCACCGGTTCTCACTCGAGCAGTTCGGCGATGCCCTGAGCATGCTCCAAGAATCGAAGGGCTGCGGCAAGGTCCTCATCACTGTCGACACCGAAGTCCGGTGACAGGCTGTGGCCACCCCGACACCCACCCGTCAGTTGCACCTCGAGGGCTCCGGATCGGATGAGGGTTCGTGCGACGTGGAGAACACCATCGCCCCCCGGGGAAACGGCACGCGTCGGCCCGCCGGGACGTGCATCAGCGGGTCACGTCGAGCGTCAGCAGGTCGGTGGCGAGTATCACCTCGCCCTCGAAGTGGGCCGTGGCCTGGTCGAGCCATTCCTGCTCGGTGCCCTGTCGGGGTGCAGGAACGAGATGGGTGAGTACGAGCGTGTGGACGCCATTTCGGGCCGCGGTCTGCGCGGCGTCGGGTACCGATGAGTGGTAGTCGAGCACATCGGTAAGCCGGCCCAACCCGATGTGTTCGATCAGATCGCGGCGCACAACGGTGTGTACCAACACGTCCGCCCCGGCACAGAGTTCGTCAAGGCCCACGCATGGCACCGTGTCCCCGGCGATCACCACCGACCGCTCTCCTTCGTCGACGCGGAAGCCGACGGTCGGCCGAACCGGCGTATGGTCTGTAGGGGCAGCTGTGACCCGTACCGGACCTTCTTCGAAGACGGCACCCCGATCGATCTCGATGACCGTCGCCCCCGGTCGCCACCGCAGGTCGTCGTGGTGGGCGAGGCGGAAGCCGATGTCCGGCTCGAGCATCGCCTCGGTGGCTTGCAGGAGATCGGCCGTTCCCTGCGGACCGAACACGGAAAGCGGATCGGGGGCAAGTGACGTGACCCACCGCGTCGTGAAGATGTCGTTCAGGTCGGTGATGTGATCGCTGTGAAGGTGGGTCAAGCACAACGCCCGGAATGCCCCGGCTCCCGAGCCCGCGGCTGCGGCGCGCATCAAGACGCCACGTCCGCAGTCGAAGAGGAAGTCCCCGGCCGTGGTGCGCACCAGTGTCGACGGGCCGGCCCGCGAGGGATCGGGGAGCGGGCTGCCACTGCCCAGAATGATCACTTGCATGGTGCTCCTCACGCCGGGATCGGTGAGCGGATCGATCGTTCGGGGCTACACAGAGAGATGTCCGGCCAGGAATTGCAGTGACGGTGGTTCTTGCGCGGTGAAGAACGAGCCTGTGTGGCAGCCCTTGGAGAAGTGCACACTGCTGTGGGCAGGAAGCTCCCGAGCCAGGGCTTCGACCCCGGGGTGGAACGGGTCGTCGGTGCCCGAGGCGACCCTGACAGGAGTGCGGGCCAGGGCGTCGGCATGGGTGACGACATCGTCACGGGCGAAGTCCTGGGCCGACGCGTACGCGCCGCCGTTCGCATTCTGAGCTTGCGCGTAGCTCGTCCAGATCGCCGGGCTGATCGCGGCCACCGCGGCGATGAGCCGAGGGTATCTCTCCGCCAGGAGCAAGGCGCCATACCCTCCCATGGAGATGCCCATCATGCCGATCTTGTGCGGTGGTCTGCCCAGGCCCATCCCCTGGCACATCGGTACCAACTCCTCGATCACCATGGCCATGGGGTCGTCTCTCGGATGCGGGTTCCAGTAGCCGCCACCCCCGTCGACGGTGACCATCGCCATGGGGGCCAGCGGCAACGCATCGACGTGGAGCGCCAACGCCTTGGACGGCGACATGCCGGCCACGGCATTGGTGTGGTTGCCTCCGAATCCGTGCAGCATCACCACGAGGGGGAGTGTGCTGCCCGGTTCGTGTCCCGGGGGATAGGCGATGGTGTACCCCACTGTCTGATTGCGGGCGTGGGAGAAGAACGCGCCCGACTCACTCGGTCCAAGAGGCGAGAAGCTCATGGCGGGCACCGTGACCTCGCAGTCCCCGAGCAATGAGATGAGTGCCTGGTGACCCGGAACGACAGAGTGGTCTACGAGCTCAAAGAGTGCGGCTCCGCCTCCGAGAACAGCCACGCCTCCGAGCGCGGACCACCGGAAGAGTTGTCGTCGGTTGAGGGTCCTCGGTGCCACCGGCGCAGGCTACATCGACGATCGACGGTTGCCGTGTCTCGGAAGTCGTCGGGATGCGAGCCTTCCCGCCCTACGCAGGGATCAAGGGGCGACGACCTCCACGTTCCCCGAAGAAGGCCAGCTTCAGATGATCTCGGATCGACTCCGCGTTCACGGTGGCGCCCGGGAACGCGTGCGGACTGCCGTCCTCGTCGCGCACGACCAGCTCGAACGGATCGGGAGCGTGCCGGGCGTAGTCGGAGTCTGCGATGACGTTGACCAGACGCTCGAAACCTTCTCTCGGTGTCTCTGTGAGGACGAGGATCACGCCGGGCATCGAGCCCAGCTCCACATCGAGGTCATCGGCTGCGTCCGGCAGCAAGGGATCGACCTCGACGAGGTCGGTGTCGTCCGCCAGTCTTCGGGCCACGTCGTCGGGCACCCTGATGATCGGTCCCATCACTACCGCCTTCGTGTCTGTTCGTGGACGCCCAACCATGACCCTGGATCAGGTCAAGGGGGGTCGTCCGGGTCGTTCGTGGAGCCTCCGCCTATCGGTGCGGATGGTCGATGTCCACGGGTGGCAGGTCCTTCACCTCTTGGATCGAGATGCTCAGCCGGATCCCGCCGTCGACCCGGGTGACGGCGCTCATCGGGATGGCCACTTCCTTGCGGCCCCAGAGATGTCCCTCTTCGAGCAACACATGGGTCACTTGGTGATCGTCGGGGTCGATCACCAGTCCCTGAACTCGTCCGATGTCGCCGTCGGTGGCATGGACCTGCTCGCCGCGGCGCACGGCGACCTCGCCCAACGGGACCTTGTCATTGACGATGGGTTGCGAAAGGCTTCCCATGCTGAGCCCGATGCCCCCGCCCAGGCCGTAGTACGGCCAGGAGAGCCACTGCCCCGGCCCGTAGCCTGCGTAGTCGCTGCTTCTCGACAAGAACTGTGTTTCTTCAGCGAGGTCCAGCTTCTCGAAGGCTGCCTTGGTACAGCGGAGCCGGACCTCCCCGGGGGCAGCATCGACGATGTCGAGAGGGACAAGTCGACCGCAGCCCACTCGCTGCTTCGGTTCGACCACGAGATGGGTGAGCACCCGAGCAACAGGGTCGACGACGACCCTGATCACCTCGCCACAGGCCCCGTCGCTGCACCTGGCCTCAGCTCCGATGGTGAATGTCGTCGTCTCTTCCATGGTCCCGGCCACCCCCTGTCTCCATGGGGAGCCTAGGGTGCCGGCCTGTGCCAGCGGTCAGCCGGACCGAGCCGACGCCGCGGCACCGGCATCAGCGGGGACCGGCTCTCTCACTCGTGCCGACGCTGCTCGGCCCAGGGCACGCAGCGCCTCTCGTCTTCCCGCTCGCATGAAGGCGGGCCAGTCCTCGGTCGTGAGGAACTGTCGGTAGAAGCCCAGACCCATGACCACCTCGTAGGGCACGGGCTCGATCATGTGCACTTCGACGGCGGCCTCGAGCCGTGCCAGGTTCTCGCGAGCCAGTTGTGCCTGCTGACTCGTGCGCACTTGGGACGCCACGTCGATGATCGAGAAGCGGCGCTCCCGCCAGCCCGATGCGTCCTCACCGACGAAGCCCGGTGGATAGAAGCCGTTGACGGCCAGCACGAGGTCGCAGGGGGATTCGATGTCCAGGACGGGGTGGACCGGGAAGATGTCGACGATGCCCCCGTCGCACCAGCTGCCCCCGTCGAGCCTGACAGGGTCGAAGAACAGCGGCAGCGCCACCGCCATCCGCACCGCCCGTGCCACGGTCATCTCGGGATGGGTCCGGGGGCCGATGAAGACGACGCGGTTCTTCTCGACATTCCAGATCGGCGCATACGCCGCATGAGGCATGTCACCGAGACGGATATCACCCAGGAAGTCTCGGTAGGTCTGTTCGAGCCGCTCGCCCCGGAGCAGCCCCGCGAATCCTCGAGCGCCGCTCGGGACGAGCATGGCCAGCTTGCGCCAGTCGATGTCGACGTAGTCCGACGGTCGCAACGAGATCGCGAACTTGGCCACTTCGGTCGCCGGAACGCCGGCAGCGATCGGGAAGCCGAACAATGCCGAGCCCGAGCACAGCGAAAGCACCGCCGGTGCCAGCCCGGACTCCTCGAGCGCCCGGGCCACGCCCACCACCGAGGCCAGAGCGCCGCTCCCGCCGGTGGCCACGACCGCGATCCGCCGGTCCTCGAGGGCCTCGAGGGGGTGCCGGCGCGTTCCGGCGAAGGGATGGGGATCGATGGCCCGGTGCCGATCGAGGGGCAGAGGGACCATGGATCGGCGCACGAGGTCGAGGAACGCGACGTCGTCACGCACGCCCCGTTCGACCTCCCGAGCCCGGACGGCGAGGTTGAAGTACTGCCGCATCCGGAAGATGTCGAGTACGGAATTCAACATGGTCCCATCGTGGCGCGATTGGACGGAGGCGACGAGGGCCGAAGGACCCATCTCGGGAGTTGGGGGTTGCCCCACGAGACGAGCTCGGCCGGCGGGCTCGAGTGTCGGGCCCCGGGCCATATGGCCCGAGGCGCACGGAATGGCCCTGCCGAGGGCGACACCGGGGCCCGGGCTCGATGAGCCCGCTCAGTTTCCGAAATCCCAGCTCTCACCGGTCTCGTAGCGGTGCACCACGTTCTTGGCGATGAGGATCCGGTGGACCTCGTCGGGGCCGTCGGCGAGTCGCAGGGTGCGCGCCCCCAGGTACATCGCGGCCAGCGGTAGGTCGTTTGACACTCCGGCCGCACCCCACACCTGGATCGCACGATCGACCACGCGGCTATATGCGGCGGGCACGAAGATCTTGATGGCCGAGATATCAGTTCGGGCTGAACCCTGGTCCTGGTCGATCTTCTCGGCGGCGTGGATCGTCATCAGGCGCGCGGCCTGGATGTCGATGTAGCTGTCGGCGATGAACCCCTGGATGAATTGCTTGTCCTTCAGCAGGCCACCGTGGACCTTGCGCGCACAGGCACGCTCGAGCATGAGGTCGAACGCCCGCAACATCTGTCCGACGGAGTTCATGCAGTGGAAGATGCGACCCGCCCCCAGGCGGTCCTGGGCAGCCTGGTGGCCCTGTCCGACATGACCCAGGGCGTTGTCGGCGGGGACACGAACGTTGTCGTAGATGACTTCGCAGTGGTCGGAGTCGTCCCGGCCCCAGATCCCGATGCCGCGGACGATGTTCACGCCCTTGGCGTTCGTGGGGACGATGATCTGGACCATCTGACCGATGTCATGCTCGCTGCCCGGTTGGCTGACCCGGCACATGACGATGAAGAAGTCGGCAGCGATGCCGTTGGACGTGAACCATTTGTGGCCGTTGATGACCCATTGGTCGCCCTGCAGCACGGCACTGGTGTCGAGCGATCGCGGGTCGGACCCCGGATTGTGGGGTTCGGTCATCGAGAATCCCGACTCCATCGTCCCGTCGATCAGGGGGAGCAGCCACTTCTGCTTCTGGTCCTCGCTGCCGTACTTGACGAGGATCGTCTGGTTGCCCGAGTTGGGCGCGACCACGCCGAACAGTGACGCGGCTCCGATGGCGTATGCGAGGACCTCGTTCATATACGCATGGGCGAGGAAGTCGAGGCCCATCCCCCCGTACTCCTTGGGGAGGTGCGGTGCCCACAGTCCCGCTTCCCACACTCGCTGCTTGATCTCCTCTCGCAGTTGGTGTGCCTCGCGGCGTTGGTGCTCGGAAACGTCACCGTCGCGGTGCAGGTTCCACAGCTTGGCCTCGTTGGGGAGGATGTAGTCGTTGACGATCTGTGCGGTCCGCATTCGGATGTCGTTGATCCGCTCGTCGAGCGTGGGAATGGGCTTCACATTCATCGGCATGGTCGGCAAACCTCCTCGAACCCCGCTGGAAGACTACGGCAAAGCCGTTGCGCCTTGACGCGAGGTCCTGGCTGGATTGGTGAGCTAGCTTGGCGTCGCCTGTGGAACACGAAGAGGACAAGATGCTGACGGGGGAGCTCTACAACCCCGCCGATCCCGGACTTGTGGCGAAACGTGCCCGGGCTCGGCTCCTCACAGGTCTCCTGACCAGCGGCGACGATGGAGCGTTGCGCGAACTGTTCGGCGCCATGGGATCCGACGTGGAGATCGTGACGCCGTTCTTCTGTGACTACGGGTCCAACATCTTCGTGGGATCGCGGGTGTTTCTGAACACCAACTGCGTCATCCTCGACTGCGCCAGGGTGGAGATCGGGGACGATGTCCAGATCGGGCCAGGCGTCCACCTCTATGCCGCCTCGCACCCCGTGGACCCGATGCTGCGCCGCACTGGGCTCGAACGGGCTGAACCGGTGACGGTTGGGTCCGACGTGTGGTTGGGGGGAGGGACGATCGTCTGCCCCGGGGTTGTCATC
Organism: uncultured Acidimicrobiales bacterium; assembly: GCA_963739765.1. GTDB lineage: Bacteria > Actinomycetota > Acidimicrobiia > Acidimicrobiales > UBA8190 > Chersky-840. The sequence continues at coordinate 1,988,733 of CAVUBP010000002.1, read as the reverse complement.
GGCTCAGGCACGACCATCGGTGCCGGCAGTGTCGTAGCCAGCGACGTCCCCGAGGGCGTGTTGGCGGCCGGCAACCCGTGCCGCGTGATCAGGCCGGTCGGTGAGCGGGACCGGCGCTGATTCTTGAACGGTTTCGTGTTGGCACGGCGGTGTGCGCTCTCACTCGATACCGCAGCCGTCGACGGGGATCGAGGGGTTTCAGCTCGCGGGCGTGCTCGAGGATCGTCGTCGTTCGGGGTGGACGGCTGATTCGAAGTTCGGGTGCACTCCGGACAACGTGACCCATCGACGGGATGCGTCCAGGGAAAGACGGATCGTGGCCCGATTGACCCGAAGCGCTTCGACGATCACCCTGACCAAAGCGCCTGCGACGACGACCCCCAGGCCCAGGGCCAGCAACCGGGAATCGGTGGTCCGGAACACGAGAGAGACAAGCGCGGCCAGAAAAGCACCCGTCATGACCAACAGTGCCTGGGAGCGAGCCCGCTGCGCCTGCCGCAACCGGAGGTGGGCGCCCTCACTGAACGGCAAGGTCACGGTGAGGAGTTCAATGTTCTGCTTCGTCGCGGCAATGATGAACAGGCCGATCCAGCCCAGGGGCCCGAACAACACGAGGAGCCAAGCCACACCCAGCCCAGTCCTTCCGCCAACGTCCTGGGTGATGGTGAGTCGGTCGTCGGTCAACGTCCCACCCTTTACGCAGATCGGCGGAAGGCGCCCCAGGACCGCGTCGTCGACAAAGACCGTTACGGCGGCCACGTGGCCCCCTTCTCTCCGATGCACGTGATTCTGCCAGGTTCGTCGCGTCGCCACCAGATCTCTTCTGGTCGGGTGGCCGCTGAGTCGCTCTCCGACGCTTCGAGCCGGCGAGTGCCATCGGGCGATCACTGCGGTGTTCGGTCACGCCGACCAGGACCTTGTACCAACGCAGCAGCTACTCGCCATGAGCCCTTCGTCGCAGACGGACCCGGAATGTGATGAGATGGTTGAGGCGCTCAATGCAGGGGTTCTCCCTTTGGCAACGGCGTGCCGGAGAATTGTGGAGGGTGGGGCAATGACTTGGAAACCGGTGACGGGACAGGTCGTGATCGCCCGCCTCGACGGGCAGGTCCGAGAGGTCCTCGTGCTGGCGTGGAACTCCATCAGCGGTGCGGTGAAGGTCGCGTGGCCGCCCCAGAACCCCGCAGTTGTCCCCCACCGTCGGTACTCGACGGTGAGACAGACAGAGATCGCGGTTGCGTGCTACGAGCCGCTCGACCCGGTCTCTTTCAGGGCGGAAACGAAGGGATAGCCTCCGCGTTCCCAGAGGCATCGGGTCTGGTTCATTCGACACGCTGTCGGGGATCCCCGCCCCCTCGGGCGTCTTGATGGCGGGGCTCTCGCTCTGGCTTATCTGCCCTTCCCGGTGCGATCCAGCATCGGGTCCCGGCCCAGGGAGTTGAGCCGGCGCAGCATGCGGCGTGGGACATCGACCAGGACGAGCAGAGCGAGCCCGATCACCACCAGCGCCGAACCGAGCAGCGTCATCACATTCAGACCCGGTCCCGGCCCGGTGAACGCCAGGGACCCGGAGCCGGCAGTGACCACGCGGCTGGACGTCGAAGAGGGAGATGTCCCGGGCTTCACGGTCGTGCTGGCCGGGGTTGACGATGTCGTGGAGTTCGGCATTGTCGTCGTGGTCGCCACGAGGGTCGTGAGGGGCAGACTCGACACCGTTGTCGTCGTGGTCGAAGCGGTCGTGCTGGTGGTCGTCGGGACGGTGGTCGTGGTGGTCGTGGTGGTCGTGGTGGTCGTGGTGGTCGTGGTGGTCGTGGTTGGGCTGACCGTGGCGCCGATCGTCTGTTCGAAGGCCTGGGCGATGACGGCGGCACCCGCAGGCACCGGATCGTCTCCGAACCCCTCGATTTGGCCGACCGCACACGTGATGTCAAGAAGCGTGCAGGCCTTGTCCACTGCGACAGGGACGGTGCCCCATTGCGATGAAACCATGTCGGTCAGGTCGGCGATCTGGAAGGCCGCAGCGACATCCGCGACCGGGACACCCTGGCCGGCGAAGACTTGACCGAGCACCTGATTGAAAAGGGTCAATTGGGCGACCGACGCGATCGCGAAGCTTTGCTCCGAACCCCCCGCCACCCAATCGCCCAGGAACGGGTTGAAGTAGTTCATGCCGAAGATAGGGACTGTGGGACCGGCAGCCGCTCGAAGGCCGCTCAGAATGGTGTTCAGGTTCGCCTGCATCGTGGTGAGTCCTTGCAGGACGCAGCCGACGTCGATTGCGCCACCGGACACGCAATTGACGACGTCGTTGCCCCCGATGTCGATGGTGATGAAGGCGACCTGCCCCTGATGGGCCTGAAGGAAGTCCGTCGCCTCCTGCGTCTGGGAGCGAGCGGGATCAGGCGCACACAGCGAGTTCGCGAGCATGGAGCTCGTGGTCTCACCCGAGCAGGCCATGTCCACGACCTGGAGCCCTGGAAGCTGGCCTGCGTAGTAGGAGGCGACCTGGTACGGATAGGAGTCCGGGCCGTTCCACATCGGGACCGAGTCGCCGAGAGCGAGGTAGTACGGACCCGACCCGTTCGTCGTTGTCGTGGTCGACGTCGTTGTGCCGCTCGGGCTCGTGAGGGCGATCTCCGGCGCGATCGGTGCGCCCCCAGGGGCTGAGGAAGTGATTCCCGATGTCGCTATCGTGTCGTTGGGATATGCCATGCATGTCAAGGTGGCGGGACTGCCCGAGCTCTCCAGCGTCATCGTCATCGTCGACCCGACGTAGAGCTGGACGTCACTCGGTGGGGCCGTGTCTCCCGGAGGGATCGTCTCGGGCGTCGAGAAGAATCCTCCGACGTTGATGGGAGAAGGTGGGATGTCGAGCTCGAGCCCCGATGTGGGAGCGGACTCGGGTATCGGCAGGTCGAATGCCAAGGGGCCCACAGTGACTGCGCGGGGCTGCACGTTCCCGGTCGGATTCAGACTCATCGTCAGCGATCCGCTGATTGCGGTGTCCCCGAGGGCCTGGAGCGCGGAGACGACCGACGCCGGCATGGTGATCTGCATCTGGTAGTCAGACAGCCCGAACGGTTCAGCACTCGGGCTGGGGGGCGAAAGGCGTCCACTGGTCACGACATCGTTGACCACCACGTCACCGACAGGGGTGCCCGGGCAGTACAGCTCGTACGGGGACGTGTCCGCGAAAGCCGCCGTCGTGGGACCGTCGATAACGACCGCGACGAGCATGGCCATACCCAGGCTCAGTGATGCAGCTCCGACTAGCGCGAGTCGGGCGACGATGGCATGGGTCCGCCTCACCGTGACTCCCTATCGTGGTCTCGTCTTCGGGCCCAGTCCGACGATGAGCGGGTGGTATCGAATCCTAGGGCTCCGGCCCTGACCTTGCTCCTCGGATCGGATCTACGGAGAGTCCACTGGCCCCACGTTCGACGGTGTCACTGATCGTCTGACGCCAACCACCAACCGGGGACTTCCGGTCGCTCATGCCCACCTTGTCGAGGCAGGTCGTGAGCCCGGTGGGCGACGTGCCCGCTCCAGCTCGCCCCATCCCAGTAGCGCATGCTGAGGTCCAACGGGTCGTCGTACCAACCGGGCGGTGCGCTCGCCGGAGAGGTGCCGGCCTCTTCGGCGCCGACTTCCGGGTCGTCCTGGGCATGGGCCTCCGGCGTCGGGGCGTCGTCGCGGTCGAGGTCGCGGGTGGCGTCGTCCGGGTGGAGCTCGGGCGGGTACCACTCGCCGTCAGGCGCGAGCCACCAATCGGCTCGGTGGGTGTCGATGGCTGCGTACGGGTGAAGGTCGTCGGCCCAACTCGAATCATCCCGGGTCTGGGCCTCGATCCTCACCACTGCCTCGGGTGCGACGACGGGTCCGGGCACTGTGGAGCGGGCTTCGCTGGGAGTCTGAACCGTGGCCAGTGCCGGTCCTGTCTCGACGTCTCCGATCGCGGGCGCACGGGTCGTCCCCGCGGGCGCGTTCGATCCCACCCCGCCTCCGCCAACGGGCGCCCCGGGCCTTCCCGTCAAGAACAGTCGTTCCTCGCTGTCGATCGGTCCTGGAGCCCGGGAGCCAGATCCACGCACCCCACCTCGGGGCCCAGGGGTGAACAGCACCTGACGCGCCCCTCCGACGGGGCCCTCGTTGCGCGTCACGGGGGTCGGGGTGCCGGTAGCCCTTCGACTCCACCTGCTCCTGTGGCCGGCGTAGGCAAGCTGGTGCAGCACTCGACGTGGGAGGTCGACGAGAAGAAGCATCACCAGTCCGAGCAGCATGAGCACTGCCCCGAGGATGGTGGCCGTCTTGAGGCCCGGCCCCGGACCGGTGACCGCCAGGCTGCTCGATGACGCCGTCGCAACCTGGCGCGTCGAGGTCGAGGTCGTGGGTGCGATCGTCGTATGCGCGGTTGTCGATGTGGCGGCAACCGTCGTCGTGGTCGCCTTGGTGGTCGTGGTGGTGGGCGCGACCGTGGTGGTCGGCGCGACCGTGGTGGTCGGAGCGACCGTGGTGGTCGGAGCGATCGTGGTTGTGGTGGTGGTTGTCGTCGTGCCTTCGATGCTTGTCGCGGCGGCGATGACCGGGGCGATGGGGTTACCCACGGGGCCGGAGGTGGTGATGCCCGAGGGCGTCACCGAGTTGTTGGGATAGGCCGTGCAGGTGAGGGCCAGGGCGTTGCCCGCCACGGTGAGAGACAGGCTGGCCGAGGCGTCCTCTTGGATGGTGATGTCCCCCGAGGTGGCGGTGAACCCGCTGACGGTGGCCGGGGTGGAGGGCAGAGCAAGCGGGACCCCGGCGTCGGGCACCGGGCTCGGGATGGGCACGTCGAAGTCGAGCGGGCCCTCCGAGGTGGTGGCCGGGGTGGCCCCGCTGGCGTCGATCTGGGCCGTGGCCGAGCCGGTCAGGTTGGGCTGGAGCGCCGCCGCGGCACCGGCGAGCGAGGCGGGCAGGTTCACCACCGTCTGGTAGCCGGTGAGGGTGAAGGACTGGCCCGCGGTCGGCTGCGCCGGAGAGATGGTGGCCGAGGTCACCGCGTCGTTGAGCACCACGGTGCCCACCGGGGTGCCCGGGCAGTACAGCTCGTAGGGCCCCGTCAGCATTGTCGGAGGGGTCGTTGTCGTCGTGCTTCCCGACTCGGTGGTAGTCGTCCCGCCCGTTCCCGTGCTGGCGGTGGCAATCACCGGTGACGCCTTCGCCCCTGCCGGCGCGGAGGCGACGATGCCCGTCGGAGCGGCATTGTTCGGGTAGGGCGTGCACGTCAGGTCGAGACTGCTGCCCGACACGACCAGCGACAGGGAGATGGCCGGGTCCACCGTCAGGGTGATGGCACCTCCGGAAGCGGTGAACGGCCCGAGCGTCAGCGGTGTCGACGGCAAGCGCAAGGTGAGCCCGTTCGAGGGCACGGGGCTCGGGATCGGCGCGTTGATCGTGATGTCACCGCCGGAGATCGCGGCCGGGGTGGCGCCGGTGGCGTCCACCTTCGTGACGGCGGTGCCGACGATGGCCGAGTTCCCGAGGGCGGCGGCCGCCCCGACGATCGAGGACGGAAGAGTCACCGACGACTGGTAGTTGGTCAAGTTGAACTGTTGGCCCACCGCCGGTGAGGCCGGCGCGATGGTCCCCGTCGTCACGACCCCGTTCAGCACGATGTTGCCGACAGGCGTCCCGGGACAATAGAGCTCGTAGGCCGAAGAATCAGCGAAGGCAGGCGTCCCCGACGCGTGAGCCAACGAGGCAACCACCAATGCTATGCCGAGCGAGAAGGCGGCTAGTCCCGCAATTACGAGTCGCATGGCCGTCGCTTGAAGAGGTCGCATGGTGACTCACTTCCATCTCGGCACCCAGCGCTGGTGCAGGGATTCACGCCGTGAGCTGTCTATTCAGGCAGCTCACGCCCGCTGCTCCCACAATGCTTCAAACCCCTGGTCACAGGCCTCATCAATAGTGACGAAATCCGAGCAGCCGGTCCCCCCCGTACGGTCGCGACCCTCGCGTGGAGGCGGTCCTCCGGCCGTCCGGAGACGTCGTTACCGTCGGCCCACGTGGGACCCCGTCCAATGATGTTTGAGCGGACGTGCGCCATCGAGACCACCCCGTCGAGCCGTCCCCGACGCCGGGGCGCGAAGCGTTCTCGGCGCGCATCTGTCGACTACGGTCGAGCAGATGTCGGACTACGACGCCATCGTCATCGGCGCCGGGCACAACGGTCTGACCGCGGCGGCCGTCATGGCGCGTGGTGGGTTGCGGGTTCTCTGCCTCGAGAAGAACCACTTCATCGGCGGGATGTCGTCCAGTACGGAATTGATCCGCGGCTACCGGTTCGAGCTGGCCGGCTCGATCCAGTTTCCCCTCCCGAACGAGATCTTCGAGGACCTTGGCTTCGACTCGTGCCCCATCTACGAGCCCGAGGTGCAATCCGCCAGTATCGGTGCGTCGGGTGAGCCGCCCATTCTTCTCTACTCTGACCCCGAGCGGCTACTCGCACATCTCGGCGACACACTCGGTCTTGATGCAGTGCTGGGCATGGCCGAAGTCGCGGCATGGGCCGAAGCGCCGGCCCGGGCGATCGGGCGGTTCGAGGTGCGCAAGCCACCGAAGTCACTCGACGAAATGTGGGCGTGCGCATCGAGTGAGTCCGAACGCCAGGCGATCCGAACGGCGATGTTCGGCAGTGTCATGGACGTTGTCGATCGCTTCCTCCCCGACCGGGAGAAGCACGCCCAGATCCGCAGCATGTTGAGCTTCTTGGCGGTCAACTCCACCTATCTGGGCCCCTATACGCCGGGGAGTGCGCTCTGCCTTGCCTTTGCGCTGGCGTCTCCGGGTGATGCGACGATGTCCAAGGTCCGCGGCGGCATCGGCGCCATGGCCGACCATGTCCGACGAATTGTTCGAGGACAACGGTGGCGAGCTTCGTCGGCATGTCAAAGTCTCGAAGATCGTCGCACCCCGAGGGCGGGTCGAAGGCGTGGCATTGGCCGACGGAGAGGTGATCACCGCCCCGGTGGTCGTCTCCAACCTCGACCCGACCGCCACCTTCACCCAGTTGCTCGACCGTGATGAGCTGCCCGACGCCTTCGCCCGGCGCGTCGAGGCAATCGACCATCGAGCTGCATACTTCCAGATGCATTTCGCGCTCAGTGGCCTGCCCGAGTTCGCCGGGCCCTATGAAGTCCTCAACGAGGGCGGCCTTCGCAGGAACGTGACGTTGTTCGGTACCGCAGAGCAGATGCAGCTCGACTACGAGGGGTGTGTCCGTGGTCTTGTCCCCGAGTCGCCCTCGTTCAACCTCGGGATCCCGACGCTCGAGGACCCGGACCTCGCCCCCGCCGGAAAGCATGCCGCCAGCAGCTTCGCCTTCTACTTCCCCATTGGCAGCTCGCACGCCCATCAGGCCCGGCTCCGGGATGCGATGGCGAGCCGCATCGTCGCCAAGGCGGCTTCGATGGCTCCCAATTTCCCGGAACTGATCGAGCGCCAGTTCAACTACCCGGCGTACACCTACGAGCTGATGTTCGGTTGCACGGGCGGTGACTTCACGCACGGGCTGCTGCAACCGGAGTTCATGGGCCCCTTTCGCCCGGGGCCACGAGGCTGGGCTGACAATCCGTTGCCGATCGACGGACTGTATCTCTGCGGGGCGGGATGTCACGGGGGTCCCGGAGTGACCTTCATCCCCGGCTACAACTGCGGGTATGCCGTCCTGGACGCGGCTGACTTCGCCCGGTCGTAGCGGACGATGCGCTCGACGAACGCAAGATACATCGCCATCGAGAACGCCAGGCTCGTAAAGAGGCTCATCACGAAGAACAGCCAAGGGAGCCGCAAACCCCGCCTTCGGCCGTCAACGATCGTCCACAACGGCAAAAGGACGACATTGACGATTGTGTAGTCCTGGGCCGCCGAGTCGGCCGCCCAATTCGCAAAGAGCATCTTCGTATAGTTGATGTAGCTCGCGTCATGTCCGTAACGGTGGACGTAGCGGATGTTGAAGTACCAGCCGAGGCACAGAGAAGCGACGCCCACGACGTAGTAGAGGCACTCCAGAGCAGACACCCGACCAGCGATGTTGTCGGAGAAGAGACGGCGGTTGACGACGAATGCCAGAGCCGTGGTCGCAACACCGAGCAGTGCGTAGAACGTGAGCGACGTCGTCATGAGCCGTCCCCTAATCCGTCGAATTGCTCTTGTGATCGTCCAACAACTGTCAAGAACTCAGGCCATCTTGAGCGCCACCAATACGACGCTCAGCAGTCCGGTCCCCAGAACCAAGGTCCCGGCCCAGCGCGTTCGGATCGCATCGGCCGTGCATATCACCATCGCCGGAAGAAGGGTGAACCCGTAACGGGGTGGTATGGCGATGTATTGGCTCATCGAGAGATAGTTGAGAACCACGAAGATCGGACCACCGAAGAGCGCCAGGAGCAGCGTCGCCCGTGCCAATGACGCGATGGCCTGGGTGCGGGCTCGAAAGACCGCTCCGGCGACGACGCCGGCGACGAGGAGCCACGACAGGATGCTCACCATGTCCCCGGTCCACACGTTCTGCATGGCGGCGGGAACGTACGCCCCCGCCAAGGGAGCCAGGAAGACGCCAAATGGAGTGGCGATCTCTTGGAGCGAGATCGAGGTGACAACGAATTGCTGATTCACCAGGAGCTTGTTCGGATCGATCGTCTCGGTGGCACGTTGCAGGAGTGTCCAGGTGGAGGCGATCACCAACGTCGAGATGAGAATGATCCCGACGGCACGTACCCGGGTGTCGTGCAGAAGACGGAGGGTCGGGCGTGTTCGTGGCTGGACGGGCACCACCGGAGCCCCTTCTGACGCTGCTGGGTCATTCCCCGATGCTCTGGCTTCGGGGATCGGTGCATTCGATGCCGGCGTTCGCACCTGAAGCAAGAAGTAGATGCCGATCATCATGACGATGATGGTGTTCTGGATCTTGAGTGCCGTCCCCACGAAGCCGATGCCGACCAAGGCCAGCCAACGCCACCTTCGGCCCCCCTCCCACCGGGAGGTGAGGTACAGCACGGCTCCTCCGATGAACGTGGACGCCGCGTCGGGGGACACGGTCGAATTCGTCTGAAGGATCGACGGGGCAGAGGCCAAGAAGACGAGTAGGCCCGTGAGAGCCAGTCGGCTGGCGCCGAACCTGATCCCCGCTGCATACGTCAACAGCAGGCCGGCTGCCAACCACAGAGCCCCGATGAGCCTCCATATCGTGACCCAGTTCTTGGCGCCGGTCAGGGGCTTCACGGCCTTTCCCGCCGCCCAGGTGACGTCGTAGTAGGTGGGTGGGTGAATGTACGCGGTGTCGTATCCCTGGTCCTGGAACTGGGTGGGGACGAGCGTCTTGGCGCCGCAGGGAGGGAGGGCGAATACCGCGTCGATGCCGCGACATGCCTCCTCTCGCATCGCCGGTTCGCTGTCTTTCGTCCCAGCGATGACCTGGTGGATGCCAGGGGACCGAAACATGTAGTCGATGTGCTGAAGCTCATCGATCGGCGAGAGCTTCGTGTAGGCCCGGACATGCAATGAGACCAGCAGGACCGGGACGAGCACCAGAAGCAAGGCCGGGCCCCATTTGCGGATCAACACGATGCTGCGTGCCCGTGCGGATGTCGCAGCCCTCGTCTGTGTGACGCCCTGACCTGTCGTCATCTCTGGATCAGTACCTGGCACACGGCGGATGAGGATAACTTCGGACGTGAGCCGCTGCCCACCCGAACCACTGTCTCACCGTTACGGTGAACGGATGTCCCGGTTCGTCGTCGACATCAGCCCACTCCGGGACTCCCGGCACTTCCGCCGCCTCTGGGCGGGCCAGGTGGTTTCGGGACTGGGGTCGCAGCTCACGCTGGTGGCGGTTTCCTTTCAGGCGTACGAGCTGACCCGCTCGACACTCGTCGTCGGCATGATCGGCCTGGTGCAGCTGGCGCCGTTGTTGGCCGGAGCACTTTGGGGTGGGACACTCGCCGACGCCGTGGACCGGAAGAAGATCCTGGTCCTCACCCAGATCGCAATGGCGACTGCCGTGGGCGGTCTTGTCTTCAACGCATCGATGGCGCACCCAGCGGTGTGGCCACTGTTCCTTTGCACGGCGGCCAGCGCGGGATTCCAGGGGATCGACTGGCCGGCGCGACGCGCGGCGCTGCCAATGTTGGTGGACGAGGAGGACGTGACCGCCGCCATCGCCTTGCAGACCATGATCCAACAGCTGGCATTGGTGGCCGGCCCCGCTCTCGCCGGTGTCCTCATTGCCGCCATCGGGCTGAGCGCTGTCTACGGAATCGACGTGGCCACGTTTGCGGTGGCACTCGTCGCTGCCGTGCTCCTCCCTGCACTGGTGCCGAGCGGTGGAGGCACGCCGATGGGACTGCGTTCGATGGCCGAGGGGTTCCGCCATCTGCGTCGGGAGAGGCTTCTTTCGGCCACGTACTGGATCGACCTCAACGCCATGATCTTCGGAATGCCGCGCGCCGTCTTTCCGGCCCTGGGGGCCGGCCTGTTCGGCGGGGGTGCAGGAGTGGTGGGACTGCTGTATGCCGCTCCGGGAGCCGGAGCGCTCCTCGGTTCGCTCTTCACCGGCTGGTGTGGCCGCGTCCACCATCAGGGCCGGGCCATTGCGGCGTGCGTGGGGATCTGGGGGGTGACCATCGCCTTGTTCGGCATCGTTCCCGTGCTGTGGGTCGGATTGACGCTCCTTGCTCTGGCCGGTGCCGCCGACGTGGTCTCGGCCGTGTTCCGACAGGCGGTGCAACAGCGCGCCGTGCCCCCACACCTCCAGGGGCGACTCTCAGGCACGTTCTTCGCCGTGGTGGCCGGCGGGCCCCGGTTGGGAGATGCCGAGACCGGAATGGCGGCAGCGGTCGGTGGTCCGCAATTCGCAGTGTGGTCAGGTGGGCTGGCGTGTGTCGCCGGCGTGGCCGTTCTGCTGTGGCGGGTTCCCGAGCTGTGGCGTGATGTCGGTGGAGGCCGCGCCCTCAGCGAGTCTGCTCAGACCGAGGCTGTTGCCGAAGTCACTTCGGAGCTGGGGGAGGGAGAGCCTCTTTGAGTCCGGGAATCCAAGGGCGCACCGGTGAGGGGACGATCAGCTCGCGCTCCTCGAGATCAAGGTGCGAAGAGGCCGAACGCAGGCCCTCAGGATGCGGCTTGCCGCGATAGGAACGGCTCCGAAGCACCGCCGCCAATCGATGTTCGGAGTCGCGGAGTCCCTCGGCGAGTTGTGTGACCTCGGCCCTCGCCGAGGTGGCCTCCTCCTCAAAGGACGCCGCCTTGTCACGTGATCCGACGAGCTCGTCGCCGAGTATCGCTCCGACCGCACTGGCCGCGGCAGCCAACTCCGGCTCGCTGTGGAGGGCTGCGAGCAGCGCGGCGTGCAAGGCCACCAGTCGACGCGGGTTCCGGGGTCTTGCGTCGAGGACGAGTGTCGCCCATCGACGAACAAAGTCCACGGCCTGTTCGGTCGTTGACGCCGGAGCAGGGGGCCGCTCCAGGACGAAGCCGAACTCGTTGTCCACCGCGCCTGCGTCATCGAAGAAGTAGAGATCGACGAGGGCCAACGTCAGCAACCCCCGGGCCAGTAGTGCGGTCACCACGACGGCGAATTCCTCGGGTGTCCAGCAATGGACATGGATGGAGCGCCTGCGGTGGAGATCGAGACGGGCATCGTCGAGCAACCGGGGGTCGTACCACTCTCGAACCTCATCAGGGTGAATCGGTGGTTGGTTGTAGATCGCCTTGCAGAATTCGGTGATGTGGTCCGCTTCGACCTCAGTGACCCGTCGCTCGAAGTCATCGAGCAAGTGCGACAGCGGCGTCGGCTCGCGCACCGAATCGAAGGTGCGGGTCCGGTCGGGGACGACAAGGACAAGGCGGCCGCCCGGCCGAAGGACCCGTTCGAACTCGCGCAGCGCTGCAATCGGATTGGCCAGATGCTCGATCATGTGGCAGGCGATGACGGCGTCGAACTTCTGGTCGGCGACGACGGCAAGGCCGTCGAGGTCGAGATCGAGGTCGAGCTCCGCATCGGGTCCTCGTGGTTGGCCGACCAGCTCCGGCCAGGTGGCGTCACGGCCACCCTCGACCGAGCGATCCGCGTAGGTCACCCGGGCACCGGGGGAAGTCGGGAACGGGGCGTGGCCCGGTCCGATTTCGAGGATGTCTCCGACGAGCGTCCGCCCGATGTCCTCACGAGGGTGTCGCTCGATGATGGCCAGCGTCTGTGAGACGGCCATCAAGTGATTCTAGGCGGTCTGACAACGACGCCGAAGGAGCGCGAGGTCATGCGTGAGGTGAGCCCGGCGCCACCTTCGGCCAGGGAAGGTCTCGCTCCGCCACCAGCGCGAGGTCGAGCAGCAGCTGTTCTTTGTGATGGCCGCTCAGGACCTGGAGCCCGACGGGCAACCCGTCGACGAGCCCCGCAGGAAGGCTCATGGCAGGGCTGCCGTTGAGGTTCGAAGGCGCGGTGAGGGCCGCGGTGTTCATGATCGCCCGTGAGAACCCGAGCTCGTGGATCAGGTCCGCGCCGGGGATCGTCGACGGCGGTGGTCCTTCGGCGGCGAAGGCCACGTCAGGGTTCGACGACGCCATCACGAAGTCGGCGGCCTCGAACAGATCGGCCATCGCTTCGTTCAACTGACGGCGGTACGACTCGATCGAGGCGGCCCTGTCCAGATTGAAGCGTTCTCTCGCAGCCTCGAGGCCGAAGCGCATCTCCCGTGAGAGGTCGTCGATCCTGTCGGGGTATGCGGCGCCCAGATCGGCAACGAACCCGACCTGGCCCGCCATGGCCCATTGGCCTCGCAAGGGCGGCAACGCCGGGCTCACGTTGACGATCGTGAGCCCCGCCGCCCTGGCCACCTTCTCTGCGAACTCGGCCACGAGGTCGGCGACTTCGCTGCGGACCCTCGCCGTCCCGAGGTCGGGCAGGATGGCGACGGTTCGCCCGGCGAGGTCATGTGTGCCGAGGCCCTCCTCCCAGCGCCCGACGCGGGGGAGGCTCAGGGGATCACGTTGGTCGAAGCCGTTGCAGGCGTCGAAGAACCGGGCGGTGTCTCGCACTGAGCGAGTCAAGCACCCGAGCACGGTCGTCAACGGCGCCACGCCCGCCCCAGGGCCTTTCGGGATGCGGCCATAGGTGGCCTTGAGCCCGAACAGTCCCGAGAATCCCGCCGGGATGCGGATCGACCCTCCACCGTCGCTCCCGGTGGCGATCGGGAGCAAACCGCCCGCGACCGCAGCCGCGGTCCCGCCCGACGAGCCGCCTGGTGTCCGGGCCGGATCCCAGGGGTTTCGAGTCGTCCCGTGGAGCTCGGTCGACGTGCAGTTGATGCCCCCGAATTCACTGGCGGTCGTCTGAGCGGCGAGGACCGCCCCGGCGCTTCGCAGTCGCGTGATCGAGGTCTGGTCATGTCCCGACACCCGGTCCTTGAAGATCATCGAGGCGTCGGTGTAGGGCCACCCCTCGACGTATTCGAGCTCTTTGACCCCGAAGGGGACGCCACCGAAGGGGAGCGAGACGTCTGCGCTCCGAGCGGCGTCGCGGGCACGGTCGAAGTCGGTATGAGAGAAGGCGTTGAGAGGGGATCTGCCGATGGCTTCGATGCAGCTGTCGAGTGCCTCGAGCGGAGAGAGCCTCCGCTCCCGAAAGGCCTCGACGAGGCTGCAGGCGTCGTCCAGCCAGGGTGTCGTCACAGAGGCTGACGGTAGTGCTTCAACGGCCCCGAGGCTCGATAGGTGGCGACCGTCGTTCCTCGAGCCTTGCAGCGCACCGGACTCTCCGTCCCGCCGATGCGCCCTGGCGGAGTCGGTCGTGTGTGGGGGACTCGTGCGCCGTGGTGGCCTCGTCGAGTGGCACGACCGCACCCGGAGGTCGACCGGCGACCTGGGTTAGTCTGCCCGGCACCTCGAGGGCGGGGAATCGAGATGGCGTATCGCGTGGTGCAATGGTCGGTGGGAGGCGTCGGCCGGCCCGCACTGCGCGCCCTCATCGACAGCGCGGACTTCGAGTTGGTGGGGGTCTTCACCCACTCTGGGTCTCGGGTCGGTCGGGATGCCGGAGACCTGTGCGGGCTCGGGGTCGAGACCGGCGTGCGCTCGGGCTCGGACGCCGATGCGCTCCTCGACCTTCATCCCGACTGCGTCGTCTTCACCTCGGTTGGGGAGACGCGCCCACGAGAGGCGGTCGCCGAGCTCGTCCACATCCTCGGTTCGGGCGCCAACGTCGTGTCGAGCTCGATGATGAACCTCATCTATCCGCCCGCCGCGGACCCCAGGTCGGTCGAGGTCCTCGCCGCGGCCTGCGAGGAGGGTGGCTCCAGTTTGTTCACCAGCGGGATCGATCCCGGCTTCAGCGGAGACGCCTTGCCGTTGGCGGCGCTCCAGATCTGTGAACGCGTGGACACATTACGGGTCCAGGAGCTCTCCGATTACGGTGCGCACCCCGACGCCGCTTGGGCCGTGCCATATGGGTTTGGACGCCCTGAAGGTGCCGCTGCCCCGATTCTGGATCCCGGAGTTCCGACATTGTTCTGGGGCGGCATGGTCAAGATGCTGGCGGACATCCTCGGTGTCGAGCTCGACGGCCTCGAAGAGTTCTGTGAGCGGTGGTACGCGCCTGCGACCTTCGAGGTGCCGATCGGCCGCATCGAGAAGGGAACGCTGGCCGCGGTGCGCTTCGGCGTGGCGGGGGTCGTCAACGGCGAACGACGGTTGGTTGCCGAACATGTGACTCGCATGCGGCACGACATGGCCCCGCATTGGCCTCGGCCCCCCGAAGGCAGGGGTTCGGTGCACAGGGTCGAGATCGAGGGTCGTCCCGCACTGACCCTCGACCTCTGCATGGGGGCGGAGGTCGGTGGCGGGGGTGGCCAGGGACTGTTGGCGACGGCCATGCGACTGGTGAACGCGATCCCCGCCGTCGTCGCCGCCGCGCCCGGATTGGTCACGCCGCTCGACCTCAGGCTCGGCTCCGATCGGGCCCTGCTGGCGGCTCCTCGTCGTCGGGACGCCGATCACGGCTCTGAGCCCTGACGCCCTGACGCCACCCGAGAAATCCAAGCCCTCCCGACCACGCCGCCATCGGCCGGGCCGCGCCGCGCCAATAGAGAACTGGCCATTAGATGGCCAGTTCTCTATTGCATCATGGTCAGAGCCCACAGATGAGAGCCCACAGATCAGAGCTCACAAAGGAGACCGACATGCCCGGACTGGCCCCGCCGTTGACCGACGAGAAGGAGCTCCTCCTCGCCTACATCGCCCAACAGAGGCACGGGCTGCGCAACGCCGCGCACGGCCTCAGCGACGAACAGGCCAGGCTCACGCCGCTCGACAGTTCGCTCAGCATCGGCGGCCTGATCAAGCACCTGGCCGACGTGGAAAAGCACTGGATCGACGTCGTCCTCCAACGGGACTCGGGTCGTCGTGAGGATCGGGAGACGGACTACGGTGCCGGCTTCCGCCTCGAGCCCGACGAGTCGCTCGCCGACGTGCTCGATCGCTATGTCGAGGTCGCCGAGGACACCGACGCGGCCATGGCCGGGATCGTGGACCTGGACCGTGCCGTGCCCGTGCCGAAGGGGGTGCCGTGGTTCCCCGCCGATGTCGAGGCGTGGTCGGTGCGTTGGGTGTTGCTCCATCTCATCGAGGAGACCTCCCGTCACGCCGGCCACGCCGACATCATCCGGGAGTCGATCGACGGCGCCACGATGTACGAGCTCATGGCGGCGGTCGAAGGCTGGCCCGATACCGATTGGCTCAAGGCCTGGAAGCCGGCGCCGTAGCCGCTCAGCATCGCCGGACGGTCCGGACCTGCGTCGCAACGCGCTCCTCGGGCAAGTCGAGCACTGGAGCCGGGGGAGCGGGGCCCCCGGGGGATCCGGTGGTGGCAGAGCGGCTGGCGCGGTCGCAGCGCCACCCCGGGGTGCTCGGCACGGCGACGTGCGGTTGACGTCGCCGTGCCTGCACCGGGGGACCGACGGGCTGGGCTCATCACAGGGGGGTGTGATGACGGGGGTCCGTGCCGGTCGTTACGGCGATACCGTAGGGCCAAAAGTGACCTTGTCAATCCGATTTAGGTGGATTAGGGTGGCGTTCGAACGCCGAGGCGTACGCCCCACGTTTCGACCAAGGCGACCTCGATACCGCCCCGTCGGAAGGTGGCCGTCGTCGCCTGCATGGACGCCAGGCTGAACCCCTATGGAATCCTGGTCTCGCCGAGGGAGACGCCCACATCATCCGCAACGCCGGGGGCGTCATCACCGACGACCAGATCCGTTCGCTCGCCATCTCCCAGCGTCTCCTCGGCACAGAGGAGATCATCCTGATCCACCACACCGATTGCGGCATGTTGACGTTCTCCGACGACGAGTTTCGCGAGCAGATCCGCGCCGAGACGGGGATCAAAGCCGCCGTGGGCGCCAGAGGCGTTCGACGACCTCGATGCCGACGTCCGCCAAAGCATCGCCCGCATCCACGCCAGCCCGTTCATCCCCGTCAAGTCGAGTGTGCGGGGCTTTGTCTACGACGTGCACAAGGGCAACCTCCGGGAGGTGGAGCCCGCCTGACCGGCGCTTCGACGCGACCGGGCCGTCGGTCTCGCTCGGGCCCGTCGGACCCGGTTGTCCCGGCCGGTGGTGGCGTGGCCGAGAGGCGTCGCAATGGTGGGTCGTCTCCCCTCGGCTCTGCTCATGGCGTCGGGCCGGGCGAATCGAAGGGTCCTCTCGGGCACTCTGAGCCACTCGTCGGCTTCTCTGGGCGCACACTTCCACAGGAACACCGATCGTCGGTCCTGTGGCCGCGGGCGTATCCCGGGTCTCCTATCTTTGTCGGGATGTCTCGCCCCGCCCGTGTGGCCCAGCGCCGGTACTGATGGCCACGACTGTCACGACGGCGAGCGAGGAGCTCGGCCCGGTACCGGCGACGGGGCTCGGAGTCTTCGCCTCCGAGCAGAGCCCGGGCGGCTCGTCAGCTTGAGCATGCTGATGCTCTTCGTCGAGCTGGCGCTCATTCGATGGACCGCGGCCAACAACGTGCACCTCGCCAACATCACCAACTTCGTGCTCTTGGCGAGCTTCCTCGGCATCGGGGTCGGGCTTCCTCCGTGCCGGTGCGAGCCGGAGCCTGTTCCGACATCGCTCCCGTCTCGTTGGCCGTGCTCGTCGCCTTTGCCCTGGCCTTCCCGGTGAAGCTCGTCACCCTCCAAGGCCCGCACGAGTTCGAGGGCATCTCGGGCCACCACCCGTTGTCCCAGTGGGTGAGCCTGCCGGTGATCTTCGTGTTGGTGGTCCTGGTGATGGCGGGGCTCGGACAGGCGACAGCCCGGACATTCGCCCATTTCGAGCCGCTCGACGCCTATCGCTTCGACATCATCGGGAGCATCGCCGGGATCGTCTTGTTCTCGCTTCTGTCTTTCATCGGATTGCCGCCCATCGCCTGGGGCGCGGTCGTCGCCGCGATGTTCATCCTCCTCCTCGGCATCCGCCAACGGTGGTGGCAATGGGCGGCGGTCGCCGCCGTGGTGGTGATGTTGGCTCTCGAGTCGCTCTCCTCGTTCGACACCTGGTCCCCGTACTACAAGATCACCGCCATCCAGCCTGCCGGGCACGCAAGGGGTGCTGTCTGTCTCCGCCAACAACATTCCGCACCAGACCCTGTATCCCATCCCGACGCTGCACAGGCTCGAGTCCTTCTACTTCTTCCTCTACCGCCACCTGAAGCCCGGTTCGCTGGACAACGTGCTCGTCATCGGTGCCGGCACGGGGAACGACGTCGGAGTGGCGCTCTCCGAGGGGGCCCGCCATGTCGATGCCGTCGAGATCGACCCCGACCTCGTCAAGCTGGGCAAGGAGCACAACCCCGAGCACGCCTACCAGAGCCCACGCGTCACCGTGCACATCGATGACGGGCGGTCGTTCCTCCAGAACACCGATCAGCGGTATTCGCTGATCCTCTACGCGCTTCCCGACTCGCTCACTGCCCTGACCGGGCAGTCGGCGCCGGTCGGGCTCGAGAACTATCTCCTCACCACCCAGGGCATCCAGGTCGCCCGCGACCACCTGGCCCCGGGCGGGACCTTCGTGATGTACAACTACTACCAGCCGTTCCTGCTCGACCGTTATGCGACCGCGCTGGATTCGGTGTTCGGCTCGCGCCCTTGCGTGGAGTTGGGCAACACGTTGAGCGGTCGCCAGCAGGCTGTGCTCACCGTGGCGTCGCTCGGGCAGGACTCCGAACTGCTCGAGTTACTGGAGTGGACATACCGTGGCGTCGGTCACCGATGATCGCCCCTTCCCTTACCTGCCGACGCCTTCGATCCCGAACCTGTACCTGTTGGCCATGGGCCTGATCCTCGCCGGGTCCCTGGTGGTGGTGCGGATTGCCGGAGGGCCGTTCAGGAGAATGGCGCAGTTCTCGGACCTGTTCTGGATGGGGGCGGCGTTCTTGCTGCTCGAGGCCAAGAACATCGTGCAGTTCGCGCTGTTCTTCGGCACCACCTGGTACGTGAACTCACTCGTCTTCGCCGGTGTCCTGCTCAGCGTCTACGCGGCGGTCGAAACGGCGCGCCACGTGAAGCTCCCGCGGCCTGTTCTGCTCTACGGGGCCTTGCTCGTGGCACTCGCGGTGTCGTACGTCGTCCCCCAGGGATCGCTGCTGAGCCTGCCCGTCGTGTTGCGGTTCCTCGCAGCGACGGCGCTCGCGTTCGCTCCGGTCTTCCTGGCGAACCTCGTGTTTGCCCAGCGGTTCAAGAACGTGGGCTCTTCGACGACGGCGTTCGGCGCCAGCCTGCTCGGGGCCATTGTCGGTGGAGTCCTCGAGTACCTCTCACTCATCACCGGGTTCCGATTCCTGCTGGTGGTGGTCGCCGTCCTCTACGGCCTGGCCTTTGTCTTCGGGCGCCGCCATCTCACCGTTCGCAACTAGGAGCGGCACACGGCTGCGCCGTCGATTCGTCGCTGGCGCGGCGTAGGGCGTCCTCGGCAGGGACCGGGCCGAGGTCGGTCACCCCATTTCCCCTCATTGCCCCAGACGATGGGCTTTGGGGTGACGATACCGCGCCGCGCCGAATGTGGGACGGGAGTATCATGACTTGACAGTTATATACGCGACAAGGCAAGTACCCGGGTGGCGACGACGTTCGACGTGCTCTGCGAACCGAATCGGCGCCGGATCCTCGACCTGCTGCTGGCGAGAGAGCGCCCTGTGGGGGACCTCGTCGGCGCCATGGGCATGAGCCAGCCGGCGGTCTCCAAACACCTGCGGGTGCTGCGCCAGGCCGGGTTGGTGGAATCCCGGACCGAGGCGCAACGCCGCGTCTACCGGGT
Source organism: uncultured Acidimicrobiales bacterium (assembly GCA_963739765.1). Lineage (GTDB taxonomy): Bacteria > Actinomycetota > Acidimicrobiia > Acidimicrobiales > UBA8190 > Chersky-840. Next base: position 1,969,405 of record CAVUBP010000002.1, on the reverse strand, counting down.
CCGCCCCGAGCCCCTGCGCGACCTCGACCGGTGGCTGTCTCCCTATCGGGAGCTGTGGGCCTCGCGTCCGGATGCCCTCGAGGAGCATCTGGCCACGATGGACGACGGCGGACCGGCGCGAACCGTCGGCTTCGAACCGAGGAGGTGACCCCGCCGTGAGACGAACGGCGCGAGCCCCCGACGACTTCGGACGGCTCGAGCGCATCGACGGCACGGTGGTGGTGCGGTTCACGCGCGCGCTCGCCTACGCTCCGACCACGGTCTGAGGGGCGCTCACCGAGCCTGTACATCTGGCCGCGTGGTTCCCGACGACGATCGAAGGCGAACGGGTGGCCGGTGGTCGGCTGCAATTCGGCTTCCCGGAGGACGAGGCGCCGCCGTTGGAGGGAGAGATGGTGGTCTTCGACCCTCCGTCGCTCATGGAGCTGCGTTGGGGTGACGAGGTCCTGCGATTCGAAGTGGAGCCCGAGGGCGAAGGCACCGTGCTCACGCTCGAGGTGGTGTTCGACGAGCTGGGCAAGGTGGCCCGCGACGCGGCCGGATGGCATGCCTGTCTCGACCTGTTCGCCTGCGAGGTCGCCGACCGACCAACGCTCGTGGTCTTCAGCCGATCGCCGGCGCACCGTTCACCCCACCTACGTCGACCGCTTCGGGCCCGAAGCGGCGACCCTCGGGCCACCCGAGGAGTGGGAGCGGGTGCACGGCCTGTCAGGTGAAGGCCCCCGAGGTGTGCGAGATCCTCAATCGGCTCCGAGCTGCTCGACCTCCGAGAGCGTGAACGCGTCGATCACGGCTCGCAGCACCTGCCGGGCGATGCGGGGGTCGAGCCCGAGGTCCGAGGCCGAGGTTCCCGATCCGCGCCAGCATCTCGTCCTCTCGCTCGCGGTCGACCACCCCCATCCCCTGGGCACGCTTGAATTCGATGACCTCGTCGATGAGCCCGCCCCGTCTCGGCGAGGAGCCCGACGAGCCGTGTATCGACGTCGTCGAGCCGTACCCGATGTCGGCCAGGGCATCGTCGCCGGCGGTGTTCGTCATCCTTCCATCCTGGCATGGTCGGAGGCGGTCCCTCCCCGCCGAGGCCGCCGACGACGTTTCGACGGGCGACGAGCCGATTGCATGCAAGGATGGCGCCGAGGAGGGACTCGACCCTCCAAGGAGACGACGACGGTGCCCGACAACGCCACGACATGGAAGCTCATCCACTCCGAGCGCAAGGCTCTGGCCGACACCCTCGAGGGCCTCAGCCCCGTTCAGTGGGCGGCCCCGTCGTTGTGCGCCGGGTGGTCGATCCAACTCGCCGCCGGGCACGTCCTGGCCGGAGCGGAACAGACGGCGCTGGGTTTCTCCACCGGCATGATCACAGTGGGTTCCGTTTCAACACCATGGTGGACCGCGATGCCACGGCGGCTCGGAGCGCTGGCCCCCGAGGAGATCATCGAGAGGCTGCGGGCCAGGACGACCACCACCAACCACCCACCCGCACCGGTCGCGGCCATGCTCGGCGAGGTCGTGGTCCACGGCGAGGACATCCGTCGACCGTTCGGAGTGCACGCCAAGATCGCCACCGACGCCATCGATCGGATGCCTCGAGATGTACAAGACTGCGAACTTCCCGGTCGGCACGAAGAAGCGCATCGCCGGGCTGCGGCTTGTCGGCGTCGGACGTCGACTGGTCGCATGGTGCGGGACCCGAAGTGACCGGTCCGGCCTCTCGACTTGCTGATGGTCATGACGGGGCGGGCCGTCGGCCTCGACGAGCTCGCCGGCGACGGGGTCGCGGTCGTCAGCTCGCGCCTGTAGGCCTCCTTCGGACCCGGCCCCTGCGGGCCGCGGCGGTCGCGACCCGATGCGCTTGTAGATTCCCCCAGGGTGGACCACGGTGCGAAAGGAACGCATGACGATCGCGATCGGTGAACGCATCCCCGACGTCGAGTTACGGACAGATGGTGCGCAAGAGCCCCGAGGCGGTTCGAAGCAGCGACGTCCTCGGAAAGGGCAAGGTCGTGCTGTTCGCCGTTCCCGGTGCCTTCACCCCCACGTGCTCGGACTACCACCTCCCCGGCTTCGTCCACCGCGCCGACGACCTGTTCGCCAAGCGTGTCGACACCATCGCCTGCATCTCGGTCAACGATCCCTTCGTCATGGGAGCGTGGGGGCGCGATCAGAAGGTGGGGGACAAGGTGCTCATGCTGGCCGACGGCAACGGCGAGTTCACGCGTGCCATGGGGCTCGAGGTCGACATGACCGGCGCCGGGCTCGGCACCCGTTCGCAGCGCTATGCGGCGGTGATCGACGACGGGGTCGTGACCGCGCTCTTCGTCGAGCCCGAGCGAGGGCTGAACGTCAGTTCGGCCGAGTCGGTACTGGCCGCGCTGTAACCGGGCTGCCGAAGAGCAGGTCGACCCCGCGCCGCGGGCGCTGCGGCCGAGCCCGCCTGGCGGGGCTCGCTCAGATCTGGATGTGGCTGAGCAGCTCGGCCTTGCGGGCGTCGTAGGTCTCGAAGTCGATGATCTCGGCATCGAATTCGCGCTGCAGCTGCTCCACCTGCTCGAGGATCGCGCTGCTGTCGACTGGCGTCGCAGCCGTCGCCGACAGCCCCGTCGACCGCCGAAGGGTCCTCGGTGGACGGATCGCTCTTGCGTTGACGACGGTCTCGCTTCTCCGCCGCCCGAGAGCGCTTGTCGATGTCGCGCTGGCGCTTGGACGCGCTACTTCGTTGCGCAGCCATGGGTTAGGACACCGGTTCGGCGATGACGGTGTCGTCGGCACCGCGATGGCGTCGACCTCGGAGACGATCGGCAAGGTCGGGCGAGGACGGCTCGTGCCGCAGTGCTCTCGGCGCTCTCCGCGCCTTCGGTGCCGCGGGTGCGGATCGTCCGGCCGGGGCCCGTCGGGCCGGGGCCGTCGGGCCGGTCGGGACGCCCGCCACCGGGGCCACCTCGGCGCCGCCCACCCTTGTCGCCCGCCAGGGTCCGCACCACGTAGGGGAGCAGGGCCATCTCGCGAGCGTTCTTGATGGCGAGGGCCACGGCGGCCTGGTGCTGGGTGCACGTCCCGGTGCTGCTCCGCGACTTGATCTTGCCGCGCTCACTCATGAACCGGCGCAGGAGGCTGCTGTCTTTGTAGTCGACATGGGTGACCCGGTCCTTGCACAGCATGCAGACCTTGGGTCGCCCGCGCCGGATCCGGCTCTTGGTGTCGGTCGGTCGCGGTCGGGACCGTTGCTTGCGGGAAGATGGCATGTCCGGTTCTCCTGGAGCGTCGCGCACATGACTTCAGGAGTCCGAAGTGCCGGAAATCGGAAACCGAGGATCAGGGTCGGCGCGAGCGGCAAACCCAATCCATCGCATTCTAGCGTCTGGCTGACTTGGGGCGTCCACCCGCCCACTAGCCTGGTCGGGCTCATGTCCGCACGTGATGACCTCCGCAATGTAGCCATCGTGGCGCACGTCGATCACGGCAAGACCACGTTGGTCGACGCCATGCTCCGCCAGACCGGGGCCTTCCGGGCCAACCAGGAGCTCACCGACCGGGTGCTCGACTCGGGCGACCTCGAGCGCGAGAAGGGCATCACCATCCTCGCCAAGCACATCGCCGTTCCCTACGGCGCGGTGAAGATCACGATCGTCGACACCCCCGGGCACGCCGACTTCGGCGGTGAGGTCGAGCGCGCCCTGGCGATGGTCGACGGCGTGCTCCTGCTGGTCGACGCGTCCGAGGGCCCATTGCCGCAGACGCGCTTCGTCCTGCGCAAGACCCTCGAGGCCCGTCTGCCCGTCGTGGTGGTGGTGAACAAGGTGGACCGGGCCGACGCCCGTGTCACCGAGGTCGTCCACGAGATCGAGGAGCTCTTCCTCGACCTCGACGCCGACGAGGACCAGGTCGGGTTCCCCGTGCTCTACGCCAACGCCCGCGCCGGGCGGGCCGGCGACCTCGCCCGACGACATCGGGCCCGACCTCGTCCCGCTCTTCGAGGCCATCTTCGAGAGCGTGCCACCACCGCAGTACGACCCCGAGGCGCCGCTGCAGGCGCTCGTCACCAATCTCGATGCGTCGCCCTACCTCGGCCGCCTGGGGATCTGCCGCGTCCACAACGGCACGCTGCGACGCGGTGAGACCGTGGCGTGGTGCCGGCTCGACGGCTCGGTGCAACGCGGCAAGGTCACCGAGCTCTTCTCGTCCAAGGCACTCGAGCGCGTCGAGACCGACGAGGCGGGCCCCGGCGAGATCGTGGCGGTGGCGGGTTTCCCCGACGTCACCATCGGCGAGACCTTGGCCGATCCCGACGATCCCCGCCCCCTGCCGGCCATCTTGGTGGACGAGCCCAGCCTGGCCATGACCATCGGCATCAACACCTCGCCGCTGTCGGGCTCCGACGGCACCAAGGTGACCGCCCGGCTCATCAAGAGCCGGCTCGACCAGGAGCTCGTGGGCAACGTCTCGCTGCGGGTCCTCGCCCACCGACCGGCCCGACGCCTGGGAGGTCCAAGGTCGAGGCGAGCTCCAGCTGGCGGTGCTGGTGGAGACGATGCGGCGCGAAGGCTTCGAGCTGACCGTGGGCAAGCCCCAGGTCGTCACCCGCATGATCGACGGCAAGCTGCATGAGCCCATGGAGCGCCTGGCCGTCGACGTCCCCACCGAGTACCTCGGTGTGGTCACCCAGCTGCTGGCTCTTCGGTTCGGGCGTCTCGAGGAGATGGTCAACCACGGGACGGGCTGGGTGCGTATGGACTACAGGGTGCCGGCGCGGGGCCTGGTCGGATTCCGGACCGAGTTCGTCATCGAGACGCGCGGGACCGGCATCCTCCACCATGTCTTCGACGGGTGGGAGCCCTGGCACGGTGACCTCCGCGTCCGGCGCAACGGTTCGATGGTGGCGGACCGGCGGGGGATCACCACCACCTACGCCCTCATGGCCCTCGAACAGCGGGGCACCCTGCTCGTGCCGCCGGGGACCGAGGTCTACGAGGGCATGATCGTCGGGGAGAACTCGCGGATCGACGAGATGGATGTCAACCCGGCCAAGGAGAAGAAGCTCACCAACGTCCGGTCGTCCACCGCCGAGGAGCTCGAACGGCTGACGCCGCACCTTCAGCTCTCGTTGGAACAGGCCCTGGAGTTCATCGGCGAGGACGAGTGTGTCGAGGTCTCGCCCCATTCGGTCCGGCTGCGCAAGGTCGTCCTCGACCAAGCGGTGCGTGGGCGGCAACGCAGCCGCTCTCGTCGTGAGGTGACCGACAACGGAGCAACGCCGAAGAGATCCGCGTGAGCCCTCAGCGGTGGGCTGCGGCCGGGGCCAGGGCGACGGGGTCGTAGGCGGCGTAGCGGGCCCCGCCCAGCGCCACGAAGAGCGGGCCGCTCCTCCCGCACGAGCGCTCCCGGCCCAGGGCGACGCCGAACACCTCGTATCCCGAGGGGGACCGCAGGATCGTCGAGTACCTGGGCCCGGCGCCTGTCGACGGGGCGGCGGTGACGACCCCGCTCGGGCGATAGGTGGTCCCGCACCAGCGGACGAGCGGAGGAGCACCGGTCAACGCCAACGTCCCGTACTGGACCTTGTTGACCAGCTCGATCCAGCCCACCCCGGCCAACGCCACCACCAGGAGCGTGGACAGCGCGACCCGGCGCACGCCACGGCCGTAGCGGACCGCCCCCGACGCCCCGAGGGCGGCCACCAGCACCACCACCAGATTCGGCCCGAGGCCGGCACCCGACTCCACCGCCCAGGTCACCGCGCCCACCACACCCAGCGCAGCCAGGAGGCGCGAGGGCGAGACCGGTGCGGCCGGGGCCAGGGGCCCCTCCGCGGCCGGCGCACTCGGCACGGGCTTGCCCCAGACCACCCTCCGAGCCTACGGCCGACAGTCCCAAATTTTGACGATGCCTATCGGTGTTGCTCGGAGGCATCATTGATGAAGTTGAGGTAGTTGAGGACACATTGGCAGGTGTAATCGAGGGGGGGCTCATGACCGGTTCCGGTCATGGTGATCGGCGTTTCCGGGCAGCAGCATCGTCCCTGACGCCGGAATGCAGGCTGTGCTGGAGGACCGTGGTCCTCGAACCCCAGTACATCGAGGCGACGGACCAACACGTCTACGTCCGTTGCCCGCACTGTCGGGGCTCGTTCCCGATCCGCCACAGCGACATGGAGGCCTTCCTCGGCCACGAGACGTCGGCCGCCGGCTGACGCACTCCCCCGGGGAGCGCCCGGGTGGATCTCTACAGCCCGAGGAGCAGGCCCGGCATGGCGAGAGCGTCCGCGCCCTGCCGCAGGAGGGCGAGGGCTCCGGTGTCGCCCTGCACCGCGTGGCGCCCGCAGTACCAGGGCCTCGCCGATGCTCGTGGCCGCCGCCGGGGCGGACCCCAGGTCCGTCGCCTCTCCCGTGATCTCGGCCCGCAGGGCCGCCGCGCCCGCGGCCGAAGGGGCGGCCTCGAGAAGGCGCGCCGCCTCGGCGGCCCGCTCGACCCACGGAAGGGCCTCGGCGCAGCGACCCGCCAGCACGAGCGCCAGGCCGTTGAGGAGCCCGGCGAGATTGCCGAAGGGCCCGAGACCGGGGCGCCCGGTCATGTCGAATCGGGCCAAGGCCTCGTCCACCCGGCCGCCCACGGTGAGCTCCGCCTCGATGACGAGCAGCGCCATCCCGACGACGGGGTCGGCGGAGCCCTCCGGGGCCGGAGGCGGGGGGAGATCGGCGGCACCTCGCGCCGTGTTGACCACGAAGGTGACCGCCCACCCGAGCCAGGGGAAGCTCTCGTCGTCGACCATGCCGCTGAACCGCTGGAGCGTGGCGGCGTGGAGCGCCGCTTCGTCGAGTCGCCCACTGAAGCGCGCCATGATGGCCAGCAGGCTCCGGCCGTGGACGGCCATGTCCACGGCGCCGAGCTCCTCGCCCAGCTCCGCCAACCTGCGGGCGAAGCCCTCGGCCACGGCGGTGTCGGTGGCCGTGCCCCACAGCGACCGGATGAAGTGGTGCCAGGCCAAGGTGGTGAGCGTTCCCAGTTGCCTCGACCGGTCCCCGGCTTCGTCGGCGAACTCGAGCGCCTCCGCCAGCCACTGCGGGACCCGTCGATCGGTCGGTCGGGCCAGGCACAAGAACGAGGAGGCGGCGACGGCGCCCACCCGGTCGCCGGTCTGCTCGAAGAGCTCGAGCGCGAGCTCGAGCTCGCGTCCCGCCTCGTCCATGCGGCTCAAGTTGGAAGTACGCGACGCCCATGTTGGCGTGTCCCCACGCCTCTTTGTCGACGGACCCCGAGCTCCGCCCAACGTGCCGTGACCGCCTGCAGGTCGGGGAGGGCCACGCCCGGCTCGCTGAACACCCGGGCGTTGGCCGCGGTGTGGTCCCGCTCGAGCGCCACCGTGGGATCGTCGGGGTCGTTCTCCACCATGGCGAGGGTTTCGAACACGTCCTCGGGTCTCCGGCACAGGGTCTGCACCTTGGCCAGGTCGAGGAGCACCGAGGAGCTCCGGCACCCGAGGGCCACGGCGCGTTCGAGGAGGCGCAGCGCGTCGAGATGGCGGGCAGCCGCGAAGAGATCCTGGCCCGCCCGGGCCAGGGCCTCGGCGGCCTCGGTGGCGATGGCGTGGTCGTCGGTGAGGTAGCCCGCGGCGCGATCGAGGTGCCGTGCCCGCTCTTCGGGCGCCTCGACGATCGAGGCGGCGCGGCGATGGAGCTCGCCTCGGACGTTGCGCGGCAGCGTCTCGTAGGCGACCTCGCGCAGCAACGAGTCCACCGTGTCGTAGTGGCCCTCGGGCGCGTGGCGCATGAGCCCGTTCTCGACGAGGGACCGCAATGCGGACTGCGCATTGGGGGAGCCGAGCGCGGTGAGGTGTTCGGCGGTGGCCCCGCCCATGACCGCGGCGTGCTGCAACGCCAGCTTCAGCTCGGGCTCGAGCGCGTCGAGTCGCGCCGCCAGCAGTGCCTGCAGGGTGGCGGGGATGGCACCGGGCGCGCTCAGCTGGTACCGGTCGCCGTCGTCGACGAGCAGGCCCTGGGCCCGTGCCATCGACACCAACTCGCGCAGATAGAGGGGGTTGCCTCCGGCTCGCTCGACGAGGAAGTCGGCGGCTTCAGGGGCCAGGGGCCTGTCGCACGCGAAGCCGCCGGCCAATGCCGAGCGCGTCGGGTCGGCTCAGCGGTCCCAGGCGGACGGTGGTCGCCGCGGGGAACGCCGCGAGCCACTCGCCGGGCTCGGTGCGCCCGGCCAGCACCGTGAGCAGGGCGACATTGGTGAGGCGTCCCGACAGCTCCCCGAGCACCTTGAGCATCTGGTCGCCGCTGCGGTGCATGTCGTCGATCAGGATCAGAAGCGGCCGGTCGGTGCCCTTCTCCTGGAGCAGCCGCCCCAATGCCCAAAGCTGCTCCTGGTGCATCCCGGCGGGGTCGATCGACTGCAGCGAGGTGTCCAATTCGCCCGCCAGCGACCGGACCCGGGCGGTCACCTCGGGGTCCGACACCGGGCCCAGCTGGCGGATCACCTCGGCGGCCACCCGAGCACCGCCCATGGCACCGTAGGCGGGGTACGTCGAGCGCGGATCACGGTGCCGTCGACCTCGGCGGCACGCGCCAGCTCGGTGGTCACCCGGGTCTTGCCCGACCCGGCGTCGCCGCACACCACGACCACCTGCGGCCGGCCGTCCCGGCACACGCGTCGCCACTGTGCCTCGAGGAACGCGAGCTCGTCGTCGCGACCCACCAGTGGCGGCGACGGCGCGCTGGGCTGGCTGTCGACCGGCCGCAGGGACACCGCCTCCCACACCTCGACCGGCTCCTGCTTGCCCTTGAGGAGCACGGGTTGGCGGGCCCGGAACGCGATCCGCCCACCCACCAATTCGGTGGTCAGCCGCCCGCACAGCACCTCGCCGGGACCGGCCGCCTTCTCCAGGCGGGCCGCCACGTTGACGGTGTCGCCGATGACAGTCATGCCGCCGCCGGCACCCATCGCCGTCGCCATCACCTCGCCCGAATTCACCCCGATCGAGAAGACGAGGTCCCCGCCGAGGTGTCGCATCTCCATCGCCGCGGCCACGGCGCGCTCGGCATCGTCGTCGTGTGCGAGGGGGACGCCGAACACCGCCATCAACGAGTCGCCCATGTACTTGTCGACCGTGCCGCCGTGGTCGGCGACGATGTCGCCCAACTGGCGAAAGGCGGCGTCGACCAGCCGGGCCACGACCTCGGGGTCGGTTCGCTCGGCCAGGGACGTGAAGCCCACGACGTCGGCGAACACCACCGTGGCGAGCTTCCGCTCCTCGAGGGCGGCGACCGCGGTGGGGGGCGAGACCCCGTCGAGCCCCGCGCCACAACGCCCGCAGTACCGCTGTCCGTCGGTGATCGTGGCCCCGCACGACGGGCAACCGGCCGTCGAAAGGGTGGCTCCGCACTGCCCGCAGAACAGGTACCCCTGGGGGTTGGGGGCGTCGCAGGCCGGACACAGGTCCACGCCCTCACGGTACCGTGCGCCCGGTCGAGAGACGCCGCCGCGCCGGGCCCGGGCTACTGCGGGGTATGGCAGACGGCCTCGACGTTGTTGCCGTCGGGATCGCGCACGAACGCCCCGTAGTAGTCGGGGTGGTACTCGGGCCAGAGGCGGGGCTCGTGCAGGACCTCGGCCCCCGAGCCCACCGCGGCGTCGAAGAACGCCCTCACTGCGGCCCGGTCGGTGGCCTGAAAGGCGATGTGCAGCTCGCGGTTGGGCGAGCCACCGACGACGGGGCCCAGCCAGAACGACGGTCGGCCGCCGACGCCGTACCCGATCACCGCACCGAAGTCCATGACGCGGCCACCCCCGAGCGCAGGAATCACGGCGTCGTAGAACTCCGAGCTCAACGCCACATCCGCGCACTGGATCGAGACATGGTCGAGCACGCCGTCATGCTACCGACCCGGCGCGCCGCGCCCCGCGCCGGCCACGTGGGGCGCCGCCCAAGTGCGACCCCGGGGGGGCCGAAGGCCACACGGAGCGGCAACCCACCGAACCAGGAGCCACGACCCCAGTCGACATGCACGCTCCGGGCACACCCCGGACCGCACACCCCGCCACTGTTCGCCTTCCCGGCCCTTGCGGTGGGGTGTTCGACGTACTCGCGCTGGTGACCAGGCGATGCCCCACCGCCCACCACCTTCGTCGCTCGGGCCTGGGGAGAACAAGCGGAAAACTTGGGGATTCTCAGCGCGTGCCGACGAGGGCGAGCACGGCCAGGGCACCCCCCATCGCCAGGGGTGCCGCCACCAGGCCCAGACGCGTGGCCTTGGCGATCGAAGGGGTGGCGCCCGCACCGGCCGCCGCACGGAACCAGAGGATCCAGGCGAGCGAGCCCGTCACGAAGAGATTGGGCCCGACGTCGAGCCCGACGAGGAGGGCGAAGGGCCGGTGCGGGACCCGGGCCGCCAGGAGGGACGCGGCGGGGAGGTTGTTGAACAGCACGCTCGCCACCGCGGCGGTCGCCGCGGTCCCCCAGGCGTCGAGGTGCCCCAGCGCGGTGGAAGGCGCCGACCAGCTGCGCCCGAGTGTCCCGAGGGCCACGGCCACGCCGAACAGCCCCACGAGCACCGGCAGGCCGAGGACGGGCAGAACCCTTCCCAACGAGGCGCGCCCCGACATCGCCCGGGCACCGACGGCGGCGACGCCGACGACGGCGACGGGCAGCGCGGGCGAACGGAGGACGAGCACGATCACGGTGACCGCGGCGACCGCGGCCACCCCGATCCAAAGGGCGGGGCGGTCGCGCTCGGTGGCAAGGGCGCGACCGGCTCCCGCCGTCGGCGGCGAGCGCAATGAACGGCGTTCGGCGAAGGCCACCACTGCGGCGGTCACGAGGACCGACACCAGCCATGCCGGCGCGGCCAGACCGAGGAACCGGCTGCCCGAGAGCCGCAGGTGGCCGAGGACGATGAGGTTGGTCAGGTTGGAGCCGGGCAGCAGCAACGACGCCGCGTTGGAGAGCAGCAGGCACCCGTAGAGGAGGGGCGCCTCGCCTTCGCCGCGGCGGCGCGCCGCGTAGACGAGCACCGGCGTGAGGAACGCCACCGAGGTGTCGAGGTTCAAGATGCTCGTGACGCTCGCCACGAGGACCACGGTGCCGGTGAACAGCACCGCGCCGTGCCTCGACACCCGGGCGAGTGCGGATCCCGCGGTGGCGAAGAGGCCGCCCTCGTCGGCCACGAGGCCGACCAGGAGCAGCCCCGAGACGAGGACGAACGGGGGCCAGTCCTGGCGTGCGGCCGAGGCGGCGTGCGCGCCGCTGAAGGTGGCGGCGAGCACGGCGCCGAGTGCGCCCGCCGCCGCCAAGGCCCAGCCGCCCGCCGATCCCCGCTGCTTCAGCGTCGTTCCGGGCCCGGTGTCAGAGGTTGGTGGAGTCCGGCGGCGCGGCGGGCAACGGTGGTGCCCCGCGTGTCTCTCGGTCGTCGATGGCCCGGTCGAAGCCGAGGGTGTAGGAGGTCATCGACAACGATCCGTAGCTGTAGCCGTCGACCAGCACCTGCGCACCGTGATCCGCGGCGTCGGCCAGGCCCGCCAGGTACAACAGCGGGAGGAAATGGTCCGGGGTCGGCACGGCCAGGGCGAAATCGGCGTGTCGACCCGCCTCGACGATCGCGGCGGGAGCCGATGTCATCGCGGCCCGGGCGTCCTCGTCGAAGCGATGCGCCCAGTCGGTACCCGAGTCGGGTTGGCGCGGGTCCATGCGCCCGAGATTGTGGACGACGTTCCCGCTGGCGACGATGAGCACGCCGTCACGGCGCAACGGTGCCAAGCGCGCCCCGAGCTCGAAGTGGTAGTCGAAGGGCTTGGTGGCGTTGACCGCCAACTGCACCACGGGAACGTCCGCGTCGGGGAAGGCGTGCACCAGCACCGACCAGGTGCCGTGATCGATGCCCCAGCTGTCGCGGTCGAGGCCCACCCACAGCGGCTGGGCCAGATCGGCGACCCGCTGCGCCAGCTCGGGGTCGCCCGGGGCCGGGTAGGAGACAGCGAAGAGCTCGTCGGGAAAGCCGTAGAAGTCGTGGATCGTGCGAGGCCGGGTCATGGCGGTCACCGCCGAGGCGTTGATGTACCAGTGGGCGGAGACGACGAGGATGGCCCGGGGCCTGGGGACCTCGGCACCGAAGGCCCGCCATGCCTCGGTGTAGTGGTTGCGCTCCAGGGCGTTCATCGGGCTCCCGTGGCCGAAGAACGCGGCCGGCATCACGCCGCTGTCCCGGTCCCGGGCACCGTCGATCGACACGCTCCTCACCCTAGGTCCACCGGTGCGAGCCCCATCACCGATGCCGTGCCGTGGTGGTGGTCCCCACCGCCGTCGTGCACCGCGTGCCTGCGCCGACGATCAGGCGCGCCCACCACTAGGTTGGCTTCATGCCTCAACCCTTCCTCGATGCCTGCGCTCTCGCGCAGTTGGTCCGAGACGGCGACGCCTCTCCCGCAGAGCTCGTGGACGAGGCCATCGACCGAATCGAGAAGCTCAACCCCGAGCTCAACGCGGTCATCCGTCCCCGCTTCGACCAGGCCCGCCGGGAGGCGGCCGGAGCGCTGCCCGAGGGGCCGTTCCGTGGCGTGCCCATCGTGCTCAAGGACCTGATGTGCTTCGCGGCGGGCGAGGAGATCCACGAAGGCATGCGGGTGCTCAAAGAAGCGCATTATGTGGCCGAGCACGACCAGGAGCTCGCCCGGCGCCTGCGGGCCGCGGGCTTCGTCGTGGTCGGTCGCACCAACACCCCCGAGCTCGGCATCGTCCCCACCACCGAGCCCGTCGCCTACGGGCCCACGCGCAACCCGTGGGACACGGCGCGCTCCACCGGCGGGTCCAGCGGGGGCTCGGCCGCGGCGGTGGCGTCGGGCATGGTGCCCGTCGGCCATGCCGGCGACGGGGGTGGGTCGATCCGCATCCCCGCCAGTGAATGCGGGCTCGTGGGGCTCAAGCCGTCCCGGGCGCGCGTGCCCAACGGGCCCGACTGGGGCGACGTCATGGGCGGCCTGGTGTGTGAGCTGGCGGTGACCCGGACGGTGCGCGACTGCGCCGCGGTGCTCGATGCGGTGGCGGGGCCCGCTCCCGGCGACCCCTACGCGGCGCCGACGCCGCGGCGCGGGTTCCTCGACGAGGTCGGTGCCGACCCGGGCCGCCTCCGTATCGGGGTCCAGACCGCGGCGTTCGGCGCCACGGTGGAGACCCACGCCGATTGCGTGGTGGCGGCCGAGTCCGCCGCAGCACTGCTCGAGTCGCTCGGCCACGGGGTCGAGCCGACGCACCTCGACGCGCTCGACGCCCCGGAGCTCGTCGAAGCGTTCCTGCTGGTGTGGTCGGCAGGCATCGGGCACGACGTCGAGCACTACTGGCCCGACAAGCTCGGCCGGTCGATCCGACAGGACGAGGTCGAGCCGCTCACCTGGGCGCTGGTCGAGGCGGGCCGGGCCGTGAGCGCGACCGAGTTCCTGGTGGCCCGGCGCAAGCTCCAGCTGATCTCGCGTCGGGTGGGGGAGTGGTACGAGGACGGTGGATTCGACCTGCTCCTCACACCGACGTTGGCCGAGCCACCGCCGTTGCTCGGAGAATTCGACTCGCCGCCCGACAACCCGCTGCACGGGCTGCTGCGGGCCGCCGCGCTGGTGCCGTTCACTCCGCCGTTCAACGTGTCGGGCCAGCCGGCGATCTCGCTTCCCCTGCACTGGAACGCCCAAGGCCTTCCCATCGGAGTGCAGCTGGTGGCGCCCTACGGGCGCGAGGACGTCCTGCTGCGGGTGGCGGCCCAACTCGAAGTCGCCGCGCCCTGGGCGCAGCGCCGTCCCCCCGTCAGCGCATAGCGGCCCACGGCGCAGTGCCCGCCGTCCCGGCGGGCCTCACCAGTAGTCGCGCATGAGCTCCTCGACCCACGCCGCCTCGCGCACCGCGCCCCGAGGGCCGAAGGCCGTCATGTACGGCTTGACGTCGAGCACCGGGGTGCCGTCGACAGCGTCGAGCCCCCGGACACCGAGCGCCAACCCGTCGACGGAGAGGAGCTCGCACACGGTCACCCCGATGCGGTTGGGCCGGCTCTTGGCGCGCTGGGCCAAGATCCCGACCGCAGGCCAGTCGACGCGGCCCCGCGGGCGCCGCGCCCCCCGGATGACCGCGTCCGCGGCGACCCGGTCGAAGAGAAACACCACCTCGATGTGGGAGAACTCCTCGAGCCCCGCCGTGGCGTCGGCCCCGAGGAGCGCTCCGTCGAGATCGATCCGGGCCTCGACCGACCCCCAGTGGTCGTCGACGGCCTCCCGACGGCCCCCCACCACCACGCCGATCGGCGCCATGACGATGCCCGCGGCGTCCTTCGGCATGGTCGATCGACGGTCCGGGCCTACGAGGGGGGACCGGGCACCGACACACCCGCGTACCCGGGCGGTGGCTGGTCGGCCGGGCACGCCCCGGCGGGGTCGTCGAAGTTGGGGTCGTGCACCCAGGCCCCGAGCTCCCAGCCCGGCGCCATGGCCGGGAGCCCCAGCACGGGCGTGAGCGCATTGGCGACGAGCGATCCCATCTCGGCCGAGCCGTAGGGGCACATGTGCGTGTTGTCGAGCTTGCGAGCCCGGATCCACGCGCCTTGCGCGGTCCGGTCCCAGGTGAAGAACCGTCCCCGGGGGGAGAAGACCTGATCGGTGGGGAGGTACAGCGCCTGGCCGGGGAACAGGGCCGCCGCCTCGCCGGCAACCCGGTTCCACGCGATCTGCCGGGCATTCTGCGTGGCCCACGCCGTGGCTTGGGCGAGGGGGTCGATCACGTAGGGATTCGGCCCCACCTGGGGGAACTGCAAGAGCACCACGAGGTCGACGCCGTCGCCGGGCGTCAGGATCGTACGCAGGGCCGCCACCAGCTCGACCAGGTACGCGTGCGGGTCCTGCTGGGCGAGCTCGTCGTCCCACGACCACGTGCCGATGACGATCTCGGGGTGGAACCGGTCGATGGTGCCGGCCAGGTCCGTCGCCCACGTGTGGTCGGTGCTCAGTCCCCATCCCCCGAAGGCGGTGTCGGCCACGACCTGCACGTCGCCGGTGGCTTCGAGCGCGGCGCCGACCCCGGGTGCGCTGTCGGCCATGACGCTGTCACCGAGGATCCAGGCGCGCAGCGGGTCCGCGCTCGAGACGACCCGGCCCCGAAGAAGCGTCACCACGGGCGCGCTATGGGCCGGACGGGTGACCGGGGCCAGGCGCACCTTGGCCGCCGACGCTTCGACCGGGGGGACCGTGGCGGCGAGCACCACCCCGACCACGGCCACGATCCCGGCCGGCACCAGAGCGCGGCGCCACCAGCGGTTCCAATGGGCGCGGCGCAACGGCTGCTCGAGGAGCACGGAGCTCAGACATGCGGCCGCCACCATCGCACCCAGGCGACAGCTCAACAGAGCCACCCCCGACAGGCCCGTGTTGGGCGCGGTCATCAGCACGATCACCGGCCAGTGCCAGAGGTAGAGCGAATAGCTGATTCGGCCGAGCCACCGGAGGGGTCCGAGTGCGAGCACCCGCGCCACGGGGCCCTCGGGATGCCGGACCGACCCCACCACCACGACGACTGCGCCCGTGGCGATGCCGACGAGCCCGCCGTCCCACATCCAACCGGGGGGGCCTGCGCCCAGGGCCGTGCCGACCACGGCCACGCCGGCGGCGATGACCGTGGCCCGGCTCCACCGGGCACGGTGGCGGACCGGGCCGGCGTGGCGCGACGCCATGGCACCGAGGCCCCCGAGCAACAGCTCCCAGACGCGGGTGTCGGTGCCCAGGTAGGCGCGGTCGGGCCCGAAGACATGGGCGGCGACCCCCATCCACGTCGCCGAGGCGGCGGCCAGCACCGCGGTCCCGATCACGAGCGTCCGCCGGGACCGACGCCGCCCGACGAGGACGAGCCCGGCGAACAGCAGCGGCCACACGAGGTAGTACTGCTCCTCGACCGCCAGCGACCACGTGTGCAGGAGCGGGTTGACCGCTTGGAACTGGGCGAAGTAGCCGTGGCCGGCCGCGAGCTGCTGCCAGTTGGCGAAGTACAGCAGCGTGGCCACCGCGGGTGAGCGCAGCTGCGACGGGACGACGCCGGGCCCACCGGCCAGGGCGTAGACGCCGAGCACCAAGAGCAGGGCCAGCAGGGCCGGGAGCAGTCGGCGCGCCCGGCGCGCCCAGAAGGCCCCCAGCGCGACACGGCCCGTGCGGGACTGCTCGGAGAGCAACAGGCTCGTGATGAGGAACCCGGACAGGACGAAGAAGACGTCGACGCCGAGGTATCCCCCCCCGAGGTACCCCAGGTGGAAGGCGATCACCGCCGCGATGGCGACACCCCGGACACCGTCGAGCGACGGCCAGTACCGATCTTCGGCCATACCCCCCAGACTCCGCCTCGCTGCCCCGACCCACCGACACGCTATCGGCGGGGGGGTCCGGATCGGGTGACGATCGGGGCCGACCGAGCGCGACGAACGAGAGGGGATATGAAGGCGTGGTGAGTCGCTGTCGTGCTCGAGCGCGCGCTTCTGTGTCACCGTCGACGGCGAGGGGGACTCCTTTCTCTACAACGGTGTCGACTGGTCGGCCACGTCGGGCGCCTGGGGCGGCCCGGCCGCACTGTCGTGTTCGGGGCCTGCCTTCTGCGTCGCCGCCGAGGGCGGTGGCATCGCCCGGTGGAACGGCACCTCGTGGACCCAACCCGCCGACCAGGACCGGACCGGCGAGCTGCTGTCGGTGTCGTGCGCCAGCCCCGTCCTCTGTGTGGCCGGGGACAGCGGCGGGAGCGTGATCGTGTGGAACGGCACCTCGTGGACCCGACCACGGTTGGTCGACCGGTCCTCGGGTGCGCCCGTCGACAACGCCTCGGGTGCGCCCGCAGACAACGCGTCGGGTGCGCCCGTCGACAACGCCTCGGGTGCGCCCGTCGACAACGCCTCGGGTGCGCCCGTCGACAACATGGTGACTGCCGTGTCGTGCACGGGGGCGACGTTCTGCATGGGCACCGACAGCGGGGGACGGTCCTTGACCTTCGACGGTGCCACGTGGTCGAGCCCCGTCCGCGTGGGAGCCGGAGCCGCCTTGAACTCGGTCTCCTGTGTGTCGGCGAGTTTCTGTGTCGCGGTCGACGCCGCCGGGAACGCCTATGCCTATCGCTGAGTGCCCGACGTCGCCCCGGCTTCCGCGATCGCCGGGGGCCCCGGACTCGCCTGGGCGGCGCCGGTCACCACCGACCGAAGGCCGATGACCACCGCTGCCACCGAGGCACCGAAGGCGACGAATGCGGCCAGGTGGGTGGTGGGCAGTCCCCCGGACTGCTCGACCAGGGCGCCGGTCACCGCGATCCAGAGGAACGACGCCACCGGGAGCCGACGGGAGGCGAAGTCGAGGACGAGCAGTCCGACGCTGACCGCCAGCAGGTAGTAGCTGGCGAACCACACCTCGGCCACCAGCCGGCCGGCGAGACAGGCGGTGGTGAGGCCGATCAGGGCGACGGGTGTGAGCAGCGCACTGCCCGCCCGCCACCGTGCCCACAGCGCCATCGCCAGCGCCAGGACGACCGGGCCGTCCCGAGCGACCAGGAGCTTGGTCGACTCCGACAGGTCGGTCATGCCGACCACGGTGCCCGTCGAGAGCTTCACCACCCCGCCCGTGTTGACCGCGCTCAAGGTGTTCCAGGTCGCGGTGGGCTCGACGGCGACGAAGGGGAGGATCCCGCACCCCACCACCGCCAGGGCGGGGAGGGCGACCCGCACGCGCTGGCGCCACCCCGGGACAGCCACCAGCACCGCCAACAGCGGGAGGAGGGCGAACTGCTTGCACAAGAAGGCGACACCGAACATCACCCCGGTGACCACCCATCGTCGACGCATGGCCTCGGCCACCGCGGCGCAGCCGAGCCCGACGCACACGAGGTCCTGGGGGTGAAAGGTCTCGACGATGGCGTCGTTGGCGGCGGGGATCGCGGCGAGCAGCATCACGAGCAGTGCCTCGGCGAGCCCTCCGCCGGCACCGGCCACCCGCAAGAGCCGGATACCGCCGAATGCGAGGACCATCCACGCCAACAGGCCGAGCACGGCCTGGGACCGGTACCACCGGTGCGTGGCCAACTGCGCCGGTGCGCACCACGGCAAGAAGGCCCGGGTGACAGCGGGCACGCGCGCGTCACACCACGTGGGCGAGCCGATGATCGGTCGAAAGGTGAGGACCAACGGCGAGGTGAGCAGTGCATAGCCCGGAGGTTGGGGGAGCACCGAATCACGAGCCGCAGCGTGGAGGTCCCCGTCGGCGAGGGCGGTGGCGGGTTTGGTGACGCCGTAGGCGTCTCCCACAGATGGCCCGCCCCGCAGGCCCACGATCCCGACGAACACTCCCAGCGCGGCGAGGTACACCACGACCATGGCTGCGGTGGGGATGCGCGTCGCGGTGCGCGTGTCACGCGTGGGACCGCCGCCGGGAGCCATCGTGGCCGACCCCCGCCCCGACATCACCCGGCGACGTCGAGGTCGCGTGCGACGGCCATTGCCGCGTTGCGCCCGTTCACGGCCATGACACTTCCCCCCGGATGGGTGGACGCGCCGCACAGGTAGACGCCGGGTATGGGGGTCCGGGGCCCGAAGCGGTTGTGCCACATCTGGTCGGGAAGGCACTCGCCCTGAAAGATGTGCCCGCCGGTCAGCCCGATGCGCTCTTCGACGTCGGGGGGACCGAGGACCTCGCGGTACACGATCGTCTCGGCCACGTCGGGGGCAAAGCGGCTGATCGCCGCGATGGCGACATCGGCGATCTCCTGGCGTCGCCCGTCCCACGTCCCGTCGGCGAGCTCGAAGGGGACGTATTGGGCGAAGACGCTCATGACGTGGCCACCCTCGGGGACGACGGTGGGGTCATAGGCACTCTGGAAGTAGAGCTCGCACCAGGCCGGGGCCGGCTCACCGCGCCGACTCGCCTCGTACGCGGCCTGGGTGGCGTCGACCCCGGTGCTTATGGTGACCATGGCCCGGTGCGGCTCGACGTCGGGCCGGGCCGACGGGAAATGCGGCAGCCGGCTCAAGCGCGCAGTTGATCTTGAGCACCGGGCTCTGGCTCTGCCAGGCCGCGACCCGTCGGCGGAAATCGTCGGGGACGCCGTGCTCGCACAGCGCCACGGTCCGTTTCGGGTCCGCGTTGGACACCACGGCCCGGGCCCGGATCATCTCCCCGCCCTGGAGACGCACGCCCTCACCCGGCACCACCGCTGCCACGGGCACGCCCGCGGCCACGACGGCCCCGGCCTCGATCGCCGCGTCGGCCAGCGCGAAGGAGACCTGCCCCATGCCCCCGTCGACATATCCCCACGCCCCGGCCCTGCCCTCGACACTCCCGGACGCGTGCATCAGGTGGACCCCCGCCGTCCCGGGGTCGCGAGGTCCGGCCCAGGTGCCGATGATCCCCTGACCGTGCAGGGCGGTGCGCAACCGCTCGTCGCGGACAAAGTGCTCCACGACCTGCGCGATCGACGCCTCGAAGACGACGTCGATCGCCTCGGCGTCACCGGCGAGGAGCTCCTCGATCTCCGCTCTGTCGGGCGCGTCGCCGATCCAGGTGTCGCGTCGACCGTTGCGCAGGGCACGGCGGATGCGATCGAACAACGCGTCGTAGGCCTCGTAGCCCGCGACGTCGCCGGGGGACAGTTCGGCCACCGCGGCGGCACTGCGGTGCTGGTCGTCCCACAGCGCGATCGACGTGCCGTCTTCGAACGGGCACCACATGTGGGGGTCCACGAGCTGGACGCGGTACCCGCGCTGTCGCAGCCCGAGCTCCTCGACCACCAACGGGTGCAGGAGCCCGACCGAGTAGGCGCACGGGCTCACGATCCAGGCCGGGTCGGGGAAGGGTCGCTCGAGCGTGCAGGCGCCGCCGAGCCGGGAGCGCCGTTCGAGGACCAGGACGCGGTGTCGGTCCCGGGCGAGATAGGCGGCTGCGGTGAGCCCATTGTGGCCGCCTCCCACCACGATGACGTCCCAGCGACGGGTGGCGAGATCGGAGATCGGGGCGGGGAGACCGACCTGTCCGAACACCTCACGCGTGTGCACGAGACGCCATGCTTGCAGGTCGAGGCGCGCACCCGGGGCGACTCCGACGCGACGCGCGCCGTCCGACCTGCACGCGCCTCGTCGCGAACGGACCTCTGCTAGGAGGCGGCCTGGTCCAGGATCGTGGAGGGGACGAGCGAGAGAAGTCGCCCGCGGCGCGCCGTGGACCGTCGCAGTGTGCCGTCCAGCTCGGCAAAGACGTCCGCGTCGTGGCGCGCCCCGCGCCCGGGTCGGCGTGTATCCCGAGGACCTGGGCCAAGGTCATGTTCGACTCCCACGCCCGCAGAAGCCGGTCCAGCGACGCCAGGCTGAACCCCTCGGCCTGCAGCCGCAGGACGGCGCGCAGACGATCGAGGTGGTCGGCGTCGTAGTAGCCCGTGCGCCCCACCAGGTCGGGGTGGGGGACAAGGCCGTGGGTCTGCAGGGCCCGCACCTGTCGGGTCGTCGTCCCCGCCGCCCGGGCGAGCTCGTCCACCGTCCACCGCCGGGACCCGTCCTGCTCGGCGGGGGTTTGCGTCGGGGTCCCGGGCGAGGTCATGGTTGATTGTACCATAGATTCATGTTACATATTCTTCTGAAAACACCGGGACCGGCCCGGACAGCCGTCGCACAGGAGGTCCCCCCATGCCCATCAACCTCGAGGCAGTCGGCACGACCTCGGCCCCCGTGGAACGGTCGTGGTCGTCGACCGACTGCCTGCTCTACGCCCTCGGCGTCGGGGCGGGCTCGCTGGATGCGGTCGACTTCGAGCTGGAGTACACCACCGAGAACTCGACCGACCGACCGCAACGGGTCTTGCCCACCTTCGCCGCGGTGGTGGGCGGGGGCGGCCCGCCGCGCGCCACCCTGGGCTCGTTCGACCTGGCCATGCTCGTCCACGGAGAACAGTCGATCGAATTGTTCGCGCCCATCCCGCCCGAGGCGGCGGTACGCACCACGAGCACCGTCACCGGCATCTTCGACAAGGGCTCGGGGGCCCTGGTGGTCTCGGAGTCGACGTCGGTGGACGCGAAGACCGGGGAGCCCCGGTTCTCCACGACCACGTCGCTCTTCGTCCGAGGCGAGGGTGGGTTCGGAGGCGATCGGGGTCCGTCGTCGGGTGCAGGGCCCATGCCCGCCCGCGAGCCTGACGAGGTCGTGACCTACTCGACCCGAGCCGACCAGGCCTTGCTGTACCGACTCTCGGGAGACCGCAATCCCTTGCACTCCGATCCCGTGTTCGCCAAGCGGGCCGGGTTCGACCGGCCGATCCTGCACGGTTTGTGCACCTACGGGTTCACGGGTCGGGCACTGCTCCACACCGTGTGCGGCTCGGACCCGACCCGTTTTCGTTCCATGGCCGGACGGTTCTCGCGCCCCACGTATCCCGGTGACACCCTGACCATTTCGATCTGGGGTGACGCGGACGGCGTGCGCTTCCGCACCGACAACCAGCGCGGCGAGACCGTCCTCGACGCCGGGCGGTTCGTCTCCTCGTAGCCGGAGGGCGGGTCGCACTGTCATCCTGCCGCCGGTCGTCTCGCCACGGTCGTCTCGCCACGGTCGTCTCGCCACGGTCGTCTCGCGGTGACGGACGGTCCAACAGCTAGGGCTCGACAGCCGCCACGCGCCGGGCCTGCTGCACCCACCGAGCGGTCTCGGCCAGAAGCGATTCGAGCACGACGTGTCGTTCGTCGTCGGGGAGCTCGGCCAGGTTGATCCGGGCCAGCTCTGCCGCGGCCTCCGCCCCCGCGCCGGCGAGCACCGCCGCCACCACCGCGTCACCGCGCAGGCTCGGGTTCCCGGCGTCGGCCAGTCGGGCGGCCAGTCGGGCCAGCCTCGCCCCGGCTTCGACCGTGGCCATGGGCACGGCGGTGGCCGCCGACAACGCGGCGGAGACCCGCCGTCGGTGGTCGGCGGGGTCGGGCCCCACCGGGGCCCGGGAGGCGGCGATGACCGCGAGATAGCTCCGCCCGTCTTCGTCGCACAGGGGGACCATTGCGTCGCGGATGGCCAGCGCCTCGGTGGCGATGTCGCCGGCGCGCTCGATGTGACGCGACGAGAGTCGAGCCGCCATGGCACACAGCGAGGCCGAGAGCGCCACGGCCACGACGGCGGCACCGCCGCCGCCGGGGGTGGGGGACGCGTCGGAGAAGGCCTCGAGAAGCTGCTCGAGCGTCATGTCCCGGTGGGACCCGCCGTCACCGGCTGCCTCGGGGCCGAGCCCGCTCATGTCAGGCCGACGACCTCGCCGTTCTCGTCGATGTCGATGCGCTCGGCCGCGGGGTGTGACGGCAGGCCGGGCATGGTGCGCATGTCGCCGCAGATGGGGTACACGAATCCTGCTCCCACCGAGGCGCGAACCTCGCGGACCGGAAGCCGCCAACCCGTCGGCGCCCCTCTGAGGCTCGGGTCCGAGGAGATCGACAGATGGGTCTTGGCAATGCATATGGGAAGGCTCCCGAAGCCGTTGCGCTCGTAGCTGTCGAGCTGGCGGGCCGCGGCCGGTGAGTAGTCCGCACCGTCGGCGCCGTAGACCCGGGTGGCGATGGTCTCGATCTTCTCGCGCAGCGATGCGTCGCTCGGGTACAGGAGTCGGAATTCGGACGGCTCCTCGGCCGCCTCGGCCACCGCTTCGGCCAGTTCGATCGCCCCCCGGCCGCCGTCGGCGAAATGGGTGCAGACGGCCGAGCGGATCCCCATGCTCTGGGCGATCTCCCGGATGGCCGCGTGCTCGGAGGCGAAGTCCTCGGGGAAGGAATTGATGGCGACGACGGGTGTCACACCGTGCATGGCCACGTTCTCGAGTTGCTTGCGCAGGTTCGCACCTCCGGCGTGCACCTCGTCGGGGCGTTCCTCGAGGAGCGCCGGTGGCAGCGGTCTCCCGGCGACGACGTGATGGGCCCCGGCATGCACCTTCAGTGCCCGGACCGTGG
Organism: uncultured Acidimicrobiales bacterium; assembly: GCA_963739765.1. GTDB lineage: Bacteria > Actinomycetota > Acidimicrobiia > Acidimicrobiales > UBA8190 > Chersky-840. The sequence goes on along the minus strand of CAVUBP010000002.1, from coordinate 1,946,457 downwards.
CCACCACGACCGCGGCGTCGGGGACGAGGCCCGACGTCCGGCACTTGATGTTGAAGAACCGTTCGGCGCCCATATCCGCGCCGAACCCGGCCTCGGTGATCAGGAAGTCCCCGGTGTGGATGCCGATGAGGTCGGCGATCACCGACGAGTTCCCGTGGGCGATGTTGCCGAAGGGCCCGGCGTGGACGAGCACCGGCGTGTTCTCGAGCGTCTGCAGGAGGTTCGGCTTGATGGCGTCACGCATCATCACGGTCATGGCCCCCGCCGCCTTGAGCTCCTCGGCGGTGACCGGCTCCCCGCGGCGCGTGTAGCCGACGACGATCCGGCCGAGGCGGTTGCGCATGTCCCGCAACGAGCTCGACAGGGCGAGCACCGCCATGACCTCGGAGGCGGCGGTGATGTCGAAACCGGACTGCCGTGGGACGCCGTCCTCGGCCGTTCCGAGACCGATAACCAGGTTTCGCAGGGCCCGGTCGTTGACATCGAGCACCCGGCGCCACGTGATGTTGTGGTCGTCGAAGCCGAGCTCGTTCCCGTGATGGAGGTGGTTGTCGAGCATGGCCGACAGGATGTTGTGCGCGGCGGTCACGGCGTGCATGTCACCGGTGAGGTGGAGATTGAGTGCCTCGAAAGGCACCGCCTGGCTGTAACCGCCGCCGGCCGCTCCTCCTTTGATCCCGAACGTCGGGCCCATCGACGCCTGGCGGATGGCGATCGTGGCGCGCTTGGAGATGTGGCGCATCGCCTGGCCCAGGCCGAGCGTCGTGGTCGTCTTGCCTTCACCGAGCGGGGTCGGCGTGATGGCGGTGACCACGACGTAGCGGGCGCGGGGCCGGTCCGAGAGCGCCTCGATGGCGTCGAGGTTCACCTTGGCCACGTACTCGCCGTACGGCTCGAGCAGGCCCTCGGGGATCCCCGCCTCGGCGGCGATCTTGGTCACGGGCTCGAGCGTGGCCCGTCTCGAGATCTCGAGCGCGCTCAAGGTGGCCATGGGTCTCTCCTTGGTGATGAGGTGTCGGCAACGCACCCCGGGGAGACATGCACGGTCCATCCTCCCCCCGGACGGCTGGCTCACTGTTTATAGCCCGTTCTCGCCGGCGACAGCCCGTTCTCGCCGGATCCTGCTTTGCCCCGGACTCGGCGTGCAACAGTGGTGCGCCCAGCACAGCGCAGGAGGACGGGCGATGTCGACGTTCATCACACGCTTTGCCACCTCGGGTACCGGTGTCCGGCTCGCGGTGAAAGACCTGATCGACATGGAGGGCGTGCCCACCACCGCCGGGTGCCGTGCCGTGGCGAACGAGGCCGTGCCGGCGGTGGCGGACGCGGCCTGCCTGGCCGGGGCCAGGTCGGCGGGGGCACGCATCGTGGGCCGGACGAACCTCCACGAGCTGGCGCTCGGGGTGACCGGTGTCAATCCTTGGTACGGGACGCCGGTGAACCCCATCGATCCCCGGCTGGTCCCCGGGGGCTCGTCGAGTGGATCGGCGGTGGCGGTGGCCACCGACGAGGCCGACGTGGCCTATGGCAGCGACACCGGTGGGTCGGTGCGGATCCCCGCGGCGTGCTGTGGGACGACCGGGCTCAAGACCACGTGGGGTCGGGTGCCGCTCGAAGGTGTCTGGCCCCTGTCCCCGAGCTTCGACACCGTGGGCCCCATGGCCCGAGACGTGGCCGGGCTCGTCCTCGGCATGGAGCTCCTCGAACCGGGCTTCGCCGTCGAGGACAGGGCCCGGTTCCGGGTGGGCCGCCCACGCGTCGAAGCCGACCCGTTGATCGAGGCCGCCATCGACCGCGCCCTGGCGGTCTCGGAGTGGGACGTGAGCGATGTGGAGCTGCCCCTGTGGCCCGACGCCACCGCCGCGGCCGGGATCCTGCTCGTCGCCGAGGCATGGGAGACCGACCGCGAGTTGGTGGCTCGGCGCCCGGGCGAAGTGGGAGCCGACGTGGTGGGTCGCCTGCAACTCGGCGCATCCATCGATGCGCGGGGGCTGGAATCGGCCCGGACGGTCCAAGGACAGTGGAGCTCGTGCCTCGAAGAGGTCTTCAGACGTGTCGACGTCATCGTGACACCCACGCTGACGGTGTTCCCGCCCACGCTCGACGGAGGCGAGGAGCTGTTGATGGCGCGCTGCACGCTCCCGGTCAACCTGGCCGGTGTGCCCGCACTGGCGCTCCCGGTGCCCACGTCGGGCCCGTTGCCCGCCAGCCTCCAATTCATCGGTCCCCTCGACGGTGAGGAGATGCTGTTGGCGGCGGGCCTCGCGCTCGAGTCGGCGCTCGCCACGCTGTAGTCCTTTCGCATCACCGCGCCGTGGGGACGACGGTGAGCCGTAGTGAGGTCCGCGTGGCGGCTGTGCCGGTTGGCGCCCTCAGACGATGCAGCGGTTGAGCTCGGCGAAGCTGGTGGTCCCGGCGAGGACCTTGTCGATCCCGTTCTCGCGCAGCAATTGCGTGCCTTCGGCCACGGCCGCCTCTTCGATCACCGACGCCGATGCCTGTTCGAGGATGAGCGTGCGGATGCGGGCGGTCACCACCATGACTTCGTAGACGGCGCTGCGACCCCGGTAGCCGCCTTGGCCGCACTGGTGGCATCCACCGGGCCCGTACAGGGTGAGGTCCTCCGGGAGCTCGCCGGCGTGGGAGCCCGACATCATCGACGCGAGGGCCAAGCGCTCGTCGGGCCCCGGCTTGTAGGCGATCCGACAGCGCGGGCACAACCGGCGCACGAGCCGCTGGGCGACGACACAGGTGAGCGAGGACGCCACGAGGTAGGGCTCGAGGCTCATCTCGAGCAGCCGGGCGATGGCGGTGGCGGCGTCATTGGCGTGCAGCGTGGACAGCACGAGGTGCCCGGTGAGCGCGGCTTTGGCGGCGGTGTGGGCCGTCTCACTGTCACGGATCTCTCCCACCACGATGACGTCGGGATCGGCGCGCAGGATGGCGCGCAGACCGGCGGCGAAGGTGTAGTCGATCTTGGTGTGCACCTGGGTCTGCTTGATCCCCGGGATGTCGTACTCCACCGGGTCCTCGACCGTGACCACGTTGCGGCTGGGCTCGTTGATCTCGGTCAGGATCGAGTAGATCGTCGTCGACTTCCCCGATCCGGTGGGGCCCACGGCCAGGATGAGGCCCCAGGGCCGGCCGTAGGAGAGGCGCAGGCGTTGGAGCGCGTCGGGTTCGAAGCCCAGGCCGTCGATGTTGAGGAGCCCATGCTCGCGGTCGAGCAGGCGGAGCGTCAGGGCCTCGCCGTGAGAGGTGGGCAGCGTGGCGATTCGGGCGTCGATCGACCGGCCGTTGGACACGAACGTCATGCGCCCGTCCTGGGGCCTGCGGTGCTCGGCGATGTCGAGCCCGGCCAAGATCTTGATGCGGTTCACGACACCGGTGGGCACAGACGGCGCCAGGCCGTGGACGTCGTGCATCACGCCGTCCACGCGTAGGCGGAACCGCATGCGGCCGTCGTTCGGTTCGATGTGCACGTCCGAGGCACGCTCGGAGACCGCACGGTCGAGGAGGTTCTCGACGAAGCCCGCCACCTGGACGTCGTTCTTCGACGCGTCTTCGACGCCGGCGGCGACGAGCGCGTTGGCCCGGCCCGATCCCTGGTCGGCGGAGAAGGCTGCGCCCGAAGTGAAGGCCTGGTCGAGGGCGGCGCGGAGCTGGCCGGGGCTGACGATGACAGCGTCCACCTCGGTGCCCGCCACCACTTGGGCGTCGTCGAGGGTGAGGACGTCGGCCGGGTCGGAGATCGCCAACAGGAGGGTCGTCCCGTCGAACTCCACCGGCAGGACGCCGCGGCGCCGACAGAAGCTCTGAGGCAGCCGTTCGACGGCTCCGGGATCGGGTGGCGATTCGACCAGGTCGCGATAGGGGAGATCGAAGATACCGGCGAGGGCGCGGCTCAGCTCCTCCTCGTCGATGACCCCGCGGGCCACGAGCAAACCGCCCAGGGCGTCGCCGGTGACTCGTTGCTCGGCCAGTGCCGAATCGACGTCGGAGACCTTGAGGAAGCCGTGCGCGACGAGCCAGTCACCGAGCCGCGCCCGGCGTGACGAGTCGTCTTCGTCGGCGTCGACCGACGGGGCATCTGCGATCTTCAGCCGCGCCACGACGAAGCTCCTCGTGTGCCCGGCATGTGCCGCTGTCTCACCGACGCCGGGGGTCCATCAGTAGCTCGTGGGGACGGTGGAGGAATCCTTGCCGGGCCACCAGCCTTCGTCCGCGGAGTCGGCGTAGCTCGGCTTGGCGTTGTGGCGCAGGGCGTCGCCGACGCTCCCCACAAGATGCCAGTCGATGCCGCGTCGGCATCCCGCGCACTCGGGGAAGCGCTCACCTTTGGTGACCACGACCTGGCCGTGCCCACAGCGCCCGGCCCACACACCAGATTCATCGCACGTCCGATTGGTGAATGCCATCTTGTCCCCTGTCGCTGCGACGATGTCGCGCCGCTGGGCCCTCACGGCGCCCCCGACCACGACCATCGGTGAATTCATCGTCGTGCGAACGCGCTCGGGTAAGGGGACTTCGTCTCCGAACAGAGATTTGTGACTTTGGTCATTTTCTTGTCGTGGCGCGAGCACCGCAGCATCGCGGCTGCGCGCTGCGGCGGCTGCGACGCGACTGCTCGGCGATCGGTCGGCGCCGGCGATGCGTGTGGTGCTTGGGGCGCGCTCGGCGCCTCAGTCGCTCAAGAAGGCGAAGCGGGCGAAGGTGGCTTGGGAGCCGTGTTGACCAGCACGCTCTTGAGGAAACGGAGCAGGTCGCACCGGAAGCAGTAGTCGCGGCACCGATGAGCCATGGACCGTCCCCCCTTGCCGACCGTCCGGGCCAGGCCCTCGAGCCGGCTCGGACTGCCCCCTGTCGTCTCAGGCAACGGTGATCCTCGAGCCTCACCGTCTGCCCTAGCGCTTCCCAACAATGGCCCAACAGAATCCCCGGGCTCCAATTCGCCTGTCCCGTGCCGGGGGAAATACCGCTGTGGGTGGCCTCAGGCACACGCAGTGTCCAGGTCCCTCCCCGTGCTGCTCAGCGGCTGTGCCACCCGGACCTGGCTAATCTCGGCCGGGGGAGGGCCGGAGCCGAGCGTCTTCGGAGGGCTGCGCCGTGATCCGTGGTGAAGGGACCGCTGTCGTGAAGGGCGTCACGCCCGACGAGGTCTTCGACTTCGTCCTGGACCCGGCGCAGTACACCAAGGCCGACACCAAGATGGTGTGGGTGACCAAACTCGCCGATGTTCCCGGCGGGATGCTGGCGCGCGAAGACGGAAAGTTCCTCGGCCTGTTCAAGGGGTCGGTCGTGACCCGGTACCGCTGGACTCGTCCCACGAGCATCGACGTCACCCTCGAGCACGGCGTGCCGCGGTCACTGCACGCGTGGTTCGAGATCGAAGCGGTCGACGGGGGCACACGGGTGCGTCACGTCGAGGAGCTCGACCTCGGCCACGGTCCGCTGGGCCTGCTCCACGATGCCGTGGCCCGATCCTGGTTCGCCCGTTCGGTGACCCGCGAGGTGGCCGAGATCGCCCGGTTGCTCGAGTCAGGCCAACGCGGCGCAGGACCTGACCACGTCGAAGCTCGTTGAATCCCCCGAGCGTGATCTCGGCCGTCACACCTCGCGGGGTCGGGGCCCGGTGAAGCGGATGTCGAGCGTTCGCAGGTAGGTGTGGAGGCCGGCGTCTTGCACCGGGAACAGGTTGGCGGCCGATCCGGACTCGTTGTGGTGGCTGTGCCACAGCCCCGGCGGGGTCACGAAGGCGCCGCCTGGCTCCCAGTCCACCCGCACCGGGTCGACGATGGTGCCGTCGGGCTCGACGTCCTCGCCGACGAGCGTGTAGCACCCCGGGTCGCAGTGCACGATGAGGTCGAGGGCGATGCTCTGGTGGCGATGCGGTCGCTGGACCTGGCCCTCGGGGAGGACGCCGAGCATTGCCCACAAGGTGGGGGTGGCGGTCAGGGTCTGGTCGTTGCGGGCATTGCCCAGGAGCACCGCCACGCGGCTCCGGTTCTGCGCGTCGGGGTCAGCGGCAACCTCCGCCAACCGCTCCCGGGCGCGCTCGCCGTCGAACCGCGTGGGCCCGAAACGGGGCTCGGTCGCCGCCACGCCGAGATAGGCGAGCAGTGGGGAATCGTCGACGTGGTAGAGAAGCGCACCCTGCTCGGCATGGTGCCTGGTCGTCGATCGCCCCGGCAGGGTCACGACGTCGCCGGCCCGCCACGCGACCCGGCCGGTCCCGCCGGGGCCCTCGACGTCGGTGTGGCCGCTGTCCGCGCAGGCAGTAGAAGAGCGCGCTGGTGGCATTGGGGGTGAGGTCGATGGTGTCGCCGTCGCCGATGCACACGAAGCGGGCCAGAAGTGCCGGGCCAGTGGCGGGGTAGGGCGTCTCGAGCACGTCGGACAGGTCCAAGGTCACCGAGCGGGTCGACCCGGGGTCGTGCCACTGCGTAGGGAACTGCCGGATGGGAACCCGGCTCGTCGACCCGGAGCGGATGGGATCCACCGCCGCGCTGTACTCGTGGAAGCGCGCGTCCCCGTCCAGTCCTCGACGGCGAGCCCGATGCCGAGGGCCCCGGGTCCCACCGTCTCGGGTTGGGGCTCGACCCTGTCCATGCCACCAGTATCGGCCACCGGTGACCCCGGGGGGCGCCCGGCGGTGCCCAGGGCCCGTCTCCGACGACCTCTTCGGTCCCGGCCGTCCGGGGCCGATTGGGGATGACCTGGGGAAGACCCAGCACGAACCTGGGGAAATCCCCGCCCCAGTTGGGGACTGTCCGACAAATTCTCTGGAGAACATCGGGATTTCGCGTGGCGCTATTGACCTTCGATCGGCACTGGCGCACAGTGGTCATCAGCCGAACGAACAACGACCAACCGGAAGCCGGGAGAGCGCCGCAAGGCAGGACACCCGGAGGGACGGAGGGCGACGAGTTCGCCGGCGAGGCGGATGGTGAAGTAGTGGAAGGTTCCCTGGGATCGACCGCTACAACGCCCGGACCTGGGGTCGTCCGACCCAAGGAAAGGGCGAGCTGTCAGCCGAGGGCGCGGCCCCGAGGAGTGCGGGCGACTTCGGTCGAACCGGCTACTCGGGGTCCCGCCGCGTCTGGGGTCTGTTGAGCACCGGTCAGCGGATCCTGAAGGTGGTCTCCCCGCGGGGCGGGTCGTCGGTGACCTCGATGCGATCGACGCGCGCCCAGGACGGTCCCTGGCGACACCAGTCGACGAGGGCGTCGACGGCCGCCGCGGCGCCTTCGAAGACGGCTTCGACGTCCCCGTGCTCGGTGTTGCGCACCCATCCTCCGACGCCCGCCTCGGTGGCCCGGGCGAGACACGAGGCCCGGAAGCCCACGGCCTGGACGCGCCCGTGCACCAGCACCCGGCGCCGGACGGTGCTCGGCAGCGCAAGAGGCGACGTCACGTCGAAGCGGCACCCCTGCTGTCGCCGACGCTGTCCATCAGGCAGGGGTCGATCTCCCCGTCGATGCACCGTTCGCATTCGAGCTCCAGAGTGCTGTGCGCGATCGTGAACGGGCCCCCGATGGCGGACTTCACCCTGTCCCCGACCACCTGGGCCTGCTCGAGCGTGGGGTGACCCGACAGCACGACGTGTGCCGACAGGGCCCGGACGTCGCTCGACAAGCTCCACACATGGAGGTCGTGCACCTCGGCCACTCCGGGGACACGTCCCATGACGGCGGTGAGCTCGGCCAGATCGACATCGGCGGGGGCCGACTCCAACAGCACGTCGACGCTCGCCCGCAGCAAGCGGTAGGCCTCCACGAGGATGATGACCGCCACCACCAGGGACGCGGTGGGGTCGGCCCACTCGAGCGACGGATGGGCGACGAGCACCGCACCGGCGCCCAGGACCGCGAGCGACCCCAGCGCGTCGCCGGTCATGTGCAAGGCGGCGGAGCGCATGTTGAGGTCACCGCTGCGTTCGCGCAGCATGAGGGCGGCGAGACCGTTGGTCACGAATGCGCCGGCGGCCACGGCCACGACGACGCCACCGTGCACGGCGTGCGGGTGCAGGAGGCGCACCACGCTCTCGACCACGATGGCGACGGTGATCACCGCGATCACCGCGGCGTTCCCGAGTGCCGCCAGGATGGGCCCACGGTGGTACCCGAAGGAGTGTGACGGGCTGCGTGGACGGGTGGCCCAGCGCACGGCGAGCAGAGCCATCGCCACACCGGCCACGTCGGTGATGTTGTGCCCGGCGTCGGAGAGCAGACCCACCGAGTGGGCCGCCAGCCCTCCGACCAGCTGGGCCACGGCCAGGGCGATGTTGAGGCCCAGGGCGATCACGAGGCGTCGTGTGCGGCTGGTCGCGCGGTCCATCGACGGTGTGGCTCCTCGATCGGTGTCGGTCCGCCCAGCCTACCGGGGACCCTTCCGCAAACCTCCGCTTACCCGAAGGGGCCGAACCACGACCGTTCGGCCCGTCCCGTGCGGTAACAGTCGAGCAGGTGGTCGAACCACGCCGTGCTGTCGGGGAGGCCACCGGCGCGAAAGCGCCCGAGCCAGAGCCGTCGGTACTCCTCGATGAGCGACACGAGCTGGGTGGCGAGGGCGGTGCGCTCGGCCGCCGGCACCGACGCCAGCGTGCCGTCTCCCCGCAGGCGGCACTCGAGATCGCTGCAGGCGAGACGGAGGAGGCTCGCGGTGGCGGTGATCTCCTCGATGACCAATGCGCCGTCGGCGCGCCCGGGCCGGGCGCGCCCGATGGCCACGGCCGTGTCGTCGAGGAGCCTCCGCACGGCATCGAGGTCCGACCGGGTGAGACCGTCGGTGACCCCTTTTCCCATGGGCCACTGGGGAAGGAGGAACGGGAGGGCGAGAGCCGACATGTTGGGGGGCCGGGGCACGACCATGCGGTAGGTCTGACCGAGGCTCACGACCGCCCGCCCTGTCGTTCGCTCCGCGTCGTCATAGCAGTGCACGTCCAAGAGTGCGGCCACGTCCTCACCGGAGAGATCGGCGTGGGTGTCGGAGCACCATCCGAAGGCGGCGGCCGCGGCGAAGCCCGGGTCGCTCACACAGGGTTGCTGGTGATGGCCCATGTCGCCCCAGTCGGTGACGAGGAGACCCGACGCACCGTGGGCGACTCCGGCGGCCGCGGCGGCGCCGACGTTCCCGATCATGTTGTCGACGCGTCCCGACAGCGACATCCAACTGGACGTGCCGGGGCACACCCAGAACGGCACGCCGGCGTCGGCGAGGCGCGCCGTTCGCTCCTCGAACGGATGGTTGGCTTCGTACCCCCACTCGCACACCGTGACCCCGTCGGGAAGCTCGGCCAGGAGCTCGGGGTGCACCGCCGGCACATCGCCCCACACGAGCAGCTCGCGCCCGGCCAGGACCGGGAGGTCGCGCAGGGCGTGCAGCCATCGCAGCCACTCCCCGCGCCGATCGGCGCCGAGCTCCCACGGCTCGTCCATGCCGATGTGCACCCGCCTGCTTCGCAGTTGCGGGACGAGCTGGTCCAAGAGGTCCGACACCAGCGCGAAGGCGTCGGGGTTGGCCGGGTCCAGCGTCAGAGCGGGACGGTGGATGCCGAAGACCCAGTCGAAGCCGTCGGGGGCGATGGCAAGGGGCCGGTACCGCTCCAACCGCAGCCACCGCTCGAAGTGCCCGAGGGTGTTCTGGTTGGCCACGAGCTCGACACCGCGGGAGCGGCAGTGCTCGTCGAGCGCGTGCATGTCCGCCGCGGTGTAGGGATCCGCCCGGGCCCAGACGTCCTCGTGGCCGACGATAGGCGAAGCTGTGCTCCATGTACAGCTGGAGCTGGTTGATCTTCCAGCTCGCCAATCGGTCGACGAGGTCGACGAGGGTCTGCAGGCGCGGCACGCGGTCGCGCGACACGTCCAACATGACGCCGCGCACCGCGAAGTCCGGCCAGTCCTCGATCCGGCATGCGGGCAGGGTGCTGTCGGCCTGGCCCTCGGGTGCATTGGCGCGGTGGCGCAGCTGCGACAAGGTGGCCCGGGCATGGCGCAACCCCGCTTCGTCGGCGCCGGCCACGCGGACGGCCTCGTCGGAGACCTCCAGGCGGTAACCCTGGGGCGCGAGACCGTGGTCCACCGTCTCGACGGGTTGACGATCGGGGACCCGGCGGCCGTCGGATGTGCCTTCGTAGAAGCGGGGCCGGGGCAGCAGGACCGGTGTTCGGGCCACGGCGCGCCGTCGTGGGGTCCGCGAGATGCCCGGGCTCAGGTGGCCGGGTCCCAGGGCCCCTCGGGACGCAGTCCCTGAGCGACCATGAGGGCGAGCTCGTTGCGCACCACGGGGAGGTCATCGGCGTGGGTGACGCCGATGCAGCGGCCCGGGCCGTCGAGGACGCGCACCGCTGCACTTCCATCAGTGTCCGCGGTGCGACCCGCGATCATGTCGCCCACCACCTCGGGCAGGAGCACCTCGGCGTCTGGCTGCCGAGAGCGGACGGCTCGGGCACGGTGCCGTCGGGCGACACCGACGGATGGGCGCGCAGCACGGCTGCTTCGAGCACCGGCCAGATCGAGGGATGGAACCCCCACAGGTTCATCGACACCGGGGTGTCGCCGGGCAGCACGCCCGGCTCCAGGCCGTCGCCGACGTCGAAGTCCCCGTCGGGTCGTCGCCTCACCGCCCGCCGTTCCACGAGTCGCCGCAGGTGGCGGTCGGGCCCCACCTCGCAGACACCCCGGGTCACCGGAGCGTCGGCCACGATCGTGTCGCCCAGGCGGTAGGCGACGATGGCGTGCTCGTCGCCCTCGGTCAGCTGCCCGCGCCAGCAGCGCCATGGCGGGCGCGCCGTAGACGTCGTCGGCGTTCACCACCGCGAAGGACCCGTCACCGACGTGCTTGCGGGCACAGAGCACGGCGTGGGCGGTGCCGAGCGGCACGGGCTGCTCGGTGAACAAGACGTCGACGGCGCGACGGGAAGCACCGGCGCACGTGGTACCGGATGGCCGGGCCCGGTCTGCGGGCCGAGCACCAGCACGACGTCCCCGAACCCAGCCGCCACGGCGTCGCCGGCGATGAGGTCGATCACGGCTTCTCCGTGGAGGCCCAGCGGTGCGAGTGGCTTGCACCCCCCGTAGCGCTTGGCCATGCCCGCGGCCAGCACCACCAGCACGGGCCGGTTGCCACGCGCCGCTTGGTCGTCATCCTCCCCATCGTAGGACGGCGCTTGCCCAGGTCATCCCACCTCCGAAGCCCGAGAGGAGCACCACCGCTCCGGGGCGGAGGCGACCGGTCTCGAGCGCGTCGGCCAGGGCCAGGGGTATCGAGGCCGAGGAGGTGTTGCCGTAGCGGTCGATCGTCACCACGCAGCGCTCGTCGGGGATGCCGAGCCGTCTGGCTGGCGGCGGTGATGATCCGGGCGTTGGCCTGGTGGGGGACGAAGAGGTCGACGTCGCTCGGGCCGAGACCGGCCTTGCCCAGGGCCTTCTGCGAGGACTCCACGATCAGCCCGCACCGCATGGCGGAAGATCTCCTTGCCGTTCATGTAGAGATAGCCGCCGTGGTCGCACTTGAGAAGATGGCGCAACGACCCGTCTGCACCGAGGTCCCAGGCCAGCAGCTCGCCCGGGCCCGTCGGTGGCCTCGAGCAACACCGCCCCGGCCCCGTCCCCGACCAGCACGGCGATGCTCCGGTCGTCCCAGTCGGTGATCTGCGACAGCGTCTCGCTGCCGATCACGAGGACCCGCTGGGCGCCGGCGAGCACGAGCCCGTGGGCGGCGACGAGGGCGTAGACGAACCCCGAGCACGCCGCGTTGACGTCGAATGCGCCGCCCGCGGACCCCGAGCCCCTCCTGCACGGTGGCCGATGTGCCCGGCACGAGCGGCGTCGGGTGTGGAGGTGGCGAGGACGAGCACGTCGACGTCGTCGCCGGTTCGTCCGGCGCGGGCCGAGTGCCCGGGCTCCGGCCGCGATGGCGAGCTCGGACGTCGTGCCCGCCGATGCGCCGCTCGCGGATCCCGGTGCGCTCGGCGATCCACTGGTCGCTGGTGTCGAGGCGCGCCGAGAGGTCCTCGTTGGTGACGACCTTGTCGGGTAGGGCGATTCCCCACCCGGTGACGACTGCTCCGGGCATGCGGCGTCAGGTGCGCTCGAGGACGTGAACGGCGACGAGTGCGGCGTCCTTGCCGGACATGATCCCACCGGTGTTGACCGCCGCCGCCAGACCGGGGCTCGTGCACCTGCCGTCCCGTAGCCGTGCCGCGCAGCTGGGCGACCAGTTCGGCGATCTGGCAGATGCCGGTCGCGCCCAGCGGATGTCCCCGGGCCACCAGGCCGCCGCTCGGGTTCACGCACACCCCGCGCCCGCCGACGTCGGTGTCTCCCGCAACGGTGGCCGATCCCGGCCTCGCCCGCAGGGAAGAACCCGAGCGATTCCAGGGCGTAGAGCTCCTCGGCGCTCGTGGCGTCGTGGAGCTCGACGACGTCGATGTCGTCGGGGCCCACCCCGGCCGCCTTCCAGGCCTCGTCGGCGGTCTCGCGTAGCCGGTCGTGGTAGTCGAGCTCTCCGTTGCCCGATCGCAGCACGCTGGCCACGCACCCGGGGCGCACCGGGTGCTGTTCCCGCCGACAGCACCGCCGCCGCGGCTCCGTCGGTGAACGACGAGCACATGAGCCGGGTCGAAGGGGCCACGACGACCGGCGAGGCCAGGACCTCCTCCACCGTCACCGGCGACCTGAACTGGGCCAGGGGGTTGCGGGCCCCGCACCGGCGGGCCTTGGCCGCCGCCGCCGCGATCTGCTCGGGCGTGGTGCCACGCTCTTCGATCTGGTGGCGGACCCACGTGGCGTTGAGCGCCATGAGCACGCTGCCGGCGTCGTTCTCGAGACGGACGCGCAGCTCTGCCCGCTCGTCGGACGGCAATCCGTCCTCGATCCCGGCGATGGTCTCACCCCGGTGGCCCGTCCACATCTTCTCGACGCCCGACGACGAGCACCGGTGACTGACCCGCCTGCGCCGCCAGCACGCCGAGGTGCATGGCCGAGGACCCGCCGGCACAGGAGTTGTCCACGTTGACCACGCCGGTCGTGCCGAGGTCGACGTCGCGAAGCCAGCTCTGGCCGCGGATGCACCCCTGATCGCAGAGCCGGCCGCCCAGGGCGTTGGCCGAGATCACGAGGCCGACGTCGCCCGGCGACAGGCCGGCGTCGTCCAGAGCGGCTCGCGACCGCTTGGCCCGCCATGGCCTGCGGGGTGAGGTCGCGCCGGTCCATCGGCGTCATCCCGATCCCGACGATGCTCACGTCTTGTCGCATGATGACCTCACCTCCACACCTGGTCTTCGACCGGTGTCCCTGTTGCGGCCGACACGATGGCGCCGGCCCGGACCGGGATGCGTGTCACGTCTGTGGGCTCCGGAGCGACCCGGCCGGCCGCAGGTGCGGCTGCCGGTGTCGCGCCACGGGCGGCGATGAAGCCGGCGAACTCGCCCGCCAGGTCCTCGAACTGTACCAGCGGGTCGTCCGAGGTCACGAAGACCGCGACGTGCTGGGCACCGGATTCGGCGAAACGGGCCAACGCCCGTGCACAGCTGCGGGCACTGCCCGCCACCAGATGACGTTCGAAGGATCGCGCCGCGATCCCGTAGAGCGACGCCATCCACGACAGTCCCCGCTCGGCCGCGCCGGGGCCCCCCACCGACACGAAGGCCACCATGGCGCGTGCCAGCGTGGTGGGATCGCGCCCCACCCGCTCGGCTTCTTTGTCGAGCCGTCCGAGAGCCGCGGCGTAGTCGTCGGGAGGGACGAACAGCGGGATCCATCCGTCGCCGCGCCGCGCCGCTCGACGGAGCGCGGCCTCGCTCGACCCGCCGACCCACACCGGGATCGGGCCGGCGGCGGGCAACTGCGCGTAGCGGTCGCCGGGGGAGACCTCCCACGATCGGCGCAGCGTGTCGATCCCCTCGTCGAGGCGTCGGCCCCGACCGGTGAACTCGACGCCGGCGGCGGCGTACTCGCCGGGGTGGGTGCCGACCCCGACGCCGAGCACCAACCTGCCTCCCGACAAGTGGGCGAGCGCGGCCGCCTCCTTGGCGACCGACGGCGCGTGGCGCAGCGGCAACTGCAAGACACAGGTCCCGATGGCGGCGTGGCTCGTGGCGCCGGCCGCCACCCCCAGTGCGCTGAGGGCCTCGAGGGCGGGCCCGTGCCAGAAGATGTGGTCACATACCCACAGCGCACCGGCCCCGCCCGCTTCGGCAGCCCGGCACAGCTCGGCCAGGGACGCTGCGCCCGGGAGCTCGGCGCGGTCCTGGGGGAACGTCGGCAGGATGAGCCCGAGCGTCCCCGTGTCCGGAGCGCGCCGAGCGTCGGCGGGGCGCAGCGCGCCCGCAGCGCTCACGTGGCGTGCCGGCGTCGCCAACGTGTCGCCAACGTGTCGGAGGGCACGCCGCATGGTACCCGGAGCCAATTGTGACGGACCGTCAGATGCTGTTGTCGACCCGGCGGCGCCGGCGGAGCACGGTACGGGTCGGGGCACGGCACAATAGAGGGGTGACCGACCTCAGTGCACCCGATCTGCGAGCTCCCGACCAGGGCGGATCCCGAGCCGACGAGCCCGGGCCCGTCTCGGCCGGGCTGAGCGACGAGGTTCGGGCGCAGCGGGAGGCCGACCTCCGGTCGTTGATCGAGCTCATGCGGCCCGGCCGTGCAGGCCGACGGCGGGGACCTCGAGCTCGTGTCCTTCGACGTCGACTCCGGCGTGGTCGAAGTGCAGCTCCAGGGTGCCTGCAGCTCGTGCGCCATCTCCTCGGCCACGCTCCAGGGCGGGGTGGACCGCATCCTGCGGGGCCGGCTCGACTGGGTCACCGAGGTCGCCGGCGGCGTCGACGAGAGCGCCGACCCCTTCGACAGCGCCGCGCATGGGTCGGGGGGCCTACGTCCCCAGGGCGCTGAGACGTCAGGCCGGCCGAGGTCCGACTCGCTCGATCGAGCCGTAGCGCACGAGCGGCTCGAAGAGGTCGAGGACGCAGCGATCAGGGTCGGTGATCCCGCGCACGGCCGGGGTCGCCAGCCGGCGGCTGACGAACCGTCGAGCCACCGCCGCCTTGCGGGCGTCGCCGTCGCGGTCGAGTGCCCACGCCGCCTCCTCCACGAGCAGGGCGCCCTCGACGGTGTCGGCCAGCAGCTCGGCGAACCTCCGGCTGTGGAGCAGGGCCATGTCGTCGGGTGCGGTCTCGAGGTACGAGATCGCCTCCCGGGTGTCGCGCCAGCGACGCGGCGACGGTGTCGAGCGTCGCCGGCCAGGACCTTGTGGCCCGAGCCGGTCTCGAGCGCCTGTTCCGCCCGTGCCAACAGGGCGAGGTGCGCCTGCTCGCCGCGCATGGCCCGTCGGACGTCGATGCACAAGATGTTCTCGGTGCCCTTCCCAGATCGTGTGGCACTGGGCGTCGCGCAGTTGGCGGGCCATGGGCCAGTCCTCCATGTAGCCGTTGCCGCCCAGGACCTCCAGTCCCGTCGACGCCGCCCACAGCGCCACGCGCGGTGCAGCGCATCTTGGCCAGGGGCACCAGGATGCGCCGCACCAGGCGGCCCGACTCGGCGTCGTGGGCTCCGCGGGCCGCGGCCGCGCACTCGTAGGTCGACGCCATGCCGGCCTCGAGGTCCACGAGCATGTCGACGAGCGTCTCGCGCACCAGGGGATAGCTGTCGATGCGATTGCCGAATTGCGAGCGGCGCGCCGCGTAGATGGCCGCTTCCAGGAACGAGCGGCGGTGGATGCCGAGCCCCATGAGCGCCACGCCGAACCGGCTCCCGTTGACCATCTCCATCATCCGGTTGATGCCCCGCCCGTCGCGTGCGGCATCGGGCCCGCTCGAGCCGGCTCCGGCGTCGAGTGCACCGGTGCCGCCGGCCAGCCACGCCCGGGCGCCGTCGAGCGACACCTCGCCCGTGGGCACGCCCACGGTGCCGAGCTTGGGCTTGAGGCGCTTGATCGTGAAGCCGTTGGCCGAGCCGTCGGGGAGGATGCGCGGGACGATGTAGGTGGCGAGCCCTCGGCTCCCCGTCGGGGGCACCTTCGGGACGGGCGAGGACGATGAACACCTCGGCGTCGACGTTGGAGCAGAAGTGCTTCTCGCCCGAAGAGCAGCCACTCGTCCCCGTCCTGGACGGCGCGGGTGGTGTTGGCGCCGACGTCGCTCCCGCCCTGGCGCTCGGTGAGGAACATCCCGCCTTCCCAGGCCTGGTCGGGGTCGAGGCTGCGCAGCCGGCCCAGCAGGTCGTCGCGCGCCGCCGCCGGGGCGTAGCGCTCCACGATGTCGGCCGCTCCCGAGGTCATGCCGAGACCGCAGTAGATCGCGGTCTCGGCCTGGGACACCAGGTACGACACCGATGCGGTGACCACGCCGGGCACCGGGCGCCCGGCCAGGGCCGTCCAGGCTGACGAACCCGTTGCGCACCAGGTCGGCCTTGTTCTGGGTCCAGGTCGGATGATGGACGACCTCGTCCACCTCGTGCCCCCAGCGGTCGTAGCGGCACAGGACCGGACCGTGCTTGTCGGTCACCTCGGCCCGGGGGGCGATGACCTCGCCCACCAGTGCACCGAATCGGCCGACGTGCTCCTCGGCCAGCGCCCGGTCCCCGGGGTCGGGGAGGTGGCGGTCGAGCAGGGCGCGCAGGTTGGGGTCGAGCGCGTACCAGTCGAGCCCGGTGGCCTGCTCGTAGTCGGCGTAGTCGGGAAGCATCCCCCGATGCTACGGCCCGAGGCCTCTCCGGGGGCCCGGGGCCGGCCGGCCCATCACTTAGGAAAACTAATTAGACTGGTGAACAATGAACACCATCGCCGACGACACGCCCGGTGCCCAGGGCGGATCCGGGCCTCTGGCACCGGGTCTGCCCCCGGCCCGGGGCCCGACGCCGCCGCGAGCTCCCTTCTGGCCGTGTCGCCCCGGCCGGCGCCGGAGGGTTCGGACGCCGAGCTGGCGGCCCGGATGCGGCTGGCGATCCTGCGGCTGTCGCGGCGGCTGCGCCAGCAAGTCGCCGGCGGCGTGACCTCGTCGCAGGTCTCCGCCCTGGCCACGGTCGAGCGCCTGGGCACGCCCACGCTGGGCGAGCTCGCATCATCGGAACAGGTCCAGCCGCCGAGCATGACCAAGATCGTGGTGGCTCTCGAAGCGGCGGGCCTCGTGGCGCGCCAGGAGGACGACAGCTGACCGGCGCATCGCCCGGGTCAGGCTCACCGCCGACGGTCGGCGCACCCTGGCGCGCAGCCGGTCGCTTCGCAACGCGTACCTCGTGCGCCGACTACGCCGGCTCTCCGACGACGAGCGCAGCGCCCTCGGGGACGTCGTGGCGCTCCTCGAACACCTCGTGGATCAGCCATGACCCGTCTCCGACGAATCGCCGACACGACATTCCGGTCGCTGCACACTCGCAACTACCGGCTCTACTTCACGGGGCAGATCATCTCGGTGAGCGGAACCTGGATGCAGAGCGTCGCCCTGGCTTGGCTCGTCGTGCACTACCTCGCGCCGAAGAGCCAGCGCGGCGTCGACCTCGGGATCACCTTGGCCCTGCAGTTCCTGCCCATGCTGCTCTTCGGCGCATGGGGTGGGCTCGTCGCCGACCGCGTCGACAAGCGGCGGCTGCTGGTGGCGACCCAGGTCTCGGCCGGCTGCCTCGCGCTCGCTCCTCGGGCTTCTGGTGCTCATCGGCCACGGTCCTGCGGGCTCTGCGCACCTGTGGGAGGTGTACCTGCTGTCGCTGCTGCTCGGGCGTGGTGAACATGTTCGACAACCCCGCCCGCCAGACGTTCGTGATCGAGATGGTGGGCAAGGACGACCTGCCCAACGCCGTGAGCCTGAACAGCATCGTCATGAACGGCGCCCGGGTCATCGGCCCGGCCATCGGGGGCGTGCTCATCGCCACGGTCGGCCTGGGCGTGTGCTTCCTCGCCAACGCGGCCAGCTACGTGGCGGTCATCGTGGCGTTGATGCTCATGCGTCGCTCCGACCTTCAGCCCGCCCAGCGCGTGGCGCGGGCCAAGGGCCAGCTGCGAGAGGGCCTGCGCTACGCGTGGCGGACCCCGAACCTGCGAGACCCGTTGATGCTCGTCTTCGTGGTCGGGCTGCTCGCCTACAACTTCACGGTGATCCTCCCGCTGCTCGCCCAGGAGACGTTTCACGGGGGAGCCGGCACCTTCGCGCTCCTGCACATCGCTCATGGCCGGCGGGGCCGTCGTCGGGGGCCTGATCGTGGCCAACCGGGGCAAGCCCAACATTCACCGGCTCACGGCCGTCGGCATCGCCTTCAGCGTCATGATCGCGGCGGTCGCCCTCTCACCGAACCTGGCCGCCGCCGTGCGTCCTGCTGGTGTTCATGGGCGGGCTGTCGATCGCCTTCATCGCCACTGCCAACTCCACCATTCAGCTCCGGGTCGAGCCCACCATGCGCGGCCGCGTGATGGCGCTCTACGCCATGGGCTTCCTCGGCACCACCCCGATCGGCGCACCCTTGGTGGGCTGGATCTCGCAGACCGCCAGCCCGCGGGTGGCTCTGCTCGTGGGAGCGGTCGCCACCCTGGCGGCCTCGACGGTGACCCGGATCCGCCACCGCCACGAGCACCGCCGGATCGAGGCCCTGACCCCGGTGATCGACGAAGCCGAGCCCGGTACCGAGCTCGGCGTCGCCTGACAGCTTCGGCGGACCGGAGCCGGCCCGGCGAGGGCCCGGGAAGGACGGTCAGGCGCCGCTGGGCTTCGGCTCCTTCGGCAGGCCGAGGACCCGCTCGCCCACGATGTTGCGCTGGATCTCGGCGGTGCCGCCCCAGATGGTCTCCGAGCGGCTGAAGAAGAACGACGCCTGCAGGTCGCTCGACGGGGTAGTCGACCGCCCCGCGGCGGGGTCGGATGAGCTCGCCTTCGTCGTCGCCCGGTCCGGTGAGGATCTGGCCCTCGAGCCCGAGGATGTCCATGGCGAGGTTCATGATCTCGCGGTGGTACTCGGACCAGAACATCTTGTGGGTGGCGCCCAGCGCGGCGGCGTGGTGGGTCCCGTTGAGCGCGTCGGTGAGGGAGCGGTAGCCGTTGATCTGCATGATCTTGACCTTTGACCAGGCGCGGGCCAGGCCCTGGCGGACCTCGGGGTCGGCGCTTCGTCCCGTGCGCCGAGCCGTCGTCGATGACGTGGTCGAGCTCCTTCGCGGAATCGGCGGTGCCCGGTCGTCGACGACGCGCCTCGTTCGAAGCCCAGGGTGGTCATGGCCACCTTCCACCCGTTGTTGCTCGCCGCCCACGACGTTGCTGCCGGGGACAGCGGGCGCCGGTGAAGAACACCTCGTTGAACTCCGAGCGAGCCGTCGATCTGCCGGATGGGTCGGACCTCGACGCCCGGGTTGCTTCATGGGGACGAGCAGATAGGAGATGCCCGGCTGCTTGGGCGCCTCGGGGTCGGTGCGGGCCAGCAGGAAGATGTAGTCGGCGAACTGCGCCTGGGTGGTCCAGACCTTCTGGCCGTGGATCACCCATTCGTCGCCGTCGAGATCGGCTCGCGTCTTGAGCGAGGCCAGGTCGCTGCCGGCGTCGGGCTCTGAGAACCCCTGGCACCACGCGATGGTGCCGTCGAGGATCTTCGGGATGAACTCCCGCTTCTGCTCCTCGGTGCCCCACTGCAAGATGGTCGGGCCCACCAGGGTGTCGCCGAAGAAGTCGGCGCGCATCGGCGCCGCGGCCCGGGCGAACTCCTCGTTGAGGACGACCTGTTCGATCAGCGACAGCCCCTTGCCCCCGTACTCCTTGGGCCACGAGGCGCAGATCCATCCCCCCTGGCGGAGCTTGCGGACCCAGTCGGCGTTGAACGCCTCGCGTTCGGGGCCGGTGAGCTGGAAGCCCGGGCTCGAACCACCCCTGGGGGAGGTTGTCCTCCAACCAGCCCCGGACCTCCTTGCGGCAGCGCTTCGGCTTCGGGCGGGTAGGTCAGGTCCATGAGGCCGAAGGTACCGCCGTCAGGGGCCGTCGGGCCAACGGGCTGCCGCAGGCCGCGAGCCGAGCACAGCCGCATCTAGCGCGAGCTGGACCGCCTTGACGAACAGCAGGACCACCGCCACGAAGAGATAGGCATACATGAGGTACATCGTCGTGGTCCGGCCGCGCGTCCACGTGGGCCGCTCGATCAGGGCCAGCGGGGGCATCCGCCAGGTCATCCGCCTCTCGCGCTCGACGGGGTCGGGGGCGACGCGCCGGCGCAGCGCCCGCAGGTACAGACGCCCCCGGCCACGAGAAGGACCAACCCCAGGGCGCTCGCCAGGCCGGCGAGAAGGGCGGGCACGTCGATGTGGGGGAACACCGTCGTGGTCATGAGGATCAGCGACAACACGAACAGGACCGAGACGATGAGCGTCGACACGACATTGAGCCAGGGGCGGTTGACCCAGGGCCCGAGCACCGCCTTGTCGTTGCACAGCAGGAGGAGGAAGACCGTGGCGCTCGGGAGCAGGATCCCGGCCAGGGCCTGCACCGCGGTGGTGATGAGGCCGAGGGGCGCTCCGGGGATGAGGACGATCGTCGCTGCCAGCGCCACGATCCCGGTGAAGGTGGCGTAGAAGGACTTGGCGTCGCGGACGCGGCGGTTGAGCGAGTGCCGCGTGCCGAAGATGTCCCCGAAGGCGTAGGACGTCGACAGTGTCACCGCGGCGGCTCCGATGATCGAGGCGTTCAGGAGGATGATGGCGAACAGCGTGCCCGTGGCGTGCCCCAGGTAGTGGTCCAGCGCAGTGGGCGACGCCGCCGGCGTTGGTGAACCTTCCCGCCGCACGGGTGTGAGCGAAGGCGAAGGCCGCGGTGATGACGATCAGGCTGGCCGCCAGGACGGTGATGAACGAGCCGAGGACGGTGTCGACGCGCTCGTAGTTGATCCAGCGTGGGGTGATGCGCTTGTCGACGATGTTGGACTGCTGGAAGAAGAGCTGCCACGGCGCCACGGTGGTGCCGACGATGGCGATGATGAGCAGGATCGAGGTGGAGTTGAACCCGCCCTGTCACCCCCGGGGTCACGAAGTGCTTCAAGCACGGGCCCGGCGTGGGGGTGGGCGTAGACGGCGAGCGGGATCACGAGGAAGTTCGCGACGACGAAGACGAGCATGAATCGCTCCCAGCGCCGGAAGCTGCCGGTGGCGGTCATGGCCACGAGTCCCGAGCGCGGCCAGCGGGACCGAGATGTAGGGGCTCACCCCGAAGTAGCCCAGCGCCAGGCTCACACCGATGAACTCGGTGACGATGGTGAGGAAGTTCAAGACGAAGAGGTCGCCGACGGAGAAGGCCCCCCAGAACTTGCCGAAGCGCTCGTTGATCAGCCGGGCGTGGCCGACGCCGCACACCGCGCCGAGGCGGACCACCATCTCCTGGTTGACGATGAGGACCGGGATCAGCAGCGGGCAGCGTCCACAGCAGGCTGAGGCCGAAGTTCTGGCCGGCCTGGGAGTAGGTGGCCACCCCGCCGGCGTCGTTGTCGCCCACCATGACGATGAGCCCGGGCCCGATGATGGCCAGCAGGGTGAGCAGCCGCGGCCGCGCCACGAGCGCCGAGGGCCCTCGTCGTGGACGCGGATGGTCCCGAGAGCACCTTGGATGCCGACCCCCGTGCTCCTCGTCAGAGGAGCACGGGCGTGCTCGGTGTGCAGGGCCTTGTCGGCCATGAGAGGACCTCCCGACGGTGCCGGCGTCGTGGGCGTGCAGGGATCGCGCGCACGCCATGGCGTCGGTCGGCCTCCGGTCAGCCCAGTGGCGTCGACCCTGCCTGGCGGCGTGCGCGCGTGAATCGTCTAGGTGACGGGTCAGCGTGCAGCGCTGCTCCTTTGTCTGGCCCTCGGGAGCCGCACCCGAGAGAGCGGTGACATCCGGTAGGGCGCCGGACTCGCCGCGACATGCTCGCGGTGCACCCTCTCACGCCGGAAACCCGGCTGAGGTGCGGCTTCTTCGAAGATCGAGCCTACCTCGTCCGCCTCGTCTTCGGGAGTTGCCGTCGGCGCCGGAGGCGGCTCATTCCTCGACCGAGGTCATCCCGAAGTCGCGCCGCCAACCGGTGGGCAGGAGCATCTCGAGCACGTCGTCGACGGTGATGACGCCCACCATGCGGTGCTGTTCGTCCATGACCGGGGCCACGGTCAGGTTGAAGTCCGTCATCTTGCGGGTCGACGGCGTGGAGGTCCCAGTCGGGGTGGACGTGGGCGGGGTTGGGGCGGACGACCGAGCCCGAGCGTGCCCGGTGGGGGACGCCTGGACGAGCCGCACCACCGAGGCCGAGCCGGTGACGCGGCCGTCGTCGCCGCGGGCGAAGACCACGGCGAGCGCCTCGGGCGGGGCCGTGCTGCGTGCGCACGGCCTCCAGCACGTTGCTGACCGGCGTCGACTCGGCCAGGCAGAGGAAGTCGGGGCTCATGAGCCCCCCGGCGGTCTCGGGGTTGTAGTTCAACAGCGTCCGGATCTTGCGCTGCTGGGCCGCGGGAGGAGCTGGAGCACGGGAAGGCGGTGCTCCTGGTCGAGCTCGACGATGAGGTCGGCGGCGTCGTCGGGGGCCATGGTGGCGAGCAGGCGGGCGGCCTCGGCGTCGGAGCGGCTACGGACGAATTCGATCTGGTGCTCGGCGTCGAGCTCCTCGAAGACGTCGGCTTCGAGCTCGCGGTCCTGGCCCACGGCCTCGATGATCTCCTCGCCCTCTTCGTGCGAGGCCGCTTCGACGAGGTCGGCGATCTGCGCGGGGTGGAGCCGGGCGAGCTTGCGGTAGGGGATGCGGAGCCGGGCCGTGGGGACGTGGGCCACGAAGGGCTCGATGCTCGCCCAGTCCACGACCTTGCCGGCCGGGATGCGCCGGCCGATGCCGCGCGGCAAGAGCCGCCGCAGGGCCACACGCGGGCTGGGGTCGACCGCCACGACCTCCCACCGACCGTCGACGTGGGCCAGCTCGATCTCGTTGGCCCGGATCAGCCGGGCCCCTTGGAGGTTGATCAGGTGCCGGGCGCGGAGGTCCTTCGACGAGCAGCACCTCGCCGGGCCGCCGCTCGAAGCGCTTCAGGCTCACGGTGTCGCCCACGAACTGCACCCGGCCGGGCTGGAGATCGGGGATGCGGGCGATGGGGACGAACAGCTGCCGGCGGGCGATGCGGACCACCACGCCGGTCACCGGCGGGTGCGGGGCGAACGCCCAGCTGGGCGATGAGGTCCTCGACCCGGCCGAGCCGGTCCCCGTCCCGGTCCACGAGCGCGCCCCTGACCACGCTGGACAGGTGCAGGATCTCGATGGCCATCCTTGGCGCTCCTCGAGCGACGCAGTGCGTGTAGCCGCCTTCAACCTAGTGGATCCGCTGTCGGCTCGATGCGTCGGCCCGGCGCCGTGCCTGTGCGGGGCCGGGCGACCGGGCCGCCGGCCCGGGTCGTTTGCGCCCGAGGAGGGATCCTTGGGAGGCTGATCGGCCATGGTCTCCCACGCTGGCGCACGCGCGTGCCTAAGAGCCCCTGGCAGCGCTGGGCGGAGATCCGTGCCTCGTGGGAGCGCAGCACCCACATCGAAGTCCCCCCGGCCCGGCCCGCGGCCCCGCCCCGGCCGGGGGGCCTGCGGATCGCCTACCTCGTGTACCGGGGCAACCCCCGCTGCGGTGGCCAGGGCGTCTACACCCGCCACCTGGCACGCGAGCTGGTGGGCCTGGGCCACTCGCGTCGAGGTGTTCGCCGGCCAGCCCTGGCCGGTGCTCGACGACGGGCGTGGGGTTCACCCCGGTCCCGGGCCTCGACCTGTACCGCGACCCCGACCCCTTCCGGGTGCCGCATCCCCGGGAGTTCCGCTCGTCGGCGGACCTGCTCGAGTTCGGCGTCATGTGCACGGCCGGGTTCCCCGAGCCCAGGACGTTCTCGCTCCGGGCCCGACGGCTGCTGGCGGCACGGCGCGACGACTTCGACATCGTCCACGACAACCAGTGCCTGGGATCGGGCCTGCTCGGGATGATGGCAGGACGGGTGGCCGCTGCTCACCACCCTGCACCACCCCATCACCGTCGACCGGGTCCTGGCCCTCTCGCATGCCGAGAACGCCTACCGCCGCCTCACCCAACGGCGTTGGTTCGGGTTCCTGGGCATGCAGATGCGGGTGGCGAAGCAGCTGCCGCGCATCGTGACGGTGTCGGAGTCCTCCAAGGTCGACATCGCGGCGCAGATGGGGGTCGACCTGGCCCGGATGACGGTGGTGCCGGTGGGCGTGGACCACACCGTGTTCCGGCCCCGGCCGGATCGCCCCCGCATGCCCGGGCGGATCATGGTGACCTCCTCGAGCGACGTCCCCATGAAGGGACTCGTCCCGCTGCTCGAGGCGGTGGCCAAGCTGCGCACCGAGCGCGACGTCGAGCTGGTCGTGATCGGCCGGCCCACCGAGGGCGGCCGGGTGGCGCGCACCATCGACCGGCTGGGGCTCTCCCACGCCGTGCACTGCGTGAGCGGGATCTCCGACGACGAGCTCGCCGGCATGTACGCCGAGGCCCAGGTGGCCGTGGTGCCGTCGCTCTACGAGGGGTTCTCCCTGCCCGCCATCGAGGCCATGGCGTGCGGGGTCCCGCTGGTGGCCACCACCGGCGGGGCGCTCCCCGAGGTGGTGGGCGCAGACGGCGAGACGGCGTCTGCTCGTCACCCCCGACGATCCCGAGGCGCTGGCCGCCGGCATCCGGCGCATCCTCGACGACGACGACCTGGCGGCCCGGCTGGGCGAGGGCGGCCGCGCACCGCGTGCTCGGGCGCTTCACCTGGGAGGCCACGGCGCGGGGCACGGCCGAGCAGTACCGGACTGTTGCTCGACGACCACCGCCGGGCTCGAGACGGCGATGGCCGCGGCCGCCCTCGGACTCCGAGGCGACGGCGGGACCGGCGGATCGGACGCCGTGCTGACCGTCGACTACGACCGGCTCGGGCGTGGGTCGCGGCGAGCGGCTGCTCGACCTCGGATGCGGCGGCGGTCGCCACGCCTTCCAGGCCGTCCGCCTCGGGGCCACGGGTGGTGGCCCTCGACGCCCAGGCCACCGAGGTGGCACAGGTGCGCGACACCATCGGCGCCATGCTCGACGCCGGCGAGGTGCGCGCCGACGACGAGGCCGGCGTGGTCCAAGGCGACGCGCTGCGCCTGCCGTTCGCCGACGCCAGCTTCGACCGGGTCATCGCCTCCGAGGTGCTCGAGCACATCCCCGAGGACGACTCGGCCATGGCCGAGCTGTCGCGGGTGCTGCGGCCCGGAGGCACCATGGCCGTGACGGTGCCGCGGTTCGGCCCCGAGGCGGTCAACTGGGCGCTGTCGAACGACTACCACGACGTCCCCGGTGGCCACGTCCGCATCTACCGGCGGTCCACGCTGGTCGAGCGCCTCCGGCGGGCGGGGCTGCGTCCCGTGGCCAGCCATCACGCCCACGCGCTGCACTCGCCCTACTGGTGGCTGCGTTGCTGGGTGGGACCACGGCGCGACGACCACCCGGCGGTGCGCGCCTATCACCGGCTCCTCGTCTGGGACATCATGCGTGCCCCTCGGCTCACACGGGTCACCGAGCGCGTGCTCAACCCCCTGCTCGGCAAGAGCCTCGTCGTCTACCTGGAGAAGCCCGCATGACCCGGACCGAAGGAACGTTCCCGATGGCGGGTCGTGTGACCGAGGTCGAGCCGATGCTCGTCGACCGGCCAGTGGTGGCGGCGATCCCCGAGATCCCCGGGTGTGCTCAGCGCCCAGGAGGTGGTGGCGACGGCCGGCATCGATCGCCGGGTGCAGCGCCACGACGGGATGATCCCGTGGTTCGAGGGTGGGCACTGCGACCCTTGGAACCACGTCGAGTCGGCGATGGCGCTCAGTGTCGCCGGATTCCACAAAGAAGCCACGCTCGCCTACCAGTGGCTGGCCGACACGCAGCTCCCCGACGGGTCGTGGTTCAACTACTACCTGGCCGCCAGTCGGCGTGAAGGACCCCCGCCTCGACACCAACGTCTGCGCCTACGTCGCCACCGGCGCCTGGCACAACTTCCGGGTCACCGGCGACGTCTCGGTGCTCGCGGTCGATGTGGCCGGTGCTCGACAAGGCCCTCGAGTTCGTGCTGCGGTTCCAGACGCGACGACGGGGCCATCCTGTGGTCGGTCGACCCCGACGGCCACCCCGGGCGCTACCCGCTGCTGACCGGATCGTCGTCGATCTACCACGCCCTGCGCTGCGGCGTGGCCTGTGCCGAGACCCTCGGCGACGAGCGCCCCGACTGGGAGCTGGCCGCGGGTCGGCTGGCCCACACCATCGCCCATGCACCCGAGGTGTTCGAGCCCAAGCACGAGTTCGCCATGGACTGGTACTACCCGGTGCTCTCGGGGGCGCTCGTCGGGCGAGGCCGCCGCGGCCCGCATCGACGCAGTGGTGGGACACCTTCGTCATGGACGGGCGCGGGCGTGCGCTGTGTGTCGACGGGCCCGTGGGTCACCGCCGCGGAGACCGCCGAATGCGCGCTCGCCCTCGACGCCGTCGGGCGGCGCAGCCGAGGCGCTGGACCTGCTCACCTGGACGCGGGCCCATCGCTGCGACGACGGCTCGTACTGGACCGGGATCGTCTATCCGGAGCTGGAGACGTTCCCCTTCGCCGAACGCACGACCTACACCGCCGGCGCCATCGTGCTGGCCGCCGACGCGCTGTCGAACGCCACGCCCGCGGCCGGTCTGTTCCGGGGCGAGTCGCTGCCGGACTGGCTCGACCTCACCGAGCCCCGGTGGGAGGCGCCACCCGCCTGAGCACGCGCAACGAGCCGCATTCGCCGTCCTCGACGAACTCCCCGGATGCGAGGGCCGCGCACCACAGCTCGTAGGGAGGCCGACCGCCGTCGGCGGGGTCGGGGAAGACGTCGTGGATGGCCAGCCAGCGGCCCACCGCCACGTGGGGTGCCCAGCCCCGGAAGTCCGCCCAGGCCGGCTCCTCGCCGTGGCCGCCGTCGATGAAGCACAGGTCCAGCGGCGTCCGCCAGTGCGCGGCGATGGTGCCCGAGTTCGCCGACCACGCCGACGACACGTGCCTCCGAGCCCGGCCCCGTCGATCGTGCGTCGCCAGAAGGGCAGGGTGTCGATGCGCCCGGTGGCGGGATCGACGACGTCGTCGTCGTGGTGCTCCCATCCCGGCTGGTTCTCCTCCGAGCCGTGGTGATGGTCGATGCTGAACAGCACCGCACCGGTGGCCTCGGCCGCGGCGCCCAGGTAGACCGTGGACTTCCCGCACCAGGCCCCGACCTCGACGAAGGTCGCCGGTGGTCGGGCCTTGGTCGCTCCCGGCCCGTCGTGCCGCGTGGAACAGCGCCGCCCCTTCGTCGTCGGGCATGAAGCCCTTGGCGGCGCGGGCGTGGGCGAAGAGCTGCTTCGATGCGCTGCTCCACTGGTCCCGTCTCCCGTCCTGTCGCTCGTTCGTCTCACCCGCGTCAGCCGCCTGGACAGCGCGTGAAGATAGCGAAGCCCGGCCAGAATCACGCCCGCCACCTTGCGGATGATGGCGAGGGGCAGGACGCGGAGCAGGACCCGGCCCCCGATGACGCCGAGGCCCATGACGGTCACGAGGGCGGCTGCCGACCCGACGAAGACCGACCACGGGTTGTGGTAGCGCGCCACCAGGTTGGCCGTCAGGATCTGGGTGAGGTCGCCGAGCTCGGCGACGACGATGACGGTGAAGGCGCCCGAGCGCCACGCGCCGGCCGCGAGCGGACCTTGTCGGCCTCCTCCTCGCCTTCCCGGGTTTCGGCGGACTCCTTCACGACAATGAGGTAGAGCGCACCCGGCGGCGAAGAGCACGGCCACCACGGCCTCGACCCAGCGGTGGGGGAGGAGCTCGAGGAGTCGGCCCGCCACGACGGCGACGGCGGAGTTGACGATCATGGCGGCAGCGGCGCCGATCCACACCGGGAGCGGCCGGTACCGGCTCGCCATCACGATGGTGGCGATCATCGTCTTGTCGGGCAGCTCGGCGACGAAGATGAGCCCGAAGGTGATGGCGAGGACCGAGAAGTTCATCGCTCGGTCGCCCTGGTGCTGCGGAGCCGCCGCTCGACGCGCGACGGCCCCGATCAGCGTCAAGTTGTGGTCAGCGCTTCTCCAGGCGTTGCAGGCCGGCGTTGAGCACGGGCCCGGCCGTCTCCCGGAGACGACGCCGCGAACGAGACGTTGATCTCGAGGCGCTCGAGGGTCTGGTCGACGGTCCGCTGGCCCGATCGGCCAGGGGATGCGCCGCGCACGAACGCCGTCACGGCGTCGGCCGCGAGCTGCGGGTCGCGGCACAGCGAGGTCACCCCGCCGAGCATGCGGGGGAGGATGTTGGCGGGGATGCGCGCCATCGAGCTCGTCCCAATGGTCGCCGGACGCGCTCCCAGGTGGCCGGGCCGTTGTCGCGGTTGGCCAGCAACAGCTGGATGACGAACGGGGCGTTCTGGGAGCGGACCTCGGTCGCGGGCGAGCTCGAACGCCCGGGCCGCCAGCGTCGGGTCGGCGAAGCCCGCCAGCGCGTAGAGGTACCGCATCTCCTCCTGGGGTGTGGTCGGGTGCCGGTAGTGCTCCAGGAAGACCTCGAAGTCCTCGGGCCCTCCCGAGGCGGCCGACCGCGCTGAAGATGGCCGACGCCAGGTCGGGGTCGAGCGCGATCGTCGCCACGCTGGGCCGCGTCGTGGAGTCGGTGCGCCTCGGCTCGGACCTCGGGGTCTCGTCCGACCGTGCCCAGCGCGGCGACGACCTGGGCCCGCAGGGTGGGCGTGCGGGGCCCTTCGCCGGGTCGGGCCTCCCATCCGAGCCGGGTCGAGCACGGGGCCGAGAAGCGCCCGGGTGTACGCGGCCGACCAGCGGCCGGGCGTCGTCGTCCACGGTGCGGTCGAGCAGGGACAGCGCCCCGGTGACCTGGGCCCAGACGTCGGGGTCCGTCCTCGTCGCCGAGCGCCTCGGCCAGGAGGAGGAAGTCGCTCGGGCCCCGACCGCCGGCGCCACCACGACCGCCCAGCTGTCGCCGAGCAGGTTGAAGCGCTCCAGAAGGTCGAGCGTCGCCGAGCCGGCTCGCCAGCCGGACGGTGGTGCTCGGGCGCATAGCGGACGCGGTAGAAGCCCGAGCCGCCCGCGTTGACGACCACCGTGGACTGGTCGCCGTCGCCCCCGAGGTCGACGGGCTCGGGCTCGGCGCCGAGCAGGACGCGGGCCTCGCCACCGCCGATCGCCCGGGCGATGACGGGCACCTTCCACGTCGAGCCGATGGCGCTCGGTCCGCCGGCGGCGGCGCGTAGTGGAACGGCTCCTGGCGCAGGATCGCCGCTCCACGTGGCGGTGTCGGGCCCGGGCGCGTCGTCCACGGTCACGAGCGGGAACCCGCCCTGGAGGATCCAGCTGTCCATGATGTCGCGCACCGGCTCCCCGCTGGCCTCTTCGATGGCGTCCCAGAGGTCCGCGGTCTCGGTGTTGCCGAAGCGGTGTGCCTCGAGGTAGCGCCGGACGCCGTCGCGGAACCGCTCGGGTCCCAGGTAGCGCTCGAGCATGCGCAGGACCCCGGCACCCTTCTGGTAGGTGAGGACGTCGAACATGCCCTGCGGCCTCCTCGGGCGGCCCCACGGGGTACTCGACCGGGCGGGTGGCATGGAGGCCGTCGGTGGCCATGGCCGCGTCGCGTTCGATGCCGAAGCGACACCCACCGCTGCCACTCGGGCGGAAGTGGTCGACGCACAGCAGCTCCATCAGCGTGGCGAAGGCCTCGTTGAGCCAGATGCCGTTCCACCACCGCATGGTGACGAGGTCGCCGAACCACATGTGGGCGATCTCGTGCGAGATGACGTCGGCGACCCGCTCGAGCTCGAGCCGCGACGCCCGGTCGGGGTCGACGAGCAGCACGGCCTCGCGGAAGGTCACGCATCCCAGGTTCTCCATGGCCCCGAAGGCGAAGTCGGGGATGGCGACGAGGTCGAGCTTCTCGGCCGGGTATTCGATGCCGAACCACTCCGCGAAGAACTCGAGCGAATGTGCGGCCGCTTCGAGGGCGAAGGCGGTGAGGTCGTCCTTGCCCGGGACGTGGACGATCGCGCACCGGCGTGCCCCGGACGTCCACCGGCGTCGGTGGCCACGAGCGGGCCCACCACGAAGGCCACGAGGTAGGTGGACATGGGGATGGTGTCGCCGAAGCGGACCCGGCGCCCGCCTCCGGGGAGCGGCGTGGCGTCCACCTCCGGCCCGTTGGAGTAGGCCGCCGAGCCCGTCGGGGACGTCGAGGGTGACCGAGAACACCGCCTTGCGGTCGGGCTCGTCGAAGCACGGGAAGGCGCGGCGGGCGTCGGTGGCCTCGAACTGCGTGGTGGCGATGGTGTGGGTCGACGCCGTCGGCGTCGGTGAACGCCGAGCGGTAGAAGCCGTGCAGCTTGTCGTTGAGGATGCCCGCGAACTCGATGGAGATCACCGCCGGGCCCGGCGTCGAGCGGCGCCTCGGGAGTGAGGACGAGGCGCTCGGCTCGCGTCGTCGACGCGTGCGTTCAGGGTCTGTCGCTCGCCCACCGCCGGGCTCGAGCGCCGCGCTGTCGATGCGTCAGCTCGGCGGCGTGCAGGACGATCTCGTCCACCGCCTCGTGCACCGTGCACCTCGATGTGCACCTCGCCGCCGAAGGTGGCGGTGCTCCAGGTCGGGGGCCAGGCGCAGCGCGTAGCGGCGCGGCTCGACGGTGTAGGGCAGCCGGTGACGCGGCGGACGGATCGGCGCGTCCGGGGACGGTCGTCTCGGTCATTGGGCGAAGGCTACCCGGGCCTGCGGTTCGCTCTGGTTCCGGTCGTCGGCTTCTCCGAGTAGCTTGCCGGGCTGTGAACGACGCCTCATCCGGACCAGACGCGAGCCCCGACTGCTTTCGACGTCGTCGCCATCGGCTCCGCCCTGGTCGACGTCCTGACCGACGCCAGCATCGAGGACCTGCGCCGGTTCGACATGGTCAAGGGGTCGCATGACCCTCGTCGACCTGGCCCGGGCGGCCACGCTCTACGGGGCCATGGGGCCGGCCATCGAGGTCTCGGGGGGCTCGGCGGCCAACACCGCCGTGGGCGTGGCCGAGCTCGGGGGCAGGGTCGGGCTACCTGGGCAAGGTGGCCGCCGACGAGCTCGGGGAGATCTTCCTCCACGACATCGCCGCCGCCGGCGTCGTGCTGGGCCGGACGTCGCCGGTCGAGCCCTCCGGAGGACGCCGCCGACGACCGGGCCACGGGGCGGTGCCTGGTCTATGTCACCGAGGACGGCGAGCGGACGATGGCCACGCATCTCGGGGTGGCGTCGACACTCGGGCCCGAGGACCTCGACGAGGAATTCGTGGCCCGAGCGCAGGTCGTGTACCTCGAGGGCTATCTGTGGGACCTGGGCCCCGCCAAGGACGCCACTGCGACGGGCCATGGAGGTGGCCCACGACAACGACGCGCTGGTGGCCCTGAGCCTGTCGGACCCGTTCTGTGTCCAGCGACACCAGCGTGAGTTCCTCGAGCTGCTCCACGGAGAGGTCGACGTCCTCTTCGCCAACGAGGACGAGACCACGTTGCTGTTCGGCGCGTCCTCGTTCGACGACGCCCTGGGGGCGGTCGAGGAGACCGGCATCCTGGCCGCGCTGACCCGGGGTGCCGGCGGGTCGGTGGTGGTCGCGGCGTCGGGGCCCGTCGCACGTCCCTGCCGAGCCGGTGGAGCACGTCGCCGACACCACCGGCGCCGGGGATCTCTTCGCCGCAGGCTTCCTCTACGGCCTCACCCACGGCAAGGACCCCGAGAGCTGCGCCCGGCTGGGCGGGCTGTGCGCGGCCGAGGTCATCTCGCACATCGGGGCCCGCCCCCGGGCCGACCTGCGCCGGCTGGCCGCGGACGCCGGCCTCCTCTGAGCACCGGGCCCGGGCACCGGGCCCGGGCAGTCGGCCCGGGCCGCCGGGGTCAGTGGCTCTCGGCGCTCGTGGGTGGCTCGGGCGGAAGGTAGGCCAAGTCGAGGTCGCCGAGGCGGACGAGAACCGACGCCACCCATCGGCCGAGTGCCCCGACCGGCCCGGCCAGGGTCGAGGCGTCGTTCATCGCCGCCTCGTCCAGACGGAACGTCCCCTGGTACGTGGTCTCGACCGCGAACCTCGGCGGCTCCGTCGGGTTCGTGGACCTGCTCGACGACCGGAGCGGCCCGCACGAGGGTGTCGGCACCGATGGCGGGGCTCTCCTCGGGAAGACAGGCGACGACGGCGTCGAGATCGGGCATCGCCGCGAGTCGCTGGACGCGCAGCGTGATCTCCAGACGACCTCGGGCAGGTCGTCGGGGGGCTCGCCGATCGACCAGGACCGGTACGCGCTCTGGCTCCACGTGGGCCAGTCGAGCGAAAGGTCGGCCCGGACCCGGGGCGGCTTCTCCTCGCCGGGGAGCGAGTACGACGTCTCCCACGAGACGTCCCCCAGGAAGACGTCGACCTGGAAGCGCTCCTCGACGGCCTGGCGTTGAAGGAGCGCGTTCTCGAGCGCGGCGCGAGTCTGGGTGATGAGGTCGACGAGGATGTGGTCGAGCATGTCGGACGAGAGGCTACCGTTGGCGTCGTGGCCCCTTGCCGCGGCGAACCCCTGGCTCGGACGTCGTGTGCTCACCTACGCGCACCAGTGCGGTGCCTGGGAGGCGCCCTCGTCGACGCTGTTCGCCCTTCGCCGTGCGCTCGAGCTCGGTGTCACCGGGATCGAGCTCGACGTCCATGCCACCGCGGATCGGCACCTGGTGGTCTGCCACGACGGCACCGTCGACCGGACCACCGAACGGCCGCGGGCCGATCCACGCCATGACGCTGGCGGAGGTGCGCGCGCTCGACAACGCCTACTGGTTCGTGCCCGGGGGCGACGAGACCCAGGGCCTCGAACCCGAGGCCTATCCCTATCGCGGACGGGCCCCGGCCGACGCGGAGTTCGACGTGGCCACGCTCGCCGAGGTGCTCGACGTCCTCGACGACCATCCCGCACGTCGCGCTCAATCTCGACATCAAGCAGACGGCACCGGCCGTCGAGCCCTACGAGGAGCTCCTCGCCCGCGAGCTCGCCGGCCGCCGCGGCACCGACCGGGTGATCGTGGCGTCGTTCCTCGACATCGCCACCGACTCGTTCGCCAAGTACGCGCCCGACATCGCCACCTCGGCGGGAACGCTCGCCGTCGCCATGTTCTGGCGTGCGGTGCACGAGGGCGAGGAGCCGCCCGGCCTCGGCGCACGTGGCGCTGCAGGTTCCCGCCACCCAAGGGGACCTCGTCGTCGTGGACGAGCTGCTTGGTGAGCGCGGCGCACGAGACGCGGGATGGCCGTCCACGTGTGGACGATCAACGACGAGCCGAGATGGCCCGGCTCCTCGACCTGGGTGTCGACGGCATCATCTCGGACCTGCCCACGCCGCTCGTGTCACTGGTGGCGGCACGCGGGACCTCGCGTATCGACCCTGAGCGACCGGCCCGGCGCCTCGACGATGGGCTCAGCCGCGCCCGCAGTTGGGCCGCTTGCCGTGGTTCGCCTTCTTCTTGCTTCGGATCTTGCGCTTGACGGTGCGTTTGGACATAGCGGCCCACGCTACCGGGTCGGGGATGGCTCCATATTCGTGCCCGAAGGCGGGCTCCCGGGGGTCTGCCGAGCTCCGGGCCGAGCACCGGAGGATGCGATCGTCGGCCAGCCGGTAGCGTCTCGAGCGATGGAACGGCTGGGTCTCGTCGGGTCTGCCCAATGCGGGCAAGACGTCGTTGTTCAACGCCCTCACCGGTGCCGAGGCGCCGGTGGCGCCCCATCCCTTCACGACCACCGAGACGTCGGTGGCCGCGGCGCCGCTGCCCGACGCACGCCTCGACGCCCTGGCCAAGATGAGCGCCAGCCGCAAGGTGGTGCGCGCCGGCATGGAGGTCGTCGACATCGCCGGCCTGGTCTCGGGGTCGTCGACGGGCGAGGGACTGGGGAACCGCTTCCTGGCCGGCATCCGTGAGGTCGACGCCTTGTGCGTGGTGCTGCGGGCCTTCGAGGACCCCGAGGTGCCCGGCGACACGAGCCCCGTCGACGCCCTGGCCACGCTCGAGCTCGAGCTGGTCCTGGCCGACATGGCGACGGTCGA
Source organism: uncultured Acidimicrobiales bacterium (assembly GCA_963739765.1). Classification (GTDB taxonomy): domain Bacteria; phylum Actinomycetota; class Acidimicrobiia; order Acidimicrobiales; family UBA8190; genus Chersky-840. The sequence continues at coordinate 1,912,400 of CAVUBP010000002.1, read as the reverse complement.
GACCCAGCTCGACAAGCGGCGCCGGGCCGCCAAGTCGGACAAGAGCCTGGCTGGGTGAGATCGCGGCCATGGAGACGGCCTCCAAGCAGTCTGTCCGCCGGCGTCCCGCTGTACCGGGCGGGGCTCGACCCCGACGACCGCGCTGCGCTCAAGAGCCTGTTCCTGCTCACCGACAAGCCCGTGCTGGCCGTGGTCAACCTCGGCGAGGACCAGCTCGAGCGGTCCGACGAGCTCACCGGTGCCGGTCGCCGCTGCGCTCGAGGGGCACGGCGAGGCGCTCGGGGTGTGCCTGCAGCTCGAGGCCGAGGCGGCCCGGCTGGCGCCCGAGGAGCGGGCCGAGCTCCTCGAGGGGCTCGGCCTCGGCGCCGGCGCCCTGACCCGCGTGGCCCAGCGTGCCTACCACGTTGCTCGGGCGACGCGTCTTTCTCACCACCGGGGACAAGGAGTCGCGGGCCTGGAGCTTTCGGGCCGGCGCCAACGCGGCTGAGTGCGCGGGGGTGATCCACTCCGACCTTCAGCGGGGATTCATCCGGGCCGAGGTCATCCACTGGGACGAGCTCATCGGAGCTCGGTTCATGGGCGGCGGCCAAGTCGGCGGGCCGCATCCGCCTCGAGGGCAAGGACTACGAGGTCGCCGACGGCGACGTGCTCGAGATCCGTTTCAACGTGTGAGCGCGCCGGGGCCACGGTGACGTCGACGACGTGGTTGCTGCGGGACGGCGCCGTGCTGGCCAACGCCGACAGGTCGCGAGCACCTACGCCGAGCGACTGCGCGGCTTGTTGGGCCGCTCCGAGTACGAAGGGGCCTTCATCCTGCCCAGGACCCGATCGGTGCACAGCCTGGGAATGCGCTTCGCCATCGACGTGGCCTTCCTCGATGGTCGAGCTGTGCGTGGTCGACCTCGTCGGCCTCGCCCCGTGGCGCATGACACTGCCGCGTTGGCGGGCCCGGATGGTGCTCGAGGCCCAGGCGGGCGCCTTCGAGCGCTGGGGCCTCCGGATCGGGCGACAAGCTCGAGCTCCACGATCCGCGGTGACCGCTGATCACGGTCGGCGGGCACCCTCGTCCTCGTGTCCACGCCGATCGGCAACCTCGGCGACCTCTCGCCCCGCGGCCGTCGAGGCCTTGGCGCGAGGCCGACGTCGTGTGCTGCGAGGACACTCGCCGCACCCGCGGGCTTGCTGACCCACGCCGGGACTGCACGGGCATCAGGCTGCTGTCGCTGCACGGCCACAACGAGATGGCGCGCGCTCGACGACGTTCTCGCCCATCTGGCCGAAGGTCGGACTGTGGCCGTGGTGAGCGACGCCGGCACGCCGGCGGTCTCGGACCCCGGTGCCCGGCTGGTCTCCGCCGCCGTGGCGGCCGGCGTCACGGTCACGACGGTCCCCGGCCCGAGCGCGGCGCTGGCGGCCCTGGTGGTGAGCGGGCTGCCCACCGACCGCTTCTGCTTCGAGGGATTTCTCCCCCGGCGGGGTGGGGACCGGCGCCGCCGGATCGACGCCGTGGCCGCACGAGGCGCGCACCGTGGTCATCTTCGAGGCCCCGGGCCGGCTGGCGGCCACCCTGGCGACCTGTCCGGCGCGTGCGGGCCCGACCGCGCGCGTGGTCGTGGCCCGCGAGCTCACCAAGCTCCACGAGGAGGTGTGGCGGGGGACCCTCGGCGAAGCGGCCGTCGCGTTCGCGGCACGGGAGGTGCGCGGCGAGGTCGTGGTGGTGGTGGCCGGCGACCCCGACCACGGGCGTGCGCCCGACGACGTCGACGTCGCCGACGCCCTGCGACGCACGGCTCGACGCCGGTGACACCCTGCGCGACGCGGCGACCGCGGTGGCGGGGGAGCTCGGGGTCTCCCGGCGCCGCGCCTACGGCCTGGCCCTGGAGCTCCGCCGGAATGTCGACCGTGAAGCGGCTGGTTGTAGCCCGGGCGGCGCCTAGCCGGTCTGGCGGCGCGCCCGGACGAGCGGAAGGAACTTGACGGTGGCGAGATTCGGACTGGACAAGACCCAGGCACCGCCGGTGGAGCCCGGCGACGCTCCCGAGGGCCTGGCCCTGGCGACGTTCGCGGCGGGATGCTTCTGGGGTGTCGAGGAGTTCTTCCGGGCCGTTCCCGGCGTCGTCGATGTCGTCTCGGGCTACACCGGCGGGGCGCGGTCCGCAACCGACCTACGAGCAGGTGTGCTCCGGGGCGACGGGCCACGCCGAGGCCGTCCTCGTGACCTTCGACCCGACAAAGGTGTCCTACGAGCACCTCCTCGAGGAGTTCTGGCGTCATCACGACCCGACCACGCCGAACCGGCAGGGGCCCGACGTCGGGACGCAGTACCGCTCGGCGGTCTTCGTCCACGACGCCGAGCAGGAGCGCCTCGCCAAGGAGTCGCTCGAGCAGTACCAGCAGCGATTTCGCCGCCCGATCGTCACCGAGGTCACACCGGCCACGACGTTCTGGCCGGCCGAGGCGTACCACCAGCGCTACGTGGAGCGCACCGGGCACGGGGCGTGCCACGTGGCCAACTGGTAGGGGGGTCGGGCTCACCGCTCGGGCCCCGCGTGCCGAGCGGGGTCGGACCGGGGATCGGTGCGCGGTCGGTACGCTACGGCGGTGCCCCGCTTCTACGTCACGACGCCGATCTACTACGTGAACGACGTGCCCCATATCGGGCACGCCTACACGATGGTGATCGCCGACGCACTGGCGCGGTGGCACCGGCTCCAGGGCGACGACGTCTTCTTCCTCACCGGGACCGACGAGCACGGTGACAAGATCGCCCGGGCCGCCGAGGCTCACGGGGTGTCGCCCACGGAGTGGGTCGACTCCACGTCGGCGCGCTTCGTCGAGGCCTGGGAGGGGCTCGACATCTCCAACGACGACTTCATCCGGACCACCGAGCCCCGCCATCACCTCGCCGTCCAGCAGTTCCTGCAGAAGATCCACGACAACGGCTTCACCGAGCTCGGTGTCTACCGCGGGCTCTACTGCGTGGCCTGCGAGGACTACAAGAAGGAGTCCGAGCTCGTCGACGGCAATTGCCCGATCCACGGCACGCCGGTGGAGCTGCTCGAGGAGGAGAACTACTTCTTCAAGCTGAGCGCCTTCGAGGGCCGGCTGCTCGAGTGGTACGAGGCCAACCCCGACGCCGTGCGACCGGCGTCCAAGCGCAACGAGGCCCTGGGCATCATCAAGGGCGGCCTCGAGGACATCTCGATCACCCGCACCTCCACCCGCTGGGGCGTCGAGGTGCCCTGGGACGAGGCGCACGTCTTCTACGTCTGGTACGACGCGCTCGTCAACTACCTGACCGCCATCGGGTACGGCGATGACCCGGCCCGGTTCGACGCGTGGTGGCCGGCGGTGCACCACGTCCTGGGCAAGGACATCATCAGGTTCCACTGCGTGTGGTGGCCGGCGATGTGCATGGCCGCCGGCATCGACCCCCCTGCGCACCTCCTCGTGCACGGGTGGCTGCTCGTGTCGGGGGAGAAGATGTCGAAGTCCAAGGCGAACCAGATCGCCCCGCGCGACCTCACCGACGACTTCGGCGTCGACGCCGTGCGCTACTTCCTCCTGCGCGACACGCCGTTCGGGGCCGACGGCGACTTCTCCTACGAGGGCATCACGGCCCGCTACAACGCCGATCTGGCCAACAACCTCGGGAATCTCGTGGCCCGCGTGGCAACGGTGGTCGGGTCGAAATGCGACGGGTTGGGTCCCGCCGCCGATCCCGACAGCCGGCTCGGCGCCGGTGAGCGCCGCGGTCGTCGACGATGCCACCGCGGCGTGGGCGCGAGGGACAACCGCACATCGCGCTCGAGGCGACGTGGCGACTCATCCGCGAGACCAACGCCGAGCTCGAGGCGACCGAGCCCTGGAAGGCAGAGCCCGGTCCCGCGGTGTCGCAACGTGCTCGGCAGCGCGCTCGAGGCGCTGCGCATCGTGGCCCTGCTGGTATCGCCGGCCATGCCCGACACGAGCGCCGAGATCTGGCGTCGGCTCGGCCTCGACGGGCGTCCCCGAGGATCGCCGCCTGCCCCGACGACGCCGCGTGGGGCGGTTACCCCGGCGGCCTGCGGTGGAGAAGGCGGCACCGCTGTTCCCCCGACGTAGCGAATGAGCACCGGTGGCCGACGGATCGGCGCCGACGCCCGCTGGATCGACTCGCACTGCCACATCCAGGACCACTACCGCCCCGAAGGAGACGAGCTGCTCTCGGTGCTGGCCGAGGCAGCCGCTCGCCGGGGTGGGCGGCGTGGTGTGTGTCGGCACCGACGCCGACCACCTCGCACCAGGCCGTGGAGCTGGTCAGGACGGTGCGCACGAAGATCTCGTCCGATCCGCCACCCCGGGCCGGGCGATCGGGGCCGGGCCCGGGTCGCTGCCCGGCGACTTCGGGGTGTGGGCGACCATGGGGCTGCATCCCCACGACGCCGTCCAAGGGGTCGACGGCGCTCGAGCTCGCACTCGAGCGCGAGCTCCGAGCCGGGAGCGGGCGTGGTGGTGGCGGTGGGGGAGTGTGGGCTCGACTACCACTACGAGCATTCGCCCCGAGCCGCGCAACGCGACGCGTTCGCGGCACAGGTCGAGTTGGCGCGTCGCCACGACCTCACACTCGTGGTGCACACGCGCGAGGCGTGGGACGACACCCTCGACGTCTTGCGCGGCGCGGCCCTCCAGAGCGGACGGTGCTGCACTGCTTCACGGGAGGACCCGAGGAGGCCCGGCGCTGCCTCGACACTCGGCGCGTTCTGTCGTTCAGCGGCATCGTCACGTTCAAAGGTGCACAGGACGTGCGCGACGCGGTCGTGTTGTGCCCATTCGATCGGCTCATGGTGGAGACCGACGCGCCGTTCCTGGCGCCAGTTCCTCACCGTGGCAAGCAGAACCGGCCGGCTGGGTCGCCGAAGTGGGTGAAGCGGTGGCGGAGGTCAAAGGTGTCACGCCCGCCGCGCTCGCCGAGAGCTCCACCGCTGCCACGCGAGCCGCATTCGCGCTCTTGTGAATCACGCTGCACTTCGAGCCAGAGCAGCAAGAATGTGCTGTGGCCACAGTTGTTGCGCTCTGTGATGAATTCACAGGAAAACGCGTGTTTTCCACAGGATTCACCGGGTGCTCTCCATGAGAGGTAGTTCCTTTGCCACGCTCTGTCGCTTCTGTGCGGAAATGCGAAATTTGAGGATGCGATCGACAGGAGCGTCGCGACGAATGTTTCGACAGTCGAATTGATGATGCGCGTGCCCTCGCCTAGCGTCATGTGCGATCCCGACGCAGTTGACATGGAGTCCGCAGAGGAAGGGTGGAGATCTGAGGACCCGCAGCGCCGGGGGGTTGCGGCATGGTGCACAGCTGGGATGTTGTCTCGCCGTGGTGGTGGTGCCGCTCCTCCTGCTTGCCACACCGCAACGCGCGACGTTGCACGGTCTGCGGCACCACACCGGTGCCGTTCAAGGCCGCGTCGACGCGACGTTGCCGCGCCTGTCCACGACGTGGACGACGCCCGTCGGTTTCACGCGGCCTGGTCAGCGCGAGGTCACCGTCGCACACAGCGGCGGCAACCACGACGTCGCCCCCGATCGTCACCGGCCCGCAGACCCACGTCGTGAACGTGTCGTTCCGACAGTGCTGCCCGACGACGACCGCGCCACCTGCTCCGGCGGCCGCCACCACCCAGAAGCCGGCGGTGGCGGTGCCCGTGGCGGTCGTCGCCGCGCCCCGGCCCCCGGCCCCTGTCCCCGCACCGGCTCCGAAGCCCGTGGCCCCCGCTCCGGCACCACGCCACGACCGGGCTGGCGTCGTGGTACGGCTCGGCGGCGGGCACCTGCGCCAGCCCGACCCTGGCATTCGGGACGGTGGTGACCGTGACCGACGTGTCGACCGGGGCATCGGTCCGACTGCACGGTCGACGACCGCGAGGCGCACAACCCGGGCCGGGTCATCGACCTCTCCCGGCCACGTTCTCCCAGCTCGCCAGCCTGGCGGTCGGGGTGATCGAGGTTCGCCTCAGCTGGTGAGCCCCCGCCACCCCGGCGCGGCGGCACCATGCATGGCGTGACGCTGTCCCGCCGCCAGGTCCGCGAGGTCCTCGACGAGCACGGCCTGCGGCCCAGCCGTGCCCTCGGGCAGAACTTCGTCGTCGATGCCAACACGGTCCGGCGTATCGCCCGGCTGTCGGGGGTCGGGCCCGGCTCTGCGGTGGTCGAGGTCGGCGCCGGGCTCGGGTGCGCTCACGCTCGCGCTGGTCGAAACCGGGCGCGAGCATCACCGCGGTGGAAGTCGACCGGGGCCTCGTCCCGTTGCTGCGCGCCCAGGTCGAACCGCACGGTGTGCGTGTCGTCGAGGCGGACGCCCTGACCCTCGACTGGCCCGAGCTCCTCGGGACCACGACCGCGCAGAGGACGCGCCGGCGTGGGCCATGGTGGCCAACCTTCCCTACAACGTGGCGGTCCCGGTCGTGCTCCGCGCCCTCGACGAGGCCCCCAGCGTGCAGTCGATGCTGGTCATGGTCCAGCGCGAGGTGGGCGAGCGGCTGGCGGCCGGCCCGGAGGACAAGGCATACGGCGCGGTGTCGGTGAAGGTGGCGTACCACGCAACAGCCCGCGTGGTGGGGCGCGTCCCGGCGTCGGTGTTCGTGCCCCGCCCCGCGGTGGAATCGGTGCTCGTCCGAATCGAACGCCGTGCGACGGTGGCCGTGGACCCCGCTGCGGTCCCCGCCGCCCGGCTCTTCGAGCTGGTGCGGGCGGGCTTCGCCCATCGTCGCAAGATGCTCCGGCAATCGCTGGCCGGCGTGGTCGCACCCGACGCGTTCTCCGCGGCGGGCATCGACCCCGAGGCGCGCGCCGAGAACCTCGGCGTGGAGGATTGGGGGAGACTGGCGGCGTGCGCCCCGGCGTCGACCCGGTCCATGAGCACCGGGGAGACGCGTGGAGGTGAGCGTCGCCCCCGCCAAGCTCACGTTGTCGTTGCGGGTCACCGGAGTCCGAGAAGACGGCTTTCACCTCCTCGACGCCGAGATGGTGTCGATCGACCTCGTCGACACGCTCACGTTCGAGCCGGGCTCGGGCATCTCGGTCGAAGACGAGGTCGCGGCGGGCTCGGTATCGGTCGGCGTGCCCGTCGGGCCCGACAACCTGGTGGCGCGGGCGCTCGCGGCCGTGGGCCGCGAGCGCCGCGGTCCGGATCGTGAAGCGCATCCCCGTCGGGAGCGGGCCTCGGCGGTGGCTCGGCCGATGCGGCTGCGGTCTTGCGCTGGGCGCAGTGCAGCGACCTCGCCCTCGCCGTCGGGCTCGGAGCCGATGTCCCATTCTGCGTGCGTGGCGGACGGGCACGCGTCACCGGCGTGGGGGAGCGCGTCGAGCCCCTGCCCTTCGAGGACCGAGGCCTTCGTCCTCCTGCTGCCACCGCTGTCGGTCGACACCGGTGCGGTGTACAAGCAGTGGGACGAGCGACGGGCGCGCCGTCGGCGGTGATTCCCCGGGCGACGCGACCGCGAGGAAACGATCTCGAAGCGGCCGCCATCGACGTGGTCCCGGTATTGGCACGTTGGCGTGACCGACTCGGACGAGGTCACCGGCGTGCGCCCGCGACTGGCCGGCAGCGGTTCGTCGTGGTTCGTCGAAGGTGAAGGCGACGCTCTGGGAATCGCGGGGAGCGACTTCCTCGTCATCGGCGACGAGCGTGCGCCGCTGGTGTCGGTGCGGACGGTGCCGGCATATCCCGGACCCTGAGTGCTCCGGGGCCTGACGCGCCATTCCCGCCCGAAAGGGCGGGAATGAGGCCTGCGAGCTACTTGCCGGCGGCCCGCCGTTGCCAGCGGGTGGCCTTCAGCATCTTCTTGTGCTTCTTCTTGCGCATGCGCTTGCGGCGCTTCTTGATCAGCGATCCCATGTCTCGGCGCAGGTTAGCGGCCTTTCGTCGACATCCGCCAAGTAGCCTCGGTGCGGGAGCAACCCCGGGCCGTCGGAGGTGGATCGTGGGGTACCAGCTTGTCGCCGTCGACCACGTCCAGCTGGCGATGCCCAGGGGTCGGGAGGCCGCAGGCTCGGGCCTTCTACCAAGAGGTCCTGGGCCTCGAGGAGCGGCTCGAAGCCCCCGGTGCTGGCGCGGCGGGGAGGATGTTGGTTCTCGAATGGCCGGGTGGCGTTGCACCTCGGGGTCGAAGACGACTTCCGGCCCGCTCGCAAGGCCCACCCCGCACTGGTGGTCGAGGACCTCGACGCCTTGTGCGTGTCGCTCGAGTCGGCCGGCCACGACGTCCGGTTCGACGACGAGGTGCCCGGGGTCGCGTCGTTGCTATGTCGACGACCCCTTCGGGAATCGAATCGAGTTGATCGAGGCGTGACATCCTACGGGGGATAGCAAGCGTCCCTTGGCGGGTAGTTCAATCGGCAGAACGCCGGCCTTTGGAGCCGGATGTTGGAGGTTCGAGCCCTCCCCCGCCAGCCAACTCCCGAGGCGCCGATCAACCCGGGTGCAATCGGTCAGCACCCTGGCGCCATCGTGGCCGCACGGCGCGGCCGTCTCAGGGCGCGGCCGTCTCAGGGCGCGGCCGTCTCAGGGCGCGGCCGTGGCATGTGGGTTCGCTGTCTTTAGAGCACTACGACTCTGTCCCCACGGCTGCCTAGGTCTGAAGCTTGACCTGTGTCGGGGGGGAGCGAGATCGAGCGCATTGCCGGTCGCCTGGCGGCGGGCGACGACAGCCGCCTGACGTGGTTCGTCGTCAGCTACTCCGACGGCGACGAGGAACATCGGGAAGGAACCCTCCTGGACGCGAGCGAGTTGGCGGCCGCGGCCCGCCTCACGATCGTCCCCACCCGCGCCGGATCGTTCCAGTGGGTGCGCGAACCGATCCGGTCTCCTGAGACCGGTCCCGAACCCCCCGTCGCCTCGTCGTAGATCACAAGGATGCGATCGGTGCCGTCGCCGCGCCGCGCCGAGCCGCGCCGACCGCCGCGCCGCGCTGCGCCGGACGGGTGTGGGCGCATCGAACCGAGGGGGAATCACGTAGGTGGCATCTCGCTGTTCCTCTCGCCGTCCGGTGCCGATCACTTCGTCCAGCGGCGCACCGCTCGCTCTCACAACGAGACGACAACACGCAGCCCGATGAGATGCATCCATGGGACGCCAGCGAGGATTTAGGGTCGTTCGACCCTGCTTCGGCGACCGAACGCGGTCGATGCTCTAGCCGTGACCCGCGCCAGAGTCCTGTCCTTCCATATCGACGGTGACGAGCGCCCGGGACTGGTCGAGGCTCTCGACGGCGTTGCCGAGATGTTCGCGGACCGCTCGGACTTCCGTGGTCTGCTCTGCCTGGAGCACGACAGCGCCCGGAACGAGATCATGGTCATCACCCTGTGGGACGGCGACGGGCTCGATGACACGCAGAACGGCTCCGAGGTGGCCCGCCAGCGCATCGCGGCCACCACCGACCTCGGTGTGAGCAGCAAGTGCTACGAGGTTGTCCGTATGGTTCCGGGCTCATCGGGCCTCGAGAACGTCTTGGCTGAGACCCTCGTCTCCTGACGATCGGTCATACGCCGCCTCGGGGCCTTCGAGGACCCGCGCCACGTTCACCAAGATTCCACACCCCCGCAAGACACCGTTGCTGTCCGGGCCGGTGTGCGGTGGACGAGATCGTCCACCACGCGTATGCCCCGACCGGGTCGTGTGACTCCGTGGCCCGGATCAGCTCCTTGATCACCGCCGAAATCGGTTCCCTGCCGGCCGACGGTGGCCGGGCAGATGCTCACAGGACCCTTGGCCTGCCCTGGCGGCCCGCACCGATCGTTCGCTCGCCCCCCACGGCCCCCGGGCGCTCGTCGAGGCTCGGCGGTGCACGGGAGGCGGGAATCTTCACTCCGACGTAAGGCGGGGCCCCTATGGTTTGTCGGGTTGTTCAGGGGCGATGCCCCGGAGCCGTCCAGCTGCGAGAGGATGAAGGTTCTGCAACGTACCAACCAGAACCGAAGGCCCACGAAGCGCGCCCCAGCCCCCCCGGACACGAACCGGCTGCGGGGCATCTGGGCGCGCTTCGGGCCCCCGGCCAGGGCGACCTCGTTGGCCGGCTGGGCGCTCCTGCCCTTGCGGCTGTTCCTCGGGGCAACCTTCACCTTCGCCGGCCTGCAGAAGCTGGCCAACCCGGGGTTCTTCGACGCGTCCAACCCGACCTCGATCCAGTCCCAGCTCGCCTCCGCGGCGCGCGTGAGCCCGATCCACGCGCTGGTGGGGCATCTCCAGCACGTGGCCGTCCCCCTCGGTGTTGCCATCTCCCTCGGCGAGCTCGCAGTGGGTGCCGCCACCCTCGTCGGGCTGTGGTCGCGGGTCGCCGCGGTCGGCGGAATGCTGCTGTCGTTCAGCCTGTTCCTCACCGTCAGCTTCCATGCCAGCCCGTACTACACGGGATCCGACATCGTCTTCGTCTTTGCATGGATACCGCTCCTCGTGGCCGGAAGCGGCGGCGTGCTCTCCGTGGACGAGGTTTCGCGTGACCTAGTCAGGTCCCGATCCGGAGCAGGGCCGGCCACCACGGTCCCGGTCTCCTTCGAGCTCGTACAGAGCGTGTGCGGCGTCTACGACGCGGGCACGTGTCGGGCGATGTCGGGAGCTCCGTGCGAACCCGCCCCGTGTCCGTACCTCCACCGGTCCCCGAGCAAGGCCAGTGCGCGGGCGCTGGGTGAAATCGACCGCCGGACGTTCACGCTGCAGGGAACCTTCGCCGCCGCGCTGGCGGGGGTCGCGCTCGGCGGGCGCAGGCCTGGCGGCGGGCCTCGGCCGGCTCGGGGGCAAGGCGCGCCCATCGGCCAACCCGGTGGTCGGACCGTCGACCTCGAGCCCCTCGGTCCCGAGCACGACGACCGGGACGTCGGGCACGGGCTCGACACCGGTCGCATCCACCCCCACCACCAAGCCCGTCACGCAACCGGCTGGCACCCGCATCGGCGCCGCGAGCGTGGTGCCCGTCGGGGGCTCGGCCACGTTCCAGGACCCGAAGACAGGTGACCCCGCCGCTGTGGTGCAGCCCTCGGCGGGAACGTTCTTGGCCTTCGACTTGGTGTGTTCTCACCAGGGGTGCGTGGTGGAGTACTCGCCCCAGGCAGAGCGATTCATCTGCCCGTGCCACGGGTCGCAGTTCAACGGGCGGACGGGAGCGGTGTTGAACGGACCGGCTCCCACCGGCCTCGGTCGGATCCCGGTCAAGAAGGGCCCCGACGGACAGCTCTACGTCACCTGAGGACTCCCGCCGGCGTCGGGAAACCGGAACGCCGACGTTGCCACATCGACACGGGTTCTCGAAACAGACCGACTGTGGTCGACGGGCGCGGTTGCATGACCGTTGTCGTTTCCACCCGAAGGTCGCCGGTCGCCCACCGGTGGTTGTCCGCTGATTGCCTGTGGGCAACCTGCGACCGCGGAACCGGCTCGCCTTCATGCCAGTGTCATGGTGAGCGCAGATCATGTTGACGCGGCGCAGCAATTGGTGCGCACGCCCTCGCCATGACACACACGTTCCGAAGACAGCGCTGGGACCTCCTGCTCGTCGTCGTCGTCGTCGCCTTCTGGCTGCCGATTGCGCGGTGGTGTCGGCTTCGCCCGCCACGACCGGGACCGTCGGGGCGGTCACCTTTCCGCCGGCTCGGAGCGCGGTGTCGCCCGCACAAGCGCCGCCGACCCTGCCGACCACGGTTGGCCCCCAGCCGGGCTGGACGCCGCTGAGTGCCCAGTCGAGCGGTGTGGCGATCGACCGTCGCACGGTGGAGCTCCCCGATGGCGCCCGTGTGACGTTGATCCGCTTCCGGGCCGGACAGGTCAGATTCGCCCTTCACGCCGGCAGCCAGGAACCGCCTACCCACGGACTCGCCTTGGGCGCATCCGGCCAAAGTGCCGTGACCGCTTCGGAACGCTCGGTGTTGCTGGGTGCGTTCAACGGTGGGTTCAAGGTCCGAGACAGTGCCTGGGGGGTTGAGGTCGACGGACATGTTCTTGCTTCGCTCGTGCCCGGAATGGCGAGCCTCGTCATCGACGGGAACGGCACCGCGCACGTCGGCGTGTGGGGGCAGACCGTCCCCGCACCACACGAGGCGGTGACATCTGTACGGCAGAACCTGGCGCCGCTGGTCATCGATTCTCGGCCCAGCCCCGTCATCGGCGACGTGAACTCGTGGGGAAGCCCTTTGCACGGTGTCGCATTCCAGGCGCGCAGCGCTCTGGGTCAGGACGCCGCCGGGAATCTCGTCTATGCCGCGAGCATGGGCGCACTCCCGATCGACCTGGCTTCGGCCTTGGTCCAGGCCGGCGTGACGACCGCCATGGAGATGGACATCAATCCGGAGTGGGTGCAGGCAGACGTGGCGCCGACGCCCGGCGGCGCGCTGGTCGCGGCCGTCCCGGGGCAGAATCAACCGTCGGATCGGTACTTGCTCGGATGGACCCGAGATTTCATCACAGTTGACGCCACCAGCTCGTCGGTTTCGTGACCTCGGTCAATCCCCGACACGCACCGAGAACGGGACGGGTGGCCCCGACCCGACGAGGGCATCCCCGATCTGGGGAGGCGTGAGGGCCGGCGCACCGCCGGCGAGGGCGACGCCCAGAAATCGTGTGGTGGCCGCCCTGACCGCCTGTGCGGTCGGCGACGACGCCACGAACGTGTCCAGGTGGTCGCCTCCGGGCACGGTCAAGAGCGCCTTGGGCATCTTGGCTGTGTCGAACATCGCCGTCGACAGGGCGAGGTTGCCGTACTGATCGTCGTCGCCGACCGCCACCAGCAGGGCGCCGGGCGTGGATCTCGCCGCCCAGGGTCCTTCGACGTCGGGTGGAATCTGCCCCGCCAGGTTGAGATAGGCCTTCACCCGGGCGTCGGCGTAGGCGGCATCGAGCGCCATGATCGTGACCGCCGTCCCGCCGTCGGAGTGCCCGGCCACCGCGATCTCGCCGGGGTCGACCGCCCCCGCCCTCCCACCGAGGAGGGAGGTGATGACAAAGGAGATGTCGCGGGCCTGCGCGGCGTAGTCGGGGACGGGGTCCCCAGGAAGGTCTCGGGCCGACCCGGGACACTCCGGCGCCGCCACCATGTAGCCGGCCGCGGCCCAGGCGTCGAGAAGGGGTTCGTAGACCTCGGGCTCGCTGTCGAAGCCGTGGGCGAACACCACCAGGGGAAGGGGGCCGCTCACGCCGGCCGGGCGGCGGACGATCGTGCGCAGCACCCGTCCTGGCTTCGCCGCCACCGGTCCCCGGGCCGGCGTGGCGCGCCCGGGGTCCACCAACACGATGGTCTGGCCCTGCACCGCGTAGGGCGGACCAGCCGGCGCGGGTGGGCTCGGAGCCGAGGTCGTCGTAGAGACCACCGACGACGGCTCTCGGGCCGGTGTCCGAGGGACCGTTGACGGCACCGCTGCGTGGGCGTCACGGCCCGCGAGGTCGACGCGGGAACGGGCGCTCGTGTGCGAGCCCGCGACCAGGACCACGACCGTCACGGTCACCAGCCCTGCCGCGAGTGCGGCCCAGACCCTGTGGGACCCCATGCGTGCTTCCCCGATCAGGTGGCGGTGTCGAAGACCCGGTGGGCCGGCACTGTTCCCGTCGCGCCGCAACGGCCCGAAGCCCGCGGTGGGGGCCTCGGGAGATCGCCCTTCACAGTGTCGTCATGCCCGGCGCGTACGGTACAGGCGATGGTCGTCCACGGCACAGCCGGAACGCCAGGCAGGAAGGTGCCCGAGGGACCCGGCTCCTCGGCCGACGGGCCCGAGGCCAATGCCCGCCTGACCGGTGCAGTGGCGGCGGTGCTGCTCGTCCTGCTGGCGGCCGAGGGCTTCACCGTGCTGTCGGTTCAGAAGCTGCTCGCCCCACACGTCTTCATCGGCATGCTGCTCATCCCCCCGGTGCTGCTCAAGATGGGGAGCACGGTCTACCGCTTCGCCCGTTACTACCTGGGGTCCGAGGCCTACCGGCGCAAGGGGCCGCCCCCGCTGGTGCTGCGGATGCTCGGTCCCTTCGTCGTGGCGTCGACCGTCACCGTGCTCGGCACCGGCGTCGCTCTGATCTTCGTGTCACGCGGGGCCCGCCACGAATGGCTGTTCCTGCACAAGGCGAGCTTCGTGTTGTGGTTCGGGGCGATGACGATCCACGTCCTCGCGCACCTTGCCGACACCGCTCGGCTCAGCCCCCGGGACTGGTACGGGCGTACCCGCAGGGACGTGCGAGGTGCGGGGGTCCGTCAGTGGGCCGTGGTCAGCAGCCTCGTGATCGGGGTGTTGCTCGGCCTGTTGGTCGTCGGCCGGACAGGGAGTTGGCTGTAGTCGCTCGTCAGTTGATGACCGTGCGGAGACCGTCGGGGACGAAATCCGGGGCCATCATGAGCCTGTAGCGCATGACCTCGTCACAGTGCGCGCACCGTGTGCCGCGAGGGGTGATGCGGCATGCCATGACGCCGGCAAGGTGGGGCATGTCGTAGCCGGCGCAGGTCTTGCCGTCGAGCTCCTCGGAGCAGTAGGCGATCTCACCGTCGCGATGCAGGACGAGGCAACCGTCACAGATCAACACCTCACCCCCACCTCGTTTCCCTTTCGCTGAGCCCTGCGCCGGTGCCCGTACATGTCGCTCGGGTGCATCTGCACTGCAAGCCCCTGATTTGCTGCCCCTGTGTCAACTATGGGATCGGCCGGTGCGCGGTCCGGGTCGAACAAGTGATGCACAACGGATGCCCACAGCGGGTGGTGGTCTTGTCCGGCACTACGCAGAGCGCGCCGGCGACGTTCATTTCGCCGATCGAGGTCGGGTGTCGCGAGGCGCGACCACGGGACTCGGGCGCCGGCGCCGGATCGGTGCGCTCAGCCCGGTGCGACGGTGACCGACGCCACGCTGACGGGCTCGGCGGTGACCGACGCCACGCTGACGGGCTCGGCGGTGACCGACGCCATGCTGACGGGCTCGGCGGTGACCGACGCCACGCTGCAGTAGGCGCAGCTTTCGCCGTCGACGACGCGACAGGCGAAGAATCCCCCTCGGTGAGGGTGGTCTTCACCGGCGCACCTGCGCCCGTCGGTGTCCTCGGTGCAGTAGGCAACCGTCCCGTCGCGGTGTACCACCAGCTGACCGGGGCAAGTCTTCATCGTGTTGTGTCTCCTTCATGTCGCTCGAGACGGCATCTGTCCCTGGCGACGCCCCCCAACTCAAGCCCCACACTCGGCGGGAACTTTCTCTTCACGAATATCGGCGCCGTGCGTGAGCGTCTTGAGGATTTCGCAACGTTTCCCCAACTCCGCTCCCGAAGGGACGGCTCTGGGCCATCGACGGGAACCGCCTGCTACCGGAAGTCCCGCGATCCCTGGACGACAGGGGCGGGCCCGAGGTCCAGGGGGACGATCTTCTCGGCCACGACGCTCACCACCCCGTCGACCCGCTCGATACGCCCCCGGACGAGGAGGGCCGGTGCACCCCGGGCCACAGGGCGCCACCGCTCCCAGGCGCCGGGGGAGCAGATGACGTTGACCATGCCCGTCTCGTCCTCGAGGTTGAGGAACACGGTGCCCTTGGCGCTCTCGGGGCGCTGACGGTGCGTGACCACGCCGCCCACGAACACCTTGCCGTCGGTCTCCGCGCCCGCCAGCCGGCCGGCGGGGACCACCCCCATGGCGTCGAGGCGGGGCCGGGCGAGCTCCACCGCCGTCCTCCCGACGGTGAGGCCGGTGGCCCACATGTCGGCCTCCACCTCCTCGAGCGGTGTGAGGTCGGGCAGCGGTGGTGCTTCTTCTCCCGACACGAGTCCCGGCAGCCGCTCCGCGGTGCCCTGCGCCAACGCGCCGGCCGCCCACAGCGTCTGACGCCTGGCGCGTATCTCGGGGGCGCCGTCACGCGGCGCCAGCCCCTCGAGCGCGCCCGGCGGTGGCGAGCGCCTCGAGCTGGGAGCGCCCCGCCCCGGTCCGCCGCACCAGGTCCTCTACCGACGAGTAGGGACCGTTCTCGCCGATGCGCTGCGCCACGGCCTCGCCGATCCCGCGCACCGAGGTGAGCCCCAGGCGGACGGCGGGTTGACGACCGGAGTCCCCCGTGGGGGCGACCCCGACGACGGCGGGCTCGTCGAGACCCCATTCCAAGGTGGCCCCGACCCCCGACGCGTCGACGTGCGGGCGTCGCACCGTCACGCCGTGGCGACGGGCGTCGGCCACCAACGACTGCGGCGACCAGAATCCCATGGGCTGGGCGTTGAGCAGCCCGGCGCAGAATGCCGCCGGGTAGTGCAACTTGAGCCACGCGCTCGAGTACACGAGGTAGGCGAAGGACACGGCGTGGCTCTCGGGAAAGCCGAAGTTGGCGAAGGCGGCCAACTTGTCCACGATCTCCTTGCGCCACCGCGCCGGTGATGCCCCGCTCGGCCATGCCGGCGAAGAGACGTTCGGACAGGCGTGCCATGCGTGCCCCCGAGCGCTTGGCGCTCATGGCCTGGCGCAGTTCGTCGGCCTCGGCGGGGGTGAATCCCGCCGCGTCGATGGCGATGTGCATGAGCTGTTCCTGGAACAGCGGCACCCCGAGCGTCTTGTGCAGCGCTCGTTCGAGCAGCGGGTGTGGGGGGTCGGGGGCTTCGAGGCCCTGTCGCCGGCGGATGTAGGGGTGCACGGACCCTCCCTGGATGGGCCCGGGCCGGATGATCGCCACCTCGATCACGAGGTCGGCGAAGCAGCGCGGCCGGATGCGGGGGAGCGTGGCCATCTGGGCCCGGCTCTCCACCTGGAACACCCCCACGGTGTCGGCGCGGCACAACATGTCGTAGACGGCGTCCTCCTGTTCCAGCATGGCCAGGTCGACCTGGACCCCGTGCGCCTCGCCGATCAGGTCGACGGTGAGGTGCACCGCTTCGAGCATGCCCAGCCCGAGCAAGTCGAACTTGACGAGCCCGGCCGCGGCGCAGTCGTCCTTGTCCCATTGCAGGGCGCTGCGCCCCGGGTGCCGCGCCCACTCCACCGGGCACACCTCGATGACGGGCCGGTCACAGAGCACCATCCCCCCCGAATGCAGGCCGAGGTGACGGGGGAAGTCCAGGACGTCGCGAGCGAGCTGCCCGACGAGCGGCGGCAGGGGACCGCCGCGATCGAGTGGCTCGCCGCGGTCGACGGCCTTGGCCCACGCGTCGACCTCCTCGGGGCTGTGGCCCAGGGCCTTGCCCACGTCGCGGATGGCGGAGCGGGCGCGGTAGGTGATGACGTTGGCGACCTGTGCCGCGCAGTGACGGCCGTAGCGCTCGTAGACGTAGGCGATGACCTCCTCGCGCCGGCCCGACTCGATGTCGACGTCGATGTCGGGCGGCCCGTCGCGCTCGGGGGAGAGGAACCGCTCGAACAACAGCCCCAGGGCCACGGGGTCGGCACGGGTGATGCCGAGGGCGAAGCAGACCGCGGAGTTGGCGGCCGAGCCCCGGCCCTGGCAGTAGATGTCCTGGCGCCGGCAGAACTCCACGATGTCCCAGACGATGAGGAAGTACCCGGCGTAGCCGAGGGCGCCGATCACCTCGAGCTCGTGGTCGATCTGGGCCCACGCGCCGGGCACCCGCTCCCTCGCCGGTGGCCCGTAGCGGTCCGTCGCCCCCCGCCCCACCAGCTCCACCAGCCAGGTGTGCTCGTGTGCCCGGCCGGCACCGCGCAGTCGGGGAGGCCGGGGGCCACCAGGTGGAGGTCGAAGGCGCACGCCCGGCCGATCTCGGCGGCCCGGGCCACCGCGCCGGGCCAGCGGGCGAAGCGGCGCTCCTGCTCGGCCCCGGAGCGGAGATGGGCGGTGGCCGCCGAGGGGAGCCAGCCGTCGAGCTCGGCCAGCGACTGCCGTGCCCGGACGGCGGCCAGGGTGGTGGCGAGCGGTCGCCGGGCCGGGGTGGCGTAGTGGACGTTGTTGGTGGCCACCATGTCCAGGCCCCTGGTGACGGCCAGGTGGGCGAGGGCGTCGTTGCGGGCGGTGTCGAGCGGGTCGCCGTGGTCCCAGAGCTCCACCGCCACGTCCTCGGCGCCGAAGGCCTCGACGAGCCGGTCGAGCTCGCGACCGGCCGCGGCCGGGCCGGCGGTGGTGAGCGCGGTGGCGACCGCGCCCTTGCGACACCCGGTCAGGACGACCCAGTGCCCGTCGTGGCCGTGCCCGCGGTGGTGGCGGGCCAGGTCCTCGAGGGTGCAGGTGGGCCGGCCCTTCTCCCCTCCGGCGAGGTGGGCCTCGGTGATGGCCCGGCTCAGGCGGGCATACCCCTCGGGGTCGCGGGCCAGGACCACCAGGTGCGTGCCGAGCGGGTCGGGGGCGCCGGTGCGCCCCGTCGACCGCCCGGCCTCCACCAGGGTGAGCTCGGAGCCGAACACCGACGCCACCCCGAGGGCCCGAGCCGTCTCGGCGAAGCGGACCACCCCGTACAGACCGTCGTGGTCGGTGAGGGCGAGAGCCTCGAGGCCGAGACGGGCCGCCTCGGAGACGAGCTCCTCGGGATGCGACGCGCCGTCGAGGAAGCTGAAGTTGGAGTGGCAGTGGAGCTCCGCGTAGGGCGCGGTCACGGTGGCGCCGGCCCGTCAGTCGTAGGTTGCTTCCAGCCACCAGCCCCCCCGCTCCCGCGTGAGCAGGTGGGCGGCAGTGGGCGGTGACGACCTGCATGCGGGCTTGGCGACGCCGGCCCCGGACCGACCACCACCGCTCGTCGGACGGCCAGGGCCCCGCCCATCCGGTGACCTCGGCCCACGGCCCTCCCGCCACCGACAGTCGGGCGGGGGCGGCGGTGGCCATCCCGCCCCCGGTGACGCCCACGGGCTCGGCCGGCGGCGTCGGTGAGCAGGGTGGGCAGGGGCCGGCCGAAGACCACGGCGGGCGCCGGTGGGGGGACCTGCCCCGGCCATGGCCCTCCCGGGGGCGCCCCACTGCCGATGCGACTGCCTCCGGCGCCACCGTCGTGGTCCCGATCACCCCGGAGCCGGCCCTCGCGGGCCCCGTCGGGCCCCCGCCATCTCTGTCCGGCCCGGTCCAGGGGACGAACCGGGCCCGTTGGGCCGGGCCCCGCCCACCTTGGAGCCGGCCCCTGACCACCGCTTCGGGACCGAGCAGTTCCTGGACTCCGGCCACGGCCCGGGCCGCCCGGGCATCGGCGTCGGCCGAGTCCCCCCAGAACCCCACCTGGCGGGCCACCACCGTGCCGACCCGTCGTGGTGGGGCGCGACCGGCCCGGGAGTGCGGCGGGGGAAGAAGAGGCGAAAGCCCGGCAGCTCCCCCTCGGCCCCCCGGGCCACCCGCTGGCAGAGGGCACCTTCCTCGCCGAAACGGGCGAGCACCCGGGGGCCGGGCAGCGCCGCGAACCGCGCCCAGCGTGCGCACCCCCAGCCGGACCAGCAGGTCGGCGAGCTCGGGCCGCTCGAGCGTGGCCACCGGCCACGGGACGAGGAAGGAAGCGGTCTCGCCCGGGGGGACGATCACCGGTTCGCCCTGTCGGCGCGGCCCGGGCGGCCAGGACGGCGGCGAACAGGCCGTCGGCCACACCCACCCCGGCTGCCCGCCGTGCCGGCCCACGCCGGCCACGCCGACACGGCCTCGGCGGCCATGTGGGCCAGGACCTCGTCGCCCCCGAAGTAGCGGGAGGGGCCCCGGGTGGGCACGGCGCACACCCCGGGACGCACGGGGTCGACGCGTGTGGCGAAGGCCTCCAGGGCCGCCCACCACGGCGCCGAACGCCCGCGCCTCGCGGCCGTGCTCCTGTTCCTCAAGGATGCCGGGGCACCAGACGGCGAGCAGCCGCTGCACCTTCTTCCTCCACCTCTCTGTATTGCCGGTCCCGTGACTGATTGCCGGTCCCGTGACTGATTGCCGGTCCCGTGGCGCCGTCCGCCACCACCTGCCCGGCGGGGGCCGGGAGCCACAGGCCCACCCGCACCGGTCGGGCGGCGGCACGCCGGCCCGAGGCCAGAACCTCCAGGTGACGGCCCTGGAGATGGCCGTGACCGGCTCCGACCCCCTGCCACGTCCCGGCTTCGACGGTGAGCTGGACGTCGGCTCCCTCGGGCCATCCCCGCGTCCCCAGCACCACGAGCACCCCCCGGCGCTCGCGGGCGCGGGCGGCCAGCCGCCGGGCCACCCCCGGGCGCACGGGCCCGGGCGGTCGGACCAGCACGATGTCCATGCCGTCGAAGAGGGTGGCCGCCGCCTCGGCCCACAGGGGCCCGGGACGGGGGACGAGCACGAGGTGCGCGAGGTCCACCCCGAGCTCGGCCAAGGCCACCATCCCCGGGTCGGCGGGGCCCACGGCCGCGCACCACGAGGCGGTCGAGGCGGCGGCGAGGAGCGCGAACCCCAGCGTGGTGCCACCACCGGCGGTCCGGGCCACGGTGCTCGCACCGCCGCCCTCGGCGCCGGGGCTGCCATCACCGATGCCGACGGTCACGACGCCTCCCCGCTGCAGGCCTCCGCGGGGAAAGAGCGGGGCAAGGGCGGGGAGCAGGGGCAGGAGCTGGTCCCGGCTCGAGGAGGTGGGCCGGGCCCGGGCGGCCAGCGCGGTGCTGATGTGGCCCGACCCGACAGGGCGTTTTCCCTGCTGTGGGGGAATGATCGGGGCCGGGGTACCGGAGCTGCGGGGGCCCATGATCGGACACTATCGAACATGTGTTCGATCTTCCACCGGGAATTCCGCCCCGTCCGGGGTGGGCGAAAGGCGAACCCAGGCCGGTCAGAGACCCCCGAGGCCCATGTCCCGCCCCGCCCCCGGCGCCAGGACCGGAGGCAGGGGGCCGGCCTGTGGACCGGGGTCGAGACCGGGGCCGCGCTCGGGCGCCCGTTCGGGTTCGAGGGCGGCCGAGCGCCACGGCTCGGTGGCGAACCAGGGCGTGAGGCGCGACCCATCCCATGCGGTTGCGCTCGTCGACCACGAGCGCCATCCCCGTCTCCCCGCGGGCCACGACGTCCACCGGGAGCCGCCGCCGCATCACCGTCGAGGTCGTCACCGTCGGCGCCGGCTCGGCCCCGCTGCGCCCGGGGCCCGCGCACCACCCGGGACAGCACCGCCCCGACCCCCCCGGGGCTCGTCACCGGGGCGCTCACCGACCGGGTGCGCACCTCTTCCTCGCCCGGCGAGGGCGGACAGCGCCTCGAGGGTGCGGACGTCCCCGATCCCGGGCAGCACCACGGTCGTGCCGAACAGCGACAGGAACCCGTCGGCGGCCCCGCCCCACCGACCCCGGGCCTGGGAGAGGTCCTGGAGGCACGCCAGGGTGAGAAGTCCCTGGCCAGCGCCCTCGCTCACCATGCCCGGAAGGTCGGGGACGGGGGCGATGTTGGCCACCTCGTCCAGGGCGAGGACCACCGGCGCAGGGCGGTCCCGCGGCGTCGCGTCGACCCCGGCCGTGGCGGCCGACCGGCGTAGGCGGCGGCGCGGATGTCGGTGAGCAGCCCCACCACCAAGGGCGCGGCCACGGCCTGGTGCCGCCCGGTGGCGCAGATATAGAGCGTGGCCGAGGAGTCGCAGAAGGCCCGGGGGTCGAAGTCCGGGGCCACCGTGCGTGGCCAGGGCGGCCTCGCTGCGGTAGGCGGCGAGGACCCCCGAGGCCGTCGACCAGATCCCGCTCTGCTCGCGGGGGTCGGTCGCGGCGATCCCCGCCAGGAGGTCGCCGGGGCGGACCGCCCCGTTGCGATCGAGGATCCCGAGGGCGGTGGCGGCGTTTCGCCGGTCGACCCACGACAGCACCGTGGCGAGGTCCGCCCCGTCGAGCGCGGCGGCGTGCAGCAGCCGGGGCGAGCAGGGCCTCGGCCCGCTCGGTCCAATGGTCCCCACCGACCGGTCCGGCGCCGTCGCGTCCGGTGCCCGCCGGGTCGCGCCGCGCCGACGAGGCTCCGGGCCACGAGCAGCGCGTCGTCCCACGTGCGACAGCTCTCCACCGGTGACCAGTGCACGCGCTCGACACGCCCGGGGGACGTCGACGGTGCCGCTCGGGTCGTAGAGCGAAGCACGGTCCGACCCGTCGCGCGGCCGTGCGCGGTGGCCCGCAGCACGTCGGGCTTGGTCGACGTCGACACCACCGCGCCCGGCGCGCCGAGCACGGTGGGCACCACGATCGACGACGTCTTGCCCGACCGCGGCGGTCCGAGCACGAGCACGGCCTGTTCGGTCCCCGCCCACGCCGGACCGACCGATCCCGCACCCAGGTACACGCCGCGCGTGTGCAGCACCGACAGTGGCGCGGATCGTGGCCAAGGCCCCGTGCGTCGTGACCGGTGTCGCCGTCGTCGTGCCTGGAGCGGTCGTGCGCCTGCAGGCGTGACATCACCACGCTCCGACGTCGTGAAAAACACTTCGCGTCGCGAAACGTTGGCACGAGAATCGGTGCATTCACGCGGTCTCCGGACGAAAGCTCGGCACGCCGTCTCGCACTCGCAACGTCCCCGGGATCCCGAGCAGCGCGTACGGATCGGTGGTGTCGAGCACGCCGCGGCGGGTTTCCACGTGCAAGTTTCTGATCCGCACGATCCGCCCGATCTGCGGACCCAGCGTCACCGTCACCTCGAGATGCAGCTCGCCTTCGTCGTCGAGCTCGGCGTCGACGACGATGACGTCGTAGGTATCGTCAGGCAGCGGCGCCATGGTCGAAAATCCTTGCAAACACGGGGTTTCCCGTCCATAGGCAATCGGTGGCCGTCGGCGCGTGGCACGGGGGTGATCCGTCGCGTCGCGGCGCGCGCACGGGGCGCGTCACGCGCGGTTTCCTTGCCGTGATCCTCGCGCTGCGACCTCGCGCGTGCTGCGCGCTCCGCGTGGCGCGCGATCACGCAAATGCTTGCTTTTGTCGCGAAAACCTTCTTTGATTAGTGAGATTGCATTTCCCGGAGGAGGTGCGGTGAACAAGTCGGGACTGATCGACGCGGTCAGCAAGACGACGTCGTTGGCGAAACGCGATGCCGAGGAAGCGGTCAACGCGCTCGTCCATGTGGTCTCGAAAGAGGTTCGGTCGGGTCGTCGTGTGGTTGTCGCAGGTTTCGGCAGCTTCAATCCCACGCACCGTGGTGCTCGCATGGGGCGTAATCCACGGACAGGGGCACCGGTGAGCATCTCGGCGTCCCGCGGAGTGCGCTTCGCAGCCAGCGGGATGCTCAAGGACATCCTGAACGGCAAGGCGGCTCCACCGGCGCTCAAGGTGTCGCCGTCGCCGGCGAAGAAGTCGTCCAAGGTGACGGCCAAGAAGGCGGCGGCGAACGAACGCCAGGTCGCGAAGAGGCCACCAAGACAACGAAGAGAGTCGACCACCAAGGCCACCAAGAACTCGACCAGGAAGGCGGTCAAGAGGACCGCTGGACGGGCACCGAAAAAGGTCGTCGGGCGCGCCCCGGTCAGAAAGACGACGCGCGCCCCGGCGAGGAAAGCAGCAAAGCAATCGGCCAGAAAGGCCGCCGGACGAGCTCCGGCGAGGAAAGCAATAAAGCGATCGGCCAAGAAGGCCGTTAGGAGGGCGTAAAGCATGGCAGTCAAGCGGGCAAGAAAGACCGCAAAGCGGGCGCCGGCACGGAAAGCCGCCAAGCGCACCACGGCTCGCAAGGCCGTTAAGCGCACCACGGCTCGGAAGGCCGTGAAGCGGGCTCCGGCACGGAAGGCCGCCAAGCGGACCACCAAGAAGCGGGCGACCGCCAAGAAGGCCACCAAGCGGGCTCCGGCACGCAAGGCCGCCAAGAAGCGGGCACCGGCACGCAAGGCTGCGAAGAAGCGGGCTCCCGCTCGCAAGGCTGCCAAGAAGCGCGCTCCGGCACGCAAGGCCGCCAAGCGGACCACCAAGAAGCGGGCCGTCAAGAGGGTCGCCAAGAAGCGCGCTCCGGCACGCAAGGCGCCAAGAAGCGGGCTCCGGCACGCAAGGCTGCCAAGAAGCGGGCTCCGGCTCGCAAGGCGGTCAAGCGTCGCACCACCAAGAAGGCGGCAGCGTCTCCCAAGAGGACCGCTGCTCGTCGGGTCACGCGTCGGGCCCCGGTTCGCCGGCGGACCGCCAAGTAGACGAAAACCGTCCGGCCGGGTTCCCCGGCGGTCGGATCGGTCCCTCGGGCCTGCGGCCCGGTCATGGGACAGACAATTACAGACAGACAGAAGAGGGGCCCTGCGGGGCCCCTCTTCTGCGTCTCCGGCCGGCGTCAGCCCGGAACGGTCGGCCCCAGTCCGGCGGGGATGTCGCCGGGCACGTCCACGTCCCAGGTGAGCTCGGGGTCGCGCACCACCCGGCACCGCAGCCCCAGGCGCTGCGCCTCGGCGCGTGGCGGGTGAAGGAGCCCGGCCCGTAGTGGAACCGGAAGCCGGCGCCGGTCGGCACGCACACCACGTTGGTGCCGTCGTCGCGGCGATCGGGGACGAGGGTCACGCCGTCGAACCCCGCCAGCTGGGCGACGTCCTGGGCGAAGGGCAGGTCGGCGTGCACCACGAGGACTTCTGACGCCCCGGCCGCGCCGAGCCGCTCGACGCCCGCCTCCACCGCGCCGTTGAGCCCGCGTCCGGGCTCGGGCAGCACCATGGCGCCGTGGCCCTGTGCCCAGCGTGGCCACCTCGGCGTCGTCGCACACCACCGCCACCGGCAGCGGGCGCGGCGGCGGCGAGGACCCGTGTCGGCCATCACCCGGGCCAGGGCGTCGCGCCCGGCGGCGTCGAGGGTGGGGGCGAGGCGCGCCTTGGCTTCGCCGAACGCCTTCACGGGGACGAGCACCACGGAGCCTGTCAGAGCGGGCAGGCGCACCGGCGCTGCGGTCACGCGGCCAGTGTACGGCCGCCGGTCGTCGACCAGCGACCAGGTCGTAGGGTGAGGTCCATGCTCGACAAGGTCGCGGTCATCGGCGCGGGCTCATGGGGCACGACCGTCGCCGACGTTGGCGGTCGCATCGGCGCCCACGGTGCTGTGGGCGCGCCGCCCGGCGCTGGCCGCAGAGTCATCGATCAGGCCCACGAGAACCCCGACTACCTCCCCGGCGTCGCGCTGCCCGAGGCGCTGGCGGGCCACAGCGTCGCTCGAGGAGGCCGTGACCGGCGCGCGCGCTCGTCGATCATGGCCGTGCCCTCGCACGGGTTTCGAGCCGTGCTCGAGCGAACTGGCCGCGCTCCCTCCCCGCCGGCACCCCCGTCCTGTCGCTGGCCAAGGGGCTCGAGCAGGGCACCCACCTGCGCATGACCGAGGTCATCGCCCAGGTGGTCCCGGGCCACGTCGCCGGGGTGCTCACCGGGCCCGAACCTGGCGCGCGAGATCGTGGCGGGACAGCCCGCCGCCACGGTGGTCGCCATGACCGACGAGTCCATGGCCCGCCAGGTCCAGGAGGTGCTGCGCACCCCGACGTTCCGCGTCTACACCAACCCCGACGTGGTGGGGTGCGAGATGGCGGGCGCGACCAAGAACGTCCTTGCCATCGCGGCCGGCATCTTGCGCGGCCTCGGGCTCGGCGACTCCTCGTTGGCCGCGCTCATCACCCGCGGCCTGGCCGAGCTCGGACGTCTCGGGGTGGCCCTCGGGGGTCAGCGCATCACCATCGCGGGCTTGGCCGGTGTCGGCGACCTCGTGGCCACCTGCACGAGCACGCTGAGCCGGAACCGGATGGTGGGGGAGCAGCTCGGCCGGGGCCGCTCCCTCGACGAGATCATGGCGGAGATGCGCATGGTGGCCGAGGGCGTGAAGACGGCGCGCCCGCTGCTCGAGCTGGCGGCGGCGCACGGGGTGGAGATGCCCATCGGCGACCAGGTGGCGGCGGTCCTCGAGGGCGCCACCTCGCCGTCGAAGGCCATCCTCGGCCCTCATGTCGCGCTCGGCCAAGCCCGAGTTCGACGGCCTCGCAGGTCGATGACCCCCGAGCTCAGCGTCGGCGTCACGGGTCGACGGCGCTCGAGCGGGTGCGCGCCTTCCTGCGGCCCACGGCACCCCCGAGGACGAGATCGCCGAGGCCGAGGCGCGGCGACGTGCTCGACCTGCTCGTGGCCGACCGGCTCCTCGTCCCGGCCGAGCGCCGCTACACCCAGTCCGAGGTGTCGGAGATGACGGGCATGGACCTCGAGCTCGCCCGGCGCTTCTGGCGGGCCCTGGGCTTCCCCGACGTGGAGCCCGACGAGCGCATGTTCACCGACCTCGACATCGAGGCGCTCATGATCCTCCGGTCGATGATGGACCTCGGCGTGGCCGACGTCGAGCACGAGCCTCCAGTTCGCCCGGGTCATCGGGTCGTCGATGGCCCGCATCGCCGAAGCCGAGGTGTCACCGGCGTCGCGGGGCGCATGGCGGCTCGGCACCGGCCTCGGCGGACACCGTGGTGGCGGCCGACCGCTTCGCCCAGCTGGCCGGACCACTCGCTCCCCGCCATGGCCCGGCTGCTCGAGTTCGTGTGGCGGCGTCACGTCCAGGCCGCGGTGCGCCGGGCCATGTTGCTGCGCACCCGGGGCGACAGCGGCGCCCTCCCCGTGCTGGCCGTGGGCTTCGCCGACATGGTGGGGTTCACCATGCTCAGCCAGCAGCTCTCCGAGGAGGAGCTGGCGGCGGTGGTGACCCGTTTCGAGGAGGTCGCCCACGACACCGTCACCGCGGGTGGCGGGCGTGTCGTGAAGATGATCGGCGACGAGGCCATGTTCGTGACCGAGTCCGCTCTCGACGCCGGCGCGCATCGGCCTCGCCCTGGCCGAGGCCTATGCCGACGACGAGCTGCTGTCCGACGTGCGGGTGGCCCTGGCGTTGGGCCCGGTCCTCGTCCAGGACGGCGACTTCTACGGGCCGGTCGTCAACCTGGCCAGTCGCATGGTCAACATGGCGGCGCCCGGGGTCGGTGATCGTGACCGACGAGTTCCACGCGCGCCCTGGCGCCGCCCGACGACGAGGTGTCCGACGAGTTCGAATTCCTGGCCCTGCGCCCGCGGCGGGTGAAGGACCTCGGCCGCATCCAGCTGTGGGTGCTGTACCGCCCCGGCACCGAGGCCGTGGCGCTCGACCGCCGGCTCGGCGGGCGCTTCGAGCGGATCGCCGAGGTCTTCCACGACCTCGACGAGCTGCGCGAGCAAGGGCGAGCGGCTCATCGCCGGGGCCCGCTCAGGCGGGGGAGCGGAAGGTGGCGATCCCGAAGGGCCGGAGCTCGAATGAGCCGTCGACGGGCTCGAGGGTGCGGCCCCGCAGGTCGACGAGCCAGCCCGAGCGCGTCCCCACCCTGACGGTGGTGGCGTCGGTCGGTCGGGTTGAACACCCGGACCTCGAGCATCCCCGCCGCCCGCCGCACGGCGGAGACCTCGGCTCCTTCGACCTCGAGGGCGCTCCCCGACGCCGGGCGCCATCCACCCCCCGCCGCGTAGACCACCTCGAGGGGCACGAAGGCGTCGTCGACCATGGCGTAGGGGTCGTCGCACCCGATGCACAGCGCATAGCGCGCCTCGATGGTCCGCCCCCGCAGCTGCAAGCCCTCGACGGGCGTGAGGGGCCCCGCCGGCAGCGGTCGGTAGGCCATGCCGAGGCGAGACAGCATCCCCGTCGAGCGCAGCAGCGTGAGTGCCATCGTGCGGGCCCGGCGGGCCGACGGCTCCCCCTCGATGTCCACCAGCTCGTACTCGAGGAGCCCCTCGTGGGCGACGGTGAGGCCGCCGGCGGACACGAAGCGCCGCGACGGGAAGGTGGGGAGCCCGAGCTCGTCGGCCCGGCCCTCGGCCTCGAGCCCCCGGTGCACGACGGCGAAGGCGCACTCGGCGTCGGACCCCTCGGCCGGCTCGGGCAGGGGCAGGTGCACGCGCAGGCGGTGGTCCGAGGCGGGGTTCACGAATCGCGTGGTCACCCGCACGATGCGCTCGTCGGCGCGCACCTCGATGTCGGTGGTCACCTCGACACCGTCACCTCGCCGGTGCGCGCCCGGGTGGCGCCGTCGACGTGGTCGGGCCAGGTGTAGCGCGCCGTCACGGCTGACCACGGCGCGCACCGGCCCGCGCTCGACCGACGGTGACCGACACGCTCGTCGGGGGTGTCGACGACGCGGTCCCCGGCGGGGGGCGAGTAGTTGTAGGAGTCGCCGTGGTCCCCGCCGTCGACGAGGCGCGCCGTAGCCGGTCATGCCGTCGACGGCGAAGGTCCCGTCGTCGGCGTCGACGGCCACGGTGACGAGCCCGTTCGTCATGACCACGGGACCCGGTCGGCTCCGCCGGCTCCTCGACGGTGACCGGGTGCGCGGGCACGACCGGCACGAGCGGCCCGTGCCCGAAGCCCGGCACGTCGGCCACCCGGGCCAGGACCCGGCGCACGGGCGGCTGGTCGATCTTGATCCGCACCATCGAGTCGGGCCGGGCGCCCGAGCCGCGTGTAGAGGTCTTGTTTGATCGAGGCGATGGGGACGTCGAAGCGCTCCTCGCTCCCGAAGGCGATGGTGATGTCGATGCCCGACTTGTCCTCCTCGACGTGCACGTCCTGGATCCAGGTGTGGGTGTCGATCTGGCTCCCGTTGGGGAGCATGCCCGAGGATGGTGCGCACCGTGTTGGCGTCGAGGGTGAGCGGGCCCAGCCCCCGCGGGATGCCGAAGGCGCCGGGCTCCTCGGGCAGCGCCTGGCGTGCCGGCGGGGACCTCCTCGCCGGCGACGACGACCTCCACCATGCCCGGCGCGCGGCCGCGCCGACGCGTTCGACGACGGTGGGCCCGGCCTCGGCGAGCGACCGCGTCGAGCGCCACCAGTGCCTGGCCGGCCAGCCCGTCGGCGATCCGGTAGGCCTCGGCGTAGCGGACGAGCACGGCGTCGACGACCTCGTCGACCGAGCACGCGCAGATCGAGTCGTGGGCGGAGTTGCGCACCATCTCGCGCCAGGCCAGGTCGAGCAGGCGGGCCGGGAAGTCCTCGGGCGCCATGTACAGCGCGCACAGCGGCTCGGCGCAGCCGCTCCAGGGCCCGCTCGGCGCGCGCCGCGGCCTGCTTCACGTCGACCCGGTTCGAGGCCACGCCCATGAGGACGTTGGCCCGCGCCCCCGAGCGCAGCTCGCCCTTCCAGGTGCGCGAGCCCCTCGGTGGGCGCGTCGCGCAGGTAGTCGGGCAACGTGGTCACCTCGAGGACGTAGTCGTCCTGGATGCTCGTTGGCCTCGGCCACGACGCGCCCGAGCCACGGCTGGGGCTCCTGGTGGTCGGTGCCGTTCATGAAGAGCATCCCGTCGAGGAGGAAGTCGCCGATCTCCTTCTCGTGGTCGGCGACCCTGCCGCACGAGCGCCTTGGCGTCGTCGGGGATCGAGGCGCCGTTGCCGTAGCCGGTGGGGAGGTACTCGGCGCGCACCGAGGACCCGTCGGGTGCCTCCCACACGAACCCGGCTGCGGTCGACGACCGACGGCACGCCCCGCCACACCACGGCGTGCTCGAACCCGGCCTGGCGCAGGATCTGGGGCATCTGGGCGATGTGGCCGAACATGTCGGGCAGGTAGCCCGACCTCCATGGCCCCGCCGAACGCGGCGCCCCGCAGCAAGCCCGCTCTGGAGGTCCCGCACGATGGTCTCGCCCGACACGAGGAACTCGTCCATGAGGATGTACCACGGGCCCATCGACAGTCGCCCCGCCGCGGCCAGGGCGCGGATGCGCTCCTCGTTCTCGGGCCGGACCTCGAGGTAGTCGTCGACCACGGCCATCTGCCCGTCGAGGAGGAACCGGGCGTACGACGGGTCGCCCTCGAGCAGGGGGAGGAGCGCGTCGAGCATCTGCACCAGGCGCAGCCGGAAGCTCTGGTACGGCTCGTACCACTCCCGGTCCCAGTGGGTGTGGGGGACGATGGCCACATGCCGCTGTGCCTTGCGACCAGCTGACTTTCCTTTGCCTGCGGTACCCATCACCCTGCCTCGGTCCTCAGAGAGCCCCCGGCGGGTTCGCCGGGGGTGTCGACAACGATCGTACGCACCCCGTCGTTGTTCTTGGCGACCACGGGTCGACCACGGGTCGAGCGCGGTCGGCACAGACCCGGCGGCGAGCGAGGTCGAAGGGTACGCTCCTCGTCACCGTTTGGGGAAGGGGGTGCCCGGTGGCGACATCGAGGGGGCATTTCGGGGGGCTCGTCACACATTCCCGGCGCCGCGCCGCTGTCGTGCTCGCCGGCCTGGTGGTGGCGACGCCGATCATCTTGGTGACGACGACGGCCCACGCCTCGGGCGCCGCCTACCACCTCACGTTGCCCGACCTGCAGATCCAGGTCCCGACGGGCAACATCTCGATCGGCTTCAACCCCGACACCGCTGATCGCCAGCTCCAGTTCACCCACATCACCTGGGACGCGGGAACCGGTCCCTTCCAGATCAAGCCGAAGTACAACCGCCGCACCGGCACCGCCACCTTCGTCCAGACCGTCTACAAGAGTCGCAACGGCAGCACCTGGAGGCCCGACCACACGGTCCGTCTGACCGCGATCGGGACCTTCGACCCGCCCAGCGACTACCGGTACCCGCTCACCAGGTTCACCCTCAACACGATGAACGGGGACGGGTCACCGGGCGCGGTCGTGGCCACCAGCCCGAAGTCCGACTACTGCATCACCGCCGACGCGTTCGTCGGGGGAGTGCCGAATGCGCCCGACCACACCTCCCCGCCCCAGTCGGACTGCACCAACCCGCACAAGGCACTCGGGCTGAGCGTCGGATGGGGTGACGAATACGACCAGACCGACAACGGCCAGCCCATCGACCTGACCCCGGTGCCCGACGGGACCTACATCCTCCACGCGGTGGTCGACCCCCAGCACCTGTTCACCGAGAGCAACCGGAACAACAACGTCGTGAACACCGAGCTCCAGATCACCGGCGACACCGTCGACGTGATCAACCAGACCCGCCCGTTCACGCCGGCTCCCGCCGTGATGTTGTCGAGCCCCCGTGCCGGGTCGAAGGTGTCGGGGACCGTGACGTTGCATGCCCCGGCCAGGGCCGCCTCACCGGCGACGATCGCTTCGGTCCAGTTCCTCGTGGACGGCCAGCCCGTCGGGCCGCCGCAGACCTCCTCCCCCTACGCCTACGTGTGGACCGTCGGCAACGCCTCGCCCGGGCCCCACACCCTCAGTGCCCGCGCCACGGACTCCGAGGGCCGCGTCGACACCGCCCCGGCGCAGGAGGTGACCGTCACCGGCTCGGCCTCGGACCACCTGGTCAGCTCGATCGACCCGCCTCCGGACCTGGCGTTGCTCAACCCGGTCCCGCAGCAGACGGTCTCGGGCCTCGTCCCGGTGGCAGTCGGCGCCCACGACGACGTGGGGGTGAAGTCGGTCCAATTCCTGCTCGACGGCCGTCCGCTCGGTCCTCCGACCGCGACGGCGCCCTACGCGGTGCAGTGGGACACCCGGGCCGTCGCCGACGGGCCCCACACCCTGTCCGCGGTGGCCACCAACGCCCGTGGCGTCGAGGGCAGTGCCGCCGACGTCGCGGTGAGCGTGGAGAACCCTGCGCCGCCGATGACGTGCTTCGTCATGGACGTGCACGTGGCCACCCACGGGCACCGGACGGTGACGACACCGTCGTTCCACACCGCGGCGGCCGGCGAGACCCTGCTCGCCTTCGTCGCCGGCCATGGGCCTCGCGCCGCGGGGAAGCCGACCGCGGTCATCGGTGGCGCCGGCCTGGCCTGGAAGCTGGTGAGACGAGCCGACACCGCCACCAGCGACGCGGAGATCTGGGCGGCGACGGCGCCGAACGTCCTCACCGCCTCGAGGGTGACCTCCACGCTCACCCAGCCCGGCTTCGACCAGGAGCTCAAGGTCATCGGCATGGAGGGGATCGATGACGTGGGCGCCTCGTCGTCGGCCGCGGGTGCGGGCGCGATCCCCCGCCTGGCCCTGACGACCAAGAGCCCGACCTCATTGGTCTTCGCCGTGGCCGATACGAGCGGCGGCACCGCACCCGCCTTGCCGGCGGGGTGGGTGGGCCTGGGCCGCTCGGTGGGCGGCGGCGGTCACGTCGCCTCGTGGACCCAGTACACCAATCAGCCGGTGGCCGCGGCGGGCACGACGGTGAGCGTCAGCGCCAAGGCCCCGGGGGGCAGGTCGTGGACCATGGCTGCGGTGGCGCTGGCCGGGGACGGCAGCTAGGAGTACATCGAGCAGCGCCTCGCCCGGCCCGTCAGCCCCGGTTGTCGGGGTCGAGGAGGAAGCGCACGAGCCCCTCGAAGTACACGGCTTGGTCGTCGTACA
This sequence comes from uncultured Acidimicrobiales bacterium, assembly GCA_963739765.1. Taxonomy (GTDB): domain Bacteria; phylum Actinomycetota; class Acidimicrobiia; order Acidimicrobiales; family UBA8190; genus Chersky-840. Next base: position 1,880,305 of record CAVUBP010000002.1, on the reverse strand, counting down.
TCGCCATGTGGCTGCCGTGGGGGCAGTGCAGGTAGCGGCCCCGGGGAAGCCGCCGCGCCATGTCGGCGAGGAAGGAGGGGCTCATCGTGTCGTGCTCGGCACCGATGACGAGCGTGGGGACGCCGATGGCGCCGAGGTCGCCGGTGCGATCCCAGTCGACGAGCTTGCCGCTGGCTCCCAATTCGCTCGGCCCCTGCAGCGGGACGTAGATCGATTGGTTGATGTGGGCGAAGGCCCGGGTCACGGGGTCGGGCCACTCGTCGACCGGCATGCGAAGGACGTGGTGCACGTAGTGGTGCGCCATGAGGAGCTCCTCGTAGCGGGGGTCCTCGATCGCGCCCTCGGATTCGATCTCTTTGATCTCGGCCAGGGCGGCCTGGTCCATGGCGGGCATGAGCACCTGCTCCGCGTACTCGTTGTAGGCGGGGATGCTCGACATCATGTTGGAGATGACGAGCCCCTTGAGATGCTCCTGGTGGCGCAGCGCGTACTCGATGGCGAGGATGCCACCCCAGGAGTGGCCGAGCAGGAAGAAGTTGCCGGCGTCGAGCCCGAGGGCGACGCGGACCTGCTCGACCTCGTCGACGAACCGGTCGATCTCCCACAGCGACGGCTCGTCGGGCTGGTCGCTGTAGGTCGAGCCCAACTGGTCGTAGTAGTAGTACTCCACCCCGGCGGCGGGCAGGTAGGAATCGGCCGCCTCGAAGTACTCGTGCGTGGCCCCGGGGCCTCCGTGCAGGAGCAGCAGGCGCGTGTCGGGGTTGTTGCCGACGCGCTTGGTCCAGACCCCGAAGGTCCCCTTGGGGGTCTGGACCGGCACCACGCGCACACCGCCCGCCAACAGGTCGTCGCGCCCTCCCGAGTCGAAGTAGCGCTCTCTGGTCGTCATGAACGTTCCTTGTCCTGCTGGCGCGGGTGCGGGGCGTCGGCCTCGCGGGACAGCCGCCAGGGAGGATCGAGCCGGTTCTCGCCCCCGTGGAACACACAGAGCCGGTGTCCGTCGGGGTCCCGGAGGCGCGACTCCCGCCACAGCCACGGCATGTCCGTCGGGGGTTGCTCGAACTCGATCCCCCCTGATCGCAGTCGCCGGTAGTCGCCGTCGACGTCGTCGCTCTCGAAGTACACGACCACCTGTTCGTCGTCGGGAACGGCGCCGACCAGCTCCACCGAGAAGGTGCTGTCTCCGACCGGACACGCAAAGCGCAGGTAGTGGTCGTCCTTGACGATCAACTCCAGGCCCAGAGCGCGGTAGAAGGCTTCCGAGCGGCCGAGGTCGGTCGAGCCGACCGTCACCTGGTCCAGGCGCATGACGTCATTTCACCATGCGGACGACGACGAGGAGGACGTGGGCGAGCAAGGCTCCTATGGTCGGCCCGATGCGTCGCGTCATCGTCACGATCGTCATCGCCGCTCCTCCGGATCGGGTGTGGCGGGCGCTGACGGTCCCCGCCGAGGTGGAGGCCTGGGACGGCGTGACGCCCTGTGACGTCCCCGCCGGCTACCCGGCACCGGGTCACCATGCCCGGTGGTTCTCGAGGATGGGGCCGGTCCGCCTCGTCTTGCACGACCGCATCGGCGTGGTGGACCCCGCAAGTCGGTTCTCGTCGACCATCGCCGTGGGCTTCGTGCGGGTCGAGGAGGAGTATCGACTGGCGCCCCAGGGGCAGGGCTGCGTACTGGTCTCGGAGAACGAGGTGCGGTCGACGGTCCCCGGGCTCGGTTGGCTGGCGGTGCGCCTGACCAAGGCGAACGTCGAGTTGTCGATGACGCGGCTGAAGGAGTTCTGCGAACGAGAAGGATGAGCGAGGGACGCGCCCGCGCCATTGGCCGGCCGGGGCAGCCCAGGTGCGTCGACCGGACCGGTGGTGATCAGGAGGCGCCGGTCGTCCCGCCGCCGGTCGTCGTCGTCGTCCCGCCGCCGGTCGTCGCGCCGGGACACCGGGCTTGGAGCTCGGTCACCCGGGAGGCCAGGCGCGCCTCGACGCGGGTCAGGAACTCGATCTCCCGATGCAGCCGACGCGCCTCGTGCCGTCCACCGGCCGCCTTGGCCTGCAACGACGCCAGCACGGAGCCAAGTTGGGATTCCGCCGCCTGCAGACGGGCGATCACCGCCGGCGCGTTCGTGCAGCTCGGCTTGGGGTCCGCCGATGCGCCTCCAGCCGAGCCGATGGCGAGGGAACCGACCAGGACCACCGACGTGACCATCTTCTTGACCATGAGAAACTCCTCCGCCGACACTTTTAGTGGTCAGAAACCACTGACTGTGTTCGGCAGGGAGCCCGGGTCGGTAAAGCGATGTTGTGCGGCCGTTGGGAAAGCGGCGCTTCGGTCACCCGGAGCCGGGTCGGCCGGTCGCGCGCGTCGGGTCGGCGCCGGGGCAGATCGCCGGGCACCCGGTGGTGGTGCGCCGCAGGGCTACGGCACCATCTCCGCCTCGACGATGAGGTCGACGAACTCCGGCGTTCCCTCGAAGATCTCGGCCATCGTTTCGCGCGCCGCCTGGAGTCCCTCCTGGCGTCGAGGATCGTTCTCGCGGGCGCGGGCCTTCTCCTCGCTTTCGAAGACGACGAACATGTAGACCCGGCTGGGGTCGCTCTGGTCCCGCATGGCCATCGAGCGCAGCAATCCCGAGCCCGGCTGCTCCGTCGCACGCAATTGCTCGACCAATCCCCCCAGAGCGTCTTCCTTGCCCGGCTTCAGACGCGTCGTGATGAGCTGTGCCCACATGCCAGAACCCTCCGTTTCACCAATGGATGCGGCACCTTAACGCACACCACGAAGTGCTCGGCGTCCGCGATGCGTTGGATAGGGTGCGACGCGTGTTTCATGCCAACTGGCAGACGATCTCTTCGCTCGCCACCGCCGGTGGAACGCTCGTGCTCGCCGTGGCCACGTTCTCGGCCGTGCGCTCGTCCAACCGCTCGGCCCGCATCGCCGAGGAGGGCTTTCTCACCGGGCTGCGCCCGCTCCTCGTGCACTCTCTCGCCGCCGACCCCGTCCAGAAGCTCCTGTGGAGCGACCTTCATCGTGCTCGCCTCGGCGGCGGTCAAGCGATCCTCGAGCACGAGAACGACGTCATCTACGTCGCCATGGGAGTACGCAACGCCGGGTCGGGGATCGCCCTGCTGCACGGGTGGCATCCGACCCCCGAGCGCGCCTTCGCCAATGTGGCTCACGCGGAACCAGAAGCCTTCCGCCGTCTCACCATCGATCTCTACGTTCCCTCGGGGGGTGCGGGCTACTTCGAGGCTGCGATCCGTGACCCTGACGACCCGTTGCGTGCGGGCTTCCTGAGCGCGCTGGCCGAGCGTCGGCCGTTCACGGTCGAGCTCCTCTACGGCGACCAGCAGGGCCGTCAGCGCAGCATCAGCCGCTTCACGGTGTTCCCGGCCGACGACGGCGATGGATGGTTCTGCCGGGCCGCCCAGCATTGGAACCTGGATGGGCCGGCCCCACGCTGATACGACCTCGGTGCTGAGTCGACGTCAGGCCGGCTCCATGCCGTGGCGCCGCATGAGCGCCAGCTCCGCGTCGCGGTCCGGGGGGGTGGGCGAGGCCCACAGCTGCTCCAAGTCCCCGAAGTACGCGGTCCAGGGCCGGGGCATGGAACACCAGGAGTCGGGCGGGTTCGTCCCCGGTGTTCCCGAACGTGTGGGTTTCTCCCGCCGGCACGAGCACGAACGTCCCGTTCGAGCCCTCGAAGACGTCGCCGGCGACGCGGAACTCCACCTTCCCGCCCAGGACGAAGTACGCCTCGTCGTTCCCGACATGACTGTGCGGCGGAGGCATGCGCCCACCGGGCGGAAGTGTTCGCTCCATCAAGGAGAAGCGCCCCTGTGTGGTTGAAGCCGTCGCCTTGAACCACATCTCGCTGCCGCGCGCCTCGCGGCGCGATCCCTCGCCGCTCTCCCAACGAATCACGGACACCTCCGAGGCCGCATCGCCGATCCGGACAGCGACATTAGAGCCCGTGCCAAGGGAGCGTGCGGGCAGGTCGACGCGGTGACGGGCCCGCGGTGCGTTGCAATCGGCTGGTCGGACCGACACGACCCTGCTCGCCTCGACCTCAGTCGACCCGTAGCAGGACTGCGGTGGTGGTGCGGGCGGCGCTACGCCCCGGCAATGCGGCCACGACGTTCGCCAACACCAGCGTGCCGAGCCCGATGAGAACCACCGACACCACCGGTACCGTGGGCTGGGGAACGGCGAAGATCTGGCGGGCGAAGAGGATCCAGAGCCACCGACCGAGGGCTATCCCTAGAGGGAGGCCGACGACGATCCCGATGAGGGCGGCCACCGACGCCTGCCAGGCCACCACCGACCCCAGCTGTCGCTGAGTGAAGCCGAGCGTCTTCAGCAGTGCCAGGTCGTGTCGGCGCCGCCGCACCGACGCGGCGAGGGTCAGGCCGAGGGCCACGACCGCACCGACGGCGAGGCCCGACGCCAGCAGCGCCGGGGTGACGCCCATGGTGCGGTAGTTCACGATCTCCGCCGGACGCTGGACACCGAGGACCGACACGTTGTACCCCTGGCCGCCGCCGGCGGGGACAGCGGCGAACGCCTGATTGGCGACCCGGGCGATGTGCTGCAGGTTGGCGAGCCCGGCCGAGGACGAGATGCCGTCCCGGAGGCGCACGAAGACCAGCTCGGGGCCGTTGAGGGTGGGGTCCGGATCATTGATGGCCTGTTGGAAGGCCGGGGGCAGGGAGCTCATGGAGACCAGTGCCCCGGTCCCCATGGACGTGTGGTCGGCGACGACGCTCGAGAATCCCACGGCCGGCATGGTGGCGGTGCCGACGACGACAAGGGGGGTGGGCGGGACGTAGATGGGGGCGTTCCTCGGACTTCCGTAGGTCATCGTCACGGTGTCGCCGATGCGCTTGTGCAGTTGGGCCAATGTGGCGGCGCCCAGCACGATGTCGTCCTTGGTCTCGATGCCGCGTCCCCCCAGGATCGGTGGGCTGATCGCGGCGGAATGTGCGGGGTGGTCGCCCTGGAACAACACCGGGAGGCTCTGTCCGTCGATCTGGGCGATGTCGTAGTTGTAACTGGTCCAGTTGGCGATGGCAGGGTCGTGCCGGAGGAGTGCGAGGGCCTGAGGGGGAACGTTGTTGCTGGGGTTGAGCATGTAGGTCCAGTTCCAGCCGTAGAGCCCGGGATGTGAGACCAACGTCTGGAGCCCACTGCCGAAGGTGACGGTCGCCACCACCAGCGCCACGGCCAGCGTGGCGCCCACCAGGACCGAACGGGTCGGCACCGCGGCGCGCCCTCTGCCCGGCTCGAGGGCGAAGCGCACCCCGACAGCAGCAGCAGGCGGCAGTCCTGTGGACGCCACCACGCTGGCGATCTTCGAGCTCGACGACGCCAGACGAGCGCGTCGTGCCACACGATGCGGCGCTCCGCGAATTGCGAGCGTCACCGCCATCGCACCGAGGACACCGATGAGCACCAACAGCCCGAAGCCGAGGACCGTCCAGTCGAACGCGATCGCCGATCCCGGGTAGACAGGACGAACGGGCCCGAAGGGCGAAAGAGGAGACAGGGCCACAGCCACGACCGCCGCGAGCAGCGATCCGACCACGATGGCGACCAGGATGCCGATCAGGCTGTCGGCGGCGATGGCGGATGGAGCTGCTCCGAGGGCGCGCAGAATCGCCCACTCCTCGCCGGCAGAGCGCAGCTGGCGGGCCACGATCTGGATGCCGATGAAGAGCGCGGCCAGCGCCGCGATCGACCCGAACACCCCCAGGGCGATGGCCAGGGGCTTCACGGTCCGGTCGACTTTCGCCTCGATGGGCGAGGTCGCGTGGAACTCGTAGCTCGACCCCGCCGGGACGCGCTGGGTGAACCCTCGTTCCACGGCGGCGAAGACGCCGTTCCCGCCGTCGAGTTGAAGTCCGTAGTACACCGCACTCCCGGCACCTCGCGACGAGTCGGCGAGCACCTGTCGGCCAAGTGCGGGAGTGAAGAAGATGAACGTCGGGAGCCGGTCGATGTCGTCCTGGACGATGCTGTTGCTCACCTGGACGAGCCCGACGAGCTTCATCTCGAACTGTCGGTGCGGCCGTACCTTGGGCGTGCCGAAGTCGGGCAGGCTTTTCTGCTCCTGGGTGTAGAGACCGTAGGCAATGACCTGGCCGACGTGGAAGCCGAGCAGCTGCGCCGCTCTTGCGGTCATGACGACCTCGTCGGCGCGATCGGGGTCGGCCATGCGGCCGTCGACGACGGCCAGGCGGTCCTGGTTGAAGAAGAGGCCGTTCACGCTGGCAAGGGCGAAGGTCGACACGAGCGTGTCGGTGTCGAGCCGAGGCGAGCCGTCGGGCCGCAGCGGTACGGCGGAGAGGAGCATGGCGCTCTCCACGTGCTTCACGCCGGGCAGACGGGCGATGGCGTCGGTGACGGAATTCGAGACGTTTGCGCTGCCTCCGCCATTTGCGGTGTGTTCGATGAGGGTCACGCTCAGGTTCGAGGGGTTGGTGCTGGCCAGATAGGTGGCGAACGACGATTGTGTGCGCCGCGCCGCCGACAGGCTCCCCATGGCCAGGCCCCCGACCAGTGCGACGAGGAGGACCAGGGCCAGGTAGTCGCCCCGACGGCGCTCCAACGTGGCTCGGAACCGGTACCAGGCGACACCCATGATCTGGCTGCTCACGGCGATCCCCGACCTCGGGCACTCCGGTTCACGTCGGGTCGACCCCTGTCAGGGGCGTGCCGGCTCTCCATGGTCATCGGCAGTCTCTCGCAAACCCGGATCAGGTCCAAGGTTGCTAGCCGGTGCGGCGTCCGGCGTGCCAGCACCCCTTCCGGGCTGCTTCGGGGCGGCCCCCGACGCTGCTCGCTCACTCGTTGCCGCCTTCGCCCCGAGGCGGCAGAATCATTGGGCGAGGACGGGGGTCCGGGGTGGCTCGTAGGCGTATGGCCATGGTGGTGGCCGTGGTGGCAGCGTTCGGGTCCGCCCTGTCGCTGCTCGTTTCTCTTGGACCCCTGTCAGGTGGCGCTGCTTCGGCCGACACCGTCGCCTACGAGCTGTACTGCCCGCGCAGCCAAGTCGGGAATCTCGCGCTCAACGACGTCACCACGACGGGCACGATGACCCCCGCCATGCCGGCGCGGGGACAGTCGTTCAGCATCACCGATTACCAAGAGCGCTTTTCGCTGCCACTGGACGTCGTGGGCGCGGCGGCGGCCCTCGGCAACACCGTGATCAGCGGGACCTTCGCGTCCACTGTGCACGTCACCGGTGCGACGCCGGCGACGATCCAGACGTCGGCGCGGTCGTTCAGCGTCGCCATCCCGAGCCCCTTGCCGACGTCGGGGCTCAGCATCGTGGTCCCGGTTCCCCCCACCGCGATCGGGCGGTTCACGGCGAAGGGCCGGAAGATCGCCGCGTACCAGAAGGGCCCGACGAAGTTGACGCTTTCCCTGTCGGGATCGGTTCTGACTCTGCGCTGTCGGGCCTACAAGAACAACGCGCTGCCGACCGGGATCGTCGCCCACGCCCCGGGCAGGTACGCCATCACACCCGTGATCGCGCGCAACACCTGACACCGCACGGCGCACACCGGGGCCCTGCCAGGCGCGGCGTTGCCGTGGTCGGCGCTCCGGAGGCGGCTGATCCCGGGTACTACCGTGTGCGGCCGTGCACCCCCGACCCTGGCGCGAGCACCTGCCCGCCGGATCCGATTTTCGGGTCGAGGACCTGACGGCGCGTCGAAGCCTGCCCAGAGTGTGGGCGCAGACGTGGGCACGTCATCCCGACGCGCCGGCGGTGCTCGAGGTCCCGGGTGCCGGCGGGGCAGGGGAGCCTGGGTGGTGTCGGGCGGGCGAGCTCGACGAGCTGACCAGGCGACGGGCCGAGCAGCTGGGCCGTCTCGGGCTCGGACGCGGAGATCGCGTGGTGTGGAGCACGGCGTCGTCGCTGTCGGCGGTGGTCGTCAACCTCGCTGCCCTGCGGGCGGGCCTGGTCGTGGTCCCGGTGAACCGTGCGTACACCGAACGAGAGCTCGCGCATGTCATCGGCGATGTTCGCCCCGCGGCGGCGATCGTGGACGACGCCGATCGGGCGCTCGTGGTGGAGCGCGCCGGCGGAGGGGCGGTCGTCGTGGCCACGCCGGACCTCGAGATCGTGGGAGCCACGTCGCACCCGGTGCGTGGCACCGGGTCCGGCGCCGCCCTCGACACGGCAGAGCCCGATGACGTGGCGCTCATCGCGTACACCTCGGGGACCACGGGGGCACCCAAGGGCGCCGTGCTCACCCATGCCAACCTCCTCGCCAACAGCGAGTCGGTCGCGCTGACGTGGCGGTGGAGCGCAGACGACCGCCTGGTCCACGCTCTTCCCATCTTCCACGGCCACGGACTGTGCGTGGCGCTTGTACACGGCACTCCTGGCGGGCTCCTCGGTGGTGCTGCTGCCTCGCTTTGACGTCGACGCCGTGCTCGACGCCTGCGACCGGCACCGCGCCACGATGTTCTTCGGCGTCCCCACCATGTATCACCGACTGGCCGCTTCGAGCCGCGTGGGGGAGCTCGCCCGCCTGCGCCTGGCCGTGTCGGGCTCGGCACCGCTCAGCGTCGAGCTGCACCGTTTCCTGGCGGAGTCGGCGGGTACCCAGGTGCTCGAGCGGTACGGGATGACCGAGACCCTCATGACCCTTTCCAATCCCTACGACGGCGAGCGCCGAGCCGGGACGGTGGGATTCCCGTTCCCGGGGGTCGAGGCCGACGTCGAGGACGACGGCAGCCTGCTGGTCCGCGGGCCCACGGTGTTCTCCGGGTACTGGGAGCGCCCCGCGGCGACCGCAGAGAGCTTCGTCGACGGATGGTTCCGCACCGGCGACCTCGGTGTGGTCGAGGACGGGTATGTCCGGCTTCTCGGCCGCTCGACCGAGCTCATCATCTCGGGCGGGTACAACGTGTACCCCGCCGAGGTGGAGGACGTCCTGCTCGGACACCCGTCGGTGGCAGAAGTCGCCGTCACCGGCGTCGCCGTCGGAGGAGTGGGGTGAGATCGTCTGTGCGTGGGTCGTGCCCGACGGCGCGTCGCCCCCCGACGTGGGCTCACTGCTCGACTATGCGGCCGAGCGTCTGGCCCCCTACAAGCGCCCGCGCCGTGTGCAGTTCGTCGACGCGTTGCCGCGCAATGCCATGGGCAAGGTTCGCCGGTCCGAGCTGCGCTGAGTCGCCGACGTCCCTGAATCGCCGAGTCGCTGACGTCGCTGAGTCGGTGACGTCGATGAGTCGCTGAGTCGCTGACGTCGGCGCCCGTGGGACGTCAAGCCGGGCGCGGCGCGGTTTCGGCGTCGATCCACGCCAGGTAGTCGGCGTCCCCGATCTCGATGGGAATGGCGACGATCTCCGGCGTGGCGAAGCCCATGTAGCCCTGCTCTTGACGCAGGGTGGTCTTCAGGGACTCGAGGGCCGCCGCGGAGGTCTTGAAGGTGCACACCCACTCGTCGTTCGTCTCGAGCTCGAGGTTCCACCAGTACGTCGAGGTGATCGGGCCCGACACCTGCGCGCAGGCGGCGAGTCGTTGTTCGACGACCAGGTGGGCCAGGGTGGTGGCCTTCTCCTTGGCGGTGGTCGTGGTGGTGACTTGGTAGTGGCTGGCCATGGCCAACGATTGTATGGATTGCCGATCCGCGCCCGGCGGAGGGTCCGGAGCCCACCCCGTCGGGGCCCGGGTCATCTCGTGGGTCGAGGGACACCTGCGGTAGCGTGCCCGCATGACGACGTTCCTCATGCTGTCGACGCTCGGGCCCGAGGGGATGGCGACGCTGCGGCAGAACCCGCAGCGCCTGAAGGAGGTCAACACCGAGGTCGAGGCCATGGGCGCGCGGGTGGTGGCCCAGTGGGCGTTGCTCGGTCAGTACGACTTCGCCACGATTCTCGAGGCTCCCGACGAGAAGGTCGTGACTCGCGTCGCTGTCGCCCTCGGCGCACGGGGCACGCTCAAGACCAAGACGCTCATCGCCGTGCCGATCGATGAGTTCATCGAGACGGTCGGCACGCCCTGACCCATGGGGCGACACGCGGCCTCTGGTCGCCTACGACGAGGCGACCGACCCCGAGCTCAATACCACCAAATGCCCTGCTTACGACGCTCTGACCTGACGTCCTCACTCGGGAAGACGTCAGGAAGGACACTGTCGTCGGAGAGGCGTCGCACGCGGTACCCGCCCTGCACGCGCTCTGCCACCTCGAACCCGTGGCTCCACGAGCCGACGAAGCGATTGCGCACGTCGACCGGGGTTCCCTCTGGCAGCTGCGTGTCGGGCATGTCGGCGGCGACGTCCATCAGGCCGTTGGTCATGCGGGTGACCTCCTGTCATGCCCCGAACGCCTCCCATGATGGGCGCTCGCGTATCCTCACCACAAGGGGTCAATGGACAACAAGTGGCCAATGTGCCCGCACTCGGCGTGACGGCGCGATGACTCCTCGGGCCCACCCCGGACCGCTCCGTGCGTGCCAAGTCGCGGCGCGGTGCCGGTCCCGGCCCGACCGGGGCTGGTTCACGAGCGCAGCTTGTGGGGTGCCGGCCACCGGATGGTGGCGGGGGTCGACGAGGTGGGTCGGGGTGCCTGGGCCGGGCCCCTCAGTGTGGGGGTGGCGGTGCTGTGCGAGTCGCCGCGACGGATCCCGAAAGGGTTGCGTGACTCCAAGCAGCTCACCGAGGACACGAGAGAAGCCATGTTCGACCGCGTGGCGGCCTGGTGCGCCGGTTGGGCCGTCGGCCACGCCGGGCCCGAGGAGTGCGACCGACTGGGCATGACCGCCGCGCTCCGCCTGGCCACGCGGCGGGCCCTCGACCAGCTGTCTGCCGATCTCGTCCCCGACGCCGTGGTCCTCGACGGCACCTTCGACTTCGTGAGCCCGCCGGCGGTGGCGCAGCTCTTCGACGCCGACGGCGCGGTCGAGCCCGACGCGAGGGTGCGACGGCCCCGCCGCCACCGGACGGACCGGTGTGGGCCCCACCGGTGGAGACCGTGATCGGCGGCGACGCCCGTTGCGCGTCGGTGGCGGCCGCGTCGGTGCTCGCCAAGGTGACCCGGGACCGGATCATGCGGGCCACGGCGGACTCCTACCCTGCCTTCGACTTCGAGAGGAACAAGGGGTACCCGTCGCCCGCGCACCAGCGGGCCCTGTGCGGCTACGGGCTGAGCGCGGTGCACCGACGGTCGTGGGCGTTTGTCGACAACCTTCCCTGGGAGCTCACCACGTGGCCCGGTGACTACCGGACCCGGGGCTCACGCCTTGACGGGGGGCTCCTTCGGGAGCCCGAGGACGCGCTCGCCGATGATGTTGTGGAGGACCTCGTCGGTTCCTCCGGCGATGCGCATCCCGGGTAGGCCGAGCAGGAACTGCGACCACGCGTAGGTGCCCCACTCGCCGGAGTCGGCGATGAGCTTGGGGCCGAGGACCGACGACAGCAGGTCGGTCATGCGTCGCATGTTCATCGTCAGCGAGAGCTTGGCGATCGACATCTCGGGCCCGGGCAGCTGGCCGACTGGCGATCTTGGCCATGGCGCGCAGGTTGGTGTAGTTGGCCACCCGGCCGTGGATGAAGATGTCGGCCAGCTGCTGGCGGACGAGGGGATCGTCCGCCTTGCCGTGGTGGCGGACCAGCTCGATCAGCCGGGGCGTGCTCAGGTTGCCGTTGCCCGACGACATGCTCCCGCCGCCGATGGCGGCCCGTTCGTTCATGAGGGTGGTCAGGGCCACGGTCCATCCGCCGTTGACGTCGCCGAGGCGGTGGCGAGTCGGGCACGCGGACCTCGGTGAAGAACACCTCGTTGAACGAGGCGCCCCCGGTCATCTGGCGCAGCGGCCGGATCTCGACCCCCGGGGCGCGCATGTCCACCACGAAGCCGGTGAGGCCCTTGTGCTTGGGAGCGTCGGGATCGGTCCGGCAGATGATCTCGCCGATGTCCGAGAGGTGCGCGCCCGAGGTCCAGACCTTCTGTCCGGTGACCAACCACTCGTCGCCGTCACGGATCGCCTTGGTCTGGACGCCCGGCCAGGTCGCTGCCGGCCCCGGGCTCGCTGAACAACTGGCAGGCGACGATGTCGCCGCGCCACATGCGACCGCAGGTAGCGGTCCTTCACCTCGTCGGTGGCGTGGGCCAGGATCGTGGGCGCCACCATGCCGAGGCCGATGCCGTAGGCGGTCATGGGCGGGGTGTCGAAGCCGGCTTCGATGGCGTCGTAGAGCCGCTGGTGGTCGCGGGTGAGTCCCCGCCCGCCGTAGGCCACGGGACCGGCGATCCAGCCGAACCCGGCGTCGAAGCGCTTCTGGGCCCAGGCCCGGGCCGCGGTCGAGCTCGGCGAGCTCCTCCTCGAGGGTCCGCTCGGGAAGGAGCGACACCTGGTCGGATCCTTCGCCCCAGCCCTGCTCCGCTACGACGCGGGGCTCGGCGTTGGCCTCGAGGAACTTCCAGCGCGGCCCGCTCGAACTCCTCTTCGGTGATGGTGTCGACCATCGGGCTCCACCTTTCGCACGCTCTTCACGTCGTTGCCCACCCTCCGGGGCCGCGTCACGACGCTGTGGGCGGACCGAGGTGGGTCTCCCAGCGTACCGAGGGGTCCCGAATCGCCGCCAAACCAGCCTAACGGACGCGGGGCGGCCGGTGCGGTAGAAAGGCCGTGATGGCCTACGTGCTCGCTGTCATGGCGGCATTCGCCAACGCCTTGACCAGCGTCCTGCAACGGATGGGGGTGGAGTCCGCCCCCGCCGACACCAACCTCAAGTTCAGCCTCATCGCCTACGCCATCCGCCGGACGGTGTGGATCGCCGGCTTCCTGGTGCTGATCGCGGCGTTCCTCTTGCAGTTCCTGGCCCTGCACTTCGGGCGGCTCACCACCGTGCAGCCCATCTTGACGCTTGGAGCTGCCCTTCCTCGTCGCCATCCTGGGGATCTGGTTCCGCCTGCCCCTCACCTGGAGGGAGTGGATCGGTGCCAGTGCATGGCCGCCGGCGGGCTGGCCGCCTTCCTGGCGCTGTCCGCCCCGAGCGGGGGCAACGAGACTCCCGACCTCGAGGACTGGGGGATCGTGTCCTTCGCCGTGATCGCGGGGTGTTCGCTCGTCGGTCCTGCTCACCCGGGTGGGGTCACCGGCGTGGCGGGCCGCGTGGTTCGGCACCGCCGGGGCCATCGCCTTCGCCTTCACCGCCGCGCTCATCAAGACCGATGAACGACGAGATCACCCGGGGCTGGGGCCACGTCTTTCTGAGCTGGCCGCCCTACGCGGTGGCCGGGGCCGGACTGGCCGGGGTGTTCCTGGCCCAGAACGCCTTCCATGCCGGGCCCGGTGACCGCCTCGCAGTCGGCGCTCGTCATCGTGGACCCCCTCGTGTCGATCGCCATCGGGATCGGCCTGTTCGGCGACCACGTCCAAACCGCGGGTGGGAGGCTGATCGGTGAGATCCTGGCCATGATGGTCCTTGCTCGCCGGCGTGTTCTCGCTCACGCGGTCCCCGCTCGTGGTGCACGTGAAGAGCGAGGACGGCGACGATGCCCCATGTCCTCGGGGCCCGTCGACGGGGCGGGCCCGGCCCCGCTTTGGAGCCCGGGTGAGCACCGAGCCGACGCCCGGCGACCGGGGTCCGGCGACGGCGAAGCACGGCCGGGGTGATCGCCTCCCGGCAGGCGCCTCGCCGGCTTACCGGCGGTCGCGACACGAGGAGAAGCCGGGCGGCCACTACGACCCGTGGGCGACGGTGCTCGAGCGTCTCGCCGACGCCGCCGAGCTGGCCGGCCTCGACCCCGACGTCCACCGGCTCCTGCAGGTGCCCGACCGGGTGCTCGAGGTGGCGGTGCCCGTCCGCATGGACGACGGCCACGTCGAGGTGTTCCTCGGATGGCGGATCCACCACAACACCGCCCGGGGTCCGGCCAAGGGAGGGATCCGCTTCCACCCCGACCTCTCAATGCCGCCGAGGTGGCCGCGCTGGCGGCCGACATGACGCTCAAGACGGCCGTCGTCAACCTCCCCTTCGGCGGCGGCAAGGGCGGAGTCCGCTGCGATCCGCGCCAGCTGTCGGTGGGGGAGCTCGAGACGGCTCACCCGCCGGTACACGTTCCAGATCGCGCCCATGCTGGGGCCCGACCGCGACATCCCCGCACCCGACGTCAACACCGACGAGCGGGTCATGGCGTGGCTGCTCGACACCCTCGGCATGCTCCAGGGGAACCTGCTCCCCGAGGTCGTGACGGGCAAGCCGCTGTCGGTGGGGGGGATGCGCCTGCACACCGGCGCCACGGCGTCGGGCGTGGTGCGGTGCGTCCGGGCCGTCTTCGCCGAGCTCGACATGCCCGTCGCCGGAACCCGGGCCATCGTCCAGGGGTTCGGCAAGGTGGGCGGTCCCCTCGCCTTCCTCCTTGTCCTCGGCGGGCATGCGGGTGGTGGCGGTCGCCGACGTGGGCGGTGCGGTGCACAACCCCGGGGGCCTCGACCTGGGCATGTTGGCGGACCACGTGCTCGAGCGTCGGGCTCGGTGGCGGGATTCGCGGGAGGCGACGAGATCGCGCTCGTCGGAGCTGTGGGCGGTGGAGGCGGAGCTGGCCGTCCCGGCCGCGCTCGAGGGGGCCATCGACGAGGCCGATGCGCGCGCCATGCGGGCGCCGGGTGGTGGTCGAGGCGGCCAACGGCCCCACGACGCCCGAGGGCGACCGCGTCCTCGCCGAGCGGGGGATCACCGTCGTCCCCGACATCCTCGCCAACGCCGGTGGGGTCACGGCGTCGTACTTCGAGTGGGCCCAGTCGCGCCAGGGCTATGCCTGGGACGAGGAGCTCGTGGCGTCACGGCTGGCCAAGACGATGGACGACGCCTTCGCCGATGTGTGGGCACGCTCCCAGGACGCTCGGCGTCTCCATGCGACGCGCCGCCGGGGTGGTCGCGGTGGACCGACTGGCCGCGGCCATCACGGCCCGGGGCCTGTTTCCCTGACTGCCACGTTCCCCGGCATCCACCTTCGCGGTCACCAGCCCCGGTCGACCCACTCCTGGAGCTTGGGCCGCTCGGTGCCGATCGTGGTCTCGTCGCCGTGGCCGGGGAGCACGATGGTGTCGGCCCCGAAGGGGGAGAACAGCCGGTCCTCGATGGACTTGATGATGGTGGGAAAGTCTCCCCCCGGGAACTTGGTGTTGCCGGGCCCGCCCGGGAAGAGCGTGTCGCCGCTGAAGAGAAGCGGCGTCCCCTCCACCGCGAAGCACATCGACCCCGGGGTGTGCCCGGGCGTGGCGATGGTGTGGATCCGCATGTCGCCGACCTCGATGACGGTCTCGTCCTCGAGCAGGAGGTCGTAGGAAGGCAGCATCTCGGCGTCCGCGGCGGTGACCGAGACCTCGAACCCCGCCTCGCGGACCGCGGGGACGGCCTGGATGTGGTCCCAGTGGCCGTGGGTCTCGAGGACCTTGCGGACCCCGAGGTCCCGGCACATCTGGAGCAGGAGCTCGTGCTCGTTGGCGGCGTCGATGAGCACGCCGTCGCCCGTCGCCTTGCTGCGGATGACGTAGACGTTGTTGTCCACGGGGCCGACCACGACCTTGTGGACCTCGACGAGGCTGTCTTCGTAGTGGGGCATGTCCGCACTCTAAGCCCGGGTGCGGTGAACGGAACCGGGCGCCCCGGACGTGGAATAGACGATGCGGCCGGGTGTGACTCCCCGAGAATGGTGCCATGGCCATTGCCGTGTGTTGTGGTGTGCCGTGGGCCTGGCGCCGTGCACCCCGTGCCGATCGGGGCGGTCTCGACAGTCCTCCGTTCCACCGGCGCTCCCCCGAACCGGCGCCGCCCACCGCGACCTCGACACCGACGACCCCACCGCCGACCACCGCGACCCCGACGACCATCCGAACCGTGACCTCGGATGCGTGCCGAAGCCGCACTCGGTGGCAGCCCTCTCCGGCGCCGTTCAGTACCGGATCGGTCGCTACGGCGCCGACCACCACTGCACCGGTCGCATCATGGGACGAGCACATCGCTGATCGCGGGAACCTGCCCGCAGGTCGTGGATCTCGGCCGTCGGTGCGGGCTTCGCTCTCGTCTCTCATCGTGCCCACCGATCAGGGCCCGTGGGTCCTCCAACGCATCGACATCGACCGGGCCACCACCGAGATCGGGCCCCACCTTCTCGGTCGGCTCCCTGGCGGTGGCGGCGGGGTATCTCTGGATCTCGTGCGGGCGGACCATTCGCCGGCGACGGCCTCGGTCCCGTTGTTGTGTCAGGTCGATCCCACATCCTTGGCCGTGGTGCGTCAGATCCAATTGCCGCCCACCGCCAGTCTGCTCCCCAGGGATCCGTGCCGTACTACGTACCTGTTGTCGGTGGCCAAGGTCCCGGTGCCACACGTCTGGGTCGGGTACGGCCAGACCCTGGCCCACATCGCCACCGGTGACGGGGCGCTGTTGAGCTCGGTGCCGATCGCCTCGGGGACCGTGGCCAGCCTCTCGGTCGATCCCGGATGCGTTTCCTATATGTCGCCTTGTCGTATCCCACTGTGGCGGGCCAGACCGTCGACGCGGCGGTGCTCGAGTTCGACGCCCGCACCGGTCAGGCTGCTGGCGGGGACGCCGGCGAGACCAGCTCCGTGACCGACTCCGTGGCGGGCGGAGCCGTCGACCGCCGTGCCCGGGGGCGTCTGGATGTCGTTTCGGACCGGGATGCTGGGGGAGACCCTCTTGCTCAGCCAGTCCGATCTGGCCGTCGTCGGCCCCCTCGTCTTCGTTGTTGGCGGAGGCCCAACCCGACGGGGTCTTCCGCTGGATCATGGGCGCGTCGATGATCTACGGCGATGGGGCCTTGTTCATGACGAATCGAGAACGGGGTCATGGCCTGCGTCGATCCGCGCCGCGGCGTGGTCCGGGCCCAGGAGCGCCTGGCCGATGCGGTTGGCCGGCCGACGTCCAGCTGCTGGCGGTCGACGCGACATCCGGTCAGGTGCTCGTCACCGACGCGGAACGGGCTTGGAAGCCATCACCCCACCCCGGGCGTGCTGAGGCTGAGGAGCCGCATCCGGTCGGCCACGAGGTCATTGGCGGCGGCGCCGGTGACAACGTCTCCGGGTCGCCGAACGTGGGAACTGGTAGACCCGTGGACCAGGCGAGGAGGGAGCGGGCCGTGGCCGAGGCGGTGCGATTCGAGGAGGTCTTCCCCGACCTGTACCGGCTCGCCTACCGGGTGTCGTTCACGTGTGCTCGGGGACAGAGGTGACGCCGAGGACGTGGCCCAGGAGGCGCTGGCCCGGACCCATGTGCGCTGGGCCCGGTTGTGCGACCGCCCCGAGGGTGGGATCGTGCCGGGTGGCCACCAACCTCGCCATCGACCGGCTCCGACGGCAGGAGCAGGTACGACCGAATCGAGGAGCGAGCCCGTGGCCTGGTCGAGACGCACTCTGTCGGAACGCATCGACCTGGCCCGAGCCCTGCGGCGACCTGTCGCGGCGCCAACGCCAAGTCGTCGTGCTGCGGTACCTGGCGGACTGGCCCGAGCTCGAGGTGGCCGACGCTCCTCGGTTGCACGCCGGGCACGGTGAAGAGCCACGCGTCACGGGGTCTCGCCCAGTTGCGCCACCACCTCGAGGACAAAGGAGTTCGGGGAGGAGATGATGTTCGAGCATCTGGATGACCCGGCGCCGCCGGAGGCGACCGCTCGAGCCCTTGGCGGCGGTGTTCGCCCGCGCCGCCCGGCTCCGGCGTCGCCGGGCGGCCTCCGCTCTCGGTGGGCGTCGTGGTGGGTGCACTGGCGCTCGGTGTCCTCATCGGCGTGGCGTCTCGGGCCCGGCGCCGTCACAGACCTTTGCCGCCTTCGACTCCCAAGCCGGGCCTGTTGCGCCGAGGGACGCCGGTTCCCTCGTCCGACCTGGCCTCGGTGGTGTTCGTGGGGGACCTCCACGGGTACGCGCTCGTCGTCCACGGCACTCAGACGCTGTTGGCGGTCTCCGTCGGACGGCGGCGACACCTGGACCGTCGCCGACCCCAGCCTGCCGGTGAGTTTCCCGGCCCAGTTCGAATTCTCCGACACCGGCCCACGGGTATCTGTGGGGTGGACCGCCGTCGGCTTCCGGCGGACCGTCGCGCTGTGGGTGACGTCCGACGGTGGCCGCGTCTGGACACGGGCGGGGCTCGGGCCGGTCGTGTCCGACGTCAGTGCCATCGGGCCCGACGTCTGGGCCGTGGTGGGGACCTGTCGCCATCAGGCCGACCGCCGGGCCGGCGTGCCCGGTCGTGCTCGAGGTGTCGACCGACAACGGGCAGACGTGGTCGCGGACCGGCGCGGCCCCGCCGGCTGTCGGAGAACGCGGAGGTGACGGTCAGTGACGAGAACATCGAGCTGGCCCGGATCACACCCGCCCGGGCCTACGTGCTCACCTTCGCGGCCGCAGGCCGGCGCGCCCGCCACGGCGGGATACTCTCACCTATACCGCCGACGGAGGACGGACTGGGCGTCTCGTCCCGACCCCTGCCCCTCGTACTTCGACTACGGCGAGCAGATCGCGGCGTCGGGGACCGCGGACCTGTGGATGATCTGCGCATCGCAGGCAAGCGCGGGGACACAGGCCAAGGCTCTGTACCGCTCGAACGACGGCGGGGCCCAATGGGAGCCTCGCGGCTGCCGCCAACGCGTCGGTGTTGACCGGGGGCCGGGTCCTCGCGGTAGCGGGGGGTCTTCCCGCCGGTGGCTACGTCACCCCGTACTCGCTGGGTCACGAGAACCTGGCCGTGTTGACCTCGACCGACGCCTGGCTCTTTCCCGACCGGTCCGGCGTGTACGAGACGACCGACGGGGGGAAGACCTGGGGTGTCGTCGCCGGTTTGGTCGAAGGCCGGGCTGGTGGCGGGCGGAACGGGCAATGTGGTGTTCGCCGATGCGACGCACGGCTGGGTGTGTGTGACCGGGACGGGGTTGTGGCGGACCACCGACGGGAAGAATTGGCAGCGCCTCGGTCAGTGACGAGCACCCGCGGCCGGCACGCCGGCGCTCGACACCGGTCTTATTGACATATTGGTCAACAACGCTCGGCGTCTGGTAGACAACGGACGTCACGAGCGGCGCGCTGTGAAGCGCCACGAGACGCCTGCCGAGCACCCGACGAGGGGGACCCAGAGTCATGAACTTCGCCTTCAGCGAGGAGCAGGAGGAGCTGCGTCGATCCGTTCGCCGCTTCCTCGAGGACAAGTCGCCCTCCACCGAGGTGCGTCGCCTCATGGAGACCACCGAGGGATTCGACCAGGCGGTGTGGGACCAGATGGCCAACCAGCTCGGGTTGCAGGCGCTGGCCATCCCCGAGGAGTACGGCGGGTCGGGTTCGGGTACGTCGAGCTGATCGTGGTGTTCGAGGAGATGGGTGCGGCGTTGCTGTGCGCCCCCTACTTCGCGACCGTCGCCCTCGCCGCCAACGCGCTCTTGTCGAGCGGTGACGAGGCCGCCAAGAAGGACCTGCTGCCGGGGATCGCGTCGGGCGAGACGATCGCCACGCTGGCGCTCACCGAGGACAGCGGTCGTTGGGACACCGACGGGATCACGCTGGCCGCCACCCGCAAGGGTGACGAGTGGACGCTCGACGGCCACAAGATGTTCGTGATCGACGGTCACAACGCCAACCTCGTCCTCGTGGCCGGGCGGACCGGCAAGGGCGTCAGCCTCTTCGCCGTCGAAGGTGGCGCGGCCGGGATGACCGCGACGCCGTTGGCGACGATGGACCAGACCCGCAAGCAGGCCCGGATCGAGTTCGCGTCGACACCGGCTCGCCTGGTGGGAGACGAGGGCGGCGCCGCTCCCGTGCTCGCCCGGACGTTCGACCTCGCCGCCGTGGCGCTCGCCGCCGAGCAGGTCGGGGGCGCCCAGCGCTGCCTCGACATGGCGGTCGAGTACGCCAAGACCCGCATCCAATTCGGCCGGCCCATCGGGTCGTTCCAGGCCATCAAGCACAAGTGCGCCGACATGCTCCTCGAGGTGGAGTCGGCCAAGTCGGCCGCCTACTACGCCGGATGGGCCGCAGCCGAGGACTCCGAGGAGCTCCCCGTCGTCGCCAGCCTGGCCAAGTCGTACTGCTCGGAGGCCTACTTCCACGCCGCGGCCGAGAACATCCAGATCCACGGGGGCATCGGTTTCACCTGGGAGCACGACGCCCACCTCTACTTCAAGCGGGCCAAGTCCTCGGAGCTCATGCTCGGGGACCCCAGCTACCACCGCGAGCTCCTGGCCCAGCGCATCGGGATCTGACGACCCACCGGCGCCGCCGCCGGTCCGGCGCCGGTCGGAAGTGCGACGGACCCTCGGGCCCCGGGACGTGCCCTGTTCCCTGCGGTGCAGCCTACCCGAGATCGTGCAGTACGTTCCCGAGGGGTGCCGACTTCCTGGGAGATACTGAGGTCGTGGAGCGACGTCCCCGACAGGCCAACCGACGTCCCTCCGCCGTCGAGTGGCCCCCGGGCCTCGGACGCCGACCGCAACCGGTTCGCCAGCCTGCTCGAACGCCATTTCGCCGAGGGGCGTCTGAGCGACGAGGAGTTCTCCGAGCGGATGGACCGGGCCCTGCGGGCTCGCACCCTGGTCGAGCTCTATGCACTGCAGCGCGGACCTCCCCGACCTCCCCGCCGTCGACGTTCCGCACAGCCCCGCCGGCAGAAGCGCCACGCCTGGCGCTTCTGGCGGACCTGAGCTCGAGCCGTCGGCCGAGCGGGCGGACGGGAAGCAGGCGAGCGTGCCGACGACGTGGGGAGACGATCGACGGGCCGTCGGGGAGCTGGCTCGTGCACGTCGCGCCGGGGGCCGTCCACTCGGGGTGACCACGCCAACGTGCTCGTGCTCTGTCATGGCTTCCCGGTCGAGCGGGACTCGGCCGAGCGCGTCGCCGACACCCTTCCCGATGTTGGCCGACCGCATCGCGGCCGAGAACGGGTACCCGGTGGTTGTGGGGTGCCTGCGGGGTGTGGGTCGATCCGGCGGGCGACTTCTCGCTCGGGGGGTGGTACGACGACCTCCGGGCCGTCGTCGATCACGCCGCCGAGATCGGTCAACGGCGGAGGTGTGTGGATCGTCGGGTTCGGGACCGGCGGGGCACTCGGTCTGTGCGTGGCCGGCGAGGACACCCGGGTGCGGGGGGTGGCGTGTTTCGGTTCGCCGGCCACGTTCGCGGACTGGGCCAACGAGGGCGTTGGCATGATCGAGTACGCCCGGCGCGTCGGCGCCATCCGCTCCGCGGGATTTCCCGTCGGACCGGCGGCAGTGGGCGGCGGCGTTCGCCTCGCTCCGGCCCGACGCGGTCCGCGGCCAAGTTGGCTCCGCGGCCGCTGCTGGTCGTGCACGGTGCCGATGACGAAGAGGTGCCCATCGCCGACGGGCGTCGCCTCGCCGAGCTCGCCGGCCCGGGCGCCGAGCTGCGGGTCCTGGCCGGAGCGGGCCACCGCCTGCGCGCCGATCCCCGTGCCGTCGCGTCTGCTGGCGGGGTGGCTCGAGCGCCAGGGCCCCTGACCCGACGTCGTCGGACTCCGGAGCGCTTCAACCCCCGCCGGCGTGCTCCAGGCTCAGTTCGATCGACGCCCGCAGCGCGTGACGCCGCGCGTTGCGGGATCGTCGGACTCGGTCAGGTAGCGGACGACGACGAAGTGGCGCGCCCCCGCCATCGTGAGGGCCGGCACGGTCTCGGGAGTGACACCTCCGGTCACGAACACCGGGCGCCGCGCGTCGGCCACGGCGAAGGTGACGTAGTCGGGTACCGGTTCCCGGCCTTCCCGGCTTCGTCGGTGTCGGGTGTCACCGGGCCGGCCGAGACGTAGTCGACCGGCTCGGCTGCGGCTGGACTCGAGTTCCTCTCGGTGCGTGGGTGGAGAGGCCGACGATGGCTGCTCGGGCCCAGGATGCGCCGGGCCAGCGCGGGTGAGGCGTCGTCCTGGCCGACGTGGACGCCGTCGGCGCCGACGTCGAGCGCGAGGTCGGGTCGGTCGTTGAGGATGAAGGGACGTCGTGTTCGGCGCAGACCCGCGCCGCGAGCCGGCCCGTTCGACGAGGTGGTCGCGCCTCGAGGTGCTTGTCTCGCAGCTGCACCACGTCCACGCCGCCCGCGATGCACGAGTCGAGGAATGTGGCGAGGTCGGGACGGTCGGCTCGTGCAGAGGTAGAGGCGCCGCGTGGCGAGGCCTCCCTGTTTCCGGAGCGCTCAACGCGTCCCGGAGGCAGCGGTCCGTCTGCCGGTCTTCACCGACTTGGTGGTCGAGGCGCCCGCCTTCGATGCCGTCGTCCTCTTGGCACCCCCGGCACCTGCGGCTCCCTTGACGGACGCCTTGGTTCTGAACGCCCCGCACGAGTCGTGGGGGAGACGGCCTCGTCGGCCGGTCGCCTTGGCCTTGTTGGCGGCCTTCAGTGCTTGTTTGAACGCCCGTACCCGGTTGAGGGTCTCGGCATCGGTGATGTCGGCCACCGAGCGGAAGCTGCCCGGGTCGCTGAAAGGCGTGCTCACCGACTCCCAGCCGTCGGGCCGAACGCCGAGTTGCTTGCCCAGGAGCGCGACGAAGATCTTGGCCTTCTGCTCGCCGAACCCCGGGAGCTCCTTCACGCGCCGGAAGAGGTCGTCTCCCGAGTCGCCTCGTTCCAGATCTCTTCGGGCTTGCCGCGGTAGCGCTCGACGACGAGCTTGGCCAGCTCCTGGACACGGGCCGCCATCGACCCGGGGTAGCGGTGCAGTGCGGGCCTCGACGAGAAGGCGGCCGCCAGGGCCTCGGGGTCCATCTGGGCGATGCGCTTGGGGTCGAGCGCCTTGCCCAGACGTCGCTGGAGCTCCAGCGGGCTCGCGAAGGCCCACTCCAAGGGAACCTGCTGGTCGAGGACCATCCCGACGAGCAAGGGCGAAGGAGTTCTTCGAGAGCAGGGCGTCGGCTTCGGGGTCCTGGCTGAGATGAAGTTCCACGAGACGCGAGCGTACCTAGCGACTCCTGCGGTGGTGGCCAGTCGCCGCGCCGAGGGTCGGGAAGCGGGCTCAGTCCCGGCTGCTGCGCTCGGAGTGGAGCATCTGCGACATCAGCACCTTGAGCGACGCGATGGCGAACTTGCCGTCGCCGACCTCGGCCATCCAGGCGCCTTCCTCGAGGGCGTGACAACCCTCGTAGAACCAGTAGTTGCGGCGTTGGCTCGATCGAAGACCCCGCGCTTCCCGGTGGGTCGGGGAGTTTGGCGATGGTCGTCGGCGTCATGCTCGAGCCATGCATGCAGGATGTCGTCGAGCGAGAAGGGGCCGAAGAAGCCCTGTGAGGGCTCGCCTCCTTCACGATCGCCGCGAGGATGCCGTTCCGACGAGCATGACCCTTTCGTCGGTCTCTGCTCCCATACTATCCGAGGCTAACCGCCGTGAACATGGATCCTGCGGTTCATCGTTCCGACTGTCAAGGGCTCACGGTACAAGATTTCCGGGACCAACCGCAGAACGTGGTCGGGCACGTGCCCATGCCTAGTCGTGCCCACATAGCGTGGCGCTCGTTCCTGCTTGCTAAAGGCCCTGCGGGGAGTGTCGAAAGTCTGGACATGACCAGCCTCGCAATGTCCGCGGAGACCACCGCGTGACCGCAGACGAGGCCGATGCCGAGAGCGTCTCTTCGGTGGTCGTCCAGCTGCTGCGTCGGCCCGCGCTGGCAGACCCTCGGCGCCTGTCGCGGGGAACGTGTCGAGATGTTCATCCCCGATCGTGGCGGTCCCACGGCACGCGCCAAGCAGTTGTGCGCGCGGTGCACGGTCCGTGCCGAGTGCCTGAGGTACGCGCTCGCCGTTCCGGATCTTGTCGGGTACTGGGCGGGGACCAACGAGCGGGAGCGGCGCAAGCTGCGGGCCGCCAGTCGGCGGGAGAAGGCGTCGGCCTGACCTCAGCCGGTTCGTCCCGGCCGCCCAGGCCGGGCCCGGCAACATCCCGGCCGAGTCGTGTGCACGGGCAGGTGCTCGATACTCTGACCCCGGTCGTGTCCGTCGACCGACGCATCGCCCTCGTGACCGGCGCCAGCCGCGGCATCGGCAGGGCATCTGCCATCGCACTCGCATCTGCGGGTTTCGACGTCGCCATCATCGCCCGCACCGTGCGGGAGGGTGAGGCCTTCGACGAGTCGGGCTCGGTCCGGGGCGAGCCCATCCCCGGGAGCCTCGAGTCGACGAAGCTCGAGATCGAGGCGGCCGGCGCCGCCGCCCTTTCGATACGGGCCGACCTCCTCGACAGGGCATCGCTCGTCGCCGCCACGCAGCAGGTCGCTCGACGAGTGGGGGCGCGTGGACGTGCTCGTCAACAACGCCGTCCACACCGGCCCGGGGAGCATGGAGCGATTCCTCGATCTCGATCTCGACATGGTGACGACCAAGCTCCAGGCGAACGTCGTGGCGCAGTTGGTGCTGATCAAGTCGGTGCTCCCCGGCATGCTCGAGCGCGGCGAGGGCACCATCATCGACATCACGTCCGCGGTGGCGACGAGTGATCCACTCGCACCCACGGGCGAGGGCGGATGGGGCCTCGGGTATGCGGTGACCAAGGGGGCCTTCCACAGGGTGGCCGGCATCCTCGCCGTCGAGCTCGGCCCTCGGGGGATCTTTATCGTGAACGTCGAGCCCGGATTCGTCCTGACCGAGCGGATGGTTCTGGCACAGCAGCGGCTCGGGCTGGCGGGCCGGTTTCCTGGGGCGCCACCGTCGGTCCCGGGCTCGGTGGTGGCGTGGTTGGCCGGGGGTCCGTCAGTCGTGACGCCAGAGGAGCGTTCGACGCTCAATGGCACGACGATCTCGGCCCAGCGTTTCGCCCGCGAACGCGCCCTGCATCCGGATTGGCGAAGCAACCGCTGACCGCAACCGGGGCTCGTTCCGGCGAGCACTATGCCACCGTCATTCGCGCTGCGCCCCCGCCGCGCGATTCACACTTGGCAATTGTTTGTGAATAGGCGGCGTCTGCCGTTCACGGAATGACAGTGTGCGTTGCCTCTGCGGCAAGGTACCGTGCCATCTCGACACGTCACCATGCTCGTCGTCGCCGTGTTGGCACACGTGCATGCTTCGGCGCCCCTATGCCCGACACCACGTCAGATTGATCTGTCGTCGCGGGGTTACCGAGCGCCATGTCGACACAGCACCAGGCTCCTCATTGTTGAGGATTGTCACAGAGCACTCCGCACGCGAAGGTGAATCGCAACGCGTCTACGAGTCCCAGAGAAGAACGACTTGCCGTTGTCGGACGTTGGTCGCGCCTTCGCTGAGGAAGGAAAGAGCAAAGTGCGGAAGTTCCTTGTCGGAGTTGTGGCTCTGTCCGTTCTCGGTTTTGCGGTGGCGGTGACGTCACCAATTGCTTCCGCCAAGCCGCACCATCACAGGGTCAGCAATCATGATCCAGTCATCTACGACAGCATCATCGATCCCAATCCTGGCAACGTACCCAGCGAAAGCTTTGAAGCGACAGGGACGGGTGAGTTGGGCAACCAGATCACTTTAGGTGGGTCAGCCCGGGTCTTGAACAGCGCGGTCGTTCAGATGAGTAGCTGGGCTTGTCAAGCAGGAGGTTGGAACGGGAGTCCTAGTCCGTGTGCGACCACGCCGGGAGCGACTTTCAGCGTGCCCATTACCTTGAACATCTTCGGCGTGGGTCCGGCTACGTCCAATGGTCCCTCAACAGTGGGATCGTTGCTTGCCACCGACACCCAGACCTTCAACATTCCCTATCGTCCCTCAGCCGATCCCATTGACTGTCCCAGCGCCCCCACCAAGTGGTATGACGCTGGGTTGGGAACGTGTTTCAACGGGTACTTTACCGACATCGAGTTCACCTTTGGGCATGTGACGCTTCCCACCAGTGTCATCTACGGGATCACTTTCAACACCAACACCGCCGGGCTACATCCCCTCGGCATGAGTACTCCCTCTGACTCGTTGAATGTGGCGATGTCGCAAGAGCCGGCGTCACCGAGTGTGGGAAGCGACCCGTATCAAGGAACGGTATACCGATACGGATATGGCAATGGGTATCAAAGCAACTACTGCGACGGCGGAGCAGCTGGGCTCAACGTGTTTCGAATCGATGAGCCTACTGGTTACCCCTCCAATAACGGGACGAACTCCGGGTGCTGGAGCGTGAGCGGGCCGGGGGCACCGTGGTATGTGCCCGCCGTGCAGTTCAATGCCCTAGTCAGCCCGTCGCCCACCATCACCAGCTCGGCCTCGGCGTCGGTCACGGCGGGGACACCGTTCTCGTTCCAGGTAACGACCACAGGTGTGCCTACCCCAGTGGTCACGAAACTCTCCGGGAAACTCCCGAAGGGTCTGGTGTTCACCAATGGCAGGGGAACGGCGACCATCTCGGGAACTGCACTCAGGTCAGATTCCAACAGGAGCTACATGATTGTGGTGCAAGCCAAGAACGCTCGCAGATCGATTGCCAGGCAACATGTGGTGTTCACTCTGACGGGGGGACGTTAGCCGTCGGGGTCGCATCCAGCGGAGCAAGGGTGTCGGTCGACACCATCGAAAACGGGGAGTGCCCCGATGACCGCGTTCTCTAGAGGTCGGGGCGTTGCCCCTTCAGTGCTCATCTACCGATGTTCCCACGCCGCGATCAGCGTGAACTTTAAGCGGAACTCACTGGCCCAAGCGGCACCCTTGCCCACTTTGATCGGAGGAGAGGAGCTGTCGCAGTGAGTCCGATAGTGCTCATCCCCGCGATGCGCCGGGTGTCGCCCTTGCGATCTCGTCCCCCAGGAGGTCGCCGGGGCGGCGCCTCGTTGTGGCGCCAGGCTCCTCATGTGGGTCGAGCCATCCACCACGTCGTCGGCCGTGGTGCGACGTAGATGTTCAAGGGGGAGATCGCAAGCCTCGTGTGGTACGAGGAGAGTCACTGCATCGAGGTCAACTACATCGATGGCGAGCCCGATTATCTCGAGGGTGAAGAGCGGGTCATCCGTGAGATGGCAGAAGACGATGGATTGTGGTCGGTGCGCACCTCGAACGGCATCCGACGGTGGATTCGACTGTGAGTGGGAACAGGTGTGGCGTCGGGTAGGAGCCTGGCGAGTCGGGGCCCGGTCAGCGCTCAGGGCTTCTGGTACTCCTCGATGGTGGCGCCCATCTGGGTCTCGATCTCCTTGAGGTCGAAGTAGTCGCGCCACCTGGTGACCTGTCCGTCGGTGTCGAGCTCGACCATCGTGCATCCGTGCATCTCGATGCGGATCGCCCCCAGCGTGCCGCGCCCGGTCCACTCGAAAGCGCCTCCGGTCGGGTCTCCGTGTGACGACGTGACTTCTTGTTGCCAGTCGGGAAACGACGCGTCGGTGATGTCCTCGACCGATTTGATGTCGGTCGTGGGCGCGGTGACGGGGTCGCTGAAGACACCACCCGATGCGAACAGCTCGCGCAGGCGAACCTTCGCATCGGCCCCGAGCGCCAGCTTCAACCTCTTGGTCCAGTCCTCGAATTCCACGACGACGCACTTCCTCTCAGTCGAGCGACGACCAGAAGGACTCGAGGACCTGCGCGGCGCGGGCCGGGTCCTGAAGCATCCACCAGTGCCCGATGCCTTCGAGCGTCTCCAACGCCGCTCCGGCCCGGCGGGCCGAGACGGCGGCACCGTCGGCGGACAGGAAGGGGTCTTCGCTGGGAACGAGTACGAGACCCGGCTTGGGGATGTCTCGGAAGTCCGGTCCCCATTCGCGTCCGACGTCCACTGCAGAGCGGTAGAGGGCGAGAATGCTCTCCGACATCACCGGGTCGCCCCAACTGGCGAGGGACACGGCCCTGTCGGCCGGCACCCCGAACATCTCGAAGACCGGTCCGCGCTCCTCGGGCGGCGTGGCCAGCTGCTGCTCGAAGAATTCCTCACCCTCTCCCGGGGTCTGCCAGATCTTGGCGAAGTCGTGCCACTCGAAATTGACGTCGCCGATCCCCGCGGCATCGGTGACCCATGAGCGCACCAGGTCGGGACGGGTGCTGACGACCCGCACGACGAACCCCCCGCCCCAATCGTGGCCGACCAGGTCGATGGGACCCTGTTTGGCGAG
Source organism: uncultured Acidimicrobiales bacterium (assembly GCA_963739765.1). Lineage (GTDB taxonomy): Bacteria > Actinomycetota > Acidimicrobiia > Acidimicrobiales > UBA8190 > Chersky-840. The sequence goes on along the minus strand of CAVUBP010000002.1, from coordinate 1,852,298 downwards.
GGTCTCGAGCTCGGACACCAGCCACCGCACGTACTCCTCCTTGGTGGACCCGAACCCGGCCGGTCGTGGACACCCGAAGCCAGGCAGCTGGGGCGTGACGACGTCGCTCCGCGACAACGCCGATCGGAGGTGCTCCCAGACGGCGGGAGTCTCGGGGACACCGTGGACGAGGACGATGGGCATGCGGGCAGCTTGGCATCCGCGGGGCGCACGCTCAAACGCTCGTGAGAGACCCCGATGGATCCGGGGAACCCATGAATCGGCGGCACCCATGAATCGGCGGCCTCGGACGAATTCGGGACGACACCGGAGTGCATATGGTTCGGGTCATGCGCCTCGGAGTCCTCCTCCTACCGGAGTTCCGGTGGTCGACCGCTCGAGACTTGTGGCGCCGGGTGGAGGAGCTGGGTTTCGACCACGCCTGGACCTACGACCACCTGGCCTGGCGGTCCCTCCGTGATTCGACATGGTTCGCGGCGGTCCCGTTCCTGGCCGCCGGCGCGGTGGTCACCGAGCGGGTCCGGCTGGGCACGCTCGTGGCGTCGCCCAATTTCCGGCACCCGGTGCCCTTCGCCCGCGAGCTCGTGGCGCTCGATGACGTCTCGAATGGTCGGCTCACCCTGGGCATCGGTGCTGGCTCCGACGGGTGGGACGCGGTCATGCTCGGACACGATCCATGGTCGCCGACCGAGCGCGCCGATCGGTTCACCGAATTCCTCGAACTGCTCGACAGGCTCCTCCGCCAATCCGAGACCTCGTACGACGGCAGGTTCTACAGCGCCGTCGAGGCCCGCACCTATCCGGGGTGCGTGCAGGAGCCGCGTATCCCTTTTGCGGTGGCCGCCACCGGACGTCGAGGCATGCTGCTCGCCGCTACCTACGGCCGCACCTGGGTGACCACCGGTGATCTCGCCGGCGAAGGGGAGCTCCTCGGAGCAGACGAGGGGGTGCGCGTCGTGCGCGGGCAGATGGAGCGCTTGGACGAGGCCTGTGCGGCCGTAGGGCGCGACCCCGAGTCGATCGACCGATTGGTGTTGACCGGGCCCCGCCTCTCGCCGGGGCTGACGTCGATCGGTTCCTTCGACGACACTGCAGGCCGGTACGCCGAAGTCGGTGTCACCGATCTCGTCGTCCACTGGCCGCGTCCCGCCGCGCCCTATGCGGCCGACGAGGCGGTGTTCGAGCAGATATTCGCCGCCATCGCCTCCCGAGGTGACCGGTAGCACGCCTCCGAAGACCGGCACGACCCGCGCCGGCGGCATCCCCCCGCCCGAATTCCTTCGGCCGTACCGTGATTGACCAGGAGCGAGCCCCGGTGGCGTGGTCTGGCTCGCGAATTCGGCGATCGGAGACGATGCGTGAAACTCCGAGCTCCGGGCTGGAGCAGCGGCTGCTGTCGGTTCTCGTCACGCGGGCACCGCAACAGGTCTCCTGAGCTCCCTCCATCCCTCCCGCGGCAAGACGACGACCAGTCCCAGATGGGACAGATCCACCCATCTCCTACTGAGCCCTGCCGCGCCGCCCAGGACTCCACCCGGGTCTCGGTGGAACCGATCGGAGGCCTGGGGGGTCAGATCAGATGTGAGGGCGGTCACGCACCCGGCGCGGAGGGTTGAAGGAGTGGGGGAGAAATTGGAGGGCTCGGGTCTGGGGACGAGGGTGGATCACGAGGACGCGTTCCGGACAGTCATGCTCGAGCACGGCCCCGGGCTGGCTCGCATCGCCTTCTTCTTGTGCGGCGACCCGACCCGCGCCGAGGACCTGGTGGCCGAAGCTCTCGCACGGGCCTGGCCGAAATGGTCGGCCGGACGGATAGACAACCTGGTCCCGTATCTCCGCAGGACCGTCGTCAACCTGGCGGCGAAGGAGCATCGGCACCGGTTGGTCGTCTTCCGCCACGACGAACGGGCCGCGCCGCCACCCTCGTCGCCGGGGGCCGACGAGAATCTCGGGGCCCGCGTCGACCTTGGTCGTCTGATGGCCTCTCTCGCACCGGCCCAACGGGTCGTCGTGGTGTTGCGCTACCTCGAGGACATGACCGAAGCCGACATGGCCACGCTCCTCGGGGTGTCGCCCGGGACCGTGAAGTCCCGGCTGGCCCGCGCTCTCGATGCCATGCGAACGCAACTCGAAGGAGGCGACGATGCCTGAACGAGACGACATAGCCGAGCGGCTACGACAGGAGTTCCTTCGTCAAGCCCCCGACTTCGACGTGCGATCGTCTCTCCCGGGCAAGGTGTCGGCCCTCGTCCGCCGCCGCCACCGGCTGAGAGTGACCCTCGCCGTCGTCGGCGCTGCGGCTGTGGTCGCAGCAGTCGCCATCCCGCTCTCCTCCCTGCGCTCGGCGCCACTCGGGCACAAGATCACACCCGCCACGACGCCGACGACCTCGTCGACCCCGTCGACGACATCGCCGCAGCCGGCGCTCTCTGCCGTCGCGTGCAACTCCCTCGATCTGTGGTCCACGACGTCGGGGACGGGGGTCTCGACCACGGCCACCTTGGGCCGCGTCACCGCCACCCTCACCGGCACCGCCGCGGTCTCACCCGGGAACGACCCCTCGCTCTCCGGTGCCCGACTGTCGGTCGTCGTGCAGGGAGGGGGGCACTTCTCCGAGACGGTCGTGCCCCCGGCTCAGACCGATGCCGTGATCCTGTGGCCGATCGCGCCGTTGCCGTCCCACCCTGCATCGAACCAGGCGCCGAATTCCGACGGCCTCTGTCTGGCCGCGTTCCCCGGCCAGAGCCTGCCCACCCTCGTCCTCGGGCTCGACACCGGGGGGGCGCATTGCTGCACCGTCGTCCGTGCCGTCACGCTGTCGTCGACGGGGCTCGGGCCCGTCGTCGACGACAACCTGGGCAACCCGGGCGCAAGGCTGCGCGCCGACGGCGGTCACGCCCTGATCGTCACCGCCGACAACGCCTTTGCCTACACCTTCGCTTCCTACGCCGCTTCGGGAATGCCGATCAAGGTGCTGCAGTTCAGCCACGGCGCCTTCGTCGACGTCACCAGGCAGCATCTGGATCTGGTGTCTCAGGACGCCGTCACCTGGATGACGACGTTCGACGGGGCCCAGGGGAACGGTCTCGGCGCCCTGGCGGCGTGGGTGGCCGACGAATGCCTCGTCGGCCAGGGCGTCACGGCATGGTCGACGGTGAACCAGCTCCAAGCGCAGGGAAAGCTCGTCGGCCCCGCCGGTTGGCCCACCGGGACGGCCTACGTCGCGGCGCTCAGGACATTCCTGACGCAGCATGGGTACTGCCCTTCGTGACTCCGGGCGTGAGCCACCTGCGGCCACTTCGAGAACGCACAATCCTCGGCACTCCGCCGGGCTCGGCAGTACTGTCTGGCCGGGTCTTGGACACGTCGGGACGATCGGAGGTGCGCCGTGAGACTGCGCTGGTGGCTCGCCACGGCGTGCGCGGTTGCGCTCCCGGCCTCGGTGCTGCCGGCGTCGCGGGCGACGGCTCAGCCCGCGTTGTCGATCGCCGTGAGCGGCAACCACTTCGTCAACCAGGACGGGAACACGGTCATCCTGCGGGGGGCGAACACCTCAGGGACCGAGTACGCGTGTGTCAACGAGAACAGCATCTTCGACGGCGCCCAGGAGGCCGGTGCCACCTCCATCGCCGGGATGCGGTCCTGGGGATTCAACGTGGCTCGTGTCCAGCTGAACGAGTCCTGCTGGCTCGGTGTTCAGGGAGTCAAGCCCGCGTATTCGGGAAGGACGTACCAACAGGCGATCGAGAGGTACGTGGCCGCGCTGAACGCGGCGGGAATGTACGTCATCGTCGACATGCACTGGTCCTCGAAAGGCACTGCCAAGAAGGCGGTGCGCCAGCTCCCCATGCCCGACGAGCGGTACGCGCCCTCGTTCTGGACTTCGGTGGCGCGTGCCTTCGCCGGGAACCCCGCTGTGATCTTCGACCTCTACAACGAGCCCTACCCGAACCGCAACACCGACTCCGCCGCATCCTGGAAATGCGACCTCGCCGGGAGCGCGGGGGGTACCTGCACGGGGTTCGGCTACCGAGCCGCGGGCATGCAGCAGCTCCTCGGGGCGATTCGTGCCACGGGGGCCACCAACGTGACGATGGCCGGTGGGCCGCAGTACGCCGGGGCCCTCGATCACTGGCTCCAACATGAGCCCGTCGACCCGATCGGGCAGCTGGCGGCCAGCATCCACGTCTATTGGGACACTCCGGCTCATCCGGATTACTCCCCGTGCTACCAGTCGTCGTGCTGGGCAAGCGTGCTCACGCCGCTGTCGAGGAAGGTGCCGGTCGTGGTCGGCGAATTGGGTGAGCTCGACTGCGGCGACAGCCTGTACCCGCCGTTCTTGAATTTCGCGGACCGCCAAGGCATCTCGTATCTGGCCTGGGCCTGGTTCGTGGGCAGCTGCACGGGCGAGCCCTCGCTCATCAGCAGCTACTCGGGGAAGGCCACGGCCTACGGGATCGGCTACCAGCAGCATCTCGCCGCTCTGGGGAGCTGATTCACACTCGCACAGCTTCGGCTGCAAGCAAACGGGGCCGGTATCGTGGACCGCGTGCCCGCCCACACGGCCCGCAAGGCGAACCGCGCCGATGTCGATGCGCTGGCGATCACCCTGGCTCGCGCCTTCGATGACGACCCACTGACGGTCTGGCTCTTTCCGAGTGCTCAGGCGCGCCGCCGCAGGCTTCCCGCCTTCTTCCGGTCGCTTCTGCGCGCGTCGCTTCCGTTCGGCGAGGTCTACACCGCCGACGATGCCCGGTGCGCGGCGATCTGGAACCCCCCGGGAACATTCCCCTTGGGTTGGTTCACCGACGCCCGGCTCGGCCTCACCACCGCGCGCCTCGTAGGCCCGCGGATAGCCGTGTGTGCCGGGGGGCTGTTGTACTTCGCCAGTCATCACCCCAAGGAGCGGCACTGGTATCTCCAGATGCTCGGGACCGAGCCTGATTCTCAGAGCCGCGGCCTGGGCTCGGCCATTCTCGGCCCGGTCCTCGATCGGTGCGACCGTGAAGGCGAACGCGTGTACCTGGAGTCGTCGAAGGAGCGCAACATCCCCTTCTACGCCGCGCCACGGGTTCGAGGTCACCCAGGAGATCCAGGTGCCTCGTGGTCCCGTCGTTTGGGCCATGTGGCGCGACCCACGCTGACAGCCTCCTCGTAGGATTCGCTCCATGGATGAGGTCCCGCCCCCGGCCAGGACTTCCCCGAGGGCCGGGAGCTCGCGTCCGGTCGCCCCTGAGGTCCTCGAGCACTACGGACAGGTCGACGAGCACCGACGCATCACGCAGGGGCCGGGACGCCTCGAGCTGCTGCGGACGCGCGAGATCGTGCGCCGTCATCTGCCTGAGACGCCGCTGAGGATTCTCGATGTCGGAGGTGCCACCGGGGTGCACGCGCAATGGTTGGCGTCCGACGGCCATGACGTGCACGTCGTGGACCCAGTGCCCGGGCACGTCGAGCAAGCCCGTTCGGTGTCGGGATCACCAGGCCGTGTCACCGCCGAGGTGGGAGACGTCCGGGACCTCACCGCAGCCGATGCGAGTTTCGACGCCGCCCTGGTTCTCGGGCCCCTGTACCACCTCACCGACAGAGCCGATCGTCTCCGGGCACTCACCGAGGTCCGACGGGTGGTGCGTCCCGGTGGCTTGACCTTCGTGGCGGCGATCTCGCGTTTCGCGTCTCTCTTCGACGGCCTGGCACGAGGCTTTCTCTTCGAACCGGGATTCGGGGACATCGTGGCGCGGGACCTCCGTGAGGGGCAGCACCGCAATCCCACCGGCCGACCCGAGTGGTTCACGACGGCCTACTTCCACCACCCCCACGAGCTCCGCACGGAGACCGAGGAGTCCGGGCTCGAGGTCATCGAGGTCGTGGGGGTCGAAGGCCTCGCCGCCTGGCTGCCGCAACTTGACACGGCATTCGATGTCCCAGCCTTCGGGGACAGGGGCGTCGATGCAGAGCTGCGACGCGACGCCATCCTGTCGGCGGCCAGGGCCGTCGAGACCGAGCCGACCCTGCTCGGGCTGAGCCCCCATCTGCTGATGGTGGCGCGGACGCCGACGTGACCCCGGCCGAACCGGCGCCAGCGACAGCACGGAACCCGCGCCTGAAGCGGAACGAGCACCCGATCCTCGTCACACGATCGGTATCTCCCCCGACGGGGACGCCAGCAGCAATTGCGTCGGTCCCGCGTCGACACGCTGGGAGAGGTTGACGCAGTCGGGCACTGGCCCACCGAGCCACGCCAGCAGCGCGTCCGTGTCGGGCGCTGCCACGTCGAGCCGGGCGAAGCCCGTGGCGCCGTTGAGATGGACGAGCACCGCCCGTGCGGGCCGGGTGCAGGCGAGGGTCGTCCCAGGCCATGAAGGCGCAACGCCACGGCTCGTCCCATGCCGCGTCGACACCGACGCAGCGCCAGCGAATCGTCGTCCCGTCGACCAGGACGCGGTGACGGTGCTCGACCCGGTGCCCGACCCGTGTCGCCGCCGACTCGATGTCGCGCGTCTCCACCGACCACCGGGCGAGACCCGGGCCCCGTCTCGACAACGCCGCCATGACCGGTCGCCCCTGAGGCGACGACCGGGCCTCGGCCTCGTCCACGACGGCCAGCAGCTCGAGATAGTGCTCGCCGAAGGGCACGATGAGGTTCGCCGTCCCCCGTCCCGGATGGCGCCCTCCCTCCAGGACCGTGAACCCGAGTGCCTCCATCCGGCGACGGGCGGAGTCCAGGTCGACGACGAGGACGATGGCCTGGACGAGCCGGTCGGCCAGACGCGGTCGGAGAGCCGGGCGCGGTCGCTCAGCCGGGCCGGGTCCGTCACCCAAGGCGAAGACCGGGCTCGCCGGTGCCGCGCCCGTGAGTGCGAGAAGATGGCCGCATGGATCCAGCGAAGACGGCCGGCTCCCGGTGGTCCTTGTGGTCGGAGAGCTCGGTCTTGTCGATCGGGTGCAAGGGCTCGTTCCTGTCGATCGGCTCCATCGGCTCCGCTTGCTCGATCGGCTCGATCGGCTCGTTCTTCTCCGCCTTCTCCATCGGGTCGGCAGGTTCCCTGGGCTCGGTGCTCTCGGCGCGGTCGCGGTGGTCGGCCATGTCGTTCAAGGCGGACAAGGCGACGTTGTCGAGTCCTCGGGTCGGTGGCCCGGTTCAGTCGGACCAGGGATCGGCGGAGTCGGCTTCGATCCCGTAGCGGGTGATGGCCTCGACCACTTCGTCGGTCTTGGCGTCACCGGTCTCGGCCAGCGCGGCTGAGGACCGCCACCACCATGATGGGCGGCGTCGACCTCGAAGAAGCGGCGCAGCGCGGCCCGGGTGTCGGAGCGGCCGAAGCCGTCGGTCCCGAGCGAGACGAACGGACGCGGGACCCAGCGCGCCACCTGGTCGGGGACGGCCCTCAGGTAGTCGGTCACCGCCACCACCGGGCCCGGTGCCGTCTTCCAGTGACTCGCGAGACGTAGGGGACGGCTCGTTCGGCCTGGGGTGGAGGCGGTTGGAGCGCTCCACCGAGAAGGCGTCCTCGCGGAGCTCGGTGTACGAGGTCACCGACCACGCGTCGGCCGACACGCCCCAGTCCGAGGCCAGCATGTCGCGGGCCTCCATGGCCACCTGCCACATGGGGCCCGAGAAGCAGCAGTGTGGCCTTCTCGGCGACCCGTTCTTCGACCCGTTCTTGGCCTTGGCACCGCGGGCCCGAGCCGTTCACCTCGGCCGGCTCGGCGAAGCGGTACATGCCGCGCAGGATCCCCGCCCGCACGGCGTCGCCGGCCGCGCCTTCGGGGAGCGGCGGCATGGGGTAGTTCTCGTTGTAGAGGGTGAGGTACCAGAAGCGGTCCTCGGGCTCGGGGCCCATGATCTTGGCGATGGCGTCCTCCATGATCACGCCGATCTCGTAGGCGAAGGCGGGGTCGTAGATGTGGGCGGCGGGGTTCACCGAGGCGAGGAGGGGGGAGTGGCCGTCGTCGTGTTGGAGGCCCTCGCCCTGCAAGGTGGTGCGGCCCGCCGTGCAGCCCGCCAGGATGCCGCGGCCCCGGACGTCGCCGAGCAGCCAGGCCAGGTCGCCGACGCGTTGGAAGCCGAACATCGAATAGAAGAGGTAGATGGGGAGCATGGGCCGGCCCCAGGTGGCATAGGCCGTCGAGAGGGCGATGAACGAGGCCATGGCACCGGCTTCGGTGATGCCCTCCTGGAGGACCTGGCCCTTGCGGTCCTCGGCGTAGCGGAGGATGAGGTCGGAGTCGACCGGGGTGTAGCGCTGGCCCTCGGGGGCGTAGATCTTGGACTCGGCGATGAGCGGCTCGAGGCCGAAGGTGCGGGCCTCGTCGGGGACGATGGGTGCGACGTAGCGCCCCAGGGCGGGGTCGCGGGCGAGGTTGCGGAGCAGTCGGGCGAAGGCCATCGTCGTCGACGCCGACTGGGCGCCCGAGCCCGCCGAACATGTCGGAGAAGACCTCGGCGTCGGGCACGGCGTAGGGCGTCACCGGACCGGACGATGCGGGTCGGCAGGGGACCGGCCAGGACCTTGCGGCGCGCCCGTGAAGGTAGTCGTGGGCGGGTGAGCCCTCGGGGGGCCGGTAGTAGGGGGGTTGCTCGGCGTCGAGGGCCTCGTCGGGGATCTCCTCTTGGAGATAGAGGCGGTCGCGCAGCGCCAGTAGCTGGGACTTGGTCATCTTCTTGATCTGGTGGGTGGCGTTGCGGGCCTCGATCTCGGGCCCGAGGGTCCATCCCTTCACGGTCTTGGCGAGGATGACGGTGGGCTGTCCCACCTGCTCCGTCGCGAGCTTGTAGGCGGCGTAGAGCTTGCGGTAGTCGTGGCCGCCGCGGGGGAGTGCCTGGAGCTCCTCGTCGGAGAGGTGCTCGACGAGTCGGCGCAGGCGGGGGTCGGGGCCGAAGAAGTGCTCCCGGATGTAGGCGCCGGTCTCGGTGGCGTACTTCTGGAACTCGCCGTCGGGCGTGGTGTTCATCTTGTCGAGCAGGACACCGTCGATGTCGCGGGCGAGGAGGTCGTCCCACTTCGATCCCCAGATGACCTTGATCACGTTCCAGCCCGCGCCGCGGAACATGGCCTCGGCCTCCTGGATGATCTTGCCGTTGCCGCGCACCGGGCCGTCGAGGCGCTGGAGGTTGCAGTTGACGACGAAGATCAGGTTGTCGAGGTGCTCGCGCCCCGCCACGCCCAGGGCGCCGATGGACTCGACCTCGTCGAGCTCGCCGTCGCCCAGGAAGGCCCAGATGCGGTTGGCCGAGGTGTCGACGATCTCGCGCTGGAGGAGATAGCGCGCCGCGTGGGCCTGGTAGATGGCGCACAGCGCGCCGAGGCCCATCGAGACGGTGGGGTACTCCCAGAAGTCGGGGAGCAGGCGGGGGTGGGGGTAGCTCGGCAGGCCCTGGCCCGAGACCTCCTGGCGGAAGTGGTCGAGCTGGTCCTCGGTGAGACGGCCCTCGACGAAGGCGCGGGCGTAGATGCCGGGGGAGGCGTGGCCCTGGAAGTAGACGAGGTCCCCGAAGCCGCCGTCGGACTTGCCCCGGAAGAAGTGGTTGAAGCCGACCTCGTAGAGCGAGGCCGAGCTGGCGTAGGTGGCGAGATGGCCGCCGATGCCTTCACTGCGGTGGTTGGCGCGGCTCACCATGGCCGCGGCGTTCCAGCGGATGTAGGCGCGGATGCGGCGCTCGACGTACTCGTCGCCGGGGAACCACGGCTCCTGGTCCTGCGGGATCGTGTTCACGTAGGGGGTGGAGACCGTCGCCGGGAACTCGACCTGCTTGGTCCGGGCCCGCTCGAGGAGCTTCATCAGGAGGAACCGGGCCCGGGGGCGTCCCTCGGCGTCGACGACGGCGTCGAAGGAGTCGATCCACTCCGCGGTCTCCTCGGGGTCGATGTCGGGGAGTTGGTGCGACATTCCGTCGAAGAGCACTGCTCCATGCTACGGGCGGCCCTCCTGGCGAAAGGCCGACACTGCGGACAACACGGGGGGCCTCGGGTGGTGCAGGGCGGGTCGGTGAGGGTGCCCACGTCGGTGGATGCGACCCACCGCCGCCCACCGTCGTGACGCCATCCAGCCCGCCCCCTCCTGCCATCCCATCTGCCACGTTCACCTCATGGAACACTCGTGTCACTCATGATCTCTGAGGGGCACTGATACACCCTCATGCGACAGCTGGCTCTCGTGCTCGACGCCCTGGAGGACGCCCGCCGCACCATCGCCGACCGGCTGGCGGCGGCCGACCCCGACCGGGTCACCGCCTCCCAGGCGGCCAAGGTGATGGCGCTGTTCGCCGAGATCGAGCGCCTGGGAGCCGCAGGCAAGGTCCTGTTCTCCAGACGGGCGGCGAGACTCCACGGTGTGGCGTGACGAGGGGCACCGCTCGGCTGCGGCGTGGATGGCGGAGACGACCGGCACCGCACTGGGCGACGCGCTGGCGGTGCTCGACACCGCCGGCGCCTTGGCGGGCGTTGCCCGAGACCACCGAAGCCCTGCGCCGGGGGGAGCTGTCGGGCTCCCAGGTGAAGGTCATCGCCGCCGCGGCCACCCATCACCCCAAGCGCCGAGCGCGAGCTGCTCGACACCGCGGCCCGCCAGAGCCTCAAGGCCCTCAAGGAACGCGCCGCCGCTGGTCCGCGCCGCGGCCACCTCGGCCCAAGAAGAAGCGGCGCGCTATCTCGCCATCCACCGCCGCCGGTCCCTCCGGCACTGGGCCGACCCCGACGGGGCCTTGCGCCTCGACGCCAGGCTCACCCCCGACGCCGGGGCCAAGCTGCTCTCTGTCCTCCAGGTCGAAGCCGACGCCCGGTTCGCCCAGGCCCGCCGGGCCCGGGAACAGGAACCGCCGGGCGCCTACCGCGCCGACGCCCTTGTGGCTCTCGTCACCGGCGAGGCGATCACGAAGGACCCGTCTTCGAAGGACTCGTCTTCGAAGGGCTCGCGTCCGGGCCCGCGTGCGACGGTGTGCATCCGGGTCGACGCCACCGCCCTCGAGCGGGGCTATGTCGCAAGACGGCGAGACCTGTGCCATCGCCGGGGTGGGCCCGGTGCCCGTGGCCGCGCTGCCGGCGCCAGCTCTCCGACGCCTTTGTCAAGATCCTCGTGCACCGAGGGCAGAGGACGTCACCACCGTCTGCCACGTGGGACGCAGTGTCCCGGCCCACGTCCAAAGCGCGCTCGAAGAGCGCGACCCGAGGTGCGTGGTGCCGGGCTGTGACGCCGCCCTCGGGCTCGAGAACCACCACTGGGACGTGCCCTACGCCCAGTGCAGGACGAGCACCCTGGCCGGCCTGGCCCGGGTGTGCTCGTGGCACCACGGGCTGCTCACCTACGAGGGATACGTCCTCACCGGCGGGGCCGGGGCCTGGCAGTGGCGGGCACCGCCGGGAGGCTGCAGCTTCGAGACCGGCGCACCGCTGCTCGACACCGGCTGAATCCGGCGCGCTTCACGGCTGCGCTGGTCGGCTGAGTTCGGCCGCGGCTCGAGCCGGCGGGGGTCGGTGGGTCAGCCCGGGGACCCGAAACGGAGGAAGGCGCTCGTCGCCTTGTCACACGCGGCGCGCCGGTCGTAGGGGGCTTCCCGTTCCGCGTCGTCGGCCCGGCGCATGTCGTCGCCCCCCGACTGGCCGGCGTGGGAGGCGGCGGGGACCGGGGCTTCGGGCATGGGGATGTCGGGAGGGGGGTCGAAGGATTCGAGGCCCGAGTCCCGGACGAGCTTGGTGGGGTTGCCCTCGGAGAAGTACCGGTACTCGTGGACGTGGTAGGGGTCTCGGAACCACCCGAACGTGGTCGCCGTCACGGTCGTCATTTCGGCAGTTTACCTGACGTTCACCTTTCGTTCACCTTCAGATAACCTTGAGATCGGATGGGGTAGGTCGACATTCCACCCTCGCCGCCGTGTCGGGCGGGCATGCTGGGGGTCGCATGGAGGCCCAGGGGACAGAAACCGTCGTCTACACCGACGGTTCGTGCCTCGGGAACCCCGGGCCCGGCGGCTGGGCGTGGGCGGTCCCCGACGGGCCCTTCGCCAGCGGCGCCGAGCCGCGCTCGACCAACCAGCGGATGGAGATCACCGCCGTGATCCGGGCGCTCGAGGCGCTCGAAGGCCCGCTGCACGTCAACAGCGACTCGACCTACGTGGTCAATTGCTTCCGTGACCGGTGGTGGGAGGGATGGAAGCGACGGGGCTGGCGCAACTCGGCGGGCAAGCCGGTCGCCAACCGGGACCTGTGGGAGTCGCTGCTCGAGCTCGCGCTCGACTCGGCCCGGCCCGTGCGGTTCTCCTGGGTGAAGGGTCACTCCGGCGACGAGATGAACGACCGGGTCGACATCCTGGCCGTCGAGGCCGCCACCGCGCAGTACGGCGTGTCGGGGGAGCATTTCGTCCCCTGAGGTCGACCCGCCTTGGCGGTGCCTGTGGGCGCCCCCGTAGCATGCGCCGCATGGACCTCAACGGCATCTCCGCAGTCATCACCGGGCGGCGCGTCCGGCTTGGGCGAGGGCACCGCACGCAAGCTCACGTCCCTCGGCGTGCGGTGCACGATCTTCGACCGCAACGAGGACGGCGCCAAGAAGGTGGCCGGCGAGCTCGGCGCCAACTACGTCGCCGGCGACGTCACCGACCCCGACGACTGCCAGCGCGCCGTCGACCAGGCGGCCGAGGGCGGCAGCCTCCGCATCGCCGTGAACTGCGCGGGCACCGGCTGGGTCGGTCGGGTCATCAACCGCGACAACTCGCCGCACGACCTCGGCGCGTTCAAGTTCATCCAGGACCTCAACGTGGTGGGCACCTTCAACGTCATGACCCGGGCGGCCTCCGCCATGGCGGTCACCGAGCCCCTGGCTGACGGCGAGAGGGGTGTGATCGTCAACACCGCGTCGGTGGCCGCCTTCGACGGCCAGATCGGACAGCTGGCGTACTCGGCGTCGAAGGGCGCGGTGGTGGGGATGACCCTTCCCGCCGCCCGCGACCTGGCGTCGGTCGGGGTCCGGGTCGTCACCATCGCCCCGGGGCTGTTCGACACGCCGTTGCTGGGGATGCTCCCCGAGGAGCAGCGCAACGCCCTGGGCCAGTCGGTGCTGTTCCCCAAGAAGTTGGGCCAGCCCATCCAGTACGGCGAGCTCGTGGCCCACATCGCGCAGAACAGCTACCTCAACGGTGAGGTGATCCGCCTCGACGGCGGGATCCGCATGCCCCCGAAGTAGATGCCCGACAAGGCCCGAAGGTGAAGCCCGACAAGGGAAGTAGCAGCCGCACGTGAAGTACGTCGATATCGCCGGGGCCAGGCTGTCGGCCATCGGGCTCGGGACGTGGCAGTTCGGCTCGAGCGAATGGGGTTACGGGGCCGACTACTCCGAGCGTGAGGCCGACGCCATCGTCCAACGGGCCCTCGACGTGGGAATCACCCTCTTCGACACCGCCGAGATCTACGGCTTCGGGCGTTCCGAGCGGATCCTGGGCAAGGCCCTCGGGGACCGGCGCGACGAGGCCTTCGTCGCCTCGAAGATCTTCCCGGTGCTTCCTGTCGCGCCGGTGGTGCTGCAACGGGCCCGGGGCAGTCTGCGCCGGCTCGGGATCGACGCCCTCGACCTGTACCAGCTGCACCAGCCGAACCCCGTGGTGCCGCTGTCGTCGACCATGCCCGCCTTCGCGCAGCTGCTCGACGAGGGGGTGATCCGCCACGTCGGTGTCTCGAACTACTCGCTGGCGCGGTGGGAGGCCGCCGAAGACGCGCTCGGCCGCCCGGTGCTGTCCAACCAGGTGCGGTACAACCTGGTCGACCGCCGTCCCGAGAAGGAGCTCGTGCCCTACGCACAGGCCCATGACCGGCTGATCATCGCCTACAGCCCGTTGGCGCAGGGCCTGTTGTCGGCCCGGTACGACGAGGACCACCGCCCGACGGGGATGGTGCGATCGGCGTCGCCCGCCTTCCATCCCGAGAACCTGCGGCGGGCGGTCCCGTTGCTCGACGTGCTGCGGCAGGTGGCCGAGACACACAACGCCACCCCGTCGCAGATCGCCCTGGCGTGGCTGATCCGCCGGCCCAACGTGGTCGTGATCCCCGGTGCCAGCTCCGCCGCGCAGGTGGAGGTGAACGCGGCGGCCGCCGACATCGAGCTCACCGACGACGAGGACGCGGCACTGATGGCGGCGTCGGACGCGTTCACGCCGCTCCCGGCCACGTCGGTGTTGCCCGACCTGATCCGCGAGCGTCTCTCGGGCTTCCTCGGTCGCATGACCGGCGGCACCGGCCCGGCTGCTTCGTAGTCGGAAGAGGCGACCGGTGCGGTACTGGACCGTCGACGAGGCCCAGGCCTACCTCCCCCGGCTCCGCCTCTTGCTGGGCGTGATCCGGCGCGCCTCGCACCTGGCGGCGTCGGCACGGGGGAACGGCCACGCCGTGCTCCCGGGTGCCCCGCTGCCCGCCGGCCCGGCCCCGGCACCTTCGGAGTCGACGGCATCGGCTCCCGAGGAGCCCGCACCGACCGAACCGGCGGTGACGTTCGACGTCAAAGAGGCACTGGCGGAGCTCGAGGACCAAGGGATCGTCCTGCGTGACCCCGATCGGGGGCTGATCGACTTCACCGCGCTGCACAACGGACGCGAGGTGCTGCTGTGTTGGCAGCTGGGTGAGGACGACCTGGCGTGGTGGCACCTTCCCGAGGACGGGTTCGCCGGTCGCCGCCCCTTGCCGTTGCCCCCCGACCTCTGACGAGGGTCCCGCACCCACCCGCCGTTCCACACCCACCGGCCGTTCCACACCCACCGGCCGTTCCACACCCACAGAATCCGGGGCGTCGCGCTCCCTTCCGAGCGCTGTTGTCCTTCCCTCGGGTGCGTGTTCGACCCACGCTCGACGAGGGGAGTGTCGGGTCTTGGCCCCCTGGGCCCTCCTCGCACCCAGCCCCGGGCGGTGGGTGGCCCCCGTTAGGCTGGAACACGGACCAATCCCGGGGTGTTTCCCCAACACACGAGCAGTTCCCGGCGAGTCTTTCCGAAACGGAGGTGATCACGACGGCGCAGAGCACCGGAGTTCGATGTCGTCGTGATCGGCGGCGGCCCCGGCGGCTACGCCACCGCGCTCTACGGGGCGGCCGCCGGCCTGAGTGTGGCCGTCGTCGAGAAGGACAAGGTGGGGGGGACCTGCCTGCACCGGGGATGCATCCCGGCCAAGGAGTTCCTCGAGACCGCCAGTGTCGTGCGCACGGTGGCAGGGGCCAAGGAGTTCGGGGTCCAGGCCGGGCAGCCGGTGGTGGACTTCGCCGTCAGCCAGGGCCGCAAGCAGAAGGTGGTCGACCAGCTCTTCAAGGGCCTCGCCGGGCTCATGAAGGGTCGGGGCATCGTCACCTTCGACGGCGTCGGCACCCTGCTGCCCGGGCACCGGGTGCGGGTCGAACCCGTCGCTGGTCCCGGCGACGGCGCCGGGACGCTCGAGATCACAGGGCGCAACGTCGTCCTCGCCTCGGGGTCGGTGCCGCGCACCATCCCCGGGTTCGAGGTCGACGGCCGGTCGGTCCTGACCTCCGACGAGGTCCTGTCGCTCGAGGCGCTGCCGGCGTCGGTGGCGGTGATCGGCGGCGGGGCCATCGGCTGCGAGTTCGCCTCGATGTTCTCGGATCTCGGCAGCCAGGTGACGGTGCTCGAGGCCCTGCCGTCGTTGCTGACGGGGTGCGACAACGACGTGGTCGCTGTGGTGGCGCGCTCGTTTCGCAAGCGCGGGATCAACGTCCACACCGGGGTGCAGGTGCACGGGCACTCGCCCAACGGCGCGGGGACCACGGTCAGTTTCGGCGAGGGCGAGTCGGTCACCGTGGACGCGGTGGTGTTGTCGGTCGGGCGCCGGCCGCTGACCGAGGGCCTGCTGGCCGAGGGGACGGATGTGGGCGTCGACGAGCGCGGGTTCGTCGTCGTCGACGAGTACCAGCGCACTTCCGCGGAGGGGGTCTGGGCCGTCGGTGACGTGGTGAACACACCGCAGCTCGCGCACGTGGGCTTCGCCGAGGGGATCCTCGTGGTCAAGGCCATCCTCGGGGAGGCCGTGTTGCCCGTCGACTACTCGCGGGTGCCGTGGGCCATCTACTGCCATCCCGAGGTGGCGTTCGCGGGCCTGACCGAGGCGCAGGCCAAGGACGCCGGGATCGACGTGGTCGTGAAGAAGGACCCCTTCGGCGGCAACAGCCGGGCGCGGATCCTGGGGGAGACCGACGGACTGGTCAAGGTCGTGGCCGAGCGGCTCCCCGACGGGCGGGCGGGTCGGATCCTCGGTGTGCACATGGTCGGGCCGTGGGTGACCGAGCAGTTGGGGCAGGGGTACATGGCGGTGAACTGGGAGGCCACGCCCGAGGAAGTGGGGCAGTTCATCCAACCGCATCCCACGTTGTCCGAGGCGTTCGGTGAGACAGTGTTGGCGCTCACCGGAAGGGGGTTGCACGTTGGCTGACGTCACCATGCCTCAGCTCGGCGAGACGGTCACCGAGGGCACCATCACGAAGTGGCTCAAGTCGGTGGGCGAGGCCGTCGCACGGGACGAGCCGCTCTTCGAGGTCTCGACCGACAAGGTCGACTCCGAGGTGCCGTCGCCCGCGGCGGGGACGTTGGCCGAGATCCGCGTGCAGGAGGGCGAGACCGTCGACGTGGGCACGGTGCTCGCGGTCGTGAGTGCCGACGGAGCCGGAGCCGCCGCCCCGGCCCCTGCGGCTGCTCCCGCGGAGCCTGCTGCACCCGCCCCCGCAGCATCAGCCCCGGCCACTGCGCCACCGCCAGCGCCGGCCCCAGCTCCGGCTGCCGCCGCGCCCGCCCCGCGGCACCCGCCGCCGCGCCGGCGCCCGCGCCACCTTCGCCGGCCCCCGCGGCACCCGCCGCCGCGCCGGCCACCGCTCCCGCGCCACCTTCGCCAGCCCCGGCCACGGAGCAGGAAGCTGCCCCGTCCGCCGTGGCAGGGGGCATCGCCGGCGACGGCTCCGGGAAGTGGGGCGACCGGATCCTGTCACCGGTCGTGCGCCGGCTGCTCGACGACAACGGCATCGACGCCGGCGGAGATCCCCGGGACCGGCCTCGGCGGACGGGTCACGCGATCGGACGTGCTCGACTTCATCGACACGCGCCGGGCCGGGGGCGCGCCGGCGGCGGGCGTGGCTGCCCCTGCCGTCCCCACGACCGCGACTCCCGCCCCGGCAGCACAGGCCGCGCCGACCCGACCCGGCGCGCCCGTGTCGGCCCCTTCGACGTCACCGGCCACCGCCGGCACCGACGAGATCATCCCCTTCACCAACATCCGACGCCGGACCGCAGAGCACATGGTCCGGTCCAAGGCGACGAGCCCCCACACCCTGGTGGTGCTGGAAGCCGACTACGAACAGGTCGAGCGGGTGCGGCGCTCCCATGGTGCGCAGTTCAAGGCCGAAGAGGGCTTCGCGCTCACCTATCTCCCCTTCGTGGCGCGGGCCACGGTCGAGGCGCTGCACGAGTGGCCGCACCTCAACGCCTCGGTGGGCGACGACTCGCTCATCGTGCACCATCAGTTCAACGTGGGCTTCGCCGTCGACCTCGACCACAAGGGGCTGATCGTGCCCGTGGTCAGGCACGCCGAAGAGCTCACGCTGCGGGGCATGGCGCGGCGGATCCGCGAGCTCGCCGACCGGGCCCTGACCAAGAAGCTCAGCGCCGACGACATCTCGGGCGGCACGTTCTCGATCACCAACGCCGGGCCCTTCGGCACGTTCCTCACCGCACCGATCATCAACCAGCCGCAGGTGGCCATCCTCTCCACCGACGGGGTGAAGCGTCGCCCCACCGTGGTGGTCCAGCCCGACGGCACCGAGGCCATCGCCATCCACTCCCTCGGGCTCCTGTGCCTGGCGTGGGACCACCGGGCCGTCGACGGGGCCTATGCCGCCGCGTTCGTGGCGCGGGTGACCGAGATTGCTCGGCCACCCACGACTGGGCCGCCGAGCTCTGAGTCGACAAGCACTCCGAGCCCGCAGACACCCGGACCGAGACAGAGACGACGACAGCATGCTCCGGGTTCGTTGGCTCGGTCGGGTCCCCTACGCCGAGGCGCACGCGCTGCAGCGCGGCCTGCACGACCGGGGACGCGACGACCATCTGCTGCTCCTCGAGCACCCCCACGTGTTCACGCTGGGCGTGCACGCCGATCGGGACCACGTCCTGGTCGACCCGGCGGCTCGTGGGAGCCGACCTCGTGACAGACGGACCGGGGCGGGGATGTCACCTACCACGGGCCGGGCCAGCTGGTCGGCTATCCCATCGTCAACGTGCCCACGGCGCCGCGCTCGGTGCCCTCGCACGTCGAGGGGATCGAGCAGGTCGTGATCGACACCCTGGCCGAGCTCGGCGTGCACGCCGGACGACTCGCCGGCTACCCGGGCGTGTGGGTCGACCCCGAGGGTGCGACGCCCCGCAAGATCTGCGCCATCGGCGTGCGCGTCACCCGGGGACGGTCCATGCACGGGCTGGCGCTCAACGTCGACCCCGACATGGCGTGGTTCGACCGCATCGTCCCGTGCGGCATCGACGACAAGGCGGTGACGTCGCTCGCGGCGGAAGGAGTCGACGCCACCGTGCACGAGGTCGCCGACGTTCTCGTGCGCCACGCGGTGCTGCGTTGGGCTCCGGACGGTCTCGTCGAGCGCCAGGACGTGGCGTGGCCCACCCACGTCACGTCGGTGCACACCACCGCCCCGGCCGAGCCCGCAGCCACGACCGAACCCGCAGCCACGACCGAGCCCGCTGTCACGACCGAGCCCGCTGTCACGACCGCTGTTCCGGGGGCACTCTCCGACCGGGTCCCGGGCGAGCGCCTCCGGATCCGGCTGCGCCAGGCGGGGGTCGACCCCGGTGCCGGGCTCCCGAGGAACAGCCGCAAGCCGCCGTGGCTGCGGGTCCCGGTCCGGATGGGCGACGAGTTCCTGGGCCTGCGGCGGACGGTGCGCGACCTCGGCCTCGTGACGGTGTGCGAAGAAGCGGGCTGCCCCAACATCTTCGAGTGCTGGGCCGACGGTACGGCCACGTTCATGATCAACGGCGAGCGCTGCACCCGGTCGTGCGGGTTCTGCCTCGTCGATACCCGGCACCCCGAGCCCCCCGACGCGACAGGAGCCCGAGCGGGTCGCCGCCGCGGTCGGAGAACTCGGGCTGGCCTATGCGGTGGTCACCGCGGTGGCGCGTGACGACCTCCCCGACGGCGGTGCCGCCGGCTTCGCGGCGACGATCGACGCCATCCGCCGCCGGTGCCCGTCGACCGCGGTCGAGGTGCTCATCCCCGACTGCAAGGGGGACCCCGCCTCGCTGGCCGCCATCTTCGAGGCGCGTCCCGACGTCCTCAACCACAACCTCGAGACCGTGGCGCGCCTGCAGCGCGCCGTTCGGCCCTCGGCCGGCTACGCGCGCAGTCTCGGCGGTGCTGGCCCGGGCCAAGGACGCCGGGCTCGTGACCAAGTCGGGCATGATCCTCGGCATGGGCGAGCGTCGCGACGAGGTGGTGGGCGCGCTGGCCGACCTCCGGGCCGTCGGGGTCGACATCGTCACCCTCGGCCAGTACCTGCGGCCCACGGCCGCGCACCTCCCGGTGGCGCGGTGGTGGACGCCCGAGGAATTCGAGTCCCTGCGCGCCGTGGGGGAGGAGCATGGGGTTCGCCCACGTGGAGTCCTCGCCGTTGACGCGGTCGAGCTACCACGCCCGGGGCGCAGCCGCCGCCGCCAACGCCAACGCCAACGCCAACGCCAACGCCGACGTGGCACCGAGCGCCGCCGCGTCGGGAGCCCCGGCGTGACCGACGGCAGCGGGACCGACCGCCACGCCGCTCGCCGCCGGCGCATCGAGCGGGTCCGGGCGCGGATGGGCGAGCTCGGGGTCGACGCCCTGCTCCTGACCCACGGGGCCGATCTGCCTTGGCTCACGGGGTACCGGGCCATGCCTCTGGAGCGGCTCACGTTGCTGGTGCTGCCCCGCGAGGGCGACGCCGTGCTTCTCGTCCCCGCTCTCGAGGCCCCCCTGGTGCCCGATTCGGGCGGGATGTCACGCTGCGGCCGTGGGCCGAGACCGAGGACCCGGTGGCGCTGGCGGCCGCGCTCGTGGCGCCCGAAGGGCGGCGCCACCTACGGGATCTCGGACCGGGCCTGGGCGCAGTCGCTGCTGGCGCTGCAGTCGCGCCTGCCCGACGCGCGGTGGACGGCGGCATCGACGGTCACCTCCGCACTGCGGGCCGTGAAGGACGCCAGTGAGATCGCGGCGCTGCGTGCCGCGGCACAGGCGGCCGACAGCGTCGCCGCCGTGCTCCAGAACGGCGAGATCCCCCTCGCCGGCCGGCGCGAGAGCCAGGTCTCCGACGCCCTCGAGCATGGGCCTGCTCGCGGCGGGGCATCGCCGGGTCAACTTCGCCATCGTGGGCAGCGGGCCCAACGGCGCCAGCCCGCACCACGACCCCGGCGAGCGCGTCATCGAGCCCGGCGACACCGTGGTATGCGACTTCGGTGGCGAGTACGTGCTCGACGACGACGTCGGCTACTGCTCCGACATCACCCGCACCGTGGCGGTGGGCGAGCCCGGCGCCGAGGTGCGCGACACCTACGCGGTGCTGCTCGCCGCGCAGCAGGCGGCGGTGGAGGCGGTGCGGGCCGGGGTCAGCGCCGAGCACATCGACGCTGTGGCCCGCAGCGTCATCGCCGACGCCGGCCTGGGCCAGTACTTCATCCACCGCACCGGGCACGGGATCGGGATCGAGGAGCACGAGGACCCCTACGTGGTGGCGGGGAACGACACGGCACTGACGGTGGGCCACGCCTTCTCGGTCGAGCCCGGCATCTACTTCCCGGGCCGGTTCGGCATGCGCCTCGAGGACATCGTGGTGGTGGGCGAGGACGGGGTCGAGCCGCTCAACACTGCGGACCACTCGCTCGTGGTCATCGGATGACCGGCCGCGCCGTAGCCGATGGACCTCGGCATCCAGGGCAAGGTGGCGCTGGTCACCGCGGCATCGCGCGGCCTCGGCCGGGCCAGTGCCGAGGCGCTGGCCGACGACGGGGCGCGCCTGGTGATCTGCGCGCGCGGGGAGCAGGCGCTGCGCACCACCGAGCAGGCCCTCGCCGCCCGGGGCGCGGAGGTGGTGGCGATGGCGGCGGACATGGCCGACCCGGCCACCCCCGAGCTCCTCGTCGACGCGGCCCTCGAGCGGTTCGGCCGCCTCGACATCGTGGTGGCCAACGCCGGGGGCCCACCCCCGGGGTCGGCACTCGAGCTCGACGACGACGCCATCCGGGCCGCGGTGGAGACCAACCTGCTGTCGTCGGTGCGGCTGGTGCGCGCCGCCCTGGCCCCCATGCGGGCCCAGGGATGGGGACGGCTGTGCTGCATCTCGTCGTACTCGGTCGTCCAGCCCATCCCCGGGCTCGCCCTGTCCAACACGGCGCGCAGCGGCCTGCGGGCGTGGGCGAAGACCGCCGCCGCGGACCTCGCCGCGCGAGAAGAGCGGCATCACCCTCAACCTGGTGTGCCCAGGCCCCCACGCCACGGACCGGATGATCGAGCTGGGCGGCACCGGGACCATGGGTGACCCCGCCGACTTCGGCCGGGTGGTCGCCTTCGTGTGCTCGGCCCACGCCGGCTTCGTGAACGGTGCCACCATCGTCGTCGACGGGGGCGCCACCCTGGCGCTGTGAGGGTGTCCCGGGCAGCTCGAACATGCACGGGCACAGAGCCCAATTCTTCCGTCGGTCGACAACGCGGTACCGGGGTCGGCCCTTGGGCCACCGACGGTTCGCTGGACTGCCTGTGGCGGCTGTTCAGGAGGCTCGTGCCTCGCTCCTGGTTCTGGCGCTGATCTCCCGCACGCGGTGCCGGGCATCGATGACCCTCTTGCGGAGAGCGACCGATCCCTCGGTGTCGTAGGCGCGGCGGAGATCGAGGATGGCCGGGGTGTCGCGGCTGCGGCGCGGCGTGCACGACAGCAGCACTGACTTCGTACGCGCTCTCGGCGTCGAGGCATGCGCCGATGAGGAAGTCGGCGTCGTCCCCGTCGTCGGTGGCGGCGAGAGCCAGCATGGCGCTGACCATGACGTCGAGCGCGATGGTGGCGACGCCCGACCCCCCGATGGCGAGCGTCGGAGCCGATGGCGTCGGGCTTGGCCAGCTGTTGCGCGGGTGGTTGTTCGCTGTGCAACGCCTTCACCGCGTAGCCGACGGATCCCACCGCTTCGTGCGCCGATTTGGCGATGTGCAGGGCCGAGGCATCGTCGCCCTCTTCGAGAGCGGCACCCAGGTCCTGCATGGTGGAGTGCGCACGTTCCAATTCGAAGGCCAACTGGACTGCTCTCTGTCGCCAATCGAAGCGACGTTGCTCCAGATCTATTGCCATGGGTGGCCTCCCGGTCGTCGGTGCCGCAGGCTCGAAGAGCGCGGCAGGTGGAACACGGTTGCCCTTTCGACGATACCGATCGGTGCGGCCCTCTTTGCACGACGGGAACCCAACAGGACCGTCAAGAGACGTGTTCGACGTGAGCACCCGGGTGTTCATACCTGGACACCAGGCACGAACGCTTTGGGGGAATCCACCTCACTCAGCGACGTGGTTGCAGTCACCGATCATGCCTAGCACCAGCGTGCGGGCCGCTTTGGTTTGTCAATACCCCGATCGACAGCTACCTTCGCAGGGTGTCTCGTGCCTGGTTCACCGCGACCCGGCTCACGGCGACAAGCAGACGCAGCGTCCACGAGGGAGGCCGTCGCTTTCGCCGGAGTGGTCGTCTCGTGTCGGGTGCTTTCGTCTCGACCGTCGTGGCCGCGAGCTCACTCGCCGTCCTCCCCGAGCACGCCGGCGCCAATCAGGTCGGCAATCTGAAGGCGCAGGCGAGGGCCATCTCACAGAAGCTGGTCCAAGAGCAGCTGCAGATCGACGCCTACCAGCAGCAGTACTCGGTGGCCACGGCCCGGGTCGCCGCCGATGCCCAGGCGATGGCGCAGATCGACCAGCAACTCGGCCGGGACCAGCAGCAATTCGACGCGGACATCCGACAGGTTCGCGAGCTCGCCATCTCGTCGTACATGAGCGGTGGGGTGTTGACCGGTTCCGAGGCGTCGCTGTTCGAAGGCAACGCCGAAGAAGTGCAGTCGGCCAACGAGTACGCCTCCATCGCCACCGGCAGCATCGAGACGGCGTTGGACCAATTCCGGAGCGCGCAGGTCACTCTGGAAGTCCAACAGGCGTCGCTGCGCCAACAGCAGGCCAGGGACGAGTCGGACCAGACCTTACAGGCCACGTCTCTCGACCAGGCCGACAACACCGAGCACGCCATGGAGTCCGAGCAGAGCCTCGTCACGGGGCAGCTCGCCGCGGCGGTCGCCGCGCAGGCCACCGCCGCCGATGCCGCCGCGGCGCGTGCGGTGGCGGCGGCACAGAAGGCCGGCTCCAAGGGTTCGGGCTCGACGAAGTCCGGAGCGGGTCAGGGACAGGGAGCGGGTCAGGGACAGGGAGCGGGTCAGGGACAGGGAACGGGTCCGGGTCCGGGTCAGGGAACAGGATCAGGCGTGGGCCCGCCCATCGCCGACCCCGCACTCCCTCCGTTCCTCCAGTGCGTCGTGCAGGCGGAGTCGCGCGGCAACTACGGAGCGGTGTCGCCCAACGGGATGTACATGGGGGCGTTCCAGTTCAGCCAGTCCACGTGGAATTTCGCGGCGAGAGCAGCCGGGCTTCCTGTACCTGGTCGGCGTTCCCCCCAACCGTGCCTCGAAGCCCGAGCAGGATACCGTCGCCGTCGCGCTCTTCGCCCTCGACGGCCAGCAACCGTGGCTCGGAGACCGCTGCAGCGCATAGCGCACCCACCGGAGCAGAGAGCACACCCACCGGAGCAGAGAGCACACCCACCGGAACGGAGAGCGCACCCACCGGAGCGGAGTGCGCACCCACTGGAGCGCAGAGCGCACGCCCTGCGGCGCATGGCGCACGCGCCGGAGCGCGCCGGTTCCTAGGCGACGAAGTACTTGGCCTGGGGGTGGTGGCAGATGATGGCGTCGGTGGTCTGCTCGGGGTGCATCTGGAACCCGTCGCTCACGGTCACGCCGATGCGGTCCCCGCCGAGGAGATCGACCACCTTGGCGTTGTCCTCGAGGTCGGGGCAGGCCGGGTACCCCCACGAGTAGCGCCCGCCCCGGTACTGCTGGCGGAACAGGCCCGTGAGGGTGGGCCCGTCCTCCTGGGCGAAGCCCCATTCCTCGCGGATGCGGTGGTGCCAGTACTCGGCCAGGGCCTCGGCCATCTCCACCCCGAGGCCGTGGAGCTTCAGGTAGTCGGTGTAGTGGTTCTCGGCGTGGAGGCGCGCCGCCTCCTCGGAGACCGCCGACCCCATGGTCACGAGCTGGAACGCCGCGTAGTCGGGTTCTCCGGACTCGATCGACCGGAAGAAGTCCGCGATGCACAGCCACGGCTCTTTCTTCTGGCGGGGGAAGGCGAAGCGGGTGAGCTCGGTGCGGCGCGTCTCGTCGGTCCACAGCACGACGTCGTCGCCCTCGGCGTTGGCCGCGAAGTACCCGTAGGCCACCTGGGGCACGAGGAGGTCCTTGGCCTTGGCCTTGTCGAGCTCCTCGCGCAGCTCGGCGCTGACGCGCTCTTTGAACTCGGTGTCGGACTCGGCGACGCCCTGGTGGTCGCGCGTCGGGCCGGTAGCCCCACTGGTTGCGGAACAACGCCGTGAGGTTGAGGTAGCCGGCGATGTCGTCCAGGGCGATGCCCTTGGCCACCCGGGACCCGAGGAACGGGGGGGTGAAGACGGGGTTGTCGGCCGCCACCGTGGGCGCGCGTGGCGGCGCCACCACGGTGCTCGTCGACCGGCAGTCTGGCGACTTGCGGGGTGGCAGCTTGCGACCACCCTGCTCGCGGCCGAAGGCGGGGTCCTCCTCGCCGGTCTTCCTCATCTCGACGAGACGGTCCATGGTGCGCAGCCCCTCGAAGGCGTCCTTGCCGTAGAAGAGGCGGCCCTCGTAGACCGAGCGCAGGTCGCGCTCGACGTAGTTGCGCGTGAGGGCGGCCCCGCCCAGCAGCACGGGGATGTGGGCCAGGTTGCGGCTGTTCATCTCCTCGAGGTTCTCGCGGATGATGAGCGTCGACTTCACGAGCAGCCCGCTCATGCCGATGGCGTCGGCCTTGTGGTCCTCGGCGGCCTGGAGCATCTCGGCGATGTTCGACCTTGATGCCGAGGTTCACGATCTCGTAGCCGTTGTTGGTGAGGATGATGTCGACGAGGTTCTTGCCGATGTCGTGGACGTCGCCTTTGACCGTGGCGAGGACCACGGTGCCCTTGCCGCCCTGGTCGGCCTTCTCCATGTAGGGCTCGAGGTAGGACGACGGCCGCCTTCATGGTCTCGGCCGACTGGAGGACGAAGGGGAGCTGCATCTCGCCCGGTGGCGAAGAGCTCGCCCACCGTCTTCATCCCGGCCAGGAGGAAGTCGTTGACGATGGTGAGCGGCCTCGTGCCCGGACCCGAGGGCCTCGGCCAGGTCGTCCTCGAGGCCGTTGCGGTCGCCGTCGATGATGCGTTGCTCGAGGCGATGCTCGACGGTCCACCCCGTGCGGTCTTCGGTGACCGTCGACGTGGCGCGAGACGCCCTCGAAGATGGCCAGGAGCTCCTGGAGCGGGTCGTAGCCGTCGCGGCGGCGGTCGTAGATGAGGTCGAGGCAGACCTCGCGGGCGCGCTCGTCGATCTTCGACAGCGGGATGATGCGCGCCGCGTGGACGATGGCCGCGTCGAGCCCGGCCTCGACGAGCTCGTGGAGGAACATCGAGTTGAGGACGTGGCGGGCCGCGGGGTTGAGCCCGAACGACACGTTGGACAAGCCCGACGATGGTGAAGACCCCGGGCAGCTCCGACTTGATCCGGCGGGTGCCCTCGAGGGTCTCGATCCCGTCGCGCCGGCTCTCCTCCATGCCCGTCGACAGCGGCAGCACCAAGGGGTCGAAGATGAGGTCCGAGGGCTCGAGGCCGTAGCGGTCCACGGCGATGTCGCGGATGGCCGTGGCGGCGCGGACCTTCCAGTCGGCGGTGCGGGCCTGGCCCTCGGTGTCGATGCAGGTGCACACCACCGCGGCGCCGTACTCGCGGGCCAGGGTCAGGAACTTGTCGAGCCGGGTGCCGGGTTCGTCGCCCTCCTCGAGGTTGACCGAGTTGAGGATCGGGCCGGCCCCCGATCCACATGAGGGCGGCCTCGACCACGGGCGCTTCGGTGGAGTCCACCATGAGCGGGACGCTGGCCTGGGTGGCGAGGCGGCTGGCCACCTCGGTCATGTCGGCCACGCCGTCGGCGCCGGTGTAGTCGACACAGACGTCGAGGACGTGGGCGCCCTCTTTCACCTGGTCGCGTCCGATGGCCACGGTGGTGTCCCAGTCGGCCGCCAGCATGGCCTCGCGGAACTTCTTCGACCCGTTGGCGTTGGTCCGCTCGCCCACGACGAGGAACGAGGTGTCCTGGTGGAACGAGACGTTGCTGTAGATCGACGAGGCCCCGGGCTCGTGCTCGATCGCCGCGGCCGGGCGCGGCGCGGGCACCAGGTCCCGGCACCGCTGCGACCACGGCCCGGAGATGGTCGGGGGTGGTGCCGCAGCAGCCGCCGACGACGCTCACGCCCGAGCTCGGTGATGAACCGCTCGAGATGGTCCGCCAGCTGGTCCGGGTCAGGTCGTAGTGCATCTTGCCGTCCACCACCGAGGGCAGCCCGGCGTTGGGCTGGGCGGACGACCGGCAGGCGGGCGTGCTGGCACAGGTAGCGGATGGCCTCGCCCATCTCGGCCGGGCCGGTGGCGCAGTTGAGCCCGATGACGTCGGGTCGCATGGGGTCGAGGGCGGTGAGCGCGGCGCCGATCTCGGTGCCCGGGAGCATCCGGCCCGTGAGCTCGATGGTCACCTGGACCTGGATGGGCACGCGCCGGCCGGCGTCGACCATGGCGCGCTTGGCAGGCGTTGATGGCGGCCTTGGCCTGGAGGAGGTCGTAGACGGTCTCGATGATGATGAGGTCGACGCCGCCGCGTGATGAGCGCGGCCGCCTGCTCCTGGTAGGCGTCGCGGAGCTCGAGGTAGGGGATCTGGCCCAGGGTGGGGAAGCGGGTGCCGGGGCCGAGGTTGCCCGCCACCCAGCGGGGCCGGCCGTCGCCGGCGGCCGCCGCGGCCTCGTCGGCGGCCTCCCGGGCCAGGCGGGCCGCGGCGAGGTTGATCTCCTCGACCCGGTCCTGGAGGCCGTACTCCGCCAGCACCACCCCGAAGGCCCCGAAGGCGTTGGCCTCGACCACGTCGCAGCCGACGTCGAGGAAGGAGCGGTGGATGGCCTTGACCACGTCGGGGCGGTGGAGGACCACGGCCTCGCTGCAGCCCTCGAGGGCGGGGCCGCCGTAGTCCTCGGCGGTCAGGTCGGCCAGCTGCAGGCTCGTGCCCATGGCGCCGTCGAAGATCACGACCCGCTGTCCGGGCGGCCTCGAGATAGGCGGCGCCGCGCTCGTCCATGGCCATGGCGCCGTGCGCCAGCACAGGAGGCGGTGCCTGGTGGGGGTCCACGGTCGGGGCCACGATCCCCACAGTCTACGGCCGGTGCCCGGCTTCTCCCTCCTGGCGCGCGGGGTGGTCGGCTTCCGGGTCGGTGTCCGGGGGGAGGGGAGCGCAACCGAAGGGCTCGGTGAGTGAAGGGGCTCGGTGAGGGTGAAGGGGGGCTCGGTCGGGGTGGAGGGGCCTCGACGCGTGAGGGATCGGCGGATGAAGGGGCCGGTAGCATGCGGCGCCGTGGTGAAGATCTACACACGCAAGGGCGACGACGGCACCACGGGGCTCTACTACGGGGGTCGGGTGGCCGAAGGACTCGCCGGCCATCGAGGTGAACGGCGACGTCGACGAGGCCCAGGCCGTGCTTGGGCCTGGCCCGGGCCGAGGCCGAGCCGGGCTCGGAGCTCGACGACGCTCCTTCTCGACCTGGAGCGCGACCTCTGGGTCCTCATGGCCGAGGTGGCCACCGCCCCGGAGAACCGGCACAAGCTCGTGGCGGGGACGTCGCTCGTGACCGACGAGATGGTGAGCGCGCTCGAGGTCCGCATCGACGATGCTCAACGAGCGTTTCGAGATGCCCAAGGAGTTCGTCGTGCCCGGACAGAACCGGGTCTCCGCCGCGCTGGACGTGGCCCGGACCGTGGTGCGCAGAGCCGAACGGGGCTTCACGGGGGCCGCGCTCGCCCGGTGGATCGGGCTCGCAGGTCGGGCCCTACCTCAACCGGCTGTCGGACCTGTTGTGGACGATGGCGCGCTGGCAGGAGGGCGAGCACATCGTGTCGCGCTCGCTCGGGCACGCCGCCGGTGCGACCGGCGCGCCCGGAACTGGCGCGGAGCCGCCGCCCCCGGAACCGGCGCGGGAGCCGCCGCCCCCGGCGCAGGTGCGGCGTGAGCCCCGACGTGGCCTTCCCACGCTCGGCGCTGCTCGAGGTCGCCTGGGCCGACGGCGAGGATCCCACCGCCCTCGCCGATGCGGCGGGAGTGGAGGTGGCGGTGGTGGGTGTTCCCGTGCTCGAGACGCCCGACGGGCCCGCCGTGGCGCCCGGGGTCCCGGGCACCGTGGCGGTGAGTGTCGGTGGACACGGGCTCGTCCACGGCACTCGACCCCGCCCGGGCCCGCCAGCGGGGGTTCAAGGGCAAGGTCGGCCAGAGCCTGACGCTGGTGGGTGAGCAGAGCGCCCAGGGATCGCTGGGAGCCGAGGCACCCGCCGTGGTGTTCGTGGGGTGCGGCAAGGCGGTGCCGGTCCGGCACCGGTGCGGCGCCGTGACCGACGCCGTGCGGAGTCGGTGCCAGTGCGCTGCGGCGCGCTGCGGCCGCGCGGCCGCGCGGCGGAAGTCGGGGGCCGCGGTGCTCGTCGTCCCGGCCTCGGTCGCCGACGGGGTCGGGTCGCCGCGGTCGCGGTGCAGGCGGTCGTCGAAGGGGCGGTCCTGGCGGCGTACCGGTTCGTCTCCCACAAGAGCGACAACGAAGGGGGCGGGGTCGAGCGGTTCGTCGTGGCCGGAGCCGGGTCTCGACTCGGCGGAGCTCGGCCGAGGGGACCCGGCGCGGCCGTCGCCGTGGCCGATGCGGTCTGCCTGGCACGCGACCTGGTGAACGAGCCTCCCAGCTCGCTGACACCCACGCGGTTCGCCGAGGCGGCGGTCGAGCACGCCGACGGGCCGGCCCGGCGTGACCGTCGAGGTCTGGGACGAGCAGCGGATCACCGACGAGCGCCTGGGCGGGCTGTTGGGCGTGGCCCGGGGCTCGGCCGAGCCGCCCCGGCTGCTGAAGATCACCTACGAGCCCGCCGACCCGGTCACCGTGGACGGCCGGGTGCCCCACGTGGTCCTGGTGGGCAAGGGCATCACCTTCGACTCCGGGGGGCTCTCGCTCAAGACCGCCGACGGCATGGTCACCATGAAGACCGACATGAGCGGGGCCGCCGCGGTGCTGGCGGCGGTGTCGGCCTGTGGCGAGGTCGGGGTGCGGGTCCGGGTGACGGCCATCACGCCGACGACCGAGAACATGCCCGGGGGCCGGGCGACCAAGCCCGGCGACGTCCTCACCATCCGCAACGGTCGCACCATCGAGGTGCTCAACACCGACGCCGAGGGGCGACTCGTGCTGGCCGACGGGCTGTCGCTGGCGACCGAGCTCGAGCCCGACGCCATCATCGACCTGGCCACGCTCACCGGCGCGTGCGTGGTGGCGCTGGGCATGTCGATCGCCGGGTTGTTCGGCTCCGACGACGTCCTCATCGGTCGGGTGCGTGCCGCTTCGGAGCGCGCCGGCGAGGGGACCTGGCCGCTGCCGCTGCCCGACGAGTACCGGTCGCACATCGACTCGGAGGTCGCCGACATGAAGAACGTCGGCAAGGGCGGACAGGCCGGTGCCATCTCGGCCGCGCTCCTCCTCGCCGAGTTCGTGGACGAGGTGCCGTGGGTGCACCTCGACATCGCCGGTCCGGCGCGCTCGGACGAGGACAGCGGGATCCTCGCCAAGGGCGGGACCGGCTTCGGCGTGCGGACCCTGCTGGAGCTGCTCGAGAACTACGCCTCCGACGGCTGAGGAGAGTGGGTCGCGGGCCTTCGGTGGCCCGGGACATGCTCTGCAGCCCGCGTCGGCGGCTCGGCTCGGGTGCGAGATCCCGGGCTCGCGCTCGGTCATGTCGGCCCAGCGGGCGTCGGCGAGCTGCGCCAGGGCCACCAGATGGGCGCGCTCGCGGGTGCCGAAGCGCCAGCCGGGTCGTCCCGCCGCCAGCACCAGATCCCAGGCGGCGAGGTCCACGAACCCGACGTCACCGTCCTCGGGCCCGCCGGGCGACAGGCCTGCATCCACGGGTCCCTGCGCCTCGATGCCGGCCGGCAGCGCGGCCTCGGCGAGCGAGGTGGCGAGCCACGGGTGGCCGGGGGGCGCCCCTGCGACGCGATGACCGACAGCCCCTCGACGTCGAGGACCGCGCTCCACGTGGCGTCGAGCTCGGCGCACACCCGCGATGCCAATGCACCCGAGCACGCCGTGCGGGGTGCGCTCTCTCAGGATGACGAGCGCGGTGGTGTAGGCCTCGAGCCGGCGGTCATGGCGTCGTCCGGACACGGGCCGCACGTCCTGCAACGCCACGCCGTCGACCTCGGCCACCTCGCTGAGCAGCAGTGACAGATGCTCGCCGTCGGCCAGCTCGACGACGAACTCGTCGACCACCCTGCCCTCGCGGTGCTCGACGACCTCGACCGCGACCAGGTCGCCGCGCACCGCCCCGATCCGGCTGGCGACCGCCCCGAGTGCGCCGGGCCTGTCGGGGAGCTCCACCCGGAGCAGAAAGGTCGCCACTGTCCCAGACTACGGCCGCCACGTGAACGCTTCGTTTCCGACGTGCGACACGGGCGTGAAGCACGACCAGGGGCGGGCCGCCGCGGTGACCACCCGGGGCTGACGAGGACACCACGGGGAGTGTCTCGTCGGCGGTCGTCAGGTGGTCAGGGAGTCCTCGTCCTGGCGCCGGTCGACTCGTGGGTGCGATAGGCCCAGGCCCACTGGGCGGCCTCGTGGGCGAGCGCCGGATGGACCTGCCACCGGACGAGCTGGCGCTCGACCTCGGGCCGCTCGTTGCCCGACGCCAGGAGAGCGAGCGCGAGGCGCCGGGCGTTGCGACGCGCCTGCTTCGAGGAGCGGTGAGGACCGGGGCGGGATCATCCATCGAAGGTGTCGTTCCTGCAGCGAGACCGGAAGGCGATCGAGATGGCGCCGCGGCATCGGGGGTATCCGGCGCCGGACGGCCAAGGTCGTCGGTCCTTCGCGCCTGGCCATCTGGAAGGCGACGCAGCGGGCGAGCGCCCGGCGGAACGGGGATTGGCGTCCGGGGCGGTCACCGAGCCCGAGGGCTCGGGCCGTGTCGGCGAAGTCGAGGTCGAACCCGGCGGGACTGTCGTCGAATCCCGGCCGCCAACCGGCGCATCAACCATGTGCACGTCGGGCCGAGGATCCCGAGCCAGAACGTCTCGACATAGAGCGAGCGGGGGTCGTACCCGAGCCGGTCGATCACGGGGTCGGGCCATCCGACCACGTGGATGATTTCGACCTCCGGCGGCGACGTCGGCTCCGGGCCCTCGACGGCGTCGGGGACCGGGTGCAGAGACCCAGCCCGCACGGACGGAACAGGAACAGGGACGGGAACAGGAACAGGGACGGGGACGACGGTCATTGCAGCTCCAGGTCACGTTGACGGAGTCGACCGATGCCCGGCGGGCGGGTCGGCGACGGGGACAGCGGCACCCTCGCGTCCCGACCTCGCTGTCAACCTCGGCACTGACCTCGCCGTCAACCTCCTATTGGGCTGGCACCGCCGGTGCGACCGGACCCCGGTCCGCTACCGGTCAGCGCGCTCCGGCCGCTTGGGCCTGGGCCCAGGTGTAGGTGTAGGTGGGGCTCCCGGTCACGAGTGCGAGCAACATGGCGTCACTGGTCCACGGGCCGTCCGACGGCACTGTCGCTTCGGCGGCCCCCATGACCAGCGTCCCGTGCGAGGCGGCCACCTCGGCCGCGTTGAAACCGAGCTCGTTGTCGCGGTGTCCCCAGCACGAGCCGGGGTTGGCGGCGGTGCACCCGAGGTTCCCCGATCCCGGCCCGTCGTCGTACATCCAGTTGTAGTTGGAGCCCAGTGGGCCCGATGCCTCGGCCCAGTTCGACGCCCACGCCATGACGGTGGAGCCGGGCGGTGCCGACGACGGGGTGGGGTCGGTGTTGGCCGCGGCCGCGTTCTGCGCGTCGGTGTTGAGCTGCGCCACCATCCCGACGACCGGCGGAAGACCGCGGTCGACGCGTTCGATGTCGGTGAGCACGAAGAGCTGTTGGGCCGGGCTGAGCGCGGAGAAGTCCGGCGGGAAGCACCATGGCACCGAGCCCCTCGGGGGCGCGCGCCGCGGTCGTCGCCTGTTGCGTGGCGGAGGTGCACGACGCGGACTGGGTGCCGTCCTGCCGGCAGATCGAGGCGAAGTCGGGCGACTCGGCCATGTTGGCCGACGGGTTGGCGGGGGGAAGGATCGGGTGTGACGCCAGCGGTGATGACGGGCACCGGTCGGGGCGCGGGAGGGCGGGGCGCCGGAGGCCGGGTGGTCGGGGTCGCGGCCGCCCGGGGCGAGCTCACGGTGTTCACCGGGGCCGGCGTCGGAGGTGGGTCGTGTCGGCGACGGTCGGGGCGGCGGTGGTCGTCGGGGCCTTGGCCTGGGGGTGGAGCAGCCTGATGGGCGGGCGCGACGCGACCGATCCCGCCGTGGGCGAGATCGAGGCACGGGCCGACGCAGGCTCGAGCGCGGTCAGGATCACCAAGGTCAGCGCCACCAGAGTGACGGCCCCGACCAGGGCGGACGTGCCCGCGATGGGCATGCGGCGGAGCAGGACGCGAGGTCGCGTCTCGAGGCTCGACACACCTTGGTTGTCGGCATCGCTTCCGAGCCGCTTAAGACGTCACCGAGCGTGACCCCGGCCCGGTCACAACCCACAGGAATCACAACGACCCAGGAATCACAACGACCCAGGAATCACAGCGACACGGAAATCACAACGACACCGGAATCACAGCGACACCGGAATCACAACGACACCGGAATCACAGCGACACAGTCGGGGCACGATCAGAGCAGGGAGCGGCATCTCAGAACACAGGGCAGGGGTACAGCGGCAGTACAGGGGGCAGAGGGCGGTCCATGAACACAGAGCAGCGCAGGAGGAGACAGGAAACACGGGGTCAGAGCGAGACGGAGCACGAGACAACGGGAGGGGAGCGGCGTCGAACTACAGCCGGTGAGTGGATGGACGTCGGGTGGTCCATGGCCGCCCGGTGATCGCCTAATCGGGGCGTCGTCATCACATTTCGAGGCACGTTCGCACGTCGACGAGCCCCTGACCGGCGTCTGACTAAGCCCGCCACCACGCCTAGGATCGGCTGTGGTGTGCCCGTGTCCTCGATGCACAAGGCGCGTGCACCACGTGTCTGCAGGTCAACCTGCGGGAGAGGCTCACGTCGAACGTGCGTCACGCCCGGGTCGGCACGGTCGTGGGCGACCGGGGGTGGAGCGGGGTCGGTGTGATCTCGCAGGGATCGGAGCACTGAGTTGATGGACGACGTCACGGGGGGGCAGGACGAGCCGAAGCGGCCCGTCGTGTCTCGTCGGCGCGGCCTCGGCAAGGGGCTCGGAGCCATCCTCCCGTCGCCGGAGCGGGATGACGACGAGCGCTCCCGACCTGACCAGCTCACCGGGCTGCCCAACCGCTCGGCACTCGACGAGCGGTTCGAGGAGGCGATGGCGCGGTGCCGCGAGGACGACGCCGCGCTGGCGGTGCTCGTGGTCGCCCTCGACGGGTTCGGCGAGGTGAACGAGTTGTACGGGCACAGTGCCGGGGACGACCTGCTGCACGAGGCCGCGGTACGACTGTCGGGCGGTCGCCGCAAGTCCGACACTGTGGCGCGGTTCGCCGGCGACGAGTTCGTGTTGGTGTGCCCCTACGTGGCGACCACCGACCTCGCCTGTCAGATGGCGACACGGATCCTCGAGGACCTGAGCCGACCGACGACCGTCGACAAGGTCGAGCTCCAGCTGTCGGCCAGCATCGGCGTGGTCGTGACGTCACCTCAGGACACGCCCGAGGAGCGCTGCCCACGCTCGAGACGCTTCTCGGGGACGCCGTCGCTCGCCATGCGGAGGGCCAAGGACGAGGGCGGCGGCGTCGTGGAAGCTCTTCGACCCCTCGATGCGCGAAGACGTCGTCGGCCGCGTTCGCAGAACCGCCAGGACCTGCGCGGCGGCCCTCGACGACGACGGGCTCGTCCTCGACTACGAGGACATCGTCGACCTCGACACCGGGGTGGCGATCGGGGAGTCGGCGATGTTGGGATGGAGCCAACCGGGGCCCGAGGTCGAGCAGCCCCAGGCGCCTCTCGACCTGGTCGACGAGGCGGGCCTGGCGGTGCCGGTGGGTCGGTGGGTCCTCGACCAGACGCTCTCGGACCTGAGCGCCCGGCACTCGCGGGTCGACCTTGCCCGAGCACTTCCGGGTGTGGGTGAAGGTGGCCCCGTCGCTGGTGGCGGACCCTGCGCTTCTCGACATGGTCGCCGAGCTCACCGCCAAACACGACCTGTCGCCGTCGGTCCTGGGGCTCGACATACGCGAGCCCTCGGCGGCGGCGTCGGCTGCGACCGAGTCCAATCTCCTCGCCCTGCAGGAGCGTGGTGTCGTCGTCGCGCTCGACGACTTCGGTTCCGGCCAGTCGAATCTGGCATTGCTCCAGCGGTTGCCCGTCACCTGCCTCAAGCTCGCCCCCGACCTCGTCGCCGCGCTCGGCGACGTCGCCGGTCGGTCCCGACCCGGGGGTCGGCCCGGCGTCCGGCGTCGGCCCTCACCCTGCGGGCGACGAGGCCGATCGTCGTGCCAGCACCTTGAGCCGTGAAGCT
Organism: uncultured Acidimicrobiales bacterium; assembly: GCA_963739765.1. Lineage (GTDB taxonomy): Bacteria > Actinomycetota > Acidimicrobiia > Acidimicrobiales > UBA8190 > Chersky-840. The sequence goes on along the minus strand of CAVUBP010000002.1, from coordinate 1,817,358 downwards.
GCGGCGCTGGTGCGCGGGTTGATCGAGCTCGGACGCGCCCTCGGGCTCACGGTGGTGGCACAGGGTGTCGAGTCCGAGGCACAGGTGGCGGCGTTGCGGGCCCTCGGGTGTTCCTACGCACAGGGCCCGTTCCTCGTCGGACGGGAGGCGGTCCCCCCGGGCGACGCCGTCGACGGGAGTCCCGCAGCCGATCCGCGCCGGCGGTCCGACTCGCACCCGATCCGAGAGTCTCACCGAGCCCGACGCCGCGGCCGACCCGATGCCGCGGCCGACGACGCCGTGGCCGAATGGCCAGCGACGCCTGTCCGAGAGCCCAGCAGCGATCGAGTCGCTGTGGGCGCCGGGGACCCTGACCACCTGAACGACGACGAGCCCAAGCGCCCCTGCAACCACTGGTTGGGGCAGAGTGAGGGCCCGTGCTCAACGTCCACTTCGTGTACCTCGGCGCTGCGATCAGCGCCGTGGGGCAGGCGCTGTACGTGGCGGACACGGTGCGGGGGCGCAACCAGCCCAACCGTGTGACGTGGCTGTTGTGGGCCGTCGCCCCGCTGCTCGCCTTCGCCGTCGAGATCAACGACGGCGTGGGCCTGCGGTCCCTGCTGACGTTCATGGTGGGGTTCGGTCCGCTCGTCGTGTTCGTGGCGTCCTTCGTCAACCCGAAGTCGGTGTGGAAGCTCGGCTCCGCTCGACTACATCTGTGGTGCCCTGTCGGTCGGCGGAACCATCGGCTGGATCGTCACGAGGCAGGGTCTGGTGGCGCTGGGTGCGGCTGTGGCGGCCGACGCTCTGGCGGGGGTGCCCACCCTCGTCAAGTCGTGGCGCCACCCCGAGTCCGAGAGCGGGAGCATCTACATCGGCTCCTTCGCCAACGCCACGATCACGCTCGCTCACCGTGAAGCAGGTCTCGGCCCCGGTCGTGACGTTTCCGCTTGTACATCGCGGTCTTGTCGCTCGTCCAGACCGTGCTCGTCGTCGGTCGCCTCGGGCCCCGGTGGCGCCGCGAGCCGGTGCCAATACGGCGCGGACGTCGACACAAACATCGACGCGGATGCAAACACCAGCGACAACGCCCGAGGGCTCAGACGTCGAGAAGTGACGTCTCGTCGATCCCGAGGGATCGCAGCATCCGGCCCAGCCCGAGAAATGCGGCGAGACAGATCGTGAGGTCCAGGATCTCGGCGTCGGTGAAGCACTCGGCCAGTCGGGCGAAGAAGGCGTCGTCGATGCTGAGGTGGTCGAGGGCGAAGCGCTCGGCGTACTCGATGGCGAGCTGCTCCTGTGGGCTGTAGCCGCCGGCGGTGTCGTGGTCGGCGACGTGGCGGTAGAAGTCCTCGGTGACGCCTTGCTCCCTCACCGATGCGGCGCGGAAGGCGAGGCAGACCGGGCAGTCGTTGAGCTGGGCGATGCGCATGCGGGCCCCTTCTCGGACGCGCACGGGGAGGATGCTCTTGTTGTAGGCGGCGTCGACGAGGCGGGTCACGGCCCGGCCCATCTCGGGGCGGAGGCTCCACACCTGGACGGCGTCGCCCCCTTCGCCGGCGGGAACCGCGATCCGGGTCACCGTGCCAGCCTACGACCGGGGTCCCGACCATCGGCCGCGGTGGACGACGTCGGCTGCCCGTCGCCGTCCTCGGGCCAGGGACGACGACGGTGGGTCGTCCCCACCGGGCTCGCCCAGGAGCACCGCGCCGATGTAGCGGCGGTCGTCGGGAACGCCGAGCGCGCGACGCAGGGCCTCCTCCCCCGGAAGTTCCCGAGGAAGCACGCGCCGAGGCCGGCGTCGGAGCCCCCAGCAGCATGACCATCACGGCGAAGCCGCCGTCGACGAACCAGTAGGGCACGGGCCAGGCGTCGACGGCACCCGCTGGCCCCCCGAGGCCGCGCGCCGCCTTGTCCGGCTCGCCGTAGCGGGCCCGGTAGGCGTCGGGGTCGACGAAGAGGGCCACCACCACCGGGGCGCGGGACAGGCCGGGCCACCGTCGGGAGCGGGCCCGCCAGTCCGCGGTGGTGGTGGCGTCCCAGAACGGGGCGGTCTCCTCGGGCCCGACGAGGACCACGGCGTCCCAACCCCCGGTATTGCCCGCCGACGGCGCGCGACACGCCAGTTCGAGCACGTCGTCGAGCGCGGCGGCGCCGACCGGTCGGCCCGAGAAGCTGCGCACCATGCTCCGCCGGCGCACGGCGTCGGACAGCTCCATGGGCGAGAACGCTACCGATCCCACGCCCGCGCCCATCCGACCCGACCCGACCCGAAAACCCGGCCCGACCCGACCCGACAACCCGGCCCGACCCGACCCGACAACCGGGCCCCACCCGACCCGACAACCCGGCCCGACCCGACAACCGGGCCCCACCCACGGGAATGTTGACCCGGCTGGTAGGGTTTACCTGTCTGGCTCGGGCGCTTCGGTGCCGGAGCGACACGATGTGTCGCCGAAGGAACCCCGGAAGGTCGTGATCGTCGTGGCCACTGCCACGAGAGCTGTTGACCCAGGCCAAGTCGGCTATCCGCGAGGCCAAGGCCGACGAGGTCGAGCCGCGCCTCGATGACGACGACGTCGTCTGGCTGGACGTGCGAGAAGCCGACGAGTACGAGCAGGGGGCCATCCCCGGCGCGCTGCACCTGCCCCGGGGGCAGCTCGAGTTCCAGGTCGAAGGCAGGATCCCCGACAAGTCGCGTCCCGTCGTCGTGTACTGCGCGGCGGGAGTCCGGTCCGCCTTCGCGGCGAAGACCATGACCGACCTCGGCTACTCCGACGTGGTGTCGCTCGTCGGCGGGTTCAACCGCTGGAAGGACGAGGGGCGCCCCTGGAAGACGCCGCGGACGCTCACGCCCGAGCAGCGCAACCGCTACCAGCGGCACCTGCTCGTCAACGAGGTGGGGGAGGAGGGACAGCTCAAGCTGCTCGACTCCCGGGTTCTGCTCCTGGGGGCGGGAGGGCTCGGGTCTCCCGCCGCGCTGTACCTGGCCGCGGCCGGGGTGGGAACCATCGGGATCATCGACATGGACGTCGTCGACGCTTCGAACCTCCAGCGCCAGATCCTGCACTCGATGGACCGGATCGGCGAGCGCAAGGTCGACTCCGCCAAGAAGACCCTCACCGCCCTCAACCCCGACGTCGACGTGGTCACCTACGACGTGCGGCTCGGCGCCGACAACATCCTCAACATCATCGACGGCTACGACCTCATCGTCGACGGCACCGACAACTTCCCGACTCGGTACCTGGTGAACGACGCATCACTGCTCAAGCGGATCCCGGTCGTGCACGGGTCGATCTTCCGGTTCGAGGGCCAGGCCACGATCTTCGACCCCTACAACGGGCCCTGCTACCGGTGCATGATCCCCGAGCCGCCACCCGCCGAGCTCGCGCCGTCGTGCGCCGAGGCGGGCGTGCTGGGCGTGCTGCCCGGAATCATCGGGTCCATCCAGGCCGTCGAGGCCATCAAGATGCTGCTGCGGATCGGCGAGCCGCTCGTCGGGCGGCTGCTCGCCTACGACGCCCTGGAGGAGTCCTTCCGGACCTTCAAGGTGCGGCGCGACCCGAAGTGCCCGGCGTGCGGGGACGACGCCGCGCCCATCGTGATCGCCGAGTACGACGACCTGTGCATGCCGCACGGGCTGGCACCCTCGGGGGCCTGACACCCCCGCGCCTTCGCCCCCGGGACTGGGCGTTGGTGCCCGGCAGTCCGTAACCTGGGACACGTGGGCGACGAGGTGCGACGGACCGACTCCGGCATCGAGATCCGGCCCGTCTACGGGCCCGCCGACCTCGAGGGCTGGGATCCCGGGCGCCGGCTGGGCGCGCCCGGCGAGGCCCCCTACACGCGGGGCATCTACCCCACCATGTACCGGGGCCGGCTCTGGACCATGCGGCAGTACGCGGGGTTCGGGACCGCCGAGGACACCAACGAGCGGTTCAAGTTCCTCCTGGGGGCGGGCCAGACCGGGCTGTCGTGCGCCTTCGACCTCCCGACGCAGATGGGGCTCGACTCCGACCACGGGCGGGCCGAGGGCGAGGTCGGCAAGGTCGGGGTGGCCATCGACTCGCTCGCCGACATGCGGCTCCTGCTGGCGGGGCTCCCGCTCGACAAGGTCACGACGTCGATGACCATCAACGCCACGGCCGCCATCCTGCTCCTGCTCTACGAATTGGTGGCCGACGAGCAAGGGGTGGCGCCCGACGCGCTGGGCGGCACCATCCAGAACGACATCTTGAAGGAGTACGTGGCGCGGGGGACCTACATCTACCCGCCGCGGTCGTCGATGCGGCTCATCACCGACACCTTCGCCTACTGCGCCGAGCGGCTCCCCAATTGGAACAGCATCTCCATCTCCGGGTACCACATCCGCGAGGCGGGCTCGACGGCGGTGCAGGAGATCGCCTTCACCCTCGCCGACGGCATCGCCTACGTGGAGGCCGCGCTGGCGGCGGGGCTCGGGGTCGACGCCTTCGCGCCGCGGTTGTCGTTCTTCTGGAACGCCCACAACAACCTGTTCGAGGAGGTGGCCAAGTACCGGGCCGCCCGTCGGATGTGGGCGAAGATCATGACCGAGCGCTTCGGGGCCAACGACGAGCGGTCCAAGCTGCTGCGTTTCCACACCCAGACCGGTGGGTCCACCCTCACCGCCCAGCAGCCCGAGAACAACATCGTGCGGGTCACCCTCCAGGCCCTCGCCGCGGTGCTCGGGCGGGACCCAGAGCCTGCACACCAACGGCTTCGACGAGGCGCTCGGGTTGCCCACCACCAACGCCGCCAAGATCGCGCTGCGCACCCAGCAGGTCATCGGCTACGAGTCGGGGGTGCCCGACACCGTCGACCCGTTGGCGGGGTCGTACTTCGTGGAGCAGCTCACCGACGAGGTCGAGCGCGCCGCGTGGGAGTACCTCGAGCGCATCGACGCCATGGGGGGGGCGGTGGCGGCCATCGAGGCCCGGTTCATGCAGGGTGAGATCGAGATGGCCGCCTACGAGTTCGCCAAGGCCGTCGACGACGGCGAGAAGATCGTGGTGGGCGTGAACCGGTTCACCGACGAGTCCCCCGAGCCGACCGAGGTGTTCCCCATCGACCCCGCCCAGCAGCAGGCGCAGATCGAGCGCACCCGGCGGGTGCGGGCCGAGCGCGATCAGGGCGCGGTGGACAGCGCGCTGGCCGACGTCGCCGCCGCGGCCCGGGGCAGCCAGAACCTGCTCGTCCCCATGCGCGAGGCGCTTCGCCGCATGGCCACGTTGGGCGAGGTGTCCGATGTCCTGCGCGAGGTGTTCGGCGTCTACCAGCCCAGCTGACGGGTCACCTCGACGACGGGGGCCTCGCCCCGGCGCCGACCGTCGGTGGCAGTGCCTGCATCGGTGCGTGTGTCACAGAGTGGTGTCGGGCGCTCCCACCGGCCTCAGCCCGCGCAGGCCAGCAGGTGGTCGCGCAAGGCGGGATCGGTGGCGGCGTCGATGGCGGTCCACGCCATGCCGAGCGCCCCGTCGAACACGGCCTGTTCGGCCGATGGCCCGAGGCATGCCGCCGCGAACTCGGCCTGATGGTTCACCGCGCCGTGGGACTCGATGCCGATCATGGGGTGGATCGACGGTACCGCCAGTGACACGTTCGCCATGTCGGTCGAGATGGTGGGCGAGGCCTCGTGGCGCTCGTCGGCCCCGTAGCGCCGCCCGAGCTCCTCGGCGTTGTGCCGCCATGCGGCGAGGAGGGGGTCGTCGGACACGAAGTGCGAGTACGTCGGGGCGAGGTCGCGGACCTCGAGCGAGCTCCCGGTGGCCAGAGCCCCGGCTTCGAAGCAGTGTTCGATGCGCGGCCGCAGGCGCGCCAGGTCGTCGAGGGTGGGGGCCCGCACCATGAAGCGGCCGAAGGTCTCCTCGGGGACGATGTTGGGGGCGTCACCGCCCTTGGTGACGATGCCGTGGACCTGGTCACCGCGGCGCAGGTGCTGGCGGATGAGGCCGATGGCCACCTGGGCCACCACCATGGCGTCCGCCGCGTTCACTCCTCGGTCGGGGGAGGCCGAGGCGTGGGCGGCGCGACCGGTGTAGTGGACCTCGACGTGGTCGACGGCCAGGCAGGTGGCGACGAGGCGGTCCTCGGGCCAGGGGTGGACCATCATCGCCGCGTGGGCACCGTCGAAGGCGCCGCGCTCGAGGAGCAGCACCTTGCCGCCGCCGCCCTCCTCGGCCGGGGTGCCGAGCACCGTCACCGACAGGCCGAGGTCGTCGGCCAGGCCCGCCAGTGCCAGCCCCGCGCCCGAGCGAGGCCGCCGCGATGAGGTTGTGCCCGCAGGCGTGGCCCACCGCCGGGAGGGCGTCGTACTCGGCGCAGATGACGATCGACAACGGCCCCGACCCGACGCGCCCGCGCACCGCGGTGGGCAGGTCGTAGGGGCCGCGTTCGACGTCGAAGCCCGCCCCGTCGAGCATGTCGCCCACTCGATGCGCGGCGCGGACCTCTTCGAAGCACAGCTCGGGCTCGTGGTGGATGGCTCGGCTGAGCTCCACCAGCGCCGGTCGGAGCGACTCGGCTGCCTGACGCGCGGCGCGCTTGGCCGCAGCCGCGTCGGGGCGCTTGGCCGCAGCCGCGTCGGGGCGCTTGGCGCGCCGCGGCGGCGCGCTGGTCGCAGCCGCGTCGGCGCCTGGCGCGTCCACGTCGGCGCCTGGCCCCGTCACGCCGGCGCCGGGGGGTCGCTCGAGCGCGAGACGGTCACTCGATCACGGCGATCACGTCGCCGGGCCCCACCGAGTCGCCCGCGGCCACCTTGACCTCTTTCACGGTGCCGGCCTTCTCGGCAGTGATGGCGTTCTCCATCTTCATGGCCTCGAGCAGGCACACCGTCTCGCCGACCTCGACCGAGTCGCCCGGGGACACCAGGATCTTGACGATGGTGCCCTGCATGGGGGCGATCACCGATCCCGAACCCGAGCCCGCCATCGTCGCCCGCGGCTTGTGGGGTCGGGTGCCCCCTCGTGCCCCACCGCCGGCGGAGGCGTCGGGCACCCACAGCCGCACCTCGTAGCGGCGGCCGTCGACCTCGGCGGTGACTTCGCGCAGCACGCGGGGCCCGCTGTCGTTGCCCTCGCCGGCCGGCGCGGCCTCGACGGCCGGCGCCGGTGCCAGCGCGGCGAGGTCGAGGCGGTCCTCCACCCACCGGGTCGAATGGCGGCCCTCGATGAAGTCGGGGTGCGACAGGATCACGACGTCGGCGGGGATGGTGGTGGCGATGCCGGTGATCACGGTCTCGTCGAGGGCGCGCAACATCCGGCGCCGGGCCGACTCGCGGTCCGAGCCCCACACGATCAGCTTGGCCACGAGATTGTCGTAGAACTGGCTCACGGTGTCGCCCGCCTCGTAGCCGGCGTCGAGGCGCACGCCGGGTCCGCCGGGGGCCCGGAAGGTGGAGACGGTGCCCGGGGAGGGGACGAACCGCCCGCCCGCGGGGTCCTCGGCGTTGATCCGGACCTCGATGGCGTGCCCGCTGCGGTGCACCTCGTCCTGGGACATGGGCAGTGGCTCGCCCGAGGCCACCCGCAGCTGCCACTCGACCAGGTCGAGCCCCGTGACCATCTCGGTGACAGGGTGCTCGACCTGCAGGCGGGTGTTCATCTCCAAGAAGAAGAATTCGCCGTCTTCGTAGAGGAACTCCACCGTGCCGGCGTTGACGTAGCCGCACGCCTTGGCCACGGTGACCGCGGCCTCGCCCATGGCCCGACGGACGTCGTCGGGGAACCGCGCCGGCGGGACTCTCCTCGATGAGCTTCTGATGCCGGCGCTGGGGTGAGCAGTCGCGCTCGCCCAACCACAGGGCGTTGCCGTGGGTGTCGGCGATGATCTGCATCTCGATGTGGCGGGGCCACTCGAGATAGCGCTCCACGTAGATCTCGGGCCGACCGAAGTACGACTGCGCCTCGCGCTGGGCGGACTCCACCGCGTCGGCGACCTCGTCGGGCGACGACACCACCTTCATGCCCCGCCCGCCGCCCCCGTAGGCCGCCTTGATGGCGAGGGGCCATCCGACCGCGGCGCCGAACTCCACCACCTGGGCGGGGTCGGTGATGGGGTCGGTGCGGCCGGGCACGCCCGACACGCCGACGGCCTCGGCGGCCCGGCGCGAGCTGATCTTGTCGCCCATGATCTCGATGGCCTCGGGGGGCGGCCCCACGAAGGTCACACCGGTGGCGGTGATGGCGCGGGCGAAGTCGGTGTTCTCGGAGAAGAAGCCGTATCCGGGGTGCACGGCGTCGGCGCCGCTGCGGGCGATGGCGTCGAGGATCGCCTCGGTGTTGAGGTAGCTCTCGGCCGCGGTCTGGCCGCCGAGGGGGTAGGCCTCGTCGGCCATGCGCACGTGCAGGGCGTCGCGATCGAGCTCGGAGTACACCGCCACGGTGGCGATGCCCAGCTCGCGGCAGGTGCGGACGACCCGCACGGCGATCTCGGCGCGGTTGGCGATCAGGACCTTCTGGAACACGCAGTGCCTTTCGGACGAGGAACCACAACACTGGCACGGCCCGTAGGGTGGGTGCCATGTGCGCCGACGGCCCGCGGCAGGGGGAGCCGGCCACGTTCACCACGGTTCCCGCGCCGGCCCGAACCCGATTCGGGCCTGTCCGGCGGTTCCCCGAGATCGACTCCACCAACCGCTACCTGCTCGACGAGGCGCGTGCCGGCGCAGCGGAGGGGGCGGTGGCGGTGGCCGACTACCAGAGCGCGGGCCGGGGCCGGCTCGGGCGCCGGTGGGAGGCACCGCCGGGAACCAACCTGCTTGCCTCGGTGCTCCTGCGACCCGCGCTGGCGGCGGACGAGCTGCACTTGACCACGGTGGCGGTGGCCCTCGCCGCGGCGGGAGCGTGCGAGCGGGGCGCGGGCGTGATGGCGGATCTCAAGTGGCCGAACGATCTCATGGTGTCGGGGCGCAAGCTCGGGGGAATCCTGGCCGAGGCCCTCCTGGCGGGGCCCGGATCGTGGGGAGCGGGCCGAGGCGTCCCCGCCGTGGTGGTGGGGCTCGGGCTCAACGTCCGGTGGCCCCCGCCCGACGCGACCCCGGGCGCTTCGCAGACCGAGCATGCCGAGCTGCTGCTGGGCGCGACGTCGCTCTGGCGCGAGTCGGGCGTCGCGCTCGAGCCCCTGGCCGTGCTCGGCCTGGTGCTCGAAGAGCTCGAGGGCCGGCTCGTGGACCTGGGCGATCGCGACGGGCGGCGACGGTTGGCGGCGGAGTACCGCCGACGCTGCGACACGATGGGGAGGACCGTGCGGGTCACCCTCCCCGACGAGGCCTTCACGGGGACGGCGACCGACATCACCGTCGAAGGTCACCTCATCGTGGATACCGGAGCGTGCTTCAGGACCGTGGCGGCGGGCGACGTGGTGCACCTGCGCGATCCGGGCTGACCCTTGGGCGCGGGCCGCCGGCCCCCATCCCCGGCCCGCAGGGAAAAGCCGTGGTCCGCACGGGAAACCCGCCGATCTCACCGGGTGGGCCGCGGCGCCCGGTCTACCATTGACCCATCATGAAAGTGCTCGTCACAGGTGGTGCAGGCTTCATCGGGTCCAATTTCGTCCGGTACTGGGTGCAGGAGCACCCCGGCGACACGGTGGTGGCCTACGACGCCCTCACCTACGCCGGGAACCGCCCCAACCTGGTCGACGTGGAGGACAGGATCAGCTTCGTCCACGGCGACGTGTGCGACGGCGACTTCGCGCTGGAGACCCTGCGCCGCCACGGGATCGACACGATCGTCCACTTCGCGGCCGAGTCCCACAACAGCCTGGCGGTCATCGACCCCGGTCGGTTCTTCCGGACCAACGTGCTCGGGACCCAGGCCATGCTCGAGGCCGCCCGCCATTCCGACGTGACGCGGTTCCACCACATCTCCACCTGCGAGGTCTACGGGGACCTCCCCCTCGACTCCGACGACGCCTTCACCGAGGAGCACCCCTACCGGCCCCGCACGCCGTACAACGCGTCGAAGGCGGGTGCGGACCACGCCGTGCGCGCCTATGTCGAGACCTACGGGCTGGCGGCGACCATCACCAACTGCTCCAACAACTACGGGCCGTACCAGTTCCCCGAGAAGGTCATCCCGCTGTTCGCCGCGCACGCTCTGGACGACCGGCCTCTGCCGCTGTACGAGTCGACCCGCAACCAACGGGAGTGGCTCCATGTCATCGACCACTGCCGCGCCATCGAGGCCGTTCTCCAGCGCGGCCGGATCGGCGAGACCTACCACGTCGGCAGCGGTGTCGAAGCGAGCATCGAGGAGATCGCCGACGCCGTGCTGCACACGCTCGGGAAGCCGCAGTCGCTCAAGAAGATCGTGCCCGACCGCCCCGGCCACGACCGCCGGTACCTCCTCGACTGCACGAAGATCACCAAGGAGCTCGGGTGGGCGCCCACCATCGGGTTCGAGGAGGGCCTGGCCGACACGGTGCGGTGGTACGCCGACAACCGTGCCTGGTGGGAGCCCCTCATGGACCGCGCCCCGGTGGTGGAGTCCTCGTGGGGCGAGGGCTCCTCGGGCGACGGCTCCTCGGGCGAGTCCCGCTCGCGCTGAGCGCGTGCGGTCCACGAGATCATGAGGGTGCTCGTCACCGGCGCGGGCGGACAGCTCGGCACCGATGTCGTCGACGCCCTGGCCGGGCGGGTGCCGACCGGGGGCCGGGCCGACGACCCGGCCACGGGCCGGCTCGGCGCCAGGACGCCGTGCGACGTCACCGCCGCGGACCACGGCCTGCTCGACGTCGCCGACAGAGGAGCCGTGCAGACGATCTTCGAAGGGGTCCGCCCCCACGTCGTCGTCCATGCCGGGGCCTGGACGGCGGTCGACGCCTGTGAGGGCGACCCCGACCGGGCCTATGCCGTCAACGCCCTCGGGACCCGCCACGTCGCCGAGGCGGCACGGCGCGTCGGCGCCCACGTCGTCTACGTGTCGACCGACTACGTCTTCGACGGCACCTCGACCGCGCCCCTACCACGAGTGGGACGCCACCAACCCGATGTCGGTGTACGGGCGGAGCAAGCTCGGGGGTGAGCTCGAGCTCGACCCGGGGTCCACGGTGGTGCGGACGTCGTGGGTGTGCGGCGCGCACGGGGCCAACATGGTGCGCACCGTGCTGCGCCTCGCCGCCCAACCCGGCACGATGCGATTCGTCGACGACCAGCGCGGCAGCCCCACCTTCACCGCGGACCTGGCCGGAGCCCTGGCCGTCCTCGCCACCGAGCGGCTTCCCGGCACCTTCCACGTGACCAACGCCGGGGTGACGTCGTGGTTCGGGTTCGCCCGGGCCGTCCTCGAGGTCGCCGGACAGGACCCCGACCGAGTCGAGCCCGTCACCACCGCCGAGCTCGACCCGCCCCGACCCGCGCCGCGCCCCGCCAATTCGGCGCTCGACAACGCCGCGCTCCGGCTCATGGGGATGGCGCTCCTGCCCGAATGGCGCGACGGGCTCGAGCGCCTCGTGGCGGCTGCAGGACCGGTCGCGGCGGCGCCGGCGAAGGAGGCACCGTGACCCTGGAGAGGACAGAGCCGCACGAGGTGACCACGGCGGTGATCGGGGCCGGCTACGTCGGCCTCACCACCGCGGTGGTGCTCACCCATCTCGGGTACCAGGTGGTGTGCGGCGAGTCGGACCCGGCCAAGGTGCAGCAGCTGTCGCGCGGCGAGCCCACCATCGTCGAGGAGGGCCTCGGCGACATCCTCATCGGCGGGCTCGACTCGGGCCGGCTGACGTTCGTGCTCGGCGCCACCGAAGCGGTGCGGGGCGCGGACTTCGTCTTCCTGTGCGTGCCCACCCCCCAGGGCGCGGACGGCGCCGCCGATGTGAGCTTCCTCGAGGCCGTGGCGGTCGAGATCGCGCCGCACCTCGAGCACGGTGCCGTCGTCGTCAACAAGTCCACCGTCCCGGTGGGGTCGACGCATCCTCGTCGAGCAGCTCCTCGACCGCCCCGACGTGGCCGTGGTGTCGAACCCCGAGTTCCTGCGCGAAGGCACCGCCATCCACGACGCCCTGCACCCCGACCGGATCGTGGTCGGTGCCGACGACCGGGCTGCGGCGGCCCGGGTGGGCGCGCTCTTCGCGTCGACCCAGGCGCCGCTGATCGTCACCGACGCGGCGACGGCCGAGACCATCAAGTACGCCTCCAACGCCTTCCTCGCCACCAAGCTGAGCTTCGTGAACGCGGTCTCCAACCTGTGCGAGGCCGTCGGCGCCGATGTGCGCGACGTCCTGCTCGGCATGGCCTATGACCACCGCATCGGCTTCGACTACCTCCGCCCGGGCCCCGGGTGGGGGGGCTCGTGCCTTCCCAAGGACACCCGGGCCCTGATCTACATCGGCGAACAGTCGGGCTACGACTTCTCGCTCCTGCGCGGGGCGATCGAGACCAACGAGGCCCAGCTGGCGTCGGTCACGACCAAGATCCGCGAGGCGGTGGGAGGGTCCCTCGAGGGGCAGCGCCATCGCGGCGTGGGGGCTCACCTTCAAGGCCCTGACCGACGACCGGCGTGACTCGCCCGCGGTGGAGATCGTGCGCCGTCTCGTGACCGAGGGCGCGACCGTGCGGGCCTTCGACCCCACCGTGCACGGGCCGGTCCCGGAGTTCCCGACGGGCGTGGAGATCCTCCCCGACGCCTACGCGGTGTGCGACGGGCGCCGCGTGCGTGGTCGTGCTCACCGAATGGGAGGAGCTTCGCTGGCTCGACTTCGCCAAGGTCCGCGACCTGCTCGCCGAGCCCAATGTCGTCGACGCCCGCAACCTCCTCGACCCGGCCGCCATGCGGCGGATCGGCTTCTCCTACGTGGCCATGGGCCGCCCGTGACGCCCGCCGGACCCGGCGGCGCGGTCGTCGTCACGGGTGGGGCGGGGTTCCTCGGCTCGCACCTGTGCGAAGCACTCGTGGCCCGGGGCGATCGCGTCGTCGCCGTCGACGACCTCTCCACCGGCGTGGCCGACAACGTGGCATCGCTCGTCGGCGAACCGCGCCTTCGAGCTGGTGGTGGCCGACGTGAGCGACAGGGATCCCCGTCGACGGCCCGGTCGACGCCGTGATGCACTTCGCCAGCCCCGCGTCGCCCCCGGACTACCTGGCCCGACCACTCGAGACCCTGGCGGTGGGGAGCGAGGGGACCCGCCATGCGCTCGACCTCGCCGCCGCGCACGGGGCGCGCTTCATCCTGGCCTCGACCAGTGAGGTCTACGGCGACCCCGTCGTGCACCCGCAGCCCGAGACGTACTGGGGCAACGTCAATCCGGTCGGACCGCGCAGCGTCTACGACGAGGCCAAGCGGTTCGCCGAGGCGCTCACCATGGCCACCCACCGGGCCACGGGCCTCGACGTCGGCATCGTCCGGATCTTCAACACCTACGGCCCGAGACTGCGGCCCGGCGACGGGCGGGTGGTGTCGAACTTCCTCGTCCAGGCGCTCGAGGGCCGCCCGCTCACCGTCTACGGCGACGGGTCGCAGACCCGGAGCCTGTGCTTCGTCGACGACGAGGTGGCCGGGATCCTGGCCCTGCTCGACTCGACGCTCACCGGGCCCGGTGAACATCGGCAACCCCGACGAGCTGACCGTGCTCGAGCTCGCCCATGCCGTGCTGGCGCTGACGGGGTCGCGCTCGACGATCGTCTACGAGCCCCTGCCCACCGACGACCCCACCCGCCGGCGCCCCGACATCACCATGGCCCGCCGCGAGCTGGGATGGGAGCCGGTGGTGGCCCTGGAGGAGGGCCTGCGCCGGACGGCCGAATTCTTCACCTCCGGCACCCCGCAAGGGGCCGGGGGTCGGCCATGATGGACGATGTGCACGGGGCCGATCTCGAGCCCGAATCTACGCGGTGCCTGCACGCCGTCGGTGACCTCGCCGGCGGCGGCCGAGGACACGGTACCGGACCCTGTCGGTCATCGTCCCGGTCTTCAACGAGCGCAACACCGTGGCCGAGATCCTGCGGCGCATCCGCGCCGTGGAGCTCCCGATGAACTCGAAGTCGTCGTCGTCGACGACGGGTCGACCGACGGGACCGACAAGGTGCTCTCGGCCCTCCAGGACTCGACGGTGCGCATCGTCACCCACCGCACCAACCGGGGCAAGGGCGCGGCGGTGCGGACCGGGGTCGAGACCGCCCGGGGCGAGCTCGTGCTCATCCAGGACGGCGACCTCGAGTACGACCCCGACGACTGGCCGAAGCTGCTCGACCCCGTCATGAAGGGAAAGGCCCAGGTCGTCTACGGCAGTCGGTTCACCGGCGAGCGGCGCGCCATGCGGCCCACGCAGTGGCTGGGGAACCGACTCCTCACCCTGACCGCCAACGTCCTGTACCGGTCGACGCTGTCGGACATGGAGACCTGCTACAAGCTCTTCGACCGCACCGTGCTCGACGCCATCACCATCGAGTCCGACGGGTTCGACTTCGAGCCCGAGATCACCGCCAAGGTCCTGCGGCGCGGCTACCGGATCTACGAGGTCCCGATCTCCTACACCGGGCGCGACGCGTCGGAAGGGACCAAGTTCGAGTGGCGCGACGGGGTGCGTGCACTCACCGCACTCGTCCGCTACCGGTTCATCCGCCACATCTGACTCCACGTGGCGCGCACCGAGGACCCCGGTGACCGGCCGCTGCAGCACCTGAGGTGTCACCCTCGGGCCCCGACGAGCGCTCGGAGGTCACCGGCGCCGTGTCGGCGGTGGTGGTGAACCACGAGGCCGGGGAGGCCCTGCTCCGATGCGTGGCATCGCTGCGGGCCGAAGGGGTCTCGGACGTGATCGTGGTCGACAACGCCTCGTCGGACGGGTCCACCGAGGCGCTCGTGGCCGCCGACGCCGCGGTCCGGCTGGTGCAGACCGGGACCAACCTCGGCTACGGGGCCGCCGCCAACCGCGGCATCGACGTCACCGGCTCGGAGTTCGTGCTCGTGTCCAACCCCGACGTGGCCGTGCACCGCGGCGCGCTGGGCGACGCTGGTCGGGGTGCTGCGAGCCGATCCCACCCTCGCCGTCGTCGGGCCGCGCATCCTCGAGACCGACGGCACCCGCTATCCCTCGGCGCGCCGGTTCCCCTCCCTGGTCGACGCGGCCGGCCACGCCCTGCTCGGCGACCTCGTCCCCGCCAACCGCTTCACCCGCCGGTACCGGTTGGGATACCTCGACGCCGAGGACGTCACCGACGTCGACTGGGTGTCGGGCGCGTGCTTCTTGGCCCGGCGGCGCGCCCTCGAGGAGCTGCACGGGTTCGACGAGTCGTACTTCATGTACGCCGAGGACACCGACCTGTGCTGGCGGGCCCGGCGGGCCGGGTGGGGAGTGCTCTATCGTGCCCGGCGCCGTCGGTCACCCACCTCCAGGGGGTCTCGACCGCCCGCCGCCCCTACCGGATGCTCGTCGCCCATCACCGCTCGGTCTTCCGTTTCGCGGCCCGGACCGAGCGGGGGTGGCGGCGCCTGGCGCTGCCGGCCACGGCGGTGCTCCTGGCGCTGCGGCTCGCCGTCATGTGCGCCAGGCAGGCCCTGAGCGCGCTGCACGGAGCCCGTCGCGCCGGGCCGAGTAGGGTTGCTGGCCGACCATGGCCAGGGGAGATACGGGAAAATGGGTGGCGCGCGCCGGCGCCACCGGCGGAGGGCGGAGCTACCGCGGGCAGAGGCCCATGAAGTGGTACTCCAGCCTGGCCATGATCTGCCTCCTCGGCGTGGCCCTGATCGTCTACAGCCGCTACGAGCGCCAGCACCCCGCGCCGGCGGTGCAGCCGGCCATCGGCGCCCACTGGTACCAGGCGCTCGGGTTCGACGTGTGCGGGACCGTCCAGGCCAACCTGCCCTCCAACCCCAACGCGTCCGCGTCGCCGATCCCCGGGATCCGCACCGACGGTGACGGTGTCATCCAGGTGGCGCCCACCACCAGCAAGGACGCCGGCAACAACGCCACCCTGGCCCGCTTCGTGGCCACTCTATCCCAAGCTGAAGCTCACCTCCAGCACCCTGCAGATCCCCGGGGAGCCGAAGTACGCCAACGGCCAGAAGTGCCCGGCCGGGATCCCCGACGCGGGGAAGACCGGACAGCTCCAGATCAAGGTGTGGCCGAGCTTCACGCCCCCGGGCTCGAACAATCCCAAGGTCTTCCACGACCCGGCCGCGATCAAGCTCGCCGACGGGCAGCTCATCACCGTCGCCTTCGTGCCCTCGGGTGCGTCGATCCCCAAGCCCAGCTCGATCGCCGCCATGCTGACCGACCGCGCCGGCTCGGCCACGAGCACCCAGTCGACGGCGGTGCCCTCACCGTCGACCACGGCACCGTCGTCGTCCACCACCGCACCGTCCTCGGCGACCACGGCCACGACGGCGACCACCAAACCGGCCTCGACGGCGACCACCGCCACGACCTTGCCGTCGCCCACGCGCACCACGGCCACGACCAAGCCGGCGTCGCCCACGACGACCAAGCCGTGACGTCGCCCACGACGACCAAGCCGTGACGTCGACCGACGATCACGGACAGTGAAGGCCGTCGTCCTGCTGGGCGGCGAGGGGACGAGACTCCGTCCGCTCACCTACACGACGCCGAAGCAGCTGCTGCCCGTGGCAGAGGTGCCCATGCTCGAGCGGGTCCTCACCCACCTCAGGGCCCACGGCGTCGACGAGGTCGTCCTGTCGCTCGGGTACCGCCCCGACGCCTTCTTCGCCGCCTATCCCGATCACGAGGCCGTCGGGGTCCGCCTCGACTACGCGGTGGAGCCCGAACCGCTCGACACCGCCGGCGCCATCGCCTTCGCGGCGGGCCACGCCGGCATCGACGAGACCTTCATCGTGGTGAACGGCGACGTGCTCACCGACGTCGACACCTCCGCCCTGGTCGCCTTCCACCGCTCGCACGGGGCGACCGCCACGATCCACCTCAAGGCCGTCGACGACCCCACGCGGTTCGGCGTGGTCCCCACCGACGCCGATGGCCGGGTCATCGAGTTCGTCGAGAAGCCGCCGGCCGACCAGGTGCCCACCAACCTGATCAACGCCGGGACCTATGTCCTCGAGCCCGAGGTGCTCGAGCGCATCCCCGCCGGTCGGCGGGTCTCGGTCGAGCGCGAGACGTTCCCCGCCCTGGCGGCCGAAGGGTGCGGTGTTCGCCATGGCGAGCGACGCCTACTGGCTCGACACCGGGACGCCGGCCGCGTACCTGCAGGCGAACGCCGACCTGCTCGACGGCACCCGGCCCGGCCCCCCCGCACCGGGCGCCCGGCAGGTGTCGCTCGGGGTGTGGACACTGGGCGCGCCCGGTCGTCCGGGGCGAGGTGCACGGCCTCGAGCCTCCTCGGCGCCGGCGCGCAGGTCGCCCACGGCGCCACCGTGACCGCCAGCGTGGTCGGGGCGCGTGCCGTGGTCGACCGGGGCGCGCAGGTCGAGGACTCGGTGCTCCTGCCCGGGGCCCGGGTGGGCGCGGGCGCCCGGGTGGCGGGCTCGATCCTGGGTCACGGACTGCGTGGTGGCCGAGGGTTGTGAGCTCTCGGCGGTGACGGTGGTGGGCGACGACGGTCGAGGTGCCCGAGGGGGCGCGGCTCGTCGACGCCCGGGTGCCGGCGGAGATGGCGTCGTGACGAGGCGCGTAGGAGGGCCGACATGCAGGTGATGGTCACCGGGGGCGCGGGGTTCATCGGGTCGAACCTCGTCGACCGCCTGCTCGCCGAAGGACACTCCGTCGACGTGGTCGACGACCTGTCGACGGGGTCGCTCGGCAACCTGGCCGACGCCCGGGCGTCGGCGTCGCACGCCCTCACGTTCCATCAGCTCGACGTCCGCTCCGACGAGCTCGTCGAGGTGATGGCCCGGCGCCGGCCCGAGGTGGTGTTCCACCTCGCCGCCCAGGCCGACGTCCGGGTGTCGGTGGAGCGCCCGGTGTTCGACGCCGACGTCAACATCCTGGGCACGCTGCGCGTCCTCGAAGGGGCCCGGGCGGCGGGCACGGCGCGGGTCGCCTTCGCCGCCAGCGGCGGCACGCTCTACGGAGAGTGCGACCCCTCGGAGCTCCCCGTGAAGGAGTCGCATCCCCGCCGACCCCTCTCGCCCTACGGCGTGTCGAAGATGGCGGCCATCGACTATCTCGTGGCGTACCGGGAGCTGCATGCGCTCGAGTTCTGCGCCCTGGCCCTCGCCAACGTCTACGGGCCGCGCCAGGACCCTCACGGCGAGGCCGGGGTGGTGGCCATCTTCTCCGACAAGCTGCTGCGGGGCGAGTCCGGTCACGATCTTCGGCGACGGCGAGCAGACGCGCGACTTCGTCTACGTCGACGACGTCGTCGACGCCTTCGTCCGTGCCGCCACGCGTGGCGGCGGTCTCGTCCTCAACATCGGGACCGGGAACGAGGTGTCGGTGAACGAGCTCGCCCGTGTCATGGGCGAGCGCGCCGGGATCGACCACCACCCCGGTCCATGCCCCGGCCCGGCCCGGAGAGATCCAGCGCAGCTCCCTCGACCCCGAGCGCGCCGGCATCCACCTGGGATGGCGGGCGTGGACCGAGCTCGAGGCAGGCGTGGACGGCGTGCTCGAGTCGCCAGGCGCCGAGCCGGCTCCTGAGCCGGCTCCTGAGGGCCGAGCGTCAGCGAAAGAGGTCTTCGGCCGGAGGCCGGAGGATCTCCTCTGCCACCGACCCCCGACGCGAGCCAGGCCGGGTCGATGCCGCGCACCACCGCCACGGGGACCGAGCTCGCCTTGCCCATGACGAGCTCGGCCGCCGACGCCACCTCGTCGGCCACGCACACCTCGGTCGCCATCAGGTCTCGTCCCATGGCGTCCGCGGTGCCCCGGAGGTCGACCACCGCGGCGATGCCCGCGCAGCCGATGGCCACGTCGACGACGCCCTTGCGCCAGGCCCGGCCGAAGGTGTCGGAGACCACGACCGCCACCTCGCGCCCCGTGACGGCGCGCAGGCCGTCGCGGATGCGACGGGCCGAGCGATCCGAGTCCTCGGGGAGCAGGGCCGCCCACCCGTGCTCGACGTTGGACAGGTCGACGCCGGCATTGGCGCAGACGAACCCGTGGCGTGTCTCGGAGATCACGAGGTCGCCGCGGCGCCGCAGGACGCGCACGGACTCCGACTCGATGATGCGGAGCCGGTCGGCGGGGTCGTCGGGATCGATCCGCACCATGCGACCCTCGGCCTTGGAGACGATCTTCTGGGTGACGACGACCACGTCGCCATGGCGAGGTCGACGGCCGCGGCGATGAGGGCGGCGAGGTCGTCGCCCGGCCGGATCTCGCCCAGACCCGTCACCGGGAGCACGGTCAAGGCGCCCGGTGGATGCGCCTCGGGTTCGTCGACGCTCACCGGCCGACCGCCCGCGTGTGGCGCCCGACGGCGTGGCCGCGTCGAGCAGCACCGACGCCAGCCCGGCGGCGACCTCCGGGGCTGCGCATGACCGTCGGGGCGACGACACAGCGCACGCCACAGGCTTCGATGGCGTGGGCCGATCCGGAGTCGGCGTCGTCGACCACGAGCGTGCCCACGAAGTCCGCGTACGCACGGGCCACGCCGACGACCGTCGGCTCGTGGCCGAGCTCGGCCATCAGCCGGTCGGCGGGCCCCTTCAACGCCGCGCCGGCGATGATGGGGGAGACCGCCACCACGTCGGCGCGGCGCGCCGCGAGCGCGTCGGCGATGCCCGGCACCGCCAGCAGGGGGCCGATCGACACGATCGGGTTGGACGGGCACACCACCACGACCTCGGCTTCGGCGATAGCGCCTCGAGCACCCCGGGAGCAGGGCACCGCCGTCCTCGGCACCCTCGAAGCGAACCGACTCGACGGCCACGGCGTGCCGGCGGCCCACGAAGTACTCCTGGAACGACACCTCGGGCCCGTCCACGAGGGTCAGCCGGGTGCGCACGGGGTCGTCGGACATGGGGACGAGCGCACCGACACCCCGAGGGCACCGGGCGATCTCGGCGGTCACCTGCGACAAGCGTGGCGCCCGCCGGAGAGGCGTTGGGTGCGGTAGAGGTGGGTGGCGAGGTCCTGGTCGCCGAGGCGGAACCACGTCTCGCCGCCCAGGCGCTCCAGGCTGTCCATGACGGTCCCAGGTCTCCCCGGCGAGGCCCCAGCCCCGCTCGTCGTCGTTCATCCCGGCCAGGGTGTAGGTCACGGTGTCGAGGTCGGGGCTGATGTGCAGGCCGTGGAGCACGGTGTCGTCGCCGGTGTTCACGATGCGCGGTGACCTCTTCGGGCGCGACGACGCGCACCAGGCCGCGCAGGAGGCGGGCGGCACCCACTCCTCCCGCGAGGGCGGTGATCACGGCGCAAGGCTAACGGTCCCAGGGCGTACCCCCGGCCCCCCGTGTGCAAGGCTCGACCGGTGCCGGCGAGTGCGCGACCTCACAGCGAGCGCCTGCGGGTGGCCCTCGACGCCACGCCCCTGCTCGGCACGAGAACCGGGGTCGGCCGGTTCTGCGAGGGCGCCCTCGGGGCACTGGCGACGGTCGACGAGCTCGACGTCGACGCCTTCGCCGTCACCTGGCGCCGTCGCCGGCGGTTGCCGCCGCTCGTGCCCGCGGGCGTGCGCGTCGACCAGCGGGCCATGCCGGCCCGCCCTCTGCACCTGGCCTGGGCGCATCTGCCCGGCCCGGCGGTGGAGTGGTTCGTCGGGTCCGACCGACGTTGTCCACGGGACCAACTTCGTCGTCCCCCCGACCCGGCGCGCCGCCCGGGTCGTCACCGTCCACGACCTCACCACCGTCCGCTTTCCCGAGCTCTGTGACCGCTCCACCCTCGGGTTCCCACGCATGGTCCGACGCGCCGTGTCGGACGGGGCCTGGGTGCACACCCCGTCGCGGTTCGTGGCCGACGAGGTGGTGGCGGAGTTCGGCGTCGATCCGGGGCGGGTCCGCGTCGTCTACCACGGCGTCGCCTCTCCCGACCCGTCCGCAGCGGCGGCGGTGCCGGTCGACCGACCGTTGCCGACGGGGACGTCGCGCTATGTCCTGGCGGTGGGGACCGTCGAGCCCCGCAAGGACTACCCGGGGCTCGTGCGCGCCTTCAGGGCTTCTCGCCGACGCCCATCGCGACGTCGCCCTGGTGATCGCGGGCGCGCGACGGGTGGGGGGCGCGTGCCTTCCACGACGCCCTCGGGGTGTCGCCGTTTCGTGATCGGGTCGTGCAGCTCGGCTACGTCGACAACGACGCCCTCGACGGGTTGGCTCGACCGGCGCCGCGGTCCTCGCCTTCCCGTCGGTGTACGAGGGGTTCGGGTTCCCGCCTCTCGAGGCGATGGCCGCGGGCGTGCCCGTGGTGGCCACGGCCGCCGGGGCGGTGCCCGAGATCGTGGGCGACGGGGCGGTACTGGTGCGCCCCCGGCGACGTCGACGCCCTGGCCGGCGCGCTCGCCTCGGTGCTTGCCGACGACGCTGCCGCGTGCCGCGCTCATCGACAAGGGACGGTGCCGGGCCGCGCGATTCACGTGGGAGGCATGCGGGGTCGGCCTGGCCGCGCTCTACGCCGATGCCGCCACCGTCGACGGCCCCGGAGCACGCGGAGCACGCGGAGCTCGCGGCCGACGCGGGGCTCGCGGCACGCGGGGCTCGCGGCCGACGCGGGGCTCGCGGCCGACGCGGCGCGCGCTAGGAGCCGGCGTGGACGACGCGGGCGCGGGCCGCGCCGGGGTGCTTCATCGTGGCCGAGCAGTTGCGGCGCCGGGTGCCCGGGGGGATCGGCACCTACGTGCGGGGCCTGTTGGGCGGATTGGCCACGTTGGGGCAGTCCCACGTCGAGCTCCCGCCGGTCACGCTGTACGCCAGTCGCCGCTCAGTGGCGGTGGCGCGATGTGCCCGGACCCCCTGGAGGCCTTCGGACGACCCCGTCATCTCGTCGCGCCTGCCCGGTCCGTTGCTGACGCGGATGTGGGACCGCGCCCTCGTGCATGCGCCGGGTGGATTCGACCTCGTGCACGCCGTGTCGGTGGCGGTGCCGCCGCTGGCGCGCCCCCGCCCCGGCGCCGATGCGTCGAAGTCGTCGGCCATTCACGATGTGGCGTGGCGACACCGCCCCGAGGACTACCCGCGCCGGGGCCGTCTGTGGCACGAGGCCGCCTTGGGACGGGCCTTGCGCCGGGCCTCGCATTTCGTCGTCCCCTCCGGAGCGGTCGCCGACGACCTCGTCAAGGCAGGCGCGCCCGACAGCGCGGTCTCGATCATCCCGCTCGGCTCCGACATCCTGCGCGAACGCGACGATGCCGGCGCCTCGGCACTGCTCGGGCGCCTCGGCGTGGGCGACGAGTTCCTGTTGTCGGTGGGGACGCTCGAGCCGCGCAAGAACCTGCCCCGCCTGTTCGAGGCCTACGGGATGGCCCGCGGCTCGCTGCCCGACCCATGGCCGTTGGTGGTGGTCGGACCGCCGGGCTGGGGTCCCGAGCTCGAGCACGGCGAGGGCATCGTGTTCACCGGT
The DNA here is from genome assembly GCA_963739765.1 of uncultured Acidimicrobiales bacterium. Lineage (GTDB taxonomy): Bacteria > Actinomycetota > Acidimicrobiia > Acidimicrobiales > UBA8190 > Chersky-840. The sequence goes on along the minus strand of CAVUBP010000002.1, from coordinate 1,794,950 downwards.
CGGGTCAGCGACGCCACATTGGCGTCGCTGTACGCCCGGGCTCGACTGCTCGCCTACGTGCCCTTCGAAGAAGGATTCGGGCTTCCCCCGGTGGAGGCCATGCAGTTCGGCACGCCGGTGGTGGCGAGCCCGCTCCCGACGACCGGGGGCGCCGCGCTCGAGGTCGACCCCACGCGCGTCGACGACATCGCTCAGGCTCTGGTGCAGTTGGCCACCGACGACGACGCTGCGGGCGCGGCTGATCGCGGCCGGCGCGGCACGCGCCGGCAGCCTCACGTGGGAGTCGGCGGCGCGTGCCCATGTCGCATTGTGGAGCTCGCTGCTGTGACCCCACCCGATCCCCTCGCGGCACCGGAGTCCGCGGTTTCGGAGCGGGCCCCGCGCTCTCGGTGTCGCTCGATGTCACCGCCGTCCCGGCCCGACCGGTCGGGGCCGGTCGCTACACCATCGACCTCGTCACCGCCCTGCTGGCTCGCCACGACGTCGCGCTCACGCTGTGGTGCCGGCGGGGTGACGGCGCGCGCTGGCACGAGCTGAGCTCGAAGGGCTCGGCCGCCACGGGCCGTCGACCGCGGTGCGGGCGACCGCACCGCGAGCACCGGCCGGCGCGTCTCGCCTGGGAGCAGGTCCGACTCCCGGGCCTGCTCGCAGCCGAGCCCGTCGACGTGCATCACGGGCCGCACTACACGATGCCCGAGCATTCCCGGCTGCCCCGGGTGGTCACGGTCCACGACCTCACGTTCCTCGACCATCCGGAGTGGCACGAGCGGAGCAAGGTCGTCGTGTTTCGCCGCGCCATCCGCGTGCGCCGCGCGCCGTGCCGACGCCATCGTGTGTGTGAGCCGCGCACCGCACAGCGGCTGGGCGAGCTGTGTGCTCCGACGGGCAGGGTGTTCGTGGTCCCCCACGGCGTCGACCACGACCGCTTCCGCCCCGAGCCGCCTCCCGCCGACTCTTCGGGGGCGCGCCGCACCGTGTCCGACGTGACCCCGTGTCCGACGCGGCCCCGGTGTCCGACGCGGCCCCGGTGTCCGACGGTGAGCTCCTGCGCCGACTCGGCGTCCGTGCTCCGTATGTCCTTTTCGTCGGGACGCTCGAGCCCCGCAAGGCGGTCCCCGACCTCGTGGCCGCGTTCGACCGGGTCGCGGCAGGGGCATGCCGAGCTGTCGCTCGTCCTCGCCGGCCAGCCCGGCTGGGGGGTCGAGGCGGTGGAACGGGCCATTCGCCAGGCGCGCGTCGGGGAGCCGCATCATCCGCACCGGCTATGTCCCGGACGAGGCCGTGCCGGCCTTGCTGCGGGGGGCGGTGGTCGCCGCCTATCCGGCCCTCGAGGAGGGGTTCGGGCTCCCGGCCCTCGAGGCCCTGGCCTGTGGCACCCCCCTCGTCACCACCGCCGGAACCGCCATGGCCGAAGTCTCGGCCGGAGCGGCCCTCCTCGGTGGCCCCCGGGTCGGTGCCCGAGCTCGCCGACGCCCTGGGCGAGGTCCTCGAGGGCGGCGCCGCGGTGAACGACCGACGACGCCTGGGGCTCGCCGTGGCCGCCGGTCACACCTGGGCGGCGAGCGCCGCGGAGCACGTGTCTGCCTACCGGTGGGCGGCACGGCGTCGGGAGTCGTTCGCCCCGGGCCCCTGAGCCGGTCCCCGGTAAGGTTCGGCGCGTGCGTGCCCTGGTGACCGGAGCGAGAGGCTTCGTCGGCTCCTGGCTGACCGCCCATCTCGCCGAGAGCGGGGACGACGTGGTCGCCATCGATCACGAGGTGGAGATCACCGACAAGGAGGCGGTGCGCGCCGCGGTGGTCGAGGCCGCGCCCGACGTCGTGTACCACCTGGCGGCACTCGCCAGCGTGGGCCGGTCGTGGACCGACCCCACCGAGGTCCTCCGGGTGAACGCCATCGGGACGCTGTGCGTCCTCGAGGCGGCCCGGTCCTGTGCCCAGCCACCCCGGGTGCTGCTGACCAGCTCCGCCGAGGTCTACGGGGCCGTCGCCCCAGGAGTTGCTGCCGGTGACCGAGGACGCGCCGCTCGCCCCCGTCACGCCCTACGCCGCGTCCAAGGTGGCGGCCGAGTATCTCGGGGTCCAGGCGCATCTCGCCCACGGGCTCCCGGTCCTGCGCATGCGCCCGTTCAACCACGTGGGGCCGGGGCAGTCATCGGCCTTCGTCGTCTCCGCGCTGGCCGAACGCATCGTCGAGGCCCGGCGCAACGGGGCACAGAGCATCATCGTGGGCAACCTGACGGCCCGGCGTGACCTGACCGACGTCCGCGACGTGGTGCGGGCCTATCGGCTCCTGGCCGAGCGCGGCGTCGCGGGAGAGGTCTACAACGTGTGCAGTGGCCGCGACATCGAGATCGCCGACGTGGCCCGGCAGCTGCAGAGCCTGGCCGGGGTCGAGCTTCGCTTCGAGCTCGACCCGACGCTGTCGCGGCCCGTCGACGTCCCGGTCGTGCGCGGCGACTTCGCCAAGCTCCACGAGGCGACCGGGTGGGAGCCACGGCTGAGCCTCGAGCGCACCTTGCTCGACGTGCTCGAACAGTGGAGCGATCGCGCCGCGTGAGCGGCGCCGGGTTGTCAGCCCCGGCCTTCGCCCCCGTCAGCTCGCGGCCCCGGTGGCCGGGGTCCCTCCACCTCGTCGGGGACTGAGGCCACACGCGCAACGGGCGCCCCGCATGGTGCGAGGCGCCCGGTGACGGGTCGATCTGTCCCTGGATGTCTCAGGCGGCCTGGAGAATCCGCTTGCGCAGCTGCTGGCGCACTTCGCGGGCCTGAGCGTGGGCTTGCTTGGCCAGGTCGCGTGCGGGAACGGGAAGGCGCTCCTCGAGCGGGGCCAGACTGGCCTCGATCCGGACGATGACCTGCTCGACGGCCTCGTCGACGTCCTTCACCCGCTTGGTGACCTCGCCCCGCACGTCGCCCAGGTGACCCTGGACCGCGGTGCGGTCGGTGATGCGCTTCTGGAGCTCCTGGCGCCGGACCTGCACACGCTGGAACCCGAGCACGCCCAGTCCGACGACGACGTAGGCGGCGTCCCTGGCGGTCTTGGTGATCTCGTCTGTGACGTCTTTGAATTCGGGCATTGATGGTGTCCTTCCTGTCGAGAGCGGGGGGGCGGGGCTTCCTGCTAACTATTGTACAGGAGCGCTGCTAACAGTTGCAAGCACTTTCTGCGGACCGTCGAGGCGCCGGGGCGCCGGGCCCATGGATCGCCTGGGGACCGACCGAGAGTGACGGGTAGCCTCTTGGCCCTGATGGAGACCCATATCGCTCCGCCGGTCGTGGCCGTGATCGTCACGTGCAATCCCGGCGAGTGGTTCGAGGAGACGCTGCGGGCGTTCGCCTCGCAGGACTACCCGGAGCTGTCGATTCTCGTTCTCGACGCGGCGAGCGCCGTCGATCCCACGCCACGCGTGGCAGATGTGCTTCCTGGGGCCTTTGTTCGCTTGATGCCGACGAACACGGGCTTCGGCGCCACGGCCAACGAGGTGCTCTCGATGGTGGAGGGCGCGTCGCTGCTCGCTGCTCTGTCACGACGACGTCGCTCCCGACCCCGATGTCGTCCACATCATGGTCGAGGAGTCGTTTCGTTCCAACGCCGGCATCGTGGCCCCCAAGTTGGTCAGTTGGGACGACCCCACCCGGCTGCTCCACGTCGGCATGGCGGTCGACAAAGGTGGTGCGGTCGTCGACCGCATGGAGCCCGGCGAGATCGACCACGGCCAGCACGACGCCGTGCGCGACGTGTTTCTGGCTCCCGGCGGATGCACGCTCGTGCGCTTCGACCTGTTCGAGGAGCTCGGGGGGTTCGATCCCGAGATCTTCGCCATGGGGGAGGACCTCGACCTGTGCTGGCGCGCCCAGATCCTCGGGGCGAGAGTCGTGGTGGCACCCGGGGCCCGCGTCCGGCACCGGGAGATGCTGGCGAGCGGGCAACGCCGCCTTCCCGAGCACCTCGGCATCGGAGGCGGCCGAGAGGCGCCGGCGCGTCTCGTTCCTCCTCGAGCCACCGGGCCGGCGGCGATGCCGTCGACGGGCGCCAGAGCGCCGGGAACGTGGATGGCGGGGCGGGACGGCCCGGTGCGGCGATCGAAGGGGCGGCTGTCGACCGGGGGTGCGGCGGCTGTCGCCGGGGCCGAGACGAGCGCGCCCGCCGGTGGGCGCCGTCGGCGCGGGTCGGCCCGCGGCCAACGACGCCAGTCGCCGGCGACGCTGCAGTCGTTGCAGCGTCGTCACGAGTTGCACGCGGCGCTGAAGGCGTACGGGCCGTTCCACCTCGCGCGGGTGCTGCCGCAGATCGCGCTGCTGTCGCTGGCCGAATTCGTCATCGCGCTTGGTGGCTCGCCACCGCGATCGCGCCTCGGCGGTCGCGCAGGCCTGGCAATGGAACTTCGCCACCCGCCGGAACCTGCGCGCCGGCCGGGCCGCGGTGCGGGCGCATCGGCGCCTCGACGACACCACCGTGCGCCGGCTCCAGCTGCACGGAAGCGCACGGCTGAACGCCTATGTCCGACGAGCGGTCACCCACGGCCTGCAGGCCGCCAACCTCGGCGGCGCCCATCGCGAGTATGACCTTTCGATCCTCGACGCCACCTCCGAGGACGAGTCGGCATCCGAGTTCCGCGCCGACGACGCCAACCGAGGTGACCGCGGGAACGGCCCAGGGTCCGGCGACGTGACGCGTTGGTTGGTGTGGTTGGCCGCCGGCTTGGTGGTGGTGTTCGGGACCCGCCAGCTGTTCGGATCGGGCTTCCCCGTCGTGGGCCAGCTGTTGTCCATGCCGTCGTGGACGACGCTCGTGCACCGTTTCGTGTCGGGGTGGCAGCCCACCGGGGTGGGTACGACCGACCCCGCCACACCGGCGACGGGGATCCTGGGCCTCGCCGGCATGGTGCTGTTCGGGAGCATGGGCCTGCTCGACAAGATCGTGGTGCTCGGGTGCATCCCGGTCGGGGCCATCGGGATGGCTCGGCTGACCCGCCCTCTCGGCACGGCATGGGCGCGGGTGACCTCGACGGTGATCTATCTCGCCATTCCCGTTCCCTATGACGCGTTGGCCACGGCGCACTGGGACGCACTGGTCCTGTACGCCGCGTGTCCGTGGATCGTCCATCTCCTGGGCCAGGCGTCGCGCGTCGATCCATACGCGGAACGGCGGGCCGGGTCCAGGCGACGGCGCCGACGGCGCACGGGCACGGCGGCCGCGGCGTCGACGGCGCGTCGGGAGCATCGGGCCGTGCGCGGCAACGGCGTGGCGGTGGCACCGACCATGTCCCGCGCCATGCTCCGAGCGGCGTCTCGCTCGGCGCGGGGGTGGCGGCACTCGCTCGTCGGGTCGATCCTCGCGCTCGGGCTGCTGGACGCGTTCGCCACCTCGGTGGCGCCGCCGACCGCGCTCGTGATCCTCGTGGTGGCGTTGGGCCTCGCCCTGGGCAACGTGGTGTCGCAGGGATCGGCCGGGTTGCGTCCCGCCGGGCGTGTGGTGCTGAGCGCGCTCGGGGCCACCGTCGTCGCCATCGTGCTCCTCGCGCCGTGGTCCTTCGCGATCCTGGGCGGCCCCGGCCGGTGGCAGACACTGGCCGGGTTGCCCGTGTCCTCGACCGCGGGCGCAGGGTGGGGGGAGCTGCTCCGGCTGGCGGTCGGCCCCATCGGGGACGCCGCGCTCGGATGGGCCTTCCTCGCCGCCGCGGCGCTGCCGCTCCTGATCGGCGCCCGCTCGCGCCTGGCCTGGGCCGGGCGGGCCTGGTCCATCGCCGTGGTGGCGTGGGCCGTCGCCTGGCTGGCCGGGCGCGGTGACCTCGGTCCCCTGGCCATCGCGCCCCAGGTGCTCCTGGTCCCCGCCGGGGTGGGCATCGCCCTTTCGGTGGGCCTGGGGGTGGCCGCCTTCCAGCTCGACCTGCCCGGCTACCGCTTCGGTTGGCGACAGGTCGCCGCGGTGACCGCCGCCGCCGCGGCCGTGGTGGGGATGCTCCCGGTGCTGGCGGGAAGCCTGGGCGGGCGCTGGGGCCTCGTCCCATCGGGCTACGGCGAGGCCACGACCTGGATGTCGGCCAACAGGGCCCAAGGCGACTTCCGTGTCCTGTGGCTCGGCGACCCCCGGGTGCTGCCGGGCAACGGCTGGGAGCTCGCCCCGGGCCTCGCCTACACCGTGAGCGAGAACGGGCTGCCCGACGTCACCGCGCTGTGGCCCGGCGCCTCACCGGGCAAGGCCGCCGCCATCGGCACGGGGATAGCGGCTGGCCCGGAGCCACGCCACGGTCCGGTTGGGACGGCTGCTCGCGCCCTACGCCGTTCGCTACGTGGTGGTGGTGGACACGCTCGGCGCCCTCGATCCCCGGGCTCCAGATCCCCGATCCTTCCATCCGGCGCCCGGTGACCTGTTGCCGGCGCTGTCGGCGCAGATCGACCTGCGCCAGGTCATCTCCCAGGGGGGTTCGACGTCTTCGTCGACCCCTCCGCGCTGCCCTTGCGGGCCTCGCGGGGCCCGGCCGTGACGCCGCCCTCGGCCGCATCGGCGGTCACCGGGGTCGACCCCGGTTGACGGGTTGGCAGCCCGCGCTCGTGGGCGGCCCCGGGGCCACGAGCGTCACCGGTCGGGTAGCGGCGGGCACCGTCCTCGACGCCGTGGCCCCGGCTCGTGACTGGGTGCTGACCGGTCCCCACGGGTCTGTCGTCCACGCCGTGAGCTCGTTCGGGTACGCGGCGACCTTCCCCGTCGCTCGACCCGCAGACGGTCACCGTCTCCTTCGCCGGGTCGGCGACCCACGGGCTCGAGATCGGCGTGGAGACCGCCGCCTGGGTCGTGCTGGCGGCGGCGCTGGCCGGCCGGGCGTGGTGGCTCGACTGGTGGTGGGGCCCGCTCGGCCGGGGTGGGGCGAGGCGACGCCGGCGCTCTCGTCGCCACCGCCGCCATGACCGAGGCGAAGCCGGTCCTCGAGCCCGAGCGCCGAGCCCTCGGGCTCGAGAAGCCGGGTGGTGACGTGACCGGGTCGCTGCGACGAGCCTTGATGATCGTCGTCCTCGTGGCGATCTTGGTCGTGACCGGGATCTCCGACCGGGTCATCTCGCGCACCACCGGGCCGATCGGCGTCCCCGCCGCCAGCGCGCTGTCGATGCTCACGATGGCGCCCGTGGCCAAGACCGAGTCCTCGGCGTGGTTCTGCGCCGGCGGGAGCGGGGCGCAAGGCGGCGCCCCGGCCACCATCGTGCTCACCAACGCCGGTCGCCATCCGGTGCACGGCACGCTCACCGCCGTTGCCGCCCTCGCGCCGGGCGCGCCGCCACCTGCGCCGTGGGCGGGGGCGCACACGGTGTCGGTGATCGTTCCCGCCGATGGCCAGGTGTCGGTGGGGGCGGACCAACTCGGGTCCACGGGCCTGGTCGCTGCCGCCGTGGTCCTCGACGGCGGCGGGGTTGCGGTGGCGCAGTCGGTGCAGAGCCCGCTCGGATGGAGCATGGCGCCGTGCGCACCGTCGACCGCCACCCATTGGTACTTCGCCCACGGCGCCACGGCCCAGGGTGGTGGGCTCATCCTCTCGTTGTTCAACCCGGCGGCCACCGATGCCGTCGTGAACGTGGCGCTCGTGTCGTCCACGGCCGGCTACCTGGCTCCGGCCGCGTACCAGGGCATCGACATCGCGCCCGGATCGCTCGTGACCGAGAACATCGGCGACCACGCGCCCTGCCGACGCGGCCGTCGCCACCGAGGTGTCGACACTGTCGGGCGCGGTGGTGGCCACCGAGCTGGAATCGGTGGGGACACCGGGTGACGGCGGGATCTCGCTCACCCTCGGGAGCCCCGCCACCGCCTCGCAGTGGGTCTTTCCCCAGAGCACGGGCATCCCGGGCGGAACCATCGCATTCCACGTCCTGAACCCCACCCCGAGGCCCGCCGACGTGTCGGTGGTCATCGAGCTGTCCCAGGGGGCGGGGGCCGAGCCCCTGGCCATGCACGTCCCGGCGCAGTCGCTTGTCACCCTGACGGCGGAGAGCCAAACCCGGATTCCGGTCGGCGTCCCGTATTCCCTCACCTTCACCGAGTGCCGGGACCGGGGTCGTGGTGAGCCGGGAGGTGACGGCCCCGGCGGGCGCTCCGGCCCAGGTCCCCGAGGTCGGCGAGACAGGGGGCGTCCCGGGGAGCAACGACAGCTGGCTCCTGCCCGCCGTCGTGGCACCGGGCTCCGCGGCGTGGGCGTTGGCCGTCGTCGACTCGGGGGGCAAAGCCGACGACGGTCAGGATCGTCACCCCGGGAGGGCGGCCCGTCCCCGGCCAGCCCGTGCGCCGGGTGGCGCCGGGATCGCCGCTCGTGATCGGGCCCAATCCCGGAGCACCCTTCGGCACCGCTCCGTTCGAGGTGGTGGCGGAACAACCCGTCGCCGTCGAGCTCGACGCACTGCCCGTGGCGCAGGCCGGCGTGGTCGTCGTGCCGTCGTTCGCCCCCGCCCCCGCCTAGACAGGCGCATTGCCGTCGGGCCGGTCACCCCGGACCGACGGTGCGGGGTCCCGGCTCAGTCAGGCTTGGCCGTGGTCGAACCGGTGGGCTCGGGTGCGACACCGGGGATGGCGGGGCTCGGGACCTCCGCGCTCGGGACGTCGGATTCGACGCCGTTGCCCGATGTGGCCGCTTCGGGATTGGAACCCGCCCCGTTGGCGGTCGTGAAGTGGGTGGCCATGACGGCCGCATCGTGGACGGGTCGGCCGTAGGCGGTGTCGACGAGCTTGCCGACCTCGCCGCCGTCGAGCGTCTCGCGCTCGAGGAGGGCCCGTGCCACGGCGTCGAGCCCGCCGCGGTGGCGACTGAGCAACTCGATGGCGCGCTCTTCCTGTTGGCGGAGGATCCGGGCGATCTCGGCGTCCACCACGCCGTGCCGTGTCCTCGGAGTAGTCGCGCGAATGGAGCAGGTCCTCGCCGAGGAAGACCATGCCCTGTGAGCCCCAGGCCATGGGCCCGAGCTCCTCGCTCATGCCCCACTCGCGAACCATCTTGCGGGCCAGCTCGGTGTTGCCGACGAGGTCGTTGCTCGCACCCGTGGAGAGGTCGCCGTAGACGAGGAGCTCCGCGGCGCGACCGCCCATGCGCACCGCCAACGAGTCCTCGATGACGTCGCGGGGGTAGATGTGGCGTTCTTCGATGGGGAGTTGCTGGGTCACGCCCAGCGCCAGCCCCGTGGGCAGGATGGTGACCTTGTGCACGGGGTCGGCGTGCTCGAGCACGTAGGCGAGCACGGCATGCCCGCCTTCGTGGAAGGCGACGCGCTCTTTTTCGGGCTCCGAGAGCACGAGGCTCTCGCGCCGCTGTCCCATGAGCACGCGGTCGCGCGCCGCCTCGAAGTCCTGCTGGTCGACCTGGTGCGAGCCCCGGCGGACGGCGTGCAGCGCCGCTTCGTTGACGAGGTTGGCGAGATCGGCCCCGCTCATTCCCGGCGTGCCCCGGGCCACCAGCTCGAGATCGACGTTGTCGCCGATGCGCTTGTCCTTGCAATGGACCTTGAGGATCGGCAGACGCTCCTCGAGGTCGGGAAGGGGGACGACGATCTGGCGGTCGAAGCGGCCCGGTCGGAGCAGGGCCGGGTCGAGGATGTCGGGGCGGTTGGTGGCGGCCATGATGACCACGCCCTCGGCGGGGTCGAACCCGTCCATCTCCGAGAGCATCTGGTTGAGCGTCTGCTCCCGCTCGTCGTGGCCGCCGCCGAGGCCGGCGCCCCGCTTGCGCCCGATGGAGTCGATCTCGTCGACGAAGATGATGGCGGGTGCCTGCTTGCGGGCGGTCTGGAAGAGGTCGCGGACGCGGCTGGCCCCGACGCCGACGAACATCTCCATGAAGTCCGACCCGCTCACCGACAGGAACGGAACTCCCGCCTCACCCGCCACGGCCCGGGCGAGCAGTGTCTTGCCGGTGCCGGGAGGGCCGACGAGCAAGATGCCTTTGGGGATCTTGGCGCCGATGTCGCGGAAGCGGTGGGGCGACTTCAAGAAGTCGACCACCTCGCTGATCTCGACCTTCACCCCCTGGTAGCCGGCGACGTCGGCGAACGTCGTGCGTGGTCGTTCGGTGGTGTAGAGCCGAGCGCGGGAGCGCCCGATCGACATGATCCCCGACATCTGGCCCTGGGCCCGTCGACTGATCCAGAGGAAGATGCCCACGAACGCCACCAGGATGAGGATGGTCGGCAGCCACTGGCCGAGGGCGCTCTGCTGGGGCGTGTTGAACTTGAAGGTGGCGATGTCCTTCTTCATCACCGCCACGTCACTCTCGAGCGAGGGGTCGGGTCCCGGCACGGAGTAGCTCTGACCGCCCTTGAGCTTCCCGGTGATGATCCCGGTGGTGTTGTCGATCGTGGCGGTGTCGACCCTGTGGGCCTCGACGTACTTCTGGATGAAGGTCTTGTACTCGATCTTCTGCACCTTGGGATGCGACACCAACGGGCGGGACGATCAGGACGGCGATGACCGCCAGGATCAGCAGGGCGAAGACCCAGCGCCAGCTCTGGTCACCCCCCGACGACGCCTGACCGCCCGTGCCCGCCCGAGGCGGGACCACCCGTCCCACCTGGGGTGGGACGTCCCGAACGGCGGTCGGGAAGCGAGGGGGGACTCATTTCTCCATGGTACGCGCCCACGCCCCCAGCCATGCACGCATAGGCGAGATGGCTCGGATACCGGTGATCGCTAACCTTCGCTCGATGGCGAGCAGCGCGCCCGGCTCGAACGACGCCGAGCCGAGGCACGGTGCGGCACCGGCCGCGCCCCTTCCACCTCCTCCACCGGGAGCCCCTGCCGACCCCCCGCCCGGCTACCCGGCCCACCCCGTCGGCACCGTCCCCGGCCCCGTCCCGGCGGGGGCCGACGGCTTCGAGCCCCCGCCGCGGACCGGGCGCGACGCCGGCACGTGGCTCATGTTCGCCGGGCTCGGCTTCATCGTGGGCCAAGTGGCGAGCAGCATCCTGCTGGTGGTCGTGGCCGCCGCTCACGGGCCACACCTCGCAGATCGCCCAGCTGGCCACGCGCCCCGTCCCGCCGGCCTGGGTGGAGGTGACCGGGCTCGTCGGCCTGTGGATCGGCTTCGTCGGCGCCGTGCTCCTCACCAGTCGGCTGCGCGGCACCGGGAGCGTCATCGCGACATGGGCCTCAAGGTCCGTCCCTGGGACGTCCTCGTCGGTCCTCTCATCGGCCTCGGCGGCCAGCTCCTGTTGCTGCCCCTGCTGTATCTCCCCTTGGAGCACGTGGTCCCGCACCTCGACCAGCGACTCAAGGAGCCCGCGCAACACCTCACCGGCGGGTTCCCGGGCTCTGACCTCGCCGTCATCGCGTTTCTCACCGTCGTCGTGGTGCCGGTGATCGAAGAGACGTTCTTCCGGGGCCTCGTCCTGCGCGCCCTGCTCCGGGTGTGCAAGGGCGCCGGCCCCGTGGTGGGCGTGGCGCTGGCGGCGGTGGCCGACGGGATCATCTTCGGCCTGGCGCATTTCGAGCTGCTCGAGCTGCTGGGGCTGGCTGCGTTCGGAGCCGTGCTGGCCCTGATGGCCTACAAATTCCGGCGCCTGGGCCCGGGGATCTTCGCTCACGGCACCTTCAACCTCTTGGCGATCCTGTCGGTGGCCGGCGTCTTGCACTGACCCGGCGGCACACGAGGGCGGCCCGGTCACCGGTGGCGCCCCCGGCACCGTCCAGGCACGGGGTCAGGGCCGCTGCTGCCGCTTGGACTCGCTTTTCGGGCACGATGGATCTGATGCGACGACCGTCTGCTCCCGCGCTCACCACCCTCGTGGCGGTCGGCGCCGTGATCGTCGTCGTCATCTGGCAGTGCGACCCGAGCCTCCTGCTGGCCAACACCATGACCACCGGAGGCGACACCGGGGCGCACTTCGGCCTGGCGGCCTTCATGAAGTCGAACCTGCTGCCCCACGGGCAGCTCACGGGTTGGTTCCCGGGCGCCTATGACGGCCAGCCCCTCAACACCTTCTATTTCCCCCTGCCCGACACGCTGGCGGCGCTGCTGGGGTACGTCATCCCCTTCGACATCGCCTTCAAGCTCATCACCATCCTCGGTTCGATCACCCTGCCCATCGCGGCGTGGGCGTTCGGTCGCCTGGCGGGCATGGAACGGCCCCGACCCGCCGTTCTCGCCGTGTTCACCCTGCCGTTCCTCTTCGACCAGACCTTCACCATCTACGGCGGAAACCTCTACTCGACCATGGCCGGCGAGTACGCCTTCTCGCTCGGGTTGTCGGTGGCGCTGGTCTTCCTCGGGGTGGTGATCCGGGGCATGCGCACGGGCCGCTCGCGGATCCCGGCGGTGCTGCTGTTGTCGGCGTGTGTCTTGAGCCACCTGGTCCCGACGTTGTTCTGCATCGTCGGCGCGGGCGCGGCGCTCGTCTTCTTCGGCCCGACCCGCCGGCGGCTGTGGTGGTTGGCGTCGGTGGTGGGCACCTCCTTCCTCCTGGTGGCGTGGTGGGCGGTCCCCTTCGTCATGGAGCAGGCCTACAGCACCACCATGGGGTGGCAGAACGTCTCGACCTACGCCGCGCTCCTGGCTCCCGTGGCGGACCGGTGGGCACTCATCGTCGGGGTCGTCGGCACCGTGATCGCGTGCATCCGCTTCAACCGGTCCATGCTCGCCCTCGCCGTGGCGGGGGTTGCCGCCGCCCTGTTCGTGCGGTTCGCGCCGCAGAGCGCGCTCTACAACACCCGGGTCCTGCCCATCTGGTGGCTGGGTGTCTACCTGCTCGCCGGCTACGCCGTCGCCGAGCTGCTGATCCTGGCGGCGCGGGGATGGCGGAGCCTGCGCGGCGCCTTGCGGTGGGCGCCACCCGATGCGCCGGCCATGGCGGTCCCGCGCGGGCCCGACCCCGGCGTTCGCCACCGGTGGCCCGGTCTCGACCTTCGCCCCGCATGTCGTGCCCCGGGCCGAGGCGCCGGCCTCGCAGATGTCGACCCCCACCGACGTCGCCGGCGCCGCGCTGGGCGGCCCGAGCCCCGGGTACCTCGGCGAGGAGCTCGGCGGCGAGTCGAGGTGGCAGCCTGCCGCGGGTGCCCCCGCACCGTCCCCGGCCCCGCCACCGCCGCGCATGCCGTGGGCGCCGGGGGCGCTGCTGGTGCCGTTCGTGGCCCTGGCCGTCTCGGCCCTGGTGGTCCTCCCACCGCTCCTCGTCACCCCGGGGACCGTCTACAAGCTCGGTCCGGTGAACGTGCGGGCCAGCAATGTGGCGGCCTGGGCGCAGTGGAACTACTCCGGGGTCGAACGCAAGCCCGGGTGGGCCGAGATGCAAGACGGCATCGTCGCGCACATGGACCAGGTGACGGCCAAGTACGGGTGCGGACGCGCCATGTGGGAGTACAACTCCAACCTCAACCGCTTCGGCACGCCCATGGCGCCCATGCTCCTGCCCAACTACACCGGCGGGTGCGTCGACTCCATGGAGGGCCTGCTCTTCGAGTCCGCCACGACGACGCCGTACCACTTCATCAACCAGGCCGAGCTCTCGGTGTCGCCCTCCGAGGCGATGGTGCCCTCCACCACCGGCATCGTCTACGGCTCCCTCAACGTCACGCTCGGGATCCAGCACCTGCAGTTGCTCGGCGTGAAGTACTTCCTCGCCTCGTCGCCGCCGGTCCAGGACCAGGCCGACGCCGACCCCGCCCTGACCCTCGTGTCCACCACCGGCCCGTGGGACACCGCATACCAGGGCCCGACCATCATCACGACCTGGAAGATCTACCTGGTCCACGACTCCTCGCTCGTGACCCCGTTGACCGAGACCCCCGACGTCCTCACCGGGGTCGGAGCGGCGCAGAAGTCGTGGCTCCCCGTCGCCCAGCGTTGGTACGCGGACCCCAAGGCCTGGGCGCAGCAGATGGTGGCGGGCGGACCGTCCTCATGGGCGAAGGCCCCGGGCGGCGTGGCCCCGGCACAGCACCGCGCCCTGCCCGCGGTCACGGTCTCGGCGATCCACACGACCGACAGCCAGGTGAGCTTCCACGTGAGTCGGGTCGGGGTGCCGGTGTTGGTCCGGGTGTCGTACTTCCCCTCGTGGCACGCCACCGGCGCCCTCGGACCCTGGCGCTCGGAGCCGAACCTGATGGTGGTGGTGCCGACGTCGCACGACGTCACGCTCTCGTACGGGTCGAGTGGCCCGGACAAGCTCGGGACACTGTTGAGCCTGGCGGGACTGGTGGCGCTGGGCGTGCTCATCTGGCGGCGCTTCGCCTACCCCTGAGACAGCCGGCCCTGAACAGCACCGGCCCTGAGACAGCACCGGCCCTGAGACAGCACAGGCCCCGAGACAGCACAGGCCCCGAGACAGTTCGGCTCGACACCCGGGCCGTGGACGCGCTCTCTCGAGCCCTCGGTGACGAGCGACCCTCACCGACGTTCGTCGTGCCTGGCGAGGATCACGATTCCCTAACTTCTGCCACACGGCTCCCACATCCCGGGGCCGATCATTCGATCAGGCCCAAGGGGAAGACCGCTTCAGCGCTCTCTCACCGAGACCGATGAACGGAGAACTCCGGACGGACCGAGATGCACGAGGAGGGATGGAGATGAAGAGCCCGAAGCTCGTCACCGCAATGCTGTTCACCGGCATGGCCGTGACGCTGGCGGCCTGCGGAGCGGGAAGCTCGTCGCACGTCGTGGCACGGGTCACGACCACCTCGGCAGCGCCGTCCGCCACGACGACCGTCGTGTCGGGCACCGCAGCGGGCTCAACCCCGGTCTCCACCGTGGTCGGCGGCACACCGACGACCACACCCTCCACCGCGCTCAACCCGCAGACACTCGATCAGGTCGCCGCTGACCTCGGGGCGCTGGACAACAGCCTCAACACGGCGAACTCCGACCTGAGCCACCCGCAAGGAGATTCTTGAGATGAAGCACTACCTCGCACGTCGCATGGCGGTCGGCGCGGTGGCAGCAGGATCAGCCGCCGGGCTCCTCGTGATGGTCCCGGGCTCGGCGTCGGCCGCGCCGTCGGCCACCACCACAGACGGGTCGACCACCGCCACCACCCAGGTGTCGAGCCCGAGTGCACCCCGACGCTCTTCGGCCCGGCGCAACAGCTGGTCGAGGCGAACCTGGCGGCACGGGTCGCGCAGCTCGACGCGTTGTCGGCCGCCGCCGACAACGCCGCCAACCATCTGACGACCGGTGACCGCCAGACACTGTCAACGACATCACCGGCGTCGAGCTCCCCGGCATCGAGGCGCTGCAGACCCAGGCGCAGTCGGCCACGACGTGCATCGGGCTGCGAGCCGTGGCGCACTCGATGGTCTACAACTACCGCGTGTACGTCGTGATGACGCCGCAGACGCACCTGACGATCGTGATCGACGACGAGACCTTCATCGAGGGCGTGTTCGTCAACCTCGAGCCCCAGATCGCCACCGCCATCCAGAACGCGCAGGCGGCCGGCAAGGACGTGACCGCGGCGCAGGCGGCCTTCACCGACCTCAAGAGCCAGGTGTCCAACGCCCAGGCAGCCACCAACGGGCAGTCGACCCAGATCCTGGCGCAGACGCCGACGGCCTACCCCGGGAACTGGCAGCGTCTTCCTGACCGCACGCACCAACGCCACCAACGCGCACACCGACCTGCGCGCGGCCTACACCGACGCCGAGCACATCCGGGCCGACCTGCAGTAGGGGCGGGGAGTCTGGGTCGCCCAGCCGGGCTCGATGGACCCCCACCCCCGAGCCGCGGCCCCCCGATCAGGCGACCGCAGCACCGGGTTGCGGGGAGGGGAGCGGGTAGGCTTCGGGCGCCATGACCGCACTCGATGCCGTGTTCAAGGCCTACGACGTGCGCGGGACGGTGCCCGAGCAGCTCGACGGCCCAGCTGTCGTGCCATCGGATGGGCCTTCGCGCGCTTCGCGGGCACGAGTCGCATCTTGGTGGCGCGCGACATGCGGGAGTCGGGCGTGGAGCTCTCGGCGCCTTCGCCGCCGGAGCCCGCCGCGCCGGGGCCACGGTCGTCGACCTCGGGCTGGCTTCGACCGACATGCTCTACTTCGCCTCGGGTCGGCTCGACGCCCCCGGGGCCATGTTCACGGCCTCGCACAACCCCGCCGGCTACAACGGGATCAAGATGTGCCTGGCGGGGGCCAAGCCCGTGGGCCAGGACACCGGGCTCGCCACCATCCGCGACGACGCGCAGGAGGCACTGCGCTCGGGTGCCGACGCCGGGCCCCGAGACCGGCGGCTACGAGCAGCGCCAGCTGCTCGACGAATACGCCGAGCACGTCCGCTCGTTCATCGACCCGTCGGCCCTGCGCCGGCTGAAGGTCGTGGCCGACACCGCCAACGGCATGGGGGGCCTCGTCGTCCCCAAGGCCTTCGAAGGCCTCCCCGTCGAGCTCGAGATCCTCTTCGGCGAGCTCGACGGCACCTTCCCCAACCACCCCGCCGACCCCATCCAGGAGGAGAACCTCCAGGACCTGAAGAACGCGGTGATCGCCTCCCACGCGGACATCGGGCTCGCCTTCGACGGTGACGCCGACCGCGTCTTCCTCGTCGACGAGCAGGCGCGGCCGGTGTCGGGCTCGCTCACCACCGCGCTCGTGGCTCGCGCCATGCTCGAGAAGCACCCCGGGGCGACGGTGCTCTACAACCTCATCTGCTCGAAGGTCGTACCCGAGACGATCGAGCAATACGGCGGCACCGCGGTGCGCACCCGGGTCGGGCACTCCTTCATCAAGCAGGTGATGGTGGACACCGGGGCGGTCTTCGGAGGAGAGCACTCGGGGCACTACTACTTCATGGACAACTACCGGGCCGACTCCGGGCTCATCGCCGCGATGATCGTCCTGGAGGAGCTCTCCGCTGCCGGTGTGCCGCTGTCGGAGCTTCTCGCCCCCTACCGCAAGTACTCCGACTCCGGCGAGATCAACACGGTGGTCGACGACCCCGCCACCGCCGTCGAGTCCCTGGCCGAGCACTTCGCCGCTCGAGGGGTGTTCTGTGACCGGACCGACGGGCTCACGCGTCGACTTCGACGACTGGTGGTTCAACGTCCGCCCCTCGAACACCGAGCCGCTGCTCCGCCTCAACGTGGAGGCGTCCTCGCCCGGCGAATGCGACCGCCATACCAAGGAGCTCCTCGAGCTCGTGGCCGAGGTTCCCGGTGGGGGACCGACCGGCGGCGACTGACCAGCTGACCGACACGACGCACACGACCGCAACGACGACGCCGACCGCCACCGACCATGCAACGACTGACCCACGACTGAAGTTGGGAGCACGACGACCGATGGCACTGGACCCCTTGCTACTGGAGGTGCTGGCCTGTCCCGAGGACAAGGGCCCGCTCCTGTACTTCGAGGACGAGGACCGGCTCTACAACCCGCGGCTGCGGCGCAGCTATGCGGTGCGCGACGGGATCCCCGTCATGCTCGTCGACGAGGCCACCGCCGCCGACGACGCCGAGCACGAACGGCTCATGGCGAAGGCGAAGGAGAAGGGCATCCGCAGCACCCTGAACGCCGGCAACGGCCAATGACCGACCTCGCCGGCCCCCCAGGCGTGCTCGACACGCTCGGCATGTTCGAGGTCACCGCCGGCCTGCCCGAGCAGGTCGCCGCGGCGGTCGGTGCCGCCCACGGGCTCGACGGCCTGCCCGAGCGCGAGTACGTGGAGAACGTCGTCGTCCTGGGCATGGGGGGCAGCGGTCTGGCCGGCGACGTCATGGTGGCCGTGGCCGGGCCCTTCGTGCCCGTGCCCATCACGGTGGTGAAGTCCTACGACCTGCCCGACTTCGTGGGCCGCGGCTCGCTCGTGTTCGCCATCTCGTTCTCGGGCAACACCGAGGAGACCGTCGAGGCGGCGGGGGAGGCGGCCAACGCCGGGGCGAGCCTGGTGGCAGTGACCGCCGGTGGCGAGCTCGGTCGCCTGGCCGAGGAGTGGGGGGCGCCGGTGGTGCCGGTGCCCACGGCCATCCCCCAGCCGAGGGCAGGGCTCGGGGCCATGGCCATCCCGCCCCTGGTGGTCCTCGAGGACATCGGGCTCTTCCCCGGGGCGGCCACCTGGGTGGCCCTGGCCGTCGACCAGCTCAAGTACCGCCGCGACCGGCTGGTCCAGCCCGGGCAACACCGCCGAGGAGGTGGCGCGGCGCATCGGCCGGACCATCCCCCTGGTGCACGGCGCCCAGGCCGTCGGTGCCGCCGCGGTGACCCGGTGGAAGACCCAGGTCAACGAGAACGCCAAGGCCCCCGCCTTCGCGGCGGTCTACCCCGAGCTCTGCCACAACGAGATCGCCGGCTGGGGCCAGCACGGCGACGTCACCCGCCAGGTCCTCACCCTCATCAACCTGCGCCACGACGCCGAGCATCCCCAGCTGGCCCGGCGCTTCGCCTTCGTCGCGGATGTGCTTCGGGAGGTCGTAGCTGACATCATCGAGGTGCGCGCCCAGGGTGAGGGGGACCTGGCACAGCTCCTCGACCTCGTGCTCGTAGGGGACTTCGTCTCGCTCCACCTCGCCGCCCGCGAAGGCATCGACCCTGGGCCGGTGCCGGTCCTCGACGAGTTGAAGCGCCGGCTGCTCGAGGCGTAGCTCGGCGCAACGGCCCGGAGCACGACCACAAGGATCACAACGACCACAAGGATCACAAGGCCACAAACGGCACGCCCACGGAACTCCAAGGCTCACAGAATCCCAAGGCCCAGACAACCAGCCTGTCCAACACACGAGGAGCACACAATGTCCACGTCCGCCACTGACCACGACGTCGCCGACCTCGGCCTGGCCGACCTCGGGCGCCAGCGCATCGCCTGGGCCGACGCCAACATGCCGGTGCTGACGTCGATCCGGGAGCGATTCGCCAAGGAGCGTCCCCTCGCGGGCGCGATCGTGGCGGCCTGCCTGCACGTCACGACCGAGACCGCCAACCTCCTGCGGACCCTCAAGGCGGGCGGTGCCGAGGTCCTCATCTGCGCGTCGAACCCGCTGTCGACCCAGGACGACGTGGCCGCCTCCCTGGTGCGAGACGAGGGCATCCCGACGTTCGCGGTCAAGGGTGAGGACTCCGACCTCTACTACGCGCACATCGACGCGCTGCTCGACCGGCATCCCACCATGACCATGGACGACGGATGCGACACGGTGTCACGGATCCACCAGACGAGGCCGCAGCAGGTGTCGGAGATCCTGGCCGGAACCGAGGAGACCACGACAGGGGTCATCCGGCTGCGGGCCATGGAAGCCGAGGGTGCGCTCAAGTACCCGATCGTCGCCGTCAACGACGCGGACACCAAGCACATGTTCGACAACCGCTACGGGACCGGGCAGTCCACGCTCGACGGTGTCATCCGCGCCACCAACGTCCTGCTGGCGGGCAAGCGCGTCGTGGTCGCCGGCTACGGCTACTGCGGCAAGGGCGTGGCGAGCCGGGCGCGTGGTCTCGGTGCACAGGTCATCGTGACCGAGATCGACCCGCTGCGCGCCCTCGAAGCGGTCATGGACGGGTTCCGAGTCGAGCCCATGGAGATCGCGGCGGCGAGAGGGCGACATCTTCATCACCGTGACCGGCAACCGCGACGTGCTGCGCGCCGAGCACTTCGAGCGGATGCAGGACGGGGCCATCGTGGCCAACTCGGGCCACTTCGACATCGAGATCGACCTCATCAGCCTGGGAGAGATGGCCGAGGGCCGGCGGCGCCACGTGCGCCCCATGGTCGAGGAGTTCTCGGTGCGGGGCAAGCACGTCCTGGTCATCGCCGAGGGCCGGCTCGTCAACCTGAGCGCGGCCGAGGGCCATCCGGCTGCGGTCATGGACATGAGCTTCGCCAACCAGGCGCTGGCGGCGGAGTGGGTCATGGCCAACGCGGCGACGCTCGAGAACCGCGTCTACGACGTCCCGCGCACCATCGACGCCGAGATCGCCCGCCTCAAGCTCGACACCATGGGTGTCGCCATCGACCGCCTGACGCCTGCACAGGAGGAGTACCTGGGCTCCTGGCAGACCGGCACCTGATCGTCGACCGCCCGGCCCGAGACATTCGGGGGTCGGAGGCGTACGCTGTGATCGTGGATCGTGTCCGGGTCTGTGGTTGCAAGTCGAAGCCAGTCGCAGGCGAAACGACCCACGTAAGGCAACTCATGGTTGCTGAGCATGGTGCGACTTAGAAGTAAGCCCTGCCCGTCGGGGCGCCGACTCTCGGTGTTCGACGGAGAAGGAGCGAAGCGAGCCGTCATGGGTGTCGTCGGGCGGTGCGGCGTCAGCCGTGCCGTCGCCGGCAACCGGGCCGCCAACTCCTCTGCAGGCGAGTGTGGGGACAAAGACCAGGTCAGCCGGACGCGATCCACACGCATCGAACATGTCAGCGGCGTGGGAAGGCAGTACCTGACCCTCGGCCTGAAGGAGGTGCAGCGGTGGATGTCGCCGTTCTGGGACGCAAGCAGACCGCGCCCGACGAAGTGCGGGCGCTGGCACAGGCGAAGGTGGCCAAGCTCGGGAGGTTGACCCCGGTGCTCGAGCGAGCCGAGGTGCGCCTGTCCGAGGACCACGACGCCCCGGGATCGCGGCGCAAGGTGTGCGAGGTGACCATCACCGGCCACGGCCACACCCTGCGGGCCAAGGCCGCCGCACCCGACGTGCCCGTGGCCGTGGACAAGGTCGTCGACAAGCTCGAGCACCAGGTCGAGCGGCTGAAGGGAAAGCTGCTCGGCGCGATCGCACCCCCGCCGTTCCCACTCGCTCCCCAAGGCCTGACATCACCGCCCGGGGGCGTCCCCGGGCGCCTCCGGTCCGTCGCCCCGCCCCGCCTGAGCAGGGCCTCGGGACGGCCATGCGCCGCTGAGCGGGCACGGCCCGGCGGTAGACTCCCGGCGTCATGAGTGTCTTTACGCGCGTCCTGCGGGCCGGCGAGGGAAAGAAGGTCCGCCGGCTGGCAGAGCTCGTTCCCCTCGTCAACGAGCTCGAGCCCGAGATGGAAGCCCTGTCCGACGACGAGCTGGCGCACCGGACCGTGCTCTTCCGGGAGCGCCTCGACAACGGCGAGACCCTCGACGACCTGCTGGTCGAGGCGTTCGCCACCGTGCGCGAGGCGGCGTGGCGGGTGCTCGGCCAACGGCATTTCGACGTGCAGCTCATGGGCGGCATGGCCCTGCACTTCGGATGGATCGCCGAGATGAAGACCGGCGAGGGCAAGACCCTCGTCTCGACGCTCCCGGTGTATCTCAACGCCCTGTCCGGACGCGGGCATGCACGTCATCACCGTCAACGACTACCTGGCCGGCAGGGACGCCGACTGGATGGGCCAGGTCCACCGGTTCCTCGGGCTCACCGTCGGTCGGGTGAGCCCCGAGCTCCCCGACTTCGACGACAAGCGCGACGCCTACGCGTGCGACGTCACCTACGGCACCAACACCGAGTTCGGCTTCGACTACCTGCGCGACAACATGGCACGGTCGCGCGAGCACATGGTGCAGCGGGGCCACGTCTACGCCATCGTCGACGAGGTCGACTCGATCCTCATCGACGAGGCCCGGACCCCGCTCATCATCTCGGGCCCGGCGTCGGAGTCGGCCAAGCTCTACTACCAGTTCGCCGGGCTGGCCCGAACGCTCGAAGCGCGACGAGGACTACGAGGTCGACGAGGAGAAGCGCATCGCCGTACCCCACCGAGGCGGGCATCGCCAAGGTGGAGAGCCAGGTCGGCGTGGACAACATGTACGACCTGGTGTCGGTCAACTACGTCCACCACCTGACCCAGGCGCTGCGGGCCAAGGAGCTCTACCACCGGGACAAGGACTACCTCGTCGCCGGCGGGCGAGGTGAAGATCGTCGACGAGTTCACGGGCCGCACCCTCGAGGGCCGGCGGTGGTCCGACGGGCTGCACCAGGCGGTCGAGGCCAAGGAGCGGGTCCGGATCAAAGAGGAGAACCACACCTGGGCCACGGTCACCCTCCAGAACTACTTCCGGCTCTACGAGAAGCTGTCGGGCATGACCGGCACGGCGGAGACCGAGGCGGCGGAGTTCGCCACCACCTACAACATCCCGGTGGTGCCCATCCCCACCAACGTGCCCATGGTGCGCACCGACCAGCCCGACCTCATCTACAAGTCCGAGGACGCCAAGTTCGCGGCCGTGGTCGACGACATCGTCGAGCGCTACGAGACCGGCCAACCGGTGCTGGTGGGCACGGCCTCGGTGGCCAAGTCCGAGCACCTGTCGCAGCTGCTCGAGCGCCGGGGCATCCCGCACCAGGTCCTCAACGCCAAGCAGCACACCCGGGAAGCCGAGATCGTGACCCAGGCCGGCCGCCTGCACGCCGTCACGGTGGCCACCAACATGGCCGGTCGAGGCGTGGACATCCTCCTCGGGGGCAACCCCGAGGGCCTGGCCCGCCACGAGGCCGTCGGCGCAGGGCCTCGACCTCGAGACCGACGAGGGCCAGGCCGAGTACGAGAAGCTCCTCGCCCGCTTCGAGAAGGAGTGCGGCGAGGAGGGCGACCAGATCCGCGAGCTCGGCGGGGTCTACGTGCTCGGCAGCGAGCGCCACGAGTCGCCGGCGCATCGACAACCAGCTCCGGGGCCGTTCGGGTCGCCAGGGCGACCCCGGCGAGAGCCGGTTCTTCTTGTCCCTCGAGGACGAGCTCATGCGGCTCTTCGCCACCGGCGCGATGCAGTGGGTCATGGGCCGGACCCTCCCCGACGACGTGCCCATCGAGGCCAAGATGGTGACCAAGGCCATCGAGCGGGCCCAGCACACCGTCGAGGGCCGCAACGCCGAGATCCGCAAGGACGTCCTCAAGTACGACGAGGTCCTCAACGAGCAGCGCAAGGTCATCTACGCGCGGCGGCTCCAGGTCATCGACGGCGAGGACCTGCAGCGAGCACACCGAGGAGCTGCTCGGAGCAGACCATCGACGAGCTGGTGCGCTCGGCCTGCCCGGGGGAGTTCCCCGAGGCGTGGGAGCTCGAGCGCCTGCTGGCCGAGGTGACCCAGTACTACCCGACGGCGTTCACCGTCGAGGACCTGGCCGAGGCGGCGACCGCCGGCGCAGATCGCCGAGAGCCTCCTGGCCGAGGCGCTCGACGCCTACCAGGCCCGCGACGCGGTGTTCCCCGGCGGCGAGGAGGAGGCCCGTGCAGGTCGAGCGCGAGGTGATGATGCAGATCATCGACCAGCGCTGGCGCGACCACCTGGCCGAGATGGACTACCTGCGCGAGGGGATCAACCTGCGGGCCATGGGCCAGCAGGACCCGCTCGTGGCGTGGCAGCGCGAGGGCTTCTCGATCTTCGGCCAGATGATGGACGCCATCGACGACGACTACCTGCGCTACGTGATGCACGTCCAGGTGGTGGCCGAGCCCGCCCCCGAGCCCGACCTGTCCCAGGCCAGCTACCAGGCGGCCGACGACCCGGTCCAGGGAGCGAGCCTCCTCGAGGCGATGCGGGTCTCGGCGCCGGCCGAGGTGGCCGCCGCCGGCGCGGGCGTGCCCGCCGGGCTGGACGTGGGGGGCATGTCGGTCCCCGGCGGCCAGGTGTCGCCGCGCCACCAGGCCGACGAGGAGACCCAGGCGCCCCTGGTGAAGGCCCCCACCGAGAAGCTCGGGCGCAACGAGCCGTGCTGGTGCGGGAGCGGCAAGAAGTTCAAGCTCTGCCATGGCGCGGCCTGAGCCGGCGGGGGCCGGCGAGCCAGCGCGACCTCCGGGCGGAGCTGGCGTCGCTGCGCAAGCGCCTCGAGGAGGCCGAGGGCTACCTGGGCCTCGACGCACCTGCGGGAGCGCCGGACCGAGCTCGAGACCGAGGTGTCGCGCCCCGACCTGTGGGACGACCCCGACCAGGCCCGGCGGGTCACGTCGGAGTTCAGCTCCGGTCGAACGACGACATCGACATGCTCGAGGACCTCGACGCCAAGCTTGTCCGACACCGAGGTCCTCTACGAGCTCATGGTCGAGGAGGCCGACGACTCGGTCATCGGCGAGCTCACCGACGCCGTCGACGACCTGGCCAAGAGACTGTCGGACCTCGAGCTGCGCTCGCTGTTCACCGGCGAGTACGACGAGCGCGACGCCATCGCCGAGCTGCATGCCGGCACGGGCGGCACCGACGCCCAGGACTGGTGCGAGATGATGCTGCGGATGTACCTGCGGTGGGCGGAGCGCCGGGGCTTCGCCTTCGAGGTCGACGAGACCACCGAGGGCCAAGAGGCGGGACTGCTGTCGGCGACGTTCATCGTGAAGGGCAGGTTCGCCTACGGGCTGCTGTCGGCCGAGCGCGGCGTGCACCGGCTCGTTCGCATGTCACCGTTCGACTCCCAGCACCGCCGCCAGACGAGCTTCGCCTCGGTCGACGTCATCCCCTTCCTCGAGGACGCCGCCGACCGAGATCGCCATCGACGACAAGGATCTGCGCATCGACACCTACCGGTCCTCGGGCGCGGGCGGCCAGCACGTCAACAAGACCGACTCGGCGGTGCGGCATCACGCACCTGCCCACCGGCATCGTGGTGTCGTGCCAGAACGAGCGCAGCCAGCACCAGAACAAGGCGCGTGCCATGCAGATCCTCGGCGGCCAAGCTGGTGGACCTCCAGCGCGCCGAGCGGCGATCGGAGCTCGACTCGCTGTCGGGCCCCAAGGCCGACGTCGCCTGGGGGAGCCAGATCCGCTCGTACGTGCTGGCGCCGTACCAGATGGTGAAGGACCTGCGCACCGACTACGAGACGGGCAACGTCGACGCCGTGCTCGACGGGGACATCGACGCCTTCATCGAGGCCGAGCTGCGCCGCCGCCGGCCCGTCGGCGGCTGAGGGTCCTCTGTGACCCGTCCTGTGTGGGGTGAACCGCGGCTGATAAGGTCACGTTGCCCTCGATGTGCCACAACGGCCGATGGCGGTTGGGGCATGCCGCCGAGGACTTGCTCGATGATCCGTTTCGAGAACGTCACCAAGACATACAAGAGCGGCTCGATCGCGCTGCGCGACGTGTCGATCGACATCGACAAGGGCGAGTTCGTCTTCCTGGTGGGCCCGTCGGGCTCGGGCAAGACCACGTTCATCCGCCTGCTCCTGCGCGAGGAGGACCCCGGCGAAGGCCGGATCTGGGTGGCGGGCCGCGACATCTGCCATCTCAGCCAGTGGCGGATCCCCTACCTTCGGCGCAACATCGGGTGCGTGTTCCAGGACTTCCGGCTGCTCCCCAACAAGTCGGTGTTCGAGAACGTGGCCTTCGCGCTCGAGGTGATCGGGCGACCCAAGCACGTGATCGCCCTCCAGGTCCCTCAGGTGCTCGACCTGGTGGGGCTGTCGAAGAAGCACGACAGCCTGCCCGGCGAGCTGTCGGGGGGCGAGCAGCAGCGGGTGGCCGTGGCGCGCGCCTTCGTGAACCGGCCCCTGGTGGTCCTGGCCGACGAGCCCACCGGGAACCTCGACCCCGCCACCAGTCAGGGCATCATGCGCCTGCTCGACCGGATCAACCGCACCGGCACCACGGTGGTGGTCGCCACCCACGACGCCGGCATCGTCGACCAGATGCGCCGGCGCGTCATCGAGCTCGACCACGGCACCCTCGTCCGCGACCAGGCCCGGGGCGTCTACGGCATGGCCCCGGCCGGCATGGCGCCCGAGGACCAGCTGCAGCGGGGGACGCACTGACGTGCCGGTGTCGCTGGACTACGTGGCGCGCGAGACGGCGTCGAACCTGTGGCGCAACCGGCTCATGACCATCGCCGCCGTGCTCACCGTCGGGGTGTCGCTGTCACTGGTGGGGGCGTCGCTGCTGCTGCGCCAGGGCGTGGCGCACGCCACCACCCAGTGGGCGCACGGCGTGGACGCCATCGTGTGGCTGAACCCCAACATCTCCGTCGCCCAGCGCGACTCGGTGCGAGCAGCAGGTGCACCAGCTGCCGTATGTCCGGTCCTCGACCTATCGCTCCCAGGCCTTCGACCTGGCACGAGTCCAAGCGCCTGCTCACGCCGCCGGAGTACCAGGTGCTGACCGTGGACACCATGCCGGCCTCGTTGCGCATCCAGCTCGACAACCCCAGCGAGGCCCTGGCCATCGCCCGCCAGTTCGGCAAGTACCCCGGGGTCAAGAGCGTGGCGGTGCCCACCAAGACCATCCACAACATCCAGACCGTCAGCCGCATCTTGCAGTTGGTGTTCGTCGTGCTGGCGGTCATCTTGTTGCTCTCGGCGTCGGTGCTCATCATCAACACCATCCGCCTGGCCATCTTCGCCCGACGGCGCGAGGTGTCGGTGATGAAGCTCGTGGGCGCCACCAACTGGTTCATCCGGGTGCCGTTCATGTTCGAGGGCGTGGCCCAGGGCCTGTTCGGCGCGCTGTTCGCGTCGCTGACGGTGTTCTCGCTGCACTTCCTGCTCGACAGCTTCTCCAACACCAAGACCGGCAACATCTGGTACCAGATGCGGATGCCCACGGGTGAGGTGGTGGTCACCAGCCTGGTGGTGGTGCTGATCGGCGTGGTGATCGGGTCCTTCGGCTCCTACCTCGGGATCCGCCGCTTCCTCGACGCCTGAGCCGGCCCCTGTCGCTCAGCCCTTGTTGGCGCCGTTCTCCCGCACGAAGTCGTTGACGGCGTAGTAGGCGTCGATGGACTCGCCCGGCGTCGCCCCAGAACCCGTCGAGGATGTCGTAGGCCATGGTGCGCTGCTCCACGAAGTAGTTGTTGACGTCGGTGATCTCGAGCTCCCCGCGTCCCGAGGGCTCCAAGGTGCCGATGACCTCGAACACCGACGGGTCGTAGCAGTAGATGCCGGTGACGGCGTAGTTGCTCGGGGGGTCGTCGGGCTTCTCGACGATGTGGGTGATGCGGCGCTCGGCGTCGAACTCCGGCACACCGAGGTGGCGCAGGTGGGCGGGGTCGTCGGCCTCGGTGAGGACGATGCGCGCCCCACCGCCTTGTCGGGCGAAGTGCTCGACGGTGGGCCGGAAGGTGCGCTCCACGATGTTGTCGCCGAGCATCACGAGCACCGAGTCGCCGGCCACGAAGCGCTCGGCCAGCCCGAGCGCCTCGGCGATGCCCCCGGGCCGGTCCTGATAGGCGTAGCTGAGCCGGTCGATGCCGTGCTCGTGGCCGTTGCCGAGCAGGCGCAGGAACTCCCCGGCGTGAGTGCCCCCGGTCACGAGCATCATCTCGTTGATCCCGGCCAGGACGAGGGCCTCGATGGCGTAGCTGATCATGGGCCGGTCGTAGATCGGCAGCAGGTGCTTGTTGGTGATGCGGGTGAGCGGGTGGAGCCGGGTGCCGCTGCCTCCCGCCAGGATGACGCCTTTCACGCTGCGGGAGCCTAGGCGAGGTTTCCGCCCGCACCCGGGTCGAGCCCCTCGGGGGCGTGCGGCCCGCCGCGGCGGCCCCAGCGCTCGAGCACGGCGTCGGCGAGGGCGGGCCAGGCGCGCAGCGCCCAGGGGCCGAAGTCCCGGTCACCCAGCGCCGCGCACGCCACCTCGGCGACCGGGTCGACCCACAAGAAGCTGCCCGACCGCCCGAAGTGGCCGAAGGTGGCCGGCGAGTTGCGGGCGCCGGTCCAGTGCGGTGCCTTGCCGTCGCGGATCTCGAAGCCCAGGCCCCAGTCGCAGGGGTCGAACCGGCCGAGGCCCGGGAGCACCCCGGCCAGGCCCGGGAAGGCGACCGACGTGGCCTGGCGCAGCGTGGGGCGCGACACCAGGCGCGGGTCCATGAGCTCGGCCGCCAGGGCCAGGAGGTCGCGTAGCGGCCCCCGCGCTCCCGACGCGGGCGAGGCCCCGGGGGGGAGCTCGGTCCCGGTCATCTGCAGGGGGAGGACCACGCCGGTGCGGAGGTAGTCGGAGAAGGGCATGCCCGAGGATTGCGACACGATCTCCGCCAGCACCTCGTAGCCGACGTTGGAGTAGATGCGGCGCCTCCCGGGCGCGCTCAGGGGTCGGTCCCGGTCGGGCCCCAGGCCCGAGGCATGCGCCAGGAGGTGGCGCACCGTCGACCCGGGGGGGCCGGCGGGGTCGTCGAGGCCGAGGGTGCCCTCCTCGGTGGCGACGAGAACCGCCACGGCCACGAGCAGCTTGGTGACCGACGCCCACGGGAACGGCGCGTCGGCGTCACCGGTCTGCTCCACCACCGCCGGGGTCCCCTGCGCCGTCGGGCACACCACGCCCGCCGCGGCGGAGCCCAGCCACCGGGTGACCGCCTCGAGGGGGCGGGGGACGGGAGCCGGCGCGTCGGTCAGGAGGTCGAGGCCCAGTCGGTGGTCTCGGCCCGGACCCGGGCGTAGTCCACCTTGCCCGCCGGAGAGCGCCCGACGGTGTCGACGAAATGGACGCGCTTGGGGGCCTTGAAGGCCGCCAGGTGTCCCCGGACGTGCTCGATGAGCTCGGCCTCGGTGGCCGAGGTCCCGGGGCGCAATTCGACCGCGGCCGCCACCACCTGCCCGAAGCGGTCGTCGGGGATGGCGACCGCCACGGCGTCGGTCACCGACGGGTGGAGCTTCAAGACCTCCTCCACCTCCTCGGGGAACACCTTCTCGCCACCGGTGTTGATCACCACCGACCCTCGGCCCAGGAGGTTGATGGCGCCGTCGGCGTCCACCGTGGCGAAGTCGCCGGGGACCGAGTAGCGGATCCCGTCGATCTCCTTGAAGGTGCTCGAGGACTTGTCGGGGTCCTTGTAGTAGCCGACGGGGTTGCGGCCCCCGAGGGCGAGCACCCCGACCTCGCCCGATCCCGGGGTGACGTCTTTGTTCGACTCGGGGTCGAGCACGCGCACGTCGGGGCTCAAGGTGAACCGGGCCGTGTGCTCGGTGGCGTTGCCGCTCGACACCGACGTCCCCATCCCGAGGGCCTCCGACGACGAGAAGGCGTCGATGAGCATCAGGTTGGGATGGTGGTGGAGCAAGCCCCGCTTGGTCTCCTCGCTCCACATGACCCCCGAGGACACGAAGGCCAGCAGGGTCGACAGACGCCACCGGCCGTGATGGTCGTCGAGGGCGCGCAGGATGGGCTTGGCGAAGGCGTCGCCCACGATGGCGACGGTGTTCACGTTGTCGCGGTCGATCGTGTCGAGGAGCTCGAGGGGGTCGAAGTGGCGACTGGTGAGCGTGACGACGCAGCCGCCCACGGTCATCGCCGCCATGGACGTGAACCCCCCGGTGCCGTGCATGAGCGGACAGGCCGGAAGGTGCAGGGGCCCGGATCCCACGATCGTCTTGCGGACGCCGTCGATGCCCCCGTCCTCGGGCACGCGCAGGAGGTTCCCGGCGTTGAGCTTGGCGAACAGGTCGTCCTGGCGCCACATCACGCCTTTGGGCATCCCGGTGGTGCCGCCGGTGTAGAGGAAGTAGAGGTCGTCGCCGGTGCGCGGCCACGGCGGGGCCACTCGCTGTGCCCCGCTCTGCGCGGCGGTCTCGTACGGCGTCGCCCAGGGCGGGCACTGGTCGGTGCCGTCGTCCACCCACAGCCAGGCCCGGATCCGCGGCACGCGCGACCTCAGCCCGGCGATGCGCTCGGAGAAGGCTCCGTGGAAGATCACAGCCACGGCGTCGGCGTTGTCCCACAGGTAGACGAGCTCGTCGTCGGTGTATCGGTAGTTGGTGTTCACCGGCACGAGGCCGGCCTTCAAGATGGCGAAGGTCGACTCCATGTACTCGGGGCAGTTGTAGAGGTAGTGCGCCACCTTGTCCTGGTGGACGACCCCGAGGTCGAGGAGGAACTGGGCCACGCCGTTGGCGCGCCGCTCGGTGTCGGCCCAGGTGAGGCGCCGCTCACCGTGGATGGCCGAGGGCGCGTGGGGCACGGTGTCGGCCACGGCCTCCCACACATCGGCGAAGTTCCAATCGGTCACTGCGGCAGCCTACGCTGCTTCTCCGTGGACCTCGCCCTGCCCGGAGACGACCATCCGGCGCGCGCCGAGTTCCGGGCGTGGCTGGCCGCGAACCCCGATCCCTCGCCGCGCCAGCTCGCCGGCGGCGGGCTATGTCGCCCCCCACTGGCCCCGTCCGTGGGGGCTCGACGCCGATCCCGTCGCCCAGCTCGTCATCGACGACGAGATGCGCCGGGCGGGCGTGCGCCGGCCCTTCAACCAGATCGGCATCGGGTGGGCGGGCCCGACGCTCGTGCACGCCGGCACCGAGGCGCAGAAGCAGCGGTACCTCCTCCCGCTGCTGGCGGGCGAGGAGATCTGGTGCCAGCTGTTCTCCGAGCCGGGCGCGGGCTCGGACCTGGCCGGGCTCTCGACCCGGGCCGTGCGCGACGGCGAGGAGTGGGTCGTGACGGGCCAGAAGGTGTGGACGAGCTTCGCCCACATCTCGACGTTGGGGATCCTGCTCGCCCGCACCAACCCCGACGTGGCCAAGCATCAGGGGATCTCGTACTTCGTCTGCCCCATGGACGCGCCGGGCGTGACGGTACGCCCCATCGTCGACATGACCGGTGACCATGCCTTCAACGAGGTGTTCCTCGACGAGGTCCGGCTCCCGGCGGAGAACCTCGTGGGCGAGGTGGACGGCGGCTGGGCCCTGGCCAAGGTGACCCTCGGCAACGAGCGGGTGTCGCTGTCGGGGGAGGGGGCGCTGTGGGGACAGGGCCCCACCGTCGGCGACCTCCTCGACATCGTGCGACGCGGCGGGAGGGCTCCGCGACGCGGTGCTGCGCCAGCGACTGGCGCGCCTGTGGATCGAAGGTGAGGTGCTGCGGCTCATCCGGCTGCGCACGGTGAGCGCGGCGCTGGCGGGCCGGGCCCCGGGGCCCGAGGCCTCGGTCCGCAAGGCCCTCGCCGACGACCACGGGCAGCGGGTCATGGAGCTGGCCCAGGCCATCGCCGGGACCATCGGGCCTGCTGGCCGACGCCGGCCCCGCCCAGGGCCTGGCCCAGCGACAGGGCACGGCCCCGGCGACAGGGCACGGACACCGACGTCACGTGGCCGGCGTCGGTGTGGGCCAAGGGCTATCTCTTCTCGCGGGCCCTCACCATCGGAGGCGGGCACGGCCGAGGTGCAGCGCAACATCATCGCCGAGCGGGTGCTCGGGCTTCCCCACGACGTCGACGTCGAGTCCGGACGGTCGTGGGCCGACACCCACCGCGCCCTTCAGGCCTGACGCCGGGCCCCGGCTCCCGGGCGCGGTGTGCCCGAGGCCCGATCGACCACACGCCGGACGAAGCCGGCGAAGGCGTCGGGATGGCTGAGCGGCGCACCGTGGGCCGAACCGGCGATCTCGACCACCTCGGCGTCGGGGACGAGCTCGACGAGCGCGTCGATGGCGCGGCGGTGGTGCCAGATCGAGTGTCCCGCCGCGTCCGAGCGACCAGGGGCACGCGCAACGTCGCCAGGTCGAAGGGCGAGCCGTGTCGACGGATGTCGGACAGCTCGGCCACGAGGGCGGGCCCGTCGGCCCGGCGGTCGGCGCGGGCCTGGTCGCTCAGCCGGTCCCATCCGGCATCGCCGACCACGCGGCGGAAGAACCCTTCGGCGAAGGTGGCCGGGTCCTCGTCCGCGATGCTCGAGGCGCTGCGGTGCGGCCACCAGTCGCACCAGGGCAGGGGAGGCTCGTAGGCGCCCACGGCACCGATGACGTCGGGGGCCTCGAGCGCGGCGCCGAGGGCCACGTCGCCGCCGTAGGAGTGGCCCACCACGACGGCGGGCCCGTCGCCGACCAACGCGACGAGGTCGGCGACGTGCTCGTCGAGTGAGCGGGCCAGGGGCATGGCGCGCGAATGGTGGTAGCCGCGTCGGTCGTAGGTGAGGACGTGGAGGTCCCCCAGCCGGCGCACGGTCCGCGCGAACGACGCGCCCCGGTCCAGTGACCCGTGCACCAGGACGACCGTCGGGCCGACGGCGCCGGCGCCACCTCGATGCTCGACGACATGGAGGCCGACGGGTCGTGGGCTCACGGTGCGGTCGGCCGGGCCCGAGCCCGACCCGGTTGCCGCGTTGGTCACGAGCATGGTGGCGAAGGCTAATGCCTGGTGCACATGGGGCTTCGCGCCGAGGTGCCCCGGTAGGATCAATGCGATGCCGGAGAACCAGGCCCGAACCCCGAGCCCATCTGCCGGTGGTGCGTTCGGCCCCAACGCCTGGCTGGTCGACGACATGTTCGAGGAGTACCGGAGCGACCCGTCGTCGGTGAGCGAGAGCTGGCGCGAATTCTTCGCCGACTACGTCCCCGGTGGCGTGGCCACCGTGGCGGTGCCCGCACCGGCGCGGGCGCCGACCGCCGTACCGACGGCCGAACCGAGCGTGGCGGGGCCCGCGGTGCGAGCAGCGGGAGGAGACGGCTCGAACGCGACGACGGTGACGGCTCCTCCCGCCGCGCCGTCGACCGACGCCGTCAACGCGCCGGCCCCCGCGCCGCCGACGGCGTCGCCACTGCGGGGCGCGGCGGCGCGCATCGCACAGAACATGGCGGCATCGCTGTCGGTCCCCACCGCCACGAGCGTGCGATCGGTCCCGGCCAAGCTCCTCGAGGTGAACCGGTCGATCCTGAACCAGCACCTGGCCCGGACCTCGGGCGGGAAGGTGAGCTTCACCCACCTGATCGGCTTCGCCGTCGTCCGGGCCCTCCAGGCGGTCCCGGCCCTCAACTCGAGCTTCGTGCGCCGACGTCGACGGCACGGGGAAGCCCGGAGTGATCCACCACGACCACGTGGGCCTGGGCCTGGCGGTGGACCTCGAGAAGTCCGACGGCACCCGCACCCTCCTGGTGCCGGTGATCAGTGCGGCCGAGGCCCTCGACTTCCGGGGGTTCGTGATCGCGTACGAGGAGCTCGTGCGCAAGGTCCACACGGCCAAGGCCACGCCCGACGACTTCGCCGGGGCCACGGTCACGCTCACCAACCCCGGCACGCTCGGCACCGTGCAGTCGGTGCCCGAGGCTCATGCCCGGCCAGGGGGCGATCATCGGCGTGGGGGCCCTCGGGTACCCGGCCGAGTACCAGGCCGCCGATCGCCGCAGCCTGGCCGAGATCGGGGTCGGCCCGGTCGTCACCCTCACCTCGACCTACGACCACCGCATCATCCAGGGCGCGGAGTCGGGGCTGTTCCTCACCTACATGACCGAGTGCCTCACCGGGCAGCACGGCTTCTACGAGTCGGTGTTCGCGGCGATGGACGTGCCGTACGAACCCGTCCAGTGGCAGGCCGACGTCAACGCCGGCGACGGCGAGCAGCTGCGGTTGGTGAAGCAGGTGCACGTCCAGAGCCTGATCAACATGTACCGGGTGCGCGGCCATCTGATCGCCGACCTCGACCCGCTCTCGGCCGAGCCCCGGCCGCTGCACCCCGAGCTCGACCCGACCACCTACGGGCTCACCTTGTGGGACCTCGACCGCGAGTTCGTGGTCGACGGGCTGGCGGGCCGCGACACGCTCACCCTGGGCGAGGCGCTCGACATCCTGCGCGACGCCTACTGCCGCACGCTGGGCATCGAGTACATGCACATCCAGGACCCCGAGCAGAAGCGCTGGATCCAGCAGCACGCCGAGGGCGTGCCAGCGCCCTCGATCCCGTCGAGCAACGCCACATCCTCGACCGCCTGAACGCGGCCGAGGCCTTCGAGCGGTTCCTCCACACCCGGTACGTGGGGCAGAAGCGCTTCGGCCTCGAAGGGGCGGAGTCGACCATCGTGCTCCTCGACACCATCCTCGAGGAGGGCGCCCTGGCGGGCACGACCGAGGCGGTGCTCGGCATGGCGCACCGGGGTCGGCTCAACGTCCTGGCCAACATCGTGGGCAAGTCCTACGGCGAGATCTTCCGCGAGTTCGAGGGTGACCTCGACCCCGACTCGGTCCAGGGCTCGGGGGACGTCAAGTACCACAAGGGGGCCACGGGCAAGTTCGTCGGCCCGCTCCGGGATCCGAGCTCACCGTCACCCTGGCGTCGAACCCGTCGCACCTCGAGGCCGTCGACCCGGTGGTCGAGGGCATGGTCCGGGCCAAGCAGGACATGCGTCGGCGGGGACGAGCTTCGACGTCCTGTCGGTGCTCGTCCACGGCGATGCCGCCTTCGCCGGCCAGGGCGTGGTGGCCGAGACCCTCGAGCTCTCCCAGCTCACCGGGTACCGCACCGGCGGGACGATCCACGTCGTGGTGAACAACCAGCTGGGGTTCACCACCGCTCCCGAGTCGGCCCGGTCGTCGGTGTACCCGACCGACGTGGCCAAGATGGTCCAGGCGCCGGTCTTCCACGTGAACGGTGACGACCCCGAGGCGTGCCTGCGAGCCGCCGCGCTGGCGTTCGGCTTCCGCCAGGCGTTCCACAAAGACGTCGTCATCGACCTGGTCTGCTACCGGCGCCACGGCCACAACGAAGGCGACGACCCCAGCTACACCCAACCGCGGATGTACGCCATCATCGAGGGCAAGCGCTCGGTGCGCAAGCTCTACACCGAGTCGCTGGTGCGCCGGGGCGACATCACCGTCGAGGAGGCCGAACGGGCCCTCGAGGACTTCCAGGCGCGGCTGCAGGTGGCCCTGGACGAGACCCGCCAGACCGCGCCGCCGCAGCCGACGGCCCTGCCGGCACCGCCCGTGGCACCGGCGTCGCGCCCGGCGCCGGTCGCACCGGGGTGGCGCGCGACGAGCTCGAGCGCCTGGCGGTCGACGGCGACGACGGTGCCCGAGGGCTTCACCGTCCACCCCAAGCTGCTCCGGCAGTTCGAGCAGCGGGCCCAGATGGTGGCGGACGGCGAGGTGGACTGGGCCCTCGGAGAGGCCCTCGCCCTCGGGTTCGATCGTCCTCGAGGGCACCGACGTCCGGCTCTCGGGCCAAGACACCCGGCGGGGCACCTTCAGCCAGCGCCACGCCGTGCTCGTCGACTACCGGACAGGGCAGGAGTGGGTCCCGCTCGCCCATCTGCGAGGGGACGGCGTCGGGCGGTTCGGCGTCCACGACTCGCTGCTCTCGGAGTACGCGGCGGTGGGATTCGAGTACGGCTACTCGGTGGAGTCCCCCGACGCCCTGGTGGCGTGGGAGGCGCAGTTCGGCGACTTCGCCAACGGCGCCCAGATCATCATCGACAACTTCTTCGTGTCCGCCGACGACAAGTGGGGCCAGCGGTCGGGCCTCGTCCTGCTGCTCCCGCACGGCTACGAGGGCCAGGGCCCCGAGCACTCCTCGGCCCGCATCGAGCGGTTCCTCACCCTGTGCGCCCGCGGACAACATGCGCCTGGCGCAGCCCACCACCGCGGCCCAGTACTTCCACCTCCTGCGCTCCCAGGTGCGCGGCCTGGGTCGCCGGCCCCTGGTCGTGTTCACCCCGAAGTCCCTGCTGCGGGCGCGCCAGTCGCGCTCGGCGCTCGACGAGCTCACGGTGGGGTCGTTCGCCGAGGTCCTCGACGATCCCGCCACCGCACCGGGGGCTCCGGACGGCGGCCGGACGACCGGCTCGATCGACCCCGCGCGCCGTGCGCCGGGTGCTGCTGTGCTCGGGCAAGGTCGCCTTCGACGCCATGGCCCGGCGCGACGCCCTGCTCGGTGCCGAGCAGGGGCTCCCCGACCCCGGCGTCGACCCGGCAGCGGTGGCCGTGGTGCGCGTCGAGCAGCTCTATCCCTGGCCCGAGGACGCGCTGGCCGCGGTCCTCGGCCGCTACCCCGACGCCGACGAGGTGGTCTGGGTGCAAGAGGAGCCCGAGAACATGGGGGCGTGGTCGTTCGCGCACGGACGGCTGCACCGGCTGCTGCGGGACCGCTTCACGCTGACGCCACGTGAGCCGGGCCGAGTCGGCCAGCCCGGCCACCGGGAGCGCGGCCCTGCACCAGCTCGAGCAGGAGGACCTGCTGCGCCCGGGCCTTCGCCTGAGCCCAGCGCTCCGTCGACCGCCGGCCTCGCCTGACGCCGGTCGGACCGAGGTGCGCCGGCGTCGGCGGTGCCGCGGTCAGCGCAGAGCGAATGCCGACGACCTCCTCGAGCTCGGTCGAGGGCGCTCGACGGTGTCGGTGACCTTGATGGTGGCCATGCCCAGTGGCCCGGGCCGGCTTCAGGTTCACGCCGAGGTCGTCGAGGAACACGGCCTGGCGCGGCGACGATGCCGAGCGCGTCGCAGGCCATGAGGTAGAAGCGCTCGTCGGGCTTGCGGACGCCGACGACCGAGGACTCGACGACGACGTCGAACAGGGCGAGGACCTCGGCGAGGGCCGAGTAGCCGCGACTGCCGAGATGGGGGTGACGAAGTTGTTGGTCAAGCAGGCCGGTCTTGAAGTGCCGGCCGCAGCGCCGGACGGCCTCGACCATCTCGGGGCGGAGCTGGCCCGAGAACATGGCGAACAGGTCGCGGGCGTCGACGCGGCCTCCCGCCGCGGCGGTCTCGGCCTCGAAGGCGTCGCAGAACGCGTCGAACCCGAGCTCGTTGCGTTCGAGGCGGGCCCAGGCGTTGTCGAGATGGTTGGTGGCGTTCACCGATCGGATGAACCCGTCGGGCAGCCCGTGGTCGCGCTCGTAGCGCTCGAAGGCGTCGAAGGGGCTGTCGGTGATGACGCCCCCGAAGTCGAAGAGCACGGCCGCGATGGGCGGAGTCTCGGACGCCTCCGGCGCGCTCACCGCAGTGACTGCCGGACCAGCCCGTCCCAGAGCTCGGCGGACAGCCCGAGCGAGGCGACGTCGACCCGCTCGTCGACGCCGTGGAACATCGCGGCGTACTGCTCGAACGACAGTTGCTCGCTGAAGAGGCCGAAGCCGTAGGCGACGGTGCCGAGCCGGCGGAAGAAGCGGGCGTCGGTGGCGCCCACGGTGAGGAAGGGCACGCAGCGGGCGTCGGGGTAGCGTGCGCCGGGCCACGCGCTCGAGGGCGTCCCACAGCGGGGTGTCGGTCGGGCGACGTGCTGGCCGACGTCCACGCTGTTCCAGGTCAGCTCGACGTCGCCGGCCAGGTCGCCGAGGGCGTCGTCGATCATGGCCTCGACCTCGGGCTTGCTCCCAGCCCGGCAGGGTCCGGATGTCGACCTGGAGGTGCACCCGGTCGGGGATCACGTTGACCTTGGTCCCCGCCTGCAGGACCGTGGGCGCCATCGTGGTGTGGGTACAGGCGTGGGCCTGGCGGGCCAGGCCGAGCAGCGGGCAGGGTCTCGCAGAAATCGCCGATGCGGTCGGGGTCGAGCAACGGCCCGGTGAACTCCGTCGGGGAGGCCGATGCCCTCGACGAAGCGGCGCCACGCGTCGTGGATGTCGGCGGGCGTCTCGTGCTCGGCCAGCCTGCGGACGACCTCGGCCGCCTTCACCAAGGCGTTGTCGGTGCGCAGGGGCTGTGACGCGTGGCCCGGGGTGCCCCGCACGGTCATGGTGCACCAGAACGCGCCCTTCTCCCCGGTGATCACCGGGAGGCGGACGCCGCCGGGGCTCGCCATGGGGAAGCCGCCCGCCTCGGTGATGAGGTAGTCGCGTGCGGACCTCGTCGGCCAGGTGCTCGGTCAGCCACTGCGCCCGTGGCTGCCGAGCGCCTCCTCGTCGGCGACACCGATGAAGACGAGGTCGCCTTCGGGGCGGAATCCCTCGTCGGCCAGGTGGCGGACGGCCACGGCCATCGACGCCGTCAGGTTCAGCATGTCCACCGCGCCCCGTCCCCACACCTCGCCGTCGATGATCTCCCCCCCGAAGGGGTCGTGGCGCCAGTCCTCGGCGTTGGCGGGGACGACATCGGTGTGCCCGAGGAGCGTCAGAGCGGGGGCGCCGGGGTCGCGCCCCTCGAGCTTGGCCACCAGCGAGGTGCGGCCCGGCGAGCGGCTCGTAGAGCTCCATGTCGAGCCCGCGCCCCTCGAGGAGGTCGCGCAGGACCTCGGCGTTGCGCTGCTCGTGTCCCGACTCGGGCGTGCCGTCGTTGACACAGGCGTTGCGGATCATCGGCTTGGAGGAGCTCGGCTACTTCCCCGCCCAGGTCGCCGGCCATGGCGGCATCCTACGGTGCGTGCCGGGCCCGATGGGATGCCCCGGAGGCGAGGGTCGGACAGATCCCGGCGGCGGGATGGTTGACTGGACCGCACATGGCCCCCTCCTACGCCGTCGTGGACGGATCGAACATCGCGACCGAGGGCCGCTCCGTTCCGAGCCTGGCCCAGCTCGACGACGCCGTCCGGCAATTCCAGGCCGAGTTCCCCGACAACGAGGTCATCGTGGTCGTCGACGCCACCTTCGGCCACCGGATCGATCCCTCCGAGCGCAAGGCCTTCGACGAGGCGGTCGCCCACGCCGAGCTGGTGTCGCCGCCCGCGGGGGCCGTCGGCCGGGGCGACGCCTTCCTGCTCCGGGTGGCGGAGCGGGTGGGCGCGCGGGTGCTGTCGAACGACTCCTTCCAGGAGTTCCACGCCGAGCACCCCTGGCTCTTCGACGAGGACCGGCTGATCGGCGGGAAGCCGGTTCCCGGCGTGGGGTGGATCTTCACCCCCCGGAGCCCCGTGCGCGGGGTGCGGAGCCGGGCCGCGCTGGCGGTGGGCTCCACCAAAGCGGCCAAAGCCGCCAAAGCGGCCAAAGCCGCCACGTCGGCGAAGAGCGCGACCCCGGGCACCTCCCGAGGCAGCGCCGAGCGGGCAACCGTCGAAGCCGCGGTGGCCGCCGCCGGCGCCGACGTCGACCCCTTCGGGGGACTCGGGCCGGGCCAAGAAGGCCCAGAAGGCCTCGAAAGCCGAGAAGCCGGCGAAGGCGGAGAAGGCGGACAAATCAGCCAAGGCAGCCAAAGCAGACAAATCAGCCAAGGCAGACAAAACAGCCAAAGGAGACAAGTCAGCCAAGAGCGGGCAAGGCAGAGAAGGCAGAGGAGGCGCCAAGAGGACAAAGGCCGCCGGCAAGACGAAGAAGGCGACGGCGCCCGTGGCCCAGGCTGACAAGGCCGAGAACGCCGACAAGACGCCGGGTGCGGAGAAGGGTCGGAGACGCGGTCCCGGCACCGATGAAGGCTCGGAGGCAAGCCGACGCCGGCTCGGGCTCCCGGAGCCGGCGCGGTCGCGGCCGACGAGCCACCGCCCCCGACGTCCGGGCCGCCATCGACGTGGCCACCGTGGAGGCCGTCGACCCCGGACGCCGATGCCGAAGCCCCCGAGCCGAGCCCGCGGCGGCGAGCCGGGCCTCCGCCGGCGGTCAACGACCCCCTCACGTTCTTGACCTTCGTGTCCGAGCACCCGATCGGGTCGACCGTCGAGGGGACGGTGTCCTCGTTCGTGTCCCACGGGGCGATGGTCGACGTCGGGGGCATGCAGTGCTACCTGCCACTCGCCGGTCTGGCGGTGCCCGCGCCGCGTCGGGCCCGCGAAGTCGTCGAGCGCGGCGAACAACGGGCCTTCGTCCTCGTGGCCCTCGACCCCGCCCGTCGAGGTGCCGAGCTCGCCCTGCCGGAGATCGCTCCGCACCGCCTCGCCCGCTGAGCCACCGGGTCACCGGGTCACCGCGTCACCGGGTCCCTCACCCTCCGTTGCCACAATAAGTGGCTGCCCATCTCAAGATTTGTCACGCACAGTGCCGACATTTCGGGCGGGAAAAAGCAGCGGACGAGGAGCCTCCAGCCGGGACGGCCCGACATGGGCCATCTCCCAGCTCCGGAGGGTTCGACAGAGGACACGAGGAACCCGCCATGCAACTGAAGCACACGCTTGGCCGCATCGGCCTTCACCTGCCCCGCCACAGTGCCAAGGGCGTCTTGATCATGGAGGCGCCCCGCACGGGCAGCGGTGAGTCCTGGAAGAGCTCCCAGGCTCGCTGGAGCAACGCCGGGTACGACGACCCCTGGCCCACCAGGGCCTAGGGACCCGCGCCGAGGCCCTGGACAGCCGGAGGATCGGGGCACCTTTCTCGCAACGTGTCATCAAGATTGGCGCCGATCGTGTCGATCTTGAGGTGGTGGCGAGAGAAGGCCACGACACGACGATCCCGGAAGTCCAGGGCCAGGCGCCGGTCGCGCCTGGTCCGACACCGCCGTCCGGGCGGGGACGACCCCGAGATCGCGGGTCGCGACCTGAGCTGTCGCGGCCCTCGTGCGCAGGGACGTGGCACCCCCGGAGGTACGACGGGGGACAGGGAGGACGAAGGATGGCAAGGGTGGGGCGACAGCCCAGGCGTGGCGAACGATGGGTTCGGGCTCCTCGAGGTCATCTTGTCGCTCACCGTCTTGCTCCTGGTCCTCATCGCGAGCTCCTTCCTCGTCGACACCGTCGTCAAGCAGGCAGCCTTCAACCGCCAGAGGGTCGCCGCGGCCGAGCTCGCCGAGCAGTACCTCGAGATCGACGTCGAACGCCACGCTGTCCTCGCTCCAGGCCAACATCGCCAAGGACGTCTTGCTGACGCCGACGCCCGTGACCGTGGGAGGCGTCAACTACTCGGTGTGGTCCCATCTCGAATGGGCCGGGACCGGGAACGCACCCAGCCTGTGCACGTCTGGGAACCCACCTCAGGTCATCCGGGCCACCATGACGGTCAAGTGGGGGCCGGGGCAGTCGATGGGTGAGACCTCGATCATCGACCCCCCCTACGGCACGGTCATCCCCGGTGACGGCTTCTTGTCGATCCAGATCGTGGGGCCGACCCCCGGGAAACCTCCGGCGGACACCGCCAACCTCATCAACGTCCCCGTGACCGTGACGCCGACCACGGCGCTGGTCACCAACGTGGCCAGCGGCACCAAGCCCACCCAGCTGACCGTGTCGGGCCTGCCCGCAGCGGTGTCGACGGGCGACTCCATCACCATCGGGTCGGGAGCGACGACGCAGGTCGTGACCGCCAGCGGTGGCACCGCGGCGGGAAGCGGCAACAAAACGATCAACGTGAACCAGTTCACCGCCAACGCCACCTACGGCCCCGGCACGAGCGTCTCTGACAGTGCGTGGGGCCAGATCTACAACCCCGACCAGAACGGATGCGTGTACCTGCAGGAGCCGGTGGGCAAGTACAACGTCAGCCTGGCGAGCCCCAGCGGCGGGCCCGTCGTTCATCGACTGGCAGGAGCTCGCCAATCCGAGTGCGGCCCTCGTGAACGTCGCCACCGCCGGTCTCGCCGCCTACGCCCCCACCTTCCACTTCGACGAGTCGGGCACGGTCACGCTGAGCCGCACTCGGCGGGGGCTCCTTTGGCTTCGGGCATGCCCATCACGGTTGCAACGGCGGTGCGCTGCTGCCGTCGGGGACCAACACCATCGTCCCCTACGGTTCCAGCACGACCGTGGTCCAGCTCTTTCCCTACACCGCTCCGTACACGGTGTGGTACGGCGACTGCACCACGGTGGCCACGGTCACCCAGGAACAGCCCGCCGCGCCCACGGCGTTCTCGCTCACGCCTCAGGGCGCTGCCACGGCATCGATCACCGGTCTCAACACCCTGGCCATCACCGTGACCCGGACCGGCAACGCCGCCTTCTCCGCCGCGCCCACGGCGACGGCCACCGTCAACGATGCCGCCGCGCCGGGTGACGGATGCCCGTCGGCCGACAAGACCGGAGGCGAGGTCTACACCCTGGCCGGCGCCACCCCGACGACGGTGGGCTCGACGACCAGCTACACGACCCAGACCGCCATCATGAACCAGACCTACAACGTCGTGATCCACGACCCGTCCAACAACTCCAACAGCGCCGCGCTCGTCGATGGTGGTGGGCACGTCCGGGGTCACCTACAGCGGCACCACCTACCCGTACGGGACGCCGGTGCCGGTGGTCGTGTCATGAAGGCCGCCAGAAGCCGCCAAGGCCGGCCGGCGAAGCCGGCTACACGCTGGTGGAGACGCTTCTCACCGTCCTGGTGGTGGCGATCGTCCTGGCCGCTGCCTTTCCCGGTGCTCCCGGTGTTCTTCCGGGAGAGCAACATCGTGCAGAACACCTACCAGTCGGTCGACCAGTTGGTCCTCGCCTCGGAGGTGGTGACCCGGTACGTGCACGAGGCGGTGTCGCCCTCGTCCACCGACGAACCCCTTCCTCACGGCCAATGCCAACTCGACCACCTTCTACGCCAACACGGGCAAGGCCACCGGGCCCGAGAAGGTGGTGATGCAGGTGGCCACGGTCGGGACGGCGCGGACGTTCCAAGTGAACCTGTACGTTCCCAATGCCAACAGCTGCCCCATGACCGGGTCCTCGGGCACTGCGTGCACCTACGGCGCCTCGACGCAATCGTTCCTGCTCATCAACTACCTGACCAACGGCACGGCCGGAAGCCCGGTGTTCACCTACTTCCTGCAAGGTGGAGAAGTCTGCGCCGGTCCGCCCGCCGGGCTCGCCCACGACGTCATTGACACAGCTCGCCGCCAACGGGGCCACGTCGTTGAAGGTGGTGGCCCTGACCAAGGCGGTCGCCGTCGGTGACACCATCTTCCTCGGCTGGGGCCCCAACGCCCAGACCGTGACCGCCACCGCGGCGGCACCCATCGGGGCGACGACCATCACCGTGAGAGCCCTGACGGCCTCGGCGGCCAATCTCACCTCGGTCTACGACAGCTCGCTCACCACGGTGCCGAACACCATTCCGACCACCGTCAACTCGTCCAGCTCGGGCACCACGCTGCACGTGAACGCGCTGCAGAGCCCGGTTGCCAGCGGTGACACCATCGTCGTGGGGACCGGGGCCTCCGCCCAGACCGTGACGGCCGGCAACAACTACGGCAACGGAACGACGACCATGACGGTGAGCGCGCTCTCGGGCACGGTCTCATCGGGCACCTCGGTGTACGACACCACCTGCTCGGCCACCCAGCTGAGCCAGATCCAGGGCGTCGCCCTGAACCTGCAGGCCACCAAGAACCCCGGTGGCCAACCCACCGGGTACCAGTCCCTGGCGTATCTCTTCTCGCCGGGTTACAGCACGGCGGTCGGATGATGAAGAGCCCGCATCTCGATCCCCGGGGGGCAGTGGTGAAGTCAGCTCACGAATTGCGCATGAGGTCGCGACGTGGTGAGGGCGGACAGACCATGCCGCTCGTGCTCGGGATCATCCTCGTCTTGTCCCTGGGCACGGTCGTGCTCGTCCAGAACACGTTCCAGCAGTTCCCCATCGTCACCAAGGATGTCGTCCAACACGAGGCGTACCGGGCCATGGTGTCGGGTCTCGACGAGTACCAGTACGCGGTGAACGCCAACGCCGACTTCGCCGCCTGCAGCGCCAAGTTCGTGAACGGCTCGGGCACCCTGATCGGCAACTCGAGCCTCACCGGAGCGTCGAGCGTGTGCAGCGCGCTCAGTTTCGGGACCTGGAACTCGGTGCCCGGGAGCGGGGCCGCCAACGGCCCGCCGGGCTGGTTCCTGATCGACAACCCCGTCATCAACACCGCCACGGGAAACCTCAGCATAAACATCGTCGGTGCGGCAGGATACGCCAACGACTACAACTACCAGAGCGCGGTGGTGACGCTGCAGCCGCTCAACGGCTTCCTGCTCAACGTGCTGTGGATCAACTACGACCAGACCGACCCGGCGGTCGTGAACCAGTACGGCAACAACGGCACTCCC
This sequence comes from uncultured Acidimicrobiales bacterium, assembly GCA_963739765.1. Lineage (GTDB taxonomy): Bacteria > Actinomycetota > Acidimicrobiia > Acidimicrobiales > UBA8190 > Chersky-840. Next base: position 1,751,628 of record CAVUBP010000002.1, on the reverse strand, counting down.
ACCTGCGCCTACTTCTGGACGCCCGAACCCCAATGCACTGGGGAACAACTGCGAGAACATCGACTTCATCAGCGCCGACACGCTCACGGGCAACCTCTTCGTGAACGACACGATCTTCGTGTGCGGCAGCCCGTCGTTCCAGAACCTCCAGACCGCGGACCCGACCGAGATGTGGGTCGAGGACAACGGGTGCTCGGGGAGCCCCACGGTCTCGGGGACGAAGGCCGACAACGTCGGCGTCCAGCCCATCCCGACCGACAACTCGTCGCTCGCCACCCAGGCGGCGGCCAACGGGTGCCTCTACGAGGGCCCGACCACCATCGTGATCAACGGATCGAACATGACCGTCACGAGCCCGGACACCCCCACGGGCAAGCCCACGGGGGCGCCGGGGACCTCCACGTCCAACGACGCGCTCAACGACGCCGCCAACACCGCCAACGTCTGCCTGCCCGGTGGCGCCGGCCACGACGGTGCCCGTGCCGGCCAACGGCGTGATCTACGTCGAGACCTGTCAGTCGATCACCAACGTGGGCGGCGTCACGAAGTGCAACGGTCAGAGCTTACAACCCGCTGTCCGCGGCCGGCGAGACGGGGGTCGGGGGTGTCACCGCCGGTGACGCCATCGTCCAGGGGACGGTGAACTCGCCCATGACCATCGGCTCGGCCAACAACATCGTCATCGACGGCAACATCTGCTACGCCGACTTCGTCTCCGCCGGGAAGTGCACGGCGGCCCCGGCCGCGCCCTCGACCGACGTGCTGGGCCTGGTGGCCGACAACTACGTCGAGATCAACCACCCCGTCAACAACGGAAACAACGTAAGCACGTGCTCGCAGACACTGGGCGCGGGCGCGGTCGACCTGCGACCTGTCGAACCCCTACATCGACGCCGTGGTCCTCGCCCTCAACCACTCCTTCCTTGTCAACAACTACGACACGGGGAACGGCCTCGGAACGATCAACCTCAACGGCACCATCGACCAGGACTGGCGAGGGCCGGTGGGGACCTTCAGCGGTGGCGGGGGATCGGCGACGGGCTACGCCAAGAACTACCAGTACGACCAGCGGCTGATCTACCTGTCGCCGCCGTACTACCTGAACCCCGGCACCTCGCAGTGGGGCTTCGCGTCGTTCACGGTGGTGGCGGGCTCCTGCAAGCTGGCCGTCGGGCTCACCCAACACCGCCGCCTGCACCGGGTACCCATAGGCCGCTCTGCCTCGCCGCCCGGCCGGCTGTCGGTGCCGGCCGGGCTCGACGTCGGTAACCTCGGCGCCCGTGCTGCGACCCGAGGACGTCCTGCCGCACCGAGCGCCGTTCCTGCTGGTCGACGAGGTCACCGAGCTCGATCCGGGCCAACGGGCCCGGGGCCGTTGGCACCTACGGGCGACGAGGCCTTCTTCGCCGGGCACTTCCCGGGCCGTCCCACCCTGCCGGGGGTGCTCATGGTCGAGTCCCTCGCCCAGCTGGGCGGGATCGCCGTGCTCGCGACGAACGGTTCGCGGGCAAGCTCCCGCTCTTCGGCGGCATCGACAAGGCCCGGTTCCGCCGCCAGGTGGTGCCCGGGGGAGGTGCTCGACCTCGAAGTGACCCTCGGAAGGCTCTCGGCCCGGGCCGGCACGGGCCGGGGCCGCGCCTCGGTCGACGGGCAGCTCGCCTGTGAGGCCGACCTTCTCTTCGTCATCGTGGACAGCTGAGCCTGAAGGGACCGACGTGCGCATCGCCACCTGGAACGTCAACTCGCTCAACGCCCGCCTGGCCCGGGTCGAGGAGTGGATCGACTACGCCCGGCCCGACGTGCTGTGCATGCAGGAGACCAAGCTCGCCGACGCCGCCTTCCCGTCCATGGCGTTCTCGGCCCTGGGCTACGAGTCGGCCTCCCACGGCGACGGGCGGTGGAACGGCGTGGCCATGGTCAGCCGGGTGGGCCTCGAGGACGTGGCCCGGGGCTTCGAGGGCCCGGCCGACGACCAGGGCGCCCGGCTGGTGGCGGCCACCTGCGGCGGGGTGCGGGTCCACAGCGTCTACGTGCCCAACGGTCGTGAGGTCGGCAGCGAGCACTACGACGCCAAGCTGGCCTGGTACGGCGAGCTGCTCGGCCTACCTCGAGCGCACGTCCAAGCCGACCGACGCCGTGGCGGTGTGCGGGGACTTCAACGTGGCGCCCGAGGACCGTGACGTCTGGGACCCGGCCGCCTTCGTGGGGGCGACCCACGTGACCGGGCCCGAGCGCGAGCGCCTGCGGGCCCTCGAGGAGTGGGGCCTCGTCGACGCCTTCCGGCTCTGCTACGACCAGGACCAGCTCTTCACCTGGTGGGACTACCGAGCCGGGAACTTCCACAAGCACATGGGCCTGCGGATCGACCTCGTCATGGTGAGCCGTCCCGCTGGCCGAGGCTGTCACCTACGCGCTCATCGACCGCAACGCCCGCAAGGGAAAGCAGCCCTCCGACCACGCGCCGGTGCTTCGTCGACATCGACCTGTAGCGAGACGGTTCAGCTGGCGCGGTCGGCCGGCTGCGGGCAGCATCGTCCGCAGCGAGGCGATCCGGAGCCGACAGCCCGTCCGGCGTCGGGGACGGGGCGGCGTCGCGACTGGCCTCGGCCACCGCGGCCAGGAGCGGCGACGGGTCACACCGCCACGTCCGGTCCCCGGCCCGGCGGGTGCGCGCCCACGAGCACCACAGCTCGTCCTCGGCCCGGGTGAGCGCCACGTAGAGGAGTCGACGCTCTTCGGCGATCGCCTGGCGGGTGGTCGCGTAGACGATGGGCACCATGCCGTCCTCGAGCCCGACGACGGCCACCGCCGGCCACTCCAGGCCCTTGGCGCGGTGGAAGGTGGACAGCTCGACCCCGTCCGACGGCGTCGAGCTCCATGCCCGCGTCGCCACCGGCGACGACCCAGTCGAGGAAGTCGCCCACCGTGGCATCGGGGAACTCGAGCGCGTGCTCGTCGGCGAGCTGCGCCAGGGCACGGGGCAGTCCACGGGTCCGGGCCCAGGTCGTCGTCGGTGCTCGAGGCCGGCCGCGTCTTCGTCGGCCCGGGCCTGACGGGTCATGACGAGCTCGGCCAGGGCACTGCGCAGGTGCCGGGTCTTCGGGCGCTCGACGGAGCTCGGCCAGGGCGCGCCGCGCGGTGGCGGCCTCTTTGGCGTCCCGCCCATCCGGTACGGGATCCCGGCTCGCTCCAGGGCGCGGGCGATGGGGTCGAGCCGGGCGTTGGTGCGGGCCAGGACGGCCAGATGCGACCAGGGCCGCCCCGGTCGGTGGGCGTGTCGCAGCCACCGCGCCACGGCGGCGGCCTCGTCGTCGTCGTCGTCGAACCCGTCGACCACCGGGCACGGCCCGTCGGGGCGCGACGCCTGGCCGGGATCGGCGCCGAGCACCGCCCTGGCCGCCCCGACCACCTGGGGCGTGGACCGGTGGTTGTCGTCGAGCCGCAGGACGGTGGTGCCGGGCAGGAGCTCGGGCAGGCGGTCGAGCAGCGTGGGGTCGGCGCCGTTCCAGGCGTAGATGGCCTGGCGGGGGTCGCCGACGACGAAGAGGTCGCTCCGGTCGCCGAGCCACGCCCGGAGCAGCCGCCACTGCGCCGGGTTCACGTCTTGGAACTCGTCGACGAAGACATGTCGGATGCGCCAGCGCTGGGCGGCGGCCGCGGCTCGGTCCTCTTCGAGCAGCGACGCGCACCGCGTCACGAGGTCGTCGAGATCGAGGACGTTGCGTCGCGCCTTCTCGGCGACGTACGCGGCGTAGACCTCGGCGACGTCGTGGTGGGAGCCGTCCGAGCACGGTGTCGCGCCCTGCGGCCAGAGCCGCCGCGCCGTAGTCGTCGGGCACCGAGCATGCTCACCTGGGCCCAGTGGATCTCCCCGAGCACCGCGGCGACCGTGCCGGCCTTGTCGGCAGCCCGGGGGCCGAGGACCGTCCGCACCACGCGGGCGGGATCGTCGATCACCACGGGAGGCCGCAGGTCGCGGTCCGCCCAGTGGCGGCGCAATTGGGCGAAGGCCAAGGCGTGGAACGTCCCGGCCGAGACCGCGCCGGGGACACCGAGCCGTCGAGTCGGTCGCGCAGCTCGCGCGAGGCCTTGCGGGTGAAGGTCACCACCAGGGTGTGCTCGGCCCGGGCCGACCCGTCGAGGACTCGCCGCGCCACCCGCCGCGCCAGGACCGTCGTCTTGCCCGAGCCCGCCGCGGCGAGGACGCACAGCGGGGCGTCGGGCGACATGCACGGCCTGCTGCTGGGCCTGCGGTGAGGCCGCGCAGCAGCTCCGGCGAGCCGGCGACGCGGGACGTGGAGCTGGGCACCGAGGCGACCGTATCGGCGGGGTGTATCGGCGCGGGGGATGGGCGGGGGCCGAGGCAGCTCGGGGTAGCCTCCCCGGGGTGCTGCGGTCGCTCGCCGGTGGGACGTTGTACGGCGAGACCTGGGGCGACGGGCCCCCCGGCCGTGGTCGCCCTCCACGGGTGGCGCCGCACCCACGCCGACTTCGCCCGCTTCCCTCGGCCCCTCCCGCGGCCCCGCAGCGGGCCGCCTGCTGCCACCCTGGCCCCCGACCTCCCCGGCTTCGGTGCCACCCCGGCGCCGCCGAGAGCCGTGGGGATCCAGCCGAGTACGCCGCGGCCGTGGCCCGCCTGATCGAGGAGGCGCACGGCTCCGGGCTCCGGGCTCGTCGTCGTCGGCCACTCGCTCGGGGGCCGGGTGGCGGTCCGGCTGGCGGCGGCTCGGCCCGAGCTCGTGCGGCGCGCTCGTGCTGACCGGCGCGCCGCTCGTCCCGCGGGCGGGCCCGAGCCGTCGGCCCCCGGCCGCGTTACCGGCTGGCGCGGGCCTTGCACCGGGCCCATCTGGTCGGCGAGGCGCGCATGGAGCGGGCCCGTCAGCGCTACGGCTCGGCCGACTACCGCGCCGCGCAGGGCGTGATGCGCGACTGTTCTGGTCCGCCTGGTCAACGAACGCTACGACGACGCGCTGGCGGCGCTGCGCTGCCCGGTCGAGCTGGTGTGGGGTGACGACGACCCGGACGTGCCCGTGGAGAGCGCCCGTGCCCTGGCCGCTGCGATCCCCCAGGCACAGCTCACGCTGTGCCCCGGTGCGGGCCACCTGCTTCCGCTCACCGCTCCCGCCGAGTTGCGTGCCGCGGTCGAACGAGCCACTGGCCCGGGCACGTGATCCTGCCGTGCCGACTGCCGGTGGCGGCGTGCGTGGTTGTCCATCGTCGCGGCGGGGCCGCGGTGGCTGCGGGTGGCCCAGCGCGAGCACTATCTCGTCGACGCCACGACACGCTTCGCCCTGCGCTGGTGGTTCGGCGGTCCCGGTCAACCTGGTCGGGCTGGTCGTGCGCGGTGGCCGGTCTCCTGCTCTCGTCGCGTTGGCCGGCCGGCGCCTTCGCCACCGCGGCCGTGATCGCGGTGGGCCCGATCGGCCTGTCGTTGCGAGGGCGGACGCCCCCTTGGCGTGGACGCGGCGGCTGCGGACGCTGGCCCTGGTGTGGGTGGGCCTCGAGGCGCGTCGCCGTGGCCGGGGGGGCCGTGGCCGGGCAGGGCCCGGTGGCCGCGGCCGCGGCCGCGCTGGCGGTGCCGGCCCTGGTCGACCTGGCCTGCGCGATCACGGCGCCCCTCGAGCGCCGACTCGCCCGGGTCCCACGTGGCGCGCGCCGCGGCGCGCCTGCGGCGGGTGTCGCCCACGGTGGTGGCCATCACCGGCTCGTTCGGAAAGACGAGCACCAAGGGCTACGTCGCCCATCTCGTCGCGGGTACCAGGTCCGTCGTCGCCAGCCCGGCCAGCTTCAACAACCGCGCCGGGCTCGCCCGTGCGGTCAACGAGCACCTGGCCGACGGCACCGAGGTCTTCGTGGCCGAGATGGGCACCTACGGCCGCGGCGAGATCGCGGAGCTGTGCTCGTGGATCCGGCCCGACGTGGCGGTGATCACCGCCATCGGCCCGGTGCACCTGGAGCGCTTCGGCTCCGAGGACCGGGTCCTCGAGGCCAAGGCCGAGATCCTCGAGGACGCCGCTGCGCGGTGCTCGTGGTCGACGACGAGCGCCTGGCGGCGCTGGCCGAGACGCGCGCACGACGCGGGGACGCAGGTGTGGCGGGTCTCGGCGCGCGACACCGAGCGCAGACGTGTGCGTCGTCGAGCGACGAGAGCGGATCCTCGGTGCGCGTGCGCGGGGCCGAGATCGTCGCGCGGCCTGAGCGCTCGACGGCCGTCCGGGCAACGTCGCGGCTGCCGTCGCGGTGGCCCTGGAGCTCGGCGTTCCCGCCGATGACGTGGCCCGGCGTCTGCCGACGCTGCCCGGGGCCCCGCACCGGCTCGAGCAGGCACTCGGCGCAGGCGGTGTCATCGTGCTCGACGACACCTACAACGCCAACCCGGCCGGCGCACGCGCCGCACTGGCGACGCTCGGCCGCCTCGGGGCGGGACGCCGAGCGGCGCGTGGTGGTCACGCCGGGGATGGTCGAGCTCGGACCGCGTGCAGGCGCGAGGAGAACGCCGGCTTCGCGGCCGAGGCCGCCGGGGTCGCCACCGACCTCGTGATCGTGGGGCGCACCAACCGCCGGGCCCTGCTCCGGGGGGCCCGGCGCACCTCGGCCGGGGCCGCGTGCCCCCCGGGTCGTGGTCGTGAGCCACGCGCCCGAAGGCGACGACGTGGGTGCGCGAGCACCTCGGCACCGCGGCGACGTCGTGCTGTACGAGAACGACCTTCCCGACCACTACCCTTGAGCGCCGCCGGACCGCTCGCCACGGCGGCGGCGCATTCCGCCGAGCTCGGGAGCACCACTGTTGAACGTCACCACCGCCAAGGTCGCCGTCGCCTTCGGGGGCCCGTCACCGGAGCACGACGTGAGCATCCTGACCGGCCTGCAGGCGGCGCGGGAGCTGGCAGCGGGCACAGCGCGACGTGATCGGCCTGTACTGGACCAAGACGGGGGAGTGGTACCGCGTCGACGCCTCGCTCGAGGCCGTCGGACTTCATCGACGGCGTCCCCCGCGGCGCCCAGTCGCTCCAGCTCGTCACCGGGGTCGAGGGGGCCGGATTCGTGGCCGGAGCCGGACGCCTCGGCCGCACCCGCCCGCTGCCCGTCGACGTGGTCGTCAACTGCTGTCACGGCGGGCCCGGGGAGGACGGCACCCTGCAGGCCGCGCTCGACCTCGTCGGCGTCGCCTACACCGGGCCCGGGGTGGCCGGCGCCGCGCTGGGGATGGACAAGCTCGCCTTCGCCGGGGTGGCTCAGGCCGCCGGATCTGCCCGTCCTGCCGCGGGCTCTGCTGCACGCACGCGGTGCGGGGTCGCGGCCGGTGGCCAGCGGCGATGTCGGGTTTCCCGGGCCCCTACATCGTCAAACCTCGCTTCGGTGGCTCGTCCATCGGTGTCGAGGTCGTGGCCGACCTCGACACCGCCCTCGGCCCGGCTCGACGCCAACGCCCACCTGCGCGCCGGTGCGGTCATCGAGCCCTACCGCGACGACCTCTTCGACCTCAACGTGGCCGTCCGGACCTGGCCGCAGCGTCGAGCTGTCGGCCATCGAACGGCCGCTGCGCTCGACGGCGGCGGCGGAGATCCTCGGCTACGCCGACAAGTACGTGGGCGGAGAAGGGCATGGCCAGCGCGCCGCGTCAGCTCCCGGCCGACCTCGCGGCCCCGGTCGTCGCCGCGCTGCACGACGCGGCGCGCGCTGTCGCTGCGCGCTCGCCGACGTCCGGGGCGTGGCGCGCATCGACTTCCTCTCCGACGGCGGAGTCTCTGTTCGTGAACGAGGTCAACACCGTCCCCGGGTCCCTGGCCCGGTATCTGTGGGTGGAGCCGCCCGTCTGCCGTTCATCGACCTCCTCGACGGCCTCATCGGTGAGGCGCTCGCCCGTCCGTCGGTGCACTACAGCGCGGCCGGAGCCGACGGCACCGTGTTGCGCAGCGCCGGAGGCATCGCCAGCAAGCTCGCCTGAGCACGGAGCGTCCGGCCGCCTGGCCGCCGCGCATGCCCCTGGATCGACACAGGCCCGGGGATACGCTTGTCCCGTATGCCGTTTCCCCGCCGGCTCCTCACCGAGGACGAAGAAGTCGTCGTCGAGATCCGGCCGCACTGGGCGTTCCTGGGCCGGCCGCTGGTGGTCGCGTGGCGGTCGTGGCACTCGCCATCGTGGTGATGGTGGCCTTCTCCGACGCTCCTCCCGCCGTCCTCTACGTGTTGCTGATCCTCGTGGGTTGCTCGGCGCTGTGGTTGGCGGGCCGGCTCATCCGCTGGTTCGCCACCAGCCTCGTCGTGACCACGACCCGCATCGTGCAGCGCTCGGGCGTCTTCGGCCGCACCGGGCTCGAGCTCCGGCTCGAACGGGTCAACCAGCTCTCGTACCACCAGTCGATCTCCGGACCGGCGTCCTGCGCACGGGCGAGCTCCATGTCGAGATGGGCGGCGAGACCGGCGTCGTGGTCTTCGACCGCGTGCCCCGTCCCGCGGCGGTGCAGAGCGTCATCACCGAGCAGATCGACGCGCTGCGCCACCGGGCCATCGTCCCCGCCGTCGCGGTCGGGCCGCGTCAGAGACCTGGTCGACGGCGCGGCACCCGACGGGTCCTCGCCGGAGGAGTGCGACAGCGCCACGGCCGACGACACGCCCCCGTCGGGCATCGGCCCGGGTGTCGCGTCACCGCGCCCGGGGACGACACCGTCGCCGACCGCCTGGTGCAGCTCGACGAGCTGCGCCGCCGCGGCATCGTGACCGACGCGGAGTTCGCCTCCAAGAAGGCCGAGTTGCTCGACCGGTTGTGACGGCGCCGACCGGGCTCGGTGAAACGGGTCACGACAGGCTCGGGGTCACGACGGGCTCAGTGAGACGAATGGCTCGGTGGGACTCGGGCTCGGCGACGAGGTGCGCGCCCCGTGCGGGCCGCACCCGCCACGCCGGGGTACCGAGGGCGTCGAGGTCGAGGGCACCGGGCTCGGTGAGCGCGACCACACAGCCGCCGAATCCGGCTCCGGTCAGCCGGGCCCCGAAGACGCCGGGGCGTCGCGACAGCCGAGTCCACCAGCGAGTCGAGGCCGGGAGTCGACACCTCGAAGTCCTGAGCCAGGCTGCGCGTGGCTCGCCGACATGAGCCGGCCCGCCTCGGCCAGGTCGCCCGCGTCCGAGCGCGGCGGCGAACCAGCGCACCCGCTCGCACTCGGTCGACGACGTGGCGGGCCCGGCGGCGCAGCAGGGGATCGGGGATCGCCCCCGCGACGTGGGGGTCGACGTGCCCGAGCGGGCCCAGGCGATGGGCGGCGGCCTCGCACTCGGCTCGACGCTGCGCGTAGGCGGAACGGTCGAGCGACGCGAGTCTCGCCCGAGTGGACCACCACGACCTCGGCCCCGGCGGGCATCTCGACGGGCTCGCAGCGACAGGTCGGCGAAGTCGATCAGGAGCGCGCAGCCCTCCTGGGCCGCGCTCACGGCCAGTTGGTCCATGATCCCGGTCGGGACCCCCGTGGCGGCCTGCTCGGCGCGCTGGCAGGTGCGCGCCATGGTCAGTGGGCTCGGCGTCGTACCCGAGGACCAGGGCGAGGGCGACCTCGAGCGCGGCGCTCGACGACAGTCCGGCGCCGACCGGGAGGGTCGTGGTCACGGTGCCGCTCCCACCACCGAGGAGGACGAACGGCCGACGCGACGGCGGCGACGTAGCGGGCCCAGCGCGGTTCGACGCTTCCCGAGGGCGCCGGGGTCGAGGGGCATGTGGATGTCGACGTCGGCGGGCTCGGGATCGTGCGACGACCGCAGCACGAGACGCGTGCCCCCGTCGGGGACGAACGTGACCGTGGTGCCCGAGGTCGACGGCCATGGGAAGGGCGACGCCCTCGTTGTAGTCGGTGTGGTCGCCGATGAGGTTGACCCGTCCCGGGCTGTGGGCGCGCACCGGGCTCGCCGCTCGGGGGACGGGGGGGATCGGCCATCGTGGCGACAGCATGACACGACGGGTTTGACCCCCATGGCCGGCTGCGGCCAGCATCCGGGCATGGAGCGCATCGACGTCGGGACCGGCATCGAGCTGTGCTACGAGTTGCTCGGGGCACCCGAGGATCCCGTGGTGGTCCTCATCGCCGGCCTCGGGCCGCCAGCTCATCGGGTGGGACGAGGCTTCTGCGATCAGCTCCTCGTCGAGGCAGGCTTCTGGGTGCTGCGCTTCGACAATCGCGACGCCGGCCTGTCCGACGCACCTCGACGGCGGCCCGCCCTTCGACCTCGCCGCGGCGCCGAGGAGGTGGGCGTGGCGCTGTGGCCTACACGCTCGAGGACATGGCCGATGACACCGCCGGCCTCCTCGACGCACTGCGGCATCGACCGACGCCCACGTCGTGGGGACGTCGATGGGGGGCATGATCGCCCAGACGCTCGCCATCGGGCATCCGGCCCGGGTGCGCAGCCTGTGCTCGATCATGTCCACCACCGGTGCCGACGACGTGGGACGGCCGACGCCGCGAGGCCATGGCCGTCGTCACGCAGCGCCCGCCGACTGACCGCGCGTCGTACGTCGCCACCGAGCTCGCCAACAGCGAGGTGATCGGGTCGCGCGGCGACCTCGTCGACGAGGAGTGGCGCCGGCGACGTTTCGAGACGCTTCTACGACCGCGGCATCGACCCCGTCGGGGACGGCACGCCAGATCATGGCCATCGTGGCGTCGGGCGACCGCACCGCCGCGCTGGCCGGCGTGACGCGTCCCCACCCTCGTCATCCACGGCGACGCCGACACCCTCGTCCCGCTCGACGGGTGGCGAGGCCACGGCCACGGCCGTCCCCGGCGCCGAGCTGCTCGTGATCGCCGGACATGGGCCACGAGATCCCACCGGCTGCGCAGCCCGACGTGGTCGCGGCCATCGTCGCCAACGCCCGGCGGGCCACCCGACGGTGCTCGGGCGTCGGGACGCGTCGGGCTCGCGCCGATGAGCGGGCCGCTCGAGGGCATCCGCGTGGTCGAGCTGGCCGGGATCGGCCCGGGCCCCTACACCTGCATGCTCCTGGCCGACGCCGGCGCCGACGTGCTCCGGGTGGACCGGGCCACGGGAAGCCCGCCGGCGCCTTCGGCGGGACCGCACTGGGACCTGCTCAACCGCAGCCGGCGCTCGGTGGCCGTGGACCTCAAGCACGCCGAGGGGGTCGCGACTCGTCCTCGACCTCGTGGCCCAGGCCGACGGGCTCGTCGAGGGTTGGCGGCCCGGTGTGGCCGAGCGCCTGGGCATCGGGCCCGAGCAGTGCCTGGAGCGCAATCCCCGGCTCGTCTACGGGCGCATGACCGGGTGGGGCCAGGACGGGCCGCTGGCGTCGGCGGCCGGGCACGACATCAACTACATCGCCCTGGCCGGGGCCCTGTGGCCCATCGGCCGGGTCGGGGAGCGACCGGTGCCGCCGCTCAACCTGGTCGGCGACTTCGGCGGTGGCGGGATGCTGCTCGCCTTCGGCATGTGCGCGGCCATGCTGGAGGCGCAGCGCTCGGGCCAGGGCCAGGTCGTCGACGCGGCCATGGTCGACGGGGCCGCCTCGCTCATGACCATGACCTTCGCCTTCCGCCAGCTCGGGATGTGGACCGAGGGCCGGGGCGTGAACGTCCTCGACACCGGCGCGCCCGTTCTACGAGGTCTACGACACCGGCGACGGCAAGTGGTTCTCGGTCGGCGCCATCGAGCCCCAGTTCTACGCCGAGCTGCTCAAGGTCCTCGGGCTCGACGGCGAAGAGCTCCCCGCCCAGAACGACCGGGAGCAGTGGCCCGCCATGAAAGAGCGCTTCGCCGCGATCTTCCGTACCAAGACCCGCGACGAGTGGGCCGCCGCCTTTGCCGGGAAGGACGCCTGTGGGGCGCCCGTGCTCTCACCCTGGGAGGCGCACACCGACCCCACAACAGGCACCGTCGGACGTTCGTCGAAGTCGACGGGGTGGTGCAGCCCGGTCCCGCGCCCCGGTTCAGCCGGACGCCGGCCGCGGTGCACAAGGCCGCCGTCGGTCGCCGGGGCCGACGCCGACGAGGCCCTGCGATCGTGGGGGATCGACGACGATCGCATCGCCACCCTGCGCGAGAGCGGCGCCGTCGACTGAGCCGGCTCGGCGGCCGACCGCCGCGGCGCTCAGCCGAGGGGGATGAGCCGCTGAACGCGGTGGGCGGTGGAGCCAGGGGAGCGAGCGCGACCGTCCCTCAGAGGTTCACGACGGGGCAGGTCACGGTGCGGGTGATGCCCTCGATGAGCTGGATGTGGCTCACCACCATGCGACCGAGGTCGTCCACCGAGGCCGCCTGGGTCCGCACGATCACGTCGTAGGGGCCGGTGACGTCCTCGGCCGACACCACCCCTTCGATGCCACGCACCTGCTGCGCGACGTGTGCGGCCTTGCCGACCTCGGTCTGGATCAGCACGTATGCGGTTACCGCCATCGTCGTCCCCTCCTTCGAGCCGACCCGACGGGAGCTCCGGGTCTGTTGTCATGGTAGTGGTGACCGGACCGCGTCCACCTGGCCGTAGTCTGGCCCGGTGCCAGGTCGAGGGCGTGAGGCGTCGGCCCGCATCGCGCGCCAGCTGCGCGATGCCCTGGCCGTCCTCCTCGACCAGAGGACCCCCTTCGGCCGCCTGGCGCTGACCCAGGTCGTGCTCACCGCCGGGGACACCCTGCTGACGGTGTCGTTGGCGGGTTCGCTGTTCTTCAACATCTCGCCCAACGAGGCGCAGGGGCAAGGTGATCCTCTACCTGCTCCTCACCATGGCGCCCTTCGCGGTGGTGGCGCCGCTCCTCGGCCCCATCATCGACCGCAGCCGCGGGGCCCGGCGGGCCACGGTGGTGGTGTCCGCGGCGGCTCGGGCCGCGGTCTGCCTGGTCATGGCGGGCGATCTGAGCAGCCTGCTGCTGTTCCCCGAGGCATTCACCATGCTCGTGTTGTCCAAGGTCTACCTCGTGACCAAGGGCTCGCTCGTGCCCCTGGTGGTGGCGGCCTCGGAGCGGCCCGGGGGCGACGAGCTGGCGACGGCCAATGCCCGCCTCGGCCTGCTCTCGTCGCTGGCCAGTCTGGCGGCGTCGATCCCGGCCGTCGGCGTGCTCGAGCTCCTGGGCGGGCCGTGGGTCCTGCGCCTCGACGTCGTCGTCTTCATCGTCGGCACGGTGGTGGCGCTGCGGTTGCCGGTCAGCCGGTCGCCGCGCTCGGCCTGGGGGGAGGAGCCGGCGCCCGCCGGCTCGCCTTCGGAGAGCGCCTGGGACGAGGAGACGCCGCTCGGGGCGCTCGGGCCCCGGGCCAACACCCACCCCGAGGTCATCCTGGCGCTCTCGGCCATGTCGATCCTCCGGGGCCTGGTGGGCTTCTTGACCTTCCTGCTCGCCTTCTCGTTGCATCGCAACGGCAACGCCCCCGGCGTGGTACGGCTTCATGCTGGCGTGCTCGGTGGCCGGCGCCCTGGTGGGGGTGGTGATCGTCCCCCGGGTGCGCAAGGTGCTGACCGAGCCCCCGATGCTGGCGGTGTCGATCGTGGTCGGTGGCGCTGGCCGGCGGCCGTCGTGGCATTGGTGGGTGGCATCGTGATCCAGGCCCTGCTGGCCTTCGTCGTCGGCGCCGCCAGCGCGGCGAGCAAGCCGGCCTTCGACGCGCTGGTGCAGCGCTACGTCCCGACCGCGGCACAGGGTCGGGCCTTCGCGCGCTTCGAGACGAGGCTGCAGCTCGTGTGGGTGATCGGCGCCCTGGTGCCGGTGATCGTGAAGCTTCCGCTGCCGGCCGGCGACGTCGTGATCGCCGCCGTGGCGGCGGTGACGGGGTTGTCCTACCTGACGAGCCGCCGCGCCCTGCGCCACCGCTGGGTGGCGCCCTGAGCGCGCCTGGGGTCAGTTGAGCCGGCGCTCGAGGGCGTCGAGCTGCTCGCCGAGCTCCACCGGCAGACGGTCGCCGAAGCGCTCGAAGTACTCGCGGATCAGCGGGGCCTCGTGGCGCCACTCGTCGACGTCGACGCGCAACAGCTCGGTGACGTCGGCTTCGGGAACACCGAGCCCGTCGGTGTCGAGCGCCCCCGGTGCCGGGACGTTGCCGATGGGAGTGGCGATCGCCTCGCCTCGGCCGGCGGTGCGCTCGCAGATCCATGCCAGCACCCGCGAGTTCTCGCCGAAGCCGGGCCACAGGAAACGGCCCTCGGCGTCCTTGCGGAACCAGTTCACGTAGTAGATGCGAGGGAGATTGCCGGCGTCGGTCGACTTGCCGATGCGCAGCCAATGGGCGAAGTAGTCGGCCATGTTGTAGCCGCAGAACGGCAGCATGGCGAAGGGGTCGCGCCGCAGGTTGCCGACGGCACCCGCCGCCGCCGCGGTCGTCTCCGACGAGAGGATCGATCCCAGGAACACGCCGTGGGCCCAGTCGAAGGACTCGGTCACGAGGGGCACCGCCGAGCCGCGGCGACCCCCGAACAGGATGGCCGAGATGGGCACGCCGTGCGGGTCCTCCCACTCCGGGGCGCACGCCGGGTTCTGCTGGGCCGGGACGGTGAAGCGGGCGTTGGGGTGGGCGGCCGGGGTCTTCGAATCGGGCGTCCAGTCCTCGCCTCGCCAGTCGGTGAGGTGCGCGGGCGGCGTGTCGGTCATCCCCTCCCACCACACGTCGCCGTCGTCGGTCAGTGCCGTGTTGGTGAAGATGCCGTTGGTGGCGCATCGTCTCCATGGCGTTGGGGTTGGTCTTCATGCCCGTCCCCGGGGCCACTCCGAAGAACCCGGCTTCGGGGTTGATGGCGTAGAGGCGGCCGTCGGACCCGAACTTCATCCAGCAGATGTCGTCCCCGATGGTCTCCACCTTCCAGCCCGGGATGGTGGGGACCAGCATGGCCAGGTTGGTCTTGCCGCACGCCGAGGGGAAGGCGCCGGTCACGTAGCGGACTTCGCCTTCGGGCGAGGTGACCTTGAGGATGAGCATGTGCTCGGCCAGCCAGTGGTCGTCTCGAGCCATCACCGAGGCGATGCGCAGGGCGAAGCACTTCTTCCCCAGCAGCGCGTTGCCGCCGTAGCCCGATCCGTAGGACCAGATCTCACGGGTCTCGGGGAAGTGCACGATGTACTTGCTCTCGGCGTCGCACGGCCACGGCACGTCGGCCTGGCCCGGCTCGAGCGGATGTGCCCACCGAATGCAGACAGGGCACGAACTCGCCGTCGTCGCCGAGCACCTCGAGTGCGCCGGTCCCCATTCGGGTCATGGTCCGCATCGACACGACGACGTAGGGGGAGTCGGTGATCTCGACGCCGATGTGGGCGATGGGCGACCCCAGAGGGCCCATCGAGAAGGGCACGACGTACATGGTGCGGCCCCGCATCGATCCCTTGAACAGCTGCGTGAGCGTGGCCCGCATCTCGTCGGGGTCGCGCCAGTTGTTGGTGGGGCCGGCGTCGTCCTCGTTCTTCGAGCAGATGAAGGTGCGGTCCTCGACCCGGGCCACGTCACCGGGGTCCGAGCGGGCCCAGTAGCTGTTGGGGCGCTTGGCCTCCGACAGCCGGGTGAAGGTGCCGTTGTCGACGAGCAGCTGGCACAGCCGCTCGTACTCGGCCTCGCTGCCGTCGCACCATTCGACCTGGTCGGCCGCGGTGAGAGCGGCCACTTCCTCGACCCAGGCGAGGAGCTTGCGGTTGGCGGTGGGCGGCATGGTCGGGAGGTGTCCTCTCTGCCTGGGCGGGCGGGTCTCCCTGAACGCCGAGCCCGGGGCACCGTCGGCCTCCGGGCGCGGCGAACAGAGGCCCCGCGGTTGTTCGAGCACCTCCAATGCTAGGCATTGACGATGCGCCTCTCCCAAGTCCCGGGCCACGCCTCGTGGCCGAACGGAGACAGGCGGCGGAAATGACGGGTGAGTTCGCCGCCATCGAGCGCCTGCGCCTGCCGGCTGCCGGGCGCCCCCGCCGGCGAGGTCTGGATCGGCGACGACGCCGCTGTCCTCGGCCCCCGGCCGGGCCGGCTGCTGCTGACCACCGACGTGTCGGTCGCCGGCGTCCACGGCGACCTGGCGCTGATCGGCCTCGACGACCTGGGCTGGCGGGCCTTCGCCGCCGCCGTGAGCGACGTGGCGGCCATGGGGGGCGCGACCCGACGGGGCGGTGGTGGCGGTCGCCGGGCCGCCCGACGACGGACCTGGACCTGCTCTACGAGGGCATCGCGGCGGCGTCCGCAGGCCCACGGGTGCCCGGTCGTGGGCGGGGACCTGTCCAACTCGAGCGAGCTGGTGGTGGCGGTGGCGGTCACCGGGCACGTGCGAGGGAGATCCCGGGCCGGTGCTCCGCAGCGGCGCCCGGCCCGGGGACCAGCTCTTGTCACCGGTCCGCTCGGCGCCGCGGCCGGAGGGCTTCGGGTCCTGGGGCGCACTCGCACCGGGGGACCGGGGCGGGGCGCCGGGCCTCGGCCGGGTCGGGCGCCGGGCCCGGCGAGATGGCCGCCCTGGAGACGGCGCACCGACGACCCCGGGCCAGGCTCGCCGAAGGGGAGGCGGCCAGGCTGGCAGGTGCGACGGCCATGATCGACGTCTCCGACGGCCTCCTGGCCGACCTCGGGCACGTGGCCGACGCCTCGGGGGTGGGCTTTCGTCTCGACCGGGTCCCGGTCTCGCCCGGGGCCACGACCGAAGAGGCGCTCGGCGGCGGGGAGGACTACGAGCTCGTCGTGGCCACGCCGCATCCCGAGGCCCTTGTCGCCGCGTTCGCCGACGGCCGGGCTGCGGCCGCCCGTCCTCATGGGGTCGTGCACCGCCGACCCGACCGAGCGCACCCTGGCGGGCGAGCCCGCCCGGACGCGCGGGATGGCAACACTCCTGGCGATGAACGGGCCGCTGGTCGGGATGCCGCCCGCCTAGGCTTCGGTACGTGGCCTTTCACCGCAGTGACAGAGGGAACCCGAGACATCCCCGAGGGATGGGATCGATCTCCTCGGGACTCCCCGGTGAGCCAGGGGCAGGTGGCGCGAACGTGACGACGAGGGTGTTCCTCCTCGACGATCACGAGGTCGTCCGGCGAGGCCTGCGCGAGCTCTTCGAGTCCGAAGACGACCTCACCGTGGTGGGGGAGGCCGCGACGGCGCACGAGGCCCTGGCCCGAGTGCCTTCGAGCCAGCCCGACGTGGCCGTGCTCGACGTCCGGCTCCCCGACGGCGACGGCGTCGAGGTGTGCCGGGACCTGCGCTCGGCCATGCCCGAGCTCAAGTGCCTGATGCTGACGTCCTACGCCGACGACGAGGCGCTGTTCTCGGCCATCCTGGCCGGCGCCAGCGGCTACGTGCTCAAGCAGATCAAGGGCAGCGACCTCGTCTCGCGCCGTGCGGCGGGTGGCGGCAGGCGAGTCGCTCCTCGACCCGTCGCTGACCCGACAGGTCATGGAGCGACTGCGGGGCGAGAACGTCGAGGACGAGCGACTGGCCCGGCTCACCGCCCAGGAGCGCAACATCCTCGAGCTGATCGCAGACGGCAAGACCAACCGCCAGATCGCCGACGAGCTCTACCTGGCGGAGAAGACCGTCAAGAACTACGTGTCCAACCTGCTCTCGAAGATGGGCTTCGCCCGTCGCACCGAGGCCGCGGTGTACGCGGCGCGTCCTGGCCGAGCGCAAGCACAAGTCCTGAAGCTCGCTCCGAGCGCCGCCACACGGGACGAAACCGGTGGGGCGCCCTGAGGTGCCCCACCGGTTTTCCCGGACGAGAGCCGGCGCCGGTCCTGAGACCGGTCCTGGCCCATCCGGTCAGACCGTCTCGAGGACTCAGACCGTCTCGAGGACCTTCTCGGGTTGATGGACCTTGGGGAACTCCTGGTCCTCGGGCACCCGGCGCAGGTGGAGCAGGCCGAGCACTGTGAGCAGGAGCATGACGCCGGCCAGGACGAAGGAGATGATCGAGGCCACCAGGGCGATCTCGCCGAAGGTGGAGAAGGCGTAGGCCTCGAGCAGCAGGCCCCGCAGGGTCGTGCCCTTGAACACCGTGGCCACCTGGCCCGCCAGCTTGGTGTTGGTCGGGTCCGCCAGCGACGCCGCGCTCAGCTGGGCGTAGGTCTTGCCCCCGCCGATCTGCTGGAGGTGCACGGCGATGAAGTCGTTGGCATACACCCGGGCCTGCTCACCGGTGACGAGCGGCTGTCCCGACGAACTTCCCCACGGTGGAGACCATGGCCGGGGTGATCTCGGTGCCCGCCTTGGCATGGGCGAAGGCCGCCGCCGGCGGGAAGGTGATCTGCTGCTGGGCGAGCTGGTCGTGGACGTTGCTGTTGGCGAAGTTGTATCCCCACAGGCCCAGGCCTCCGGCTGCGAGCAGGACGACGATGAGCATCGCGCCGCCGGCCGTCATGATCATGTCGAGCGTCTTGCGCCGCACGTGGTGCTCCTTTGTCGATGTCGGTTGCTGTCTTCCAAGGGTCTCGGCAGGCGCGCCGAACCCCGGTGCCCACCTTGACGGGGCCACGCTGCGACGGGCAGAGCCGAAGGTCCCTTCGTGGGATCCGAAAGTCCCAGGTAGACGGCTCGCGGGGGTGTTCGGGCCCAGGGGCCGGGCTGGGCCGGGCTGGGCCGGGCTGGGCCGGGTTGCGCTCGACGGCCCGGCAACCAGTCGCACCCGGTCACGGAGCGAGGGGGCCGACCCTCATGAGGGCGAAGCGGTGATGTCCATCACGACGTGCATGACCTCCGAGGCCCGGGTGAAGGTCCGAGGGAACCCTCCGTCGCGAAAGACGTTGAGCATCCGGAAGTTCTCCGACAGGGTGTCCGCCGTCAACTGCCGGATGCCCTGGGCTCGGGCCGCGTCGGCGAGCCGCTGCAGCAGGAGGGTGCCGAGCCCCCGGCCCTGATGGGCATCGTCGACGACGAAGGCCACCTCGGCCTCGTCGCCTCCCGGGGTGCGGTCGTAGCGCGCCACCGCCACGAGCTGCGAGGCCCGTTCGGCGACGATCGCCACGCGGTCCACGCCGTCGACGTGGGTGAACCGCTCGACCTCGGCGTCGGACAGGCGCGGGTGGGCGCCGAAGAAGCGCAGCACGATGCTCTCCTGCGACAGGCGGGAGTGAAAGGCGCGCAGCGCCTCGCCGTCGTCGGGACCGATGGGGCGCACCCGCACCGTCGTCCCGTCGGCCAGCACGACGTCGGATTCCAGGTCCGAGCCCGTTGTCACCGGCCCTGGGCCTACGGGCTCGACGCCGCCCTGGAGCTCCCCGGGTCCCACGATCGGGGGTCTCTCAGAGACTCTCGTCGTCGCGCGAGGCCGACGACGGTCTCACCCCGAGCCGGTCGACCCCTGGCGTTCCGCCGCCAGCCGCCGGTAGTGGTCGCGCCAGATGAGCCGGTACACCGGGACCAGCCGGGGGATCGAGCGCACCCCGGGAATGAAGGGCACGAGGAGCAGGGCCAAGGTGAGCAGCATCATGAACGCCCACACCAAGGCGTCGGCGTTGGCGGACCAGGAGGTCGAGAAGGGCGAGACCTGGTACCACATGGTGTAGAGCCACAGCCATGCCTGGCCCGGATAGTTCCCGGTCTCGTTCATCATCCCCCACTGGTCGCCCTGCAGGTGCTGGGCGGCGGCCTTGGCGGACAGGAACGAGCCGTCGGCGATGAACAGCAGGGGCTTGGTGTAGTCGGTCCCGTAGAACTGCGGGGACGCCAGGAGATCGGCGTCGAGGCTCCCGGTGCGGGCCATGTCGAGCAGGCCGCTCATCATGGGGGCCACCGGCCCGTAGTCGCCCGGGCGGCAGGACCACGGCGGCGTCGTGGAACGACACGTGTCCCGACGCCCTTGTCGTAGGCCGTCGTCCACTGCTGCTGCTGGTCGGTCGTGGCGCTCGAGTACTGCGCCAGCGCAGCGGCCAAGGACGGGTCGCTGGTGGCGGCCAGGTGCAAGGGCGCCAGGACGAAGTCGTTGGCCGTGTTCACCGGGATGTGGACACCGGCCCAGCGCTGCAGTCCGACGGGCCCGATCTTCTGGCCTTCTCCCGGGGCCCAGGAGTTGTAGGGCGGGCCGTAGGTGGCCGTCGGGCTCGACCCGTCGAGCTCGGTGACCGACGTGGCCAGGAAGTCGCCCGGGGTCGCCCTGGGCCCACTGGCGGATGGTGACGGGGTGGTCGTCGGGCGACGAGAAGATCGCCGCCAGCACCACGGTCGAGCAGGGCGATCACCACCAAGGCGACCACGAACTCCTTGACCAGGTCGTAGCGGATCTTGGGGCCGTTCCAGGCGGCTGTCGTCGGGCATGCGCGACCGCCTCGGACAAGGTCCGGGTGGCGGCTCGCATGGGGGGCGCACTGGCTCATCGGTCGATCCCCTCGGGCCGGCGCGTGGCCGCGGCCCGGGCCGGGCTGCGGCGCGGGCCCGCCGCCGTGACGACCGGTGCGGTCGGGAAGCGGGCGGGACCACGCCTCGCCGTCGCACCAGGAGCAGGTGCAGGCCGATCGAGCACGCGCCACCACCACGGGCAGGAGCAGGACGTGCCACAGGAGCATCTGCCCGAAGTTCAAGACGTTGAAGAACGCCCCGATGCCGACGGAGTTGAGGCCGTCCTTGGCCTGGGTGGAGATCCACTGGGAGTCGAAGTTCTGCTGGGAGAGGTATCCGGTGAAGGCGGCGCCGATGGATACGGCGAAGGTGACGACGCCGGTCATCCAGGTGAGCGCCCGCTTGCCCCGCCACGCCGCCATGAAGAACTTGCCCCACAGGTGCAGGACCATGAAGAAGAAGAAGAGCTCGACGCTCCACAGGTGGATGCTGTTGAAGAACAGGCCGACCTGGGACTCGTGCCACCACGAGGGGCCCCGCAGGATGAGCACGACCCCGGACAGCAGGATCACGATGAACGACGGCGAAGCTCAGGATCGCCGAAGATGTAGACCCACGACGCCACGTAGCTCGGCTGGCGGTCGGGGAGGAGCTTGCCCGGGGGCAGGGTCCGCACCGCCGCGCCCCGGAGGCGGGCGGTCCACATCCGCTCGTCCCCGGGCAGCGGGCGGGCGTCGTCCACGGGGTACCCCGAGGGCGTCGGCGGTGTCACCGGGGCGGTCGATGATGGTGTCGCTCATCGGTGCCGTCCGCCCGGTCCGGAACGGGATGACGACCGCGGCCATGAACACGACGACCATCAAGAGGATCACCACGAGGTTGGCCACGCTGATCTGGATGAAGCCCCAGTGCAGGTAGTGGCCCGTGTGGTTCAGGTTGACGAGAGCACCGAGCATCTCGTGCAGCATACGACGCGACTCGGTTCGGCTCCAGGGACCAAATCCCCTAATTCGGGAAAACGGCCGATCTCCGATCGGCCGGTCCGGAGTCGGGCCGTGCGCCGGGCCTGGAGCTCCGGCGGGCGGAGGCTCTCAGGAGGGCTGGGCGCCGGCGCGGCGAGGGGGCTTGGTGACCTTGCCGGCGCGGATGCAGGAGGTGCAGACGTGCAGGCGGCGGGGTGAGCCGTTCACGAGCGCCCGGACCCGCTGGATGTTCGGGTCCCAGCGCCGCTTGGTGCGGCGGTGGGAGTGGCTGAGGTTCATCCCGAACGACGGGTGCTTGCCACAGACTTCGCAAACGGCAGCCACGACGCGGACGCTCCTCGGGAGGTAATTCGGACGGGCGCAAAGGTTAGCATCCACGGCCATGGAGTCAGTAAGCAGGCTCGGGGCGACCGCACGTCGCGGCGACCATGGCGACCTACGGGCATGTGCTTCGACTCCACCAGGAGGCGCTCAACGCCTTGAACGTCTACCCGGTGCCCGACGGCGACACCGGCACCAACATGGCCCTGACCCTGGAGTCCGTGGTGGCCGAGCTCGCCGACCTCGAAGGGCTCGAGGGCCTCGTCCCCTCGGACCCGCCCGCATCGACCGCCGCAGACCCGCGCCGCCGGGCCCGATGCCGATGGCGGCGGTGTGCAAGGCCATCGCCCACGGCTCGCTCATGGGGGCTCGGGGCAACTCCGGGGTGATCCTGTGCCAGCTGCTGCGGGGCCTCACCGGGGTGCTCGCCGAGGGCCAGGGCGAGGTCGACGGGCCCGGCCTGGCCCGGGGCCTGGCCGCCGCCAGCGACGCGGCGCGCCAGGCGGTGCTGCGGCCGGTCGAGGGCACCATCCTCACCGTGGCCCGGGCCGCCGCAGAAGGGGCCGAGCAGCGTGCGCGCTCGGGAGCGGCTCTCTGGTCGAGGTGCTCGAGGCGTCGCATCGCGCCGCCGCCGAGGCGCTGGCTCGCACCCCCGAGCAGCTCCCGGTCCTGGCCCAGGCCGGCGTGGTCGACGCCGGTGGGTCGGGCTACCTGCTGCTGCTCGACTCGTTGCTTGTCGGTCATCGACGGCCGGCCCCTGCCGCCGGCCCCCGCCGGTCAGCGCCCCCGGCGTTCTCGGGGGTCGCCGACGCCCTGCCCGCAGGCGGGGCTCGAGACCGAGGGGTCCGAGTGCCCGAGGCAGGCAGCGACCTGCGCTACGAGGTCATGTACTTCCTCGAGGCCCCCGACCACACCATGCGGGCCTTCAAGGAGGTGTGGGCCGGCCTCGGGGACTCCATCGTCGTGGTGGGCGGCGAGGGCCTGTGGAACTGCCACATCCACACCAACGACGTCGGGCGCGTCGATCGAGGCGGCCCTCGACGCCGGCCGGCCCCGCGACATCCGGGTCACCGACCTCGCCGAGCAGGTCGAGGAGGAGCGCTGGGTCCGCGAGGGCGCGGGGGTCCCCGCCGGCGGCGGCGTCGACGCCGAGCCGCCGCCACGCACCGCGGTGGTGGCGGTGGCCAACGGCGAGGGCATCGGCCGGATCTTCCGGTCCCTGGGCGTGCACCACTTCGTGCCCGGCGGCCAGTCGATGAACCCGTCGACGGCGCAGATCCTCGAGGTCGTCGAGTCGGTCCCCTCCGCCGAGGTCGTGCTGCTGCCGAACAACGACAACATCCGCCCCGTCGCCATGCAGGTGTGCGAGTTGGCCACCAAGACCGTGCGGGTGGTGCCGACGAGCGGGATCGTCGAGGGCTTCGCGGCCCTGCTCGAGTACGACCCCGAGGCCGGGGCGCCCGAGAACGCCGTCGCCATGGCCGAGTCGGCGCGTCGCGTCGTGGCCGGCGAGGTCACCCGGGCGGTGCGTGACGCCACCGGGCCGGCGGGCCCCATCCACACCGGCGACTGGATGGGCCTGTCCCGCGACGGGGTGGAGGTCGTCGGCGATCTCGATGGCCGAGGCCACCTGCGGGCTCCTCGGCAAGCTCCTGCACGACGAGCACGAGCTCGTGACCCTGATCGAGGGGGAGGGCGTCGGGCGCGGGCGAGACACGGCGGGTCACCGAGTGGCTGGCCGAGCACCGTCCCGACGTGGCCGTGGAGGTCCACCACGGCGGGCAACCGCTGTACCCGTTCCTCCTCAGCATCGAGTGAGCCCCGACCGCGGCCCCGCGTGCCCGGCGAGGACCGGGCCCCCCACGAGGCCCAGCCCGAGGGTCGGATGCTCTCCCGCCTGGCCGAGATCCCGGTGCGCGAGGTGCACGAAGGTCGGCGACAAGCGGGCCGAGGCACTGGCGGCCATCGACATCACGAGCGTCCTCGACCTCATCACCCACTACCCGCGCCGCTACATCGACCGGACCCGCCAGGCCGACGTGGCCGGGCATGCGGATGGGCGAGGAGTCGCTGGTGCTCGCCCGCGTCGACGCCGGTGCGGACGCGCCGGACCCGGCAGGGTCGGGCCCTGGTCGAGCTCGACGTCGACGACGGCACCGGCGCGTTGCGGGTGACGTTCTTCAACCAGGCGTGGCGGGCCAAGCCAGCTGCCCGTCGGGCACCGAGGCGCTGTTCTTCGGCAAGCTCGACTCGTACCGGGGCAAGCGCCAGTTCACGAACCCCGTCGTCGACCTGGTCGGGCAACCGGACGGGCCGCATCGTGCCCATCTACCCGACGTCGGAGAAGGCGGGCATCGCCGGCTGGGAGTTCGGCGAGTGGGTCGAGGAGGCGCTGCGCCGGGCGGGCGCGCTCTACGACCCGTTGTCCGCCCGATGGCGCGCCGAGCTCGAGCTCATGGACCGGACCGACGGCGTTCGGCGGCCATCCACGCCCCGCAGTCCGTTCGCCGAGCAGGAGCGGGCCCGGCGCCGCCTCGCCTTCGACGAGCTGCTCCGGCTGCAGCTCGAGGTGGTCATGCGCCGGCACGTGCTCGAACGCGACTCGCGGGGCATCCGCCACGTCGTGGCGCCCGCCGCCGGGCGCGGCCGGCTCTCGTCGACGCCTTCGTCGCGCAGCTGCCCTTCCCCCTCACCGGCGCCGCAGCGGCGGGCCGTCGACGAGATCAGCGCGGACCTGGCCAAGGCCGCTGCCCATGCACCGCCTGCTGCAGGGCGACGTCGGGTCGGGCAAGACCGTGGTGGCGCTGGCCGCGTTGCTGGTGGCGGTCCAAGGCGGCCACCAGGGGGCGCTCATGGCCCCCACCGAGGTCCTGGCCGAGCAGCACTACCTGGGCGTGCGGGAGCTGCTCGACGGACCTCGTCGTGCCCGACGCCCGAACGCTCGGGCGGATCGCGGCCCCTGGCGGTGGCGCTGCTCACCAACCGCACGCCGGCGGGGGAGCGGGCCAAGCTGCACCAGGGCCTGCGGCAGCGGCGTCGATCGATCTCGTGGTCGGGACCCACGCGCTGCTCACCGAGGAGGTGCGGTTCTCGAGCCTCGGGGTCGTGGTCATCGACGAGCAGCACCGCTTCGGCGTCGAGCAGCGCAACACGCTGCGGGCCAAGGGACGAGACGCGTCCGAGGGCGAGGGCGCCGATCCCGACCTGCTCGTCATGACGGCGACGCCCATCCCCCGCACCGCGGCCATGGTCTTCTTCGGCGACCTCGATGTCACCGAGCTCGACGAGCTCCCGGCCGGACGGTCGCCGGTGCGCACCGACTGGGCGCGCACCGAGGACGACGAGGAGGACGCCTGGTCAGCGTGTCCGCGACGAGGTGGCGGCCGGCCACCGCGTCTACGTGGTGTGCCCCCTCGTCGAGGGCTCCGAGCGCATCCAGGCCAAGTCGGCCACCGAGGAGCGCACCCGCCTCGAGTCGACGGTGCTGTCGGGCCTGCGCATCGGGCTCCTCCACGGCCAGCTGAAGGCGGCCGACAAAGAGGGGGTCATGGAGAGCTTCCGCCGCGGCGACATCCAGGTCCTCGTGGCCACGACGGTGATCGAGGTGGGGGTGGACGTGCCCGAGGCCACGGTCATGGTGGTCGAGGACGCCGATCGGTTCGGGATCGCCCAGCTCCACCAGCTGCGGGGCCGGGTCGGGCGTTCGGATCGCCCGTCGTGGTGCTACCTGTTCTCGGAGCGCCGTCGACGCCCGACGCGGCCGATGCGGCTCGAGGCCCTCGAGCGCAGCAACGACGGCTTCGAGCTCGCCGAGGTCGACCTCGAGCTGCGGGGCGAGGGCACCATCCTCGGGCACGCGCCAGAAGGGCCGCAGCGACCTGAAGCTGGCGTCGCTGCGCCGCGGGGACCGTCCTCTCGTCGAGGCGGCCCGCCGGGTGGCGCGAGTCGCTTCTGGCCGAGGACCCGTCGCTCGAGACGGGCGCCGCACCTCGCCGACGAGGTGCGGCTCTTCGTCGGGGAGGCCGAGGCGGCCTTCTTGCTCAAGAGCTGAGCGTCCCCGAGAGGGGGCGCCGGCCGCGCCGCTAACGTGCGGCCGTGCGTGTCATCGCCGGCACCTGCCGGGGCCGGCTCCTGCAGGCTCCGCCCGGCACGGCCACCCGCCCGACCTCGGACCGGGTCCGGGAGGCGATCTTCGACGTCCTGGGCAGCCTGGTCGACCTCGAAGGGATGTCGGTCGTCGACCTCTTCGCGGGCAGCGGGGCCATGGGGATCGAGGCGCTCTCGCGCGGGGCGGGGTCGGTGGTCTTCGTCGAGGAGGCCCCGGCTGCGGTCGGTGCCGTCCGGGCCAACCTCGCCACCCTGGGGATCGAGGACCGGGCCAAGGTCGTGCGGGCCGACGCCCTGCGCTTCCTCGACCGGGCCCACGACTTCGACCTCGCGCTTGTGCGATCCCCCCTACGAGTTCGACCGTGGGAGGCCCTGCTCGCCCGGCTGCACGCCACGCTGGCGGTCCTCGAGTCCCGCCGTGCCGTCGAGGTGCCCGGCGAGCTGGGAGGTCATCAGGAACAAGCGGTACGGCGGTACGCTCGTGACCGTGGTCCGATCCCTCGGAGCCCATGCAGAAAGGCACCCGGTGACCGTCGCCCTCTTCCCCGGCTCGTTCGACCCGTTCCACAACGGCCATCTCGAGGTGGTGGAACGGGCCGGGCGCTCTTCGACGAGGTCGTGGTGGCCACCCTGCGCAACCCCCAGAAGGCCGAGCCGCTGTTCAGCCTCGACGAGCGCGAGGAGATGCTGCGCGACGCGCTCGAGCACCTGCGGCAACGTGCGCATGGTGTCGGTGGCCACCCTGGTGGTGAACGTGGCCCGCGACATCGGGGCCACGGCGATCATCCGGGGCCTGCGGGCGGTGTCGGACTTCGAGAACGAGCTGCAGATGGCGCAGATGAACCGCCAGCTGTCGGGCATCGACACCCTGTTCATCCCGACCAGCTCGACCACGTCGTTCGTCGCCTCGCGCCTGCTCCGGGAGGTCGCCCGCTACGGCGGCGACGTCTCGGCCTTCGTCCCGAAGGCGGTGGCGGTCCGGCTCGAGAAGAAGTTCGGCGCGTGAGCGACGACTCCTTCGACGACGACCCGCTCGAGGACGAAGCCGCCCGCGCCGGGCGACGACGCCGAGGGCTTGCCTCCAGCGGGCCATCGACGCCGTGTCCACGGCGCGGACCATGCCCCTGTCGGCGTCGGTCCTCGTCGACCGCGCAGGAGCTGCTCGAGCTCCTGCAGGGCGCGCTCGACCGGCTCCCCGACGAGTTGCGCCAGGCGCGGTGGCTGCTGCGCGAGCGCGACGAGTTCCTGGCCACGCGCCAGCGCGAGGCCGACATGCTTCTCGACGACGTGCGGGCCCAGGCCGAGCGCATGGTGCAGCGGACCGAGATCGTCCGCCAGGCCAACCAGGTCGCCCAGCGCATCCTCGACGACGCCCGCGAGGAGGCCCGGCGGCTGCGCCACGAGGCCGAGGACTACTGCGACCAGCGGCTGGCGTCGTTCGAGATCGTGCTCGAGCGCACCCTGAAGACCGTGCAGGCCGGGCGGGAGAAGCTCCAAGCGGTCCCGCCCCCGCTCCACGACGGCGAGTCGCTGCGGGTCGGGGCCGACGGTGTCGTCCGACATCGCCCAGGCCGGGTTCTTCGACCAGGACGACGGCTGAGCCGTCGAGCGTCGGGCCGCCCCTTCGTCGTCCACGTGGCCAAGCTCCGGCGCGCCGTCGGGCACGCGCTCGAGCACGAGCGTGCGCCAGGGCGCGATCGAGGGCCTCGACTGCTCGGGCAGCGCCGTGCCCGACGGGGCCGATGCCCGTGGCCGACGTCGTCCTCGAGGCCGTGCTCGGCGGGGTCTCGGTGACCGGCACGGTGGAGCGCGCCGTGGGCCGGGGTGTGCCGGCGCTGCCTGGCGCCGGCGTCGGGAGTGCTCACGCTGGCGGTGCGCGAGCTCTACACCGAGGACGGCGACGGCGAGGAGACCTACCCCCTGGTCGACGACGAGGTCGACCTCGAGCCCCTCGTGCGCGACGCCGTGCTGCTCGAGCTGCCCCAGGCGCCGCTGTGCCGCCCCGACTGCCGGGGCCTGTGCCCGTCGTGCGGCGCCAACCGCAACGAGGAGGCCTGCGGGTGCGAGGCGCCGCCTGACCCCCGCTGGGGCGCGCTCGATGTCCTGCGGGTTCCCGAGGGCAGGGTCGAGAGCGAGTCGTCGAGCTCGCCCGGAGCGCTCGGCGCCGCCGCTGGGAGCCGGGTGCCGCGCCGACGCCCGTGGCTCACTCGGGGCAAGCGGGTAACCTGAACCGTTCCTGACCCGAGGTGAGCAACGATGGCCGTCCCCAAGAAGAAGACCTCCAAGGCGAAGAGCCGCAGCCGGCGGGCCTCGAACTGGGTGCTCGGGCTCCCGGCGCGCAGCGTGTGCCCCCAGTGCCGCCACGCCAAGGTGCCCCACGGGTCTGCCCGACCTGCGGGTGGTACAAGGGCCGTCAGGCCATCGAGATCGACTAGTGGCCCCGCCTCGGCCGCGGCCCGAGGCGCCGTCCGCCGGGCTCCCGGTCGCCGTCGACGCCATGGGCGGCGACAACGCGCCGGGCGAGATCGTGGCCGGCGCCCGCCGCGCCGCCGAGGAGCTCGGCATCCCGGTGGTCCTCGTCGGGCCCCCCGAGCGAGATCGGCGACACCGGCGGGCTCGAGGTCATCCCCGCCTCCGAGGTCATCGCCATGGACGACGACCCCGGCTCAGTCGGTGCGCCGGAAGAAGGACTCCTCCCTGGTCCGGGCGGCCGAGGCCGTGCGCGACGGCAGGGCCCTGGCCATGGTGAGCGCGGGCAACACCGGGGCCACCATGGCCAGCGCCCTGCTGCGGATGGGCCGGCTCAAAGGCGTGGTGCGGCCCGCCATCGCCACGCCCATCCCGCAGCTCGGCTCGCATCCCGACCGTCCTGCTCGACGCCGGGGCCAACGCCGAGTGCACGCCGGCCATGCTGGTGCAGTTCGCCCAGATGGGTGCGGCCTACGTCGTCGGCGCGCTACGGGGTCGAGCCGAGCCCACCGTCGCGCTGTTGTCGATCGGCGAGGAGAAGTCCAAGGGCACGCCCCTGGTGAAGGAGACCCACGCGCTGCTGGCCGAGGCACCCGGCATCCGCGTTCGTCGGCAACGTCGAGGGCCGCGACCTCCTGCACGCGCGCGGCCGACGTGGTCGTCACCGACGGCTTCACCGGCAACGTGGCGCTCAAGACCCTCGAGGGGTCGCTGCGGTTCTTCATGGACACGCTTGCTCGAGGTGTTCGGCGCCGACGACGAGGCCAAAGCAGGCGGCCGAGGTCCTGCTGCCGCGCCTCGCCCCCCTGGCCGCGGAGTTCGACCCCGACGGCATCGGAGGGGCCATGCTGCTCGGCGTGGACGGCGTGTGCGTCATCAGCCACGGCTCGTCCAACGCCCAGGCCATCGTCTCGGCGGTGGGGGTGGCCCACGACGTGGCCGTCGCCGGGCTCGTCGAGCCGCCTGGCCCGGGCGGTGGCCCCTGCCTGACCGTCAGAAGGAAATAGCCGGTCTGAGCCGGGACGTTTCCATCGGTTCCTGTGGGCGCCGACCAGGTAGGATGCGCGTCGAAATTCGACCCGGGAGACGCCGTGCCCGCAGAAACCCACGTGGAGAAGGGTCCCCTCGGACCGCCACGAGGTGTTCGAGCTGGTCCGGGACCAGCTCGCCGACATCTTGGAGATCGAGCCCGGCTCGATCAGCGAGTCCTCGTCGTTCGCCGAGGACCTCGATGCCGACTCCCTCGCCCTGATCGAGCTGGTCGAGGCCCTCGAGGAGGAGCTCGGCGAGCGCACCGTCGGCTTCCGCATCGAGGACGAGGATCTCGAGGACCTCCGCACCGTCCGCGACGCCGTCGACTACGTGGTCGCCAAACTCGGGACGGCCTGAGACGGGGAACGACCCCGCCGGTCTGGGCGGCGCCGCGGGCGGCGCACCGGGCGCCAGCGGCGCCCGACACGGTCCTGGGCCTTCGGGCACGGCACCGGGGCGGATCGACGTCGGCGACCCGTACGCTCCGGCCCGTCAGGCCAGCCGCTCCGCTCTGACGGCATTGGCGCTCCGGCTCGATTGGGAGTTCGCAGACGCCGGCCTGCTCGTCCAAGCGCTGTCGCACCGGTCGTGGTGCGCCGAGGCCGGCGGGCATCCCGTCGAACGAGCGCCTCGAGTTCCTCGGTGACGCCGTGCTCGGGCTCGTCGTCGCCGAGCACTGCTACCGCGCCTATCCCGACATGCCCGAGGGCGCCCTGGCCAAGGTGCGCGCCGCGGTGGTGAACACGCGCGGTCCTGGCCGAGGTGGCCGCTGAGCCTCGATCTCGGCGCCGCCCTGCTGCTCGGCCGGGGCGAGGACGTGTCGGGTGGGCGGAACAAGCCGTCGATCCTCGCCAACGCCGTCGAGGCGGTCATCGGCGCGGTGTACCTCGACGGCGGGTGGGAGGTGGCCGTCACGCGTCGTCCTCGACATCCTCGGCGACCGGATCGAGCTGGCCGCGGCCGGGCCCGGTGCCGAGGACTTCAAGACCCGCCTGCAAGAGGTCGTGCTGCGTCGCATCGGCGAGCTGCCCCGCTACGAGGTCGAGGGCACCGGGCCCGACCACGCCCGGCGCTACCGGGCCCGGGTGCTCGTGGCAGGAGCCGAGCGGGGCGTGGGCGAGGGGCGGTCGAAGAAGGACGCCGAGCAGGCCGCGGCGCGCGTCGCCTGGGCGGTGCTGGCCGAGAGCGATGGTCAGGGTGCAGAGCTCGGACCGGCCACGGGGGACGTGCCGGTCGAGCGAAGGGTACGGGGCAGTGCCTGAGCTCCCCGAGGTCGAGA
Source organism: uncultured Acidimicrobiales bacterium (assembly GCA_963739765.1). Classification (GTDB taxonomy): domain Bacteria; phylum Actinomycetota; class Acidimicrobiia; order Acidimicrobiales; family UBA8190; genus Chersky-840. The sequence continues at coordinate 1,721,232 of CAVUBP010000002.1, read as the reverse complement.
CCATCCGCCGGGACCTCGACAAAGAGGTCGTCGACCCGCGCATCAAGACGGTCGAGGTGAAGGGCAAGCGCTCGATCCGTCGTCACAAGAACGGCCGCGGATTTCAAGACCCGGCTCGAGGGCAAGCGCGTGGCGTCGATCCGACGGGCCGGCAAGTACCTGCTGGTGGGCCTCGACGGTGACGACGTGCTCGTCGTCCACCTGGGGATGAGCGGGCAGCTCCTGCGGGCCAAGGGGCCCAAGGACCCCCTGGACAAGCACACCCACGTGATCATCACCTTCACCCAGGGCGGCCAGCTGCGTTTCGTCGACCCCCGGACCTTCGGCGAGATGTTCGTCACCAGCGCCGACGAGCTCACCGCGCAGGTGCCCGAGCTCGCCCACCTCGGGTTCGACCCCCTCGAGGACGTCATGAGCTGGTCCCGCTTCGGCCAACTCCTGGCGGAGCGGCCCACCGCGCTCAAGACCCTGCTCATGGACCAGAAGTTCGTGGCCGGCATCGGCAACATCTACTCCGACGAGATCCTCTTCGCCGCCGGCCTGCGCTACGACCGGCATGTCGAACTCGCTGAGCGCGCAGGAGATCCGCCGCCTGTACCGCGCCATGGTCGAGACCCTGACCGAGGCCGTCAAGCACCGGGGGTCGTCGCTCGCCGACGAGCAGTACCGGGACCTCTACGGCGAGATCGGGGACTATCAGGGCCAACACCAGGTCTACGACCGCGAGGGCCAGGCCTGTCGGCGGTGTCGCAACGCGGTCGTGAAGGTGAAGGTCAACGGTCGCTCCGCGTTCCTCTGCGAGCACTGCCAGATCTGATGCGAAGGCGCCGGCAGGCGCCGACTGACCTGGCAGATACGACACCTCCGACGTGTCGACCCGTCCCCGGTGGAGGTATCACCGTTTCGCCGGAGGCCGACAGGTAGGGTGGCGACCGGTGTTCCTGAAGTCGCTCACCCTCAAGGGCTTCAAGTCCTTCGCTGATCCGTCCACGCTGCTCTTGGAGCCAGGCGTGACGGTGGTGGTGGGCCCGAACGGCAGCGGCAAGTCGAACGTGGTCGACGCCGTGGCCTGGGTGCTCGGCGCCCAGGGGCCGCGCACCGTGCGGTCGTCGAAGATGGAAGACGTCATCTTCGCGGGATCGGCCGACCGTCCAGCGCTCGGACGGGCCGAGGTGTCGCTCACCATCGACAACCGCACCGGTCGGCTCCCCGGCGGGCTGGCCGAGATCACGATCACCCGCACGCTGTTCCGCTCCGGCGAGAGCGAGTACGCCATCAACGGCCAGCCGTGCCGGCTGCTCGACATCCAGGAGCTGCTGTCGGACTCGGGTGTGGGGCGCCAGCAGCACGTGATCGTGAGCCAGGGCCAGCTCGGGGCGATCCTCGACTCTCGTCCCGAGGACCGCCGCGCCGTCATCGAGGAGGCGGCCGGGGTCTTGAAGCACCGCCGCCGTCGCGAGCGGGCCGAGCGCCGGCTGGCCGCCACCGAGGAGAACCTCGACCGTCTCGGCGACCTGTTGCGCGAGGTGCCGCCGCCAGATCCGCCCGCTCGAGCGTCAAGCGGCCTCGGCCCGGTCACACGCATCGCTGGCCGAGGAGCTGCGCGCCCTTCGGCTGCACCTCGTCGGCCGGGAGCTCGCCGGCCTCGACGCCCGCCGCCAGGCGGCCACGGCCGAGCGTGATCGACTCACCGAGAGCGAAGCCACCGCTCGTCACCTCGATCGCCGAGCTCGACGCGGCCGCCGAGGCCACCGCCGCCGAGCTCGCCACCCAGCGCGAAGAGGACCTCGTCGTGGCGCTGACCCGCGTGCAGGGACTGTCCGAGCGCTGCCGGGGCCTGCTCGGTGTGGTGGCCGAGCGCCGCCGGTCGCATCGCCCGCGCCCTGGAGGCCTCGGCCGACACCGACGTGGTGTCCACGCTCGAGGCCGATGCGGCGCGCTTGTCGGCCGAGCTCGGCGGCCACCACCGCCGAGGACGACGCCCTGGCACCCCAGGCGGACGAGGTCCGCCGGGCCGAGCACGCGCTGGCCAGCGACGTGGCCGGCCACGAAGCGTCGTTCGCGGATCTCGCCGGCCAGCGGGCCGCGGAAGAGGCCTATCGCCATGGCGCGCGGTCGGATCGAGCCGCTGCGAGGTGCCCTCGAGCGCGAGCAGGGCGCGCTGGCACGCGCCGACGAGCGGCTGCACGCCATCGACGTGCCGGCGCGACGCGTTGCGAGACCGAAGAAGGCGACCTCACCCAACGACTGAAGCGCCTGTCGGCCGAGCACCCCGGACTGGCACGCCGCGGCCGAGCAGCGCCTTCGGTCGGCCGAGGACGCCGAGCGGCGCCGAACGCGACGCCGAGGAAGCGCTGCGAGGCGCAGAGCGCCAGCGCCACCGCCTCGAGGCTCGCGCCGAGGCGTTGGCCCGACAGGTCGCCGACGAGAGTGCCGGGCCCGGGGCCGACGTGCTCGGTCGGATTCGGCGGGTGTGCTCGGGGTCCTGAAGGACCTCGTCGACATCGACGACGGGTGGGTGGCCGCCTTCGAGGCGGCGGTGGGGGCCGCCCTGAGCGCCATCGTGGTCGAGGGATCCGGCGCGGCGCGCGCCGTGCTCGGCCACACTGCACGAGCACGAGGTGGTGGGGACCGTGCTCGCCGCCACGGCGGTGCGTGCATGGTCCTCGGATGACGGGTCGGTCGCCGGGCGACCCGCCCCCGACGGTGCGGAGTCTCCTGCGCCGACACGTGCGCCCCGGCTCGCCGGCGGTGGCGGAGGTGCTCGACCGTCTGCTCCACGGGGTGGTGGCTGTGCGCGGCGACTGGGCCGCGGGCCGTCGACGTGGCGCTGGACCGTCCCGAGCTCACGGTGGTCAGCACCGACGGTGACCGGTTCTCGTCCTCGGGCTGGGTGGTGCAGGGCCGGCGCCCACGCGCTCGCCACCCTGGCCGGCCAGGCCGCGGTGGAAGCCGAGATGGCCGCCGAGGCGGCGGACCGGGCCGTCGAGCTTCGCCGAGCAGGCGCGGCGAGCGGGCGGTGGCCGCGGCGGCCGAGGCCACCGACGTCGCGCGCCAGGTCGAGCGGGCCGAGGACCAACGCCAGGGGCTCGACGCTGACCCGGAGCAGGGTGCAGTCCGAGCTCGAGCTCGGTGGCCCAGGAGCGGGCCGAGGCCGATCGGCACCGCGCCGCGCTGACCGAGCGCCTCGAGCGCGACGGTGCCGAGCTCGACGTCGTTGAGCGAGCGCCTGCCCGAGCTCGAGGCCACGGCGGCCGCGGCGGCAGGCCGTCTGGCCGCGGCCGACGAGGCGCGCCGGCGCCTCGAGGAGCGCCGGTCGCACGTGGCGGTGCTGCGCCGGGACCTCGAGGTCAAGATGGCCGGCCTGGTCGAGCGGCGCGCCGTGCTCAGCGCGCGCCTCGAGGACACCGAGCGCCGGCTGGCCGGGCAACGTCGAAGCGCGCGAGCGGGCCGGGGAGCGCCGCCGGCGGCTCGAGGCGGGCGCCCTCGCCACCGATCGGCTGGGCGCGACGGTCGAGGGACACGCGCGCTCGCCTGGGCGAGCTGCTCGAAGGGCTTCGCGCGCGCGCCGCAGCCGTCAGCTCGACGACGTCCGTGCCGGTGGGGCGCGCCTCGAGATCGCTGCGCAAGCAGCGGGCCGAGGCCGACGCTCGGCTCGCCGAGATCCGCGCAACGGTCGCAGCAACTCGAGCTCGCAGATGGCCGAGGCCACGGTTCGACGCGACACCGCGGCCGAGGCCCTGCGGCGCGAGCTGGGGTGCGAGCCCGAGGAGGCCATGGGCGCGCCGTGCCCCGAGCTCCCCGAGGGCGAGGACCCGGCCGCGGCGGGCCGAGGTCGTCGAGCGCGGAGCTGGCCTCGCTCGGCCCGGTGAACCCCCTGGCGCTCGAGGAGCTCGGCGCGCTCGAGGAGCGACACCGGTTCCTCGAGGAGCAGGTGGAGGACGTCCGCCGGGCCCGGCGCGAGCTGCATCAGGTCATCCGCGCCGTCGACGACGAGATCATGCGGGTCTTCGCCCAGGCCTTCGCCGACGTGAACGAGCACTTCCAGGTCCTCGTGGGCACCCTGTTCCCCGGTGGGACCGGCCGCCTGACGCCTCACCGACCCCACCGACCTGCTCGACACCGGCGTCGAGGTCGAGGCGCGTCCCGCGGGCAAGAACGTGCGCAAGCTCTCGCTGCTGTCCGGGGGCGAGCGCTCGCTGGTGGCCCTGGCATTCCTCTTCGCCGTGTTCCGCAGCCGGCCCTCGCCCTTCTACCTGCTCGACGAGGTCGAGGCCGCCCTCGACGACGTGAACCTGCACCGCTTCCTCGACCTGCTCCACGAATTCCGCGGCGAGGCGCAGCTCATCATCGTGAGCCACCAGAAGCGGACCATGGAGGCCGCCGACGCCCTCTACGGCGTGACCATGACGCCGGGTGGCTCGTCCAAGGTGGTCAGCCAGAAGGTGCGGCGCGAGCCGTCGGACACCGAGGCGGCCACCGCACCGGTGTAGCGAGACCCGGCCTCTGCGCCCCCGACCCGGACCGGGTGCGCTCGCCGGCGTCCCGTTAGGCTGCGACGCCATGCTCGCCCTCTGGATCGTCCTGGCCGTGGTGGTGGCGACCCTCGTCGTCGGTCTGGTCGTGGCCGTCCCGCGCCGGACGGCCGGGGGCGGCGCACGCGCCGCCCGCCGGGGCCGCGCCCTGCCACCATCGAGACGCCCGCCGGCGCCACCCCCGACCGACCGAGCCCGTCGGCGCCGAGGCCCCGGTCGTCGCCGCCGCCCGAAGCGCCCCGGCCCCGAGGAGCCGCGGCGCCCGAAGTCGCCGCAGCTCCCCGAGCTGCGCGAGCGGATGGGCAAGACCCGGGGCCTGTTCTCGGGCTACGTGCGGGCCCTGCGGAGCCGGTCCTCGGTCGACGACCAGGCCTGGGACGACCTCGAAGAGGCGCTGCTGCGCGCCGACGTCGGCGTGGCCACCACCACGGCCCTGCTCGAGGACCTCCGATCCCGCGTGCGCACGACGGCGAGCTGCGGGGCGCCGATGCCGTGCGTCGCCGCGCTGCGCGAGGACCTGCGCCGGTCGCTCGACACCGCCGGCGGACACCGGCCTGCGCATTCGACGGCGAGGGCACCATGTGTCTGGCTCTTCGTCGGCGTGAACGGCGTGGGCAAGACCACGACCATCGGCAAGGTGGCCCGCCGCGAGAAGGCCGCCGGGCCGCTCGGTGCTGCTCGCCGCGGGCGACACCTTCCGAGCCGCCGCGGCCGAGCAGCTCGACCATGTGGGCGCAGCGGGCCGGCGTCGACATCGTGCGCGGCGCCGAGGGCGGCGATCCGAGCGCCGTGGTGTTCGACGCCGTGCAGCGGGCCGCAGGCGCGGGGCAACGACCTCGTCCTGGCCGACACCGCCGGTCGGCTGCACACCAAGGTCAACCTGGTCGAGGAGCTGAAGAAGATCCGGCGAGTGGCGGATCGGCCCCCGGGACACGTCACCGAGGTGCTGCTCGTGCTCGACGCCACCACCGGCCAGAACGGGCTCACCCAGGCCCGCCAGTTCCTCGACGCCGTCGGGGTCACCGGGGTCGTGCTCACCAAGCTCGACGGCTCGGCCAAGGGCGGGATCGTCATCGCCATCCAGCGCGAGCTGGGCCTGCCCGTGAAGCTGGTGGGCATCGGCGAGGGCCCCGACGACCTGGTGCCCTTCGACGCCGACGAGTTCGTGGCGCGCCCTGTTCGACTGAGTCGGACTCGCCGGGCCGCTCGGGCGCCGCGGGCCCCGGCGCCCGGTAGCCTGAACCTCCGCATGTTCGACGCCCTGTCCGACCGCCTCGAAGGGATCCTCGGCCGCCTGCGCAGCCGCGGTCGGCTGAGCGACGCGGACGTCGACGAGGCCCTGCGGGAGATCCGCACCGCGCTGCTCGAGGCCGACGTCGACGTCGGCGTGGCCCGGTCCCTGGTGCGACGGGATCCGGGCCCGGGTCGTCGGCGAGGAGCTGTCGAAGAGCCTCAGCCCGGGCCAGCAGGTGGTCAAGGCCGTCCACGACGAGCTCATCGAGGTCCTCGGCGGCGAGACCCTGCGCCTCACCTACGCGCTCGGCACCACCGACCGTCGTCCTCCTCGCCGGGCTGCAGGGATCGGGGAAGACGACCACGTCGGCCAAGCTGGCCCGCTGGTTCCGCCAGCAGGGCCGCAACCCGATGCTGGTGGGTGCCGACCTCCAGCGACCGGCGGCCGTCGAGCAGCTGCGGATCCTGGGCGAGCAGGCCGGCGTCCCGGTCTTCAGCGAGCCCACCGATCCCGTGGCGGTGGCGCCGGGGCGGTCTGCGACGAGGCCCGCCGCCTCGGGCGCGACGTGCTCATCGTCGACACCGCCGGCCGCCTCGCCATCGACGAGGAGCTCATGGACGAGGTCCGCCGGGTCTCGGCCGCCGTGTCGCCGCACTACACGTTCCTCGTGATCGACGCCATGACCGGCCAGGACGCCGTGGCCACGGCCGCGCGCCTTCCACGACGCCCTGGCGCTCGACGGCGTCATCCTCACCAAGCTCGACGGTGACGCCCGCGGCGGTGCCGCCCTGAGCGTCAAGGACGTGGTGGGCCGTCCCATCGCCTTCGCGTCCACCGGCGAGCGGCTGGCCGACTTCGACCTCTTCCACCCCGACCGCATGGCCAGCCGCATCCTGGGCATGGGCGACGTGCTCACGCTCATCGAACAGGCCGAGCGGGAGTTCGACCACGACGTGGCCGACCGAGGGCGCCACCCGGCTCCTCGAAGGGCGCTTCACCCTCGAGGACTTCCTGTCCCAGCTCCAGCAGGTGAAGAAGCTCGGGTCGCTCGGCGGGCCTCCTGTCGCTCATGCCCGGGGTGCCCAAGGAGCTCAAGCAAGCAAGCCAGCATCGACGACGGCCAGGTGGCCCAGGTCGAGGCGATCATCCGCTCCATGACCCGCGACGAGCGCGGCGACCCCGGCGCTCATCGACGGCGTCGCCGGCGGCTCGCGCATCGCCCGGGGCAGCGGGACGACCACCCAGGAGGTCAACCAGCTGCTGCGCCAGTTCAAAGAGGCCCAGCAGCTCATGCGGTCCCCGGGGATGCTCGGTGGGATGCTCGGCGGCGGCGCCAAGGGCAAGCTCGCCCAGGCCCTGGCCGAGCGCATGGGCGACACGCCCGGGCCCTCCGGGCTCGAGGGTCTGGGGGCGGGAGGTCTGGGCGCCGGGGCCTGGGCGCGGAGGTCTGGGCCGGCGGGACGGGGCGCCCCTCGACGGCCTCGGGCCCCGGCGGCGCCGGCAGGGGGCGCCCGGGCTCGAAGAAGAAGAAGGGTGGCCGGGTGACCCCCAAGGCGAGGGCGGTCGCCCGGGCCGCTAGAGGGCCCCGCCCCGGGCACGATCGCCTCACCCGGGGCACCCACCGGGCTCGGGTTTCGACCCCCGTGCCGGCGGCGGGCCACAATAGGAGGTCCGTGCACCTCGAGTCCGAGGCCGGCACGACGAGGAAGGCAGGAAATCAGACAGTGGCAGTGAAGCTCCGCCTCATGCGGATGGGCAAGAAGAAGCAGCCGACCTATCGGGTCGTCGCGGCCGACAGCCGGTCGCCGCGCGACGGCCGGTTCATCGAGATCGTGGGGACCTACGCCCCTCGGGGCCGTTCGACGGCCGAGCCCGACGCCATCGTGACGATCGACAACGACAAGGCCCTCAAGTGGCTGCGCCAGGGCGCACAACCCACCGAGCGGGTCGAGAAGCTCCTGCGGACATCGGGCGCCTGGGACGAGTTCAAGCCGGGCTCCAAGTGAGCGAGGCGGGTCTCGACGACGCGGGCAACGTCAATGTCGACGACGACGCCGACGACATCGGCGCCAACGGGACGTCGGGAACGACGATGGTGGCAACGCGTCGACGACATGGCGGGCAACCGGGTCGAGGGTGGAAGCGCCCGTGCCGTTCTCGACTACATCGCCCGCTCGCTGGCCGGCGAGCCCGACGCCGTGGTGGTCGAGACCGACGAGTCCAGCCGGCGGTGTGCGCTTCCGCATCCACGTGGCCCCCGGTGACATGGGCCGCATGATCGGTCGCCGGGGCCGCGTGGCCCAGGCGATCCGCACGCGTGGTGCGGGTGGCGGGATCGCGCGACGGGGTGGACACCAACGTCGACTTCGTCGACGACTGACGATCCCGGACGCGACGCCCGGCGCCCCGGCGGGCGCCGACGGGCTTGCTCGAGGTCGGGCGCGTCGGCAAGCCGCACGGACTGACCGGCGAGGTGGTCGTCGCCTTGGTGAGCAACCGTCCCGAACGGGTCGTGGTGGGGTCGGCGTTCCTGCACCGACGACGGCGAGCTGCGCATCGAGGCGTCGCGGCCCTTCGCCGACAACTGGCTCATGAGCTTCGCCGGCGTCGACACCCGGGAGCAGGCCGAGGGCCTGCGGGGCGTCCGTGCTGCGGGGTCACCCCTCGACGACGACGACGGCGTGGTGGGTGCACGAGCTGATCGGCTCCGAGGTCTTCGACACCGACGGGGTCCGGCTCGGGAACGGTGCGAGCCGTGGTCGCCAACCCGGCCAGCGACCTCCTCGAGCTCGACGGGGGCGCCCTCGTCCCCCTGCGGTTCGTGGTCGAGCGCTCGGCGGGCCGGGTGGTGCGTCGACGTCGCCGGCCGGCCTCCTCGACCCACCCGCCACCTAGGTGAGGCGGTCGGGTGCGCATCGACGTCTTCACGATCTTCCCCGACCTCGTCGAGCACTACTGCGAGGGCTCGCTCCTGGGCCGGGCCCGCGACGACGGCGCTGCTCGACGTGCGGGTCCATGACCTGCGGGCCGGCGGCCGCGGACCCGCGACGCTCGGTCGACGACGCCCCCTTCGGCGGGGGGCGCGGGGATGGTCCTCGCCCCGGGCCCGTCTTCGCGGCGGTCGAGGCGGTCGAGCCGCCCCGTCCGCTCTACCTGCTCGGCCCCGGGCGGTCGCCGGCTCGACCAGCGGCTCGTGGAGGAGCTGGCCGCCACGGGCGCATCGCGCCCGGGGAGGCTTCTCGCTGCTGTGCGGCCGCTACGAGGGGGTCGACCAGCGGGTCACCGACCACCTCGTCGACGGCGAGCTGTCGATCGGGCGACTACGTCCTGGGCGGGGGCGAGGTGCCCGCGCTGGCCGTCGTCGAGGCGGTGGCCCGACTCGTTCCCGGCGTCATGGGCAACGAGGCCTCGGCGCGTCGACGAGAGCTTCAGCTCCGGGCCTGCTCGAGTATCCGCAGTACACCCGGCCGGCGGAGTTCCGGGGCTGGGCGGTGCCCGAGGTCCTGCTGCAGCGGCGACCACGGCCGGATCGCCCGGTGGCGCCGGGCCATGGCCCTGCGCCGGACGCTGGAGCGGCGCCCCGACCTGGTCGAGGCCGGCCGGCGGTCTCGGACGAGGAGGACCGCCGCCTGCTCGAGGACCTCTCCGACGACCGGCCCCCGGGGCCCGGAGCGACGCCGCCGGTAGTGCGGGGGTGTCCGGGCGGCGGCTATCGTGGCGTGCTCGGCAGGCTCTGCACGGCTCGGCCGCCCCGTCGCCGCGGTGGCCCCGTTGGCGCTGCCCGAGCCGCTCGGAGCTGGACCTGTGAAGGGACGCGCGTCATGAATCCCACCGACATCGTCGACCGCGAGAATCTGAGAGACGACGTCCCCGATTTCCGTCCCGGTGACACCTTGAAGGTGCACGTCCGTGTGGTCGAGGGCAACCGCGAGCGCACCCAGGTGTTCCAGGGGGCCGTCATCCGGCGCCAGGGCACCGGCGCCCGGGAGACCTTCACCGTGCGCAAGCTCAGCTTCGGCGTCGGCGTCGAGCGCACCTTCCCCGTGCATTCGCCGATCCTCGCCAAGATCGAGGTCGTCACCCGCGGCGACGTGCGCCGGGCCAAGCTCTACTACCTGCGTGGCCGGGTCGGGAAGGCGGCCAAGATCAAAGAGAAGCGGGCGGCGCGCACCTAGTGCGCCACTTCGTGGGACTCGGATCGACGCGGAAGTAGCCCAGGGCCGATGAGCGAAGAAGACCTCGAACGGTACGAGGCCGAGATCGAGCTGGCGCTCGTCCAGGAGTACCGGACGGTACTCCCGCTGTTCAACTACGTGGTCGAGAGCGAGCGCCGCTTCTACCTGGCCAACGAGGTCAAGGTGACGGTGCGCGACGCGTCGTCGCCGACCTGCGTCGAGCTCGAGCTGGACGACGCCTGGGTCTGGGACATGTACCGCCCGGCCCGCTTCGTGCCTCACGTCCGCGTGCTCACCTTCCGGGACGTGAACGTGGAGCGGCTTCCCGAACGCGACAGCTGAGACGTGCGCCGATGCCCGGCGCGCCGCCCTGGGCGTGCGGGGCGAGGATGCCGCCGCGGCGTGGTACCGCGGGCGCGTCGTACGAGGTCATCGATCGCAATTGGCGCTGCGCCGAGGGTGAGCTCGACGTCGTGGCGCACAGCGCCGACGAGTGAGTCCTCGTGTTCTGCGAGGTGAAGACCCGGACCTCGGCACTGCTTCGGCTCGCCCTTCGAGGCCGTCACCCCGGCCAAGCAACGGCGGGTGCGCCGGCTGGCCGGGTCGTGGCTGCCGCAGTGCCCGCCGCGGTGCGGCGCATTACGGCCGCATCCGCTTCGACGTGGCCGCGGTGACGGTCGGGGCCGGCGGGGCCCTGGAGGTCGAGGTGCTCCAGGACGCCTTCTGACGCCCGGCGCGGCGGGTGTCGACTCGGCCGTCACGGCGTCGCGGCCTGGGGGCCTCGAGGTGCCGGTGGGTAGGGTGTCGCCGTGAGCACCGAGACCATCATCGTCGAGCGCGACGGGCGGCGTCGTGACCGTCACGCTGAACCGGCCCGAGCGCAAGAACGCCGGCAACGGCCTCATGTGGCAGGAGCTGCACGACACGTTCTCCGAGGTGGCGCGCCGACGCGACGACCGTGTCGTCGTGGTGACCGGCGCCGGGGGCGCGTTCTGCTCGGGCGCGGACATCGCCGATCCCGAGCGGCGTGAGCGGCGACCCCGCCGACCCCCACATCGTGCGCATGCAGTTCTTCGGTCAGGTCATGCTGGCGCTGCACAAGCTCCCCAAGCCCACCATCGCCAAGATCCGGGGGATCGCGGCGGGGGCGGGTATGAGCCTGGCCCTGGGGTGTGACCTCACCGTGGCGTCGGACAACGCCCGGTTCTCGGAGATCTTCGCCCGGCGGGGCCTGTCGGTCGACGGTGGCTCCTCGTGGCTGCTTGCCGAGGCTGGTGGGCCTGCACAAGGCCAAGGAGCTGGCGTACTTCGCCGACATCCTCTCGGCGCAGGAGGCGGCCTCCTACGGGCTGCTCAACCGGGTCGTGGCCGACGACGAGCTCGACGCCTTCGTCGACGATTGGGCCCGGCGCCTGGCGGCAGGGCCCGCCCCTGGCGCTGGCGATGACCAAGACCCTTCTCGACAACGCCGCGTCGGTGACGATGGCCCAGGCCCTCGAGGACGAGGCCCGGTGCCAGACGATCAACTTCTACAGCGAGGACACCGCGCGAGGCCATGCGGGCGTTCGCGGAGAAGCGGGAGCCGAGGTTCGAGGGTCGTTGAGGGCGCGACCGGTCCCGCTGGCGGTGCTCGCCGTGTTCGTGGGCGCGTGCGGGAGCACCGGCGGGATCGGGGTTCCCACCAACGGCGCCCCGACCACCGGAGCGGCCGGCCCGGGCTACATGGTCCAGGCGAGCAGGGTGAAGACTCTGGGCACCGTCCTCGTCGACGGCTACGGGCTCACCTTGTACCTCTTCGTCCCCGACCACCAGTCGGGGCGCTCCACGTGTTTCGGGCTATTGCGCAACCCAGTGGCCACCCGCCACCCTGCCAGAAGGAGTCACCACTCCGGTGATCGGCACGGGAGTCGACAAGGCCCTGATCGGGACCACCCGGCGCGGCAACGTGCTGCAGGTCACCTACAACCGGTGGCCGTTGTACCGCTGGATCGGCGACACCTCCGCCGGTCAGTCCACCGGCGAGGGGATCCGGAACTCCGGGGGTCTGTGGTACGCCGTCAACGACCGCGGTCAGCCCGTCCACTGAGCGACGTCGTGGCGCAGACGGGACACCGGGGCTCAGGGAGCGACCCGGCACGGTGCGAATCGGAGGATGGTCGCGCTGCGTACGTGGCCGGCGCTGATTCGCAAGGTCCTGCGTGAGGCGGTCGAGGACCGCATCACGACCAGTGCGGCCAGCCTGGCCTTCCACTGGTTCCTGGCCATCTTTCCCGCCACCTTGGCGGCGGTGGCCCTCGTGGGGATCGTCGGGTTGTCGGCATCGCAGCTGCGGAGCCTCGTCCACGGCGTGGACGTCGTCCTCCCGGTGCAGATGTCGCAGACGATCGACGAGGCCCTGCGCAACCCCACCAAGGGCGCGGGCGGAGGAGTGGAGGTCGTCCTCGGCTTGCTCGTGGCCCTGTGGAGCGCGGTGGAAGCGATGGCGGCGCTCCAGGTCGGGTTGGACGTGGCGTTCGAGGTGAGCTCTGACCGCGGTTTCGTACGTCGGCGGTTGGTGGCGATCCCGCTCCTCGTGCTCACCGTCCTCCTCGGCGGCGCCGCCTCGGGGCTGCTCGTGCTGGGCGACCCGATCCGCGCCCTGTTGCCGTCGTCGGTCGCCCTGGCCCGGTCGACCTTCGATGCCGCCTGGGTGATCCTCCGTTGGGCCGGGGCCATGGCCCTGGTCGTCGTGCTGTTGTCGGCGTACTACTCCTTCGGGCCCAACCGCGAGCGGAGCCGGTTGCAGTGGGTGAGCCCCGGAGCGGTGGCCGCGGCGCTTGGCTGGTTGGGGGCGTCGGCCGCGTTCTCGTTCTATCTGGATCACTTCGGCCACGAGTCGCGCAGCTACGGCGCCTTCGCCGGTGTGGCCGCCCTGCTGCTGTGGCTGTACCTCACCGGGTTGGTCGTCATGCTCGGTGCCGAGCTCGACTGCGAGCTCGGGCGCAGCGTCACCGCCGGGGCGCCGTCGCCGAAGCCGTCGGGAGCCCCTGAACCGGTCACCGACACAACCGGCCCCTAGCCTGCGGACAACACCTCGCGAGGCCGGTGCCATCGGGCGGCCCGCTCTTGTCGGAACGGCTCGGACGCACAGAGTCGCCGCACAGCGGAGTCGCGCCATGCTTGCCTCTATCCCTTCTGCCACCCTGCACGGGGTGGACGGCCGTTCGGTGTCGGTCGAAGTCCACGTCTCGTCGGGCCTCCCCGGCTTCACCGTCGTGGGACTGCCCGACGCTGCGGTGCGCGAGTCCCGAGATCGCGTCCGGGCCGCATTGCTGTCGAGCCAGCTGTCGTGGCCGGCCCGGAGGGTCACGGTCAACCTGGCTCCCTCGGGCGTTCGCAAGACCGGTGCGGGGCTCGATCTCGCCATTGCCATCGGCCTGCTGGTGGCGGCCGAAGTGTTGCCGCCGCAATGTGTGCGAGGAGTGGGCTTCGTCGGCGAGCTGGGCCTCGACGGGTCGGTCCGCTCGATCCCGGGAATCGCCTCCCTGGTGGCCGCCATCGATGCCGAGCAGATCGTCGTGCCGGCCGACGCCTCCGCCGAGGCGGCGTTGGTGGCGGGGGAGCGGGTGCGACCCGGGACCACCGTGGCCGAGGTCGTCGCCGCCTTGCGGGGTCGGGCCCCGTGGGCAGAGCCTGTGTCGTGGCCCCCGCCTCTCGACCGTCGGCCCGCGCCAACCCGACCTGTCTCGAGGTCCGGGGGCAGCCCGTGGCGCGGCGCGCCCTCGAGATCGCCGCCGCGGGCGGACACCACCTCCTCTTGGTGGGTGCGCCGGGTTCGGGAAAGACCATGCTCGCCACCCGCCTGCCCGGGATCCTCCCCGACCTCACCCGCGACGAGTCGCTCGAGGTGTTGCGCATCCACTCCGCCGCCGGCGCTCGGAGCACGCGGTGCGTCGTTCCCCTCGCGGCCACCGTTCCGCTCGCCTCATCACGGGGCCACCGAGGTCGCCATCGTGGGGGGCGGGACGTCGTGGCTGAGGCCCGGCGAGATCTCCCTCGCGCACGCCGGAGTGCTCTTCCTCGACGAGCTCGGGGAGTTTCCCGGCGACGGTCCTCGACGCCCTGCGCCAACCCCTCGAGGAGCACGTCATCCGGGTCCGGCGGGCCCGCGGCGCGGTCGACCTTCCGGCGCGGTTCCTCCTCGTGGGGGCGATGAACCCGTGCCCGTGCGGGGAGGGAGGGTTGCCCGGCGCATGTCGATGTACCGACCTGATGCGCCGTCGCTACCTGCGCCGGCTGTCCGCACCGTTGCTCGACCGATTCGACCTCGCCATCGCGCTCGGTCGCCCCGACGTCGAGGACCTCCTGGGCGGTCCCCCCGGTGACTCGTCGGCGGTGGTGGGGGCCCGAGTCGCGACGAGCCCGCCAGCTCGCACTCGGGCGGGGGCGTGCGCTGCAATGCCGAGCTCCGGTTCGACACCGTGGACGGGCCGTCGGCCCTGTCGGCCGACGGGGCTGCCCTGCTCGAGCGGAGGCTTGCGGTCCGGCGCCCTGTCGGCGCGCGGGTCTGCACCGGGTCCGGCGAGTGGCCCAGACCATCGCCGACCTCGACAGCGTGCCCGTGCGTGGACGAGCGCCACGTGGCCGAAGCCCTGGCGCTGCGGGCGGCGCGGTCGGTCCTCGTCTCGGAGACCGGGCAATGACCGCATCGTCGACGCTCAGCGACGACCAGCGCTACGGCGCCGCGCTGGCGGCGTTGGGAGCCTCTCCGGGGATGCTGCGCAAGTTCCTCGACGGCTACGACGGGCGGGAGGCCTGGGAGGCGATCGCCCGCGGCCGCCACCGCGCCGATCCCGACCGGCGGCTACCGCACAAGGCGAGTCCGCAGACATTCGACCGGGTCGTCGGTGCCTGCGCTCGATCGGGGGTCTCGGTCATGATCCTCGGACGCCCGGGCTATCCGTCCGCCCTGGCTCGAGACCACCAGGCGCCGGCCGTGCTCTTCTCGACCGGGCGACGTGGCGGTGCTCGAGGACAGGCCCCGGGTGGCGGTGGTGGGGACGCGTTCGGCCACCCCCTACGGCCTCGGCGTGGCCGCCGAGCTCGGTCGCGACCTGGCGGGCGCTCGGTGTGGTGGTGGTCTCGGGCGGGGCCCTGGGCATCGACTCCGCTGCGCACGGCGGGCGCGCTCGGCGTCGACGACGGCGCGCGCCACGGTGGCGGTCCTGGGCACCGCGCTCGATGCGGCCTCGACGCGCCGCCCAGATGGCGTTGCGGGACGCGCTCGGCCGGCGCGGCGCGGTGCTGTCCGAGATCCCTCCCGGGAGTCCACAGCGCACGGTGGTGGTTCGCGGTGCGCAACCGGGTCATGGCCGCGCTGGTCCATGTCGTGGTGGTGGTGGAGTGCCACCACCGGGGAGGGTCGCTCCACACCGTGGCCGCCGCCCTGGCTCGAGGGGTCACGGTCACTGCCGTCCCCGGCTCGGTCCGCAGCCCGGCGTCGGCGGGCACCAACCGCCTCCTGGTCGAAGGGGCGGCCCCGGTTCGAGACGTGGACGACGTCCTGACCGCGGTCGAGCTCGCCGTGGTGGGCCACCGCGACATCACCCCGCCGCGCCGCCCACCGGTCCGCCGCGCCGGGCGGGCCCAGGGCGTCCTGCGGCCCCTCTCGGAGCCGGTGCCGAGCCGGGTGCGTCGGGCGCTCGACCAGGACCCGGCCACCCTCGACGTGGTCGTCCGGCGCAGCGGGCTCCCCCTCGGAGAGGTCTCCCTGGCGCTCGAGGAACCTGGCCGAGGCCGGGCTCGCGTCCTGCGAGCGGGGATGGTGGTCGTGCCCGAGGAGATGAGCCGCGTCCTGGCACCCCCAGGTCTGTCTCGGGGCCACCGGCCGTAGGCGGGCGCCGACCACCGGGCGCGGGCGAAATCCTCAAGGACCGAACGGGCCCGTCGATACGAATAGGCGCGAACTGGCTGCTCATAGCACTGGGGGGGGTGACGAATGTCAGCTGGGGAATCGGGCGGGCCCGCGGCGGTCGTCGCTCGGTCTCCTGGAGCGGCCATCCCTCGGAAACCGCCGCGGCGGGACCCACCCGTCCAAGCGACCCGGCTGAACCCCTACATCCTCGGCTACGCCATGGGCCCGCCGCCCTTGCCATCCTCTTGTTCCTGCGGCACTTCGGCGTCGTCGCCCACGTGCCGGTGTGGCTCTGGCTGGTGGTCTTCGCGGCCATCCCGGCGGGGAGCCTCGTGCCTCGAGATGCTCTGTGCCGCCGCCACCCGAGCACGCTCTGGCTCAACGCCAGGGTGGCCTGGCACGCCGCCGCGGTCACCGCCGTCATCTACCTGAGCGGGTGGGGCCCGGTCCTCACCGCCGCCTTCGCCTTCGTGGCGCTCGAGAACGTCTCCCACGACGGGTCGCGTACGTGGCGGCGCACCGCGCTGTGGAGCCTCCTCGGCATCGTCGTGGGCCAGGTGGCCATCTGGCAGCAGCTGGGCGCCGTCGTTCCTCTCGGTCGGCAAGAGCGAGGCCCTCGGGCTCATGGGCGCCTTCGTGCTCCTGTTCGTCATCCGCATGGCCGGCGCCACGATCGAGCAGAAGGAGGACGGCCGAGACCTCCATGCGGGTCAGCGAGGAGCGGTTCCGTTCCCTCGTCCAGAACTCCACCGACACCACCTTCGTCATGGGCGGCGAGGGCCGGATCCTCTACGCCAGCCCGGCCACGTTCTCGCTGTTCGGCCGGAACCCCGAGGACGTCCTCGGCCTGCGGGCCACCGAGCTCGTGCACCCCGAGGACCGGCCCCGCGTCGAGGCCCAGCTCGCCGCGCTCGTGCAAACCGTCACCGTCACCGAGCCCATCCAGTTCCGGGTCGAGCACGCGGACGGCACCTACCGCTACGCCGAGGCGGTGGTGAGCAACCTTCGCGACAACCCGTCGGTGGCGGGGTACGTCGGCAACCTGCGCGACATCACCGAGCGCAAGGAGGCCGAGTCCCAACTTCTCCACGTGGCGCTGCACGACCCGCTGACCGGGCTCCCCAACCGCACCCTGATCCTCGACCGGGCCGACCAGATGCTCGTCCGCTCCCGGCGAGAGTACCGACCCGTGGCGGCGCTGTTCGTCGACCTGGACAACTTCAAGGACATCAACGACTCCCTGGGCCACGACGCCGGCGACAAGGTCCTCCAGGCCGTGGCGCACCGGTTCGTCGGGATCCTGCGCGAGAGCGACACCGTGGGGAGGCTCGGCGGCGACGAGTTCGTGGTCCTGGCCGAAGGGGCGTCGCTGGGCGCGGGCCCCGAGATGGTGGCCGAGCGGCTCCATGACGCGCTGCGCGAGCCCTTCCGGATCGAGGGGTACGCGTCGGTGTCGCTCGACGGTGACCGCCAGCATCGGGATCGCCGGCGGACAACGCAACTCGGCATCCGAGCTGCTGCGCGACGCCGACATCGCCCTGTACCGGGCCAAGGCACTGGGCAAGAACCGCTCGGCGCTGTTCCAGCCGGAGATGCAGACCGCGGTGCTCGACCGCATCGAGCTCGACGCCGACCTGCGCTCGGCGCTGGCCGAGGAACAGTTCTTCCTCCTCTACCAACCGGTGTTCGACCTGGACCATGTGAGCGTCTCGGGCGTCGAGGCGCTTGTCCGGTGGCGGCACCCGGTCCGCGGCGTGGTCCCTCCCGACCAGTTCATCCCCATGCTCGAGGACTCCGGCCTGATCGTCGACGTCGGGCGCTGGGTCTTGTTCGAGGCGTGTCGACAGGCGGCCCAGTGGCACCGGCGGGGCCACAAGCTCTCGATGTCGGTCAACGTCTCGATGCGCCAGCTCGAGATCCACGCCTTCGTGGACCACATCAAAGAGGCGCTGGCAGAGACCGGGTTGGACCCGACGACGCTCGTGATCGAGATCACCGAGAGCACGCTGATGCGCGACGCCGATGCCACGGTCCGGCGACTCCGCGAGATCAAGGACCTCGGGGTGCACGTGGCCATCGACGACTTCGGCACCGGCTACTCGTCGCTCGCCTACCTCCGCCAGTTCCCCGTCGACGCCCTCAAGATCGACCGCTCGTTCATCGCGGCGATGGCCGACTCCCCGGAGTCCGGGGCCCTCATCCACACCCTGGTGGAGCTGGGCCGGACCCTCGGGCTCGAGACCCTGGCCGAGGGGATCGAGGACAACGACCAGCTCGCTCAAGCTCCAAGCAGGAGCACTGCGACCGGGGGCAGGGCTTTCTGTTCTCGAAGCCCATCGAGCCCGAGGCGATCGAGGCCTTCCTGCTCGACGCGGCGGAGACGAGCCGTGCCGCGGCCATCGCGGCGGCGGGCACGACCGTGGCATCGACTGCGCCTCCCCCCGGGCCCGGCGCGCCGACGTTGCCCGTCGGCGGGGACGAGCCGTCGGTCCTGGCCTCGGGAATCGGGTCCGGCTCCTGAGGCTCAGAGCTGGCCCAGCGCGAAACGAGTCCCCTGGTCGTCGACGCAGTTCGACGTCACCCCGTAGGGCTGACGTTCGGGGTCCGAGGCGGTGCCGCCCGCGGCCCGGACCCGCTCGACGGCGGACCCGATGTCGTCGACAAGGTACATCGGCACCGCCGTGGCGCGGCGGTGCCCACCGTGCAGGCCCGTGCCCGGGCGCACCCCGTCGACCTGCCAGCCGTCGTCGACCCGACCGGGGGTGAACCGCCAGCCCAGCACCGCACCGTAGAAGGCGCGTGTCCGGGAGGAGTCACCCACCTCGAGGGTCACGTAGGCGACGTCACCCTGGCGCGTCCCGTGGGGCGCCAGGCGCGGTGCGGGCCCCGGCGGTGGACGGAACACGGCGAAGGGCGTGCCCTGGTCGTCAACGCAATTGGCGACGCGTCCATAGGGCGCGTCGGTCGGCGCTCGGGCCTCTCCTCCCGCGGCCCGCACCCGGGAGACCGCGGCGTCGACGTCGTCGACCACGTAACAGAGAAACAGCGTGCCGTGCTCCACGCCCCCCCACAGCCCGTGATGGGGAGCGGCGCCGGCCACCTGGCGTCCCTCGTCGGCGCGGCCCGGTGCGAATGACCACCCGAGCACCGCAGCCAAGAAGGCCTGGGCCCGGGCGAGGTCGGGGACCCACAGCGACACGTAGCCGATGTCGCCGGGCTGCATCTGCTCCGCCGCGGACGGATCGGAGTGCGGAGAGGGCCTCGGCTCCATCGCACTGATGATCCATCGGTGCCCGAAGGGGTCTCGGACCACGGCGTTGCGCCCGTAGGGATTGTCGGTGGCGACGCGTTCCACCGCGGCGCCCGCGTCGACGGCCCTCGCCAGCGCGACGTCCACGTCGGGCATCTCGACCACGAAGCTGACCGTGGCGCCGGCGCCGGACCGGGGCGCGGCGACGCGGCTCTCGGGCGACTCGTCCGCCAGGTACAGCCGGTCGGCGCCCAGTTCGAGCTCGGCATGGCCGACCCGCCCGTCGGCCATGACCAAGGGCTCGCCGCCGCGCTCGGCCCCGAACACCTCGACGTACCAGTCCATGGCCCGGCGCGAGTCCGCCACGATGAGATAGGGGGTGACCCCGACGGCCGCGCCGGCGCGCTCGGGGTGTGTCCCCGCCGCGCCTCGGTCGCCGGCCGCAGCGGTGGGCAAGGTGGTCTCGGACACCATGACTCCTTCCGGGAGTGACAGGGCACGCTCGACCCGGGCGCGGAATCGGGCGGCGAACCCGGGATCGGGCTCGACCGGTGACGGCGGGGACCGCAGGGCCTCGAAGGGGTCAGGCACCGGTCGCCTCCTCTTCTCCGTAGGCGCGGCGAAACGCCCCCCTGGCCCGGACGAGCAGGCCTTCGGTGGCGTGCACGCTCCGGTCCACGACGGCGGCGACGTCGGGGACCGGAAGGTCGTCGATGTACCGCAGCGTCAGCACGGCACGGTGCAGAGGGGACAACGACGCCAAGGTGCTCCGGGCCCGGATGGCGTCCAGGGTGACGTCCCAGGTGTCGTCGCGCCCGTCCTGTGCCCGGCGCGCCTCGGTGTCGCCTACGGCATGCAGGCCACGGTCCTCCCGGGCCTGTCGACGCCAATGGTCGACGAGCTTGTGGCGCGCCACCCCGACGAGCCACGGGACCGAGACCGGGGCGTCGTGGTCGCGCCGCAGGCGCGTCCACCGCGGCGAGCAGCGTCTCGGCCGTCAGGTCCTCGGCGGTGTCCACCCGCCCGCAGCGCGACAACAGATAGCCATAGACATGCGGAAGGGCGCGGTCGTAGACCTCGAGCAACGGCCCCCCCTGGTCGCCCGCGGCGGCTGCCCGCTCGGTCACACCCGTATTGTCGTCCGGCGAGGCGGTTCTCCGACGGGTGGTGGAGGCTTTTCGTGCATTGCGTGGTCGACGGCATGAACCTCATCGGCTCGCGCCCCGACGGGTGGTGGCGTGACCGCGCCGGCGCCCGACGGCGACTCGTGGCCGAGCTCGCCGCCGCCGTCGGGCCCGAGGCCGAGGTCACCGTGGTCTTCGACGGCCGTCCCGACGCCGGCGAGGTGGACGCCGCCGCCGCGGCCGGGGTCACGGCCCGGTTCGCGCCGGGAGGGCCCGAACGCGGCGGACCGCGCCATCGTGGCCCTGTTGCCCTCGCTCGCCCCTGGACTCCGCGTCAGCTCACCGTGGTCACCTCGGACGCGGCCCTGGCCGACTCGGTGCGACGGGCCGGGGTGGCGGTGCTGGGCGTGAGGGCCTTCCGAGCGCGGCTCCCCGACGCCGATGAGAGGCGCCCGACCGATCAGTGCAGCCGGGCCCGGCGACAAGGCGTCGAGGGGGGGCACCGCGCCTCGCCCCAGGGCCTCGGCCACCGCCTCGTTGGTGAGCGCTCCCGACGCGCACAGCACACCGCCGGCGAGCGCGGGATCGGACTCGACCGCGGCGCGCACCCCGCGGTCGGCGATCGGCCAGCGCATAGGGGAACGTGGCGTTGGTCAGCGCGTAGGTCGACGTGTGGGGGACCGCGGCGGGGATGTTCCCCACGCCGTAGTGGAGCACCCCGTGGCGCACCACCACCGGGTGCTCGTGGGTGGTCTCGACCGTCGTCTCGATGCAGCCGCCCTGGTCCACGGCCACGTCCACGATGACCGACCCCGGCGCCATGCCCCGCACCATCTCCTCGGTGGCGACCACCGGGGCCCGCCCACCGGGCACGAGCACGGCCCCGATGACGAGATCGGCGTCGCGCATGGAGCGTTCGACCACGGCGTGGCTCGAGGCCAGGGTCATGATCCGGCCCCGGTGGATCTGGTCGACCACCCGCAGCCGGTCGAGGTCGCGGTCGATGAGGATGACTTCGGCCTCCATCCCCTGGGCGATCCAGGCGGCGTTGGTGCCCACCGTGCCGGCCCCGATGACCACCACCCGGGCCGGGCGCACGCCGGGGGCGCCGCCGAGCAGCACGCCCCGCCCACCGTTGCCCCGTTCGAGGAAGTGGGCGCCGATCTGCGGGGCCAGACGACCCGCCACCTCGCTCATGGGCGCCAGCAGCGGCAGTGCCCCCGACGGCCGCGCGCACCGTCTCGTAACCGATGGCCGTCGTCCCCGCCGCCAAGCAGCACGTCGGCCAGCCCGGGGTAGGCGGCGAGGTGCAGGAAGGTGAACAGCACCAGGTCGGGCCGCAGCAGCCCGTACTCCTCGGCTTGGGGCTCTTTCACCTTGAGCACGAGCTCCGCGCCCCAGGCCTCGCGCGGCGGTCACGAGCTCGGCGCCGGCGGCCGGCGAAGTCGTCGTCGGCGATGGCCGACCCCGCGCCCGCCCCGGTCTCGACCAGGACCCGATGTCCGTGGGTGGTGAGCTCGCGGGCCCCGTCGGGGGTGAGGGCGACGCGGTTCTCTCCGGGCTTGCGCCTCGGTGGGCACCCCGACGATCACGAAATCGACCCTACTGTTCACCCGGGTCGCTCCCGAGGGCACCCTCACCGACCCGACGTCCCTTGACGAGCGAGGCCCCCGTCCCTATGTTTCGAGGGACTGCTGTTCAGCATCCGGATCTAGTGTTCGAGATATCGAACACCGACGGTGACATGGGGGTGGGTGTGAAGCTCGACCTGCTGTATGAGATCGACGTGCCCAAGCCGTGGCCCGGGGAGCACCCCTGGGGCCAGCGCAAGGCCGAGCAGGAGGCCTACGCCGAGGCGCTCGAGCAGATCAAGCTGGCCGACACCCTCGGCTTCAACACCGTCTGGCACGTCGAGCACCACTTCCGCGAGGGCCGGTCGCACTCGCCCGGCCCCCGAGGTCATCATCGGCGCGCTGTCCCAGGCCACGAAGAACCTGCGCCTCGGGTTCGGCGTCGTGCTCATGCCGCACCAGTTCTGCCACCCGGTGCACGTGGCCGAGAAGGTGGCCACCGCGGACGTCCTCTCGGGCGGCCGGATCGAGTGGGGGACGGGCCGGTCCACGCCCATGGAGCAGACCGCCTTCCACGTGCCGGTGGAGGAGAGCCGGGCCGAATGGCAGGAGGCCATCGAGGCCACCGTCCAGGCCTGGCGCGAGGAGTACTTCGAGTTCCACGGCAAGTACCTCGACTTCCCCCGCCGCATGGTCACGCCCAAGCCGGTGCAGGTTCCCCACCCGCCCGGCCTGGATGGCGGCGACCTCCGACGGATCGGCCGCAGTGGCCGGCAAGTTGGGGATGGGGCTGCTGTCGTTCTCGATCATGCAGCCGATCACCAAGATGGCCGAGCACATCAAGCAATACCGCGAGGGTGCGAAGAACCCCACGCCGCTGACCGAGGTCACCACGAACAAGGTGGCCGCCTACACGCTCGTGCACTGTGCCGACTCGATGGAGCAAGCCGAGGCCAACGGCATCTGGGACTCGGTGTGGTGGTGGTACAAGAACCTGGCCGAGTTCATCTTGGAGTGGGAGGTGCCGCATCTCTCCGACGACGAGAAGGAGAAGATGTTCCCCTTGCTCAAGCGCCAGATCGAGGGCAAGTTCGACCCCAAGTGGTTCTCCGAGGCCGACATGATCATCGTCGGCGACCCCGAGACCTGTGTCGAGAAGATGGTGAAGTACGCCGAGCTCGGAGTGGACCAGCTCATCTGCTACGTGCAGTTCGGCTACCTGAGCCACGAGTCGATCATGCGCACCATCGAGCTGCTCGGCACCAAGGTCATCCCCGAGCTCGAGCGGCGCGACATCGAGGCCTCGGTCACCGTCACCGGCTGACGCCGGGGTGCGTGCCCGCACGACGAGTTGACCGGACGTGGGGGAGGGCCGATGACGCGTTCTGACGACTCCACGGTCCCCGACTACCCGGCCATGCTCCGCATGGACGGCCGGGGCATCGTCGTGATCGGCGCCGGGCAGGGGATCGGGCGCCAGACCAGCCACGCCCTGGCCCAGGCCGGGGCCAAGGTGCTCTGTGTCGACCTCGACCCCGACCTCGCGGCCGACATCGCGGCGGAGGTGGGCGGGGTGGCCTGGGTCGGCAACGCCACGGTCAGGGCCGACGCCGAGCGCCTCTTCGCCGAGGCCCCGGGGCTCCTGGCCGAGATCGGTGCCACGGGCCTGAGCGGCATCGTGGACATCGTCGGCATGGCCCAGTACCGCGGCCTGCTCGAGCTCGACGACGAACTGTGGGACTGGCACCACGACATCGTGCTGCGCCACGCCTATCTGGCCGTGTCGGTCGGCGGACGGGCGCTGCGCGACGCCGGCGGCGGTGTCATGGTCTTCGTCGCCTCCGCGTCGGGCCTCACCGCGGCGCCGCGCCATGCCGCCTACGGCGCGGCCAAGGCCGGGCTCATCGGCCTGGTGCGCTCGGCCGCGGTGGAGCTGGGCCCGATCGGCATCCGCGTCAACGCCGTGGCGCCGGGCATCGTGTGGACGCCGCGTGTCTCGGGATACCTGGGCGACAAGGGCAAGGCGGTCAACGCCATGAACTCGCCGCTCGACCGCGTGGCGCTGCCCCAGGACATCGCGGCGGCCATCGTCTTCCTCGCCTCGGACCTCTCCGCCTACGTGAACGGGCAGGTGCTGTCGGTCGACGGCGGGGTGGGGGTGAAGTTCCCCTACCCGGTGCCCGACCACCTGTGACGGCGCCACGGTGAGCCCGCGACGGGGGACCGGGCCCCGGAGGTCGAGCCGTTCCTGCGGGGCTGCGCGTGGCGGGCCGCTCCGGGCATCGCCTACCCCCGCTTCGATCCCCGCGACGCGGCGCGCATCCCCGCCGACACCTGGCAGTGCGCCCAGATCCCGGCCGGGGTGCGTCTCGAGCTCATCGGTGACGCCCCGGCGCTCGAGCTCGACTACGTCACCGCCACCGACGACCTCGGCTACCGCGGCGAGGGGGCGGGCACGACGTTCGCGCTGTGGCGAGCGGGCGTGCAGGTCGACGAGCAACCGGCGGTGCTCGGCCGGGG
The DNA here is from genome assembly GCA_963739765.1 of uncultured Acidimicrobiales bacterium. Taxonomy (GTDB): domain Bacteria; phylum Actinomycetota; class Acidimicrobiia; order Acidimicrobiales; family UBA8190; genus Chersky-840. The sequence continues at coordinate 1,696,930 of CAVUBP010000002.1, read as the reverse complement.
CACGGTGACGCTCTCGATGGGCGGCCCGGCCGACGACGCGGCCGTGGTCTATCTCCCCGAGGGCATGCGTCCCGAAGTCCTGGCGCTGCGGGCGCTGCGAGGGTCGATCGAGCCCGCTCCCCGTGGCCCGCGCTGGGTCGCCTACGGGGACTCGCTGCTCGAAGGATGGGTGGCGAGCGCGCCGGCGCGGGCGTGGGGCGTGATGGCCGCCCGACGACACGGCCTCGATCTGCTCAACCTGGGCTACGCGGGCTCGGCGCGCGGCGAGATCCCCTGCGCGGAGGCTGTCGCCGCGCTGGAGGCCGACGTGATCTCGATCTCCCACGGCACCAATTGCTGGACCCGCACCCCCCACAGCGCCGGCATGATGCTCGAGACCACCCGGGCGTTCCTCGACATCGTGCGCCAGGGCCACCCCGACACCCCGATCGTGGTGGCGAGCCCCGTGCTCCGGCCCGACGCCGAGTCGACCCCCAACCGGTTGGGGGCCACCCTGGCGGACCTGCGCGCCGCGATGGAAGCGGCGGTGCACGACCGCATGGCCGCCGGTGACGAGGCCATCGTGCTCGTCCCCGGCGCCGGCGTGATCACCGCCGCGCAGCTGGCTGACGGCATCCACCCCGGCGACGACGGCCAGGCCCGCCTGGCCGAGGTCTTCGGCGCGGCCGTGGCGAGCGCGCTCGGACCGGTGCCGAGCGGCCCCGCCGGGCCGGGGGGCTGAGCGGTGGCCGGGTCTCCGTCGGCCGAGCGCGTGGTGACGGTGATCGACTTCCTGGCGTCACGCCCCGGGGAGTCCTTCGGCTTGTCGGAGCTGTCCCGGGCGCTCGGGATGTCCAAGGCCACCGCCCACGGGGTGTGCGCCACGTTGACCGAGTCCGGATGGCTGCTGCGCCATCCCGTCGACAAGACCTACACGCTCGGCCCGGCCCTCATCGCCGCGGGGCATGCGGCGGGGGCCCGACAGCTCGACCTCGTCGACCATGCCCGGCCCGAGATGGAGGCGCTCGCCGCCCGCCTCGGCGGCCCAGGTGGTGGCCTCGAGCACCGTCGGCGACGAGATGGTGCTCCTCGCCACGGCCGGACGTCCCGGCCCGATGTGGCTCGCCTTCACCGTGGGCCAACGCGTGCCGCTCGCCCCACCCCTGGGCACGGTCTTCCTGGCCTGGGCGGGGCCCGAGGCCGTCGAGCAATGGCTGGACCGGTTGGGACCGGGGGCGACCGAAGCCGACAAGGACCGGCTGCGCTCGGCGTTGGCGGTGATCCGCCGGCGCGGCTACGCGCTCAACCTCGAGGCCGTCGCCAACCTGAAGCTGAGCCGTGCCCTGTCGGGCCGCGACAGCCGGCGCCGCGCCCTGGCCGTCGCGGTGGAGGACTTCGCCCACGAGGAGTACCTCCTCCAAGAGCTCGAAGAGGGGGCGACCTACCGCCTGAGCCAGATCTCGGCCCCGGTGTTCGGCTCCGACGGTGCGGTGGCACTGGCCCTCACCGTCGTGGGGCTGCCCGAGAAGCTGACCGGGGAGGAGATCCCGCGTTTCGGCGACTCCCTGCTCGGCGCGGCCCATCGGGTGACCCGGTCCATCCACGGGAGCGTCCCCCGATGAACCCCGACGCGCTGGGTGCGTTCCACCTCGACGGACGCGTGGCGGTGGTCACCGGCGCGGCGTCGGGTATCGGTCGGGCCTCGGCCGAGCTGCTGGGCGGAGCGGGCGCGGCGGTGCTGTGCGCGGACCTCGACGGCGCCGGCGCCTCCGCGACCGCGGCCCGGCTCGAGGAGTCCGGGACACGCGCCCTGGCCCGTCGGGTCGACGTCACCGTCCCGGGCGAGGTGGACGACGCTGGTGCAGGAGGCGGTCTCGGTCCTCGGGCGTCTCGACGTCATGGCCAACATCGCCGGCATCATCCTCCAGGCGGCGGTGGTGGACTTCGAGGACGACGCCTTCGACCACATCATGGCGGTCAACCTCAAAGGCGTGTTCCACGGCTGTCGTGCCGCGGCCCGCGTCATGAGCGCCCAGGGCTCGGGCTCGATCGTGAACATGGCGTCGGCCGCCATCGACGCGCCCTCGCCCGGCCTGGCCGGCTACGGAATGGCGAAGGCCGCCGTCGTGCAGCTCACCCGGGTGCTCGCCACCGAGGTGGGCCCGAGCGGGGTCCGGGTGAACGCGGTGGCGCCCGGCTTCGTGGAGACGGCCATGACGAGCCGGCGCTTCACCGCCCAGGACGGCAGTGTCGACGAGTCGCAGCGCCGCGGCGTGCTCGACGCAGTGGCGCGCTCCACTCCGCTGCGCACGGTGGGACGCCCCGAGGACATCGCCCACGCCGTGCTGTACCTGGCGTCGGACGCGTCACGATTCGTCACGGGCCAGATCCTGCGCCCCAACGGCGGCGTGGCCATGCCATGGTGAGTCGACCGGCCATGGTGAGTCGACCGGCCATGGTGAGTCCGGCCCGGTTCGTCGCGGTCGGAGGGGAGGGCCCGTGCAGGTCGTAGTGGACATGGAGACCGAGCCACCGGCGGTCGTGCTCGAGGAGCCGGCCGACTGCGGGCGCTTCCACGTCACGCTCCGGGGCGGTGGTGATGCGGGCGCGCTCGACCACGCCCTGCGGTCCACTGCGGTGGGAAACCTCGACGGCGAGGGCGAGGCCCTCATCAGCGTCGAGGCCGTGCGGCGCCTGGCGTCGGGGTCGGTGGACGAGACCTGGGAGGCTGACTTCGCCGCCATGCTCGACTACGCCGGGTCCAAGGGCTGGCTGAGCGAGGACGGCGCGGCGATCCGGGCGCATGTGGAGTGGGGGTAGGTTCGTGATGGTGATGATGCCGTGACGGCCACAAGAACAGAGACCGACTCGATGGGCCCCATCGAGGTTCCCGCCGACCGGTACTGGGGTGCCCAGACGGCGCGATCGCTCGTCCACTTCGCCATCGGCGACGACATCATGCCCCGCTCGGTGATCCGTGCCATCGGGATCCTCAAGGACGCCTCGGCCCGCACCAACGCCGATCTCGGCCTTCTCGACCCCAAGCTGGCCGACCTGATCTCGCGAGCCGCCGCCGAGGTCACCGCCGGAGCACTCGACGACCACTTCCCCCTGCGCGTGTGGCAGACCGGCAGCGGCACCCAGACCAACATGAACGCCAACGAGGTCATCGCCAACCGGGCCATCGAGATGGCGGGCGGGGCCCTCGGGTCGAAGACCCCGGTGCACCCCAACGACCACGTCAACATGTCGCAGTCGTCCAACGACACGTTCCCCACGGCCATGCACATCGCCGCGGTCGAACAGATCGTCGCAGGTGCTCGTGCCCTCGGTGCGTGCCCTTCGCGACGCGCTGGCCGACAAGGCCGAGGCCTTCGCCGACATCGTGAAGATCGGCCGAACCCATCTCATGGACGCCGTGCCCCTCACCCTGGGCCAGGAGTTCTCGGGGTACGTGGCGCAGCTCGACGCCGATCTGAAGCGGATCGACGCGTGCCTCCCCGACCTCTACGAGCTGGCGCTGGGTGGCACCGCGGTGGGGACGGGCCTCAACGCGCACGTCGAATTCGGTGCACGGGTGGCGGCCCACATCGCCGAGCTCACCGGGCTCCCTTTCGTCTCCGCGCCCAACAAGTTCGCCGCCCTGGCCGCCCATGATGCGCTCGTGCAGGCCAGTGCCACGCTGCGCACGCTGTCGGTGTCGCTCACGAAGATCGCCGACGACATCCGGTGGCTCGGCTCGGGGCCCAGGAGCGGGCTGGGCGAGCTCGTGCTGCCCCCGAACGAGCCCGGCTCGTCGATCATGCCGGGCAAGGTCAACCCGACCCAGTGCGAGGCCATGATCATGGTCTGCATCCAGGTGATGGGCAACGACACCGCCGTGGCCATCGCGGGCAGCCGAGGCAACCTCGAGCTCAACGTGTGCAAGCCCGTGATCATCCACAACATCTTGCACTCGATCACGTTGCTGTCCGACTCCTGCGGGGCCTTCCGCCGGTATGCGGTGCTCGAGGGCCTCGAGCCCGACCGCGCCCAGATCCGCCGGCACCTCGAGAACTCGCTCATGCTCGTCACCGCGCTCAACCCGCTCATCGGCTACGACAAGGCCGCCGAGGTGGCCAAGAAGGCGCACACCGAAGGCACCACACTGCGGGAGTCGGCGGTGGCGCTCGGGTACCTCACCCCCGAGGAGTTCGACCGAGCCGTCCGGCCCGAGGACATGACCCACCCGTGACCGCGCCACGCAACTCCTAGGCTGCGCCCCGTGGAGCTGCTCGACCACCGACACCGTGGACAGCGCGCTCGCTGACGGCATGGGCTGGGAACGCCACGGCGACGAGCTCGTCAAGACGCGTCGCGGCAAGGACTTCGCCGACGCGCTCGCCTATGTCGATCGCCGTGGGTGCGCTGGCCGAGGAGATGGACCATCACCCCGACATCGACATCCGCTGGAACACCGTCACCCTGCGCCTGACGACGCATTCCGAAGGCGGCCTCACCCGACTCGACCTCGAGCTCGCCCGGCGGATCGACGCCGTCTCCGCCGCGGGTGGCTGAAGCGCGGGCCGGGCCGACGCGCCTGCACTACGTCCCGGCCGGGCTCCTCGAGGGCCGGCCGCACGTCATCGTGGACGGCGCCCCCCGTGCCGGGCACGGTGTGCACCTTGTCGCACTGGCCCGGCACGCCCACCCCCGTGGCGCTGTGGCACGACCTCTCGGCCGGGATCGTCCTCGACGCGCTGGCCCGCCCCGACGTCCTGCCCGCGGGGGTGGACACCGCCTCCATCGACCACTACGACGCCGACGGCGTGATCGCCCTGGCTCTGCTGTGCACCGAGGGCCTGGCCGCCGAGCACGGGGCCCTCCTCGTCGAGGCGGCCCGGGTGGGCGACTTCGACGTGGTCACCGACCGTCGGGCCGCCCTGGTGGCGTTCGGCCTCGCCTTCCTCGGCGACGTCGAGCGCGCCGCGGCCGTCCTCGGGCTGTGCCCGGCGATGCCCGAGCCGAGCCGACGGCTCATGGACCGCACGGCGTGGGCCGCCACCCAGGCCTTGCGCGTGCTGCCTTCCCTGGTGGCAGAGCCCGAGCGTCACCGGGCCCTGTGGGCCGACGAGGCCGACGCCTACGACGCGTCTTCGCGTGCGGTGGCCGAGGGGTGGGCGACGATCGAGGAGCAGGCCCGACCACGACCTCGCCATCCTCCGTGTCGACGTCACCCACCCCGAGGCCGGCCGGGCGGCTGGAGAGGCGCAGCGCTTCACCCCGGCGCGGTGCACTCGGTGACCCCGTGCCTGCGGGTGGCGACGATCGCCGGAGGCCGTGTCGAGCTCCGCTACCGCTACGAGTCGTGGGTCCGCCTGCAGAGCCGCAGGCCCCGTCGGCGCGTCGACCTCGCCGCCGTCGCCACCGAGCTCACACGGGCAGAGGGGGCCGCAGGGCGTTGGGTCTTCGACGGCGCGGGCGCCATCACCGGCGCGCTGCACCTGGCCGACGGGGCGCCGAGCACCCTCGACCCCGAAGTCGTGGTGGACCTGGTGTGCACACGGCTCGAGGCCCTCGACGCCGGGCCGCGGGCGTGGGACCCCTATACGGTGCCGACGCGGAGGGGCTGAATCACGGGCGCTGCATCAGGCGATCGGGAGGTCCCACATGGGGAACCACCGCGACAGGTCGGGCTCGATGGGCAGGTCCTCGGCGAGCATGCCCTTGAGCCGCAGCTCGAGCTCGTTGTCCCGTTGCTCGTCCCCCGTCGGCGCGAAGGGATAGAAGGTTCCCTGCTTGGCCAGGTAGACGAGGTACAGGGGCTGGGTGATGGTGTCGGCCGTCGACCCGGTCGCTTCGGGGGCCCCGGCGTCGGCCGCCGACTCGAGCTCCGCCCCGGTGCCGGGCGCGAAGCCGAAGACCGAGCACAGCAGCTGCGTGCTCCATCCCGCGTCCTGGAGCGACGAGTGCACCATGTGCACTCGGGTGACGAGGTCGTCGACAGCCGCTCGCCTCGACCATGATCCACCGGTACCCGAACTTGTCGCCCACGTGACGCACCGTCGGCTTGGCCGGGCCCCCCGGGGCGGTCGGGGCCGGCGCGCCCGGATCGGCGGCCGGGGCCGCCGCCGGAGGTGCGGGTGCGGTGGTGGCGATCGGGGCCGGCGCGCCGAGGCCGGCATCGTCGGGTGTGGCCAGCAACTGCTCGAGCTCGGCCTGCATCTCGGCGAAGGGCTGGCCGGCGGGCGGCTTGAAGCACACCCCGGCGCGTCCGGTCGGCAGCAGGCCGGCGGTCACCTGCAGCGTGATCGCCGCCGAGGGCAGCGAGAACAGGGCGTCGAGGTTGGCCCGGACCGGCTTGGTGCGGCCCAGCAGGGTGTCGAACAGGCCCATCAGTGCCCGGCCGCGGGGCAGTGTCTGGTGCGGTCGTTCCCGGGCCGCCTCATCCGGGCTGGTTCATCTCGGCTTCGAGCTTGGCCAGTTGGTCGAGGCGCTTCTGCAGCGGCGGGTGGGTGGAGAAGAGCGTGGACAGGCTGGTGCCCTGGGCCAGGGCGGGAGTGAAGTAGAAGGCGTTGAAGTGCTCGGCCGAGCGCAGGTCCCGGGTGGGGATCCGAGACATCTCCCCGGTGACCTTCACCAGGGCCGAGGCCAGCAGCGACGGGCGGCCGATCAGGATGGCGCCCGAGCGGTCGGCGGCCAGCTCGCGATAGCGCGACAGCGCCATGGTGAGGAGGAAGCTGATGGCGTAGATGAGGGCCGAGACGACGATCACGGCCAGCTCCATCATGGCGGCCTGCCCGGCACCGTCGCGGTTGTTGCCTCCGCCGCCGAAGCCGCCGAAGAGCCCGGCGTAGATCGTGAACCGCGTGATGAGGCCGGCCACCATCCCGAGGAAGCTGGCGATGGTCATGATGGCCACGTCGCGGTGGGCGACGTGGGACAGCTCGTGGGCGAGCACCGCTTCGAGCTCGGGCTCGTCGAGTCGCCGCATGATGCCGCGGGTGGCACAGACCACGGCGTTGGTGGGGTTGCGGCCCGTGGCGAAGGCGTTGGGCATGTCCACGTCGGCGATGGCCACGCGGGGCTTGGGCATGTCGGCGAGGGCACAGAGCCGGTCGATGATGCCGTGGAGCTCGGGCTCCTGCTCGGGGGTGACGATGCGCCCGTGCATGCCGAAGAGGGCGATCTTGTCGGAGAACCAGTACTGGCAGAACAAGAAGGCCGCCGGCGAGCACGAGGATCACGCCGAGGTTGAGGCCGACGGCGAACAGGATGCCGATGACCAGGGCGTAGAGAAGGACCATCAGCAGCCCGGTGATGAACATCCGGACCGTCAGTCCGTGGTCGGCGGGGATGCGGCGATTGGTCGCCATCAGGGACTCACCTCGGTTGCGTGTCTGTTCGGGTTGTAGCGGAAGGGGCGGGTACCGCGGGTGCAGGGGCCGGGTCGACGCCGGTCGAGCCCGCCGGGGGCAGGACGGGGGCCGGGGTGGCGGCGAGCTCCGTCTTCAGAGCGGCGAGCTCGCGCTCGACCTCGGAGGTGGCGCCCACCTTGTTCAGCTTCGCCTGGATGTCGTCGGTGCTCGAGCTCAGGTCGGTCAGCGCCCCCGAGGCCAGGAGCTCGTCGATGGCGCCGGCACGGGCCTGCATCTGCGGGATCTTCTCCTCGGCGCGCTCCATGGTGGCGCCGGCGTCGCTCATCGACCCGGAGATGCCCGCCACCGCCTCGCCGATCCGGGTCTGGGCCTCGGCCGCGGTGTAGGTCGCCTTCAGGGTCTCCTTGCGGGTCCGGAAGGCGGCCACCTGGGCCTGGAGCCGCTCGGAGGTCTCGACCAGCTTGTCCTGCTGGGCGGCGATCTGGGCGTGCTGGGTCTCGAGCTCGGTGAGCTCCTCGGCGATGGTGGCCCGGCGGGTGAGCGCCTCTCGGGCCAGGTCCTCACGGCCCTGGCCGAGCGCCATGGCGGGCCTGTTCCTGGAGCTTCGACGCCTGCTGCTGGAGCTGGGTGGCCTGGATCTCGATCGCGCTTGCGTGGCCGTGGCCACCTCGGCGATGCTGCGGCGCATCTTCTGGATGTTCTCGAGCTGCTTCTCGTAGGACAGGTCGAGGGTGTCGCGGGGGTCCTCGACCCGGTCGAGCAGCTTGTTGGTCTTGGCCCGGAAGATGTTCAGGAACCGCTGGAACGACACCCATGGCATGCAAAGAGCATACGGGAGGGTCATCGCTGCCCGTCAGCCGCGCCGACGAGCATAGGAGCCCGGTGAGGCCCGTCCGCTCGGCCCGGCGGGCGCCCCCGCGGCTCGGGCCCGTCGGCCGCCCGGCCCACGGGTCCCGGTGCGGACCGACCCGGGACCGCCGGGTACCGTGGAGGCCGATGAGCACGCGCTTGTGCCTGCTGACCGTCCACGCCCACCCCGACGACGAGGCGTCGAAGGGCCCGGCGACCGTGGCCCGCTACCACGACCGAGGGCATCCACACGGTGCTCGTGTGCTGCACCGGGGGCGAGGAGGGCGACATCCTCAACCCGGCCATGGACACGCCCGAGGTCCGCGCCGACTGGCCGCGGTCCGCCTGCGCGAGCTCGAGGCGGCCGCGGCGCTGATCGGCTACGACGAGGTCGTCATGCTCGGCTACCGCGACTCGGGCATGACGGACACGCCCGCCAACGCCCATCCCGACTGCTTCGCCCAGGCGCCGCTCGACGAGGCCGTGGGCCGGCTCGTGGCCGTGATCCGCCGGGTGCGCCCCCAGGTCGATCGTCACCTACGAGGACGACCAGCAGGGCTATCCCCATCCCGACCACCTCCGCGACCACGAGATCTCGGTGGCGGCCTTCGACGCGGCCGGCGACCCCGCCGCCTTCCCCGACGCCGGCGAGGCCTTCGCACCGCTGAAGCTCTACTACGTGGGTTGGTCGGCGGCCCGGGTCATGGCGATGCACGAGAAGTTCGTCGAGCTCGGACTGGAGTCGCCCTTCGACGACGGCTGGCGTGGAGCGGGCGCAGCAAGATGACCCGTACCTACACGCACCGCCGTCGACATCTCCGACTACGCCGAGGTCCGCCGCCAGGCCCTGCTGGCGCACGCCACCCAGGTCGACCCGACCTCGCCGTTCTGGTTCGGGCTGCCCCCCGAGGTGGCCCGCACCATCCACCCGGTCGACGAGTACATCCTGGCCCGGAGCCTCGGTGGGCCCGATCGCGTGACGGCGTGGAGCCGAGGACGACCTCTTCGCCGGTGTGCGGGACCTCGCCGCTCGGTAACATGCCCCGACGATGCGGCGGGCGAGCGTCCTCGGGCCGGCGCCGATCTGACGCCGACGACCCAGGGAGGAACGACATGTCGAAGTGGCTGAGCCAGGAATGGCTCGACGAGACCAGGAAGATGGCCGAGGGCCAGCCCGAGCGTCCCGGTGCCTCTGCCCGCATGCAGTACGTGGTCACCGGCGCCCCCGACGGGGACATCGACTACTACTGGGTCCTCGAGAACGGCAAGATCACCGAGAGCCAGCTCGGCCGCCTCGACGACGCCGAGGTGACCCTCACCACCGGCCTACGCCGACGCCCTCAAGATCCAGAAGGGCGAGCTCGACGCCAACGCCGCCTTCATGCAGGGCAAGGTCAAGGTGACCGGGAACATGGCCAAGGTCATGTCCCTGCTGCCCATCACCAACTCGCCCGAGTACAAGCAGCTGCAGACCGAGATCGCGGCGATCACCGAGTTCTGATCCCGGTGCCCGCCCTCGGTCCGGCGCCCTGGATCCCGGGTCGGTCAGGGCCCGGTGCGCATGAGGTCGCGCAGCGGCCGGTAGCCGATGAGCGTGACCCCGGCGTCGTCGAGCGCGACGCGGAGCTCGGGGTCGTGCACGAGCAGCCGGTGGTCGTCGACGCGGGCCTCCCAGTCGGTGGCCATGGCCTCGAGCTCGGGGCTGTCCACCGCCGGGTGCAGGTAGGCCTCGGTCACGCCCGGCTGCAGCAGGCCGATGGCGTCGAGCAGGATCTGGCGGCTGCCCACGCCCGGGCACGTAGACGAAGTCGTCGGGGAAGACGACGCCCTCCTCGGCGGCCAGGGCCCGGAACGGGAAGCCGATGAGCCCCTCGGTGTCGGCGCCCCGAGAGGCGCAGGGGCAGCCGGAACTCGACGGCCAGGTCGAGGTAGACGTCGAAGAACTCCGACTTGATCTGCATGGTGCCCATGTGGGCGTCGAGGTGGCTCACGTCGAAGCCCCACAGGATGGCCCGCTCGATCTGGGCCCGGCACTCGCGCCGTACCTCGTCGAGGTCGGCGTGGTCCCAGACGTCCTCGACGGTGCGGGGGAACCCGCCGTCGCCGTCGAGCAGCGAGGGAGCGTGGGTGATGGGCCCCCATCGGTAGAGGTCGAACTCGGCGTTGACGGTGAGGTGCACGCCGACGTCGTCGCCCCGGTACCCCGCGGCCGCCCCCCGGGCCCAGGGGCAGGGGACCATCAGGCTGGCGCTCGTGGCCAGGCCGTCACGCAGCGCCTGGTAGACCCCCACGTTGGCGGCGTGGCAGAAGCCGAGGTCGTCGCAGTTGAGGATCAGGAGCTTGGCGTCCTCGGCGTAGCCGAGTCGTTCGGCGAGGGATGGCACGCATTCGACGGTAGCGCCCCCGCCACCCCGGCCGGTCCCATCGGGTCGCGACGATGTCGCCGGTCAGGCGGCGTCGGGCCCGGGCGTCCTCGAGCGCCGACGATCGGGCCAGCGCGGCGCGGGCCGCGGCCAGGCCGCGACGACCGACGCGCCGGGTGGGCTCGTCGATGCGCCAGTCGTCGGCCGCAGGACGCGCCGGCCGGCCGGCCAGGTCTCCAACCAGGGGAAGTTGCAGTTGGTTCTCCACAGGACGACAGGATCGCACCCGGGTGTAACTGCTCGAGCCGGGAACCCGGGGCCCGTGACCCTGTAGGTTCGGCGTCAGTGGATCAGATACGGGATCACCGTTCCCTTCGACGACGTGCCGCTGGCCGACCACAGGTCCTGGTACGAACGCCTGGCCGAGCTCGGGCTACACCGACGTGTGGACCGGGGAGGCCAACGGCGCCGACGGCTTCACGCCCGCTGGCCCTGGCCGCGCGTGGCCAGCGACCGGCTGCAGCTGGGGACCGCGGTGGTGCCCGTCTACACCCGTGGCCCCGGACTGCTCGCCATGCAGGCGGCCACCATGGCCGAGCTCGCCCCGGGCCGCTTCGCCCTCGGCGTGGGCTCGTCATCGGACGTCATCGTGGAGCGCTGGAACGCCACGCCTTTCGTCGAGCCCTACAAGCGTGTGCGCGACACCGTGCGGTTCCTGCGCGCCGCCCTCACCGGGGAGAAGGTCGACGCCGAGTACGAGACCTTCACGGTGCGCGGGTTCCGGCTGGGCCGGCGTCTCGAGCAACCGCCGCCGATCTACGTGGCCGCCCTGCGCCCGGGCATGCTCCGCCTGGCCGGACGCGAAGCCGACGGGGCCATCCTCAACTGGCTCTCGGCCCAGGACGTGGCGAAGGTCGTGCCCGAGGTCGGCCCGGGCAAGGCCATCGTGGCGCGCATCTTCGTGTGCCCCACCGAGGACGCGGAGCGGGCCCGCTACGTGGGCCGCATCGGCATCGCCGCCTATCTGAACGTGGCCGTGTACGCCGCCTTCCACGAATGGCTGGGACGGGGCCCGGCGCTCGAGGCGATGTGGAGCGGCGTGGCGGGCCGGGGACCGCAAGGCGGCCCTGGCCGCCATCCCCGACGAGGTCGTGGACGCGCTGGTGGTCCACGGCACCCCCGAGGAGTGCCGTGCCCATGTGCAGCGCTACGTCGACAACGGTGTCACCATCCCCGTCCTCGCCCTGCTTCCCGGAGGAGACGACCTCGGCCGCGGTGATCGAGGACCTGGCGCCGACCACGCCTGAGACACCGGGACCGAGAACCTCCCGGGTCGAACCGCTAGGCGCCCGGCGCCAGCAACGGCCGCGAGGGCGGCGTCGATCCGGGCGTGGGCGAACTCGTACGCCGACGCCGTCAGCTTGGCGGGAAGGACGCGCTGGCCGGCCAGCACCATCTCCGAGGCGAGGTCGGGCCCGAGTGCCACCCGGAGAGCGAAGCCGGGCACGGCGAGGACCGACGGTCGACGCAGCGCCCGGCCCAGGGCCGCGGTGAAGTCCCGGTTGGTCACCGGCGCCGGTGCGGTGGCGTTGACCGGTCCGCCGAGCGTGGGCTCGGCCGAGCACGTGGAGGATGGCCCCCACCTCGTCGGCGAGCGTGATCCAGCTCAGCCACTGCCGGCCGCTTCCGAGCCTTCCCCCGATCCCGAGACGGAAGAGCGGAAGCTGACGGGCCAGGGCGCCACCGTGCGCCGACAGCACGACGCCCGAGCGCAGCCGGACGACGCGGAGGCCGGCTCGGGCGGCCGGCTCGGTGGCGTCTTCCCATGCTCGGCACAGCTCGGCCAGGAACCCGCTGCCCGCCGCTCGCTCTCCTCGGTCAGCTCCTCGTCGCCCCGGTCGCCGTAGAAGCCGACGGCCGACGCGCTCACGAGCACCGCCGGGGGCCGACCGAGTCCCGGCCAGGGTCCGGGCCAGGAGCGAGGTGGCCTCGACGCGGCTGGCCACGATCTCGTGCCGGCGTGCGGCCGACCAGCGTTTGTCACCGATGCCGGCCCCGGCGAGGTGCACGACGGCGTCCGCGCCTTCGCAGGGCCCCCGCGTCGATGGAGCCCGAGCATCGGGTCCCACCTGCGCCTCGCCGCGAGCCGCGGGTCGGCGGACGAGGGCGGTCGACCTCGTCGCCGTCGGCCTCCAAGGCCGCGACCACCGCCCGCCCGATGAGCCCGCTCGGATCCCGAGACCACCACCCGCATGCCCGCTCTCCGTTCCGGCCGGGCGCGTCCTGCGGTGCCCGGGCTCGGTGTCGCTGTCGCCCTCTCGAGGTCAGGCTAGGTGCTGTCCACCCGGGGTGTGGCCCGGCGCGACGTGGACCGAGGCGCGAGACTGCGGACATGGAGTCACTCGTCGCCCCGGTGATGGCGACGTCGGGCGCAGTCGTCGGCGTCATTGTCGGCGTCCTCGTCGCCCTGTTCGTCATCTTCGTCTTCTTGTCGTCGGCGATCCGGGTGGTGACCGAGTACGAGCGCTCGGTGTTCTTCCGCCTCGGGCACGTGCGCCCTGAAGCCAAAGGCCCAGGGGTGATCTTCCGATTCCCCATCGTCGACCGTCTGGTGAAGGTGACGCTGCGGGTCGAGGTGGTCGACATCCCGCCGCAGGCGGTCATCACGAAGGACAACGTCACGATCCAGGTCGACGCGGTCGTCTACTTCCAGGTCGTCGATCCCGTCCAGGCCGTGCTCGGCGTGGACAACTTCCGGTTCGCCAGCCAACGCATCGCCATGACGAGCCTGCGGTCGATCATCGGCCGCCACGAGCTCGACAACCTGCTCGCCCATCGCGAGGACGTGAACAACGAGTTGCGCACGGTGATCGCGGCCTCGACGGGGCACTGGGGTGTGGAGGTGCGCCAGGTCGAACTGCGCGACATCACGCTGCCGCCCGAGCTCCTGCGGGCCATGGCCCGGCAGGCCGAGGCCGAACGCGAACGCCGGGCGAAGGTCATCGCGGCCACGGGCGAGCTCGAGGCGAGCAAGGAGTTGTCCGAAGCCGCGGCCAAGCTCTACGAGTCGCCCGGCGCGCTTGCAATTGCGAGCGCTGCAGACGCTGGCGGAGGTGGCGAGCGAGCACAACTCGACGCTCGTGTTCCCGATCCCGATCGAATTGCTGACGGGATTCATCACCCACGGTCGCGCCGCGGGCGACTCGGTGCCACCGGTGGCGGTCATCCCGCCCGCGCCCCCGAGGCCCACACCCCCGGTCCGGAGAACGGAGGGACCCGTCGCATCGGCCGGACAGGATGCGGGCTCGCGGGGAACGAGTGGCGCGAGCGGATCGGCCGAGGACCTCTGGGGTCAGGAGCCCGCCGCCGTCGCCGTAGCGCGCCCTGATCCCCTCGTCTGCGGCGCGCACCTTCGCCGCCATCCCGTCTCGGAACTTCTCGTACGCGCCCGAAAGCCCTTCGTCGGCCAGAGCCAGGATGCGCACCGCCATGAGGCCGGCGTTGCGGGCGCCGTCGACGGCCACGGTGGCGACAGGAACGCCCGGGGGCATCTGCACCATGGCCAACAGTGCGTCGAGCCCCCCTAGGTCGCCCGACGCGATCGGCACGCCGATCACCGGCAGCGACGTCACCGCCGCCAGTACGCCGGCCAGATGTGCGGCCTTGCCTGCCCCGGCGATCAGCACCCCGAAACCGCGACCCTCGGCCTCACGGGCGAATTGCAAGCGCGTCGTCGGGCGTGCGATGCGCCGAGAGCACGCGGACCTCGACGGGAACGCCGAACTCGCGCAGCGCCTCGATGGCACCGTCCATCACCGACGCGTCGGACGCGCTTCCCATGACCACCGCAACCGTCTTCATCCGACTCCTGTCGTTCTCGGTAGCTGCTCGCCGGGCGCGGCAACTCGAGGCCATTGTGCCCGTGCACCGGCCACGGTCGCACGCCCGTTCCGGCCTGAGCGGACTGCTCCCACCCACTTGCCTCGAGGGATGTCGTCCATCATGCCTTGGGCTTCAGAGCCCGCACCAGCGCGTCGATCGCCACTCGACGGCCCTGGTCTGTCTCGACGTCGCGCCGCACCTGCTCAGCGCGTGTCACCCGCAGCTCCTTCAGGTCGCTCACCACCTGCTCGGGAGTGAAGAGCACGGTGGGGTCCTGTGGCCCTCCGTACCCGTCGGTCAGGTTGGTGGCGTCATGGCCGACGACCAACAGAGTGCCCCCGGGGGCCAACGCGTGCCCGGCGTGGGCCGTCACTCGGCGTCGGTCGTCCGCCGGGACATGCAGGTACAAGATGATCACCAGGTCGAAGGCTTCGGGTGGCGGCTCCCAATCGACGACGTCCTCCTCCACCCAATCCACCGTGACGTCATGTTCCCGGGCCAAGCGGCGAGCCTTGGCCAGTCCGACCGGCGAGAAGTCGACCCCGGTGACCTGCCAACCCTGCTCGGCAAGCCATACGGCGTTTCGTCCCTCCCCGCAGGCGATATCCAGCGCTCGACCCGGCACAAGATCCACCAATTCGGCCACGAGGAAGCGGTTCGGTGATGTCTTCCACACGAACTCTTCTCCGCCGTAGCGCTCGTCCCAGTGGGCGATGTCCACGATCCCTACTAGACGTGCGCTGTTGACGTGGTGACCGACCGCCGGCTCGAGGCGGCGTCGATCTGATACCCGTCACGAGCCGAGAACTCCGCCAGCACGCTGAACCTGTCTCCTCGAACCACGGTGTGACGCCATTCCACCGCCTTGCCCCACGCGCAGCCGAGGCGGTCAATGGCGAGGGCAGCGATGTCGGGTCCAAGTTGCAGGAGAGACCGGTCCTCGTCATCGGGCACGACGGCGCGGATCTGCTCGCGCCCCGCCGTCAGCGCAACCCCGGCCCTGCTGAGCAGCTCGTCGTAGAAGCCGGTGTGGGAAAAGTCCACTTCGAGCAAGGGGGCACCGATCTCAGCGGGCATCCAGAGCCGGTCGAGGGCGAGGGGCTCCCCACCGGCGAGCCGAAGCCGTTCCAGGTAGAGCAGCGAGGCAGACGGGGAGCGACCGAGGCGATCGGCGGCAAGAGGATCGGTTCGAACATCGAGAGCCCGGACCACGCTGCGCTGTTCCAGACCCGAACTCTCCACTGACGCGAACAGGCTGTAGAGCGCCCCGAGTGGCTGCTCGATTTCCGTCTCGGCCGCCAGCCGAGGTCGCCTACCGCGCGCTGCCACCACAATGCCGTCGGCTCGAAGCCGACGCATCGCCTCACGAACGGTGTTCCGACTGACCCCGTATTCGGCCACGAGGGCCATCTCGGGCGGGAACGTCTCGACGAATTCGCCGGCCTCGAGCCGCCGGTGAAGATCGTCGTAGACCTGGGCCCACAGCGGCACCGGGCTCGATCGGTCCACCGCGATCCGGGTCTGGATCCGGGTCTGGAGCGTTTCCACCGCCGCCTCCTGTGGTGATCGAACCGGCTTGCACCCCACTCTACCGCTGGAGTATAGATGTACCTACATTGGTATATCTCAGCCATGGAGATGACGATGGACGGCGACGTGGTCGCCCCGATCGAGAGGTCGGGGACCGGCGCCCTGTCATCCCGGTCGGCACGTGGCTCGTGATCGACCCACAACCAGCTATCGATCGGACGGGATGACCCGCAGCGACACGGAGACCGCGTCGAACCTCGGATGGCGTCGCATCCTCGTCGAGCGTCGCCGACCGCCTTCGATCGCCGCTCGCCCCAACGCCTACTGGCTGGTCCTGGCCACGGTCTGCATCGGCGCCTTCATGAACCAGCTCGATGCCAGCATCGTGACCGTCGCCTTCCCGACACTGCAGCGGAGCTTCCACGCCGGTCTCGGGGCGGTGACCTGGGTGGGGCTCTCCTACCTCTTGGTCCTGGTCGGCCTCGTGACCGGTGTCGGCCGCATGGCCGACATGGTGGGACGAAAGCTCCTCTACATGTACGGCTTCGTGGTCTTCATCGTGGGCTCGGCCCTGTGCGCTGTGGCCCCGAGTCTTCTGGCCCTCGACGGCTTTCGGGTCCTCCAGGGAGTCGGGGCGGCGATGATCCAAGCGAACAGCGTGGCCATTATCGTGCTGGCCCTTCCGAGCGAGAAGCTGGGCCGAGGTATCGGCATCCAAGGAGCAGCCCAGGCTCTCGGCCTGGCGCTCGGGCCTACTGTCGGGGGACTGCTCATCGCGCTCGGAGGCTGGCGGCTGATCTTCTTCGTCAATGTCCCGGTCGGCATCGTGGGCGCGGTCATGGCTTGGTTCCTCATCCCACGTAGTCGTCACCTCCAGGCGCGGGTGCCATTCGATTGGATCGGACTCAGCGTGTTCGTCCCGGCGGTCGCCGCGCTGTTGTCGGCGTTGTCATTCGGCGACAGGGTGGGCTGGACCTCGCCCACCATCCTGGGGCTCTTCGCTGGCGCATTGGTATTGGGCGCAGCCTTCTTCCGGCGGGAGCGCCGCGTCCCAGAGCCCATGCTGGACCTCACGTTGTTCAAGAGGGTCCCGTTCGCCGCCGGGATCACCAGCGGCCTGCTCTCGTATCTGGTGCTCTTCGGTACCTTGTTCGTGGTCCCGTTCTACCTCGAGCGCGCCCTGCACCTGAGCGCGGGGCGGAGCGGACTGATACTGGGCGTGATGCCGATCGCGTTGGGGATCACCGCACCCATGGCGGGAAGGCTCGCCGAGCGACTGGGAGCACGGTTGCCCACGGTCGTCGGAATGGCGATTTCGGCAGCGGTGATGGGCGCGCTGATCGTCGCCCATGGCTCGACGACCGCCATCGTCGTCGAACTTGCCATCCTCGGCGTCGGCCTTGGCTTGTTCACCCCGACGAACAACGCCGCCATCATGGGCTCGGCCCCCAAGGAGCAGTCAGGGGTGGCCAGTGGCGTGCTCAACATGACCCGGGGCATGGGCACGTCCATGGGCCTGGCCTTCACCAGCCTGATCTTTGGACTGGCCGCCGGATCCGAGCATGCTTCGACGGCGCTCGTGACCCGCGGCCTCGAAACATCCGCCACCTTTCTCGGCATCGTTGCATTGA
The DNA here is from genome assembly GCA_963739765.1 of uncultured Acidimicrobiales bacterium. Lineage (GTDB taxonomy): Bacteria > Actinomycetota > Acidimicrobiia > Acidimicrobiales > UBA8190 > Chersky-840. Next base: position 1,679,338 of record CAVUBP010000002.1, on the reverse strand, counting down.
CCGCCATGGTCCTGTCGGCGCTGCGTGGAAGGACCCGGCTCAACCTCGATCCGGTGCTCTCCGCCGAGTAGCCCATGTCCAGGCTCTCCACGTGCAAGTTCTTTCAATGAGAGAAATGGATCCGAGGCAGGATCCGCGCCAACCAGCGCGGGAGTTGCCAGCTGCGGTGGTGGCCCAGGCGAAGCAGGACCGGCAGCAGGACGAGGCGGACGACGAGGGCGTCGAGGGCGACGGCCACGGCCAGGATGACCCCCATCTCCTTCGGGGCAAGTGGGCCCGAAAGGGCGAAGGTCAGGAACACGGCGATCATGACTGCGGCCGCTGATAGGACCACGCGGCCGGAACTGAGCACCGATCCCACCATGGCGTGCTCGGGATCAGCGTGGGTCTCGTAGCGCTCCTTGGCCGCGGAGAGGAGGAACAGCGTGTAGTCCATGGCGACACCGAAGACCATGGCTCCGAAGAACAGCGGTCCCCAGGCGTCGACGAACCCCTGGGGAGTGAAGCCGAGCAGTCCGGAGAGGTGCCCGTCTTGGAAGATCAGCCGGGCCACTCCGAATGCCCCGGCCACTGACAGGGCAGTGATGAGGACCCCTGCGGCGGCAAGCAGAGGGGCACCGAGGGCGATGAGCAGCAAGATGAAGCCGATCCCGGCGAGCATCCCGAACACCATCGGCGTGTGCGAAATGAGAGACCGCTGGAGGTCGTAGTTCTCGGCGGCCGCGCCGCCGACCAAGCTGCCCACGGGCAAGACCCTTCGCATACGGTCGATGGTGGCTCCTGTTGCCGTCGTGGAGGGCCCCGTCGTCGGCACGACCTGGTCGAATGTCCATCCGGCGTGGGTCGACCCTGGTGCCACCGCCGCCACGCCGACCGTGTGGGCAAGGGCGCCGAGCGCGGCGCCTTGGTGAGCTGCGGGGACAAGGACCTCCAACGTGCCGGGGGCGCCCGGGCCGAACGCCTTGGTGACCTCGTTGTAGCCGACACGGGCATTGGCGGTGGCCGGCACGATGGTGATCGACGGCATGTTGGTCCGCAGCCCGATTACCGGGGCGGCAGCCAAGAGCAGCACTCCCAAAGCAGCGAGACCCGCGGAGATGGGATGGCGCCAGAGGAAACGTCCCCATGTGTGAAGGCGATCGTCCAGGCCGGACCGGGCCCGGGTCCCGGAATACCGGGGGATGCGGATGCGTCCGGCGTTGATCCGGGTTCCGAGCCATCCAAGTACGGCTGGGAGCAGTGTCAACGTGGCGGCCAGGACGGCGACGACAGACAGCATGATTCCGAGGGCCATTGAGCGAAACGCCGGGCTCGGCACGAGCAGGATGGCAGCCAGCGAACCAAGCACGGTGAGGGCACTGAAGGCGACGGCCTTGCCGGCGGTGTCCACCGTCTCGGCTACCGCCGCGACGACCCCGTCGCGATCTCCCGGCTGCACTCCTCGTCGCTCCAGCGCGGCACGGAAGCGCACGACGAGGAACAACGCGTAGTCGATTCCGAGGGCGAGGGCGAACATCAAAGCGAAGTTGAGCGCCCATATGGACACCGGGGCCACATGCGTCGAGAGGACGAGGGCGCCTGCGGCGACGAGCAAACCGACCAAGGTGAGCATGAGGGGCAGGCCGGCCGCGACCAGGCTGCCGAAAGCGATGACGAGGATGATCATGGTCACCGGCCAGGAGAACATCTCCGAGCGAAGCATGGCGTTGCGATTTGCGGAGTTGAAGTTGGCCCACAGCGCACTGTCACCGGTCAGAGTGACCGAGATGTCGGGCCGAGAGAGCCGACTGAGGGGTCGTGACAGGGCGTCGGCCGCCTGGACCATGGTATTTGCATCTGCCGCGGCGCCGGCGGTCACGACACCGGTTCTGCCGTCTGGCGACAACGAGACGCCCGGCTGGGGTGCGACAACGGTGGAGACGGCGGCATTGGCATTGAGGAGTTTCGAGACTCCGTTCACGACCGTGCGAGCGGCGGGGTCCGAGGCGATCGGCCCGCGATGGTCGACGATCACCACTTGGAGCGCGGTGGCTCCCAAACCTGCGAAGTCGCGCTGGATTATGGCCCGGGCCTTGACCGACTGGCTGGTCGAGTCCTGCCAACCGGCACCGGCCAGGGCATGCTCGACCTGCGGGGCGAAGATGCCGAAGCCGATCAGAACAGCCAGCCAAAGGAGAAGCACGACCCGGAGGTGCGTTGCAGACCACGCACCGAGCCGCGCCATCCGGCCACTGCGCAGCGCTGTGGCGGGTGTTTCGAATGTGTCGTCGAGCCTGGTTGCGACGCTCGATCGGTTCGATGTCATGGGTGGAGTTCCTTTGGTCTTGGGGCCGAGCCGCGCGCCGCTCGGACTGATCTGCCGACGAATAGATACCCCCTAGGGTATCAATCTCGGCGGCTGTGGATACCATGGGGGGTATCAGAGGATCCTGGGCCTGCGCGCCGGGCTCATCGAAGGGCGCCGCCCGCGGGTCGGATCCGGGATCGGTGCGCTCTGGCAGAACGGGGTCGTGACCGCCCTCGTTGGCGAGCAGGCAGAAGGTGGTGGGAGGGGGAGGCTCAGACCACGGTGCCCGGTTGAGCGCTCTCGGTCTCCACAAGGAGCCCGGCGGCGGCCCAGGCCCGCATGCCGCCGTCGAGGTTCACGGCCTTGAATCCGGCCCGGACGAGGAGGGCGGTGGCCTGAGCCGAACGGTGTCCCGACCGACAGACCACCACCAGGCGTCGCTCACGAGGCAAAGCGCTGAGCTCGGCTTCCAGGTTGCCCAGCGGGACATGGCGCGCGGCACGTGCATGGCCGGCATCCCACTCGGTCTGTTCCCGGACGTCGAGGAGTGCAGCACCCGAACGAACGAGGCTGTCAGCCTGCTTCGGACCGATGCCACGACCCCCGCCGAGCACCTTCTGGAACACGCCCACCACGACCTCCCGGTGCTTTCCATTTCCCACGGACACCCAGTCAGGTATCATGGGGAATATACCCCCAGGGGTACTGGTTCGAGACAGGGCCGGTTGAATGCGGACGGTCTTGGGAACGAAGGAGCGACGCCGATGTATCGAGACGCTGAAGCGGCCGAGCTGGCCGCCCGCCTGGGCACTGCTGACGAGCCCGTGGTCCTCGACGTGCGCGAGCCGGTCGAATTCGCCGCCTGGTCCATTCCCTCGGCTGTCAACATTCCCCTCGGTGAGCTCGCGGCGCGAGCATCGGAGTTGCCGGCCGACCGCGAGATCGTCACGGTGTGCGCCTCGGGAACCCGCTCGGCGACGGCGGCGGAGGTCCTCAGCGGCACCGGAAGGCGGGTGGCGAACCTCGCCGGCGGCATGGCGAGTTGGGCCATGGTCTACGACTCAGTGACCATCGAGCAGGACGTGGTGCGCGTCGTGCAGGTCCGTCGGCGCGGCAAGGGGTGCCTGTCGTACCTGGTCGGAACGGGGGACACCGCATTCGTCGTGGACCCGTCGGTGGATACCGAGGTGTACCGCCGGCTGGCCGACGAACATGGATGGCGGATCGCCCGTGTGTTCGACACCCACCTGCACGCCGACCACTTGAGCGGGACCCGTCTGCTTGCGGAGGAGACCGGGGCGTCGATTCACCTCAACCCGGCGGATACGTTCGACTTCGCGTACGAGCCGCTCGGTGAGGAGGACCTCTTCGAGCTTCCCGGCGGCGTGAGCTTCCGGGTGGTGGCCATCCACACGCCGGGTCACACGCGTGGATCGACGATCTACGTGGTTGCCGAGCACCTCGTCCTGTCGGGCGACACCCTGTTCGTGGACAGCGTCGGCCGTCCCGACCTCGCCGACCGGGCTGATGAATTCGCCCACAATCTGTACCACTCTCTGCACGACAAGGTCCTGTCGCTGCCCGACGACGCCTTTGTGCTGCCCGGCCATTACGGCGAGGGGATCGTCGTCCGGCCGGACCAACCGGTCGGGGCGAGCCTCGGCGAGCTCCGACAAGGGCTGGCACCCTTGTCGTTCGACGAGGACCAATTCGTGTCGTGGGCTACCGCCCGTGCCGTACCGCGCCCGCCCAACTACGTGGAGATCATCCAGGCCAACATGGGCAGGGGCGACGTACCGGTGCTGGCCTTGCGCCAGCTCGAGGTCGGCCCCAACCGCTGCTCGGCCTCGGCTTGAGTGAGACGGGGCGGTGCCGCCTCGCACAACTAGACCCCGCCAGGACAGGAGAAGGAATGGAGCTTCCCCAAGACGTCATCGAGGATGTGCGCAGACGACTGCATCGTGTCGTCGGGCAGGTTCACGGCGTCGAGCGCATGCTCGACGAGGGTCGGGAGTGCCGAGATGTCGTGACGCAACTCTCGGCGGCCACCAAGGCCCTCGAGCAGGCCGGGTTCCGTCTGGTCGCGGCCGGCCTCACCTATTGCCTCGAACATCCCGAGGATGCCGAGGCCGAGGGCTACCCGATCGACGTCGTCCAGAAGATGTTCATGAAGCTCGCGTGAGTGGCCGGGTTCAAGCAGGAGGTCTTAGGCGTCGACGGGCGACGTCATCACGGGTTTGCGGTGGTGGCCGTCAGCCGACTCAGCCGACGAGGCCGTGCGCCCGCAGGAAGACCCGCTGCTCTTCGTGCATCATGTCAGGGAGTCGGGTGAACCAGTCGAGCCGGTCCGGCGTGATCGCCAACGCATCACACTCGGAAAGCACCAGATGGGTGCGGAACGCCAGCCCGACCGGCCAGTCACGGTCCGGGATGTGGCTCGGATACTCGATGTAGCCGAGAAAATCGTCGATGGCCACGTCGGCGCCGATCTCGTCGAGAGCGACCCGGTGGACGGCATCGATCACCGGCTCCGCGAACCGGACCGTCCCCCCCGGGACGTTCCACAGCCCATCGCAGGTGCCACCGGTCCGGCGGGCCAACAGCACGCCCAGATCGGAGCAGATCACGACCTCCACCGTGAGCCGCGGGACTCTCTGGAAGATCGCCCGATATTCGAACTCCGGGAGCGGTCCTGTCACATCGTGTCCGGCGAATCAGCCGCCTGACCCTGTTCACGGTCGGTCACCATCGGCGCTCGACGTACTGCAGTCCGAGCAAGCGGGTGAGGTTCTGCAGAACCTTTCCGTGCGCCTCTCTCCCAATGGCCAGGGCCAGGGGGAGGTCCAAGTCCTCGAACAGCGCTCGTCTCACCTCCTTCTCCGCGGCCTCAGATCCGCCCGGCTTCGCCTCCAGAGCCCGAAGCTCCTCGAGCTCGCTTTCGGCCCGATCGAGACCGGACTCGTCGAACTCCCATGATTCGTGCCATGGCCGCGAGAGGATGAGGAATCGGATGGCGACCGCAGGCCAGCGTTCGAGCACGTCGCGGACGAACACGAGGTTGCCGGTGGACTTGGCCATCTTCTGGCCGCCCGCCATCACGGTGCCGACGTGCATCCAGGACCGGGCGTAGGGTCGCACGCCGGTGAAGGCCTCGGCTTGGGCACTTTCATAGGCGTGGTGCGGGAATGCCAGATCGGCGCCGCCGGCGTGGAGGTCGACCGTGGGTCCAAAGGTCGTAAGGGCCATGGCCGTGCACTCCGCATGCCAACCGGGCCGCCCCGAACCCCAAGGGCTCGGCCATGCCGGCTCATCACCGATCGAACGCACCCACAGCGCCGCATCGAGCGGATCGTCCTTGTCCGGGTCGTCGGGGTGCCCACCGCGTTCGGCCGCCACCGAGGTTGCCTCGTCGCGGCTCAACCCTGCCGCTCGATGGACCTCGCCGCCGCGGAAATACACCGACCCATTGCGTTCATAGGCCACGTCCCTCTGGAGGAGCTCAACGGCGAGGGCGATGACGCCGTCGACGTGGTCATGGCTGCGGGGCTCGAACGCGGGCCGCGAGATACCCAGAAGGTCCATGTCGCGCTCGAATCGATAGGACTGTTGGACCGCCAACGACTTCCAAGACACACCCGCAACCTTGGCCTGAACGAGCAAGTGGTCGTCGACGTCGGTGATGTTGCGACACACCTCGACCGGATGCCCGGTCAGACGGAGGACCCGAGCCGCCACGTCGGCCCACACGAACGTGGCGGCGTGACCCAGGTGTGTGGTGTCGTAAGGAGTGATCCCGCAGACGTAGATGCGTCCCGTACCCAGGAGCGGCAACCGGACGCCCCCGATCTGCACGACTCCCTGCGTCTCCTGATCGACCCGAGCCATGGTGCCTCAGAAGCCCTCTCCTGGAGCGAACAACACCTTGTGATCCTGTCGCCGGCGGATGGGGGTCAGTCGAAGACTATCCGGTGGTCGGGCCAGGGCGCCGTGCAGTGCCGTGGTTCGCAGCCCACCGGGGCGTCACGCGTCGTTCCCGCGCCGCTGCACCGACACCGCGTAGTCACCGCCGCCGTACCGGGCGCGCTCCCAGGTCGCCCATCGGTGTACGAGCTCGAGCCCTGCCGAGGCGCTCAATGCGTCGTAGCGCTCCAAGGTGAGCTGGCGCCCGACCTGGAAGCCGGCCACGACGAGGCCGCCGGGCGCCACGGCCCGGGCCAGGTTCGAGATCACGGCGGCCTCGGTTCCGAGCTCGACGAAGATCATCACGTTCCCGGCCGCCACCACCAGGTCGAAGCCGTTGTCGGCAAGCGCCGCGCTCGAGAGGTCCCCGAGGATCCACTCGAGCTCGGGCGCCTTGAGCCGGGCGGTGTCGAGCATGGACGGCTCGACGTCGATGCCGACGGTGTCATAGCCGCGGCGGGCGAGCTCGATGGCGACCCGCCCGGTGCCGCAGCCGGCGTCGAGGACGCGTGCAGGAGGGTCCCCGAGGAGCTCGGCCACGAGGTCGGCCTCGCCGTGGAGATAGAGCCCCTCCGCCTCGAACCGGGCGAACCGGGCGTCGTACTCGTCACCGCGAAGAGGCACACCGAGAACGGTACTGGCACGATGGGTGCCCACGAGCGGCGACCGGCGCCGGAGCCTCCCGGGTCAGCCCGGGGCCACGACGCGCCACGACACCACGACACGGAGGAGCGCATGCGCATCGGCTTGGGCCTCGAGATGAACGGGACGATGGAGGAGATCGTGGCGAGGGCCCGCGTCCTGGCGTCGACCGGGGTCGCCTCGCTGTGGTCGTCGCAGATCTTCGGTTGGGACACGCTCACGGTGCTCGCCGTCGTGGGTCGTGAGGTACCCGGAGTGGATCTGGGGACGGCGGTGATCCCCGTGCACCCGCGCCACCCCATGATGCTGGCCGAGCAGGCGCTCACCGTGCAGGACGCCAGCGGAGGACGCCTCGTGCTGGGGATAGGGCTGTCGCACCAGGTCGTGGTGGAGGGGGCGTGGGGATACACCTTCGACAAGCCGGCCCGCTACATGCGGGAATACCTGTCGGTCCTCGTCCCGCTTTTGCACGGCGAGCAGGTGTCGTTCAACGGCGAGGTGATCCGGACCAACACCTTCGGGCCACTCGACGTGGCGCCCACGGCGCCCCCGCCGGTGCTCGTCGCCGCGCTCGGTCCGACCATGCTGCGTCAGGCCGGCACCCAGGCTGACGGCACGGTCACGTGGATGGTGGGGCCGAACACCGTGGCTGACCACATCGTGCCCACCATCACCGCGGCGGCGTCCGACGCCGGTCGGCCGTCGCCTCGGGTGGTCGTCACCCTGCCGGTGTGCGTGACCGACGATCCCGTCACGGCCCGGGCACGCGCCGACAAGATCTTCGCCATGTACGGGCAGCTTCCCTCGTACCGCGCCATGCTGGACCGTGAAGGTGCGGCCGGACCCTCCGACGTCGCCGTCGTCGGGAACGAGCAAGAGGTGACGGCGCAGGTCAGGCGTTTCGCCGAAGCCGGTGCGACGGAATTCTCGGGGGCCGTCTACGGGACGCCCGAGGAGGTGGCGCGTGCTCAGGCGCTCCTCGGGGCCCTCGCACGCGCAGCCTCGAACTGATCCTCCCGCCGGGCCGCGCCCCCGGCCGTCCTCGCCGAGCCTCGGGCGTTCAGCGACTGATGCTCGTGTGCTTGAACTCGTTGAGCTCGGGGCGCTCGTCGAAGAGGGCCAGGACGCCCTCGATCGTCGATCGGGCGCCTGACGCGTCGTCATCGGGGCGGGTCATGATGCGGACGAAGGCGGCCTTGTCGCCGAGTACGAAGGTCGGGACTCCGAAGACGTGATGGTTGGTGACCGCGGCGTCGTGTTCCTTCCGGAAGGTGTCGCGCGACGCTCCCCTCGGCCACCGTGTCGAGCACGTCGACGGCGTCGACTCCGGCAGAGGTGAGGACGTCTCGGATCACCGACGGGTCGCGCAGATCAAGCCCCCGATCGTGGCGAGCGGTGAACAGGCCGAGATGGACGTCGAAGAAGTGGTCGGGGAAGTCGTCTCTGACCACCAGGCCGGCCTCGACGGCAAGGAGGTCGGGGGCCTTGGCTGGGTCGTCCCACACCGGGGTGCCGCCTTCCTCCACGTGGGCTTGGGACAGCGAGAAGGGAAGGAACTCGACGTCCCACCCCGCACCTCCCCGCAGGGCCACCACCAGGTGCTCGTGGACGTTGCGGGCGAAGGGACAGCGATAGTCATAGGTGACCGAGAACGCACGTTTGCTCACGAGTTGGTCAACGCCGGCCGGGACCCTCACATTCCAGAGGCTCCGGGATGGTGCCTGGACAGGCCCCGGTCCGACCCGAGAAGGGGTCAGCCGGCCCGGGCGACGGGTGCGACAGGGTGGGCCTTCCCGAATTCCGACACCTGCGACGGGTCGCCCCCGTAGATCGGGCACAGGGACCGGAAGCTGCACCAATTACACAGCGCGGAGGGCCGCGGGCGGAAGTCCTCGTTCTCGCAGGCCCGCTCGATGGCCGACCACACCGCGGAGGTCCGCTGCCGGGTGCCGCGCACCGCCTGTTCGGAGGGCTCGGCCTCGATGACGAGCGGCTCGCGCAGGTACATGAGCCGGACGCGGCTCGGCCTCCGACCCAGAACCTGCTCGCACAGCAAGGCGTAGAACTGGACGCCGCCGAGCCGCTGTTGCTCCTGGTTGACCGACGGGACGCGGCCGGTCTTGTAGTCGACGACCTCGAGCTCACCGTCGGCGTTGACGTCGAGCCGGTCGATGATCCCTCGCAGCCGGAGCCCGGCCACGTCGGCCTCGAGAGTGAGCTCCACGCCGACGGCGTCGACCGCATCAGGATCCTCGAGACGGAGGTAGCCGTCGACGAGCGACGCGGCGTCTTCGACGAACGCCGTGCGTTCGTCCTCGGTCAGCTCGAGCAAGGCGAGGTCGGGATCCTCCTGCAGCGCCTGCCACGCGTGGTCGAGGGCACGCCGAGCCGTTTCGGGGCTCCGCTCGCCGCGGGGATGGTCCCAGAACAAGCGCTCGAGCGCGCTGTGCACCAAGGTGCCTTTGACCAGGTGGGGGGCGGGCGCTTCGGGGAGCCGGTCGATGGCGGCGAAGCGGAAGGCGAGCGGGCAGTCCTTGAAGGCGCTGAGCTTGGAGGGGGAGAGGGATCGGGGAAGGGCGAAGGCCATCGGGGCGAAGGCTACGCCCGGGCTGTGTCAGTCGGGGGGGACCAACGAGCGCAGCACCGAGGCCGCCACCCCGGCGGGGTCCTCGAGGGGCCCGAAGTGCCCCATCTCGGGCAGCACCTCGGTGGTCGGCGATGCCAGACGCTGGGCGAAGGTGCCGAGGATGTCAGGACCGAAGCCGTCGGTCCCGACGCCGCAGGCCAGGGTGGTGGGGCACCGGACCTCGGCCATACGGGCGTAGGCGTCATGGGAGAACGCGTGGGCGTAGACCTGGGCTTCGTGTTCGCGTCGGCACCGCAACCCGATGCCGGCTCCTTCGACCGGGGCGAAGCCGTTGTCGACGTAGGCGGCCAAGGCGTCGGGATGGAGCCGGTCGAACGGTGTCTTGCCGGCGAAATTGGCGATCGCCTCACGGCGCGAGCCGAACTCCCGGCGCCGGCGCAGGGCCCCGGCCGCCAACGGGTTCCCGTCGATCGTCGGGGCCAGGGGCTCGTCGCCCGGGTAGACGACCGGCTCGAAGCAGTACAGCGCGGCGAAGGTGCCCGGGCGGGCCTCCTCGGCCAGGAGCAGGGCCGCGCCCCCGCACGAATGCCCGAACCCGAAGGGATGCTCGAGCCCGAGGTGGTCGACCACCGACAGGACGTCGGTGGCGAAGCCGTGCCAGTCGAAGTCGTCTCCCGGAGGGGGGTCCGACGCCCCGTGGGCGCGCTGGTCGAGGGCAACGCACCGGAATCGTCCGCGCAGGTGGGCGGCCATGGGGGCGAGGGTCGGGCCGCAGAAGCCGGTGGCGTGGGCGAGGAGCAGCGGGGGCCCGTTCCCGCCGAGGTCGTAGTAGGCGATGCCGACCCCGTCGACGGTCGTCACCCGGCCCGTGGGAACCATGGGCCGAAGGGATTCCTCGAGCGCAGCGGCGCCGCCGGCTTCTTCTGGCATCGGATGTGACGCTACCGGGCAGGCTCCCGGCTCCTCGCAGGCGGCGGTCGGGGTTCGGACCGAGGTGCCGATGCGGCGACGCCACCCGGAGCACGACTAGACATGATGCGTGCTCGTCACCGGTCACGTCTGATGTCGGGCGGCGTCAGCACCCAACGCCTTGTCTGGCGAGGTGCGCTGTCGTTCGAGGGCGAGGACTCCTGGGGCCACCGCGTGCTCATCAGCGGCGACCGCGCCGAGGAGGGGGTCAAGCCGTCGGACCTCCTCGTGCTGTCGTTGGCGGCGTGTCTCTCCTACGACGTGGTGGAGGTGCTCCGCAAGAAGCGCCAGGACCTGCACACCCTGGAGGTGGTCGTGGCGTCGGAGCAGCACGACGTGGCGCCATGGCGCTTCACCCGTGTGGCGCTGCGCTTCGACGTCCGGGGGAACGTCGACCCCGTCGCGGCGCGCCGGGCCCTCGAGCTGGCCGAGAAGAACTGCCCGGTGCTGGCCACCATCGGCCCCACCGTCGCCGTGGATGCCTCCATCGAGGTCACCGCCCCGGAGTGACGATCTCGCACGATCCGTGCCTGGAGTTCGCGCCCCGTTTACCTTCTGTTTGCTCAGCGTTTACCTGAACGGGGCGGCGCGGCATCGATGTCGGAGCGTCCTGCGGCCGCCCCCACGACGCCCTTCGCCGGAGGTCGCCGCGTTGTATAGGGTCTGCGCCGTGGGGCCGTGGCGGTACGGAGTGACACTGTTGCCGGGGGCATCGAGACCCGACGACGAGCGCGACGAAGGCAAGGTCGACGAGGTGCTGCGCGCTCGTTCGGAGAACGGGTGGGAGCTCGTCAACGCGGTCACCGAGCGCGACGGATCAGACCTTCTCGTGTTCAGGCGCCCCGCCGACTGATCCGTCGTCTCGGCCGCGGGCGGCGCGCCGGTACGACGGGCGTGACGGTGGCTAGAGCCCCTCGAGCAGCGCGGCGCGCAACCGGGTGACGGCTTCGGTGACCCCCAGTGATCGGGCAAGGTCTTCGAAGCTGCCGTGCTCGGCTTCGAGCGAGGCCAGGAATGCCGCCATCGTCTCCGGGGCCACCGAGATCACCGCGGGCGCGTAGCGTTCCACCTCCGCCACGGCCTCGGCATACTCCTGCTTGAGTCGCTCCAGCAGCGCGATCATGGCCTCGGCGCTCAAGGCGTAGTCCTCGACGATGACGTCCCGGGGAACGCCGAGGAAGCCGAGCACGAGGGCCGCCAGGATCCCGGTGCGGTCCTTGCCGGCGCTGCAGTGGAAGACGGCCGGCAGCGCATCGGGCTCGGCCAGCACCTCCACGGCACGTGCCAGTGAGCTCGACCCCTCCGAGAACAGCTGTTGGTACCGCGAGGTCACGAATGCGGGCTCGTCGTATCGACTGAGGTCCTCGGTTGGCGGCAACACGTCGGTGAGGGGCAGATGGTGGTACTCGACCTCGAATGCGTCCTGGGGGAATCGGCCACGCTCGTCGACCTCGCCCTGCGTGCGGAGATCGATCACCGTCGCCAGGCCGAGGTCAGCCAACTGCGCGCAGTCGTCCACGTCGAGACGGGTCAGGCCGTCGGCCCGGAAGAGGCGGCGCCAGCGGATGCGGCGGCCGTCGGCGGCCGGGTAGCCGCCGAGGTCGCGGAAATTCACGCATCCCGACAGCAAGAGCTTGCGGTGGGGAAGAGCGAATGCGTCGGTCACGGAGAAGAGGCTAGTGCTCGTGTCACGGGGTGAGCGCGGCCGCCTCCGACGCCAACGCGCTCTGCAGCGTGCTCCACAGCGGCTTCGTGGCGAGTGGCAGGCAGTCCTGGTCGTAGTACCACCAGAAGTAGCCGCCGACGTAGTACGGAAGGCTGATCTGCAGCCCGTAGTAGTAGCTCATGAGGGAGCGGGCCGTGGCGGATGTGGCGGCGGATGCCGGCTTGTCCATCCCGATCTCCCCGAACCCGAGCTGCGCGCGGGGATAGAGGCTGTGGAGCCGGGCGAAGTACGCAGACCAGGTTGCGACGCTGGGTCGGATTCCCCGGCAGTCTCCCTCGTAGTAGGAGAGAAAGACATAGTCGAGCCCGTTGCGGACCGCGGCGGGCACGTACTTCTGGGAGAAGGCGACGGGGTCGAGCTCCTTCGGGCCGTCCCCGCAGCCGATGTTGTCGTACAGCGTCAGTGCGGTGCGCTTGCCGGCCGCCGCCACGTCGTCGTAGCCGCTGGTGAGCTTGGCCTCGACCGTGGCGTACTTCCCGGTCCAGTTGCCGTTGACCTCGTTGCCGATCTCCCACAGGTCCACGGAGTTCCCGAGCAGCGACAGGTACGACTTGACCCGCTTGTTGAACGAGGCCGCGGAAATGTGGCGCGAGTCCGAGGAGTCGAGCAGCTCACCCATCACGTAGCTCACCGGTGTCAGCGCCTTGACCGCCGCCGCGTAGTAGGTCGCGGGCTCCCGCACGTTGAAGTAGACCCGGGTCACCGGCATGTGCGCGAGCGCCCGGGAGCTCGCCACGATGTCCGCCACGTTGGCGACGTCGTCCACGGTCACGCCGTAGAGCGGGCTCGGCAAGGTCCGCATCATCGCCGAGGACGCTGTGGCTGCCCGGGGCTCGGTTGCGGGGGAGCGAGGGCGCCCAGGTGCTGCGCCGGCCGACGTGGTGAGGGTGAGGATCGCGATCACGGTCAACGCGCCGCAGATGAGGCCACCCGGGCGCTTCACCACTCGCATCGACCGTGACACTACGGGAACCGACGCGGCGAAGAAAGCAGTGGGTGCGCCGCGGGCGGTGCCCGGGAGGAGGACGAGTCGATGACAGACTCTGGCGGTGGGCTCCCGACGCGAGGTGTCACTGGGAACCATCGTCCGCGAGTGGGCCCGAATCGGTTGCATCGGTTTCGGCGGGCCCCCCACCCATATCGCCCTGTTTCGCCGTCTCTGTGTCGACGAGCGGGAATGGATGGAGGCGCCGGAATTCGAGGACGCCATCGCGGCTACGAACCTGTTGCCGGGGCCTGCATCCACGCAGCTGGCGATCCTGTGTGCGTGGCGGCTCCGGGGGCTCGCGGGCGGGGTCGTGGGGGGGCTCTGCTTCATCGTTCCGGGGCTCGTCGTCGTGCTCGGCCTCTCCGTCGTCTTCTTGGGCTCGCATCCTCCCCGTTGGATCTTGGGCGCCGGGGCAGGCGCCGGCGCCGCGGTGCCAGCGGTCGCGTTGAGAGCGGCTTCGGGGCTGGTGCGGGCCAGCCGGGCGCGCGCCGGAAGGAAGAGAGCACATCTCCTGCGCTGGGGCGTCTATGCCGTCCTCGGGGTGTGCACCGCGTCTCTCATCGGCCCGTACCTCGTGGCGGTGTTGGTCGCGTGCGGGTCGACAGAGGTGGTCATCCGCTCGAGGGAAGGGCATGGCGGGAGCGGCGCGGTCGCAGCGATGGTGCCCGCACTGGCGGGCCATGCGGCGGTGATCGGAGGGCTCGGGGCACTGGCCTGGGTCGCGTTGAAGGTGGGTGCGCTGTCCTACGGAGGCGGGTTCGTGATCGTCCCCCTGATGCAGCACGACGCGGTGACGACCTATCACTGGATGACGGGGGGCCAGTTCCTCGACGCCGTCGCTCTGGGCCAGATCACCCCTGGCCCGGTCGTCCAGACCGTCGCCGTGGTCGGCTACGCAGCCGGGGGGGTCGGCGGCGGTCTGCTGGCCGCCCTCGTCGCCTTCTCACCGTCGTTTCTCTTGGTCCTCTTCGGTGCGCCGCGCTTCGATCGGGTCCGCGCCAATACCTCGGTCCAAGCGTTCCTCACCGGAGCAGGCCCTGCCGCCATCGGTGCCATCGCCGGGTCCGCGGTGTCGCTGGGACTGGCCTTCTCCCACCTGTGGCAGATCCCTCTTCTGGGCGGGGCCTTGCTGTGGTTGTTCGTGGCCCGGGGTGGGGTCGTCAGCGGGTTGGTGCTTGCCGGTGCCGTCGGCGTCGTGCTGTCCCTGGCGGGCGTCCCCTCCTAGCCGGCGGCTCCAAGGGAGGTGCACCAGCGGGGAGCACGGCGTCGGTGATGAGCTGTCCCCGGCACGTCGATCTCGGTTTGGATGGAATGAAGATGAACAACGCGTGACGGGCACGCGACGGTGTGAAGATCGGTAGCAGTGTCCGGCTGTTCAGGCCGCCACCGAACCGGTCGTCGACGGGAAGCTCGCTAACATGCCACGTCTGTGAGCGAGCGATGCCACGCGATGACATCTGTTGCTCGTCGACTTCCCCTCGGTGTGCGTCGCGCCCCGCTCAGCCGCGCGGCGGCGGGCCCTTCGAAGGGCGCGCGGCGTGTGTGGGCCGGTGGGATGGGAACCCTCGTCGTGGCCGTGCTCCCGATGGTGGTTACGTCGTGCGCATCGACGAATCCCAGTACCGACGCGCTGGCAGGGAAGTCGGGCGCCGAGGCCCTGCAACTCGTCCTTCGCAACGCGACAGCAAAGGGGATGATGAGTTACGACATCACCTTGAAAGCGAGCGCGACCCAGCAGACCGCGGTCGGCGACGCCGGCCCCAAGAGCGGTGATGTCGTGGTGACGGACCCCGGCGAGGTGCTCCGGATCGTCGTGACCGGTGGTGTCGGCTACATCCAGTCGAATGCAGCTGGTCTCCAAGGAGCCTTGGGCGTGTCGTCGGCGGCCGCCACTGCCAGTGCCAACAGGTGGATCTCGGTGACACCTGCGGATTCCCATTACGACCAGCTCGTGGCGGCGACGTCGTTCTCCTCGATCCTGGCCCAATTCACCCCGGGCGGAGGCCGTCTCCGGCTGACCGAGACGACGGTCGCCGGGCACCGCGTGGGGTTGATCGACGGGACCGGGAAGACGCCCGACGGCAAGTCCTACGACGTCCAGCTGGTCGTGACCACGCGGGCACCCGTGCTCCCTGTCGGTGGGGCTGTCAACGTCCAGGTCAACGGCAAACCGGCAACGCAGGTGGCGCTGTTCTCGCGCTGGGGCAGGCACATTCGAGTGACACCTCCCGTGAGCGCCATCCCCCTGAGTGCCGTCACGAAGGGGTGAGGTCGCCTGCGGCGGGGGTGTGGCGGCGGGGCGGCCGCGGCCCAAGCCCCCGAGGGCGTGCTAGGGCGAGACCGGCACCCTGGGGCCCGGCGACGCCTGGCGGCGTCTCCATACGAGGAATGCGCCACCTGCCACCACCACGACCACGACGGGCAGGACGATCGTGAGCAGCGCGTTGGAGCCGCCGCCGGAGCTCTGGGCGCCATCGCCGGGCGGGGTCCCGGTGTCGCTCGCGTTCGGGCTCACCTCGAACGGCTGTGACCAGAAATGCGGGGCCGTGAAGTCGAGCTGGTTCTGGCCGATGTAGAGCACGCACAGGTGGGTCGTGTTGCACACCGGCTGCGTGTCCTTCGGCTCTCCCAGGCTGTGGTGGTTCGGTAGGGCATAGACGGTGAAACCCGATGTCGTCGAAGTCCGCGTGTAGTTCACTGAACCGTCACTGTTCACCAGGACGGTATCGGGCTGGATCGTGAGCCCGTCGCACGCCGATGGGTCGGTGGGAACCACTCCGTGGGGAGCCCCGCACTCGAGGATCTTGATGCCGGCTCCGGGCCTGAGCGACGAGTTGGCTGGGACTCTCACCTCGATGATCTGCCCGCTGGCAAAGGGTGAACCCGCGGTGAAGGTTCCGAGCGGAACGGTCGCGCCGGCAATCTTGGTTCCGGACGACGGGCCAGAAGCGAACGCCGGAGTGCCAAAGCCAAGGGAGACGACGATGCTGGCCACGACGCCGACGAATAACGCGTTGAGTGCTCGCCGTGCGTCGCCTGAGCTGCACCGTCCTCGATCGGTCCTGGTCGGGTTCGTTGTCTGGATGATGGTGCCAAGAGCCATGTGTCGGGCTTTCCGGTTTGATGGGCGCCGCAGTCTATTCATATCTGAAGGGTCGTCTGGCAAGCCCGCAAGCTTGGCGTTCTCGGAATGTCGCATTCCACAGCGAGATGACAAGCCACGCATGTCGCGCAACGAGGTCGGAGCCTATGCGGCGGACACCTTCCGCCGCCGCCGCAGACCGAGAGCGGTTCCGAGAATGAGAAGACCTCCCGCCGGCAGCATGAGTGCCGCGGGCGCCTCCGGTGTCTGGGTCGCAACCGTGGGCTGCCAGTCGGGTTGGCTGTTGGCAGGCGTCCCCATGGTCAGGGTGAGGTCGGTCTCGTCGGAATGCGGCCCCCCGAGTTGATCGAGCTCGTAGTCCTCGACCTGGGTGGCGTTGTGGAGGACCGGTTGTGTGTAGGTGATGAAGGTCCCGTCCGGCGAGAAGACCGGCTGCGTATCGGTGGTCATGCCGCGACTGCACATAGAGGGCCAGACAGGTTGGACAGACGGTGTCGCCGTGGAGAGGTCCATGGTCCACAGCGTGTGGCCGCCGTTGCGGGTCGAATCGAAGATGACGTTCGTGTCGTGGCCCCCGATCGTGGTGCCCGTCGTTCCCATCCCGGCCGGGTTCCAGTCAGGGTTGGCGTCGGCCGCGCTCCCGACGCCGGCGCCCGAGGGAGTTGTCGCCAGCGCGGAGAGGTCGACGTCGGTCAGGGAGCTCGGCGACACCCCGCACGGGTTGTGCCCGGTCGGTGTCGGGATCCCGCTCAGCAGGTGGATGTGGTTGTTGCCGCTCACGTACAGAAGCTTGGACTGGTCCTGGGGATCGAAGACCGCCCGGCTGCCGGCGCCGTTGTCCGAGGACGCCGCGGCCAGACCGTCAGGCGGTGTGTAGAGCAGGCACGTCGAGCTCGGTCCTGATGGCGCGTCGAGCGTGTACAGCGAGGTGTTGTCGCGGTTGAACACCACTGTCTGATCGTCCGGACCGACGGAGGGGGAGTAGTCGTCGTCTGTCTCACTGCCAGGTGCCTGGGAGAGCTCGACAGGCGTGGTGGGAGGCTCGGGGGCGGACTGCGGGATCGAGTAGATGGCCCAATGGCTGCCGGAACGGCTGCTCGAGAAGAACACGGTTGTGCCGTCGGGAGAATAGAAGGGCTCGGCGTCAGGCGCGCCGTTGGTGAGTGGTGCCGTGTTCGATTGGTCACCGGAAAGGGTGCCAATGCCCGTGCCACTCGGGTCGACCTGGTAGATGGCGACGTTGTTGTTCCGTGTCGACACGAAGGCGATGTCGCCGTTGGCGCCGGGGAATGCTGCGCTGGCCGGCGGGATCAGGGTCCACCATGTGCCCAGGGTCAAGCCGACTGCGCCCAGCGCCGTCAGGGCGCGATGGAGCTGAATGGCGCGCGACGACGACCCTCCCCCCATGCGTGCATCGTAAGGTGACGGCTCAGGATCGCAAGTGCGTCCGGATGAACTGTTGGCATCCCCATCGTGAACTCCGCGTGACGGTTCGGTTCGTCATGAGCGGCATGACACGTGCAGCCGCAGGTCCGGAGCCATTTCTCGTGATCGGGGTAAGGCTCCGTCCCGACGCATCTTCTTCGGTTGATCGGGCCCGCTCCCGCTGGGAAGGGAGCCGGTCCCGCCGGGCAAAGACGTGGCATGTCGAGCGCACGACGTGTGGCAAGTCCTCTGTGTCGAGTGAACCGACATGCGGTCGTGGGACATGCTGAGGCTTGACGAATCTCGGCTCTCTGGCTAACGCTTCGTAGATGGTCAACGCGCCTCCGGCTCCCCCCCTCCCCTCGATGCCCGGTGCGGTCGGTGGCGAACCAATTCCTGGAACGTCACGTGCAGCAAGCGGGCCGGCCCGCCCCGCGCCGGGAGAACTGGGGATCAAGGAACGCCGTTCGTGGCATACGTGGCAGCTGCTCGCCTTCGGGGTGGCATGCCTCTTGCTGGGCATGCTCATCACATGGTCCGGAGGAGGCACCCAGACCGCGCCGAAGACATCGTCGGGCGGGAACTACGCACTTCCCCCCGCACAATCCAGCGCCACCACGACCGCCCCGAGTACCGGTTCGAGCGGTCCGGGCACCTCGAGTGCGACGACACAGGCACCGGCGACCTCGGGATCCACGTCGCCTCCGACGAGCGCCGACACCACCCCGACCCCGGCGGCGGTGGCGCAGGTCCTCCTCGGCCCCACCCCCCAGACCCACGGGAACTGGACGAGCTCGGCCTTCACGGTCGGGAGTGGGACCTGGAACATCGGGTGGGCGTTTCAGTGCACGCCCGCCCCCGTCTCGGGTCCCTCGTTCCAGGTCTTCGTCTTCCCCGCCGGCGGGAAGGCGGGATCCACGCCCGCAGTCAACGAAAGCGGGGCGTCGGGCCATTCGGTGACGGCGCAGACAAGTACCGGTAGCCAGGTGCTGCAGGTCACCGCACCTGCGGGCTGTGTCTGGATACTGAAGGTGACCGGAGTTCCCTGAGCCACCGCAGCGCCCGACGGAGCAGGCCTCAGAGGGCGGTCGGGGTCCCCGGCTCCTGAGCAGGCGGCTCGGGCGGAAGCTGCGCGAGAAGGTCGTCGAGCTCGGCGAAGTAGTCGTAGTCCCGCCTCGTCCGAAGAACGCGGTCCGGGCGCCCGCCGACGGGCGGCGGGGGAGCGACGACGACCGGGGGAACGTCTTTCACGGCAGGAGTTGGGACGTCGGTGGCCCGGGCCGGCCCCGGGTCTGCAACGGTTCGAACCGATTCGCGGCGGGGGAGGCTCGTAGGCGGCGGCGGGGGTCGGAGGAGTCGCGGCGGGGGAGGCTCGTAGGCGGCGGTCGCCGGTGAGTCGACAACGTCCGATTGGAGCCGTTTCACGCACTGAAGAAGCTCACGCTGCCGTTGTGTCAGCTCGGTGACGACGTCGACGAGTTCGAGGACGAGCGTTGCTTCGGTCGGGTCACTCATAGCTACCGCCTCACACTTTATCTCCGTCCGGACATCGTGAACCAGGGGCCGCAAGCTATTCTTACGAGGTGCGCCGACTGGTCATGCGTGACGCAGAAGCACAATTGCGGCTGCGGGCGAGCATTTCTGGATTGGCCGTCAAGGCCCCGAGCGTTTCCGTCCGGCGCTTGCTGAACCGGAGCCAGCGCCTCCTCATGATGGGCATCTTGGGCCTGCTCGTGGCCGGGCTCGTGGTGTCGGCGATCGATACCGTCACCGCGGTGTGCGCGGTCGTGACGATCGTGTACGTGGTTTGCATCACCTACCGCTGCTACCTGTTCTTGAGGTCGACGCGCCAGAACGTCTCGGAAGTCGTGACCGACGAAGAGGCCCGGGCGGTCGCGGACGCCGACCTTCCCACCTACACGGTGATGATTCCCGCCTACCGTGAGCCAGAGGTGATCAACAACCTCGTCGCGAGCATCGCTCGGTTGGAGTATCCCGTCAATCGCCTTCAAGTGCTCGTCCTGGTGGAAGCCGACGATGACGAGACGATCGACGCGGTTCGAGGTCAGGATCCAGGACCGCAGTTCACCCTCGTCCTCGTCCCCCCCGCCGAGCCGCGCACCAAGCCCAAGGCGCTCAACTTCGGTCTCACCTTGGCACGGGGGGAGTTGGTCGCCGTCTTCGACGCCGAGGATGAGCCCGATCCACTCCAGCTGCGCCGCGCCGCGGTTGCACTGCGCCGGCTGGGACCGAGCGTCGGTTGCGTCCAAGCCAAGTTGTCCTACAACAATCCCGACCAGAACCTCATCACGAAGTGGTTCACCATCGAGTACGCCATGTGGTTCTCGTTCTTCCTTCCCGGCCTGGCATCGATGCATGCGCCGATCCCTCTGGGTGGCACGTCGAACCACTTCCGGCGAATGGCGTTGCGCTCGCTTGGGGGGTGGGATCCCTACAACGTCACGGAGGACGCCGACCTCGGGATTCGGATGTTCCGCGAGGGGTACTCGGTCAGGGTCCTCGAGTCGGTCACGCTCGAGGAGGCGAACAGCGATTTCGTGAACTGGGTGAAACAGCGGTCCCGCTGGTACAAGGGCTATCTCCAGACCTTCTTCGTCCACCTGCGATCACCGAGAGAGTTGGTGCGCGAGATGGGGTGGAAGGGCGTCGCCCACTTCGCCATCTTCGTGGGTGGTACCCCTGTCCTGGCCGTCGTGAACCCGCTGTTCTGGCTCATGACCGCACTCTGGTTCATCGGGCATCCGACCTTCATCCAGCAGATCTTCCCGGCTCCGGTGTACTACCTCAGCCTGGCGTGCTGGGCGTTCGGGAATTTCACCCTGGCCTACTTGACGCTCCTGAGTTGTCGCATCACGCGCCGGGGCGAGTTCCTGTGGGCGGCGCTCGTCGTTCCCATCTACTGGGTCATGATGTCGATGGCCGCGGTCAAGGCGATTTGGCAGTTGGTGGGACGGCCCGCGTTCTGGGAGAAGACGGTCCACGGGCTCCAGGATCGCCCTGTGTCGGAGCGCTCCGCCGCGTAGCACCGGTCGCTGTCGCGAGGCCTTGAGCCGTCGGTGCGTTGGTGATCCGTATCGTCGTGCCCGGCAACGGCGGTGCAGGGTGAGCCTCTGAGGACGCCACCGGTGGCTCAAGGCGATGTCGTCGGGTGCCGATCTTGATGGCATGCGCGGCCGTCTCCCCCGAAGGACGGGCCAGCGTCTCGACCTGACAGCAACCCAGCGTCTCGACCTGACAGCAACAACGACTCCTGTCCGGTCCGGGGATCATGTGCCCTTGCGGCCCTGGGACAGGATCCGCGTTATCGCCATGCAAAGCACCTCGCGACTGGGGTGGTTGACGACGAGCCTTGGCGTGGGGCTGGCCATCGGCGTCACGTCAGGCGTCGTGGTGCTGCATCCCATCGACCGCGGCGGTGTCGGGGCTCTGCCTCGCTCGACCCGCATCGGGCCGACATCCGCTTCTTCGAGTGAGCTTCGGTCCGTGCAGATCCCTTCCGCAGCCGCCCCGACCACCACCATCGGTCCGGAGGCGCCAGTGCCGACGGGCACTCCGACGCCATCTTCGCATGGGGCTCTGGTCTCTTCGCCCGCCACGGCCGGGAACATCGGGACCTCCGGAGCCCACCTGACCCTGGGTGGCCAGCCGTACCGGTTCGTCGGAGTGAATGCCTATGAGCTCGGCACCGACTGGGGAGTCAACGCCGGATGCGGCGCCATGCTCACCGACTCGGAACTGGACGGTTTCTTCGCGTCCTTGCGGCCCAACTCTGTGGTCAGGATCTGGATGCTTCAGGGTTCCATGGCCAGCAACATCCACACGCACCAGCTGGATTGGGGTCCGCTTGACCGGGTCTTCGCCGCCGCCGCCTCACACGGTCAGCGCCTGATCGCTTCGTTGGCCGGGCAGGGTGGTACCTGCGACAACGCTCATTGGCAGGACCCGTCGTGGTTCGCCGGGGGTTTCAAAGACGTCTTCAACGATCCCCCCACCACAGACGGACGAGGGCTCACGCCCTTGTCCTACTGGGACTACGTGCAAGCCGCCGTGGCCCACTTCAAGACGTCCCCGGCGCTCGGAATGTGGGAGCCGATCTCCGAGCCCGAAGCGTCGACCTGCCCGGAGCAATTCGAGCCACTCGAGTGTTCGGGACACCAGACCTGTCCCGACGAGGCTTCGGCCGCGCAAGCGCTGCGGTACTTCTTCGACATCGTGGGCGCCGAGATCCATTCTCTGGATCCGGACCATCTCGTGGAGGACGGCATGCTGGCCGGAGGGCAGTGCGGGACGTCGGGATCGGACTTCTCCTACGTGTCGGCGAGTCCCGGCATCGACGTGCTCTCGTACCACGACTACTACCCCGGGAACGAGCCCATGGGCGGGGACCGATGGAACGGATTGGCCGTCCGCCTCGGCCTGGCTGCAGCCCTCGGCAAGCCGATCATCGGAGGCGAGGTCGGGCTCGAGGCCGGCTCGGGCGGAGGTTGCCTCACCGTGGCAGAACGCGGCGGCGACGACGTGGCAAAGGCTGAGGCCCAACTGACAGCCGGGAGCAGCGGCGTGTTGTTTTGGGACTGGGTGCCGACGGCAACCGACACCTGCAGCTACGACATCGCTCCCGATGACCCGTTGCTGGCGGCGCTCCGGGATGTCGCACTGGGGACCTGAGCGCATCGCCATCGTGACGTATCCGACAGCGGGAGCCGGCCGGTCATGGCGGCGACAATAGGGACATTCCCGCGATCGGCAGCCGTTCGCGGACTCCATGATCCATGATGGGTCCTGATGTTGACCGCTGACAGCATGGCCGACGCCAGAGGCGGCACCGACCTCAGCTCCGGGAGCCCCCCTCCCGGTCGAGCGCGCCATCGCCTTGGAGCTCCCGGCCGAGCGATCGGCCGACGGCTCAAGAGTGAAGGAGGGTTGGTCGGCGGTCTCGCCTTCACGATCTACCTCGGGGCCGCAGTCATTTTGGCCTTTGTGTATCACTCGCTTCCCGGGGATGCCGTCTCGAGAATGGCGAACGGCTACTACGTCTTGTACTCGAGAGACCCTCACCTGGCCGCCATCGGATTCGTGTGGACCCCCTTGACGTCCATTGCCGACATGGTGCCGCTGCTGTTCAAGGGGATCTGGCCGGCATTGGCAAGCCATGACCTGGCCGGAAGCCTGGTGACGGTGACATCGATGACCGGTGCAGTGCATCAGGTGCGATCCGCTCTCCAAGAGTGGGGCGTACCGAACGGAGCACGCCTGACGATCACGGCCCTGTTCGCTCTCAATCCGATGATCATCTTCTACGCCGCCAATGGCATGAGCGAAGCCGTGTATCTCTTCGCCCTGGTGGCTGCCACCCGCTACCTCTTGCGCTGGACTCGGCAGGATGACGCCCGATCCCTCGCCTTCGCTGCCATCTCCCTGGGACTCGGGTATCTGGCCCGGAACGAGACGATCACCGCCGCGCTCCTGTCGACGATCTTCGTCTTCGCCGTGAGCCTTTCGAGGTCCCGGTTGCCGCGGAGAAGCCGGCGACGCCTTCTGACCGCGTCGACCGATGCGGTGCTGGTCGCCTCTCCCTTTGTGGTCAGCCTGGTGGGGTGGGCGACCGCCAGCTTTGTCATCACCAAGCACCCCTTTCAGCAGTTCCAGGGCAACTCGGTCCTGGTCAAGGCATCGGGCTTCCGCCCCGGGACATTGACGGACCGACTTGCCCACGAGGGCCATGCCCTGTTCGCGCTGGCTCCCGCGTTGCCCGTCGTGCTCGTTGTGGGCTTGGTGTTGGCTTGGCGCCGGAAGGACCCACAAGTGCTCGTACCGGTGGCCGTCCTCGGTGGGGGACTCGGGTTCAGTCTGGCGAGCTACTTCGACGGCCTCCTGTTCCCCTGGCTCCGGTACTACATCCTGGCGATCCCGTTGGCCGCCCTTCTCCTGGGTTACGCCCTCTCCGTCGCATCATCTCGCCACCCGGTGGTGGCGACAGGAGTCGATGCACGCGTCCCCTCGCAGGTGTCTCGAGACAAATCGCCGATTCTCGGACGTGGGCACGCCGGGCGCGCCCGGATGGTGGGGGCGATCGCCGTCGTCGTCATCCTCCTTGTCATGGTGCCCTCGCTGCTCACCTCGGCCCGGGCGATGGTGAATCCCACCCTGGGGGCGGGCGAGACCGTCGAAAACCTCGGGTTCATCTTTCACCGGCACCTGAGCGCCGAGGATCGCGGGGAAAAGCAGCATTACGCCACGGTCCAGGCGATGGGCTCCTACATCTCGAAGCTCCACCTACCCGAAGGCGACATCGTCGTCGACAACGACGTGCAGTGCGTCCCCGAGGTGATCACGAGCATGTCCGACAGCAAGGTGTTCGTCATTCCCAATGACCGGGACTTCCAACAGGTTCTTGCCGACCCGGTCACGTTCCACGCCCACTATCTCTTCGTCCCCGTCGGCTACAGCCCGGTAGATCTGGTATCGGCCGCGAACCCCGATCTGGAGATGCCCGGGAACGGCTCGTTCCGGCTCGTGCACGAGTTCCCCTCCCGTGGACTGTGCCCCCGGTTGCGCCTGTATCGGGTTCTCGGGCCTGGGTGAGCCCAGGGTTCGAGTAGCCCTTCCTCGGGCGCGGAGCGGCCGCGACGAGGTCTCCGCCGGCTGCTTTCTGAGGCTCGGACTGCCCGTCCCACGAGGTCGCCGTCCCGGGCTCGGACGTCTATTTCCCCGCCACTGTTTGTGGTGGCTCGGGCCGACCCCGCGACACGTGCGACGGCTCCGCGACCGGGAGGTAATCCCCGCGCGAACTCGAAATGAACTCTTCGATACACCTGGAAATACACCTTGTGCTGGGCTTCTGGGCTTGGTCTGATGCCCAAGTGCTGAACAAGAGCGAGCGTGCGGGCCGAGCACTGCGGGCGCGCACGACCCTCTCCCCTCACCACCCAAAAGGAGCTCATCGATGACCCTCCGACACGTCACCCGGCGAGTCGCCGCCTTCAGTGGAGCCGTGGCGTTGACGGGCACCGTCGTGGCCCTGGGCTTCGCCACCCCCGCCTTCGCTACCGGTCCGGCGGCGGGGAGCGAGGTCCCCAACTCGGCCATCCCGATCGGTGCGTCGACGCCGGGGCCCTTCGCCAGCGGACAGGTGGTCGAGGTGAAGATCCCGGCCAACTCGACATTGAGCCCGGGTGCGGGGATCTTCATCGTCGAGTGCGCGGCACCGGGCGGCGTGGCACCGAGCGACCCCTCGGACTGCGACGGGCTCACGGTCCAGCCCGACACGCTGCTGGCCGGCGCCGACGGGTCGGTCGACTACACCGTGACCGGCTCCACGTCGGGCTTCACCATGTTCGCCCTGCCCGACACGAACCTGGGTGAGGGGCCGAGCGGGCTCCCGGTGTGCAACACCAGCAACGAGTGCGTGCTCTACATCGGACAGAACCAGAACGACTTCACGCAACCCCACTTCTTCTCCCAGCCCTTCTACGTGAAGCCGACCGCCGGTGACGCCGGCACCCCCGCCGGAGACGGGACCACGCCCGGCACCGCCACCCCCGAGGCCCCGCTCGCCATCGGCCTCCCCCTGGCCGCGGCGGGAGTGATCGGCGGGTCGCTGTTCCTGCGCCGACGCCGTCAGGGCGTCACGTCGGCCAAGGGCTGACGGCCGACCAGTTCATTTCCTGCACACCCCGTTACATCCCCGAAACAACCCCACCACCCCAAAGGAGCAACCAGACACCATGACCGGACGCAAGCTGCGCAACCGCCTGGCGGGAGCAGCATCTCTAGCAGTCGCCGCTGCCGCGGTGACGATGACCCTGGGCGCGGGTACCGCCTTCGCCGCCCCCGGGGACCCAGCCGGAGGTGCCACCCCCGTCGCGCCGCACTTCTACAACGGCAACGACGAGACGATCCGCAACGTGGGATCGGACACGACCTTCTTCTTGATGCAGAAGATCTCCGACCTCTACACCGGAGCGGGTCTCTACGGCTGCACGCTCAACAACGCCGCCGGCCAGACCCTGTACAACACCAGTGACCCGGTGGCGACGGCTACCAACGAGCAGTTCTTCTGCCAGGCCAACGCCAACATCGACACCACCGACGTCAACGACAACTGGAGCCGCACGGAAGTGTTGACCGGCGTCGACGACGTCGGATCCGGTGCCGGCCAGTCGCAGCTGTGTGGGAACACGCCTTCGCCCTGGCCCATCGACTTCTCCCGGTCCTCGAAGCCCATTCAGTCGGTGGCCTCGGGCGGATGCGCAACTGAGGCCGAGACCGGTTTCGCCAAGGACGCCGTGCCGGCGGTGGACTTCACCACCATCAACCCGTCGACGTTCGGGACCTCCACCTTCAGCGGCTACTCGGGCATCAACGGCGGGAAGCTCGGTCCGGTCGCGGCTGGCTGGCTTCCCGGTGACCCCACCGCGGGGCCCTTCAACGGCACCGCCCTCACCAACATCTCCAACGTCGACAACGGCGGCGGCGCCACCAGCACCGCCTACCGGGTGTGGTGTGCCAGCGACTCCACCCGGATCAAGGACTGGGGCGCTCTCACCAACCTCGGGCCCGGGATCGAGCTGGTCGATGTCACCACGACGTCGAGCAGCGCAACAGTGTCCTTGAGCGCCGGCGCGCCGGAAGGCACGACCTTCCCAGCGAGCATCGTGGGCGGGGACGCCGTATCGGGACCCGGGATTCCCAGTGGGACCACCGTTACGACCAACGGCGGGTCCACGCTGACGCTGTCGCACAGCGCCACCGCGTCCAGCACGACGGCGACGCTCACGGTGACGGTGGCCAGCGCGGTGGCGCTGGGCCAAGGGATCCCTGATGGCATCCCGATCCGCGTCATGGGTGTGAACACCGGCTCTGGGACCGAGGCCACCTTCGCCAGCTACGCCGAGAGCGGCGTGTCCGGTGGCGGGTGCTCGACCACGAACACCAACGCCGCCAACGACCCCAACCCGGCTACCGCCCCGTCGCCCAACTCGCCCCACGTGGCGCTGGAGAACAACGGGGCGCAACTGGCCCAGTTCGCACAAGGCGACTTCCCCGCCGACAACGTCGACCAGGCCATCGAGCTCGACACCACCCTCTACTACGAGTCGAACGGCGTGTACAACACGACGCCTTTCGCGACGGAATCGCCCGTGGGGAGTTCGCTGTTCACGCTGAGCAAGATCCACGAGAACGGCAGCGCGCCGTCCACGGTGACCATGCTCAGCAACTCGTTCCCGACGGCCCGGACACTGTTCAACATCTACCGGACCGACACGGTGCGGGCGTCGACAGGCGGGTTCCTGAACTGGATCTGCGACTCCAACACCGATTTCTCCAAGAACCAGGACAACTCCACGGGAAGGAACTTCGACACGGAGTTGAGCACCCTGATCAACGGGTCCTTCGGGTTCGTCAGACTGACCGACACCTCGACGGCTCCGGCAACGGCAACGCCCGCAGACAACATCGCCGCTCCGAACACGACCTGTGCCTCGGGAACCTCCGGCAGCCCTGCCGTCGGCAACGGCGTCCCGGCCGTCACGACTGTGGCCAACCCCCAGACGTGACGAGGCGTTCCACGGTGTGACTGCGGTCATACACCAGACGCAGCAACCCGGGCCCGGGCGTCCGGCGAATCACTCGCCGGTCGCCCGGGCTTCGGGGTGTTCACGGGGTTGTTCGGGACCGGCTCGATCCCCTTTTCCGGGTGGTGTCCACAAGGGATGACGAGGCCGAGAATTATGCCAGTAAATAGACTAAAAACATAGGAAAAGATAGATTGGATACCGGGAGCCGGAGGCGGGGGAGCAGGGTGAGAACCAGGGGCCGATACCTCGGGTCAAGGCCAGCCGGGAGACAAGTGTCCCGAGTCGCGCAACTGGTCGGCGCCGCCCTCCTGCTCGGCACCGGGCTCCTGGCCGTGTTCGCCGGCTCCGCCGCGGCCGAGCCGGCAGCCGGGACAGAAGTCCCCGGCTCAGACCTTCCCATCGGCTCGTTCACGGCCAACACCCCGTTCTCGAGCGGTCAGGTCATCGAGGTGAAGATCCCGGCCAACTCGACGTTCGCTTCGGGTGCGGGCATCAAGATCGCGGAATGCGCTGCGCCGAACAACGTGATCCCAACAGACCCGGCACAGTGTGACGGGCTCACGGTCCAGGCCGACACCGTCCTAGCCGGCAGCGACGGGTCCGTCGACTACACCACGACGAACACCACCGCCGGCTACACCGTCTACTCCCTCCCCAACTCGGCCTTGGGTGAATCACCGAGCAGTCGACCCGTGTGCGACCTGAGTGATGAGTGCGTGCTCTACGTCGGAGAGGACCAGAACGACTTCACCCAGCCCCACTTCTGGTCGCAACCCTTCTTCGTGACGCCGACCCCCGGCAGCACCGGCGCCAACCCCGGGGACGGCAGCGCACCGCCGGCGCCGACCGGAGCCGATGCAGGCAAGTCGACGGTGACTGCAGCCGCCGTTCCCCCCTCGCCCGTGGCGGACGGCGTCGATCCGGCCACGGTCACGGTCCGGCTCTTGGACTCGAATTCGGTCCCCGTGCCTGGGAAGACGGTCACGTTGACCGGGGCGAGCGGCAGCTCGGTCATCACCCCGGCCTCTGTGGTGTCCGCCAGTGACGGGACCGCGGTGTTCACCGTGACAGATGCAACGCCCGAGTCGGTCACGTACTCGGCCAGTGACACGACCGATAGCGTCGACATCACGCAAACGGCGTCCGTGACGTTCGCGGCGCCGGTCGTGACCCCCTCGCACTCCTCGGTCTCGGCCAGCCCGTCGCAGGTGGCGGCCGACGGCGTGACGGCTTCGACGATCACGGTGACGTTGCGCGACCAGGGAGCCAACCCGGCGCCGGTGGCAGGCAAGGTCGTGGCGGTCACTGCGTCGGGAGGCAGTTCGGTCGTGACGGCGGTTTCCGCCACGACCGACAGCAGCGGCTCGGCCACCTTCACCGTCGTCGACGCCAGCACCGAGTCGGTCACCTACTCGGCGACCGACACGACCGACAGCGTGCCGCTCACGTCGACGGCATCAGTGACCTTCGGCACCCTGGCTGTGTCAGCCACGAGCTCGACGGTGGTGGCGGCGTCGTCGGTGGTGGAAGTCGGGAGCGCAGGGACACAGGGGACGCCGGTGACGGTGACACTGCTGAGCTCCGGGGGGAGTCCCGTGAGCGCGAAGACGGTGTCGCTCACGGGCTCACCTGCAACGACGGTGATCGTGTCACCGACGTCGGTGGTGACCGACCAGAACGGCAAGGCCACGTTCACCATCTCGGACTCGACAGCCGAGTCCGTGGTCTTCACGGCCACCGACGTCACCGACAGCCTGGCGCTGACGCAGACGGCCACCGTCATGTTCGCCACGCCGGTGCCCTCGCCGAGCATGTCGACGATCAGCGCCTCTCCCTCCACCGTGCCCGCCGACGGTTCGAGCTCCTCCACCGTCGTGGTGACGATCGAGGATCAGTTCGGGAATGCACTGGCCGGCAAGGCCGTCACGCTGCACTTGACCGACGCCAGCGGGAATGCGGAAGCTCCGCCGGTGGTGGGCGCCGCCACGCCGGGCACCACCGACGCGTCCGGGAAGGTCGAGTACACCTTGAAGGACACCTCGGCCGAGACCGTCACCATCGGCGCCGTGGACTCCACCGACAGCGTCACCCTCACCGCCACCGCCAGTGTGACCTTCACGGCCGGAGCGGCCGATGGCAGCATGTCCACGATCTCCGCCAACCCGACGAGCGTGCCCTCCGACGGCACGACGGCGTCGACGGTCACCGTCACCATCTACGACCACTTCAAGAGCCCTCTGTCGGGCAAGAGCGTGACCATCCAAGCCAGTGGCGGCAAGTCGGTGATCACCCCGGCGTCGGCGGTCACCGGCCAGAACGGCGTGGCGACCTTCTTGGTGACCGACTCCACGGCGGAGATCGTCACCTACACCGCCACCGATACCACCGACGCCGTCCCTCTCAGTGGACAGGGGGTCGCGGTCACCTTCGGCACTCCTCCGGCGCCACCCCCGGCCGTGGCCGACTCGGTCCTTTCCGCCAGTGCCGCCAGTGCCCCTGCCGACGGGTCCAGTGTCGTGACCGTCACCGCACAGCTCTATGACGCCAACGGTGCCGCGGTGCCCGGGAAGACCGTTGCGCTCAACCTGCAGGGTACGGGCCATTCGGTAGTGAAGACGGTGGCGGGCGTGTCCGACCAGAACGGACAGGCGACGTTCACCGTCACCGACACCACGGTCGAGACCGTCACCTACACGGCCACCGACACCACCGACGACCTCCCCATCACCGGCCAGAGCGTGACGATCTCGTTCACCACACCCGGGGTGGCGTCGACGACCACGACGACGTCAGGCGCTGGCACCACGACCACCGTGGCGGGCTCTGCAGGCCAGTCCGGCATCGGAGGCGCCCAGGCGTCGACTGCTGCGAGCAGCGGGGCCGTCGGGGCCTCGTCGGGTCAGCTCGCCCTGACCGGGACGCCGTCGCTCCTGCCCTGGTTGGTCGGGCTCGGTCTGTTCCTGCTCGTCAGCGGATCCCTCGGTCGCCGACTCCTCGGCACGGAGTCGTGAGGAGACGGTGCGCGGTGCGATCCAACCGGACCGCCCTACTCCGCTGTGGGGGGCTGGCCCTCGTTGGCGCGGGTTTCGCCGTGGCGCTCGTTCCTGGGAGAGCGGCGGCCTCCACCCCGGTCGTCACCATCGCTCCGGTGGGAGGCGCGACTGCGTCGGGCCCCTACCAGGACGGTGAGACCGTGGCCGTAACGGTCAAGAAGAACTCCACCTTCACGCCCGGCACCAGGGTCAACATCCTCGAGTGCGCGGACCCCCAGGGGACCGTGGCAAACCTTCCCAAAGACATCGGCAGCTGCGACGGTTTGACCATCCAGGCCGACTCGGTCCTGGTCCAGCCGGACGGGGCGATCTCGGTGCCGACGTACACGATGTACCGACTCCCGAGCCCCACGTTGGGCGAGCAATCCAACGCCCTGCCCGTGTGCGACGAGACGGACCAATGTGTCCTCTACGTCGGCCAGGACCAGACCGACTTCACCCAACCCAAGGCCTTCTCGTCGCCGTTCACCGTGACGTCTGCTCCCGGAGCGCGCAGTGCATCGTCGGGGGCGGCTACGGGCCTCTCGACGTCGTCACCAACGTCGGCGACGGCACTGCCGAGTGCCAGCGCCGGTGACACCCAGGCCTCGCTGGCGTTCACGGGGACGGGTTCCTGGTTGCCCTGGCTGCTGGCCGTCGGAGGAGTGCTCGTGCTGACCGGCGGAGTCGGTCGTCGCTGGACGAGGGTGCGCTCATGACGGTGATGGCCCCTCCCGTGTCGCCGCCGGTGACGACCGGCGAGGACCGACCCATCCCCATGCAGGCGGGGGAGACCGGCCCCGACCGGGTCTTCCAGCGCGTGCTGGCCACCAGTAGCGCGGCGGTGCTGTTCCTCCTCGCCGCCATCGTCCTGTTCCTGGTCATCAAGGGATGGGCGGCGGCGCGTTCCGCCGGTGTCCATTTCTTCACCGACACGGTGTGGGCACCCGACAGCCACCATTTCGGGGTCGCCCCGCTGCTGGTCGGGTCGGTGGCAATCGCCCTGGTGGCGGTGGTCGTGGCGCTCCCGGTCTCGCTGTGCACCGCCTTAATGATCAACGAGTACGCGCCTCGGGTCCTTCGCTCGTGGCTGACGAGCATCGTCGACATCCTGGCCACCATCCCGAGCATCGTCTACGGCTTCTGGGGATTCGAGGTCTTCTCCAAAGCCCAGTCGGGGCCGGCGGCCTGGATCGCCCACTATTTCGGCTTCGTCCCGTTCCTGCGGACCCCGTCGCCGGGGTTCTACGTGAAGTCCATCTTCGCCACGGCTCTCGTGTGCTCGCTGACGATCATCCCCATCATCACGTCGGTGAGCCGTGAGGTGATGTCCCAAGCACCGCGCGACGCCTGTGAGGCGGCCCTGGGTTTGGGAGGGACGCGCTGGGGCATGGTGACCGACGTCATCCTTCCGTTCTCCCGTAACGGGATCGTCGGCGCCGCGCTCCTCGGGATCGGCCGCGGCCTGGGCGAGACCATGATCGTCGTCCTGGTCCTGTCGTCGGCCAAGCACCTGACCGGCGCCATCCTGGGGCCCAACGGGCTCGGGTCGGTCGCCAAGGAGATCACCGAGTTCTTCGTCACCGGCTCCGCCATCGAGCAGAGTGCGCTGATCCTGGCCGGCCTGGCCTTGTTCGCCACCACGCTGGCCGTGAACGCCATTGCCCGGTTGATCGTCAACCGGACCGGGGCGCGCATCTGATGAGCCCGATCACCGAGGTGTACGCCCCGGCCACAGTGCCCGTTGCCGACCCGTCGGCCGGTGGCGTCGGCGGAGCCCTCGCACATTCGGCTCCCCCGGGCGACCGACCGAATCGCCGGCGGCGGGTGGTGCCTGCTCAGCTGTGGGAGCTCGGAGGGTCTGCCGTTGCGGCATTGTCCTTTGTGTGGCTGATCTTCGCGCTCACCGGCACTTCTGCCGCGTTCGGGCTGGTGATCAGTTGGTTCCTCACCTTCGTCACGGTCTACGGGGTCCTGTGCTGGCGCCTGCACGGCGTGCTCGCCACCAAGGACAAGCTGGCGACGGTGGCCATGTGGGCCGGAGCCCTCACGGCACTGATCCCGCTTGCCTGGGTCATCTTCTACGTCGTTGAGCAGGGGGCCCCGGTCGTGTTCGCCCACTTCCCGCATTTCTTCGTGGCGGACATGTCGAAGGTGGGTGCGAGCGCCCCGGTCACCGCAGTGGGTGCCGGCGCGGCCATCGTGGGCACGGTGGAGCAGGTGGGCCTGGCCGCGGTGATGACCGTCCCCCTCGGCGTGCTGACCGCCACGTACCTGGTGGACTCGCGTGGGCCGTTCGCGCGCCTCGTGAGCAGCGTCGTGGACGCCATGACCGGAGCGCCGGCCATCATCTTCGGGCTCTTCGTCTACCTGCTCTGGGTGGTGCCCCACCACGAGAGCGGGAAGTCGGGGTTCGCTGCAGCCATGGCCCTGGCCGTCATGATGCTCCCCGTCGTGACCCGCACGGCCCAAGAGGTGATCGCCGTCGTACCCGGTTCGCTGCGCGAAGCGGCGCTGGCGCTCGGCGCGCCGCGCTGGCGCGTGATCCTCCGTGTCGTGCTCCCGACGGCCCGGGCCGGGTTGGCGACCGCCATCATCCTCGGTGTCGCCCGGGTGGCCGGGGAAACCGCCCCCATCTTGTTCGTGGCGGGCGGGAACTTCGCCTACAACTGGGACCCCTTTCACGGCCAACAAGACAGCCTCCCCCTGCGGATCTACGAACTCATCTTCCAGGGCTCGGGGAACATCACCCGAGACGCCTGGGGCGTCTCGTTCGTCCTCGTCCTGGTGGTGCTCGGCCTCTTCGTCACCGCCCGTCTGGCGGGTCGCTCGAGGCCCGGACGGCGTCCGCTTCCCTGGCGTCGACACACCACAACCGGAGCGAGCGCATGACGCCACCGGTCGCCCCACGCCACCGACGCCGCGAACGCGGCCCAAATCTCACCCCTGACGACGAAGGAGAGAACGAGAATGCACAACCCTGCACGCCGGAACGCCCCCCGCCGTGTCCTGCGCCGCCGTGGGGTGACCGTGGCGGTCCTGGCGGTCTGTGTCGCCGGGCTCACCGGTGTGGGGATGTCGGCGGTCGCCGGAGTCGGTCCGGCGTGGGCGGCAGGCCCCACCCTCAACGGGACCGGCTCATCGTTCGCGGCCCCGGCCGTCGAGCAGTGGAGGAACGACGTCCAGACGTCGCCGTACAACCTCACGCTCAACTACTCCTCTTCGTCGTCGGGGCAAGGGCGCTACGAGTTCACGAACCAGACGACCGACTTCGCTGTGAGCGACACCGGCTATGTCTCGGGGTCGATCGGCACCCAGCCACCGAGCTTCTCGTTCATCTTCGTCCCCATCACTGCCGCCGGGGTTGCGTTCATGTACAACATCCCGGGCCTGAGCAAGACGCTGCAACTGTCGAGCTACAGCGCGTGTGCGATCTTGACCGGTGGCATCACCAACTGGGACGACCCGCATGTCGCCGCCGACAACCCGGGAGTTTCGCTGCCCAATCTCACCATCAAGCCGGTGACCGAGAGTGACGCGGCGGGGACCAACTACGTGGTGCAGGAGTGGTGCATCGGCGAGCAACCCGCACTGTGGGCGGCGTTCGTCCACCAGGAGCAGTCACAGTCCGGTGGTGTCACCGATGGTGTGCCGCTCTCGGCGAACGCACCGACATCGAACTGGCCCGGGATCCTCCCCAACGGGCTCGACGACAGCAACACCACCGCGGTGGCGGGTGACATCGCCGCCAACGCAGGGGCGATCGGTGGCGTCCAGTTGCAGTACGCGGTGGACGACGGCTTCACGGGGTCCGATCCGTCGAAGTCGGTGGCCGCGGTGAAGAACGCCAGCGGAGACTACACACAGCCCTCGCCGGTCAACGTCGCATCTGCTCTCGCCTACGCCACGCAGCTTCCCGACGGCACCCACAAGCTCGACTTCAACGGCGCCGGGCCTCATGTCTACAACCCCTCGACCTACAGCTACCTCCTCACCCCGACGACGGGTTGGCCGGCCTCCAAGGGTGCGGTGATGAGCGCTTTTGTGAACTACGTGCTGACCGTGGGCCAACAGGGTGCTCCCAAGATCGGGTTCGCCACGCTGGGGTTGTCCCTCGAGCGCTACGGCATCAACGCCGTCACTGCTGATGTTCCCGGCGCTGTCGTCCCCACGGCGGCCGAGAACGCCGGCTATGCCTGTGGGGACCTGACGCCGAGTGAGGTCGCGGCGGGCCAGACCACCCCGACCTGTGGTGTGACCAACGTGACGGCCCCACCGCCTCCGGCCAACGCCGGCAACGGCGGGAAGAGCACGAGCACCAGCGCCGCCACCAAGAGCACGTCCAGCTCGAGTCGGACAACGGTGGGTGGATCCAAAGCCGCAACGGGCGCCGGCGGTGGTGCGGGCACTTCAGGCGGGGGCGCAGGAGCCGCCGACCCGAGCGTGTCACTGGCCGGCCAGACGCCTCTCGCCACGACGGGGGCCGATCCTGTGCCGATCGCGGCCGGAGGGATCGTCCTCATGGTCGGTGGTTGGCTGATGAGGCGTCGCCTCTTGCGGCCTCAGACCACCGAGAGAGCGCCATGAACCGCCCTGCTCGCCGGATCGGCTCACGGGTCGCCCTCCTCGGTGCCGTCGTGGCGCTCTTCGTGGGACCCGTGATCGGCTCGTCGGTACCGCGCGCGGCCGCCGACACCGACGCCGCGACGCTCGTGGGAGAAGGTGGCTCTGCCTTCGAACCGGTCATGACGTCATTGCTCGTCGCCGACACCTCGGGCCTGGCGCCGCTGAATCCCGCCTACACCAACGTGAAGCTCGACGACTCGATCGCGGACTTCGTCGGCAGTGGGCCCAACGTGTTCGACGCTGACTACGTCGTCTCCGAGCGCCCTCTCGCCGCTTCGGAGTCGACCCTGGCCAAGTCCAATGGACGGTCGTTCGCCTACGTGCCGTTTGCCGCCACCCCCGTGGCGATCGCCACGCTCGTGCCCAGCGCCACCTGGGCCGGGACCGGTTCGACCACCATTCGGCCGTCCGACTTCTGCCAGGACATGCCGCTCACGCTCACCGATCTGGGCTACCTCTTCGGCTACACCACCACGAATCCGTTGCTGAACTGGGCCGACAGCCGGATCCAGTGCACGCCGACCGGCGGAACCGCGGACGGGATCGCCCCGACGAAGTGGGCCAACCTCGACCCCACCATGGAGAACGTGGCGCTCATGACCCTTCTCGACAGCTCCCCGACCTCCAAGACCCTCTTCGACGCCGGGCTGGCGCAGGCCGTGCAGACCAACCAGGGACTCACGACCGACGACACGCCCAGCGAGCACTGGCCCTATGCCAAGGGCACCGTTCCCGGGGGTGACCAGCCGCTCATCGGCAAGCTCCTCAACATCAATTCCACGACCAACGCCCCCGACACGCTGGCCGGGAACTGGCAGCTGGGGGCGACACTGCCCATCTCGTCGGTGTGGACGGGCTCCCCCCTGGGCGTGGCCTGGAACATCCCGACCGCAGCCATTCAGAATTCCCAGGGAGCGTTCGTGGCCCCGTCCACGGCGTCCGCCGCGGCGGCCGAGGCCGACGCGTCGTTCGCCACCACGTCGGACCCCACCACCAACAACCTCGTCACCTTCAACGCCAGTACGACGGACGCGGCCGCGTACAACAACTACCTCATGATGGAGGAGTACTTGGTGGTGCCCACCAACACCTTGGCGCCTGCCAAAGCGACGAAGTTGGCGCAGTTGATCCGATTCGTGCTCGGTCCGACAGGCCAGAAGGTCATCGCGGGCTTCGGGGCCGCTCCTGCCACGTCGGCAATGGTCACCGCTGGGCTGAAGGTGGCGGCCCAGTTGAGCACCCTCGGCTTGAGCGGGGGAGGAGCGACCACCACCACGACCACAGTCGCCAAGTCCTCCTCCACCACAACTCCGTCGGCCACGTTGGCCGGAAGCGGAGTGGCGACCCAGGCTGGTAATTCCTCGAGTAGTGGTCAGGGAGGCTCCCTGCTGGCATTGACCGGCTCGAACCCGGTGCCGCTCGTCGGGGTGGGTGCGATCATGGTCGTGATGGCGATCCTGGCGAGGCGCCGGCTGTTGCGCGGGACCGTGGTCGCCTTGCGACCCCTGCCGTTGTCGTCGGGTCGAAAGCCGGGGCGGCCGAGGGCGGAGAAGCGATGAGCACGACAGACGACCCCGGCCAGGATCGGCCGACTGCGGGCAGCCCACCGCCTCCTGGTCACACGGTGCCCGCAGACCGACCGGGACGGGCGGCGCAGCCCGGACCGCATCCGGACGCGCCGCCCCCGCCCGAAGCCCAAGCGCCGCCTCTGGCACCTCCTCCCGCGGGCCATACGTGGCACGTGCCCGCGGACCATGCGTGGCAGGCGCCCGCGGGATGGGCGCCCGCACCACAGGCCCCGCCGGCGCCACCGCCCCAGGCGCAGCCACCCGCTCCACCCGCTCCACCCGACGTTGCCTGGGATCGCGCCATGGTTGCTTCGCCCCCAAATGGATGGGTCGCCCAAACCCAGGCGCCACCTCTGCCCCCGAGTCCTCCCGCGGGTTATGCGTGGCCGCCACCTGCGACCCCGGGTGCATCTGGGGCACCGCCTGGCCCGCAGACCGCCGCCCCACCCCCCGAGGTCGTCGCGCCAACGGGATGGGCGCCCGCACCACCGGCCTCGCCCTCGACACCGCTTCTGGCGCACCCGCAGCCACCCGCTCCACCCGACGTTGCCTGGCATCGCGCCCCCGTTGCTTCGCCCCCAAATGGATGGGTCGCGGAGTCCTTGGCCCCGTCGCCGGCCCCCGGGGTGGCCGCGCACGGATGGGCGACAGCTCCGGTGGCAGTGCCATCGGGCCACCTGATTCCGGAGTCTCCCGCCCGCGTCCCGCTGTCGGTCCCGCCTTCTCCTGCGGTGTCGGTGCCCCTTCAGGTACCACCTGGGCACTCGCCGGGGGACCTGCCTTCGGCTCCTCTGGGTCCCGCAGCGCAGCAGGCGACGTTGAAGGCGACCAACGTTTCAGCATGGTTCGGAAGCCAGAAGGTCCTCGATCGAATCTCGCTCACGATGGAGCCGGGTCGAGTCACCGCCCTCATCGGGCCCTCCGGCTGCGGCAAATCGACGTTCCTCCGGATCATGAACCGCATGCACGAGCTCGTACCGACGGCCGCGCTCTCGGGATCGGTCGAGCTCGACGGTGTGGACGTCTACGGGCCTTCTGTCAAGGTCACCGAGACCCGCCTCAAGGTCGGCATGGTCTTCCAGAAGCCCAACCCATTCCCGTCGATGACGATCGCCCAGAACGTGCTGGCCGGCCTGCGCCTCTCGGGGACCAAGGTCACCAATCGAGACGCGCTGGTGCAGGAAAGTCTCGAACGTGCCGGATTGTGGCGAGAGACTCGCAATCGGCTCAACGAAGCCGGCGCGTCGCTGTCGGGTGGCCAGCAACAACGTCTCTGCATCGCCCGGGCCCTTGCTGTCCGACCGCGGGTTCTGCTCATGGACGAACCGTGTTCAGCGCTGGACCCGATCTCGACCGGCGTGATCGAGGAGACGATCCGGGAGCTGTGCCAGGAGGTCACGATCGTCATCGTGACCCACAACATGCAGCAGGCCCAGCGCGTCTCGCACAGCTGCGCCCTGTTCCTGCTCGATGGCGAAGGTGAGCCCGGCCACATCGTCGAAGCTGGGCTGACCGAACAGGTGTTCAACGACCCTCACGATCCTCGCACCGCCGACTATGTGCACGGACGGTTCGGGTGAAGCGGCGAGGGCCGGCTTCGGCGCAAGAGGCGAGGGTGGGTCCGGCCGTGGCACCGGAGAAGAACCCGTGACCCAGGTCGTCAGGTTCGAGCCGGCCCCGACCGCCACGTGGCGAACCACCGTGCGCAAGTGGCAGCACGAGGCCCAGGACCGCTGGCACCGGGCTTCGCCCCGGGCGCGGACCACCGTCCAGATGACGGTTCTCCTCGGCGTGGTCGTCTTTGCCTACAACTACTCGCTCTCGACGCTCGTCCAGAATGCCGGGCTCGAGACGCCGCTCGCCTACGTGAGCCTGGTGCCGGCGATCGCCCTGGCGCTGGCTGCTCTCCGAGCCCGCCCGATGCGCCCGGAGCCTGCCATCCATGACCGTCAAGTGGACTACATCGTCGGGCTGCCACTGGTGGCAGGAGCCTTGGCCGCCAACCTCCTTCTCCCCAGCAGGATGTCGGCGATGTTCTGGGTGTGGCGCATCGATCTCCTCACACTTCCGGTCTTCGTCGCAGGGGCCGTCGCGATCATCTTCGGAGTCCGCGTCCTTTGGCGTCAGAAGCTTGCCATCGGATACCTGTTCCTCGGTTGGCCGTACCCGTACTCTTCGGTGCTGCTTCGAGTGCTCGACGCATTCACCACCGCCACGCTCTTTGCCATTCGAGAGATCGTCAAGGTCTTCCCAGTGGCGAAGTCTGTGACGTCGCCTGACGGCACGCTGTTCGTGGTGACCCACCACGGCCAATCGTTCCCGCTCAGTGTCGTCTCGGCCTGTTCCGGGGTGAACAGCGTCGTCGGATTCTTGTTGATCGGGTCCGCGTTTGCGGCCGTGGTGCGAGGGCCGTTGGTCCGAAAGGTCCTGTGGCTCACCGGTGGAATGATGATTCTCTGGGGGATCAATCTGGCCCGGATCACCTTCATCTTCTGGGCAGGCAAGACCTGGGGTGAGCACATTGCGATCGGAGTCCTCCACCCGTTTGTCGGTCTCGTGACCTTCAGCCTCGGGGTGGCACTGATGGTCGCGCTGATTCGTCCGCTCGGCATGCACTTGGGGATGGAGCCCCGCGAGCCCAAGAGGCCTTCAGCACCGACAAGAACTCGCACGGCATGGGCGAAGGCCAACCTGGCGGTTCCCAAGGTCTACGTGGCGATCATCATCGTGACCGTGGCAGCCATCGTGCTGGGGATGAGCAACGTCGGGTTGAAGAGCTACAACCTGGTGGCCGACGCATCGGGACAGCCGAAGCTCGAGGCGTACATCTCGGCCCCTGTGGCGCCCGTGGGCTGGCGGAGTCTCCAGGTCGCCACCTACAACTGGGCGAAACCGCTCTTCGGAGACACCTCGATTTGGGACCGATACGCGCTTCGGGCCACAGCAGGTGGTGATCTTCACACGTCGATCCCGGTCATCGCTGATGTCATTACGACGCCTGATCTGGCCAGCTTCTCGGCCTATGGGGTCGAAGCGTGCTACCAATTCCACGGGTACTCACTGCGAGATGTGGCTCGTGTCGACGTCGGTGGAGGAATCACCGGTCAGGCCATGTCCTATACGTCCCAGCAGTACGGAAGCTGGTCGATCGTGTACTGGATCATCCCTGTGAAGATGGGTGGAGCGACCACGTATCAGCGAACCGTCCTGTACGTCCAGAACGACGGACACGGCGTCGTCGTCCCCGCAACCGCGAGGTCAACGGGGATCTACAACGTGGCGGGCTCACTCAATCCGTCCGATGTGCAGTTGGTTCAGAACCGTGCGTTCTTGGTCGCCTTCGCCCGGCAGATGATCGACGTGGAGACCCGGCATCAGACCTCGACTGCATCTACGAGGGCCTCCGCGGCAAGTACAACGCGAGCGCCACACGGCCCCACACCCCAGGCTGTCGACCCTACCGTCTCGCTTTCGTCGAACTGAGGGTGGCGATGCGAGGTTCCTCCCGTCCGACGCCCACCCCAGACGCAAGTCGCTGATGTCCACGGTAGACGAGGTGCGGTGGACTGCCGTGGTGGAAGACGGAAGAGCGACTTCGAACGCGGGTCCCGACCTCGACAGCTCTGCTCTGAGTGGGCCCGAGGCGGATCAGCGGCAAGCGCACGTCCTACGACTGGCGGGACGGTTCGTCGAACAACTCATCCACGACGCCATCGACGCCCGGCGGAGGTGGGACCCTTCGGCGCCTGACCCCTTCGTGGACTGGGAGGCACTGTGGGCTTCGGGCACCGCGTCGGGCTCGGTGGAACAAGCGGTCGGACGGGTGGTGGTGGCGGCGGAGAGCCTCGCCCACGACATTGCCGAAGGCAGGGCCACGCCCCGACCTCCGCAGTCGCCCTCGCTGTCGTCGCGAGGGTCGCGTGATCATGTGCCCAGACCACGGGCGTTGGTCTCCCCGACCCGGACATCCCGGCGGGATGCTGCGACATTGTCACCGCGACCCTCGGGAGCTGCGGAGTCAGGCTTGTTCGGTGCACGGGCACCGGTGGGGCCCGTCGAGGGTGCCGAGTCCCGACTGGCGCCGCCTCTGCCCAGCGGAGGCGGCGGAGTCACCCCAATCCCACCGGTGGGCGTGGTTCTTCCCCGCCTTGTCCTTCGACCCACCGACGTTCAGCCACTGGTGGTCTCAGCCGAGGAAGCTCCGAACAAGCGAGCCCTTCGCCGTCAACGTCTCGCCACGGTATTCGCGTGGGTTCGAAATGCCGGGATCGCCCTCATCCTTTTCGCCGGATGGCAGCTGTGGGGGACCGGCCTGGCCCAACATCAGGCTCAGCAATCGCTGCACGAACAGTTCACGTCGCGTCTGCACCAAGGCACGCTGTCGCCGACGAAGACG
Organism: uncultured Acidimicrobiales bacterium; assembly: GCA_963739765.1. Taxonomy (GTDB): domain Bacteria; phylum Actinomycetota; class Acidimicrobiia; order Acidimicrobiales; family UBA8190; genus Chersky-840. The sequence continues at coordinate 1,638,427 of CAVUBP010000002.1, read as the reverse complement.
GCGGAACCGACCTTGGTGGCTGCTGATGCGAGGCTGCCCGAACCGGCCGAGGGATCGGTGGTGGCCCATCTCCGGATCCCGGCGATCGGAGTCGATCAGTACGTGGTCGAAGGAACGGCGGAAGGCGACTTGCAGAAGGGCCCGGGTCACTACGTCGGGACTGCCATTCCCGGCCAGGCCGGCAATGTTGCCATCGCCGGCCACCGCACCACCTATGGCGCGCCATTCAACAACCTCGACAAGATGGCCCCGGGGGACGAGATCGACCTCACGACAGCCTCGGGCATGAGCCTCGACTATGTCGTGACCCAGCCCCCGGTTCCGGTGGCACCGAGCGACGTGAAGATCTTGAATCCCTTTGGTGACAACCGTCTGACCCTGACCACCTGCAACCCGAGGTACTCCGCCTCACAACGCCTCGTCGTGGTGGCGCTGCTCCGAGGCCACGTCGGCGCCGGCGTGGTCACAAATGCCGCTCCCGCCGTGCCACCCCGGGCCAAGCCGCGACCGCTGACCGGTGGGGGATCAGTGGGTTGGAACATGTCGTATCTCCCCGGAGTGCTCGCGGTGCTGGCCCTCATCATGTTCCTCGGGCTCGCCAACCGGCGCGCCGCGGTCTACTACGGCCGGCGGGGCCGGTGGCTGATCCTCGTGCCCATTTGGCTCGCGGCAACCTATGTCCTGTTCGGCCTGCTCTCGAGCTTGGTGCCCGCCACGCTCTAGCGCGACCGGTCGGAGACTCAGAAAGGACGGGTGCGAGCCGTACCGATCAGGACCGACGGCCATCGCCAGCGCACCGGAGGGATCCCGTATCGGCGGCTTCGTCGATGTAGTCCTGCTGCCGTCAGTGCGGCTGCGCTCCTCGAGGATTGTCGTCGGGCACCTTCGACAGCCGGCGACGACCCAGAGTTGCCGCTCCCACCAGTGCGGAGCCGAGCAACCCGATGAGAAGGAACAGCCCACCGGGGTCTCCTGATCCCGATCCCACCGCCGATGCGTTGTCGGCGTCGAGGGTGGCCGGCGTGTCTGTTGCGGCGGCGGAGGCCGGCGACACCGGTGGCGACGCCGAGCCGGAGCCACTCGTTGTGTCTCCCCTCGAGCTGAGCGGGCCGGCAGCACCGGATTGTCCGTTGAGGTGGGCCGAGCTGTTGTTGTTGCCCGGGGTCGGGGAGTGGTCGGTAGCCGGTAGATGCGTGGGGTCTCCCCCGAAGGCGGCGCTGTCTCCCTGTGTGGCGAGCGAGAACACGTCCGTGGCGCCCTCGTCGATCGAGCACGTCGCAAGGCCCGTTGTGTCGGTCGTGCTCACACACAGGGCACTGCCGGCTGCCGAGAACCAGATCGGGGCGCCGGCGATCGGAGCGTCGGAACTGCTGAGGCTGGCGCGCAATTGATAGAGCTGGCCGGAGCCGACCCGAGCGGGGGCAGCCGCCAGCAAGGTCGTCAGTGCTTGGCCCACCCCCACCACACTGGCAACACCGCTGGAGTCGAAATCGGGGTCTCCCGAGTACGTGGCGTCGATGGCGTGCGGCCCATTCGCGATGTACAGGGCCATCACGGCGGTCCCGTCGGAGCTGAGCGGTATGGCAGCGCCGACCACCCAGCCATCGACCGTGAACTGCACGGTCCCACCGGCTGGGGCGGGAGAGACCGAAGCCGTGAGCCTCTGGGCAGACGACCCGACCTCCTGCTCCACTCTCACCGTGGTCGAAGTGGGTACCGGCGCGCCGCCGGGCGGCGTGGTCGTGGGCGGCGTGGTGGTCGTCGTCGTGGTCGTCGTCGGAGCCGGTGCCGTTGTCGACGTCGTCACCGGCGTCGTGGTGGTGGTGGGCGGCGGATGCGTCGTCGTCGTCGTGGTGGGCGGATGCGTCGTGGTGGTCGTGGTGGACGGACGTGTCGTGGTGGTCGTGGGCAGTGGGATCGTGGTGGTCGTCGTCGTGGTCGTTGTCGTGGTCGTGGTGTTCAGCAAGGAGTCGATGGTTCCATCCGAGGTGTTCCCGCCCAGATGCGAGAGGCCGTAGGTGTCTTCGATCGATCCAAGGATGCCGGCGGTATCGACAGCTGTGGCGTCCTGCTGGGGATTGGCTTTCAGCGCCGCCGACACCACGATGGTCGCAACGTGTCCACCGGACCCGCCGTTGAGGCCGGACGTGTCGGAGCCGAGGGCTTCGTCCCATTCGATGATGATCTGCCCTCCGGCCTTGTACCACGCCGTGGATTGCACCGAAGGGACGAATGTCGTGAGGAAGGCGTCGCTGTCGGCCAGCTCCTGGGCGGCGGTGTCAACGGGAACGCCGGTGTGGCCGTCGTCGGTCAAGTTCGGCGTGTACCAAACGAAATCGGGTGGCTGAGCACTATTGAGATCCGAGGGCATCGACGATGCGTTCGTCACCGTGATCCTTGTCCCTGGGAAGTATGCCCATGGGAAGTGACGAACGGCATAGAGTCCCGAGTCGTTGGTGGGGTCATTGGGAAGATCCTCGGCGTATGCAGTTGCGGAGTAGCCCGCCCCGGCGAGCTGATCGGCAAGGGTCGTGACCCCGGGATAGCTTCCCGAAGACGGCGGCTGATCCACCGTCACGCCCTGCGTCGATCCCGACACGATGTCGAGATAGTTGGGCAGTGACGGGTGGCCTACGGCATACGATCTCGTTGCTGAACCGTAGGTCGAGGCGAGGCTGTCGATGAACGGGACCGCCCTATTCCCGACGATCTGGCTGGCACCCTCGTTCTCCATCATCACCACCATCAGATGTGGTGCAGTGGGAGGAATTGGGGATGCCGAGGTCGTTGTCGTGGGGGGCACGGAAGTCGTCGTGACGGGCGGCACCGATGTTGGGGTAGTGGAGGGCGGACTTGTGCTCGATCCGCTGAAATCAACGGTGTACGCCGCCTCAGAGGTAGGGAATTGCGTGATGTCAGAGTTGATCCCACCTGAGCCACCGTCGTAGCTGAAGTACGCCTGTAGGGCGACGTTGTTGGCGGGGTTGTTCACCAGGTTCGACACGCCGTTGATGTACGACGGGTCGTCGGATCCGTTCAAACCCCACTCGGGGATTGCCGAGGGCAGGCCTTGCGACTGGGCGAAGGCGATGACGGCTTGGATGTTGGCGGAATATCCCGAGTAGTCGTATTGGTCGACCCCGACGTAATTGACGTAGGCCTGACCGGGCCAGGTGTCGTCCCACGTACGCCCGGGCGCCTCGTTGCCGGTGCCACCGTTGGGGTTCCACATGAACTTGAAGGCCTGGCCAGGGACGGCTCGCATCGTCGTGACAATGCTCTGAAAGGTCGAGATGTACTGCGCGGCTGTCATGGTGAGCTGATTCCAACCTTGGAACCAACCACTGACATCCTGGTTCTGCTCCCACATGACGCGGACGATGGCGTTACTCTGTCCGGCCTGGACGAGGGACTGGCCGATGCTCGTGGCCTCTGATGTCGTGAGGGCGCCGACGCCGAGCATGAGGGTCATCGACGTTGACGGCGGACTCGAATAGGAGCAGTAGCAGGACCCGTCTGCGTAGACGGTCATCACCGTGGGAGTCACTCCCAGTCGCTGCCCGAGTGAGAGAACATCATTCGGTGACTGCGAACTTACGAACAGACCAGCAGGGACAGATGATCCGCCACCGCTCCCCGAGAAATACGGGCCGGAGTTCTCGACGAGAGTACCGAGGCCTACCATGGTGATCAGAGCCAACCCGACCACCAATCGAATCCGACGCCGCACGAGCGTCGTGCGAGCGACGGTCCTGCCCCAACGGTCGACCTTCATGGTTGTGCCCGGAAGTCTGTCGCCTTGCTCCCGGAACTCTCCGCTCGGACGATGACGACCCAGTTCTCTCGTTCCGCGGGAGTCACGACCGGCACGACGGTCTTCGGATTCGAGGAGTCGCCGGCCGTGGTCCTGCAGTGGTCGGAGCGAAGCCCCCGCTGGTCATTGGCGTCGTGCCGGGATTCGAGGGAGGGCCCAGATCGCGGGGCAGGTCCAGTCCTCTGAAGGTTGCTCTGTCCTTGTTGAGACCGAAACGCAAGAGCGCGCGAATGCCGTCGTCGATATCCGCCGGGATCTGTCACCGTCAGCGCTCTCGCTCTCCTCCTGCGTCGCATGACAACCTAGTAACTCCATAAGATTACTGGAAATGGGGGCTGGCTTCCAATCGCACGATCTGTGGATGTCAGGCGCAAAGTGGCTGGTCACGGGGGTGAAGCCGTGTGACCGACATGAGGTCCGGGACTCGTGCCAGGACCGCAGGTGCCCGATCAAGACCTCACCGTTTGGAACCACGGTAGGACTCGACAGTGAATTCTGCGTGACGTCGAGGCGAACGCTCGGGCAACTTCGGGTGAACCATTTGCGACGAGATGCGCCGTTTCGAACGCGTCGGATTCGGCGCAATGCGGGGAAGTGGGGGTCATTCTTGGTAGGCACCCTGGACAAGTTCGTCATCCTCCGTGGTAAATTTCAACCCTGACGACTCCTCCAACGCGCGATTCGTTGCCCACTTCCCAGGAGGCCACGATGCCCATTCCTGCACTTGAACCCGGCCAGGATGGCGGGTTCAATCTGGATGACTGGGGTGGCTCTTCGGGTCTCGATGACGATGCCTTCGAAGCCATCGGTCAGACCGTCCAGCACGCTGCCGGTGCCATCGACGGGTTGAAGGACATCTTGGAGCGGCTTCAGAACTCCGTCGCGCAAGCCACCGAGCAACGGCGCAACGACATTGAGATCGGCCAATTGTTCACGAGAGCTCAAGAGTTCGTGGAGGGGGCGGTCACCGAGGCACACACGCTGGCCCAACGGATCATTGCCGATGCCGAGTTCGAGGCGGCCCGGATCATCACGGCGGCGAAGGAAGAGGCCCAGAGACTTGTCGAAGACGCGAGGCATTCCGCATCACTGCCGTCCGATGTCGTTCGTTCCCTTCAAGCGACGATCGGAGAGTTCGGCCGCATGAACAACGTCCTTGTCCGTGAGCTCTCGGCTCTCACCAAGGCTCTGGATGTCGAGCGGGATTCAGCACCTGCGATCTCGCCCGCGTCCGCAGGGACGTCCGGAGCCCGATTCGATCACGTCCCCAGTTTCTCGCCATCGTCACCTCAATCCGTACCCGCCGGGTCGGGCCCGGCAGAGGATCAGCAGGCAGAAGGAGAGGCCATCCACGCTCCACCTCCTCCTCAGCCGCCATCCTCACCGGCGGGTTACTGGAGCGCGCTGCGGCCGGGCAAGCAACCAGACCGCGCCTCATCTCGGGCGTCAAACGATGCCGGGCACCCGTTGGCGAACGCGTTGATCCCGCATTTCTGGTCATAGCTGCCCTGCCCGGAGAGAGACGCCGTCGGCGCCGTCCTCAGGGTTGCGCGGACCCTCCATCGCAGGGAAGGCGTCGACGCCGGTTGCGCCTTCCGATCACCATGCCGAACAGCACTGCCGCAACCACCGGAATCAGCAGGATCGAGGGTGTTTCGGCCAACGCAACTCCCGGTTGCGCACTGCGGGACAGGGTGAGGTTTGCCCCTGCTGAGGTCGGATTTCCCAAGGTGTCTTCGCCAGGCGTGGAGCCGGAGCTCGACGCAGGCGTCGGGCTCGAGACGATGCCGGGCGCCAGAGTCGTCACCGATCCTCCGGCTCCGGCGACAGCGGAGGGTTGGGTCCGATCTGATGTCCGGGTCGGAGAAGCCGACGTGCGCAGGAGGGCCCACGTTCCGACCCCGGCGACGGCGAGTGCGACGGCACAGATCGGCACCACGGCCGTTCGCACACGAAATCGTCGGAGCAGCGTCACGGCGGAAACTCCAGCCCGTCCATTGAATTACTGAATTACTTCAAATAGTGGCCGTTCGAAGACGGTTCGTCAACCGTGCCGGGTTGAGCTCGCTGTCGACGGCTGCGCATCGGAGTGACGGATGGAGTCTCGCGGGTCAGGTAATGGTAGGTGCGAATCCGCACATTGATGCCAACTCGGCGTGGCGACTCTCTGGCCCCGAGCGATTCGTCGAGAGCTTGTTGGTTTGATCTCAGGCCCAGCGGACCGAGCAGATACGCGGTGCAAGGGTTCCTCAAGCTGTGACGTTTCGTTCGCGTTGCGTTTACCTTTGACCGGTACTGTCGGTGGCGACATGAACGCGGAAACTGGACCTTCCACCGGCGGCTGGCTTCCTCGAATTTCAGTCGATTGCGCCGTCCCATCTTGCTGAGAGAGGGATGGCGAACATGATGAGGGAGGGTCCCGGGAGCGGTCCCCCTATCGAGAACCAGCCCCTCCGTCCTGGCGGGGGTCCGACCATCCTTGTCGTCGAGGACGAAGAGTCGTATCAGGAAGCGTTGTTGGCAGGTTTGTCGCGCGAAGGCTTCCACGTCGAGCTGGCTTCGGATGGTGTCGATGCGCTGCGGCGCTTCGTCGCGCATCAACCCGATCTCGTGGTTCTGGACCTGCTCCTGCCCAGCATGTCGGGGATCGAGGTGTGTCGACGGATGCGTGCCATTTCGCCCGTTCCGATAATCATCGTTTCGGCTCTCGATACCGAGGCAGACATTGTTCGGGGCTTGGAACTGGGAGCCGAGGACTACATCGCCAAGCCCTACCGCTTGCGAGAGCTCGTGGCCCGCATCCGTTCGGTGCTTCGCCGCGTGGCTCCACCTCCACATACGGTGTCCGTGCCCGCCCAGGCTGAGCCCTCACGGGCCGACGTCATCGTCGTCGGTCCGTTCCATGTGAACTTTGCCCGGCGGGTCGTTTCGGCCGAAGGTGGTCCGATACACCTGTCTCGGCGGGAGTTCGATCTCTTGGCCTTGTTGCTGTCGCCGCCGGGGCAGGTGCGTACGCGCGAAGAGCTCATCGATAGGCTGTGGGCAGGTCGGGACCTGACCGATACGCGGACCCTTGACACCCATGTCCGGAGGCTTCGCGTCAAGCTGGAACCTGATCCGGGAAGGCCGCAGTTTCTCGTAACGGTGCGAGGCGTGGGATTTCGCTTCGAGCCCTGATTCGGTGATCTGGCAGTCGCGGCAAGCTCTACGAGTCGTCGCGAGGCCTTCGGAAACGGCGCCATGCAAGTGACGCCGTTTCCACCACACCGTTCAAGGCATTGCCAGTCGAGCTCGGATGCGGGTCTTGCCCCGCTGTGGCGGCCGACGGAGCCTTTCCGGCCACAGGTGGTGCTGCCTCCTGAGTCGCCGGTGAAATCGGCGCAGGTTTCGGTGTCTCCTGGGACGCCGATGACGATGGCGGGGGCGGGGGCGGGGGCGGGGGTGGGGGTGGCAATGTCGGCGCGGGCCCCGGGACGGGCGGAGGCGGGGGCGGCAATGTCGACGCGGGCCCCGGGACGGGCGGGGGCGGAGGTGGAGGGGGGGGCGGCAATGTCGACGCGGGCCCCGGGACGGGCGGGGGCGGAGGTGGAGGGGGGGGCGGCAATGTCGACGCGGGCCCCGGGACGGGCGGGGGCGGAGGTGGAGGGGGAGGCGGCAATGTCGACGCGGGCCCCGGGACGGGCGGGGGCGGAGGTGGAGGGGGAGGCGGCAATGTCGGCGCGGGCCCCGGGACGGACGGGGGTGGGGGAGTCGGCGCGGGTGTCGATGACGTCACAGATGTGGCCAGTCCGTTCGTTTCGACAGACTCCGGCAGGTAGTCGCTGAGCGCCGATGCAACGCCACGAAGACCTTCAAGTTCTTCGGCGATGGTCTGAGCCACTCGTGCAGCGACGACCTCCAACGCCTGTTGAGTCTCGGATTGACGAGAATCGAGAATCTGCTCCCCGTCTGCAGACTGCGATCCAGGGTCGTCGCGCTCGACCCGGGTTCCCTCGATCACCACGTCGGATTCCAACTCAGGCAGGGAGGATTCGTGATCCCCGCCATTTGTCGAGACCGTATCCAAAGACGCGTGTGGGGTAGGGATACCGGGGAAGTGCGGATCGTACTGCTCAATGGCACCATCGCTTACGAGCGACGTTGGACTGTTGAGGAAGAACCGCCGCAGCTTGAAACGACCGAAGGGGTCTGGACGCCAATCGGCGTAGAACGAACGTTCGGGAACAGCCGCACGTGTGGCCCATTCGTCATGGGCCGATGCCGTCGAGGCTGGTGCGGGCAGTTCGTCTGATATCGATGAAGGGGGCTGGCGCGGTTGACCCGTCGGCGAGACCAACTCCTTCGCGGTGTCGGCGGGTGGCGCTGCCGGAGCGTTGTCTGCTGCGACCGGTGCCTCGGGGGTGTTGACGGCTTCTGGGATGCTGCACCGAGCTTCCGCAAGCGCGGGTTTCCTGCTTCGCACTACTGCCTCCAGCGCCGCACCAATAGCGAGAACGAGACAGAGCCCGAGGATCAGGAGCATGAGTGGAGCAACCCTGGCAAACGTCCCAATGAGAGAGCTGCGAGCACGGGCAACCAGTGTCCAATTGGTGTTGCCAACGGTGAGGAGAGTGCTCGTCACGGAACCGGAGAACGCGAGCTGCCGAGTGGTCGCGGCGAAGAGATTGGCTCGCCCGGGGTGATCGGACCCATAGAGCGCCACATCAAGGTCGGAGAACGCGGGAGTGACGATCGCAGGGTTCGCAGCGAATGGGTTCACACGCAGCTGGAGGTAGATCGCATTTCCATTTGGGACGAGGGGTGATCCCACCGCGAATGTGGCGGTGCTCTGGTCCCCCTGGCTTACAACGGGGCCGGTGTTCAGCGCGGCGCCACCCGGACGGAGCGCGGCAGTCGTACCCGTGTCGAGGACTTCATCGACATGAAAGCCATCTCCGACCGCGCCGAAGACGACGTAGCGCGACAGGTAGGCTTTGGCCAGCGCCACCGAGAGAGGGCTACGGACCAGGACTCGAGCTTGCGCCAGAAATGCCTGAGTTGAGCCACCCGACGTTGTCACTGTGACCGCGAGCGTGTTGGCCACCGAGGTCTCGTTGGAGAGTATCGATGACGCAAAGGCTGCCGCCTGGCGAGTCTCACTCTGGAGCAGAGTGCGTTCGCGCTGATCGTTCCCGTGTTGAGCAAGGAAGTACGCGACGAGGACAACCACCCCAAGCACGATGGTGACTCTGTATGACAAAGGCGACACGCGCCGAAGACGGGCTTTCATTGACTCTCGCAAATTCCCGTGACCTACGGCTGCTTCCATTCCATGTCAAGGCATCGGCGCTTGCCTGGACCGTCTTGATGGATGCCCACTGAGCGTGGTCAGAGGCACTTCATGGCCGGCAGCCGTCACCGTCTGCGATTCGACGGTCCCCATGATATGTGGGGGCAACGAGCACCCGGGACGGGATGCTCCGAAGCGCTGAAGGGTCCCCGGACCCGGCTCCACCGGTGCTCGGGTACTGCGATGTGTGGCGACGGCTGATCGAGGGGAAGGGACCGTGCCCTTCGAGCGTCGGGTCGGGTGATGTCCCGGGCTCGGGTGGGGGAGAGGCACCCGCGTGGTGTGGTGACGAAGCAGGTCGATGCGCCAGCCCGAACCTCTGGCACTGACCTCGAGGTGCGTCCCCGTGCCGGTGGTTGTCATATTCTGCCGAAGATCATGAAGCGTCGAGCCGAAACTGCCGATCAATCAGGGTGGCCGCAGGTGAGAGCAGGTGTGAAGGGCGACACGGATGACCGACTACCTCGTCACGTGCGTCAACCGGTCCGGGTCAGATCCCGAGCACTGCCACATCGCCGAGGTAGGTATCCGTCCCCGCACCGGCGGCTCGGGGATGGTCGTTCCGGTCAAGCTGATTCGGCAACAGATCAAGATGGGCGTCCATCGCTACTTCTCGGTTGACGCTGCCGGGCACCGAGTTCGCGTGAAGCGGTTCAAGTGTGCCTGTGGTCGGAAGACGATTCGAACCCTTGAGGACGACGTGCGCGATGACAACCTCTCGTTGAAGAGGCCCTGCACGTAGCGCTCGACCGTCTCCATTTGTTCACAATTGTGTCACCTGGGTCTCGGATCCGGATCTGAAGTGGCGCCCAATGCCATGTTCTAGTGGAATGGCCCATATGGCCAAGACCAATGCCGATCGGCTGAGTTCATCTCGTTCGATCAGGTGGCGGATCATGGCCGTTGTCGCTCTCACGAGCGTGCTCCTGCCAATCATCGATGCGAGCACTGCCGGTGCCGTGCCTTCGATGGTCCGGCTCGGTCGCCTGGCACCAAGTGGACCTCCAACCGGCGCGGTTGAATTGGGAGCTGTCTCCAACCGGCAGCCCATCGGCCTCGAGCTCGTGTTGGCGCCCTCCCACCGGGACGAACTCACGACGTTGCTGCGGTCGCTCAACGACGCCGGGTCCCCGCAGTATCACCGATGGTTGAGCCCTGGGCAGTTCGCACAGCGCTTCGATCCGCCCTCCGCCACGGTCTCTGAAGTGATGAGTTGGCTGACGAGCGTGGGGTTGCATCCGACGTATCACTCGGGTTTCGCGGTCCATGTCTCGGACCCGGCCAGTGCTGTCGAATCAGGATTCGGAGTGTCCTTCCGCGACTACAGACTGGAGCGAGGGCAACGTGTCCACATCTCCAGTGGAACGCCGCGTCTGCCCGCAGCGTGGTCGGCCAACGTCGTATCGGTCCTGGGCCTTGACGATGCGCCCCGCTTGAACCCGCACATCGCCCAGAGCCACCGCGTGTCACAAGGTGCCTCCATTCTTCCTCATGCCGAGGGCTTCTCCCCCTGCTCGGCGGCGACCCTGGAGGCAAGCGCAGTCGGGGGCGATACGCCTGATGAAGTGGGTGCTGCCTACGGCGTCGGAAGTCTCACGGGCGCCGGCCAGACGGGAGCCGGCCAGGAGGTAGCCGTCTACGAGTTGGCTCAGCACGTCGCATCAGACACATCCGCCTACGAGGCCTGTTTTGGTCTTCACAACTCGGTGAGTACGGTCAACGTCGACGGTGGAGGCACGGCTGGGGCACAGGGAACGGCCGAGGCCGACTCCGACATCGAACAAGTTGCCACTCAGGCGCCGGGCACGTCGATCGTCTCCTACGAGGGTCCCAACTCACCAACCGGCAGCTATGACACATGGAATGCGATCGTCACCCAGGACACTGCCGGCGTCGTGTCGACGAGCTTCGGGCTCTGTGAACCTGACAGCGTCGCGGACGGAGTCGTGTCGTCGGAAGACACGCTGTTCCTTGAGGCGGCAATCCAGGGTCAGACGATCTTGTCGGCGTCGGGGGACTCCGGGTCCGAAGACTGCTACCCCCCGTCCGGCGCTGTCGACACGAGTATGCAGGTCGACTACCCCGCCTCCGACCCGTACGTAACCGCAGTGGGAGGGACCACGTTGTTTGGCGACGGGACCCAGACCGCCTGGAACGATTGTGAGGGGCAGGTAGGCGCCACGTGTGCGAACAGTGGTGGCGGATCCAGCGGCGGAGGGATCTCCCGACTCTGGAATCGGCCCAGCTGGCAACCGGCGGAGTGGGAATGGGCGGGGCCGGGAAACGCGTGCGGCACGACCTGTCGAGATGTGCCAGACGTCTCGGCCAACTCCGGTACGCCCGAGACGTTCTATGTCGGGGGGACGTGGAACGCCTTTCTCGGAACAAGCATCGCCGCGCCGCTCGTGGCGGGACTGATCGCGGACAGCGCGGACGGTTGTTCATCGGCGCGGCGAGGAACGATCACACAGGACCTCTACCAGCTCGCCGGCCAAGGTGCGTACGGGACCGCACTCTCTGACGTCACGACCGGCGACAATGATCTCACCCGTACCTATGCCGGCTCTTTCTACCCGGCCACCACCGGGTATGACCCGGTCACAGGTCTCGGCTCCCCGATCGCCGGGGGATGGTCTTGTCCTGAGGTGTCATCGGTGTCGCCTGCCGAGGCGCCGCCGGGGACCGAGGTCAGCATCGGTGGGCTCGGCCTCGAGAAAGCGACAATCTCGTTCGGCGGACACGGCGCGACCGTGATCACGGCCAGCGCCACTTCGGCCACGGTCGTCGTTCCCGCCGGCAGCGGCACGATCTCCATCAGTGCCACGAGCCCCCTCGGGGCCGGCACATCGACACGATCGTTCACCTACACGCCTTCACCGTCTCCGCCGGTCACCCCGTCGAGCTCGTTGTCTGGGTACGACCTCGTCGGGAAGGACGGCGGTGTCTTCGTGTTCCCGACGAATCAATCTGGCGGGTTCTACGGGTCACTCCCGGGAATCGGCGTCCATGTGCAGGACATCGCCGGAATGGTTCCTTCTTCTGACGACAGAGGCTATTTCCTCGTGGGCCAGGACGGCGGGGTCTTCTCCTTCGGCGACGCACCGTTCTTGGGCTCCTTGCCTGGCATCCACGTTGCTGTGCACGACATCAGAGGCATCGTCCCCACGCGTGACAACCGTGGCTATTTCCTCGTGGGCCAGGACGGCGGGGTCTTCTCCTTCGGTGACGCGCCGTTCTTGGGTTCGTTGCCCGGTGAGGGGATCCGTCTCAACGACGTGGTCGGAATAGCAGTGACCCCCTCGGACGAGGGCTACTGGGTCGTGGCGGGGAACGGCACAGTGTATGCATTCGGCAATGCGCCGAACTTCGGCTCGGTCGGCGGGAGTGCGGCGCCGGTGTCGGGGATCGCCTCGACCCCCGACGGCGGTGGCTACTGGATCGTGACCCAGAGCGGAGATGTCTACCAGTTCGGTGACGCCGGCTACTTCGGATCACTGCCCGCTTTGGGCGTCAATCCGACCAGCCCTGTGATCGGGCTCGTCCCCACCGCGGACGCCCACGGCTACTGGCTTATCGGGTCCGACGGCGGGATATTTGCATTCGGCGACGCCCCGTTCATCGGGTCTCTTCCGGAGCTCGGCATCCGCATCACCGATGTCGTAGGAGCGGTGCCGACGACCCTGTAGCGGAGCGCCGCCGGGGCCATCCCTTCCCCCGCCGAGGGTCGTGAGCTGATGGTGAGTCGATCGTGGACCGGACAGGGGGCTCGGGAGACGCTCACCACGGGGTGGTTCCGCCTGGCAGGCGGTGGCCACCTGAGCGTCCGGCCGAAACACGATCCGAAGCACCGTTCCTCCGACCAGATGACCAGACTGGCGATTGTTGGGCGTCTGTCGACACATCGATTTGCCGATGCCTTCAGCCGTCACCCAAGAATACCGATGTCATAGGGTGCATCACCTTTTGCGAGCGAGCTGAGTCGTGGCCTTGAATCGGGGTGGGAGTTACTCGCCTCACCGGGCCCTCATTGCCCTCGGGGCCATCCTCATCACGGTGGCGGTTGCCGGTGGGACGCTCGGAGTGGTCGAATCCGCTCGGGCGGAGCGGTCTGCCGCACTCTTGAACAATCGCTTCCTCGTGCTCCAGCCTCCGGTGAGGGTGGCGCGGGCCGCGGTGGCGAGCTTTCAGCTGCTGGCCGAGCAGGCCTTCGTGGGAGCGGACAGCCCCGGATTGCTGGCCTCCGCCGTGGTGGGCTCGGCTGCTGTCGACCAGAGCTATCTCGCCCTCCACCGGTACCTCTCCTTGCCGGCCAACACCGGACTCGCCCCTGACCTGCCCCGGCGCTACGCGACCTACGTCGAATCGAGAACCGGCCTGGCCACGTTCCTGACAACCGGGGCACGATCACCACAGAGCGCGCTGGTCGCCGCCACCGAGCAGGCTGCCGACAAGAATCTGGATGCCGCCTTCGCGTCGCTCCAGGCGACCATCACGGCTCGTCTGGAGCAGACCGGCCATCAGGTGCAAGCTGCCGCCAGCGACGCCCGGAACAGCTTGTTGGCGAGCCTCGTTATCGGCGTCGCCTTCGGGATCGCGGTCACGACGATCCTCACTCGCAAGGCGTTGCGGCTCGAGCATGATCTGGCCGGCCGCGAAGCTGTCCAGTCCCGCATTTCCCGGCGTATCGAATTCGAGGGTCGCCTCCAGCGCGCCCTGGAGATGGCCAAAGAAGAAGCACCGGTCTTCGACCTGGTTTCTGTGGCCCTCCATGACGCCGCACCTGGCTTGCGTGCCGAACTCCTCCTCGCTGACTCGAGCCGGGCCCATTTCCGGCAGGTGCTGGTCTCGTCGTCGGGCTCCAACGACCTCGGATGTGCGGTGGTCTCCCCCGACGACTGCCCGGCCGCCAGTCGCGGACAAACGATGACCTTCCCCGAGAGCAACGCACTCGATGCCTGCCCCTACTTGCGAGGACGAGCCTGCTCGGCATTGTGCGTCCCGGTCAGCATCAGCGGCAACGCGGTCGGCGTGGTCCACGTCACCGCCGTCGACGGCTCTCCCCCCAACGGCGAGGTGCGCCGCGACGTCGAGGTGGTCGTCACGAGGGCGTCGGAACGCCTAGCGATGCTGCGCGCTTTCCAGGTCTCTCAGACCGAGGCCAACAGTGACTCTCTCACCGGCCTCCTGACCCGGCGGAGCCTCCAGAGCCAGGCCCGTGACCTTCACGAGAGCGGCCTCTCCTACGTGCTGGCATACGGGGACCTGGACCACTTCAAACAGCTCAACGACGTGTTCGGCCATGACGCCGGCGACCGGGCTCTTCGCACGTTCTCACAGGTGCTCCGCGACGCGCTCCGGCCTTCGGATATCCCGTGCCGTTACGGAGGCGAGGAGTTCGTCATCATGCTGCCAGCCTGTTCGATCGACGAGGCCGTCGCGGTTCTCGAGCGGGTCAGGGAGCGGATCGCCTTGCGACTCGAGTCCGGTCACCTTCCCACGTTCACGGTGAGTTTCGGCGTGGCCTCATCGGATCAAGCCGAGGACTTCGAACACGTGGTCGCCCTGGCCGATGACGCCCTGCTTCGAGCCAAAGCTGGCGGGCGCGATCAGATCGTCGTCGCCAGCAGTGGCGAACCGGCAGGCGCGTCACTCACCAGAGCGAGCGACAGAAGCGGGCCCGCGCCTGCGGCCCACGATCCGGGTGTACCAGACTCGACACACCCGGCCACTCCGTTGCTGTCGGTGGGTCCTTCGTAGCGTCCACCGAGAACAGGACCGCGAGAACTCTGGTTCGTCTGGGAGAGCCGACGTCCCGGTTCTCCGACTGGCGAGTGACACCCTGGTCTCACAAGGTACCCGACGGCGCCTATCGAGCTGGTAGCACAAGCCCGTGTGTCGACAGGAGCGGCTGCAGGCTGTCGAGGTCCAGCTCGGTTCCGTAGCGACGTCCGCTCTCCAGGATGTCCTCGATCTCGAACGAGCCTGCAGCCACAATCTCCGCCAGTTCCAAGAACCACCCTTCCAATCCGGCGGGCGTGAAAGTTCCAGGACCTCGGCACCGTCCTCGGTGGGATTCCAGAACGTGTGGCGCATGCCCTTCGGCACCATCACCGTCGCCCCCTCATCGGCCTGCACGACGCGTGCATCGAGTTGTGCGCCGATCCGCCCCCGCACCACGTAGATGAATCCGTCCTCATTCGAATGGCTGTGAAGCGGCCCCGCTGGGGCACGGGGCTGGAGGGGCTGTTGGGAGACGGCGAAGGCACCACCGGTGTCCGCGCCGGTGAGGACCAGTCGGACCTGGGTGAATCCGAGTCCAAGAATGTTGCCCTCGATGGCGACGCCATCCTCACCGTGGCCGGTCTGTCCAAGGTTTGTCTGCCGGGCCGCCATGGCACCGTCGAAACGTTGCCGTGCTGCGTCAGCTGTCCCTCGAAGTGCGTGCCGGAGAGCTGGTCGGTCTGGTCGGCGAGAATGGTTCGGGCACGAGCACTTTGATGCAGATCATCGTCGGCCTACTCGGGCGCAGCGCCGGCGAGATCGACCGGCCCGAGCGCCTGGGCGACTGCCCGCAGCAACCGTTGCTGTGGGACAAGCTCACGGTCGACGACACTTCACCTTGTTCGCCACGGCCTAATCCCTGAGCGAGGCCGAGGGGCGCGTCGCTGCCTCGTCGTTGTTGGACGAACTGCAGTTTGCCCGCTGTCCGGAAGCCCCGCCCGGCGTCAGGGACGGTGCTCGTCTCAGATCGGTGTGGCGATCTGGGGATGGCGTCGCGAAGGAGTCGAGCCTTTCATCACCGCTCCGGGCGGGACGAATGGCCCTACCCCCCACCCGCATCCGGAGTTCACGATGGAAACAATGAATGCCGATCGTGTCGGGACCCAGTGAAAGGAGACCGGCGATCACTGACCGGTCACCACCGGGCCGGCACCTGCGACTGTGACCACACTCCCTTACCAACAGCGCTCCGCGTAGGAAGGTCAAGGTCCAACCAATGAGCACAGTCACCACCCAGAGCCCGAATCCTCATCTGGACCCCGGCAAGTCCTCCCCCAGAGGAACCAGCAAGCGTCGAGCCCGTCTCGTTGCGATCGTCGGCGTCGCAGCCCTCGCGGCGGGCGGGCTCGGCGCTGGTCTGGCCCTCGCCGCCGGTAGTGGATCCTCGTCGCCGCAGGGAACCACTGCCGGTGCATCGAGCTACTCGTATTACCAGTCGATGATGGGCAGGTTGGACGGCGGCTCGATGATGGGCGATACGTACTCCTACGGCTGGATGATGGGCGGCACGAACGCGCCGGGCTGGATGCACGGTGGCTCGCTGCCGGGTTCCATGATGGGATCTGGCACCGACCCCGGCAAGATCATGGGTGTGCTCTTCGCCGATGCGCCCGGACCCCGGGTGAGCCCGGCCGACGCGACCAGGCTTGGCAACGAGGTCCCTGGAAACGCGACGGTGGACAAGGCGAAGAACAGCGTGACCGTCTCGGGGACCGCCGTCCATCTCGTCGCGTTGGCGAGCCCTTCGGGTGGGCCTGACGAGACGTTCCGCATAGCGGGCCTGGTGAATCCCACAGTCTCAGTCAAGGTCGGAGCCAGCGTCAGCCTCGAGGTCGTGAACGCTGACACCGACACCGCCCATGGGCTCGTCGTCGCGGCCACCGGGTCGGCGTCCTCGTGGATGCCGATGATGACGACTCGCCCCGCCTTCAGCGACTCGGCCGTGTGGTTCCTCGGGAACCCGACATCGGCTGGCATGCACACCGCCACGCTCAGCTTCACCGCCACCATGCCGGGGATCTATCAGTACCTGTGTGCAGTCCCGGGGCACGCGCAGAAGGGCATGGTCGGGACCTTCGTGGTCACCGCCTGACATGACGAGTCATACCGTTGCGGTTGCTGACATGGCTCCCTACCTGGGGTCTCCGACGACGACCACATCAGGCGTCTGCAAGAACACCACCGAGGTGCACGCCAGCGTGCAGCGATGTCTCTAGAAGGCGGGTGGTGCCCAGGATCCATTGGGGCACAGGCGGACGACTGTGGCCCCCGCCGAAGTGGGGGCCACAGTGCAGATTCTTTCGGTTGAGCTGGCCGACCAGGTCAGGCAGCGGCTCCCGGGCTGGCGTAGCTCAGACCCCAACCGAACGCCCCTTGGGTGGCGGCCCAGCTGGCGTTGCAGTTGGTCGCCGACACGGCGTTCTTCTTTTGGGCGTAGAACACGCCGGCGGTGAACGTGCCGGCCGTTGACGTCGGCACCACGCCGCTGGTCATGAAGGCCACGGCGGGTGCGGTGTCGGTGAACGACGACGGCGTGGACTCCAGGTCCAACGAGTACCAGCACGACTGGGTCTTGGAGCTGTAGGCCGCCAGGATGAGGCCCTGCCCGTCGCCCACGGCGCTGGCGTCGACCACCTGCTCACTCAAGCAGTTGGCGTGAGTGGCATCGCAACCACCGGTGGTCCACGAGAACTCCGGTGCCGAAGACGAGAACGTGGCGATGGTCATCGCTGTCCCCGACGGGGAGTACGTGGCCGCGGTCTGGTACAGCGCCTTGGCCTCGGTAAGCCCGTTGGTCAGGTTCGACTGAGCAGCGCGGTCACCGGCGGAATTGGCAACCCCGAGGAAGGTGGGGATAGCGATGGCGAGCAGGATGGCAATGATCAACAGGACCACCATCAGCTCGATCAATGTGAAGCCAGCCTGAGCCGCTTCCTTTCCGTCGAACTCCCGCAAACTATTCTCACGTATGCGCGTGAGCATGGACTTGAGCATGGCCCCTCCCATGTGCAATACAACGTTCGAACAATTCTTCCGTTCGCCTATCGGCACGATGGAGCGGAACCTTTAGCCACTGTCTGTGACAATGCCCCGTCCCCGAGGTAGCTGTCGGGCTTCGAGGGACAGGCGGCCGGCTCAGTGGGGCGATCTGTCCCTGGAGTTCACGACGGGAAGGCTGACCGGCGACCGCTATCTGCGAGGAGGGCTGGCGGTCGTCGGCACGTCGCCGCGTCCCACGGGATCGGGCGACCCATCGCTGATGACGGCCACGGGCGCCACTCTTGGGATGACGCTGAGCCAGGTGTGAAGCCTTGACCCGCCAGGAGACTTCAGCCAAGAGCAGGGAGGAACCATCGTCGTGCCTGGCACCACGACAGGTGACCGCTTGTTCCTCGGGTTCTTTGCGACCCAGCCTTCCACCCCACTCACGGAGGTCAAGGGTGGCAGCCCATGCGGCGACTTCTGAAATGGGTCATCAGGTAGCGACCGCACTGGAAGTGCCGCACCCGAGCGGGGTCGGGGTTGATCGGCAACGGGACTAGGGGTGCACGGTACTCGGTGCATCCTGTGCGCCTAGCGGCTCCGACGGGCGCCCGAGTCTGGGGATCCCGGTCGGGCCGGACCCGAGGAACCGATGACTCCTCCGATTCGTCCAACCATGTGATGATGAGCCCAACATGGACTCGAATGCCGTTGTTGGCATTAGTTCTGGTCGTCGCGCTCCTCGCCGCCTGCGGTGGATCGCATACCGGGGTACTCACTGGGCGGATCGGATTCGTCGGCCGGGTCCCACCGAAGTCCTTGCTGTCACGAAACCAGGTCGTCGTTCTGCGAAGAGGCGTGCCTGTAGCCCGACAGCCCTTACATCTGGGACAGCCTTATGGGTTCACGCTTGCACCCGGCGATTACACCATCGACCTGCGGGGAACCGACAACACGACGTGGGGAAACATCGGCAAGGTCGAGGCCGGTCGCACCACCCACATGGACCTCACCTTGGTCTTTCACGGAACCGCTCCTGGCTGACCGCCGGGACATCCGGAAAGGGCCGGTCACGACCGGAGTCCGGTGAGAGAAGCGGGGTGGTCGGTACTCTGGGATCCGTACGTGTTGTGTGTCCGTCTGGCCCAGGCGCACCGTGCCGATGCCGGTCGTGGCGCCCGTGGCGCTATGGCCGCTGACGTACCCGGTGCCACGCAGGCAAGAAGGGGTGGGGGGCGGGCTAACGTTGCCAGCTGATTGTGGCCGCACGACCGGGGGTCGACCGGAAACCCCCCGACCCTTTTAGCCTTGATCCACCGATGAACTAGCGCTGACGGACATCCGCGTATCCGCGGAAAGTGCCTCCCGGACTGGGAAAATTGCGGTGTCGAGTCGCAGTTTCGTCCAGTCCCAAGGAGGCACTTTCAGTGGCTTCAGTATCGCGCGGTCTTGACCGCATCGAGGTGACCTTCGACGATCCGAGTCTGGTGGCTGACGCCGGGCTGATTGTGCCAGCGACGCTGATGGTCCGGCTGGGGTTGGAGGAGCTGGTCAATGCCACAGTGAGGCTGGTCGGCCGGGTGGGCGGAGCCCGTCCGGGTCGCAAGGTGCTCACATTGGTGACGACGATCCTGGCGGGTGGCTCCCACATCGATCACGCCGACCGGCTGCGGGCGGGTGCCACCCACCGGGTCCTCCCGTTCCGGGTAATGGCGCCTTCGACACTCGGAACGTTCCTGCGCTCGTTCACCTTCGGGCATGTCCGCCAGCTCGACGCCGTGATCGCAGAGACGATCCGTCGGGCCTGGTCGCTCGGCTCCGGTCCGGGCCGCTCGCCGATGACGATCGACATGGACTCGACGATCTGCGGTGTCTATGGCAAAGCCAAGCAGGGTGCGGCCTACGGCTACACGAGGATCCTCGGCTATCACCCGCTCGTAGCCACATGGGCGACGACCGGCGAGGTTCTGCATGCCCGGCTGCGCAAGGGCTCGTCGCAGCGCGGCCACAAGCGGTTCGTCCAAGAGCTGGTGGCCCGGGTGCGTCGGGCGGGGGCCAGTGGTCC
The DNA here is from genome assembly GCA_963739765.1 of uncultured Acidimicrobiales bacterium. GTDB lineage: Bacteria > Actinomycetota > Acidimicrobiia > Acidimicrobiales > UBA8190 > Chersky-840. Next base: position 1,618,456 of record CAVUBP010000002.1, on the reverse strand, counting down.
GCTCGTGATGCGAGCCGATGCGGGGTTCTTCTCCTACGCGCTGATCGACATTCTCACCCGGCTCGGGGTCGCCTGGTCGATCACGGTCCAGATCGGCCCCCGGATCCGTGCCTGCATCGAGGCCATCGACGAGTCGGCGTGGAAGGCCATCGTCTACCCCGACGGCGGTGCCGCCCAGGTGGCCGAGACCACCTATCTGACCGGTGCCAAGGGCGACCACCGACACCTGCGCCTGGTCGTGCGGCGCACCCGGCTCACCGACCCTGCTCAACAGGCTCTCTGGCCCGACTGGCGCCATCACGCATTCATCACCGATCTCGAGATGCCCACCATCGACGTCGACAAGTTCCACCGCGACCACGCCAGGGTCGAGCTGGCCATCCGCGACTTGAAGGAGGGTGCCGGACTCGAGCACTGCCCGTCGGGACGGTTCTTCGCCAACGCGGCGTGGCTCGGCTGTGCCGTGCTTGCGCACAACCTCGTCCGTTGGACCTCTCGCCTTGGCCATGTCCACCATGACGATCACCTCACCGTGGCCCGCACCGTGCGCTCTCGTCTGATCGCCCTCCCGGGCCGGCTCGTGAACCGGAGCGGTCGGCTCGTCCTGCGCCTGCCCGACCGGTGGCCCTGGGCAACGAGCTTCACCGTCGCTCTCGACCGCATCCGCGCCTTGCCCCTGCTCATCTGAACATCCCATGGCGGACCGGCGCGGCCGCAGACGAGTCCACGCGCTGACAACAGAGGCGACGATCACGAGGGCTTGACGCTCCATGCCCGTCCACTGGTTGCAAGTGGGGGCGATGCCCAACGCGACCTACTGACCCTGCCCGAGGGCGTCATGACGTATTTCGAGAGGGCGGATCGGTGGATTGAGGTTTAGAGGCGATCACCCAGGTTCGGAGCCACCGAGAACGCGAAACAGCCTCCCCACGCCGAGTGGTGACTCTCCGTGCGGGAGCAGTTGTCAGCCCTGTGTTCCCATCCAATCTGAGTGTGAGGGGACGCAGCGAGGTCGCATAGTGGCCCTAAGCGCGGGTGGACCTGCGTCTATCTCCAATAGCTCGCGGCCAGAAGGCACAAACTGTGGCCGGTCAAACACGACACGTTGAGCACGATTTCAGAGCGCTATGTATGCCGAGCCTTTGGAGCGCACGGCAACGACATCACCTCAACAATCCCCCCATTGACAGCACTGGCGTCCCCGAGAAACATGTTGCCACTGTGACTTAGGTGGCCAACGTGATATTTGAGCTAACCGGTGGTTATGACAGGACTGCGCTCAAGCTGCTTTTGGACTGGGGCGCCACTGCTCGATCGCGGCAGTCGCTGACAATGCAATGGGGCACCTCGACTCTGGCCCAACATCACGGTGATGCAGAACGAGTATTTCGCGGTTCGGTTTCGCCATCCGACGCTCCGCGCAGTGCAGCGTTGTCGGCAGGTGTTTCGCCCGGCGCGCCCTCGCAGTTGGCGTCGGGGTCTGTCTTGGGGCGGCGCCGCACCCATGGGTCACCAGGCTGGGTCACCTAGTCAAAGGAGGGACGTTAGATGCGGGATATTCAATCTCTCGGAACGGGTCCAAGGTCCGTTTCGTCTTGGATACGTCAGAACTTGATCGACGCCGCTCCGTTATGGATCCAGTTCTATCGAAGCGCCCTTGCGAACGTGCGAATCCGTTAGGAACGATTATGACCATCACGCTGACTCGCCCGTTGAGACCGAGTCGTCACATCGAAGCACTCTTAGCACTAGATCCCGATGCGCTTTCTCCGAACGTTGCCTCTAGCGTCGCAGCCACTCCCGCTACTCAGTGGCCGGATACTGACCGGCCCGCCCGATCAGTGGGATTGAGGCGAGAGAGAAGTCCAGTGGTCATGCGAATGGATGATGGCCACGAGACCATTCATGTTCCAACGGCCACACTCCAGGGCTGCCCATTCGTGGGGACTGGATACTTGATGGATCTGGCTATGAAGGTGAGGTTGTCGTGAACACGAATAGGATTCGTAAAGTTGCGCATGAGATTGCCCGTGAGGAACCGATCGGATTCATCGACGGCACCTGGTATTACACGATTATCTGTACCTGTGGAAGCGGCGTGATTGAAGCAGGACCATTCCCCTCGGGTTATCTAGCTGGCAAACAGGCGTATCAGATGTGGCGGGCCCACGCCCAGGGGCACTCCCACCTGGCACCGAGTCGTCGGTGAGTTCTATGGACGTGAACGATCGACTCACCCGACTTGAAGACGCACTCATCGACCTCGCCGTCGTTGTGAGCGCAGGTCAGCTTGAGCACCTTGCCGCGGCAAACATGTCCCCGGTGGTGCGCGAAGCGGGCAGACAGCTTCAAGCGTTCCACCGGGAGGTAATCGACGAGCGGGAGTTCTGACGGCTCCTTGTGTGCTGGCCACGCCAGCCCACAAGCCAAGAGCGCTATGACGCCAACTGACCAGAGGCGAACTCGGCGGGATCGAGATCGGGACGAGTGAGCCAGGCCTGGTGTTCGACGAAGGTCATGGCCACCCACCGATGCTCGCGTTCAGACCACGCAGGGTAAGTCGGAAGCGGCGGGGGATCGGTCGGCACGGAGATGTCGGGCTCCTGCGGGTCATGGGGTCGTCTGAAGTTCGACGTACGGATGGTGATTGTGGCGACTGCTTCTCGGACTCGACCACCGCGTTCCTCCGGTGGAGGAGTTGAATCAGCGAGCCGAGGAGGCCGGTCCATCATGACCTTGCCGTCAGAAGTCGAATGCTGGAGGTTGCCGGAGGCCGTTCCGCTATCCGCCGCCCCGAGATCTTGTTCGGGGTAATGCGGACGACACGGTCCCGGTCGCCCGGTACCCAGCCGTCAGGCTGCAGCCGTTGGCGGGCGTCGTGGATCTCTGCGGGGTGGATTACTCGGCGGGACCGTCCCACGACGAGCACACTCCACCCGCACCGGGCATCGATCTCGAAGTCATCGACCTCGAACGCGACGACCACCCCGCGAGAGGCGGCGTGCAGCTTCGTGCCCTCTCCTGTGCGGAACACGATGGCGTCATCGATGAGGCAGAAATGCACCGGCAAGATCTCCGGTGGCCCCCCGAGGCTGACACCGACGCGTCCGATACCCGCCTGGCTGAGCAACGTTAGGCACTCTTCCCTCGTGAGCGCATCCAGACTGCCTGTCGCCATGGCGTTCCATCCCGCACTGATCTTCCATCAGATTGCGCGTCTGCGGGCTGGCTTTATAGGGGAGAAGGTCCCAACCGTTTCATGAGGGTGTGCTTTCCCCAATCCGGATGAGTGTCCTGCGCCTCGCCGCCCTCCTCCTCGGCTCAAAACCCGGCGCTCGGCTCAGGGCTCACGCCTCTAACCGTCCGCCACCGCGGCATGCCCACAGTGGGGGCACTCCGATCCCTCACGGAACAGGCAGCCGCCGGGACCGTCGGTGGCACCAAGCCGTGACTGCTCACAACTCGGACAGATCCCGATGTCGCCTCGGAGAATGTCCGAAACCCGGCGCCCACCGGCGCGCAACTTGTTGGCACTGAACCATTCGCCACCGACGTAGGCACCGCCCTGACAGCCCGTCCGGCGTTCGGCCTCGTTCACGGCTGCCTCTCGTAAGGAAGGGTATGCCTACCCGCGATGCAGACTCTACATCTCGTGGTCTGGGTAGGTGACTCGCTTACTCCCGGCGCTGGCACGGCACCAGAGGGCCACGGTCTTCTTTGACTTTGAGTCGTTGAGGCTCTACGGCCTTCACGAACGTCACGCCGACCCACTGACGTTCCCTCTGGGTCCAGACCCTGCCGATCGAATAGCGCGGTACTCGGTCAACATGACCGTGTCACGTGGGCAGATCTGTGATGCACCTACACTGCTCCGCTCCAAGGGGCGGCGTAGAAACCGCCAGACCCCGGGGGAAGGGCCTGGCGGTTCCCGCGTCGCTCTGAACAGCTCAACTCGCAAAGCTGCACAGGGTTCCTGATCGGTCCAACGATGCCCTGGCATCAGTCTCGGTGTCATCCCGAAGAATGACGAGCACCTCTGCCTGTTGCCATGTCAGGGTTAGCTGCCGTGTTGGCAGTCACGTTGTCGCCACCGCGCTCACCGTGGACGCCGGGCTGGGACCTGCACTCACGCTTTTCGACACCCGTAGGTGGGTTCGGGGACGCTGACCACCAGAGCCGCCCCTAGTCACGGTCCGCTCCGGCGTACCGTGACTTGTGGCTCCTCGGGGCACCACAGTCCCCACTAACCCTCACCACTGGTGGACGAGGACAGCGGTGCCCGTAGACTCGACGGCGTTGAGGGCGTGCGCCGCCCGGGACCGAGCGTGGAAAAGCGACCCCCTGGGGTCGCTTTTCCAAGGCCTTGGCTCTGGACCGGCCTGCTCGTGCGTGGCCTGAGCCAGTCGTCACCGGCAGCAATCACCATAAGACTGCCGATGACTCACGTCAACGGGCCGGAACGAGTTTGACAACTGTTTTGGTCAGCGTTCCACCACCGGCGACCGACCACCGATACTGCTCGCGCTCGGGCGTTTCAGCTTGGCACGGCCCGGCACCCACCTGGCCACTCGGGACTTTCGGCCCTGACGAATGAGAGTCACGGAGAGGAGACTCGGACGCGGACGAGTGGGGGGTTGTTTGAGTGCCACGGGGCAGTCTGGAGGTGGTCTCCAAAGAGGACTGTATGGCGTTGCTGGCCCAAGCGACGATCGGGCGCGTCGCGTTGAGCGTCGGCGCGATCCCTGAGATCTTTCCGGTGCATTTCTGCGTGAGCGACAACGCCATCCTCTTCCGGGCGGGGCAGGGCACGAATCTTTATACGGCGTCTCGAAAGGCGGTCGTGGCCTTCGAAGTGGACGACTTCGACATCGAGGCCCGCCGTGGGTGGAGCGTGATGGTCGTCGGGCCATCGGACGAGGTCGGTAAAGCAGAGGAGATCGCCACGGCCATGGAGCTGCTAGACGATGGCTGGGTGCCCGAAGACCGGGACCACGTCCTGCGCATCACCCCGCACAGGATCTCCGGAAGACGGATCGCCGAATACGACGGATCCCGAAAGGCGGGGCTTTAGGTCCCCATCAGATCGTGAGAGGAACGACCCACTGCAACCTGGTGCCACCGTCTGCACCGGGTGCTATGTAGGCGCTGCCTCCGAGTTCCTCGGCGCGGCCCATGATGTTGCGCAATCCGTTGCCCTGTCGATTGGGTTCAGGTCCGACACCTCTCCCATCGTCGACCACTTCGAGCAGGAGATTGCTGTCGGCTCGCACCGTCACCTCGACATGGGTGGCCTCGGCGTGGTGGGCCACGTTTGACAGCGCCTCCCGGAGCACAGCCAACAGATGGCTCGCCACATTCGGGGGGACAAAGCTGTCAATCGGACCAGCGAAGTCCAGAACGGGCTCGAAGCCCAACATCCTGGCTGATCCAACCACGAGGTCAAGCACATCACGCCGGAGACTTGGGTCCGATGAACGCGTCGCCTCCAGCTTAAAGATCGCCATGCGAATCTCTCGGATCGTGCTGTCGAGGTCGTCGACGTGCTGGTGCAGCCGGTGGACCACCCCGGGTTGCTCAGCGAGATTGGCAGTGCCGTGCATTGCCAACCCCGTGGCAAAGAGTCGCTGCACGACGGTGTCGTGCAGATCTCGACCGATCCGCTCTCGGTCGGCGAGAAGAGACTCCTCTCCCACGCGCTGATGGAGTCGGGCATTCTCGATCGCCAGTGCCGCGGCGGTGGCGAGGCCAAGCACCAACTCCTCGTCGATGTCCGAGAAGCCGTCCTCGTCCTCCTTGTCGGTGAGGTACAGGTTTCCGAACACCTCCCCCCGCACATAGAGAGGTACGCCCAAGAAGCTCTTCATCGGGGGATGGTGCGGCGGGAAGCCGAAGCTCTCGGGATGCTCACCGAGGTCCGGCAGGCGGATGGGTCGGGGATCGACGATGAGGAGGCCGAGGATGCCGTGACCCTTTGGCAGCTCTCCGATGCGAGCGCGCTGGTCGTCGTCGAGTCCTACCGTGATGAACTCAGCGAGGTACGTGCGAGACGGATCGAGAACACCGAGAGCTGCGTAGCGAGCCCCCGCCAGCTCCCGAGCAGCCTCCACGATGCGCCGCAGGACCATGGCCAAATCGAGGTCGGATCCGACCAACATGACGGCATCGAGCAGCCGCCGAAGCTGTCGAGGTCCAGCGTGATTCGTGTCGGCGGCAGGCCGGTCGATCTGCGCGACGCTGGGTTCGGTCACCCACTCCGTCGAGGTTGGCCCTACCGAAGCCTCGGCCGGGATTTCTAGATCTACCCGCTGAGAGCCTGGTGCGTCCTTGCCGGGACTCATACGAGTCGACTTGCCGAAGTCGAAGAAGCTCCGCTCATGGCGTCGCCCTTTCCTCGGCGGCGGCGGGGTCTGAGGCGTCGTCGATAGTGAGCCTCCCCTTGGAGATCACCTTGTGCGAAGACTACCCCTGGGGGACTCCACCCGCTCGATGTCCTGTATACGGACCCGAGATCTGCAGGGTGTTGGCCCCGGTACCGAGTCGTTGTCCCCGAGACAGGGACGCCTACGAACCCCTTCGATGCGCTGGCCCCACTCCCACTGGATGATGGCTTCGCGGCGGGAGTGGAGCTGCGGGCGGCGAGTGAACCGGCAGCGTGGACGTCGAGGGGTCGATGCTTTCGGGACCCTCATTTCTGACGAAGACGTTCCCCACTCCGAGACCTACCGTGGCTATTGGTAGCTCCGGGGGGTCGATGGCCCCCCATCGTTCACCAGGGGCACCCCAAGGGGGATGCGGCGGGGCGTGGGGCCATCCACGGCATCGCAAAGTCCTGCGCCTCGCCGACCTCCGGGTGATCGACGGGTGATCGACATGGCGTGGGCGGTGCTGCCTATGCTGATTGCCAGCGAACAGTCTGATCTCACGCGAGCTGCTCGTCGTTGCCGGTTGCCACAAGGTCTCCCGCAAGTATTCAAGCGTGGAGAACTGAGGCAACATCATGGCTACTGGCACCGTGAAGTGGTTCAACGCCACCAAGGGCTTCGGGTTCATCACCCCTGACGATGGCTCAGCCGACGTCTTCGCTCATTTCTCGTCCATCGAGGGTTCGGGTTACCGAGAACTGGTAGAAGGACAGAAGGTCGACTACGAGTCTGAGCAAGGACCTAAGGGTCTCCAGGCCAAACGGGTCCGGGCGATCTGAGGGCGGACAGTTTGTTCCCCGTCGGGCTCAGGCTGGCCGGATCGGCTGCCGATACCTGAGGTCAGTGTGCCCAGAACGAAACGGACGAGAGAAGTCCCCACAGTGAGGCCGCTGTCGCGTACAGAGTCGAGGCGGGTTGCCGAACTCCGACTCACGATCAAGCTCATCGATACGGAGATCGAAGATTCTTCATCGTCACAGGAGATCGAGGATCTGCGTGCGACGCGGGAGGCGGCGAAGACAGAGCTCCACTGCATCGTGTCGTCATCGACAGCGTCACTACCGTTCATGGTTTCGTAGGGCCCACCACGATCCAAGCGGCGATGATACGAGGGGGTTCAGACGATCAATGAGCGAGTACACCGAAGAAGAGAAGCGGATCCTGCTCGCCGGGATGCTCAGCGGTCGCGAGAGAGACGCCGTGTGGTCAGAGTTCCCCGAGGCTGTCGAGTCCCTCGGTGATCGAGAACTGCTTCGCTTTGGCCACGAGATGATGGCCAATGGCGCAGTTGCGTCGTTTCCCTTGAACCTTAGTCTGAGGGGTCTCGGAGAAGCTCGAAGGCTCCAAGAGGTCGATCAGGTGGCTTGGACCCTGTAGGGCGCCTTCCGACTGGGCCTCACCTGTTGGATCAGCCTGACCGCATATCGCAGCGAGGAGCAGGGCCGTTCGACCTATGAATGGGCAGCCCAGAGGTCCTCGAGTTCGCAGAAGTTCGCTCAACGCGTTGACGATGGGTCGCAGAGCGACGCGACCGTCAAGAACCGCTATCGGGCGAGGCCGAGCACATCCACCATGCAACGAGACCGAGCCCTCACCGGTTCGGGCTCGTTGTCCTTAGGAGCAGCCGTCGACTACCTGAAGCACTCGGTGTCACAACGTGCGCCTAGCCTCCCGGCTATGGACGGCTACAGCACCACTACTACAGCACCACTATCAGGATCCACACGACGAGGCGGGAGATGTTCTGGGACCAGTTCCGAGGTGCTTGGATGGTCCGCGAAGCCAACGGGAGAGTGAGGTTGGCCCAGAAATCCGAGACTGCCCCGTTACCAAAGCAGGCGCCCGCCAGTCAGGCCTACCGACGCGGAGAGAGTCGCCATAGACGACAGCCGAGCACTCGGTGACCTTCTTGCCTGGCAAGCATCTTCAAGTCTGCCGTCGGCTTCGATTAGTCGGGGTGCCGTATTGGCATCACGGTATATCTGTGGGTGACTCCGAGGTCATCGAGTTCGCCGGTGGCAACCTGTTCAACAATGCCGACACGCAGATCAGGAAGGTGTCGCTCGCCAGCTTCACTCAGGGTGGCTCGGTAGAAGAGGTGTCGCACCCGATTAGGTGGCTCGGGCTTACCTACTCACCGATGCTGCCACCCGAGCAAGTGGTCGACCGTGCCGAGTGGCTTCTCGACAACCAGCCGCCGCCGTATCACCTCGGCTATCGAAACTGTGAGTCGATTGCGATCTGGTGTGCCACAGGCGACTTTGAGAGCTTTCAGGTCAAGAAGTTCACGCGCTATAAGGCTCCGCTCGCACTTCCGATCACAGCGTTGATGACCAGGAAGCCGTCGATCGGCAAGCCGCTCGCGGTAGCTGGGATTGCGATCACAGTGCTGACAGCCGTCCCCTACATACACAGCCGGAAGCTCTTCGATCACACTCGGCGCTACCCAGGGATCGGGAACTGGACGTCGCAAGAGTGATGCACATCTTGGATTCGTCCATTCCCTTGCCTGCGTCGTCCGGTGGGCTACCCGCTGGCCGATCCTGGGAGCAACACACCGGGGGAGCAGGCTCAGGCCGTGGACCGCTACCACGAGTTAGAGAACTGCGACGCAGCATTGCCATGAGCAACCCACGCTCACCGGCCCTGGACCGAGAGGAGGCGATGAGCCTGATCAGCGAGCTTCAGGACGCTCAAAGGCGGCTGAGGGCGCTCCGTGAGGGGCTGAAACGGCTCCTGGCCGAGGAGACGTAAACCCCGGCGGCGCGGCACGCAGTCTCGTAGTTGTACGGTAGTTGCATAGCGGCCAACCTGAGACGAGAGACGGTTGGAAAACGCGCCTCTACCAGGGAGCGGGCGACGGGAATCGAACCCGCATGACCAGCTTGGAAGGCTGGGACTCTGCCATTGAGCTACGCCCGCGGAAAAGCCAGAGGTTACCCGCCTGTCCTCGCAGGAGGGAGTCTCATCACCACAACGCCGGGTGACACCCGGTTTCTCGTCCTCGTGCTCGGCGATTCGCCCTCGGAACGGGTGCACCCCGGGCCCTTTGAGCGCCAGGCGGACGGTGGTTTCCTACGGGTCAGAAGGTCGGTCCTGCAGTCCGTGCGACGCCCGTGGTTGAGGCCGGAGTCGATCTCAGCCCGGGGCCGATCCCAATGCTCGCCGCCGGACACCGAAATCGGTTGGAAGGCTCAGGCGAGAACCGTCGACAATGCGGAATGTTCAGGTCGGGTCAACTATGCGATGACATGCAAGGTGAAGGCTTGTGTCACCAGTTGTTTGGTCTTGCCCTTGCCGAAGGTCGCGGTGATGGTGACGTGGTACGTGCCAACCGTCTTGTTGTTCTTCGGATTGGCTATTCCAGAGATCGTGGCTGAGCCGGTTCCCTTGTGAAACTTGATGCCCTTGGGGAGCTTTCCCTTTTCCTTGAGCTTGGGGGCCGGAGACCCGGCAGTCGTCACGTGGAAGGTGAATGAGGCACCCTCAGTCGCAGTGGCGTTGTTGGCGCTCGTGATCCCAGGTCCGGGGTTCCCGATTGTGATGCTTTGGGTCGCGGTCGGCGCCGGCGCGTACTGGGCGTTGCCCGCCTGGTCGGCGTCGATCTTGCACGATCCGGCGGCGTTGAAATGGACGACTCCAGAAGAGAGCGAACATGCCCCGGAGGTGCTCAAGGCGTCGATGCTGAAGACGACGGAATTGCCGGAGGCACCTCCGGTCGCCGTCGGGGTGTAGGTGCCCCCGACGGGGCCGGGGTGCGGTGGGGTCGAGGTGAACGTGATTGCCTGAGGTGTCTTCGGTGGCGACCCGTCCCCGGGATTCCCGCCGGCATCGTTGGCGTTGGCAGCCACAAAGAATGGCTGGGAGAAGAAGTGTGGCGCGGTGAAGTCGTTCTGGTTCTCGCCGATGTAGAGCACGCACTCGTTGGTCGTGTTGCACACCGGGGTCCCTCTCGGCGACTCGCCCAGGCTGATCGAGTCGGGGAGGGCGAAGACCGTGAAGCCCGAAGTGGAGCCGGTCACCGTGTAGTCAACCGACCCATCGGCGTTGGCCAGGATCGTGTCGGGCTGCTCCGTGAGCCCGTCGCAATCCGAAGGGTCCGAGGGTGCGACGCCGCCAGGTGCGGCGCACTCGACGATGTTGATGCCTGCGCCCGAGGCGAACGTCGAGTTGGCGGGGATCTTCACCTCGAGCACCTGTCCGCTCGAGAAGGGGGTACCTGTGGTGAACGAGCCGATCGGCAGAGCGGAGCCCGGGACCTCGCTGCCCCCAGCCGGCCCGGATGCGAACGATGCGCCCTCGAAGGACAGTCCGGCGATGGCGCCCGCCAGGGTCGTCGCGGCCGCGAACATGCCGAGCTTCCGTCCTGCACGTCGGATCGACATCGAGGAACTCCTTGTGGGGGGTTGAGGAAACTCTGGGGACATTGACCTCAGGGGGACTCTCACTCCACAAGAGTTCTCACATCTGGCAGGGGAATTGACAAGGGACGGCGACAGGTGGCACCAAGAAATAACCCTGAGGTAACGCCTGCGTCGCGGGGACGTTCCTATCCCGACACTCGACTACCGTGAGTGGTCGAACGGTGGTGCATCTCGGAGCCCACCGCACCCCACCGAAGCATCGCGTGAACCGCGCGTCGGGTGCTCGCAGGCGGTTTCGGTGTTGCATCGATGGCGTCGGACGAACCGACGAACACAGCGTCGGGGAGGGGGGATTTGAACCCCCGACCTCCTGCTCCCAAAGCAGGTGCGCTGCCAGGCTGCGCTACTCCCCGGATATTTCCGGGCCTGACCTGGGATTCAACGCTCAGGCCCGAAACATTTTCCTCCAGCACAGCGCTCGGAGCACAGATAATCCGAGGCGATGAAATGGAGGAGTGGAACGTGAACAGCGTAGGCGACCTGGAGCGGCTCGGGAGGTCCTTCGAGCGGCACCTGCGGGCGGAGAACAAGTCCCCCAAGACGGTCACGACGTATGGCGAGTCGGTGACCCAGCTCCAGACGTATCTGGCGGGGGAGGGCGTCACCTCGGTGGCGGAGGTTCGACGCGAACACATCGAGGCCTTTATGGCGGACCTCCTTGGGAGGCGCTCGGCCGCGACGGCGTCGGTGCGCTTCCGGGCGCTCCAGCAGTTCTTCCGGTGGCTGGTCGACGATGAGCATCTGGACGTCGACCCCATGGCCAAGATGAAGGTCCCATTCGTCCCCGAGCAGCCAGTGCCCATCCTTACAGAGGACGATCTGAGGGCGCTCCTCGCAACCTGCCGGTCTCGGACCTTCGAGGACCGCAGGGATGAAGCGATCATCCGCCTCCTGGCCGATACCGGGGTCCGCAGGGGCGAGCTGCTCGGGATGCGGTGGAAGGACGTCGACCTCGATGTCGGGGTCGTCACCGTACTCGGGAAGGGGCGTAGGCGCCGCCAAGTGCCCGAGAGGGCCTAAACGACAAGGAGCCTGCGGATCCGGGGCCGTGCTGCATCCTGAGTGCCCACCGTCCCCGCCCGCCGCCCCTCAGTCGCCAGCCTCGTGGCGGCTTCGCCGCCCTCGCCTCGCGCCCCCACCGCCCCCTGGGCTTCGCCCTGCGGCCCCAGGACCGCTGGGCTTCGCCCAGCCACCCAGAGGCCACACCGGGAGCGTTAGCGCCGCAGCCGGGGACGCCCTCCCCCTGGATCGTCCGAGCCGGGCGTAGCTCTGCTGAGCGGAGGCGTGACGAGACCGGTTTGCGTGGTCAAGTGGTCTTCCGCTCCTCGGCGTTCGTGCCGGTCCCCAGCCCCTTATAGGTAGTAAGGCTGCACTTTGGTGACGAAACACCTGTTTCATCACGGTGGTGCGAGGGGCTCGGATGATGACGAAACACCGCGGCTGATCTCCGACCCCGGCGCCGGTGGGCGTGCGGGGCCTGATGGCAGCCGGAAATCGAACGCGTAGGCAGGAGAAATCGGGCACATAGGAAATCGGGCACCCCGACACCCCGGGCGTGGTCGAGGGAAACCCGCAGTTCTCCGACCGCCAGCGAGACAGCACGTTCCTGGAGGGGGGGACATGCCTCGTTTCTGCCGTGTCGAGGATGTCCGACCCCTCTCTAATGCCGCACACAACTGGCTCATCTCTAAGCCTTTCCCTCCTCTCACCTCTCCTCACCAGGCATTGCCGGTCCGGGCCATTCCCCCTGCCCTGAGTTGCCGTGGGTCACGATGGTGAGGTGACGATGATGCCCACGACCGCCCTCCCAGCCGATGGCTCGGTGCTCGACGTCGTCGAGTTGGCGGAGCGACTCCCGGCACGCATGGCCGAGTTGCTGTCGGTACTGGTGGAATCGGAGGGTGATCCGCGCAAGATGCCGATGGCCGACCGTGACGAGTTGATCATCCGGTTGCGCGTCGCTGGGGCCTCGTTTCAGCGGATCGCCATGGTGATGGACATGGCGGTCTCGCACACGTATCGGATCGTACGGAAGGCGACGGGCGTGGCTATGACCGGTGACATCATCGAGCACCGACGCGAGTTGTACATCGACCTGAAGCTGTTCATCGAAGAGATGCGGCCGCTGGTCCACGGTGTGAGCGGGCAGCCGCTCGACAAGGACACGGGGATGATGTTCCTGCGCGCCTGTAAGGCCTTGGCACTGTTGATGGGTCTCGAAGAGCCTAAACAGAGACTGGTGGCTCATGATGTCTCCATGGGCCAAGACAACCCGCAGGCGGCTGAGTTCGTGGCCGACTTGGTGGCTTGGCAGAAGAAGCACGGCGCCATCTCCGTTGAGGGGAATGTCAGCATCCCCCTCCCACCGGGGATGACCGAACGTCCGGCCATTGCCGCCTCGACCAACGGCCACGCTCACCATGGGCGGTTGGGCCATGGGATGTGGTCGATGGTGGTGGAGTTCCCGCGCGAGGACTGAGCCCGGTGTCTCGGACCACACAAGACGTCGCCCGCGTCAGCTCAGTGTCCCGTCCACAGCCGCCACGGCGTCGCGCAGGCGAACCTCGAAGGCACCGACGTCGCCGTGGCAGCGGTCGAGGTCGGCTGGACCTAGCATCACAACCAGACGGCCATCCACCTCGGCGAGCACACACGGGGTCATCCCCTCACTCGCCCGCTGCATCTCCTCGGTCCGCTCGTTGAGGTGAACGAGGGTGATCGGGACTGGTAGCCGCCCCGCCAACTCCTTCCACTCCCGTCGGGGTGCGACACCTCGGTGGGTCACGTCGCACAGAGCGCAGTGGGATCGGCCCGTGAGCTTCCCGACGGCGTAGCGCAGCTCCCCGAGGACGCCGCCATCAGCGTGGTAGATGCCGACGAGACGTGTCACCTGGTTAGCTGCCACGTCCAGAGGCAACCGGGTGTCGTGTGTCCCTATTCCCGTCCACCGATTCGCGCCGCAGGATCGGTACCGTCGGGGTGAAGGAGGTGCCGCATGGCCACGGGATTCCTCAAGTGGAGTATGACCTACCTCGGACTCACCGACGACGGATACGACGACGACGTGCGGCCCGTTCCCGAGGAACACCTGGACACGCTTCTCCACACCTACGACTTGGATGACGAGAAAGGACTCTCGTCGACCCAGCCGGTGCGGGCGGTGACCCCCCGGGAACGGGAACAGAGTTCCCATGTGGTGGTGACCACTCGCAAGAGGCCTTCGCACTCGACGTCGCTGAGCCCACACGTCCGTTCCGTCACCCCTGCCGCTTTCGCCGACGCCAAGCAGATCGCCGACGGCTTGATGGCGGGCGAGCCGGTAATCATCAACCTCCAGACAGCAGACCGTGAACTCAAACGCCGCATTATCGACTTCTCCAGCGGGGTTGTTTGTGGGCTGGGTGGAGGCATGGAGCGCATCGCCCGGGATGTCTTCTTGATCACTCCGTCAGACCAGGAACTCTCGGCGGACGAGCGTCGACGAGCCTGAGCATCGGGTCCGACATCAAGGGGAACTTCTCGCTGGTGCTCTCCGGCGCCGGTCCGGGCTGGGCAGCCGTCACTCCAGTGGTGTCCTACATCCTGTATGGAACAGTCGCCCTCAAGTGGTTCGCTCCCGATCGCCGCCTGGCACTCCCGCAGGAGGCGTCATAAGGAGACCGTCAAACCGGCGTCACTTTCCCCGGCGTATCCGCAACGGGGGACTCCGACTCCGGGCGCAACGCTGCCAACCGAGCGTCGGCGGCCTTCACCCGTCGGCGCAGTGCGGTAACGGTCTGCGGGTCCGTCTTGGGGGCACTCTCTCGACGAGGCACCCGGGTGGGGACCAACGCCCGCCGATAAGCCCGGTGTGCGGCTCGGCTTTCTGTCAAGGCTCGTGCGTACGCGGTCATCGTCACCAGCATGACGGGGGGATGTGACGTCGGGTAGGGATGGCAATCCGGCGCGAATACAGTGCGGTTCGGACCTGTCGTTGGGGAAACTACAGCCCCATCAGATATCGCACTTTGCGATCGGGGCATCCACTCCCGGCCAAAGGTGTTCATTCAGTATGTCGAGAGGGAAGAACCCATGGTCCCTGAAGCTGGCCCCTGATGCCTAACGAGATGGCGACGCAGGCAGCGAGCCACCCCGCTCCTACGGCCCAGCCACTTCCGACGTCAGAGGGCCAGTGGACCCCCAGGTAGACACGGGAGACTCCGACAGCGACAGTGAATAGAACCGCCATCACCCAAACCAGGATTCGCCACGTCCTCGAACGAGTCTCGGCGGTGATTACCCACGCCACGGCGCCGTAGCAGGCGGCTGCCTGTGCCGAATGGCCTGAAGGAAAGGCTGATCCATCGGCCGCGACGATATGAAGGGAAAGAGCCGGTCGGGGTCGTGAAAGGACTGATTTGGCCACCGTCACCAAGATCGCCGTTCCCCACGTGCTGGCGGCGATCAACGCGGCATAGGTCAGACGGCGCCTTAGAACCAGAACGACCGTGGACACCACGACAACGGTCGAGACGACACGAATGTCTCCCAACCACGTAACCCATCGCAAGCTAGTCGCCACCCAAGAGGTCCGGTGCGAAGTGACCCATGAGAACCAGTTCCGGTCCACTCGCAGCACCGCTCCACGTTCAGCAAGCGAGTCCCACACCTTGGTCACGCCGATCAACAAGAAGAAGGCAACGCCGAACGCGATCAGCATCCCCCACCACCTGTGGAGCAGGTCTCGCCTCGCGTTCACGTCCGGTTGCCTCTCTATGGCTACGACGCCTAGTCACCCGGCGCGTACTCAGGGTTTGGTCCGCCAGGTGATCATCGAACCCCCCACGCCTAGCAGCGGTAGACCAAGGTTACCGATCACCCACCAAGAGGAGCCGCCGACCGCAGAGGGGCGACGTACCTACTAGGTCGGTGTCGATTCCTGATCGCAGTCGACCCGAGGTACAGGATCTCGTGAAGGTTCATTCGGCGGGAGGGCCGAGGACACCTGCCGGTTGCCCGCTAGACACCCTGCCCGTCGAAGAACAGGAGCGCGCATTTCACCTCAGGGTGAGAACATGGCCCTTGCCCGGGGTCGATCGGGGGGCGCGACCAAGAGCCACAGGGCGAAGAGACCGGCCACCGTTCCCGAGACGAGCAGCGGAACGACGCCGGTGCCATGCCACATGAGCCCAGCCCACACTCCGGCGATCACGATTGCCATGCCCGTGAGCCCCTGGTAGATCCCTTGCGCTCGCCCCTGAAGGGCGGGGCCGACGAGCGATGACACCCACGCCTTGCCGACCCCATCAGTACACGCCGCGAACATGCCGTATGCGCACAAGATGATCCATGACAAGGCTGTGCTCCGGGTCAACCCAAGGCCGATGTACCCGAGGGAGAAGAAGGCGAGCCCCACCGCATAGATCCGCGCACGCGACAGATGGTCGCTAAGCGCCCCGGCGGGGTAGCTGCACAGCGCGTAGACGACGTTGTACGTCGCATAGGCGAGGATCGTCATGGCCAGGGAGAACCCGATGGCGTGTAGTCGGAGCAACAACAGCGCGTCCGGGAAGTTCACCAGGCTGAAGACGGTGAGGATGGCCGCCACCCGTCGGAACGTCGGCGGGAGCGGGGCCTGAGCAGCCGCGTCGGGTCGGGTCGAATGGTTCTCGGCCGCTTCACCGGACGGCATCCTGACGCGGTCACGCCGTGGGTCGCGTACGAACGCCACCAACCCGACGCTCAATAGGGCAGGAATGACAGCGATCCACAACAGGGGGCGGATCCGATGGTCGAGTAGCTCGTAGGTGGCGAGCCCGATGAGTGGTCCCACCACTGCCCCCGAGGTGTCCATGGCTCGATGGAAACCGAATGCCGTACCTCGCTGGGCCGCCAGGACTCCGTCGGCGATGAGCGCGTCGCGCGGTGCCCCTCGCACACCTTTGCCGAGCCGGTCGACGCAGCGGGCGACGAGCACAGTTGGCCACGCCATGGCCAATGCGATGAGTAGTTTGCCCACCGCGGCCAGGCCGTAGCCGTTGGCGATCAGGGGCTTGCGGCCCAGGCGGTCCGCCGCCCGCCCGGCGAACGGCGAGACGATCGCACTGATCCCGTCGGCCAGGCCCTCGATGGTCCCGAGGACAGCCGCCGGGGCACCGAGAACGGCGGTGATGAAGATCGGGAGGATCGGGTAGAGCAGCTCGCTCGCCGTGTCCTGGAGGAACGAGATGACGGACAGGAGGACGAGGTTGCGAGTCAACCACGCCCGTGGGGCGGGCGAATCGCCGGAGGGATCGGGTGACTCGGTTCCCGGGGGCTCGGCCATGGGGTCAGCCTGGCATCTCAGAGGGCGGGGCAGGCAAGGTGTCGCCAAGCCGAAGCGCCCGGGATCACTCCGGGGCCGCGAATACTGCTCGGGTCTCCATCCGGCCCGGCTACCCGACTTCGACGCAATCCTCATGCCACGGATGGATACACGGGGGCTCGGAATCCCCGATTAGATGTGTGGGCTGGGACCCTCGACCTGCGGACCTTTCCCCCGATCAGGCACCTTGCGGTTGGCCGACCTTTGGAGCTATCTCCGGTCAGGTTCCCTCTGGCTCGTACTCGACTGTGATCTTCACGCGCGGCTTGAGCCTCACTCCCGGCTCAACCTCGGCCAACGCAGGCAAGATGTGATTCAGGACCTGCTCGGCCGTCGCCTCGTGTCGCTTACCCGCCGCTGTGATCTGATACCAACCGCCTTCGTCCTTGGCGAAGTAGTAGTACAAGCGGTCGGACTCGGAAGTGAACGTGATTCGGTACTCCGTGTTGCGTAGTGTCACGCCCTCGCCTCGCCTTCACGAAATGTGAACGGCGTCCGAGTATCGGGCGCCCTACCACCTCGTTGCTCTCTCACTCCGACCCGTCGGCGACAGGGTCCCAGGCCCTCAAACCTGGGACCCTGTTTCTCCGAACGGGCCAGTACGCCCGACTCCACCCCCCCAAACTCAGGCGAGTTGCTCCAAGATGTGCGGGACGGCGTCGGCAATCGTTACGACTGGCACGGTGTGGTACTCAATCCACTGGGTGTAGGGGAGAACGCTCTTGTAAGCCACACTCGCGTCATCGGTCTCGGAAATGACCACCCCATGGCTTCCGTCGGCGGCGACGTAATGAGCAATGGTGCCAGGTCCTTCACCGTTGGCGGCGAATACGGCCATGAGTTCCTTTGTTTCTTCCTGGGTGATGTAAGGCTTGACCTTGTATGTCGTGACGAAATGCATCGGTGTGCTCCTTGTCATCGGACCGCCAATCGGACCGGGGTTCGACTGTACGCCGCCGGACGAGGGTCTCGCTCGTGGCCAGAATGTTCAGTCAGATACCGAGCGGGTTCCGGTGACGAGCGGTCGTTTCGGACATCGACCGGTATCGAAGGCACTTCTCGGTCGGTCTATGAGTCACTGAGACGGTAAGCACCATCGGGTACTAAGCCGTCGTGTGGTGAGGGTGGGTGTTCGCCCTTGGACATATGCTCGCACGGCGACCTCCAACCGCTGAGGAGACGTGATGGCTGATGTCCAGGTCCCGAGTCCTCACGGACCGATCTCCGCCTATCTGGCGACTCCGTCGGGTGCGGGGCCGTGGCCGGGGGTCGTAGTCATCCACGACGCCCTCGGCATGAGCCGGGACCTGTGCAACCAGGCCGACTGGCTGGCGAGCGAGGGATACCTGGCCGTGGCGCCCGACCTCTTCTATCGAGGCGGGACGATGACGTGTCTGCGCTCGGTGGCCCGGGACCTGCGTGCTCGACAGGGAAGGGCCTTCGAGGACGTGGAAGCCGTGCGTACCTGGCTGGCCGACCGGGATGGCAGCACAGGCCGAATCGGAGTCATCGGCTTCTGCATAGGTGGCGGGTTCGCCTTACTGCTCGCCTCCGGCCGTGGGTTCTCGGCGTCCAGCGTGAACTACGGCGTGGCGGCTCCGAAGGACGCCTACACCGAGCGCTTCCTGGCAGACGCCTGCCCCATCGTGGGTAGCTACGGCGCCAAGGACCGGGCCAACCGGGGAACCGCCGAGAAGCTCGACCGTGCCCTGGAGGCCATCGGCGTGGACCACGACGTAAAGGAGTATCCGGACGCGGGGCATGCCTTTCTCAACGACCACGACGGCGCTGGGGACCGTGCCCCCGCCATCTTGGTGGTGATGGGGGCGTTCGGGGGGCCTTCCGGCTACCACGATCCGTCGGCTCAGGATGCTCGCCGTCGCATCGTGTCCTTCTTCGATCGCCACCTTAGGAGAGCCGACTGACTCCGGGTGGCCTCAGTACTCTTTCGTTGGGTGCCGACGGCGGAAGAAGGATGATCTGGATATGGCTGGAAGGAAGACGGAAGGAATCAGAATCGTCGACCGGACCACCGTCAAGGAGGTCGGCGACAGGTTCGAGATCGAATGGCGGCTGAGCGCCAAACCCGAACTCGAATGGGCCGAGATCTTTCAGTTGGCAGCTCCGTCAGATCGCCATGGCTCCCTCGAATGGGTCAAGGGTGGTGGCCCCGATGTGATGGGTGCTGTCATCCGATGGTTTGTTCCCAGCGGGGAAATCGAGAATGCCGACGTTGAAGTTCGACACCGTTTGTCGGTGGCGAACCAGAGGTTCGGGTTGGGGTAGGCGACTTGGCATTGGAGGCGTCCAAGAGTGGGGCGTCGATCACCCCGACCCGAAGTTGGCCGGTCTGAACTCCCCAACTGAAACCTTCGCCGAGTTACACGAACGTCTTTAGCGGGCGTCGCTGCCGTCATGGCGGCCCACGTCCCGCACCACGGTGACCGGGCATGGGGCGTGGCCGACACAGTGCTCGCTGACTGACCCGAGGAGCAGGCCGGTCAACTCACCGTGGCCCCGGCTGCCCACGACGAGGAGCGACGCTCCGCGCGCTGCCTCCAGGAGCACTGGGGCGGGGTGACCTTCGACAACAGTGCGGTCGATGTCGATGCCAGTGTCGTGACCGAGCACCTCGGCGACGGTCTGGTCGAGGGTGCGCTTGGCGTCACCCCCGGGGTCGAAGTCCGTCGGGTACGGGGGGGCCCAGCCGTAGCTCGTCGGGTACTCCCAGCAGGTGATGACCTGCAGGGACGCGCCCGTGAGCTTGGCCTGGCGGGCCGCCCAGCGGAGGGTCTGGTGCGAGGACGGGGAGCCGTCTACGCCCACCACGATCCTCTCGCTGCCTTCATTCATGCGCCCTCCGTAACCTCGATCGTCGTGCTCGTGACGCGGATCTCATTCTGGTCCGCCACTTCCATCGGCTCGGTGATGACATCGCCCCCCGCCGAGCGCTGAGCTTCCACGGCGCGCCGGAGCATCACCTTCAAGATCTCTGCGGTGAGCACCCCGATCTGGGCCGGTGTCCGGTCGAAGTCCACCATGAGTGCCTGGGTGGTGAACGCCGAGAAGTTGAGGGCGAACGCCAACACCAGATCCTGCGGAGGCTCACCGGTGCCACCGGCCTTCCGCCAGGCCAGGCTCGCCAGGAACTGCACCCCTCGGGTTCGGGATTCGTGCCGCAGAGCCTCCACCTCCAAGAGCACCCCAGAAGCGTTGCGGCTCGGGGCGTGAATGTCCCAGAACGCCTCTCCGAAGATCTCGGCGTTTCGGGTGTGAATCGTCAGCGCCACGCCCTCGATCCATCCCTCGAGGTCGTCGGTGGGTGAAGGCAGTCCCTCGATGGGTTTGCGACCGCAGGCCTCGCACATGTCCTTCACCGTGGCGACGATCAACTGGTCGTGGCTGGCGTAGTGGCGGAAGATGGTGCGGGGGCTCACCCCCGACACCTGAGCGATCTCGTCGACCGTGGCGTCAAAGCCTCGACGGGCGACGACCTCCATAGCGGCTCGCCTAATGCGAGAGCGAGTCAGGTCTCGTTGCTCTTCAGCCAGCGAAGGAGGCTGTCGTCGGTCAGGCTCGTCCATCACGGGTCGTCTCGGGTGGACATCTGAAAGGGTGTAGGAACGAGGCGCCAAAGCAACCCGCAGAGAACGGTGGCCGTCCACAGCTCGTCCAGCCGAGCCTCATGCTCGATGAAGTTGGCCAACGTCGACCACCTCTATTGCCTTCAGTACAGCGTTAGGCCCCTGGCTGCAGAGGCGGTAGGGCCTTTGGTCCCATCGAAGTGTGTCTGAGAATACGTTTGCAGCAAAGGTGGTCAGCCGGTGGACTGCCCGGGTGCCAGCACCACTTCGGCATCACAAGGCACAGGGACGGCGCCCCCTCTGATGCTGGCGATTCCGGTAGAACTCATCTGTCGGACGCGGCCACCGCGTGCCCGAGCCTGTACATGAGCCTGCGAAGCCTTTGCCGCCCTCAGTTCGTTCCGACATGCAGGGCAAAGAGTGTCGACGGCTCTTCCAGCGGGATCGGTCGGTCGCAGGCAGTTTCCGCATCGTCTGTCCAATGAACTCATGGCAGTCGTCGTGCCCGGCAACCGATGGCGCCGACGTTGGGTTTTCCCCGGGGTCCCCATTGCACTAGGTCCACCATGGACGGCACCGCACGGTCTGACAACCGAAGAATCACCTGCAGGAGATGCAGGAGATTCCACTTACTCAGGTGTCAGATTTCCACAGAATCTCAACCCGACCAAGGACGTATAAGGACGTATGTGGATGAAGACGGCAGTTAGGGAGTCAACCGCCAACCGTACGGGGAGTTCACAGAGCAGCATGAGCCCGAGCCCCTCGGCGTCGCCACCAGGGTCTCACCACGAATATCGAGCCATCCCCGTTCCGGTGCTCATGGGTCAGGGAGCAGAACGGATACATGGTCATGTCCGGTGCTTGATTGCCACGATCACGCCGCTGCTGTAGTCCAGTTCTGCACAAACGAGTTCGGCATTGACGACCGAGATCTGCGAATATCATTGCGCATTGATTCGGGGGTTCATGACCCAGTGGTCCGAGCACCATTGCCTGCTGGCAAACACGAACGCTTCCTTGGAGGGGAGATGCCTGACATCGCCACGCTGCACCGCCGAGCCCTCGACGCGACCCGCCGCATCGTCGCCGGGGTCAAGCCCAACCAGTGGGCGACGGCATCGCCGTGTGAGGGTTGGGACGTGTGGGCGCTCGTCAACCACGTCGTGTCGGGGAATCTCTGGGCGGCCGAGTTGGCCGCTGGCCGCACCATCGAGGAGGTCGGGGACCGGTTCGACGGCGACGTGCTCGGCGCCGACGCACTGGCCGCCTACGATGCCTCCGCCGCCGCTGCGGCGTCCGCATTTGAGGCGCCGGGCGCGCTTGACGCCCCCTGTGCTGTGTCCTATGGGCCGGTACCGGGCTCGGTGTATGCCGGGCACCGATTCTTGGACGTGTTGATCCATGGCTGGGACCTGGCCACCGCTACTGGACAGGACGCCACCCTCGACCCCGATCTGGTTGAGGGATGCTCCGACGTCGTCGAGCCGCAGGCCGAGATGCTGCGTGCCAGTGGCATGTTCGGTTCGGACCTGTCGGTGGCGGCCGACGCCGACGCGCAGACCAGGCTGCTCGCCTTACTTGGCCGCAAAGGCTGACGCCGCCCCCGTCCAAGCCAAGCCATCGGATCAACCCCGGGCCGCTCGGCCCCGGGCCTGCGCGCAATCGCCTTGAGCCGCGAATATCGCTCGGGTCAGCTCCGGGCCGAGGTGCGCGCACTCGGCACATCCCGGTCGGTCGGTTTTCTGACTCCACTCTTTGCCATGATTGGGAACTCCACAAGTAACGGGTACGTCCAAGGACAGTGATGTTCCAGAAGCCCGCCATGGCAGCAGTGGCGCTATTGGCCGCAACGATCCTCGCGGCGTGCTCCAACTCGTCGCTGTTCGGGGCTCCCCCGGCATGGCCAGGAATCGCATGGAGCAGACAAGGGCACCAAGTCTCGTCTTCAGTGATAGTCGCTGCCGCGGGACCGGCGCATTGTGGATGGGAGTCAGCGACATTTCTCACCATCGGCTGGCCACTTGGCACTAGTGCTCAGCACGCCGACCAAGCTCGTCAATACATCCGCGACGCCAGCAGGGTGACTCCCCAGGCGAATCTGCGAAGCAAGCTCGAACTCAACGCGAAACTACCTGCCGACGCTCGGAATGCGGGCTACCGCGATGGGAGCGTTCAGCTCTATCTATCCCCGAGTGAGGTGAATGTTGCGATCTATGTGGTCGCGGGTAGCAAGGTTGAGCGCTGGCCTAGGAGCGATCCAATGAGTGTCTGTTCTTGAGATCAGCCGAGTGCCCCATCCTCAAATGCCGGGTCCTGCTCGGGTGTCAGAGACGCTCCCAGATGGTTACCCGTCCGATGACGCTCCACGGATTCCCACGATGACGATGGTGTTTGTATTCAGAGCCTCAATGTCGAGTGATCCGCAGAATGGCGTAAACGACGGTGGCCCATAGCGCCACGGCTATCAAGACGATCTCCACGCTGTGCGAAACATTGATTGTCATCATCTTCCGACCACTCAGTGAGGGTGTTCAGATCGGGAGCCTCGGTGAGCCCCCTTCTTGCATCGGCCCAAATCCCATGGAACTTGACTTGCTCCCAGATCGGGTGGCCCCAGAAGGTTCTCGGAGCTGGCGGACGCATCTGGTAACGCTCCACCGATGTCCAGGGGAGAGGGACGCGCGCCTTTGACTTTGGTGTTGACGTTGCCTTGGGGGTTGACGTTCTGTGCTTCCTTTGGGCTTCACGTTGGGCTCCCGAGGGATGGACGCGACAAGACCCCGAGACACGCCCGGGGTCTTGTCACCTGTGCTTCTTTCGGGTCCACGAGGGTCCGTCAGGGGCACCGCCACCTTACAGCGAACGCGTGCCGTGTTCGATCTCGGGTGGAGCGAGAGAGTTACGCGATCGTCATGCCGGGAAGACGGATTTGTCTTGTTCGACGCGTCCTGCGATTACTAGACGCTCTGTGAGAAATCAGCTTCACTGAGTCACCACATCGTGTCATGGACTTGTAAACAATGCGTGTTCAGTGTCTCAGTTCAAGGGTGAAGTCATTCACCGGTCCGGTGACGACACCTGATCAGCACACCGTGACCACCGTCGAGTGCTGCCGTTCACACGCGTGGCGCCACCATCACCGGTGTGAACGTCCGGAGGTAGACGGCAGTTCTCACCTCCAAGCACTCCTCCGGTCGTTGTCACACCATCAGCAGGGCAGGAACAAGCTCCCGGTACTCGGCCACGGGGTCACCCCTCCTATGCTCAGCCACGTGGCATTACCCCGGGCTGCCCATGACGCCTCGGCTCACTGGTCGCGCCAGTTGGCCGAGTGGGCCATCCCCAAGACCGTCCTTGCGGCCGCTCCCGAGTCCCCCTGGGGGTTCCCGCCCGGCCTGTTCGCCCGGGCGGCTGAGCTGGCACTGGCCGACCCTGCGTCCACCCCGTCGAGGCGACGCGCCACGGAAGCTGTCCTCTCGGGAGGGTCGGTACTCGACGTGGGCGCAGGCGGTGGGGCCGCCAGCCTCCCCCTGGCCCCACCGGCCGGCGCCCTGACCGCCGTCGACGAGAGCCAGGCCATGCTCGACGTGTTCGCGCAGGGAGCCGAGCGGTGCGGGGTGCGCCACACAGAGATCGTCGGCCGCTGGCCGGACGTCGCCTCTGAGACTCCCGAGGCGGACGTGGTCGTGTGTCACCACGTTCTCTACAACGTGGGCGACCTCGCCCCGTTTCTCGCCGCCCTCACCGGCCACGCCGAGCGACGCGTTGTCGTGGAGTTGACCGATCACCACCCCCAAAGTGACCTCAGCCCGCTGTGGCGGGCCATCCACGGCATCGACCGGCCGACCGGTCCAACCGCCTCGGACGCCGCCGAGGTGGCCGTCACCCTCGGCTTTGACCTCCACATCGAGCGGTTCGAGCGACCATCGCTCTGGCACGACGCTCCTCGTGAGGACCGCATCGCCTTCGCTCGCCGCCGCCTCTGCGTGGGTCCCGAGCACGATGCCGAGATCGGCGTCCATCTCGACCAGACCGTTGCCCTGGGCCGCATGCTCGTCACCCTCTGGTGGGATTGCGACTCCTAACCGGCCCCGGCCCGCTTGGCGAACCTGAGGGCCAGCTCTTCGCCGCCACCCTCGGGGACGGTGATGGCGTTGATGCGGATGACGGTCATCGCCCCATCATCACCGGTCCGGACTTCGGCGGGTTCCACCCATTCCCCCTACTCGTCACGGCCCCGGTCAAGGATGGGGTTGTGGCACGCGCCCACCGTCCCCCGTCACATGTAACTGTCCAGGAGGCCGCCGAATCGCTCAAGCGGCTCTTGGACGCGGTCGAGGCGGGGGAGCTGGACGCCTCCACGCCCAAGGACATCGCTCTCCTCCGACGCCTCCAAGGCACCCTGGCGGGGTGGATTGAGGCCCTCGGGAAGGGCTCCGAGGAGGACGACCACACCGGGTGACCGTTCACGAAAGGATCGGCGTACGGAAAACGTCCGATTTCTGTACGCTCCCGGTACGCTCTGAGGGGTGCAGAAGCGTCCCGGGACCCAGCGAGTGGTCGGCTACACCCGAGTGTCCACGGACGAGCAGGCTTCCTCAGGGCTCGGTCTCAAGGCCCAGCGGACCCTCATCGAGGCCGAGTGCGAGCGGCGTGGCTGGGAGCTGGTTCAGGTCTTCGAGGACGCCGGGGCAAGTGGGAAGGCGGTATCGGGCCGACCCGCTCTGGCCAAGGCGCTTTGGGCTGTCAGAGGAGGCGATTCGGGTGCCCTAGTGGTGGCGAAGCTCGACCGACTGTCCCGATCCCTTCTCGACTTCGCGTCCCTGATGGAAGGCGCCCGAAAGGAGGGTTGGGCACTCGTCATCCTCGACCTCGGTGTCGACACGACCACACCCTCTGGGGAGATGATCGCCAACGTCATGGCCACCTTCGCCCAGTTCGAGCGTCGGCTCATCGGGCAGAGGACCAAGGACGCTTTGGCGGTCAAGAAGCGAGAGGGCGTGAAGTTGGGTCGTCCGGTGATGGTGGACGAGGTCGTGGTCAAGCGCATCGCCCGGGAACGTCGTCGAGGTCGGTCGTTGCGAGAGATCGCCGACGGGCTGAACGTGGAGGGGGTCAGCACCGCTCACGGCGGGAGTAAGTGGCACGCTTCGACGGTGAAGGCGGTTATCGAACGGCTCGGGTGACTCTAAGTCGCGTTGAACGTCGCTGATAATGTGAACACAGCTCATGCTCGGGACAGGGTTTGGCGATCCGGCAATCATTGCGACGCTTGTCGTGGCGGCCGTCACGGGCGGGCTCGTCGTCGTCACGTTGCTACAGGGAAGAACCACTCGGCGATCCCTCGATCTGTCGATTCGTCCACTGCTCGCCGATCCAAGGCCGCCCGCTCCAGGTAGTCTCCCGGAGACCATCCAGTTCGGAGCGCCAGGTCGGGCATCCGTACAGGTTCCGCGAGGATCCTTCTACTACAGCGGCTCCCTTCAGATCTCACTCGCGCTGGAGAATGTGGGTGCAGGAGTTGCGGCCATCATCAAGGCCTCCACGGATCCACCGGTCACCGGGGATGTGTACGTGTCTCGTAAGTTCGTGCCGGTGAATGAAATCGTCCGTGTCAACATTTCAATCCTCGCCGACATATCGGACATGGAGCGGTTCAAGGACCAATGGTGGGCCATGGACGGCTTCGCCGTTTCAGTTGAGTACGCCGACTCAGATGGTCGACAGCGTTTGGTCAGCCGAGCCGAGATTCGCCAATATGCCACCCAGGGGCCGTTTGTCCAGGAGATTGCAGTCTTCAAGATGAAGGGAAAACGAAAAGAGCCATTGGTGACGGGCAAGGGGTCGTACTGATCTGGGCGCTCAGCTCTCGTACCGACCACCAATGAAGGTCAAGCTGGATCTTGGTGGCGAGCTGACAGCAAGCCAAAGGTGCTCCACGTTTGGTGTCCCGAGTCTTGTGGCTCGGGACACCAATGTTTCGTGACATTCCCCGAGCAGCAAGTCAGTCGTAGTAGCGAAGCTCAACCAAGTTCTGATCGGGATCACGGACGTATAGGGAGGTGCCGTCGCCGCGGGCGCCGTAGCGCCGATCGGGACCCTCCACCACGTCGAAGCGGCCGCTTTGTTTCATCTCCTCGATGTCCATCGGTTCGACCACCAGGCAGAAGTGATTGGCGTTCTCACCGGTGCGTGGTAGCTGGACGAGGTCGACGATCGTCGACCCATTCACGTGCACTGATGGGAAGAACACCTCTTTACGACGCCATTCGTCGACCCGGATCGGTTCCATTCCGAGTTCCTCGCAGTAGAAGGAGAGTGCCAGCTCGGTATCGGTGACGTTGAGAACAAGATGGTCGAAGTCAGTGACCCGCAAGGATTGGCTCATGCCGAGACCTCCATGTTCGACGCAGGACTCTGGGCTCCATCCTATGAGGAGCGGGCGTCCAGACTCACTAGTCAATCCTTCCGTGCTCTGCGTCCCACTTCGCCTGCTCCGCCGCATGTTCTGTGAGTTCGGTGGCGTACGTGGTCCGCAGGTGCTCTAGTAGCGCCCGGTAATCGCCAGACAACTGAATGGTGATCCCGACGTCCAGGCCGTCGAGACCCGCAACTTCCTCGAAAAGGAGAGCCACTTCGTCGATCGAGTCGGGCTCGATTTCAATGGCACCGTGGGATACGAAGACGGAACCCCCGCCACAGACGGTCGCTTGGAGCACGTCCATTAGTTCGACCATCATCTCGGTGCCCGGGACCACCAGCCTCTCGTTCCACAAAGCGCCGCGGCCGACCAGTTCCTCCAATGAACCGAGATCGAGGTCGTCGGCGATCAGTGCGCTGGTGCTGAGGTCAATGAGCGCGTACCGCTCGGTGTCTGGGTCCTTCCGCACCCGTGCGCCATAGCCGACAGTGGTGCGGACGTTCTTTGCCGCCCGCCGCACTCGCCACTCTCGTGCCGTGGTGGTCATCTTCAGTTCGGGTCCCACGTTCGTCTCCTGTTCGTTGCTGGCTGACGGCCACCGATCGAGTGACGGCCGACAGGCCGACCTCACTAAATCGTGATCGAAAGGACCGCTGGCGGTGTTCTACGTTGGGGGCTCGTGCTTCACCCTTATCTTCTTGTCGACGACCTGCAAGGAGAACGTGTTGGTCCCGCTCGGTCAGCCGTGTTGCCAGAACCGACTCTGGAGGTTCCGGATGCCAGGAAGGGCGGCCTGATCGAGCCGGGCGAGGTCCTCCTCGTCGATGGACCAACCGAGCGCCCCAGCGTTCTCTTCGGCCTGGTGCCTGTTCTTGGCCCCGGGGATCGGAACCACCCCCTTTGCCATCACCCAGTTCAGGGCGACTTGGCTCGGCACCTTGCCCCCGTACTTGTCACCGATGCGCTTCAGCTCGGCGACGACACCGTCGACGATCGCCATGGGATGTTTGGAGAAGTTGCGTTTACCGGGGGGAGGATGAGAAGCCGAATACTTGCCGGTGAGTCGACCTTGACCGATCGGTGAGTACGCGAGGGGCAGCACTTCTAACTCGGCACAAGCGGCCAGAAGGCCGCTCGTCTCGGGAAAGCGCCGAAGGAGCGAGAACTCGATCTGATTGGTGGCCAAGCGCATGCCCCGACTGCGCAACGCTGCAGCCATGGAGCGAGTCTCTTTCACTGAGTAGTTCGAGACGCCCACGGCCTTCACGAGATCCGACTGGTGCGCTGCAGCCAAAGCGTCGGCCAGCGCGGCGTGGGAGCGAAGGCTGATGGGACCGTGAATCTGGTAGAGGTCGACCGCAGGCAGCCCGAGGCGGCCCAACGAGGCTCGCAGGGATCTCAAGAGTGCGCCGCGGACCTCCAGCTTCCACGGCGATGGCATGAACTTGGTGGCGATCACCACCGACGCGGCCCGTTGGGGGTCTCGGGCCAACATGGCGCCGATGATCCGTTCGCTCTCTCCCCGGCCGTACACCTCAGCGGTGTCGAACAACGTGACTCCGGCATTGATTGAGGCATCCCATGCTTCTTGGATCGAGTCGCGCGTCAGGTCGGCGTCGTAACCTCCCATGCCCCAAGTGGAGCGATCACCCCAGGCCCAGGTCCCCACGCCGAGCGTCAGGATCGAGACATCAGAGCCGCTCAAGGTGTAGCGGTCGGGGATCATGGATGCACGGTACCCTTCGGAAGGTTGGGCCGGGAGCCCCCAATCGCTGCTGGGTTGCCTATCGGTCAGGGTTGGGAGCCCGCTCAAACATCGAGAGGAGTGCCCATGCCGCACACTGTCACCTCCCCAGCCGCCGAAGTCGAGATCCAGCCTGGTGCTGTCGTCTCCAAGGTCGTGTTCCACGCTGACGGCCTCAATGTCACCGTGTTCGGCTTTGACGCAGGCGAAGGTCTCACGGAGCACCAGGCCGGGCGTGCCGCCGTCGTCCAGATCCTCTCAGGGCGGCTTCGGTTCACCGTGGACGGCGAGGAACTCGATCTCACACCGGGCTCCTGGCTCCATATGGCATCCGGCACTCCGCACGCGCTCGTGGCCACCGAGCCCACGGTGATGCTGCTCACGCTCCTTGCGTCCTGAGGACAGGTGCGCTGAGCGCCCACTCGTGTCAGGCGCAGTCACCGAGTTCTTGCCCCCCGACACACCAAGAAGGAGGCCGCGAGTCACTGCATGTGCCGTTCGTTGGTCGCAGCAGTCCTGACTGAGGAGCTGGGGTCGTAATGGTGACGGGACCCGCGTTGCCGTCCTTGATGTCACGGCTCCGGCGACCGCTGACCATTCCCTCAACTCCGCAGTGCGTCCGGCGAGGCTGTCCTACTTACGCGCTCTCGTCGCCCCCAAAAGCGCCACGAACAAGACAGCCGGTTCCGACGAGCGATTACGCCAGGCGTGACGAGTGCCGTTCTGAACCACACAGTCACCCGCACGGAGATGCACCTCTTCGCCGTCGTCGAGTTCGAGCCACACCTCACCGGAGACCACAAGATCAAGATCGACGGTGTCGGTGGTGTGCATTCCTGGATGGTCGGGTTCCATCACCTCGGCCAAGCCCGGCAGCTTGGTGCCTAGCTCCACGAGGGCTGCTTCCAGGTCGAGGTCATCGGGCATAGACACGGAGTCGGGTCCGAGGGTGAAGAAGCTGAAGCGGTACCCGCCCGGAGGGGGGAAGTAGCCATCCTGATTTGGAGGTTGTCCCGTGGTTGGAAGCGTGGGGGGTGTGTTGGAACCCCACATTCGGTGGAACTCCGTCCCAGGAAGGAGCGAGACCGAGATCGGTTCGACCTGGTTGTCAGCCACGATGACGGATTTTCCATCCGCCCTCTGCCCGGTCACCACGCAGCGAATGGCCATGACGTCTCTCCCTTGTTGTTCCGACTGATGAGCAAACCCCTGGGTCACTGACTCCGGCTCAGGACTCCAGAGCGATTTGGAAGGAGCTACACGGGGTCGAGCGGCCCACCGCCTTCTGGAATCCACCGGCCCGAGTCGCGCCACCTGACGGCTTCGTGGAACCCTTCGGCCTCGGCCAGCTCCTGAAACCACCGACCTTCAGGTGAATGGCGCGTGATCCCGTCGAACAGCGTGGCCAGGATCTGGGAACCTGCAAGGCCCATGTTTTCGTACGCCTGGTTGATCATGAGCTTCTGCATGGCCAGTTGGTTGGTGGGCACACCGGCGATGCGGTCGGCTAGTTCGTCCACTCGATCATCCAGCCTCTCGGCGGGTACGGCTTCGAGTACCAGTCCCCACATGGCCGCTTGGCGACCGTCGATGGTGTCACCAGTCAGGAGCATCCGCTTGGCCCGCTCCGCCCCGAGCCGGTAGACCCACATGGCGGTGGTGGGGCATCCCCACACTCGCGCTGGCATGTAGCCGATACGAGCGTCCTCGGCCATGATCACTAGGTCGCAGCACAAGGCGATGTCGCTGCCACCTGCTACGGCGTAACCGTGAACCTTGCAGAGAGTCGGCTTGAGGGAGCGGAACAGGCTCATAAAATCGTCGGTGTTGCGCTTCATGGCCCGATAGTCCTTGATCGGGTCCCACACGGCCCCTTGTGTGCCCCGGCCAGCCTCGGCGAACTCCTTCAGGTCGTAGCCCGAGCAGAAGGCCCGCCCGGCACCCGCCACAATGATGACGTGGACTTCGGGATCGTCGTTGGCCATTTCCACCGCCTGGCGGATCTCGCCGGGCATGGATGCGTCGATCGCGTTGAGGCGCTCGGGACGGTTGAGCGTGATGGTGCCGGTGCGGCCCGTCACCATGTAGTGGATTGAAGAGAAGTCCACGACGGAGGACTCTAGGCTGTGTGGCACTACGTTGGGATCGTGCCTGCTCCAATCTGCCCGAAGTGCCAGTCGGACCAGTTAGATGAGGACTGGGGCAGCCACGGCGATGATTGCCCTGTCGATGATCACCGGCACCTGATCTGCACGAGTCCCGATTGCCAATGGGTCTTCACGGTGCCCGCGCGACCTGGGAAGACCTAGTGAAGCTCAAGCTGGACCTCCACGACGTCTACAACCGAGGTGAAGACATCGACCGAGCACTCCACTCCATCATCGACGAGGCCGTGGAGAAGAGGGCTCCGCTGGTCGAGATCATCCCTGGAAAGGGGAGTGGGCAACTGAAAAAACGTGTGCTGCGGTTCCTCGACCAGAAGGAAATCAAGGCGCTCTACGACCGCGTCGAGAAGGACTCACACAACTTCGGAAGGGTCCTCGTTCACTTCCGATGGAAGTAACCGTCATGTTGTGAGTAACCAGAATCACTCCCCCACGCGGAAGAGGTCGGTGCCGATGCCCTACCCCAGTAGCACCTCGAACTGGTGCAGACCTCCACCAAGGGCATAGCGCACCTTGCCAACGATCTGAGGGGACTCCGGGATCATCTCGGGTACCGCCAGGACCTTGTCCCCGTTCAAGCTGTTGCAGGCCGGTAGCACGGTCCCATCGGGCCTCATGGCCGGGTATGAACTCGTCAGCGTCGTTTGGCACCAACAGGGCCACCGGATCGACCTGAACTACGTTCACGGCGAGCCTGAGCACATGATCGGATCTGAGGCAATCACAGCCATGCTCGCCAAGGACGCCGGACTCGACGCCGTGCCAACGCCCGATGACACCTGTCGCTGGGTCCAGAGACACCGGTGGGTGCCGTGACCGAGTGAGACCCGTAGACACACCCCACCCTCAGGCGTACGGTGGCCGTAGGTGGTTCAGGAGCGGCGTCGTCTCGTCCCCCCTGGGGGGCACCTAACGGGGCAGCGGCGCCGGGCGTGGGGACTTCATGGGTCCCTGCGCTCCCGCCGCCCACCTCGCGCCACCTGAGGTCAAAGTCCCATACGTCTGGATGGAATCCTCGTCGGGTCGAGTGCGCGGTTGTCATAGCCGCCGCGTTGCGCCACGCGTGATTGACGACGCTGTGCTATTCCGTCGAGTAAAATCAAGCTGAGTGAACACATAACTCTGGGGAAAACGCTCGGAACTGAGCAGCGAATCCCCAGGTCGGCACAGCGTTCAGCGTTTGCTAATCCCAAAGCAGGTGCGCTGCCAGGCTGCGCTACTCCCCGGGTGTTCCGATCCCAGTGATGCGGCGACCGGCGTGTCCCTCCGAGCGTAGGCGATCTGACCAGGGGATCGAGTCCCCGCCCGGTCGACGAGACGACCACCACACGACGGGCGCCATCTCGTGGCCCCGTCTGAGCGACAAGCTGCCTCGCGACGGCGTCGTTCACGACGGACTCGAGAGTTCTGCCACTCGCCGTCCGCATCGACCGCGATGGCGTCCGTCGACCGGCGGTCGCGCCGAAGCAGAAGCCGGACATCGGTGCCCGTCGCTGTCGAGGGTCCGGCCGGCACTACACCGCAGTGGCCTAGCTGGCTCCCCCTGGCCCGGCTCGGCCCGAACCCCGTCGATCGACCGTGTGGTCCTCAGCAGACCGGCTTCTGACTCCCGAACGGGTGGCGAGGTCCCCCGGGTCGCAAGGCATGCCCCATGACCGACATCGCCACTCTCCACGGTGATCGACCACTCACCGTAGTTGGGTGTCGATACGGAAACGTCCCCGCGACGCAGGCGTTACCTCAGGGTTATTTCTTGGTGCCACCAGGTCTTCTTCCTTGCCATGGGACCGGTCGAATGTGAGAACTGCTGTGGCAGGAAAGCTGCATCCCCTCTCACCTCCAAAGGAGCTCCTCGATGTCGATCCGAAATGCGAGTCGGAGACTCGCCACGGTCTTGGCCACGACAGTGCTTGCGGGCACCGTTGCCGGGCTGACGGCCGCGCCGGCCTTCGCCTCGGGGCCGGCCAACGGCACCCAGGTCCCCAGCTCTGCGGTGCCCGTTGGCTCCTTCACCGCGGGGACACCGTTCTCGAGCGGCCAGAACATCGAAGTGACGATCCCGGCGAACTCGGATCTCCAGCCGGGACTCAAGGTCAACATCCTCGAGTGTGCGGATCCCAACGGCAGCCCCGCGAACCTGCCGACCGATATCACCGGATGTGACGGGTCGACGGTGCAAGGAGACACCGCCCTCGTCAGGTCGGACGGCTCGGTCCTCTACCAGAACTACACCGTGTTCGCCCTTCCCGACTCGACCAGCCTGGGGGAGTCGCCTAGCGACTCCCCGGCGTGCGACCTGAGCAACGAGTGCGTGCTCTACGTGGGCGAGAACCAGAACGACTTCACTGCTCCGCACGTCTTCTCGCAGCCTTTCTACGTTGCTCCCAATGCTGGTGACCTTGGTACATCCCCCGGAGATGGATCGTCTCAGAACCTCAGGTTCGCCGGAGCCCCGGCCCATCCCTTCGTCGGGTTCTCCTACACCCCGGCGGTTGCCCAAGGCCCGTCGCACAACCCGGTCGTCTTGAGCACCGACTCGTCGAGCACCGGTTGCTCGCTCTCGGGCACGACGGTCAGCTTCTCGAGCGCCGGGACCTGTGTACTTGACGCCAGCGAGGCAGGTAACGCCTCCTACGCCGCGGCAATCGCCCGCCAGAGCATCAGCGTGACGGTGGACACCACCGTCTTTGCCATCGAGACGTCCTCGTTGCCCCCGGCGACGCGGGGCGTGCACTACAGCGTCCAGCTGAAGGCCACCGGAGGACCGGCCCCCTACAAGTGGAAGCGGATCGGCACCCTCCCCAAGGGTCTGAAGCTGAGCTCGACGGGTCTGCTCGCAGGGACCCCGAAGTCCACGCACGTCAACCCGGGCACCTTCCACTTCACTGCGCAGGCCACGACCAAGAAGTCCAAGGCCCATAAGACGACGAGCACGGCTTCGCAGGCGCTGACGCTGACCCTCCAATAACGAAGGGGTTTCTCGTTGTCGGCCTCGGCGAGCACATAGATGTTCGAGCGACAACACAGCGCCACGAGGAGACAGCATCGAAGGGACAGTACGAGCGGGAAGGTCGAGGTTCCTCGGCCTTCCCGCTCGGCGTATCCGGGCATCCATCTGACATCCGTCGGGGCGAGGCCCGTCGACCACCGGTCACGTGAGCTGCCGGCGATGGGGCCAGGCCGTTGTGCGACCCCGAAGGCATAAGCCATAACCTCGAGGCGGTCACGAACGCTTCAAGCCGACCGACGGGGGACCACAGGTGACGACGATCAGCGGGTGGGTGGCGCCGGGCTTCGAAGGGGTCCGAGAGACCTTCCAGGCCAATTTCGACGCTGGGGTCGAAATTGGGGCGGCCTTCGGCGCGTATCACCGGGGTGCGAAAGTGGTCGATCTCTGGGGTGGCATCGCCGACACCAGGACCGATGAACCTTGGAGCGAGGACACCCTCGTCCTCGTGTACTCGACCACCAAGGGCGTGGCCGCCATGTGCGCCAACCGACTGGCCCAACAGGGCGCCCTCGACGTCGAGGCCCCGGTGGTCACCTACTGGCCGGAATTCGCGCAGGCCGGCAAGGAGAAGGTCACGGTTGCCGACCTGCTGTCCCACCGTGCCGGTCTGGCCTGGGTCGACGGCACGATGACGTTCGAGGAGATGATTCGATGGGACCCGGTCGTCGAGGCGCTCGAACGCCAAGCACCGTCATGGCCGCCGGGTACCGCACACGGTTACCACGCCACCACCTACGGCTGGCTCGTGGGTGAAGTCGTCCGCCGGGTCACCGGGATGAGCATCGGGACGTACCTGCGCACCGAGGTCGCCGAACCGCTCGGAGCCGATTTCTTCATCGGCCTCCCCGCGTCGGAGGAACCTCGTGTGGCGCGACTGGTGTCGTTCATCGAAGGCCTCAAGTCAGGTGCGGTTGCCCTCGGGGCGCGAGATGAGGATGGGGACGCCCCGCACACGGGACCGAACCTGGCGGAGCTGGCCGAGCTGGCCAAGACCTATTTTGCCCCCGACGGCCCACTGTTCAAGGCGCTGTCGGCCCCCGGTGGTGCGCTCGCCGACGAAGAGGTGTGGCACAGCGCCCGGCTCCACGCCGCGGAGATCCCCGCCGCCAACGGCATTTGCGATGCGAGGTCACTGGCGATGCTCTACGGGGCTTGTGTCGACGACGTGAAGACCTCGTCGGGGGCCTCGTTTCGCATCTTGAATCCCGAGCAGGTCGACCGAGCCGTACAGCAACAGACCACGGGGCCCGACATCGTGCTCCTGGGCCTGGACATCCAATGGGGCCTCGGGTTCAACGTGAACAGCGGATTGATCGGCATGGCGGGGCTCGGAGGTCCACGAGCCTTCGGGCACTTCGGCATGGGGGGGTCGGCCGGATGGGCGGACCCGGACCTGCAGCTGGGCATGGGGTACGTGATGAACCGGATGGAGATCGGGACCACGGGTGACACGCGGAGCTTCCGCCTGATGCAGTCGTGCATCGAAGCGGCGCGGAGCATGTCGTGAACCACGTCGGGCAGATGTCGTGAACGCCGCCGTCTACTACGAGACCGGGGGGCCCGAGGTCCTGCGCCTCGAGGAGGTCCCCGACCCCGTGGCCGGCCCCCGGGACCTGTTGGTGCGGGTCGAGGCGATCAGCATCGAAGGGGGCGACACCCTGGCACGCGCCATGGGGGAGCTCGGCCCGGTGCCGCACATCGTCGGCTACCAGTGCGCCGGGACGGTCGAGGCCGTCGGCGACGAGGTGGATGGCTTCTCGGTCGGTGACCGGGTCGTGACCGTCGGCCTCGACGGGTCTCACGCAGAGATGCGGGCTGTTCCGACACCGTTCTGTTGGTTGGTGCCTTCAGGGCTCTCCACCGAGGAAGCCGCATGTGTCCCTGTGCCTTTCGGCACAGCCGACGATTGTCTGTTCGAGTTCGGACGGCTCCAGCCGGGGGAGACGGCGCTCATTCACGCCGGGGGAAGTGGTGTCGGTATCGCGGCTGTCCAGTTGGCGAGTCGCGCCGGTGCCCGTGTGCTCGCCACGGCATCGAGCGACGAGAAGCTGTCACGGCTTGGAGCCTTGGGGCTCGACGACGGCATCAACTACGCCACGACCAACTTCGTCGACGAGGTGCGCAGGTTGACCGAGGGTCGCGGCGCAGACGTGATCGTGGACTCCGTGGGCGGGCCGACCTTGCGGGGCAGTCTGCAGTGCCTGGCCTACCGCGGCCGGTGCGTGACGGTAGGGGATGCGGGGCGCACCGCCGGCGAACACCCCGACATCTCCACCTTGCGCCCGAACAACCAGAGCCTGATCGGGTACTTCCTGGGCGCCGAGCTGTTCTTGACCCCCCGTCCACATCCGATGATCGCCCGCCATCTCGACGAGATCGCTGCGGGCTCGCTCAAGGTGGTCATCGATCGCCGCTTTCCCCTGGCGGAGGCGGCGCAGGCCCATGCCTACATCGAGAGCCGGAGGGCCTTCGGCCGGGTCCTCCTCATTCCCTGATTCGGACCCACACGAAGGCCGAGCTGTCGACCGTGCAGCTGCTCTGACCGCGGTCGCGGCCAGCTCGGCTCACCGGGTCAGGACAACGACGACGTCACATGCAAGACCGCAGCACCGGTGAGCCGGTCGTGGGCGAGATCGGCGAGGGCCCGGTCGGCATGCTCGAGCGCGTACGGCGTCGTCGTCGCCGTCACTCCCATGCGCGTGGCGATCTGCAGGAATTCCTCCCCGTCCCGGCGAGTATTCGCAGTGACACTGCGAATCTCGCGTTCATTGAAGAGATGGTCCTGGTACCCAAGCGCAGGGATGTCGGTCAGATGGATCCCGGCGATCACCAGGACCCCTCCTCGGTCCAATGCCGCCAGCGCTCCTGGCACGAGCTCTCCGGCCGGCGCGAAGACGATGGCGGCGTCAAGAGGCACCGGCGGTGGCGCGTCGGCCTGGCCCACCGACGCTGCGCCGAGCTCGAGCGCCAGGCGTCGGGCATCCTCGGAGCGGGTCATGACATGGACTTCAGCGCCTTCGTGCATGGCGACCTGGGCGGTGAGATGCGCCGAACCACCGAAGCCGTAGAGCCCGAGGCGTCCTCCGGGGCGGAGGCTGGTTCGTCGCAGGGAGCGATAGCCGATGATGCCGGCGCACAGCAGAGGGGCCGCCTGGTCGTCGGACAGGCCGTCGGGGATCCGATAGGCGTATCGCTCGTCGACGACGGCCGCCTCGGCGTATCCGCCGTCGTGATCCCACCCGGTGAACGATGCCTCGGTGCACAGGTTCTCGTTCCCGCGTCGGCAGAACCGACAATGCCCGCAGGTGTGGGCCAGCCAGGCGATGCCGACCCGGTCACCGGGGGTGAAGCGCGTCGAGCCCGGGCCCAGCTGATCGACGATGCCGACCACCTCGTGGCCGGGGACGACATCGGGGCGGTGGACGGGGAGGTCCCCTTCGGCGACGTGGAGATCGGTCCGGCACACGCCGCACGTCGATACCCGGACGAGGACCTGGCCCCCGGCCGGCCGGGGCGGGTCCCGCTCGACCAGGCGCAGGGGGGCGCCGGACAACGGTCCGGGTGAGACGACCTCCCAGGCGCGCATCGTCCCATGGTCGCGCGTCCGGTCGCGACGCGGGTCGGTGCTCAGGGGGAGAGGCGAGGACCGCCCGGACCTGCCGGGCGATCTCGAGGTCTTCCCTGGCATGCACGACGATCACCGCCGGCATGGCGTCGTCGCGTGAGATCACTCGATCGGGAAGGGCATCACCATCGACCTCGTTCCGTCGGTCATCGAGCTCGACGCCCAGGAACCCGAGGCCCGCGCACGCCTCCCGGCGCAGACGGGCCGATCCCTCACCGGCGCCCCCGGTGAAGACCAGCCCCTCGAGACCGCCCAAGGAGGCGACCATGGCAGCGATCTCGGCCCGCAGCCGGTGGACGTAGACGCCGAACGCCAGCTGCGCGTGCTCGTTACCTCGGTCTGCGGCCGCCAGGACCTCGCGCAGGTCCGACGACACACCCGACAGACCCAGGAGCCCCGAGCGCCGGTCCAGGGCCTCCTCGAGCGCATCGACGGTGAGGTGCTCGTGGCGGAGGACCCAGAGCAACACGCCGGGATCCACACTCCCGGCCCGCGTGGCCATGACGAGGCCCTCGAGCGGGGTGAATCCCATCGTGGTGTCCACCGAGCGACCTCCGGACACCGCCGCCAGCGAGGCTCCCGCGCCGAGGTGAGCCGTGACGAGGCGCAACTGGGCACCCGGGCTCCCCATCAGCTCGGTGGCTCGCCGACTGGCCCAGGCATGGCTCAGGCCGTGGAACCCGAAGCGCCGCAGTCCGAGGTCTCGCCAGGCCTCGGGGAGGGCATAGGTTGAGGCTTCGAGGGGCATGGTGACGTGAAAGGCAGTGTCGAAGCACGCCACCTGAGGACGCTCTGGCCACAAGGACTGCAGGCTGAGGATGGCGGCGATGGCAGGAGGGTTGTGCAGCGGTGCCAGCTCGGCGAGTGCTTGGAGGCGACCCTCCAGCGCCGCGTCCAGGCGCCGCGGGGCCGTGAACTCGAGTCCTCCGTGGACGACGCGGTGTCCGATGGCATCGAACACGGGGGCATCTCGTAGGGCGTGCTCCAACTGCTCGCCGATCGAACCCGCTCCCACCATCGGGAGGTCAGAGGCCAGGAGGGGGGAATCGTCGGAGGAGAGGAGACTGAGCTTCACACTGCTCGACCCGGCGTTCACCACCAGCACTCGCACATCCACACCATGCCAAGGAGACAACGCAGATGCACGATTCGCCCACCCCGCCGTCTCCATCCGACCCGGCATCGGTGGCCCTCGAAACCGCTGAGGAGCTCACCGAGCTGCACGCCTATTGGCGGGCAGCCAACTATCTCGCCGTCGGACAGATCTATCTGCTCGACAACGCCTTGTTGCGCGAGCCCTTGCGTGCCGAGCACGTCAAGCCCCGGCTGCTCGGGCACTGGGGCACCAGCCCCGGCCTCAATTTCGTCTACGCCCATCTCAACCGCGTCATCAACCGCCGTGACGCGAAGGTCCTGTACGTCTGCGGGCCCGGTCACGGTGGACCGGCCATGGTGGCCAACGCGTGGTTGGAAGGGACCTACAGCGAGCTGTACTCCCACGTGTCGCGAGACGCCAGGGGTATGGCCCGTCTGTTCCGGCAGTTCTCCTTCCCCGGGGGGATTCCGAGCCACGTCGCTCCTGAGACGCCGGGCTCGATCAACGAAGGGGGCGAGCTCGGTTACGGGCTCGCGCATGCCTATGGGGCGGCCTTCGACAACCCCGACCTTGTCGTCGCCTGCGTCGTCGGCGACGGGGAGGCCGAGACCGGAGCTCTGGCGACGAGCTGGCATGCCAACAAGTTCCTCGACCCTGTCGGCGACGGCGCGGTGCTCCCGATCCTGCACCTCAACGGATACAAGATCGCCAACCCCACGGTGCTCGCCCGGATCCCCGACGCCGAGCTGGAGTCCCTTTTCACCGGGTACGGATACCACCCGTTGGTGGTGGAGGGTGGATTCGGAGGTGAAGACCCCATGGCGGTGCACCAGAGGATGGCCCTGGCCCTCGACGCCGCCTTCGACGAGATCGCCAGGATCTGGGCCGAGGCTCGCTCGGGGGCGGTCCGGGAGCGGCCCGCCTGGCCCATGATCATCCTGCGCACCCCGAAGGGCTGGACCGGCCCGAGGTTCGTCGACGGCGTTCCCGTCGAGGGGACGTGGCGGGCCCATCAGGTGCCGCTCGGTGAGGTCCGGACCAACCCGGCCCACCTGGCGCAACTCGAAGAGTGGATGCGCAGCTACCGGCCCGATGACCTCTTCGACGACGGCCGGCCGCCCGGTGCCCGACGTCGCGGGGATCGCGCCCCTCGGCGACCTCTCGTATGAGTGCGTCGCCCCACGCCAACGGGGGTGCGCTGCTGCGCGATCTCGAGCTCCCCGACTGGACCCGGTACACGGTGGAGGTAGATGCACCGGGGACCAAGCTGAGCGAGGCGACACGGGTGCTCGGCGGGTTCCTCCGAGACGTCATCCGCGACAACCCGTCGAACTTCCGTCTCTTCGGTCCCGACGAGACGGCGTCGAACCGCCTCCAGGACGTCTTCGAGGTCACCAACCGGGCTTGGGACGCCGAGACCGACGTCGGCGACGATC
Organism: uncultured Acidimicrobiales bacterium; assembly: GCA_963739765.1. GTDB lineage: Bacteria > Actinomycetota > Acidimicrobiia > Acidimicrobiales > UBA8190 > Chersky-840. The sequence goes on along the minus strand of CAVUBP010000002.1, from coordinate 1,578,183 downwards.
ACCTCGCTCCGGACGGTCGTGTCATGGAGGTCCTCTCGGAGCACCTTTGTCAAGGGTGGCTGGAGGGGTATCTGCTCACGGGACGACACGGCCTCTTCAATTGCTACGAGGCGTTCATCCACATCGTGGACTCCATGTTTAACCAGCACGCCAAGTGGCTCGAGTCGGCGAACCACATCCCCTGGCGCCGCTCGGTGGCGTCACTGACATACCTGCTGTCGAGTCATGTGTGGCGCCAGGACCACAACGGCTTCTCCCATCAGGACCCGGGATTCATCGACCTGGTCGTCAACAAACAGGCGTCGGTGATCCGGGTCTACCTGCCTCCGGATGCGAACTGTCTCATGTCCGTCGCCGACCACTGCCTTCGCAGCCGCGACTACGTCAACGTGATCGTGGCCGGCAAGCAGCCTCAACATGACTGGCTCTCGGCCGATGACGCCATGGTCCACTGTGCCCGGGGAGTGGGGGTGTGGGACTTCGCATCGAATGACGCCGGTTCGGTCCCCGATGTGGTCATGGCCTGTTGTGGGGACGTGCCGACCCTCGAGACCCTGGCGGCGGTGGACATGCTCCGTCGCCGTCTTCCGGACCTGCGGGTGCGGGTGGTCAACGTCGTCGACCTCATGCGACTGCAGCCGCAGTCCGAGCATCCGCACGGGATGACCGACGCCGAGTTCGACACCATCTTCACGACCGACCGCCCGGTGATCTTCGCCTTTCACGGGTACCCATGGCTCATCCACCGGTTGACCTACCGGCGCACCAACCATGCCAACCTCCATGTCCGCGGCTACAAGGAACAGGGCACGACCACGACGCCCTTCGACATGGTCATGCTCAATGACCTCGACCGCTTCCACCTCGTGATCGACGTGCTCGACAGGGTCCCGGGCCTCGAGGTGCCCTCGGCGGCGCTACGCCAACAGATGGTCGACGCCCGCCTGGAAGCCCGTCGTTACACGCGGGACCACGGCGAGGACGACCCGCAGATCACCGATTGGAGCTGGCCCGGCTGACACCGCGAGCAGCGGGGGAGGCTACGTTCTGCCTGTGGGGGTTCGAGCCGCGGTGTGGGACCTCGGGAGCAGCTCCTTTCATCTCCTTGTGTGCGAGGTGGGCCCGGGCCACGCGCTCACCCCGGTGTTGCATCGGCGGGCGCTGCTCAATCTCGGCCTGAGCGTGGGGGAACGCGGCGCCATCCCGCGCGACCGGGTCGCGGCGTCGGTTGCGGCCGCCAAACGGCTCCGGGCGGGGCTGGCGGAATCGCGAGCGGAGATCGTCGTCGCCCTGGCCACCGCCGCCCTGCGCGACGCGACCAACAGCACAGAAGTGGTGGAGCGCCTCGAGCGTGTCGTCGGGACCAAGGTGCTCGTCCTCGGCGGAGAGGAGGAGGCGAGGCTGTGTTTCATCGGCCAGCGCGCCGGGGTGTGGACCGGACCCGGGCCGACGCTCGGGTTGGACCTGGGCGGAGGAAGTCTCGAAGCTGCCGTCGGGGACTCGCTCCACCTCGCCATGGCCACCAGCGCCGCGATCGGCCCCGCCCGGCTCCGGGGCGAGCTCGGGACCGGTGACCCGCTGTCGGTGGCCGATCAGTTCGCGGTGCGAGCCCGGACCGCAGAGGCGATGGCTCCCATCGCGGCCGCATTGGCGGACCATCCGGGCGTCGTTGATCGCACCATCGTGAGCGGCGGCACCGTCCGGGCTCTGGCTCGACTGGCCACCGCCAGGGCACGCCGACGGCCGTCGGCGGGCCCGGGGGAGGTCAACCAGGTCGAGTTGCCCGCAATTCAGGTGCTCGAGCTCGCCGACCAGCTGGCCAGGCTGGACCTCCGCGCCCGCCTGGCGCTTGCGGGGATGCAGGCCCGCCGGGCGCCTCTGCTTCCCGTAGGCGCATCGGTGCTGGCGACCGTGGCCACAGAGCTCGGGGTCGGGCGATTCGTGGTGAGTGAGTGGGGACTGCGCGAAGGGGCCATCCTCGACGCTCTCAGCCATCGTTGAGGTGCCCGAGGGCCGCGGCGAACCAAGCGCCGGAGCGCCCGAGGAGCCGGAGAACGGAAGAGTCCCCGGCCAGGCGGAATTCGCCCGAATGGTGGGGCGTCGAAGCTCGGACGCCCTACGTCGTCTTCTTGCCCAAGATCCTGTTCATCTTGGTACCGCACGTGGGGCAGGTCCCTTGCGCGGCCCGCCGACCGTTGGCGAGCTCCACTTCCTGACCCTCGAACTGCCGCTTTTCACGGCATTTCACACAGTAACCCTCGTACGAAGCCACGCTCGTTCTCCTCACTGTGCGCCCCGCCAGATGTCGGGTCGAAGCTATCCCCGGGCTCCGCACCACACGCGGATGGTGGGCACGGGCCGGTGCCTGGGCCGCTGGAGGCGGCCTGGGCACCGGGCACCTCGAGGAGCACCGGCTGAGGGGGCCGGGTGCCGCGGGGCCCACACCCGGCGGGCACCGCGGGCGCAGCTCGGCCCTTCGGGGTCGGTGGCCGGGGTGGCGACGGGTTGCCACACTGGGGACCCGGAGCTCGCCGGGCCGGACTCCACGCCGAGAGAGGGGCTGTCGTGATGCCACCAACGCAGGAACCGGTCATCGCGATCCTGGCGGAGGAGTGGGAGGCCATCGGCGCGTTGGGTCTCGGCCTGGCCGAGGAGGAGTGGGAGCTTCCGTCGGAGTGCCCGGGATGGACGGTGCGCGACGTGCTCTCGCACCTCATCGGCATCGAGCGAGCGCTCCTGGGCGATCCGGCACCTCCCCCGCTGGCCGAACTGCCTCCGCACGTCGAGAACGAGATCGGGGCGCGCAACGAGGCGTGGGTGGCGCAGCGCCGGTCGCGGCCAGGTCCCGACGTCCTCGCAGAGTTCGCCGACGTGACCGCCCGCCGTCTCGCCCAGTTGCGGTCATGGCCCGAGACCCGTTTCGAGGAGATCGGCCCCAGCCCGGTCGGCGAAGTCCCGTACCGGGAGTTCATGAACGTACGGGTCATGGACTCCTGGGTGCACGAGCAGGACATCCGTGTGGCCACTGGCCGACCCGGTCACGAATCGGGACCGGCCGCACAGCTTTCGTTGGACCGGCTGTGCTCGGGCATGCCCTACGTCGTCGGGAAGCAGGCCGGAGCGCCCGAGGGGGCATCTGTGTGTTTCGAGCTGCGCGGGTCCTTGCCGCGGCGCATCGACATCGTGGTGCGCGAGGGCCGTGCCAAGGCCGTCCCCACCCTCGACCGCCCGGCGACGACACTTGGCATGGACATGGACGTCTTCTGGCGCCTGGCGTGTGGTCGGGTCGAGGGAAAGGCCGCCCTGCTCGCCGGCCTGGTGGAGGTGAACGGCGACGCCGAGCTCGGCTCGCTCGTGCTCGACGCCATGGCGTTCATGATCTGACTGCGCCCACGGTCCGTGGCCGGGCCCCTTCGTGCGACGGGCGGATGACGCGGGCTTGTAGACTCTGGCTTCCTTATGCGCGCCACGGCAGAGCCGGTCGACGGCAACAAGGTTCGCCTGTCCGTCGAAGTCGACGAGTCCGAGGTGGACCAAGCGCTCGACGCAACCGTGCGGCGCCTGTCCTCGCAGGTGCGCGTGCCGGGATTTCGTCCGGGCAAGGTCCCGCGTCAGGTCCTCGAGGCACGGTTCGGGGGCGCGGTCGCGCTGCGCCAGCAGGCGCTCAGCGACGCGTTGCCGGATCTGTACGCGCGTGCGGTGGTGGACAGGGAGTTGGACCCTATCGCCGCGCCCGAGATCGACATCAAGTCCGGCGAGGACGGTGGCCCGGTGACCTTCGACGCAGTGGTCGAGATCCGACCCACGGTGTCCATCGCGGGCTATGGCGGGCTGCAGGTGACGTTGCCCGGCATCGATGCCGGCGACGAGGAGGTCGACGCCCAGGTCGACCGTTTGCGCGACCAGTCCGGTGAGCTCTCATCGGTCGGTCGGCCCGCACGCGATGGTGACCACGTCTCGATCGATCTTCACGGGACGCGCGCCGCAGGGCGAGGACCTTCACGTGGAGGACTACCTCTACGAGGTCGGCAGCGGCACCGAGATCGAAGGCCTCGACGACCAGCTGCGCGGCGCCAAGACGGGCGACATCCTGCAGTTCTCCGCCCCGGTGCGAACCGGGGAGGTGGAGGAGGAGGCCCAGATCCGGGTGCTCGTCAAAGACGTCAAGGAGAAGGTCCTGCCCGAAGCCACCGACCAATGGGCGTCCGAGGCCTCGGAGTTCGACACGTTGGAGGCACTGCGAGACGACCTGCGAGGTCGGCTCCGTCAGCTCAAGCTGGTCCAGGCCCAGCTGGCCCTGCGCGAGCGCACCGTCGACGCCCTGGTCGGCCTGGTGGCCGACGACCCTCCCGAGTCACTCGTCGAGGAAGAGGTCCGTGAGCGCCTGCACGATCTCGGGCACCGCCTCGAGGCACGCCGCCTCACCGTCGAGCAGTTCCTCCGGGCCTCAGGGCGCGAAGAGGGCGAGTTGCTCGGCGAGATCCGGGCCGACGCCGCTCGTGCCGTTCGCCTGGACCTGGCCCTGCGGGCCCTGGCCGACGCCGAGGACATCCAGGTCACCGAGGAGGAGTTGGATGAGACTGTGGGGGAGATGGCACAGCAGGCAGGCACCAGTGCCGCCGATCTGAGACGCCGACTCGACCGCGCAGGCAGGCTGCCCGCGGTACGCTCCGACAGGAGGAAGGCGAAGGCACTGACCTGGCTGTTCGACCATGTGGACCTGGTCGACGACGACGGAAAACCCCTGTCCAGGGACGACTTGCACGTGGATGTCGCAGCACAGGGAGCGGGTGGCACCGCACGGAGCAGCCAAGAGGGCGTCGCCGATGCGGCCGAGCCCGGCGAGCAAGGGAGCGAGGACGTGCAGGCTGAGATCGAGGAGGCGCAGTCGTGAGGGTCACCGGCGATGCGCAGGGATATCTCGTGCCCACGGTCATCGAGCAGACGAGCCGAGGGGAGCGGGGATATGACCTCTACTCCCGGCTGCTCAAGGAGCGCATCATCATCCTCGGGACCCCTATCGACGACACCGTGGCCAATCTCATCTGCGCCCAGATGCTGTTTCTCGAGTACGAGGAACCGGACAAGGACATCCACCTCTACGTGAATTCCCCCGGCGGGGACATCACCGCCCTCTTCGCCATCTACGACACCATGAAGTTCGTGAAGCCCGATGTCTCGACCTTCTGTTTCGGCCAGGCGGCGTCCGCGGCGGCGGTGCTGCTGGCGGCCGGCGCCAAGGGCAAGCGATTCGCCCTGCCCCACGCTCGTATCCTGTTGCATCAGCCCTGGGGCGGGGCGGCCGGCCAGGCGAGCGATATCGAGCTGCAGGCCAAGGAGATCATCCGGATGCGCGACCTGCTGAACTCGATGATCTCCGAGGACACGGGCCAGGCCCCGGACAAGATCGCCCGTGATACCGATCGTGACTTCGTCATCACCGCCGACGAGGCCGTCTCCTACGGCCTGATCGACGAGGTGATCACGACTCGTGATGCCGTGGGTGCAGCCGAAGCCGTCGGCGCGGCGTAGGCTCGTACAGGGACGAAGGGGGACACGGTGGCGAAGTTCGGGGACGGTGGGGACCTCGTGAAGTGCAGCTTCTGTGGCAAGTCCCAGAAGCAGGTCAAGAAGCTCATCGCGGGGCCCGGGGTCTACATCTGCGACGAATGCATCGACCTGTGCAACGACATCATCGCCGAGGAGCTCGCCGAGACGCCGGAGTTCTCCTTCGAGGAGCTGCCCAAGCCCCGAGAGATCTTCGACTTCTTGAACGACTACGTGATCGGCCAGGAGTACGCCAAGAAGATCCTGTCGGTGGCGGTCTACAACCACTACAAGCGAGTCCAAGCCGGGACCGCACAGGCGTCGGAGGTGGAGCTGGCCAAGTCCAACATCCTCCTGCTGGGCCCCACCGGCTGTGGCAAGACGCTTCTGGCCCAGACACTGGCTCGCATGCTCAACGTGCCGTTCGCCATCGCCGACGCCACTGCCCTGACCGAGGCGGGATATGTCGGCGAAGACGTGGAGAACATCCTCCTCAAGCTGATCCAGGCCGCCGACTACGACGTCAAGCGGGCCGAGACGGGGATCATCTACATCGACGAGATCGACAAGATCGCCCGCAAGAGCGAGAACCCCTCCATCACCCGCGACGTGTCGGGGGAGGGTGTCCAGCAAGCGCTTCTCAAGATCCTGGAGGGGACGACCGCATCGGTGCCCCCCCAAGGTGGTCGCAAACACCCCCATCAGGAATTCATCCAGATCGACACGACCAACATCCTGTTCATCTGCGGAGGGGCCTTCGCCGGGCTCGACAAGATCATCGAGAGCCGGATCGGGCGCAAGGGCATCGGATTCAGAGCCGAGGTCCGTCGCAGCACCGAGGCTCGTGACAGCGAGGTCCTTCGCCACGTCCTGCCCGAAGATCTCATCAAGTTCGGCCTGATCCCCGAATTCATCGGACGGCTCCCGGTCGTGGGCGCCGTCTCGAGCCTCGACAAGGACGCGCTGATCCGGATCCTGGTCGAACCGAAGAACGCGCTCGTCAAGCAGTACCGGAGGGTGTTCGAGCTCGACGGGGTGGAGCTCGAGTTCGGAGAGGACGCCCTGGAGGCGGTGGCCGAACAAGCCCTGCTTCGGGGGACCGGCGCCCGCGGTCTGCGCGCCATTCTCGAGGAGGTCCTCCTCGAGGTCATGTACGACCTCCCGAGCCGCACCGATGTCGGCAAGTGCGTTATCGACCGCGCCGTGGTGCTCGACCGCGTCCACCCGACGCTCGTGCCCCAAAGTGAGCCGGCCAACAAGGTGCGCACGCGCCGGGCCGCTTCCTGACAGGTCCCCAACCGGCGGTGTCCGACCGCACCGATGGCGACGAGTCGCGCCCCGGGCGCGACGAGATGGTGGCCTGGCTCGACTGTCACACCGACTACGAGCTGTCGATGCCGACACGCGTGGGCGCGCCCACCCTCGACCGCATACGCGCCTGGTGCCGCCTGCTCGGCGATCCCGAGCGGGCCTGCCCGGTGATCCATGTGACCGGAACCAACGGCAAGGGCTCCACGGCCAGGATCTTGACCGAGCTTCTCGTCGCCGACGGCCTCAGCGTCGGCACCTACACCAGCCCGAACCTCGCCAGGGTCAACGAACGCCTGGCCCGCAACGGCGAGCCCATCGACGACCATGAGCTGGCGGAGGTCCTCGGCTCCCTGGCGGCGCTCGAGCCGTTGCTCGCCGAACGGACCACCAGGTTCGAGCTGCTGACCGCGGCGGCGTTCCGGTGGTTCGCCGACAGCCCGGTGGACGTGGCGGTCGTCGAGGTCGGGTTGGGCGGGCGATGGGATGCCACCAACGTGGTCGAGCCCGATGTGGCGGTGATCACGAACGTGAGCTACGACCACGTGGAGATCCTGGGCCCGACCCTGCTCGACATCGCCCGGGAGAAGGCGGGCATCATCAAGCCCGGTTGTCGTGTCGTGGTGGGCGAGACCGACCCCGAGCTGCTCGATGTCTTCGTGGCGGCAGCCGAGGGGTCCGGGGCGGTCGAGACGTGGGTGCGGGGAATCGAGTTCGACTGCGCCGAGAGCCGGGTCGCGGTCGGGGGCCGGTTGCTCGACCTGCGCACCCCCGGGGCGCGCTACCCCGAGGTGTTCCTGTCGCTGCACGGCGCCCACCAGGGCGACAACGCCGCCTGCGCGCTGGCTGCGGCCGAAGCCTTCTTCGGTGCCCCCCTGGCACCGGAGGTCGTCGAGCACGCCCTGGGCTCGGTGAGCGTGCCGGGTCGGATGGAGATCGTCGGGAGGGCACCGGTGGTCGTCCTCGACGGGGCCCACAACGTGGCGGGAGCCCAGGCACTGGCAAGCGCCGTCGTGGCCGAGCTCGCGCCGGCTGACGACACCATCGCCTTGATCGGCATGCTCCAGGGCCGCGACCCGAGCGCGATGCTCGAGGCGCTGCGCCCTGCCGGTCTGCGGACGGTGGTGGCGTGCACGGCCCCCTCACCCCGTGCACTGCCGGCCGCCTCGATCGCCGAGGCGGCACGCGCCCTGGGTCTCCAAGCGTTGGCGGCCGACACCGTCGCGCGACGGCCTCGCCCTGGCTCAGGCCCGCCTTTCGCCGACCGGGACGCTCATAGTGACGGGCTCGCTGTACGTGGTGGCCGACGCCCGGGCGATTCTTGTGGGATCGACCGCACTGGCCGATCCCGATAGCCTCTCCGAGCCATGAACCGCACCCTGGTGATCTGCAAACCCGACGCCGTGGAGCGTGGTCTGGTCGGGGAGCTCGTCGGGCGCCTGGAGCGCAAAGGGCTGCGCCTGGTGGCCGCCGAGCTGCGCCTGATCGAGGAGGAGACCGCTTCAGCGCACTACGAGGAGCACCGCGACAAGCCCTTCTTCGGCGATCTGGTGGGATTCATCACACGATCGCCGGCGATGGTGCTGGTGGTGGAAGGCCCCGACGACACCTGGAGCATCGTGCGCACACTGATGGGGCCGACGAATCCGGCCGGGGCCCCGCCAGGGACGATTCGCGGTGATCTGGGGACGCTGCTGACCGAGAACCTCGTCCACGGATCGGACTCCGCCGAGTCGGCGGCGCGTGAGATCGCCATCTTCTTCCCGGGGCTGACCTGACGGGCAGATGCCGTCGTCGTGACGTCGCCGCGACGCCACAAGCCCATGAGGGCGTCGGTCGTCGCCTTGTGTGGTCCGGTGCGGTCCCGTAGCCTGGGGTCGAACCCCCAGTACAGAGGCGGGAGGCCGCCCGGATTCGGCGACGGTCCCCGCTCCATCAAGAGGTAGATCGACGCCAATGCGGGACAACCGGTTCTTCTTGCTCGGCCGCGACATGGCCGTCGACCTCGGCACGGCGAACACGCTCGTGTACGTGCGCGGTCGCGGCATCATCCTGAACGAGCCGTCTGTCGTCGCGGTCAACGTGAAAGACGGCCGTCCTCTGGCGGTGGGCGCCGAGGCCAAGCGCATGATCGGCCGCACTCCCAGTCACATCCAGGCCATTCGGCCCCTGAAGGACGGCGTCATCGCCGACTTCGAGATCTGCGAGAAGATGCTCCGCTACTTCATCCAGCGCGTCCACCAGCGTCGGTTCGCCAAGCCTCGCATGGTCATCTGTGTTCCCTCGGGCATCACCGGTGTCGAGCAGCGTGCGGTCATGGAGGCCGCCGAGTATGCGGGCGCCCGCAAGGCCTACATCATCGAAGAGCCCATGGCCGCTGCCATCGGGGCCGGGCTGCCCGTGCACGAGCCCACCGGCAACATGGTCGTCGACATCGGCGGTGGCACCACCGAAGTGGCGGTGATCTCTCTGGGTGGGATCGTGACGAGCCAATCGGTGCGCATCGGTGGCGATGAGCTCGACGAGGCGATCATCTCCTACATCAAGAAGGAGTACAGCCTCGCCCTCGGTGAACGCACCGCCGAGGAGATCAAGATCGCCTTGGGCTCGGCGTTCGCGCTCGAAGAGGAATTGCATGCCGAGATCCGGGGCCGCGACCTGGTCACCGGTCTGCCCAAGACGGTTGTGGTGTCGACCGAGGAGATCCGCAAGGCCATCGACGAGCCGGTGTCGGCCATCATCGACGCCGTCAAGGTGACCCTCGACAAGACCCCTCCCGAGCTGGCCGCCGACATCATGGAGCAGGGGATCGTGCTCACCGGGGGCGGCGCCCTCCTCCACGGCCTCGACGCCCGGCTGCAAGAGGAGACGGGCATGCCCATCGTGGTCGCCCGCGATCCCCTGAACTGTGTGGCGATCGGGAGCGGCCAGTGCCTCGAGGAGTTCGAGGCGCTCAAGCAGGTCCTCATCACGTCCTCTACCGGGTGATGGGCCCCCGCGCCAGGCGCGGCCCCCGGTTCGTCAACGCAGATCGTGCACGACTGTCCCGGTCCCCGCGCGCCGGCGAGGCCGGCACCTCTTCCCAATAGGGTTCCGGCATGCCGAGGAGGACACGGCGCGCTCGGCGGGCTCGGCGGGGGATGACGATCGGGCTGCTCGTCCTGGCTTCCATCGCCATCATCACCCTCGACTACCGGGGTCAGGCCCACGGCGTCATCTCGGGAGCCAAGCGAGGCGCCCACGATGCATTGGCTCCGGTCCAGCGCGCCGTCGACGCGGTCGCCCGACCCGTCGGCAGCTTCTTGTCGGGCGCGGTGCACGGAGGTGACCTCGAAGCCCAGAATGCCAAGCTGCGACGCGAGCTCGGTGCGTTGCAGAGGGAGACGTCGGTCAACCAATCGACGAGGAACGCGCTGCGCGCCCTGCAGCGCCTCGACCAGCTGCCCTGGGTCGGGGGCATACCCACGGTCACCGCCCAGGTCACTGCACTGAGCCCGTCGGACTTCGCCGCCACCTTGCAGCTCGACAAGGGCAGTGCGAGCGGCGTCGCCGTGGGCATGCCCGTGGTAGGAGGAGCCGGGCTGGTGGGCCAGGTCATCGAGGTGTGGTCGTCGGGATGCACGGTCCGGCTCGTCACCGACGTCAACTCCTCTGTCGGTGTCCGCTTCGGGCCCGCCGGGAACCTCGCTCTGGTGCAGGGCTCGGGCCTGGGAAGGAGCCTGGCGGTCAATCTGATCGCCCCCGGGACCGCGTTGCACAAGGGAGAGGTGCTCACCACCAGCGGGTTGCAGGCTGCGCAGTTCCCCCCGACATCCCCGTGGCCCGCGTCACGTCGTTCTCGTCGACCCCGTCGGCTACCCAGGAGTCGGTGTCGGCGCGACCCCTGGCTGATCTCGGGGTCCTGCAGTACGTCGACGTGCTCCAGTGGAAGGCCTCGCCGTGAGCCGGTCCGGCGCGGCCCAGCGCGTCGGGGGGGCCCTCACAACCGCCGATGTGGCCCGCTCGACGATCGTGATCGCCGTCGTGCTCGTCATCCAGCACACCCTCCTCGATTCCGTGCGAGTCGACGGCGCGCATCCCGATCTCATGCTCCTCCTGCCCGTGGCGGCCGGGTACGCGGCCGGTCCGGACCGCGGTGCGGTCTTCGGGTTCATCTCGGGCCTCGTGGCCGACCTGTTCCTGCCCACTCCGTACGGCCTCTCGGCGTTGGTGGGCTGCCTGCTGGGCTTTACCACCGGCACGGCCACGCGAGGGCTGGTCCGCAGCTCGTGGTGGCTGCCGCCTGTGGTGGCTGCCGCCGCGACGGCCGCCGGCATGGGGGCGTACGCGATCCTGGGGGCCGTGCTCGGCGACCCTGCGATGCTCAAGGCCTACCTGGCGCCCGCCCTCGTGGTCGGCACGCCGTCAGCAGCACTGTTCGCCCTGCCCGTCCTGCGCCTCGTGGCATGGGCCGTGCCCGAGTCCGGACCCGGTCACGTCGCTGCCGCCGGTGGGGGGCCGCGGTGAAGTTCCGCCGGCGGCGGTTCGCGCTTGCACTGCGCAGCGCGGACACGCCTCGGCGCCCACCTCGCCCGCCGCGGCCCACGGGCGGTCGCCTCCGTCACCCCCTGCGCGGGGCGCACTTCTACCCCAAGCCCAAGACGTCGCGCCCGGCACGACCTTCGGAGCCGAGCGGGCCACGCATGCGACCCCGCCGTTCTGTCGTCGATCGGGTCATGGCGGCGAGCGAGCCCTCGGCCCCGCGCACGGTCATCCGCCTGCGCGTGCTCGGCGTGGTGGTCGCCGCGCTCTTCTCGCTCATGTTCATCCGGCTCTGGTACCTCCAGGTCCTCGACACCTCGGCGTACTCGAAGACGGTGACCGCGAACCAGGTCCGGGCGGTGGAGGTCCCCGCGCCACGTGGGCTCATCACCGACCGGAGCGACAGCATCATGGTGGGGGACCAGGTGACCCAGGACATCACCCTCTCCCGGGTGTCGGCCCAGGAGCACCCCGCCGTGGTCGGACAGCTCGCCGCGCTCCTCGGGCTCTCCTCCGCCCAGATCGAGGCCGACCTCGCCAACGTCCAGTACAGCCTGTACAAGCCGGTGCCGATCCTCGAGAACGCTCCGCTGTCCGACGTGCTCTACATCGGCGAGCACGCGTCGATGTTCCCCGGCGTGTCCACCGTGGCCGACACCAACCGCACGTATCCCCTCGGGCAGACCGGCGTCCAGATGCTCGGCTATGTGGGCCAGATCTCGAGCCAGCAGCTCCAGGCACACCAATCGGAGGGCTACCAGCTCGGCGACCTCTACGGGCAGAGCGGGCTCGAGAACCAGTACCAGGCGGACCTGCGCGGCGTGCCCGGGGTCGACAGGGTCGAGGTGGACGCCCACGGACAGGTGGTGGGGAGCCTGGGCGAGACACCGCCGGCGGCGGGGGACGACCTCGTCACCAACATCGATTCCGGGCTGGAGCAGACACTGCAGCAGGCGCTCGACGCCGAGATCGCGTCGCTCAAGGGCAAGTCCACCGGCGGTGCGGCCGTCGCGCTCGACCCCCAATCGGGAGCGGTCCTGGGGCTCGTGTCATCGCCGACCTATGACCCGACGTGGTGGACCAACGGCATCTCCACGGCGCACTACCACCAGATCCAGGCCACAGGCGCGCAGAACGACAACGCCATTCAGGGCCTGTACACCCCGGGGTCGACCTTCAAACTGGCCACGGCCACCGCGGCGTTGCAGACGGGCCTCATCTCTCCCAGCTTCACGTTCAACGACACGGGGGCGTACACCATCCCCGGGTGCGCGGCGGGTGGGGTGGGTTGCACCACGTATCACGACAACGAGGGTGAGGTGGGCGGCAGGGTCAACGTGTCCCAGGCGCTCACGGTGTCGAGCGACATCTTCTTCTACAACCTCGGGGTCGAGTTCTGGAACCAGCAGGGCCGCTACGGCAAGACACCCATCCAGGACGCGGCGGCCCAACTCGGCTATGGCGACGTGACGGGGATCGACCTCCCCGACGAGACGCACTTCGCCCGGGTCGACTCACCCAACGTGGTCAAGCGCGAACACTCCCAGGACCCCAAGGACTATCCCAACAGTGGGTGGTTCACCGGGAACAACCTCGAGCTCGCCTTCGGCCAGGGCGGCACGGTGATCACACCCCTCGAGCAGGCCGTCGCCTATGCCACCTTCGCCAACGGGGGGACCCGGTACGTCCCTGAGGTGGCCGCCGGCATGGTCAACGCCCACGGCAAGGTGGTCCGCTCCGTCGCCCCCAAGGTCGCCGGGCACATCACCTTCTCGCCCGCGAACTACCAGGCGATGCTCCAGGGATTCGAGGGTGTCGTGCAGAACCCCAAAGGCACCGCCTCGGGTGCTTTCACCGGCTTTCCCCTGTCCAGCTTCCCCCTCGCGGGCAAGACCGGGACGGCCACCACCAACGAGCAGCAGCCCAACTCGTGGTTCGTCGGCTGGGGCCCGCTCCCTCACCCGCAGTACCTGATCGCGGTCGTGGTCCAAGGCGGCGGGCTGGGGTCGCTGGCCGCGGCCCCGGTGGTGCGCCAAGGATTCGACTACCTCGTGGCGCATCCCGAGGCGCCGACCCACCTCGGGCCGGCGACGGTCCTGGCGACCCCATTGACCCCAACGACAACATCGGTCCCGTCTTCGAGCACCCCCTCGAGCACCACACCCGGGTCGACCAGGGGAACAAGCCCGTCCTCCCCGACGACCACCGCCCCGAGGACGACCACGACCACTGCCCCGAGGACCACCACGACCACTGCCCGGGCTCTCGCCGTCACGCGGCGCCGACCCCCACGGGCGCCGCTCTAGACTCGGCGGGCACATGACCTCTCTGTGGCCACGGATCGAGCCTCTCCTGGCCCAGGTCACGAAGCCCGCCCGGTACATCGGTGGCGAGCTCGGTGCGCTCCGACCCGTGCACACGCCCGAGCAGGTGGCCTGGCTGCTGCTGTATCCCGACACCTACGAGATCGGGCTGCCGAACCAGGGGCTCCAGATCCTGTACGAGATACTGAACGAGCGCGACGATGCCGTGGCGGAGCGGGCCTACGCGCCCTGGACCGATATGGAATCGGCCATGCGCGCCGCGTCGGTCCCGCTGTTCTCGCTCGAGGGCAGCTTGCCGGCGGGCGAGTTCGACGTCCTGGCCTTCAACCTCTCGGCCGAGCTCACCTACACCAACGTGCTCAACATGGTCGACCTCGCCGGGGTCCCGGTGCGCAGCGCGGCGCGCGACCGCTCGCACCCCCTCGTCGTGGCGGGCGGACACTGCGCGTTCAACCCCGAGCCCCTGGCCGACTTCGTCGACGCCTTCGTGCTGGGCGACGGGGAGGAGGCCGTCGGGGACCTGACCGAGGTGATCCTCGCCTGGCGGGCTTCGGGGGCCGGCGACCGAGACGACCTGCTGAGGGCCCTGGCCCAGGTGCCCGGGGTGTATGTCCCCTCCTGCTACGAGCCGAGCTACGAGGGAGGGCGCCTCAGCGGTGTGCGACCGCGTGTTCCGGGGGCTCCCGGACGCGTCGAGAAGCGGACGATCGCGGATCTGGGGGAGTGGCCCTACCCCAAGCAGCAGCTGGTGCCGTTGATCGAGGTGGTCCACGACCGTCTCAATGTCGAGGTGTTCCGGGGTTGTACGCGCGGTTGTCGCTTCTGTCAGGCCGGGATGATCACCCGACCCGTGCGCGAGCGCCCCGCGGAGCAGGTGGAGGAGATGGTTCGTCGAGGACTGGACCGGACGGGTTACGACGAGGTCACCCTGACCTCGCTGTCGAGCGCCGACTTCTCGGGCATCGGTGACGTCGTGTCCGCGGTCATCAACGACCCCGAGTGCTCGGGTCAGGTGTCGGTGAGCCTCCCGAGCCTCCGAGTCGACGCGTTCACCGTGGGCCTGGCGGCGGAGATCCAGAAGGTGCGGCGCACCGGGCTCACCTTTGCTCCCGAGGGCGGGACGTGGCGGATGCGACAGGTGATCAACAAGCTCATCCGTGAAGAGGACCTCTACGCCGCGGTCGACGCGGCGTTCTCCCAGGGCTGGCGGCGCGTGAAGCTGTACTTTCTCATCGGCCTGCCCACCGAGACCGACGAGGACGTGCTCGGTATCGTGCGCCTCGCCGGGGCGTGCGCGGAGATCGGGCGGCGGTACCACCACAACGTGACGGTGACCGCCTCGGTGGGCGGGTTCGTGCCCAAGGCGCACACCCCGTTCCAGTGGTTCGGCCAGAACACCATCGAAGAGCTCCGGCGCAAGGTGGGGCTCCTCAAGGACGCGGCCCGCGGCACCCGGGGCTTGACGCTGCGGTGGCACGACCCCGAGGCGACGGCGGTGGAGGGACTGGTGAGCCGGGGCGACCGGCGCATGGGCGCGGTGATCGAACACGTCTGGCGTCGCGGGGGCACCTTCCAGGAGTGGTCCGAGCATTTCGACCTCGGACTGTGGACGAGCGGTCTCGACGAGGCGGGGTTGGACTTCGGTGAGTGCGTCTACCGCCACCGCGACGAACACGAGGTCCTGGCCTGGGATCACGTCTCGGCCGGGCTGCACCGGGACTTCTTGTGGCAGGACTTCCAAGAAGCGCTCGCCGAGCACGGCCTCGAGGACTGCCGCTGGACCCCGTGCTACGACTGCGGCGCCTGTACCGGGCTCGGTGTGGAGCACATGGTGGCCTCGGCGGTCCCGCCCGCCGGGGGGAGCCAGGGCACGGGCCAGGACATGGCCTCGGGAGGCACCGTGCCGGTCCGGTTCCTCGAGACCGCCGGGGCGGTCCGGGCGACGGCCCCGGCCGCGGAGCACGTCTCGTGAAGATCCGCGCCCGCTTCACCAAGGTCGGCCGGGTCCGCTGGACCAGCCACCGCGACGTCGCCCGCATGTGGGAGAGGGCGTTGCGCCGTGGTCGGGTTCCGGTCGCCTACACCGCGGGGTTCACGCCGCGCCCCCAGCTGAGCTTCGGGCTGGCACTTCCCACCGGGTGCGAGTCGATCGCGGAGTATCTCGACATCGCGCTGGACGCACCTGTCGCCCCGGCCGAGCTGGCGCGAGATGTCGGTGCCATGCTGCCCGAAGGCGTCGAGGTCGTGGCGGCCGGCGTCCTCGAGCCCGGCACCAATTCGCTCCAAGAAGATGTGTCCTCGTGCCTCTGGGAGATCCACGTGCCCGGTGTCGCGATGGATGACCTGGAGTTGGCCGTCGGGCGAGTGCTCGATGCCGACTCCCTCCCGATCCGGCGCGAGCGCAAGGGACGTGACGTGGTCGACGACCTGCGTCCCTCGGTGTTGGCGTTGTCGTGTGCCGGTTCCGACGTGGACGGTGCCAAGCTCCTCGCCGAGCTCGGCACGCGGCCACGCGGTGTCCGTCCCTCCGAGCTCGCCCACGCATTGGGCATCGAGCTCGGGCTTGCCCGCAGAACCTGTCAATGGATCGAGCGCGACGGCTCCCGCTGGGAGCCTCTCCAGGCGGACCCTGCGGGTACCGCCGTCATGTGGGAGTGCGCCTCGTGAGCAGTACGAGAAGGGATCGTTCCCATGTCCGATATGAGCGCCGGGCAGCCGACGGTGGAGCCCACGGGCTCGCCCTCTGCACCCGCATCCACCGAGCCCGGGGCCGACAACGCCCACGACGGGGTCGACTCCACGCCCGGTGGGCCCCAGGCCCACGACGCGGGGGCCCTCGCCCCGTCGACCGACGACACATCGAGTAGCGACACCACATCCAAAGACACCGCTTCGAAAGACCCCGCTCCCGACGACTCCACCTCCGTCGCCGGCGTCGCCGGCGACGACGCGTCCGGTGCCACCTCGTCTGCGGGCGAACGCCCGACCTCTTCCAACCCGCGCCGACGTCGCAAGCGGCCCAGTGGTCCTCGTCCGTCGGGTGCGGGGGCCCCGCCCGCGTCGCCGGAGGTCGACGAGGGGCGTGAGCTCAGCGCCGGCGCGGTGGCCGAGGACGGCGGCCCGGCGTCGAGCGCCGGCCCGGGGGTCGACGAAGGAGTCGAGACACCCGGCGAAGTCACCGCCGCCCCGAAGGTCGGCGAGCGCAAGCCGGTGGCGGAACGACCCCGGATCGGCGACACCCGCCCCGCCCGCCCGCCGGTGGTGCCGGTCGCGCCCGTGCCCGTGACACCGCTCACCGCCAAGGTGGCGAAGCCGGCCCGGAGCCCGGTCATCGTCCCGAGATCCCCGGCGAGCGAGCCCGAGGGTGGCCTCGATGCCGAGGAGGCGCTCGAGGCCAAGACCTCGAGTGGCCGGTCGCGCCGCCGCAGCGGCCGGGAGCGTCGCGGGCGGCCTGTCGGTCGGTACCTCATGTGCGTCCACGTCCGCCCGCACGCCACGCAGATCGCCGTGCTCGAGGGAAGGACCCTCGTCGAGCACTACGTCTCGCGGGCCTCCGACGACGCCACGCAGATCGACGGCAACATCTACCGCGGTCGCGTCCAGAACGTCCTGCCGGGCATGGAGGCGGCGTTCATCGACATCGGCACCCCCAAGAACGCGGTGCTCTACCGCGGCGACGTCCGCTACGACGTCGAGGACATCGAGACGGCGAAGAGTGCCTCGCCGCGCATCGAGGAGATGCTGCGGCCCGGCCAGGTCATCTTGTGCCAGGTCACGAAGAACCCGATCGGGGCGAAAGGGGCGCGCCTCACCCAGGAGGTCTCGCTACCCGGGCGGTTCGTGGTCATGGTGCCCAACTCCACCGCGTTCGGCATCTCGAAGCGACTCGATGACAACGAGCGCAAACGGCTGCGTCGGATCGTCGACGAGGTCCGGCCGGCCGGTCACGGGCTCATCGTGCGCACGGCGGCCGAGGGGGCGAGCCAGGACGAGCTGCGTCACGACGTCGAACGCCTGGTGGCGCTGTGGGCGGCCATCGAAGCCGAAGCCAATCGATCGAACGCCCCGGGGCTGCTCTACCGGGAGCCGGACCTCGCCGTGCGGATCGTGAGAGAGGAGTTCAACCGCGAGTACCGGAACGTGGTCATCGACGACGAGGACCTCTACGCCCAGGTGCGCGACTACATCGAACAGGTGAACCCCGAGCTCGTCGACCGTGTCGAGTACTACGACCCGGTCGTCGAGAACCTGCCCATCTTCGAGCGGTTCCACGTGCACGAGCAGTTGCACAAGGCCCTCGACCGCAAGGTGTGGCTGCCGTCGGGAGGGTCGATCATCATCGAGCGAACCGAGGCGCTCACGGTCATCGACGTCAACACCGGCAAGAACGTGGGCAAGTCGAACCTCGAGGAGACCGTGTACCGCAACAATCTCGAAGCCGCCGAGGAGATCGCCCGGCAGCTGCGGCTGCGCGACATCGGGGGGATCATCGTGATCGACTTCATCGACATGGAGATCCGGGACAACCGAGACCGGGTGTCAGCCGCCCTGCGCTCGGCCCTCGCCCGGGACAAGACCCGAACCCAGGTGTTCGACATCTCCGAGCTGGGCCTGGTCGAAATGACCAGGAAGAGGGTGTCAGAGGGCTTGGTCGAGTCGCTCTCGAGCACCTGCACCGTGTGCGGTGGGCGCGGGATCGTGCTCGACGACTCCCTGCTGTAAGCTCCTCGGGCTATGTATGCGGTGATCCAGAGCGGAGGCAAGCAGGAGCGCGTGACCGAGGGTCAGCAGCTGCGCGTGGAGCTGCTGGGGGTGCCCGCGGGGAGCGAGGTCGAGCTCGACCCGGTGCTCGTGGTCGATGACGACCGGGTCCTCGCCACACCCGCCGAGCTGGCCGGGACCGTGGTGGCGGCCCGGGTGGTCGGCCAGGAGCTCGGACCGAAGATCCGAGGGTTCACCTACCAGGCCAAGGCACGCCGCCGGCGCCGCTGGGGCCACCGCCAGCAGTACGACACCGTCGAGATCTTGTCGATCACGGTCCCCGCGGGCCGCTAGACCGACGCACAGGAGGAGGTTCTCGTGTCGAAGACCAAAGGTGGCGGTTCCACCCGCAACGGCCGTGATTCGAAGTCCAAGCGGCTCGGGGTCAAGGTGTACGACGGCACGACCGTCCCCGCCGGAGCGATCATCCTTCGTCAGCGCGGTACGAAGTTCCACCCCGGTGAGAACGTGGGGCGCGGTGGCGACGACACGTTGTTCGCGACGGCGGAGGGCGTGGTGAGCTACGGCACCCGCAAGGGCCGCCGCCAGGTGAGCGTCCGCGCCGAGTCCTGAGCCGGGGCGTCCCGGCCCTCCGTCCGGGCGGGGGGACCGACGGTGCCTCGTAGGATCGGAGCCGTGTCCGGGTTCGCCGACGAGGCCCAAGTCCACGTGAAGGCGGGCGACGGCGGTGCGGGCTCGGTCTCGTTCCGCCGTGAGGCCCATGTGTCTCGGGGCGGCCCCGACGGGGGCGACGGGGGCGACGGGGGTGACGTCTGGCTCGTGGCCTCGACCAACCAGGCCTCGCTGCTCGGGTTTCGGGACCATCCCCACCGTCGGGCCACCGACGGCAAGCACGGACAGGGGAAGAAGCGCCACGGCTCTCGGGGCCAAGCCCTCGAGGTGCCCGTGCCCGTCGGGACGACGGTGCGGGGCCCCGACGCCTCGGTGCTGGCCGACCTGGCCACCGCCGGCGACCGATGGCTGGCGGCGGGCGGCGGCAGAGGTGGGCGCGGCAACGCCCGCTTCCTCACCAACCGCCGGAGGGCGCCCGCGTTTGCCGAGCAGGGGGAGGCCGGTGAGGAGCGCTGGCTCGACCTCGAGCTGAAGTTGTTGGCGGATGTGGCGCTCGTGGGGTTGCCGAACTCCGGGAAGAGCACGTTGATCTCCCGGATCTCCGCCGCTCGTCCCAAGGTGGCGGCCTACCCGTTCACGACGCTCGAGCCCCATCTCGGCGTGGTCCGGGTCGGGCGGCCCGGCGACGAGGTCGAGTTCGTGGTGGCCGACGTGCCCGGCCTCGTGGAGGGCGCCGCCGAAGGCAAGGGCCTCGGTCACCGGTTCCTCCGGCACGTCGAGCGCGCACGCGCCCTCGTGGTGCTGCTCGACCTCGCCCCCGTTGATGCCGTGCCCGCCGCGGAACAGCAGCGCATCCTCCTCGCCGAGCTCGGCCGGTACCGGCCCGAGCTGCTCGAGCGGCCCCGCCTGGTGGTGGGGTCGAAGGCGGACATCGCCACCGACCCCGTCGATGACGAGCCCCAGCCCGGCTTCTCGCCCGAGCTCACCATCTCGGCGGTCACCGGCGCGGGCATCCCCGAACTCCTCGCCCGGCTCACCACCTTGGTGGTCGAGGCCCGCGCTGCGGACGCGATGCCGAATCGGTCCGTCGTGATCCACCGACCGCTGTCCGATGAGATCGAGGTGGCCCGGGCCGAGGACGGGTCGTTCGTGGTGTTGGGCCGTCCCGCGCTTCGAGCGGTGGCCCTTTCGGATCTCAACGACCACGACGCCGTCGACTACGTCCAGGGGCGTCTGCGCCGACTGGGGGTGGAGCGCGCGCTCGTGCGCGCCGGCGTCCGTGACGGTGACGTCGTCCACCTCGGCGCGCTGAGCTTCACCTATCAGCGCGAGGAGGGGGTCGACGCCGCGGTGTCGAGGCCGCCTCCCCCCGAGACACGACGCGGTGGGCGCCGCGACCGGGGAGCCCGGAAATGAGCGAGCTCGAGTCCGCTCGCACGGTGGTGGCGAAGATCGGGTCGTCCTCGATCACGAGCGCGGCCGGTGGTGTGGACCCGGCGTCGGTCGAGAGGTTGTGCGCGCAGGTGGTCGAATTGCGCGCCCTCGGCCACAGCGTCGTGCTCGTGAGCTCGGGTGCCATCGCCGCCGGGTGGTTCGCCATGGGGGGCGGGCCCCGGCCCACCGACCCGGCCACGCTGCAGGCGGTCTCGGCCGTGGGGCAGTCCAAGTTGATGCGCGTCTATGACGAGGCCTTCGCGGCCCGAGGATTGGCTGCGGGCCAGGTCCTGCTGGCCCCGCTCGACTTCATCCACCGTCAGCAGTACCTCCACGCCCGCCAGACCCTCTCCCGGCTGCTCGAGCTGGGCGTGGTGCCGGTGGTGAACGAGAACGACGCCACCTCCGACGACGAGATCCGCTTCGGGGACAACGACCGACTGGCCGCTCTGGTGGCCCATCTGGTCGCCGCCGATCTTCTCGTCCTGCTCACCGACACCGCCGGCCTGTTGACCGCCGATCCCCGGACCACGGCCGAGGCGTCGCTCATCGAAGAGGTGGTGGAAGTCGACCACGAGCTCGAGGTCCTGGCGGGAGGAGCGGGCAGCGCGGTCGGCAGTGGGGGCATGGCGTCGAAGCTGGCGGCGGCGAAGATCGCCGCCTGGTCCGGCGTGGAGACCGTCATCGCCGATGCCGGACGGGACGGGGTGTTGCGCGGCGCCGTCGAGGGTGCGCCCGGGGTGGGCACGGTCTTCCGGCCCAGGGCCCGGCGCCTTCCGGCCAGGAAGCTGTGGATCGCGTTCGCCGTCGCCGCCGCGGGGACCCTCGTGGTCGACGAGGGAGCTCGGCCTGGCGCTGATGGAACGCGAGGCCTCGCTGCTCCCCGCGGGCGTGGTGTCGGTGTCGGGCCGCTTCGACGCCGAGGACGCCGTGGAGATCGCCGGGCCCGACGGTGTGGTCTTCGCCAAGGGGCTGGCCCGTCATCCTTCGGAGCTGGTGACGTCGTGGGCGGGACGTCGGACAAGCGAATTGCCCGATGGCGCCGACCCCGAGATCGTCCACCGCGACGATCTCGTGGTGCTGAGCTGAAGGCACCGCTCGCCATGCCGGGTCCGGACCCCGGCCCCGAGCGGTGAGCCGGGAACGCGGCAGGCCGGGCTGCGTGGCGGAGGTACCCTGGAGCATGGCCCGGGGAACATCGTGGATCTCGGCCGCCGCGCCAAGGCTGCGTCCCGGGCCCTCGCGGTGGCGGGCGGTGCGGCCAAGAACGGGGCACTGTGCCTGGCGGCCGACCTCGTCGAGGAGCGCAGCGCAGAGCTGCTCCAGCACAACGCCGCCGACATCGAGCGTGCCCTCGCCGACGGAGCCACCGACGTCCAGATCGACCGGTTGCGGCTCAGCGCAGAGCGGGTGTCGTCGATGGCCGACAGCCTGCGCCAGGTGGCTGCGCTGGCCGACCCCGTGGGTGAGGTCGTCGAGGGCTGGGTCCGACCCAACGGTCTGCGCGTCGAACGGGTCAGGGTCCCCCTCGGTGTGGTCGGGGTCATCTACGAGAACCGGCCCAATGTCACGAGCGACGCCGCCGGCCTCTGTCTGAAAGCGGGCAACGCCACCATGCTGCGGGGCTCGTCGAGCGCGGCTGACTCCAACGCCGCCATCGTCGACTGTCTGCGCGAAGCGCTCATCAAGGTCGGCCTACCCGAGGATGCGGTGGTGAACGTGGCGGACACGAGCCGGGAGGCGGCGGTGCGATTCATGCAGCTCGACGGCATGATCGATTGCCTGGTCCCGCGCGGGGGCCCCTCGCTCATCGCCTCGGTGCGGGAGCACGCCACCGTGCCGTACGTGATCGACGGGGACGGCAACTGCCACGTCTACGTCGACGCCGCCGCCGATCTCGAGATGGCGCTGTCCATCGTGGTGAACGCCAAGACGCAGCGACCGGGTGTGTGCAACGCGGCGGAGTCGTTGCTGGTGCACGAGGCGGTGGCGGCCGAGTTCCTGCCGCGCGCCCGGCTGGCGCTCTCCGGCGTCGAGTTGCGGGGGGACCCGGCGAGCCGTGCCATCCTCCCCGACATCGCGGTGGCCGACGAGGGAGACTTCGCCGCGGAATTCCTGGGCCCGATCCTGTCGGTGGCGGTCGTGGCCGACCTCGACGGCGCCATCGACCACATCGCCCGCTACGGATCCGGGCATTCCGAGGCGATCGTCACCGCCGACCTGCACGCGGCAGAGCGGTTCTGTCGGGAGGTCGACGCCGCCGCGGTCGTCGTGAACGCGTCGACGCGGTTCGTCGACGGGGGAGAGCTCGGACTCGGCTCCGAGATCGGCATCTCGACCCAGAAGCTCCACGCCCGCGGTCCCATGGGCCTGCGTGAGCTCACGTGTGTGAAGTACGTCGTGCACGGCGACGGACAGGTGCGAGGGTGAGCGCGCCCGAGGGCAAGGACGGTGCCCCTGACGGACAGTCCGGCATCGGGATGCTCGGGTTCCCCGACCCGGGACCGCCCCTGTTCTCGTCGGTGACCGAGGTGCGCGAACGGCTGGCGGCGGTCGGGTACCTCGCCGACGACGGCATCGCCGGGGTGGTCCATCTGGCGGACCGCCTGGCCAAGCCGGTGCTCGTCGAAGGACCCGCCGGCACGGGGAAGACCGAGCTGGCCAAGTCGGTGGCCCGGGTGACCGGCAGCCGGCTCATCCGCCTGCAGTGCTACGAGGGGCTCGATGAGTCCAAGGCCCTCTACGAGTGGAACTACAAGAAGCAGCTGCTGCGGATCCAGGCTCAGCGGGTGGTCGATGACGAGGGTTCTGCCGGCGGCGCACCCTCGGCCGCCGACGACCGTCCCGGCCACGACCAGGCGAGCTCGTGGCGCGACCTCGAGGAGGACATCTTCTCCGAGGAGTTCCTCCTCACCCGCCCGCTGCTCGAGGCCATCCGGTCCCCTGAGCCCGTGGTCCTCCTCGTCGACGAGGTGGACCGCGTCGAGCTCGAGACCGAGGCGTTGTTGCTCGAGGTGCTCTCGGAATACCAGGTGTCGATCCCCGAGCTCGGCACGATCCGGGCCCAGCAGATCCCCCTCGTGTTCTTGACATCCAACAACACCCGCGAGCTGTCGGAGGCGCTCAAGCGCCGGTGCCTGTACCTCCACCTCGACTACCCCTCGCTCGAGCGCGAGCGCGACATCGTGCTGGCCCGGGTGCCAGGGGTCACCGAGGAGCTCGCCGACCAGATCGCCCGGATCGTCAGGTCGCTGCGGACGCTGGAGCTGAAGAAGTACCCCTCGGTCTCCGAGACCCTCGACTGGGCACGCACGCTCGTGGTGCTCGGTGTCGAGTCGATCGACGCCGAGCAGGCCAAAGCCACACTGCACGTCCTGCTCAAGTACCGCAGCGACCTCGAGCGCGCCGCCAAGGAGCTGGCTGTGGCCGGGGGGGACCGGGCCTGAGGAGAAGGTCGTGCTCGACGTCCTCACCGGGTTCGTAGGAGAGCTGCGCGCCGCGGGACTGCCGGTCTCGCTCACCGAGTCCATCGACGCGGCCGAGGCGGTCCACCACATCCCCCTCGAGGACCGCCAAGCGCTCAAGTACGCGCTCGCCGCCACGTTGGTGAAGAGCTCGGCCCACTGGAAGGCGTTCGAGACCGCCTTCGAGGTCTACTTCTCCATGCGAGGCCCCCAGTACGAGATCGGCGACGACGAGGCGTCGGCGGGGGACCTCGACTCCGATGCCGAGCGTGATGACCGCGGGCGCGGGGAGGGCCGGGGCCAGGGAGGCGGTGGCGGCGAGGGGCTCTCGGCCGAGGAGCTGGCCGAGATGTTGTTCCGGGCCTTGCTCTCGGCCAACGAAGCCCAGGTCGCCAACCTCGCCCGCCAGGCCGTGAGCCGGTTCGCGGGCATGGAGCCCGGCCGCCCCGTGGGCGGCACGTACTACCTGTACCGCACGCTGCGGAACCTCGACCTCGACCGGGTCCTCGAGCGGCTCATGGAGACGGCGCGTGCCGATGCCCCCGGGGGCCAGCTGACGCCGCTCGAGGAGCGCCTGGCCCGGGACGAGTTCAAGGCCCGCCTCGACCGCCTCCGTCGGGAGCTCGAGGACGAGATCCGGCGCCGGCTCGTGGCCGACCGCGGTACCGAGGCCCTGGCCCGTTCGCTCCGCAAGCCCCTGCCCGAGGAGATCGACTTCATGCATGCCACGCGTGACGAGCTGGCATCGCTGCGCCGGGCCATTCACCCGCTCACGCGCAAGCTGGCCGTCCGCCTGGCGCGCAAACGCCGCCACGGCCGCAAGGGCCCTCTCGACTTCCGGTCCACCATGCGCCATTCACTGTCGACCGGTGGGGTGCCGGTGGACCCCAAGTTCCGGTACCCCCGTCCGGCCAAGCCCGAGATCATCGTGATCGCCGACATCTCGGGATCGGTGGCCTCGTTCGCCAGGTTCACCCTCCACCTCGTCCACGCCATCAGCTCGCAGTTCTCGAAGGTGCGAAGCTTCGTGTTCATCGACGGGATCGACGAGGTCACGCGGTTCTTCGAGAACGTCGACGACGTGGCCGACGCCGTGCACCGCATCAACACCGAGGCGGATGTGGTCTGGGTCGATGGCCACTCGGACTACGGCCACGCCCTGTCGGTGTTCTGGGAGCGCTGGGGCGAGGAGATCACGCCGCGCACGAGCGTGCTCCTCCTCGGCGACGCCCGCAACAACTACCACGCGTCGCAGGCCTGGGTCATCCAGGAGATCCGGCACCGCGCCCGCCACGTGTACTGGCTCAACCCCGAGCCCCGTGCCTACTGGGGGTCGGGCGACTCCATCCTCGGCGAGTATGCGGTGCATTGTGACGACGTGTTCGAGTGCAGGAACCTGCGCCAACTCGAGCATTTCGTGACCGAGTTGGCGTGAGCGCGGCCGCCGCCGAGCGCGCCGGCGCGCCGCCGGGCGTCCGAACGGTGCCCGCCGCCTCCGAGGACGCCACCCGGGTGGTGCTCATCCGTCACGGCGAGGCGTTGTGCAACGTGAACGGTGTGGTGGGGGGTCACGCGGGGTGCACCGGTCTGTCACCGACCGGGAAGCGCCAGGCCGAGGCGCTGCGCCGCCGCCTGGAACTGACCGGCGAGCTGGGAGACGCCGGCGCTCTGTATGCCAGCGTGCTGGCTCGGGCGCTCCAGACGGCGGGCATCGTCGCCCCGGGCATCGGTGACGGCCAGCCCCCGGTGGAGGATTGCGGCCTGTGCGAATTGCATCCCGGCGAGGCCGACGGCCTCACCTGGGACGAGTTCCGCGTCCGCTACGGCGAGCCCGACTTCGACGCCGACCCCGACACCCCGGTGGCTCCGGAGGGCGAGAGCTGGAGCTCGTTCGTGGCCCGCGCCTCGGCAGCGGTCACGCGCCTTGCCGACGCGCACCGCGGTGAGCTCGTGGTGCTGGTCTGTCACGCCGGGGTCATCGAGTCGACCCTCCTGGCCTTCTTGCCGGTGGCGGCCGACCGGGGGCGCCTGCGGTTGCCGACCGAGCACACCTCGCTCACCGAGTGGGAGTTGGGCGAGGGGGCCTGGCGCCTGGTTCGGTACAACGACGCCGGCCATCTGCGCACTCTGGCGGGTTGACCGCCCCTGGCGCATCACGCCGGCGACGCCAGACCCGGTACCTTCGCCGCCCAGGGCAGGGCGCTGCACGGCTGTTGCCGCTGCACCCGGCGGACCATGGGGGGTGAGGGATCTGCGGGGCTCCGGCTCGGGATAGCGGCGGCCCGCTCTCGGTCCCGAGCCGCTACGCCGGGCTGATCACCACCGCCGCCGGTCGATCGATGGCATCGCCTCGGGCGGCCTAACACGCATAGTCGCCGTCGAGGCTCACGCCGTTGGCCATGTTGGTGTACTGCGTGACCCACACCCCGCCGGTGGGCAGGAAGTTCCCGTTCTGCGCCGCGTAGGTGACGGCGTTGGCGCAGTTGCCCTGGGGGTCGCCGGTGTACCACGCCACCCACAGCGGGACGGCCGGCTGGAAGTCGCCGGCGATCCCGTTCCACGTGAGGGGGCTCGTGTAGATCCCGACGTTGTTTATGCCCTCTCCCCGCAGGGCGTTGATGGCGCCCACCACCACCTGGTCGTTCTCGGCGGTGTTCGACGTCCAATTGGCACTGTTCGATTCGATGTCGAGCCACCAGGTGACGAAGGGGTTCACCCCCTGGGCCTGGGCGTACTGGAAGGCGTAGACCCCCGCTTCGTATCCCCAATTGCACGCCACGTCGCCGTTGCACCCCGGTTGGTTGGTGGTGTCGGTCCCGTAGGTCACATAGATGTAGAGGTTGAGACCGCCCCCCGCCCATTGCGCCTCATGGGCCAGGCAAGGGTTGGGGAAGCCGTTGCTCTGTCCGGTGGCCTGGACGATCCCCACGGTGTGGCCCGACGGGAGGGTGTTGGTGCACGCCGGGGGGTTGTCCTGGAATCTCGAGATGTCGTAGCCGAAGGACCCCGAGGGGTAGGCGCCGTTGGCGGCGACGCCGGTCCCGGGCCCATCGGCGATGCCGACCACCGGGTTCGTGATGTGCTGGGGGGCCGAGCCGAAGTAGCCGGCGTCCCCGAACGACGTCACCGCGCCGTTGGAGTCGGTCAGCCAGTAGCCACCGGGGTCCGCTGATGCCATCGCCACCACGGGACGCGCCAGCGCATGGCCGCCGAGGGATCCGTAGAACCCCGCGTCGCCGAAGGCGAAGACCCCGCCGTCGGCCGCCACCATCAGGTACCCACCGGCATCAGGAGAGGTCCCGCCCACGATGGGGGCCTGGAGCGTCAGCTTGCCCAGCGACCCGGCGAACCCGGCGTCGCCGAAGGCGAAGACCCCGCCGTCGGAGGCGAAGAGCCAGTAGCCGCGACCGTCGGGGGTCGCCACGATGGAGACCACGGGCTTGGCGAGTTTGACCGCGCCCATGGACCCGAAGAACGGCGCGTCGAAGGCGAACACGCCACCGTCGGAGGCCACGGTCCAGTACCCCCCGGTGGAAGGGTCCGCGGCGATGCCCACCATGGGCTTGTTGAGCTTGACTCCGCCCATCGAACCGTGGAACCCGGCGGTGCCGAAGGTGAACACCCCGCCGTCGGAGGCCACGGTCCAGTAGCCCCTGCCGTCGGCGCCGGCAAGCCCGGTCGTGGGTGCGATGCCGACCATGGGCGCAGCCAGCTGTCTCCCGCCCATCGAGCCGTCGAACCCGAGGCCCCCGAAGGTGAACACCCCGCCGTCGGAGGCCACGGTCCAGTACGCGGGCACGCCCTGCGTCGAGGCCGGGGTGACACCGGTCAACGGGCGCGGCACCGCGCCCGGTGTCGTCAGCACCGTGACGAGAACGGCAGCCACGACGAGCGGGGCCCCGAGCGCGCGTGTCCGAGACGCGCCAGGTTGTGTGCAAGACGGGGCATGGAGTGGTTGCTGCGATCCTTGCTGCGCGTGGGCGTGTCTGCCCGAGCTCCGTGGTGACCGGAAGCCGAGAGTCCGCTCTCCATTCTCACGGAGAGCACGGCGCGAAGCAACGACGCCCCCGGGAACGGGCGTCCACCTGCGCTGACGCGTGTCGGAGCCGATGTCGCATCGCTGCGAGGCCGCCGGCTCGAACAGACTCAGGCCCGGAGGAGCTCCGCCACGCGGAAGGCGAGGTCGATGGCCTGTCGGGCGTTGAGGCGGGGATCGCACGTCGTGGTGTAGCGCTCGTGGAGTTGGCCCTCGAGGATGTCGCCGAAGCCACCGAGGCACTCGGTGACGTCGTCGCCGGTGAGCTCGAGGTGCACGCCGCCGGGCCATGTGCCCGACTGGTGGTGGGCGGCGAAGAACCCCTTGAGCTCGGTCAGGATGTCGTCGAAGCGCCGCGTCTTGCGGCCCCCCTCGCTCACGAAGGTGTTGCCGTGCATGGGGTCGCACGCCCACACCACCGGGTGCTCGGCGTCGCGGACCGCTTCGAGCAGGGGTGGCAAGGCGTCGGCGACCGCGGTGGCCCCCATCCGGGTGATGAGCGTGAGGCGGCCCGGGGTTCGGTCGGGGTTCAAGCCTGCTCGCACAGTGCGACGACGTCCGTCCGGCGTCGTCGACGCACCGATCTTGCACCCGATGGGGTTGTGGATCCCCGACAGGAAGTCGATGTGGGCGCCGTCGAGCTGGCGTGTGCGCTCACCCACCCACAGCATGTGCGCCGAGCAGTCGTACCAGTCGCCGGTGAGCGAGTCCATGCGGGTGAGCGCCTCTTCGTACCCGAGGATCAGCGCGTCGTGGCTCGTGTAGAAGTCGACCTGGTGCAGTGACTCCTCGGCCCCGAGGTCGATGCCGCAGGCGGCCATGAACCGCAGCGCACGATCGATCTCCCCGGCGATCTGTTCGTAGCGGCGCCCCTCCTCGCTCGAGGCCACGAACTGCTGGTTCCACAGGTGGACCTGCGAGAGGTCGGCGAAGCCCCCCTTGGTGAAGGCCCGCACCAGGTTCGAGGTCGAGGCCGACTGGTGGTACGCGGCCACCAACCGGTGCGGGTCGGGCACCCGGGCGGTCGGCGTCGGGGGCGTCGTCGTTGACCATGTGCCCCCGGAAGGACGGCGAGCTCGAGGTCGCCGACCCGCTCGGTGGGCGACGAACGTGGCTTGGCGAACTGCCCGGCGATGCGCCCCACCTTCACCGCCGGCACGCCGGCCCCGTAGGTGAGGACCACCGCCATCTGCAAGATCGACCTTGAGCTTGTCCCGGATGTTGTCGGCCGAGAATTCGGCGAACGACTCGGCACAGTCGCCGGCCTGCAGGAGAAACGCCTTGCCGGCGGCCACCTGGGCCAGTGAGCCCGCGAGGCGCCGCGCTTCGCCGGCAAATACGAGCGGGGGCAGGCCGGCGAGCTCCTTCAGGACCCGCTCGAGGTCGTCGTCGTCGGGCCACTCCGGTTGCTGCGCGGCCGGGAGGTCGCGCCAGCGTCTGCGGGCTCCACTCGGCTGGGCTCATGGGCCTACAGCGTAAATGCTCGGCGCCTAGGCTCGTGCCGTGCACGATGCGGTGAGTGGGGGAGGTGATCGGTCGGTGGCGCCGAGGCCCGCATCGGCATCCTCGGGGGCACGTTCGACCCCGTCCACGTCGGCCATCTGGTCGCCGCGACATGGGCCCGCGACGCGCTCGGGCTCGAGCGCGTGCTGCTGGTGGTGGCCAACGTGCCGTGGCAGAAGGCCGGCACCCGCGCCGTGACCCCGGCCGAGGACCGGTTCCGTGGTGCAGGCCGCCGTCGACGGGCGTCACCGGGGCTCGAGGCCTGCCGGATCGAGATCGACCGCGGCGGTCCCAGCTATACCGCCGACACCGTGCGCGAGCTGCTGGCGGCCACGCCCTCGGCGCCGATCCCTACGTCATCGTCGGGGCCGACGTCGCCCCCGAGCTCGACACCTGGCAGCGCGTCGACGAGCTGCGCCGGGCGGCGACGTTGGTGGTCGTCGACCGGGGCGGCGTGGGGTCGGGCGCAGGACCCTCCGGGCTGGCGGGTCGAGCGGCTGCCGCATCCCGGCCCTCGACATCTCGAGCAGCGAGCTCCGGGAGCGCCTGGCCGAGGGGCGGTCGGTGGACTTCCTGATCCCGAGCCGGCAATCCGTTGCATCCGCCGGCTGAATCTGTACGCTGGCAGCAGATGAGTCAGCGCCAGATGCCGTTCGAGACCGCCGCGAGGCCCCCGTCGGGGCGCGCTCCGGTGGGGTTTGACCGAGGTGGACGTGGCGGTTCCCGCCGCATGACGGTATCCGCCGACGCGGGCCGGCGGACAACGGGACGTCCCGACGTGCCGGAGGCTGCCCTGGTGGCGGCGCGTGCCGCGGACGCCAAGCTGGGGCAGAACACCGTCGTGCTCGCCATGGGCGAGTTCCTCGGGGTCACCGACGCCTTCGTCATCACCAGCGGCGCCAACACCCGCCAGGTCCGGACCATCGTCGACGAGGTCGAGCACCAGGTGAAGGAGTCCGCGGGGCGCGCGCCGCGGGCGATCGAGGGCCTGCGCGACCTGACTGGGTCCTCATGGACTACGGCGACTTCCTGGTCCACGTCTTCCAGGACGAGGCCCGCGCCTACTACGACCTCGAACGCCTGTGGGGCGACATGCCCCGCGTCGTGGTCGTCGCCAACCGGCGGCGCCTGTCGGAGCTAGGCCGCCGACGGACTGAGCGCGGCAGGCGCCGGGCCGCTCGGGGGGCCAGGGGCGCGGCGAATTGCGTCGTGTTGGCCACCGGCACCTGGGCACCGCTGGCCACGGGCACCTCCACCGGCTGGCCCGCCAACTCGAAGGTCACCCCGGTGACCCCGGGCAGGGCCGAGGCGGTGAACACGACCTGGGCCACGGCCTGGATCTGCGGCGGCCCACGAGCTGGCCGAAGGTGCCGCCCAGGTTCACCGTGGCGACGCCGCCCGCGATGTCGGCGCCGAGGACCGTGGTCTGGGTCGGGCAGCGGCACTCTGCAGCCCGGCCGTCGCCTCCGCGTCGGTGGGCCCCGCCACCAGCGCCCTCGAGCACCGTCGCCAGGTCGGGTGGCGGAGACCGGCACGTCGCGGGCCACGGCCGACCACGTGGCCGTCGGGACCGATGAGGAAGATCTGCACCGGACACCGCGATCGGGACGGTGTCGTCGTCGCCGTGGTCGTGGACTGACGTGGGGGCCGAGGAGGCCGAAGGGGACGCCGTGGCGCGACAGTGCCGCAGGTCGGCGGTCGACGGGCACGCCGCACACCCGGCCAGGGCGACCGACGACGCGCACCGGCGGCGACCGCGCCGTCAGCACAGCGACATCGGTGCGCCGGTCCGTCGACCGGGTCGCGTCTCCGATCCGGGTCACCCTCGCACCTGGCGGCACGCCAGACGCCGACGGCGGCGGCGTCCTGTCGGGGTCGCCGGTCGGGCAGCTCGACCACGAACCGGTTCTCGCCATCGGCCCCGGTCTCGACCCACACCCGCCCACCGTGGAGTCGCACGTGCTCGGCCACGAGCGACAAGCCGAGCCCCGTGCCGCTCGGTCGACGCCCCGCTGGCCGGCGGCCTGGCCGCGGTAGAAGCGCTCGAAGATCCGCTCGCGCTCGCCCGGGGCGACGCCCGGGCCGTGGTCGGCCACCACCAGGCGCACCCCGTGCCGGCACCGGGCTCGACCGCCAGCCGGGTGACACCCCCGGCATACTGGTCGGCGTTGGCCACGAGGTTGGCCACGACCCGCTCGATCCGCCGCTTGTCGACCCAGAGCCGCAGCCCCGACACCGACGGGTCGACCTCGACCGGGACATCGGCCGACGCCCCCGGCGGCGGCGGCCTGGCGGACCAGCTCGCCCACCTCGACCTCGTCGAGCGAGAGCTCGGCCGAGCCGGTGTCGACCCGGCTGATCTCGAGGAGGTCGTCGACCATGCGCTGGAACCGGCGCAGCTCGGCGCTGAGCAGGTCGAGGGCGTGGCGGCTGCGCGGCGGCAGCTCGTCGTCGGTGCGACTCGAGCACCCCCAGCGACGTGGCCAACGTGGTGAGCGGGGAGCGCAGCTCGTGGCTCACGTCGGAGGTGAACCGCACCTCGTGGTCGATGCGCTCCTGCAGGGCGTCGGCCATCCGGTTGAACGACGACGCCAGCGCCGAGAGCTCGGGGTCGCCCTCGGCGAGGAGCCGGGTGTCGAGGCTCCCACCCGCCACCGTCTCCGCGCGGCCCGCGACACCTGCGCCAGCGGACGCAGGGCGCGGCCGCTCGCCCAACGGCCGATGACGGCGCCGGCGACGGTGGTCACCAAGGCGGCCGCCGGCCAGCGCCAGGGCCAGGATCCGCAGGGTCCGGCCCAGCTCGTCGAGGGAGAACACCTCGAAATACGACGCGGTCGACGCTGGGGATCGGGCAGCCCCACCACCATCTCGCGGGTGTCCCCGAGCACGAAGTGCTGGGTGGCGGGCGTGCCCGACAGCACCAGGGTCGCGCAGGGGAGCGGGGATGGCGTTCTCGCCCACCGAGATCGACGTGGCGTACCACTGGCCCTTGAGCTCGAGCACCGAGCGCGATCCCGGGCACGGTGTCGAGCGAGGCCAGGAGCTGGGTGATGTCGGGGTTCGCCGATCGCAACGACGAGCGGGCCAGCGACGCGTTGACGTAGGCCTGGCGCAAGATCGCCGTCTCGCGCTCGCGCAGGATGAACTGGCGGGCGGTGAAGTAGGTGATCCCGGCCATGGTCGCCGACAGGGCCAGGGCCCCGAGCCCGAAGGTCACCGTCACCCGCGCCCGCAGCCCGAGATTCGACCACGGGCGCTTGCGCCGCGTGGGCCGTGGCGCGTCACCTGCGAGGCCTCTGCGGCGCGTGCGCAATCCGCGCATGCCGGGCCTCAGGTGGCCAGCTTGTAGCCCATCCCTCGCACGGTGAGGATGTGGCGGGGATTGGCGGGGTCCGCCTCGATCTTGGTGCGCAGGCGCCGGATGTGGACGTCGACGAGCCGGCCGTCGCCGAAGTAGTCGTAGCCCCAGACCCGGTCGAGCAGCTGCTCTCGGCTCAGCACCTTGCCCGGGTTGGTGGCCAGCTCGCACAGCAGGCGGAACTCGGTGCGGGTGCAGTGGACCTCGTCGCCGGCTCGGCGCACCGTGCCCTCGTCGGGGCAGCACCTCGACGTCTCCGAACGAGAGCACGCTCGGGTCGTCGACCGATCGGGCCCGGCGCATCAGGGCCCGGATCCGCGCGGCGAGCTCCTTGGCCACGAAGGGCTTGGTCACGTAGTCGTCGGCCCCGGCTTCGAGCCCGGCGACGACGTCGTGGGTGTCGGTGCGGGCCGTCACCATGATCACGGGCACCGCGCTCGTGCGCCGGAGTTGGCGGCAGCACTCGAACCCGTCCATGCCCGGGAGCATGAGGTCGATGAGCACGACGTCGGCGGGTTGTTCGGCGAAGCGCTCCAGAGCCCACCTCGCCCGAGCCCGCCTCGTCGACCTCGTAGCCCTCGTCCTCGAGCGCCAGCCGCATCGAGGCGCGGATCCGCTCGTCGTCCTCCACCAGGAGGATCCGGCTGCTCACGGGCGCTGACTCATCGGCGCGTGGTCATCGGTGCCTCTCACAGCAGGTGCCTCGCCCCGGCCTCCGGGCCCTCGGACCTGCCGCAGCGGGTCAGGCTCGAGCCAGATCTGGGGGGTCCAGATCGTCCCCACGATCATGCCGTAGGCCTTGGCCCCCGTCGGCGTCGTGGGGTTGTTCCAGTTCTGCACCTTGGAGCTGCGCGATGACGGCCCAGGTGGCCCGGTCGCTCCAGATGTAGGGCAGATCCTTGTTCAGCTGCTTGGCGACCTGCTGGTACGCCTGCGGCCCGCGTCGCCGGGTCGGTGGAGCGTCGGCCCGGTCTGGAGCAGGGTCTCGATCTGCGGGTCGGTGTTGCGGGCGAAGTTCGACGGCGATCGAGCCCTGGCGGACCCGAAGATCTCCGTCGGGCTCCACCACAGGTAGTTGAGGTCCGGGTCGACCGCCGCGAACTGCCGCCACGACGATCGCCTGGAACTTGCCCGCCCAGGGCGTCGTTGATCTCGTCGGCCTGCTGGATCTGGGTCAGCGTGACCTTCATGCCCACGGCCTGGAACTGGCTCTGGCAGGAACTGCGACCACCTGGACCGAGTACGCCGAGTTGGTCGACTGGAGCGTGAAGCTCACCGGCTTGCCCGTCTCGGCCTCCACCTGCTTGACGAGGGCCTTGGCCTGGCTCGGGTTGTAGGCCGGGTATCCGGCGTCGGCCGCGTAGTAGGGGGTGCCCGGCACGAAGGGCTGGTTGGTCGGGCGCGTTCACGCCCTTGTCGACGACCTGGGAGATACTGCTGGGATTCGACGGCCATGGCCATGGCCTGGCGGACCCGGATGTCGTTCATGGCGGGGTCCTGACAGGTTGCAGCATGATGAAGTTCATGTCGGGCTCGCCCACGATCGTGCCCGAGTCGTCGACGTACCCGTAGCTCTGTCGTCGCGGAACTGCAGGATGCACCTCGGGGAGGTCGGTGTGCATGATGTCGATGTTCCCGGCTGAGCAGCGCGTTGGCGCGCTGTTGCGCGTCGATGATCGGCCGGTAGGTGATCGAGTCGAGGTACGGGCAGGCCCGGGCGCCAGTAGTCGGTGTTGCGGTTGGCGGTGAAATGGTCGTTGGGCACCCACTCGTCGAACTTGAACGGGCCCGGTCCCCACCGGGTGCTCGGATCCCGTTGGGGTCGGCGATCATCGACGGGGCCACGATGTAGCCCGGCTGGCCGCCGATGCCGCCGGCCAGGTAGGCCGGGAACGGCACCCAGGGCTGGTTCATGGTGACGGTCACGGTGTCGGCGCTCGTGGCCGCGATGTTGCTGACCGCGGTGAAGGTAGATGCCGAGCGAGGTTGTTCTTGAAATGGTTCAGGCTCCCGGCGATGGCCGCCGCGTCGCAGGGGGTGCCGTCGTGGAACCTGACGTTGGGCCGGCGCCGTGATCGTCCAGACCGGTGTAGTCCGCGTTGGGGGTGACGGACTTGGCCAGGTAGGGCTGGACGCTGCCGTCGGCTGGCGATGATGGTGAGCGGGTCGAAGACGGTCCGGGCGTAGAGCACGCCGGTCTCGTCGAAGCGGCCCGTGGCGGGGTCGAATCCCTGGTCCTCGGCTTCGACGCCGAACGACGAGCGTCCCGCCCTTCTTGGGCGTGGCGGTGGAGATGCCGTTGCGGGGCCCGCTGGCGAGCGACCCGCCGCCGCCCGAGCCCGATCCGCAGGCGCTCGAGCAGGCCGCCGACCCCGTCCGGCGGCGGCCACGCCTCCGGCCGCGAGTGCGCCTCGAGCAAGAAACGAGCGGCGGTCGATCCGGTCGGGCATGGTCCTACCCCCTTCGGGGCGCTGTTCGCAATGTCGTCGCCTGGTTGCGCCCCGCACCGCCCAGGACAATAGCGTCGCCGCCTGCGCGAGACGGGTAGCGTCGCGTCATGGCCTGGGACCCCGAGGCGTTCTCCCGGTCCCTCGGCGGGCAGTCCCCGGCGACGCGTCCGCGCCTATGTGGGGGACCTCGAGGCGTTCGCGCTGTGGGCCGAGCGCGGCCAGGTCGCAAGGCCCTGCCGACGTCGACCGGATGCTGCTGCGCCGGTACCTCGCCTTTCTCACCACGCGCCGCTACGCCCGGGCCACCGTGGCGCGCAAGGCGGCCGCGCTGCGGTGCTACTTCGCCTGGCAGCGTCGGCGCGGGGTCCTCGACGACGACCCGGCCCGACGCCTGGCGGCGCCGGGAGGCGGGTCGCGCCTGCCCAAGGTGCTCGACCGCAGCGAGCCTCGAGGACGATGCTCGACGGGCCGGGCCGCAGCGCCCCGCCGGTTGCCGCGCCGGGGCCGGGCACCGCACGACGCCGGTCTGCACGAAGCGCTCGAAGCCCGCGACGACGCCGTGCTCGAGCTGCTCTACGGGTGCGGGCTGCGCGTGGCGGAGCTGTGCGGTCTCGACATCGGCGACGTGGACATGCGAGGGGCGATGGTGACGGTCATGGGCAAGGGTCGCCGCCAACGTCGGGTCCCGATGCACGCCCGGTGCGCCGAGGCCGTCGAGCTGTGGCTCTCGCGGGGCCGTCAGGCGCTCGTGACCGAGGTGTCCCCACCGCACGCCGTCTTCGTGAACCGCAGGGGCGCTCGACTGGGCACCCGGGACGTCCGGCGCGTGGTGGACCGCCGGTCACCGGTTCCCACCCACCCGCACGCCCTGCGCCACAGCTTCGCCACCCACCTCCTCGACGGGGGTGCTGACCTGCGAGTCGTCCAGGAACTCCTGGGACACGCCAGTCTTGCAGACCACGCAGGTCTACACTCATGTCAGCAAGGACCGGTTGCTCTCGGTCTACGGGGCGACCCATCCCCGAGCGTAGGGGGAGGCGTGGTGACGGACGACGACGGCGGCACGGCACGCCTATGGGTCGAGTACAAGAAGAGTGGCGAGCGTCGCCTACCGCGACCAGCTGATCGTCTTGTACTCGCCCCTCGTGAAGTACGTCGCCGCCCGGGTGGCGGTCGGGCTTCCCCAGCACGTCGACGGATCTGACCTCGTGAGCTACGGGATCATCGGCCTCATCGACGCCATCGACCGGTTCGAGCCCGGATCGTCAGGTGAAGTTCGAGACCTACGCCATCCCCCGGATCCGGGGGGCCATCATCGACGAGCTCCGGGCCATCGACTGGGTGCCGCGCTCGGTCAGGGCCAAGGCCCGCGCCGTGGAGCAGGCGTACGCCTCGCTCGAGGCGACGCTGTTGCGCACGCCCACCGACGCCGAGGTCGCAGCCGAGCTCGGCATGTCGGAGCCCGACCTCCAAGACATCTTGCGACAGATCTCGTTCGTCGGCGTCGCCGCCCTCGACGAGGTCTTCATGGTGGGCGGCGACCGCACCGACCGCACCACGCTCGGCGACACCATCCCCGACGCCACCGCTGGCCCGGTGGCGCTGTTCGAGGACAAGGAGTCCAAGGAGATCCTCGCCCAGGCCATCATGCAGCTCGGCGAGCGGGAACGGACCGTCCTGTCGCTCTATTACTACGAAGGTCTCACGCTGGCCGAGATCGGGGAGATCCTGGGAGTCACCGAGAGCCGGGTGTGCCAGATCCACACCAAGGCCGTCTTGCAACTCCGGGGACGCCTGAATGACCGTGCCCCCGACGGGACCGACACCTCGCGCCGAGGCCGGCCGCCCGGCGGCCGGCGCGGCCCGCGCTCGAGCGTCGCCGCCACCGGCTGAGGGCCTCGCCGCGACCCTTCGCATGTGACGGGCCTTCGGGCCGTCGGTTACCATGGAACGGTCCCAGCCCGTCGGGCGGGACGTGAACAACCACTTTGAAGCACCCGGGCGCGTCCAACGGTCGCCCCCTTGCGGGGCGCAGCGCCGGGGAAGGACAACCGATGGGAGGACCAGCCGTGGCAGTTGTCACGACTCGGCAGTTGCTGGAGGCCGGCATGCATTTCGGTCACCAGACTCGCCGATGGAACCCGAAGATGCGCCGTTTCATCCTGGGCGAGCGCAACGGGATCTACATCATCGACCTCAAGAAGACCCTCGAGGGTCTCGAAGAGGCCTACGGGTACGTACGCGACCTGGTGGCCAACGGCGGGATCCTGCTCTTCGTCGGCACCAAGAAGCAGACCCAGGGCCCCATCGCCACCTATGCGGCGGCGTGCGGCATGCCCTTCGTCAACGAGCGGTGGTTGGGCGGGATGCTGACCAACTTCGCCACCATCTCGTCTCGCGTGGGGAAGATGCGCGAGTACGAGGCGATGGAGCGGGCCGGTGACTTCGAGGGCATGCCCAAGAAAGAAGGCCTGCGCTTCCGCCGCGAGCTCGAGAAGCTCCGTCGGAACCTCGGCGGTATCCGCGACCTCGACCGGCTCCCCGACGCGGTCTTCGTGATCGACACCAAGAAGGAGCACATCGCGGTCACCGAGGCGAACAAGCTGGTCATGCCGATCGTGGCGGTGGTGGACACCAATTGCGACCCCGACGTGATCACCTACGTGATCCCCGGCAACGACGACGCCATCCGCTCCGGCGCGCTCATGTGCCGGGTCATGGCCGAGGCCGTCATCGAGGGACGGTGGGTCGCCGACCACCGACCCAAGCCCCCGGCGCCTCCGGTCACCGCCGCGGCGGGGTCCCGGCGCCCACCTCGCGGTCCGAGGGCGCCCGTGGGCTCCGACACCCCCGAGCCCCCGGCCACCGCCGAGCCCCAGGCCACCGCCACCGCCGTGGCACCGGACACCGCCGTGGCACCGGACACCGCCGTGGCACCGGACGCCGCGCCCGAGGCACCCCCGGCGACTCCCGAGGCGCCCGCGACGGCGTCCGCACCTCCGGCCGCGCCCGGCAGAGCGCTGGCCCCGAAGCAGCATCGGTCGATCCGGCGCCGGCCGCCCCGGAGCCCCCCGAGGCCCCCACCAGCGACGCGGCCCTACCCACCGACGAGAGCTGAGCGATGGCCGACTTCACCGCAAAGGACGTCCAGGCACTGCGTCGGGCCACCGGCGCGGGGATGCTCGACTGCAAGCGCGCCCTCGAGGAGACCGGCGGCGACATGGAGAAGGCCAAGTTGTGGCTGCGTGAGCAGGGGCTTGCCGGTGCGGCCAAGCGTTCGGACCGCGAGGCGACCCAGGGTGCGGTGGCGCTGGCGGTGTCTGGACGCAACGCGGCCATCGTCGAGCTGCGATGCGAGACCGACTTCGTGGCCAAGGCCGAGACGTTCGTCAATCTCACCGACGAGGTCGCCCAGCTGGTGGCCGAGAAAGGCGAGCAGGCCGCGGCCGATCGCGCCGACGACATCGACGAATTGAAGACCACGCTCAAGGAGAACATCTCGGTGGGCCAGACGGTCCGGTTCGAGATGGGCGAGGACTCGGTGGCGGGGACCTACCTCCACATGCAGTCGGGTCGGGGCGTGAACGCGGTGCTCGTGGAGATGCGCGGCGGTAGCGACGAGCTGGCGCACGACGTGGCCGTGCACGTCGCGTTCGCCCGCCCCTCGTACCTGCGCCGCGAAGACGTCCCCGAAGACGAGGTCGAGGCCGAGCGCACCACGGTCGAGAACCTGTCCCGGAACGAGGGCAAGCCCGAGGCGGCGCTGCCCAAGATCGTCGACGGTCGGATGAACGGGTGGTTCAAGGAGCGTTGCCTGCTCGAGCAGTCCTATGCCAAGGACGAGAAGCGGACGATCGCGGAGCTCATCGGGAGCGCCGAGATCGTGCGGTTCGCCCAGGTCGTTGTCGGCGGCTGAGGGCCCCGGGGGCGACGCGGTGGCGTCGATGACAACAGAGGCGCCGACCACCGATCACGTGCTCCGCAAGCGTCGCGTGGTCCTGAAGATGTCGGGCGAGGCCCTGGCATCCTCGGCATCCGACGAGACCATCGACGGGGGAGTGGTCGAGCACTTCGCCCGGGAGATCGCCGTGGCGCGCGCCGAGCTCGACCTGGAGCTCGCCATCGTGGTGGGCGGCGGCAACATCTGGCGGGGCACCACCGGCGAGGCGCAAGGGCCTCGACCGCACGACGTCGGACACGATGGGCATGCTCGCCACGGTCATCAACGCCCTCGCCCTTCAAGACGCCATCGAGCATCACGGCCAACCCACCCGGGTGCTCTCGGCCATCCACATGGCCGAGGTGGCCGAGCCCTACATCCGGCGCCGGGCCATCCGCCATCTCGAGAAGGGCCGGGTGGTCATCTTCGCGGCGGGGATGGGCAACCCGTACTTCACGACCGACACCTCCGCCGCTCTGCGGGCGGCGGAGATCGAGGCCGAGATCCTGCTGAAGGGGACCCACTCGGGGGTGGACGGGGTCTACAGCGCCGACCCCAAGCTCGACTCCGTCGGCCCGCCGCTACGACGAGCTCGCCTTCATGGACGTGGTCAACCAGGACCTGCGGGTCATGGACCTCACCGCCATCACCTTCTGCAAGGACAATCGGCCTCCCGGTGCTGGTCTTCGACCTGATGGGGCCCGGGAACCTGCATCGTGCGCTGGCCGGCGAGGAGATCGGTACGCTGATCCGGTGATGGACGACGAGCTCTCCGGAGTGGTGCTCAGCGACACCCGTGAGCGCATGGAGAAGGCCGTCGGCCACACCCAGGCCGACTTCGGCGGCGTCCGCACCGGCCGAGCCACCGTCCGGTCTCGTGGAGCATCTCCGGGTGGACGTCTACGGCGTCGAGGCCGAGCTCCGGACCATCGCCGGACTGAGCGTTCCCGAGGCGCGGTCTGCTCGTGATCTCCCCGTACGACAAGTCGACGCTGGCCAGCATCGAGAAGGCGATCCAGGCCTCGGACCTCGGCATCACGCCGTCCAACGACGGCAATGTCATCAGGCTGGCGCTTTCCGCCCCTCACCGAGGAGCGGCGCAAGGACCTGGTGAAGGTGGTGCGCCACAAGGCCGAGGAGGGCCGGGTGGCGGTGCGCAACCTCCGGCGGGCAGCCCGACACGAGCTCGAGGAGCTCGAGCGTGGGCGGCGACATGTCGTCGGACGCGCTCGAACGGGTGGAGAAGGAGCTCGACAAGCTCACCCAGGAGATGGTGGCGGCAATCGACAAGCTGCTGGCCCACAAAGAGCAGGAGCTCCTCGAGATCTAGGGGTGCCGGTCGGGGGGATCCCCGGCCGGTGGGGAGGCGACGTGGACGATCGAGACGAATACGAGCCGGAGGCCGAGGTTCCCATGGAGCCGGTGACCGAGCGCGTGCGGATCATCGGCGCGCGAGCCCGCCGGGGTCGTCGCCGGCCAGGCGGGTCTCGACGACGAGCCCGGGTCGCCGGCGCCCCTTCCCGCCGACGAGCCGGTGGCGGCCTCACCTCCCTCCCGAGACGAGGGTCCGAGCGCCCCCACCTTCGATCTGTTCGCCGACGAGTCCACACTGGCCGACGAGGTGGAGTCGGTGAGGATCGTCCGGGAGCCCGAGACCGTGACCCACCCCGAGGAGGCCGGCCGATCGGCGCCCTCGGGCCGCAACGGTGGCGGACCCCCTCGAGCCGGGCTCCGACGTCCTGCACGCCGCCGAGCCCGCCGCGGTGGTTCCCGACATGCCGCACTGGACCGACCCCCCGACCGGTCAGGTTCCCGCCATCCTCGACCGGCGCACCGACGAGGACAACACCGAGACGCAATGGTCGGCGGCGGGTGACACCGGCCCGGCGTGGCGTGAGCACCGCCACGAATGGGACGACAGCAGCTTCGACCCGTCGCTCCTGGCCGACGACGAGACGCGGGTGGGTGCGCTGGAGGAGACACCTCTCGAAGAACGCCGACCCTGGGAATTCGACGACCTCACCGCGGCGTCGGCCGACGAGGACAAGTGGGAGGCCGAGCACGACACCGGCAGTGCCGCCGAGAGCTGGTGGAGCGAGGAGGCCGAGGCCTCCCGCGAGCACGTCGCGGCCGAGGGGCCCGTGCTGAGCCCCCGCCTCGCCGTCGTCGCCGGTCACCACCGGGCCCGATCCGGCCGAGCGGGGGGTGGCGTCGATCAGCTCGTCGCCCCTGCGAGCCCAGCGCGACCAGGCCGGCTCGCCGCCTCAGGCTCCCCGGGGGCCCGGACTGCGCCGGAGCGTGGTCTCCTCCGGAACCTCGGGTGAGGGCACCGGTCGGAACATGCCGGTCGCCATCGCCACGGGGGTCGCCTTCGCTCTCGTGGCGGTGCTGTGCTTCGAGCTCGGCACGGTCGCGACCCTGGTGCTCGCCACCGTCGTCGTGGCCCTGTCCGCGGCAGAGTGCTACGCAGCGTTGCGCCGGGGAGGGCGGCGACCGGCCACGCTCCTCGGCCTGGTGGCGACGGTCGCCGTCATGGTGGCGGCCTACGCCAAGGGACTTCCGGCGTTGCCGCTCGTCCTGGTCCTGGTGGTCATCACCTCCATGGTGTGGCACCTCGTCGGCGTCGAACGGGGATCGACGGTGGAAGGCGTCGCCAGCACGTTGCTGGGGTTCGTGTGGGTGGGCTTCTTGGGATCGTTCGCGGCGCTGCTCCTGGCACCGAGCGAGTACCCCCATCGTCACGGCATCGCGTTCTTGCTCGGGGCCATCGTGGCGACCATCGGTGCCGATGTGGGTGCGCTCGCCATCGGGAGCTGGTTGGGACGCCACCACCTGGCGCCGAAGGTGAGCCCCAACAAGACCTGGGAGGGGTTGATCGGCGGGGCCGTCGTGGCCATCGCGCTGTCGGCCGCCGTCACCGGGCAGGTTCACCCCTGGACCGTGCCCAAGGCCGCGCTCCTCGGCCTGGTCGTGGCGGTCGTGGCCCCGATCGGCGACCTGTGCGAGTCGCTCGTCAAGCGCGACCTCGGGCTCAAGGACATGGGGTCGATCCTGCCGGGGCACGGGGGTCTACTCGACCGCGTCGACGCCCTGCTGTTCGTCCTCCCGACGACGTTCTACCTCGTCCGGGTGCTCCACCTCGGGTGACGGGCCGAGGCCGACAGCACGAGCGAACCGGGGCCGTGCTCGGCGTCTCACACCTGGGGGGCGAGCGATGAGGGTCAGCCTGGTCGGGTCGACGGGGTCCATCGGCACCCAGGCCGTCGAGGTCATGACGACCGAGCCCGACCGCTTCACCGCGGTCGGGCTGGCCACCTGGCGTTCGGTCGACGTGCTCGGGGCCCAGGCACGGGCGCTACGACCCGAGGTGGTCGCCATCGGGGACCCGGCCCTGGCCCCGGCGCTCTCCGCCGCGGTGCCCGAAGGGACCGAGGTGCTGACCGGGCTCGAGGGTCTCGCTGCGGTGGCCCGAACCGGTGACGTGGTGCTCAACGCCGTCGTGGGCTTCGCGGGGCTGCCCGTGACCCTGGCCGCGCTCGAGGCGGGTCACCGCCTCGCCCTTGCCAACAAGGAATCCCTGATCGCCGGGGCTCCGGTCGTGGCCCGCGCCAAGGCGACGCCGGGGGCGGAGATCGTCCCGGTGGACTCCGAGCACTGCGCGCTGCACCAGTGCCTGCGAGCCGGGCAACGGCCCCGACGAGGTGGCGCGGCTGGTGCTCACGGCGAGCGGGGGCCCCTTCCGGGGGCGGACCAGCGAGGAGCTGGCGGGGGTCGGCGTGGAAGAGGCGCTCGCCCATCCGACCTGGCGGATGGGGCCGAAGATCACCGTCGACTCTTCGACCCTCATGAACAAAGGGC
Source organism: uncultured Acidimicrobiales bacterium (assembly GCA_963739765.1). Lineage (GTDB taxonomy): Bacteria > Actinomycetota > Acidimicrobiia > Acidimicrobiales > UBA8190 > Chersky-840. The sequence continues at coordinate 1,535,106 of CAVUBP010000002.1, read as the reverse complement.
TCGAGGTCATCGAGGCCCACGAGCTGTTCGGGGTGGATTATGACCGTATCGCGGTCATTATTCACCCCCAGTCGGTCGTACACTCCATGGTGGAGTTCATCGACGGATCCACTGTGGCCCAACTTTCCCGACCAGACATGCGGCTACCCATCGGGTACGCACTCGGTTACCCCGATCGCCTCCGACACCCCTTCGGCGCCATCGACTGGTCGTCGCTCCGACGCCTCGATTTCGAGACACCGGACCGCAAGGTCTTTGCTTGCCTGGACCTCGCCGAGGAGGCGGGGCGGGCCGGGGGGCTCGCGCCGGCATGGCTCAACGCCGGCAACGAGGTCGGGGTGGCCGCGTTCCTGGCCGGGCGCATCGGCTGGAGTGCGATCGCCGAGGTGGTGGCGGACACCCTCGCGTCGTGCGACGGGGCCGATGCCGAGGACGCCGAGGACGTCGTCGACGCGGATCGGCGCGCTCGCGAGCGGGCGGAACGATCCGTGCGACAGCGGGAACAGGCCGCATGAGCCAGATCGTCGTCGGCCCGGACAACGCCGCGCCCGGGCCGCCACGACCTCAGCCGCGCCGCCGGGGTGTCGACCCGCGTGCCGAACAACGTGCCTCGCTGGCCCGTCTGGTGGCGGTGGTGGTGGCCGTGGTGCTCGCTGCGGTCGTGACCCATACGACGTCGGTGCTCATCGTGGTGGTGGCGCTCGTCATCATGATCATGCTGCACGAGCTCGGCCACCTCCTCACGGCCAAGTGGGGCGGGATGAAGGTGACCGAGTACTTCCTCGGATTCGGGCCCCGCCTGTGGTCGATCCGCCGAGGCGAGACCGAGTACGGGATCAAGGCCATCCCCGCCGGTGGCTACGTGAAGATCCTCGGGATGACGAGCGCCGAGGACGTCGAGCCCGCCGACGAGCCCCGGACCTACCGGCAGCGACCCTTTCACAACCGGCTCATCGTCGCGGTGGCCGGCTCGGCCATGCACGGGGTGATGGCCTTCGTGTTGCTGTGGGGGCTGTTCGTCTTCATCGGGGCCCCCCAAGGCAACGCCGTGGCCATCAGCGGGTTCGCGCCCCTCGCACACAACATCGACCCGGCACGCGCCGCGGGGCTGCGGTCCGGCGACGTGGTGGTGCGCGTGGACGGCGCGTCCGTGCACTCGGCCTCGGACCTCCAGCGCGTCATCGAGCGCCACGCCGGAACCCCGATCACCCTCGTGGTCGCCCGCGACGGCCGGGACCAGACCATTGTCGTGACCCCGCAGCGCCGACGCCGCGGGGGCAAAAGGCCACATCGGGATCCTCATCGGCCAGCCGGTCGTGCGCAGCGGGCCGGTGGACGCCGTGGGCAAGGCGGGACAGCTCTTCGGCCGGATGGTCACCGGTTCATTCGCCGGGATCGGCCAGGTGTTCTCGGCCAGCGGGATCACGAACTACGTCCACGATCTGACCAGCGCCAAGGCGGCGTCACAGGCCGCGAAGACCGGCGACCGCCCGCAGTCGATCTACGGCGCGGCGCGCATCGCGGTGCAGGGCGCGCAGGCGGGTGCGACGCAACTGATCTACGTGCTCACGCTGATCATCATCTTCGTCGGGATCATCAACCTGTTCCCGATGCTGCCCCTCGACGGGGGCCACGTCGTGATCGCCGTCTACGAGCGGATCCGCAGCCGACGGGGGCGTCCGTATCACGCCGATGTCAACAAGCTCACCCCCGTTGTCGCCGCTTTTGTCTTGCTGCTGGGCTTCATCGTGGTCACGTCGTTGTACCTCGACATCACGCACCCGGTGAAGAACCCGTTCCAGTAATCCTCGTTCCCGCTGACGCCGCCCCCCGAGGCCCCGTTCCAGCAGAAAGGGAGACGCCCGCATGGCTCGTCCCATCCTGATCGCGGCGCAGCGTCGACCCACCCGCCAGATCCACGTCGGGCCTGTCGCCGTCGGCGGCGGCGCGCCGATCTCGGTCCAGTCGATGACGATCACCAAGACCGCGGACGTGGAGGGCACGTTGGCCCAGATCTACGCGCTGGCGTCCGCCGGTGCCGACATCGTCCGTTGCACCTGCAACGAGAAGGAGGCCGCCGAAGGCTTGGCACATATCGTGCCTCGCTCGCCGGTCCCGATCATCGCCGACATCCACTTCCACCACGAGATGGCGCTCGCCGCCCTCGAGGCGGGTGTCCAGGGACTGCGGCTCAATCCGGGCAACCTGCGCAAGGAAGTCGAGATCAAGCAGGTGGCCCAGGAGGCCAAGGACCGTGGCGTGCCCATCCGCATCGGGGTCAACGCCGGATCGCTGCACCCCGAGCTGTACAAGCGCTTCGGCGGGGCGACGCCCGAGGCGCTCGTCGAGTCGGCGAAGATGGAGCTGGCCTACTTCGCCGAGGTCGACTTCGACGACGTCAAGATCTCGGTCAAGGCGTCGTCGGTCCCGCTCATGATCGAGGCGTACCGCCTGGCCTCGGAGACCTTCGACCATCCGCTGCACCTCGGCGTGACCGAGGCAGGACCGCCACCCGCCGGGCTCGTGAAGGGGACCGCCGGCATCGCAACCCTGCTGGCCGAGGGCATCGGGGACACCATCCGCTACTCGCTCACCGCCGATCCGGTGGAAGAGGTGCGGGCCGGTCGACAACTGCTCGAGGCCATGGGTCTTCGAGAACGCAAGTCCGTCGACCTCATCGCCTGCCCCTCGTGCGGGCGGGCCGAGATCGACGTGATCGGAGTGGCCCGGGCCGCCCAGGAAGCCCTCGAGTCGAGACAATTGCCGATCCAGGTGGCGGTCATGGGATGTGTGGTGAACGGCCCGGGCGAGGCGCGCGAAGCCGACCTGGGCATCGCCGCGGGCCGACGCCGTGGCCATCTGTTCATCAAGGGGAAGATCGTCCGGGTCGTGCCCGAGGACGAGATGGTCTCGGCCCTGGTCGAGGAAGCCGAGAAGCTCGTGGCGCAAGGGATCGACGCACGGCTGGCCGCGGCCGACGCCGGCGCCGAGGCGGAGGCCGAGGCCGACCGCCGGATGCTGCTCGAGGCCAAGGGCGACGATGCCAACCACAGCGCCCAGAAGGTCGAGCTCATCCGCAAGACGATCGACGAAGGACACGAGCCCCCGCGCCCGTCGAGGAGCGCCCGGCCTAGGAGCGCCCGGCCTGAGCGCCGAGCCGAGGACCGGCCCGACCGGTCACCGGTGGGACGAGCCGTCAGTAGGCGCGGGCCACGACGGCCAGGAGATCTGCATCGGGACCGTCCTCCCCGGCACCGGGAAGCGTGCCGTCGGGCCTCGTCAGGAGGCGCACCGTCACACCGGCCTGGTTGAGCTGCGACTCGCCCTCGGCCCCGAGGGCCCGGAGGGGAACCACGGCGAAACCCGATCGCGAGGCCTGTTCTGCCTCGCCGACGGTGGACACTTCGACGGTCGCCGGCACGGCGTCGTTCGAGCGCCTGTGCGAGAAGCGCCGCCTGGGCCTCGTCGAGAGCGGCGCGCACCGCGGTTTCGAGCGAGCCCAGCGCGATGGTGGTCTTGGTCCCCGAATCCCGTCGCACGAGCACGGCCTCGCCGGCGTTGAGCTCGCGGGGGCCGACCTCGATGCGCACGGGCACGCCCTTGAGCTCCCAGTCCACGACCCGGCGACCGAACGACGTGTCGGTTCGGTTGTCGAGCTGGGTCCGCAACCCGGCAGCCGACAGCTCGGCGGCGATGGCGAGCGCCTTGGCCCCCGCACCGTCCTCGTCGCGTACCACGAGCACCACGACCTGCACCGGAGCGAGCAGCGGTGGAAGTCGCAGCCCGTCGTCGTCGCCGTGGGCCATGACCAATGCGCCCATGAGCCGCGACGACGCACCCCACGACGTCTGCCAGACGTGGGTCTCGTGGCCGGACTCGTCGAGAAACGTGGTGTTGAACACCCGGGCGAAGTTCTGACCGAGCTCGTGGCTCGTCCCCATCTGCAGCGCCTTGCCGTCGCGCATCATGGCCTCGCACGTCCAGGTCGTGGTGGCACCCGAGAAGCGCTCGCGCTCGGTCTTGCGGCCCGTCAGGATGGGAATGGCGAGCACGTTGACCATGAAGTCCTCGTAGACGTCGTGGAGGATGCCCGAGCGCGAATTCCCGTGCCTCGGTCTCGGTGGCATGGGCGGTGTGGCCCTCCTGCCACAGGAACTCCGTGGTCCGCAGGAAGAGCCGGGGGCGCAGCTCCCAGCGCACCACGTTGGCCCATTGGTTGATCAGGTAGGGCAGGTCCCGGTAGCTCTGGATCCACTTGGCAAAGTAGTGGTTGATGATCGTCTCACTGGTGGGGCGGACCACCACGGGCTCGTCGAGGACCTTGCCGCCCCCGATCGTGACCACGGCGAGCTCGGGGCTGAATCCCTCGACGTGCGCTGCTTCGCGGTGCAGGTAGCTCTCGGGGATGAACAGCGGGAAATACGCATTGGGCACGCCCGCCGCCTTGATGCGGGAGTCGATCTCGGCCTGCATCCGCTCCCAGATCGAATAGCCGTAGGGGCGGATGACCATCGTGCCGCGCACGGGCCCGTTGTCGGCCAATTCGGCCTTGGCGAGGACGTCTTGGTACCACTGCGGGAAGTCGGTCGACTGAGAGGCGAGGACGCTCTTGCGGGCCATGGCCCACAGGATGCTACGGCCTGGACGCGGTTCCTCGGTGCCTCGAGCTCATGGCGGTGTGATCATGATGTGCCGCCCCGAGATGAGCTCAGGACGGATCGCCATGAGGTGCACCTCGGCGTCCGGCACTCGTGGATGGAGCTGCAGCGTCCGGGCCCGGGCCCTCCTGGCGTCATCGGTGATCTCCTGACATGTCCCGACCACCAGGACGCTCCATCCCTCCTGGTCGAGCGGGTCGAGGTCGTCGACCTCGAAGGCCACCACCGCGTGTTGCACCGCGGCGTGGAGACCGGTCCCTCGGGCCGTGCGAAAGACCACTTCGCCGTCGAGGATCGCGTAGTTGACCGGGAACACGGCGGGGACTGCTCCGATCGACACGGCCACGCGACCGACCCCGCCCTCTCCGAGCAGCGCCATGCACGCCGAAGGCTCGATGCCCTCCATGCCCCGGCCTTCGCTCGAGTGGAGCTCCCGCAGGGGCATCGACTCAGCGTGGCGGAACGCAACCGTCGCTTGTAGGGGCCAAGGTCCCGAAACCCGAAGGGCCGGGGATCGGGGGTGGGGGTCCTCCTCGACGGGGAGCCGGCCGGTGTCACGGTGCGTCGGACCGGTCCCGAACCGGACGAGGTCGGGGTCCGGGGCCTTTCCAAGGGCTTCCGGCGCCCGAAGTCCCGAGGAGGACGACTGATATACTTGCTGCGCTGTTGGTCCGGGGGGTGAAGGTGCGTCGAAGCGTGGGCGGCAGCCCACGCTTCTGCTTTCATCGGCCGGACCCGTGTCGAGGCGCCAAGCCGCGGAGGGACGAGGGAGGTGGACGATCAGGTGGACGACGAGCTCTCTGACCTGCTCGCGTCCACTCTCGCCCCCCAGGGCCTCGAGCTCGTGGACCTCGAGCGACGTTCCACCTCGGTTCGCGTCGTGGTGGACCGGCCCGGAGGAGTGGACCTCGAAGCCATCGCGGCGGCGACACGCGCCGTGTCGGTGGCGCTCGACGGGCACGACCCGTTCCCGGGACAGCGCTACACCCTCGAGGTCTCGAGCCCCGGCGTGGAGCGACGGTTGCGGACACCGGCCCACTTCGAGCGCGCCATCGGCGAGAAGGTGAGCGTTCGGACCGTCGCAGGCGGCAAGGGCGAGCGTCGAGTGACCGGCATGTTGAAGGCCGCCGACGCACAAGGCTTCGTGCTCGAGGGGGAGGATGTGCCCGGCGGCGAGCGCCGCCTGTCCTACGACGACGTCGAGCGGGCCCGGACCGTCTTCGAATGGGGATCGAAATCGCCCGCCGCACGTCGGGGTGAGGGGCCACGCCAGGCCACGCGTTCTCCTCGCGCCGCGGCGAGAAAGCCAGCGGGCAGGAAGAAAGTGGCAACGCCATGAGCAAGGCCAACTTCGAATTCCTCGACGCGCTGGGGCAGATCGCGCGAGACAAGGGGATCTCGGTCGAGACCCTCCTCGACGCGCTGGCCAACGCGCTCGTCGCCGCCTACAAGCGCCGGCCTGGTGCCGCCGAGGAGGCCGTCGTCACCGTCGACCCCGAGTCGGGGGAGATCCGTGTCTACGGCCAGGAGCTCGACGAGGACGGGAACGTGATCAGGGAGTGGGACGACACCCCCGACGACTTCGGTCGGATCGCCGCCCAGACGGCCAAGCAGGTCATCCTCCAGCGCATCCGCGAGGCGGAACGCGACCTCAAGTACGAGGAGTATGCCGGGCGAGAGGGTGACATCGTCACCGGCATCGTGCAGCAGACCGACAACCGCTACACCCTGCTCGACCTGGGCAAGGTGGAGGCATTGCTGCCTCAGGCCGAACAGGTGCCCTACGAGCGCTACGAGCACGGCGCCCGACTCAAGGCCTACATCGTCGAGGTCCGCAAGACCACCAAGGGCCCCCAGATCGTCGTCAGCCGTAGTCACCCCGGGCTGGTCAAGCGTCTCTTCGAGTTGGAGGTCCCCGAGATCTCTTCGGGTGTCGTGGAGATCCGGGCTGCCGCACGGGAGCCCGGCCATCGCACCAAGATCGCGGTGTGGTCCAACGATCCGAACGTGGACCCGGTCGGTGCGTGCGTCGGGGCCCGGGGCTCACGGGTGCGCATGGTGACCAACGAGTTGCGCGGGGAGCGCATCGACGTGGTCCCTTTCGCCGACGACCCGGTCGAATTCATCCAGGCCGCTCTCCAACCGGCGCGTGTCCGCGAGGTCCGCCTCGACGACGACACCGGGATCGCCACCGTCGTGGTGAGCGACTACCAGCTCTCGCTGGCCATCGGCAAGGAAGGCCAGAACGCCCGTCTGGCGGCCCGGCTCACCGGATGGCGCATCGACATCAAGAGCGAGACCCAGCTGGCCGAGGAAGAGGCCGGCTACGGAGAAGAGTGGGCCGAGGGCGAGTGGGTGGAGAACGAGGCCGGCGAGATGGTGTGGCAGCCGGCCGAGGGCGGCGAGGCGGTGTCGGCCGCGGAATGGTCACGTGTGGCGTCGGGGGAGGAACCCGGGGACAAGCCCGGGGCGGAGCCCGAGGACAAGCCCGGGGAGGAGCCGGGGGACAAGCCCGGCGAGTCGGCGAACGAGGAGCAGAAGCCCGACGAGGACGTCGACCCGGTGAAGCCGGGCGAACCGGAGAGCACCGCATAGCCCCCCGCCGTACTTGTGTCGGCTGCCGGCGGACCGCGGTGGCGGCCCAGCTGGTCCGGGTGTCGAGGGGCGCCGACCGAGACCTGGTGATCGGTCCCGGCACCGGCCGTGGGGCATGGTTGTGCCGGGACTCCCCGGGATGCCTCGAGGAGGCGGTGCGTCGCCAGGCACTGGGCCGGTCGTTGCGCGCCGAAGTAGCGCCCGCAGCGGTCGAACGCCTCCGTAAGCTGCTGGGAAGCGGTGCGCCGTCCGGCGAAGGCGGTGCCCATGTGTGCGAGGATGGTGGGTCGAGCCGGTTTCCCGGCCCGCCCCCGAACGAACGAGAAGGACCGTAGGAGCCCTTGCCGAAGAAGATACGCGTCTACGAGCTGGCACGTGAGCTCGGCCTGACCAACAAGGAGGCCCTCGACCTCTGCCTGGCGTTGGGCATCGGGGTGAAGAGCCACTCCTCCTCGATCGAGGACGCCCAAGCCGACCGCGTGCGGCGCAAGGCCGACAGCGAAGGGCTTCGGCGCGCCGTCTCCCCCGAGGAGCCCGCCGAGCAGAAGCCGACCCGGGCCGCGACCACCCGGGCCGGACGGGTCCCTGCCGACAAGGTGGCGGCCGCATCGACGGAGCCCGATGCAGCCGCATCGCCTTCGATCGGGCCCGCCAGCGCGCCCGAGGTGGCGCCCCGCTCCACCTCGACCGCCCCGACCCCTGTGGCGCCGGCGCCGGTGGCGCCGACCCCGGACCGTCAACGGCTCGTGACGAGTCGGCCCGCCAGCGAGGTCTCGGTTCCGCCGCCGCGCCCCGCACCGCCGTCGGCGCGCCCCGCACCGCCGTCGGCGCGCCCCGCACCGCCGCCGCGCCCCGCATCTCACCTGCACCTGCACCTGCACCTGCACCTGCACGTCAGGCTCCTCCGGCGGTCGCCGCCGCGCCCACCCCTGCCGCCGCACCCGACCTCGGGGCACCGCCCTCGCGACCCGCCCCGGGCTCGCCTCCTCCCCCTCGGGTGCGCCCACCCATGAGCTCCTCGGGCCGACCCATCCCGCCGCCCCCCGGGCCTCCGCGCGCCAACGGGGGCCGACCCATCCCGCCGCCCCCCGGTCGCCGTCCGCCCGCCGGCACCCCGCGCCCCGGCGGTGGACCCGGAGGGGGGTCTCGCCCGGGCATGGGCGGATCGCGCCCCGGCGGAGGTGCCCCGGGCCGGGGCGGTCCAGGTGGTGGAGGTGGGTTCGGCGGTCGCCCCGGTGGTGGGGGCGGCTTCGGCGGTCGCCCCGGTGGCGGCCCGCCGCCGCCCGGTTTGCGTGGCGGGCCCGGTGGACGGGGTCGCCCGCCCCAGCGCCGCCCCCGCCGTCGACGCCGGAACCTCGAGGAGCTCGAGCCGACGCAGCTCACCACGTACACGCCGTCGAACGCCCCGGTGCCGGATTTCGAGGTGATCGTGGAGCGCGGCTCGACGCCGCGCGAGCTCGGGCCCAAGCTCAACCGCTCCGCGGGCGACGTGATCCGGTTCCTGTTGCTCCAAGGTGAGATGGTCACCGCCGCCCAGTCGCTGAGCGACGACATGATCGAGCTGTTCGCGGCCGAGATCGGCGCGCAGATCCGCCTGGTCGACCGGGGCGAGGAGCAAGAGGCGGAGCTCCAGGCCAAGTACTTCGAAGAGGAAGAGGAAGAGCGCGAGGAGGACCTGCGCCCGCGCCCCCCGGTCGTGACGGTGATGGGCCACGTCGACCACGGCAAGACACTGCTGCTCGACCGCATCCGCCACGCCAATGTCGTGGCGGGAGAAGCGGGCGGGATCACCCAGCACATCGGTGCCTACCAGACCGAGGCGGGGGGCCATCGGATCACGTTCATCGACACTCCGGGCCACCAGGCCTTCACCGCCATGCGGGCCCGCGGTGCCGAGGTGACCGACATCGTGGTCCTCGTGGTCGCGGCCGACGACGGTGTCATGCCCCAGACCGTGGAAGCCATCGACCACGCCCGGGCCGCGGAGGTCCCCATCGTGGTGGCCCTGAACAAGATCGACCGCGGCGATGCGGATGTGAACCGGGTCCTCCAGCAGCTTTCCGAGCAGGGCCTCACGCCCGAGGCGTGGGGCGGCGAGACGATCGTGGTCCAGGTCTCGGCGTTGCAGAACGAGGGCATCGACGACCTCCTCGAGCAGCTGGCTGTCGTCGCCGAGCTCGAGGAGCTCCAGGCCAGTCCCGAAGCACGGGGGCGGGGCGTGGTGCTCGAGGCGAACCTCGAGTCCGGCCGCGGTCCGGTGGCGACGGTGATCGTCCAGAGCGGGACGCTGCGGGTCGGCGACTCGGTCGTGGCCGGAGCGGCGTGGGGCAAGGTGAAGGCGCTCATCGACGACCGGGGCGAACAGGTGAAAGAGGCACCCCCGTCGACGCCGGTGCAGGTGCTGGGCTTCTCCGAACCGCCGGCCGCCGGTGACGAGTTCCGTGTGACCTCGGACCAGACGACCGCCCGCACCATCGGCGAGACGCGCGAGCACCGCTACCGCGTGGCGGGACACGCGCCGTCGCCCACGGCCCCGGGGGCCAAGCTCGAGGACCTTTTCGAGCAGATCCAGCGCGGTGAAGCGGCCACGCTCAACCTGATCCTCAAGAGCGACGTCCAGGGGACCCTGGAGGCCATCACCGACAGCTTGCGCAGGCTCGAGCGCCCCGACGTCAAGCTGAGCTTCGTCCACCGCGGCGTGGGGGGGATCACCGAATACGACGTCCAACTGGCGGTGGCCTCGAACGCGACGATCATCGGGTTCAACGTCCGGCCCGACCGCCGGGCACGCGAAATGGCCGTGGAGCGGGGCGTGGGCATCCGGACATACGAGGTGATCTACAAGCTCCTCGAGGACATCGAGGCGGCCATGGTGGGCATGCTCGCCCCCGAATTCGAAGAGGTGGTGACCGGGGAGGCCGAAGTGCGCGAGGTGTTCCGCGTCCCGCGCGTCGGTGCCGTGGCCGGCTGCTACGTGCGCGACGGCGTGATCACCCGAGGATCGAAGGTCCGCTTCCTCCGTGAGGGAGTCGTGATCTGGAAGGGCGCGATCAACTCCTTGCGCCGCTTCAAGGACGACGTGCGCGAGGTCCAAGCGGGCTTCGAGTGCGGGATCGGGCTGTCGGACTTCCAAGACCTGAAGGAAGGCGACATCATCGAGACCTTCGAGGAGCGCGAGATCCCGCGGACCTGAGGATTCCCGCCGTCGGCCACGGCCTGGTCGCGGTGTGCGCCGGGGACCGAGCGCAGTGCGCGTGACCGTGCCGGGCGGTCCTCGGGGCTGTGTCGGAACCGCGCTCGCAGAGGAGGTGTGACAGTTGCCCGGACGCCGGCGCGAGAAGAGGGCTCCAGCGACCTACCCGCGCACGGCACGGGTCAACGAGGTCCTTCGGGAAGTGGTCGCCGAGGCGCTCGAGCGGATGGCCGACACCGATGACCGCCTCCGGCTTCTCACCGTGACCTCGGTCGACATCACGCCCGACCTGTCGAGAGCGACGGTGTACCTGAGCTCGCTGCCTCCGCCCGCGATCGAGGCGCTCGCCGAGCAACGCACCCAATTGCAGCGCACGATCGGGCGACAGGTGCGGATGAAGCGCACGCCTCTTCTCGTCTTCGAGCCGGATCCGGCTGTGGCCCACGGCCTGCGGGTGGAGGAGATCCTCCGCAATCTGCGCGAAGCCCCCGGTGACGGCGATCCTCGGGGGAGCGGCGATGCCGGGACCGAATGACCCGTCGGTCGCCCCCGAGACCGTCGGCATGGTGGTGGTGGACAAAGAGGCGGGCTGGACCTCTCACGACGCCGTGGCCCGCTGCCGGCGGATCTTCTCGCAGCGCCGTGTGGGCCATGCCGGAACGCTCGATCCGGACGCCACGGGGGTGTTGCTCGTAGGGCTCGGCCGGTTCACGCGCATGCTGCGGTTCCTGGCCGGGCTGCCGAAGTCCTACGAGGCCGAGGTGGTGCTGGGCCGCTCGACTACCACGCTCGACGCGTCGGGTGAGGTGACCGGGACGTGGGACATGTCCGGTGTCACCCTGGCCCAGGTGCGCAAGGCCGCCGCGTCGCTGACCGGTGTCATCGACCAGATCCCACCTATGGTTTCGGCGCGCAAGGTCGGCGGTCGACGGCTGCATGAGTTGGCCCGCGCCGGGATCGAAGTCGAGCGGGCCGCGAGGCCTGTCACCGTCGAGCGCTTCGACGTCCACAGATCGCCAGACGACGAGGTCGGGGTGTTTCGCATCGAGGTGGACTGCTCGACGGGAACCTATGTGCGGGTGCTGGCCGCGGACCTGGGCCAGGCCCTCGGCGGCGGCGCACATCTCCGGCACCTTCGTCGCACCCGCATCGGCTCGTTCGGCGTCGACGAGGCCCGAACGCTCGGGGTGATCAGCGACGCGCACGTCCTCAGTCCCGCGCAGGCGCTGCGCGACCTGCCCCAAGTCGAGCTCGATACCGAGATGGCCCGCTCGGTCTCTCATGGTTTGGCTCTCGACCGTGTGTCGGTGGGTGCATCGGGCGACGGACCCTGGGCCCTGCTCGACCGACAGGGCGAGTTGCTGGCCGTCTACGAGGCGACCGGCACCGATCGCCTGGTGGCCGTGTGCGTGCTGGCCGGAAGCGGGCCTGTGCCCTCGGGGCCGACAGACGGTCACGGGTAACCTCGTCGCCGTGGAGGTTGTCGACGGACCCGATCACTGCACAGCGCCTGCCGGAGGCTCGGCGGTCACCATCGGCGCATACGACGGTGTCCACGTGGGCCACCGCCACCTGCTCGCCGAGCTCGGGCGTCGAGCCGCGTCGCGGCAACTGGCGAGTGTCGTGGTGACGTTCGATCGCCACCCTGCGACCGTGGTCCGACCCCAATCTGCACCGCCGATCCTGACCGACCGGGAGCAGAAGCTCGAGCTCCTGGCGGCGGCGGGCATCGACCTGACACTGGTCGTGCCCTTCGACCAGGCACGGGCCAACGAGACCGCCGAGGAGTTCGTGCTCGAGGTTCTCGTCCGGGCGCTCGGCGCCCGCTTGGTGGTGGTTGGTGAGGATTTCCACTTCGGCCACCGGCGCGCCGGGAACGTGGCGCTGCTCAGCGACATGGGCTCTCGATACGGGTTCGACGTCGTGGGGCTCGCACTGGAAGAGGACCCTTCCCGCCAGGTGGTGTCCTCGACGCGCATCCGCGAGCTGCTGGCGTCTTGCGACGTCTCGGCTGCTGCGGCACTTCTCGGTCGGCCTCATCAGGTCCGGGGCGTCGTCGTCCACGGTGACGGGCGGGGGGGTGCGGAGCTCGACTTCCCCACCGCCAACGTGGCGGTTCCCGAGGGCGTGGCCATGCCCGGTGAGGGGATCTACGCCTGCTGGTACGAGCGTCCCGACGGGTCGACCCACGCTGGCGCCGCCTCGCTGGGGCGCCGACCGACCTTCCACGCGTCGGCCGACGCGCCGGTGCTCGAGGTCTACCTCTTGGACTTCCACGGTGACCTCTACGGCGAGGCGGCCCGGGTCTCGTTCGTCGCGCACCTGCGCGAGGAGCGTCGGTTCGACTCCCCCGAGGCACTGGTGGCGCAGATGACCGGGGACGTGGCCGCGGCACGCAGCGCACTCGGGCTCAGCGCCGACCGTTGACCCCGTGACCGCCCACACCTGGACTTCTCCTCCCGCTCCTGGTCGTGGCGACCGGGGGCCATGAGCGGGTCCGGATCGGCCCTGCTAGAGTACGGTCCCAGCCGGGACGCCGTCCCGGTCGGATCCGGGCCGGGGCGGACGTGGCTTCGCCCGACCGCCTCTTAGCAATTCCGAGGTCGTTCTTCCCATATGGCCGAAAAGTCAGCGACGATCGCCGAACATCGCCTGCACGAGACCGATACGGGCTCGCCCGAGGTGCAGATCGCACTCCTCACGGGGCGGATCTCGCTTCTGACCGAGCACCTGAAGATCCACAAGGGCGACCACCACACCCGGCGAGGCCTGATGAAGATCATCGGCCGGCGGCGCCGGCTGCTCGACTATGTGCGGGACAACGACGTCGAGCGTTACCGGTCGATCATCGGCCGGCTCGGCATCCGCCGCTAAGCAGTCGGCCCCCGCCACGGCCGACCGGCCGGAAACGGGAGCCAACCTCGGGTTGGATATCCCGCCCGGGCAGAGGGCGGACAATCCGCCCGACAGACCGAAGGGCACTTGGCCAGCGGTCAGCTGCCAGTCGCCGGTCACCTGCGCCGTGTTGCGCCACCACCGATCTGCATGATCGGCCCGGTCGGCAAGCAGCGACATGCGGGAGGTGGTCGACCACTGGGAACTGGCCTGGCGCGGTGTCCTCGAGAAATGAGGAGACAAATGGCGCAAGCCATCAACGTGTCGGCCCCGATCAGTGGGACCGACCGCACACTTTCGTTCGAGGCGGGCCAGCTCGCCATGCAGGCCGACGGTGCCGTTGTCGGGCGTATCGGCGACACCATGGTGCTCGTCGCCGCCACAGCGTCGCGAGGCGTGCGCGAGGGGGCGGACTTCTTCCCCCTGACCGTCGACATCGAAGAGCGCATGTACGCGGCGGGCAAGATCCCCGGCTCGTTCTTCCGGCGTGAAGGCCGGGCCACCGACCAGGCCATCCTCACCTGCCGGCTGATCGACCGCCCCTTGCGGCCGTCGTTCCCCGACGGCTTCCGCAACGAGGTCCACGTGGTCGGGACGATCTTTGCCGCCGATCAGGTCAACCCCCACGACGTCCTCGCCATCAACACGGCGTCGGCCGCGCTCATGTTGTCGGGTATCCCCTTCGACGGGCCCGTCGGCGCCGTGCGCATCGCCTGGTCAACCGAGGGGACGTGGGTGCCCCACCCGTCCTACCAAGAAGGCGACGCTTCGTGTTTCGAGCTCGTCGTCGCCGGCCGGGCGCTGTCGGAGGACCCCGGTGCGGAGATCGCCATCATGATGGTCGAAGCCGGCGGCACCGAGGACTCGTGGAAGTACTACGAAGAGGGCGCCCCCCGGGTCACCGAGGAAGTCCTGGCCGACGGCCTCGAGGCGGCGAAGACCTGGATCCGGGAGTCGATCGAGCTGCAGAGGTCGCTCGTGGCCAAGGTCGGCAAGAAGCCCACGATCCCCTACGAACTGTTCACCGACTACAAAGACGACGTCTTCGAGCGCGTGGTGGCGGTGGGGAGCGACGCGGTCACCAAGGCCAACACCATCACCGAGAAAGCCGAGCGCAACGCCGCGCTCGACGAGGCGACGACGTCGATCATCGCCCAGCTGAGCCCGGAGTTCCCCGAGCGTGAGCGCGAGATCAAAGCGGCGGTTCGCTCGCTCACCAAGAAGATCGTGCGCAAGCGGATCGTGGAGGAGGGCATCCGCATCGACGGGCGCGGCACCGCGGATATTCGGCCCTTGTCGGCGGAGGTGGGCCTCCTTCCCACGACGCACGGCTCGGCACTGTTCCAGCGGGGCGAGACCCAGGTGCTCAACGTCACGACGTTGGGCATGCCTCGAATGAACCAGCTGCTGGACACCATCGGGATCCACGAGCACAAGCGCTACATGCACCACTACAACTTCCCGCCCTTCTCCACGGGGGAGACCGGGTTCATGCGGGGGCCGAAGCGCCGTGAGATCGGCCACGGCCTGTTGGCCGAGCGCGCACTCCTGCCGGTGGTGCCCTCCCAGGAGGAATTCCCCTACACGCTGCGCCTGGTATCGGATGTGCTCTCGTCCAACGGGTCCACCTCCATGGCCTCGGTGTGCGGCTCCTCGTTGTCGCTCATGGACGCCGGTGTGCCCATCAAGGCGCCGGTGGCGGGGATCGCCATGGGCCTCGTCTACGACGAGGGCAGGTACGTCACCCTGACCGACATCCTCGGCGCCGAGGACGCCTTCGGTGACATGGACTTCAAGGTGGCCGGCACCCGCGACGCGGTGACGGCGCTGCAGCTCGACACCAAGATCGACGGGCTTCCCGCCGATGTCCTGGGGAAGGCTCTGCACCAGGCCCGTGACGCCCGGCTGATCATCCTCGACGTCATGGCCGACGCCATCTCCGAGCCCCGGCCCGAGGTCTCGGAGAACGCCCCCAAGATCGTGTCGTTCCATATCCCGGTGGATCGGATCGGCGAGGTGATCGGCCCCAAGGGCAAGGTCATCAACGCCCTGCAGGCGGAGACCGGTGCCGACATCGCGGTGGACGACGACGGCCTCTTCGGCATCGTCACCATCGGGGCCAAGGATGGTGGTGCGGTCTCGGAGGCCAAGCGCCGGATCTTCCTGATCGTGGATCCCCCCGACGCCGAAGTGGGGGCGATCTACCCGGGCAAGGTGGTGAACATCACCAAGTTCGGGGCATTCGTGAACATCCTCCCCGGACGCGACGGGCTCCTGCACATTTCGAAGGTCGGCGGCGGCAAGCGCGTCGACCGGGTCGAGGACGTGCTCTCGCTCGGCCAGGATCTCGAGGTGAAGGTGGACGACATCGACCCCCAGGGCAAGGTGTCGCTGTCGCTCGCCGGTGAGCCTCCTGCGCCCACCGGCAACGGCTCCGACGCCTCGGCGAGCTCCGGCGGTGCGGGCTCGGGTGGGTCTTCTCGATCTCCCGGGCCTTCCCGTGGTGCAGAGGGCACGTCGAGCACCGCCACCGCACCGGTGGCGTCGTTCGAGGCCGCCTTCGAGGCCGAGCTCGTGAGCGAGCTCGGTGACCTCGGCCCCGGGCCCGCCGCGACCGGTGGCGGCGGGGAGCGAGGCGAGCGCGGCAGCCATCGCGGGGGAGACCGCGGCGGCGATCGTGGTCCTCGACGTCCTCGTCGGCGGTGAACGCCGAGCGCGTCGCTCTTTCGCAGCGTGAGGTCGGGTTCCCGACCTCGGCGGCCCCCGGCGCCCCGGTGTCGCAGGCCCCCGTGTCCGGCAGACGCCCGTGATCCGTACCGAATTGCTCGAGTGCGGGGCGCGGCTGGTGACCGAGTCGATGGCCGAGGCGCGCTCGGTGACCGTCGGGGTATGGGTGGGGACCGGATCGCGCGACGAGGACGACGCACATTCCGGCGCGTCGCACTTCCTCGAGCACCTGTTGTTCAAGGGCACGCCGAAGTGGAGCGCGGCTGACATCGCGGAGTCCGTCGACGAGATCGGCGGCGACATGAACGCCTTCACCACGAAGGAGTACACGGCGTTCTACATCCGCCTGCTCGCGGACGACCTTCCACTGGGCCTCGACGTGTTGGGGGCCATCATGACCGAGCCCGCGCTGCGCGTCGACGACATCGATGCCGAGCGCCAGGTCATCCTGGACGAGATCCTCATGCACGCCGACGAGCCTGCCGACTTCGCGGCGGAGCAGTGTACCGCTGCGATGTTCCCGGGACATCCGCTCGGTCGCGAGGTCCTGGGCAGCCCACCGAGCGTGGAGTCACTGGACCAGGTCGAGATCCGCAACTTCTTCGACGACCACTACCGGGCCGGCAACCTGGTCGTCGCGGCGGCCGGCGACGTCGACCACGAGCGATTGGCCGTCGAGGTCGATGCCCGGTTCGCCGGGCGCAAAGGGGGCGCCTCCCCGGCGAGGGTGGCCCCGAGAGATACCGGACAGGCCCTGACCGTGCACGACCGCCCGACCGAGCAGGTCCACCTGGTCGTCGGCATGCGTTGCTCGGGTCGGCATTCCCCCGAGCGCTGGCCCCTGGCCGTGCTCAACCACGTGCTCGGCGGTGGGATCTCGAGCCGGCTCTTCCAGGAGGTGCGCGAGCGGCGGGGTCTGGCGTACTCGATCTGGTCGGAGCGGATCCACTACGAAGAGGTCGGGACGATGACCGTCAGCGTGGGGACCGCACCCGAGCACTCCCGGGAAGTGCTCGCGCTCGTCCACGGGGAGCTCGACCGCATGGGAGAGAGCGGTGTCACGGCGCGAGAGCTGGCGGTGGCCAAAGGGCACCTGCGGGCCGAGACGCTGTTGTCCCTCGAGGACTCCGGTGCGCGCATGAGCAGGATCGGCTCGAGCCTTCTCTTGCACGGGCAGGTGCTCGAAGTCGACGAGGTCCTGTCCAAGGTCGAGGCGGTCACGCTCGACGATGTGGCCGCCGTGGCGACAGCCCTGGCCACACAGACACGGACGTTGTCGGTCGTGGGACCCTTCGACCCCGACCTCCCGTGACCGACGGGCCGTTCAGCGGGCGTGGCGGTGTTCTGCGTTCACACAGACGTCGGTAGGGTTTGACCATGCTGCGCGTGGGAGTGCTCGGAGCCGGCGGGCGGATGGGCCGCGAAGTGTGCCGAGCCATTGCGGACGACCCCGAGCTCGACCTCGTCGCCGCCGTCGACCCGGCGTTGGCCGGGATCGACCTCCGACAGGTGACCGGCGCCGATGCCGCGGGCCTCCAGGTGGCCGGAGACGTCGAGGAGTTGGAGCGGTCCGGCGCCCAGGTGGCCGTCGATTTCACCGTGGCCGACGCCGCGGTCGAGCACATGCGGTGGTGCGTCGCTCATGCGGTGCATGCGGTGGTCGGCACGACCGGCATCAAAGGCCACGAGCTCGAGGAGCTCCGCGCCTTGTTCGAGGGGTCCGAGGCCAACTGCGTGATCGCCGCCAATTTCGCCATCGGCGCCGTGCTCATGATGCGGTTCGCCGAGCTGGCCGCGCCGTTCATGGACGGGGTGGAGATCTTCGAGCTCCACCACGATGCCAAGCTCGACGCGCCGTCGGGCACGTCCCTGTCGACCGCCGATCGCCTCGACAAGGCCCGGCGTGCCGCCGGTCTGGGTGAGTGGCCCGCGGACCGCACGGCGTCGGAGGTCGTGCCCGGGGCGCGCGGGGGTGAGGGGCCGGGCAGGATCCGCATCCACTCCGTGCGTCTCCCCGGCCTGGTCGCCCATCAGGAGGTCCTCTTCGGGGCCGTGGGCCAGAGCCTCGGCATTCGTCACGACGCCTACGACCGCACCTCGTTCATGCCGGGGATGATCCTGGCCGTGAAGTCGGTGAGCGGCCGACGCGGTCTCACCGTCGGGCTCGACACGCTCCTCGGCTTTTGAGGTCCCCGCACTAACCTGGACGCGGTGGACGGGCCACGCCAGCGCATCCTCGAGGCGACCTATGCCTGCGTGGCCCGCTGGGGCCTGTCGAAGACGACGGTGGAGGATGCCGCACGCGAAGCCGGGTTGTCGCGGGCGACGGTGTACCGCTATTTCCCCGGCGGTCGTGACGAGCTCATCGACGCCGTGGTGTCGTGGCAGTTCCTCTTGTTCTTCGTGCGTCTCTACGAGGAGGTCCACGGCGCCAGCTCGCTCGAAGAGGTCCTCGATCGGGGACTGCTCTTCGCCCGTCGATCGCTGCTCGAGCACGAGGTGCTGCAGAAGATGCTCGAGATCGAGCCCGACGTGCTCATGCCCAAGCTCACCGTCGAGTCCAACCGGACGGTCGGGCTGATCGCCGGCTTCCTCGTGCCCTACCTGCACGAGCACGGCATGGCCGAGGGGGTCGAGATCCACGAGGCCGCCGATTTCCTCGCCCGCATGATCCTGTCGTACATCTCGTCGCCCGGGCATTGGGACCTGGCCGACCCCGAGCAGGTCGCGACCCTCGTTCGCACCGAGCTGCTGGCCGGCGTGGTCGGGGAGCCCGGAGCCGCGCTCTCCTGAGGGCCTCGTCGTGCACCCCGGGCGTCGGGGGACCATTGACAATGAGACAACTCGAGCCATACTGTCTCGCTGTGGGTATGGCGCGGCTCGAGTTGGTCCGTGAGGCGTCGTCGGGTGGTCCGGCCGGGACCGAGCCGGAGGTTCCCGCCACCCCGGTTCGGGTGAGGGTGATCGACGGCGCACTGAGCTGTCTGGCCCGTCAGGGGATCGCCAAGACGACGTTGGACGATGTGGCACGCGCCGCGGGATGCAGTCGGGCCACGGTCTACCGGGTCTTTCCCGGGGGCAAGGATGCCGTGCTCGGCGCCGTCGTGGACACCGAGGTCTCGAGGTTCTTCAGCGCACTGGCGGTGTGCATGGGGTCGGCCACCGACCTCGAGGACGTGCTCGTGGGGGGCATGACCGAGGCCGCCAGCAGGGTCACCGGGCATCCCGTCCTGGGCTACCTGCTCCGGCGCGAGCCTGAGCTCATCCTGTCCAAGCTGGCCTTCTCCCATATGGACGACGTGCTGGCTGTGACCTGTGCGTTCACAACCCCGTTCCTCGGTCGCTGGCTCGATCAGGCCGAGGCCAGGCGAGTGGCGGAATGGGCGGCGCGCATCGTCGTGTCGTATCTGCTGTGCCCCGCCGACGGCGTCGATGTCACCGATGCGCGGCACGTGCGACGGCTGGTCCGCATGTTCGTGCTGCCCGGTATCCGGGCACTTCGCGTGCCGCAGGGCGTCGTGGGCCATTCGACCGCCGCCGACGTCGCCACCGCCGTCCCGACCAATCGATCACCGCAGTCGAACTCATCAATTGCCACCACCAAGGGGGAAGCATCATGACGGAGCAGATGCGCGAGACGGCCGACATCATCGGCCGCGACGACATCAACGACCTCGAGGCGATCCTGTCGGTCGTCAACACCGATGTCGACGAAGAGCGCCACGCCGTGCACTCTGTCTACGACACCATCTTCACCTGGGACTACGCCAAGGGTCAGCGCCCCAAGCTCGAGAAGCTCTACGAAAAGGCCAAGAAGACCCAGTGGAACGGCCAGACCGATCTTCCCTGGGAGACCGAGGTCGACCAGGAGAAGCTCGTGGTCGCGAACGCCGTCGCCAACGGCGGCTTCGGCGAGGGCCTCGACGTGAGCGGGACCTCGCTGGCGCGCTGGAGCGACCAGGAGTGGATCCAGTTCGGAGTGGAAAGCCAGAACTGGACGCTCTCGCAGTTCATGCACGGCGAACAGGGCGCGCTCGTATGCACGGCCAAGATCGTCGAGTCCGTCCCGTGGATCGACGCCAAGTACTACGCCGCCACCCAGGTCATGGACGAAGCCCGGCACGTCGAGGTCTTCGCCAAGTACCTCGACGACAAATTGTCGGGCCACTATCCGATCAACGCCCACCTGCGACTGCTCCTCGACGACATCATCGCCGACCAACGGTGGGACATGACCTACCTGGGCATGCAGATCATGGTCGAGGGCCTGGCGTTGGCCGCCTTCGGCTTCATGCACCAGATGACGACGGAACCGCTGCTCAAGCAATTGCTGCGCTACGTGATGTCCGACGAGGCGCGCCACGTCGCCTTCGGCGTCCTCAGCCTGCAGGAGTACTACCAGCAGCTGTCGACGGCCGAGATCCGCGAGCGCCAGGAATTCGCCTTCGAGGCGGCCGTACGCATGCGCGACCGGTTCCTCCAGCAAGAGGTGTGGGACCGCATGGGGGTCAACCCCAAAGAGATCGTGCCCCTGCTCATGCAGGTGCCCGACCGTCAGGTCTTCCAGTCGCTGCTCTTCTCGAAGATCGTGCCCAACTGCAAGAAACTCGGCCTGCTCGACGCCGCCGACGGCTGGCTGCGAGACAGATTCACCGAGCTCGGCGTCATCGGCTTCGAAGACTGGACCGACACCGGGGAGGAGTACGACAGCCTGCAGGCGACCCCCGCCGAAGGCGCCGTCGCCTAGCCCCGTTCGGGCCGCCGGCGATGGGTTGCCGGGGGACTAGCCTGACGCCGTGACGTCATCACCCCGCCCCGGGCGATTCGGCTCGGTGATCACCGCCATGGTCACGCCCTTCGATGGCGACGGGGCACTCGACGTCGAAGGTGCGGTCACCTTGGCCCGGTGGCTCACGAGCCACGGAAGCGATGCACTGGTGGTGGCGGGCACCACCGGCGAGGCCCCGGTGCTCTCCGACGCCGAGCTCGGGCAACTGTGGCAGGCGGTGCGCGAGGCGGTCACGGTTCCGGTGATCGCGGGGACCGGCTCCAACGACACCCGCCACACCATCGAGTGCACCAAGCTCGCCGAAGCGGCCGGGGCCGATGCCGCGCTCGTGGTGACCCCGTACTACTCGCGACCCTCTCAGGCGGGAATGTCGGCGCACTTCCGTGCCGTCGCGGCGGCAACCACGCTCCCGGTCCTGCTCTACGACATCCCGGTGCGCGCCGGTCGGAGGATCGCTCGCGACACCATGATCGGATTGGCACGGGAGGTGAAGAACATCGTCGGGGTGAAAGATGCCACCGGCGATCCTGCCGGTTCGGCCCGCCTCATCGCCGAGTCCCCCGAGGGATTCGAGCTCTACAGCGGCGACGACGCGCTCACCTTGCCGTTGTTGTCGGTGGGTGCCGTGGGCGCGGTGAGCGTGGCGTCGCACTGGGCCGGGGAAGAGACCGCGGACATGGTGGCCGCCTGGTTCGAAGGGGACACCGAGGCAGCTCGGGCATCGAACGCCAAGCTGCTCGAGTCCTACGAATTCGAGTCGAGCGAGACGTTCCCGAATCCTCTCCCGGCGAAAGCCGCCTGCCGGGCCCTGGGCTTGGCCGTCGGCCAGTGCCGCCTGCCGCTCGGCCCCGCTCCTGTCGAGCTCGACCACCGGGCCCGCACGGTGATCGCCAACCTCGGGCGAGACGTGGGTGCGGTCGCCGGGGCACGCGGTGGGCGGGCCGCTTGCCTGAGCCTGTCCGCATCATCTTCCTGGGTGGTCTGGGGGAGATCGGCCGAAACTGTGCCTGTGTCGAGCTCGACGGCCGCCTCGTGGTCCTCGATTGCGGGATCATGTTCCCCGAGCCCGACATGCCGGGCATCGACCTCGTGCTCCCGGACCTGTCGTACCTGCGCGATCGCGCCGATGCCGTCGAAGCGGTGATCCTGACCCACGGCCACGAGGACCACACCGGCGGCCTCGCCTTCTTGCTTCGCGACCTGTCGGTTCCGGTCTACGGGTCCGCCCTCACCCTGGGCCTCGCCCGCAACCGGGTGGAGGAGGCGGGGCTCGCGAACCGGGCCCGGTTCGTCGAGGTGACCGACGGACAGCGCCTCCCGATCGGTCCCTTCGACGTGGAGTTCATCCCCGTGACGCACTCGGTGCCCAACGGCTTCGCCACGGCCTTCCACACCCCTCAGGGCGTGATCCTGCACTCGGGGGACTTCAAGATCGACCTGACACCGGTGGACGGGCGGCTGACCGACCTGGCGCGTATCGGAACCCT
This sequence comes from uncultured Acidimicrobiales bacterium, assembly GCA_963739765.1. Taxonomy (GTDB): domain Bacteria; phylum Actinomycetota; class Acidimicrobiia; order Acidimicrobiales; family UBA8190; genus Chersky-840. Next base: position 1,512,762 of record CAVUBP010000002.1, on the reverse strand, counting down.
GGCGTCGGGGCCGGGCATTCGCCTGTTGCTGTCGGACTCGACCAACGCCGAGGAGCCCGGGTTCACCGAGTCCGAGACGCAGGTCGGTGTCACCCTGCGCCGGCTGTTCGAGGCTCGGACCGGCCGACGGCTGATCGTGACCTGCTTCGCCAGCCACATCCACCGTGTCCAGCAGGTTGTCGACGCCGCCCTGGGAACCGGGAGGAAGGTGGCCACGCTGGGCCGCTCCATGGCCAAGAACGTCGAGTTGGCTCGGCGCCTCGGACTCCTCGACCTTCCTCCCGAGCACGTCGTGGACGTGGAGCACGTCGACGACATGGATCCGGGCAAGATCTGCGTCGTTTCCACGGGGTCGCAAGGTGAGCCGATGTCGGCCCTGTCGCTGATGGCGGCGGGCGACAGCAAGTGGCTCCATCTCCGCCCCGATGACGTCGTGGTGATCAGCGCCCACCCCATTCCCGGCAACGAGTGGGCCGTCGGACGGGTCATCGACGGCCTGTACCGGCGCGGCGCCGAGGTGATCCACACCGGAATCGAGCCCGTGCACGTGAGCGGGCACGCCCGGCAGGGTGAGCTCATGATCCTGCTCTCGGTGGCCCGCCCCGAGTGGTTCATTCCCGTGCACGGGGAGTACCGGCACCTCGTGAACCACGCACAGCTCGCCACGCGCATGGGCGTCGACGACGACAAGGCCCTGTTGTGCGAGGACGGCGACTCGGTGGTCATCGACGATGCCGGGATCCACCGGGGGGACTCGGTGCCGGCCGGGTTCCTCTACGTCGACGGGACCGTCGGTGACGTCGGTCACGGAGTTCTGCGGGACCGGCGTGTGCTCGCCGAAGAGGGGGTCGTCGTCGTGGTGGCAACGGTCGATCCCCACGCCGGCGAGGTCGTGGGCGCCCCCGAGATCGTGACGCGCTGGCTGGATCCACGCCCCGGAGGCCGAGGCGCTGTTGGGGGAGGCGAGCGACGTCGTGCGGTTGGCCCTCGAAAAAGCCCTGGCCGACGGCGCCACCGACCATGAGACACTGCGACGCCACGCCCGCAAGGCTCTCGGCCGGTTGGTCGGGGAGCGCACTCGTCGCCGGCCCATGATCGTCCCGGTGGTCGTCACCGTCTGAGCCTGTCCCGGCTTCCGCGGTTCTCCCTGGTCGGGGGCCCAAGACCCGATCCTCGGATGGTCGTGGGGCGGCTGTTAGCGTTGGGGCCACTGTGGTAACGACGAAGCGCCGTCCGGCCGGCACGCGCCCGGCTTCCCGGGCGGCACCCGGTAGACGCCGGAGCAAATCCAAGGGTCGCCCCCGTGCCTCGCGCCCGGCGAAGCGCCCCGCCGCCGGCCGCCGTCGCCGGGCACCGAGCCGGGCCCGACGCCCGGCCTGGGTCCTCTCCGCCCTGTCGGTGCTCGAGGGCCACGTGGAGGACGCGTGGGGGATCGGGCTCGTCACCATGGGGATCCTCGGAGCGCTCGCGCTCTACGGCAATGCCCTGGGGCCGGTGGGGCACGGGGTCCGCCACGGGCTCGGGATGGTCCTGGGGGTCGGCCGGTTCCTGGTCCCGCCCGCATTCGCCGCGGCCGGCGTCATGCTCGTCGCCGGGCGTCCCCGTCACGAGCCGGCGCGTGCCGCGGTCGGGCTGGGGCTGACCCTGGCCTCGGTGGCGGGCCTCGCCGATCTCGCCGGCGGCGCACCGCACTTCAGCGCGTCCTCGGTCCGCCTGGCCGGCGCCGGGGGGTTCGTCGGCGCCGCGTTCGGCAACCCGTTGCGCTCGGGTCTCGGCACATGGGGGGCGTCTGTGGTCCTCCTCGCGCTCGTCACCCTCGCCCTGGTGTTGTTCACGGGGGTGACCCTCCGGGCCGCGCTGGCGGGGGTCGCCCACGTCGGCCGCGAGCTGTGGAAGTCGGCGGTGCCTCACGGTGCCGTCGAGAACGAGGACGACGACGACGACGACGACTCCGCCTTCGACGCCGGCCCCGGGCAGGAGCCGGCCCCGACCACCACCCGGACGCGTCGCGGTGCGCGCCCCGTGCTGTTCGATCTCGACGACGAGCGCCTCTCGGCGCCACCGGTCGTGGCCGAGCCCGAGGTGGTGCCGGCGGAGCCCGACCCCGTCCCCGTCCTGGAAACGGCCCTCGACCCCTCGATCGTTGCGGCCGGCGCGAGCAAGGCACCCGAGCCGTCGCTCGCCATCGACCCCGCGGAGGCGACCGGGGACTGGCGCCTGCCGCCCGCGAAGCTCCTGTCGCGCTCGAAGCCCCACGAGCTGGACCGTTCCGAGATCAGTGCGTCGGGACGAGCCCTGGTGAGCGCCCTGGCCGCCCACGGCGTGGAGACCCGGTTGCTCGGGCACACCGTCGGACCCACCGTGACACGATTCGAGCTCGAGCTCGGCCCCGGTGTGAAGGTGGCACGCGTCACGAGCCTGGCCAAGGACATCGCGTACGCCATGGCGTCGGCCGACGTGCGCATCCTGGCCCCGATACCGGGCAAGTCGGCCATCGGCATCGAGGTCCCCAACCGCATGCGTCAGCTCGTGACGCTGGGCGACGTGTTGGCTTCCGAGGAGGCTCGAAAGGCCGTCCACCCCCTCGAGGTGGCCCTGGGCCGCGACATCGCCGGCCGGCCGGTCATCGAGAACCTCGCCGACATGCCCCACATCCTCATCTCGGGCGCCACCGGGGCGGGCAAGTCGTCGTGCATCAACTCCCTGATCACCTCGATCATGATGCGGACCACACCCGAAGAGCTCCGCCTCATTCTCGTCGACCCCAAGAGGGTCGAGCTCGGGCAGTACAACGGTCTCCCGCACCTCCTGACCCAGGTCGTGGTCGACCCCAAGAAGGCGGCCAACGCCCTGTCGTGGGCGGTCACCGAGATGGAACGACGCTACGACGTGCTCGCCGAGGCCGGTATGCGCGACATCACCGGCTACAACGAAGCGGTCGATCGAGGCGAGCTCGACGACGTCGGGCCTCCCGACACCGGCCTGCTCGACCCCGACCTCGTGGACCAGGATGCGGAGGACGGGGGGGACCTCGACGACGAGGTGGCCGACCGGGTCGCGGCGCGGCATGGCCGAATCACGGGAAGCGGTGACACCGACGGTGCACCGCCAACGCCTGCCGTTCATCCTCGTCGTGGTGGACGAGCTCAACGACCTCATGATGGTGGCGGCTCGTGACGTCGAGGAGTCGGTGTGCCGGATCGCGGAGATGGCGCGTGCCGTCGGCATCCACCTCGTGCTTGCCACACAGCGCCCATCGGTCGACGTCATCACCGGCGTGATCAAGGCCAACGTCCCGTCGCGCCTGGCGTTCTCGGTGTCCTCGCTCGCCGACAGCCGGGTCATCCTCGACCAGCCCGGTGCAGAGCGCCTCATCGGCAAGGGCGACATGCTGTTGCTCACGGCGTCGTCCTCGGTGGCCCGTCGCATCCAGGGCCCGTGGGTCTCAGAGACCGAGGTGCGGACCGTCGTGGCGCATTGGCAGCGCCAACGGAGTGCCGAATACGTCGTCGGAATCGCCGGTGACGAGAACTCGACCCGCGGGGGCGAGAGCCTCGATGACGACGACGAGCTGCTGCACGCAGCCATGGAGCTGGTGGTTCGATCTCAGCTAGGGTCCACGTCGATGTTGCAGCGCAAGCTCCGGGTGGGCTTCTCGAGGGCGGGACGCCTGATGGACCTTCTCGAGCGCCGGGGGGTGGTCGGGCCCTCGGAGGGCTCGAAGGCTCGCGCTGTGCTCATGGCACCCGAAGAGCTCGAGCAGCTAGCCGACCGGTAGTCCGGGTGGTTCGACACCGAGGCAGACACAGCCGAAGGGCGGGCTCCGGCGCCGAAACGAGCGACAACCCGCTCGACACCGCCGCCCCTGTCGAAACGTCGAGCATGCCCGGACAGGGGGCCTCGCTCGCCCCCACCGACGTCGGCCGCAACGGCAGCACCGTGTCGTCCGGGGCCGTGCCGGGAGGGACCGTGGCGGCGATCCTCGAGGTGGCACCGCCCACGGTCCCCGGGTCCCTCACCGAGGCATCACCCGACGCCGCGTCGTCGGCCGAAGCCGAGTCGTCGGCGGGGGCGACGTTGCCACCGGTGTCACGGTTGGTCCCCGTCACGCTTTCTCCCCCCGTGTCGGTGTCGCCGGGGCACGCCCACCACGTGCCCGCCCACCTGGCGCCGACCCACCACGTGCCCGCCCATCTGGCGCCGAGCCACCACGTGCCCGCCCATGTGGCGGCGCCACCGGCGGTCGAGGGCGGCCAACGCCGACGACGCTGGCCCTGGGTCGCACTGGTGGTCATCGTCCTCGCCATCGCGGCCACGGGTCTGCAGTTGTCGCGCCCATTCCCGACCGTCTCACTGCAGCGAGCCCTCCCTGTGGTGTCGCCGGTCGCCGGCGCCACACCCGGCCTGCCATGGCCGGCCACCGGGGAGGCGGCCGTGGCCGTTCCCCAACTGGGCGTCTCGGTCCAGTCGGGGCCCGAGGCGGCGGTGCCCATCGCCAGCCTCACGAAGATCATGACGGCATATTTGACGCTGCGCGACCACCCGTTGGCCGTCGGAGCGCAAGGCCCGGTGCTCACGATGACCGCCGCTGATCAGGCCGAAGCCTCCGCGGACGCAGGCGTGGGCGCGACCAATGTGCCGGTGCAGGCCGGAGAGAAGCTGTCGGAACGGCAATTGCTCGACGGCCTTCTGGTGCACTCGGCCAACAACCTCGCCGACGTGCTGGCGCGGTGGGACGCGGGGACGTTGCCGGCCTTCGTCGGCAAGATGAACGTCACCGCCGCGGCTCTCGGGATGAGCCACACCCACTACTCGGACGCGAGCGGCCTCGATCCCGGCACGGCAGGGACCGCCGCCGACGAGTTGCGCGTCACCCAGGCGGCGATGGCGATACCCACCTTTGCCGCCGTGGTGGCGCAGCCCACGGTGACGCTGCCGGTGGCGGGACTGCTCAACAACTACGTGTCGTCGGTCGGGACCGACGGGATCGTGGGCGTGAAGTCCGGCTTCACCCAACTGGCCATGGGATGTCTCGTGTTGGCCGGGGAGCGGACGGTGGCGGGTCAGCGGGTTCTGGTGCTGGCGGCGGTGACCGGACAACCCGGAGAGGATCCGCTCGAGCTCGCCAACAAGGTCGACGGGCAATTGCTCGACGCGGTGGCGGCGGGGTTGCGCGAGGTCCCGGTCTCGGCGCCAGGCGCCACGGTCGGCAGCGTGACGCTGCCATGGGCGCAGAAGAGGGTGCCGGTGGTCGCCACGGCACCGATCTCGCTGCTGGCGTGGCCCGGTCAGGAGCCGCGCCTCACGTTCACCCCGATGGCCCTGCGCCCCGGCATGCCCGCTGGCGCCCGGGCGGGGACCCTGTCGGCGTCGATCGGGCACGAACGGGTGGCCGTGGCGGTGCGTGTGGCCGACAGCCTGGTCGGCCCCTCGGTCGGCTGGCGCCTGAAGCGATCCTGAGCCCACCCGCCGGGGGTGGCGCGGGGTCGGCACTACCCTGACAGCCATGCGCGCGCGAGCTCCCGCTTCGGCGGCCAACCTGGGTCCCGGATTCGACGTCCTGGCGGTAGCGCTCGACCTCTACGTGGAGGTCGAGGTCGAGCCGGCCTCTCGGCTCGTCGTCCGGTCCGAGGGTGAAGGTGCCGACCTCGAAGAGGACGACATGCACCTTGCGGCCCGGGTGGCCATCGACGTGGTGGGCCATGACCGCCTCGCCGTGACGGTCCGGTCCGCCATCCCCGTCGCCCGCGGGCTCGGGTCGTCGGCGGCGCTGGCGGTGGCGGCAGCGGCGGCCGCGGGCTCCAAGGACCCCCTCGGCGTAGCGGCCCGTATCGACGGGCACCCCGAGAACGCGGCGGCCTCGGTGGTGGGTGGGCTCGTCGCCGCGACGCTGGTGCGCGGGGCGGTGCGGGCGGTGCGCATGCCACTCGACGGCGGTCTCGTGTTCGTGGCCATGGTTCCCGAGCGCCCGCTGCCCACGACCAAGGCGCGCCAGGCCCTGCCCCAGGAAGTGAGCCGGAACGACGCGGCGTTCAACCTCGGGCGGCTGTCATTGCTCCTCGCCGGCCTGGCGGACCGTTCGCTGTTGATCCGGGAGGCGACCGAGGACCGTCTGCACCAGGACTACCGGAGCCCGATGTTCCCCGAAGCGCCGCAACTACTGGCCCGCCTGGTCCACGCCGGCGCGCTCGCATCGTGCTGGTCCGGCGCGGGTCCGACGCTGCTCGGGATCTGCGACGCAGAGCACGGGGAGCGGGTCCGATCGGGCGCCGAGAAGGCCATGGCGGAGATCGGGGTCCCCGGGCGGGCCCTGGTCCTGCGCACCGACATCGAGGGGCTCATCGTCGAAGGATCACACGCGTGACCCGTCGGTTCCACATCCGCACCTTCGGCTGTCAGATGAACGACCACGACTCCGAGCGGCTCGCCGGGCTCCTGATGGCCGACGGGCTCGAGCCGACCGACGACGTCGAGCAGGCCGACGTCGTGCTGCTCAACACGTGCTGCATCCGGGAGAACGCCGACAACAAGCTCTACGGGTACCTCGGTTGGCTCAAGTCCCTGCGCGACACCCGGCCCGGGATGCAGATCGCCGTGGGCGGCTGCCTCGCCCAGAAGGACCGCGACATCGTGCGCAGGCGGGCGGGACACGTCGACGTCGTGTTCGGCACGCACAACCTCACACGGGCCCCGGCGCTGCTGCGGCTGGCCGCCGCAGAGGGGCCGGTCGTCGAGATCCTCGACGCCCCCGAACCCCGGAGCGACTCGGACCTGCCCTTGGCACTCTCCGCCGTGCGCGAGCTCCCCTACACGGCCTGGGTCACGATCCAGATGGGCTGTGACAACTCGTGCGCCTTCTGCATCGTGCCGCAGGTACGCGGCCCGGAGGTGAGCAGACCCCTCGACGACATCGTGGCGGAGGTGGCGGGCCTGAGCGCCCGGGGGGTCACCGAGGTGACACTGCTCGGACAGAACGTCAACTCCTATGGCCGCGACCTCACCCGCCGCCGTCCCCTGTTCGCCCGACTCCTCCGGGCCGTGGGCGCGGTCGACGGGGTGCGCCGGGTGCGGTACACGAGCCCGCACCCCAAAGACCTGCGGCCCGAGACGATCGAGGCGATGGCCGAGACCCCCGCGGTGTGTGAGCATCTCCACCTGCCCCTGCAGTCGGGGAGCGACCGTGTGCTCAGCGCCATGCGCCGCGGCTACAGCGCCGAGCGGTACCTGAAGCGCCTGTCGGCCGCACGCGCCGCCATCAGCGACCTGGCGGTCACCACCGACATCATCGTCGGGTTCCCGGGGGAGACCGACGACGACTTCGAACGCACCCTGGAGGTCGCCGCCGCAGCGGAGTACGACAGTGCCTACACGTTCATCTTCTCGCCGCGACCGGGGACCAGGGCCGCGGCCATGACCGGATCCTTCGTGCCCGAGGGCGTGGTGGCCGACCGCTTCGAGAAGCTCCGGGTCGTGGTCGAGCGTTCCGCGCTGGCCCGACACCGTGCCCGCATCGGGCGCGTCGAGGAAGTCATCGTGGAGGGGCCGAGCTCGAGGGATCCCGAGGTGCTCTCGGGCCGAACCCGGCAGAACAAGCTCGTGCATTTCGCCCCTCCCGATGCTGCGGCGCCCACCTCCGGTTCCTATGCCGAGGTGCTGGTCACCGACGCCGCGCCCCACCACCTGCGCGGCGAGCTGGTGCGCGTCACCGCGGCGGCACGACAGCGCATCCGCATCGCCGTCTCGGCACGGTAGGCCTCATGGGCACGCCCCATGTCGCGACGGGTCACGTCGCCTTGGTGGGCCCGACGGCATCGGGCAAGTCCGCGCTGGCACTCCGGCTGGCGATGCGGCGCCCGGCCGCGGAATTGGTGTCGGTCGACTCGATGTGCGTGTACCGCGGCATGGACATCGGCACCGCCAAGCCCAGCGCCGCGGAGCGGGCCGAAGCTCGCTACCACCTCGTCGACCTGGTCGATCCGGACGAGGAATTCGCGCTGGGCCGGTTCCAGGACGAAGCGCGTCGGGCCCTGACCGACATCGAAGGCCGGGGAGGGCGCGCGCTGCTCGTCGGTGGGACCGGGCTGTACCTGCGGGCGGTGGTCGACCGGTTGTCGGTGCCCGGGCGGTTCCCCCACGTGGCCGCCGCGCTCGACGCGGAGGCGCAAACGCCGGGAGGGCCACAGCGCCTGCACGCCAGGCTGGCGGTCCTGGACCCGACCGCTGCGGCCCGCATGGAACCGACCAATCGACGCCGGGTCGTGCGCGCCCTGGAGGTGACCCTCGGTGCGGGCCGGCCCTTCTCGTCGTTCGGGCCGGGCCTCGACGCGTACCCGCCCACGCCCTTCACCATGGTGGGCATCCGCTTCGACCCCGCCGTCCACGACGACCGCATCGAGAAGCGCTTCCGGGAGCTGCTCGACGCGGGATTCGTCGACGAGGTCCGCGCCCTGGCGCAACGCCCCGGCGGGCTCTCGCGTACGGCCCGCCAGGCGCTCGGATATCGCGAGCTGCTGGCACATGTGGAGCACGGGCTCCCGCTCGAGCAAGCCCTGACCGAGGCCGTCCGTCGGACCCGGGCCTTCGCCCGCCGGCAGTGGGCGTGGTTCCGGCGCGACCCACGCATCATGTGGCTCGATCCCACCGGCGACCTCGAGCCGCAGCTCCTCGAGGTGTGGGACGCGTCGGGCTCGGGGCTCGATCACTCGGGCACCGGCTCGGGCGGGGAGGTGCGAGACTGACGACGATGGACGCCCGGGGCGCACTGCGCCTGACCAAGCACCACGGGGCGGGCAACGACTTCCTCGTGCTGCTCGACCCCGAGGACCGCCGACCCCTGTCGGCGGGGGAGGTGCGCGCCCTGTGCGACCGGCACCGCGGCATCGGGGCCGACGGCGTGGTGCGCGTCGTTTCGGGGACCGGGCCCGCCGCCCTGGCCATGGACTTGCGCAACGCCGACGGAGGTGTGGCCGAGATGAGCGGCAACGGGATCCGTTGCCTCGTGCAGGCCGCCGTCGACGGCGGCCTGGTGGGGGCGGGGTCCGTCGTCGTGCAGACCCTCGGGGGGCTGCGCTCGGTGGAGTACCGGGCGGGGCCCGGGGTGGGGTCGGGGTACGGACGCGTGCACATGGGCCGGGCCGTGCTCGGGGCGGAGCTCGGCCCCGAGCAACTGGCCGGCGCCAGTTGGGGCCAACACGTCGACATGGGCAACCCCCACGTCGTGCTCTTCGGCTCACGCGTCGGCGACGACGTGGTGCGGAGTCTCGGGCCGCGCTGGGAGCGCTCGGTTGCCTCGGGGGCCAACGTCGAGTTCGTGTGGCCCGGCCCCGGCGCCGGTGAGCTCACGCTGCGGGTGTGGGAGCGCGGCGTGGGCGAGACCCTCGCATGTGGGACCGGCGCATGTGCCGTGGCGGCATCGGCCCACGCCCATGGCGAAGCCGGCCCCCGCGTACGGGTGCACAACCCCGGCGGCCCTCTCGACGTCGACCTCGACGAGTCGGGGATCTTCCTTTCGGGCCCGACGCAGAAGGTGGGTGACGTGATCGTGGACGAGGCGGTCCTGGCCGCATTGGCCGACAGCCCCGGGACGGGCCCCGGCGCCGAGCCCGAGGTCCCCCGGGGAGCGGTGCCCGAAGGGTTCGCGACCGAGGTGGCGACTCGACAGTGACGCTCATCGAGCGCAGCTTCCGTGAGCGCATCGTGCTGGTGGGCGTGGTGTTCCCGTGGACGTCGGCCGACGCCGTCGACGCCGATCTCGACGAGCTCGCCCTCCTCGTGGACACCGCCGGTGCCATCGTGGTGGGCCGCGTCGTCCAACGCCGCGACCGGCCGGACCCCGCGACCTTCGTCGGTCGAGGCAAGGCCCAGGAGCTCCACGAGCTGTCGGAGACCCTCGATTCCGACACCGTCGTCTTCGACGACGAGCTCTCGCCCGCACAGCAACGCAACCTCGAGAAGATCCTGGGTCGTACCGCCATCGACCGGACGGCGGTGATCCTCGACATCTTCGCCCAGAACGCCCGGTCCCAGGAAGGCAAGGCGCAGGTGGAACTGGCCCTGTTGCGGTACCGGCTGCCCCGATTGCGGGGCAAGGGGCTGACGTTGTCGCAGCAGGCCGGTGGCATCGGCACCCGGGGGCCGGGAGAGACCCAGCTCGAGGTGGATCGGCGCCGCCTGTTGCGCCGCATGACGCGTCTCGAGGCCGACCTCAAACAGGTCTCGGCCACTCGCCACACCCAGAGCCGATCGCGGCGGCGCTCACGCCAACGCGTCGTCAGCCTCGTGGGGTACACCAACGCCGGGAAGTCGACCTTGCTCAACCGGCTGACCGACGCCGGGGTGCTGGTAGAGGACCGTCTGTTCTCGACGCTCGACTCGCGTACTCGCCGCCTCGCCCTTCCCGGTGGTGAGACGGTGCTGCTGTCGGACACCGTGGGGTTCGTCCGCAAGCTCCCGCACCAATTGGTCGAAGCCTTCCGATCCACATTGGAGGTGGTCAAGGAGGCAGACCTTCTCGTGCACGTGGTGGACGCGTCCGCCCCGGAGCCCGAGATGCAGATCGACGCGGTACGGACCGTGCTCGACGAGATCGACGCCGCGGGTGTGCCCGAGCTGCTCGTGATCAACAAGGCCGACCGCGCCCCCCGTGCCGCGGCGCGACTCGCCAACGCCCACGAGGGGGCCGTGGTGGTGTCCGCTCTCACCGGAGAGGGGATCGAGCAGCTGCTGCGAGCGCTGGGGGACTGCCTGCGGGTCGCCGACCGCGTGGTGGAGCTGGTCGTCCCCTTCGACCGCGGCGACGTCCTGGCGGCGGTGCACCGCGAGGGTGAGGTGGTCGACGAGTCCCACAGCGAAGGCGCCACCGTGGTCCATGTCGTGCTCGACGACGCCGGGCGCGCCCGCTTCCGGGAGTTCGTGGCGTCGTGATCGAACCGGAGACCGCCGTGGGCTTCTCGCCCCCGCCCTATCCCTACGACCGGCTCGTCCCCGTGGCGAAGATCGCGGCGGCCCACCCCGGCGGGGCGATCGACCTGTCGGTGGGCACCCCGTGCGACCCGCCGCCGAAGGCCGTCGTGGACGCGCTCGCCACCTCGGGGACCGAGCGCGGATACCCGGCATCCATCGGCAGTGCCACGTTGCGGGGAGCGGCGGCCGATTGGATGCGACGGCGCTTCGGGGTATCGGTCGATCCGTCGCAGGTGGCCGCATGTGTCGGCACCAAGGAGTTCGTCGCCACCGCGGCCTGGTTCCTGCGGCTTCGCACCCCCGGTCGCGACACGGTGCTGGCCCCGGCACTGGCGTACCCGACCTACGCCATGGGCGCACGCCTGGCGGAGTGCCGGCTGGTGGAGGTGCCCGGCGCCGCCGACGGGGCTCTCGACCTGTCGGCCGTCGCCGAGGAGGACGCCGAGCGCGCCCTGTGCCTGTGGGTGAACAGCCCCTCCAACCCGACCGGCGCCCTGAGCGACCTGGGCGGCGCAGCGCGATGGGGACGGGAGCGGGGGGTCCCGGTGCTGTCGGACGAATGCTATGCCGAGTTCACCTGGGAGGGCGCGCCCACCACGGTCGTCCGAGACTCGACCGACGGTGTCGTGGCGGTGCACTCACTCTCGAAGCGTTCGAACATGGCCGGGGTGCGCGTCGGCTTCTACGCGGGAGACGCCGCGCTGGTCGAGTACCTGGCGGAGATCCGCAAGCATGCCGGGCTCATGGTGCCGGGGCCGGTCCAGGCCGCAGCCGTGGTGGCGTTGCAAGACGACGCGCATGTGGCCGAGCAGCGCGAGCGGTATCGGCGCCGTCTCGCCCGCCTGGCGGCGATCCTCCGCGGCGCGGGGCTCGAGGTGGAGCTGCCGGCGGGCGGTTTCTACCTCTGGGTCCCGGTGCCGGCATGGGCCGACGCCCAGGGCCGCACCGAGGGCAGGCCCGGGGCCTGGGCCCTCACCACCGCGCTGGCCGAGGCGGCGGGGATGCTCGTCAGCCCGGGTGAGTTCTACGGTCGGCAGGCGGGGGGGTTCGTACGGATCGCCGCGGTCCAGCCCGACGAGCGGATCGAGCTGGCGGCCACCCGCCTGGCCTCGTCGGGCCACCCCCATCTCGGGCATTCCCCGCCGACACCGAGTCCGGGGGGCAACGGCGCGGCCCGGTAACCTCGGGCGATGGCCGACCTGCCGTCCCAGATCGAAGAGCTGTGGGCCCACGTGGGCGAGTTGAGCCCGGCCGACACCGACGCCCTCGGGGTCGTGACGCAGGCCGTCGACCTGCTCGACCGCGGTGAGGTCCGTGTGGCCGAGGTGGACGCGGCCACAGGTGCCGTGACGGTCCACAGCTGGCTCAAGACCGCCATCTTGCTGCTGTTCCGGTTGCGCGCCATGGAGACGGCCGAGCTCGGGCCCTTCGAGTACCACGACAAGCTGCCGCTCAAGACCGGGTACGACGCCGCCGGCGTCCGGGTGGTTCCCGGTGCCTCGGCGCGCTGGGGATCGTTCCTCGACCGCGGCGTCATCCTGATGCCGAGCTACGTGAACATCGGGGCGCGCGTCGGCGCCGACACCATGGTCGACACCTGGGCCACGGTGGGCTCGTGTGCGCAGATCGGCGCGCGCGTCCATCTGGCCGGTGGGGTGGGCATCGGCGGTGTGCTCGAGCCGCCCAACGCCGCACCGGTCATCGTGGGCGACGACGCCAACATCGGAAGCCGCTGCATGGTCACCCAGGGTGCCCGGGTGGGGGAAGGGGCCGTGCTCGCCGAGGGTGTGATCCTCAATCCGAGCATTCCGGTCATCGACGCCCGGAACGGGGAGGAGCTCGGTCGCGGCGTGGTGCCGGCCTGGAGCGTGGCCGTGGGCGCCTCGCGCCGCAGGGTGTTCCCCGGCGGGGAGTTCTTCTTGCCCTGTGTGCTCGTCATCACGCGGCTCGAGCCCGGAGAGCGTCACGACAAAGCCCAGCTCGAAGCGGCGCTTCGCGAGCACCAGGTCGGCCCCTGAGCCGCTGTCGCCTGCGCCCGACGTGACCGATCTCCTGGCCTTGACGGCCGATCTCGTCGCCATCCCTTCGGTCAGCCACCACGAGGCGGCCCTCGCCGACCGGGTCGAGGCCGACCTGCGCGCCGCGGGTCACCTCGAGGTGCATCGCTTCGACGACACCGTGGTCGCCCGGACCGAGCTCGGACGGTCCCGGCGGGTCGTGCTCGCCGGGCACCTCGACACCGTCCCGCCCTTCGACGACGGGAGAGCGCGACTCGAAGGCGACACGTTGTGGGGCCTCGGCGCGGTGGACATGAAAGGTGGCCTGGCGGTGCTCCTCGACCTGGCCACCACCGTCACCGCACCGCGCCTCGACGTGACCTACGTGCTCTACGCCTGCGAGGAGGTGGCACGGCGTCACAACGCGCTGACTCGACTGGCGGCGACGCGTCCCGATCTCCTCGCCGCCGACGCGGCGGTGCTCGGCGAGCCCACCGCCGGGCTCGTCGAGGCGGGCTGCCAGGGCACCTTGCGGGCGGTGCTGAGCGTTCGAGGACGCCGCGCCCACACCGCCAGGCCCTGGACCGGGGTCAACGCCGTGCACCGGTTGGCGCCGGTCCTCGCCGCGCTCGGGCGGTACGAGCCGCGTCGTGTCGTGCTCGACGGGTGCGAGTACACCGAACAGCTCCAGGCGGTGGGGGTCGAAGGAGGCGTGGCGGGCAACGTGGTGCCCGATCGCGCCACGGTCACGGTCAATTACCGGTTCGCGCCCGAGAAGGACGTCACCGCGGCCGAGGCGACCCTGCGCGAGCTGTTGGCCGGCGCACTCGACGCGCCCGCCGGCGACGGGCTCGAGGTCGTCGACGCCGCCGCCGGGGCCCCACCGGCACTGGGCCATCCGGTCTTGGCGGCCCTGGTCGCCGCCTCGGGCGCACCGCCCCGGGCCAAGTTGGGGTGGACCGACGTCGCCACCTTCGCCGAGATCGGGGTCCCCGCCACCAACTTCGGGCCCGGCGATCCGCTGTTGGCCCACACTCCCGACGAGCACGTGTCGCGCCGGGAGCTCGAGGATGCACGCGACGTCCTCGCCCGTGTCCTGCTCTCCGATTGACACCCACTCACCGACGCAGGCGGCATCCACTCCTCCTCCCGTCACGACAGGGGCCGAGAAGAGCTCTGGGGACGACCGGTGCTCCGACGACCCTGATGTCGACGGTCGGGCCGTGCCGCAGCTGCCGGCCCGACCTTGAATCTCAGAGGCGGCGCAAGACGGTGACGACGCGCCCGTAGATCGTCACGTCGTCGGGCGCGAACTCCATGGGGTCGAGCGCGGCGTTGGCGGGGGACAACACCACCTTGCCCCGGCGCCTCGTGAAGGTCTTGACCGTGCCCTCGTCCCCGGGGATCCCGGCCACCACGATGTCGCCGTTGTCGGCGTCGGGCTGCTGGCGCACGACGACGTAGTCACCGTCGAAGATGCCGGCTTCGATCATCGAGTCGCCGCGCACCCTGAGCATGAACACCGACCCGGGGCCCGTGAAGTCCTCGGGGAGGGGAAGGAGCTCCTCGACGTTCTCGCTGGCGAGGACGCCGGTACCGGCGGCCACGTCTCCGAGCAGGGGCACGTGGCGGACCGGGCTGGCCGCCATCGCGGCCCGGGAGGAGGGGTCGAAGCGCACTTCCATGGCGCGGGGCTTGGTCGGGTCGCGACGGAGATACCCCTCGCGTTGCAGGACGGCGAGATGTGCGTGGACCGTCGACGAGGAGGTCAGCCCGACGGCTTCGCCGATCTCGCGGACCGACGGCGGGTACCCCTGCTCACGCAGGCTGTCGCCGATGAACTCGAGGATCTCGAGTCGCTTGCCGGTCAGTGCTTCGGCCATGTCCCTCTCCTCGTCCCGATCCGCCGTCGCTGGCGGTGCCCGCAGCCCGCGAGGCGAACACCAGTTCGTGACACCGTACTCCGGGAGGGTCGTCGGATCAAACACCTGTTCGTGACAGGTGCCCCACGCTGGGACGGAGCCGGTGTCACACCCGGGCGCGACCCTGTCGGCATGGTCGTTGCGGCGCGAGACCCGGAGAACCCGATGGCTCTTGACACGAACACCTGTTCGTGCTGTGATGAGGGCGTGGCGAACACCTGTTCGACTCGACCGACCGGGGACGGGGGCTGATGGCTCTCGCCCTCGCACCCATCCCGTCGGGACGCCGGAGCCGCCCAGCGTCGCTCCGGGTGGTGGCCCCGGGAGGCCCCTCGGCCCCGGCCCGGCCCGTTCATCGCCGCGTGGCGCCCAGTCGGCCACTTTCCCAGTCCGAGCCCGACCGTCGTTGTCGCCCGGCACGTCCCACGCGTGCCGGGTGTCGTACCGACGGTCGGACGACCCGGCCGAGCGTCGCAGTCCGGCGCCGGCGGGTCCTGCTCGGAACGGTGGCGGCGGGCTTGCTCGTCGCCCTCGCCCTGCCGTGGAGCGGTACCGGGGGCTCCCTCGCCACCCCCGGTCCCGCTCTGGCGGGGGAGACCGTGGCCGCCCACACGGCCTACGTCGTGCAGCCGGGCGACACGCTGTGGTCCATCGCCGTCCGGCTCGACCCGAACGGCGATCCCCGACCCGTCGTGGCGCAGCTCGCCACCCAGGTCGGAGGCGACAACGTCGTCCCGGGGGAGCAGCTGGTCCTTCCCTGACCGCTCGGGGAGTGGCACTACGGTTGACCCGGTGCGGTGTCCGTGGTGTCAGAGTCTCGAGGACAAGGTCGTGGACTCGCGCCTGGCCGAGGACGGCGTCGCCATCCGCCGACGCCGCGAGTGCTTGTCGTGCAACCGTCGGTTCACGACCTACGAGCGCCTCGAGGAGGCGCCGTTGTGGGTCGTGAAGCGAGGCGGTCAACGCGAGCCCTTCGATCGCGCCAAGGTCGTGTCGGGGGTGAGAGCCGCCACGAAGAACCGACCCGTCACCGAGGAACGGCTCGAGGAGATCGCGCAGCAGGTCGAAGAAGCGCTGCGGGGTGAGGGCGCCGAGGTGTCGAGCCAGCAGATCGGGGTGGCCGTCCTGGAGCGCCTGCGAGAAGTCGACGACGTGGCGTACCTCCGATTCGCCTCTGTCTACAAAGGGTTCGAGGATGTCGGCGACTTCCAACGCGAGGTCGGCCTGCTCACCAAGACGACAGAGCCCAAGCGCCGGGCCTGACGCCGCGTGCCCGAGCTCCTCGACGGCGTCCCCGGACCGGGTGCTTGCGGTCTATGCCCACCCCGACGACCCCGACGTCTCGTGCGGGGGCACGCTGGCGCGTTGGGCCGAAGCGGGCTCCGAGGTCCATGTGCTCATCTGCACCAACGGCGACAAGGGCACGACGGACCCCGAAGTCGACCCCGATCAGCTGGCCCGGCGCCGGGCGGGGGAGGCCGCCGAGGCGGCCGAGCTCCTCGGCATCGCGGGCCAGCACTTCCTCGGCTTTCCCGACGGTGAGCTCCTCGACGACACCGCCTTGCGGGCCACGCTGGTGCGGTGGGTGCGCACGCTGCGGCCCCTCACGGTGCTCGGCCCCGACCCCACCGCGGTGTTCTTCGGCGAGGACTACTTCAACCACCGCGATCACCGGATGACGGGGTTCGCGTTGCTCGACGCGCTGTCCCCGGCGGCAGCCCTGCCCCACTACTTCCCCGAGGCCGGTGCCGCCTATCAGGTGCAGACCGCACTGCTGTCGGGGACCCTGGAGGCCACCGTGTGGGTCGATGTCACGTCCACCATCGAGGACAAGGTGGCGGCGGTGTCGTGTCACCGCAGCCAGTTCGCCGACGGCGGGGAATGGGCTCGCCGGGCGGTCGAGAGCGCGCGCGCAGGAGGACGGCCGCCGGGCCGGGGTCGGCTATGCCGAGGGCTTCCGGCGTCTGCGGCTCGGTGGCTGACGGCGCGGCGCCCGGCGCCGCCTGCTCCGCCTCGGCCGGCACCGACGTCCCGGGGCCCGGCGCCGAGGCCGGGTCGCCACGAACCGGTGTCGACGCCTGCACGGTGTTGCACGTCGACATGGACTCGTTCTTCGCGTCGGTGGAGGTCCTCGACGACCCGTCTCTGGTCGGGCGCCCGGTGATCGTGGGCGGCGCGGGGGCACGTGGCGTCGTGGCGTCGTGCACCTATGAAGCACGCGCCTTCGGGATCCACTCCGCCATGCCCTCGGTGGAGGCTCGGCGCCGCTGTCCGCACGCGGTCTTCCTGCCGGGTCGTTTCGCCCGGTACGTGGAGATGAGCGAGCGACTGCACGCCGTGCTTCAGCGGTTCTCCCCGGTGGTGGAGGGAATCGCGCTCGACGAGGCGTTCGTCGACGTCGCCGGGGCACGCCGCCTCCTCGGCCCGCCGCCCGAGATGGCCGCGCCGGATCCGGCAGGCGGTGCGCGAAGACATGCAGATGGAGTGCGGCGTCGGGGTGGCCCGGACCAAGCTCCTGGCCAAGCTGGCGTCGCGCGCGGCGAAGCCCGTGCCGACCCCCGAGGGGCCCCGGCCCGGCCCGGGGGTCGTCGTGGTCCTGCCGTCACAGGAGCTCGCCTTCCTCCACCCCTTGCCGGTCCGTGCTCTGTGGGGCGTGGGCCCCGCCACCGCCCGACGACTCGACGCCCTGGGGGTCACGACCATCGGGGAGCTGGCGCAGATCCCCGAGGACACGCTGTGCCGGTCGGTGGGCGTCGCCAACGGGCACCAGCTCGCCCAGCTGGCCCGGGGTGAGGACCCCCGAGGGGTGGAGGCCACCCGCGAGGTGAAATCGGTGGGCCACGAAGAGACCTTCGCGCTGGACATCCACAGCCACGAGGGCCTGCACGGCCACGTCGTGCGCATGGCCGACGCCGTGGGGACCCGCCTGCGCGAGGCAGGGCTGACGGGCAGGACGATCACGGTCAAGGTCCGCTACGGCGACCGCGCCACCATCACCCGGTCGCACACGGTGGGGGTGCCGCTCGACTCGCCCCGCGCACTGGGCGTCGTGGCCGGGGCCCTCCTCGACGGCGTGGACGTGGGCCCGGGCGTCCGGCTCCTCGGGGTGTCGGTGTCGGGGCTCCTCCACGCCGACACGCCGGCTCGACAGCTGTCCTTCGACGACGAGGCGCTCGGGACCGGTCCGGGATCGTCTCGCCACCCCGCCCCCGGCGGGCACGAGTCGGGCCCGGACCTCGAGGCGGCCTCGGCCATCCCCGCAGCTCGTCCGCTGGCCTGGCACGAAGTGGAGGCGGCGGTGTCGGCCATCCGGGCCCGCTACGGCAACGCGTCGGTGGGGCCCGCCGCATTGGTGGGCCGAGAGGGGCTGGTCGTGAAGGAACGAGGAGACACCCAATGGGGTCCGAGCGCCCCTCCGCCCTCGCCCCGTCCCGACCGGTGAGCGTCCGGAGGCAAGACGCGGTGTTCCTCGCGGTGCTCGTGGCGCCGGTTTTCGGCTCGGACCAGGGAGGAGACCGTCGACCGGGCCATGGCACCAAGGCAACTGAGAATGCCGGGCGCCGTTGTCTTGCCCTTCGTCGGTGCCTAAGATTGACGGACGCGCGTCACGTCGCGCCGGGGCCTGGAAGGGGGTGAGCGTGCCGCTCTCCGAGCATGAGCAGCGTGTGCTGCACGAACTAGAGCAAGCGCTGTACCAGCAGGACCCCGCTTTCGCCGACCGCGTCCGGTCCGAGAGCGTCTACCGGTACGCGGGCCGATACCTGAAGTGGTCCATCGCCGGCTTCGTCGCCGGGCTGGCGGTCATGCTCTATTTCTTCACGTCGAACGTGTTCCTCGGGTTCCTCGGTGTGCTCATCATGTTCGCCTCCCTCGTCACCTTCTGGACCAATGTGCGCCGGATGGGGAAGGCGGGTTGGGAGGAGATCGGTCACTCGCTGCGGACAGACGGCATCGGCAATGCCCTGAACGACACCCGCGGCTGGTTGCGCGACCGCTTCCGCCGCAACCGCTGACGCTCGCGCCGGCCCGGCTCGCCGAGCGTCGGGTGCCGTCTGTGACGGGGGGCTAGCGGTGGACCTCTGCCTTGCCATCGACATCGGTGGCACCAAGCTGGCTGCAGGCCTGGTGACCAGCACCGGAGAGCTCCTCGACGCCCGGCGCGCCCTCACCCCCAGGACCGGGGACGCCGAGGAGCTCTTCTCGGTGCTGACCGGGCTCGTCGGCGAGGTGCTCGACGTGAAGACCGCTGCCGCCGGCGCCACGGCGTCCACCGACGTCGTGGTGTGCGGCGTGGGTTGCGGAGGGCCCATGGACATGGGCCGGGGCACCGTGGCGCCGCTCAACATCCCGGCGTGGCGCGACTTCCCGCTGCGTGCTCGCCTGGAGGAGGCCACCGGACTGGTCGTCGCGCTGGACAATGACGCCAAGGCGTTCGCGTTGGCCGAAGGTTGGACCGGAGCGGCCCGGCAACGGCGTGACTACCTCGCCATGGTGGTGTCCACCGGTGTGGGCGGAGGCATCGTCGTCGACAACCGGTTGCTCGACGGAGCATCGGGGAACGCCGGCCACGTGGGTCACGTGATCGTGGAGCCCGACGGTCGCCTCTGCGCGTGCGGCGCACAGGGCTGTCTCGAGGCCGAAGCATCGGGCACCGCCATCGCCGCGGCCACGGGAAGCGCGCCTGCCGACGCGCCACCCGAGGTCGTGTCCCGGACGGGTCGCCTGGTGGGACGGGCGGTGGCAACGGTCGTCAGCCTGCTCGATCTCGAGCTCATCGTGGTGGGCGGGTCGGTCGCGCTCGGGTTCGGCGCCCCGTTCTTCGCGGCCGCCAACACCGAGCTGCGCGCTCGCGCCCGGCTGTCGTTCTCGCTCGACGCACGTATCGTGCCGAGCGGACTGGGTGGAAGCGGTCCGCTCGTCGGTGCCGGAGCGCTCGGTTGGCGCGCCGCCGATCGAGGCTTGGTGGAGGCCCCATGAATTCGAGACGGTCACCGAGTGGTCATGGCCCGACGTCGGGCCCGACGGTCTCCGCCGTGGTGGGGGCCCTCGCCCGTCGTCCGTGGCTGTGGCCGGCGGCGGCGGCCGAGGCGCTCCGCCTGGCCCGCCCGGGGTGGTGGCATCGCTGGCCGCCTCTTCCCGTGCCCGACGAGGCGTTGTGGCGGTTCCGGATGGAGACGGCCTACGGGGGAGCCGGCGAGGCCGTGCCCGACAAGGCCGACGTGGTGTCGTTCATCGGCTGGTGCAGCACCATGGGACGGTGGCGCCGACGCTGAGGCGACGGCGTGCCGGAGCGGGAGTCGCCGACCGGAGTAGCCTCGTCGGTGATGTTGGCCAGGGAAGCCGGCGCACACGGGGCGAGCCGAGCGCTCGTGCTCAACGCGACGTTCGAGCCGCTGGGGCTCGTCTCCACCCGGCGCGCCCTGCTGTTGGTCCTGGCGACCAAGGCCGAGCTGGTCCATTCCACCGACCAGTTCTTCCGGTCCGAGCGCCGCGCCTTTCCCGAGCCCTCGGTGGTGCGACTGTCGCGCTATGTCCGGGTTCCCCATGACCGCACGGTGGCGGTGAACCGTCGCACCGTCTTCGCCCGCGACAGTCACCGCTGTCAGTACTGCGGGCTGGCGGCCGAGAGCATCGATCACGTCCTGCCGCGCAGCCGCGGTGGCATGCACGCGTGGGACAACGTCGTCGCCGCCTGCCGCCGCTGCAACACCCGCAAGGAGGACCGGCTGCCGCACGAGGTGGGCCTGGTCCTGCGCACCCAGCCGTGCGCCCCGCGCCAGCGGGTCTGGCTCCTCGCCATGAGCGGGGGAGCGCGCGACGAATGGGCGCCGTATCTGGGTGAGCAGTCCCTGACGGCATGACCGCCGCGCCGCGCCGCGGTTGGTCGGTCGAGCGGCGCGTCGACACCGTGGGCGCCATGCACGGTCCGTGGCCCGATCCGGGCGCGACCCAGCGCCGGACGGTCGCGCTGTGCTCGGTCGTGGGGCACCGGACCATCGTCCTCGGGAGCGCGCAGTCGATCGACGTCGTGGACCGCGAGCGGGCGCTGTGCCACGACGTGGAGGTCGTGCGTCGCGGCTCGGGCGGCGGCGCGGTGATGGTGGGCCCCGCCGAGCAGGTGTGGATGGACGTGTGGATCCCTCGCGGCGATCCGCTGTGGGAGGACGACGTCGTCGCGTCCTCGTGGTGGTTGGGCGAGACCTGGGCACGCGCCCTCGAGGGACTCGGCGCGCCACCGCTCGTCGTTCACCGCGGGCGTGCCGTGCGCACCGACTGGTCGGACGTGGTGTGCTTCGCGGGCGTCGGACCGGGCGAGGTCTCGTCCGGGACGGCGAAGGTCGTCGGTGTGGCCCAGCGTCGCACGCGCCAAGGAGCGCGCCTGCACTCGATGGCGCCGCTGTCGTGGGAGCCGGCGCCGTTGCTCGCGCTGCTGTCTCTCGACGCGGCGCAGGCCCGACGCTTCGATGGTGCGGACGACGCACTGGCCGATGTCGCCACCGGCATTCGGAGCATCCTCCCGATGTCACTGCGCGACGCGGGCGCGGATCGCGTCGTGGCGAGTGTCGAGGGCGCCCTGCTGTCTGCTCTTCCCTGAGCTGACCGGCGCCGGCGCAGAAGGCGCCCGCCACATCCACCGCTCCACCCCATCCACCGCGCCTCCACCGCCCGGCGGCCGCCACCCCGGGCACCACCCGGCACCGCCCGGTACCGCCCCGCACCGCCCCGCACCAGCTCGACGGCGTGCCGCGTCGCGTCGGCGCGCCGAGCCGGGCACGGAGGGCGAGATGGCGCGGTGGGGAGGGGTGGAGGCATTTGGGATTGACCTGTGGGGGGGTGGGGGCTAAAGTGGCGCAAAGTGGAGTGAAGGGGAGGAGCCCGCCGAACATGCGGGGGGAGCGTCGTGGGAGCTCGATTCGGTGGCACGGTTTTTCGGGACGTACGAGCATTCGCTCGACAGCAAGGGTCGGGTGATCCTGCCGTCGAGATTTCGTGCTTCGTTCGAGCACGGCGGCTACCTCACCGAGTATCGGGACGGGTGCCTCGCGCTGTGGACGCCCGACGAGTTCGAACGGCAGATGGAAGAGATGCAGGCGCGGGCCGCCAGCGGCAAGAGCGACCGGAACCTGGCTCGAATGTGGGCGTCGCACACACACGATCTGGAGGTGGACCGTCAGGGCCGGATCGTCCTCCCGGCTCGGATGCGGCAGTACGCGGCGCTGGAGAGCGACGTCACCGTCGTCGGGGTGATCGACAGGGTGGAGCTGTGGGACCCGGCTCGGTGGCAAACCAACATCGGGCCCGAGGAGTTGCGCTTCACCGAGGGCGCCGACGATTGAGCCTCTTGGCGTGCCCCGCCAACCGGGGCACCGCACACGGCTCGGCACGGCGCCGGGACGACCAACAGGAAAGGAGTGCCGCGCAGGACGATCGGTCGAGTCGGTCTCGGCCGGGCAACGACACCAGGAACATGCGCAGCCCCTCGGCTGGTTCGGTGGAAGACTCCTCCTCCGCCCGCTTCCAACCGAGTCGCAGGAGCAACCCTCCCGACGGCATCCCGCCAGTCGAGGGGCTGCGGATGCGCCAGGTGTACAGCCATGAGCCGGTCATGGTCGACGAGGTGGTGGCGCTGTTTGCCCCGGTGCCCGAGGGCGTCGTGATCGACGCCACCACGGGCGGCGGCGGGCATGCGGCGGCTCTGCTCGCCGCCTATCCGCATCTGCGCATGCTCTGTCTCGATCGCGATCCCGACGCCGTGGAGGCCACCGGCGCGCGCCTCGAGCAATACGGTGAGCGCGCCACGGTCCGCCGTGCCCGCTTCGACCGCCTCGCCGACATCGCCCGGGACATCGGGGTCGGCCCCGGGTCGGCCAGCGGTGTGCTGTTCGACCTGGGCGTGAGCTCCCCCAGCTCGATCGGGCCGAGCGCGGCTTCTCCTATCGCGCCGACGCTCCCCTCGACATGCGCATGGACCCCGACGAGGGCCCGACCGCCTCGGACCTCGTGAACACCTGGCCCGAGGCCGAGCTGGCGCGACTGTTCGCGGCCAACGGCGAGGGGCGCTTCGCCCGGCGGATCGCGCTCGCCGTCGTCGCGGCGCGCCCGGTCACCACCACCGGTGGACTCGCTGATGTCGTCCGCTCGGCGCTCCCCGCCGCGGTCCGCCGCCAGGGCGGCCACCCGGCGCGCCGCGTCTTCCAGGCTCTACGGGTGGCGGTCAACGAGGAGCTCGAGGTCCTCGCCGACGCCCTGCCGCTCGCCATCGACGAACTGGCGCCGGGCGGGCGTTGCGTGGTCATCGCTTATCACTCCGGTGAGGACCGCATCGTCAAAGCAGCCTTCCGACGCGCCGAGACCGGCGGCTGCACGTGTCCCCCGGGCCTTCCTTGCAGCTGTGGCGCGGTCTCGTCGGGCAAGCTGGTGTTCCGGGGGACGCGGCGACCCACAGCGGCCGAGATGGCGCGCAACCGGCGCTCGGAGAGCGCCCTCTTGCGCGCCTTCGAGCGGGGTGAGGCCTGATGCCCCCGGCGATCGCACCTGAACGGGTCCGGGTGGCCCCTGCGCCGGCTCGGGCCCCCGACTACAGCCGGGGACCGCAACGCGCCGTCGAGGCCCCCGGTCGGCGCAGGCCTCGGTGGGCGCTGTCGCGGACCGCGGCGCTGTGCGGCGTCATCGTCCTCACCAGTTTGCTCATGGTGGTCGCGGCGGGCGCGTACATGACCCAGGGGCAGGTGCGACTCACCCGGCTGCAGGGACAACTCACCACTGTGCTCGGACAGCACCATGACCTCGAGGCGCGTATGGCCCGGCTCTCGGACCCGTCCAGCGTGGTGTCGGAATCCGAGAACCATGGTCTGGTGGCCCCGAGCGGGGTCACCGATCTCCCGCAGGTGAACACGTCGCCGCCGACGACGGCGGCGACGGCCCCGTCGGCGGGGCACCCGTCGGTCACGTCGACCGCCGGCCCGTGATCAGGACTCCGAAGGGCCAAGGACCCGGCGCGCCCCGCCCGCGGCGGGTGCGGTCGTCCACGCCCCCCCGTGCTGCGAGCGCGACGCGCTCGGGAACGTCCAAGGCCACCCGGTCGGGCACAGCGACACGGTCGGGCACAGCGACACGGTCGGGCACAGCGAGGTCGGCGGCGACACGGTCGGGAACAGCGACACGGTCGGGCACAGCGAGGTCGGCGGCGACACGGTCGGGCACAGCGAGGTCGGCGGCGACACGCCCTCCGGTGGCGAAAGCGCCCCGGGCGCGCTCTGCACCGAGCACCAAGACGTCGCGTCGGGGCCGCGCCGGCCTGCGTGGCTTTCGATCAGCGCGCACGCCGCTCCCCGAGCGCCCCGTCGGCACCACCCGGCGATCCTTGGCCCGCCCACGGGGATTCGAGCGTCGGGTCGTCGCGTCCCCAGCGCGTCGCGATCGTCGGTCGAAGCCCGTCACGGGTGGGATCCAGCGCCGACGGATCCGTGTGATGCGGGCCGTCGTGGTCCTCGTGTTCGCCGCGCTCGGCGTTGCGGCTCATCGGGGTCCAGGCGTTCTCGAGCGGGCGGTATTCGGCCATGGGTGCAGCCGAGACCGACACGACGGTCCATATCCCCGCGGTGCGAGGCGGAGTCTACGACCGCAGCGGCACACCGATGGCGCTGTCGGTGCCTCGCTCGAACGTCGTCGCCGACCCGTTCTTGATCCATCACCCGGGCTCCGAGGCCCGCGCCCTCACCTCGGTGCTCGGTGTCCCGGAGGGGAAACTGACAGCGGAGATGTCAGAGCATTCCGGGTACGTGTTCCTGGCCAGAGAGGTGGGCGACACCGTGGCCACCAAGGTGACCGCCCTGACCCTCCCGGGCATCAACGTGCTGCCGTCCACCGAGCGCATGGACCCCGCCGGGTCGCTGGCGGCCCCGCTCGTCGGCAGGGTGGGTGCCGAAGGCTCGGGGCAGTCGGGCCTCGAGTACCGCTACAACTCCCTGCTGGCCGGGAAGACCGGCTTCGCCGTCGAGGAGATGTCGCCCGACGGCGTCCCCTTGCCCGGCAAGACGACGCGCAGCTCGGCGACGGTTCCCGGTACCGGGGTCGAGCTCACCATCGACGAGCCCCTGCAGTACGTGACCGAGCAGTCCCTCGGCGCCGAGATCCTGGCGTCGCATGCCAAGAGCGGTATCGCCATCGTCATGAACACCCGCACCGGTGAGATCCTCTCCATGGCGAATCTGGTGGCCAAGACCGTGCAGCCGCCGACGCCCAAGCCGGTGCCGCCCCCCGCCGCGCCGGCGGTGGCAGGCTCGACGGCTGCGTCGAGCACGACCACCACCACGGCACCACCACCGCCTCCACCCCCGATCACCACGGTGGTCCAGGCTCCGCAGAACCTCGCGCTCACGCAGGTGTATGAACCGGGGTCGGTCTTCAAGCTGGTGACGTTCTCGGCCGCCCTCCAAGACGGGATCATCTCGCCCGACGAGGTGTTCACCGTCCCCAACACGCTCACCATCGACGGTTGGGTCTTCCATGACGCCGAGAGCCACCCGACCGAGGTGCTCACCGCCACCCAGATCCTCGCCCAGTCCTCGAACATCGGGACCATCGAGATCGCCCAGCAGCTCGGCGAGGGCCGGCTGGCGGCGCAGATCGCAACGCTCGGGTTCGGCCGCGCCACCGGGCTCGGCTTCCCGGCCGAGTCGGCCGGGCTGGTCAAGAGCGACCCCGCCACGTGGCGGGTGTCGGACATCGGATCGACGCCGATCGGTCAGGACGACGCGGTGACGGCGCAACAGGTCCTCGACATGGTGAACACGGTGGGGACGGGGGGGGTGTTCGTCCCGCCCCGACTGGTCCAGGCCACGGTGGCACCCGACGGCTCGGTCACCAAGACGCGCAGCGAACCGACTCACCGCGCCCTCACCCAAGAGGTCGCGTCGCAGCTCACCACGATGATGCAGCAGGTGGTGCAGGACGGCACGGCGGTGACCGCGGGTGTGCCCGGGTACACCGTGGCGGGCAAGACGGGCACGGCGCAGATCCCCGACCCGGTCCATGGCGGGTACATCCCCGGCGCCTACGAGGCGACCTTCGCCGGCTTCGCCCCGGCCGACAATCCGGCCCTGTCGGCGATCGTGGTCCTCGAGCGGCCGTCCCCGATCTACGGCGGAATCGTGGCCGCCCCGGTGTTCTCCCAGATCATGCGCTACGCGCTGCACCGCTACGGCATCGCCACGCCGCCCGGGGGCGGGTCGACCGGAGCCACCCCCTTGTCGGTGCCGTTTCCCCAGGTCTCGCCCCCGAAGACCGTCGCCGCCAGCGCCCCGAGCACCACCACCACGACGACTACGATCGTCGCTTCCCATGGGAAGCTCGCGGAAAGGCCGTGACCGCCCCCGCCGGTCCCCCATCGTGCGCATGGACCGTTTGCTCGAGGAGGTCGAGGTCATCGAGACCCATGGGGACCCCGCCGGCACCGAGGTCACCGCCATCGAATTCGACAGCCGCCAGGTCGAGCCCGGGGCGCTGTTCTGCTGTCTTCCCGGACGTGTCGGTGACGGGCACGACCACGCCGTCGAAGCCGTGGCGAGAGGGGCCACGGCCCTCCTGGTCGAGCGTCGCCTGGCCCTGGATGTGACCCAGGCCGTGGTGGCCGCGGGGACCGTCCGACCCGCCATGGCGCGGCTGGCCTGCGCGTTCTTCGGGCAACCGGCCCGATCGCTGTTGACCGTCGGGGTCACCGGCACCAACGGCAAGACGACGGTCACCCATCTGCTCGCCTCGATCTTCGAGGCCCACCGGTGGCCGACGACGGTCATCGGAACCCTCGACGGCGCACGGACGACACCCGAGGCCCCCGTCCTCCAACGCCTGTTGGCCGAGGCGCGCGACGGGGGTCGTCGCGCCGTGGCCATGGAGGTGTCGTCGCACGCGCTGGCCCAGGCCCGCGTGGACGGGATCCGCTTCGACGCGGCGGTCTTCACCAACCTCTCCCACGACCACCTCGACTATCACGGGACGATCGACGCGTACTTCGCGGCCAAGGCGTCGCTGTTCACGCCCGAGCGGGCGGCCATGGCCGTGGTCAACGAGGACGACGCCTGGGGCCGGCGAATCCTCGACCGCGGCGGTGTCCCCACCGTCGGGTATTCGATGGCGGAAGTGAGCGCCGTCGAGAGCGGGGCACAGCGCACGTCGTTCGTCTGGCGCGGGCGTCGGGTCGAACTGGCGCTGGCGGGATCGTTCCACGTCGTCAACGCACTGGCGGCGGCGACGACGGCTGTGACCCTCGGGGTCCCCGAGGACGTGGTCGTGGCCGGGCTCGGCCTGGCCGCGCCGGTGCCCGGGCGCTTCGAGGTGGTCGCCACCGGAGCCCCGTTCACTGTCGTCGTCGACTACGCCCATACCCCCGCAGGGCTCCAGGTGGTGCTCGACAGCGCCCGTGAGCTGGCCGGGGGACACCGCGTCCTGTGCGTGTTCGGCTGCGGGGGGGAACGCGACCGTGACAAGCGCCCCGCCATGGGGGCCGTGGCGGCGCACGGTGCCGACGTCGCCGTCGTCACGTCGGACAACCCCAGGAACGAGGACCCCGACGCCATCATCGCCGAGGTCCTCTCGGGCGTGCCCCCGGGGGCGGGCGTCATCGCCCGACGCGAGCGCGCCGAGGCCATCGAGCTCGTCATCGACCTGGCCGAACCGGGCGACGTGGTGGTGGTGGCGGGCAAGGGCCACGAACGCGAGATCGAGATCGGGACGCAACGCCTCCCCTTCGACGATCGTCAGGTGGCCGCCGCGGCCGCCGCGGCCGCCGCGGCCGGGCGTGCCGGCCCGGCGGGGCCGAGCTCGGGCGGCGCAGGGTGATCAGCCTCATGACCTCGGGGGGTATCGCCCTGTGGGCAGCCGCGCTCGGGACCCCCCTGCTCATCCGATGGTTGGCCCGCAAGCGGATCGGACAGCAGATCCGCGAGGACGGCCCCTTCATGCACCTGGCCAAGGCCGGCACCCCCACCATGGGGGGGATGGCCCTGATCGCGGCGGCGACCGTCGGGTACCTGATGGGCCACGCCGGCACCCACGTCGCGTTCAGCCGGCCCGGCCTGCTCGTCGTCGGCGTGACGTTGTGCGCGGCGGTCGTGGGCTTCCTCGACGACTGGATCAAGGTCCGCCACCGCCGCAGCCTCGGGCTCAACAAGAGGGCCAAGCTCGCCGCCCAGGTCGTCATCGCCATCGCCTTCGCCCTCCTGGCCGAGCACTGGGCGGGGGTGAACACCCATCTGTCGTTCACGCGGTGGGACTCGCTGGGGGTCGACCTGGGCCAGGTGGGGTGGATCGTGTGGGCGGTGGCCATCCTGGTGGGGACGGCCAACGCCGTGAACCTCACCGACGGGCTCGACGGTCTGGCCTCGGGCTCGGCCACCTTCTGCTTCGCCTGCCTGGCGGTCATCGGTTACTGGGAGTTCCGCCACTACTCGCTGTACCACGTGTCCTCGGCTCTGGACATGGCCCTGGCCTCGGTGGCCCTGGCCGGCGCGTGCCTCGGGTTCCTGTGGTGGAACGCGGCGCCGGCCCGGATCTTCATGGGTGACACGGGGTCGCTCGCCATCGGGTCGGGCCTGGCCGCGCTGTGCCTGCAGATGAACCTCCAGCTGCTGCTGCCGGTCATCGGCGGCCTCTTCGTCTTCGAGACGGTGTCGGTGGTGATCCAGGTGGTGAGCTTCCGGGTCTTCGGGCGGCGAGTGTTCCGCATGGCGCCGATCCACCACCATTTCGAGCTGGTGGGATGGCCCGAGACCACGGTCATCGTGCGCTTCTGGATCATCGGCGGGCTCTTCGCCGCGCTCGGGCTCGGTGTGTTCTACGCCGACTTCCTCTCGGTCACCGGGCTGCACTGAGACCGCGCCCGTGTCCCGTCGCATCCTCGTCTACGGGCTCGGCGTGAGCGGGCTCGCCACCGCGGCCCGGCTCCTCGCCGAAGGGGCTGACGTCGTCGCCGTCGACGACGACGCGGGGGAGCGGCCGCGTCGGCAGCGCCGCGGATCTGGGCATCGAATTCGGTGTCGGCCCCCGACCGCGCCGCGCTGGCGGCCCTGGCCGAGCACCGTCGACGAGATCGTCGTGAGCCCCGGGGTGCCCGCTTGTCACCGCGGTCTTCTCGCTGGCACCGACGGTCCCGGTCATCGGGGAGGTCGAGCTGGCGTGGCGCCGGGCGCAGGTGTCCGATCGTGGCGGTCACCGGCACCAACGGCAAGACCACGGTCACCACCTTGGTGCAGGCCATGCTCGAGGCCTCGGGTCGGCGCGCCGTGGCCGCCGGCAACATCGGCCTCCCGCTGCTCGACGCCGTGGGGGGAGACGCCGATGTGGTCGTGGCCGAGGTGTCGTCGTTCCAGCTCGCGCTCACGACCACGTTCCGTCCCGCCGTGGGCGCATGGGTGAACTTCTCGCCCGACCACCTGGACTGGCATGCGACGGTCGACGACTACCGGGGCGCCAAGGCCAGGCTGTGGGCCAACAGCGGGCCCGGGGACGTCGCGGTGGTGAACGTGGAGGACCCCGTGGTGGCCGCGGCCGCGGAGCTGCCCCGCTCCCGGGGTGCGGCGCTGTCGGACCTTCGGCCTCGCCCGGGGCGACTACACGCTCGTCGAGGGGTCTCTCGTCGGCCCCGACGCGGGGGCGGTGGCCCGGGTGGAGGAGCTGGCCCGGAGGATGCCCCACGACGTCGTCGACGCGCTGTGCGCCCTGGCCACGGCCACCGCCTCGGGCGCGACCCCCGAGGGTTGCCGACGCGCCCTGCTGGCGTTCCGGGGCCTCCCCCACCGCGTGGAGCTGGTAGGCGAGGCTAACGGGGTGCGGTTCTACGACGACTCCAAGGCGACCACGCCCGGCGCCGTGCTGGCGGCGGTCGAGGGATGTGCCCCGGCCGTGCTGATCGCCGGTGGGCGGAACAAGGGCCTCGACCTGTCGGTGCTGGGCGCGCTGGCGCCCGGCCTGCGCGGGGTGGTCGCCATCGGGGAGGCGGCCGAGGAGGTGGCGGCGGCCTTTGCGGGGTTGGTGCCCGTCACCCGGGCGGGCTCGATGGCCGGGGCGGTGGAGGCCGCGGCGGCCATGGCGGGGCCGGGTGACTCGGTGGTGCTGTCGCCGGCGTGCGCGTCGTTCGACTGGTACGGGTCCTACGGCGCAACGAGGAGACGACTTCGTCGGGTGTGTGCGCGCGCTGCGGGGTTCCGCGTCGTCCACCGAGGGGGCGGCGCGATGAGCTCGGGCGCCACCTCGGTGCCGTCGCCGGGACCGCGGCGCGACGACGAGCCCTCGGCCCACCTGCGGCTGGTGGCGGGTGACGACGCCGCATCCCGGGGCCCGAAGCTCGGCATCGGGCGCCGGGACCTCATGTCGACGCGCACCGCGGTGCTCGGCTTGGTGATCACCCTGTGCGGGATCGGGCTCGTGATGGTCCTGTCGGCGTCGGCGTACACGTCGCTGCAGTACTACGGGTCGGTGTGGACGATCTTCGAGCGCCAGCTGTTGTGGATGGGGCTGGGCGTCCTCGCCTTCGTGGCCACGGTCCGCATCCGCTACGACCGCTGGCGCCGCGTGCGGATCGTGCTGCCCCTGCTCACCCTCGGGCTCCTCGTCGCGGTGCTCGTGCCCGGCATCGGGATCTTCGCCGGCGGTTCCAGCCGCTGGATCGGGGTCGGGCCCCTGCGCATCCAGCCCTCGGAGCTCATGAAGCTGGCCATGGCGGTCTTCGCCGCCGACCTGCTCGCCCGGCGGGCCGACCGCCTCGAGAAGCCGACCGCGGCGGTGGTCCCGCTGCTCGGGCTGCTGGCGGTGTCGGGCCTGCTCGTGCTCAAGCAACCCGACATGGGGACCGCGATGGTGCTCGCCTTCATCACCTTCGCCCTGCTCTACGCCGGGGGTGTCCCTCTTCGACCGGTGGTGAAAGCGCTCGGGGTCACCGCGGCCATCGGGCTGATCGTGGGATTGGCCGAGCCCTACCGTCGGGCCCGGCTGCTGTCGTTCCTCGACCCCTTCGCCCACGCCAAGGGGTCGGGTTACCAGGTGGTCCAGTCGCTCGTGGGGCTGGGCTCGGGGCATCTCTACGGACTGGGCCTCGGCGGCGGTCGCGAGAAGTGGGGCCTGCTCCCCAACGCCCACACCGACTTCATCTTCTCGGTCATCGGCGAGGAGGGGGGGCTCATCGGGACGCTCGTCGTGCTCGGCCTCTTCGGAGCCCTGGCGTGGTACGGGCTGCGCGCCGCGGTGCGCGCTCCGGACCGCTTCGGCGCCTTGCTGGCCGTGGCCGCCACGAGCTGGATCACGAGCCAGGCCGTCATCAACATCGGGGCCGTCATCGGCGTGCTCCCGGTCACCGGCATCCCGTTGCCGTTCATCTCCTTCGGGGGCTCCTCGCTGGTCATCACGTTGGTGGCGGCCGGGATCCTCGTCAACGTGGCGTCTCACGAGAGACCTCCGGGTCTTTCCGGCCCGGCCAGGGCTGCGTTCCCGGTGGGCTCGAGCCGGGCGGTCCCCAGGGCCATCGACACACTGCGTCGCCGCGACCGAGGGTGAGTACCCGGCGCTACGCGCTGGTGGCGGGCGGGGGGACCGGTGGCCATCTCGTTCCCGCGCTGGCGGTGGCCCGGGCCCTGGCCGAGGGCCAGGGCCCCGACGCCGTCGAGCTCGTCGGAGCACGCCACGGCCTCGACGCCGAGCTCCTGGCGGGGGAGGGCGTGCCGGTGACCCTGCTGCCGGGCCGCGGCATCTCCCGACACCTCGACGCCCGTTCCTGGATGGCCAACGCGGGTGCGGTGGCGAGCCTGGTGGCGGCGTTCGCGGCCGCGCTCGTGGTCGTCATCCGCCGCCGCCCGGCGGTGGTGGTGGCCGATGGGGGGGTACGCGTGCGTGCCGACGGCCCTGGCCGCGGCGGTGACCGGGATACCGGTCGTGCTCGTGAACGTCGACGCCGTGCCCGGCGCGGCCAATCGGGTGGTGGGGCGCTTCGCCCGGGCCGCGGCGGTGGCGTTCGAAGGCACCGCCCTGCCGCGCTCGGTGGTGACCGGAGCCCCGGTGCGGGCGGCCATCGTGCGAAGCGCCGGGCCCGACGCCACCGCCCGCGCCGCGGCCCGGGACGCGCTCGGGCTGCCCGGCGGACGCCTGGTGGTGGCGGCGGTGGGTGGGTCGCTCGGATCCAAGCGCCTCAACGACGCGGTGATCGGGCTCGCCGAGCTGTGGGAGCACCGCAACGACGTGGCGATCTACCACGTGGTGGGGCGGCGGGACTGGGCGTGGGCCGCGCCCGCCGGCCGGCGCCAGGCGGCCCGGGCCGGCGACGACGCGCTGTGCTACATCCAGGTCCCCTACGAGGACCGCATGGAGCTCTTCTACCAGGCCGCGGACATCGTGGTCGCCCGGGCCGGCGCCAACACCGTGGCCGAGCTGGCGGTGGTGGGGCTGCCCGCCGTCCTCGTGCCCCTGCCCGGCGCCCCCGGCGACCATCAGCGCGCCAATGCCGCTGTCCTCGAGCGCGTGGGTGCCGCGGTGGTCGTCTCGGACCCCGAGTGCACTGGGCCCCGGCTGGCAACCGAGGTCGGCACGCTGGCATCGGACCGGGGTCGGCTGCTGGCCATGGGCGAGGCGGCGCGCGCCGTGGGGCGCCCCGACGCGGTGTCGGCCGTGGCGGCGCTGGCCCGGTCCCACGCCCGGCCGCGGCGCCGGCGACCGGGGTTGGCCCATGCCCGGTAGTCCGGGCCGGCGCGCAGGGGGGCGAGGGACGTGACCGTGCTCGACCTGTCGCGCCCCCGGCGTGTGCACGTGGTGGGGGCGGGAGGTGCGGGCATGAGCGCCATCGCGTCGGTGCTGGCGGCCATGGGACACACCGTCACCGGCAGCGACCTCAAGACCTCTCCGGCGCTCGAGCGCCTGGGCGCGAGCGGGGTGAAGGTCGTGGTGGGCCACGACGCCGCCCACGTGGCCGGCGTCGAGGTCGTGGCGCTGTCCACGGCCATCCCCGAGACCAACCCCGAGGTCACTGAAGCGCGCCGTCGTGGCCTGGCGGTGCTGAGCCGGGCCGAGGCACTGGCCGCCATCGCCGCCTGTCGGCGCTGCGTGGCGGTGTCGGGCACCCACGGCAAGACCACGACCACCTCCATGTTGGCGCTCATCCTGGTGGAGGCGGGGCTGGCGCCCGAGCTTCCTCATCGGCGGTGACGTCAACGAGATCGGCACCAACGCCGTGTGGGACTCCGGCGAGTGGCTGGTCCTCGAAGCCGACGAGAGCGACGGCACCTTCTTGCACCTCACCCCCGAGATCGCCGTCGTCACCAACGTCGAGCCCGACCACCTCGACTTCTACGGGGACTTCGACACCCTGGTGGACGCGTTCGACCGCTTCTTGGCCTCGGCGTCGGGGGGAGCGGTCGTCGGAGCCGACGACGAGGTGGCCGCACGCCTGGGAGCCGGGCGCGGTGCGGACCTCGTGGGGAGCACCCCCGGGTCGACGTATCGCGTCGAGGACCTCCGATCCGCACAGGGCGTCTCGTTCGCGCTGCGGGCCCGGGGCGAGCTGCTGGGGCGCGTGACGCTGCCGGTGACCGGTGCCAACATCTGGCGCAACGCCGCGGTGGCGGTGACCGCGGCGTTGCGCATGGGCGCGTCGTTCGAAGCGGCGCAGCGCGCGCTTGGCGCGCTTCGCCGGGGTGGCCCGGCGCTTCGAGTCGCGGGGAGGCGCACGGGGTGCGTTTCGTGGACGACTACGCGCACCTGCCCACCGAAGTGGCCGCGGTGATCGAAGCCGCCCGCCACACCACGTCGGGCCGTGTCGTCGTGGTGTTCCAACCGCACCGCTACAGCCGGATCGCGGCCCTGGGCGAGCAGTTCGCCGACGCCTTCTCGGACGCGGACGTCGTCGTCGTCACCGACGTGTTCGCGGCGGGCGAGTCCCCGCTGCCCGGGGTGACCGGGCGGATCGTGGCCGAGGCGGTGCGGCGCGCCCACCCCGCGCTGGACGTCTCCTACATCCCCGGGCGGGCCGAGCTGCGCATGCACGTGTCGGGCCTGCTCCGACCAGGAGATCTCTGTCTGACCCTCGGGGCCGGCGACCTGACGTCGCTCCCCGACGAGTTGCAGGCGACGACGCCGTGGTGAGCGCGGGCGGGCCCCGGGGGACCGACCCGCATCCCGAGGCGCTCGACGCCGTCGGCGATGCGCTCGGGCGACTGGCCCGGCGCCATGCGCCGCTCGGGGCGCGCACCACCTACCGCGTCGGTGGCGACGCCGGTCTGCTCGTGGAGGCACACACCGAGGAGGACCTGATGGCGGTGCACCGGGCGCTCGTGGCCGCGGATACGTCGGTGCCGCTGCTCGTGCTGGGGGAGGGCTCGAACCTCCTCGTGGCCGACGCCGGCTTCCCCGGAGTGGTCGTCCGCCTGGGCGCGGGTTTCGACTGGGTCGAGATCGACGCATCGTCGGTGCGCGCCGGGGCGGGAGCCAAGCTGCCCGTGGTGGCGCGGAAGTCCGCGGCCGCCGGTCTGCACGGCCTGGAATGGGGGGTCGGGGTGCCGGGGTCGGTGGGCGGTGCGTTGCGCATGAACGCCGGTGGCCACGGTTCGGACGTGGCCTCGGTGCTGGCGCGCTACCGCGTCTTCGACATCGAGGCCGGCGAGGCCCTCGAGGCGGGTCCCGAGCGCCTCGCCCTCGGGTACCGGACCTCGTCCCTGGCCGCCGGAGAGGTGGTGCTGTGGGCGGAGTTCTCGCTGGAGCCGTCGGACAGACAGCGCGCCGAGCAGGCGGTGACCGACATCGTGCGGTGGCGACGGGAGAACCAGCCCGGCGGCTCCAACGCCGGCTCGGTGTTCGTCAACCCCGAGGCCGACTCCGCCGGTCGGCTGGTGGAGACGGCGGGGTTGAAGGGGATGCGATTGGGATCCGCCCAGGTGTCGACCAAGCACGCCAACTTCATCCAAGCCGACAGGGGCGGGTCCGCCGACGACGTGTGGCGGCTGCGTCGAACACGTCCGAGCCGAGGTCCTCGAGCGCACCGGTGTCGCCCTGGTCCCCGAGGTCCGCATGGTGGGGTTCCCGTCCGAACCCTCGACCTCCACTCGAGGTCGAGGGTCGTGACCGAACTGTCGGGGCCGGAGGAGACGGCACCGGGCTCGCTCGACACCCCGTCACAGCTCGACACCCCGTCACAGCTCGACACCCCGTCACAGCTCGACAACCCGGCATCCGACGTCGGGTCGCCGGTCCCCGGGGCGCCCGACCGACCGCCCGGCGCTCACCGACCCGACGATCGCAAGCCCGAGGAGCACCGCCGTCCCGAGGAGCACCGCCGTCCCGAGGAGCACCGCCAGGGGCAGGACCACCCACCCCAGGACGAGGTGGGCAGTGACGTGGCGTCGGGCGGCACGCCGAGCGGCGCGGGGACGGAACCGGGGTCGGTCGTCCACCCCCGCGTGTGGCAGCGTCGGGTGGCGGTCCTCCGGGAACAAAGCCGTCGTCGGCTGCGCTGGGTGGTCGGGGGAGTGGCGGTCATCGTGGCGCTGTGCGTGGCCCTGCTCGTGCTGCACACGCCGCTTCTGGCGCTGCGCAACGCCACGGTGCGCGGTGCGGACCACACCGGCACCCAGGCCGTGCTCCAGGCCGCCGGCGTCCTCGATCACCCTCCCCTCATCGACGTGGACCC
Source organism: uncultured Acidimicrobiales bacterium (assembly GCA_963739765.1). Lineage (GTDB taxonomy): Bacteria > Actinomycetota > Acidimicrobiia > Acidimicrobiales > UBA8190 > Chersky-840. The sequence goes on along the minus strand of CAVUBP010000002.1, from coordinate 1,477,219 downwards.
CACAAGCGTCGCCGCCCGGGTGGAGGCGCTTCCCTGGGTGGCTCACGCGGTCGTGGTGCGGCACTGGCCCGACAGCGTGACGATCCTCGTCACCGAGCGGGTCCCGCTCGGTTCGGTGCCCAGGCCCGGAGGCGGGGTGGCGGTGGTCGACCCCACGGGCCGGGTGCTCGCCTGGCAGGGCGGCCCGGCACCGGGGCCGGTGCTCGTGGCGCCGGTGACGCCGGGGCGTCCCGGCACCGTCCTCGGCGGCGCGGCGCGTCCGGTGTTGCACGTCGCCGCCGCGCTCCCCCCCACGTTGTCGGGACGGGTCGTGAAGGTCATCACCGACGCCCAGGGCAGGGTGGGCCTGGATCTGGGGGGAGGCATCAGCGCGGTGCTGGGCTCGACCGCGGGACTCGAGGCCAAGCTCACCGCCCTGGCCAGTGTCCTCGCCGGCGCGCACGTGTCGGGGCCTGCGGTGATCGACGTGACCGTCCCGGACGAACCGACGGTGGGGCCACCCCCGGCAGCGTCGCGGCACTAGCCAAGGGGCCGGTGACCTGGGTTTGGGCACGGCGCGTGGCCGTCGGCCACCTTGACCGGTTCGCGGTGTCGCCGTATCGTGAGGTCACCTCGGTAGGCCCCGGAACACATCCAAATGAAGCTGTGGTCGAGGGTGAGGTCACCTGGTGCTCGGAGCCCGTCCAGCCCGACACCTGGCGGGGTTCCACGATGAGGCTCGAGGTTCGGGTCGTGGCGAGGAGGGTTGATGACCGGTCCAGCGCAGAGCAGTTACTTCGCTGTCATCAAAGTGGTGGGCGTTGGCGGCGGCGGCGTCAACGCCGTCAACCGCATGATCGAGGCCGGTCTGAAGGGCGTCGAGTTCATCGCCATGAACACCGACTCGCAGGCGCTGCTCATGAGCGACGCGGATCTGAAGCTCGACATCGGCCGCCAGCTCACCCGTGGACTGGGTGCGGGCAGTGATCCCGAGATCGGTCGCCAGGCAGCCGAGGAGCACCGCGTCGAGATCGAAGAGGCGCTCAAGGGCGCGGACATGGTCTTCATCACCGCCGGGAAGGGCGGGGGAACCGGGACCGGGGCCGCACCCGTGGTGGCCGAGATCGCCCGGGCCGGCGGAGCGCTCACGATCGGCGTGGTCACCCGTCCCTTTTCGTTCGAGGGACGGCGGCGCTCGGTGCAGGCCGAAACAGGCATCCAGAACCTGAAGGACAAGGTCGACGCCATCATCATCATCCCCAACGACCGTCTTCTGACGGTGTCGACGGAGAAGACGTCGATGATGAGCGCGTTCAAGATGGCGGACGAAGTCCTGCTGCAGGGGGTCCAGGGCATCACCGACCTCATCACGGTGCCCGGGCAGATCAACACCGACTTCGCCGACGTGCGCATGGTGCTCGCCAACGCCGGCACCGCCATCATGGGCATCGGCCAAGCCTCGGGAGAAGGGCGCGCCGTCAACGCGGCGCGAGGGGCGATCACGAGCCCCTTGCTCGAGGCCTCGATCGAGGGAGCCAGGGGCATCCTGGTCGACATCGCCGGCGGTCCGGACCTCGGCCTGTTCGAGGTGAACGAAGCCATGGAGATCATCCACGGCCATGCCCACCCCGACGCCAACATCATCTTCGGCAACGTGATCGACGAGTCCATGACCGACGCCGTCCGCGTCACGGTGATCGCGGCGGGCTTCGAGCGCTGGGAGGAGGGACGCGGCGAGCCGCGCCCCGAGGATCGCAGCCAGGTGCTCGGGCTCGACAATGTGCACGAGGACATCTTCGCCACGCCCGACGACGATGACCTCGATCTCGGTGACGACGAGTTCGACGTCCCGTCGTTCCTCCGCTAGCGCCCTCGACACGCTGCTGGCGGGCACCCCGGTCCACGCCCTGTGGACGGGGGCCGGCGAGGGAGACCAGCGGTCGACGGCGAAGGCGCCGGGCCCCGCCGACCTCCCGGTTCGCCGCGTGCACCAGGTCCACGGCGCACAGGTCCTGGTCGTCGACACCCCGGTCCCCGACGGGGCCGCCTGGGAGCCCGGCGCACCGGGGTCGGGCACACCGGGGTCGGACGGCGTCGACGCCGTGCCCGAGGGCGACGCCCTGGTCGCCACGGGTGACCGGTTCGCCCTGGCGGTCTTGACCGCGGACTGTGCCTCGGTGGCCCTCGGATCGCCCGAGGGCGTGCACGGCGCGGCACACGTCGGCTGGCGAGGCCTCGGCGCGGGGGTCCTGCGCGGTGCCATCGACGCCATGCACCGCTTGGGCGCCACCACGGTGGTGGCGGGGCTCGGGCCGTGCATCGGCCCGTGCTGTTACGAATTCTCCGTACCGGACCTCGACGCGCTCGTGTCGTCGTGCGGCCCCGAGGTGCGCGGTGTCACGACGTGGGGAAGCCCGTCGTTGGACCTTCCCGCCGCCGTGCGTGGTCAGCTCTCACTCTGCGGAGCCTCATTGGTGGTGGAGGCCGGTACCTGCACGATGTGCGCTGCGGGGTTCTTCTCGCATCGCGCCCGCGGAGACGAGGCCCGCCAGGCGCTGTTCGTCTGGCGCCGGCCCTAGCGCGACTCGTCGTGGCCGGCTCCGCGCCGCGGCTCCTGGCGACCGCACCGCCCGCCGATGTCGTCATGGCGCGTGTCGTCGCGCTGCGCCGCCGCATCGAGGGCGCAGGGAGGGACCCGGCCGGCGTGCGCATCGTGGCGGTGACGAAAGGTTTCACCTCGAGCGCAGTGGAGGCGGCGCGCCGTTGTGGCCTCTACGACATCGGAGAGAACTATGCCGACGAGCTGTTGGCCAAGACCGCGCCGGCAGCCGACCCTGCAGACGGCACCGACTCCACCGACGGCGCCGACGTCACCGACGGGGCCGACGTCACCGACGCGACACCGACGCGTTGGCACTACCTGGGCGCGATACAGCGCCGACGCGTGCGCGTGCTCGCTCCGGTGGTGTCGTGCTGGCAGACCGTGAGCCGGGTGGTGGAAGGCGAGGCGATCGCGTCGCACGCACCAGGTGCCAGTGTCCTCGTCGAGGTCGAGACCACCGGAGCGCCGGGGCGCAACGGCTGCCTCGCGTCCGAGGTCCCCGCTCTGGTGGCGTCGCTGCAGCGGGAGGGTCTCGCCGTGCGCGGGCTCATGACCGTCGGTCCCCCCGGGCCACCCGAGGAGGCCCGACCCGCATTCCGTCTCACGGCTCGACTGGCCCGCGACCTCGGGCTTCCCGAGGTGTCGATGGGGATGACCGACGACCTCGACGTGGCGTTGTCCGAGGGCAGCACCATGGTGCGTGTGGGGCGCGCGTTGTTCGGGGAACGCCCGCTCCGGCCAGGGTGAGGCGGTGGTCGCCCGTGGCTCTGCTCCATCCCCCCGTGCCTGGTCGGAGGCACTACGCTGTCGAACGGGAGGCTGGCGATGGCGTCTGGATTCTTCAAGAGGGCCATGGTGTATCTGGGCCTGGTGGACGACGAGTATGACGAGTACGACGAGTACGAGCCGCGCGCGCCCGTGGGTCAACGGCTGAGCCAGAGAGTTGCCCTGGCCGCCGAAGAAGAGGACGAACCCACCTCCGCAGTGGCCACGAGCACCATCCGGCCGCTGCCGCGCGAGGACTTCCCCACGGTGACGCCGACCATCACTCCGCGGCAGCGTGGTGCGGCCCGTGGCCGCCGAGCCCGGAGCACGCGTGCACGTGGTGGCGCCGATGCAGTTCGGTGACGCCCGGCAGATCGCCGATCGGCTCATGGCGAACCAGCCGGTGATCGTGAACCTTCAGGTGGCAGACCGCGAGCTCATGCGTCGCATGATCGACTTCTGCAGTGGAGTCGCCTACGCGTTGAGCGGCAAGATGGAGCGCGTGGCGGACAAGGTGTTCCTGGTCACTCCGTCGAACGTCAAAGTGTCGGCGGAGGAGCGCCAGCGCCTCCAGGAGAACGGGCTGCTGCGGCCCTGAGCGCCGCCACCTCGAGCCCGTCACCTTGTCCGCCCTCCTGAGGCCATAACCTCTTTCTCGTGGTCCGCACCGTCGTCGTCGCCGTCCTCGAGATCTATCTGTGGGGGGTCTTGTTCCCCCGCGCCCTGCTGAGCTGGTTTCCCGCCTCGCCCGGTTCGACCCTGGCCAGCGTCAACGCCGTCCTGTACCGGCTGACCGAGCCCGTGCTCGGGCCCGTGCGCCGGCTGCTGCCGCCGGTGCAGGCGGGCGGCATCGGCATCGACCTGTCGTTCATCATCGTCTTCATCGGCATCCAGTTGGTGGTGATCCCGGTCGCGTACCGGCTGCTCTAGCGGACCCCCCGGGCACATCCCGGCGCTCCTCAGGCATCGTCGTGTGGGCGCCCCGAGGCCCGATTCGGCACCGTCAGCATCCCCCTGCGAGCCATGGCTAGGATTCGTCGCATGGAAAGTGGAAAGCCGAACGGGCAGAGCTCGAGCCTCGACAGCCTGCGTACCGTCGAATTCCGCCAGACACTTCGCGGTTACCACATCGACGACGTAGACGAGTACCTCGAGCGCGTGGCGGTAGACGCCGAGGCGCTTCAGGAACAGGTGCGCCAAGCGGGAGAGCGACTCAGGCAGGCGGCTGAGCGCATCGCCCAGCTCGAGGGCATGTTGCAGGAGGTCCAGCTCCAGCCCCAGGCGGCCGCGACCGTGAGCGACGACACCCTGCAGCGCACCTTGCTGCTGGCGCAGAAGTTCGTCGACCAGACCCAGGCCGAGGCCGAGGCCCAGGCGCGTGTGCTCGTGGGCGACGCCGAGGAGCGCGCCCGCAGGGTGTTGAACGAGGCCGAGCAGCGGGCCAAGTCGGTCACCGAGGACACCGAGCGGCACCTGCGCGAGGAGATCACGAGGCTGGAGTCGATCCGCGCACAGCTCGCCGGCGATGTCGAGACCATCGGTCGCCACATGGAGAACGAACGAAACCGGTTGCGGGGCGCGCTCACCGACATGCTGACGTGGGTCGACGAGCACGTACAACCGACGGGCTCGATCCTGGCGCAGCGTCCTGCACCGCGGCCGACCGCCCGACCCAGCGACGACCTGCCCACCATGACCGCAGCGCGGCCGGGCGAGGACATCCCCACCGTCGCAGCACCGGACTCCGTCGGGGGCATTCCCGGACACGAGCCGTCGGCGATGACGCTCGAGGGCGGCGGCCGGTCCGCCGTCTCGGTTCAGGGCAACGCCGCCACCGGTGGGGCCCGCCCCATCGACACCGACAGCCCGACCACCGACACCGACCAAGGGGTCATGGCCATCGACGACACCAGCCAGCCCCAGGTGATCGCTCCTCGCTGAGGTGTGCTGAGCGGCGTCGCCGGGCGTGGCAGCTCGTTGGGCATCCGCGCGCTCGCGGCGCGCACGGCGCCCGTTGGGTCTGCGGCGCTCCTCCGGCCCCGTGGCGCGGCGTCAGGCGCCGGGACAGGGGGCCCTGGTCACCTGGAGCGACAGCTCGGGCGCCTCGGAGATGTCGATGCGCACGGCCAGGGTCTGCTCGGCCACGTACGCCCGATGGGCCTCGATGGCTGCCCGCATCTCGGCCGGAGCCCCGACCTCCAACGTGATGCAGTCCGACACGTGCAGGCCGGCGTCACGACGCTCGGCTTGGACGAGTCGCACCACGTCGCGCGCCAGGCCCTCGGATTCGAGGTCGTCGTCCACGGTGGTGTCGAGGGTGACCACCCCCACGTCGTCGGGGAGCGTGCGACCTTCGACGGCGTTGCGGGGGCGCAGGACCAGCTCGTACTCACCGGGCTCGAGCCGCACGCTCCCGGCCACGACGCCTTCGTCGGTGTGCTGCCAGTCGCCGGCACGGACCGCGGCGGTGACCCGTTGGGTGTCGGGGCCCAGGCGGGGCCCGAGCGCGGCGTGCACGAGGGTCAGGACCTGGTCGGCCACTCCGCCCACCTCGTCGGTGAGCACGACCTCTTTGACGTTCACCTCGTCCTCGATGATCTCGACGAAGGGCCGGAGCCGTTCCGGACGGGCCATGGCGACGGTGAGGCGCCGCAACGGGAGTCGGGCGCGCCTGCTGTTGGCCTTGCGCACCGCATGCGCGGCCGAGCACACGTCGCGCACGATGTCCATCACCTCGACGAGCTCGGGGTCGGCGGGGAGCTCGCCCCGGCCGGGCCAGTCCGACAAGTGGACGCTTCGCTCCCCGACGAGGCCGCGGTAGACCGACTCGGTGAGCAACGGCAGCAACGGCGCCGAGACCTTGCACAGCGTCGTGAGCACGGTGGACAACGTGTCGTAGGCGTCGGACTTGTCGGCCTCGACCTCTGAGGACCCGTCCCGGGCACGCCAGAACCGGTGGCGGCTGCGGCGGATGTACCAGTTGTTGAGGGCGTCGAGAAAGCGCGTGATGGCCGAGCACGCCGCGAAGAGGTCGTAGCCGTCCATCGCCGCGGTGACGTCATCGACGAGCGAGGCCGTCTTGGCCAGGATGTAGCGGTCGAGCACGCCGGTGGCATCGGTCCGGGACCGGCCCCTGATTCCGTCCACGTTGGCGTAGAGCGAAAGGAAGTACCACGCGCTCCAGATCGGGTTCAACACCTGGCGTCGGACCTCTTCGATCCCCTTGGCGTGGACCACGAGGTCCTGGCCCCGCAGGATGGGGGCCGACAGCAAGAACCAGCGCATGGCGTCGGCTCCCCACATGTCGAAGACCATGTCGGGCTCGGGGTAGTTGCCCAGGCGCTTGGACATCTTGCGGCCGTCGTCGCCGAGGACGATCCCGTGCGCCACGCAGTGTCGGAACGGCGGCCGGTCGAAGAGCGCGGTGGCGAGGACGTGCAGCGTGTAGAACCAGCCTCGGGTCTGGGTCACGTACTCCACGATGAAATCGGCGGGGAAGTGCGACTCGAACCACTCCGCCCGCTCGAAGGGGTAGTGGACCTGGGCGAAGGGCATCGACCCCGACTCGAACCAGCAGTCGAGCACGTCGGTGACACGACGCATCGTGGATCGGCCGGTGGGGTCGTCTGGGTTGGGCCGCACGAGCTCGTCGACCGCCGGGCGGTGCAGGTCGTTCAGGCGGACGCCGAAGTCGCGCTCGAGCTCGTCGACGCTGCCGTAGACGTCGGTGCGGGGATAGCCCGGGTCGTCGCTCTTCCACACCGGGATGGGCGAGCCCCAGAAGCGGTTCCGGCTGATCGACCAGTCCCGCGCCCCTTCGAGCCATTTCCCGAACGCGCCGTCCCGGATGTGGGCGGGGACCCAGTCGATCTCCTGGTTCAACTCGATCATGCGGTCCTTGACCGCGGTCACCTTCACGAACCACGACCCCACCGCCTTGTAGATGAGCGGCGTGTCGGTGCGCCAGCAGTGGGGGTAGCTGTGGGTGTAGGACTTGGCCTCCACGAGCACCCCCGCCGCCTTGAGATCCGCGGTGATGGCGCGATTGGCGTCGAAGACGAGCTGGCCGGCGTAGGGCGGGACCTCGCTCGTGAACCGGGCCCGGTCGTCGACCGGGCACACCACCGCGATGCCGGCGGCGCGGCACACGTCGAAGTCCTCCTCCCCGAATCCCGGTGCCAGGTGGACGACCCCCGTGCCCTCGTCGGTGGCCACGAATTCGGCACCCAGGACCCGGAAGGCGCCGGGCTGATCCGAGAAGAACGGGAACAGCGGCCGATAGGTGCGGCCCACGAGCGCGGATCCCGAGAACCGCGCCAGGGGCTCGGCGTCGCCGAGGAGCTCGGGGTAGGCCGCGGCGCGATCAGCGGCGATCACCGTCGGGGCCCCCAAGAGCTCGTACACCGCGTACTCGACGTCGGGACCGACGGCGAGGGCCAGGTTCGAGGGCAAGGTCCACGGTGTCGTCGTCCACGCCATCACCCGGAGGGGCCCGGCGATCTCCTCGCCACTGCGTCCGCTGTCATCGGCGTCCAGGGTGAAGAGCACGGTCACCGCCGGGTCCTGGCGGGGTCGGTAGGCGTCGTCCTGGCGGGTCTCGAAGTTCGAGAGCGGGGTCTCGCACTCCCAGCAGTAGGGGAGGACCCGCTCCCCCTCGTAGAGCAGCCCCTTGTCCCACAGCGCCTTGAACGCCCACATCACGCTCTCCATGTAGGAGAGGTCCATGGTCTTGTAGTCGTTGGTGAAGTCGACCCAGCGCGCTTGGCGGGTGACGTAACGCTCCCAGGCGTCGGTCGTGCGTTGGACGAGGGCCCGGCAGTACTCGTTGAAGTTGCCGATGCCGTACTCGACGATGCCGGCGCGCCCCGAGACCTCGAGCTCTTTCTCGGCCGCCATCTCGGCGGGAAGGCCGTGGCAGTCCCATCCGAAGCGCCGCTCGACCCGCCTTCCCCGCATGGTCTGGTACCGGGGCACGGCGTCTTTCACGAACCCGGTGAGGATGTGGCCGTAGTGGGGGAGCCCGTTGGCGAAGGGCGGGCCGTCGTAGAAGACGAACTCGTTGGCCCCGCCCGGACGGGCCTCCACCGACGCCGCGAAGGTGCGGTCCTTGGCCCAGTACTCGAGGACCTGCTCCTCGAGACGGGGGTAGTCAGCCTGCTGGTCGACGTGCGGGTACGGCTGCTGGCCTCCCGGCGGGTTGGGCATGACCCCCAGAGTATTGGAGCAGGCCTGACCCCCCGGGGCGCTGGCGACCAGGAATACCCGAGCCCGAGGTGGTGTTGCCGCCCAGACGTGGCGACGCTAGGGTCGCCCACCTTCGTCGAGCAGACGAAAGCCAGGGGAGATGACCGACATCGCCATCACCGCTCGGCGGCCAAGGGCTTCGCGCTGATGGCCGCGGTCAAGAAGTCGCCAGCGTCGAAGAAGAAGTCGGCCTCGACCAAGAAGGTCGCCCCGGCCAAGAAGAAGGCCGCGGTCGCGAAGAAGAGGGCGGTCCCGCCCCGAAAGCCGGCTCCGGTGAAGAAGAAGCCGGTGGCGGCCAAGAAGAAGGCGCTGCCGCAGAAGAAGAAGGTCGCCCCCGCCAAGAAAGCCGCCGTCCCGGCCAAGAAGGCCGCCGCCCCGGCCAAGAAAGCCGCCGTCCCGGCCAAGAAGGCCGCCGCCCCCGCCAAGAAAGCGGCCGCCCCGGCCAAGAAGGCCGCCCCGGCGAAGAAGGCGGGAGCCGTCGCCTCGGTCACCGCCGCACCTGCTCCGGCCAAGTCGGCACCGCCGGTCAAGGCGGCGCCCAAACCACCGCCCAAGCCCACCCGTGGCCCCTACGCGTCGGAGCCGAAGTTCCTCGAGGAGCAGCGCAAGTTCCTGCTCGAGGAGCGTGAGGTCTACAAGAACCAGGCGGCCGACCTCCGGGCCGAGGCCGAGTCCCTCGCTCTCGAGCGCGAGCCGGGCGACGTGCAATTCGACGAGGAGTCCGGCGAGGGCGGGACCGTGGCGGTGGACCGCGAGCGGGACCTGACGCTGTCGGCACAGGCCATGGCCACCATCGAGGAGATCGACATGGCCCTGCTGGCCATCGAGTCCAAGATGTACGGCATGTGCGAAAGCTGCGGGCAACCGATCCCCAAAGCAAGGCTCCGGGCGCTGCCCTATGCCAGGCTGTGCGTGGCATGCAAGAGCGGAGGGCTGCACCGCCGCTGAGCGACGGGGAGCGTCCCCGGCGCGACGCCGTCCGGCGCCTGCTCATCGCCGGGGCCGTCGCCGTCGTGGTGGTGGCGGCCGACCAGGCGACGAAGTCGTGGGCGGTGGACCGGTTGTCCCGGGGTCCCATCCACGTGGTGTGGAAGCTCGACCTGGAGCTCACGTACAACTCCGGTGCGGCTTTCAGTTTTGCTCAGGGCTGGGCCCCGGTGCTCGGGGGTATCGCCGTCGTCGCCGTGCTCGTCCTGTTGGGCGCGGTGCGCCGCGTCCGGTCGACGGCCATCGCCGTCGCCTTGGGCCTCGTCGCCGGGGGCGCGCTCGGCAACCTCGCCGACCGCGTGGTCCGCTCCAACCGGGGCGCGGTGATCGATTTCATCGCGCTGCATTTCTGGCCGACGTTCAACGTCGCCGATTCGTGCGTGGTGGTGGGTGGGATCCTGGCCGCGGTGCTGCTGTGGCGAGCCGACAGGGCCACGTGAGCGCACCACCCCCGTCGACCGTGCCGTCAGGGCAGCCGCGCCCGTCGCAGGAGCCGCGGTCGTCGGCGACGTTGGACGTGGTCGTCCCGGCCGCGCTGGGCGGTGCCCGGGTCGATCGTGTCGTGGCCCTCCTGAGCGGGTTGCCGCGCCGCACCGTGGCGGAGCTGGTCGAGGCGGGCGGCGTCCGTCTCGACGGCCGTCCCGTGACGACGCGCAGCCGCACGGTCGTGAGCGGACAGCGTCTCGAGGTCGACGCGCACCGCGAGGAGGTGGACGTCCCGGTACCCGACGCCGCGGTGGCCTTCACCGTGGTCCACGAGGACGCCGAGCTGATCGTGGTCGACAAGCCGGCCGGGTTGGTCGTCCACCACGGAGCGGGCCACCACGGGGGGACGTTGGTCGACGGTCTCCTGGCGCGGTTTCCCGACCTCGGGGGACTCTCCGCGGCGGGAGGCGGTGACCCTGACCGGCCCGGGATCGTGCACCGTCTGGACAAGGGCACCTCCGGGCTCCTGGTCGTGGCCCGCACCCCCGGGGCCTATCGATCGCTGACGAAGCAATTCCGGGCCCACAGCGCGGGGCGCGAGTACCTCGTCCTGGCGGCGGGCACGGTGGAGGCCGACGAGGGGACCGTCGACGCGCCGATCGGACGCTCCACCCGACAGCGCACGCGCATGGCCGTCACCGCCGGTGGGAGACAGGCGCGCACCGACTACCGCGTGGTCACCCGCTTCTTCGATCCCGTGCCGTGCACCTTGCTCGAAGCGCGCCTGGACACGGGCCGGACCCACCAGGTCCGCGTGCACCTGGCCGCCATCGACCACCCGGTCATCGGCGACGAGCGCTACGGGCGTTCGGTCGCCCGGCCCCGGGCTGTGACGGCGGCGATGGCCCCGGGCCGCCTGTTCCTCCATGCCTGGCGCCTGGCGCTCGACCACCCGTCGGGGGGCAGAGTCACCTGGGAGGTGCCTCTCCCCGAGGATCTGGCCGGCGTCCTGGCCCGTCTGTCTGCCTGACCGGGGCCCTCAGGCTCCCTGACCGGGGCCCTCAAGCCGTCAGGCCGCCTGGTGGGCGGCTTCGACCTCGGCCAGCGTGGCGAGCTGCTGGAGCGCACGCGCCTCAGCCTGGCGGGCCCGGCGCACGCCGATGCCCAGCCGGGACGCGGTGGCCTGCAGCGACGTCGGCGTCCCGTCGTCGAGCCCGTAGCGGATGCGCAGGACATCACGCTCGAGCTCCCCGAGGGTGTCCACCGCGGCGCGAACCCGACCGAGCACCATCTGCCGTTCGACATCGTCCTCGAAGGTCTGCTCGTCGGCGCCGACGAGGTCCCCGAGTGCGGTGCCGCTGTCGGTGCCGGCCGGCTGGTCCAGGCTGGCCACGACGCGCGCCACTGCCTGCACCGTGTCGAGGGTGCGGCTGTCGACCCCGCTCGCCTCGGCGACCTCCTCCGGGGTGGGATCGCGCTGGAGGTCGGCCGCCAGCTCCCAGGTGACGCGATCGGCCCGCTGGGCCTGCTCGGCCACCTCCATGGGGACGCGGATCGTGTTGCCGTGCTGCTGGACGGCGCGTTGCAGGGCCTGGCGGATCCACCACGTGGCGTAGGTGGAGAAGCGGAAGCCGCGCTGCCAGTCGAACTTGTCGACGGCGCGCATCAGGCCGAAGGTCCCTTCCTGGACGAGGTCACCGAAGTCGACACCGCGGTCCTGGTACCGGCGCGCCCAGTGGACCACCAGGCGCAGGTTGGCCGCGATCATCTGCCGACGGCGCCTCGTCGTCGCCGGCCGCGACGCGCTTGGCCAGTTCGACCTGCTCCTCGTGGTCCGGCAAGGGATACCGGTCGAGATCATCGAGAAAGAGCCGAATGCCGTCATGGGTGCCTGTGGAGTTCGCCATCGTTCCTCTTCGTCGGGGTACTGCCATATCGAATAACACCGCTGTGACGCCTGACATTCCGGGGGACGGTCAAGTCGCGGCCGGCGGCACAAGACGCCGGCCGGGCCCACCGTGACACCTCCCGAGGCACCTACCCGTTCCCGGCCTCGGCACACCTGGGCCCGGCACGGGGTTGCCACCCCCTCGGCCGGCGTGCTCGGCTTCACCGATGGCCCCCGGACCTGCCCAGGCGCCCTCTGCGGGGGGAGCGTCTCGGGCCCGGCTGGTGGTGGTCCGCCACGGCGCCACCGAGTGGAGCCGGGCGGGTCGGCACACGGGCCGTACCGACCTGCCGCTCCTCGACGAGGGCCGACGCGAGGCGCGAGAGCTCGGACGGCGCCTGGCCGGTCACCGGTTCACCTGTGTCCTCACGAGCCCCCTGCGCCGGGCGCGAGAGACCTGCGAGCTCGCCGGATTCGGGGCCCGGGCCGAAGAGTGCGACGACCTCCGGGAGTGGGACTACGGCGCCTACGAGGGCGAGACGACCGACGAGATCCGACAGCGACGACCGGGATGGTCGTTGTGGAGCGACGGCGTGCCCGAGGGAGAGACGGCCGACGACGTCGCGGCGCGGGCGGACCGGGTGATCTCGAGGGCCCGGTCCGAGGCCGGAGACGTCCTCGCCTTCGCCCACGCGCACGTGCTGCGTGTCCTGGTGTCCCGTTGGGTGGCGTTGCCCGCGACACGAGGGGCGTCGTTCACGTTGTCACCGGCGACCGTCAGCGTCCTGGGCTGGGAGCGCGAGGTGCCGGTCGTCGACCGGTGGAACGACGCGGCCGGGGATCCCCTCGGCTGAGCCGGCTCCCCGGCGCCACCGGTGTGCCGGGTCGATGCCGCGGTCGGGGTCAGTGCAAGGGCCGGGCCGGCGCCGGGTTCCCCCGGGCGCGCGACACCATGTCTTGCAGGGTGAAGGAGTCCAGATGCCCGCGCATGTGCTCACCGACGTCGGACCAGACCGTCAGCAAGATGCACTGGCCCTCGTGCTCGCACGCCCCGTTCTCGTGGGGCCTGCCGAAGTCGCCGGCCACGATGGGCCCGTCGACGGCACTCACGATCTGGCCGAGGGTGATCTCCTCGGGGGGCCGGGCGAGCACGTACCCGCCGCCGACGCCGCGCTTGGAGCGCACCAGCCCCGCACCTTTCAGGGCGAGGAGGATCTGCTCGAGGTAGGGCTGGGGAAGCCCGGTCCGCTCGGCGATGTCGCGCACCGACGTCGGGCTCTGGGAGTCGTCGTGCAGCGCCAACGAGAGCAGGGCGCGGCTGGCGTAGTCGCCGCGGGTCGAGACCTTCACGCTCCGATGCTACCCGTGAGGCCGCGGCGCACCGGCTGACACCAGGGCACCGACGGGCCCATCGGGACGCGTCGAGCGCGGTGTGCCGGCGTGGGTACAGTGCCGCAGATGAGCGACGTTCGGGTGACCGGTGCCGGCGCCGGCCCGGCGCCGGGCGACCCGTCCCCGGTGCTGCCCGACTACGCCGGAGCATGCCTCAGTCGTCGGTCGTGCCCGCCCTCTTCTCGGCCTTGGCGCGGGACGACGCCGCGCCGGCGTGGGTCCCGGCGCCGGTCGCAGGGAGCGAGGCAGGTCGTCCTCCTCGTCCTCGACGGGCTCGGCTGGGAGCAGCTCCAGGCCTTCGGCAGGGCGGCCCCGACGCTGGTCTCGGCGCACGGGTGGCCCGATCACCTCGGTGGCCCCCACCACCACCGCCACCGCCCTCACCTCGCTCACGACGGGCGCGACGCCCTCGGTCCACGGCATTCTCGGATACCGGCTCCGGGTCGACCTCGACGGCCACGCGGCGACCGGGCCCCGGCGAGGTGATGAACGTCCTGCGCTGGCGCAGCGGCCGCGGCGACATGCGCCGGCTGCTCCCGCCGCGCAGTTCCAGGCGGTGGCGCCGTTCGGCGGTCGGGCCGTGCCCGCCGTCACGCGCTGCGGAGTTCGCCTCCACCGGCTTCACCGCCGCCCACCTGACCGGTGCCCGCCTGTTCGGGTGGTCGGTCCCCTCGGCCCTCGTCGTCAACGTCCGGCGCCTGCTGGCGACGGGGGAGACGTTCGTCTACGCCTACTACGACGGGCTCGACAAGGTCGCCCACGAGCACGGCCTGGGCGACCACTACCTCCAGGAGCTCGCGGCGGTCGACCGGTTGGTGGCAGACCTGCTCGGAGGCCCTGCCCCCCGGGGCGGTGCTGGCGGTGACGTCGGACCACGGCCAGGTCGAAGTGGGCAACGCCACCCGCCTGCCCTCGCCGGACCTGTTCGACATGGTCGAGCTGTTCTCGGGTGAGGGCGCTTCCGGTGGATGCACGTTCGCCCGGGCGTCGCTCGACGACGCCATGGCCGTGGCCACCGAGGCGCACGGAGCCGAGGCGTGGGTCCGGACGCGCGACGCAGATGGTCGAGGACGGGTGGTTCGGCGGGCCCCTCAGCGCCCGAGGTGGCCCGGCGCCTCGGGGACGTCGCGCTCGTCGCGCATGCACCTGTGGCCTTCCTCGACCCCGCCGACACCGGCGAGACGCGCCTGTTGGGCCGACACGGTTCGCTCACCTCGGCCGAGATGACCGTGCCCTTCGTGGCCTGGGCGGCAGGCTGACCCGGGCTACGCCACCGACTCCGGGACCGACGGCTCGGAGACCGACGACGGGCTCGATCCCGGCTGCGTTTGGCCGGCGACCACCCGTTTGGGAGGATCGACGCCATGGACGATGAACCCGAACAACCTCTGGGTGCCGACGCCGCCGAGGCGGTGCTCCTGGAGCCCGGCGAACGCCCGTCGGGCCTTCTGGCCCCCGGCGCCGCCCCCGCGGGCGAGGGTGCTCGCCCCGAGGACGGCCAGGAACGCGACGTCACCGAGTCGGTCGAGCAGCCGGCCAAGGTCATGCGGATCGGCTCGATGGTCAAACAGCTGCTCGACGAGGTCCGAGCCGCCAACCTCGACGAGGCCAGCCGGACAAGGATGCGGGAGATCTACCAGCAATCGGTGCGGGAGCTGGCCGGGGCGCTGAGTCCCGACCTCGCGGCCGAGCTCGACCGCATGACCCTTCCCTTCGACGAGTCGGTGCCGTCGGAGTCCGAGCTGCGCGTCGCCCAGGCCCAGCTGGTGGGGTGGCTCGAGGGCCTCTTCCACGGCATCCAGGCGACACTCCTCGCCCAGCAGATGGCGGCCCGGGCGCAGTTCGAGGAGATGCGCCAGCGGGGTCTTCCCCCGGGGATGGGTGGCCAGGAGAGCCTTCCGGCTCGGCCCGGCACCTATCTGTGAGGGCTGCTATCGTCGAATGACAAGGCTGTGATTTGTCCACAGGGCTGTGGCGCTCCCTGTGGATCCGGCCGAGGTGGTGCGGACCAGGGCGCCGACACCGTGTTCTTGTAGGCCGCCGAGGAGGACGGGGCCGATGGCCGCCACCGGATCGTTCACGCATCTGCACACCCATACCGAGTACTCGATGCTCGACGGCGCCTCCCGGCTCGACGACCTGGTCGAAGCGGCGGTGGCCGACGGCCAGCCCGCCCTCGGGATCACCGACCACGGCAACATGTACGGGGTCCTCGACTTCTACGCGGCCTGCCGCAACGCCGGCATCACCCCGGTCATCGGCACCGAGGCCTACATGGCCGGCGAGTCCCGCCACGAACGACCTGTGCGCCGAGGCAAGGTCGACGACACCGGCGGGGACGTCGAGGGGGGCGAGAAGCTCTACTACCACCTGACCCTGCTGGCCGAGTCCACGCAGGGATACCGGAACCTGCTCAAGCTGTCGTCGGCCGCGTACCTCGAGGGGTACTACTACAAGCCTCGTGTCGACTGGGAGCTCCTCGAGCGCCACCACGAGGGCATCATCGCCACCACGGGGTGCCTCGGCGGCGTGGTGCTCCAGGCCCTGTTGGCCGACGACGAGGAACGCGCCCTCAAGCTCGCGGGCCGCCTTCAGGACGTGTTCGGCCGCGACAACCTCTTCGTGGAGCTCCAGGACCACGGGTTGTCCCAGCAGACGCGGACGAACCCCGCCCTCGTGCGCATCGCCCGACAGCTCGGCGCGCCGCTGCTCGCCACCAACGACAGCCACTACACGCACCGCCAGGACTCGGTCGCGCACGACGCGCTGCTGTGCGTGCAGACCGGGGCCCTCATCGACGATCCCAAGCGCTTCAAGTTCGAGGGGGAAGAGCACTACCTGAAATCCGCGGCCGAGATGCGCGCCCTGTTCTCCGAGCTCCCCGAGGCCTGTGACAACACCCTCCTCATCGCCGAGAGGGCGGCGGTCGAGATCGAGTTCGGCGTCAACGCCCTTCCGGAGTTCCCGGTGCCCGAGGAGTTCACCGGTGACACCTACGAGCAGCGCGCCGACGCCTATCTGCGCCACCTGACCCTGACGCGGGCGGAGAGCCGCTACGGGCCGTCGTTACCCGCCCCGGTGCAACGAACGCATCGACTACGAGCTCGGGGTCATCGCCAGCATGGGGTTCTCGGCCTACTTCCTCGTGGTCTGGGACCTGATCCGCCACGCCCGGGAAAGCGGCATCCGGGTGGGGCCCGGGCGAGGCTCGGCGGCGGGATGCTGCGTGGCCTACTGCCTCGGGATCGTGGACCTCGACCCCATCCGCTACGACCTGCTCTTCGAGCGCTTCTTGAACCCCGGGCGCAAGCAGATGCCCGACATCGACATGGACTTCGACGAGCGGTACCGGGCGGAGATGATCCGCTACGCCACCGAGCGCTACGGCGCCGACCGGGTGGCGCAGATCGTGACCTTCTCGACGATCAAGGCACGCGCCGCGGTGCGCGATGCGGCTCGCGTCCTCGGCTATCCCTACCTGGTGGGCGACAGGATCGCCAAGGCCATGCCGCCGTTGATCATGGGCCGCGACACCCCGCTGCGGGCGTGTCTCGACCGCATCGACGGATTCGACGACGGGTACGCCACGGCCCAGGGCCTGCGCGAGATGTACGCCACCGACGAAGAGGCCCGCCGGGTCATCGACGTGGCCAAGGGCCTCGAGGGCCTGCGCCGCCAGGACGGCATCCACGCCGCGGCGGTGGTCATCACCAAAGAGCCGCTCACCGAGTACCTGCCCATCCAGCGCAAGCCCGAGAGCGGGCAGAACCCCGCCGAGGCACCCATCGTCACCCAGTACGAGATGCACGGAGTGGAGGAGCTCGGGCTCCTCAAGATGGACTTCCTCGGGCTGCGCAACCTGTCGGTCATCGAGCGCGCCCTGGACCTCGTCGCCAAGACCGAAGGCCGGCGCCCCGACATCGACTCCATCCCGCTCGACGACCCCGCCACGTTCTCCATGCTCCAGCGCGGGCGACTCCATCGGCGTCTTCCAGCTCGAGGGTGGGCCCATGCGTTCGCTCATGCGATCGCTGGCCCCGACGGGCTTCGACGACGTCGCGGCGTTGGTGGCGCTCTACCGGCCCGGGCCCATGGCCGCCAACATGCATCGCGACTACGCCGACCGGAAGAACAACCGCCAGGCCGTCAGCTACCTCCACGCCGATCTCGAGCCCATCCTGGGCGACACCTACGGGCTCATGATCTACCAGGAGTCGGTCATGCGGGTGGCCCAGCGCTTCGCCGGGTACACCCTCGAGGAGGCCGACAACCTCCGCAAGGCCTGTGGCAAGAAGATCCGCGCCATGATCCAGGCCGAGCGGGAGAAGTTCGTGGCGGGATGCGTGACCCAGGGCTACGAGAAGATGCTCGGCACCAAGCTCTTCGACATCATCGAGCCCTTCGCCGACTACGCCTTCAACAAGTCACACTCCTATGGCTACGGACTGGTGGCGTACCAGACCGCCTGGCTCAAGGCCCACTACCCGGTGGAGTACTTCGCCGCCTTGCTGACCTCGGTCAAAGACGACAAGGACAAGACGGCGATCTACCTCGGTGAGTGCCGGACGATGGGCATCGAGGTGCTCGTCCCCGACGTGAACCGCTCGGCCGGCGAGTTCACCCCGCTCGTCGGCGAAGACGGCGCGCACCGCATCGTGTTCGGCCTGGCGGCCGTGCGCAACGTGGGAGAGAGCCTCGTGGACCGGATCGTGGCCGAACGCGAGGCCAACGGGCCGTTCACCGACTTCTACGACTTCTGCCAGCGCGTCGACCCCGTGGTGCTCAACAAGCGGACCATGGAGTCGCTCATCAAGTCGGGTGCGTTCGACTCACTCGCCCATCCCCGCCAAGGGTTGTGCCTGGTGTTCGAGGAGATCGTGGACCGGACCCTCGAGCGCCGGCGGGAGGAGCAGGCCGGGATCTCCACCCTGTTCTCCACGCTCGAGGACTTCGGCGACCCCGACGGGGGGTCGGCTCCGGTCGGGTACGGCGACCCCCGGGTGCCGGTGCCCGACGCCGAGTTCGCCAAGACCCAGCGCCTGGCCTTCGAGAAGGAGATGCTCGGCCTGTACGTGAGCGACCACCCGCTGCGGGGCTTCGAAGCGGCGGTGTCACGGTTGACCGACTGCTCGATCGCGGACCTGAAGGACCTCGACGACGGGCCCGCCGACGGCTCGGGCCGAGACGGCCAGGTCCGGACCATCGGGGGCGTGGTGACCGGGCTCGTCCGCAGGTACACCAAGCGCGGCGAGCTCATGGCCACCTTCGTCCTCGAGGACCTGCGTGCCTCGATCGAGGTGTTCGTGTTCCCCAAGGTGATGGCGGAGATCGGCGCCCTGCTCGCCGACGATGCCGTGTTCGTGGTCCGGGGACGCCTCGACACCAGAGACGACCAGGTGAAGCTGGTCTGCATGGAGGCGCACCGGCCCCAGCTGGCCGCCGACGGCGTCGGGGAGCTGCGCGTCGAGCTCCCGCTCGGCGTGCTCACCGACCCGGTGGTCGACCGGCTGAAGCAGCTGCTCTCGGAGCATCCCGGGGACGAGCCCGTCTTCCTCCACGTGGGCCAGTCGGTCCTGCGCCTCCCGGCCGAATTCAATGTGGACAGCCGCCGGGGGCTCCTCGGCGAGCTGCGGATGCTCCTCGGCCCGAGCGTCATCGTGGCCTGATCGGCTGCACCGACAGGGGTCTCCACCTGCGCTCGGGGCCATGGCCGGCACGTCGAGTGGGCCAGAGGTGTCCGCGTCCCGTATCCTGGTGGGTACCCCCGAGCAGATGAGGACCTTGGTGACGCCATCGCCCGAGCCGCTCGCAGGGATGTCGGAGCAGCTGGACGAGCACGGAGCAGGCCATGCCGTTTGAGGTCGGAACCAAGGACTGCACAGCACTGAGCGACGCCGAGCTGGCCGAGATGGCCGACCTGTGCGTCGACCGAGCGCCGGGATTCGACATCGGCTTCCTCTCCAAGCAGTGCGAGGAGTGGGTGCTCGTCAGCCTGGTGCGCGAGGGCAACAAGCTGCGTGGGTATTCGTTCTCCACGTTGGAGCGCATCGGCGGGACGCCGTCGCTGCTCGTCGGTGTGGCCACGGTCGACCGGACGGTCAAGGCCGAGCAGGCGATGCGCCTGCTCCTCGGCGACCAGTACCGTCGGGCGTTGCTCGCCTTCCCCGACGAGGACGTCCTGGTGGGTACCCGCCTGGCCTCGTGCGAGGCGTACAACTCCTTCGTCGGCCTGGCCGACGTGGTGCCGCGGCCCGATCACAAGGCCTCGGGAGAGGAGCGGGCCTGGGGTCGCCGCCTGGCCAAGCGCTTCGGCGCCGAGGGCCGCATCGACGACCGCACCTTCGTCCTCGCCGGCGACGGCTCCACGGCGGGCGCGCTCGACCTGGGCGGCCCCAAGGTGAAGATCCCGGCCGACGACGTGGCCGCGCTCTTCGCGGGGCTGAACCTCAAGCGCGACGACCGCCTGGTCGCCTTCGGGTGGGCCATGGCCGAGGACCTGGCCTCGGGTCGACTCGCGGCGGGCAAGACCGGCCGCAGCTGACGCAGCCGGCCCGGCCGGCGACGGTCAGGGTCGGGGCAACAACGCCGCCACGGTCTTGTAGCAGTGCCCGTCGCGCGGCCGGCTGAGGACCACCACGAGGAAGTGGGGCCGGAAGCCGAGGGCGCCGTCGAGGTCCTTTCCCGACAGCCGGTCGCGACGCGCCGCCGCCAGCGCGGCGACGGCGCGGCGGTCCTCCATGGGGAGCCAATTGTCGCTGCGGGGCCAGCCGAAGCGCGCCCACACCGTGTCGTCCTCGCGGCGGCGGAAGATCACCGGCCCGCGGCTCGGCACCACGACCGCCACCGACGGTCGCATACCCCGGAACTCCCAGTACGGCGCCGATGACCCGGGGAACCCGAGCAGGTTCTGCTGAGGTGGGACCGAGACGTCGCGCAGGACGCGACGTGCCCGGCGGCCCCGGACCGCTCCGAGCGCCGTCGGGACGCCGGTCACGGTGACGGCCTCGGGTTGGGCCAGGTCGTCCCGTTCGGGGTCGTCGGCCAACACCGCGTCGACGATCTCGAGGGGCGCCAGGTCGGGCTCGCGCCCCTCACCCCAATCGACGCGCAGCCGCAGGATCGCGCCGGTACCGAGATCGACGGCGGTGGTGTCCTCCGGCGTGCAGGCGAGGACCATGCACCGGTGCGTGCCCGGGCTCCGCGCCGGCAGCCGACCCTTGCCGCGCTTGCGCCGTCGGACGGGGCCGTCGTCCTCGCTGTGGCCCGAGGCGCCGAGCTGTGCGTGCGTCGTCATCGCCGTGCGCCGGCAGCTCGTCCGCGGGCGAGCTCGTCGTCGAGACCTCGGGCCAGCTCGGCGGGGCTGGCGGCCGGGGCCCGGCACACGTAGTGCCTGCACACATAGGCGTACCCGTCGTCGCGCCCGGCCCACAGCGGTGACGACGTGGGCTCACCCCAGCAGAGCACCGCGGTCGGTTCGAACCTGGCCCTGAACGTCGCCAGGAGATCGGGCCGGTCCCCGGTGATCACCACTTCGGTGATTCCCCCGGCCGACAATTCGGATGCGGCCACGCTATTGGCACAGGCCAGCGGATGCTCCGCCGCCACCCGGCGCAGGACCTCCAGCAACGACTCACCGGCGGAGGTGAGGTGGTCGTCTCCCCGCAACGCCCCGAGTCGCAACAGCGCGGCGGCGGCGACCCCGTTGGCACCAGGAACGGCTCCGTCGAGGATCTCCATGGGACGGACGACCAGGCGCTCGGCGTCGATCCCGGTGGTGTAGAGCAGCCCACCTTCGGTCTCGTCGGCGAAGAGCTCGAGCATGGCGAGGGCGGTCGCGTGCGCATGGTCGAGCCACATGGCGGTCCCCGTGAGCTCGGCCAGACGGGTGAAGAGCTCGACGAGCCATGCATGGTCACCGGCATAGGCGAGATGTCTCGCTCGGCCGTCCTGCCACGAACGCATCCACCTGCCGGTCTCCGAGGAGCGCAGCTCCCTCAGCAGGAATTCCCCGATCCGCACCGCCGCCGCGGCCCAGTCCCGGCGTCCGGTGGCCGAGGCGGCTTCGGCCAGCGACGACCCGAACATGGCGTTCCACTCGGTGAGCACCTTGTCGTCGAGCCCGGGGTGGACCCGGGGGCGCGGGCCTCGAACAACAGCCGGCGCGCCTCTTGGACCTCGGGCGGCCGTTGCAACGGTGCACCGAGCGGCCGTCGCAAGATGTTGCGTCCCTCGAAGTTGCCCGCCTCGGTGACCCCGTACCACTGCGAGGCGACGGCGCCGAGCTCGGGTCCGAGCGCGGTGGAGATCTCCGCCGGCGTCCACACATAGAACCGGCCCTCCTCACCCTCGGAGTCGGCGTCCTCGCGCGCAGCACAGCCCGCCACCCGGAGACGCCAGCTCGCCGAGCACGTACGCGATCGTCTCCTCGACGACCTGGAGCCAGCCCGCCTCGCCGGTGACCTGCCAGGCGTGCAGATAGACCCGCACCAGTCCGGCCTGGTCGTAGAGCATCTTCTCGAAATGCGGCACCGTCCAGGTGGCGTCGGTGGAGTAGCGGGCGAAGCCACCCCCGAGGTGGTCGTAGATCCCGCCCGCGGCCATCGCCCCCAGTGTCGTGGTCGCCATGGCCAGCGACGACGCCGCACCGGTCGACCGGTGGTGACGCAGGCAGAGCTCCACCAGTTGGGCCTGGGGGAACTTCGGGGCGGTCCCGAACCCTCCCCACTCCGCGTCGAAGCGCGCCGCCAGCTCGGCGACCGCCGACTCCGTCAACGCCGCGGCCTGCCGGCCGGGATCGACGTCGGTGTCGTCGCCGGCCCGCGCCGTCAGGTCCCGGGGTAGGCGAGTGCGGCGGTGGATGGCGTCGGCCAGGGCGTCGGCCTGCCGATCGACCTCGTCGCGACGGTTGTGCCACACGTCGTCGACCGCCCCGAGCACACGGCGGAAGCTCGGCATGCCGTGGCCGTCGTGGGGAGGGAAGTAGGTGCCACCGAAGAAGGGACGACCGTCAGGGGTGAGGAACACCGTCATGGGCCATCCGCCTCCACCGGTCATGGCCTGAACGGCCTCCATGTAGACGGCATCCACGTCGGGACGCTCTTCGCGGTCCACCTTGATCGACACGAACCGGTCGTTGAGCTCCTTGGCGGTCTCCTCGTCCTCGAAGGACTCGTGGGCCATGACGTGGCACCAGTGGCATGCCGAGTACCCCACCGACAAGAAGACGGGACGGTTCTCGGCCCGGGCGCGCTCGAAGGCCTCGTCCCCCCACGGGTACCAGTCCACCGGGTTGTGCGCGTGCTGGCGGAGATACGGGCTCGTCTCCGAGGCCAGTCGGTTCATCCCTGCGAGCCTACGGCCCCGGCGCGCGGGGGCGGCCCACCTGCGCCGGGACGCGATCGGGCTGCGCCGGGGACAGCACCGGTGGTGGCGGGAGCGCCGAATCCCGGGTGAGCCCCGCAGCCAGGTGGCCCGGGGCCATGGCAGGGCCGTCGTAGGGTGTGGCGCCATGGACCTTCGGCTCGACGGCAAGGTGGCGCTGGTCACCGGGGGCTCGCGCGGCATCGGCCGGGCCATCGCCACCCGGTTCGCCGAGGCCGGCGCCGATGTGATGTTGTCGTCGCGCAAGGCCGATGCGCTGGCCGACGCGGCCCGCTCGATGGAGGAGCTCGACGGGGGGGTCGCCTGGCACGCGGCCAACGTCGGCGACCCCGACGCCGCACAGAGGTGCGTGGACGCCACCGTCGAGAGATTCGGGTCCCTCGACGTGCTCGTCAACAACGCCGCCACCAACCCCTACTACGGGCCGCTCATGGACATCGACCAGGGGCGCGCCGAGAAGACCGTGCAGGTCAACCTCGAGGCCGCTCTGGTGTGGACGCAGTGCGCGTGGCGGGCGTCGATGGCGCAGCGCGGCGGTTCGGTGATCAACCTGGCGTCGATCGGGGGGTTGTCCGTCGAGCCGGGCATCGGCTGGTACAACGTGACCAAGGCGGCGCTCGTGCACCTCACCCGTCAGCTCGCCGGCGAGCTCGGCCCCGCGGTGCGTGTCAACGCGCTGGCCCCGGGCCTCGTACGCACCGACTTCGCCCGCGCCCTGTGGGAGCAGGCCGGCGACGCCGTGGCCAGACGCCTGCCGCTGCAGCGACTCGGCGAGCCCGACGACGTCGCTCGGGCCGCGCTCTTCCTGGCGTCGGAGGCGGCGTCGTGGATCACCGGGCACGTGCTCGTGGTCGACGGGGGGGCGCTCGCCATGCCGTCGGGAGGCGTGTGAACGACGTGGAAGGCTGGCACCGTGTCACCTGAACCGGCGGCGCCGTCGCTCTCGGCCGATCTCGAGTTCCGGGGCCTCGTCCATCAGGTCACCGACCCGGACCTGGCGCGACGGCTCGACGGCGGACACCTGACGGCCTACATCGGTTTCGACCCCACCGCCGACAGCCTGCACGTCGGCAGCCTGCTCGTCGTGCTCATGCTGCGGCGGCTCCAGCTGGCCGGGCACCGGCCCATCGCCCTCGTCGGGGGTGGCACCGGGGCCATCGGCGATCCGGGAGGAAAGAGCGAGGAGCGGGTGCTGCTCAGCCCCGAGGAGCTCGCCACCAACCTCGCCGGCATGCACGCGCAGCTGGCGCGGCTCATCGACTTCGGCGACGATGCCGGGCGGTCGCAGGCCCGGTTGCTCGACAACGGCGAGTGGTTGAACACGCTCAACGTCATCGAATTCCTGCGGGACGTGGGCAAGCACTTCAGCGTCAACCAGATGATGGGACGCGAGTCGGTGAAGGCCCGACTGGAGCGCCCCGACCAGGGGATCTCCTTCACCGAGTTCAGCTACATGCTGCTCCAGGCCTACGACTACCTCCATCTCTTCGATGAGCACGACTGCCGGCTGCAGCTCGGGGCCAGCGACCAGTGGGGGAACATCACCATGGGCATCGAGCTCATCCGCAAGGCCCGCCGGCAGGAGGTGTACGGGCTCACCGACCCCGCTCGTGCTCAAGGCCGACGGGACGAAGTTCGGCAAGACCGAGGCGGGGACGGTGTGGCTCGACGCGGCGCGCACGAGCCCCTACCAGCTCTACCAGTTCTTCTACCGCACCGAGGACAGCGTGGTGGGCACGTACCTGCGTTACTTCACGTTCCTCGACCACGACTCCATCCGGGCGCTCGACGTCGAGGTCTCCGAGCACCCCGAGCGCCGGGCGGCGCAGCGAGCCCTGGCGCAGGAGGTGTGCACCCTCGTGCACGGGAAGGGTGAAGCCGAGCGCGCCGAGGCCGCCGCACTGGCGCTGTACTCGGGAGAGCTCGCCACGCTCGATCAGCAGTCGCTTCTCGAGGTGTGCGCGGAGACGCCTACCTCGACCCGGGCGCGCGCCACGCTCGACGGCCCTGGGCTGGCGCTCGTCGACGCGCTCGTCGACGCAGGCCTCGTCAAGTCCAAGAACCAGGCCCGCACCCTCGTCACCCAAGGTGGGGTGTACGTGAACGACCGTCGGGAGAAGGACACCGAGACGCGGCTCGGCCGATCGGACCTGCTGTTCGACCGCTACCTCGTCCTGCGCAAGGGGCGGGACTACCATCTCGTGTGCTTCGAGTGACCGGAGCCGCGACGAACCACGGGCGCATCGGTCGACGCCGGGCCCGAGCTCACCTCACCTGCACGCCACAGCGCCCGCACGCCCCGAGCACCGACCGACCGGCGTTCGAGGTCGTGGGAGCCGCATGAGACCGAGGAGCCTTCGGTGACGACACAGGAACCCGGTGCGACCCCCGCCCAAGTCGGGTACGCAACGTTCCCGATCACGACCACCTTCGAGTTCACCGAATACGAGATCCAGCGCACCTTGGGGACGTGCTTCGGGCTCGTCGTGCGCTCCATGGGCGCGGTGCGCGGCATCGGCGCCTCGTTCAAGTCCCTGGTCGGTGGTGAGGTGGGGCAGTACACCAAGCTGCTCGAGGACAGTCGGCGTCACGCCATCGACCGGCTCGTCGAGAATGCCCGCATCATGGGGGCCAACGCCATCGTGGGGATGCGGTTCGACTCCTCGGAGATGGGCCAGGCGCTCACCGAGATCGCCGCCTACGGCACGGCGGTCGTCATCGGGCCTCGACGGTAGGACCGATGTTCTTCGCCCTGCTCGGGCTGGTCGTCATCGCGGCGGTGCTGGTGGCGGCGGGGATGAGCTTGTTCCTGCGTCGCCACGGGGAGTCACCTCGCCCCGAGTCCGGGTGGACGGCGACCGACGAAGTCTTCAAGGACCCCGTCACCGACCGCATCATGCGGGTGTGGGCCGACGAGACCGGCCAACGCCACTATCTCCCCGAGGTCCGCGACACCGGAGGCACACCGACATGACCGGTCCGATCGACCTGGGCTCTGCACCTCCCGACACCGCGCTCGATCCGGCGCCGGCCGCGGCCACCACCCGACTCGCCGACGCCCTCGACGTCCCGGCGACGGCGCGGCGTGACGCGGTGGCCGACGTCGTGCGCGCCTTTCCGGAATGGTCCGAGGCCTGGGCGGCATTGGGCGAGGTGGCCCGTGACGACATCGAGGCGTATGCGTGCTTCCGGGTCGGCTACCACCGCGGCCTCGACGCCTTGCGACGGGCCGGGTGGCGGGGGAGTGGGTTCGTCCGTTGGGCGCATCCCAGCAACCGCGGGTTCCTGCGATGTGTCGACGGATTGCGCGCCGCCGCGGCTGCCATCGGCGAGACGGCCGAGGAGGAGCGCTGCGCGCTGTTCCTCCGGCAGCTCGACCCGGGGTGGCCCCCGGCGCGACACCTCGGCCCGGGCGACCGGTGATCGGGCGCGGGGCCGTCCTGCTCGGAGCGGCTCTGGTCCTGGCGTCGTGCGGGAGCCCGTTGCCCGGCCACACGCTCGGGCAGCAGGTGCATTCGTGGGCCACCACGACCGGCCTCGCCGGCAGCCTGAGCGCCCTGCGCGCCGATGCCCGCCGTATCGGGGCCGTCGAGCGACGCCACGATGCCGCCGGTGTGCGTACCGATTGCGACGTGCTCGTGAACGACGCGCTGGGCGCCAACCAGAACCTGCCCAGCCCCGACCAAACCCTGACGCGGATCCTGTCCGCTGCCTACGCGTCGGCCTCGGCGGCAGGGCGACTCTGCCTCACCGGGGCGGGGGGCGCCGAGGCCCTGGTGGCCCGTTCGTCGGCCGAGCTCACCACCGCGGCGTCGGGGTACGTGAAGGCCGAGGCCCGTCTGGACGCCCTGGGCGCCACCGGTCCCGGCTCGTCGTCATGAGCCCGTCGCACACGGTGGTCGGCCCCGTGCCCGGCGGCATGCGATCCCGACGGCTATGACCGTCTGCGGCGCCGGGTGTTGTGGTCGATGCCTTCGGGGCTCTACGTCGTGGGCACGCGCGCCGGGACACGTCGCAACCTCATGACGATCAGCTGGGTCACCCAGGTCGCCACGAGCCCGAAGCTCGTCGGGCTAGGGGTCGAGTCCGGTGCGGTGACCCACGGGCTGCTCGAGGGGGGACAGGTCTTCGCCCTCAGCCTGCTCCCACGATCGGCAGCGTGCGGTCGTGCGCCGTTTCGTCAAGCCGGTGACGGAGTCTTCGGTCGACGACGACGACCGGCACCGGGACGATGCAAGGGGAGCCGGTGCACGCGGCCTCGACGGGCGCGCCCATCCTCGACGAGCGCGGTGGCGTGGTTGGACTGCGAGGTGCGCCACGCCATGGCCCTCGGGAGCCACAGCTGGTTCGTGGGCGAGGTCGTCGATTGCGGCGGATCGCCCCCCGATGCGCACGACGGCGAGGCGGGCATTCTTTCGCATGGAGGACACCCGGATGAACTACGGGGGCTGACCGATCCTGCACGCGGATCGCGAGCCATGACCGGCTGCGGGTCGGGAGGCCGACCGGGTCAGCCGCCCGAGTCCTCCGACGAGGGTGCGGAGGGGGGGCGGAGGTCGATGCGCAAGGTCAGGATCCCGTCCTCGAGCGACGCCTCGGCGTCCCCCACCATGGCGTAGTCCATGTAGTCGAGCTGCGCCTGCTCCGACGAAGCGCTTTCGCTCCGGGCCCTCGATGGGTGGGAGCCCTCGGGAGCGCACCGCGGCGGCCCGGGCGCGGAAGCGCTCCACCATGGCGGCCGGATCGAACTCCTCGGGCACGCCCCGACTCTACCGGCGGCCTGCGAGGTCCTTGAGCAGGGTGAAGGGGCGCGGAGCCCGGATCGGAGCCGGGCTGACCGGCGGGTAGACTCACGAGGAGTCCTCGCCGATCTACGCGCCCAGCCCGACGGAGGAGTCGCTCGTGAAGAAGGGACGGCATCGCCGCTTCGAGGAGGCCCGCAGCCTGAAGCGCTCGGTCGCGACCGCCAACAAGCGCTGCCCGGAGTGCGGCGCCGAACCCGACGACGAGCATGCGTCGTGGTGCATGGCCGAGACCGAGTTCGACGACATCCTGGGCCAGGGCCCGTCGGCGTCCGGCGAGGACGACCCGCTCGCCGATTGACCGGTCCCCGAGGGGCCGGCGGACCGTCGACCGCTCAGGACGACGGCGTTCGCCTGAGGGCGGGATGCGGCAGTCGTACCGGCACCGGGGCCGAACCCGGTCCCGCGTCCTTCCGAGCACCGTTGCGCGTGGCGGCGACGACGACGGGTGCGCCGTCGACCCCGGCCTCGGGCGCCACCGCCGGTTCGCCCAGCGCCTCTTCGCGCGCCTGGAGGTACTGCACGAGGCGCTTGTAGATCTTCTTGCCCACCATCGCCACGAGCTCGGGCTCGAGCTCCTCGAAGACCGGGCGCGTCCCCACGAAGGCCTCGGGGGATTCGGTGCACCACCAGTGGAACTCGAAACCACCCTCACCCCAGTCGCGACGGTCCCACTGCCGGATGACCGACGTCACGTGCCCGTCGTCGGCCACCTCGTCGTCGCGGCGCAACGGCAGCTGCCAGCACACGTCGGGCTTGAGCTCGAGGTGGGGGATGCCGCGCTCGACCGCGGCGCGGTGCAGCGCGCAGCCCGCGCCACCGGGGAAGTCGGGGCGGTTGAGGAAGATGCAGGCGTCTTTCACCAGGCGGGTGGTGAGCTCGCCGGACTTGCGACTTGAGCACGACATTGGGCCGGGTCCCCCGCTTGGGCCGGGCTTTGGCCCGGAACTGCCACTGCTCGGGCGTCAGTGTGGCCGCGGCGGCCTCGACCCGGCGGGCGTCCTTGGCGCTCGGTGAAATGCGCCCCGTAGGAGCAACAACCCTGCACCAGCTCGGGGGCCGGCCCGGTGAGCACGCCCTGGCAGCCGTTGCCGAAGATGCACGTCCAGCGGCTCTCGAGGAAGGTGACGTCGAACTGCCACGTGCGCTCCTCCTCGGGGTCGGGGAAGCTCACCCACTCGTGGGCGCCTTCGGGGGCGCCGTGCCAGGGGCCGTGGCGATCCCTCGCCTTGGCGGTCGTTCCTTGTGTGGTTGCTCGGCCCGTGGCCATCTTGCTCACTTTCCGCCCGCGGCGACCGGCGCGAGATCCCGGTCCAGGACCCCGACGGCCGCCAACTGGGCACCGCTCGGCTCGGCACAACAGAACCACGCCTCGGTGAGCCGCGGCCGCTCGTCGGCCGGGATGGGCGAACGCAGGCGGGCGTCGGGCTCCGGTGCGGCCGCGCCGCCAGGGGCGGGCTCCCCGAGGACCGCGACCGCGCGCGGCGCGCACGGCGTCGTAGGACTCCTGGGCGGGCCACTCTTCGGTCGGCGGCGCGCTGTGCGAGGGCGGAGAACTGTTCTTGGAGGTCGTCGAGCCGGCTGTCGGCTGCCCGCCACGACCATCCCAGATGCTCGTCGTCGTAGTGGTCGAGCCGACCGTCGAGCCGCCCCGAGGTGACCAGGAGCGAGCCGGGGGGGACGAGCAGCCGGATGGCGTACTGCACCGGGTCGACGTTGCCGACGAGATCGCAGCGCGCCACGAGGTCGAGCAGCCCGAACACGTCCTCGGCACGCGTCCAGGGGGTGAAGGGGAGCAACGACGGTCGGGGCTCGATGCCCGCCGCGCGCAGCACCGCCACGGCCTCGAGCCTCCTCGGCGGCGGTGTGGCCCTTGTCGAGCTGCTCGAGGATGTGGTCGCTTGCCGACTCGAACGCCGACACCGCGAACAGACAACCGGCCGCCGCCATGCGGGGCCAGATCGTCGCGATGGCGCAGGATGTGCTCGACCTTGACGGTCACGTCGAAGGTCAGATCGGGGAAGGCGCCGTGCACGGCGTCGATCACCCGCGCCGGCGTGGTGCGGGCCGTTGAGGAAGTCGGGGTCGCCGAAGGTGACGTGACGCGCTCCCATGCCCGACGAGCTGGGCGACGTCGGCCACCACGGCGTCCTCGCCCACGAGCCGGGTGCGTCCGTCGTAGACGACGGGCACCGGGCAGTGCCGGCACCGGTGGGCGCACCCGTGACTGGCCTCGACGTAGCCGGCCAAGCGGCGTTCGCGGCCGAGCGCCAGGCGGGCGTAGCGGTCGAGGCCGGCAGGAGGTGGCGGGCGGGAAGCCCGAACCGGCCCCGCCCGAGCTCGACGACGGTGTGAGCCGGTTCTCGCCTGGCTCGGGCTCGCGACGTCTGCATCGGAGAGCGAGTCGGCCCAGGCGACCAGACCCGGCTCGTACTCGCCGGCGACGGCGAGATCGGCGACGGGCGCGAATCCCTCGGCCCCGTCGAGACCGGCGTACAGGCCGTAGAGACACAGTGCGATGTCGGGACGGCGGGACCGGATCTGACGGCAGGCCGGGCGGGCCAGCCGCATGGCGGTATGCATGGGCACCGAGAACGCCACCGCGTCCGCCCACGACAGCAGGTCCACATCGAAGGGGTCGACGGCGAGGTCCGCGCAGCGCACGTCGTGGCCGGCACGCAGCAAGGCGCGCGCCGGTGACGCCACGTGCAACGGTTGATGGCCGAGCTCGTAGGTCGAGACCAACACCACGTGCACCGCCCCACGGTAGCGGCATATGCGCGGGTGGTCGGACCTCCTGTTCTCCGCCCGATGTCGGGCGCGAGCGGTCGCTCTTCCTCGTCGGCGCCCTCGACGCGAACGTCGACGGCAGGGCCTGGGTCGACGCCGTCCTCGACGCGAACGTCGAGGACGGCCCAGGCCCGGCGCAAGGCCCGTTCCACGCGGGCGGGCGTGGTGTCGCGTGCGAAGACGAACCCGAGATAGCGGTTGCCCTCGGGCACGGGGGCGACGGCGCGACCCGCGGCGATGGTGATCTGGACGTCGGTCACCCCCGGCACCTGGCGCGCCTCGTCCTGGCCGTCCACGGCGACGAGGATGCCGGCGCGGGGGATCGGCACCATCAGCACCCCCGACGCACCCACCGCGGCGGCGGCGCCCAAGGGAAGACCCAAGGCGTGGGCGATCACGAGCTCCTCGAGCGATCGGCCCGTGGAGAACGACAACGTGCGTGAGCACAGCCCGCCGATCGTGCGCGCCGCCACCTCGATCACCGTCGCCCGGCCGTCGCGCACGCGCACCTCGGCGTGGACCGGCCCGTCGACCAGCCCCAGTGCCGTGGTGGCGGCCCCGCGTGGCGGACAGCACGGCGGCGAGGTCGCCGGGGGCGAGGCGGCTGGGGGTCACGTAGATGGTCTCCTCGAAGGCCGGGCCCGTCGAGGGGGTCGGGCTTGTCGAAGACGGCCAGGACTCGAAGCTCGCCCGAGACGAGGAGCCCCTCGACCGCGACTTCGGGCCCGGGGGCGAACCGCTCGACGAGGAGGGGCGCGGCGGGGTCGACGCCCGCGTCGGTGGCGATGCGCCGGACACGGGCGGCGACCGTCGACGGCCTCGTCGGGGGTGTCGGCCCGCAGCACTCCCTGGCTGCCCGACAACGTCGTGGGCTTGATCACGCACGGGAGCCCGACCGAGCTCGCCACGGCGGCGACCTGCTCGGGGCTCGCTCCCGGCGGGCAGAGCCGCGAAGGCGGGTTGGGGCACCTCCATCGCCGCCAGCCGGGTCCGCATGGCGAGCTTGTCGCGCGCCGCGGCGACAGCGTCGGGGGGGTTGTGCCGGAGCCCCAGACGCCGCCGACGCCTCGGCCGCCACCAGGGTGCCCATGTCGTCGACGGCGACCACGGCGTCGAGGGGGACGAGGTCGTCGTGGGCGACGATGGCCCGGGCCGCCTCCTCGGGATCGTCGAGGGGCACCTCGAGGGTGCGCGAGCCCCATGATGCCGCGGCAGGGCGTGGGCTTCCTCGGTGCCGATGACCACGTCCGACACCCAGCGCACGGGCGGCATCGAGGAAGTCCGCGGGCCCGGTAGGTCGCCGAGGGGACGAGAAGGAGTACGCGGGCCATCCACCTATGATGGCTGGAGGAGGTTGACACCGATGGCCGAGGACGGGGCGCCGGCTGGCGAAACCGACGGTCTCCGCCGTGCTGACCGTGACACCGGCGGCCCGCGGCGTCGTTCTCGACGCCCGGGCCCAGGAGGCCGAGGCCGAGCGCCTGGCCCTGTGGGTCGAGGTGACCGGCGCCCGGGACGGTGCCTACACCTACGACATCTACTTCCAGGCGGTCGGCGACGCCGGCGCCGGCGACACGGTCGTCCGAGGACGACGGCCTGGCCGTCGTGGTGCCCGAGTCGAGCGTGGCCCGCCTGGTCGGGGCGCGACTCGACTGGTCCGACGACGGCGACGGCGGGCTCGTCATCGTGAACCCCAACACCCCGCCGCGACCCGGAGCCTCGTCGACCGTCGCCGAGGCGGACCTCTCGGGCGAGCTCGCCCAGCGCGTCCTGGCCGTGCTCGAGGAGCAGGTGAACCCGTCCATCGCCATGCACGGGGGCCGTGCCGATCTGGTCGCCGTGGAGGAGGGTGTCGTCTACGTCCGCCTCAGCGGGGGCTGCCAGGGATGCGGCCTGGCCACGGTGACGCTGTCGCAGGGCATCGAGGTGGCGCTGCGCGACGCCGTCCCCGAGATCATGTCGGTGGTCGACGTCACCGATCACGCCAGCGGCGCCAACCCCTTCTACGAGCCCGCCAAGAAGTAGTCCGAGCGCCACGGCGCCGCCGTGCGCGCCGACCTTGGACCGGGCGGGCATCCGCGGGGGTGCCGAACCCGTCGGTTAGCGTTGCCCGCCATGCACGCCCTCGTCACGGGGGTCGAGCGCGGGGGCCGGGCTCCTCCTCGGCGACGCGCTCGAGATCGTCGTCGAGCGCCTGGCGGAGCGTCGTCCGCTTCGACCGTCCCTGGTGGCGCTGCCCGTCGTGCGCGACGCCCTATCGGGGCACGGGCCTCGTGCCCGTCGTCCGATTCGCTGTTCCTGCGGCCGCGGGTGCCGGTCGTGCCGGGAACGGGTCCCGCACCCGTGGCGACCGGCTGTGCTCGGAGTGGTCAGCGCCCTCGTGCTCGGCGCCTTCGCGGCCCGTTTCGGCGCCGACGTCGTGCTCGCCGCCTATGCCGTGTTCGGCCTGTCGCTCGTGGCCATCGAGCGCGGTGGACCTCGAGCGCCAGATCATCCCCAACCGGATCGTCTACCCCACCCTGGCGCTGATCGTGCCGCTGTTCGTGGTGGCCTCGGCCGTCGACGACCGCTGGGGATCGCTGGCGCGCGCCGCCATCGGCGGCGCCGCCGCCTTCGCCGCCTTCTTCGTCGTGCACCTGGCCGTCCCTAGGGGGATGGGCTTCGGCGACGTGCGGTTGGCCGGCGTCATCGGCTTGGCCACGGGGTGGCTCGGCCTCGGCCACGCCTTCGTGGGCTTCTTCGCCGCCTTCGTGCTCGGCGCGCTGGTCGGGATCGGGGCCATGGCGGTCACCGGCGCGCGGGCGCAAGACCAGGATCCCCTTCGGCCCCTTTCTGGCCGCCGGCGCCATCGTGACCGTGCTGTGGGGCGGTCCACTGGCCCACGCGCTGTTCCACCACGGCACGTGAGCTGCCGCCCCGTGCACCGGCGGCCCGGTGCCGTCGGCGAGGCCCGGGGCGACGAACGCGCACCCGAAGTAGATTGGCCCCGTGCTCAGGTTCCTCACCGCGGGAGAGTCCCATGGCAAGGCCCTCGTGGTGATCGTCGAGGGCCTGCCGGCGGGGCTGCCGGTCACGGCTCCCGGAGATCGCCGGCGAGCTGGCCCGGCGCCGGCTCGGGTATCGGCCGGGGCCCCCGGATGCGGTTCGAGGCCGACGAGATCACGCTCGTGGGCGGCATCCGCCACGGCCGCACCCTTGGGCTCGCCCGGTGGCCATCGAGATCGCCAACACCGAGTGGCCCAAGTGGCAGGAGGAGATGTCTCCGGACCCCGGGGCACCCGTCGAAGGTCCTGACCAAGCCCCGCCCGGGCCATGCCGATCTGGCCGGGATGCAGAAATACGGGTTCGACGACGCCCGAGACGTCCTCGAGCGGGCGTCGGCGCGCGGAGACCGCGGCCCGGGTGGCGGCGGGGGCCCTGGCCAAAGCCCTGCTGGCCCGGCTGGGCATGTCGGTGCTCAGCCACGTCGTCGGGCTCGGCCCGGTGCGGTCCGAGGGCGTGGCGCGCCCGGGGCCGGGCGACCTCGACCGGGTCGACGCCTCGGCGGTGCGCTGCTTCGACCCCGGCGTCGAGGCCCGGATGGTCGAGGCCATCAAGGCCGCCGCCAAGGACGGCGACTCGCTCGGCGGCGTGGTGGAGGTCCTCGCCTACGGCGTGCCGGTGGGCCTCGGCAGCCACGTGCACTGGGACCGCCGTCTCGACGGACTGCTCGCCCAGGCGCTCATGAGCATCCAGGCCGTGAAGCACGTCGAGCTGGGCGAGGGCGCCGATGTGGCGACGCGGCGGGGATCGGAAGCCCACGACGCCATCGGATGGGACGAGGGATCGGGCACCTACCGGCGCGAGACCGATCGGGCCGGAGGGATCGAGGGGGGGATGTCGACGGGAGGGCTCATCTCGGCGCGCGTCGGCATGAAGCCGCTCGCCACGTTGAACCGTCCGGTGCTCGGGACCGTGGACGTGGTGACCAAGGAGCCGACGGTGTCGTTCAAAGAGCGCACCGACGTCACCGCCGTCCCCGCCATGGGCGTGGTGGCCGAGACCATGACGGCGCTGGTGCTCGCCTCCGAGGCGCTGCGCAAGTTCGGCGGAGACTCGCTGGCCGAGGTGGTGCGCAACCGGGACGGGTACCTGGCGTCGCTGCACGACGCCCCGTCGTCGGCCGCCGTCGGCCGGCCGTGGCTGAGCACCTGCTGCTCGTGGGGATGATGGGCGCGGGCAAGTCGACGGTGGCCCGGCTGGTCGCGGCGCGTCTGGGCCGGCCCCACGTCGACACCGACGTGGAGGTGGAGCGCGTCGCCGGCTCGTCGGTGAGCGAGCATCTTCCCGGCCCGGGGCGAGGCCGCGTTCCGGGCCGAGGAGTCCCGTGTGCTCGCGCAGGGTCGCTCGCCGGAGGAGTCCCCGCGGTGATCTCGGTGGGCGGCGGGCGCCGTCCTCGACCCCGCCAACCGGGCGGTGCTGCGCGACGGCGGCACGGTGGTGTGGCTGCGGGCCCGCCCCGACACCCTCGCCCGGCGGGTGGGTCGCAACGCCGACAGGCCGCTGTTGTCGGCAGCTCGGCGAGACCCCGCGGGCGGCGGGCCGCACGCCGCGCTGGCCCGCATCGAGTCCGAGCGTCGGGCCCTGTACGAAGAAGTTGCCTCGGCGGTGATCGACGTCGACGACCTCGGCCCCCCGGCCGTGGCCGACGCCGTGATCGGTGCCGTGGTCGGGCCACGCCCCGAGGAGCCGCTGTCGTCGAGCGAGGACAACCGATGATCACGGTGCCGGTCGGTCTCGGGGAGCGGTCCTACGACGTCATCGTGGGGTCAGGGGCACGCGGCCTGCTCCCCGAGGTGCTCCCTCCCGGGGTGCAGCGTGTCGCCATCGTCACCCAGGAGAACGTCGAGGTCGAGGTGGACACCGGGCGTCCCTTCCGAGACGTTCGTCGTGGAGGAGGGCGAGTCGGCCAAGACGCTCGACACCGTGGAGCGGCTGTGCCGGGAGTTCGCGCGTTTCGGGCTGGCGCGCGCAGACGCCGTGGTCGCGCGTCGGCGGTGGCGTCGTCAGCGACGTGGCGGGCTTCGCCGCCGTCGGTCTTCCTTCGCGGCATCGCCTACGTCAACGTGCCCACCACGCTCCTGGCGCAGGTCGACGCCGCCATCGGCGGGAAGACCGGCGTCAACCTCCCCGAGGGCAAGAACCTGGTCGGCACCTTCTGGCAGCCCGCCGCGGTGCTCTGCGACATCCAGACCCTGCGGTCGCTTCCGGCCCGCGAGTGGTCGTCGGGTCGCGGCGAGATGGCCAAGTACGCCTTCCTCGGTCGACGGGCTCCTCGAGCAGGGCCGGCCGGGACCGCCATCCTCGGGCTCCCCCTCGACGAACAGGTGGCCAGGTGCGTGGCGATCAAGGCGGCCGTGGTCACCGCGCGACGAGCGCGAGTCGGGGCACCGCATGGTCCTCAACTACGGCCACACCCTGGCCCACGCCCTCGAGGCGTCCTCGTTCGGCCCCGAGGCGAACTGGGACCTGCGCCACGGCGAGGCCGTGGCCATCGGCCTCGTCTTCGCGGCCATGCTGGCCCGACGCCTGGACCGCATCGACGACGAGCGGGTGGCGCTGCACCGCCGGGTGGTGAGCGGGTTCGACCTCTACGCCGACCTCCCGGTGGGGGCGTCGGCCCGGCAGCTCGTGGAGTTCATGGCCAGGGACAAGAAGGCCCGCCACGACCTGACCTTCGTCCTCGACGGGCCCGACGGCGTCGAGCCGGTGCACGACGTGGACGAGGCCGCACGTGCTCGCCACCCTGGCGGACATGGGGTGCGGCGCCGTGACGGCGGCCGCGGCTCGCTCGTCCTGGTGCTGTCGGGGCCCAACCTCGACCTCCTCGGGCGAACGCCAGCCCGAGGTCTACGGCCGAGCCACGCTCGCCGACCACGTGGCCGCCGCGGCCGGCGGAGGCCGCCCGGTGTGGCCTGCGAGCTCGAGCACCACCAGACCAACCACGAGGGCGAGCTCGTCGAGCTGGTCCACGGCGGCACGGGGCCGCGCCGCGGCCCTCATCGTCAACGCCGGGGCGCTCACGCACTACTCGTGGTCGCTGCACGACGCCCTGGCCGCCTTCGACGGCATCGTCGTCGAGCTCCATCTGTCCAACCCCGCCGCCCGCGAGCCCTTGCGCCACACCTCGGTGGTCGCCCCCGTCGCCGACGGGGCGATCGCCGGGTTCGGCGGCCTCGGGCTACCGGCTGGCGGTCCAAGCCGTGGCCCGCCTGCTCGCCGGCACAGCGACCGGCTCGAGAGCCCGTGACCGACGGCGCGGCTCGGCGCCCGTTGGACGTCGCCGGCCGCCTGGCGCGGCTGCGGGCCGGGCTCGACGCCGCGGGAGTGGACGCGCTCCTCGTCACCACCCCGCCAACGTCCGCTACCTGACCGGGTTCAGCGGCTCCGCCGGGGTCGCTCCTCGTCACCGGGCGCGGCGGCGCTGCTCGTCACCGACGGCCGCTACCGGACCCAGGCCGCGCGAGCAGCTCGCCGCGGCGGGCCCGGCGGACGCCGTCGAGCTCGTCGTCGGCGGCGCTCGCAGGCCCAACGCGCGGCGCCTGGCCGGCGCCGGCGCTGGGCGGGCGCCGGTCACGGCGCCTCGGCCTCGAGGCCGACCACGTCACCTGGTCGGCCAAGCGTCGCTGGGCCGAGGACCTCGGCGCCGGCGCAGCCCGTGCCCACGACCGGGCTGGTCGAGCAGCTCCGCCAGGTGAAGGACGCCGGCGAGCTCGGCGCGCATGGCGCGGGCCGCGGCCATCGCCGACGCCGCCCTGGCGACGTCGTCCCGCTGCTGGCCGAGCGGCCGCGCCGAAAAGCGAGGTCGCGCTCGCCCTCGACACGGCCATGCGCCGGCTCGGCGCCGAGGACCGGGCCTTCGAGACCATCGTGGCCGTCGGGCCCGAACGCGGCCAAGCCCCATGCCCGGCCCATCGAAGCGCGCCGATCGCGCGCGGGCGACCCCGTCGTCGTCGACTTCGGCGCCATCTTCGACGGGTACCGGTCCGACATGACCCGCACCTTCTGCGTCGGGGGCGAGCCGCCGGGACGCTGGCCCGGGTGTTCGAGGTGGTGGCCGAGGCCCAGGCGGCCGGGGTGGCCGCGGTGCGGGCCGGGGTGGCCACCGGCGACGTCGACAAGGCCTGCCGCGACGCGCATCGCCGAAGCGGGCTGGGGCGACGCCTTCGAGCACGGCACCGGGCACGGCGTCGGCCTCGACATCCACGAGGCCCCGGCCGTCGGCCCGGGGTCGACTGCTATCCTCGCGCCCGGCGTCGTCGTCACCGTCGAGCCCGGCGTCTACCTCGCGGGCATCGGCGGTGTCCGTGATCGAGGACACCGTCGTGGTGACCGACGGACGGCTGTCACCCCCTCACCGGATTCCCCAAGGACATCGCTGCCTGATGGCTGTCACCACCAACGACCTGCGCAACGGCATGACCCTCGACCTCCCCGACGGGTTGTTCTCGGTCGTCGAGTTCCAGCACGTGAAGCCGGGCAAGGGTGGCGCCTTCGTGCGCACCAAGCTCAAGAACGTTCGCACCGGCGCGGTGATCGAGCGGACGTTCCGGGCCGACGAGCGGGTCGAGCAGGCCATCGTCGACAAGCGGGAGATGCAGTACCTCTATCGCGACGGCACCGACTACGTGTTCATGGACGTCGACGTCCTACGACCAGATCCACGTGTCACCCGGCCACGCTCGGCGATGCCACGCAGTTCGTGAAGGAGGGCGACAACGCCGTCCTGCAGATGTACGCGGGACGAGATCGTCGGCGTCGACCTGCCCGCCGCGGTGGAGCTGACGGTGGCCGAGACCGAGCCCGGTGTCCAGGGCGACCGGGTGTCGGGCGCGCGCAAGCCGGCCACCCTCGAGACCGGGCTCGTCGTCCAGGTCCCGCTGTTCGTCAACCCCGGCGAGCGCATCAAGGTCGACACCCGCACCGGCGAGTACATCACCCGGGCATAGCCCGGCACCTGACCGTGCCGGAGGACCGTGCCCCGGCCGCGCCCGGTGAAGGGCCCCGCCACGAGGCCCGCGAACGAGCCCTCGCCCTGCTCTACGAGGCGGAGATGAAGCGGCTCGGGACCGCGCGAGGTCCTCGCGGCCCTGGCGGCCGCCCCCGACCCCTTCACCGTGGCGCTGGTCGAGGGCGCGGCGGCCCACGGGGAGCGCATCGACGCGCTCGATGGCGGCGGCCGCCATGGGATGGGAGGTCGAGCGGATGCCGGTCCTCGACCGCAGCATCCTGCGCCTCGCCACCTACGAGCTCATCGCCGAGCCCGAGGTGCCGGTGGCGGTGGTCATCGACGAGGCGGTCGAGCTGGCCAAGCAGTACTCCACCGAGTTCTCGGGCGGGTTCGTCAACGGTGTCCTGTCGACGATCGCCCGCCAGGTGCGCGCCTGAGAGCGGGCGAGGGGCCCGACGACGGCTCGGCCCCAGGAGCAGCCGGGCCCCACGTCGCGAGTCCCCGGCGGTGGTAGCATTGTCCGACGACCGTGAAGCGGGTCCCGAGAGGCCCGAACGGACCGTGGAGGAGCATTGGCGGAGCGAGAACGCAGACTGACCCCACCGCGAGGTGGGGTCTTCGTTCCTCGGGTCCAGGTGCTGAGCGCTCAGGACGTGCAGCGGGCACTCACCCGGATCGCGCACGAGATCATCGAGCGCAACCACGGCCTCGAGGACGTCGTGCTCGTCGGCCTGCAGACCGGCGGGGTGCCCCTGTCCTTCCGCATCGCCAGCGTGCTCGAGGAGATGGAGGGCACCGCGGTGCCGGTGGGCCTCCTCGACGTCGCCTTCTACCGCGACGACATCGGGATCCGCCCCGTGCTCCCCGAGGCCGCCACCGACATCCCCGGTGACCTGGCGGGCCAGATCGTCGTCCTCGTCGACGACGTCCTGTTCACGGGCCGCACCGTGCGCGCCGCGCTCAACGCGCTCAGCGACTACGGCCGGGCCCGGGCCGTCCAGCTGGCCGTGATGGTCGACCGGGGGCACCGGGAGCTGCCCATCCGCCCCGACTACGTGGGCAAGAACATGCCGACCCGGATCGACGAGCAGGTCGACGTCAGCCTCGACGGCGTGGTCCTCGGCGACGTGGTGCCCCGATGACCGAGGTCGCCAAGGGCGGGGCCGCCGCCACCTCCTGTCGGTCGCCGACCTCGGCGCCGAGGGGATCGAGGAGATCCTGGCGGTGTCCGACGCCTTCGTCGAGGTGGGGCGGCGCTCGATCCCCAAGGTGCCGTCGCTGCGGGGCCGGACCGTGGTGACCCTCTTCGCCGAGCAGTCCACGCGCACCCGGCTCTCGTTCGAGACCGCGGCGAAGCGCCTCTCGGCCGATGTCCTGTCGTTCTCCGTCGACTCCTCGTCGGTGAAGAAGGGGGAGTCGCTGCGAGACACCGTGGAGACCGTGGCGGCCATGGGGGTCGACGCGTTCGTCGTGCGCCACACCTCCGCCGGGGCGCCCGCCGCGGTGGCGCGCTGGGTCGACGCGTCGGTGGTGAACGCCGGCGACGGGTGGCACGAGCACCCCACCCAGGCGCTGCTCGACTGCTACACGATCCGCCAGGTGCTGACCGAGCGCGCCGGGCGCCCACTCGAAGGGGCCGGAGTCGAATGCTTCGCAGGGCTGCGCGTCGCCATCGTCGGTGACGTCCGCCACAGCCGGGTGGCGCGCTCGCTCGTCGCTCGCCCTCGGGGCACTCGGCGCCGAGGTGACCTTGGTGGCGCCGGGCAGCCTGCTCCCACCCTCGCTCGAGGGTTGGCCCGTGGCGAAGGTGTCCTACGACCTCGACGCCGTGCTCCCCGACGTGGATGTGTGCTACCTGCTCCGATTGCAGTCCGAGCGCGGTGCGGGCGCCTACCTGCCGTCGGTGCGCGAGTACAGCGCGTGGTACGGCCTCACCTCGCGGCGCGCCGCGCTCTTGCGCGACGACGCCCTCGTGATGCACCCCGGTCCCATGAACCGCGGGATCGAGATCGCCGACGACGTCGCCGCCCTCCCGCAGTCACTGGTGCTGCGCCAGGTGTCCAACGGAGTGGCCGTCCGGATGGCGGTGTTGTTCATGCTGCTCGGGCAGGGGCAGGTGGCGGCGGGGGGCGGTGCCCCCGGGCTCCCCCCGACGCTCGGGACCCTCGGGACCGTCGTCGGTGGCTGAGTCGACGAGCCGGGACGGCGCGCCCGCGTCCCGGGCCACCCGCTGTGTCGTGATCCGGGGAGGCACCGTCGTCGACGCCGGGGGCGAGCAGGTGGCCGACGTCGTGATCCGGGGGGCGGAGGTCGTCGAGGTCGGGGCGGGTGTGGCGGTGCCGCGCGGGGCCACGGTGCTCGACGCCGGGGGGTGCCTGGTGGCCCCGGGCCTGGTGGACCTGCACACCCATCTGCGCCAGCCCGGTGCCGAAGACGCCGAGACCGTCGAGAGCGGGGCCCGCGCCGCGGCGCTGGGGGGCTTCACCGCCGTGGTGGCCATGCCCAACACCGACCCTCCGGTCGACAGCGCCGCGGTGGCGCTCGAGGTCCTCTCGCTCGGGGCCGGCGCCATGTGCCAGGTGGCGGTGGCGGGGGCCATCACGATGGGCCGCGCCGGGGAGCGCCTGGCGCCGATCGGCGAGCTCGCATCGTTGGGGGTGCGTCTCTTCACCGATGACGGAGCGGGGGTCCAGGACGTGTCGGTCATGCGACGCGCCCTCGAGTACGCCCGGGGATTCGACGTCACGCTCGCCCAGCACTGCGAGGACGAGGCACTGGCGTGCGGCGGCCACATGCACGAGGGGGAGTGGTCGAGCCGGCTGGGCGTGCCGGGCATCCCGGCCGAGGCCGAGGAGATGATGGTGGCGCGCGACATCGCGCTGGCCAGGCTCACCGGAGGGCGAGTGCACTTCCTCCATATCTCGACGGCCCGGTCGGCCGCGTTGGTGCAGGCGGCGAAGGCACAAGGCCTGGCCGTGACGGCCGAGGTGACGCCGCACCACCTCTCGCTGACCCATGCCGAGCTGTCGGGCTACGACCCGGTGTACAAGGTGAACCCGCCCTTGCGCGCCGAGACCGACCTCGCGCGCGCTGCGCGCCGCCTGCGCGGCAGGGAATCGTCGACGCCATCGCCACCGACCACGCGCCGCACGCTCCCGAGCGCAAGGACGCCACCCTCGACGCCGCCCCCCCGGGGATGCTCGGGCTCCAGACCGCGCTCCCGGTGGTGCTCGGCGCCCTGGGTGGGCACCACCGTGGCCATGAAGGTGGTGGACCGCGCCGCGACGACGGGGCCGGCGACGGGTCCCCGCAGATGCCGGCGCGCGACGTGCTCGGCCTCTTGTCATGGCGTCCGGCGCGCATCGCCGGGCTCGCTCCGGACCAGGGCGGCGACCAGGGAGGGCCCATCGCGCCCGGCGCGCCCGCCAACATCTGTGTCGTCGACCTGAGCGCCACGTGGGAGGTGGACCCGTTCCGGCTCGCCAGTCGGAGCAGGAACACGCCGTGGGCGGGGCGGGTCATGACCGGTCAGGTGCGTCACACCGTGTTCCGGGGCGAGCCGGTGGTGGTGGACGCGGTGGCGCAGCGGTGAGCCCCGGCGCGCCACGTCCGGTCGCCGACGCGACCGCGGTCGCCCCCGACGGGGAATGGTTCGGGGGGCGGTCGGCGGCCCTTCTCGTGCTGGCCGACGGGGAGGTCTTCGAGGGCGAGGCCGTCGGTGCGGTCCCGCCCGACGGCGTGGCCACGGGCGAGCTCGTGTTCAACACCGTGTTGTCGGGATACCAGGAGGTGGTCACCGACCCCAGCTACGCCGGCCAGGTGATCGCCTTCACCTACCCGCACATCGGGAATTACGGCGTCACCGCCCAGGACGACGAGGCGGCTCGCCCCTGGTGTCGAGGAGTGGTGGTGCGCGACCTCCCCCCGCGGCCGTCGTCGTGGCGCGCCACGGGCTCGTTCGAGGACTTCCTGATCCGCACCCAGCTGCCCGGCATCTCGGGAATCGACACCCGCCGGCTCACCCGGCACCTGCGAGTCGACGGCGCCATGGGATGTGCCTTCGGCACCGCGCCGGAGTCGGTGCTGCGCGCCGCGGCGGCGTCGGAGCCCGGCACGACCGGCTGCGATCTCGTGACCGGGGTGTCGGTCTCGACTCCCTATCAGCGGGGCTCGGGCCCGCTGCGCATCGTCGCCTACGACTTCGGCGTGAAAGAGACCATGCTGCGGAGTCTGGGCGAGCTGGCGACGGTGACGGTGGTGCCCGCCGCGTACGGCGCCGCGCAGACCTTGGCCCTCGAGCCCGACGGTGTGTTCCTGTCCAACGGGCCGGGCGACCCCGCCGCGCTCCCCGAGCACGCGGCGATCGTCGCCGAGCTGCTGGGCCGGGTCCCGGTGTTCGGCATCTGTCTGGGCCATCAGCTGCTGGCCCAGGCGATCGGGGCGCGTACCTACAAGCTCCCCTTCGGCCATCACGGGGGGAATCATCCTGTGCGCCGGCTCGACACCGGCCAGGTCGAGATCACGAGCCAGAACCACAACTACGCCGTCGACGGCACGAGCCTCCCGACCTCGGGCCCGTTCGCGGCCGAGGTGACCCACGTCAACCTGAACGACGGGGTGGTCGAAGGCTTCCGATGCACCGCGGTGGACGCCTTCAGCGTGCAGTACCACCCCGAGGCCGGTCCCGGCCCCCACGACGCGCGGTACCTGTTCGAGCGGTTCCGGCAGATGATCGACGAGGTCCGGGTCTGATGCCGCGCCGCACCGACCTCGAGACCATCCTCGTCATCGGATCGGGCCCGATCGTGATCGGCCAGGCGTGCGAGTTCGACTACTCGGGCACCCAAGCGTGCCGGGTGCTGCGGGCCGAGGGATACCGCGTCGTGCTCGTCAACTCCAATCCGGCCACGATCATGACCGACCCCGAGATCGCCGACCGGACCTACGTGGAGCCACTCGACCTCGACGTGCTCAGCGCGGTGGTCGAGCGGGAGCGACCGGACGCGCTGTTGCCCACCATGGGTGGGCAGACCGGCTTGAACCTGGCCTTCGGCCTCTCCGAACGAGGTGTTCTCGACGCGTTCGGGGTGGAGCTGATCGGTGCCAACGCCGAGGCCATCTCCACCGCCGAGGACCGCGACCGGTTCAAGAGCGCGATGGAGGAGATCGGCCTCGAGGTCCCGTCGTCGGGCTTCGCCACCCATCTCGACGAGGCCATGGTCGCTGGGCGAGCGCATCGGGTTCCCGCTCATGATCCGACCCAGCTTCATCCTGGGAGGGGCCGGGACCGGGACCGCCGACGACCGCGACCGAGCTCGCCAAGGTGGCGGCCGAGGGCCTGGCGGCCAGCCCCGTGCACCAGATCCTGATCGAGCGGTCCATCGCGGGGTGGAAGGAGTTCGAGCTCGAGGTCATGCGCGACCGCGCGGACAACTGCGTCGTGGTGTGCTCGATCGAGAACTTCGACCCCATGGGCGTGCACACCGGGGACTCGATCACCGTCGCACCGGCGCAGACGCTGTCCGACGTCGAGTACCAGGCCATGCGCGACGACGCGTTCGCCTGCATCCGGCGCGTGGGTGTGGAGACCGGCGGGTCGAACATCCAGTTCGCGGTGAGGCCGACCGACGGTCGGCGTCTCGTGATCGAGATGAACCCGCGGGTGTCGCGCTCCTCGGCCCTGGCGTCGAAGGCGACGGGGTTTCCCATCGCCAAGATCGCGGCCCGACTCGCCGTCGGCTACACCCTCGACGAGATCCCCAACGACATCACCGGCGCCACCCCGGCGAGCTTCGAGCCCACCATCGACTACGTCGTGACGAAGATCCCGCGCTGGGCCTTCGAGAAGCTGCCGGGTGCGGTCGAGCGCCTCGGGACGCGGATGCAGTCGGTGGGCGAGGTGATGGCCATCGGCCGGACGTTCCCCGAGTCGCTGCAGAAGGCGATCCGTTCGCTCGAGCAGGGCCGGGCCGGTCTCAACGGCGACCCCGGCGAGGTGGCCTACGACCTCCTCGACGACGACGAGCTCGTGGCCCGGGCGTGCTCGCCCACACCCGGACGCATCTTCCAGCTCGAGGCCGCCCTGCGCCGGGGCG
The DNA here is from genome assembly GCA_963739765.1 of uncultured Acidimicrobiales bacterium. Lineage (GTDB taxonomy): Bacteria > Actinomycetota > Acidimicrobiia > Acidimicrobiales > UBA8190 > Chersky-840. Next base: position 1,432,878 of record CAVUBP010000002.1, on the reverse strand, counting down.
TCACCCCCGACGCGCTGGCCGACCGCCACCGGCGTCGACCCGTGGTTCTTCGACCAGTTGGCCATCATCAGCGCGGCCCGCACGCGGCTCGAGTCGATGGGCGCCTCGGGCCTCGGCCCCGCCCAGCTCGACCGGCGCACCTGGCGCGCGGTGAAGCGCCTGGGGTTCTCCGACGCCCAGATCGCCTATCTCCTGTCGGGCGGGTCGGGCCGTGACCCCGGCCACGGGGCCGGTGTGGTGACCGAGGCCGAAGTCCGGGCCGCCCGGCTGGGCGCTCGGGGTGCGCGCCACGTTCAAGACCGTCGACACCTGCGGGGCGGAGTTCGAGGCGCGCACGCCCGTACCACTACGCCACCTACGAGGACGAGGACGAGGTGCGGCCCAGCGAGCAGCCCGCGTGTGGTCATCCTCGGGTCGGGCCCCAACCGCATCGGCCAGGGGATCGAGTTCGACTACTGCTGCGTCCACGCCTCGATGGCCCTGCAGCGCCGCGGGCTACGAGACGGTGATGGTCAACTGCAACCCCGAGACGGTCTCGACCGACTACGACACCTCCGACCGGCTCTACTTCGAGCCGCTCACCGCCGAGGACGTCGCCAACGTGCTCGACGCCGAGACCGCGGCGGGCGCGGGCCCGGGGGGCGCGCCGGTCGCCGGGGTGATCGTCAGCCTCGGCGGCCAGACGCCGCTGAAGCTGGCCCACAGCCTGGCGCCCGAGCTGGTCCTCGGCACGAGCCCGGCCTCGATCGACCTGGCCGAGGACCGCGAGCGCTGGAACGCGCTGTGCGAGCGCCTCGGCATCCCGCAGCCCCCGGGCGGCATCGCCCGTCGCGTCGACGAAGCCCTGACCGTGGCGCCGCAAGGTCGGCTACCCCGTCCTCGTCCGGCCCAGCTACGTGCTCGGCGGCCGGGCCATGGAGATCGTCTACGACGACGAGCGGCTGGCACTGCGTGGTCGAGGAGCTCGGCGGGTCGCTCGCCCGGGAGGGCGGCGTGTCGGCCGAGCGCCCGGTGCTCGTCGACCGGTTCCTCGAGGACGCCGTCGAGGTCGACGTCGACGCCGTGCGGGACCGGACCGGCGAAGTCCTGATCGCCGGGGTCATGGAGCACGTCGAGGAGGCCGGCGTGCACTCCGGCGACTCGGCCTGCGCGCTGCCCCCGCAGACCCTGTCGGCCGCGGTGATGGACGACCCTCGAGCGCCACACCCGCGCCATCGCCGAGGCCCTCGAGGTCGTCGGGCCCATCAACGTGCAGTACGCCGTGAAGGAGGGGTCGGTCTTCGTCCTCGAGGCCAACCCCCGGGCCAGTCGCGACGGTGCCCTTCGTGGCCAAGGCGACCGGAGTGCCCGTGGCCATGGTCGCGGCCCGGGTCATGACGGGCGCGACCCTCGCACGAGCTGCGCGCCGAAGGCCTGCTGCGCCCCCCCACCGGGCGGCGGCTGGGTGAGCGTCAAAGAGGCGGTGCTCCCCTTCGGCCGGTTCCCCGGCGTCGACACCCTGCTCGGCCCCGAGATGCGCTCGACCGGCGAGGTCATGGGCGTCGGCTCCACCTTCGGGCTCGCCTTCGCCAAGAGCCAGATCGCGGCGGGCACCCGGCTGCCCGCACGAGGGCACGGTCTTCCTGTCGCTGGCCGATCGCGACAAGGCCGGCGGGCCTCGAGGCGGCGCGGACCTTCACCGAGCTCGGCCTCGAGCTCCTGGCCACGTCGGGGACCGCCGCGTTCCTCGAGTCCAACGGCGTGCCCGTGGCCACGGTGGTGGCGAAGGTGGGGGAGTCCGGGGCGGCCGACGCCGTCGACCTCATCGCCTCGGGCCGCGTCCAGCTGGTGGTGAACACCCCGCGCGGCCGCGGCCCGCGGGCCGACGGCGTGCACATCCGCTCCGCCGCGCTCGCCCACCAGGTGCCCTGCCTGACCACGGTGGCCGCGGCGCGCGCCGCGGCCACCGGCATCGTCGACTGGCAGCGTCACGGGCTGTCGGTCGTGTGCCTGCAGGAGGTGCACGGGTGAGTGGCGGCCGAGCGGCGCGTGGACCTGCGCGACGCCACGTGGGCTCGGTGCCGCCTGCCCGAACCCGGTGCTCACGGCGTCGGGGACGGCCGGCCACGGCGCCGAGCTCGCCGCGTACGTCGACCTCGCCACGCTGGGCGCCGTGGTGGTGAAGTCGCTCTCGGCGCCGCCCTGGCCCGGCAACCCGCCCCCGCGGGTGCACGAGACGCCGGCGGGCATGCTCAACTCGGTCGGGTCTGCAGGGCCCGGGGGTCGCGTCGCTGGATCGAGCAGGAGCTCCCGGCGCTCAACGACCGCGGGGCGCGGGTGGTGGCGAGCATCTGGGGCCGCAGCGTCGAGGACTACGCGCAGGCCGCCGCGATGCTCGCCGGCGCGCCCGGTGTGGTGGCCGTCGAGGTCAACGTCAGCTGCCCCAACCTCGAGGACCGCAGCCGCATGTTCGCCCACTCGGCGCACGCCACCGCCGCAGGCCGTGGCCGCCTCGGCGGCCTGCGGGCTGCCGCTGTGGGTGAAGCTGAGCCCCAACGTGGCCGACATCGTCGACATCGCCGGAGCCGCGCTCGAGCCGGGTGCCGAGGCCCTCGTGCTCGTGAACACCGTGCTCGGCATGGCCATCGACGTCCGGCGCCGCCCTACCGCCTCGGATCGGGCCCGGGCGGCGGCGGCCTGTCGGGCCCGGCCATCCGGCCCGTGGCGGTACGCGCCGTCCACGACTGCCGGGCCGCGTTCCCCGACGTGGGCATCGTCGGCGTCGGCGGGGTGTGCCGTGGTGTCGACGCCGCCGAGATGCTGCTCGCCGGCGCCGACGCCGTGGAGGTGGGCACCGCGACGTTCCGCGACCCGCGCGCCCGGCCCGGGTGCTGGCCGGCCTGCGAGCGCTGGTGCCGCCTGCACGACGTCGGCGACGTCCGCGACCTCGTCGGTGCCGTGCACGGCGTGCCCGGTGCCGGCCCGACCGTGGAGCGCGGCTCGCCCCTGGCGTCGACGACGCCGCCGTTTGCGGCGTCGGCGGGATCGCCGGCCGGTGCTCCGCCGTGGGCCACGACCGTTCCCGAGCCGCCGGGCGACGCCGGACCCGGGCGCGCCCGCCCGATTCCGGTGACGAGGCCGGAGGCCCCCACCCGGCTCCCCCCGTCCCCCCGCCCGCCGGCCCGGCCGGAGGCCAGCGTGGTTGACGGCGACCCCCGCGACCGGCTGGCCCTGGCGCTCGACGTGGACGACCTGGTGGTCGCGCTCCGCCTGGCGCGCCGGCTCCGGCCGTGGTTCGGGGTGGCGAAAGTGGGTCTCGAGCTGTTCGGGGCGGCCGGGCCCGAGGCCGTGTCGGCCCTCACGGACGAGGGCTACCGGGTGTTCCTGGACCTCAAGCTGCACGACATCCCCACCACGGTGCTCGCGGGCGGCCCGCGTGCTCGGGGGCCTCGGGGTGGCCTTCACCACGGTGCACACGCAGGGTGGCGAAGCCATGGTGCGGGCCGCGGTCTCGGGCATGGCCGAGGGGGCATCGGCCGCCGGGACACCAGCACCCTGCGTGCTCGGGGTCACGGTCCTCACCAGCGACGCCGACGCGCCGCCCGAGGCCCTGGCGTCCCGCTCGAGGTTGGCGGCCGCGGCCGGTTGCGGGGGGCTGGTCTGCGCGGCCGCCGACCTGGCCGTGACGCGTGCGCGCCGCCCCCGGGCTCGTGACCGTGGTGCCCGGCATCCGGCCCGCGGGGACCTCCAGCCGACGACCAGGCGCGCGCCGCGACCCCGGCCGCCGCCATCGCGGCCGGGGCGGACATTCTCGTGATCGGTCGCGCCGTGACCGCCGCCGAGGACCCCGAAGCCATGGCGGCTGCGGTGGCGACGAAGTGACATCGTCAACCGCCGCGCCTCGCGGATGACCCCCGCGCACGAGGGCGCTATGGTGGCCCTCATGCCGCAACCTCCTGCACTCACCCCGGAGCAGCGCCAGGCGGCGCTGGACAAGGCCGCCAAGGTCCGCCGCGAGCGGGCCGAGGTGAAGGAGAAGCTCAAGATGGGGTCCATCACCCTGTCCGAGCTCCTCACAGCGTGCGGAGAAGGACGAGACCGTCGGCAAGATGAAGGTGCTCTCGGTGCTCGAGTCACTCCCGGGTCTCGGCAAGGTCAAGGCTCGCCGTCTCATGGAGACGGTGGGGATCAGCGAGAGTCGTCGGCTGCAGGGCCTCGGTGCCAACCAGCGCGACGCTCTGCTGGCGCATACCGCGAAGTCCTGATCCTCGTCGTCTCCGGCCCCGGCGGGGCGGGCAAAGGCACCGTCGTCGCACGGCTGGTCGAACGCGACCCGCGGCTCTGGCTCAGTCGCTCGTGGACCACGCGTCCGCGGCGTCCCGGCGAGGCCGAGGACGCCTACACCTTCGTCGACCGCGACCAGCTTCGACGAGAGGATCGACGCGGGCGGGCTTCCTCGAGTGGGCGGAGTTCCTCGGCCACCTCTACGGCACGCCGCTCCCCGATGCCGCCGCCGGGCAGGGACGTGGTCCTCGAGATCGACCTGCAGGGGGCGCGCCAGGTGAAGGCCCGCCACCCCGACGCCCTGGTCGTCCTCCTGGTCCCCCCGTCGCCCGAGATCCAGGCCAGCGCCTGCGCCGGCGTGGTGACGACGAGGCGGAGGTGGCCCGCCGCATCGCCATCGGGGCCGAGGAGTTGCGCCTGGGGCAGGGAGCTGACGCCGTTCGTGGTCGTCAACGACGAGGTGGACCGGGCCGTGTCCGAGGTGGCCGGTATACTGGACGTTCACCGCAATCTCCCGCCGGACGCACCGGCCGGCAACCGTGGAGGAGCCTGATTGGCCCAGCGCCGCTCGACGCTCATGGACCCGCCCATCGAGGACCTCCTCGACAAGGTCGACTCGAAGTTCACGCTGGTCGCCCTGTCGGCCAAGCGGGCCCGGCAGATCAACTCGTACTACAACCAGCTGGGGGAGGGCCTGGGCTTCGTGGTGCCGCCCCAGGTGACCTCGGTCTCGGGCAAGCCCCTCACCATCGCCTTCGAGGAGGTCGCGGCCGGCAAGGCCACCTACCACCGCGTCGACCCCCCGAACTGGGTGAGGAAGGCGTCGAGGGCCTCGAGGGCGCAGTGGGCGACGAGGCCGTCGCCGGTGGTGTCGAGCTCACGGCGCTCACGGGGCGAGCCGGCCACCGAGGCCGTGGCGGAAGTCGAAGCGCAGCAGCCGGAGGCCGGCGAGTAGCTGGCGGGAGTGCCCGCCCGCGACCAGCCCCGGGAGCACGGACGATGACGAGAGGCCCCGCCGAGGGGAAGACCATTGTCCTGGGGGTCACCGGCGGCATCGCCGCCTACAAGGCGGTCGAGGTCTGCCGACGACTCGTCGACGCCGGAGCACACGTCGTCCCGGTTCTCACCGATGACGCCACCCGGTTCGTGGGCGAGGTCACCTTCTCGGCACTGGCCTCGGAGCCGGTGCAAAGGACCCTGTGGTCCGAGGCCGACCCCATTCCCCACACCCATCTGGGTCAACGCGCCGATCTGGTGCTCGTGGCGCCGGCGACGGCACGCTTTCTGGGGTGCTACGCCAACGGGATCTCCGACGGGCTGCTGAGCGCGACGGTGCTCGCCACGCGTGCGCCGGTGATGGTGTGCCCGGCCATGCACACCGAGATGTGGGAGCACCCCGCCGTGCAGGAGAACCTGGCGACGCTGCGCCGGCGCGGCGTCCACGTGGTGGAGCCCGGTGAGGGCCGGTTGGCGGGCGGGGACGTCGGGGCCGGGCGCCTGGCCGAGCCCATCGACATCGTGGACGCGGCGTCTGGCGTTGTTGGGCTCGACCGGCGCGCCGCGGGGATCTCGCCGGATTGCGTGTGGTGGTGAGCGCGGGTGGCACGCGAGAGCCGATCGACCCGGTGCGGTTCATCTCCAACCGTTCGTCGGGCAAGCAGGGCCACGCCGTCGCCGATGCGGCCGCGGCCCGCGGTGCGGACGTGGTCCTCGTGACGACGGCCACCCGGCCCGTGGCATCGGGCGTCGACGTCGTGCGGGTGGAGACCGCGGCGGAGATGGAAGCGGCCATGCTCGAGCTCGGCGCCGGCGCCGACGTCGTGGTGATGGCGGCCGCGGTGGCCGATTTCCGGGTGAAGCAGCCGGCCGAAGCCAAGCTGTCGAAATCCGACGGTGTGCCCGAGCTCGTCCTCGAGCCCACCCCCGACATCCTCGCCGAGCTCGGTCGTCGCCGTCGCCGCGGGCAGGTGGTCGTCGGCTTCGCGGCCGAGACCCACGACGTGGCGCCCCGGGCCGCGGCCAAGCTCCGGGCCAAGAGCCTCGACCTGATGGTGGCCAATGACGTCTCGGCCCAACACGTCGGTTTCGACCACGACACGAACGCCGTGACCATCCTGGGCAGCGACGGCACGTGCCGGGAGGTCCCTCTGACCTCGAAGCTGGGGGTTGCCCATGCCATTTTGGATAGTGTGATCGATCGCCTGGGCGGACCACGTGCGGGCGGGGGCATGCGGCGTGCCGATGCCTCCGGGGGGGACGACAACTCGAGGAGCGACTCGTGACCACGCGCCACACCTTCACATCGGAGTCGGTGACCGAAGGACATCCCGACAAGATGGCCGACCAGATCTCGGACTCGGTCCTCGATGCCGTGCTCGAGCTCGGACCCCGACGGCAGGGTGGCATGCGAGACGCTGCTCACCACGGGCCTCGTCGTCGTGGCGGGCGAGATCTCGACGCATTGCTACATCGACATCGCCAGCCTGGCGCGAGAGGTCGTGTGCGACATCGGCTACGACAGCGACGCCCACGGATTCAACGGCCGTACCTGTGGGGTCCTGGTCGCCCTCGACGAACAGTCCCCCGACATCGCCCAGGGGGTCACCGCCGCACACGAGCTGCGCACCGGCTCGGGGGGAGAGGACCAGCTCAACGCCCAGGGTGCGGGCGACCAGGGGATGATGTTCGGGTACGCGTGCGACGAGACGCCCGACCTCATGCCCCTTCCCATCTGGATGGCACATCGTCTCGCCCAACGCCTGGCACAGGTCCGACGCGTGGGCGTTCTTCCGTATCTGCGTCCCGACGGCAAGACACAGGTCAGCGTCGTCTACGACTCGGGCCGACCCGTCGCCATCGACACCGTGCTCATCTCGACACAGCACGCCGCGGGTGTGGACATCGAGACGCTGTTGCTCCCCGACCTGCGCGAGCACGTGATCCACCCGCTGCTCCCGCCCGACCTCGACACGTCGTCGCTGCGCATCCTGGCCAACCCCACGGGTCGTTTCGAGCTCGGTGGGCCCCATGCCGACACCGGGCTCACGGGGCGAAAGATCATCGTCGACACCTACGGCGGCATGGCCCGACACGGGGGTGGGGCCTTCTCGGGCAAGGACCCCTCCAAGGTCGACCGCTCCGCCGCCTATGCAGCCCGATGGGTGGCCAAGCACGTGGTGGCGGCGGGGGCGGCCCGACGATGCGAGGTGCAGGTGGCGTACGCCATCGGCGTGGCCAGCCCGGTGTCGCTCATGGTCGAGACCTTCGGCACCGAGTCGGTGGACCCGGTCAGCATCGAGCAGGCCGTGCGCGAGGTGTTCGACCTGCGGCCCGCCGCCATCGTCCGCGACCTGGACCTCAAGCGGCCGATCTATCGTCGCACCGCCGCGTACGGCCACTTCGGCCGCTCGGACAAGGAATTCACCTGGGAGGCGACCCCCCGGGTCGACGACCTCAAGCGCGCCCTGGGCCTGTAGGGGGACCGGGCGCCGGGGCGCTCCCCGACCCTGCGCCGCGTCAGACTGCCGCCATGCCGGCGGAGCACGCACACCGGGTCGTCCGCGTGCTCCCCGACGTGAGCGCGCTGCACAAGACCTTCGACTACACCGTTCCCGAGGCCCTGGCCGAGCGGGTTCGCGTCGGCACGCAGGTCCGCATCGCCCTCGGAGCACGGCGAGTGGGGGGGTGGGTCGTCGAAGTGCGACGTGGAGCCGGTCCCCGGGGTCGTGCTCCGGCCGATCTCGGCGGTACGGGGCTGGGGGCCGCCACCGGCGGTGCTCGATCTGGCCACGTGGGCGGCATGGCGCTGGGCGGGTCCCGTCCCGGCGCTGCTGCGCACCGCCTCGTCCGCCGTGGCGGTCCGTACCCTTCCCGCACCACGAACGCGCCGTGAGGCGACCGGTGGTCCCGCAGTCGGCCCCGGTGCACCCGACGGCCACGGCGCGCTCGGGGCAGCGACGACCGTCGTCCGCCTCGGCCCGGCCGGTGACCCCTGGCCCATCGTCGCCGCCGCGGCGGCCCGGTGCGAGGGCCGCCACGACGACGGTGGCGCGCTCGTGCTCGCCCCGGGGCACAACGCGGCTGCCGAGGTGGCGCGGCGGCTGCGGGCGCAGGGTGTGGTGACCGCATTGCTGCCCGGCGACTGGGCCTCGGCGCGCGCCGGCGGGTGCGTGGCAGTGGGGGCGAGGGCCGGCGCCTTCGCCCCGCTCCCACGGCTGGTGGCGGCCGTCGTGCTCGACGCGCACGACGAGGCGTATCACGAAGAGCGGGCCCCGACGTGGTCGGCGTGGTCGGTGGTGGCCGAGCGCGCCCGGCGCGACGGCGCGCCGTGTGCGCTGGTCTCGCCGTGCCCCACGCTCGAGATCCTGGCGGAGGGACCACTCGTCGTCCCCGCCCGCAACGTCGAGCGCCGGGGTTGGCCTGCGGTGGAGGTCATCGACCGCCGCAGTGACGACCCGCGTACCGGCTTGTTCTCCGAGCGCCTCGTGCGATTGGTCCGAGCCACGACCGAGCACCGCGGCAGCCGAGTGGTGTGTGTGGTCAACCGCACCGGACGCGTGCGGTTGCTCGGGTGCGCGGCGTGCGGGGAATTGGGCCGGTGCGAGGCGTGCGGTGCTGCTCTGGAGCTCGTGGGCGAAGCGCGCCGACGGGCCCGCCCCGCCGCCGAGGCGGCCACGCCAGAGGCTCGGGCGTCGGCTCCGCTCCTGCGCTGCAGACGATGTGGCAAGGAACGTCCCGTGGTGTGTGCGCGGTGCGGCGGTTCGCGCATGAAGGCACTGCGCCTGGGGGTGTCGCGCGTGCGCGAGGAGCTCGAGGCACTGGCCGGCGTGGCGGTGGCCGAAGTGTGGGGGCCTGCGGCCGGCGGCCACGGGGAGGAAGAGGACCGGGTTCGGCGGGCGCAGGTCGTGGTGGGCACCGAGGCGGCACTGCACCGGGTGCCGGACGCGGACGCGGTGGCGTTCTTGGAGTTCGACTCGGAATTGCTCGCACCGCGGTTCCGCGCCGCCGAGCAGGCCCTGGCCCTCCTGGCCCGCGCCGCGCGGCTCGTGGCCGGCCACGAAGCCGAAGCCGGGCGCGACCGGGCCCCGGGGCGCGTCGTCGTGCAGACGCGTCAGCCCCGGCACCCTGCGCTCGTCTCCGCGGTGTCGGCCGACCCCGGCGTGTTGGCGGCCTCCGAGCGGGAGGTGCGCCGGGCCCTCGACCTTCCGCCCTTCAGCGCCCTGGCGGTGGTGTCGGGCCCGGCGGCGGAGGCCTATGGCACCACCCTGCGCGCCGCCTCGACCCGGGGCGTGGAGGTGAGCGGTCCCGTCGACGGCGTGTGGTCGGTGCGCGCTCCCGATCACGGCACGTTGAGCGACCTCTTGTCCTCGGTGCCACGGCCGCCGGGTCGGCTGCGGGTCGAGGTCGACCCCGTGCGATCCTGAGCCCGACGGCACGCCCAGCGCCGACGGCCCGGATGTCCCCGGTACCATGGCGTGCATGTCGAAGTACTCGATCCGGCTCTACGGCGACCCCGTGTTGCGCCACCGGGCGTCGGACGTCGAGGACATCGACGCGACGCTCAAGCAGCTGGCCGACGACATGGTGCAGACCATGTACGAGGCACCGGGCGTGGGCCTGGCCGCCCCCCAGGTGGGCGTGCAGAAGCGGGTGTTCGTCTACGACACCGGTGACGGAACGGGCCCGGTCACGGTCGTGAACCCCGTGCTGACCGAGGCCCGGGGGGAGTGGACATTCGACGAAGGGTGCCTGTCGGTCCCGGGCCTGTCGTGGCCCATCGTGCGTCCCAAGGAAGTGCATCTGACGGGGTTCGATCTCGACGGCAACGAGATCTCGGTCGAGGCCGACGAGTTCCTCGCCCGCGTGTTCCAGCACGAGGTCGATCATCTCGACGGCGTGCTCCTCGTCGAGCGCCTCGACGAGGACCAGCGCAAGGAGGCCAAGCGCATCCTGCGCACCCGGGCCCTCGGCCTGCCCGACGCGGATCCCGACGGGCTGAAGGCCCTCGTCGCCGACGAGCGGCCTGCCAGGCACACCGGCCTGTAGCAGGCGCCGCCGCCGGTGGCCCGCCTGGTCTTTCTGGGGACGCCGCCCGCGGCCGCCGTGGCGCTCGAAGCGCTCGTGCACGCCGGGCACGACGTCGCCCTGGTGGTGAGCCGTGCCGACGTGCGGCGCGGCCGCGGCGCCGCGCAGCTACCGAGCCCGACCAAGCGCGCCGCGCTGGACCTCGGGCTCGACGTGACCGACCGACTCGACGACGTGCTGGCGACCCGTGCCGACCTGGGTGTCGTGGTGGCCTACGGGCGTCTCGTCCCCGGGCGCGTCCTCGACGTGCTCCCCATGCTGAACGTGCACTTCTCGCTCCTGCCCCGGTGGCGAGGCGCGGCACCGGTGGAGCGCGCCGTGCTGGCCGGTGACGAGGAGACCGGTGTCTGTCTGATGCGTGTCGAGGAGAGCCTCGACACCGGGCCGGTGCTGGCATCGCAACGCGTGCGGATCGCAGAGCGCGAACACGTCGCCGCGCTCACCGCACGCCTGGCGGTCATCGGGGCGCAGCTCCTCGTGGACACGCTCGCGCCCGGCGTCGCCGCCCTCGGTCCCGGTTCGCCCCAACGCGGTGACCCCACCTACGCCGAGAAGCTGCGTCCCGAGGAGCTCCGGCTCGACTGGGCGCGACCCGCCCCCGAGCTCGAACGCGTGGTGCGCCTGGACCGGGCGTGGACCACGTTCCGACACGAGCGCCTCCTCGTGGTCGATGCCGCGGCCCGGTCCGAGCCCGACCCCTCTGCCGCGGCCGACGCTGCGGCGGGGCGTCCGGGCGTACTGCGCGACACCTCGGTCCGCACCGGCGACGGGGTGCTCGAGCTCCTCGAGGTCCAACCGGCGGGGAAGCGTCCGATGCCGGCGTCGGCCTGGTGCCGTGGCGTGCGCGTGCGCCCGGGTGAGGCGCTCGGGGACGCAGAAGAACGCCGATAGGCTCGGCCCGGATGCTTCGGATCGCCCCCTCGGTGCTGTCGGCCGACTTCGGCAGTCTGGCCGAGGCCGTGGGCGAGGTCGCCCCCGAGGCGGATTGGCTGCACGTGGACGTCATGGACGGCCACTTCGTTCCCAACCTGACCATCGGGCCACCGGTCGTGCAGTCGTTGCGCAAGCACTCGGGGTTGTTCTTCGACTGCCACCTCATGATGACCAACCCCGGGGACTTCCTCGAGCCCTTTCGCCGCGCCGGCGCCGACGGGTGCACGGTCCACGTCGAGGTGGGGGACACGACCGCCCTGCTGGCGCAGGCCAAGGCCCTCGGCCTGCGGGCCGGGCTGGCACTCAACCCGGAGACGCCGTACGAGGCCATCGACCCCTATCTGGGCGAGGCGGACCTCATCTTGTGCATGACCGTCCACCCCGGCTTCGGTGGACAGCGGTTCATGGCCGAGGTGTTGCCCAAGATCGCCCGCACCCGGGCCGAGCTCGACCGGCGCGGCCTGGTCGCCGATCTCGAGGTCGACGGGGGCATCGACGAGGAGACCGTGGCGCTCGGTGGTCCGCGCCGGGGCCCGGGTGCTCGTGGCCGGGTCGGCCATCTTCGCCGACGAACACCCGTGGGAGGCGGCCCGCCGGCTTCGCCTCGCCGGAGAAAAAGCCCTGCCCGGAGGCCAAGTAGGCACGGCCAAGTAGACTTGTGTTCCCATGACCGGCCTCTCAGGAGCGGCCCGGGGCGGGCGCTCGGGACGAGGATCTCGCCGCCATGCGTCGGGCCCTTGCGCTGGCGGCTTCGGTGCGGACCCGCACGTCCCCGAATCCCTGGGTGGGCGCCGTGGTGGTGACACCCGAGGGTGAGTCGTTCGAGGGGGCGACCGCACCACCGGGTGGCCCCCACGCCGAGGTGGTCGCCCTCGAATCGGCCGGCGCCCGCGCCCAGGGGGCGACGCTGTACACGACCCTCGAGCCCTGCGCCCATCACGGCCGCACGCCGCCGTGCACCGGGGCGATCGTCGCCGCCGGGGTGGCCCGGGTGGTGGTGGGCGTCCTCGACCCCGACCCGCAGGTCTCGGGCCGAGGGGTGGCGACGCTTCGCGAGCAGGGGGTCGCCGTCGACGTCGGGCTGCGGCCGACGAGGCCGCCGAGCTCCTGGCGCCCTACCTCAAGCACCGGCGCACCGGACGGCCGTGGGTCGTGCTCAAGCTGGCGGCCACGCTCGACGGGCGCATCGCCGCGCCCGACGGCACGGCGCGCTGGCTCACCGGCGACGCGGCGCGCGCCGATGCCCATCGCCTGCGGGCCGTGTCCGACGCCGTGCTGGTGGGGGCGGGGACCGTGCGCACCGACGATCCCGAGCTCACGGTGCGGCTCGAGCCCGCCCCCGAGCACCAGCCGCTGCGGGTCGTCCTCGGCCGTGCGCCCGACCGGCGCCCGGGTGCACCCCGCGCTCGAGCTGTCGGGGGAGCCCGGGGACGGTGCTCGACGAGCTCGGGGCCAAGGGCGTGCTGCAGTTGCTCGTCGAAGGCGGGGCCGGCGTGGCCCACGGCCTTCCACGCGCGCCGGGCTCGTCGACCGCTACGTGCTCTACCTGGCGCCCGCGCTGTTCGGCGGCGACGACGCCGTGCCCATGTTCGCCGGCCCCGGTGCCCCACCGGGTCGAGGACCTCTGGCGGGGACGGTTGGTCTCGGTCGACCGCAGCTCGGCCCCGACGTGCGCGTCGAGCTCGCCCCGGCCGAGCCGCGTCACGTCGGACGCCGGGGCGACGGCGTGACCAGCTTCAGCGCCATCGAGGACGCCATCGCGGCCATCGGGCGCGGGCGAGATCGTCGTGGTGGTCGACGACGAGGACCGCGAGAACGAGGGCGACCTGGTCATGGCGGCCGAGGCCGTCACGCCCGAGAAGATCGCCTTCTTCCTGGCCCACACCTCCGGCGTGATCTGCGTGCCCCTGCTGCCCGAGCGGGCCGACGAGCTCGAGCTCCCGCTCATGGTGAGCGACAACACCGAGTCACAGCGCACCGCCTTCACCGTCAGCGTCGACTACCGCCACGGGACCACGACGGGGATCTCGGCCGAAGACCGGGCCGTCGACCATCCACGCGCTCATCGACCCGCACACCAGGCCGATCGAGCTCAACCGGCCCGGCCACATCTTCCCGCTGCGCTACCGGCGAGGTGGCGTGCTCAAGCGCGCCGGGCACACCGAGGCCACCATCGACCTCGTGACCGCGGCGGGCCTGTACCCGGCCGGTGTGCTGTGCGAGCTCGTCTCCGAGGACAAGACCCGCATGGCCCGGCTGCCCGAGCTCGAGCAATTCGCCGAGACGCACGGGATGCTGCCTCATCACCATCGCGGACCTGATCCGGTACCGGCGTCACAAGGACAAGCTCGTCCGCTGCATCGCCGGGCCGGCGCGCATCCCCACCGAGTTCGGTGACTTCGCCGGCTATGTCTACGAGTCGGAGATCGACGGCGAGCACCACCTGGCCGTGGTGCGCGGCGAGACGTCCGGGGCAAGAGCGACGTGCTCGTGCGGGTCCACTCCGAATGCCTGACCGGCGACGTCTTCGGGTCCCTGCGCTGCGACTGCGGCCCTCAGCTGGCCGAGGCCGTGCGCCTCATCGCCGAGGAGGGGACCGGCGTCATCGTCTACCTGCGCGGTCACGAGGGTCGCGGCATCGGGCTGGCCCACAAGCTGCGGGCCTACAACCTCCAGGAACAGGGCCACGACACCGTCGACGCCAACCTCGAGCTCGGCCTGCCGGTCGACAACCGCGAGTACGGCATCGGCGCCCAGATCCTGGTCGACCTCGGGGTCACCACGATGCGCCTCATGACCAACAACCCCATGAAGTACGGCGGCCTCGAGGGCTTCGGGCTCGACATCGTCGAACGCGTCCCGCTCGACGCTGCACTCGAACCCCGAGAACATCGCCTACCTGCGGACCAAACGCGAGCGCCTCGGTCACTTCATGGAAGGTCTCGACGACAAGGACGCTCGGTGACGAGCTCTGACGCCACCGCGCTGTCGGCGCACGCCATCGACGCCGCGGCGGCGCGCGTGGGCACCTCTGTCGTCGGTGACGCCGGTGGCGCCGCGCCGCAGGTGCGGGTGGCCCTGGTGTGCGCCAAGTTCAACGGCGGGATCACCGAGCGACTGCTCGAGGGGGCGCTGGCCGGCCTCGAGACGAGCGGCGTCAAGGCGGCCACCGTCACCGTGGCCTGGGTGCCCGGTGCCTTCGAGCTGCCGCTGGCCGCGTCGGCGCCTGGCGGAGTCGGGATCCGTCGACGCCGTGGTGGCGCTCGGTGCGGTCATCCGGGGCGACACCGCCCACTTCGACTTCGTCGCCGGCGAATGCGCCTCGGGGCTGCAGCGCGCCGCCCTCGACACGGGCGTGCCCGTGGTGTTCGGGGTGCTCACCACCGACACCGTCGACCAGGCCCTGGCCCGGTGTGCGGGGGGCGAGTCCGAACAAGGGATACGAAGCGGCGGTGACGGCGCTCGAGATGGCCGACCTGCTGCGCAAGCTGCCGGGCCCGGCATCCGGGCCGGCGCGCTGAGGCGGGCCGGGACTGTCGATGCTGCAGGCTCGTGCTGCCCAAGGGCTCGCTGGAGAAGGCGACGCTGGAGCTGTTCGCCGCGGCCGACCTCGGCGTCGTGCGGGCCTCGGACGTCGACTACCGGGCCACCATCGACGACCCCCGTGTCGACGAGGTCCGCATCCTGCGGCCCCAGGAGATCCCGGGCTATGTCGCCGAGGGCAATTTCGACCTGGGCATCACCGGCCGCGACTGGATCGAGGAGACCGGCGCAGAAGTGGTCTCGCTGGGCGAGCTCGCCTACTCCAAGGCCACGGCCAACCCCATCCGCGTGGTGCTGGCGGTCGCCCAGGACTCTCCGGTGACGACGATCGCCGATCTCGCCGGCGGGGCGCGGGTGTCGACCGAGTACCCCGAGCTCACCCGCCGGGTGCTCGAGAAGCACGGCGTCCACGCCGAGATCCGTCTGTCCTACGGCGCCACCGAGGCGAAGATCCCCGACATCGCCGACGCGGTGGTCGAGATCACCGAGACCGGTCGGGCCCTCGCCGCGGCCGGGCTGCGCATCGTGGAGACCCTGCTCGTGTCGCGCACCGAGCTCATCGCCAATCCCGTCGTCGGCCGCCGACGCCGACAAGCGCCTCGCCATGGGCCACCTGTTGACGTTGCTGCAGGGCGCGCTCGAGGCCCGGGGCAAGGTGCTGCTCAAGCTCAACGTGGCCGCCGGCAGACTCGATGCGGTCGTGGTCGGTGCTCCCTGCGCTGAAGTCCCCGACGGTCTCGGAGCTCTCGGGCGGTGCCGGGTACGCGGTGGAGACGGTGGTGCCCAAGTCGGAGGTGAACGTCCTCATCCCCGCGCTCAAAGACCGCGGCGCCACCGACATCATCGAGCTGCCGCTGTCGAAGATCGTCCACTGAGGCCGGCGCGACGACGGTGACCCATGCTCGAGGTGGTCCGCGGGCGCCGAGTGGTCGGCGTCGTCGACGAGTTCGACGAGGCGCGGGGGCTCGGTCGTCGTGCGTGAGATCGACGGCACGGCGCTACCCTTCCACTGCACGGCCCTCGCCGACGGGACCAGGGCCGTCGAGGTGGGGACCCGGGTGGTGTTCTCCGTGGCCGCCGGGGCACGGCGGACGCTACGAGGCCCGTGCCGTGACGACCCTGCGGGCCGGCTGAGCGCGCCCGGCGGCCCGCAGGGTCGCCCGGGTGCGGCCCGAGGGCCGGCGGGGCTCGCGCCCGGCGCGTCGTCCGGGGGCAGGGACCCACTGATCTGGACGAAGGCCAGCCGGATCTGCGCCAGCGCGCTCGTGAAGGGAGCGCTCGGCCTCGCCCAGCCTGCCCGTCAGGCCCTCGACGAGCGCGCCCATGGCGTCGACGGCCAGGCGGGCCTGGTCGAGGTCGGGGCGGCTGTTGGCGAGAGGTGGATGGCGGCCAGCTCGAACAGGCCGTAGGCGTGGTTGGCCACGACGACCTCGGCCGGGGTGCCCAGCGAGCTGGCGGCGCAGCTCGTCGAGCCGGTCGGCGAGCTCGGCCTGTTCCTCGGGCCCGAGCTCTTCGGGGTCGAACGCCTCGGGATCGAAGGCCTCGGCCTCGACCGGGTCGGCCCGGCCCGGTGCGGCGCCCGGAGTCGGCGGGGCGCCGCCGGTGCGCGACGGTGCTCGGGGGCGTCCGCGCCCTTGTCGTCGTCGCCGGCGGGCCGCACACGATGCTCGCCCTCAGGTGTCCAGAGGCTGCTCACGCCTGGTAGCGTAGAACCTCGAGCCAACAGGGAAAGCGGGGTCACGCCGTCGGGCGCACCCCCACCCGCCACCGGAGTCACCGGTGCGTCGGGTTTCAAGGGGTCCGTCGAGGACACCGAGGGCAGCGACCGCGCTTCCGCTATCGGCTCCGGGGAGACTCGGAGTCCTGTACACGACGGGAGTGATGTCGCATCGCCACACCCACGACGACCAACGAGCCCAGGATCAACGACCGCATTCGCGCACGTGATGTGCGCCTGGTGGACCCCGACGGCCAGCAGCTCGGGATCACGCCGCTGCCCGAGGCCCTCGCCATCGCCCGGCAGCTGGACCTGGACCTGGTCGAAGTCGCGCCTCTGGCCAACCCGCCTGTCTGCCGGATCATGGACTACGGCAAGTACAAGTTCGACGAGGCGCAGAAGGCCAAGGAGTCCAGGCGCAAGACGACCAGCGTCGGGATCAAGGAGATGAAGTACCGGCCGAAGATCGGGCCCGGCGACTTCGACACCAAGACCCGACAGGTCCTCAAGTTCCTGAACGAAGGGCACAAGGTCAAGGTCACGATCATGTTCCGAGGCCGAGAGGTGTTCCATCCCGAGCTGGGCAAGAAGATCCTCGACCGGGTGGCCGAGCACGTCGACGGGACGGCACGGGTGGAGTCCGAGCCGAGGCTCGACGGGCGAAACATGGTGATGGTGCTCGCCCCCGACAAGCGGGCCAAGCAGTCGGCGGCCGCCCGGGCCGCCCAGCACGATGACGAGGTCCCCGGCCATGGAGGCGGCGAGCCGGCCCGGCCCGCCAGGAGCGGGAGTGCGGGTCCGGTTGGGAGTAACGGCGGATCGCCCGCCGAAGGGCCGGCGCCGGCCACCGGGGACGACGGCGCCCGGCCGCCAGGAAGGGACGTTGACATGCCGAAGATGAAGACCGACCGGGGCGCCGCCAAGCGCTTCAAGGTCACGGGCACCGGCCGGCTGCGCCGGCGGCAGGCCAATCGTTCGCACCTGCTCGAGAAGAAGTCAAGTGTCCGCACGCGTCGCTTGGGCCGCGAGGTCGAAGTCTCTGCCGCCGACCGTCGCGAGGTGCGGCGCCTGCTCGGTCGCTAAGCCATACGGCGAGCCCACGCTCGCCTCCTCGAATCGCCGCACCGGTCGCGGTAGGCGCGATTCCATCGTCGTTCACGAAAGGAGCTGGTCATGGCCAGGGTGAAGCGCGCCGTCAACGGCAAGAAGCACCGTCGCGCCGTCCTCGAGCAGGCTCAGGGCTACTACGGCAACCGCAGCCGGTCCTTCCGTTCCGCCAACGAGGCGGTCATGCACTCCCTGCAGTACGCGTACCGCGACCGCCGGGCCCGCAAGGGAGACTTCCGGCGGCTGTGGATCCAGCGCATCAACGCCGCGGCCCGGGCCAACGGCACGAGCTACAGCCGGCTCATCGCCGGCCTGCGCGAGGCCGAGGTCGTCGTGGACCGCAAGGTGCTCGCGGATCTGGCCGTCACCGACCCCGAGGCGTTCTCGCGCCTCGTGGGCGTGGCCACGTCGGCTCTGGCCGACGGGGACGTCGACCCCGGTGGCGGCGGAGGCCGGGGACCGCTCCTGACCACGGCGCTCGCCTTTCGGCACCAGCGGGTCCAGCGGGTGCGCCGGCTGCTGGCGCGGCGCAGCACGCGCCGCTCCGAAGGGGCATTCGTGGTCGAAGGGGTCAAGCTCCTCGAGAGCGCGCTCGAAGCCGGCGCGCCGGTCGAGGCGGTCTTCGTCGACGACCGGGCCCGCACGGATGCCGATGTGGCGGCGGTGCTCGACACCGCCCTCGACCGGGGGGCCCGGGTCTTCGACCTGGCGCCGGGAGTGATCGAGCGGGTGGCCGACACCGTGACCCCCCAGCCCGTCCTGGCCGTGGTGGCGATGCCCACCGCTACCCTCGCCGAATTGGCGGGCATGACCTTCGTGGTGGTCTGCGTCGACGTGCGGGATCCCGGCAACGCCGGGGCGGTGATCCGCGTGGCGCACGCCGCGGGTGCCGGAGCGGTGGTGTGCAGCGAGGGGACCGTCGACCCGTTCAACCCCAAGACCGTCCGTGCTTCGGCGGGCTCGGTCCTCCACATCCCGGTCGTGGTGGCCGGTGACGCCGGCGCGGTGCTCGACGCCCTCGCCGAGCACGGTCTGCGCCGTCTCGCCGCGGTGTCGCGCGGTGGTGCTCGGTACACCGACGTCGATATGACGTCGCCCTTCGCCCTGGTGCTCGGCAACGAGGCCAGTGGGCTGCCGCCCCAGCTGGCGCAACGCCTCGACACGACGGTGACGATTCCCATGGGGGGCGGCGCCGAGTCCCTCAACGTGTCGACCGCGGCGGCGGTCCTTTGCTTCGAGTCGGCGCGCCAGCGCTCTATCCTGCACGCCATGGGAGAGGCCCGATGACCCCGCCTCGGGCCGCGGGCGACGGGGCCGGGTCGCCCGCCGTCGACCCGGGCGCGCTCGTCTCCGACGCGGCTGCTCGGCTGGGGGCGGTCACCACCCTGACCGAGCTCGACGAACTGCACAGCGAGCTCCTCGGGAAGAAGTCCGCCCTGGCGCGTGCGCATCAGGGCCTGGTCCGGCTCGAGCCCGGGGACCGCCCCGAAGCCGGGCGGCGTCTCAACGAGGCACGGGCACAGATCGAGTCACGTCTTGCCGACACGCGACGGCAACTCGAGCACGGCGAACGCGAAACCAGGCTCCGCGCCGACCGGTTGGACCCGACCGAAGTCGTCGCGCCCGCTCTGCGGGGGCGCCTGCATGTCGTCCAGCGCACACGCGACGAGCTCGAGGACGTCTTCGTCGGGATGGGGTTCGCCGTCGCCGAGGGCCCCGAGGCCGAAACCGACTGGTACAACTTCGAGGCACTGCACATGCCGCCGGCACATCCCGCCCGCGGGATGTGGGACACGCTCTACCTCGACCTGGGTGAGCCCGAGACCGTGATGCTGCGCACCCACACGTCGCCGGTGCAGGTGCGCCTGATGGAGAGCCAGGGGCCACCCATCTACGCGGTGATGCCCGGGAAGTGCTACCGCCGCGACACACCCGACGCCCGACACATCCCGACCTTCCATCAGATCGAGGGGTTGGTCGTCGACCACGGCATCAGCTTCGCCGACCTGGCCGGCACCATCGAGACCTTCACCACGGCGTACTTCGGGCCCGACATCCACAGCCGGTTGCGTCCGTCGTACTTCCCCTTCACCGAGCCTTCGGCCGAGTACGAGGTCACGTGCACCATCTGCAAGGGCAAGGGGTGCCGGACCTGTTCGCAGACCGGCTGGATCGAGCTCGGGGGATGCGGCATGGTCGACCCGGCGGTCTTCGCCGCGGTCGGGCTGGATGCGGATGAATGGACGGGATTCGCCTTCGGTTTTGGAATCGACCGATGTGCACAGATGCGTCACGAGATCCCCGACATGCGGGTCTTCTTCGACAACGACGTGCGCGTCCTGCGCCAGATCTGACGTTCCCGTGCGTGTCCCGCTGTCATGGATGGCCGACTTCGCCCCCTTCGAGGGCGAGCCCGCCGACCTGGCCTCGACGCTCGACGACCTCGGGCTCGTCGTCGAGGAGCTCCTGCGCGTGGGCGAAGGACTGCAAGACGTCGTCTTGGCGCGCGTCCTCGAGATCGGCGCCATCGCCGGGGCCGACCGCATCCGCCGCGTCGTGCTCGAGGCGGGAGGCGGACCCCTGGACGTGGTGTGCGGGGCCTGGAACTTCCACGAGGGCGACATCGTCGCTTTCGCCCCGGTGGGATCGGTGCTGCCGGGCGGCTTCGAGATCAGCCGCCGCAAGATGAAAGGCGTCGTCTCCAACGGGATGCTGTGCTCGGGGCGCGAGCTGGGGCTGACCGCGGACCACGAGGGCATCCTGGTGGTGCGGGGCGCCGACGACCTTGTCGCGTCGGATGGATCGGAGCGGCCCGACGCCATGGCGCCGGGCCGCCTCCTCGTCGACGCCCTCGGCATCGAGTCGGACACGGTGTTCGACATCGCCGTGGAGGCGAACCGTCCCGACGCGTGGTGCGTGGCCGGCATCGCCCGCGACCTGGCGGCCGCCCTGGGCCTCCCGTTCTCCCTGCCCGAGCCGCCGACGCCGCCCACCGACCCTTCGACATCGGTGGGGACCCTGGCGACGGTCGAGGTGATCGACCAGGACCTGTGTCCGAGGTTCACCGCCCGCGTCCTGCTCGACGTCGCCGTGGGGCCGTCGCCGGCCTGGATCGCCCGCCGCCTGACGCTGGCGGGTATGCGCCCCATCAACAACGTCGTCGACGCGTCGAACTACGTGATGCTCGACCTGGGCCAACCCACCCACCCCTATGACCTCGATCTCGTGGGTGGACACGGGCTCCGGGTCCGCGCCGCGCGTCCGGGTGAGACCCTGACCACGCTCGACGGGGTGGAGCGACACCTCGGCGGGCGCTCCGTCGGAATCGGCGACGACCGGCGCGACTGCCTCATCTGTGATGCCGACGACGCGCCCATCGGCATCGGCGGGATCATGGGGGGGGCCACCAGTGAGATCTCGTCGACGACGAGTCGCGTCCTGCTCGAGGCGGCGTACTTCACGCCGATGGTGATCGCTCGAAGCTCCAAGCGGCTGAACCTCCGGTCCGAGGCGTCGGCCCGTTTCGAGCGCGGGTGCGACCCCGAGGGGATCGACCGCGCCGCCGTGCGTCTGTGCGAGCTGCTCGGGGCGAGCGCAGGGGAGGCCTACCACGGCGCGGCGGGCAGCCTCGACGTCCGGGGCCCGGTGCCGGGCCCGGCACGGGTGGTGGTGCGCACGGCGCGGGTGAACGCCGTTCTCGGAAGCGACCTCGGCGACGACCAGGTGGTCGGGTACCTCGAGCCCATCGGGTTCGGCTGCGAGCGCGCCGCGGTCGGTGTCGTCGACGTGACGGTGCCCACGTTCCGCCCCGACACCGAGCGCGAGATCGACGTCATCGAGGAAGTGGCGCGCCACCACGGGTATGCGAACCTGCCGCGGCGGCGCCCCTGCGCGCCGCACGTGGGTGGTCTCACGCCCTACCAACGTTGCCGCCGCCTGGCACGGGAGGTGGTGGCCGGCCTCGGCGCGCACGAGGCCTGGACGGCGTCGCTGCTCGGACCCGACGACCAGCGCCGGGTGGGGATCGAGGACGGGGTCCGGGTCACCAACCCGCTGACCCCCGACGAGAGCGTGCTCCGACAGAGCCTCCTGCCCGGGATGCTGGGCGCGCTGGCCTTCAACGCCGATCGCCGCCAGGGCGAGTTGCGGCTCTTCGAGGTCGGCCACGTCTTTCCCCCGCCCGATCCCGAGCGCGTGGCTCGGGCCCTGGCGCGCGCCGGGACCACCGTGATCGCAGAGCGCGAGGTCCTGGGGTTGGCGTTGGCGGGGGAGGGCGACGACGCCCGGAGTGCCGCCTCGGCCTGGCAGGTTCTGGCCGACGCCTTCGGGGTCGGGGAGGTCGAGGTCGTCGCCCCGGGTCCCGGTGCGGATCCCGAGCTCGCCTCCGTCCCGCCGGGGCTGCACCCGACCCGTTCGGCCCGGCTCGTGGTGCCGGGCCGCGACGGCGGCGCCCGACGGGTCATCGGCGTGGTGGGTGAGGTGGACCCTGGTGTCCTGCAGGATTTCGGGCTCGACGCCGATCGCCGGCGCGTCGGGTGGCTCGAGGTGGACCTCGAAGGGCTCCTCGTGCACGCGCCCCGACACAGCTCGTTGCTGGCCCCGGTGAGCCGGTTCCCGTCGAGCGATGTCGACCTCGCCTTCGTGGTCGACGAGTCGGTGCCGGCCGCCGCGGTGGACAAGACGTTGCGCCTCGCCGGGGGCGAGCTGCTCGAGTCACTGGCGCTGTTCGACGTGTACCGGGGGGTCGGCACGCCCGAGGGCACCCGGAGCCTCGCCTACCGGCTGCGTCTGTGCGCCACCGACCGGACGCTGACCGACCAGGAGGTGGCCGAGGTGCGCGCCCGCTGCATCGCGGCGGTGGAACAGGGCCACGGCGCCCGTCTCCGCAGCTGAGGGTCGGGAGACGGCACATGACCGGTCCCACCGACCGAGCGCGAATCGCGGTGGCGCGCGCCGCGGGCCCGAGTGCGTCGCGCCGTGAGGTCGAGTCCACCTTGCTCGCCGAGGGCCTGACACCGCACGCCTGGGGCAACGACGGCGACGTCTCCTACGGTCGCCACGCACACCGGTACCACAAGGTGCTGGTGTGCGTCTCGGGGTCCATCGTCTTCCACACCGCCTCGGGCGATGTGGCACTGGATCCCGGCGACCGCATGGAGCTCCCGGCCGGAGCCGAGCACGGCGCCACGGTGGGCCACGACGGTGTGCAGTGCGTGGAGGCCTACCGCCCCACGTGATGCTCGGGAACCCGGCTCTCGGCGATCGACGATGTGCGTCGCCGGGGGGTGAGGGCTACCGTCGAGACGCGATGGACCATCGCAACGGGCCCGTTGTCCTCAGTCGCCCGGCCATCGCCGGCTGCCCGACCATCGCCGACTGGCCGACCATTGCCGGCTGCCCGGTCATTCCGGCGGGATGAGGCCCGTCGCCGTGGTGCTGGCCGATGCCATCTCGCCCCCTGTCAAGGTGCACACGCTGCTCACCGGGTTCCAGACCGACGGACTGAGCCTCGTGGCCCTCGCCATCGAGCTCGGCCTGGCCGTGTGGTACGTGGTCTCGGTGCGGCGCCTGGCCAAACGGGGCCGCAGCTGGTCGGTGTGGCGGAGCACCTCGTTCCTCGGTGCCACGGTCCTCGTGGTCATGGCGGTGCAGTCGGGGTTGGCCTCCTACGACAACGAGATCTTCGCGGCCCACGTGGTCCAGCACCTGCTGCTCATGAATTTCGCCCCGATCCTCTTCGCGCTCAGTGCGCCGGTGACGCTGGCTCTCCAATCCTCGAGCCGACCGACACAACAACGGCTCCTCAAGGTCCTGCACAACCCGGTGGTGGAGTTCGTGACCAATCCGGTGGTCGTCGTCCTGGTCGCCTACGGCACGATGATCGGCTACTTCCTCACGCCCTTCTACAACTTCTCGCTCGAGCATCCGCTCCTGCACGATCTGAGCCACCTCCACTTCCTCGTCTCGGGATGCCTGTTCTGGTGGTTGGTGGTCGGGCGCGACCCGTCGCGTTGGCGGCTGTCGTACCCGGCCAAGCTCGGCGTCCTCGCCGTCGGCATCCCCGTCACCGCCGTGCTGGGCGTGAGCCTCACTGGCGCCCGCGCCTCGATCGCCCCGCTCTTCCACACCCTGGCCGACACCCAGCGCGGAGGATCGATCCTCTGGGTGGTGGGCGAGATCACGACCTTCGTGGCGATGGCGCTCATCGTCTACCAGTGGATGCGGTTCGAGGAGCGCGAAGCGGTCCGCGCCGACCGGTTGCTCGACGCCCAGTCCCCGACGTAGGCCCGATGACCTGGCAATCGCCGGCCGTCGCGGCGTGGGAACGACGAGGCTCCTACCGCACCCTCGTGGGGCTCGAGACCTTCACGATCGACGTGGCTCCGACGGGGCCCGAGACCCTGGAGCCCCTCGTCATCGTGCACGGCTTCCCCAGCAGCTCCTTCGACTTCCACCACGTCGTGGACACGCTGGCCGAGCACCGTCGCGTGCTGCTGTTCGACATGATCGGCTACGGGCTCTCGGCCAAGCCCGACCGGGCCTATTCCGTCGACTTGCAGGCCGACGTGGCCCAGGCGTTCGTCGCCGACGCCGGCGTGTCGACGATGGCGCTGCTCACCCACGACCTCGGTGACACCGTGGGGGGTGAGCTGTTGGCGCGCCAGTCCGAAGGTCGGTGGCCTGTCGAGATCACGAGGCGCGTGATCACCAACGGCAGCATCTACATCGAGATGGCGCACCTCAGCCCGGGCCAGGAGCTCCTCCTCAGCCTGCCCGACGAGCGCCTGCCCGACACCACCGGCATCGACGGGCCCTCCATGCAGGCCAGCCTCGCCGCGACGTTCTCGGCGCGTTCTCGTGTCGAGGAATCCGACCTGGCGGGAGAATGGGAGCTCATCTCGCACGACGCGGGCCATCTCCTGCTGCCGCGCACCATCCGCTACATCGAGGAGCGGCGCAAGAACCAGGCCCGCTTCACCGGAGCCATCGAGACACACCCCTCACCCCTGGCGATCGTGTGGGGCACCGAGGACCCCATCGCCGTCGCGGCCATGGCCACGCGGCTGTACGACGTGCGCCCCGACGCCACGCTCACCTGGTTACAGGACGTCGGGCATTACCCGATGCTCGAATCGCCTGCGGTCTTCGTCGACGCCGTGGCCCGCGCCCTGGGGTGAGCCGACCGCCTCCGCCGGCTCGGCGAGGGCCCGCCCTCAGCCGTCGTCGGGAGGCCGGGGGTCCCGCCACATCGGCCAGACCCTGGGGCCGCCCGGCAACGTGATCTCGCCGGTGACCTCGAAGCGGTGCCGGCGGTAGAAGGCGATGTTGCTCTGCTTGGAGGACTCGAGATAGGCGCCGATGCCGTCGCGGTCGCAGCGGTCGAGGATCGGCGCCAGCAGTGCGGAGCCGATGCCCTTGCCCTGGTGGATGGGGTCGGTGCCCAGGACCGCCAGGTACCAGTGCGGGCTCTCGGGGTGGTGGCGCTCGACCATCGACAGCACCCGCAGCGCTCTGGGCACGTTCAGGCCGAAGGCCGAGATCATCTTGGGCGAGCCCCGCAGGATCTGTCCGAAGCCCAACCTCCAGTGGCCGGGTGGATCCCACAACGCACCGCCGGCCCGGTCGGTGTCGGTGTAGCACGCGCCGTGGGGGAGGTGCTGAATGGTGAGCGCGACGTCGAAGTACTGCTCCACCCGGCGCTGGCGCGACGCCTCGGGCGGGATCAGGTACGACATGACGGGATCGTCGAAGAAGGCGCGTGCCAGGCTGGCGGCGAGGGGACCGGCGTCGGCCTGGTCGGCGACGCGCACAGGCCCGGGCATGGCGCACACTTATAGTCGTGGCGCGGGCCCGACGTCGAAGTGCCGGCGGCTGCGCCGGGGGCTCGGCCACCTGCGAGACTCCGCACCATGCCCCGGCCGGTGCCCTTCGTCCACCCCCTCGACGTGCGGTATCTCGAGGTGGACCGCCAGGGTGTGGTCTTCAACATGTGGTACCTGGCGTACCTCGACGACGCCCTGACGGCCTTGTTGTCCGACGGCGGCCTTCCCTACCCGGAGATGCTCGAGTCGGGCTATCGACGTCCAGGTCGTGCATACCGAGCTCGACTGGCACGGGCCACTGGGCTACGGCGACGCCGCCGCGGTGGAGGTGACCGTGTCGCGCCTCGGACAGACGTCGTTCACGCTCCGATTCGCCGTGGTGTCGGGGGAGCGCGTGGTGGTCGACGCCAGCACCGTGTACGTCTCGGTCCGCACCGACGGGTCGGGGAAGTGCGATCTCCCTGCTGCGCTGCGCGCGGCGTTGGGACCCGTGACGGCGACCGGGTAGCGCCCGTCGCCACGGAGCGCCCACGATCTGCTCACGAGGTGCCCGGATCGGGATCGACCTCGCGCAGCAGGGCGCGGGTGCACGGGCCGAGCCAGCGGACGAGGCGCCGGCGGTCGTCGGGGGACAGGCTGTCGAGGAACGCCCACGCCACGATCTCCGACGCCGTCCTCGGAGCTCGACGCCACCGCCTCGACCCCCTCGAGGCATCGGGCCAGGACCGGCGTGCAGCGCTCGACCTCGGTCACGAGCTCGGCGACGTAGTCGGCCAGTTCGGTGAACGTGACCGCCATGCCGGGATCACCGTCGGCCGCCTCGACCAGGTCCAGGTAGCGGGGGACGAACCCCGGCGCGGCCTCGAGGACCACGGTCACGTGGGCATCCAACATCATGACAAACTATGGAACGGCATCAATATCTGTCAAGAGGGTGCTGTGGCAATTCCCAGGAGACGCTCGCGGGAGCGGTCGCCCGAGAGGAGTCAGCGTCGGGACCACGAAAGAGACGCGAAAGAGACGCGAAAGAGTCGCGAAAGAGAACAGAGAACTGCGCCAGGGACAACGGAGGTCCCGGAGGGGAGAGCGGGGCACGGACCCGGGTGAATCGGCCGTGCCCCGCCGTCCCATCGGAGTCACCCGCCCGGGTTGGGGTAAGGAGGAGGGTGCCCGGACCAACGGTACGGCACCGTGCGTGAAGGGTTCATGAAGCGCCGCCCCGGCCCGGGGGGTGTGCCCGCCCGGGATCCTTGCATATCCATGCAGCAATCTGTATATTCTTGCGGATGCAGGTGGGCATCGCCGGGGCGTCGGGCTACGCGGGAGCTGAGCTGCTGCGGCTGTGCGCCGGGCACGCCGGGTTCGACGTGGCGGTCGCCGGGGCCGACACCCAGGCGGGCCAGCCGGTCGGCGGCGCTGTACCCGTCGCTGGCCGCGGCCTATCCGGCTCTGGAGTTCTCCAAGGTGGGGGTCGACGACCTCGCGGGGCTGGACGTCGTGTTCCTGGCGCTCCCCCACGGCGAGTCCCAGGGGCTGGCTCCGGCCCTGGTCGGCCGGGTCGGGCTCCTCGTCGACCTGTCCGCCGACTTCCGGCTGCGCGACGCGACGGCCTACCCCCGCTGGTACGGACACGACCACGTCGCGCCGGGGCTGCTGGGCGAGTTCGTCTACGGGCTCCCCGAGCTGTTCCGCTCCGGGCTCGCCGGGGCCCGGTTGGTGGCGGCGCCGGGGTGCTACCCCACCGCGGCGGCATTGGCGCTCGCGCCCCTCGTGCGCGCCGGTGTGATCGAGCCGACCGGCGTCATCGTCGACGCCGCCAGCGGCGTGTCGGGCGCGGGGCGCAAGCTGTCGCACACCACCCAGTTCAACACCGCCGACGAGGACTTCACCGCCTACGGGCTGCTCGACCCACCGCCACACGCCCGAGATCGAGCAGGCGTCGGGGGCCCAGGTGCTGTTCACGCCACACCTCGCCCCCATGAACCGCGGGATCCTGGCCACGTGTTACGCCCGGCCCGCCGTGGAGCTGCACACCGATGACGTCGCTCGGGATCCTGCGCGACGCGTACGCCGGCGAGCCCTTCGTCGTGGTGGGCGAGGCGTCACCCTCGACCAAGGCCACCCTGGGTCGAACAGCGCGCACCTGACGGCGCGGGTCGACCCCCGCACCGGGTGGGTGCTCGCACTGTGCGCCCTCGACAACCTGGTGAAAGGGGCCTCGGGTCAGGCGGTGCAGTGCGCCAACATCGCCCTGGGCCTGCCCGAAGGGACCGGGCTCTCGCAACGTGGGGGTGTACCCGTGAGCGTCACCGCGCCGGCAGGGTTCGTGGCGGCCGGGATGGCATGCGGGATCAAGGCGTCGGGGGCGCCCGACCTTGCGCTGGTGGCGTCGGCCGCGGGCGCGGTGCCCGCCGCCGGCGTGTTCACCGCCAACCTGGCTGCTGCCGCTCCCGTGCAGGTCAGCCGGGCGCACCTGGACGCCACAGCGGGTCGTGCCGCCGCGGTCGTGCTGTCGAGCGGGAACGCCAACGCGGCGACGGGCGCGCCCGGTGTGGCCGCCGCGCAGCGCATGTGCGCGCTGGTGGGCGCCGGTCTCGGGGTCGACGGCCGAGCGAGGTCCTCGTGTGCCAGACGGGGCTCATCGGGATCCCCTTCCCCATGGCACCGGTCGAGTCGGGGATCCCCGTCCTGGTCGAGGCGCGCGCCTGGGCGAGTGCGGACGCGGCCCGGCGCGCCGCGACGGCCATCATGACCACCGACACCGTCCGCAAGGAGGTGGTCGTGGAGGGCGCGGGGTTCACGGTGGGTGGCATGGCCAAGGGGGCGGCCATGTTGGCCCCGAACATGGCGACGATGCTGGCCGTGCTCACGACGGACGCCGCGCTGCGACACCGCCACGCTGGCCGGGGCGCTGCGCAGCGCGGTCGGGACCAGCTTCAACCGGATGAGCGTCGACGGTTGCACGTCGACCAACGACACGGTGCTCGTGTTGGCGAGCGGGGCGAGCCAGACGTCGGTCGACCCTCGACGCGCTCGCCGATGCGCTCGGCCGGGCCTGTGGTGACCTGGCCGGCATGATGGCGAGCCGACGCCGAAGGGGCGAGCAAGGTGGCGCACGTGGTCGTGACCGGCGCGGCGTCGGACGACGAGGCACATCGCGCCGCGCGCAAGGTGGCGGAGTCGCTTCTGGTCAAGTGCTCGCTCAACGGCGAGGACCCCTACTGGGGGCGGGTCGTGAGCGAGCTGGGATCAGCCGGGGTGGCCTTCGACCTCGACCGGGTCGACGTCGCCTACGGAGGCGTCGTGGTGTGCCGGGCGGGCGTCGCCGTCGACCACGACCAGGAGGCCGTGCGCGCCCACATGCAGGGCAGGGCGATCGAGATGCGCTGCGACCTCGGCCTGGGATCGGGGAGTGGCGCCATGATGAGCACCGACCTCGGGCACGGCTACATCGACGAGAACAGGACGACGTCGTGACGCGCGGAGCTCGGCCCCTCGGAACGGGCCGCGGTCCTGGTCGAGGCCCTGCCCTACATCCTGCGCTTCTGGGGCAAGGTCGTGGTGATCAAGTACGGCGGCAACGTGCTGGCCCCGGTCGACGGCGAGCCCGCCGCGGCGGGGGAGGGGCGCGCGGAAGCCGAGGCGCTGGCCTCGTTCGCCGAGGACGTGGTCCTCATGCGCTCGGTCGGCATGCTGCCCGTCGTCGTCCACGGCGGCGGGCCCCAGATCGGCGAGATGATGGCGCGGCTCGGCAAGGTGCCCGAGTTCCGTGACGGGATGCGCGTGACCGACGCCGAGACCCTCGAGATCGCCAGCATGGTCCTCATCGGCAAGGTGAACCGCGAGATCGTGTCGGCCATGAACGTGCACGGCTCGCTTGGCGGTGGGGCTGTCGGGCGAGGACGCCAAGATGATCACCGCCACGGCCCGAGACGCCGACGCTCGGCTTCGTCGGCGACGTCGAGGTGGTCGACCCGATCGATCCTCGAGCGCCTCCTGGCCGAGGGCATCATCCCCGTGGTGGCGACGATCGCGGGCGACACCAAGGGCCAGTCCTACAACATCAACGCCGATGCCGTGGCCGGTGCCATCGCCGCGGCCCTCCACGCCGAGAAGCTCGTCTTCCTGACCGACGTCACGGGGCTGCGGTCCGATCCCGACGACCCGGGCTCGCGGCTCCGTCAGGTCTCGGTCGACGAGATCGACGCCATGGTGGCCTCGGGCGCGGCGTCGTCGGGGATGATCCCCAAGGTCGAGGCGTGCGCCCGCGCCGTGCGGGCCGGGGTGCGCGCGCGCCCACATCCTCGACGGCCGGGTTCCCCACGCCCTGTTGCTCGAGGTCTTCAGCGACCGGGGCGTGGGGACGATGATCTTCGGTGACGAGGCGAGGTGATCGCCGTGACCGGCGTGCCCGACCGCAGTGCGCTCATGCACACCTACGCGGAGCCGCCCGTGACCTTCGTGCGGGGCGCGGGGTCGGAGCTGTGGGACAGCGACGGCAAGCGCTACCTCGACTTCCTCTCCGGCCTGGCGGTCACCTCGCTCGGCCACGCCCATCCGGCGGTGGCCGACGCGCTGGCCGAGCAGGCGCGCACGCTCCTGCACGTGTCGAACCTCTTCGGCAACGCCGTGGGCCCGGAGGTGGCGGTGACCCTCGACCGGCTCGTGGGCGGGGGAACCGATCGCGCCGGCGGTCAGGTGTTCTTCACCAACTCGGGGGCCGAGGCCAACGAGTGCGCGATCAAGCTGGCCCGCAAGTGGGCGGGGCCGGGCCGACACGTGGTGGTGAGCACGTGGGACGCCTTCCACGGGCGGACGCTGGCGACGTTGCACGCCACGGGCCAACCGGCCAAGCACGCGCCGTTCGCGCCGATGCCCGAGGGCTTCGAGCACGTCGCCTACGACGACCTCGCC
Source organism: uncultured Acidimicrobiales bacterium (assembly GCA_963739765.1). Taxonomy (GTDB): domain Bacteria; phylum Actinomycetota; class Acidimicrobiia; order Acidimicrobiales; family UBA8190; genus Chersky-840. The sequence goes on along the minus strand of CAVUBP010000002.1, from coordinate 1,402,494 downwards.
GCGTTGGAGGCGGCCTGCGACCCGGCGCGCGTCGCGGCGGTGCTCCTCGAGCCCATCCAGGGCGAGTCGGGAGTGATCGTGCCGTCTTCGGACTACCTCGGCGGGGTGCGGGAGATGTGCAGCGAACGCGGGATCCTGCTCATGGTGGACGAGATCCAGACCGGCCTCGGGCCGCACGGGGCGGTGGTTCGCCTTCCAGCACACCGGCATCGAGCCCGACGTGGTGACCATGGCCAAGGCGCTCGGCAACGGCGTGCCCATCGGGGCCTGTTGGGCACGGGCCGAGGTGGCCGCGGCCTTCTCGCCCGGTGACCACGGCAGCACCTTCGGGGGCCAGCCGCTGGCCGCCGCCGCGGCGCGGGCGACGTTGGCGGTCATGGAGGCCGAGGACGTCCCCGCCCGGGCGCGTCGGGCCGGGGCGCGATTGGCCGCAGGGCTCGAAGGACTCGACGGCGTGGTCGGCGTCCGGGGTGCGGGGCTCCTCCTCGGGGCCGCGCTCGACGGCCCGCAGGCCAGAGACGCCGTCGCCGCCGCGTTGGCGCGGGGCCTGGTGGTGAACGCGCCGCGACCCGACACCATCCGGCTGGCGCCCTCGCTGTTGGTGAGCGACGGGGAGATCGACGAGGCGCTGTCGCTTCTGGGCGCGGCACTGGCCGACGTGGGCCGGTCCACGAAGGCAGCGGCGTCATGACCCGTCACTTCCTCGACGTCGACGACCTGTCGTGCCACGAGCTCGACGACGTGCTGGCCACCGCCGCGCTGCCGGTGGCCGAGGTGCCGCAAGGTGCTCGGCGGTCGTGGTGCCGCCCTGGTGTTCGAGAAGCCCTCGGCGCGCACGCGCAGCTCGACCGAGCTCGCCGTGGTGGCGCTCGGTGGCCACCCTGTCTACATCCAGGGTGCCGAGGTCGGCATCGACGAACGGGAGACGGCCGAGGACGTGGCCCGGACCCTGGCGTGCTACCACGCCGTGGTGTGCGCGCGTGTGCTGGACCACACCACCCTCGTTCGCATGGCGGGCGCTCTCGAGGAGTCGGCGTCCACCGCCGAGGACGACGCGAGGCTCCCCGGCGCCGGTGCCGGTGGTCAACCTGCTCTCGGACCGGGCCCATCCGTGTCAGGCGCTGGCGGACCTGTTGACGCTGCGCCAGGTGTTCGGGAACGTCGAGGGGCGCACGGTGGCCTACATCGGGGATGCCAACAACGTGTGGCGCTCGCTGGCGCTCGCCGCGGCCATGATCGGCATCCGGGTCCGCACCGCCGCGCCCGAGGGGTACGAGCCCGACGCCGACGACCTGGCCCGTGTGGCCCGGCTGGGCGGAGAGGTCGAGGTGACGTCGGACCCGAGGGAGGCGGCGACCGGGGCCGACGCGCTCTACACCGACGTGTGGACGTCGATGGGCCAGGAGGACGAGAAGGAGCTGCGGCGCAAGGCGTTCGCCGGGTTCACCATCGACGAGGACCTGGTGGCGTGCGCCGCGCCGGATGTCGTGGTCATGCACTGCCTGCCCGCGCACCGCGGGGAGGAGATCACGAGCCGCGGTGCTCGACGGGCCGAGGAGCGTGGTGTGGCGCCAGGCCGCCAACCGCATGCACGCAGTGCGCGGGTTGCTGGGGTGGTTGCTCGGTCCCGGCGGCGGTGAGCAGCGGTGAAGCTGGGAAAGCCCCAGCGCCAGCACCGCGTCGCCAAGCTGCTCGAGACCCACGCGGTGACCAACCAGGCGCAGTTGGTGGGACTGCTCGCCCGGGAAGGTGTCGAAGCCACCCAGACCACCGTGTCGCGCGACCTCGAGGAGATCGGCGCCATCAAGGTGCGGGTCCCGGGGGGGAGACCGTGTACGCGCTGCCCGAGCTCCCGGTCAGGCAGGTGGCGCCCGAGGACCATCTCCGGCGGGTGCTGGGGGAGTGGGTGGTGGAGGTGGCGCACTCGGCCAACCTCGTGGTCCTGCGCACCCCGCCCGGATCGCGCCCACGTCGTGGGCTCGGCCCTCGACCGCAGCGGCTTCGACGGGCGTGATCGGGACCGTCGCCGGGGACGATACGGTCCTCGTGGTCGCAGCCGAGGAAGCCGGGGGCGCGCTCTGCCGCCCGTCTCGCCGAGCTGGCGGGGACCAACGGCTCTGCCGCCGACGATTCGGCGAACGACGGCCCCGACGACGACGATGTGATGGGGATGGCGCAGGACCTGAAGGGAGCGCAGTGATGGCGAAGAGAGTGGTGTTGGCACTACAGCGGAGGGCTCGACACCTCCGTGGCGGTGCGCTGGCTCCAGGAGGAGCTGGGGGTCGAGGTGATCGCCGTGGCCGTGAACGTCGGCCAGGGTGGCGACTTCGACGTGGTCCGCAGCCGGGCCCTCGCCGCCGGTGCCGTGGAGGCCGTCGTCGTCGACGCCCGGGCCGAGATGGCCGAGGACTTCGTGGTGCCCGCCATCGCCGCCAACGCCCGCTACGAGGGCAAGTACCCTCTCGTCTCCGCGCTGAGCCGCCCCGTCATCGTCCGCCACCTGGTCGCCGAGGCCCGCCGGCACGGGGCCGACGCCGTGGCCCACGGCTGCACCGGCAAGGGCAACGACCAGGTCCGCTTCGAGGTGGGCACGCGCGACCTTGGCGCCCGACCTCGAGATCCTCGCTCCTGCCCGCAGCTGGGGCATGACCCGCGAGGACTGCGTCGAGTACGCGGCGCGCCACGGGATCCCCATCGAGGCGACCAAGGAGAAGCTGTACTCGATCGACGAGAACCTCTGGGGCCGCGCCATCGAGTGCGGGGCGCTCGAAGACCCGTGGGCCGCGCCACCACCCGATGTCTTCGCTCTCACGCGTCCGACCGCCACCGAGCCCCGTGACCTCGTGTTGGGTTCGAGGAGGGGGTGCCCGTCACCGTCGACGGTCGGTCGCTGGGGCTGCCCGAGCTCATCGCCGAGGTGGCGTCGATCGTCGGCTCCTACGGCTGTGGCCGGATCGACATGGTGGAGAACCGCCGGGTGGGGATCAAGAGCCGCGAGACCTACGAGTGCCCTGCCGCGCTGGCGCTCCTGATGGCGCACTCGCGACCTCGAGGACCTCACCCTCGAGCGCGACGTGGCGCGCGAGAAGGCCCGGCTCGAGCCGCGCTGGGCCGAGCTCGTCTACGACGGGATGTGGTTCTCGCCGCTCAAAGAGGCGATCGACGCCTTCTTCGCGAGCACCCAACGCCACGTCACCGGCGAGGTGCGCCTGGCCCTGGCGCCGGGCAGCTGCGTGGTCACCGGGCCGGCGCAGCCCGGTTTCTCTCTACGACCACGGGCTCGCCACCTACGACGCGGAGGACACCTTCAACCAGGCGGACGCCGAGGGGTTCGTCCGTCTGTGGGGACTGGGACTGGCCACCTGGGCGGCGCGCCAGGGCGGCCCCGAGCAGTCCGGGACGAGACGCTCGGCCGGCCGGCCGTGACCTTGTGGGAGGGCCGGCTCGGCGGGACCGCCGACGAGGTCATGGCCTTCACCGCCAGCCTGCCCTACGACCGGCGCCTGGCCCCCGACGACCTGGAACGGGTCGCGCGCCCATGTGCGCGGCCTCGGCGCGCGCCGGGGTGCTCGAGAAGGGCGAGTCCGCCGTGCTGCTGACCGCGCTCAACCGGGTGGACGAGGAGTTGAGCTCGGGGATCTTCGCCTTCCAACCCGGGGACGAGGACATCCACACCGCGGTGGAGCGCCGGGTGACCGAGCTCGCCGGCGACGTGGGGGCCAAGCTCCACACCGGGCGGAGCCGCAACGACCAGGTGGCCACCGACCTCCGGCTCTACGCGCGCCGGGAGCTGCTGGCGGTGGCGGCGGCGGTCATCGAGCTCCAGGACACGCTGCTGCACCGGGCGGTGGAAGCGGGTGACGCCTACCTCCCGGGCTACACCCATCTGCAGCGCGCCCAGCCGGTCCTTCTCACCCACCATCTCCTGGCCCACGGCTGGGCGCTGGCGCGCGACCTCGACCGGCTGTTGCACACGCGTGGTCCGCATGGACGTGAGCCCCCTCGGGGCCGGCGCCCTGGCGGGCTCGTCGCTGCCGCTCGACCCCGACGGCGTCGCCGACGACCTCGGGTTCGGGAGCCGGTTCGAGAACTCCCTCGACGCCGTCTCCGACCGCGACTTCGTGGCCGAGGCGCTCTTCGACCTGGCGCTGCTCGGCGTCCACCTGTCGCGCATGGGCGAGGAGTTCGTGCTGTGGTCGAGCGAGGAGTTCGGGTTCCTCGTCCTCGACGACGCCTACGCCACGGGGAGCTCGATGCTCCCGCAGAAGAAGAACCCCGACGTGGCCGAGCTGGCCCGGGGCAAGGCGGGCCGGCTCATCGGCCACCTGGCGGGGATCCTCGCCACCTTGAAGGGCCTCCCCCTCGCCTACAACCGCGATCTCCAGGAGGACAAGGAGCCCCTGTTCGACGCGTTCGACCAGATCAAGCGGGCGCTCCCGGCGGTGATGGGGATGCTCGGGACCGCGCACTTCGACACCGAGCGGATGCGCAGCGCGGCCGACGGGCCCGCCGCGGCCGCCGTCGACCTGGCCGAGTGGCTGGTGGAGCGGGGCATGCCGTTCCGCCAGGCCCACGCCGTGGTGGGCTCGCTCGTACGGGACTCGGTCCAGCGCGGCGTCCCGCTGGCCGAGCTCGTCCAGGCCAACCCGCATCTCGGGAGCCGACGCGCTCGGCCTGCTCGAGCCGGGCGTGGCGGTCACGCGCCGCACCTCACCGGGGGGTGCGGGGCCCAAGCCGGTCGCGGTCCAGGTGGAACGGTTCCGTCACCGTCTCGATCTCGACCGGCAGCGGGTGCAGCCATGCCGCCGCCGCCGCCGCACATCGCCGGCGGTGCCGACGGACGCCGGCCCGGAACGAGGCGGTGAGCGAGCGCAGCTGGCCTCGCGGTCCGCGCCGGTCGGGTGCTGCCGCGGCGGTTCTTCACCGGCGGGCGCGCTCGAGGTTGCCCCCCAACTGCTCAACAAACTCCTGGTGCGCGGCGGACGGGTCGGCCGCATCGTCGAGGTCGAGGCGTACCGGGGGAGCGAGGACCCGGCCTCGCACGCCTACCGGGGCCAGACGGCGCGCAACGCCACGATGTTCGGCCGCCCCGGGCGGCTCTACGTCTACTTCACCTACGGGATGCACTTCTGCGCCAACGTCGTGTGCATGCCCGAGGGGACGGCCGAAGCCGTGCTGCTCCGGGCGCTGGCCCCGGTCTCGGGGCTCGACGCTCATGCGCGCCGCGCGGTCCGGGGGCGGTGACCGACGGCCAGCTGGCGAGCGGCCCGGCCAAGTTGTGCCAGGCCATGGGCATCACCCGCGCCGACGACGGTGCCGACCTGGTGACGGGCGGCGGGGGACTACGGGTCGTGGACGACGGCGTGGCACCACCGACGGTCCCCGCATGCTCGGGTCGGGTCGGCATCCGCCACGCCTCCGAGGTGCCGTGGCGGTGCTGGGTGCCGGGTGACCCCAACGTGTCGAAGCCCCGAGTGCCGGGCCCGGCGGGGAACCGACGCCGGTAGCATGTCGAGACGCCCGCAGCAGGTGGGACGGGTGGCTTCGTTGTGTGGTCTGTGTGATGGATGTGGCGCGTCTGGCCCCTTTGACACTGCGGGTCGGCGCCGGTACCCTGATGAACCCCCGGTCGGGAGACTGATCGCGGGAACTGGCACCAACGCCTCCGGGTGTGTGCCGCGTCGCTCCTTGAAAACGGAACAGTGAGAGCCAAAAGCCAGTGCGGGCAACCGCGGGCGCGTTTCGGCGCGTCCCGTGGTTGAACCACACAGAATTAAGTAACAGAACCAAGCACTTCACGGACAGCAACACACCGTGCTGTGCCGGGTCGATGAGGGGGCAGTCAGCCCCGAATCGGCTCTCCGATCTGCGATGGGGCCTTCGGGCGCCATCGTCGGTCTCGATGGAGAGTTTGATCCTGGCTCAGGACGAACGCTGGCGGCGTGCCTAACACATGCAAGTCGAACGAGGTCCATCCGGTGGCAACACTGGTGAAGACCTAGTGGCGAACGGGTGAGTAACACGTGAGCAACCTGCCTCGAAGACTGGGATAACCCCGGGAAACCGGAGCTAATACCGGATATCCCCACCGGGTCGCATGGCCTGGTGAGGAAATGGATTCCGCTTTGAGAGGGGCTCGCGGCCTATCAGCTTGTTGGTGGGGTAACGGCCTACCAAGGCACCGACGGGTAGCTGGTCTGAGAGGACGATCAGCCACACTGGGACTGAGACACGGCCCAGACTCCTACGGGAGGCAGCAGTGGGGAATCTTGCGCAATGGGCGAAAGCCTGACGCAGCAACGCCGCGTGTGGGACGAAGGCCTTCTGGGTTGTAAACCACTTTCAGCAGGGACGATTGTGACGGTACCTGCAGAAGAAGCCCCGGCCAACTACGTGCCAGCAGCCGCGGTAATACGTAGGGGGCGAGCGTTGTCCGGAATTATTGGGCGTAAAGAGCTCGTAGGCGGCTTGGCAAGTCACGTGTGAAATCTCCAGGCTCAACCTGGCGATGCCACGTGATACTGCCATGGCTTGAGTCCGGTAGGGGACCATGGAATTCCTGGTGTAGCGGTGAAATGCGCAGATATCAGGAGGAACACCAGTGGCGAAGGCGGTGGTCTGGGCCGGTACTGACGCTGAGGAGCGAAAGCGTGGGGAGCGAACAGGATTAGATACCCTGGTAGTCCACGCCGTAAACGTTGGGCACTAGGTGTGGGACCCTATCGACGGGTTCCGTGCCGCAGCTAACGCATTAAGTGCCCCGCCTGGGGAGTACGGCCGCAAGGCTAAAACTCAAAGGAATTGACGGGGGCCCGCACAAGCGGCGGAGCATGTGGCTTAATTCGAGGCAACGCGAAGAACCTTACCTGGGCTTGACATTTAGGGAAAAGCCGTAGAGATACGGTGTCCTTCGGGGTCCTAAACAGGTGGTGCATGGCTGTCGTCAGCTCGTGTCGTGAGATGTTGGGTTAAGTCCCGCAACGAGCGCAACCCTTGTCCGATGTTACCAGCGGGTTATGCCGGGGACTCGTCGGAGACTGCCGGGGTCAACTCGGAGGAAGGTGGGGATGACGTCAAGTCATCATGCCCCTTACGTCCAGGGCTGCACACATGCTACAATGGCCGGTACAACGGGCTGCTATCCCGCGAGGGGGAGCCAATCCCAAAAGCCGGTCTCAGTTCGGATTGCAGTCTGCAACTCGACTGCATGAAGTCGGAGTCGCTAGTAATCCCGGATCAGCAACGCCGGGGTGAATACGTTCCCGGGCCTTGTACACACCGCCCGTCACACCACGAAAGTCGGCAACACCCGAAGCCGGTGGCCCAACCCTTTTGGGAGGGAGCCGTCGAAGGTGGGGTCGGCGATTGGGGTGAAGTCGTAAGTAAAGTTGCGACCTCTCGTTGGTAACAACGAGCGACACAAACTTGGCTGTATGCTGGAAAACCCGAGTATCCAGTCGGTACTCGTGCGCGTCACACCCGTTTGCAAGGGTTTCCACGACGTGCGCAGTGACAATCCGTCTGGTGCGGACAATCAGCAGGGAAGTCCATTGCCACCCACCTTGGGTGGTGGTGTGACCCCTCAGAGACTACACGCCGAGCTCCTGGCTGTTGGCGCAAAAGGCCTGGAGGCCTATCTCCAGGGTGCACTTGGAGATGCAACTCGAAGTGCACTGCACCGAACTCACCGATTCTCCCAATCGAATGCCGATTGGCTGACTCTCGTCGGTACGGCGTTGTCCTTGCTTGGACACCGCAGCTGGATGTACCGGGAGGGTCGGAAGAGAAACGTGTGGGTGCTCGAGACAACTGCGAAGTTCTTGTCCCTGGACTTCGACCCGCTTTGTCTTGTCGGAACGCCGCACGGTTTGTCCTACGTGCGGGGGTACTTCGACACTGACGGCGGGATGCCCAGGGATCCCACGGCGAGGCTGTACCTACAGCTTTGTCAGAAGGACCGGGCAAGTCTCGAATCGGTGATTGCGATCCTCGATGGCTGGGCCATTCGGTGCGGTCGGGTGCACAACCCGAGTGTCCGAGTGGATCCGGACCATTGGAGGGTATTCGTACGGAGTTGTTCTCACGAGTCGTTCATGCGACTGGTGAGCTCGTGGCATCCAGTGAAGCGCCAACAGATACAAACCAGGATGAAGATATAGTCCACGCCCCATAGCGATATGGGGGCACTCGTGAACAAGGTAGCCGTACCGGAAGGTGCGGCTGGATCACCTCCTTTCTAAGGAGTCATTTTCTCGACCATTCCGGTCGAGGACTCCCAGTCGATCACTGGTTATTCGGCGCTTGCGCATTCTCGGCGGCCGCCGCGTCCGACCCGTTCCCCTCGAGGGAGCGGCCCGGGCCGGCCCCGTATCCCGGGTCTGTGTGATCGTCGGACCTCACTGTTCCGTTTTGAGGGAGCGACTCAGTCTGTCGCTGCTTCCGTGAAGTCGACAGGCGTCCGCGCTCGTCGACCGCTCGCGCACTTCGTCCGGCCGTCGATCTCCAATGACGGCAGCGCGCGCCCCTTGAGAATTCCATAGCGAGCACGAGCATCTTTGTTCTCCAAGCTACAAAGAGCCAACGGTGGATGCCTTGGCGCCTGAAGCCTAAGAAGGACGTGGGAGGCTGCGAAAAGCCACGGGGAGCTGCCGACCAAGCTTCGATCCGTGGATGTCCGAATGGGGAAACCCGGCACCCGTCATGGGGTGTCACTCCGGTCTGAACGCATAGGACCGAGAGAGGGAACCGGGGGAATTGAAACATCTCAGTACCCCGAGGAGAGGAAAGCAACAGCGACTCCCTTAGTAGCGGCGAGCGAAACGGGAATAGCCCAAACCGAACCGGTGTCAAGCCTGGTGGCGTTGCCGGTTGGGGGTTGTGGGAGCCAATAGAAGGGGCGCCAGACCCTTCACGGAGTTACAAAGCCTCGACCTAGCAGAAGTGGTTTGGAACACCACGCCACAGACGGTAAGAGCCCCGTACGCGAAAGGTCAGAGGTCTCCGATTGGATTTCCCAAGTAGCGCCGGATCCGGGAAAGCCGGTGTGAATCTGCGAGGACCACCTCGTAAGGCTAAGTACTCACAGGCGACCGATAGCGGACAAGTACCGTGAGGGAAAGGTGAAAAGTACCCCGGGAGGGGAGTGAAATAGTACCTGAAACCGTTGGCTTACAAACAGTCAGAGCGTCGTCGGTCCCCGTACTTCGGTATGGGATCACATGGCCGGCCGTGATGGCGTGCCTTTTGAAGAATGAGCCAGGGAGTTACCGTGTGTGGCGAGGTTAACCCGAGAGGGGGAGCCGGAGCGAAAGCGAGTCTGAATAGGGCGTACAGTCGCATGTGGTAGACCCGAAGCCGAGTGATCTATCCATGGGCAGGCTGAAGCGGGGGTAAGACCCCGTGGAGGGCCGAACCCACCCTGGTTGAAAACAGGGGGGATGACCTGTGGATAGGGGTGAAAGGCCAAGCAAACTCGGTGATAGCTGGTTCTCCCCGAAATGCATTTAGGTGCAGCGTCGGGCGTTCAGCATCGGAGGTAGAGCACTGAATGGGTTAGGGGGCCTACAAGCTTACCGACCCCAATCAAACTCCGAATGCCGATGCTCCAGAGCCCGGCAGTGAGACCACGGGGGATGAGCTTCGTTGGTCGAAAGGGAAACAGCCCAGATCGCCGGCTAAGGCCCCAAATTCTTGACTAAGTGGAAAACGATGTGGGAACGCAAAGACAGCCAGGAGGTTGGCTCAGAAGCAGCCACCCTTGAAAGAGTGCGTAATAGCTCACTGGTCGAGTGGTCCTGCGCGGACAATGTAACGGGGCTCAAGTCAAGAGCCGAAGCCGCGGATTTCCATTCCGCCCGGAACGCGCCGCTTGCGGTGCCTTCCGGGGATTACGGGTGGGAGTGGTAGGGGAGCGTCGAACTCTGCAGTGAAGCGCCGGTGGGAACCGTCGTGGAGCGGGTTCGAGTGAGAATCCTGGTATGAGTAGCGAGAGAGGGGTGAGAAACCCCTCCGCCGTAAGCCCAAGGGTTCCTGGGGAAGGCTAATCCCCCCAGGGTGAGTCGGGAGCTAAGGCGAGGCCGAGAGGCGTAGTCGATGCACAGCTGGTTGATATTCCAGCACCACCGTGTCCGCGCCCAACCCAATTCCGAACTCCTAAGGGGCTGGCCTTCGGGCCGAACCGACCGATTCGGAGGCGGGTAGCGAAGAGGGGACGCAGGAGGGTAGGTGAGCCCAGGCGTTGGTTGTCCTGGGGTAAGCGTGTAGGGAGGGGTCTAGGCAAATCCGGACCCCGTACATCCCGAGACGCGATGCCGAGCCGATCAGGCGAAGTCACTGATCCCATGCTGCCGAGAAAAGCCTCTAGCGAGCTGGCACGGTGCCCGTACCCCAAACCGACACAGGTGGGCGGGTAGAGAATACCAAGGCGATCGGGAGAACTGTGGTTAAGGAACTCGGCAAATTACCTCCGTAACTTCGGGAGAAGGAGGGCCCCGCTAGGGTGAAAGGACTTCGCGTCCTGAGCCTGAGGGGGCCGCAGAAACCAGGGGAAAGCGACTGTTTACTAAAAACACAGGAGCGTGCGAAGTCCTAAGACGATGTATACGCTCTGACGCCTGCCCGGTGCCGGAAGGTTACGGGGAAGGGTTAGCCCTCGGGCGAAGCCCTGAACCTAAGCCCCGGTAAACGGCGGCCGTAAACACCAGTTGCGGCTCCAGTTGGGTAACCGACTGGAACAAACCTTGCTATATGCTGGAAACCCCGTGAATCTGGCGGTACTCATTCACGTCACAACCTGTTCGTAGGTTGACGGCGTGAGTAGTGACAATCCGTCCAGTGCGGACAATCAGCAGGAAAGGCCTAGTTCCTCGAGCTGGCTGGATCAGATTCCGTGTGACCTGGGCAACTGGGTAGCCGGATTCGTCGATGGAGAGGGAAGCTTCAATGTCCCGATCCGTCGAGAGCGCTCGTTGATCTGCACTTTGAAGGTCTACGAGCTCGTCCTGCCAGATCGGTCGCTGTCGACAGAGGGAATCGGTGACATCCTCATCCTGAGGAGCCCGATGACCGAAACCGAAGAGCGCCGATACGACGAGAGCAGCATCCTCGCCGTATTGAGGGACTGGGAATCCTCAGAGGCCATACGCAAGGCTCCATCTGTGAAGCCAGGTGGATGAAGATATGGTCCACGCCCCATAGCGATATGGGGGAAGTGCGTGAACTATAACGGTCCTAAGGTAGGGAAACCTCTAGATACTTAGAGGTAGCTGCCCCCCACATCGGTGACGATGTGGTGCGCAGTCGGCTATATGCTGGAAAACCCGGTGAATCCTCCACTACTCGTCGTTCACGTCGGAACGTGACAGCTTGTTTGCACGTTCTGCTCGTAGCGGCAGTGACAATGTGAGAGGTGCGGAAAATCAGCAGGAAAGGCTCGGTGTTCTTGTTTGACTCCGAGAATCCTCAGAGGCCATACGCCGACCGTCTCACCGAGCAAGATCCGGTGAGATGATGAGATGGTCCGAGCCCTACGGCGACGTAGGGAGGCTGGCGGAAACGTACGGCCCGCCTATTGATCAGCAGTTCGATCGGTAGGTCACCAAGTAACAGCACTTAGCGAAATTCCTTGTCGGGTAAGTTCCGACCTGCACGAATGGCGTAACGACTTTCCTACTGTCTCAACCACAGACCCGGCGAAATTGAACTACGAGTAAAGATGCTCGTTAGCTGCATCAGGACGGAAAGACCCCGTGGACCTTTACTACAGCTTGATGTTGAGCTTTGGTACGGATTGTGTAGGATAGGTGGGAGTCTTTGAAGCTTCGGCGCCAGCCGAGGTGGAGACAACCTTGAAATACCACCCTTTTCGTGCCGGGGCCCTAACCCAGGTCCGTGATCCGGATCGGGAACAGCGTCAGGTGGGTAGTTTGACTGGGGCGGTCGCCTTAACAAAATGGGGCGAATCATGGGCAACCATGTGAGATAAAACTTTCGGCGTATGCTGGAACATCCGAGTATCTGGCAGTACTCGTCGGTGTTACATCGCACTTGTAGCTTTGTGACATGGGCAGTGAAAATCTGACCAGTGCGGACAATCAGCAGGTTGGGCGGAGATTTGCCGCCTACCTCAACGACCACAACGAGAGCCCCGTTGCTTTGCAACGGGTGATGGGATGGTCTGAACTGCATGGCGACATGCAGATCGAGGCAGAAATGACCTCGAGACGGCAGTTGCGTTTATGAATACAGTTGCCTTGCGGAACTACAAGGCCTCTTTGACGATGACTGATCGTCTGGAGCAGATCCTTACGGGAATGCTCCTCGGCGATGCTCATCTTGAGAGGCAGCGTGGTTCCGTGGCGGCACGGATCAAGATCGAACATGCGTTGGCACAATCGGCTTATGTCGGTTGGAAATTCAACGAATGGCGTGACTGGGTCCGTACGCCACCAACGGTGAGGCAGAAGCGAAATCGGCTCGGAACCATTTCTTGGAATATCGGGTTTACGACGCTTTCGCATCTGGCTCTTGAGGAGTTCCGAACTCGGTTCTACGTGAATCGCCGCAAGGTGATTCCGCCGGACTTGGAGCTCACGCCGCTGAGCATGGCGGTTTGGTTCATGGACGATGGCTCAAGGAAGTCGAGCCAGTGTCGTGGTCTCTACCTCAACACTCAAAGCTTCAGCGCTTCTGAAGTGGAATTGCTTCAGGCGGTGATACGACGAGATGTTGGTGTGGAGACCAGTGTGCGGCAGCAGCGAGATGGGTTACAGATCTACATTCCGGCGCCCTCCGCGCCGCAGATGGGATCGTTCATCTCCAAGGATGTACTGCCAAGCATGAGATACAAGTTGCCGGGCTAACAGATTGCCTAAATTGTAACGGAGGCGCCCAAAGGTTCCCTCAGGCTGGTTGGCAATCAGCCGTCGAGTGCAATGGCACAAGGGAGCTTGACTGCGAGACCTACAAGTCGAGCAGGTGCGAAAGCAGGGCATAGTGATCCAGCGGTGGCTTGTGGAAGCGCCGTTGCTCAACGGATAAAAGGTACCCCGGGGATAACAGGCTCATCTTCCCCAAGAGTCCATATCGACGGGAAGGTTTGGCACCTCGATGTCGGCTCGTCGCATCCTGGGGCTGAAGCCGGTCCCAAGGGTTGGGCTGTTCGCCCATTAAAGCGGTACGCGAGCTGGGTTTAGAACGTCGCGAGACAGTGGAAGAAACCGCGCTGTCTATAAACTTGGCTATTTGCTGGAAACGCCGTTGAATCCTGCGCTACTCGTCCTCATAGAGGGCAGTGACAATGTGACAGGTGCGGCCAATCAGCAGGAAAGGCTGGATTCTCGAACGAGGGGATCCGGAATCCTCAGAGACCATACGCCAGGCGCCACCTCTGAATGAGAGTGGTGAAGATATGGTCCGACCTGCATGGCGACATGCAGAGCCAGGCAGAAATGCCCTGGCCCCCGGTGAGAACATCGCCGGTGGTAACAATCGTGTCGGTCCCTATCCGATGCAGCCGCAGGAGACCTGAGGAAGGCTGTCCCTAGTACGAGAGGACCGGGACGGACGTAGCTCTCGTGTGCCAGTTGTCCTGCCAAGGGCACGGCTGGTTAGCGACCTACGGATGGGATAAGCGCTGAAAGCATCTAAGCGCGAAGCTCGTTCCAAGATGAGGTCTCCCACAGGACAACCTGGTAAGGCCCGTGGCTAGATCACCACGTTGATAGGCCGGAGGTGTAAGCACGGCAACGTGTTCAGCCGACCGGTACTAATCGGCCGAGGGCTTGGAGACATTTTTGCTCGCGCTCGCTATGGAACGCTCACGGGGTGGCCGGACGGCCGCTCCACCTCCGGGGCCGGTCGGCTCCTGAGAGGAGCATGATTTCCGGTGACCATGGCGGCGGGGCAACACCCGTTCCCATTCCGAACACGGCAGTTAAGCCCGCCAGCGCCGATGGTACTTGGGGGGAGACTCCCTGGGAGAGTAGGACGTCGCCGGGATACTTCGATGGAGATGGGCCCCTGCGAGAGCGGGGGCCCTTCTCCCGTTCCGACCTCTCGCGTCCGCTCCGCCCGCGCAATTCGCAGGTAGCGTAGGGCCTCGACAGACCCACGCGGGTGGGTCCCGACTGGTCACCGAGGAGGCCGGTGAGCGCCGTTCTCGAGGTCGAGAACCTCACGACCGAGTTCCATCTCCGGCGCTCCTCCGTCGTGGCCGTGGACGGCGTCTCGTTCCACGTCGACGAGGGCGAGTGCGTCGGCGTGGTGGGGGAGTCCGGCTGCGGCAAGACCACCACCGGCCTGGCGGTCATGCGGCTCCTGCCCAACGTCGGGCACATCACCGCCGGCTCCATCCGCCTCCTCGGCCGTGACGTCGTCCCGCTGTCGGAGAAGCAGATGTGCAAGGTCCGCGGCAACGACGATCGGCATGATCTTCCAGGACCCTCTGACCTCGCTCAACCCCACCATGACCATCGGCCGCCAGATCGCCGAGAGCGTCCGCCTCCACCGCGGGGCCACCAAGGCCCAAGCCCGCGAGCGCGCCCTCGAGGTCCTCTCCCTGGTCGACATGCCCCGGCCCCGCGAGCGCCTCGACTCCTATCCCCACCAGCTCTCGGGCGGCCTGCGCCAGCGGGTCATGATCGCCATGGCGCTGGCGTGCGAGCCGAAATTGCTGATCGCGGACGAGCCCACCACCGCTCTCGACGTCACCATCCAGGCGCAGATCCTCGACCTCATCGACGACCTCCGGCAGAAGCTGAAGATGGCCGTCGTCCTCATCACCCACGACATGGGGGTCATCGCCGGGCGTTCCGACCGCGTGCTCGTGATGTACGCCGGGAAGATCGTCGAGGAGGCACCCACCCTCGAGATGTTCAGCGCCATGCGCCACCGCTACTCCGAGGCCCTCCTGGCGTCGGTCCCCAAGTTGGACCAGGACGCCTCGGTCCCCCTACGCAGCATCGCGGGGCTGCCGCCCGACCTCTCCCAGTCCCCTGCACCACTGCCGCTTCGCCCCCCGGTGCCGGTTCGCCCGGGAGAAGTGCTGGGACGTCGAGCCCGAGCTCGAGCGCAGCGTCGGGGGCGGGCCCACGCACCTGGCCGCGTGCTTCTACCCGGTGGGCACCGGCGAGGAGCACGCGTCGGCTGCGTCGAAGGCCGCGGTGGCATCGGGCGACGTCGTGCTCGGGGCCGAGATCGGGCCCGACGGATCGGTGCTGGCCGACCACCGGACCCGAGCCCAGAGACTCGAGCACCAGCCCGTCCTCCTCCAGGTCGAACACCTCGTGAAGGAGTTCCCCGTCACGGCGGGAGCGCTGCTGCAGAGACGGATCGGCAGCGTCAAGGCCGTCTCGGATGTCTCCTTCGCCATCCGCAAGGGCGAGACCTTCGGCCTGGTGGGCGAGTCGGGTTGCGGCAAGACCACCATCGGGCGCTTGACCGTGGCGCTCGAGCGCGCCGATGCCGGTCGGATCGTCTTCGAAGGCGAGGACATCCGTCGCCTCGACGGCAGGGCGCTGCGCGACAAGCGCCGCGACATGCAGCTCATGTTCCAGGACCCCTACGCCTCGCTCGACCCCCGGATGCGGGTGGGCACCATCCTGCGCGAGCCCTTCGCCGTCCAGGGCATCGGCAACGCCGCCGAGCGGGCCGAGAAGGTGAGAGCCCTCCTGAACGAGGTGGGACTCAACCCCAACGCCGGCGAGCTCTACCCGCACGAGTTCTCCGGCGGGCAACGCCAGCGGATCGGGCTGGCCCGGGCCCTGGCCCTCGAGCCCCGGCTGATCGTGGCCGACGAACCGGTCTCGGCCCTCGACGTCTCCATCCAGGCCCAGATCCTGAACCTCTTGAAAGAGCTCCAGGCCCGCCACGAGCTCACCTACATCGTGATCACCCACGACCTGGCCGTGGTGAAGTACGTCGCCGACTCCATGGGGGTCATGTACCTCGGCAAGCTGGTGGAGTTCGGCCCCGCCCAGCGCGTCTACGAGAACACGGTGCATCCGTACACGCGGGCGTTGATCGACGCCATCCCCGAG
Organism: uncultured Acidimicrobiales bacterium; assembly: GCA_963739765.1. Lineage (GTDB taxonomy): Bacteria > Actinomycetota > Acidimicrobiia > Acidimicrobiales > UBA8190 > Chersky-840. The sequence continues at coordinate 1,386,457 of CAVUBP010000002.1, read as the reverse complement.
CCCGACGTGGCTCGGGCGCGGGCCAAGCCGAAAGGCCACATCCGAGGAGAGCTGCCCTCGGCGCTCAACCCGCCTTCGGGTTGCCGGTTCCGGACCCGCTGCCCCTTCGCCCAGGACATCTGCGCGCAGGAGGAACCGCCGCTGCGGCCCTTCGGCGCCGGGCACATGGCCGCCTGCCACTTCCCGCTGCAGACGCCCACCGGCAGCGCCCCCGACGAGCGGGTGCCCACGGCGGTGGGCTGAAGGCCTTCACCCCGTAGGCAGGGGGATCGTCAGCGACGTTGCAGCCGGACCTCGAGGGCGTCACGCAAGGCGTCGCCCACGAAGTTGAAGGCCACGACCACGAGCACGATGGCGGCCCCGACGGGATAGATCTTCCACCAGTACCCGTTCCCGGCGTCGCTCACCACCGTGTTCATCATCGACCCCCAGTCGGTCTGGGGGGCGGGCAGCCCGAGGCCGAGGAAGCCCAGGTAGGAGATGAGCAGGATGGCGTCGGCCACCTGGAAGGTGGCGTTCACGACGATGGTCCCCACCGTGTTGGGGATGATGTGGCGGAACACGATTCGGCTCCGACTGCCTCCCATCACCTTGACGGCCTGGACGTACTCGCGTACCCGGAGCGTCAGGGTCTCGCCCCGGATGAGTCGGGCGGGCACGAGCCAGGCCACGAAGGCGATGACGATGATCAGCAAGATGAGCGAGGTCTGGAAGATCACCGCCAGGACGATGAGCAGGAAGAGCTGGGGGATCGAGAGCAGGACGTCGACGAACCGCATCATGAAGGCGTCGATCCAGCCGCCGAAGAACCCCGAGACCGCGCCGTAGACCACGCCGAACAGGGTGGCCGCGATGGCGGCGGCGAACCCGACGATGAGAGAGTTCCTCCCCCCGAACATGATCCGGCCGAGGACGTCGAACCCCGAGCTGTCGGTGCCGAGGGGATGGCCCGCCGCGGGCCCGGTGTTCTGGGTGGACTTGAGCAACGCGACCTGAGCGTTGACCTGGTTGGTGTGGTAGAAGAACGGCCCCACGAAGCAGAACAGCACCATCCCGACGATCACCACCAGGCCCGCCACCGCCAGCTTGTTCTCGACGAACACCGACACGATCTGTCGGAACATGCTCCCGGTGGAGACCGCCTCCCCTCCGGCCGGTGCAGCCCCGTTGGGGATGACCGGCCCGGGCGTCGAGTGACCCGCTGGGAGGGATGGCGGACCCCGGGAACGGCGTCCTCCGACCGCGGCGCGGCTCGACCAGGGCGAGCCCGAACGGTCGCGGTCGTCGTCACTTGGCATAGCGGATCCTCGGGTCGACGGCGGCGTAGAGGATGTCGGCGAGCAGAGATCCGACGATCGTGGCCAGGGTGGCGAAGAACGTGGTCCCCAGCAGCAACGGGATGTCGGTGTTGGTGATCGCCTGGTAGGCGAGCAGTCCCATCCCCGGGTAGTTGAACAGGCTCTCGGTGATGATGGCCCCGCCCACGATGGCCGGGATCGACAGCCCGAGCAGGGTGATGATGGGGATCACGGCGTTGCGCAAGGCGTGGACGTACAGGACACGGCGTGGGCCCGCGCCCTTGGCCCGAGCCGTCCGCACGTAGTCCTCGGTGAGGGTCTCCATCATCGAGGACCGCATGTACCGGCTGAACGAGGCGATGGTGAGCGCGGCGATGCGTGAACACCGGGAGGACCAGTCCCCGGGGCTGCGGACAGGATGGCTCCCACCGTGGTCCCCTGGGGAGCCTCGGAGGAGAACCAGTGGAGATCGAACGAGAAGTACAGGATCAGTAGCGCCCCGAGCAGGAACACCGGCATGGCGTAGAAGACGAACGACAGGCTCGTGAGGACGTAGTCGATCGGCTTGTTGCGCCGGACCACCTGCAAGATGCCCAGCGGCACGGCGACGACGAACGCCACGAAGGTTCCGATGCCCACGAGGACGAGGGTCTTCGGGCAGCCGGGCCAGGATGACCTGGGTGACACCCTGGTTCCAGTGGTACGAGTAGCCGAGATCGAAGCTGGTGACCAGCCCCTTGAGGTAGAGCCAGAACTGCTTGATCAAGGGCTGGTCGTAGTGGTTCAGGTGGTTGAACTGCTTGATCTGGAGCTTCGTGGCCCGGGGCCCGAGAGCGGCGCGGGCGGCTCCCCCGGGGATGATGTGGGCCAAGAGGAAGACGATCAGCATCACGCCCAGGACGACGACGATCGGCCTGGAGGAACCGTCCGGAAGATGAAGCCGATCATCGCCGCTCGCCCCGCGACGCGGGACCGCCCCGGCCTCGAGCCGCTTGAGCCGAGACCGGGGCGGTACCGTGACGACGCCTCGACTTCACCGAGCGGACGCTACTTCACGAAGTACCAGTTCTCCGGGTTGATGCTCCACAGCGGGTCCTGGGGGAGCACGCCGTGCAGCGTGTTCTGGATCTCCGACATCGACGTCACCGTGTTGGGCTGCCAGACCACCGGAAGCTGCTGGGCCAGGTAGTTCTCCCACTGGGTGAGGTCGGTGTTGGTGGTGTTGGTCTTGACCGTCAGCGCGTCGTTGGTGGCGTCGCTGTAGCTCCCGGAGTTCGACCCCGCCCCGGTGGAGAAGATCTCCTCACCGGTGGGGTAGTAGTCCGGGGCGTAGACCCAGCCGGCTCCCCAGTTCTCGAGCTCCCAGGTGCAGCTCGGCGACGGGGGTGCAGGCCGTGGCGTTGCCGATCACCGTGTCGAACGACGCCTGGCTCAGGTGATGTTGAACCCGACCTGGGCCCACGACGACTTCTCGGTGTTCATGAGCTGGTCCTGCGACGCGTTGCCGCTGGCGTACTCGAGGTTGAAGTCCGAGCTTGGCGCCCGGCGGGGATGTCCGTCCCGCACTGGTTCGCTCCGGTGCCCGGGCTCGTGCAGGTGGTCGTCCCGTCGGGAACGACCTTCCAACCGTGGCTCGTGAGCAGGCTCTTGGCCTTGGACAGGCTGTAGGGGTAGGGGTTGCTCTTCTCGACAGTTCGACGACGAACGGGTTCGGCGGCTCGACCGGGACCGGGCCGTAGGTCGGCACGCCGTAGCCCTTGTCGATCTTGTTGATGTAGAGCGGCTGGTCGACGAGGTACTGGAAGGCCTGGCGGATGTAGAGCTGCTTCCAGATGGCCCCGGCGTTGCCCTCGTCCCCGGTGGAGTTGAAGTTCTCCGGGAAGTAGTTGATCGACCAGGTGTACAGCGGCGCCAGAGTGAAGTCCGACAGGCGGGGGTTGTTGGCGGCCGGCACGAGCGGGTTCGTCGTCGCCTTGGTCACGTCCTGCAAGGGGCAGGTACCCGAAGTTGACCTGCCCGCCCACCAAGGCGTTGAACTCGGCGTCGTCGGTGGTGAAGGGCAGCTCGATGAACTTGGCCAGCGTCGGCTTGGGCGAGCCCGAGTAGCTCGGGTTCGGGACGAAGCTGATGTTGCCCGAGGCGTCGAACGAGGACAGCTTCCAGGGCCCGTCCACGACCTGCCAGATCGGGTTGGTGGCATAGGTTGCCAGCGAGTTGTTGGTGGCGTGCGGGTTGGCGGGTCGTAGCCCGGCCTGCTTCGACAAGAAGGTGTAGACGGCGTCACACTTGCATCGGCGTTCCGAAGGCAGCCGCCGAGCACCCACCCGAACCCGCCGTCGCCCCGGTGCTGGTGATGTCCCAGGCCACGGGGAGGGGCGTGATCTGCGACAGCTGGTTGTAGGTGAACCAGTACGGGTTCACCGGCGCCGACAGGGTGAAGGTCAGCTGCGTCGGGCTGTCGACCGGTGATGCTCTTGATGTTGTCGGGGATGTAGCCCGGTGCATAGGCGGCCCAGTTGGCCTTGTCCGAGTGCATCATGTTCATCCAGAACATGATGTCCTGGGCGGTCACGGTCTCACCGTTGGACCACTTGTAGGGCTTCATCTTCACGACGACAGTGGTGTTGTTGTTGGAGTAGACCGGGGACTCGGCCAGGGACAGCGACGGGTTGAGGGTGGGCTGTGCCCCGTTGCCGAACCAGTACAGCGGGCGGTACATGAGGAACTGGAACTGGTTGATGTTGTCCACGCTGAAGAAGGCGAGGCTCATGAACGGGAAGATGTAGTTGGCGCGGGTGTTCGGGGCCTCGGCCCAGGTGGCCGTGCCTCCCGGCTGCTTGGTGCCTCCCGTGGAGCCGGCCGAGCCTGATGGCGACGGTGAAGAACTGCAGGCTGCCAGCAGCAATGCCGCCACGATGATTGACAGTGCCATTGATGTGACTCCAGTGAGTCGTCGCACGTCGGCCCTCGCTTTCGTCCATCCCGGCACCCACGTTTCGGGATATGACGGAAACGTTAACGTTTCACGATCCATCCTCGCGCTGATGGAGCGACGGCGACCTGCGCTGTGGCCGCATGTCCCTCGAGCAGCCCGACAGCTCGTGACAGCCCTCGGGGGGAGTCCCAACCCGGGTCGGTACACTCGGCGGGTGCCCAGGGACGCAGCATCGGGGCGTCCCCGCAGACCCGACGGTCCCCGAAGCGGGCGCCCCGCCACCGATCGAGGCCGCAGGAGCGCGCCCCCGGGTCGGGCCACGCCCGGTCGGAGCGCCGGAGCGGACCGCAGCCGCCCGCCCCCGGCCCCCCGGGTATCGAGGGACGAACGCCCAGCTAGGAGCACCGATCGACCCGACCGGGGGGCCGCGGCCCGCTCCGGCGACCGCCCCCGGGGCCAGGGTGCGGGGAGGGCGACGAGACCCGACAGCAGAGGAGGAGAACACCGCGGAGCACCTCCGGCCCGTCGAGGCGACGGTCGTGTCCGTCCCGCTCCCGCCGCGCGTCGCGGTGACGGTGACGCCAGGGGAACACCACGGCCGCGCCGTGCCGACGGGGACTCGAGCCGTTCGTCGTATCCCCGGCGAGAGGCATCAGACCGGGACCGAACAGGCCGAGACAGCGCCGGGCGGGACGCAAGGGGCCGCGCCGGTCCCCGACCCGAGCGTCGGGGTGGAGGACCGACGGGCGGCCCACCGCGCCCGCGCCGTGCCGAGGGTGACGCCCGACGAACTCCTCGCCCCAGTCACGCCGACCGCGATGCCAGCCGGAGACCGCGACGCCAGCCGGAGCCGCGATGCCACAGGGGATGTGAGAGCCGGCAGGGATTCGACCGACAGGCCGCGCCCGCCTCGCTCGACCGACAGGCCGCGCCCGCCTCGCTCGACCGACAGGCCGCGCCCGTCGCGGACGACCGACAGGCCGCGCGCCGAGAGGGCCGGTGGGGGAACGACCGCGGGTGGCGCGCCCGGCGGACCGCAAACCGCCCGCCCCCCGACTGCCCGCCGAGGGGCGGGGATGGGGGAGCGTCGCCCGCAAAGGGGCCCGGTTGCTCGGCGAGGACGGCGAGCACGGTCCGGACGACGAGCGCGAGAAGGCGCGGGCGGCCCTCGGGCACCCGCGCCCGCAATGGACCGAGGAGGTCTGGGTCTTCGACGGCGTGGCAACCGACGACCCCGAACGCGGGGCGCGCCCTCCCCGGTCGCGTGGGTCGCGCAGCCCGGCGCGTGCAGCCACCACCGACCGACGCCCCTCACCGACGTCGCGCCCGTCCGACGAGGCCCTCCCCACCGACGTGGTCGAAGAGCTCGCCGGCGCGGTCGGGCGCGCCAAGGCGCGGCAAGGTGGCCGACCGGCTGGCCGCCGCGGCGCGCGCCTACGAGCGCGACCGCTACCCCGAAGCGCTTCGCATCACCCGGGACCTCGCCGACCAGGTGCCCGAGTCCGCCGCAGCCCGGGAGCTGCACGGGCTGGTGTGCTACCGGTTGGGCCGCTGGCGCGAGGCGGTCAGGCATCTCGAGCGCGGCGCGCCAGCTCTCGGGCGGCGACCCCAGCCAGGTCCCGGTCCTCATGGACTGCCACCGCGCCATGGGCCACCACCGACGCGTCGAGGCCCTCTGGAAGGAATTGCGCGCGCTCGTCGCCGTCGGCCGACGTCCTCGTCGAAGGCCGTCTCGTGCTGGCCGAGGACCTGGCCGAGGTCGGGAAGCTCGACGAGGCCATCCTGGTGCTCGCCACCGCCGGTGGCGGCCCGCAACCTGCGCAACCCCGGTGACCGCCATCTCCGCCAGTGGTACGTGCTGGCCGACCTCTACGAGCGGGCCGGCGACGTCCCCCGGGCCCGGGAGCTCTTCGCCCGCGTGGTGTCGGTCGACCCCGAGCTGGCCGACGCCGCCGAGCGCCTGCTCGCGCTGGGCCGACCCCGGCAAGCGCCAACGCCGAGGAGCCGCAGGCGGCCGTCGCTAGCATCGACGCCATGCCCCCGGCGACCGCTCCTACGCGGCGGGTCAGGCTTCGTCGACCTCCGCAGCGACACCGTCACCCGCCCCACGCCCGAGATGCGCCGGGCCATGGCCGAGGCCGAGGTGGGCGACGACGGCTACGGCGACGACCCCACCGTCAACGCGCTCGAGGAGGCCTACGCGCGAGCGCGTCGGCAAGCCCGCGGCGATGTACGTCCCGTCGGGGACGCATGGCCAACCAGGCGGCCCTGCGCGTCCTGTGCCCCCCGGGGACCTCGCCATCGCCGGTCGGCGCCAACACGTCGTCATCTACGAGGCCGGCGCGGCGGCGCGCCAACGCCGGGGTCCAGGTCCACGCCGTGGACGACACCGACGGCACCCTCGTCGCCGGCCGACGTGGCCTGGGCGCTCGAGGCGGCGTCAGCACCACCACCCGACGCCCGGGCTTCGTCTGCGTCGAGAACACCCACATGCCGTCGGGGGGCAGTGCCGTGGAGCCTCGACGCCCTCGAGGCCGTCGTCGCCGCGGCCGCGCGGCCTCCCCGTCCACATGGACGGGGCCCGGCTCTTCAACGCCGAGGTGGCCACGGGCGTCGCCGGCGGCCCGCTTCGCGGCCCCGGTGACCACGGTGATGTCGTGTCTCTCCAAGGGCCTGTGCGCGCCCGGTGGGCTCGGTCCTGGCCGGCCCCGTCGACGTCATCGACCGGGCCCGCGTCGAGCGGCTGCGGCTGGGGGGCAGCATGCGCCAGGCGGGGGTCATCGCCGCCGCCGGGCTCGTGGCCCTGACGACGATGGTCGACCGCCTGGCCGAGGACCACGCCCGGGCCCGCCGCCTGGCCCAGGCGGTGGCGGACCGGTGGCCCGACGCCGGCTGCGACCCGGAGTCCATCCCGACCAACATGGTCGATCTTCACCCACCCCGACGCCCGAGCGTGTGGTCGACCACCTCCAGCGCCGAGGGCATCCTGGCCGGGACCATCGCCCCCGGCGTCCTGCGCCTCGTCACCCACCACGACGTGGACGACGACCGGCCTCGAACGGGCCGTCAAGGCGCTGGGGCGTCGGCCCCGTAGCCCCGGAGAGCAGCAGAACGGCGGGGCGGTAGGCTCGGACCCTGCACCCGCACATTCTCCGACAGGAGGCGTCACCCGTGGCCACCGACATCGAGGCGCTGCTCGGCGACGAGGCCGAGAGCCTGCTCACCCACACGTGCAAGGGGGTCACCGCCGACGAGCTGAACCTCCCGGGCCCGGACTACATCGACCGGGTCTTCCTCGACACCGACCGGCCCATCCCCGTGGTCCGCAACCTGGCCACGCTGTACCAGCCACGGCCGGCTGGGCGGGACCGGCTACCTGTCGATCCTCCCCGTGGACCAGGGCATCGAGCACTCCGGCGCGGCCAGCTTCGCCAAGAACCCCGCCTACTTCGACCCCGCCAACCTGGTGCGAGCTGGCCCTCGAGGCGGCGTCCTCGGGCATCGCCACCACCCTGGGCGGCCTCGGGCGTCGTCGCCCGCCGCTACGCGCATCGGATCCCGTTCATCGTCAAGCTCAACCACAACGAGTTCCTCCACTACCCGAACCAGTACGACCAGGTCATGTTCGGCTCGGTCCGCCAGGCCGCCGACCTCGGGGCGGTGGGCGTGGGGGCCACCATCTACTTCGGCTCCGAGGAGAGCGACCGCCAGATCCAGGAGGTGCGGGCCGCCTTCGCCGAGGCCCACGAGCTCGGCCTGTTCACCGTCCTGTGGTGCTACCTGCGCAACCCCGCCTTCAAGACCAACGAGGCCGACTACCACGTCGCCGGCCGACCTCACCGGCCAGGCCAACCACATCGGCGTCACCATCGAGGCCGACCTCATCAAGCAGAAGCAGCCCGAGAACAACGGGGGCTACAACGCCCTGAAGTTCGGCAAGACCGACCCGCTCGTCTACGAGCAGCTCACGACCGACCACCCCATCGACCTCACCCGCTGGCAGGTCGATCAACTGCTACGCGGGCCGCATCGGCCTCATCAACTCCGGCGGCGAGTCCAAGGGTGCCGACGACCTGGCCCAGGCCGTGCGCACCGCGGTCATCAACAAGCGGGCGGGTGGGACCGGGCCTGATCGTCGGCCGCAAGGCCTTCCAGCGGCCCATGGCCGACGGGCGTCGAGCTGCTCCACGCCGTGCAGGACGTCTTCCTCGACGCCGCGGTCACCATCGCCTAGGGAAACCGCCGGTTTCGGGCAGCCCGCGTCGACTCGCGGACGAATCGGGACGACCGGGACCACGGCGCTCGGGGGCGCCGGTTCCCGAGGCAGGTCGGTGGCGGCGGTATGCTCGCCGTCGAAGGGTCGGTGCTCGCGCGCCCCGCACCAGGTGGACGGTCGGGGGCGTCGACCGATCCCTAGACAGGGGGCCGACAGGTGTCCACCGCGACACGCCACCAGACCACCGAGCTCGACCGGGTGGTCATCCGGTTCGCCGGCGACTCCGGCGACGGGATGCAGCTGACGGGCACCCAGTTCACGTCGGTGAGCTCGATGTTCGGGAACGACACCGCCACCCTTCCCGACTTCCCGGCGGAGATCCGGGCGCCCGCGGGCACGCTGGCCGGCGTGTCGGCCTTCCAGGTCCACATCTCGGACCACGACATCCTCACGCCCGGCGACCAACCCAGCGTGCTCGTGGCCATGAACCCCGCCGCCCTCAAGACGAACGTGGGGGCGGTCGCCGCCGGCGGCACGGTCATCGTCAACGTCGACGCCTTCGACGAGCGGGCCCTCGAGAAGGCGGAACTACGCCTCCAACCCCCTCACCGACGGCAGCCTGGTCGGCTACAAGGTCTACGAGGTCCCCATGACCTCGCTCACCATGGAGGTCGCCAAGGAGGCCGGGGTGAAGCCCCGCGACGCCGAGCGGTCCAAGAACTTCTTCGCCCTGGGCCTCGTGAGCTGGCTCTACAGCCGGCCCGTCGAAGCCAACGCTGGGGTGGATCGAGAAGCGCTTCGCCGACAGCCCCCTGGTGCTCGACGCCAACACCCGGGCCTTCAAGGCGGGCTACAACTTCGGCGAGACCGCCGAGCTCTTCGAGGTCAACTACCAGGTCCGACCGGCCGCGCTCGAGCCCGGCGTCTACACCAACATCACCGGCAACACCGCCCTGGCCTGGGGGCTCATCGCCGCGGCGCACCAGGCGCATCTCCCGCTGTTCCTCGGGTCCTATCCCGATCACCCCGGCGTCCGACATCCTCCACGAGCTGTCCAAGCACAAGCACTTCGGCGTGCGCACGGTGCAGGCCGAGGACGAGATCGCCGGTGTCGGAGCCGCCATCGGGGCCGCCTTCGGGGGGTCGCTCGGCGTCACCACCACGAGCGGGCCCGGGGCGGACCTCAAGTCGGAGTCCGTCGGCATGGCCGTGAGCCTCGAGCTCCCGCTCCTCGTCATCAACATCCAGCGCGGCGGCCCCTCGACGGGCCTGCCCACCAAGACCGAGCAGTCCGACCTCCTCCATGCCATGTACAGCCGGCACGGCGAGGCGCCGGTGCCGATCGTGGCTCCCATGACGCCCTCGCACTGCTTCGACGTCGCCATCGAGGCGGCCCGGATCGCGCGTGAAGTACCGGACCCCGGTGATCGTGCTGTCCGACGGCTACCTGGCCAACGGGGCCGAGCCGTGGCGGCTGCCCGACCCCGACGACGCTGCCCGACCTGGCCGTGGAGTTCGCCACCGAGACCAACCACACCGACGACGACGGCACGCCGGTGTTCTGGCCCTATGTCCGCGACGAGGAGACCCTGGCCCGCCCGTGGGCCGTGCCCGGCACCCCCGGGCTCGAGCACCGCATCGGGGCCCTCGAGAAGCAGGACGGCTCGGGCAACGTCTCGTACGACCCCGTCAACCACGAGCGCATGGTCCATCTGCGCGCCGCCAAGGTCGCCGGCATCGCCAAGGACATCCCCCTGCTCGAGGTCGACGACCCCGACGGCACGGGGGGCGCACCGGTACTCGTGCTCGGATGGGGGTCCACCTTCGGTGCCATCGCCGCCGGCGGTCCGCCGTGTCCGGGCCCGCGGGCTGCCGGTGGCCCATGCCCATCTCGTGCATCTCAACCCGTTCCCCTCCAACCTGGGCGAGGTGCTGGGCGCCTACGACAAGGTGCTCGTCCCCGAGGCCAACCTGGGCCAGCTGGCCAAGCTGGTCCGCGCCGATTTCCTGGTCGACGCCAGGACGCTGTCGAAGGTCCAGGGCGTCCCCTTCCGCGCCGCGGAGATCGAGGAGGTGGTGCTCGAGATGCTCGGCGCCAATCCCACCACCACCGTCACCGACGAGGAAGTGGCCAGCTGATGACCGACACCGCCATCCCGGTCACGACCCGCAAGGACTGGACCTCGGACCAGGAGGTCCGCTGGTGCCCGGGATGCGGCGACTACTCGATCCTGGCCGCCCTGCAGATGCTCATGCCCGACCTCGGGGTCCGGCGCGAGAACACGGTGTTCGTGTCGGGCATCGGCTGCGCGGCGCGCCTGCCGTACTACATGAACACCTACGGCATGCACTCGATCCACGGACGGGCCCCCGCCATCGCCACGGGCCTGGCGGTGACCCGGCCCGACCTCGACGTGTGGGTCATCACCGGCGACGGCGACTCGCTGTCGATCGGCGGCAACCACCTCATCCACGCCCTGCGCCGCAACGTCAAGATCACGATCCTGCTGTTCAACAACCAGATCTACGGGCTCACCAAGGGCCAGTACTCGCCCACCTCGGAACAGGGCAAGGTCACCAAGTCCACGCCCTTCGGCTCGCTCGACACACCCTTCAACCCGGTCAGCCTGGCACTGGGCGCCGAGGCCAGCTTCGTGGCCCGCACCCACGACATGGACCGCAAGCACATGCAGGAGATGTTCCGCCGCGCCCACGACCACGACGGCGCCGCCTTCGTCGAGATCTACCAGAACTGCAACGTCTTCAACGACGGTGCCTTCGAGAAGATCACCGGACGCGACGTCCGCGCCGACAACCTCATCCCGCTCGTGCACGGAGAGCCCATCCGCTTCGGCTCCGAGCAGCAGCACGGCGTCGTCATGGAGCCCGACGGGCGCCTGCGCGTCGCCGAGGTGGCCGACGTCGGTGAGGACGCCCTGCTCGTCCACGACGAGCGCCGTGACGAGCCGGGCCTGGCCTTCCAGCTCAGCCGCCTGGCCCGGGGGCCCTACGAGCCCACGCCCATCGGCGTCTTCCGGGCGGTGGAGCGCCCCGAGTACGGCGCGGCCATGACGAGGCAGCTGCTCGAGGCCAACGAGCGCCGCGGGCCCGGTGACCTCGCCGACCTGCTCGCCTCGGGCGGGACCTGGACCGTCGAGGGCTGACCGGGACGGGCCCCGCGGGCCCGCCACTCCCGCCGCGGCGACGCGCGGTGACGCCGGGCGGCGGGCCTGCCGGGCTGCCGGCGGGGACGCCAATACAGGACCAGAGTCCTACGCGGTGCTCTCAACCACCCATCGCGCCGAGCCGATACCCCCATGGGCACTCGGAGTCACCCTGTGGCGGGATGTGGCTCGAGGCCCATCGGGGGGGTACAGGAACAGGGCGCCCGCGGCGCAGTTCGCAGCCTCGCTGCGACGAAGGGGGCGCGCCGCGGCGCCCGTGTTCCTCTCCGCCCTGGCCCGTCCTCCGCCCCGGCCCGTTCCTCGGCGGCCCGGTCCTCGGCCCAGCCGGGCCCGGCCGGTGCGGCTCGAGCCGGTCGGCGTCAGCCCTCGACGGTGCGGAAGACCATTCCGGTGCGGGGCTTGGGATAGAAGTAGGTGCTCTTGGGTGGCATGCGCCGGCGAGCGTGGGCCCAGTCCGAGATCTGCTCGACGGTGACCGGCCTTAGCAGCAGCGCGGCGTCCGCCGCCCCCGTGGTCACCGCCGAGACCGCCCCCCGCCAGTCGTGGACATAGGCCACGACGGCGTCGGGCATCTCCTCGACGGCCAGGGCCACGAGGCTCGAGTCGAGGTCGGAGCCCGCGTCGGCGTAGGTCTGCTCCTGGGGGGTGAGCAGCCACACCCCGCGCCCGGTGACCAGCGCGAGCGCCCCGGACTCCGCCACCGCCTCGACGAGCTGCTCGTCGCTGGGTCCGGCGTGCACGGTGTCGAACCACCGGCCGAAGAGCTCGGGCACATCGACGTCGGGGGGATCGCCCGAGATGGTGCGGTGGATGGGACCGACCGACAGCTGGCCTTCGGCCAGCTCGACGACCAACGCCATGACCAGGTCGTAGTCGCCCGGGGCCCCGTCGAGAGCGGCGTGCCGCTCGGCCTGGTAGGTCAGTGCGGTCTCGTAGCGGTGATGGCCGTCCGCGATCACGACCGGCGCGGAGTCGACCGACCGCACGATGTCCTCGATGACGGCGGGCGCGTCGAGCACCCACAGGGCGTGGATCACCCCGTCGTCGTCGACGGCCTGGGCATCAGGCGGCCCCTCCGGCTCGTACGCGGCCGACAGGCCGCGGGACAGCGACAGCCCCCAGATGGGCGACAGGTTGGCCCGGCACGGCGCAACAGGTCGAGGCGGTCGCTCTTGTCCTTGGGGATGGTCTGCTCGTGGGGCAGGATGTCGCCCCCCGGCGCCTCGCACGCCAACGCGCCGATGACGCCGGTGGTCGACGCGCCGCTCGGCACCGTCATCCGGTACGCGTAGAAGGCCTCGGAGGCCTCGGGCACGAGCACCCCGTCCTGGCGCCAGGTGGCGAAGATCTGCGCCGCGGAACGGTACTTGTCGAGCCCCGTGCGGTTGTCCTGGACGGGGAGCTCCACGTGGATGGCGTTGGCGCGATGGCGGGCCGCCAGCACCGCCCGTTCCTCGGGCCCGACCACGTCGTAGGGCGGGGCGATGACCTTGTCGAGGGGGAGGGACCTGTCGTATCGCAGGCCGGCGAACGGCCGGAATCGGGGCATCGGCCTTGCGTAGCACACCGGAGTGCGGCCGGGGGACCTCCGGCGTGCCTCGTAGACTGCCCGGCGTGAGCACGCCGCCCGAGGAAGTCGACCCCGGGGTCGACCGGATCCTCACGGTGCCCAATGCCATCACCCTGGTCCGCCTGGCCTGTGTCCCGGTGTTCGTGTGGTTGCTCTTCGGCGCGCACCGTCAGACCTGGGCCGCGATCCTGTTGGCGGTCCTCGGCGCCACCGACTGGGTGGACGGCTTCGTGGCCCGGCGCTGGCACCAGGTGTCCACCGTCGGCAAGGTGCTCGACCCCACCGCGGACCGGGTCCTGGTGGCGACGGCGGTGATCTCGGTGATCGTGGCGGGGGCGGTGCCGCTGTGGTTCGGCTTGCTCACGGTGGTGCGCGAGGCCCTCGTCTCCGCCGCGGTGCTGTTGCTGGCGAGTCTGGGCGCGGAGCGGATCGACGTCTTGTGGGTGGGCAAGGCCGGGACCTTCGGGCTCATGTTCGCCTATCCGACGTTCCTCCTGGCCCACGGCCACGCCGGCTGGCAGCACCCCGTCGAGATCGTCGCCTGGGTGGGTGCTGTCCCCGCACTCACGCTGGCATGGATCGCGGCCGCGGCCTACATCCCGCTGTCGCGACGCGCGCTCTCCCGAGGTCGCGCGAACCGGATGGCGGCGGGGTAGGGTCGCCGTGGTGCTCCCATGAAGGCCGTGATCATGGCGGGCGGCGAGGGCACGCGCCTTCGCCCGCTCACTTCGAACCAGCCCAAGCCCATGTTGCCCATGGGCAACCGGCCCATGATGGAGCACGTCGTCAACCTCCTCCGCCAGCACGGCTTCGAGGACATCGTGGTCACGGTGGCGTTCATGGCCAACGCCATCAGGAGCTACTTCGGCGACGGCTCGGAGTTCGGCGTGCGCATGGTCTACGCCACCGAGGAGACGCCGCTGGGCACGGCCGGCTCGGTCCGCAACGCCCGCGACGAGCTCGACGAACGCTTCGTGGTGATCTCGGGGGACGTCCTCACCGATCTCGACCTGACGTCGCTGGTGGCGCATCACGCCTCCAAGGGGGCGCTGGCGACGATCGCGCTCAAGGCCGTGGACAACCCCCTCGAGTTCGGGATCGTCATCACCCGCGACGACGGCTCCATCGAGCGCTTCCTCGAGAAGCCCACCTGGGGCCAGGTCTTCAGCGACACCATCAACACCGGCATCTACGTCCTCGAGCCCGAGATCTTCGACTTCATCGACGAGGGCCGGCCGGTGGACTTCTCCGAGGAGGTCTTCCCGAAGGTCCTCGAGGCCGAGAAACCCCTGTTCGGCTACGTGGCCGGGGGCTACTGGGAAGACGTCGGCACCCTCGACGCCTACCTCCGGGCGCACCAGGACATCCTCGACGAGAACGTCGCGGTCCAGGTGAGCGGGTTCGCCCTGCGCCCGGGGGTCTGGCTGGGCAAGGGTGCGGAGCTCGACCCGACGGCGGTGGTGCGGGGCCCGGCCATCATCGGTGACAACTGCCACATCGGCGCGGGCGGCATCCTGGGCCAGTACTGCGTGATCGGTGCCAACGCCCGCATCGGGGACAACGCATCGCTGGAACGCACCGTCATCCACGACAACGCCTTCCTCGGCTCGGGTGTCCGTCTCGACGGCTGCGTCCTGGGCAGGTCCTGCGACCTGCGTCAGGGGGTCCGCTGCGAGGAGGGGGTCGTCCTCGGCGACGAGTCCTTCGTGGGCGCTCACGCCGTGATCAAGTCCGGCGTCAAGGTGTACCCGTTCAAGACCGTCGAGGCCGGCGCCACGGTGAACACCTCGATCGTGTGGGAGTCCCGCGGGGCGCGCACGCTCTTCGGCCGGCTCGGGATCACCGGGCTCGCCAACGTCGACATCAGCCCTGAGCTGGTCATGCGCCTGTCGATGGCATGGGCCAGCACCCTCGAGAAGGGGAGCACCATCACCGCCTCGCGCGACACCTCCCGAGCGGCGCGCGTCCTCAAGCGGGCCATGATCGTCGGGTGCAACGCGGCCGGGGTCAACGTGGAGGACCTCGAGGTCGCCACGGTGCCGGTGACCCGCTTCCAGGTGCGCTCGGGACGCAGCCTCGGCGGTATCACCGTGCGGCTCTTCGAGCAGGACACGCAGTCGGTCATGATCCGCTTCTTCGACCAGGACGGCATCGACATCGCCGAGCCCGGACAACGCAAGATCGAGCGGCTGTATCACCGAGAGGAGTTCCGGCGGGCCCTGGCGTCGGAGATCGGTGACATCGGCTACGCGCCGCGTGCGCTGGAGCTCTATACGGCCGCGCTCAGCGACACCGTCGACGTCGACGCCATCGCCCGGGCGGGATTCAAGATGGTCCTCGACTACTCGTTCGGGACCGCCAGCTTCGTGATGCCCAACGTGCTGGCCAAGCTGGGGGCCGAGGTCCTGGTGGTGAACCCCTATGCCGCCACCGCCGCGGTCATGTCCAGCGACCCCCGCGCCGCGGCGGGGCGGGTGGCCGACCTGGTGCGGGCCTCGGGGGCGCACCTGGGAGCGGTGATCGACCCGGGGGGGGAGAACCTCACGCTGGTCGACGACGAGGGCAAGGTGTTCTCGGACAACCAGACCCTGTTGCTGCTCCTCGACATGGTGGTGTCACGGGTCCGGCACGCCAAGGTGGCGCTCCCGGTGTCCACGCCGATGGCGGCCGAGCACATCTGTGACGAGGCCGGGGCCGAGATCATGTGGACCAAGCTCTCGGCCACGCATCTCATGGAGGTGGCCAGCACCGGAGGCGTGACCTTCGCCGCCAGCCAGATGGGGGGCTACATCTTCCCGCGCTTTCTGCCCGCCTTCGACGGGGTGGCGACGCTCGTCCACCTGCTCGGAATGCTGGCGCGCACCGACGAGCGCCTGTCGAAGCTGGCGAGCCGGCTGCCTCCCATCCACATCGTCCACGAGGAGATCGTGACGCCGTGGGAGCAGAAGGGCACGGTGATGCGGACGACGGTGGAGCGGGCCCAGGGACGAGACGTCGTCCTCGTCGACGGCGTCAAGCTCCCCGAGGCCGACGGGTGGACGCTGGTGGTGCCCGACCCCGAGGAACCGGTCACCCACGTGTGGGCGGAGGCACCCAGCGAAGCCGAAGCGCGGGCACGGGCCCAGGAGCAAGCCATCCGCATCCGCCAGATGATGCAGTGACACACCGGCGGACGGTCTCCACCCGGGCACCGACAAGGCCTTTCCGATATCGTCCCGGCCATGCAGGTGCCCGACGATCGCCGCTACAGCACCGACCACGAGTGGGCGCGACTGGTGGACGGCAAGGTGCAGGTCGGTATCACCGACTACGCCCAGGACGCGCTCGGTGACGTGGTGTACGTGGACCTGCCCGCGCTGGGTGCGCACGTCGACGTGGGAAGCGTGCTCGGCGAGGTCGAGTCGACCAAGTCGGTCTCGGAGATCTACGCGCCGGTTGCCGGCGAGGTGGTCGCCGTGAACAGCGCACTGGCGGACACTCCCGAGCTCCTCAACTCCGACCCCTACGGGGCGGGATGGATCAGCGAGATCGTTCCCGAGGACGCCGGCTCGCTCGACGCGCTCTTGGACGCAGCGCGCTACAGCGCGCTGATCTCCGAGTAGTTCGTCGTCGGGAAGGCTTGGCGGACGGGCTAGCGTGGACGGCGTGTTCTGCCACAACTGCGGCCATCGCAACCCGGGCGATGCCAATTTCTGCTCGTCGTGCGGTGCGGTGCTCAGCGGGGCATCTGCGGACACGACGGTCACGCTGCACCCCGTCGACGCCCAGGGCGAGGCGGGGGACGAGGAGCTCAGTGTGACCCTGCCCGACCGCCCGAGCGGCACAGGTCTCCTAGTGGTCAAGCGCGGCCCGAACGCAGGTACCCGGTTCGACCTCGTGACCGACGTCACGCGCGCCGGGCGCCATCCCGAGAGCGACATCTTCCTCGACGACATCACGGTGTCGCGACGGCACGCCGAGTTCACCAAGAGCCATGGTGGGTACACCGTGCGCGACGTGGGGTCGCTCAACGGCACCTACGTGAACCGCGAGCGCATCGAGGAAGCGGTGCTCGCCTCGGGCGACGAGGTGCAGATCGGGAAGTTCAAACTCGTCTACCTGGCTGCGGCGGACGAGTGACCGTCCACGGCACCACACCATGAGCGGTCGGACGTACCTGTCGATCGGCGACGTCCTCGCCCTGTTGCGTCAGGAGTTCCCCGACGTCACCATCTCCAAGATCCGCTTCCTCGAGAGCCAAGGGCTCGTCAATCCGGAGCGGACACCTTCGGGCTACCGCAAGTTCTACGAGCACGACGTCGAGCGGCTGCGTTGGGTGCTGCGCCAACAACGTGAGCACTTCCTGCCGCTCAAGGTCATCAAGGGCCGTCTCGAACAGGAAGTCGTCGACTACGGCGACGACAACGGGTACGACGGGGAGGCCGCAGGCCAATCCGGACACAGCGAGCCCGTGCTCGTGGGTCGCGCCAGTGCCCCGGCCGGCCCTCGTGCCGCGGGGCGCGAGCTCCCGGGGTTCGAGAGCCGGGCTACCGAGACCACGCGTCGGGGCCCCGAGCCCGGACGCGGGCGCCCGGTGGCCGCCACCGCCGCGGCCGGTGCGCCCCCGAGGGCGCACCCCCCCACCGGAGCGCCGGCCGGTGTCGGCGCCAGGGCCGCCGGGGCCGCCGGGGGCCGCACACCCTCGGCCTCGGGCCCGGCCCCGAGAGCCGGCGTCTCGTCTCCCGCAGCGGCACCGGGCGCGGCCGAGCCCCGCCCGGCGGGGCGGGCGACGGCCGCCGGGTCCGCCGGGTCCGCCGGGGCCGTGGACCGGAGCCCGGTGAAGGTGTCGGGCGGGGCCGCCATGCGCTCGAGCGACGTCGGCCCCGGACAGGCCGGGCCCGCCCACCTCGGCACGGTGGTGGGCGTCGCCGACGAAGAACCGGTCGACGAGCTCGTGGTCGGTGCGTTGTCGGGTGCCAGCATGACCCTCGAGGAGCTGGCCGAGGGTGCGTCGCTCGACGTCGCCGCGGTCGAGGAGCTCGAGTCCTACGGGCTGCTGTGCGGCCGACTCGTCGGCGGCGTGTCGTACTACGACGAGGACGCGCTCACCGTGGCACGCGTGGCGGCGGGGCTGGCGCGCTACGGCGTCGAGGCGAGGCACCTGCGGCTGCACAAGCACGCGGCGGAGCGCGAGGCCGGGTTCATCGAGCAGATCGTCGTACCGCTTCTGAAGCAGCGCAATCCCGAGGCGCGTCAGCGTGCGCACGAGATCGTGACCGAGCTGACCCAGCTCGGTCAGGCGCTGCGGGAGGTGCTCCTGCGCACCACGTTGCGCGAACAGCTCGGCAGGTGACCGGGCGCGCCAGGTGACCGGGCGCGGCGGCGCACGAATCCTCTACGACCGCGACGCGCTGGCACAGACGGTGGCCCGACTGGGTCGGGAGCTGTCCGACGCCTACCCCGACGGCGTGCTCCTGGTGGCGGTCTTGAAGGGCAGCCTCCCGTTCGTCGCCGACCTGGCACGCCGCGTGACGGTCCCGTGCGAGATCGACTTCCTCGGGATCTCCCCCTACACCGAGGGCACGGGACGGGTCCGGATCGTGAAGGACCTCGACCACGACGTGCACGGCCGCCACCTGGTCCTGGTGGAGGACATCGTCGACACCGGCCTCACCTGCACGTACATCCTCGGGGAGCTGGGCCGCCGCGGTCCGGGGTCGCTGGAGGTGTGCGCGCTGTTCGACCGCCGGGTGCGACGGATCGTCCCCGTGGCGGTGCGCTTCTCGGGCTTCGAGGCCACAGATGACCTGCTCCTCGGCTATGGGCTCGACGTGGCGGGCCGCTACCGCAACCTGCCGTTCGTCGCCGCAGGCGACCCCCAGACGCTGGAATCCGACCCCGACGCGTATGTCGGAGCCCTCTACGGGCGGTAAGTTTCAACCATGGTCGAGGTGAGGTTGAGCGCGGTGAGGGTGGACCTGCAGTCCAACACGCCCGTCCTGCTGCTGACCGAGGCCGAAGGTCTCGGTCGGACGCTCCCGATCTTCATCGGCGCCCCCGAGGCGACGGCCATCGCCTTCGCCATCCAAGGGGTGGCGACGCCGCGACCGATGACCCATGACCTGTTGCGCGACGTGGTGGAAGCACTCGGTGCCAGTCTCGAGCGTGTCGTGATCACCGAGTTGCGATCGGCCACGTACTTCGCCGAGCTCCAGCTCAAGCGCGGCACCGGCACGCTGAACGTGTCGAGCCGGCCGTCGGACGCGGTGGCCTTGGCGGTGCGAACCGGAAGCCCGCTGTTCGTGGCCGACGACTTGATGGATGCCGAAGGGATCCTGCTTCCCACCGACGACGAAGACGAGGACGGCGACTCGTCGAGCCCCGACGAGCTGGTGGGGGAGTTCCGGCAATTCCTCGACACGGTCCGCCCCGAGGACTTCAGCTCCTGAGCGAGCCCCGGCGGCACCGGTGGTCCCGGTGGACGACGTCGCGTCGCACGCGCCGGAGCTCACGGCCGGCCGTGGTGCTCGCCGCCGCGGCCCTGGCGACCTTCGTCTCGGCGTGTTCGTCTCCCAAGAGCACCACTCCGACCACGGGCGGCGCCCCGGCCTCGACGACGAGCTCGTCGGCCACCACGACGTCATCGCTCCCGACCGGCCTTGTGTGCGCGGCCCGCGACCTCATCATCACCGTGGTGGGCTCCCAGGGTGCGGCGGGGACCTTCGAGCTCACCTTCGGCCTCCACAACACCTCTGCGGCCGCGTGCCCGATGGAGGGGTATCCCGGGGCGCAGCTCGTCGACGCGTCGGGGACCCAGCTCCCCACACACGTGGTCAGCGGCGGGAATCTCTCGTTCACGAATTTCGCCCCTGCTCCGGTGACGCTCGAGGCGGGCGCCTCGGCCTACTTCAACCTCGCCTATTCCGACGTGCCCAGTGGCAGCGAGACGACGTGCCCGACGGCGACGCAGATCGAGGTGACACCGCCGCACGCCATCGACCACAACGTGGTCGCCGTGCACCTGACAGTGTGCGCGGCGGGGACGCTCACCGTGTCGCCGGTGTTCGGCCAGGGCTCACCCGAGTCACAGACCACCGCACCACACCAGCCCTGACGGCGATCACCGACCCTCCGCCGCGCTAGGCGGCGGTGTCGACGCGCACGAGCAGCCGGCCCCGCAGGCGCGACGCCAGGATGTCGGCGAGCGCACCGGCCACGCCTTCGAGCGTCACCTCGCCCGCCACCAGGTCCTCGAGGTGGGCCGGGCGGAGGTCGGTGGCGAGGCGACCCCACACCTCCCGACGTCGCTCGATCGGGGTCCGGACCGAGTCCACCCCCAGCACCGCCACGCCCCGGGTGATGAAGGAGAACACGGTGGTCTGCAGGGCGGTGCCGCCGGTCAGTCCGCTGGCGGCCACCGCCGCCCCGTAGCGCAGTGTCTGGAGGATCCGTGCCAGGGTCTCGCCGCCGACACAGTCGACGGCCCCGGCCCAGTGCTCGGGGCCGAGCACGCGCCCCGCGGCCTCGTCCAGATCGTCGCGCCCGATGACCGCGGCGGCGCCGAGGTGGCGGAGCCAGGGGCGCTCATCGGCCTTGCCCGTGCTCGCCACCACCTCGTAGCCGCGCGCCGCCAGCAGGTCGACGGCGAAAGAGCCGACTCCACCCGATGCTCCTGTCACGAGCACGGGCCCGTCGCCCGGACCCATCCCACGTTGCTCGAGCTGGTCCAGTGACAGCGCGGCGGTGAAGCCCGCGGTGCCGATGGCCATGGCCTGGCGCGCCGAGAGCCCGGCGGGCAGCGCCAGAGCGGACCCCGAAGCGAGCCGCGCCAAGCGGGCGTACCCGCCGTGGCGGGCCACGCCGAGGTCACCGCCGTGGGCGAGCACCTCGGTCCCGACCGGGAGCGTGGCGTCGTCGCTCGCCACCACGACGCCGGCCAGGTCCACGCCGGGCACGAGCGGCGATATCCGGGCCACGCGGTTGCCCGGGACCGTGACCATGCCGTCTTTGTAATTCACCGACGACCACGACACCTCGACCAGCACCTCGCCCGCCGGAAGGTCGTCGAGGTGGAGCTCCTCGACCCCGCTCGAGACGGCGTCGTCCCGGCGCCGCACGACAAAGGCGGGGAAACCGACGTCGGACATGGGCGCAGCCTACGGGGCGCGCGGCGCGGCCTCATGGCCCGCTCCGGCGCCTGCACCCGCCTACCATGGGGTCATGTCCACCGGCCTCCTCGGGCGGGGTGCCCGGGAGATGGCGTCGTGGAGCCCCGTGGAGCGGGATGCCGTGCTCTACGCCGCATCCGCCTTGTTCGCCGTCGGAACGGCGCAGCTCGCCTCCATCAGCCTGTACCAGCAGTGGGGGCGGCTGGCGGTCGGGCCCTACGCCGCCGGCGCGGTGGCGTCGGCCGTCGCGGCACGGCGCGCCCGGCGACGGGCGCTACAGGCCGAGGGGGTGTCCCCGGGCGCCGGGGCGGGCGGTCTCGGGGGAGCCGCGGCGGGTGGCGCGACCTGGCACTGGACGACTCCCCGGGCGGTGATCTTCCTCGTGGTCCTGCTCGGGGCCACGCTCATGCCGTTGTCGCTCGAGGTGCTGTGGCGGACCGACACCGGTGGCACCGCGCACGTCCAGCCCGAGGTGCCCGTGGTCGAGCGGGCCGGCGAGGCGTTCGTCAAGGGGAAGGACCCCTACTCGGTCATCAAGCCCCACCAGCACATCAGCGTCCCCGCGGGTCAGCCGGCCTACGACGTCTACAACCCGTACCTGCCTCTCATGTCGTTGTTCGGCGGACCGCGCAGCACCAACGTGTCGCCGCGCCTGACCGACGCCCGTGTGGCGTTCTCGGTGTTCACCATCCTCGTCGTGGTGGTGGCGATGGCCCTGTGTCGCGGCCCCACCGGTCCACGAGTGCTGGCACTGCAGAGCATGACGGTGTTGCCCACCGCGGCCCTGCCTCTCGCCACCGGCGGGGACGACCTCCCGGTGGCGGCATTGCTGTTGCTCGGCTTGGTGTTGTTGCAACGGCGACGACCCCTGTGGGCGGGGGTCGCCCTCGGGGTGGCCGCGTCGATGAAGATCACGGCCTGGCCGCTGGCCGCGCTGGCATTCCTCGTGGCGCGCGACAAGAACGGTCAGCGCGGGCGTCGCCCCTCTCTGGCGGTGGTGGCCGGCATCGTCGGTGTGATGATCCCGGCCGTGCTCCCCACTGCCACCGAGAACCTGTCGGCCTTCATCGAGAACGTCGTCCGATTCCCGCTCGGCCTGGCCGGGGTGCGGTCACCGGCGGCGAGCCCACTCATCGGCCACCTGGTGGTGTCGCTGTTCCCGGGGATCCACCGTGCCTTCACCGTCGCGGTGGCCGCCGTCGGGGTGGCGGTGCTCGGCTACGTCCTGGTCAAGCGGCGGCCCACGACCCCGGCCGGGCTGTCCCGCCTCGTCGGTTGGGTCATGACCGTCGCCATCCTGCTGGCTCCGGCCACCCGGGTGGGGTATCTCCTCTACCCGGTGGACTTCTTCGTGTGGGCGTGGCTCTTGCGCAGCGAGGACTCCGTCGACCCGCCCCCCGATGTCCGGGGGGGCGAACGTCGACCGGCACCGGTGGGGGTGCCCGAACACGACGATCCCGGCGACGGGACCGAGTCGAGCGACCGGGGCGACCACGACGGCCCCGTGGGGTCGTTCTCCGACGGCGGGCCCAATCGGGGCGCCGGGAGGGACCGGGTCCTCTCCGCCATCGGCACCGCGGGCAATGCCACCGGCGTCGGATCAGCCCGGACCGGATCAGTCCTGGTCCGACACCGAGTACAGCCGTAGCGTGAACGACGTCGTCCCCGAGGCCGGTGTCGGGGCGCCGAAGGACGTCGCCGACACGGTGACGCCGAGGTCCCATTCGTGGCCGTCGCTGGCGGGGTGCTGCTCCAGGATCAGGTAGTCCCCCGAGGTGCCGGTGGGCCCTTGGCTCAGGCGCCGCCAGTGCTGGGCCGGGAGCTGGGCCCGGAAGAACGAGATGACGTCTTGCTGGGTGGCGCGGACACCGAAGCGCAGCGACCGGTCGTAGAGCTCGACGCCGCGGTCGACGGCCGAGGTCGGCACCGGCGTTGCCCCCCGTGGCACCGCCAGCGCGTTCAGGAGGTCGTCGGGTGGTTGCCCGGACGAGATGATCGTCTGCAACAGCGGACGGGCCGGCACGGCGTGCAACCCCGCGCCCGGAGCGGTGGCGATCTTCGTGGGCGAAGGGGTGGGCCGGCTCTGGCTTCCGCTCAGGAGCTCGAGCCCCAGGCCGAGCAGGAACAGCACGAAGATGATCCCCACCACGACCAGGGCGGGCTTGGTGCTCGGGCCGGGCGGCCGTCGGCCGGGCACCGGCGCCGGGGAGCCGGTCGGAGCCCGGTGACCGTTGCCGTCCCCGTCCCCGGTGGCGTGGCCGTTGCTGCGGGCGTCGACGGCCGTGGAGGCGGCACGGGGCGTCGTCGGGTCGGCTGCACCGGGGGCGTCGTCGGGGCTCGGCATGGGTCTGCGGCCACCGCAGGAACGGTTCGGGCGCCGTGGCGACCCCTGCCGCCCAGGATGGCGGCGTCAGTGTACAAGCCCACCGTCCGCAGGATCGGGCCCCCACCCGCCGAGTGAGTGTCAGGCCCACCACGTCGGGTAGGCCCCGACTCCGGTGGCTGACTCCTCAGAGTGAAACTACTTCTACAAAACGCGTTGACGGCCGATTTCTGGGGGGCCTACAGTGTCCCCGACACCGAGGCCCGCACGGGCCCCGGGGGGGCAGCACCGCTGACGTTCTCACCGGTGGTGCTGTGTTTGGGGGGTGACTCGCCCACCAGTTGGGCGTCTTCGGGGGGCGCGGGCGACGAGCGATCGGCTCGTCGCCCCGCGTCTCTCCCACCGGGACGGGCATGGCCTCGACGGGGGACCTACAGCTCCGGGCCCCACCCGAAGTGGTCGAGAGGACCGTGGCCCGCGCCCAGATGCCATTGGGCCGAACCGGTCAGGGCACGGCTCACGTAGTCCTTGGCCCGCGCCACCGCGTCGAGCACCTCGACGCCGTCCGCCAAGAACGCGGCGATGGCGGCGGACAGGGTGCAGCCCGTGCCGTGGTCGTTCGACGAGATGATCCGCGGGCCGTCGAGAACGTGGACCGCGCCCCGGCGCACAACGACGTCGGGGGCGTCGTCACCGACGAGATGCCCTCCCTTCACGACCACGGTGTCGGCGCCGGCGTCGGCCAGGCGACGGGCGGCCCGGACCATGCCCTCGACGTCGTCGACGGCCGTCCCGGTGAGCAGGGCGGCCTCGCGCGTGTTGGGCGTGAGTACGAGCGCGTGGGGGACCAGGAGCCGGAGATAGGACTCCACGCCCCCGTCGTCGAGGAGGGGGCGGCCCGTCGAGGACTGCAGGACGGGGTCGACGACCAGTCGGGGGAGCCGTCCTTGCGCGGCCCGGCGGGCGACGGCGGCCACGGTCGCGGAGGAGGCCAGCATCCCCGTCTTCACCGCCGCCACGGCCAGGTCCGCCAGCACGGTGTCGATCTGCAGGACGACGAAGTCGGGGTCCACCGCCTCGACGCCGCGCACCTCGGCGGTGTTCTGCGCGGTGACGGCGGTGACGACGCTGGTGCCGAACACCCCGAGAGCGGCGAAGGTCTTCAGGTCCGCCTGGAGCCCGGCACCGCCACCGGAGTCCGAGCCGGCGATCGTCATGGCCACGGCGGGATCCACGGCGTCACCGTAGGTCAGAGGTCCGGTGTCCCCTCCACCGGGCTCGACGCCCGGGCCAGGTAGCGCCGGGGGATGCGCCCGGCGAGGCGCGCCTGGTACCCCGCCTCCACCGCGCTGCGAAAGGCCCCGGCCATGCGGGCGGGTTGGCGCGACCGCGTGATGGCGGTGGCGACCATGACGCCTGCACACCCGAGCTCCATCGCCAGGGCCGCATCGGAGGCGGTGCCGATCCCGGCGTCGACGATGACCGGGACCGAGCACCGCTCGGCGATGAGGCCGATGTTGTGCGGATTGCGGATGCCGAGGCCACTACCGATGGGCGCGCCCAGGGGCATGACCGCCGCGCATCCCGTCTGCTCGAGCCGGCGGGCGAGCACCGGATCGTCGTTGGTGTAGGGGAGCACCACGAAGCCCTGGTCGCAGAGCTGTTCGGCCGCGTCGAGCAGCTCCACCGCGTCGGGGAGCAGGGTGTCCTCGTCCCCGATGACCTCGAGCTTCACCCAGTCGGTGTCGAAGGCCTCGCGGGCGAGCTTGGCGGTGAGGACGGCCTCCGCCGCGGTGAAGCAGCCGGCGGTGTTGGGCAGCACCGCGACGTCGTGCGCACGGAGCACGTCGAGGATCCCGCCGCGCGCGGCCGGGTCGACGCGGCGCAGCGCCACGGTGGCCAGCGACGAGCCCGAGGCCTCCACGATGGCGTCGAGGACCTCTGGGCTCGAGACCCCGCCGGTGCCCAGGACCAGTCGTGAGCGCAGGGCGGTGCCGGCGATGACGAATTCGCCCGGGTCGGTCTCCACGTCAGCCTCCCGCCGCCGCGGTCACGATCTCGACGACGTCACGTGCCGCCAGGCGCGTGGTGGCCCACTCACTGCGGGGCACGACCTCACGGTTGCGGGCCACGGCGATGCCCTCGGGAGACCTGCACCACGTGGACACGAGATCGGCCACCGTGGCGCCCGGTGCCATCGGCTGCGGTCGGCCGTTCACGACGACGTGGGCCTCGAGCTCGATGTGCCGTGGTCGTGAGTCACCCACAGCGCCAGCATGACATCTCGATCACGGCCCGGCGCGCGCCGGCACCGTGACGAACCGGTCCGGACCGAACGAGGCCATCTCCTCGGGGGGCGGGTCGCCCGAGACGATGGCGAGCACCGCCGCCGCCGTCAGCGGGGCCAGCAGGATCCCCTGGCGGTAGTGGCCCGTGGCCAGCACCAGCCCCTCGACGCCGGCGACCGAGGGCCGTCCCACGATGGGCGCGTTGTCGGGTGAGCCCGGGCGCAAACCGGCGCTGACCTCGCCGAGGACCATCTCGGTGATGCCCGGCACGACGCGGTGGGCGTCGCGCAGCAGCTCGTACACGGCGCCGGCCGTGATCGTCGTGTCGAAGCCCCGCTCCTCGACGGTGGCGCCCACCACCACCGTCCCGTCCTCACGGGGGACGACGTAGACCGAAGATCCCTGCACCAGACCGCGCACGGTGGGGGTGAGGACCGGGGCGCGCTCGGAGGGCAAGAGGCGCAGGATCTGTCCCTTCACGGGTCGCACCGCGGGGGCGGTGCCGGGGGGCAGCCCTTCGAGCTGTGACGACCAGCTCCCCGCGGCCAGCACCACGGCCGGGGCGGCCAACGTCGTCCCCTGCGCCAGCCGCACCCCCGATACGACCCCGCCCGCGCATTCGAGGGCCGCGGCCCGGTGGTGGATGATGACCGCGCCCGCGCCGGTCGCGGCGTCGAGCAACGCCGGCACGAGCAGGCGGTTGTCGACCTGGTGGTCGCCGGGGGCCCAGATGGCCCCGCGCACGCCGGGAGCGACGCTCGGCTCGAGCTGCCGGGCGCGGCGACCCGTGAGCCACTCCACCCCGAGCCCGAGCTCGCGCTGGAACTCGAAGAGCTCGCGGGCCCAGGCCCGGTCCCCGTCGTCGGCCGCGACGACGAGGGTCCCGGTCGGGCGGTACCCGATGGTCCGACCGACCGCCGCGGTGAGCTCGGTCGCGAACGCCGGCCACCGGCGCGCCGAAGCCAGGGCCAGGGCCAGGAGGGGCTCCTCGCCGTGGTGCACCTCGCTGACCGGTGCGAGCATGCCCGCTGCGGCCCACGACGCCCCCCGGCCGGGCTCGGGGTCCACCACCGCCACGGTCATGCCCTGGCCTGCGATTCTCCAGGCGGCGGCGAGCCCGATGACGCCCCCACCCACCACGACGACGTCGTAGCGATCGGCGGCGGCCACGCCCCGGCGCGTCACCGGCGTCGGTGCGCAGGCAGCCGGTACACGCGGGGTATCCTACGAGGGCTGCAGCAGGGCCAGTGTCGTCCCGGGCGTCAGCAAGCCACCTCCGCGTGACCGATCACGGAGAGACCCGAGTGACGACAGTGAAGCACCCTGCATCTTCAGGGCATCTGCCGGCGTACCCCGGCGCGCCCCTGTACGACCCGGCCTTCGAGCACGACGCCTGCGGGATCGCCCTGGTGGCAGACCTTCAGGGACGCAAGAGCCACGGGCTCGTCCGCCAGGCGCTCACGGCGCTGGAGCACCTGGCGCACCGGGGCGCCACCGGAGCCGAGGTGGCCACCGGCGACGGGGCGGGCATCCTCGTGCAGGTCCCGCACCGGTTCCTGGCCGGCTCCGCCGGTTTCGACCTCCCCGAACCGGGCCGCTACGCGGTGGGGCTGGTCTTCCTGCCCACCGACACCGACGACGCCGCCAAGGCCCGACGGCGCATCGGGGAGCTCGCGGCCGAAGAGGGCCTCGACATCCTGGGGTGGCGCGACGTCCCGGTGGTGCCCGACGGTCTGGGTGACTCCGCACGCCGGGCCATGCCCCGCATGGCCCAGGTGGTGGTGGTGCCGGGCGGCACCGCCGGGCGCGCCGGCGCCCCGGTGCCCGGCGATGCCTTGGCACTGGACCGGCTCGCCTTCTGCCTGCGCAAGCGCGTCGAGCACGAGGTGCACGGGGTGTACGTGTCGTCGCTGTCGGCGCGCACCCTGGTCTACAAGGGAATGCTCACCGGGCATCAGCTCGGGGAGTTCTTCCCCGATCTCTCGGACCCGACCTTCGACAGCGGGCTCGCCCTCGTGCACTCGCGGTTCTCGACCAACACCTTCCCGTCGTGGCCGCTCGCCCATCCCTACCGCTACCTGGCCCACAACGGCGAGATCAACACGCTGCGCGGGAACCGGAACTGGATGCGCGCCCGCGAGGCGCTGCTCGCCAGCGACCTCATCCCCGGTGAGCTCGAGCGGCTGTTCCCCATCTGCGACCCCGACGGGAGCGACTCCGCCACGTTCGACGAAGTGCTCGAGCTGTTGCACCTCGGTGGGCGGAGCCTGGCACACGCCGTGCTCATGATGATCCCCGAGGCGTGGGAGAACCACACCGCCATGGACCCGGCCCGACGGGCCTTCTACCGGTACCACGCGTCGCTCATGGAGCCCTGGGACGGGCCCGCGGGCGTGGTCTTCACCGACGGCACCGTGGTGGGTGGCGTGCTCGACCGCAACGGGCTTCGCCCGGCGCGGTACTGGGTGACCGACGACGGTCTGGTGGTGCTCGCCTCGGAGGTGGGCGTGCTCGACATCGACCCCGCCACGGTGGTCCGCAAAGGCCGTCTCCAGCCCGGTCGGATGTTCCTCGTGGACACCGCCCAGGGCCGGATCGTCGACGACGACGAGATCAAGGCCCAGCTGGCCGCCGCCCACCCGTACGGCCGGTGGTTGGAGGAGGGGCAGGTCACCTTGGGCGATCTGCCGCCCCGGATGATGCTCACCCCCCAGCACGCCTCGGTCGTCACCCACCAGGAGCTCTTCGGCTACACCAACGAGGAGCTCCGCCTCATCCTGGCCCCCATGGCCAGCACCGGCGGCGAGGCACTCGGGTCGATGGGCCACGACGCGGCGATCGCCGGCACTGTCGGAGCGACCGCGCCTGCTCTTCGACTACTTCACCCAGTTGTTCGCGCAGGTGACCAACCCGCCGCTCGACGCCATCCGCGAGGAGCTCGTCACGTCGGGCCGATCGAAGCTCGGCCCCGAGGGCAACCTGCTCGAGCCGACGGCCGCGTCGTGCCGGCAGATCATCCTGCCCTACCCGGTCATCGACAACGACGAGCTCGCCAAGCTGGCGTACGTCAACGAGCACGGCGAGACGCCGGGCTACCAGGCGTTCGCCATCGACGGGCTGTTCGACCCGTCCGGGGGCGGCGACGCGCTGCGAGCGGCCATCGAGGACGTCCGCAAGCGGGTGAGCATCGCCATCGCCCTGGGATCGAACGTCATCATCCTGTCGGACCGCAACTCCAACGCCAGGCTGGCGCCCATTCCGTCGCTCCTTCTCACCGCGGCGGTCCACGAGCACCTCGTGCGGGAGAAGTCACGGACCCGCGTGGGGCTGGTAGTGGAGTCCGGCGACGCTCGTGAGGTGCATCACATCGCCCTGCTCATCGGATACGGCGCGTCGGCGGTCAACCCCTATCTCGCCTTCGAGACCATCGACGACGTCATCGCTCACAAGAACATCCTCGAAGGGGTGTCGCCGCGCCAGGCGCGGACCAACTACATCAAGGCGGCCTGCAAGGGCGTCATCAAGATCATGTCCAAGATGGGGGTGTCCACGGTGGCGTCGTACACCGGGGCCCAGATCTTCGAGGCCGTGGGACTGGCGCCCGAGGTCGTCGACGAGTACTTCACGGGCACGGTCAGCCGCATCGGCGGCGTCGGCCTCGACGTGCTCGCCCAGGAGGTCGCGGCCCGTCACCGGCTGGCGCATCTCGAGCGACCCAGCGAGCGGGCGCATCGCGAGCTCGAAGGCGGTGGCGAGTACCAGTGGCGACGCGAAGGGGAGATCCATCTCTTCAACCCCAAGACGGTGTTCAAGCTCCAGCACGCCACGCGGGCCAAGCGCTACGACATCTTCAAGGAGTACACGAAGCTGGTCGACGACCAGTCGACGGTGCTCGCCACCCTGCGTGGCCTGCTCCGACTGCGCGAGGGAGAGCAGCCGGCGGTGTCGGTGGACGAGGTCGAGCCGGTCTCGGAGATCGTGAAGCGCTTTGCCACCGGGGCGATGTCCTACGGGTCGATCTCGGCCGAGGCCCACGAGACGCTGGCCATCGCCATGAACCGTCTGGGCGGGAAGTCCAACACCGGGGAGGGCGGCGAGGATGCCGAGCGCTATGTCCCCGACAGCAACGGCGACCTCCGGCGCAGCGCCATCAAGCAGGTCGCGTCGGCGCGCTTCGGCGTCACGAGCGAGTACCTGGTGAACGCCGACGACCTCCAGATCAAGATCGCCCAGGGGGCCAAGCCCGGCGAAGGTGGGCAGCTGCCGGGGCACAAGGTGTACCCGTGGATCGCCAAGACCCGGTTCTCGACGCCCGGCGTGGGGCTCATCTCCCCGCCCCCGCACCACGACATCTACTCCATCGAGGACATCGCCCAGCTCATCCACGACCTGAAGTCGGCGAACCCGACGGCCCGGGTGCACGTCAAGCTGGTCGCCGAGGTGGGGGTGGGTACCGTCGCCGCCGGCGTGGCCAAGGCGAAGTCCGACGTGGTGCTCATCTCGGGCCACGATGGCGGGACGGGCGCCAGTCCGCTCACCTCGATCAAGCACGCCGGGATCCCGTGGGAGCTCGGCCTGGCCGAGACGCAGCAGACCCTGATCCTCAACGGTCTGCGCGACCGCATCGTGGTGCAGGTCGACGGACAGCTCAAGACGGGCCGCGACGTCATCGTCGCGGCGTTGCTCGGGGCCGAGGAGTTCGGGTTCGCGACGGCTCCGTTGGTCGTGTCGGGATGCGTGATGATGCGGGTGTGCCATCTCGACACGTGCCCGGTGGGGATCGCCACCCAGAACCCCGAGCTGCGCAAGCGCTTCACCGGGAAGCCCGAGTTCGTGGAGAACTTCTTCGAGTTCATCGCCGAGGAGGTCCGGGAGTACCTGGCCGCGCTCGGGCTCAGGTCGATCGAAGAGGCCGTCGGTCGGGTCGACCTCCTCGACGCCGTCGACGCCACCGACCACTTCAAGGCCAGGGGGCTCGACCTGGCTCCGATCCTGGCGCAGCCCGAGATGGGGCCTCCGACCGACCGCTACTGCCGACAGGGCCAGGACCACGGCCTCGACCGGGCGCTCGACCACCGCTTCCTCGAGGCGTGTCGCCCCGCCATCGAGGACGGGACGCCGGTGGCCCTGGAGCTGCCCATCGCCAATGTCGACCGCACGGTCGGGACCCTTCTCGGGTACGAGATCACCTCGCGCCACGGGGGTGCGGGCCTCGCCGACGGGACCATCACCCTCACCTTCCGGGGGTCTGCGGGCCAGAGCTTCGGCGCGTTCGTGCCCCGGGGGGTGACGCTGCGGCTCATCGGCGACTCCAACGACTACTTGGCCAAGGGGTTGTCGGGTGGCCGTGTGGTGGTGCGACCCCACGAAGCCTCTCCCTTTGCGGCCGAGGAGCAGATCATCGCCGGCAACGTCATCCTCTACGGGGCGACCGCGGGGGAGTGTTACGTGCGGGGCCAGGTGGGGGAGCGCTTCTGTGTCCGCAACTCCGGGCGCCACCGCGGTGGTGGAGGGGGTGGGCGACCACGGCTGCGAGTACATGACCGGCGGACGGGTCGTGGTCCTCGGGCCGACGGGGAGGAACTTCGGAGCCGGGATGTCGGGTGGGATCGCCTATGTCTACGACCCCGAGCGTGACTTCGCCGAGCGGGTCAACTTCGAGATGGTCGACCTCGAGCCCCTCGACGAGGAAGACCGCCAGTGGCTGGTGGACACCGTGACCCGTCACCACCTCGAGACCCAGTCGGCCGTGGCCGGCCGGCTGCTGCACGCGTGGGGGCCCGCCCTCGACGACTTCGTCAAGGTCATGCCGCGTGACTACCGCCGGGTGCTCGAGGCCACCCGGCGCGCTGTCGACGAGGGAGTGTCGGTCGACGTGGCGGTCATGGCCGCCTCGCGCGGCTAGCGCCGTCGGCGGACCAGGAGCGGATCAGACCATGGGAAGACCCACGGGGTTCTTCGAGTACGACAGGAAGCTGCCGGCGCGACGCCCGGTCCCGGTGCAGACTGCGGGACTGGCGCGAGGTGTACGAGTCGTTCCCCGAGGACGAAGCCGTCCGCCAAGGGGCGCGCTGCATGGACTGCGGCATCCCGTTCTGCCACGAAGGATGCCCACTCGGGAACCTCATCCCGGAGTGGAACGACCTCGTGTACCGCGGCGACTGGCCCGAGGCTCTCGAGCGGCTGCACGCCACCAACAACTTCCCGGAGTTCACCGGGCGGCTGTGCCCGGCCCCGTGCGAGGGCGCCTGCGTGCTGGGCATCAACTCCGATCCGGTCACGATCGAGCGCATCGAGTACGAGATCGCCGAGCGGGGCTGGAGCGAGGGTTGGGTCACCCCGGTCGTCCCGTCGGTGCGCACGGGCAAATCCGTGGCGGTGGTGGGGTCGGGGCCCTCGGGCCTGGCCTGTGCCCAGCAGCTGGCCCGCGCCGGACACAACGTCGTCGTGTACGAGCGGGCGGAGCGCCCCGGTGGGCTGCTGCGCTACGGGATCCCCGAGTTCAAGATGGAGAAGGCCGTGCTCGACCGCCGCCTGGCACAACTGCGGGCCGAGGGTGTGGTCTTCCGCTGCGCCACCGCGGTCGGCGTGTCCGACGACGCAGACCCCGGCTCGGCGGAGGCGCCGGAGCCGGGCCAGCGTCGAGAGCTCGGCGCGGCGTCGGCCCCCGAGGTGCTCGTGGTGTCGGCGACGTCGTTGCAGGCGGAGTTCGATGCCGTGGTCCTCGCCGGGGGCGCCACGCTGCCACGGGACCTGCCCGTGCGACGGGCGGGGCCTGGCCGGGGTGCATCTGGCGATGGACTACCTGAAACCCTCCAACCTGGTGCGCGAGCGGGCGTTCGCGACCCCACCCATCACCGCGCAGGGCAAGCGTGTCGTGATCATCGGCGGTGGCGACACCGGCGCCGACTGCCTGGGCACCGCCCACCGTCAGGGGGCGGCGTTGGTGCACCAGCTCGAGATCCTGCCCCGGCCCCCCGACGCACGACTCGACGACAACCCCTGGCCCACCTGGCCGCTGATCCTCCGGACGTCCTCCGCGCACGAAGAGGGTGGCGACCGGATCTACAGCGTCACCACCACCCGGTTCCTCGACGACGGCAACGGCGCGGTGCGGGCGCTGGCGGGACATCGTGTCGAGGTGCGCGACGACGGCGGGCGTCCCGTGTTCGAGCCGGTCCCCGGGAGCGAGTTCGAGCTGCCGTGCGAGCTCGTGCTGTTGGCCATGGGCTTTGTCGGCGCCGAACGCCGCGGGGTCGTCGACGAGCTCGGTCTGGAGCTCGATGCCCGGGGGAGCGTGGCCTGCGACGCAAACTGGCAGACCAACCGCGAGGGTGTGTTCGTGTGCGGCGACATGACCCGGGGCCAGAGCCTCATCGTCTGGGCCATCGCCGAGGGGCGGTCGTGCGCGGCCAGCGTCGACCGCTTCATCATGGGCGAGACCGCACTTCCCGCACCGCTCGTTCCCGGCCAACTCGCACTGCGCTGACTGGGAGCCGATCGCTCCTCGCGACCGTCGCGCTCAGGACGCCGAAATCCGGTCGTGGCGCGCAGGGCGTCGCAGTCCTCCCCGGTGGTGCAGACGCCGGGAGAGCGTGTCAGGCCGAGTGGGCGACGGGCCGGTCACCGTTCTTCGAGGCGACCACGACGTCGGGAGCGGCGCTCATGGGCTCTTCGATCTCGTCGTCGGTCTCGTCCTCGTCGACCTGGGTGTCCCGGGCGGACCCGTCCGGAGCGGCCGCGGCCAGGTACTTCTGGAGGCGACCGAGCTCACTGAGGACATTGGCCCGGCGCACCGCCAGCTTGTCGATGCTCTCCTGCAACGCCTCGATCTGGCGGTGGGCGTCCTCCATCATGCGGTCGGCTTCGGCTTGGGCGTTCTCGATCGCGGCTGCTTTGACCGCCTCGGCCTCCTGCTCGGCCTTCTCGCCGACGGCCAGTGCGGCGCGCAGGATGTCCGAGGCCGTTTCCCCCACCGCCGCGGTGGCGGCTTCGACGGCGTGCTCGGCCCGGGCCTCGGTATCGACGAGCCACTGGTGCAGCCGCTCGACGTATTCGTCGACCGGCTCGCGCCGGTACCCCCGGAAGCCGACCTGGAACTGCTTCGGACCCTCGCCCTCGTGGCTCCGCATTGGAGCTCTCCCTGTTCTCGCCGGTCTTGGTTACGACTCATGGTGATGCCTCAACCTCAGGACGCGGCCAACGGGCCGTCAACATCGACCCAACACACCCATCTCCATCACCATGCCCACCAGCACCCGGCACCGTGCGCCCGGTGTGCCGAGCCCAGGCGTGCACGCGGGCGGACGCGGGCCTGGCGCGGCCCGGGCCCCGGCCGACTCGGGCCTGGCGGCTGCTCGCGTGGCGCTCGAGCCTCGGGCGTGTCAGCGCCCTAGCCGGCCGTGGGGCCCAGGGGACGTGGTCGGGTGGAGGCGAAGGATCGCTCGAAGACCCTCAGGGATCGGGAGAACTCGTGGTCCAGCAGGTCGTGGGCGCCGTCGGGGGCGTCGACGTCGAAGTAGCTCGTGAACGCCACGTCATGGGTCGAGATCCACTGCGCCATCTTGGCCACGAACAGCGGGTCGTCGCCGAGCCCGTGGCCGTCGGAGCGGATGGTCACGCCCCACTCGGGGATCACCGCGGGCTTGTGGTGGGCCGAGGCGAACGACGCCAGCCACTGCAGCCCGTCGGGCTCGGTGACGTAGCGGGGCCATGCCAGGGTGGGGTCGAGGGGGATTCCCCACACCTGGTCGTAGAGATCGAGGCCGACGAAGTCGACGTAGGCGTTCCCCGGGTACGAGCTCCGGGCGGCCTCGGGCCCGGGCCCCGCCGTCGCGTTCCACACGAAGCGGAATTCGGCGCCGGGCACCAGACGCATGGTGGTCACGACGTGGCGGAAGAACGCGGCGAAGTCCGCCGCGTCGGTCGGGTCGGTGACCGCCCACGGGTACCACGTGCCGTTGAACTCCCAGCCGAGGCGCAAGATGGCGTCACCCTGGCCGTAGGAGACGAGGGTCTTCGCCAGGGTGGCGAACTCGGCGTCGTAGTGCCCTGTCGCTCCCGCCGCCAGGGTTCCGACGGCGCGCCCGTTGCGAGTCGGCAGCAGTGGCACACCGAGCACGAGCCGGTACCGGCTCGCCCGCCATGGGGCCAGGATCCGGTGCAAGGGACCGACCCCCACCATCCCCGCCCACCCGTCGTTGCGCGGCAGGTAGTCCGAGGCCAGGCTGGGCTCGGTCCCGGTTCGGGCCGCGAAGCGGGCCACTGCCCTGCGGCTGACCCGAACCGACGTAGACGCCCAAGGGCACGGTGCCGACGTTGGTGGTGGGGACGGTGGCCGAACCCGCCGGCGGACCGGCCGGGCTTCCGGCGCACCCCGCGCCCGCGGCCGCCAGCAGTCCCACCACCACGACCACGGCGGGCCGAGGGATCCCGGGGCCCTCGGGCGGTGTCGCTCGCGGTGACCGGCCCCATCGACGTGCGCCCGGGCGCAGGCGCCCCCCTGCTCGTCGTTGGCCGAAGCCTGGCCCGAGCGCGGTGGCTACCCGCCGGCCTTCATCTTGATGACGGCGAAGATCGCACCTGTCGGGTCGCTGAGCACGGCGAAGCGCCCGGGCTCCACGTCCATGGGGGCCACGAGCACAGCCCCTCCCAGGGTTGTCGCCTCGGCCGCCGACGCGTCGCAGTCGTCGACGGCGAAGTACACGAGCCAATAGGCCGGTATCTGCGGTGGGACCTCGGCGGGCATGTCCATCATCCCCCCGACGGTGTCGTCACCGCGCTTCCACTCGGTGTACGCCATGGGCCCGTCCTGGGTGTGGGCCCCCCAGCCGAACACGGTGCGGTAGAAGGACTTCGCGGCGTCGGTGTCGCGCGTCTGCAACTCGTTCCACGTGAAGGCCCCGGGCTCGTTGGCGAGGTCCGCACCCCGGTGCGCAGCGGGCTGCCACAGCGCGAGGGCCGCCCCGGTGGGGTCGATGAACACCGCCATCCGGCCCGCGTCGAGCACGTCCATGGGCGCCACGATCGTCGTGCCGCCCGCCGCGGTGACCTTGGCCATGGTGGCCCCGGCGTCGTCCACCGACACATAGGTCATCCACGACGGTGGTTGGCCCTCGCTCATGATCGGTCCCAATCCGGCGACGTTCTTGCCCCGCTTCTGGAACATGCAGTAGCCACCGGTCTCCGGACTGCCTTCGGTCGCCTGCCAGCCGAACAGCGCGCCGTAGAAGGCCTTGGCGCCGGCGACGTCGGGCGAGGAAAGGTCGACCCACGACGGTGTTCCCGGAGGGTAGGACTGGAATTCGACCACGACGGTCTCCTTGTGTGGGGTGGGGCCGGCGCGAGCGTATCGAAGCGACCGCGGCCCGTCCGGGCAGGAGTCGCCCCGGTTCCGTTGGCGAGATGTTGAGGGTCCGATGGGAGGGGCTTGATCCTTGCTCTTCACACTTCGAACGTCGTCGGAACGAGCGGTTCCAGCGGCGACACGACTCGACGTCGGCGTTCGGCGCCGGCAGTCCCATGCCGGTGCCGACCCGACTCGGGTCGCGGGCGTGGCGCCTCGGGTGAGCGCGGACGCGCCCGACCCGGGTCCGGTCGGGCGCCCGCGGGCCTCAGTATCCCGACGCGTGGTCGAGGATCCGACGCGGGTTGTCGACGAGCATCGTGGCAATCTGCTCCTCGCTGACGCCGCGGGCGCGCATGGCGGGCAGGACGTCGGTGCTGATGTGGAGGAAGTTCCAGTTCGGCTGCACCTGGTGCAGGAAGTCGTCGTCGAACCAGTCCATGTGGCACCCGGCGTCGTGCGACAGGACCATGGCCTGTGCCCAACCCTTCTCGCACAGCCGGGCCACGGTATCGACCCGCTTCTCGGTCGTGCAGTAGGCGTCGACGCCGAACCGGTCCATGCCCAGAGCCGAGCCCGCCGCCAGGAGCTCTCCGAGATACTCGAGGTCGGTGCTGTCGCCGCTGTGGCCGATGACGACGCGCGACAGGTCGACGCCCTCCTCGGTGAAGATCCGTTGCTGGTCGAGCCCGCGCCGAGTCCCGGTGTGGGTGTGGGTCGAGATGGGCAGGCCCGTGGCGCGGTGGACCCGGGCGACGGCCCGCAGCACCCGCTCCACCCCGGGCGTGAGGCCCGGCTCGTCGGTGGCGCACTTGAGGATCCCGGGCAGGACGCCGGTCCCGGCGATGCCGTTCTCGATGTCGTGGAGGAAGAACTCGTCGAGCATGTCCACGCCCGAGGGGCGGAACGGCGCGCTGCGGTAGTCGAAGTAGTGGGGGAGCTCGTTGTAGGTGTAGAGCCCCGTGGCGACCACGATGTTGAGCTCCACCTGCGCGGCCACCTCCTGCACGGTCTCGATGTCGCGACCGAGGCCCACCACCGTGAGGTCGACGATGGAGTCGATGCCGGCGGCCTTGAGCTCGTGCAGGCGATCGACGGCCTTGCTCACCTGGGCGGCGCGGTCCCATCCGGTGGGCCAGTTGGCGGCCACCTCGGGCGAGCGGACGAAGACGTGCTCGTGCATGAGCGTCGTGCCCAGCATGGCCGCGTCGACCGGCCCGCGCACCGTGTTGACCTGTCCCATGTGCCCTCCTCCGGCTCGTGAGGCCGCCTGCGGACCGGCCGTACCCTAGTGGCGACGATCAGCCGGCACGATCCGGCCCGGCGCGCTCCACGGTGATCCGGAGCAGCACCCGCTGCTCTTGCTCCATGGCCGAGCGGTACTCGTCCCAGTTCGGGTGCTCGCCCGAGATCTGGCGGTAGTAGGCCACGAGGCCGTCCATGGCTTCGGGAAGCGACACCACCTCGACGGGCCCCTCGACCTGCACGGAATTCCCGTAGAAGTTGTCGGTGAAGACGATGAGCGACGCCCGGGGACGCCGTCGCAGGTTCTTGGTCTTGATGGCTGTCTCCCGGGTGGACACGACGACGGTGTCGTCGTCCACGCCGGCGGCGACGAGTGACAACTGAGGGTTGCCGTCGGCGCGCGAGGTCGCCAGCACGGCCCGGTGGTTGCGGGAGATGAAGTCCAGCGCGGAGGCAGTGTCCATGGCGCCGCAGGCTATTGCACCGGCCCCCGGCCCGCAGCGGGACTCACCGATAAGCTCCGGGAATGCTGAGCACGATGCAAGACGGGCCGCTCCTGGTGAGCGGCATCCTCCGTCGTGGCCAGGCGGTCTACGGCGACAGCCGTGTGGTCACCGTCCAGGCCGACGGTTACCGGGAGGCGACCTTCACGCAGGTCGCGGCGCGAGCCGAGCAGTTGGCCAAGGCCCTGCGCCGGCTCGGTGTGAGCGCGGATGACCGGGTCGGGACCTTCGCCTGGAACGACCAGGAGCACCTCGAGGCGTACCTGGCCGTGCCCTCGATGGGGGCGGTGCTCCACACCCTCAACATCCGCCTGTTCCCCGAGCAGCTGGCCTACGTGGTCAACCACGGGGAGGACAAGGTGGTGATCGTCGACGGCTCCATCGCGCCCCTGTTCGCCCGGGTCCGCGACCAGTGCAAGACCGTCGAGCACGTCATCGTCGTCGGAGAGGGCGACACCACGGGCCTGGGCGACACGCTGTCCTACGACGAGCTCGTCGGTGCCGAGGAGCCGGGCTACGAGTGGCCCGAGCTCGATGAGCGCCAGGCGGCGTCGATGTGCTACACGAGCGGCACGACCGGCAACCCCAAGGGCGTGGTCTACAGCCACCGCTCCACCTGGCTGCACGCCTTCGCCGGGATGATCGACCAATTGCGTGGGCGCCGGCGAACAGGACCGCGTGCTCGTGATCGTGCCGATGTTCCACGCCAACGCGTGGGGCATGCCCTACACGGCGTTCTTCGCCGGGACCGACCTCATCTTCCCGGAGCGCTATCTCCAAGCCGAGCCCCTGACCCGGATGATCGCAGAGCATCGGCCGACGCTCTCGCTCGGGGTCCCCACCATCTGGAACGACCTGTTGCACTACTCACAGAACCACGACGTCGACATGTCGTCGTTGCGGCTCCTCACCGCCGGTGGGGCGGCGGTGCCACGGTCGCTCATGGAGGCCTATCAAGATCGTTTCGGCATCGCCATGATCCAGGGCTGGGGCATGACCGAGACGAGCCCCGTGTGCGCCTTCGGCCGGGCCCCGAAAGGGGTCGCCCGCCGAGCAGGAGATGGACTGGCGGGCGAAGACCGGTCGCATCATCGCCGGTGTCGAGCTCCGCGTCGTCGACGAGGAGGGCGCGGTCCTGCCCAACGACGGCACATCCGTGGGCGAGTTCGAGGTCCGGGGGCCGTGGGTCACCGCTTCGTACTACGGCGAACCCACCCCCGAGCGGTTCCACGACGGATGGCTGCGGACCGGCGACGTCGGGAGCCTCGACGGCCGGGGGTTCATGCAGATCTCGGACCGCACCAAGGACGTCATCAAGTCCGGGGGGGAGTGGATCTCGTCGGTCGAGCTCGAGAACGAGGTGATGGCCCACCCCGACGTCTACGAGGCGGCGGTCATCGGCGTGCCCGACGAGCGGTGGGACGAGCGCCCGCTGGTGGTCATCGTGGCGGCCGAGGGCTCACATCCCCAACCCGATGAGATCCTGGCCTTCCTGTCGGGCCGGGTGGCCCGCTGGTGGCTGCCCGAGCGGTGGGCGTTCGCCGACGAGATCCCCAAGACCTCTGTCGGCAAGTTCGACAAGAAGGTCCTGCGCGCCAAGGCCGCCGACGGGGCACTCGAGATATACGAGGTGGGTCTCCCCGCCCACGGGCGCACATGACCTCGGGCGCCCGGGCACGAGCCCGGTTCGGCGCGCCCGAGCCGGCGCCCCGGCGTGCCGGTGAGCGAGGACCGGGGAGTGGACCTCGACGACGTCGCCGACCGCCTCGAGGCCATCGCCGAGGAGCTCGGCGATCTGGCCTTCGACCGGTTGCGCGAGGCCACCAGCGGAGCGCGCCGCAGCGGCACGCCCGACCCCGCGGTGGTGGCCGAGGAGAAACGCCTCACCCGGGCACGTCGCGCCGTGGAGAAAGCGGTGATCGTCCTGCGAACGGGCTCCCGCATCGGCGGGGCGAGCCCGACGCCTTCAGCTGACGAGCTCGTTCAGGGCATCGATGAGCTGGCGGAGTCGCCCGTAGTGGACCCGGTCGAAGCGCAGGGCCACCCGGGGCAGTTCCACGTGGTCGCGGCTCGAGCGTTCGGGCCCGAGCGGCTTGGTGGGCCGGATGGACCCGCTCGCCACGATGTCGGCGAAGCGGTCGTTGAGGCCCGCCAGCTGGTCGCCGCGTGGGGGCCACGTCGCAGCCGCATCACGAGGAGGTCGCCGACCCAGCGACATGAGTGGTAGTTGCGGTAGAAGCCGAGGAGCTCGGCCGCCGCCTCGTCGACGTCGGACGTGATCACGTACAGCGATCGGTCCTCGGGCGAGACCAACCCGCCCGCGGCGACCTCGGTCGTCGAGGAAGTGCTGCCATCCCTGCCAGTACGTGCCGGCGGGGACGTCGAGCAGCACCAGGGGGGCCGGCTGGGCCTTGCCCGTCTGCAGCAGGGTGAGCAGCTCGAACGCCTCGTCGAGGGTGCCGAAACCGCCCGGGAGCACGGCGTAGCCGTCGGACTCCTTGATGAGCATGAGCTTGCGGGTGAAGAAGTACCGCATCTCCACGAGCTTGGGGTCCTGGGCGATGAATTCGTTGGCACCCTGTTCGTGGGGGAGCCGGATGTTCACGCCGAGGGAGCGCTCACGCCCCGCGCCCTCCATGCCGGCCGCCATGATGCCCGGGCCTGCGCCGGTGACCACCATCCACCCGTGGCTCGGCCATGCGCTCGGCCAGTCGGCGGGCCTGGAGGTAGAGCGGGTCGTCGGGCAGCGTGCGGGCCGAGCCGAAGAACGTGACCTTCTGCTCGTCGCGGAAGGGCCGGAACACGCGGAAGGCCTCGGCCATCTCGGCGATCGCGGCGCGTGCCAGCTTCAGGTCCAGGGTGTCGGTGCGCTCCTCGGCCAGGTGCACGACCGTGCCGATGATCGAGCGGTAGAGGTCGCGTCGCTGGGTGACGCCGACCGAGTCGAGCAGCTCGTCGACCAGGTTCTGTTCGCCCGGGTCGAGGTGCTCGGCCGGGGTGACGTCCTCGAGGCCGGCGGTGTCGGCGGCCAGCGGCGGGACGAGGTCGGATCCGCCCACGCCGAGCCGTTCGGCGGCATCGGGTCGTCGTCGCCGCGGTGTCGGTCCGGCGACGCCGTCCCCGGGGCCCGGTCGCTCACGTCGGGCACCTCAGCAGGGGGCGGGGACGCGACCGTAGAGGGTCGTGCGCTGCTCGAGGCGCCGGCCCAAGGGCTCGACCAGGGCCTGGAACCCCTCCTCGTCCATGAGCTGGCCGTGGCTCGCCCCCGCGGCGCGCGAGATGTTCTCGTCCATGAGCGTGCCCCCGAGGTCGTTCACCCCGGCCTGCAGCGCCTGGACGGCGCCCGCCGGCGCCCATCTTGACCCAGCTGGCCTGGATGTTGGGGATCCAGCCCCGGTAGGCGATGCGGCCCACGGCGTGCATGAGCAGCGTCTCGCGGAACGTCGGGCCCCGACGGGCCTTGCGCTGCAGGTAGATCGGGCGACGCCATGTGGACGAAGGGAAGGGGGACGAACTCGGTGAAGCCGCCGGTCTCGCGTTGCAGGGCGCGGGTGCGCACGAGGTGGCGGGCCCAGGACCGGGGCCGCTCGATCGACCCGAACATGATGGTGACGTTCGACCGCAGCCCGATGCTGTGGGCGGCGCGGTGGGCCTCGAGCCACTGCTCGGTGTTGATCTTGTCGGGGCACAGCACGGCGCGCACCTCGTCGTCGAGGATCTCGGCGGCCGTGCCCGGGCAGCGTGGCCAGGCCCGGCGTCTTTGAGGCGGCGCAGGTAGTCGACCAGTGGCTCGCCGAGGCGTCGCGCCCCTTCGGTCACCTCCAGGGCGGTGAACCCGTGGATGTGGATCCGATCCGAGGCTTCGCGCACGGCTCGGATCACCTCGAGGTAGTAGTCGCCGTCGAAGTTCGGGTGGATCCCGCCCTGGAGGCACACCTCGGTGGCGCCCGCGTTCTCGGCCTCGACGCACGCGCTCGGTGATGTCGCTCAGCTCCAGGAGATAGGGCGCGCCGCGGAGGTTGAGCGAGAGCGGGCCCTTGGAGAACGCGCAGAACCTGCACTTGAAGGTGCAGACGTTGGTGTAGTTGATGTTGCGGTTGGCGACCCACGTGACGACGTCGCCGACCTCGTCGCGGCGCAGCTCGTCGGCGACCTCCGCCACCGCTCGCACCTCGGGGCCCCGCGCCGAGAACAGCGTGACGATCTCGTCCTCGCCGACCTCGTGGCCGAGGCCGACGCCGGCGAGCACCTCGGCGACCGCGCCGCCGGCGGCGCCCGACGCGGTGACCCGGCTCGCCTGGTCGGGGGCGCCCGGTCCCGGCCCGCGAGCCCGGTTCCCGGGCCGGTGCCGGCCTCGCCCACCAGCACGGGTGGCGCCTCGACACCTCCCGAGCACCAGGGATCCTCGCGTCCGAGGCCCTCGGCGTCGGCGTGGTCGAGCACGGCGAAGCGCATGGCCGGGTCGAGCCAGCGTTCGGGGTCAGAGGCGAACTCGGGATAGACGGTGAGGCGCGCCGCCAGGGTCAGCCCGGCGGCCTCGGTCGCGGCCCGCAGGAGCTCGAGCGCGGGCCAGGCGCGCTCGGGATTGACGTGGTCGGCGGTCACCGGCGAGACCCCGCCCCAGTCGTCGAGCCCGGAGTCGAGCAGCGGCCGCAGGTCGTCGGACAGGTTGGGTGGCGCCTGGACGTGCACCTCGGCGCGGGAGGACGAGCCGGGCCACGGCGATGGTCCACCACAGCTCGTCGGGGGGGCACGGCGGGTGGTCGTGCATGGCGGTGCCCGGCTTCGGGAGGAAGTTCTGGACGATCACCTCCTGGACGTGGCCGTGGGCGCGGTGGGCGTCGGCGATGGCCGTCAGTGTGCGGACCCGCTCGGCCCGCGATTCGCCGATGCCGACGAGCACGCCGGTGGTGAAGGGGATGGCCAGCGCCCCGGCCGCCTCCAGCGTGGCGAGCCGTCGCTCCGGCGTCTTGTCCGGGGCCCCGCGGTGACAGGCCAGGTCGGGGTCGAGCGACTCGAGCATCATGCCCTGGCTGGCGGCGACGGGGCGCAGGCGGGCCAGCTCGTCGTGGCCGAGCGCGCCGGCATTGGCGTGGGGGAGGAGCCCGGTCTCTTCGCGCACCAGCGCGCACATCGCCACCAGGTAGTCGACGGTCGAGGCGTACCCGTGCTCGTCGAGCCAGGCGCGGCCACCGGGTAGCGCTCCTCGGGGGCCTCGCCCAGGGTGAACAGCGCCTCGTGGCAGCCCGCCGCCGCGCCGGCGCGGGCGACGGCCAGCACCTCGTCGGAGGACATGTACGGGGACCGGACGCGGGCCGGCGGCTTGGCGAAGGTGCAGTAGCCGCACCGGTCGCGACACAGCATCGTCAGGGGGATGAAGACCTTGGGCGAGTAGGTGACCCGGTTCCCGTGCACCCGGGCGCGCAACGCCCGCGCCTCGGCTTGCAGGTCGGAAGTGGCGGCCGCGAGAAGGTCGTCGGGGGCCACGGCGGTCACCTTACCCGTCGCCCCCCGCGGGGCCGGTCGGTGCGGGACCCCCGGCCCGGTCCCGCCGAGCCGGCCTGCCGCTTCCCGATCCACGAGCCACAGGACCTGGCGCGCCCGGACGCGGGCGGCGGGAAGGTCGGCCCCGGCCGAGAGCGGCGCGAACGCCTCGTGCTTGGCCTCACCCGACACCGTGAACAGCACGAGCAGGGCGCGGGCCAGGGCTTCCAAGGTCAGCGACATGCGTTGGTGGGGATTGCGCTCGTCGGGGTCCGCCGATCGCACCACGAGCCGACCCCGAGGAGCGTCGAGGGCGGCCGATCCGGAGAACAACGAGGCGGTGTGCCCGTCAGGGCCGAGCCCGAGGTGCACGACGTCGAACGCGCCGACCTCGGCGACGAGCCGCTCGTAGGCCTCGGGCCCCTCGTCGCACGACATGGGGTGGAACGACCCCACCCCGCCGACGGGCTCGATCAACGCCTCGCGCACCAGTCGCTGGTTGGCGTCGGGGTCGTCGGCTGCCACGCAACGCTCGTCGCCCATGTAGATGTCCACCGACGACCAGTCGATCCGTCCGCGCCGGCGGCGTGCGACAGGGCTCGTAGCAACGCGCGGGCCGTGGGCCCTCCCGACAGCACGAGCACGAAGCGGGGCCCGCGCCGTGCCGCGTACGCGGTCACGATCGTCTGGGCGAAGGCCGCCGCGACGTCGTCCACGACGTCGACGGTGCCGGGGGGCCCGCTCACGGCTCGTGCCATTGACGCAGGTCGCGTGCCAGGAGGGAATCGGCCTCCTTCGGTCCCCA
This sequence comes from uncultured Acidimicrobiales bacterium, assembly GCA_963739765.1. Lineage (GTDB taxonomy): Bacteria > Actinomycetota > Acidimicrobiia > Acidimicrobiales > UBA8190 > Chersky-840. The sequence goes on along the minus strand of CAVUBP010000002.1, from coordinate 1,342,113 downwards.
CGTGCCGGCGGGATACTGCGACAGGGGGACACCGTCCTCGCTCCATGCGTCGAGGAGGGGGTCGACGATCTGCCAGGCACGCTCGACCTCGTCGGTCCGGATGAACAGCGTGGCATCGCCCACCATGACGTCGTGCAGCAGCCGTTCGTAGCCTCCTGCCGTGGCTCCGGGGAAGGCCTCCGCGTAGCTGAAGTCCATGTTCACCGAGCGCAGCCGGAACGCCTCTCCGGGGACCTTGGCGCCGAAGAGAAGGCAGATCCCCTCGTCGGGCTGGATGCGCAGGACGAGCATGTTGGGGCGCAGGTCGCGCGTCAGACGGCCCCCGAAGGCGAGGTGCGGGACCCGGTGGAACTGCAACACGACCTCGGTGGCGCGCCGTGGGGAGGCGCTTGCCCGTGCGGATGTAGACCGGGACCCCGGCCCACCGCCAGTTGTCCACGGCCAACCGCATGGCCACGAAGGTCTCGGTGCGGCTGCGGGCGTCGACCCCCTCCTCCTGGCGGTACCCGACCACGGGGTCGCCGTCGATCTCGCCGGCTGCGTACTGGCCGCGCACCGAATTGATGACGGCCTCGTCGACGTCGGGGATCATGACCGCCCGCAGCAGCTTGACCTTCTCGTCCCGGATCCCCTGGGCGTCGACGGTGGCGGGAGGCTCCATGAGCGTGAGGGCCAGGACCTGCATGACGTGGTTCTGCACGATGTCGCGCAGGGCGCCGGCGGTCTCGTAGAAGCCGCCCCGGTGCTCCACGCCGAGCTCCTCGGCCACGGTGATCTGGATGTGGTCCACGTAGCGGCGGTTCCAGATGGGCTCGAAGATGGCGTTGCCGAAGCGCAGCGCCAGGACGTTCTGGACCGTCTCTTTGCCCAGTAGTGGTCGATGCGGAAGATCTGGTCCTCTTCGAACGCGCGCGTGCAACGCCGCGTCCAGGACCAGGGCGCTCGCGAGGTCGCGACCGAAGGGCTTCTCCACCACGATCCGGGCGAACGTTCCCCCCGTCGCCGGGGAGGTTGCAGCCGTGCTGGGCGAGGGCGTTCGCCACGTCGCCGAACATCGAAGGGATCGTGGCCAGGTAGTAGACGCGGTTGCCGCCCGTGCCGAACTTGGCGTCGGCTTCGGCCAGCACCTTCTTCAGCTTGTCGAAGGTCGGCTTCTCGGCGTACTCGCCCGCCACGTACCGGAACCGGCTGACGGCCTTCTTCCACTCGGGACCGGCGTACGGGGCGGCGTCGAGGGCCGCCTGGCGGAACTGCTCGTCGCTCCACTGGGTGCGGGCCACGCCCACGACGGTGAAGCCCTCGGGGAGCGCCCGATGCTCGGCCAGCGCGGCGATGGCCGGCAGGAGCTTGCGCGACGCCAGGTCACCGGATGCGCCGAACACCACCAGAGAGAGCGGAGGCGGCGGCTCCACCGCATCCAGCGTGTGGGCGATCTCCTCGACGGGCTCGTGGTCGTCGATGTCGATGCCCTCGATCACCGCGGCGGTGTCGGGTGTCACGAGGACTGCTTGTCCGTGTCGGGCCCGGCGCTGCCGGCGGCGGGCTCGGTGACCACGGCGTGCCCCCCGAATTGGTTGCGCAGGGCGGCGGTCAGCCGGTTGGAGTAGGAGTCCCGGTCGCGCGAGGCGAAACGGGCGAAGAGCGACGTCGCGATGACCGGGGCGGGCACGCCGCGGTCGATCGCCTCGTGAGCGGTCCACCGTCCTTCGCCGGAATCGACGACGATTCCCTCGATGCTCTCGAAGCCCGAGCCGGGGGCGAGCGCACGCTCGGCCAGTTCCAAGAGCCATGACCGCACCACCGAGCCGTACCGCCAGATCGACGCGATCTCGTGCAGGTCGAGGGAGAACTCATCGGCCTTCTCCATGATCTCGAATCCCTCCCCGTAGGCCTGCATCAGCCCGTACTCGATGCCGTTGTGGACCATCTTCACGAAATGCCCCGCACCCACCGGGCCCACGTGCGCATAGCCGCCTTCGGGAGCCAGGGCCCGGAAAGCCGGCTCGCACACCGCCACCACGGACTTCTCGCCCCCCACCATCAGGCAGTATCCGTTGGCGAGGCCCCACACCCCGCCCGAGGTGCCGGCGTCGACGAACCCGATCCCTTTCTCCGCCAACGACGCCGCGGTGGGTGCGGCCTCTTTGTAGTTGGAGTTCCCTCCGTCGATGACCGCATCGCCGGGTTCCATGAGGCCCTTGAGGGTGTCGACGGTCGACGTCGTGGGTGGGCCGGCCGGCACCATCACCCAGGCCACCCGGGGAGGGTCGAGCTTGGCCACCATCTCCGCCAGCGTGGCGGCGGTCTCCGCCCCTTTGGCCGCCACGGCCTTGCGGGCGTCGTCGGAGAGATCGAACGCCACGACCTGATGGCCCTTCTCGATGAGCCGCTGGGTCATGTTCGCGCCCATCTTCCCGAGCCCCACCATGCCGATCTTCATGTCGCTCGCCCTTTCCCTTTCTTCGTTCTCGTCACGTGCTCGTTCCCACACCCGCCGGGCACCGCCCTCGGCGCACCGGACGGGCGCAGCTGCCGTCGGCTCACCCGATGGCGCTCAGGTCGCCGGCCGCCACGCGCAGGACGCGGCGGCCGTGTGCGAGCAGGCTGCGGTGATCGCCGATCGACTGGGCCCCGATGAGGGTCCCGAAGCCGTAGGGCGCGCCGGGGACCGGCACCTCGGGCATGGGGTCGGCGTCGACGATCTGCACCGCCACCACGGTGTCGGGGCCTCCCTTGTGGAGCTGGCCCGTCGAGTGGAGAAAGCGCGGGCCGTACCCGGCGGTGGTGGCGATGCCGTCGAGGTGGTCGCGCACGGTGCGCCGCAGTGACTCGAGCGCGGCGTCCTGGCCGAAGGGCACGTACGCCTGGAGCGAGACGTAGTCGCCCGGCTGCACCGTCGAGCTCAGCCACGAGAGCACCTCGGACGGAGCAGCCGTCTCCACCGGGGGGAGCGGGAGCGCGGCCAGCACGTCGTTGGTGTTCTTCTTGGACTCCGCCACGTTGGGCTCGTCGAAAGGGTCGATCCCGAGCACGTGCCCGCACAGCGCGGTGGCCACCTCCCACCGGTAGAACTGCGCACCGAGGTCGTGCGCCTGCGCCAGGTGCAGGGGGACGACGTGGCGGTCGGCGCCGACTTCGGGCTCGGTGGTCGGAACCGGCACGCAGCCCGTTCCCTGCTTGCCCGTCGACTCGGCGATGAGCTGCTCGACCCACAGCCCGAACGACGAGTACTCGGGGGGCACCACGATCGTCACCTTGTCGCGCCCGGCGCGCGCGTCCTCGCCCATGGCCATGCCGAGCCCCGCGGCCTCCTCCAGATCCGCGTCGAGGGCGCGCCAGCAGAGCTCGGCGACGTCGTAGCCGATGAGCGCGGCCGGCACCATGCCGAAGTACGAGAGCACCGAGTACCGGCCTCCGATGTCGGGGGGGTTGGCGAAGCAACGGTGAAAGCCGCGCTCGGTGGCCAACGTGGCCAGGGCGGTTCCCGGGTCGGTGATCGCGGCGTAGCGCGTCGGGTCGGGAAGCTGGGCCCAGGCATGGCCCAGGAGGGCGTTGGGCTCGAGGGTGGTGCCCGACTTCGACGACACCACCACGAAGGCGTCGGACAGGTCGAGCGACCCGACGGTGACGGGGTGGGTGGTGTCGCACACCACCAGGCGACGGCGACCGTGGCCCGGGCCGCCGGGCGTGCCGGTGGCGGCGAGGACGGCCTCGAGCACCGCCGGCCCGAGCGACGACCCGCCCATACCGAGCAGGACCACGGTGGACTGCTCGATGCCCGCCGCCCACGCCTGCAGATCCTCGGCCTCCGCCGCCATGCGGCGCGGGACGTCGAGCCACCCCAGCCGGTTCGCCGACACGTTGCCGGCGGGCCAGAGCCCGGCGTCCCGGTCGAGCAGGCGCGGCACCAGGGTTCGGGCGTCGTCGACCATCGAATCGTCCTCAGCTGCCCGCCGACAGGGCGTTGGCCTTGTCGGACAGCTTCTGGATGAGCTCGTCGAACGATTTGGTGAAGCTCGCCACTCCCTCGTCCTCCAGCGTGCGGGCGACGTCGGCCATGTCCACCCCGGCCGCCTCGATGCGCTCCAGCGCGCCGCGTGCCGCGTCGGGGTCGGTGTCGACGGACCGCGACAGCGTCCCGTGGTCGAGGTAGGCGGCGATGGTGTCGTCGGGCATCGTGTTCACCGTGTCGGGCCCGATGAGGGTGTCGACGTAGAGGAGATCGGGATACGCAGGGTTCTTGGTGGAGGTCGACGCCCACAGGGGGCGTTGCACCTTGGCTCCCCTGGCCGCCAGGGCCTCCCAGCGCGGCCCCGAGAAGCGCCGAGCGAAGAGCGCGTAGGCACACTGCGCCTGGGCCACCGCGGCGGTGCCGCGTAACGACCGGATCTCCTCGGCGCGATCGGGAGACTGGCCGGCCATGGTGTCGAGGCGGCGGTCCACCTCGGTGTCGACCCGGCTCACGAAGAACGACGCCACGCTGCGCACGGCCGAGAGGTCGCCGACACCGGTGGCGGCGAAGGCCTCGAGACCGCCGATGTAGGCCTCGATCACCTCGTCGTAGCGGTCCAGGCTGAAGAGCAGGGTGATGTTGATGTTCCTGCCCTCTGCGACCATGGCCCGGATGGCGGGCACGCCCTCGGCCGTGGCCGGGATCTTGACGTACAGGTTGGGCTCGGCCACGAGCTCGTGGAAATGGCGCGCCGCGGTGATGGTGCCCTCGGTGTCATGGGCCAATCCCGGCGCCACCTCCAACGACACGTAGCCGTCGACGCCGTCGGAGCTGTCGTGCACGGGGCGCAGGATGGCCAACGCCTCGCGGATGTCGCTCACGACGAGCTCCCAGTAGGCCGCCTCGACGGTGCGCGATCCCAGGAGCTGGCCGAACTGCTCGTCGTAGTCGTCGCCGCTCTCGATGGCCTTGGCGAAGATCGTGGGGTTCGACGTCACCCCCCGGATGCCCTCGTCCACGAGCTCGGCCAATCGCCCGCCGCGCAGGTAATCGCGCCGGAGGTTGTCGAGCCACGGGCTCTGGCCCTGCTGCCCGTAGAGGTCGTGCAGCTTGGTCATGGTGCTCCCTTCTCGCCGGGACCGACGCTCGACGCCGAGCGCGACCGGCACGGTGTTCGCGTCAGTGCGCCGGAGCAGGGCCGGCCCGGGCCAGAAGGGCCCGGGCCCGGGCCGCCACGTTCTCGGGCGTGTACCCGAAGTGCTCGAGCACTTCCCGGCCGGGAGCCGACGCCCCGAAGTGGTCGATGGCGACGACGTCGTCCGCGTACCGCTCCCAGCCGAACGAGGCCGCCGCCTCGACCGCCAGGCGCCTGGTGCCGGGGGGGAGGACCTCGTGGCGGTAGGACTCGGGCTGGAGCGCGAACATGTCCCACGACGGCAGGGACACCACCCGGGCCCGTACGGGGCTGCCCGCCGGGGCGCCGTCGACGGGGCCGCCCGCCAACAGGCGAGCCGCCTCCACGCAGACCGACACCTCGGACCCGGTGCCGATGAGCACGATGTCGGCGTCGCCGCCGGGGGGCTCGACGAGCACGTAGGCGCCGCGGGCCACGCCCTCGGCGGCCTCGGCGGTGCCCTCGAGGACCGGGATCGACTGGCGCGACAGGACGAGTGCGGTGGGCCCGTCGGAGTCCACCGCGATCCGCCACGCGTGGGCGGTCTCGTTGGCGTCGGCGGGGCGGATGACACGCAGGCCCGGTACCGCCCGCAGCGACGCGAGGTGCTCGACGGGCTGATGCGTGGGGCCGTCCTCGCCCAGGCCCACCGAGTCGTGGGTCCAGGAGTAGATGACGTGGGACTCCGACAGCGCGGCGAGACGGACCGCCGGTCGCATGTAGTCGCTGAAGACGAAGAAGGTCCCCCCCACGGGGAGCACACCGCCGTGACGGGCCATGCCCGTCATCGCCGCTCCCATGGCGTGCTCGCGGATCCCGTAGTGGATCTGGTCGCCCCCGGGGTCCTCGGCGGACTGGTCGACGGCGTCGTTGAGCTTGACGCCGGTGTTGCCCGTGAGATCGGCGGAGCCCGCCACCAACCCCGGCACCACATCGGCGCACGCGGTGATGCACTGGTTGACCGCCACACGGGTGGCCAGGCTCGTCCCCGCCTCGAAGACCGGGAGCTTCTCGGCCCAGCCGTCCAGGCCGCGGCCGCGTTGACAGGCCTCCCATACCGCCTTGTCCCCGGGCCAGGCCTCGAAGCGGGCCTGCCAGGCCAGGCGGTGCGCCTCGCCCCGTCCCCGGCACCGCCGGTAGAGCTCGATCACCTCGTCGGGGACCCAGAACTGCTCGTCGGGGGGGAGGCCGAGGATGGCCTTGGTCTCGCGTATCTCGTCCTCGCCCAAGGGGCTCCCGTGCGCCGCGGCCGAGTCGGTCTTGTGCGGCGCGGGCCAGCCGATATGGCTCCGCAGCAGGATCATCGACGGCTTGTCCTCGACGGCCATGGCGCGTCGCAACGCCGCTTCGAGCGTGTCGGTGTCGTTGGCGACCTCGCCGATGTCGTCGGTGTGCCAGCCGTAGGCGTCGAAGCGCTCGGCGACGGCGTCGTTGTAGGCCAGCTCGGTGGGCCCGTCGATGGTGATGTGGTTGTCGTCGTAGACGTAGACGAGCCGACCGAGCCCGAGGTGGCCGGCGAGCGACGCCGCCTCGTGGCTGATCCCCTCCATGAGGTCGCCGTCCCCAGCAGATGACGAAGGTGTGGTGGTCGACGAGGTCGGGGCCGAAGTGCGCCCGCAGCCAGCGCTCGGCGATGCCCATGCCGACGCCGTTGCCGACCCCCTGGCCGAGCGGGCCGGTGGTGACCTCGACCCCGTCGGTGAGGTGCACCTCGGGGTGCCCCGGCGTCCGGCTGCCCCACTGCCGGAACTGCTTGATGTCGTCGAGGGTGAGTCCGTACCCGGTGAGGAAGAGAAACGAGTACAGCAGGATCGACGCATGGCCGTTGGACAAGATGAAGCGGTCGCGGTCGGGCCAGGTGGGGTCGGCCGGGTCGTGGCGCATGATCCGGGTGAACAGGACATGTGCCAACGGCGCCAGTGCCATGGCGGTGCCGGGGTGGCCCGAGTCGGCCTTCTGGGGCGCGTCCATGGCGAGGCCCCGCACGACATTGATCCCGAGCTGTTCGAGCTCCGCGTCGGTCACGGGGAGAACCGTACCCGCTGGTTGGGAGGCGATAACCAGGCGGCCGAGCCGGCCATGGCGTCGATCACGGAGGCGCGGGCCCGGGTCGGCACCGGACCGGTCGCGCAGCAGCGCCACCGACGCCGTGAAGCCGTGGACGAAGTTGCGTCCCCCCACCGGCCCGAGCTCGCCGGCGGCGAAGAACCCCGCCATCGGGACCGCGCCCAGGTGTTCGGACAGGACGCGCACGTCATGGTGCGGCTGGCCGAACAGGCGCGTCCCGCGGCCGTTGCAGGTGAAGACGAGAGCGGCGTCGGCGCGGTGCGCGGCGACCAGCGCGTGGAGGTCTTCGTCGGCGGTCGCCGCGTCGCGCAGATGGAACTGCACGGTCGTGCCCACCTCCATGGGCTCGGCGACGGCGATGGCGCCCGAGGACCGGTCGGCACCCACGACGTTGCGGACCAGGAAGTCGCCGCGGCCGAACTGCTCCTTGTGCTCGTCGATGACCCGGCCCAGGTGCAGGCCGCCGGTCTCGAGGAGGACCACCTCCTCCTCGTTGAGCGAGTCGCGTGCCTGGGCCAACACCTGCTCGAGGGCCGGGCGACCGGCGAGCTCGTACAGCAGGTTGTGCTCGGCCCTGGTCACCACGAGGGGGTCGCCGAAGGGCCGGCATCCCTGGGACACGAGGGTGGCGACCTCGGCACCGGGGCCGAGGAACACCCCCACCGCGCCGCCGGTGCGCACCCGGGTGCCCAGTGCCAGGCGGTTCCCGCCCGGGCCACGCGCCGCGGATGCCATGCCCCCCACGACCCGGAGGCCGGGGTGATGGGTGTCGACCCAGTCGAGGAAGGATTCGGCCGGGAAGCTGTAGGGGTCGCCCACGAGGACGAGCGCCTCGGGCGTGAAGGGGATGGCCGTCGGCCAACCGCGCAGCACGAGGCCGTCACCGGCGTCGGCGGGCACCGCATCGAGCGCCAGGGGCACGAGGGGCCCGACATGGCCGGCGAGCAGCGTGACCGCGGCGCCCTGTTCCACCTCGCGGTGCGGTCCGAGCACCGATTCGGCCGCGCAACCGATCGACACCAGGGGATGGAGCACTTCCTCGACGGTGCGCATCACGTCTTCGAGTGCGCCCGCGTGCGGCGGCGTGACGAACACCGTGGCGAGGTCGGGTCGTTCACCGAGGCGTTCGAGCACGGCCCCGGTGACCTCGCCCACGGCGTGGGCGGTGAGCGGGTGCTCGCTCATGGCGGCCGCGAAGGGCATCGCGCCGACCCTACTGCCGGCTCCTCGCGCCCCGGGCCCGGCTACCTCGATCGAGCCCGGCGCGGAGCCGACCAGGCCTCGGCGCCGGCCACCCACACCGTCGCCACCCTCCAGCCGCCCTCGGGCCCGGGCTCGAGGGCGACGAGGTCGGCGCGCCGCCCCGGCGCGATGGCACCGCGGTCGGCGAGGCCCAGCAGCCGGGCCGGAGTCGTGCTGGCCGCGCGCAGCGCGTCGTCGAGGGAGCGGCCGCTGCGCCCGACGACGTTGGACACCGCACGCTCCATGGTGAGCACCGAGCCGGCCAACGTGCCGTCGGCCAACCGCGGTGGCACTGGCCCTGACGAGGCGACGGCGTCGGTGACCAGGGCGAGGCCCCGGGGCCCTTTGGCCGCGAACGCCATGGCCACGAAGACCGGGTGCGTGTGGACGAGATCGGCGATGACCGACACCGCCAGGCGCTCGTCGGCGAGGGCGGCGCCCACGAGCCCCGGCGCGCGTTGATGGAGGGGTCCCATGGCGTTGCCCAGGTGGGTGACCAGTCGGGCCCCGGCGTCGGCGGCGCACCGCGCCGTTTCCGCCGTGCACGCCGAATGGCCGAGGGACACGAGCACCCCCCGGGCGCTGAGCGCCCCGATGGCGTCGAGCGCCCCGGGCAGTTCCGGGGCCAGGGTGACGATGCGCACCAGGCTCCCGAGCGAGTCGAGCCAGCTCGAGTCGACCTCGGGGCGGACGAACTCGGGTCGGTGTGCGCCGGGGACGGCCAGGAAGGGCCCCTCGAGGTGGGCCCCGGCGATCTCGGGCCGCCCCCCGCCCGGGCGCATCGCCGCGTCCGCGACGGCGGCCAGGGAGGCTTCGAGCTCCCCGAGGGGCGCGGTCACGATCGTGGGGCACCACGTGGTGACGCCCTGGGCCAGCAGGGCCTGGTCGAGCGCGCTCCAGTCCGCACCTGCCGCCCCGGCCACGTCGACCGCGCCGATCCCGTTCACCTGGAGGTCGACGAAGCCCGGCACCAGGACCACGTCGGGCACGGTGCTGCGGGCGGCCCGCACTTCGGTGATCGTGCCCTCCTCCACCACGACCTCGGCATCGGTCACCGGGCCCACCGGTGTCATGACCGTGGCCGCCTGCACCGTGGCGCCGGCCGACGTCCCGGTGGGGGACCGGTTCGAGGAGCTGGAGCGAGCGGTGTCGGTTCGTGGCATGCGCAGCTGGGTCGTACGGTATCGCCGTGGCCGATCCCCGGGTGCAGGTGCCGCCCAACTGCGACCTCACCCTGGGCATGGTGTGCATCGACAAGTCCGAGCCGGGGACCACGGTGTGGCAGATGCCCGCCGACGAGCGCTTCACCAACCCCGTCGGCGTGCTCCAGGGCGGGTTCCTGGCCGCGTGTTGCGACTCGGCCATGGGCGCCGCCACGGTCACGTGGGCGAAGGGGCGCAAGGTCGTCTCGGCCAACGCCGAGATGAAGGTGAGCTTCCTGGCCCCGGTCCGCCCGGGAGGCACCCTCACCTGCAGGTCCACCGTCGTCTCGGGGGGCAACCGCGTGGCGTTCGTCGAGGCCGAGCTGCGCGACCCCGAGGGTCGCCTCGTGGCCAAGGCGAGCTCCACCTACCTGCTCAGCCCCCGGGGCTAGCAGGTGCGGTGCTTGCAGCACCACACCCGGGCGGGGGAGGATGGCGCCCTTCGGAGGAGGGTCGGTTGGCACGTGATGATGGCGGGTCGGGACGTGGCGGCGGGCTCACCGCGGCCGGGGGCGACTTCTTCCATCTCGTCATCGACTACGCCAAGCAGGAGACGCTCGGGCCCCTCAAGAGCCTGGGTCGGTTCCTTCTCTTCGGCCTCATCGGATCGCTGGCCATCACCGCCGGTGCCGTGCTGCTCCTGTTGGCGGTGCTGCGGGCGTTGCAGACCGAGACCGGGTCCTCGTTCACGGGCCATCTGAGCTGGGTGCCCTACCTGATCGTCGCCGTGGCGGCGATAGCGGTGATGGGCCTGGCAGCATGGCGTATTGCCAAGGGCCCCGGCGCCAAGGCCCAGCGCGGCGACGACACGGGACAGAAGAAGGGGAGCTGACGATGGCGACGACGGCGAAGATCAGCCGCGATGACCTGGAGGCGAAGCTCCGTGAGATGTCGGGCGGCGTGGAGGAGACCGTCGAGGCGGCGCGGCCCAAGCTGATCAGCTCGGCCGTCGCCGGGGTCCTCCTGATCGCCTTGGTCGCCTACCTCCTCGGACGCCGACGCGGTCGGGCCCGCTCGGCAGTCATCGAGATCCGAAAGGTCTGAGGCGGGCTCGGTGGACCGGCTGCTGCGCATCCTGGTGTCGCGCGCCGTGCGACGCGGGCGCGGGGGGGAGCCGATCTGGCTGGCGGTGGCGGGCGCGGCCTGGCTCGTCAGGCGCGGCTTGAACAGCCGCGACGAGGTGGCCTGGAGCGGGCGCCTGGAGCCGGGCCAACGGCTCGTGATCGCGGTGGGCGACCGCGACAGGCCCGCACCGTCGACCGGCGGGGAGTGACGCCCGAGCCCCACGCTGCGCCGGGCCCGCTGACGGTCGGCGAGCGAGTGTTGCTCGTCGACCCCAAAGAGCGGCGTTACCTGGTGACGCTGCACCCCGGCGCCTCGTTCCACACCCACTCCGGCATCGTCGCCCACGACGAGGTCATCGGGCGTGACGAGGGGTCGACGATCGCGGCGTCGACCGGTCGCCGCTTCGTCGTGCTGCGCCCCACGCTGGCCGACGTGGTGCTCAAGATGCCGCGCGGTGCCCAGGTGATCTATCCCAAGGACCTCGGTGCCATCCTCATCGCCGCCGACATCGGCCCCGGCATGCGGGTGCTCGAAGCGGGTGTCGGGTCCGGGGCGTTGTCCATGGCCCTGCTGCGGGCCGGGGCCGACGTGGTGGGATACGAGGTGCGCGCCGACTTCGCGGCGGGGGCGCGCGCCAACGTGTCGGCGTTCGCCGGCCCGGGCGCGACGTACCGGGTGGAGGAGCGGGACGTCTACCAGGGCATCGCGGAGCGTGACCTCGATCGCGTCGTGCTCGACCTGCCCGAGCCGTGGCGCGCCTTGGGCCCGGCGTCCGAGGCCCTGCGCCCCGGGGGCATCGTGTTGTCCTACCTGCCGTCGATCACCCAGGTCGCCACCCTGCGCGCCGCCATGGCGTCGAAGTCCTTCGGGATGGCCGAGACCTTCGAGGTGCTGCGGCGCACGTGGCACGTCGAGGAGCGTTCGGTACGGCCCGACCACCGGATGGTGGCCCACACCGGGTTCATCACGACAGCCCGACTGCTCGTGCCCGAACCCGAGCCGGAGCTGTGAGGCGCGTTCAGCCCTGCTCGATGAAGATGCACTCCCCGGGGCACTCCTCGGCCGCCTCGGTCACCGCGTCTTCGAGGTCGTCGGGGACCAGGGCGAGGCCGGCCGAGCCACCGGGCTCGTTCTTCACCTGGTCGCCTTCTTTGACGTAGGCGAGGCCGTCGTCGAGCAGCGTGAAGACGGCTGGCGCGATCTCCTCGCACAGGCCGTCGCCGGTGCACAGATCCTGGTCGATCCAGACCTTCATGAGCGTGCTCTCGCCTCTTCTCCGGCTCCCGGTCACCGGCACCTGGCCGACGCATTCGGAAGGTAACGACGCCCGGTTCGCGGTGTCAATTGACCCGGCCACCTGACCGGGTCACCGCCGCGACCCGGGCGCCACCGGACGTGGCCGGTGGAAACCCCATGATCACTCCGACAGGAGTCTACTGGGGCGTCGGCCTGTCCCCGGCTCTCCTTGAGCGTCAATTTGGCACCAGGGCCGGTGTATGGTCGCAAGAGGCGCCCGGACACAAGCCCAGGAGGTGGTTCCAACGGCCGAGCCGGAAGAGGAACGACAGCTGGCGCTGCGCGAGGAGCTCGACCGTCTTCGTGATCGGTGCCGTCAGGCCGACGAGGAAGTCGCGGTCCTGCGCCGACGCCTGTCGGAGGGGCCCGGACGCGTCCAGTCCCTGGAGGAACGGCTGCTCGAGACCAAGGGGCAGCTGGCCCAGGCGGTCTCGCAGAACGAGAAGCTGACCTACACGCTGCAGCAGGCGAAAGAGCACATCGCCGCGCTGCGTGAGGAGGTCGACAAGCTCACCCAGCCCCCGAGTGCGTACGGGACGTTCCTGCACGCCAACGACGACGGGACCGTCGACGTCTTCTCGGGCGGCCGCAAGATGCGCGTGGCCGTGCACCCCGAGATCGACGGGGTCGAGCTGCGGCGGGGACAAGAGGTCGTCCTCAACGAGTCGTTGAACGTGATCCTGGCGCGCGAGGGCGAGGACTCCGGCGAGGTGGTCACGCTGAAGGAGCTCCTCGACGACGGCCGGCGCGCCATCGTGTACGCGCGTGCCGACGAGGAGCGCGTGGTCGAGCTCTCCCACGACCTCCTCGGGGTGCACCTGCGGGCCGGCGACGCCGTGCTCATGGAGACGCGCTCGCAGCTGCTCGTGGAGAAGCTGCCCCGGCCCGAGGTCGAAGAGCTCGTGCTCGAGGAGGTTCCCGACGTCACCTACGCCGACGTCGGTGGCCTCGACAGCCAGATCGAGGACATCACCGACGCCGTCGAGCTCCCGTATCTGCACCGGGCCCTGTTCAAGGAGTACAAGCTGCCTGCGCCCAAGGGCATCTTGCTGTACGGGCCCCCGGGGTGCGGCAAGACCCTGATCGCCAAGGCCGTCGCCAATTCGCTCGCCAAGAAGGTGGCGCTGGTCACGGGCAACGACAACATCCGCAGTTACTTCCTCAACATCAAGGGCCCCGAGCTCCTCAACAAGTACGTGGGGGAGACCGAGCGCCAGATCCGGCTCGTGTTCCAGCGGGCCCGGGAGAAAGCCGAAGAGGGCGTCCCCGTCATCGTCTTCTTCGACGAGATGGACTCGTTGTTCCGGACCCGGGGTACCGGCATCAGCTCCGACATGGAGTCGACGATCGTGCCGCAGCTGCTGGCCGAGATCGACGGCGTGGAGGCGCTGCGCGACGTCATCGTCATCGGCGCCTCCAACCGCGAGGACCTCATCGACCCCGCCATCCTCCGCCCCGGGCGCCTCGACGTGAAGATCAAGATCGAACGGCCCGACGAGGAGGCCGCGGCGCAGATCTTCTCGCGCTATCTCACCGCGGACCTTCCCATCGACGCCAAGGAGGTGGAGCGCCTGGGGGGAGGTGACGCCGCGAAGTCGGTCCAGGCCATGATCGAGGACACGGTGTCGGAGATGTACCGCGCCGACGACGAGAACAAGTTCCTCGAGGTGACCTACCAGAACGGCGACAAAGAGGTGCTGTACTACCGGGACTTCGCCTCGGGGGCCATGATCGAGAACATCGTCCGCCGGGCGAAGAAGTTGGCGATCAAGCGGGCCATCGCGGGGGAGGGGAAGGGGGTTCGCACCTCGGACCTCTTGGAGTCGATCCGCCGGGAGTACAAGGAGAACGAGGACCTGCCCAACACCACCAACCCCGACGACTGGGCCCGGATCTCGGGCAAGAAGGGGGAGCGCATCGTGTACGTGCGCACCTTGCTGGCCGACACCGAAGAGACCAGGGGTGGCCGTTCCATCGAGCGGGTGGGTACCGGCCAGTACCTGTGAGCACGCGCACGGCGTCCCCACCCGCCCCGGGGATGGGTCGCGCCGCCCGAGCCGCCACGCACTAGGGTCGGTTTCGTGGCCGTCGCGAAGGTCTGCGGGATCGAGACGGAGTACGGAATTCACCACGTCGGCGGCGACGGCAACCCCGTCGCGTCGTCCTCGCTGCTCGTGAACGCATACGTCTCGGACCTGGCGCGCGCCGGGTGGGACTTCGAGGACGAGTCGCCGGGCAACGACGCACGGGGGTTCGCCCGGGAGGGCTCGCTCCCCCCCGAGATCGAGACCCACCTCGTGAACGCCGTGCTGACCAACGGGGCCCGGTACTACGTCGACCACGCCCACCCGGAGTTCTCCACGCCCGAGTGCGCGGATCCCCTCGAGGTGGTGCTCTACGACAGAGCGGGGGAGGAGGTGTTGCGGCGCTCGATGGCCGCGGTGCGCCGATCGCTGCCCGAAGGCCAGTCCATCGTGGTCTACAAGAACAACTCCGACAGCAAGGGCAATTCGTACGGCACCCACGAGAACTACCTCATGGACCGCGCCGTTCCCTTCGCCCGCATCGCCCATCTGATCACGCCGCACTTCGTCACGCGCCAGATCTTCGCCGGGGCCGGCAAGGTGGGAAGCGAGACCGCCGGCAACGCCGGGCGCGACATCACCTTCCAGATCTCGCAGCGGGCCGAGTTCTTCGAGGAGGAGATCGGCCTCGAGACCACGCTGAAGCGTCCCATCGTCAACACCCGCGACGAGCCCCACGCGGATCCCCAGCGCTACCGGCGGCTGCACGTCATCGTGGGCGACGCCAACCTGTGCGAGGTGGCGACCTTCTTGAAGGTGGGCACCACCGCGCTCGTCCTGGCGCTCATCGAGGACGACGCCTTCGACGGCCGCGAGCTGACCCTCGCCAATCCGGTGAAGGCCATCCGCCAGGTCTCGCTCGACCTGAGCCTGGCCGCGCCCCTGGACCTCGCCGACGGGCGCACCACGACGGCGCTGGCGCTGCAATGGGAGCTCTTCGGCCTGGCCCGCAAGTATGCCGAGGACCGGGGTCTGCAGTGCCTGGGGGACGAGGCGGTCGGCCAACAGGTCCTCCAGCGCTGGGAGGACGTCCTGCACGGCCTCGAGACCGACCCGAGCGTCGTCGCCGACCGGGTGGATTGGGCGGCCAAGCTCGGTTTGCTCGAGGCGTATCGCGACCGCCACGGGCTCGATTGGGACGACCACCGGTTGGCGGCGGTGGACCTGCAGTACCACGACCTGCGTCCGGAGCGTTCGCTCTTCGCCCGGCTCGACACCGAGCGTCTGGTGAAAGAGCAGGACGTGCTCGATGCGGTGACCGAGCCGCCCCGCCGTACCCGGGCCTACTTCCGGGGCCAGTGCCTCAAGCGATGGGCGTCGTCGGTCGCCAGCGCCAACTGGGATTCCTTGGTGTTCGACCTGGGTACCGATCCCCTCCGACGCGTCCCTATGATGGATCCGCTACGTGGAACGGCCGAATTCGTGGAGGAGCTCCTGGACCGAAGTTCCTCCCCGGCGGAGCTGTTGGCACGGTTGAGCGCCTAGGAGTGGGTTGATGGCAGAGCAAGAGAAGAAGCGCCGGCCGGCGACGACGGCGCGCGAGGAGACGACGACCGAGGAGGCTGAGACCCCCGCGCCTTCCCCCAGGGCGAGAAGCTCAAGGCCGAGCTCGACGACCTGCTCGACGAGATCGACGAGGTCCTCGAGGAGAACGCCGAGGAGTTCGTCCGCAACTACGTGCAGAAGGGCGGGGAGTAACCGGGTGGGTCTGCCCCTCTTTCCGCCCGGGGAGGACCCGGGCCCCAACTTCGCCGCCCTCCTCCGCCAAAGCGACCGCCCCGCGCCCATGCCGGCGTCTGTGGACACGGGGCGGGGCACGGTCCCGGCAGTGGCGCATGGCACCACGGTGGTGGCACTGCGGTTCGCCGACGGCGTGGTGATGGCAGGAGACCGGCGCGCCACCGAGGGCAACATCATCGCCCACCGGGCCATGGAGAAGGTCTTTCCCGCCGACCGGCACTCCGCCGTCGCCATCGCCGGCGCGGCAGGGCCGGCGGTGGAGATGGTCAAGCTCTTCCAGACCCAGCTCGAGCACTACGAGAAGGTCGAAGGCGTGGCGCTGAGCCTCGAGGGCAAGGCGAACCAGCTCGGCCAGATGGTGCGCGAGCACCTCCCCATGGCGATGCAAGGGCTCGTCGTCGTGCCGTTGTTCGCGGGATTCGACCTGCGCCTCGGGGAGGGGCGCATCTTCACCTATGACGTGACCGGAGGGCACTTCGAAGAGAGCGACCACGCGGCCACGGGGTCGGGGGGGCGTGACGCCCGCACCACCATCAAGCTCGGGTGGCGGGCCGACCTCGGGCGCGACGAGAGCGTCGAGCTGGCCGTGCGGGCCCTCTACGAGGCGGCCGACGAGGACTCCGCCACGGGCGGGCCCGACCTCGTGCGCGGGATCTACCCCGTCGTGGCCACGGTGACCGCCGGGGGATACGAGCGTCTGGCCGACGCCGAGGTGGCACAGAGCTTCACGTCCCTGGTGCAACGGCGCAGTCTCGGCGACGGCATCGGAGGTGGCGGCCCGTGACCATGCCCTTCTACGTGGCGCCGGAGCAGGTCATGAAGGACCGCGCCGAGTACGCCCAGAAGGGCATCGCCCGCGGCCGTTCGCTCGTGGCGTGCGTGTACGCGGACGGGATCCTGGTCGTGGCGGAGAACCCGTCGCGCTCGCTGCACAAGGTGAGCGAGATCTACGACCGGATCGCGTTCGCCGGTGTGGGCAAGTACAACGAATTCGACCAACTGCGGGTGGCGGGGGTCCGCCACGCCGACACGAAGGGCTTCGCCTTCAGCCGCGAGGACGTCGACGCCCGTTCGCTCGCCAACCTCTACGCCCAGTTCCTGGGCCAGGTGTTCACCCACGAGATGAAGCCGCTCGAGGTCGAGATCCTCGTGGCCGAGCTCGGGGTCGACGGCAAGCCCGACCAGCTGTACCACATCGCCTACGAGGGGACGATCACCGACGAGGACCGGTTCGCGGTCCTCGGCGGCGAGACCGAGACCATCTCCGACCGCGTGGTCGAGGCGTACCAGGACGGCTGGGCGCTCGACGCCGCGCTGCGGGCCACGGTGGGCGCCCTGGCCGGGCCCGAGCGGACGCTCGAGCCCGATGACCTCGAGGTGGCGGTGCTGTCACGGGCGCATGGCCGCCGTGCCTTTCGCCGTCTGGGCCACGACGAGCTCGCCGAGCTGCTGAGCCCGGGCCGCAAAGGCTCGACACGAGCCTCGAAGTCGCCCGGGGCCGGGTCGGGGAGCAGTCCCGAGAGCGACGGGGGACCGCTGCGCTCGGAGTAGGGACCCCCGCGCCGGTCTAGGGGTCGTCGGGGCGGTCCTCGAAGCCGTCGAACAGCGCTTCGACCTGATCGGCCAGCATGAGCTCCCGGGCCTCGCGGGCCTGGTCCACCACCACGAGCACCTCGACCGGGCCGGGAAGGGGATAGGGCCCGTCGCCGGCGCCGCGCAGCTGGGTGACGATGCCGTCCGCGCCCAGGCGGGCCATGACGACGCGCGCCTCGAACATCGACCCGACCGTCGTCAGGTGGACCATGAGCGGCGTCGCCACGGGCAAAGGCTATCGAGCCATGCCCGGCCCTGCCCGGGGAGGAGGCGCCGCCTCGCGCACACCCGGCACTACCGTGGGTGAGGTGGACCGGCGGATCTTCGGGCTCGAGAACGAGTACGGCGTCACCTGTACGCTGCGCGGCCAACGCCGGCTGTCGCCCGACGAGGTCGCCCGCTACCTCTTCCGGCGGGTGGTCAGCTGGGGGCGGTCGTCGAACGTCTTCCTCGAGAACGGCGCCCGGCTCTATCTCGACGTCGGCAGTCACCCCGAGTACGCCACTCCCGAGTGCGATTCGATCACCGACCTCGTGGCCCACGACAAGGCGGGGGAGCGCATCCTCGACCATCTCGTCACCGGCGCCGAGGCGCGGTTGCGCGAAGAAGGCATCCGCGGCGTCATCTACCTCTTCAAGAACAACACCGACTCGGCGGGCAATTCCTACGGTTGCCACGAGAATTACCTGACGAGCCGGCGCGACGACTTCGCCCACTACACCGAGGTCCTCATCCCGTTCCTGGTGAGCCGCCAGATCTTCGCCGGCGCCGGCAAGGTCCTCCAGACGGCGCGGGGGGCCGTGTTCTGCCTGTCCCAGCGGGCCGAGCACATCTGGGAGGGGGTGTCGTCGGCCACCACCCGCAGCCGCCCGATCATCAACACGCGCGACGAGCCGCACGCGGACGCCGAGCGTTTCCGCCGGCTGCACGTCATCGTGGGCGACTCCAACATGAGCGAGTACGCCACCTACCTGAAGGTGGGGTCCACCAGCATCCTGTTGCGCATGCTCGAGGATCCCGGGACGGTGCTGCGCGACCTCACCCTCGAGAACCCGATCCGGGCCATTCGCGAGATCAGCCACGACCTCACCTGTCGTCGCAAGGTGCGCCTGGCCAACGGGCGAGAGGTGAGTGCCCTCGACATCCAGTCCGAGTACCTCAACCGGGCGCTGCGCTATCGCGACACCCACGGGCTCTCCCCTCAGGAGGATCGCGCCCTGGACATGTGGGAGCACTGTCTCAAGGCGCTCGAGTCCGACCCCCTGACCCTGGGGCGCGAGTGCGACTGGGTGGCCAAGTACCAGCTCATCGAGGCCTATCGCGAGCGTCACGGGCTGCCCCTCGGCCATCCCAAGGTCGCGCTCCTCGACCTGCAGTACCACGACGTCAACCGCAGCCGCGGCCTCTACTACCGGATGGAGGCGCGCGACCGCGTGGACCGCCTGGTGGAAGACGGTGCCATCACCGAGGCCATGAACCGTCCCCCCCAGACGACCCGGGCCCGTCTGCGGGGCGAGTTCATCCGCCGGGCCAAGGAGCGGCGCCGCGATTTCACCGTCGACTGGGTGCATCTCAAGCTCAACGACCAGGCCCAGCGCACGGTGTTGTTGAAGGACCCGTTCCGGTCCCACGACGAGCGCGTCGAGAAGCTGATCGCCAGTCTTTGACCAGCCCCGGGGGCAAATAACGGGGCGTGGTCCACTAGCCTCGTAATTTCGTGACCTCTGACCGGCCGGATTCGCCACCCCCGTCGAGCTCGCTCGACGACCTGTGGCTGCACGTGCCGGCCCCGGTCGCCACCGTCAGCTCCTGGGCCGTGGCGGCGCCCAGCCCCCCCGCGGTGTCCGCGCCGATCATGGCGCCGCCCGACCCGTCGACGCTTGTGGCTCCCGGCGACTGGGGGACCCCCCCCGACCGGGCCCCGCAGACCGGCCCACCGCCCACCCACCGCGCCCGGCGCGGGAGCCGGTGGATCATCGAGTGGGCCGTGGTGCTCGTGGTGGCGGTCGTGGTGGCGATCGGGATCCGGACCTTCGTCGTCCAGACCTTCTTCATCCCCTCGGCCTCGATGGAGCCGACCCTCATGATCGGGGATCGCATCCTCGTCGACAAGGTGAGCTACCACCTCCATGCCGTGCACCGGGGCGACATCGTGGTCTTCGCCACGCCACCGGGCGAGGACGCCGGCCCGGATGTGAAGGACCTGGTCAAGCGGGTCATCGGGCTGCCCGGTGACACGATCTCGTCGGCCGGGGGCCAGGTGGTCATCAACGGCAAGCCGCTCAAGGAGCCCTGGCTCGTGCCCGGGACCGTGACCACGGGGATCACGACCCAGAAGATCCCCTCGGGCGAGTACTTCGTCATGGGCGACAACCGGTCGGACTCCCAGGACAGCCGGTTCTTCGGCCCGATCCACAGCTCGCTCATCGTGGGCCGCGTGGTGGTCAAGATCTGGCCCCTCACCTCGTTCCACTTGTATTGATCCACCCCCGGCGACGCGCCGCGTCGGGGACAGACCGTCCCGGGGCCCCGCCGCCGTTGCGCCGAGGCCCGGCGTCGTAGACTCGGCCGCAGATGTTGTCGCTCAGCCCGGCGAAATTGCTGGTCATCCTGGTCATCGCGCTCATCGTGTTGGGGCCCGAGAAGCTCCCGCAGGTGGCGCGACAGATCGGCGCGGCGTGGCACGACCTGCGCCAGTGGCGAAGCCGGGTCGAGAGCGAGGTGCGGGGCACCTTCCCCAACCTGCCACCCACCCACGAAGTGGCCCAGGCCGTGCGATCGCCCCTGGCCTTCCTCGACCGCCTGGCCGACGAGCATGAACGGGGGCTGGGCGAGGACCCCGCCACCACCACCGCCGACCCGCCCGGGACAGACGGGACCGACGCCGTCGGACCCTCTCCTCCGGCTGCGCCAAGCCGCGCCTCGGGCAACGGGTCATCGGGCAACGGGTCATCGGTGCACAACGGGTCGGCCGCGCCCAACGGATCGGCCACGGGCCCGTCGCCCTCGCCACCGGCGGACGCCTCGGCCGAGCGCGCCGACACGGTGGTGCCCGGTGCCTTCCCGGCCGTGCCCGACGACCCCAGCATGAACTGACCGGCGCGCCGATCTTCGCCATGGCGTCCCGACTGCGCATTCCGTTCCGAGGCGACCCGACCCGGCCCTCGGCCCAGGCCATGACGCTCGGGGAGCACCTGGCCGAGCTGCGCCGGCGCGTCGTCATCTGCGCCCTCGCCTTCGCGGTGGGTTCCACCGTCGCCTTCATCGTGTACCCCCACATCCTGCACTTCCTGCAGGACGCCGTACTGCCGGGTGGCGGGTCCGCGCCACTGCCAGCTCTTTGTCACCGGCCCCCTCGACGGGCTCTCGCTGCGCATCAAGTTGGCGACCTACGGCGGGGTGTTCCTGGGCTCCCCGGTGATCTTGTGGGAGCTGTGGCGCTTCATCACGCCGGGGTTGCACAGCAACGAGAAGCGCTACGCCATACCCTTCGTCGTCTCCTCGATCCTGCTCTTCGTGTTCGGGGCGTACCTGGCGTTCGTGTCGTTCCCCCACGCGCTGCAGTTCCTGCAGAGCGTCGGCGGCCCCTCGCTGCAGCAGATCTACGACCCCAACAAGTACCTCGGCCTCATCGTGGCGCTCATGGCGGTGTTCGGGCTCACCTTCGAGTTCCCGGTGATCCTGGTGTCGCTCGAGCTCGTCGGGCGTGTTGTCGCCGAGGAAGCTGTCGTCGTGGCGCCGGTGGGCCATCGTCCTCATCGTGGTGTTCGCGGCCGTCATCACACCCAGCGGGGACCCGTTCTCCATGCTGGCGTTGGCGGTGCCCATGTACCTCTTCTACGAGGTGTCGATCGTGATCGGCCGGTTCCTGCGCCGTTGAGCCGTCGTCGCCGGTGACCGCCGGTCCCGAAGTCGGCGACGCGCTGCGGGCCGGCGTGCTGGCGCGGCTCGGGTTCCCCCTCGACCGGTTCCAAGAAGCCGCCTTCGACGCGCTCGACGCGGGCCGCTCGGTGCTCGTGTCGGCCCCCACGGGCTCGGGCAAGACCGTGGTGGCCGACTACGGCGTGGCGCGGGCACGCGCCGCGGGGCAGCGCGCCTTCTACACGACGCCGCTCAAGGCCCTGTCCAACCAGAAGTACGCAGAGCTGGTCGAGGTGTACGGAACCGAGCAGGTGGGGCTGCTCACCGGCGACGTCTCGCACCAGCGCCGACGCCGCGGTGGTGGTGATGACCACCGAGGTGCTGCGCAACATGCTCTTCGCCCGTCTCGCCGCAACTCGACGGGCCTCGGCCTGGTCGTGCTGGACGAGGTGCACTACCTCCAGGACCCCTACCGGGGGTCGGTGTGGGAGGAGGTGATCATCCTCGCGCCGCCCGAGGTGGTGTTCGTCTGCCTGTCGGCGACGGTGTCCAACGCGGCGGAGTTCGGCGCCTGGCTGAGCAGCGTCCGCGGGCCCACCGACGTGGTCGTCGAGAAGCACCGACCCGTCGAGTTGCGCAACCACGTGGCCATCGCCGAGAAGGGGAGCCGTCGCGTCGAGCTCGTCCCCCTGTTGCACGAGGGCAAGCTCCGATCCCCGGGCCCTCGCGCTCGACCAACGCGTGGCGCGGCCTGGCCCGGCGCCCGGGCGGCCTGCGTCACTCGCGCCTGGCGGGCCCCCGCCGGAGCGAGCTGATCGAGGCGCTCGACGACCTGACGATGTTGCCGGCGATCGTCTTCATCTTCTCCCGGGCGGCGTGCGACGACGCCGTGGCCCAGTGCCTGTCCGACGGGATGCGCCTCACGAGCCCCGAGGAGCGGGCCGAGATCCGACGGCGCTGCGAGGAGCACACCGAAGGGCTCCCCGACGAAGAGCTGCGCGTGCTCGGCTACGGGCCCGTGGGCGGCGGGGCTCGAGGCGGGCCTGGGGTCGCATCACGCCGGGCTGATCCCCGCCTTCCGAGAGGCGGTGGAGGACTGCTTCGCGTCCGGACTTGCTGCGGGCGGTGTTCGCCACCGAGACGCTGTCGCTCGGCATCAACATGCCGGCTCGCACCGTCGTGATCGAGCGGCTGACCAAGATCAGGGAGCACGGGCGCAGTGGCCTGTCGTCGGGGGAGTACGCCCAGATGACCGGTCGGGCCGGCCGGCGGGGGCTCGACTCGGTCGGCCACGCCGTCGTCGCTGTGGTCCCCGCAGGTGGCGATGGCCGGGCGTCGCCGCGCTGGCCACCTCGGCCCCACCGGATCTGCGGTCGTCGTTCCGACCCACCTACAACCTGGCGGTCAACCTGGTGCGCCGGTACCGCGTCGATCAGGCCCACTACATCTTGGACCGCTCCTTCGCCCAGTTCCTCGACAGCCGCCATCACCACGCCCTGTCCCGGCGTCTCGATCGGGCGCTGCGCGCTGCTCGAACAGTTCGGGTACGTCGACGCGGACGCGTGGCGACTCACCGCCCGCGGCGTGCTGCTGGCCGGGATCTACCACGAGTCCGATCTCCTCGTCGCCGAGGCGCTGGCCGAGGGGATCTTCGACGGGCTCGAAGCAGCCGAGCTGGCGGCGGTGGTCTCCGCCTGCACCTTCGAGACTCGTCCGGGCGCGCGCGCCGCTCGTGACCGTCGCCGCCCGAGGTCGCCTGCGTCCCCGGCTCCAGGACATGGCCGCACTCGGCGAGCGCCTGCGCGTCGAGGAACAGGCGTCGAACCTGGCGCGCACCCGGCGCGCCCGACGACGGCTTCGCCGATGTGGCGTGGCGCTGGGCCCGGGGCAGCGCCTCGACCAGGTCCTCGAGCGCGCCGAGCTCGCGCCCGGGGACTTCGTGCGCAACGTCAAGCAGCTCATCGACCTGTTGCGCCAGCTGTCGGTCGTGGCGCCGTCCCGACACCGCCGTCGCGGCGCGCGGTGCGGTCGAGTCGTTCCAGCGCGGCGTGGTGGCGGCATCGGCGGGCCCGGCGCTGTCGCTCGACGACCTCGGGCCCCAGACACCGCCCCCGGGGCCCGGACCGGGCTCCCCGGGGGCGGGCGCACCGGCTCCCGGAGAGGGGCGGCGGGGGTCTCGGGGCAGGTAACCGGGGGTCCGCCACCCCGGCGTCACGCCGGTCGTAGTGTTGCCGGGGCCATGTTCCCCTACGCCGAGGAGACCTTCACCGCCGACGAGGTCGAGGTGCTGCGCCGGTACGTCACCAACGTGGACGGACCGGTATTCGCCCTGGTGAACCTGCCCGAGGTCGTCAAAGGGGCGCTCTTCGCCCGCTACTCGCGTTCGGCCAAGAGCCTGCGGCGACTCTTCCTCGACGAGTTCGTGGGCGAGCTCGACGTGACCGGCGACATCGGCGTCGACGCCACCATGGGGCTCCGGCGCGCCGAGGAGCTCTACGACCGAGTGTTCCTCGAGTACGGCGACGACTCGGTGGCCCAGCTCGGTGGCGTGCACCTCGCATGCGAGCAGGCCTCGAACATGCTCACCAAGGTGCTCGAGTGGGGACGGCTCATGGCGTATCTCGAGCAGTCGACTCGTTACGTGCCCTACGACAGCCGCCTCAGCACCGGCCATTATCGCTACCACCGCGACCCCGAGGTGCTCGAGTCCTCGGTCGGGGCCCGCTACGTCGGCGACATGGACCGTATGTTCGACACCTACGGCTCGGCGCTCCCCGAGCTCCAAGCCTGGCTCTCCAAACGCTTCCCGCAGCGCGCCGGTGATTCGGACTTCGTCTACCGCCAGTCGATCCGGGCCAAGGCCCTGGACGCGCTGCGCGGCCTGTTGCCTGCAGCGTCACTGTCGAACGTCGGCGTGTACGGGACGGGCCAGTCCTACGAGATGCTGCTGTTGCGCATGCGAGCCCATCCGCTTCCCGAGGCGCGCCGCTACGCGCGAGCTCATGCTCGAGGAGTTGCGCAAGGTCATACCGTCGTTCCTCCAGCGCGTCGACATCCCCGAGCGCGGCGGGGTGTGGACCGAGTACCTCGCCGACACCTCGACCCGGACCGACGAGGTCGTGGCCCGCCTGTGGCCCGAGGCCCAGGGCACGCCGCCCGAGCAGGCGTCGGGCGTGGTGCTCGTGGACTGGGACCCCGAAGGCGAGGACAAGGTCATCGCGGCGATGTGCTACCCCCGCACGACCCTGTCGGACCAGGAGGTCCTGCGCCGTGTCCGGGCTCTCGGGGTCCGACGACCGGCGCGCCGTCATGCGGGCGTACGTGGGGGACCGCACCAACCGGCGGCACCGCCCGGGCCGGGCCTTCGAGCGGACGGGATACCGCTTCGACGTGGTCTCGGACTACGGGGCGTTTCGCGACCTGCAACGCCACCGCATGCTCACCATCGAGTGGCAGGACCTCGGCCCCGGTCTCGGGTTCGAGATGCCCGACACCGTGGCCGAGGCGGGCATCGCGGACCGCTACACCCGGTCGATGGCCCGCTCGGCCGAGCTCTACGAGGTCATGAGCCGCGTGTGCCCCGCCCAGGCGCCCTACGCCGTGGCGCTCGCCTTCCGGGTTCGCTACGCGATGCAGATGAACGCCCGCGAGGCGATGCACGTACTGGAGCTGCGCTCGGGGGAGCAGGGCCATCCCGCGTACCGTGTCGTCGCGCAGGACATGCACCGGCTCATCGCCGAGCACGCCGGACACCGACTCATCGCCGAGGCCATGACGTTTGTGGACCATCAATCGTACGACCTCGAGCGCCTCGGTTCCGAAAAGCGCGCCGAGGCTCGTCGATCGGCGGCGGTCCCGACCTGAGAGCGCGGCCCGGGTATGTGGATAACGGGCCCGGCGAGAAAAGCCGCTGTTGTCTTGACCAGGGGCGACGCGCGAAGTTCCTGGTCGGCTCGCACAAGCGCCGTTTGAGTCCTCGAGAGCGTCGAGCCTATTGTGCGCCCCAGTCCCAGACGCCCCTACAGCTGCTCCTCCGGTCTGTCCGGCTGAGCGGGTGGCGAGGGGGGGATTACTGTGAGAGGCGGAGGGTGGCCCGGGGGACCGAGTAGAGAACGTCCCCACCACGAGGCAGGCGGGTGTCGCCGGTCTGGTGGAGATGGCACCAAAGGTCCCCGGGCCCTGCCGCCCCTGCGAATGCGCCACCGAGATCCCCCGGTGACTTCGTCGCGGTGATCGGACGGACGGATCGGAGCCGATATGCTCCCGCGGCGTCCGACGACCTAAAGGGCAGAAGTGGCCGACGACCTGGATGATGTGGCAGAACCCGAGGAGCTCGACACCGAGCTCGAGGAGCTCGCGGACGAGGAGATGCTCGAAGAGGTCCTCGACGAGGAGGACCTCGAGGTCGCCCTCGTCGACGATGACGACGACGACGCGGTCGCCGATGTCGACGTCGCAGAAGACGACGACGACGAGGCCGCGGTCGTGGTCCCCGTCGCCGCGGTCACCACGGCCGAAGAGGGCGACGAAGAGGAAGAAGAGGTCGACGACGAGGACGTCGAGGCGAGCCTGGACGAGATCCTGAAGGAGCGCCTGGTCGTCGAGGAGGAGGAGGCCGAGGACGAGGAGGTCGTCGAGCCCGATGACCGGTCCGAGGGCACCGAGCGGGTCCTTCCCAAGCAGCCCGACGAGTTCGTGTGCAGCTCGTGCTTCCTCGTCAAGCACTCCAGTCAGCTCGCCGATCCCGAAAAGGGGCTGTGCCGGGACTGCGTGTGAGAGCCGACGTCGTGCGACACCGCCAAGAGGAGGGCGCCAGGTGACCGAGAACAAGTCTCCCGGGGACCGGTTGCTCGAGCTCGTGGTGTTCGCACCGGCGGGGTTGGCGGTGACCCTCGTCGAGGAGTTCCCCAAGTTCGTCGAGAAGGGGCGCCACCGCGTCGAGGGCCAGGTCCACACGGCCCGGCTCGTCGGCCAGTTCGCGTTCCAGATGGGCCGTCGCCAATTCGAGCAGTCCTTCGGCAACCTCGGCCATTCGCCTCACGCCCATGCGCCCGACGCCCATGTGCCCGATGCCCATGCGCCCGACGCCCATGTGCCCGACGTCGATGCTGCGGGTAACGACGACGCCGCCGCCGCCGACGCGCACAGCGGTGTCCGGCAACGTGATCTCGGGCACGCCGCGTCGGCCGCGTCGGCCGATCGGGCCCACTCTGCCGGGCCGGCCCCGGCCGACGGCACCGAAGGCGCCGACACGTCCACGCCGTGGCATCCGTCGGTCTGGCTGGGAGGCGGGGGCCCCAACGGCAGCGGCGCTCCGGAGTCGCTCGCCATCCCCGGCTACGACAGCCTGTCGGCGTCACAGGTGGTGCAGCGGCTCGAGGGGCTGTCGTCTCCCGAGCTCGAAGAGGTGCGCGCCCACGAGGCCGCCCATCGGCAGCGGCGCACCATTCTCCACCGGGTCGAGCAGTTGCTCGCCGGTGGGGACGACGTGGCGCCCTAGCGGCTCAGAGAACGGGATCGAGGAGGTCCCGTGGAGGGCACGCGACCGGCACAGCGCGAGGACGGCGAGCGCTGTGGCGACCTGTGCCGCGAGGCCCTCGAAGAGCTCCAGGCGGCGCGGGGCGGCGCCCTGTTCGTGCGGCGCGAGACGGGCTTGATCGCCAAAGCCCTGCTCCGGCCGGGCGGCCTCGACCGACTCCTGTCCGACCCCCGGCGCTCGACGATCGTCGGAACCGTCGACGACGCGGTGGTGGGCATGGCGACGGGGCGGCTCGACGAAGTGGGGGAGACCCGACTCGGCGTCATCGACGCGTGTTACGTCGAAGCCCGTGCCCGTGGTGTCGGCGTCGGCGGAGCACTGTTCGCGCGAGCTCGTGCGGTGGTTCACGGCGTCGGGGTGCCGAGGGGTCGACATCAATGCGCTGCCCGGCGATCGTGCCATGAAGAACCTCCTCGAGGCGTCGGGGTTCAAGGCGCGGCTCATCACCATGCATCGCAGCCTGGGATGACCGCACCGCACCCGGCCGGGGGGTCGGGGGCACCGGTGGTGGCCGTGGGCGGGGTCGCGGTTCGTGACGGTGCGCTCCTCCTGGTGCAGCGGGCCACGGCACCGCACGCGGGGAGATGGACCGTACCGGGGGGGCACGTGGAACCGGGCGAGACCCTGGCTCGTGCCGTCGAGCGCGAGGTGCGCGAGGAGACCGGGCTGACCGTGCGGTGCGAGGACCTGCTCGGATGGGCCGAGCGCATCGGCGCGGGATATCACTTCGTCATCCTCGACTTCACCGTGGCCCTCCCCGACGACGGCGTCGAGCCGGTGGCGGGCAGCGATGCCGCGGCTGTGGCGTGGGTTCGCCTCGAGGAGCTGTCGGGCACGGCACTCGTGGACGGGTTGGAGGAATTCCTCCGCTCCCATGGCGTGATCGACTGATCGGCTGATCGACTGATCGAGCTGGGGGCCGCCGCGCCGCCGCAGCCGGGTGAGACCTCAGCCCCCCCGGGCGCCGGAGGTGCTCGGTCGACGGGGACCGGGCGGCGGGGGGATGGGGAGCCCGAGGAGCCGGGCGAGCTCGGGGACCTGTCCCGCGGCGCGACGAGCCGAAGAGCGGAGGTCCTCCCCGGCCGGGTCGGGCAGCCCCGCCGGTTTGACCGTCCGGCGCACGGGCGAGTCGACCACAGCCTCGAGGAGTGCCTTCCACTGGGCCTCGGGCACATCGGAGGACATGGCGCTGCCCGCGGCCTCGGCGAGACGCACGGCCATGTCGGCGGGAACGCGTGCCGCGGGCTCGGGCGCCCGTGCCGACACCCGCAACGCGTCGGCCACCCTGCCCTCGTCCAGGGCAGTGACGATGCGCGCCAGCCACCCGTCGCGCAGGGCGGTCACCCGGGTCTGCAGCGCGTCGCGCAGCGTCGTCACCATCTCGCGGCCCTCGTCGTCGAGGCTCACGGTGGCGGCCGAGGCCACCACCGATCGGACCTCACGCAGCGGGGCGTCCTTGCCGGCGTTGCGCGCCGCCACGGCCCGGTCTTTCCAGGCCGCCAGGTTCATGCGGGGCAGGAGCTCCTCGGCCATGGTGAGGAGGGGGTCGGGCGAGACCTCGGCGCGTCCCTCCGACCGGGCGCGCGCGTTCTGCTCCTCGATGGCGTTGCGCACCGCGGGGATCCCGCCGCGCAGCAACTGCTCGGCCACCGGCAGCTGCTCGGGACGCAATTCGGCCAGCGCGGCGTTGCGGTGGGTCGACACCGTCTGGAGGCGGCGGGGACGCTCGGACCGGTCAGGTCGAGCCGTGCGTGGCCCCGACCCCTCGCGCCCGGCACGTTCGGGTCGTTCTGCTCCAGCACCGCGCTCGGGGCGCGCCGTGCGCCCGTCGCGGCCGTCTCGCGTGGGGCGGGCCTCGCGTGTGGGGCGGGCCTCGCGTGTGGGGCGACTGCCACGGGCGCCGCCTCGCTCGTCGCCGGCGGGGGCCCCGGCTGCACCGTTGCGTCGCGGGGGAGCACCGCGCCCCGGGCTCGCACGTCGGGGGCGCTCCCCGCGCCCGTCCTCGTCTCGCCTGCGCCCGCCCGGGGCGAGGACCACCGACACGCCTCCCGGCGCGCTCGTCTCGGCCCGAGCCGATGATCTCGATGCGGGCCACCTTCTCGACGCTGGGTGCTTCTTTGGGGGCGAGGACCGACGTCACCACGATGCCGTCGAGGTCGAATTCCGCATCGGCACGCAGGACGTCGCCGACCTTGGCTCCCTGGGGGAGGAGACCGCCCTCGAGCGAGCCGCGGGGCTGGCGGGCGCCCGGGGCGCGCCAGGTCCACGTGCCGTCGTCGCGGCTGCTGGTCAGCTCGATATCGATTCGTCGCGTCATCGGGGTCGGACCACGCTACCGTCGGCGCCGACACGGCGAGAACACGTCACTCGTTCGGCCCGGCGCCTTGCGACGGCTGTTTCTGTGGAGGTTCTGAGAATACGGGGCAAACGCGCCCCGGAGCCATGTCTCTTCCCTAATCTGACAGGCGTCGGGGACACCGCAGGGTGGATCTCTCCCGGTGGACAGGAGCACGAGCCGTGGACGAGAAGCGTCAGGACCAAGGTGCCGACGACGCCCGGTCGGTGCCTGCTCCGCCACCGGCCCTCGGAGGCACGTCGCCGGGCGCTGTGGCGCCGGGGGAGTCCGAGTCGTCGGCCGCCGCAGCGCCGCAGTACGGCGCCGGGCCACCGGTCGCCCCGCCGGCCGAGACCACTCCGGTGTGGAGGGCGCCCGAGCCCCCCGTGGTTCCGGGATGGCCCGCGGGGAGCCCGCCGAATCCGGCGGGAGTGCCCGGCGCGCCCTCCGGGGTCACACCCGAGTCCGTCTCGGGATCGGGCCCCCGCGGGGCGCGGGGATGGATCGTGGTGGCGGTGGTGGCCGCCCTCATCGGCGGTGCGGCCGGTGCGGGCATCGCCGAGGCCGTCGGGACCGGTGGCAACGGCAGCTCCTCTCCGTCGGTGAAGGTGGGGGAGGAGACGCCGGGGCCCGCGCTGGCGGGCGGCGCGCAGATCCCCACCATCGTGAAGAGCGTCCTGCCCGAGGTGGTGTCGATCGACGCCAAAGGGCCAGGGACAGGGAGCGGGGGTCTGTTCAGCGGGTCATCGGAGGACCAGGGTACCGGGATGATCATCTCCACCGCCGGGGAGGTGATCACCAACAACCACGTCATCTCGGGCGCGACGGCCATCACCGTGACCCTCTACGGCCAGACCGCGGCGCTGCCGGCGACACTGGTCGGAGCCGACCCCTCGAGTGACGCCGCCCTGCTGAAGATCAACTCGCCGCCGGCCAATCTCCAAGCCGTGACCTTCGGGGACTCGACCAAGCTCCAGGTCGGTGACGCCGTCATCGCCATCGGCAACGCACTGGGGCTCTCGGCGGGCACGCCCACGGTGACCTCGGGCATCGTCTCGGCCACGGGCCGCACCGTGCAGGCCGGCGACGCGGCAAGGGGGGACGGGCGAGACGCTGCAGAACATGATCCAGACCGACGCCGCCATCAACTCGGGGAACTCGGGCGGTCCACTGGTCGACTCGGCCGGACAGGTCGTGGGGATGAACACCGCGGTGGCCTCGTCGAGCACCGGGAACGCCCCGGCACAGAACATCGGCTTCGCCATCCCCTCATCGTCCATCCAGGGACTGGTGGCGACGTTGCGCACCGGCGGGACGGCGGGCAAGGCCAAGGCCTATCTCGGTGTCGAGGTCACCGACGAGACCCCCCAGCAGCAGCAGGCCTACGGTCTCGTGCCGGCGTCGGGCGCGTTGGTCGTCTCGGTGGTGACGGGCTCGCCGGCGGATACCGCCGGCATCCGCACCGGGGATGTCGTCGTGAGCTTCAACGGCAAAGCCGTCACCTCGGCCCAGGGGCTGACCAACGATGTCCAGGCGCTGTCGTCGGGCACCAGTGTCCAGCTCTCGCTGTACCGGGGCCAGCAGAAGCTCACCGTCTCGGCCAAGTTGGGCCTGGCTCCGGCGGGCTGAGACCGGCCCGGTCTCAGCGACCGGTGGCGCCGTCGGTGAGCTCGCGCAGGATGTCGAGGTGCCCGGCGTGGCGCGCCGTCTCCTCGAGCAGATGCGCGAGCATCCAGCGCAAGGTGAGGCCGTGGCGTCCCCGGGCGAGGGGTCGTTCGAGGTCGGGGCAGGCAGCGACGATCTCGTCGGTGCGCCGTCCCGCCGCCGCGTACCGGGCGCGCACCGACTCGACCGAGTCGCCGGGGTCGAGCTCGAAGCCGTCACCGCTCAGCACGGCGTCGGTGCCCAGGAAGCGCCGCTGGGCCCAGTAGACCTCGACGAAGGCCAGGTGCTTGACGAGCCCGAGGGGCGTCGTGCCCGAGGCCACGAGCACACGGCGGGCGTCGTGGTCGGACAGGTCCGCGAGCTTGCGGTCCACGCTCGCCCGCAGGTACCCGAGGAAGGCCAGATAGGTGTCGGTCTCGCCGGAGACGATGCCCGGGACGTTGTGGTCGCCGTTGGCCTGCGGAGTCACGGGGGGCCGAGAAGAGACTCTTCGACGTGGGGTGCGTCCTCGGCACCGACTCGGATGTACCACTCGGTGCCCCAGACCGCGGCGAAAGCCTCAGGCGGCATCTTGAGGAAGAACGAGGTGTCGGAGATCTGGCTGGCGTGGACCTCCATGGCCCTGCGCTTGCGGTCGAGGAAGTCGCTCACATCGACCGCCGTCGTGATGCGATCGGCGTGCACCCCCAACGTGTCGAGCATCGAACGCTGCTCGGCGGGCATGTCCAGGCCGAAGTCGTCGGCGCGGTCGGCCAGCGACAACATGTAGTCCCGGTTCATCGTGGCCATGAACACCCGTGCCGTCCCGGCGCGTGCCGCGGCGCGCAGACCCACCCGATGGACCTGGATGTGATCGGGGTGACCGTAACCGCCGTTCTCGTCGTAGGTGGCGAAGACATCCGCCTGCTCGTCGTCGAGGATTGCCGCCAAGCGCGCCGCGGCTTCGTCCACGTCGGCCTGCCAGAAGCAGCCCGGGTCGCCGTTGGTGGGCTCACCCGCCATCCCCGAGTCCCCGTACCCGAGGTACTCGTGGCGCGCCACCCCGAGGACCTCACATGCCGCGGCCAGCTCGACGGCGCGACGTTGCGCCAGGGACTCCCCGGGCCCGAGGAGACCCTCGGGGACTTCGCCCAACTCGCCTCGGGTGGCGGTCACGAGCACGACCCGGTGTCCGTCGGCGGCCAGCCGGGCCATCGTCCCCCCGGTCTGTATCGCCTCGTCATCGGGATGTGCGTGGAAGAACACGGCGCTCGCCATCGCCTGGGCAGGCTAGGGCATCGGTGACGTCTCGGCACCCGACGGTGGGGGAGGACTGCGCCGCTCGCCCCCGGACGATCGAGGTCAGCACACGTCGGTCGACTGCCCCTTCCCGGCCTGGAACGTGAGCGTGTTGACGTTGTTGGCCAGCCAGTAGGGCGATCCCGAGGAATCGTCGTACGCCATTTCGACCGCGACCTGTGGCGAGCCGAGGACGGCGCCCAGCTCCGCGCTGGTCAAGTTCCAAAAGGCACACGACGTGGCGGTGACGAAGCTCTTGACGACGACATCGGATGGCAAGTTGGCGCGCGCCGCCTTCTGGGCGGCGGCCAGTGAGGTGCCCTCCGGCAGGACCTCGATGTACTGCCATATCCGGCCGCTTTGCGACTGGACTTGGATGAACTGGGGGACCGGTCCCTGCGGGGTGTCGACGGTGGGCCCGTAGGCCGGGAGCCCGGCGTAGAGGGCGACCCTCTTGTGGGCGGCGTCCCACGCCGCATTGGTGGCGCCGAAACCCGTCAGGTTCGCCGAGGGGGTCGAGCTCCCACAGGCGGCGACCGACAACAGAATTGCCCGCGACCGCCGGAGCCAAGAGGCGCCTCCCCATCTCCGCCATCATGCCCCGGCCCGGGCGGAAGACGGGGACCATCGGGGGCACCCGATCCTCGCGGTGCCCTCCAACCCGTCTCTCAGCGGCCAGGTCACGGTGCCTTTCGGTCCAGGCTGCGACGCGGTCCCTCCGCACTGACACGCGTTCTTGTATCGTCGCCCGGTCACCCGCGTCGACCGGGTGGCATGAGGCGCCCAGGGGGCACGGAATCGGCCCGGACCCCGCCGAGCCCCCACCTCGGGGGACCCCCACCGGGCCCGATCGCCCGAAGCGACCCTTGCCACGATGAGGTCCTCCCGGCGACTTCACGCTCTGGGGCGAGGCTGCACGTCCTCTCGCCGACGGCGCGGCGTGGCGATACTCTTTCTGATATATGGCATCTTTGATATGGCGGCTCCACCGTGGACCCGTCCCCGATGGCTCGGGCCGTGCCTGAGATGGCATCGTGTGTCGCCTGGCCCAGCCCGGGGCGGGCGCACATCCCACCCACGACCGACGAACACGGGGGCTCGATGCCATCCACGGTGACATGCAAGACGCCTGACGGAGACATGGCCCTGTACGACGCCGAGCCGGAAGGGGAGGCCCGCGCCGCGGTCATCGTGGCGCAAGAGGCCTTCGGGGTGAACCCCCACATCGAAGACATCACTCGTCGCCTGGCTGGAGCCGGCTTCCGCGCCGTCGCCCCCCATCTCTTTCACCGCACCGGCGATCCCGTCATCGAGTACGGCGATTACGACAAGATCATGCCGCAATTCGCCGGGCTCTCCGAGGCCGGGGTGCTCAACGACATCGACGCCGCCATCGACTATCTCGAGCAGGCGGGCTTCACCCCGGCGCGCATCGGTGTGGTCGGTTTCTGCATGGGCGGCACCGTGGCCTTCCTGGCGTCGGTGCGGCGCCCGTTGGGCGCCGGAGTCACCTTCTACGGGGGAGGGATCGCCGAAGGGCGCTTCGGGATGGCGTCGATGCTCGAGTTGGCACCCGAGCTCCAAGCTCCGTGGCTCGGCCTGTACGGAGACGAGGACCAGGGGATCCCGGTCGAACAGGTCGAGGCCCTGAGGCCGGCGGCGGCCGCGGCCAAGGTCGACACCCAGATCGTGCGCTACCGCGGCGCCGGGCACGGGTTCCACTGCGACATGCGCAGCGACTACCACGAGGAATCGGCCACCGACGCCTGGAAGCGCACCCTGGCCTGGTTCCAGGCCCACCTCGCCTCGGGCTGACCCGAAACGGCCCGCCAGGGGGAGGTCGCCCCGGCCCGGCGCGAAAGGGCCCCGACAAGCGCTTGGATGAGGCGCTCGGCGAGGCGCGGACCCCGCTGTGAGGACCAGAGCCTGCGCCCCGCCGATGCCATCAAAGTGGTCGCCAGCGAGGTCGTGGATGGTGCCCAACCGACACCGTACGCCTGAAGGCGAAACGTGTCTACGGACTCGCCACAAATGGTCGCTGGACTGCACGAACCAGGGGTGAGTCGTGCCGTGGGCGTCGCCGGCCGGACCCGGCGACGCCGGGGCGCCGTCGTCGGTGGTGCCCGGCGGGGCCGGGCCCCGGAGCCCCGCAGGGCCGGGCCGGGCGCTCGGTGAGCGGCGAATCGCGCCGTGCCGAGGCCCTTCCGGGAACCCGATAAAGCCGCCGATAATGTATCTTATGTAAAGTTAGTATACGGAAGACGAGGGTGCCTGGGACACGCTCGGCGCCGATCGGGACGGGACCCTCCCCCCAACCGGAAAGGGGTCATGACCTGGGGGTAAAGCCCAACGGCGGAACGGGCAGGCGATAGACACGCGCGTCGGGGCCACAGATCTCGTCGATGATCCCGTACTCGAGCGCTTCTTGCGCGTCGAGGAGGCGCCCGGTTGCGAGGTCGTGCTCCAGGCTGTCGGCGGGCCTGCCGATCGAGACGGCCAGGCGCTCGCAGAATCGCCGGAGCTGGGCCCGCTGGTCCGCCGCCCGGGCTTCGAGGTGGCGGGCCGGCCCGGACAGCTCGAAGACCGGCTCGCAGAGCCGGAAACGGGCATGGGGGGTCGCCCGGCGGCGATGGGCCACGGCCAGGGGCCCGATGGCAGGCCCCGCGGCCTGGCCCACGCAGGTGGCGGTCAGCTCCACCCCCAGGAGGTCGATCACGTCGACGAGGCATAAGGCGGCCTCGAGCGTGCCCCCGGGGCTGTCGATGTGGAGCTGCACGGGATCGTCACCGGTGGCGTCGAGGGTCATGAGCTCGGCGGCCAGCCGGCCGGCCTGGGCGTCGTCGAGGTATCCCCACAGGAAGACGACCCGCCGGTCGAAGAGCCGGTCCAGCGCCGATGGGCCCCTGAGCTGGTCGAAGGGTCGGTGAGAAGGACGAGGCGGCATCCCGGGGCCGCCGGTCACGGCTCTCGCTCCCCCAGTTGCCAGTCCAGCTCCATGCCGACGGCGGCCGCATACCGCTCCAGGGTGGAGAGGCGGACGTCGGCCTCCCCCGCCTCGAGGCGGGCGACGGCGGACTGCGACGTCCCCATGCGCGCCGCCACCTCGGTCTGGGACAGGCCGACGGACTGCCGCCTGTTCACCAACTCGGCGCTCAGATCCTTGCGCCGTTGCGCCATCTCCGAGAAGCCCGGGAAGACGGTTTCGTGTCGCCGCTGTGTCACCGGCCTCCTCGTCTCGGACCGTGTCGACGCTCGACTGTAGCTCGAATATGATATCTCACTAATGAGATATGCCAGGAGGTATCGCACCGCCGGGTTCGTCGTGCCCGGTGGCGTCTGGCCCATCGGAGGAGGAGAGACGTGCCCCTACGCCAATCGGTGATCCCCACCGTGCTCGAGCAGTCGGCGCGCGGCGAGCGCGCCTTCGACATCTACTCGCTGCTCCTGCGGGAGCGGATCGTGTTCCTCGGCCAGGAGGTCGACGACCAGATCGCCAACCTCATCATCGCCGAGCTTCTCTACCTCGAGGCCGAGGACCCCGAGCGCGACATCTCGCTGTACATCAACTCCCCCGGCGGCCTCGCCTATGCCGGAATGGCCATCTACGACGTCATCCAGCACATCCGTCCCGACGTGTCGACGGTGTGTGTGGGCATGGGCATGTCGGCCGCCGCCATGGTCCTGTGCGGCGGGGCGCAGGGCAAGCGCCTCGCCCTTCCCAGCGCCAAGATCATGATCCACCAGGGCTCGGCCGGGACCCGCGGCGCGCCACGCGACATGGAGATCCAGTTGCGCGAGGTGCTGGCCATCACCAGACGTCTGGCCGAGGTCATCGCCCATCACACCGGGCGCCCGGTGGAGCAGGTCGAAAAGGACCTCGACCGCGACTACTTCATGACCGCACAGGAGGCCATGGACTACGGCCTCATCGACGACATCATCGTCCCCCGACGCGGCCTCGCCTTTCCTCCGCCGGTGGCGGTGGCGGGATAGCGCCGCTCGGAGGCGGCCGTTACTTCGTCGGGACCGACGAGAAGGCCACCGCCCCGGTGGGGGCGGTCAGATGCAGCGGCTTGCCCCAGTCGCTGAAGGTTCCCTTGTCCGTCACGTGTTGCGACCCCTGCGCCGCGGTGCCGCTGAACTTGAGCGGCACCGTGGGGTCCGAGGCGGCGACGAACAGCGTGGTGCTGCCGGTGACGCCGGATTGCGGGGTGCCCGGCAGGCCGCCCTTGACCCCGACGGCCTGGAGCCCGGCCACGGTCGTCGGCTCGGTCACGGTCAGCGTGCCCGTCGGATTGAGCTGCGCCAGGGTGCCGGCCAGGGTGACCGCCGACACGATCGACTTGAACAGGCTGTCGGTGCTGTGCACGGCGATCCACTTGTTCGCGTAATTCGTCGCCACCGTGCTCGCGAACCCCATGGCCGAGCTCAGGCCACTGGCGTTTCCCTGCACGTAGGCGACACCACCGACGTAGACGACCTGGATGTGCTGTGCCCCTTGCACAACCGACTGTTGGCCCTCGGTGAGCGACGCGTCACCGCTGATGGTCTGAGACGACGTCCCCTCGACCGCGCTCAGCACGTAGTGGGTCGTGCCGGCCTTCTTGGCCGCGGCAGCAGAAGCCTTGAGGATCTGCGCGCCGGTCTTTCCCTGTAGGGAGCCGACACCGGCGGTGGTCGGCGTCTTGGTGTTCTTGGC
Organism: uncultured Acidimicrobiales bacterium; assembly: GCA_963739765.1. GTDB lineage: Bacteria > Actinomycetota > Acidimicrobiia > Acidimicrobiales > UBA8190 > Chersky-840. The sequence goes on along the minus strand of CAVUBP010000002.1, from coordinate 1,305,321 downwards.
GGTCGGGCTCGACGATCCACAAGCCGCCATCGTCAGGGCCAACAGGGCGCCGAGCGCCCCGACCACGGTTTTGCGCATCCGGACAACGGTAGTGCATGGGCCCGTCCCCTCCGACGGGCTCCCCCGCTCGCTCGTTGTCTGTGACAGGGCTGAGTGCGTTCGTGTCCGAGCCCGCGACGATCAACCGACGGTTCCGGCGCTCAGGTGCGCTCCCCCACCGGCCTCGGGCCTGACCTCTCCTCGGGAATCGGCTCGAAGTCGATTACGAGGTCGGTCCCGAGCGCCCGCGCGATGCGGTCGAGCGTGATGACCGTCGGTGACACCTGCCCCTTCTCCAATCGGGCGATCGACGGCTGGCTGGTGCCGGCACGCTCGGCGAGATCGGCCTGGCTGACCCCGGCGCGCCGCCGGGCGGCACGGACCGCGCTTCCCACCATGATCGAGGCGCGGGCCCGTTCGTAGCGGGCGAACGCCTCGGGGCCCCGCGTCGGAGCAGGACGGCGGGGCGAGACCGCGGGGCGAGGTCTCGCCGCCTTGCTCGATCGGGTCCCGCTCGGCCTGGCCATAGCAAAGATGGACTATATCAAAGGTGGGATATGTGCGCGCAAAAAAACAACCCCACGCTGGGTGGTGGCCGACGTAGCCTTGTGTCGTGGCCCCGACCCACCCGGGAGTGCAGCACGTTGACCTTTTCGACGGGCCTTCCTGGGACGCTCGCGGGTTCTGGGACGACAAACCAAAGCCCCGTTCCCGGTTTGCCGTCGGCGTGCAGCTCTTTGTCGGCCTTTTGATGGGTCTGGCGATTCCGGTCTGCTTCGTGGCCTTCCCCGCTGCCCTCTCATGGGGCTGGGACACGATGCTCTCTCGGGGGAAGCTCTGGTAGGCGCCAACGACTAGCGAAAGCGGGGCCTGAGCAGGGGTTTGAGTGTTACAACCCCCTGCGAAAATAGGTCCATGAGCAAGACCAATATTGAGGTGATCTATCCGGTCGCGGTCCGGAGCGGTCCGGAGCGGTCCGGCGCGAGGCGCCGACGACGCGGCGCTGAGAACGCAGGGCAGTTCGAGGTGCTCCCTCGTAGAATGCGCTCGCATGGACTGGCCCCTGCGCTTCGGCATCTTCCTCGCCCCGTTCCATCCGGTGGGCCAGAACCCCACCCTCGCCCTCGAGCGCGACCTCGAGCTCGTCGTGCGACTGGACCAATTGGGGTTTGACGAAGCGTGGTTCGGTGAGCACCACTCGGCCGGCTACGAGATCATCGCCTCGCCCGAGGTGTTCATCGGCGTCGCCTCGCAACGGACCAAGAACATCCGGCTGGGGACGGGGGTGAGCTCGCTGCCCTACCACCATCCGTTCATCCTGGCCGACCGGATGGTCCTGCTCGACCACCTCACGCGCGGCCGGGTGATGTTCGGTGTGGGGCCCGGGGCGTTGCCGTCGGATGCCTTCATGCTCGGCATCGACCCCATGAACCAGCGCGACATGATGGAGGAGTCGCTCGAGGCCATCCTCGCCCTCCTCGACGGTGGTGAGCCCGTGACGCGTGACGCGTCGTGGTTCACGCTTCGCCATGCCCGCCTGCAACTGCGGCCCTTCACCCACCCACGGTTCGAGGTGGCAGTGGCGGCGCAGATCTCCCCCGCCGGACCTCGCGCGGCGGGACGGTTCGGGCTGTCGCTCCTGTCGATCGGGGCCACCTCGGCGGGAGGCTTCGACGTGCTGGGCTCCCACTGGCAGGTCATGGAGGAGCGCGCCGCGGAGTTCGGGACCGAGGTCGATCGCCGCAAATGGCGCTTGGTGGGCCCCATGCACATCGCCGAGACCGAGGAGCAGGCGCGAGCCGATGTGAAGTACGGCCTAGCCCAGTGGGTGGACTACTTCGAGCGTGTCGCCGCGCTCCCGCTCGCACCCGGCACCCTCGACCCCGACAAGATGGTCGATGCGCTCATGGAGACGGGCTTCGCCGTCGTGGGGACTCCGGCGATGGCCATCGCCCAGATCGAGCGGCTCATCGCCCAGTCGGGCGGGTTCGGCACCTACCTGCTCATGGCGCACGAGTGGGCCGATCGCGAGGCGACGTTGCGTTCCTACGAGCTGTTCGCCCGCGAGGTCGTCCCGCACTTCAAGGGGACGTTGGCGTCGCTGCAGGGCTCGCGGGACTGGGCCGCGGAGAATCGTCCCGAATTCATCGGGGCGGTGGGCGGCGCCATCATGCAGGCCATCTCGGACCATCACGCCGAGCGTGAAGCCAAGCAAGGGGTGACGAGCACCGAGTCCTGACCACCCGTCGCGGGTGAGGCGTGGGCCGAGGGGGGCCTAGGAGGGCCGCGCGTCGAAGGTGGGCACGAGGTGGCGCGCCGCGCGCGCTTCGTCGACCCGTCGGACCGGCGTCAGGTGTGGGGCCTCGGTGGCGGCGAGGGCGCCTTCGGGCGTGGCGGCCTGGGCCACGATGCGCTCCAGGGCGCTGGCCAGGGATTCGAGGGTCTGCAGGCTCTCTGTCTCGGTCGGCTCGATCATGAGTGCCTCGTCGACAATCAGCGGGAAGTAGACCGTCGGCGAGTGAAAGCCCTCCTCGAGCAGCCGCTTGGCCACGTCCAGCGCTTTGACGCCCGTGGCCCGCTTGAGCGACGAGGCCGAGAGCACGCACTCGTGCATGCAGGGGCGGTCATAGGGAGCGTCGAAGGTGTTGGACAGCCGCTTGCGGAGCCAGTTGGCGTTGAGCACGGCCAACCGCGCCACGTCACGGAGTCCGTCACTTCCGTGCACCAGCACGTAGCTGAGCGCCCGGGCGAGCACGAGCGCGTTGCCGTGCCACGAGTGCAGTCGACCGATGGACTTCTCGGGCGTGGCCCATCCGAAGCGGGGAGACGTCGTGGCGCCCAGGCGGGTGGGCCTCGGACCGGGGAGGAAGGGCGTCAAACGCTCGGACACCGCCACCGGGCCCGCACCGGGCCCCCCACCGCCGTGAGGCGTGGCGAAGGTCTTGTGCAGGTTCAGGTGGACGATGTCGAAGCCCATGTCCCCGGGCCGCACCACGCCCAAGATGGCGTTGAGGTTGGCACCGTCGTAGTAGAGGAGTCCGCCCACCTCGTGGACGGCGTCGGCAATCGAACGGATGTCCTCCTCGAAGAGCCCCAGCGTGTTCGGATTGGTCAACATGATCCCGGCGACGTCCTCGTCGAGAACGGCGTGCAACGCCTCGACGTCCACGCAGCCGCGCCCGTCGCTGGGCACCGTCACGACCTCGAATCCGCCCAGGGTCACCGACGCCGGGTTCGTGCCGTGAGCAGAGTCCGGGATGATCACCTTGTGCCGGGTCTCCCCCCTCGCCTCGAACCAGGCCCGCATGAGCAGGAGGCCGGTCAGCTCCCCCGCCGCGCCAGCGGCCGGTTGCAACGTGGCGGCGGCCATCCCGGTGATCTCGCACAGCGCGCCTTCCAGCTCGACCAGGAGCTCGAGCCAACCTTGGATGCAGTTGGCGGGGGCAGCGGGATGCACATCGGCCAGGCCGGGCAGCGCCGCCACGGCATCGCACATCTTGGGGTTGTACTTCATGGTGCACGAGCCGAGCGGGTACGCGCCGAGGTCGACGGAGAACTGGCGGTGGCTGAGGCGGGTGAAGTGGCCGACGAGGTCGCGCTCGGACACCTCGGCGAGCTCCACGGGTGACGAGCGCCGATGGACTTCGGGGACGAGCTCTTCGAGCGGCAGGTCGGGGATGCCCGAAGTGCGCAGCTGCCACGCCCGTCGCCCGGGCTCAGACAGTTCGAACAAGGTGGGCTCGCTGTCTCGACCTAGCAGTGGCGCGCTGGAGGCGCGGCCGCCGGCGGCGGGAGCCGGGACGAGGTCGTCGACCATCACCGCACCGCCTTCTCGAAAGCCGAGACAAAGGCATCGATCTCCGCTCGCGTGCGGCGTTCGGTCACCGCCACGAGGAGCCCGTCGGCGCCACCGCCGGTGTAGCTGCGGTCCAGGGCGACCCCGGCGAGGAACCCCTCGTCGGCCAGCCTCTCGACTGCCATCTCGGCCTCGATCGGCAGCCGCAGTGCGAATTCACGAAGCACCGGGGCGGTGGTGAGGGCCTCGACGCCGGGCACGGTCAACAGGCCGTCACGGCAATAGCGCGCCGCTCGTGTCGAGCGGAGCGCGACCTGGGCGATGCCCGTGGTTCCCAGCCAACCCAGTTGGATGGCCGCGGTCACGGCCATGAGCGTCTGGTTCGTACAGACGTTGGACGTTGCCTTCTCGCGTCGGATGTCCTGTTCGCGGGCGCGCAGCGTGGTGACGTAGGCGCGGCGCCCCTCGGCATCGACGGTTTCGCCCACGAGGCGCCCGGGCAGGCGCCGCACGTGGTCCAAGGAGCACGTGAACAGCCCCAAGTACGGGCCCCCGAAGCTCAGGGGCATGCCCAACGCCTGGCCCTCCCCCACCACCACGTCCGCGCCCCAGTCACCGGGGGAGCGAAGGATCCCGGCGCAGATCGGGTCGAACGCCACGATCAGCAAGGCACCGCTGCGGTCGCACCTCGCCCGGGCCTGGCCCAGGTCCTCGAGGCACCCCAGGTAGTTGGGGTAGGCGACCACGATGGCGCCGGGATCGTCGGAATCGTCGAAGGTCGTCGCCGCCCAATCGGTGGCCCCGTTCACGAGAGGAATGTCGTGGAGCCGATGACCCGTGCCTGCCGCGAACGTGGCGAGGACGTCGCGCCACGTCGGATTGACGCCGTGAGAAACCCAGACGTCTTGACGGCCGGTGGCGCCGACGGCGAGGTTGACCGCCTCGACCAGGGCCGCGGCCCCGTCGTAGAGCGAAGCGTTGGAGACCGCCAGGCCCGACAGGCGCGCCACCAGGGTCTGGAACTCGAACACCGCCTGGAGCACGCCCTGAGCGACCTCGGGCTGGTACGGGGTGTACGAGGTGACGAATTCCGATCGTGAGGCCAGGGCCCGGGTGACCGGCGGGACCTCGTGGTCGTAGGCTCCGGCCCCGGCGAAACACACCAGGTCGCGCCCGCACGGTCGGTTGGCCGACGCCAGGTCCTCCATGTGGGCGAAGACGTCGGGCTCGGGCAGGCCCTCGGGCAGGTTGAGGCCGCCGGCGAGGCGCAGCGCCTCGGGCACGACCGAGAAGAGCTCGTCGAGCGACGACAGCCCAAGGAACGTGAGCATCGACGCCACGTCGGCCTCGGTGTGCGGTGTGTACCCGCTCACGACGGTCCTGCCTCGGTGCCCCCGGCCTGCCCGGCCCGCACGAACGGCAGCGCCACGACCCGGGCTTCGAGATGCCGCCCGCGCACGTCGATGATGAGCTCGTCGCCTGTCGCCACATCGTGGAGGGTATCGAGCAGGGCCAGGGCGATCCCCCGGCCGAGCACCGGAGAGAAGTTGCCGCTCGTGACCGCGCCGACGGGCGAGGTGTCGGCGAGGACGGTGGCGCCGTCGCGCGGTGGCTGGCGCCCCTCGGACACGAGGCCTCGCAGCGCGCGGGGCGGGCCGTCGGCTCGTTCATGCTCGAGAGCCCCGCGGCCGCGGAAGTCCCCCTTGTCCCAACCCACCACCCAGCCCAGGCCGGCTTGCAGGGGCGTGATGCCGGGGCCGAGCTCGTGGCCGTGCAGTGGCAGCCCTGCCTCGAGGCGAAGCGTGTCGCGGGCTCCGAGACCGGCCGGTTGCACACCGGTGCCGAGCACGGCCTCCCAGAACCTCGTGGCCACATCGGTCGGCACGGCACACTCGACACCGTCCTCGCCGGTGTAGCCGGTTCCCGCCGCCACGCATTCGACGCCACTCCAGGAAAAGCGCGTGACGTGGAACCGAGGGACCGACGCGGCATCGGGAGCGACCGAGGCGAGCCGCTGTCGTGCAGCCGGGCCCTGCACCGCGATCACGGCGCGGCCGGCGGTGGTGTCGTCACCTCCGATGGCGTCGCGCACCCGGGACGTGTTCGACGCGTTGGGCATGACGTCGAAGGTGTCGTCGGCCAGCCACCATACGATGATGTCATCGACCACCGAGCCGTCCGTCGCGTCGAGCAGGTGTGTGTACTGCGCACGTCCGGGGCCCACCTTGCGCAGGTCGTTGCTGAGCTCCCGCTGCAGGAGGTCGGTGCTCCCCCGCCCCTGGACGCGCACGGTCCCCAGATGGCTGACATCGAAAGCCACGGCGTCGGTGCGACAGGCCATGTGCTCGGCGAGCGTGCCGGTCCGGTAGGCGAGAGGCATGAGCCAACCGCCGAAAGCCACGAGCTTGGCCCCGAGCGCCCGGTGCGCGTCTTCGAGAGGCGAATGACGGACCTCGGGCTCGGCGCTCCGAAGGGGGTCGCGCCGAGTGTCGGACGAGGTCGGAGCCGACTCGGAGGGCGCCACGCCGCCAGGTTAGGCGGCAGGCGATGAAGGTCGGGTAAAGCCGTACTTCGCCAAGAGCGCCTGGTAGTCACGCTGGTAGAGGAGTTTCACCTCGACGCCGGGGTGCAACTCGCGCAGCCGGCGGACCTTGGCGTTCTTGCGGGTCACGAGCTTCTGGCTCAAGGTGGTGAGCTCGATGAAGCACCCGTGGTCCGGAAGGTAGAAGTCGGGCCGGAAGGCGACCCGGGGACATCCGTTGGCGTGCCATTCCAGAACGAACTCGACCGGCTCGTACTCCCATCGCACGCCGTAGAAGTCGAGGAGCTCCGCGAAGTGCCGCTCCGAGTCGTGGGCGAAGAGCACCCTCGCCGACTCTCGGGCCACCTCGGGGGCTCCCATGGTCAGCCCCGGGCCTCCCGCACGACTCCGGCGTAGCGCGCCGGCGCCGCGGGCGCGGCGGTTCGCGCCCCTTTGCGCTCTATCTGCAAGATGGCGGCGTCGAGCTCCTCGAGCACGCCCGACAGCGGGACGATGTTGAGCACGCCCTGGCCGCCCTTCAAGAGGTCGACGACTTCTCCGTCTGTGTGCGCGAGCACCGAGTCGGCGCCGACGAGCACGAGATTCGAAGACGCCAGGTCCCCGCCCAGGCCGTCGCGCAGACACTCCACGGCGCGCCGGGCGCGCTGGAGCGAGATTCCCGCGTCGAGGAGCTGCTTGATGACCTTGAGCTCGACAACGTCGGTGTAGGAGTACAGCCGTTGGGTTCCACTGCCGCGGGCGTCGGCGATCGAAGGTCGCAACAAACCGGTCCTGGCCCAGTAGTCGAGCTGGCGGTACGTGATGCCGATGAGTGCGCAGACCTGCGGCCCACGAAAACCCTCCGCGTCCGTCACCGGTTCCGACATGCCCGGCAACTGCGCGGCGCTCGACAGACGTTCGACCATCGGGGTCCTCCTCCACCTCAGGTGTAGCTTCATCCTACCGCGCGATGTCACAACAGGGTAGTTACGGATCTGTCACCGATGGTGGATCGAGATGAGGCCAACCGGTGGAGAGGGCGACGGCCACGCCGCCTTCAACTGTCCGGAGTCACTGGTGCCACAAGGAGAATCGGCCGTCGCCGCCTTCTCTGTCGCCTTGTCCGGCGACCTTCTCTGTCGCCTTGTCCGGCGACCGGTCGGCCCCGACCCTGACGGTCCCAGGGAGCGGCCCGGCTCGTGACCTGGGGTGCGACTGGTGTCTCGATCTCAACTAGACGGTTAGGTCGAGGGTTCAATCCAGGCGGCGCAGCTCGGAGCGGTAGCGCTGCGCGTTCTTGACGTACTCGGCGGCGGCGATGGTGATCGGGTGCAGCCGAGCCGCGCCGGGCGTGATGACGGCGGGGACTCCGAGGGCGAGAGCGCCCGGTGGGACGTGCATCTTCCCCGGGACCACGGCACCGGCACCGACGGTGGCGCCGGAACTGATGCGGGCGTGGTGGAGGACGACGGCACCGGACCCGACCAGGCATTCGTCTTCGAGCGTGCATCCTTCGAGGTGGACGAGGTGGCCCACCACGCAGCCGCTTCCCACCGTGGTGGGAAACCCCGGGCCGGCGTGGATCACGGTGCCGTCCTGGATGGAGGTACGGGCCCCGACCACGATGGACCCGTAGTCGCCCCGAAGCACCGCGCCGGGCCAGACCGTGGAATCCGGCCCGACCGTGACGTCGCCGATCACTACGGCGTCAGGGTGGACATAGGCGTCGGGGTCGATGCGCGGCACCGAGTCACCCAGTGCGTAGACGGCCATGGGCGGCGACGCTACAGGCCCTGTCGGCGAGCGCCTGGATTTCGGGACCAAAGTCCCTGCCGGGGAGGCGGTTCGAGGTCGATACCCATAGGGAAGGTTTCTGGTGCGTGACCGGGCTCGCACGGCCGCGGTTCCACTCGACACGGTGAAGGCGTTGACCATGGTCAAGGTGCGACGAGGCGGTCGGGTCAAGCTGTGGCAGGTCGCCGCGGCCGCCATCGTCGTCGTCGGCACGGTCGGCGTCAGCTTCGGGACGTGGACGTGGTACGGGTCCAACAAGAACCACAACCGTGTCGAGCTCGAGACGAATGCCGCACAGATCGCCGTGTCGACCCGAAAGACGCTGGACGGCTACAACGACCAGATCGCCAGCGCTGTCGCGTTGTTCAAACAGCCGGGACTGATCGATCGTGGCGAGTTCCACGCGTACGTCACCTACCTCGACCTCTACAACCGGTACAAGGGCATCTACGGCCTCGGTCTCATCTCGTGGGTCCCCGGCGCGAGCCTGCCCCGCTTCGTCGCCGGATGGCGCAGTGACGGCGACCCGAGCTTCGCCGTGTCTCCCCCGGGAGACCGTGCCGCGTACTGCCTGGTCGATCGTTTCGACGAGAGCAATCTTGTTTCGACCATCCCGCTCGTCGGCTTCGACCTGTGCACGTTCAAGACCCTGCTCCCGTTCTTCGAGGCTGCCACGGCCACGGGAAAGGTGCAGGCGGTCGCCGAGTCCGCGCTCATCGCGGGGCCGGCCTACGTTGGGAACTTCCTCTTGGTGGCGCCGGTCTACAGCGGCGATCCCACCACCGTCTCGCAGAGGCGGGCCCAGCGCGTCGGGTGGACAGCGGCCCTGGTCAACGGCGGGGAGATGCTCAAAGTGGCGTTGGGCCCGGCCAGCGCCCACATGGGGGTCGAGCTGTTCTCCGGCGCGGGGGTGTCGCCCAAGCAATTGATCGTGTCGTCCCCACGCGGCCTGAAGACAGGGGCCTCGGGCTCGGTGACCGAGCACTTCGTCGACGGCGGAACGTGGACGCTGCAAGTACAGCCGTTGGCGGGTGCTCCCGGGCAGACCAACCCGCTCCTCGGCCCAGGGGTGGTGTTCGTGACCTCGCTCCTGCTGAACCTGGGCTTGGCCGCCTTCGTCTGGGACCTGGGGTGGGGTCGGTTGCGGGCCAGGAAGTCGTTCATGCAGAGCGAGGAGCGATTCGAGTCCTTGGCGTCGTTCTCACCGGTCGGCATCATCGAGTTGGCCCAGGACGGGGTCGCCCTGTACTTCAATCCCCGTCTGAATGAGATCGCGGGCGTCGACGACGACTTCTGGCGCGATCACAAGTGGTCCGACTGCGTCGTCCCCGAAGACCGTCCCTCCGTGGTGCAGCGCGCCCTCTCGGCCTGGACGAACAAGGACGACCTGGGCGCCAGCTTCCGGCTGCTGCGGCCTTCGGGGGAGGTGCGCAACGTCCGCGTCCTGGCAGCCCCGGTGCGCGTCGGGAACGATGAGCCCTCGAGCTTCGTCGTGACCGTGCAGGATGTGACCGAGGAGGTCGCCGCCACCGAAGCACTGGCCTTCCAGGCCATGCACGACTCCCTCACGGGACTGCCGAACCGGGCCCTGTTCCTCGACCGTCTGACGGTGGAACTCGCCCACTCGGCCCGGTCGGGCACCGAGCTGGCGGTGATGTTCCTCGACCTCGACGGCTTCAAGTTCATCAACGACGGCATGGGGCACCAGGCGGGGGACGAGCTCCTGCAGGCCGTCGCGGCGCGGTTGCTCAACGTCGTCCGCGCCGGGGAGACCGTGGCCAGGCTCGGAGGCGACGAGTTCACCTTCATCTTCCACGTCCAAGGAGCAGACAGGGCGTCGGTGGTCGCCCAGAGGATCTTGGACTCGCTCTCCGAGCCCATCGAGATCGCAGGGCACGAGGTCGTCGTGACCGGGAGCATCGGGGTCGTCATCCCCGGCCCCGGGGCGCAGGCCGGGGCGGTGCTGCGGGACGCCGATGCCCGGATGTACCGCGCCAAGGAGACCGGTCGCTCCCGGTTCGAGATCCTGGACGCGGCGCGACCCGGCGCGGTCGTCTGACCGAGCGCGGCGTTGCCCGTGTCCCGGGCTCCCCCACCGAGAAGCGAAGCGACCGTGGCCGAGGGGCGGGACCTGCGGCCACGGTCGCACTCGCGTCGGGGGTGCTGTACCACTCCATCCTCTGCGCCGAGCCTTGACGGCCCCTGACGCCGCGCTGTGGATCCCCTGAGTCTTTGCCACCGGTGGAGGACTCCGACGACGGATCGTGATCGAAGGCGGCCCCGGGCCAGCTTCTGATGAAGGGGCTACCATGACCGGCCAGCGTCATCGATCAGGGGCAATCAACCGGGGGGTTGCTGACATGCGCCAACGTTCGCTCATCTCGAGGCAGCGAGCTGTGGCGGCCTCGTCATCTCGGACGCGGCGGAGGGTCTCCGCGCCGATGCGGGCGGCGGTGTCGGGGATGGCCATCGGCGCCATGACCCTCTCCGGGGGTGCCATCGCCCAGGCACGGACGTCGAACGCCGCCGCCACCAACTGGACCACGTACCACGCCAACCCGCTCGAGACCGGGATCGCCCCGAGCACGGCGAGCTTCGCCCACCCCAAACTGGCGTGGACGTCGCCGGCCCTGAACGGCCAGATCTACGGCGAGCCCCTCGTCGAAGGAACGTCGGTCGTCGTCGCCACCGAGAACGACATCGTCTACGCGCTCAACGGGTCGAACGGTTCGGTGGCGTGGTCCACGTCGGTCGGCACACCGGTGCCGGCCACCTCCCTTCCGTGCGGCGACATCTCCCCGAATGTGGGCATCACCTCCACGCCGGTCATCGACACCACCCGTTCCGAGGTGTTCGTCGTGGCCGACGAAGTCAGTGGCGCAGTCATCTCCCATCATCTGGTGGGGTTGGACGTCGCCACGGGCCACATCGCCCTCGACCAGGCGGTCGACCCTCCCGGGACACTGACCGCCGCCCAACTCCAGCGACCCGCCCTCGCCCTCGACCACGGGGCGGTGGAGATCGCATTCGGCGGGAACGCCGGCGACTGCTCGACGTATCACGGCTGGGTCGTCTCGGTGCCCGAGTCAGGGGGCACGCTGCGGACGTGGGAGGCCGACCCCACGCCGGGCAATGACGAAGGTGCGGTGTGGATGGGCGGCGCCGCGCCGGTCGTCGATGCCGGCGGCAACATCTGGGTTGCGACCGGCAACGGGTCGAACACCTCGGGCGTATCACCCGACGGCGGCGACTCGGTCATCGAGCTGTCACAGTCACTCACTCCGGTGCAGTCGTTCACCCCCTCGACATGGCGGAGTGACAACGCCGATGACGCCGATCTCGGGTCCTCGGCCCCCGCCATCATGGGCAACGGGTTGGTGTTCATGGCCGGCAAGTCGAGAACGGCGTTTCTGCTCAACCAGTCGAAGCTGGGCGGCGTCGGCGGTCAGGTGGCCCAACGCTCGTTCTGTGGCGGCGTGGTCGACGGCGGTGAAGCCTTCACGTCCTCGGTCGTGTACGCACCGTGCTCGAAGGGCGTTGCCGCGGTGAAGGTCAACGCCCGCACACACAGGATGAGGGTGATGTGGAGCACCTCGACCAACTCGAGCGGGCCACCCATCGTCGCCGGGAACATGGTGTGGACGATCCGCCACGACGGCATCCTGTTCGGGCTGCGGAGGTCGAACGGGAGGCCCGTCGTGCGGTTGACGGTGGGCGCGCCGGCGAACCACTTCCCCACACCGTCGGTCGGCGACGGGCTCCTGCTGGCCGCCTCGTCGAGCCAGGTCGTGGCCTTTCACTGAGATCGCCGACGGCCCCGCCGGGCGGGGGCATCCGGAATCACGCCGGGGATCAGACCCTGTCGCGTCGACGACGCCCGTGCGCTCGACCGGCGACCTCGGCTAGAGGTGCAGCCCGCACTCCGTCTTCTCGGTGCCGGGCCAGCGTCCTGCTCGGCGGTCCTCGAGGTTGGACACGGGTCGGGTCGTCGGACTGCAGCCGATGGAGAGATACCCCTTGCGGAAGAGGGGATGGATGGGGAGCTTGCGGTCGGCCTCGTAGTGAGAGACGTCGTCGTGGGTCCACATGGCGATCGGGTTGATCTTGACGAGCTCCCTGGCTTCGTCCCACTCGACGATGGGTGTGGTGGCCCGCTCTTCGCTGTCGACTCTCTTGAGACCGGTCATCCACGCTTCTTGCCCCTGGAGGGCTCGCTCGAGTGGCTTGGTCTTGCGCAGCTCACAGCACCGCTCCGACCCGCAGGGCCATGCGTCGGCATCGGAGCCGGGGGTGATGACCCGCAGCTTCAACTGGTACTGGGTCTCCACCCGCTCCACGTAGGTCATGGTCTCGGGGAAATGGGCGCCGGTGTCGAGGAAGATGACCTCCACCTTCGGGTCGACGCGGGTGACGAGGTCGATCAGCACGCAGTTCTGGAACGAGCACACCAGCGAAAGACGACGGCCGAAGCGCTCGACGGCCCACGCCACGACCTCTTCGGCGCCGGCCCGCTCGAATTGGGCGGCCAGCCGCTCGTACTCGGTCGACGAGCTCTCGTCACCAACCATGGACAGCTGCGTGTTGACCCGCCTTGCCGGTGAGACCACGTACCCCCCCGCGTCCATCGTCTCCGAACGCTTGCCCGCGCCTAGGGCGCACAACGCGCGCGCTCGACCCCGAGAAGCGACATTACGCACCTGGGCTCTGGTTTCGCATCGTCAAATGTAACGAATGCGGTGGTCCCGGTCCTGGTCACAGCCTTGCGGGCACGCTCGGACCGGGTCCCCGACCCTGCGGGCCGGCCCATGACCGCCCGGCCGGACCTGGGCCGTGTTCGCCGCGGTCCCCCCGTCGGCCGAGGCGTCGGGCCGTCGAGATGTGGACGCCTTCGCGTCGGCGCGGTTCAATGGCCCGAGTCCTTGTCACAATGCAACGAACGAGGGGTGTGCCATGACGATGACCGACCTTCCGCCCACCGCCATTCACCGGGGAGAAGAGGAGCTGCCCTTCGTCGACATCGGCGACGGGGCGACCCTGCAGCTCCTTCAGGTGGACCTGGCCAACGGGGTGTGGATCGTGCGCAACCACTTCCCGCCTGACACCACGATCCAGACCCACAAACACACCGGGCACGTCCTGGCATTCACCCAGAAGGGCTCGTGGTTCTACCGGGAGTACCCCGACGTCGTGAACACCGCCGGGTCGTATCTCTACGAGCCGGCGGGGTCGGTTCACACGCTGCACGTCCCCGCCACCAACGACGGTGTCACCGACGTGTGGTTCGCCATTCACGGGGCCAATCTGAATCTCGGGGCCGACGGCAATGTCGAGCTCGTGATCGACGCGCACGCCATCCTGCCCTTCTACCTGGCGGCCTGCGCCGAGCAGCACGGCATGAGCGATCCCCCCGTCGTGGTCATCGGGGGCTGACGATTGCGCGCCGTCGTCCTCGCCGAGGACCGCCCTCTGCTCGAGCTGGCCGAGGTGCCCACCCCGGCACCGGCGCCCGGCGAGGCGCTGTTGCGTGTCACGGGCTGTGGGATATGCGGCAGTGACCTCCATCTCGCCAGCCAACTGGCGGAGACCGGCGCGATCCTCGGGCACGAGATCGCCGGCGCGGTGGCGAGCGTGGGGGCAGGTGTCGACCCGGCCCGCTGGCCCGAAGGCAAGGCGGTGGTGGCGCGCCCGCTGTCGGGCTGCGGCCGGTGCGCGTTCTGCCGCAGTGGGCGACCCGACCACTGCCCACAATTCCAGCTCGTGGGGCTCGAACGACCGGGGGGCTTCGCCGAGTTCGTGACCGTGCGCGCCGACGAGATGTTCGGGCTACCGGCATCGGTGCTCGCCGACGAGCAGCCCCTGGTCGAGCCCCTGGCCATCATGCGTCACGCCGTGCGCCGGGGGGAGGTGTCTGCGTCGGACCGCGTGGCCGTGCTCGGTGCCGGCCCCATCGGCCTCGCTGCGGTGGCCTGGGCTGTCGCCATGGGTGTCGAGGCGGTGGTCGTGAGCGAACCGTCGGCGCTGCGACGCGACCTGGCGACACGACTCGGAGCGGCCGCCGCGTTCGACCCGAACGACGGCGCCCTCGCCGCCGAGGTCTTCGAAGCGACCGGAGGCGGGGCGACCGTGGTCATCGAATGCAGCGGTCGGCCCGGTCTGATCGCGCAGGCCATGGAGATGGCCGCGGTCGATGGCCGGGTGGTGGTGGTGGGCATCTGCATCCACAACGATGCGATCTTCCCTTTCTGGGGCCTGTCGAAGGAGCTCGACATCCGCTTCTCCATCTACTACGGGCGAGAGGACTTCACCGACACGCTCGACGCCCTCGACCGTCGCCAGCTGGATGTCGTCCCGATGGTCACCGAGACCATCGACCTCGAACAGCTCCCCGAGCGCTTCGCCCGTCTGGAGCGAGATCCCGACGCCGGCAAGGTCATCGTCCGGCCGTAGGTCCACGTGCCCGTGACCACGCGTGGCCGGGTGCTCGTGCTCGGCGTCGTCGTTGTCGCGGTGTTCGTGGCGGCGACCGCTCGCCTGTTCGTCTGGCCCCCCATCGACGCACCCACGCGGGTCGATGCCGTGGTGGCGCTGGGCGGGGACCCCGGACAACGACGGGCGCACGAAGCGATCACCCTGGTCCAGTCGGGCTTTGCGCCCGTGGCGGTGATCTCGCTCGGGGGCAGACCGGCAGTGCCGTGTCCGGCACACCGCCCGACGGTGACGGTGATCTGCTTCCGAGCCAACCCCCTCGACACCAGGGGCGAGGCGCAGTACGTCGCCGGCCTCGCCCGGCGCCGACATTGGGACGACCTCATCGTGGTCTCCGAGCGCAGCCAGTCGACCCGGGCCCGAATGGTGTTCCGGCGGTGCACGGACGCGCACCTCCACATGGTCCCGGTCAGCGACCCCTTGTCCCATCTCCTCTACGACGTGGTCTACGAATGGGGCGCGCTCGCAAAGGCGCTCGTCCTCCAGCGATCGTGCTGAGCCGTTGACACAGCTGAGCCGTTAACAGAGCCGTC
This sequence comes from uncultured Acidimicrobiales bacterium, assembly GCA_963739765.1. GTDB lineage: Bacteria > Actinomycetota > Acidimicrobiia > Acidimicrobiales > UBA8190 > Chersky-840. The sequence continues at coordinate 1,290,152 of CAVUBP010000002.1, read as the reverse complement.
ATCGCCTGGACCCAGCCCGTTCACCACCGGCCCGTACGCTCGGTACGTACAGTCCACGTGACTCAGGTGCCAGGAAAGGGCCGGAGGGTCGAGATGTTGTCCTCCTATCAACCGGGGCCGGGCTACGACGAACTCGTCGAGCCCGGTGGTCTTCCGCGGCCCACCGCCCGGGGCCTCTGGAGGCACCTCACCGACCTGGGCCTCGATGCGCTGGTCGAGCGCCAGCATGCGGCCGACCGGGAGATCCGCAGCATCGGCGTGACGTTCCAGACCTACGACGGCGACGCCGTCCTCGACCGGCCATGGCCCTTCGACGTGATCCCCCGGGTGCTCGCCTCCTCGGAATGGGCACGCGTCCGCGAGGGCCTCGTCCAGCGGCTCCGGGCCCTCAATCTCTTCATCGACGACGTCTACCACGACCAACGAGCCGTGCAGGCCGGCGTCGTGCCCTTCGACCTCATCACGGGGTCGCCCAACTTCCGGCCCGAGTGCATGGGGGTCGACCCCCCGGGGGGATCTGGGCCCATATCTGTGGCAGCGACCTGGTGCGGGGTGAGGACGGCACGTTCTACGTCCTCGAGGACAACCTTCGGATTCCCTCCGGTGTGTCCTACCTGCTCGAGAACCGGATGGTGGCCAAGCGGGTCTTCCCGGAGCTGTTCCGCTCCTACAGCATCGAGCCGGTCGACTCCTACATCGGTCGCCTGAGTGGCCTGTTGTCGTCTGTCTCGCCGGTCCGGGATGCGCCGAACATGGTGGTCCTGACCCCCGGCGTGCACAACTCCGCCTACTTCGAACATGCCTTTCTGGCCCAGCAACTCGGCATCGAGCTGGTCGAGGGGAGCGACCTCGTCGTCCTCGACGACGACACGGTGTACATGCGCACGGTGGGGGGGCTCGAGCGCGTGGACGTGATCTACCGGCGGATCGACGAGTTGTTCCTGGACCCCGAAGTATTCAGGCGGGACTCCTACGTCGGGGTGCCGGGGCTCATGCGGGCCTGGCGGAAGGGGAACGTCGCCGTCGTGAGCGCACCGGGGGCCGGGATCGCCGACGACAAGGCCGTCTACGCGTTCGTGCCCGAGATCATCCGCTTCTTCCTCGGCGAGGAGCCCATCCTCCCCAACGTGCCGACATGGCGCTGCGGCGACCCCGATGATTGCCAATTCGTGCTCGGGCATCTCGATGCCCTCGTCGTCAAGCCCGCCAACGAATCGGGTGGGTACGGCGTCGTCATCGGCCCGACCGCCGGCGCCGACGCACTCGCCCTGGTGGCCCAGCGCATCGAACAGTTCCCGCCGAATTGGGTGGCACAACCGGTGTTGTCGCTTTCGACCATGCCCACGTTGTGCGACGGGGTCGTCGTCCCCCGCCATGTGGACCTTCGACCCTTCGCCCTGCTGGGCCCCGCCGGGGCCTATGTCACCTCGGGCGGCCTGACGCGGGTGGCCCGGAACGCGGGCTCGCTCATCGTGAACTCGTCCCAAGGGGGTGGCAGCAAGGACACCTGGATCGTGGATGCCACGCTCGCTGATCTCGACGACGGCGACAGTGCGGACGGCGCCGCCGGCCTCGAGGAACGGTCCACCACCCCCCTCGAAGAGCCCGCGGTCGCGATGTACCGGTCCGAGCGGTCCCTGCGCATCGAGGGATGGGAGCTGGCCCAATAGCACCCGAGTCAGAGGGGCTTCCCGCATCCCCCGGAGAGGAGCGTGTGATGTTGTTGGCACGGATGGCCGAAGCGGTCTACTGGGCCGGTCGCTATCTCGAGCGTGCCGAGGACACGGCCCGCATCGTCGCGGTCCACGGCGAGACCCATATCGACCTCCCCGTGGGCGAGGACGTGGGGTGGGCACCGCTGGTGGAGATCGCGGGCACCGTGGCCGCCTATCGCGAGCGCAGCAGCCAACTGCTGGGCTCGAGCCCTCCGGGCTCGGACTTCAGGCGATCGGCAGAAGCACGAGTGGTCGCGTATGTCCTGACCGACCGGGACAATCCCTCGTCGATCCTGGCATCGATCGACGGCGCGCGGGACAACTTGCGACGGGCCCGCCCGGTGGTCCCTCGCGAGGTGTGGGAGCTCTGTAACGAGTTGTGGATCGCTCTGAGCCCGGCCACCAATGGCGTCGGAGCCCGGGACAAGCGCGTGCGGTGGCTGCAGCGGGTGATCGACGAGGTCCAGCGCATCAACGGGGTCATGCAGGGCACGATGCGGCGCGACGAGGCGCTCGCCTTCTTCCGGATGGGACAACACCTCGAACGGGCCGAGATCACCTGCCGGGTGCTGGCGGTGCGGGCCGACAGCGCCATGCCCGACCCGGGGCGCGACGTCTACAACGAGGTCCACCAGATGGCCCTGCTCCGTTCCTTGGCTTCGTACCAGCCGTTCCGTCGTGCCATGCCGGCTCGACCCGATCCGGCGTCGACGTTGAGGTTCTTGCTCCAAGACGAGGCGTTCCCCCGGGCGGTGTCTGCGTGTCTCGGCGAATTGCGGGACCTGGTGAAGGCCCTCCCCCACAACGAGCCCATCCTCGCCGCGTGCACCGACACCGCCGTCCTGGTCGCCGATGCCCCGGTCGCCCGTCCGACCCCGGCCGGTCTCCGTGCCTTCCTGGCCGAGTTGGGACCGGCGATCGCCAACCTCAACGACCACATCGAAGCCTCGTTCTTCTCACCGGCGCTCACCCCGTCGGTCGTCCTCACCCCCACCGTGGCCCGGGCCGACCGACACCGCTCGTGGCCCGACCGCATCGGGTCCCCCGATGAACGGGCCGCCGCGAGCAAGATCCCGGACATGGCCGACGACCGGGTCTACCGCGTGACCCACACCACCGCATACGAGTACGCGGCCCCCGTCGAGCAGTCCTACAACGAGGCGCACCTTCGGCCCCGCCATACCGACACCCAGCGGTGCACGGCGCACGACCTGGACATCGATCCCGAGCCGAGCACCCGATTCGAGTCCGTCGACCCCTTCGGCAACAGTGTCGTCACCTTCGTCGTCCAGGGGGGGTTCGACCGGATGTCTGTCACGGCCACGAGCGAGGTCGTCGTGTCGGCCGCCCCGACCGCACCGGCGGGACCGCCCTGGGAGTCGGTCCGGACCCTGCTGGAGATCGACCGGCAGTCCTCGGCCCGCGACGCCCGCCGGTGCCGAGCGCCCTCCCGGCTCGTCCCGACCTCGAATTCCCTGGCCGAGTACGCACAGGGGTCGTTCCATCCGGGACGGCCCCTGGTGGAAGCGGTCATGGACCTCACGGCGCGCATCCACCGGGAGTTCGTGTACGAGCCCGGGTTCACCTCGATCTCCACTCCCCTGCTCGAGGTGCTGGCGCAACGACGGGGCGTGTGCCAGGACTTCGCCCACCTGATGATCGGGTGCCTCAGGTCACTCGGCCTCGCCGCCCGGTATGTCAGCGGCTACATCGAGACGTTGCCACCGCCGGGTCAAGAACGGCTGGTGGGTGCCGACGCCTCGCACGCCTGGGCCTCGGTGTACCTCCCCGGTTGGGGCTGGGTGGACGTCGACCCCACCAACGACCAATTCGTGGCGGAGTCCTACATCACCACCGCCTGGGGACGCGACTACTGGGACGTGTCGCCGTTACGGGGATCGGTGGAAGGAGGGGGCGGGTCGCACCATCTCGATGTCTCGGTCGATGTGTCCCGGGTGGTCAGGGCGACGGCGGACGCGTGACCCGACCGTGACTTCGCGCACCGGCCGCCACACCGGTCCGGGCACCGGCGGGACGATGCCAGGGCACCTGGTGCCTGGGCCGATAGACACTGTGGGCCCGGTAACGCGTGAGCTTCTTGAGGACCCCCTCGATCTCGGCGCCGGCGACCTCGGCCCGGTCGCCGAGCTCGGCGGCCGAGCTCGCCCGGCTCACCTCCGCTGATCTCGGAAGGATGTCCTTGAGACCGATGACGGCACGGTCCAGGACGCGGCATTGTGCCTTGGTCCCCGGCGAGAGCTCGTCGGCGGTGGCATCGACCAGCGACGAGGTGGCGATGTGCTGGACCAGTTCGCCCACACGCTCGACGCGCATACGCAGGCGGGCGCGCGCCGCGGCTTGGCGTGACCGCTCGGCGAGCTCCACCGAGCGCCGGGCCATGTCGGCGGCCTCGCGCGCGGTGCGTGCCGACGCCCGGGCGTAGAGCAGGCCCACCACCGCAGCTACCGCCGCGACAGAAGCTGCGGAGTCCACGAACGTTCCTGATTGCATCGCTCAGCCCCCTTGTGGAGCGAATCACCTCGCCCGCACCCATCACGCGTCCTCGCCGGTCTCGGCGGTCTCGGCGGTCTCAGCCTATGGGCCACCCTCGCTGCCCCGATCCCACGGCAGTCGGCTGCGCACTCCGGGTAGTGGTGGCTCAGGCCCTCTCGAGACGGATGACGTACTGGTAGGCGAAGAGATTGGGCCACATCTGCGTGGTGACCCGATCGAGGAAGGCCAGAATCCGCAGCGGCGCCTTCTGTGACACCGCCGCCTCGCCTCCGCCACGGTTGAGGATCTCGACGGGCAAGCCCACGGCCTGGCACCGCGTGACCCGGAGCCCCGCCGCCTTGGCCAGCCTCTCGAAGCTTCTTCGGGTGAAGAATCGCAGGTGACCGCGGTCCAAGATCCCCCGGCGGTCGTAGTCGAATCGACCCGACAGCATGCGCAGGCGCGGATACCAGTGCACGGCGTTCGGGATGCTGGCCAGGACCCAACCATTGGGTGCGAGGTGCCCGGCCAGTTCTCGCAGGAGGTCGCCCGGCTCGCGCAGGTGCTCGAGGACGTCAGCGGCGAGCACCACGTCGTAGCGTCCCCGGATCTCTTCGGGCAGGCCCTTGTCGAGATCGGCCACGACGAAGTGGTCCAGCTTTCCGGCCACGGTGGGCCACTCCTCGCGGTCGACCCCGGTGACCCGGTTCCCCTGCTCGACCAGCCTGAGGCTGACCACGCCCTCGGCACAGCCGAGATCGAGGATGTCGAGGTCGTGTTGGGTGCCCAGCCACTCCCGGATCACCCCGTGCGAGGTCTCCTCGTCGTGTTTCAACTCGTAGTGCTGCGTGGTGAACGCGGCATCGCCGGAGCCGAACCCCATCTTGTGCATCCGGTAACGCACCACATGGCGCATGACGTCGCGCGCGTAGCCGAGCCCGTTGACGTAGCAGATCTCGTCGCCGTAGTACGTGGGGATCGGCACTTCGACGATGCGCTTCCCCGACTCGACGAGCTGCGTGATGATCTCGGTGTCGAAGACGAAGCCGTCGGAATTGCGACTGGAACGGGATCTCGCGCAGGGCCTGGACCGAATAGGCCCGGTATCCGCTGTGCCATTCCGAGAGTGACGTTCCCGCCAAGGCGTTCTGCGCGGTGGTGAGAATGCGATTGCCGACGTACTTGTACATCGGCATGCCGCCTCGGCGGGCCGAGCCCGGGTCCAGCATCCTCGACCCGAAGACGGCGTCGCACTCGTCGTTCTCGAGCGGGGCGACGATCTGGTCGAGGACCTCAGGGGCGTATTGGCCGTCGCCGTGCAGCAGCACGACGATGTCGAGGTCATGCTCGATCGCCCACTCGTACCCCGACTTCTGGTTGCCCCCGTAGCCGAAGTTCCGCGGCTGGCGAATGACGGTCAGGGGCAAGTCCGGCATCAGTTGCTTGTAGCCGAGCCCTACGAGGTAGGTGGCGTCCTTGCTGTGGTCGTCGCAGATCAAGATCTCCGAGACGCGCTCCATGAACTCCGGCTTGATGCGGTCGAGCACAGAAGCCAGCGTCGACGCTGCGTTGTAGGCAACGATCAGGATGCCGATCCGCCTCATTGCGAGCCCCCCCAGAGCCAGAAATCCCCCCACCGAAAATACAGGAAGGGACCTGTTCCGTCCATGTGCTGGGGAAATGTGGCCCGGCACGGCTCGAGCCCAGGCGTCGATGCCCAGCCCGGGCGACGGGGGCGGGGGCTCAGGCCCGGCGTCGTATCCGGCCCACGATGGGGATGGCGCACAGGCCGAGAGCCGCCGCGGCGGCCAGCACGAGGCCGGCGCTGAAGGCCTGGGGCCAGTAGTGAAGCTCGACGGTATGGGTCCCCGGCGGTATCCGGGCCTGGAGCATGACCCCGGAGAACGACAGGAGCTCGAGGGGCCGACCGTCGATGGTGGCACGCCACCCGGGCAGGTCCGTCAGCCGGAGGCGCAGGACCCCGGCGTCGGTCGAATGCGTCACGAGCTTCCAGCTGGCGGGATCGGCGTGCGTGACTGCCACCGGCTTCCCGGCCGCGTCCGGTGGGGGGAGGCTGTGGCCGTTGCGCAGCGTGGTCAGCGTGGCGGCGGCCGCACCGGGGATGCGATACAGATCCTCGTCTCCCACGTTGCGGTCGAAGACGCCGCCCTGCGGGCCCGGGGTCCCGTGGGGTTCGAGCACGTACGCGACGCCGTAGAGGCGTGCCAAGGCCGCTGTCGTGACCGCAGGGCAGTAGATGAAGTTCCCCGCCGGTCCGGCCAGGCGTCCGGTGAGGGCCCTCCAGTTGAGGAAGTACGCCCGCGGGATCACCGGGTCGTAGGCGGTGAGCTGGTGGACACCGAAGGCGGCGTTGACGTTCGACGTGATTGCCTGGCTGTCGCACCCGGTCGTCCCCTCGCCCACGATCGCGGACCCGACGGCCCGCTTGAGGGCGGTGACCGCCGGTGTCGGGGTGAATCCCGTCGGGCTCGACCACCACACCGGTACACCCGAGACGACGAGGAAGGCCGTCTCGCACACGAGGAGGGCCGTCGCCGCCCATGCACCGGCTCGTGACACCGGTCCCCGTGGGGTGTCCCGGGCCTTGCGATCACGACGTTCGGCCCAAGCCAGCCAGCCCACCACACCCAGCCCGACGACCGTCGCCACCGCCGGCCAGATGAAGCTCTTGGCGCGGAAGGTCGCCTCGACGGGATGGAGGTGACCCCGGCCGAAGAACCACAGGGCCACGAGGACGAGGCCCGCGGCACCGAAGCCCGCCCCCAACCATCGGCGGACATCGACCTTGGTGCCCGAGCGGACGAGCACGTCGGTTCCCACGCCGGCGAGGACGGCGAGCCCGAGGGCCATCGGCGCCACCGCCCGGTACCACAGCACGCCTCCGAGGTGGAACGGGAGGTCGTCCAGGAATGCCACGAGCGGGGACGCGAAGACGAGGCCCGCCATGACGACGGTGATGGCGCCGAACGTGAGCACCTCGGGTTGGCGCCAGCGCTTGGCCAAGGCGAGGACGCCGAGGACAACGGCGATCACTCCGACATAGGCGACGGTGTCGATGTAGATGTAGCGATCGGCGAACCAGGGGGTACCGGTGACCGGAAGGCCGTCGAACCCTTGGAACACGACGTGGATGAGGTTGTGCAACGGCAGCGCCTGCGCCGCACTGCTCGGGCCGCCGAGGGTCACCTGGCCTCCCCGGAAGTTGCGAAGCGACACCCCCCCGACCTCGGTCCCCGGCAGCAACAGCGGAGCACCGAGCGCGGCACCGGCGACTCCCGCCACCGCGAAGTCGATCAGCGGGCGAAGGACAGGGCCCGACTCCCCGAGCCCGAAGACGCGCGACCCCAGCACCATCACGAGGAGCAAGGCCGCGGCGATGGCGAGGAAGACCAGAGCCTCGGGTTCGCCCGCGTAGATCGCGCAGGCCACCACCACGGCGAAGAACACGATGGAGCGGGCCCGGTGGCGCCCACGCAGGATGAAGATGGCCGCCACCAAGAGCCAACCCGCCCACGCCATCACTCCGCCGAACGACCACCCGATGAGCCCGAATATGGGGCCACTCAGCTCGTAGACGGTGGCGGCCATCACGCTGCCGAGGACGCCGAGGTGCATCACCCGGCCCAGGACGTACACACCGGTCCCCGCGATGGCGTAGGTGACGAGGACCTGAACCGTGTACGCGAGGTGGAGCGGCACGAGGTAGCCGAGAAGGACCGGGACACTGAAGGTCGCCGACTCCCAGTTGAAGGCCAGGGGCAGGCCCAGGGCGTTGTAGGGGTTCCACAGAGGCAGATGGCCATGGTGCACTTGCGTCCAGGCGAGGTTGGTCAAGGGCATGAACAACGTGAGCTGGTCGCTCGCCTGTGTGTAGTGGACCTTGGCGCCGCTCGACGCCAGACCGCCGTACAGCGTCTGCACGGCATAGTTCCCGAGGGACCAACCATGGGCCAGGGCCGGTGTCAGGCCTGCGCCCGCCGCCAACAGGACCCACAGGACACCCAGGGTGTCAGGCAGCCACCGGCGCGCCCCCGACCGTTCGTTGTCCGAAGTTGCGGGACTCGCGCTCGGCGCGGTCTTCTTCCGACGGCTGTGTTTCGGTCCCGAGGTCACGGCGCCCGTAGGCCGTTGGGCAGTCGCCGCTGATCCGCCGGGCTCCCCTGCCATCGTTCTCCTCGTGTCCCCCACCGAGTGCCTTTCGGCGCACATGAGCAGCCCCAGAGTATGGCACCCCGCTCGCGTCGTGTGATGCGCACCGCGCACTGCAGACGGCATCCACCGACACGCACGCGCCGGTCCTGCTGGCACGTCTGGTGCCTGAAGTACCCTGGCCGACGCCGACGTGATCGATGGGGGCGGGGGGAGTGGCCGAGCGGGACACGCAGTCTCGAGACGCGAGGTTCCTGGCGTCGGGGGACGAATCGGGCACGTCTCCCGGGGACCGGCCGTTTCGGCCCGATGTCGAGGGCCTGCGCGCCGTGGCGGTGGCTCTGGTGGTCCTCTTCCACTCGGGGATCTCGACGTTGTCGGGCGGCTACATCGGCGTCGACGTCTTCTTCGTGATCTCGGGGTTCGTCATCACCGGGGTGCTGCTCCGGGAGCGTTCCACCACGGGGGGCACCTCGATCCTCGCCTTCTATGGCAGGCGATGTCGCCGGATCATCCCCGCCGCCACGTTGGTCATCATCGTCACCGTCGCCTTGTCGTATCTGTTCTTGGGGACCGGGACCGGGGGCCGGACCGCCACCGACGGCCGCTGGGCCACCCTGTTCCTGGCCAACTTCCACTTCAGCTCCATCGGGACCAACTACCTGGCTGCGCAGCAGCCGCCCTCCCCTCTCCAGAACTACTGGTCGTTGTCGGTCGAGGAGCAGTTCTACGTCGTGTACCCGACGCTGTTCCTGGCGCTGGCAAGCACTCGAACCCGTCTCTCGCTCCGGGCGCGCCTCGTCATCGCGCTCGTGATCGTCATCGCCGCGTCACTGGTCTTCTCCGTCATCGACACATCCAGCAATGCCACAAGTGCCTACTTCTCCCCGCTCACCCGGGCATGGGAGCTCGCCCTCGGCGCCTTGGTCGCCGTGGCAACCCCGTGGATGAAGAAGACGGTTCCGACTCGTCTGGCGGTCAGCGCCACCTGGCTCGGGCTCGGGGCCGTCCTCTACGCCGCCTTCGCCCTCAACGGCCAGAGCGCGTATCCCGGCTCACTGGTGACGATCCCGGTGGTCGGCGCCGCCTTGATCATCGCCGGAGGGGTCACCGCGGGGCGCTTCGGAGCCGAGGCGCTCTTGGGAACGGCTCCGTTCCGAGGTCTCGGAAAGCTCTCGTACTCGCTCTATCTCTGGCACTGGCCGATCCTGATCATCGCGGCCGAGTACGGCGGCAAGACAAGCCTGTCGGTCCCGGAGAACCTGGGCTGGGACCTGGTGGCGTTGGCCGCGTCGGGGATCACCTATGTCTTGGTCGAGAACCCGGTCCGTCACGCCAAAGCACTCTTCCGCGTCCGCTGGGCGAGTATCGGGCTCGGAGCCGTGCTCGTCACCGTGGCCCTCGGCGCCGTCACGTTGCTGTCGGACCTGGCCACTGCGTCGGACTCTCGTCCCGGAGCTTCAGCCTCATCGTCGAAGGAGTCTTCCCACGGTTCCCGGGTCCCGCTCCAGACGGTGCGTCGCCTCGTGGTGGCATCCGCGAAGATCCGCACGATCCCGGCGAACCTCGTCCCCCCGTTCTCCCAGGTGGTGACCCAACCATCGTCGGATCTCGGCTTCCCCGCCTTCAGCACGGGGTGCTGGCCGCCGGCGCCACGGAGCACCGTGCCGGCGTGCACCTTCGGTGACCGCTCCGGGCCTCGGACCATGGTCCTCTACGGAGACTCGCACGCGGCCATGTGGTTTCAGGCACTCGACGGCATCGCCAAGAGGGCGCACTGGCGTCTCGTCGTCCTCACCAAGTCGGCGTGTCTCGCCGCGTTGCTTCGCACCCAGGCCCCCGGGCTCCGAGGCGACTGGGTGGCTTGCGACCGATGGCATCGGTTCGCCATCGGTCGCATCAACCAGATCGATCCCGAGCTCCTGGTCGTCTCGCAAGCCGCCACGTACGCGACGCCTGACGGGATCTACTACACACCGTCACAACTGGGAGATGGGCTGCGGCAGATGCTGAAGCGGGTCACGGGACATGCCACGACGAAGATCGTCATCGGGAACATCCCCTCGTCGGGAGGCCCCAGTTGTCTGGCGGCACATCGCGACGACGTCCAGGCGTGCAGCACCTCGCCTCGCTCGGTATTGACCCCGGCGAACATTGCCGAGAAGCACGCCGTGGCGGCCGTAGGGGGACGCTACGTCGATGTCACGCCGTGGTTCTGTGCCAAGACCTGCAGTGCGGTCATCGGGAACTACGACGTCTACCTTCTCGGCAATCACGTGGCCGTGGGCTATTCAATCTTCTTGGAAGGTGTGCTGGCGAACGCGCTCGGGCTCTCGACGTCCACCTGAGCCGGACACGCACGTGATCCGAACCCGCACGTGATCCGGACCCGCAGGTGATCCGGATCGAGGACGCCTGGGCAGTGGAGAGCCCGAGCGATCAATTGGTCCCGGCAATGGAGCCCCGGGGCGAAGGTCTCGAGCCCTACGTCGTTCCAGTCTCTCGTCTGAATTGACTAGGTCGGCCTGGGGATTGCCTGGGTCCTACGAGACGAGAGACACGTGGTCGCAAATATCCGTGGTGCCACAGGGTGGTTCGTGGCACCATGCACCCATGACAGATTCGACCTACAACCGCAGGCAGGTCCTGGCAGGCGGCGCCGCGGCAGCCGTGGCGCTCGGAGCGTCGAAGTCCAAACTGCTCCGCCGCAAACAACGCGCCCTGGTGAAGGCGGCCGCGTCGACGAAGGCGGCCGGAGGGGACCTGGGTGCGGTCGAACACGTCGTCTTCTTGATGCAGGAGAACCGGTCCTTCGACCACTACTTCGGCAAGCTCGGAGGGGTGAACGGATTTGACGCCGGGTCGTCGGCCTTCGCCCAGAACTGGCCCGGAGGGGCGAGCTCGACCCTCCTCCCGTACCACCTCGACACGGCGGGGACCAACATCGCCGAGTGCACCTTCGACCTGTCACATACGTGGCAGGCCGAGCACGCCTCCTGGAACGGCGGTGCGATGGACAGCTTCGTGTCGACGCACGTGTCGAACAACTTCGAGGGACCGGAGTTCGGCCCCTTGACCATGGGCTATTACGAACAGCAAGACATCCCCTTCTACTACGACCTGGCCCAGAACTTCACCATCTGCGACAACTACTTCTGTTCGGTGCTCGGACCCACACATCCGAACCGCCTGATGCATATGTCGGGCACGCTCGACCCCGCCGGCACCAACGGCGGGCCCATCCTGGTGACGAACTCCGACAAGGGTCTGGAATACACGTGCTCGTGGCCGACGATGCCCGAGGTGCTCACCGACGCCGGCGTGTCGTGGAAGTGCTACAACCCGCCGGGGAATTCCTACAAACCCCCCAACTCGGATTCCATGCTCCTGTGCAAGAACGTCCTCATGTACTTCGAGAACTACAAGAGAAAGCCCGCCGTCAAAGCGAGCCACCTGCTCCACAGCCTCGCCTTCGAGAACTTCGGTCCCAACGCGCCGCTGGGCTCCACGTTCAACACCATCGGCCCCAACACCTTCGCCCACGATGTCAAGAAGAACCGGCTTCCGAAGGTCTCGTGGATCTTCGCTCCGGACGGGTACGACGAGCACCCACCGGCGCCGCCGGAACTGGGTGAGTGGTACACGGCCCAGGTGTTGGCGACGTTGATGTCGAACCCCAAAGTGTGGGCGAGCACCGTCTTGTTCGTCATGTACGACGAGAACGACGGGTTCTTCGACCACGTCCCACCCCCGACCCCGCCCCCGGGGACTCCGGGCGAATTCCTGACGGGCCACCCGTTGACTCCCGACGCCGGAGGCGTCAGGGGGCCCATCGGGTTCGGAGTCCGGGTCCCGATGCTGGTGGTCTCCCCCTTCAGCGCCGGCCCCCCCGGTGGGGGCGGCTGGGTGTGCTCGGAGGTCTTCGACCACACCTCGCAGCTCCAGTTCCTCAACGCCCTATTCGGCGTCGAGATCCCCAACGTGTCATCGTGGCGACGCGCCACAGCCGGTGACCTCACGGCAACGCTGCCGAGGTTGACGAGCCCGAAGACCTCGGTCCCGACCCTGCCGGCGACGTCGGGGAAGACGCGGACCGGGGTGGTGGGGCGATCGTGTGCTTCCAGCGACATCACCGAGATCGACTTCAACAAGACGCCCTACCCCGTCCCGGCGACCCAGTCCCAGCCCACGCAGGGGCCGAACGTCCTGACTCCGGTTCCCTAGCACCAAGCCCTACGGTCCGCCCGGGCTCGGTTCGCACACGGACGCGTCCTGGCCCGAACATCGCACGGCGTGGGGCTCGTGAAAGGCGAGTCCCGTTCCCGTCCGATCACGTGGTTGAGCGCGGAGAGTGAGGCGTCGTCGACGCCTTCGCCGGCGGAGACGCACCTGACGAGGAATGGGCGAGGCCCGACGTGGGAGCAGTGACCTTCGAACGCGGATCGGTCCGTGAGGAGCTCCTGGGCGTCGCGCACCACCACACGGGCTGGATCGACTGGAGAGCCCCTCCCCTTCCCCGGTGATCGAATTCGCCGTCCGCCGGTCCGTCCCGAAGAGGCCGTGACCTGGGGATCGCGCCGCAACGTCGTCGCCAGGGTCTCGGGATACCCGTGATCGTGTCCGTTTCATCGGCGACTATCGTCGGGAAGAGCCAACGCGAGCTCCGGTCGACGAGGACACCGCATGTCGACCACGTGGCGTCGATCCCGGCGTCCACCGCGACCCGGCGTACGGGCACCCGGACGGGCATTCGCCGCGTGGGCAGGGTCTCTCACGGCGGATTCGTCTCTCATGGCGGATTGAAAGGAATCTCCAAGCTGCCGTACAGGTTGGCAGTCGATGATGGACGACATCGTCACCCCGGTGTCGATGGAAGTGATCGTCCGATCCGTAGACAGGAGCACAGTGGACAACGACGCTGGTCGACAAGACCACCAGGGTGGCGACGGGGATCGGGCGCCGATCGAGAACGGGCCTGAGTACCGGTCCCCCGGACCCGAGGTGCCCGCACCCGCGGCCCCCGCTGGAGCCTTCCCGGATGCGGCGTCGCCCACAGCCGAGGTCCCGGTGTTCGGGTCGCCCACAGCCGAGGTCCCGGTGGCCGGCTCCGCGGGCGTGGGCGCCACGCCCCCCGGGGCGCCGTTCGCAGCTCCTCCCCCGCCCCCGTGGGCCCACGGGCCTTCCGAGAGCGGTGGCCCCGGCAGCTACTGGGTCCCGGGGTCGCCACCTCCGGGTGTGCCTCCGCAATACCCCTACAGCGGGCACTACCCCTACGGTGCCAATCCTCCCTTCTACACACCCACGCCGAGGCGCAAGCCCCTCGGCAGCTGGGCCGTCGCCGTCATCGCGGCCGTCGCCGTCATCGTGGGCTCCGGTGTCGTCGGCGCGGGCGTGGAGCACGCCGTCGACCACAACGCCACGGGCAACTCGCCGTCGTTCGGCACCATCCCTTCCCAGGGATCGTCGGGCTTCGGTCCGGGGTCGGGCCTGGGATCGGGATCGGGTCTGGGATCGGGCACCGGGTCGGGCGCGGGGTCGAGCAACGCTCCGGCCGGCGTAAACACCTCCGCCATCGCGTCGCAGGTCGACCCCGCCCTCGTCGACATCGACACCACCTTGGCCCAAGGGGGGGCGGCGGCCGGGACTGGCATGGTTCTCACCTCGTCGGGCCTCGTACTGACCAACAACCACGTCATCGAGAACGCAACGACGATCAACGTCCAGGTCATCGGTGGCCGCCGGACGTACTCGGCCACGGTCTTGGGATACTCCGTCACCGATGACGTGGCCCTGCTCCAGCTGCAGAATGCCTCGGGCCTCAAGACCGTCACCATCGGGAACTCGTCGAACGTGAGCGTGGGTCAACCGGTGGTGGCCATCGGCAACGCCGGAGGCACAGGCGGCACACCCACCGCGGTGGGAGGGACCATCACCGCTCTCAACCAGACGATCACCGCCGGAGACTCGGGGACGCTGTCCGAGACGCTCAACGGGCTCATCGAGACCAACGCCGACATCCAACCGGGAGACTCCGGGGGCGCGCTTGTCAACACGTCGGGGAAGGTGATCGGCATGAACACGGCGGCGGCGCAGACCAACGGTGGCACGAGCCAGGGATACGCCATCGGCATCGATCGGGTGATCTCCCTCGCCAACCAGATCAAGAGCGGCCGGGCCAGTTCCACCGTCCAGATCGGTCCCCGAGCGCTCCTCGGAGTCGAAGTGACCGGCTCGGGGCAATCGGGAGGAAGCGGGTTCGGTGGGCTCGGTAGTGGCTCGAACGTGGCCGGCGCCTACGTGGAGGGCGTGGAGTCCGGGAGCGCGGCCAACAACGCCGGGATCGGGACGGGCGACACCATCGTTTCGGTGGACGGTGCCACGATCTCCTCGGCCCAGGACCTCACCAACGCCCTGCTCCACCACAAGCCGGGCGACTCGGTGACCGTCGGGTGGGTGGACGCCCAGGGGACCAGCCACAGTGCCCCGGTTCAGCTCACCACCGGACCACCGGCATGACCCCCGGGCGGCGGCGCCCAGCCGAAACCCCGATGACGGGGTGCTGAGGAGCAGACGATGCAGGTTCGCGTCGCCGGTCTGGCCTCGAGGCGATCGGTCGCTATCTGGACACCGCATCCTTCGCAAACCGAGTAGACGCCAGCATCGAGCCTGGTCAGCGCCAGGTCGAGCTCGCAGAGATACGCCCGGGCCTGATCGAGCAGTGCCGCGACCTGTGCTCGTTCGAAGGCCAGGGTCGGGCCCTCGGGGTCGTGTTCGTCGTCGATGTTCGAGCCCGACGACGCCGCCACGATGGCGTCGAAGTCGGTCGTCATGGCCGCGATGCGTGCCATGGTGACCTGACGTTCCGAGATCAGTTGGTCGCGGGTGGTCGACGTGTCCACCTCCCCGACGCTACCCATCCCTGCGGCTCGGCCTTCCGATGCACACCGGGTGCGCATCGGCGGCACGGTGTCGCGGAGCACGCGTGCACCCTGGGACGCACGTGCAACCGCCGATGGAGCACATCCGGCCGCCGAAGAGCAGGAATAGGCTTGTAGTCGATGGTGAGCCCCCCCGAAGGGTGGTATCCGGATCCCACCGTGCCGGGTCAACAGCGTTGGTGGGACGGCGAGCGGTGGTCTCTCGATCACACCCGCCCCGAGCCCTCGGAGTCGGCACCGGTCACGTCCGCAGCCGCAACCGAGGTGACGCCGTCGATACGCGCCGGGTGGTATCCGGTGCGGGGAGACCCCGACACCGAGCGCTTCTACGACGGTACGGCGTGGACGATGCAGGTTCGCCCTTCGGCCTCCGCCGTGTTCTCGGCAGATGCGGGTGTCGGCGACGATGTCGACGACGAGACTGGAGCAGTCGGCCCGTCGTCACCACCCACCGCGCAGCCCGGGCCCGATTGGTGGCTGGCATCGGATGGCGTCTGGTACCCGCCACATCGCAAACCGGCCCCGACACCGGCCCCGACACCGGCCCCGACCGATTCGGGTGCGCGCCCGCCGACCCGCTACGCGAAGCCGCTGTGCGTCATCGCGGCGCTCGTGCTCGTGGCGGGCGCCAAACGTCACCTCCGGCGGCGGAAGACGCACTGACCGCAGACACCCGACCGGCGAGGCGCCGGGAGGTCAGCCAGTGGCGCGATGGGTGGGCGTGGTCCCGTCGGGGAGCAGGAGGTCGAATCCGTCGGGTGTGTTGAGCATGCCCGGGGACGTGCCGGCCTGGTCGTTCACACCGTATTGCCAGACGAGGGCCCCGGTGCGGGGGTCGAACGCCATCATGCGGTTGCGGTAGTCGTCGTTGGCCATGATCGCCCCGCTCGGCAGCAATTCCGCCAACGACGGGTGATCGAGCCTGCCGGGACCGCTGGAGACGTCGTAGCGGTAGAGGATCTGCCCACTCCGATTGAACTCGAGGACTTGACCGGGGCTCGAGTAGTCGGCGAGGAGATACAGATTCGGGCCGATCTGCTGGGGATCGGAGGGATAGCTGATGGGCAGGTGCACCGCCCACACCAAGCTGCCGTGAGGCGTGTATTCGCTGACCCATGAACCGTTGATCTCTGACACGAGGAGATTGCCGTCGGCCAACGGGGTGTCGCCGTTCGGTGATCCCATCGATGTCGGAGGATTGTGCACGCACACGCCGTTCGTGCCGATCTGGCCGGCCACGGTGCCGTCGGGATTGAGAATGAGGACCCGGCAGTTCTGAGCATCGGCCACGGTGATCCGGCCGTCCTTGAGCAGATAGGCGTCATCGGGCTCGTGCAGGTAGCCGGGAGCGGTGCCGGGTTGTTTGGCGTGCCCGTACGACCACAGGATCTTCCCCGAGGGGTAGCTGATCTCCACGATGGTCTCGTTCTGCTCCTGGTTGGAGATGATGGCGGAGCCCTTGTTGATGAAGAAGGCATCGTCGGGAAAGTAGAAGCCCAGCGGATCGGCCGAGGACGAGGGCGAGGGGTAGCTCCACAGGACCTTCATCGACGCGTCCATGACGAGGAGCCGGTTGTTCCCCCGGTCGGCGATCAAGAGCTTGGCTCCGAAGTAGGGAGATCCCGCTCCCGGCGCGCCGGCGGTGCCGAAAGCCACGTTGGGAGTCAGCATCTGCACCGAGGTGACCTGTGCTCCGTGGGATTCCCCTCCGACGATCCATGCGGTCGAGCCGATCGCGGCCACTCCGGCGTGGGACACCGGTACCTGAAGGTGTCCCGCCAACAGGAGCCGATTCGACGCCGGGTCGAAGGCCCAGATCGAGGACACGGTGTCCGTGGCGGCCGGCTGAGTGGCCGCTGTCAAGGCGTTCGCCGGATGGGACGAGGGTGTGGCGCCTGCGAGGGGCGACGCGTCGAGAGTGGCGCGTGGGCCTGTCAGGTATCCGTCGGTGATGGCTCCGCTCTTGCCGGCACCGGGGTTCGAGGTGGACGACGGTCCTATCTGTGTCGACCCGATTCCGAGGTTCGAAGGTTGGGGCGCCGTGCTCTCGCCCCCGACCACATAGACGTGGGCGGCGACGGTGACGGCGACGGCACCGCTCAGGGGCTCCGGGAGGTGACCGACGACGGCTGCGGTGTGGCGGATCGGGTTGATGACCTGCACCGTGTCGACGGGCTCACCGGCGCTGGAGCCGGTGATGGCCTGGCCGCCGAACACATAGATCTTCCCGCCGACGGCGGCCACGGCCGGGTAGCGAACGGGCACAGGAAGCGCTGCGACCGACCGGAACGAGGAGCCGTCGGTGGTGGCAAGGACCGCCGCGTCTGCATTTGCCCCGTCATACCCACCCACGACATAGGTTGTCGCTCCGACGGTGACCGCGGCGGCGTCTGAGCGCGGTTGGGGCAGCGAGCCCACGACGCGGGCCGAGGGAGCCGTCGTCCCGGGGCCGCTCGGGGTGCCGGGCGGTGTCGGAAAGAGTTGCACCGTCGCCACCGTGCTCGATACCCCACCGCCGAAGACCACGTCCTGCCCGCCGACAACGGCGGCGGCGGCATCGTGCAGGGGCCCGTTCAGGTCCCCGACATGGGTGAGGTGCCCGTCGGAGGTGTCGAGGGTGTAGACGCCGCTCGACGACGTGTTGCCCGTGGTCAATCCTCCCAGCACGACCAACTGGTTGCCGGCGCCGGACAGGGCCACGGTGCGGCTGAGGGGCGCACTGAGCTGCCACGGGAGGAGTCCCGACTCCACCGCCGGGTCGAGCACCTTGGTGGGATGCGACGCCGACCCGGCGGCAGGCACCGCCCGTGGCCTGCCTCCGGTGGCTCGTGTCTTGTGGCCCGAGGACGAGGACAGCGCCACGCCCGAGACGACGCCGACCACGACGACGACGAGGAGCCCGACGGTGAGGCGCGTGCGTCGGACCCGCGAGGACCTGTGACGGGCCGGCGACCCCGGAATGCGCCGCGCCACGAACGTCTCGACCCCATCGTGGTCGTGGTCCCCTGGTCCGGTCATCGAGCGGAACGTAGCTGAAGGGTTGAGCCCAGAGGAGTCATCGTGAATCGGCGGTGTCCCCGAGAGCAGCTCTCGAGTGGTGTTCTGGCCACACAGGGTGCTCCCATTGTCACCGGGGCTTTCCGGGTCGAGCTGGTGAGAACCAGGGCGCGGACGGAGTGGGCTATTCCGCCGCGGGGGGGAGTTTCAGGCCCCTGTCCTCGAGATATCTCTTGAACACGGCCCTCAGAACGCTCGAGACCTGCTCGCCGTCGCCGGCTTCGAGGAGTGCGACGAGGCGCGCCCTCTCGTCGGAAGGTAACCGGGCGCGAAAGATGGGTTCGAGCAACGCCCCCACCGTCTCCGGCGTGAGGAGACGTTCCCATTCGAGACGAAAGGTGGCCGCGCGCAGGTGTTCGTCTTCGGTGATCCACCGGGGGTGCGAACCGACGGCACTGCTGGCTTCCTCGGCCACCATCCGAAGAAGTTTGAGGTCCCAGTCGGTCACGTCAGCTCCCGTGCGGCACGCCTTCGGTGACGTGACAATAGGTCTTGCGCAAGAGATCTTGTCACTGTCCGAAGAGAGGGGCCAAACAGGGGCGCAACTCGCAGACGGCGCACGGTGCCGGGGGCCTTGCGAGTAGGTTTCCGCCCGATGACCGCCGAGAGAGACCGGGAGAAGGTCCTTGCCAGTGTGGATGCGTTCGTCGAGACGTGTGCACGGTTCCGCGAGACTCTGCGTTCGGTCAGCGCTTCCAACCGAAGAGTCCGTTCGTTGGTCGAGAAGGGAAGGCCCGTCGTCGAGGTCCTGTCGGCCATCCCGACCAGCGCCATACGGAAGACGATGACCCAGCAGATCGAGGAGCTGGAGGCAGCACGTCACGATGTCGGCAAGGCCGTGTTCGCCCTCGGTCTCGATGAGGGTCTGAGCACGGGGAGCTGGCCCGGCTCATGGGCTTCTCCCGCCAGCTGGCGGCGACATATGCCAAAGAGGCGAAGAGCGAGATGTAGTGGTCGAGGTGCGTGGGAGCGCCGGGACGCGGGGAGCTCGTCGAGCCGAGATACACCTCGACGCCGCGAAGGGACACTGGACCGTTGTGGACTGGTCACGCACCTCGAGAGTCGGGTGGTCAACTACCCTGTCGCCCAGAGTCGCCGCTGCCGTACCGGCCCGTTCTTGTAGGACATCCGAGGCGAAGGTGCAGAGACCGTTCGACGTACGCAACCACAGGTGGCCGTCCTGCGCTGTTCCTGGCCTCCGCTAACTGCCTTCGGGATGCGCCTGCGTCTCTGGGCTCCCGACATTCTCGGCGTGACCTGGGTGGCGACGGCCGCCCTCGTCGTGCTGTTGCCTGCCCTGGTCCATGGCACGTCGCTCGGCCCCTTCAACTTGTTGGGCGTGTCGGGCTTGTCGAAGGTCCCCGGGAGTTCCGCTCACAACGGACAGATGCTTGATCAGATACAGGCGTTCATCCCCTGGACGACCCTGGCGTGGCGGCAGGTACATGCCGGTCACCTGCCGTTGTGGAATCCGTACAGCCTGCTGGGCCTGCCATTGGCGTTCAACTGGCAGTCCGCACCCTTCAGCGTTCCAGCCCTGGTCGGCTATCTGGTTCCGCTTCGGTTGGCGTACACCACGCAAGTGTTCGTGACAATGCTCATCGCCGGGACTGGGGTGTATGTCCTCGGTCGAATGCTGCGCCTGCGTGTGTTGGGTTGTGTGATGGCAGCCACGACATTCGAGCTGAGCGGCTCCTTCTTCGGATGGCTGGGGTGGTCCGTGGCAGGGGTGATGTGCTGGGCCGGGTGGCTCTTCGCTGCCGCCTTGCTCGTCGCAAGGGGCGAGCGCCGTATGCGTGCCGTCGTCTTTCTGTCGGTCGTGGTGGCGTGCGCGATCTATGCGGGTCAACCGGAGACTCTCGTACTCCTGTTCCTGGCGCTCATCGTGTGGATCGCCACCCTGCTCGGTCGACGGGCCACGAGGTCGGGTGGTGGGGGGCCCGTTCTTCGTCCGATCCTTGACACCGCGGTGGGTGCGATAGCCGGGGCGTTGCTCGCAGCTCCGCTGCTGTTCCCCGGTATCGAGCTTCTGTCCACGTCCACCCGCCGCGGGCAGAGCGGTGGTCCGGCACTGCCACTCCACGACCTGGCGCACTTCGTCTTGCAGGGTTTCGACGGACTCCCGGTCGCCGGAAGCACGCCGATCACGGGCAAGAACTGGTACTCCGAAACAGCGGCCTTCATGGGTGTGATCGCTCTTGTGCTTGCGATCGTCGCGGTGGCCTTTCGTAGGCGACGCCCGGAGACTGTCGCCTTCGCCGTCGTTGTCGTAGCGATGGGGGGACTCGTCTTCATCGACCCGCTCGTGTTGTTCCTGAACGGGCTGCCGGTCGTCAAAGGGCTCGAATGGCATCGGGCGCTGGTTCCTTTGACCTTTGCCGTCGCGGTCCTGGCCGGCATGGGGTTGGACGCGTTGATCCGCTCACGCCGGGAAGGCTCGGAATGGTCATGGACCGCTCTGTGCTTTGTCGGTGCCGCGCTGGTCCTTGTCGCTCTGTGGGTGTTCGGCCGGGGCAACCTGCCCTCAGCGCAGAGTGCGACTCGAGCCCGAAGCTTCCTTTGGCCGGCGATCGAGACCGCGGTCGGCCTGACGGTGGTAGCCGCCTTCAGTTGGCATCGTCGCCGACGACCGTCGGGGTCGGGGGCTCGGGAATCGACTGGGGCTCGTCGGTGGGCAGCAGTGTCATTGCTGACGTGCGAAACGGTCGTTCTCGTCGTTGCCGGGGCGCCGTTGTGGTCTTCCAGTCCGACCTATTTGACCCCCACCCCCGCGGAGGTCGCGTTCACTCGTGCGGTCGGATCGTCGGTGGTGGGATTCGGGACCCGCTCCTGCTCCATCTACTCCGCATTGGGAATGGTCCCCGACGTCAACATCGCCTACGGAGTTCGAGAGCTGGCTGCCTATGACCCGGCCACTCCGAATGCATACCCTCAGTCCTGGGCCGCCGCAACGGGCCACTCTGAAGCCGGCCGTCGTTTGGGTTTCTGTCCCGCAGTGCCGACCGCCGCTGTGGCGCGTCGCTTCGGGGTCGAGTACCTGCTCGAACCGTCGCGGTACCCGGGTCCCCCCGGTGCGGTGTTCGACGAGACGATCGGCGGCGAGGACCTGTACCGAGTCCCCGGCGCCGCAGTAGCCACGCTCACCCCTCTGACGTCGACCGGCTCTCTCCCCGGCGCGGACGCCCGCGGCACGGCTGTCCCGGCCACGTATCCGGACCCATCAACCTGGAGACTGGTGACCGGCTCCAAGCGCGCAGAGGTGCTTCGCGTGCGGTTGACCGACGTCCCCGGCTGGCACGGGTCCATTGACGGCCGGCCACTCGAGCTCCACCGGTTCTCGGGTGTGATGCTTCAGGCGGTCATCCCCCCGGGCCATCACACCGTTGTGGTCCGGTATTGGCCGACCGCCTTCACGGTCGGCATCGTCCTCGCTGTGCTCAGCGCGGTCGGACTCGCATGTCCGCTCGTCGTCTCGGGGATCCGACGTCGACAGCGCATCCCTCGGACCCCGAAAGGCGCGGCATCGGACTAGCGGCCACGACGCTCCAGAACGCGGGGGCCGTGAATGCGTCGAGCCGGCGAAAACGTACAGTTGCACCGGGCAATCCCAGTGCGCCGAAGAGCCAGGGAGTGGGCCAAGGGTGCCCCCGTGCTCGGGAACATCCGCAACCGCCGGTGCGCAACCCACGGTGGGTACGTTTCGCGGCACGCTTCGTAGTTCGTCAATATTGGTGGTTTCGCACGAGGTGGAGCACAGGAGGCTGTGGCGCCTTCGAAACCCCTGTTCGGCGGGCACAGGGGAGCAGCCTCGACCGTCCGGTGCGGGTGCCTGTCGCCCGGACCGGGAGCCCGTGCGAGATGGGAGCCTCCACGATGCGACGACAAAGCAACTCGGCCCTCGGCCGGTACCGGGTCGGCGGCGGTGCCCCGTGTGGCCGCACTCCGCGGCGACCCCACGGCGTCGTGTTCCGTGTCGTGGTCCTGGTCGCCGCTTCGGTTCCCACTCTCGGCGCGGGCGCGCTTCTGAGCGCGACTCCGGCGGCGGCGAGCGGGTGCGGCTTCTTCCCGACCGGCGCGCTCTTCGGCACCTGGGTGGATGCCTCGGATACCAACGGCGGCGTCGTCACTGCCGTTGACAGCGCGAATCTGATGATGCAGACGACCTTCGGGACATTCAGCTTCATCACCGGCAACCTCCCGCTCTTCCCGGGGAGCACGGTGAGCGGCACGATCAACCCCGACTGCAGTTTCCAGGGATCCGTGGACGGGTTTCCAGCCGACACCTACAAGGGTTGGCCCATTGTCCTGGGCTTGAACTCGAGTGCCGCCAACGGGACATGGCATGATTCGACCGACAGTGGTTCGTGGACCGCTGCGATCGTGGCGGCCCAAACTTCCAACCCCTCCACCAACTCCCTCTCCCTGGGCAGCTCCGGCGCTCCGATTCAAGTCACCGTGGTGTCGCCGACGACGGGCCCCATCTCGATCTCCACGACAGGCTCACTCGGAGGAGCCTCGCTTCCCAATTACAGCGTTCTCGGTGGCCTCGTCGTCATCAGCGCACCCGACGGCACGACCAGCAGTCCTCTGACACTGACCTTCACCTTGCCCTCCACCCTTCCGGCGTCGTCGATCGTCTTGTTCAAGAATGGCGTACCGGTGCCAGCCTGTACGTCCATCACACCCATCAGTCCCGATCCGTGCGAGCAAAGCGCCTCAGGCCCGGCCGGCTCCCCCAGCGCCGACACCATCACGGTGCTCACTTCTTCCGCCAGCATCTGGGCACTCGGAGTCAACTGTGGGTACTCGATTCCGACGACAAGCCTGCCGTTCGCCGTTGTCGGTGAGCGGTACTCGGCGTCGCTGACCGGTTGCGGTGGGAAGGCGCCATATCGGTTCAAGAAGGTCGGCAGGCTTCCAAGGGGTCTCAGCCTCTCCCGGACCGGCGTTCTCTCGGGGAGTCTCACGAGCACCGGCACGTTCTCGTTCCGGGTCAAGATGACCGACGCCACCAAGCCGAAGCGGCTCAAGCACACCACGACCAAGACGTTCTCGATCACATCGCTGTGACAGGAAGGGTTGACCTGAGTCCTTCCGACGGTGAACGTGGAGAGAATGCCCCGGGAAGGTGAGGCGCATGGCTGAGACCGAAGAACGACGCGGCAAGAGAGGCGTTGCCAACAAGGGTGGAGCTGGGGGGATTTGGTTCCTCGGCTTCATCGGTGCCCTCGTGTACTACCTCCATACCCATTCCGGCACCTTCTGGCTCGTCGTGTTGGCGTTGTTGAAAGCCCTCGTGTGGCCGGCGTTCCTCGTCTATCACTTGCTGATGCTCAAGGGGTGAGCGCGGATCTTCAGCCGCCATCGACACCAGAAGGCGCGCCGCGGGAGGACGAAATCGGGTGGCGCTGTTCGCGTCTCATCGAGAAGGGTCGTTTGACCCTGTCCTCACCGGTCGAGCCGGTGTCACCCTGTTGGTGAGGGCTGAAGCGGGGTTTGGCACGCTCGACCGGAGCCACGGCTTCCCAGAGGGAGCATGGGATCAGGCCAGGTGCCCGCCACGTGCACCCTCGAGGAGGCACACACTGACGCCTTGCCCGCCGGGGCACGGCGTCAGGGTGGGCCACCGGGAAAGAGGCGTGACCGTGACAACGTCGATGTGGCACAAAGAGGTCAACGGCGCCACCCCTCCCAATGGCAGGGCCCGGACATCCCCGGGGGACGCCCATTCGGGACCGCATCTGACCAGCGAGCAGGTGTGGCAAGCCCTGGCCAAGGCAACCTTCGCCGTGGTCAGTTACGTGACCCCGTCGGGCGAGCCCCGATCGAGTGGTGTGGTCTTCAAGACCGTCGGCCGCCGCCTCTACGTTGCAGTCGCGCCCGACAGTTGGAAGGCCAAGCACATCTCGGTGAGTGGTCGGGTGGCGGTGGTGGCGACGGTGCGCCGAGGTGGAGTCGTCTCGCTCGTCGTGCCGATCCCGCCCGCCACCATCGGCTTCCACGGAGCCGCGATCGTGCACCGGGCGGACTCGGAGGAGGTCGGCCCGCTCGTGAAGGAGCTGGGGTCCCTGCTCCCGGCCGAGAGACGAGGTTCGGCCTCGCTCGTCGAGATCGTCCCCGAGGGCGAATTCCTCACGTACGGAGTGGGCGTCTCGCTGCGTGGCATGCGCACGCCGGCCGTCGCTCGGGGACGCGCCCCTGTTTCATGAAGCGTTGGTGGAAAGCTCCTGAGGGGGTTTGAACTGGGCCTTCTGTGGTCGGGCTGGCGAGATTTGAACTCGCGACCTCTTGACCCCCAGTCAAGCGCGCTAACCAAGCTGCGCCACAGCCCGTGATGCAACTGGGCAGTCTAGGCCAGCGGCCGATCAGGCGTGATGAACGAGCCAGCCGATGCCCTGATAGGCCCGCCAGGCCAGGTAGACGCCGTGGCCGCGATCATCAGCTTGAAGTGCCACGGGATCTTCCGACGGGCCAGCTGCTCCCCGCACTCGGGGCACTCCCCGTCGTCGGTGAGCTGGTCGTCATCGACCATGTGTTCGCACGTGTCGCACCACGGCATGGTCAGGCTCCGTTGCGTCACGACCCGATGCCGAACCCGGAACTTCACCGGTGTCGGCCCGATGCCGAATTGCTCGCGCAGCTTGCGCTCGACATAGCGGAGGTAGGGCGCGGGCAGCCGGCGGGTGGCGAACAGGGTGAAAGTGGGAGGGTCGATGGCCCCTTGCACGGCATAGCGGATCGCGGGCCCCGGGAGCGGCGTGGGCGGCCTGGATGGACCGGATGGCGCGGTTGAGCTCACCGGTCGGGATGCGGGATGGTAGGCCTCGACGGCGCGGCCCAGGGCGGGAAGGATCTTGTGCACGCCCATGCCGCTCTGGGCGCTCACCTTCACCGTCGGCGAGTCCCCCAGGAAGGCCAGGCGGTCGTCGACGGCGTCGACGACGTCGCGCCGGTGTTCGGCGTCGAGCAGCTCCCACTTGTTGAGGATGATGACGACCGGGCTCCCCGACGCTCCGATCCGCTCGGCCAGGCGCTGATCCTGGTGGGTCACCCCGTCGGTGGCGTCGATCACGAGGAGCACCACGTCGGCGTGGTCGAGGGCCTGCAGGGCTCGCACCATGGCGTAGTACTCGGTGCCCTCCTCGGTGCGAGACCGGCGCCGCATCCCGGCGGTGTCGATGAAGCGGATGGGGCCGTCGGGCGTCTCGATCTGGGTGTCGATGGCGTCGCGCGTCGTCCCGGGCAGATCGTGGACGACCGATCGCTCCTCCCCGAGCATCCGGTTGAACAAGGTCGACTTCCCGACGTTGGGCCGGCCCACGATGGCGACCCGGATGGCCGGAGCCTCGGGCCCGGCTCGTCCGGACTCGGCACCGCCGTCTCCATCGCTTTCTCCATCACCGTCGGCATCGTCACGCTGCGCGGAACCGTGCTCGGCTCCACCGGCTCCTGCGATGGCGGAGGATGATTCGTCGGGGAGCAACCGGACCACCTCGTCGAGGAGGTCACCGGTCCCCCGGCCGTGCAGGGCGCTCACCATCCACGGGTCGCCCAACCCGAGCGAGACGAGCTCCCAGGCATCGGCCTCGCGCCGGTCGTTGTCGACCTTGTTGGCGACCAACAGGACAGGCCGCCCCGAGCGCGCAGAGCAACCGGGCCACGTCGTCGTCCTCGGTGGTGACCCCCACCGCCGCGTCGACCACCAGCAGCACGAGATCGGCGGCGGCGACGGCCCGCTCGGCCTGCCGGGTGACCTTGGCGTCGAGCGCGTCACCCCGGCCCAGCCAGCCCCCGGTGTCGACCACCACGAACGATCGACCGTTCCACTCGCAGTCGAGCTCGAGCCGGTCCCGGGTGACCCCGGGCTTCTCCTGCGACCACCGCGGCGCGCCGACCCACGAACCGGTTCACCAGCGTCGACTTCCCCACGTTGGGCCGACCGGCGACCACCACCAGAGGTCGTCGGGTCGCCGTCGCGCCGCGATGCCGGACGTCGGGGCGTGCGGGCGGGAGCGGGCCCGCTCACCGCGGCGCTCCGAGCGCGACGGCGACCGGCCGGTGGCGGGGTGGGGCCGAGGGTGGCGTCGGCGAGGTCGGGCCCGACACTCCCCCGCCGTGCAGCGCCAGGCGCAGTGAGTACCCGTCGCTCGGGACCACCTCGACGGGGAGGGGGAGCTCCGCCACCGTCATGCCGTCGAGGAACCGTCCCTCGGAAAGGCACACGTCGGGGAGGAGGTAGCGCTCGCCGGGCGGGCTGGTCGGCGCAGCACCCGGGCGACGTCGACGCCGGTCATGAGCCCGGTGACGGCGATGTTGCCGCCGAAGAAGGCGTTGCGCACCGGGACCAGGCGGACCATGGTGTCCTGGTCACCGCAGCAAGGGCTCGAGCACGGCCGCGCCGTACTCGCCGGTGAGGACGGCGACGGGGGTGTCGGTTGTCGGGGCAATGCCGTCATCGGGCCGGCCCGCCCCGGTCCGTGCGCGGCGCCCGGTAGCCCGCCGCCGGCGCGCCGTCGACCCAGGAGAAGAACCCGGGCTGCACGCCGTGGGCGGCGGAGGCGTCGCCGTGGAACGCGGCCTCGAAGGCCCGGGCCATGCCGATGCCGTTCTCGTGCTGGGGGAAGCCGTCATAGGCCTCGGTGGTCGGGAAGGGTCGCCGGGCCAGGAGGTAGTACTCGTCCGCGGCGTACACGAGGCGCCGGCCGAGCGATCCCAGGCACAGCTCTTGCCACTGCTCGACGATGTCGATCACCGCGGCGGCCTCGGCCACGGTGTGGGGTCGCATGGACGGCTCGGTCGTGTAGTCGCTCACCCCGAGCGGGACGCAGGCCACGGTGGCTGAGCTCGCGAGTACTCGTCGACGAGCCCGGCCAGCGTCGTCTCGAGCGCGTCGGCGTCGTTGACCCCCGGGCACACCACCACCTGGCCGTGCACCTCGATGCCCCCGTCGAGCAGGGCGCGCAGCCAGCGCAGGCTGGTCGCACCCCGGGGATTGCGAAGCATGCGGGCCCGGAGCTCGGGGTCGGTGCTGTGGATGGACACGAACAGCGGGGACAGCCGCTCGGTGAGGACCCGTTCGAGGTCGAGCTCGGTGAATCGGGTCAGGGTGGTGAAGTTCCCGTAGAGGAACGACAGCCGGTAGTCGTCGTCTTTCAGGTAGAGGCTGCGGCGCATCCCCTTCGGGAGCTGGTAGATGAAACAGAACTCGCAGTGGTTGTCGCAGGTGCGGACCCGGTCGAACAGCGCCGAGGACACCTCGATGCCCGGGACCTCCCCTGCCTCCTTGCGCAGCTGCACCGTGAGCTCCTCGTGGCCCCGGCGGATCTCGAGCTCGGGGTCGGCCTCGTCCACGAAGAGGCGGTATTCGATCACGTCGCGCGGCACGCGGCCGTCGACGGCGAGCAGCTCGTCGTTGACGAGGAGGCCGGCCCGTTGCGCCGGGGACGCGGCCGCCACGGAGACCACCCGAGGCGCCGACATGGCACCGAGGCTACTTGGTCCACGGCGCCTCTCGGCCCCGGCGGAGCGGGCCCAGAGGGCCGGTAGCCTGGGAAGGTGCCGGTCGAGCGTGTCCTGTTGGCCTCCCCTCGGGGCTTCTGCGCCGGAGTCGAGAAGGCCATCAAGGCCCTGGCATGGATGGTCCGGGTCTTCGAGCCGCCGGTGTACTGCTACCACGAGATCGTCCACAACCGGCATGTCGTGGACCAGTTCCGGGCCCGGGGCGTGATCTTCGTCGACGACGTGGACCAGGTCCCCGACGGCGCTCCCCTCATGCTCTCGGCGCACGGGTCCGCACCCGAGGTCGTGACGGCGGCGCGCGGCCGGGGGCGGGTGGTGGTCGACGCCGTGTGCCCACTCGTCACCAAGGTCCACCACGAGCTCAAGGTCCGGGCCGGCAAGGGCTACACCGTCTTGTACGTCGGGCACGAGGGCCACGAGGAGGCGGTCGGGACCATGGCGGTCGCCCCGGACTCGGTTCGCCTCGTGCGGTCCGAGGACGACGTCGAGGTCGCCGCGGACGAGATCGCCCCGGGCGCCCCGGTGGCGCTGCTGGCCCAGACCACGCTGAGCCACGACGAGTGGTCCGACATCATGAACCGGGCCAGGGAGCGCTTCCCCGATCTCTGGATGCCCAACCGCTCGGACCTGTGCTTCGCCACCACCAACCGCCAGGCGGCGCTGAAGGTCATCGCGGCCCGGTCCGACGCCGTGGTCGTCATCGGATCGGTGAATTCCTCGAACACCCGCGCCCTCGAGAAGGTGGCACGCGCCTCGGGATGCCCGCTCGTGCTCCGGGTCAACGAGGCCGCCGAGCTCCCCGACGACCTTTCGGGCACGGTGGGGGTCACCGCCGGAGCGTCGGCCCCCGACGAGCTCGTCGACGCCGTGGTCGCCCGCCTGGCCCCGGTCAACGGCGTCGAGGAGGTGCACGTCACCGACGAGGACGAGTACTTCCCCCCTCCACCCGAGCTGCGCGACCTGCTCGCGCGGTCTGGCCGCCGCGGTGGCGGTGGGCCTGGCCGCTCCGGCCCCGGCCGAGCCGGGCGCGGCCCGTCTGCCGGACGGCGGCGCCGCGCGGGCGGAGTCGGTGACCGTCAGATCTCCGCCGCCGACGTCCTGGCCCGGCTGGCGGGGTGAGCTCGGCGGCCGGCGCCCGTCGAGCTCGAGCTGTCGAGCGCGCCCGGGTCGCTGGGTGCTCACCGCCACCGTGCTCGGGTCGGCCGTGACCGCCATCGACTCCACGGTGGTGGGCATCGCCCTGCCGGCCATCGGGCACAACTTCACCCTGCCCGTCTCGAGCCTGCAGTGGGTGGTGACCGCCTACCTCGTCTCCCTGGCCGGCCTGCTCCTGGTCGGGGGCGCGCTCGGTGACCGCTACGGCCGCCGGCGGGTCTTCGTCATCGGCGTGGTCTGGTTCGCAGTCTCGTCGCTGGTGTGCGCGGTCGCCCCCGACGCCGGTGTCCTCATCGCCGGCCGGGCCCTGCAGGGCGTGGGCGGGGCGCTGCTCACCCCGGGCTCGCTCGCCATCCTCCAGGCCTCGTTCGTCAAGGACGACCGGGCCCGTGCCATCGGCGCCTGGTCGGGACTCGGTGGTGTCGCCACCGCCATCGGCCCCTTCGTCGGCGGCTTTCTCATCAGTGCGGTGTCGTGGCGGCTCATCTTCCTGATCAACCTTCCGCTGGCCTTCGTCGTGGTGGTCATCGCCACCCGCCACGTCCCCGAGACGCGCGACCCCGCCGCCGCCGGCCCCGTCGACGTCGCTCGGCGCGCGTCTCGCCACCGTGGGCCTGGTGGGGTTGGCCGGCGGGCTCATCGAAGCCCCGAGCTACGGGCTGGTCCTCGCCCATGGTCCTGGCGCATGCTCGGCGTGGCCGCGGGCGCCTTCGTCGCCTTCGTGGTGGCCGAGGGGCGCGAGCGCCACCCCATGTTGCCGCTGGCCATCTTCCGGTCGCCGCAGTTCAGCGCCACCAACGCGGTGACCTTCGTGGTCTACGCCGCGATCGGTGGCGCGCTGTTCCTCCTCCCGGTGCAGCTCCAACAGGTGTCGCACTACTCCCCGCTCGAGGCGGGGACCGCCCTGCTCCCCCTCACCGCGGTGATGCTCGCCTTCTCGGCTCGGTCCGGAGCCTTGGCGGTCCGCATCGGCCCCCGGCTGCAGATGGCGGTCGGCCCTGTCGTGGTGGGTGCGGGGATGCTCCTGCTGCGCTCGATCGGCCCCTCGGGCGACTACGTGACCGAGGTCCTGCCCGGGGTGCTCGTCCTCGCCGCTCGGCCTCGTCATCACCGTGGCGCCCCTCACCGCCACCGCCCTGTCCTCGGCCCCCGTCGAGCACGCCGGGATGGCCTCGGCCGTCAACAACGACGTGGCCCGCGCCGGGGGCTCGTCGCGGTGGCGCTGTTGCCGGCCCTGTCGGGCTTGAGCGGCCACAGCTACGTCCATCCCGCGCAGTTCGCGGCCGGGTTCCGCCATGCCGTGCTCATCGCCGGCGCGGCCGTCGGCTCTCGGGGGGCTCCTGGCCGCCGCCCTGATCCGGAATCCCGGCGGCGCCCAGCGCCTTCGGGACCGGGCCCGTGCCCGCGGCGGGGCCGGGTCCCGGTGTGCTGTCCGCTCGAGGCCACGCCCCTGGCTACCCCGTCGCGACCGGCCGAGCCAACCTGTGAAGCCTCTGAGGAACCGGCCACAACGGCCTGGTCACGGCGCCTTCCCGTCCGGGGTGCGACAATGGCGCCATGAGCACCACCACCACCAAGACCACTACCACCAGCGAGCTTCCGGCGGATGGACGAGTCGAACGCCGAGCAGTGGGCCGAGATCGGCGCCCTCACCATCGCAGCGCCAGGCCCGGGTGGCCGACCAGGTGCTGGCCATGCTCGAGGGCTCGGCGACGATCACCGACGGGTTCGCCGTCGACCAGCTCCGGCACTCGCTGCAGACCGCCACCCGGGCCGAGGAGGCCGGGGCCGACCCGGAGATGGTGGTGGCCGCGCTGTGCCACGACATCGGCAAGTACGTGTCGGTGCCCAACCACCCGCGCATCGCGGCGGAGATCCTGCGCCCCTACGTGCGCGACGAGGTCTTCCACGTCATCCTCACCCACCAGGACTTCCAGGGCCGGCACTACTACCACCACTTCGGCGGCGACCCCGAGGCCCGCGAGCAGTACCGCGGCGAGCCGTGGTTCGCACTGGGCGAGCGCTTCGCCGACGAGTGGGACCAGACGAGCTTCGACCCCGACTACCCCACCGAGCCCCTGTCGCATTTCGAGCCGCTCGTCCGCGAGGTCTTCGCCCGGCCCCACAGCTTCTGATGGGCGCCGAGACGTCCATCGCGCCCTTCGGACGCGCGCCCGGGCGCGGCACATGACGGCGCCACGACGACGTCCGGCGGCTCGTCATGGAGCTCGGCCCCCAGGATTTCCGCCGGCGCCATCCCGACGCCACCTTCGGCGCCGTCCTCGTGCTCATCGCCTCCTACCTCGAGGCCGACAACATCGGCGACGTGCTCAAGGCCGTCCCCGCCGACGTCGCACGGCCTCGCCGTCTCCACGCTCGGTCGTGGTGGACGGAGGCGACGACGGCACCGAGGACATCGTGGCCTGCGCACGGGGCCTACGTGCTGTGCTGCCGGTCAACATGGGCCAGGGCGTCGCCCTGACGCTGGGCTACGAGCTCGCCGCCGCCCACGGGCGCGAAGTACGTCGTCACCGCTCGACGCCGACGGCCAGAACGACCCCGCCGAGATGCCCGAGCTGCTCGCCC
This sequence comes from uncultured Acidimicrobiales bacterium, assembly GCA_963739765.1. Classification (GTDB taxonomy): domain Bacteria; phylum Actinomycetota; class Acidimicrobiia; order Acidimicrobiales; family UBA8190; genus Chersky-840. The sequence continues at coordinate 1,258,519 of CAVUBP010000002.1, read as the reverse complement.
CGGTGCTCGCCGACGAGGCCGACTTCGTCGTCGGCAGCCGCCGCCTCGGGCAGCGACGAGACCACCGACAAGGTGCGCATGGCCGGCGTCGTCTTCTTCGCCGCCGTCATCAACGCCCTCACCGGCCAGCACCTCACCGACACCTCGAACGGCTTCCGGGCGCTTCGGATCGAGGTGCTTCGACGACGTCACCCTCGAGCAGGACCAGTACCAGACGGCCGAGCTCATCATCAGCGCGGCCGCACGCGGGTGGCGCATCACCGACCGCCCCACCGTATGGCACCCCCGGGCATCGGGTGAGTCGAAGAAGGGGCCAACGCCTTCTTCGCCCTGCAGTACGCCCGGTCGATCGTACGCACCTGGCTGCGCGAGCGCCGCTGACCTGACTCGCCCGGGAGCGGTCCCGGTGCTCTCCCGCGCAGGCGCGTCCGGTGCGCCGTCCCGGCGGCCGGATGGCGGCGGCCTTCGTGGCGCTGCCCGGCGCGCTCTTCGGGCTCCCGGCCGCGGCTCGGCGTCACCGTGGCTGGTGAGCGACAACCTCATCCAGAACTTCCCGCTGCGGGTCCTGGTGGGCATCGACCTCCGCCACGGCCACGCCCCGGTGTGGGACCCCTATCTGTGGAGCGGCGTCCCCGCTGCTGGCCGGGTTCAACGCCGGCGCCGCCTACCCCACCACGGTCCTCTTCAGCCGTCCTGCCCGGGGCCTTCGCCTGGGTCGTCAACCAGGCGCCTGGTGCAGGTCGTCGCCGCTCTCGGCATGGTGGTGCTGCTGCGGGTGCTCGGCCGCTCCTGGACGGCGTCGGGCCTGGGGGCCGTCGGCGTTCTCCTACGGCGGCTTCATGGCGGCCCAGAGCGTGCACATCGACGTCGTCCAGGCGGCCGCCTGGCTGCCGTGGGCGTTCGTGGCGCTCGACCGGCTGGCCCATCGGTCCGCAGGGCCGCTCGGCCGGCGCCGTGGGTGGGGATGCTCGGCGCCTCGATCGGGCTCATGGGCCTGTCCGGGTGCGGCCGAGCCCATCCTCGACGGCGGGGTCGTGCTCGGCCTCTACGCGCTGTGGCTGTTCTGGCGCACACCGTCACGACGGGGGTCGCATCGTCGCTCGGGGTGGCTGTCGGTGTCGTCCTCGGCCTGGCGCTGGCCGGGGCCCAGCTCGTGCCGGGCGCGCCTCATCCAGGAGCAGTCGCAACGGGCCGTGCACGACTACCGGTACTTCACGTCGGGCTCGATGAACAAGTCGCTGACCGTGCTCGGGCTCGACCCGTTGCTGCTCGGCGCGAGCGGCACGTTCCCGCTGCACTTCTTCGCCACCTACAGCCTTCCCGAGGTGTCGAGCTACGTCGGCATCCTGCCCCGTCATGGGCGTGCGTCGGGCTCCTGGCGCGGCGCCACCGCCGTCGCGCCCGAGGCGGGCCGAGTGGTGGATCTGGTACGCCATCGTCGGCGCTGGGGCTCGTGCTCACGTGGGGGGGCTTCACCCCGCTCGGCCACGTCTTCTTCCACCTCCCGCTCTTCAACCGGCAGCGACTGCTGGCCCGCAACCTCCTCGAGGTCGACCTGGCCGTGGCCGTGTTGTTCGCCACCTGGGTCGACCACATGTTCCTCTCGCCGTCACCGCCCCTCGTCGGTGCGACACCTGCCACGTCGGCTCCCACCGTCGTCCCGGCCCGGGGCACTCCGGTCCCGCCACGCCGGGCGGGTGGTGGCGCGGTCGCCGGGCACCGAGGGGTGGCGGTCCGACATCGTTCTGCCGCTCGTCCCCCCGTTGGCGGTCATCGGGCTGCAGATCGTCCTCCTCGCCGGCGGGCACCTGGTTCCCCCATTTCCTGCACGTGCCGGGCGACGGTGACGCGTTCGTCGCTGTGGCCGCTCATCGCCTTCCTCACCGTCCCGAGCGCCATCGCGGCGTGGGCGCATGTGGCTCGTGCTCCGTCGCCAGCGCCTCGGCCCGGCTGATGCCGCGCCTGCTCACGGCGCGTCGATGATCGTGGACCTCGCTGCTGTTCAACGGCTTCATCCAGGGCGCCCCTGATCCCGTCGGCGCCACCGACAACAGCGCCACCGCCAACGCCCTGGCCGCCTTCGTCGCCGCCCAGGGACCCGGGCCCGGCCGGCGAGCGACCACCGCGTGGCGTTGTTCGATCCCGACCGCTACTACTCCGTGGCGGCCGAGCGCATCGGCCAGCCCGACCTCACCATCGTGCGCGACCTGGACAGCGTGCAGGGGTACGGGGCCGTCGTCGACGCCAATTACGACCGTGCCACCGGCACCCACACCCAGCTCGACATGAACCCCGCCGCTCTGGCGCGTCGGCACCTTCGCCCGGCTCGACCTGGGCGTCGCTCGCCACCGTGCCCGAGTACTTCGTGCACGTGGTCGTCGCCGCTCCGGGCTCTCCCCGCAGTGCCGTCGCCGGGGCCACCCCCGTTCCCCCGGTGGCGCCCGCTCCGGACGCGCCGCGCCGACACCACGGTTGCCCCGCCCACGTCGCCGGGCGACTACCAGTACGCGCCGGCGCCGGCGCAGACGGTCTCTCTGGTGCCGGGCCGGGCCCGCACGCAGTACTTCGGCACCGTGCTCTCGGTCACCTCGGTGTCGGTCCCGGTGCGGGCCGGATCGGGCTCGCTCCGCATCGGCCTGTTGTCCGGCGACGGGAGTCACATCACGTGGATCGGCTCAGCCGCCCGGCCCGGCACCGCGTTCGTGTCCGCCCCTGCGCCCACCCCGGCCGCCGGCGTCGTCCTCCGGGCGGGGTCGGAGCCGGGACCCGGCCACGGCGCCACCCCGGCGCCACTCGAGGTGGGAGCGGCCGTGGTGCGGACCGCGGGCCAGGGCACCTACCGCGTCGACGGCTCGTTGCGCGACGCCGTGGCACCGGCGCGGTGGCGCTATCGCGGCATGATCGGCGTCTTCAGCATCTTCACCCAGCCGTCGGCGCAAGGCCGTGCCTGGGTGCAAGGCGACCCGAAGGCAACGGTCCGCGTGGTGTCGAGCACACCGTGGGGCGACGAGACCATCCGCGTCACCACGGCGCGCCCGGCCACCCTGGTGCGCTCCGAGCAGTACGCCACCGGATGGCAGGCCACGGTGACGACCTCGGCGCCTCCAGGGATCCAAGAGCCACCGCGCCGCCACGGTGCGGCGTCAGGGTCTGATCCAGGCCGTCCCCGTGCCCGCCGGGACGTCGCTCGTGCACTTCACCTACCGCCCCCACCGGGTGCTCGAGGGGTTCGTGGCGTCGGCCCTCGGCTTCATCGTGCTGGTCGGGCTCGTGGCTTGGCCCGTTGTTCGGCGTCGTCGTACAGGGTCTGGAGCTGTGCGCCCAGCCGCTCGGTGAGCGCGTGGACCTGGGTGCGCGGCACCCGGCCCCGCGCCGAGCGCTCGGGGGCGGCGATCGGTGGCCCCACCACGAGGTGGACCTTGACCGGGCGCACGAACTTCGAGCCCTTGGGCATGGCCTCGGCGGTGCCGCCGATCCCGATGGGGACGATGGGCGCACCGGTGCGCGCCGCCAGGAAGGCGGCCCCCTCGTGGAGGTCGTCGACGACCGGGCCCGCCCGGCGCGTGCCCTCGGGGAACAAGATGAGGACGTCGCCTCGCTCGAGCACGTCCTGGGCCCGTTCCAGGGCCAGGCGGTCGGCCCCTTCGCGATGCACGGGGAAAGCGCCCACGGCGTCGAGGAACGAGCCCAGCAGGGGTGTCTTCCACATCTCTTCCTTGGTCATGTAGAAGATCTTGCGCTTGGTCACCTCGGACACGACGAAGAAGTCCATGAAGCTGCGATGGACCGGGGCGAGGATCACCGGGCCCGTCGCCGGGACGACGTCGGCGCCTCGGACCTCGACACGCCAGTAGACCCGGTTGATGACGTGCACGATCAGGCGGAGCACCCGGTAGACGACCGACGGGACCCGCACCCGGCGCGCCGTCGGGTCGGTGCCGGTGTCGTCGTCGATGTCGAGATGAGGCTTCACAGGCACGCGAGCACCTCCTCGAGGACGGCCCGGCTCGACTTGCCGGTCGAGTCGATCACTTTGGCATCCGCGGCGCACGTCCTCGGGTGATGGCAGCGGGGAGGTGAGCCGGGTCGAGTCGAGACGGTCGCGGCGCACGAGGTCGTCGTGCACCGCCTCCACGCTGCGGCCGTCGGCGCGCTGGCGGGCGCGGCGCCGGGCCCGGGTCTCGGTGGCGGCGGTCAGGTAGATCTTGAGGTCCGCGTCGGGCAGGACCACGGTGCCGATGTCGCGGCCCTCGACCACACCCCGCCCCGTCTGGGCCACCCAGGCCCGTTGGCGGGCCACCAGCTCGGACCGCACCGCCGGGTTGGCGGCCACGGCCGACACCGCGGCGTCCACGTCCGCCGAGCGGATCGCCGCGGTGGCGTCCTCGCCGTCGACCACGACGCGCTCGCCCACCTCGATGGTCATGTCGCGGGCCAGGCGGGCCACGGCCTCGGTGTCGGTCACGTCGACGTGGTGTCGCAGCGCCGACCAGGCCACGGCCCGGTACATCGCCCCGGTGTCGAGCCGCTCCACCCCGAGGTGGTCGGCCACGGACTGGGCCAAGGTGGACTTCCCGGCCCCGGCCGGCCCGTCGATGGCCACCACCTGCACGCGCTCGGGCGCTCACGGCCCGGTCACCGGTCAGTGACGGCCAGGTCGGCGGCGAACCGGGGGTAGCTGGTGGCGACGGCGGCCCACCCCACGATGTGGCTGGGCCCGGTGGCCGCCGCCAGGCCGGCCACGGCGCGCGGCCATGGCCATGCGGTGGTCCCCGTCGGGCGTCGACCGCACCGGCGACGAAGTCGGCCGCCGCCGTGGACGATGAGGTCGTCCCCGTCGACCTCGGCCCGGGCCCCGAACGCCGCCGACCAGCCCGGCCACGCCGGCGAGCCGGTCGGACTCCTTCACCCGCAGCTCCCCCACGTCCCGGAACACCGTGTCGCCCGACGCGCACGCGGCGGCCACGGCCAGCACGGGGACCTCGTCGAGGCCGGTGATCTCCGCGGCGTGGACCTCGGTCGCCTGCAGCGGCCCGAACCGGGCGACGACATCGGCGGTGGCGGCGAGGTCACCGGGCCCGGTGGCGGGGACCTCGTCGATGTCGGCCCCCATGCGGGCGAGCACGTCGAGGAAGCCGCGCCGGCCGGCGCCCGACGTAGACGCGTTCGACGGTGACCTCGCTGCCGGGCACGACGACAGGCCGCCACCACCCAGAAGGCGGCCTGCGACGGGTCGCCGGGGACGTCGAGCTCGAAGGGCGCCAGCGTCGAGGGCCGGAGGCGGACGACGTGCGCCGCCCCGTCGGTCGTCCTCGGTCAGCGGCGCCCCGCAGCGCGCCAGCAGCTCCTCGGTGTGACGGCGGGTGAGCACCGGCTCGCGCACCACCGTCTCGCCGTCGGCGCCCAGAGCCGGCGAGCAGGACGCACGACTTCACCTGGGCGCTGGCCATCGGCGTCGTGTAGTCGATGCCCCGGCCAGGGCCGCGCCGCGAATCGTGAGCGGGGGCAGGCAGCGGTCGGTGCGCCCTTGCACCACCGCGCCCATGAGCCGCAGGGGCACCGCCACCCGGTCCATGGGGCGGCTCGACAGCGAGGCGTCGCCGGTCGAGCTCGGTCACGAAGGGCCGCCCGGCCACGATGCCCGGCCAGCAGGCGCATGGTGGTGCCCGAGTTGCCCATGTCGAGCGGCCCGCTCGGCTGCGTGCAGGGTCGCGGCGCCCCCCGAGATCCGTGCGTCCTCGAGCCGGGTCGCGCCGAGGCGCGCCCCGAGGGCGGTCACGGCCGCCGCGGTGCGGGCCACGTCGTCACCGTCGGACAGCCCCCGCACCACCGACTCGCCCCGCGGCCAGGGCGCCGAGCAGCAGGGCCCGGTGCGACACCGACTTGTCGCCCGGGACGCGCACCCGGCCCACGCAGAGGCCGGCCGCCCTCGACGGTGAACACCGGAGCGTCGTCGCAGGTCCGGGCCGGGCCCGCGAGGCGGGCTCATTCGAGATGCCTCGAGGTCGACCGGTAGCCGCGACCGGTGAGGGCTTCGTGCAGGCGCTGCGCGACGTCGCCGTCGACGACCAGGACGAGGACGCCCCGGTCGCCCTCGACGCTGTGGGCGAGCTCGATGTCGTGGATGTTCACGCCCAGGTCGCCGGCCAGGGTGGTGATCTCGGCCAACACGCCGGGGCGGTCCGGCACCGGCACCCGCAGCTCGGCCAGCCGTTCGGGTCGCACCGCACCGTGCCGGCAGGGAGCGCCGGGCCACCGCGGCGTGCTCGAGCTCGGCCAGGAGCCCGGCCCGGTCGGCGCCGGCCACCCGGTCGCGCATGCCCGCCAGATCCGCGAGCAGGGCGTCGAGGGCGGCCACGATGGCCGGCGCGTTCTCGGCGCACACGTCGGGCCAGATGCCGGGCTGTCCGGCCGCGATGCGGGTCATGTCGCGAAAGCCCCCCGCGGCCAGCCGCAGCAGGGCGCCGTGCTCCTCGGCGGCGCGGTCGGCGAGGTTCATGAGCGTGGCGGCGGTCAGGTGCGGCACGTGCGACACCATGGCCACGAGGGTGTCGTGCTGCTCGGGCGACAGGGCCAGGACCTCGGCGCCGAGGCTCGTGACCACCGACTGCAGGCGGGCGTAGGCGTCGGGATCGGTCGTGGCGGTGGGGGTGAGCACCCAGGTGGCCCCGACGAACAGGTCGGGGTCGGCCCCGTCGATGCCCACCTGCTCGGATCCGGCCATGGGGTGGCCGCCGACGAAGCAGGGGTCGGGCAACTGCGCCGCCAGTGGCGCCTTCACGCCCGCCACGTCGGTCACGACCGCCCCGGGCCGCCGGGCACGGGCCAGGGCCCGCCTCGGCCTCGACCGACCACGGCGCCCAACGGGGTGGCGACGAAGGTGACCTCGGCGCCGGGGTCGTCGCCCACCTCGTCGAGGGCGCCGAGCGCCCGGGCCCGCTCGCGCGGCGGCCGGGTCGGCGTCACGACCGGTGACCCACCAACCCCGTGCCCGCAGGGCGAGCCCGATGGACCCTCCGATCAGGCCGGTGCCGACGACGACGGCGCGGCGGGCCTCACTCGGGGAGGTCATCGCGCAGCCCCCGGGCCCCGTGGAGGTAGACGTGGTGGAGCTCGGGGCGGGTCCGGTCCGTGGCGACGTGGAGCAGGACGCGCAGGCAGCGGGGCGTGGACCCGACGACGTCGAGCTCACGGGCGCACAGCAAGGGGACGTCACCGAGCCCCATGGCCCGGGCGGCGGCGGCCGGGAACATCGACACCACGTCTCCGGTGGCGGTGAACACGATGCTGATCACATCGTCGTGTTCGAGGGCGTTGCGCCTCCAAGAGATCCGCCAGCAGCTCCTGCATCCGCCTCGAGACCTGGTCCGGGGTGTCGGCGTCGACGGTGGTGGCGCCGCGCAGGGCGCGGACAGCTGACATGGGTCTGATGCTACCCAGGCCGGGTGCGGCCTCCCGGGCGGACCATGGCCCTGGCCAGGGCCGTCGCGTCGGCCCCGGGACCACGGGGCGGGCCCGGGGGTGAGCTGCCGGGCTCAGGGGTGCCGGCCCGAGGTCGGGCCGAGTCGGCCCAGGGCCCGCACCTCCGACCGTTCGAGCGCCCGCCACGTCCCGGGCTTTGAGGCGGGGGTCGGAGAGCGGCCCGATCCGGGTGCGCACCAGTCGGCGCACGGGATGGCCGACGGCGTCGCACATGCGGCGGATCTGGCGGTTGCGCCCTTCGTGGATGACGATGCGGATGCACGCCCGGGGCGACGACGCCCACCGTGGCCGGGGCCGTCTTCCCGTCGTCGAGGTCGACCCCGTGGCGCAGGCGCCGCAGGTCCCCGGCGCGAGGGCACCCCGTCCACCTCGACGAGGTATTCCTTCTCGACGCCGAACGACGGATGGGTGAGGCGCTGGGCCAGTCGCCGTCGTTGGTGAGCACGAGGAGCCCTTCGCTGTCGGCGTCGAGCCTTCCCACCGGGAACACCCGGGGGTGTCGGGGACGAGCTCGAGCACCGTGGGGCGGTCGAAGGGGTCGTGGGCGGTGGTGACGACGCCCGCCGGCTTGTGCAGCAGGTAGTGGACGAGCCCGGGAGCACGGGCAGCGGGACACCGTCGAGCGATACCTCGTCGTGCTCGACGTCGACTCGTCGACCGAGCTCGGCGGTCTCGCCGTTCACCGTCACCCGACCCGTCGGCGATCAGCTCCTCACAGGCCCGGCGGCTGCCCGAGCCCGACGCGGGCGAGGACCTTCTGGAGCCGCTCGCCCGGCGAGGGCGTGTCGTCGGGGCCGGGCGCGGGTCGGGCTCGGTCGCGTGGTGGCCGGCGACGCCCCTCAGGCATCGGCGCCGGGGCGCAGGCGCTCCTCGAGTTGCTCGACGACCTCGGGGCCGGGCAGGAGGTCCTCGACGGGGGGCAGCTCGTCGAGGTTGAGAGCCCGAGCCGCTCCAGGAACGCGGCGGTGGTGCCGTAGAGGACGGGCTGGCCGGGGCCCGGCGCGTGGCCCACGGCGTTGATGTAGCCCCGCTGCTCCAGCAGGCGCACCACGCCGTCGACGTTCACGCCTCGCAGCGCGGCGATCTGCGCACGCGACACCGGCTGGCGGTAGGCGACGATGGCCAGCGTCTCGAGCGCGGCCGAGCGACAGGCGCGACGACACGCCCTCCATGGCGAAGCGCTCGACGAACGGCGCCAGGTCGGGGTGGGTCTGGTAGCGGTATCCCCCCGCCACCCGGGCGAGCACGAAGCCCCGGCCCTCGGCCTCGTACCCGGCGGCCAGCTCGGCGCAGGCGGCCTCGACGCGCTCGATGGGCATCTCGAGGAGCTCGGCGAGCATGTTCGGGGGCGACGGGCTCCAGGGCCGAGAGCAGGACGGCCTCGATGGCCCGGTACTCCTCGGGAAGTCCCACAGCCCGGTCCTTCAGCCGTCGTATTCCTCGACCGCGTCGCCACCGCCGACGGTGGACAGCACGGACGAGTCCCGGGACCAGACGACGACCAGGTCGCCGAAGGTCTCGCCCTGGTCGAGGGTGACCCAACCCCGCTTGCACAGCTCGAGGAGGGCGAGGAAGCGCACGATGATCTGCATGCGGGTGGTGCAGTGCGACGTGAGCTCGCGAAACGACAGTGCGCCCGGCGCTCGGGGAGCCGCTCCTCGAGCTCGGCACGGCCTCGGACACGGTCACGGCCTCCACGGTCACGTGGGACAGGTCGAGGAGGAGCTCGGGGCGGGGCACGGTGCCCACCATGAAGGCGGCGGCCAGCTTCTCGGGGGTGACGCCCGCCAGGAGGTCCGGCGCGAGGTCGCGGAAGCGCTCCTCGAGGCCGGCGACGCGGGGCAGGGTACGGCGGGCCTGGTCGATGAGCACGGCGAAGGCGTCGGCGGCCGCCGCGTAGGCCTGGAGCTCGAGGAGGCGGGCCAGGAGGCGGTCGCGCTCTTCGAACCCGGCGAGCTCCTCGTCGTCCTCGACGTCGTCGGGCCCGGGGAGCAGCTTGCGGGACTTGAGCTCGACCAGGATGGCGGCGATCACGAGGAACTCGCTGGCGGTCTGCACGTCGAAGGGCTGGCGGGCGGTCATCTCGGCGATGAAGGCGTCGACCAGGTCCGACACCCGGATCTCGTAGATGTCGACCTTGTGGTCCGACACGAGCTGCAACAGCACGTCGAAGGGCCCCTCGAAGACGGGCGTCGAGACGTGCGCCACCACGCTTCCGACCCTACCGGCTCCCCCGTCGCTGCCTGTGCATGGCCCCTGAGCAGGCAAGACGTTCTCGTGCCGCGACCGCGTCGCGGCCACCTCGACACCACCGCGGTCGGGCACGGGTCCCGTACCATGGCACGCCATGGCCAGGGTGCTGTCGGGGGTGCAACCGAGCGGGGATCTCCACCTGGGCAACTACCTGGGCGCCTTCCGCAATTGGGTCGTCGACCAGCACGAATTCGACGCCTTCTTCTGCGTGGTCGACCTGCACGCCCTGACCTCGGACTACGACCCCGACCGTCCTGGCCGCAGCGACCCTCGAGACGGCCGAGAACCTCCTGGCGGTGGGGCTCGACCCCTCGGTGTGCACCCTGTTCGTCCAGAGCCACGTCCCCGAGCACCCCCGGCTCACGTGGTTGCTCGAGTGCACGGCCACCTATCGGCGAGCTGCGCCGGATGACCCAGTTCAAGGACAAGGGCGGGGAGCAGGAGACGGTGCGGGCCGGGCTCCTCACCTACCCGGTGCTCATGGCGGCGGACATCCTCCTCTACGACGCCGACCGGGTCCCCGTGGGCGACGACCAGCGCCAGCACCTCGAGCTCACCCGCGACGTGGCCACCCGCTTCAACAACCGGTACGGCGAGACCTTCGTCGTGCCCGAGGCGGCGGTGCCCAAGGTCGCGGCGCGGGTCATGGACCTCCAGGAGCCGACCCGCAAGATGTCGAAGTCGGTGAGCTCGCCGCTGGGCACCGTGCTCGTCCTCGACCCCCCCGAGGAGATCGACCGCAAGGTGCGCAAGGCCGTCACCGACACCGAGACCGAGGTCCGCTACGACCCCGTGGCCAAGCCCGGCGTGTCGAACCTCCTGGAGCTGCTCGCGGCGTCGACCGGAGGCGACCCGGCCGTGCTCGCCTCGCACTACGTCAACTACGGCCACATTGAAGGCCGACGTGGCCGAGGCTCTGGTCGGAGTTGCTGCGCCCGGTGCGCGAGCGCCTCGCCGAGCTGCAGGCGCGAGCGCGGCTACGTGGAGTCGGTGCTCGCCGAGGGCGCCGCCAAGGCCGAAGCGGTGGCGGGGCCGACGCTCGACCGGGCCATGCGCGGCGGTGGGGCTGCTCCCGCCGCCGGGCGGGTTCAGCCAGCTGACCGGGGTCACACCGACCGCGTTGGCGTAGTGGACGAGCGACCCAGTTGAACAAGCCCTGCCGAGCGCGCTGGGACGCAGCACCACGATGATCAGCGGGATGAACATCGTGAAGGGCCGGATCCGGTAGTAGCCCGGGAGCAGGCTCGTCGGCAGGAGCCGCTCCACCACGGCCGAGCCGTCGAGCGGCGGCAGCGGGATGAGGTTGAACACCGCCAGGAGGACGTTCACGTAGCCGGCCACGAAGAGCAACTGCGCCCAGACGGGCCCGCTTCCGTCGATGGCTGCGAAGCGGAGATTCCCGGTCGGTGACGAAGGTCTTGAAGGCCACGCCGAACACCACGGCCAGAACGATGTTCACCGCCGGTCCCACCAACGACACCACCACGCTCTCGTTGCGGGGATGGCGCAGGCGCGACACGTTCACCGGCACGGGCTTGGCGTAGCCGATGACCCCCAGCGCCGCTGAGGACCAGCAGGACGGGCAGGATGATCGTCCCGAAGGGGTCGATGTGGCGGATCGGGTTGAGCGTCAACCGCCCGGCACGCTTGGCCGTGTCGTCGCCGAAGGCGAGGGCGACGGCGCCGTGCGACACCTCGTGCAGGATCACCGAGGGGACGAGCGCGACGAAGAGCAGGATCTCGAACGGTGGTGATCTTGTGGGTGCGGATCAGCACCGACCGCCAGCGCCACGCCCGGCGATGATCCAGATGGTCGTGCGCGGGCTCGAGCCCTGGCGCCGCGGCGGCCCCGATGCGGGCGGGGGCCCCCAGGCGTCGCTCACCGGGTGGCCGGATCAGTGCTTCGCGGCGCAGTTGATGCAGTAGCGCGCGGCCGGCTTGGCCTCGAGGCGCAGCGGGTCGATGGGCTGCCCGCAGTCCTCGCAGACGCCGTAGGTGCCGTCGGCCAGCTTGGCCAGCGCCCGCTCCACGTCCTCGAGGGTCTCCCGCAGCGTCGCTCCCAGGGCCTCGACCTCGCCACGCTCTGCGGTCACCTGGCTGGAGTCCGCGAAGTTGGAGTCGTAGGTGAGCCCGGCGCCGCCCAGGCCGAGCTCCTCGAGCTTGGCAATGAGATCAGCGCGCTCCTCCTCCAGAAGGGCGCGGTGATCGACGGTCGGGGCGTCGGGAGACACGGACACGAGATTACTGCCCTGCACCCCAGTCGGCGCGCGGATGCGCCTGCTCATAGGCCTCTCGGAGGTGCTCCGAGCGACACCTTGGTGTAGAGCTGGGTGGTGGCGATGGAGGAGTGGCCGAGCAGCTCCTGGACCACCCGGATGTCGGCTCCGTGGGCCAGCATGTGGGTCGCGCAGGAGTGGCGCAGCACGTGGGGGTGGACCCGGTCCTCGATGCCGGCGGCCCGGGCCCGCTTCTTGAGCACCCCCCACACCCCCTGCCGGGTGAGCCGGCCGCCCCGGGCGTTGAGGAACACCGCCTCGGCGTCGCCGCGCCGCGCCCAGCGCCGGGGCTCGAACTCCGGGCGCCCCCGCGGGCCGAGCCAGGCGTCGAGCGCCCGGCGGGCGCAGCGGCCCATGGGGACGAGCCGCTCCTTGTCCCCCTTGCCGAGCACCCGGACGAGCCCGGTGTCCGAGGCCAGGTCCGACGAGGCTGAGCCCGGCCAGCTCCGACACGCGCATGCCCGGTGCCGTAGAGGACCTCGAGGATGGCCCGGTCGCGGATCGATGCGACGGTCCTTCTTGGTCGTCGTGTCGAGGAGGCCGACCGACCTCGTCCTCGTCGATGCGCCTTGGGGAGGCGCGGTGGCGCGCGGACGGGGCGGACGTCGGCGGTGGGGTCGCGCCGTGGCGTCACCTTCCTCGAGGAGGAACCGGTGCAGGCCTCGCAGCGCGGCCAGGGCTCGCGACAACGATGCGGGGCCGAGACCGGCGGCGCGCCGGTCGGCCAGGTGGTCTTCGACGCTGGCCACATCGGCATCGTCGACCGTGCTGCCCGCGTCCGGCCAGGAAGGCCTCGTAGCGAACGAGGTCGCGCCGGTACGAGATGATGGTGTTGCGGGCGCGCCCCTGCTCGATCGGCCAGCCAGGTGAGGTACTCCTCGGCGTGGCGGCTCGAGCACGGCCCGCTGTCGGACACTCGATCAGGCAGCCACGCGGGGTGCGTCAGGCCCCTCCGGTGCCCGGTCACCGCGGGCCCACGGCGCGCTCGGCGCGCAGCGCGTCGCGGGCCAGGAGCAGGCCGAGGACGGTCTGGGCGTCGACGAGCTCCCCCGACGCGATCATGGCGCTCGACGTCGGCCAGCGCGATCTCGACGACCTCGATGTAGCGCTCCTCCTCGCCGTGGCGCGACGGCTCGGCGGGCTCGAGGTTCCGGGCCAGGTAGAGAAGCGTCTCCTGGTCGCAGAACCCGGGGCTGTTGAGCATCGGCGCCGAGGAGGCGCATCGTCCCGGCCCGCACGCCGACCTCCTCCTCGAGCTCGCGTCGGGCCGTGATCTCGGGCGGCCTCTCCGTCGACGTCGCGTGTCCCGGCGGGAATCTCGAGCAGGACCCGGTCGACCGGGCCCCGGTACTGGCGCACGAGGAGCACCGTGTCGCGCTCGGTCACGGGCACGACCGCCACCGCGCCGGGGTGGCGGACGACGTCGCGGGTGAAGCGCGTCCCGTCGGGGGCTTCGTAGTCCGCCTGGACGAGAGAGATCCCCCACCCCTCGGAGGCGGACGTCGTCTGCGAGGTGACGGAATCCCCGTCTCAGGAGGCGGCACCGACGTCGGAGTCGATGGTGATGAGGCGGGGCAGGCGGCCCTCGGCGCGGCGCAGCGCCGCGGCCAGCAGCTCTCGGAACAGCGGGTGGGGGCGGTCGGGCCGGCTCTTGAACTCCGGGTGGGCCTGGGTCCCCACCCAGAACGGGTGGCCGGGGAGCTCCACGAACTCCACGAGCACGCCGTCGGCGGAGGACCCCGAGCAACGCAGCCCCGCTTCCTCGAGCTTGGCCCGGTACCGGGGGTTGACCTCGTAGCGGTGCCGGTGGCGCTCGGACACCACGGTGGTCCCGTAGGCCTCGGCCACGATGGAGCCGGGCACGAGCTGGGCGACGTAGGAGCCGAGCCGCATGGTCCCGCCCATGTCGACGACCTTGTGCTGGTCGTCCATGAGGTCGATCACCATGTGCGGGGCTGACGGTGTCGAACTCGCGGGAGTTGGCGCCCTCCAGGCCCGCCAGGTGACGGGCCACGTCGATGACCATGACCTGGAGGCCGAGGCACAGCCCGAGACAGGGGATCTCGCGTTGACGGGCGAACTCGACGGCGTCGATCTTCCCCTCGATGCCGCGCTCGCCGAACCCGCCGGGGATGACCATGCCGTCGAGCTGCAGCATGCGGTCGGTGCCGAGGAGGTCGGGGACCTTCTCGGCCTGGATCCAGTCCACCTCCACCTTGGCGCCGTGGTGGAACCCGGCGTGGCGCAGCGCCTCGCCCACCGACAGGTAGGCGTCGGGGAGGTTGACGTACTTGCCGACCACGCCGATGCGCACCGGGCGTTCGGATGCCGAGACCTGCGGCGACGACCTTCTCCCACCCCGACAGGTCGACGGGGTGCTCGTCGCCGTCGATGGCGAGCATCTGGCACACGACGCGGTCGAGTCCCTCGTCGTGGAGGACGAGGGGGATCTCGTAGATGCTCGGCGCGTCCACGGCCGAGATGACGCCCTCGACGGGAACGTCGCACAACAGCGAGATCTTGCGCTTGAGCCCGTCGGAGATGGGCTGGTCCGATCGGCACACGATGACGTCGGGCTGGATACCGCGGCTGCGCAGCTCGGTGACCGAGTGCTGGGTGGGCTTGGTCTTCTGCTCTCCCGACGGTGCCAGGTACGGCACCAGGGTCAGGTGGACGTAGCAGACGTTGTCACGACCCACGTCGTGGCGGAACTGCCGGATGGCCTCGAGGAAGGGGACGATCTCGATGTCGCCGACGGTGCCGCCCACCTCGACGATGACGACGTCGATCTCCTCCGAGGCGAGGTGCCGGATGCGCGCCTTGATCTCGTCGGTGATGTGGGGGATGACCTGGACGGTCTTGCCGAGGTACTCGCCGTGGCGCTCCTTGCGGATCACCTCGGAGTAGATCGACCCGGTGGTGGCGTTCGACGTCGTCTTGAGCTCCACGTCGATGAACCGCTCGTAGTGGCCGAGGTCGAGGTCGGTCTCGCCGCCGTCGTGGGTGACGAACACCTCGCCGTGCTCGAAGGGGTTCATCGTGCCCGGGTCGACGTTGATGTACGGGTCGAGCTTGATCATCGTGACCCGCAGGCCCCGGCACTTGAGCAGGCGGCCGAGCGATGAAGCGGTGAGTCCTTTGCCGAGCGAGGAGGACACGCCGCCGGTGACGAAGACGTACTTGGTCAAGCTCGGCGCTTCCCGGGCATCGTCCTACGGTAGACCACGGGCCCAATCTACCGGTGGAGCGTCGACGGCGCGATCAGGGGCGCTGACTAGCGGGCCCGGGTCGGTCTTCGTAGTCGCGGGCCGCGGCGCCCGAGGAGCTCCTCGGCGTGGCGGCGGGCCGTGGCGGAGCCCGGGCGCCCCGAGAGCATGCGGGCCAGCTCGACCACCCGGTCGTCGTCCTCGAGCACCGCGGCGTGGGCCACGGTCCTGCCCTCGTCGACGCTCCTTGCGCACCCCGAGCTGTTGCCGGGCGCAGGCGGCCACCTGGGCCAGGTGGGTGACCACGAGCACCTGATGGCGCTCGGCCACCTCGGCCAGGGCGCTGCCCGACCGCCTGGGCCGCCTCGCCGCCCACCCCGGCGTCGACCTCGTCGAAGACCATGGTGCGACGGCGCGTCGGTGAGCACCAGGCGCAGGGCGAGCATGGCCCGGGCCAGCTCGCCCCCCGAGGCCACCTTGGCCAGCGGCAGGACCGCCTCGCCGGGGTTGGCACCCAAGAGGAAGGTGACGTCGTCGCCGGGGTCGGGCTCGGCCACGGTCACCTCGATCCGGGCGTGGGGCATGGCCAGGCCCCGCAGGCGCTTCTCCACGGCGCCGGCGAGGGTCGGGTGCGGCCCGGCGCCGAGCCTGGCCCACCGCGGCCTCGGCCGCGACGCACGTCCGACGCGGCGCTCGTCGAGCTCGCCTTGCAGCTCGCCGGCCCGTCCCTCGGCGGCGTCGAGCTGCGGCGAGCATCGCGCCGGGCCTCGTCGGCGAAGGCGAGGACGCCCGCCGGGCCCCTCGCCGTACTTGCGCGACAGCTCGTCGGAGCAGTTGGCGGCGAGCCCGGACCTCCTCCAGGCGTTCCGGGTCGTCGTCCCAGGTCTCGACGACATGGCGGAGCTCGGAGGCGACGTCGGCGGCGTCGGCCTGCAGCGAGGCCAGGCGTGCGGGCCAGCGCCGCCAGCGGGGCTCGACCGTCGAGCGCGGCCCGTGCCGCGCCCAGGAGGTCGACGACGTCGCGGCGCCCGCCGTCGTCGCCGCTGTCGAGGGCGGCCAGTGCGCGTGGCCGCCGCCTCCCGGTGGGCGCGTGGCCTCGGCCAGTCGACTCTCCTCCTCGGCCGAGGGCGTCGTCTTCGTCGGGGTCGGCCAGCGCGGCGGCGTCGATCTCGGCGAGCTGGTAGCGCAGCAGGTCGGCCTGGCGGGCCCGGGCGCGGTCGTCGCCCCCGAGCGACTCGAGCTCCGTCGTGCAAGGCGCGGCGCTCGGACGCGCGCCGCGGCGAGCGGCTCGAGGTCGATCCCGGCGAAGGCGTCGAGGGCGCGGCGCTGGGCGGCGCGCGTCGAGCAGCGACTGCTGGGAGTGCTGGCCGTGCAGTTCGAGCAGCCGGGCCCCGGCCTCGGCCAAGGCCGAGACCGGGGCCATCCGACCGTCGATCCAGGCCCGGGAGCGTCCCGTGGGCGGGGACGGCGCGGGCCAGGATGATCTCGTCGTCGTCGACGACGAAGCGTCCTTCGACCAGTGCCTCGCTGGCCCCGGGCCGCACCAGGCTCGGATCGGCTCGCCCGCCCACGAGCAGCTCGAGGGCGTCGACGAGCAAGGTCTTGCCGGCACCGGTCTCCCCGGTGAGCGCGGTCATCCCCGGCCCGAGGTCGAGCGCCACCGACTCGATGACGCCGAGGTCGCGGACCCGCAGCTCGACCAGCATCGGCCGGCCTCGCTCAGCGATCCGCCAGGTGGAACCTGGCTCGCAGGATCGAGAAGAAGTCGCGGGGCCCGAAGGTGACGAGGCGCGCCGGCGACGGCGCCCACCCGGCACACCACGGCGTCGCCCGGTTCGAGGGACCTCCGCGCTCTGTCCGTCGAGCACGAGCACGGCCGCGACGGGGGCCCAGGAGCTCGAGGCGCGACCCACTGCTCGGGCTCGAGGACCAGGGGGCGGTCGAAGAGCATGTGGGGCGACACCGGCGTGAGCACGACGGCTCGCAGGCCCGGGCTGACGATGGGGCCGCGCGCCGACAGGTTGTAGGCGGTGGAGCCCGTGGGCGTGGCCACCAGGAGCGCCGTCGGCGGCGTAGGTGACGAAGGGCCGGCCGGCGATGGAAGCGGCCACCCGGATGGTGTGGCCCGGGCACCGTCTTCTCGACGACGGCCTCGTTGAGCACGACGACGCTCCGGCCGCCGTCGCCGGCGTCGCTCCCGGCCCGCTCCAGCGCCACCTCGAGGGTGATGCGCTCCTCGACGCCGTAGTCGCCGGACGAGGAACCGCTCGAGGGCGGGCTCGAGGCCGTCGGGCTCGACCTCGGTGAGGTAGCCGAGGCGGCCGAGGTTCACGCCCGAGGACCGGGCGTCCCGTGGGCGCAGGCGAGGGCCACCGTGCGGAGCATGGTCCCGTCGCCCGCCGAGGCTCACGGCCAGGTCGACGGCGTCGTCGAGCGACGGGCGTCGGCACGGTGACGACGGCGACCGGTCGTCCGTCGGCCGACGGGGGGGCTGTCACCGGGTGGGGACGGCGTCCCACACCTGCGACGGCGACGTGCCCGCGCGCCTGCAGCCACGCCGTCACCTCCCGGGCGATGGCGGCGGCCTCGGGGCGTTCGGGGTGCACGACGAAGGCGATGGTGGCCACCGGCTGCTACCGTCCTCGGTCGTCGGAGTCGTGGCGGCGGTGGAGCCGTCTCAGCCGACGGCCCGGGTCGTCGCGGGGCTCTCGCACCGCGGCTCGAACATGGCCGCCCGATCGCCGGCATCGGGACGGCGACCCGGCACCGGCCGTGACCGGAGCCCGGGCATGGAGCAGGAACTCGGCGTTGCCGGCCGGGCCGAGGAGGGGTGACGCCATGGCCCCCATGATGGTGGCTCCCTGCGACGCGAGGGCGGAGGCCACCCGCTCGAGCGCGGCCCGGCGCAGCGCCGGGTCGCGGATCACGCCCTTGCCCCGGCTCACCTCGGCCCGCCCCGCCTCGAATTGCGGCTTCACCAGCACGACGATGTCCGCGCCGGGCCGGGCCAGGTCGCCGGCGAGGACCGGGGCCACGGTGACCAGCGAGATGAACGAGAGGTCGGCGACGACGAGGTCGAAGGCCGCGCCCCCGACGTCGGCGGAGTCGCAGGGCCCGGATGTTGGTCCGCTCCAGCACCTCGACACGGGGGTCCTGGCGCAGCGAGGCATCGAGCTGGCCGTGGCCGACGTCCACGGCGACGACCGCCGATGCCCCGTTGCTGCAGGAGGCAGTCGGTGAACCCGCCCGGTCGACGCGCCGGCGTCGAGGCACCGACGACCCGAGACCACCGACCGCGAAACGGTCCAACGCGGCCTCGAGCTTGTCGCCACCGCGCGACACGAAGCGGGCGCGTCCGGTGTCGATCGACGACCACGGCGTCGGACTCGCGCCACGAGGCGTGCCGGCTTGTCGGCAAGCGATCCGCCGACCAGGACGCCACCACCGCTCGACGAGAAGCCGCGCGCTCTCGCGTGAAGCCGGCCAGCCCCCGCCGCACGAGCTCGGTGTCGAGTCTGCGGCGCACCGGTGCCGGGGTCAGGCGCTCGCCTTCTTCGCCGCCGCCTTCTTCGTCCCGACCTTCTTGGTCCCCGCCGTCTTGCCCGCCGCCGTCTTGGCGGCGCTGGACTTGGCCGCACGGACTTGGCGGGTCCCCTTCTTCGGACCCGTCTTCTTCGACTTGCCCTTCGCCTTCCCGCGGTCCGGTGCGTCGCCTTGCGGCCCGCGGCCGAGGACCGGGCCAGGATGTCGGCCACCTTCTTGGCGAGGTCGTCGACGTTGGTGAACCCGAGCTCCTTGAGCTGCTGGCGGACCTCGCCGCGCACCGCGCTCGACGAGGGCCTCGGAGCGTTCACGACTCGTCTTGCACGAGGTCCTCGACCCATTCCTGGGCGCGGTGCCGCTCGAGCTCCCCGGCCTTGATCAGTTCGCGCACCAATTCCTCGGCACGCGAACGGGTGATCTGGGTGAGCGCTGTGGCGGCTTCGACGTAGCGCCGCAGTCCGTCGTTCTCGGTCATGGGCGCCACGCTAGGACCCACCTCGGGAGCGCGGCAAGGGCACAAGGTCCTTTGCCGTCAGTCGGCTGTGCGTCGAGGTGGCGTGCCACGAGCGTCCTCGAGGTCGGCTGCCTCCTCGTCGGGCTCGACCACCATCGGCTCACGCCCGTCGGAGGTCACCCCGGAGCGCACCAGTGCGAAGGGGAGCCCGAGCCGGCGGGCCAGGGCACCGTCGGTCGAGGGCCTGTCCCCCACCACGATGACGGCGTCGGGGGCGCGCCGGCGCAGCAGGGCCACGAGTGGGCTCGTGCGGCTTGCCCGCCACCTCGGGGGTCGCCTGCGCGGCGGTGGCCACCGCGGCGAGGATCGCCCCCGATCCCGGCAGCAGCCGGTCCGGCGTGGGGTGGGTGGGATCCTCGTTGGTGCCGATGAAGCGGGCCCCCTGGCGCACCGCCGTGGCCGCGGTGGCGAGGAGCTCGAAGTCGAAACGCCGTGTCCATCCCACGACCACGGCGTCCGCCGGGCCCTGGTCGAGGACCGAGACCCCCCGGGCGGCCAGGGCCTCGAGCACGCCGCCGTCGGCGCACACCAACGCCGTCGACCCGGGCTCGAGCATCGAGGCCGCCGCCTGAGCGGAGGTGACGATCTCCTCGGGTGTGGCCTCGATCCCCGCCTCGCGCCAGACGCCTGCAGGAGCTCGGCGATGGTGGGCGACGCGTTGTTGGTGGCGAACACCACGGCGTGACCCTGGCCTGGCGCAGGCGCGCCACGGCGTCGGCCGAACCGGCGATGGGTTGATCGGCCAGCCAGACCACCCCGTCGAGGTCGATGACCCAGGTGCCCGTGGTCGTGCCGCCGGCGTGCATCGGGTCATGTTCGCAGATGGCCACCGAGGAGGGCGCCGGCGGTGAGGGCTCTCGTTCGGCGCGCCGTGGCACAGGACGCGAGCGCGGGCCGCCGGTACAGTCGTCGCGTCGGAGTCGAGGAACCCCCCCGGGCCCGATGCCGTCCACGACGCCCAGACCACGCGGAGGCTTCCATGCGCTACATCCTTTCCGACGACCGTCTTCCCGAGGCCTGGTTCAACGTCGTCCCGCACCTTCCCGACCGCTGCAGCCCCCGTTGCATCCCGGCACGCGCCAGCCCGTTGGCCCCGACGACCTGGCCCCGCTGTTCCCGATGGCGCTCATCGGCCAGGAGGTGAGCGCCGAGCCCTGGATCGACATCCCCGGCGAAGTGCTCGACGTGCTGCGCTCCTGGCGGCCCACCCCGCTGGTGCGGGCGCAGCGGCTCGAGGAGGCGCTGCAGACACCGGCCCGGATCTACTACAAGGACGAATCGGTGTCGCCGGCGGGGTCGCACAAGCCCAACACCGCGGTCCCCCAGGCCTTCTACAACAAGGCCGCGGGAATCACGCGGCTCACCACCGAGACCGGGGCCGGTCAGTGGGGCAGCGCCCTCGCCTATGCCACCTCCCGCTTCGGCTTGGAGTGCAAGGTGTACATGGTGCGGGCCTCGTTCGAGCAGAAGCCGTACCGCCGGGTCATGATGGAAGTGTGGGGTGCCGACGTCGAGCCCTCGCCTGTCGACGACCCCGAGCACCCGGGCTCCTTGGGCTCAGCCATCAGTGACGCCGTGCGCGACGCCGCGGGTCGCGACGACTCGCACTATTCGTTGGGTTCGGTGCTCAACCACGTCCTGCTGCACCAGACCGTGATCGGGCTCGAGGCCAAGGAGCAACTGGCCCTGGCCGGCGAAGAGCGCCCCGACATCATCATCGGCTCGTGCGGGGGCGGGTCGAACCTGGGGGGGATCTCACTGCCCTTCGTCCCCGACGCAGGGCGTCGACCTGCTCGCGGTGGAGCCCTCTTCGTGCCCGACGCTGACCGAGGGTCGCTTCGAGTACGACTTCGGCGACACCGCGGGAATGACACCGTTGCTGGCGATGTACACGCTGGGCCACGACTTCGTGCCACCCTCGATCCATGCCGGGGGCCTGCGCTACCACGGAGATGCCCCGATCATCTGCAACCTGGTCAAGAACGGCCGGATGCGTGCCGCCGCCTACCCGCAGGGCAAGGTCTTCGACGCCGCGGTGCAGTTCGCCCGCACCGAAGGCACCATTCCCGCGCCGGAGACCGCACATGCCATCCGCGCCGTGATCGACGAAGCGTTGGCGGCGCGCGAGGCCGACAAGGAGGAGGTCATCCTGTTCTCCTACTCCGGCCACGGTCTGCTCGACCTCGGTGCCTACGACGACTATCTGCACGGGAGGCTCATCGAGGCGTGATCACGCGCCGGGTCCCGGCGCTTCGTTTCAGGGGCCCGACGCGTCCTGCTCCAGCAGGAGTGGCAACTGCTCACCTGGCGTCGGGGCCCGTCGAGCGCCGGGGTCGGGCCCGGGCCCGGGGTCCGCGCCGCCAGGATGGCCGAAAGTGTCGGCGGTGCTGCGGCGCCGTCGCTCGGGAGACACCACGGCGTGGACGCGCTCGGCGATGACCTGCTGTTGTGCCGGTGCGAGATAGGCCGAGCGTGCGTAGCGGCGCGCCAGGTCGCCGTGTCGCTCGGGATGGTGCTCCTTCACGAACGTCAGGAAGTGCTCTTTCACCCCTCGACGCAGGTGCAGCGCGATGGGGGTGACGAAGGTGGCCCCGGCTTCCACACATGCGGCGGCGACCTCTTCGAGCTGCTCGGGGGCAGTCGGACCATCCGGGGATGATCGGTGCCATCAGGACACCGGTGGGGATGCCGGCATCGTTGAGCCGGCGCACCGCCTCGACCCGGCGCCGGGGATGCGGGGTGCCCGGCTCGGTGGCCTTCCACACCGCCTCGTCGAGCGTGCCGATGGAGAGGTTGCAGTGCACGTCGGTGCGCGCCGCGCGCCGCCACGAGGAGCTCGAGGTCGCGCAGGATCAGCGTCGACTTGGTCAGGATCGAGAACGGGATTGCGGGCCTCGCCCAATGCCTCGACGATCCCGCGTGTGAGGTGGTACCGGCCCTCGGCGCGCTGGTAGGGGTCGGTGTTGGTGCCCATGGCGATGTGCTCACCGCGCCAGCGCGGCGATCGCAGCTCGGCCCGCACCCGCTCGACGGCGTTCACTTTCACCACGAGCTTGCGCTCGAAATCCTCGCCGATGCCAAGCCCGAGGTACTCGTGGGTCGGACGGGCGAAGCAGTACGCGCAGGCGTGGCTGCAGCCGCGATATGCATTGATGGTGTAGCGAAACGGCATCTGCGATCCGGCGGGCACCTCGTTGATCACGCGCCGTGCGTTGACGTGCAGGAACTCCAGGCCCCGGTACTCGCCGATGCCGACGTGGCGGTCGACGAGCTCCTCCTCGGCGAAGAGCATGGGCTGCCCACCGTCGTCGTCGGCTCCGCTTCCACCGGAACGCCACGGGCTCGGGCATGGGCCCATGGTATCGAACATACGTTCGCCACGCCGGGCCGGTCGAGCGGGTCGGCCGGACGCGGCTGCGTGCCCCGGGGCGCAGACGCCCTGGCCGGCTTCCCGCTTAGTCTGTGCCCATCGGTCCCCCGGAGACATCTCCTCCTGACCGCTCAGGTGATGTCGAGGGCCCACCCACGCACCGAGAGACGGCCATCACCAGGCGCAAGCTGCTGCGCGGCACCGCCGCCGGTCTCGGCCTGGCCGCGCTGAGCGCGGGCGCATGGGACCTGGGCGAGCAATTCGGGCCCACGGCCGTGACGCGGCACCCGTCACGCTCCGGCGGCGGCAACCCGAGCCGCGCGGGCGCTGCGCACTCAAGACCTGCTCCCCCCGGCGGACGCCGTCCACATGGTCACGCTCGACAGCGGCGTGGTGGTCCCCTCGGCCGACTGGGTCGTGGCCGAGAACCAGCTCCCCGGGACCCTCGACTGGGTCATGAGCGCCACCAGCCGCATCTACGGCTACAGCGACCGCGTCGAGCGCGGTGCGGGGGACGTCGTGACCCTGTTCGTCGACCCCCCGCCGGTCCCCTATCGCGTCGAGCTCTACCGGATGGGGTACTACGGAGGACTCGGTGGCCGGCTGCTGTGGCGTTCGGCAACGATCGCCGGCGGAGCCGAGTCAGCCTCCACCGACGGTGTCGCCGGGCACCAATATGGTCGAGTGCCAGTGGCGCCCCACGGTGCGCGTCGGCATCGACGACACGTGGCCTCCGGGGGCGTACCTGTTCAAGCTCACCGGAACCGACAACGGGACGACAGCGGGATACATCCCGCTGTGCGTCCGCGACGACCAGAGCACGGCCGCCTTCGCCATCATGCACTCGGTCACGACCTGGCAGGCCTACAACGCGTACGGGGGCAGGAGCCTGTACGTCGGTCCGGGACCGTGCGAGTGGGCGAGAGCGGCTCGGCCAACCGTTCCCGGATGGTGTCGTTCGACCGGCCCTACGACCAGCGGGGCTGGGGCGCACCGGACTTCACCGGCAACGAGTTCCCCCTGGTCTTCCTGGCCGAGAGCCTCGGCCTCGACGTCACCTACATCACCGACATCGACCTCCATGCAGGTCCCGGGGCGTCTGGCCCGCCATCGTTGTCTGTTCAGCCTGGGTCACGACGAGTACTGGTCGAGCGCCATGCGCGACGGCGCCGCCGAGGCGCTGGCCAAGGGAGTGAACCTGGCGTTCCTCGGCGCCAACGCCGTCTACCGCCACATCCGCCTGGAGCCCTCACCCCTCGGGCGCCGACCGGCACCAGGTCTGTTACAAGACCGACTTCGCCAAGGAGGACCCCCTGTGGGGGGTCGACCCGGCCGAGGTGACCTCCAACTGGCCCGACGGGCCCGTGCCCCGGCCCGAGCAGGAGCTCGTCGGGCTCGCAGTACGCCGACGTGGATGCCAAGGCGGACATGGTCGTCGCCGACGCCGGCTCGTGGATCTTCTCGGGCACAGGGCTCACCGACGGACAGCACCTGGCCCGCGTGGTCCAAGGCGAGTACGACTGCTACCAACCAGGGTTGGGCGGGCCGAGCAACGTGACGATCCTGGCGCACTCACCGGTGCCCAACCGTGGTCGGGGGCGCGTGTCGGACATGACCTACTACACCGCTCCCGGAGGCGGTGGCGTCCTCGCCAGTGGTTCGGCCATGTTCGTGTGCCGGCTCTCCGATGCGCCGCTCATCGACACCAACATCGTGTTCCCGGCCATCCCCGGGGTCACCTCGGTGCTGTGGCGCATGATGGAGAACGTCTTCGCGCTCTTCGGTGCCGGCCCGGCCTCGTCCACCCAGCCGTCGGTCGCCAACTGGCAGCAGTTCGCCTGACCGCGACCAAGGATCCTCCGGCACTCACGTCTCGGGATCCGACGCCACGGCGACCCCGTCGACGCCGGCGCTCTCGGGTGCGACGACGACCGAAGGAGAACGCCGTGCCGGGCGCGGGATGAACGCCCCGGCCACCACCCCGCCCAGCGCGATCAACGCCGCCACGGCGAATCCTCGGGAGAACCCTGCGGTGAGCGCCGCGGCCTCGTGCGTCACGGTTTGCCCCGGGGAACGCCGTGCCGTGGCGAGCAACGACTGCGTGCGGTCGGCTGCGATGGTGGCGAGGGCCGCCAGGGCCACCGACGCGCCGATCTGACGGCTCGTGTTCAAGACGCCCGACGCCAGGCCGGCCTGGGAGGGGGCGACGCCGGCGGTGGCGGCGAAGGCCAGGGGCGTGATGGCGAGCCCCATGCCGAAGGTGGCCAGGTCGGCCCCTCCGAACACCGACCCCCAGTAGGAGCCGGTGGGACCGGCGCGCGAGAGCCACTCCAGTCCCGCCGCGCTCATGAGGACTCCGGCGAGCAGCGGGAGGCGCGGCCCGTGGCGCGGGACCAGGCGCGAGCTGATCTGGGCCCCTATGGCGATGGCGGCGGTCTGTGGGAGAAACCCGAGCCCGGTGGAGAGCGGGGAGAAATGCAGCACATCCTGGAGATAGAGCGACACGAAGAACCACATCGAGAACATCGCGCCGCCGGCGAAGAGCATGGCCAGGTTGGAGGCGGTGAGGGCCCGCGAACGGAACAGACCAAAGGGCACGAGCGGCGCTCGCACCACCTTCGTCTCGATCACGACGAACGCGCTCATGCAGACCAAGGAGATCACGAGGGGCACGACGGTGGCCGTGGCGGCCCACGAATGCGTGCTCGTCCCGGCCACGGCGTACACCAGGGCTGAGAGCCCGGCGGTCACGAGGATTGCTCCGGGCACGTCGAGTAGCGGGCGGTTACCCTCGGCGCGGGTCTCGGTCAGCACCATCCTGGCCGCCACCAGGGTGGCGGCTGCCACGGGGATGTTGATGTAGAAGATCCACCGCCATGACAACAGGTCGGTGAGGATGCCTCCGAGCAGTGCCCCCGAAGCGCCTCCCACCGCCGCCATGGCACTCCAGATCCCGAGGGCACGCGAGCGCTCGGCCGGGGCGCGGAAGGTCATGGTCAAGATGGTCAGGGTGGCCGGGGACAGGACTGCGGCCCCGAGGCCCTGCAGGGCGCGGGCGCCGATGAGCATGAACTGGTTCTGGGCCACGGCACAGACCAGGCTGGCGCCGGCGAACAGGAGCAATCCCAGCATGAAGACGCGACGACGGCCGAAGAGGTCCGCGGCGCGCCCCCCCAGGAGAAGGAAGCCTCCGAAGGACAACGCGTAGGCGTTCACCACCCACTGCAGGCCCGACGTGGTGAAGCCCAGGTCGCGCTGCATCGAGGGCAGTGCGACATTCACGATGGACAGGTCGAGCACGACCATGAATTGGCCCACGCACACGAGCGCCAGGATCATGCCCGACGACGGAAGCCGATCCCTGTCCCGACGCGACGCTCCGACCCGGGAGGGAGTGCCGTCTGGTCCCGACATCATCCAATCATGACAGCTGAATTCCCGACCTCAAACGAGGGCTTCATTGTCAGCGTCGGGCCCAGTTCATGGTGGAA
Organism: uncultured Acidimicrobiales bacterium; assembly: GCA_963739765.1. Lineage (GTDB taxonomy): Bacteria > Actinomycetota > Acidimicrobiia > Acidimicrobiales > UBA8190 > Chersky-840. The sequence goes on along the minus strand of CAVUBP010000002.1, from coordinate 1,232,384 downwards.
ACGGTGATACGCGAACCACCATCAGTACATCGAGCGTGGCGCAGCTTGAAATCGGACAGTTGCGAGATCGCCGAATGCACGGCGGAATCGAGCCAGGCGTTTCTCAAGCGTCCCTGGTCGCCATTCTCCACGCGCCCAAGACCGTCCACACCACGAGCCAGCCCACGATCACTGCAACCGCGACCGCAGTCGACTCCGCCAGCAAGTACGACGAGTCTCGAAGCCCAGCGGGTCCGTTCACGATCCCGTAGTTGATACCAATCCCGGCCGGTTCGAAATGGGCGACAGCCAGTTCGATGACCAGGGGTCGCTGAAGGTTGATCAGGTGGAGACCCTTGGTCGACAACAGGAACGGTCGGAAGATGATCTCGTACACGATCATCAGGATGATCGGAACCATTCGCTGTCCCATGAGAGAGGCGAACCCGAGGCCGAAGACGCAGGCGACGATCACCTCGAGCTCGAGCCACAGTCCGGCCCTGATCATCAGGCTGTAGGGCGGCGAGTTGTAGGTCACGGCGTAGGTCGGATAGTTCTGCTCGGCCTGTCGCTCGGCCAGCGCCCTGGAAAGCGGGGTGTTCGGCTCTGGTTCGTTCTGCGGGCATGGCCCGTTGTAGGGGAAGTCGCAGATGATCAGATTCGGATGATCGGCGGCCCAAGCTTCGTATCCATGAAGGGACAGGCCGAGGGGCACGGTGGTGCCCTGGAAGTCGAAACTGGACGGCGCGGAGAAGACGCAGACCGCGCAGATGATGGTGAATGCGACGGCCACCATGGGGATCATGATGGCCAAGCCGGCCGGGATGCGGGCCAGGTAGAGCGCCACTCTCGAGCGCCCGGTCACCACCTCCTGCGTGAACATCCCGTCGGCGAGGTCGGAGCAACCTGCGGTGGCCCCCAACGTCATGGCGGCGATGAACCCGAAGATGTAGAGCACGCCGGCGATGAGGGAGCTGAACACTTCGAACCCACCGGCCGGCCCGTACGACTTCGGCACGAAGGCGTGCAGCAAAAGCTTGATCACGAGGAAGAATGTTGGGAGCCCGATCGTCAACACGATCAGGGTGATCATGAGTCCTCGACGCTTGCGCAGCTCCATGAATCTGGTTGCGATCATGGCGCGGTTGGGGATCCATGACCCTCGGCCGTCATCTGCACCATCAACTCCAGCCGGACCCGCGGTACCGACGTCGGGCGCGGTTACCACTCCGGGTCGCCTGACCGCCTGGCCACCTTGCTCGATGACGGCTGAGCCTTTGACTCCGAGTGCGACGTGTCATCGGGCACGTCACCAGGATTCCACATGGTTGCCCGATTCGGCCGTTTCTTGCCCTCTCGACGGGGAAGGCCGGCGAGGACCGGGCAAGGGATGCTGCCCCGGGCGGGATGCCCGGTACCGGGCGCGTCCGACACCGCGAAAGCGCCCTCGGAGATCGAGACGCGAGCTCCTGGCCCCAAGACCCCGCCGTGTCGACCAACGGGGCTGTCGCCGCCATCGGGAGGTCCGTACCATCTGCCCATGCACGACGATCCGGCCGCACCCGGCGACGGCGCGCCGGGCCGCCACCTGCTCGTGGTGTTCCATTCGAGGACGGGTTCCACGCAGGCGTTGTGCGACTCGGCCGTGGCTGCGGCGACGAGCGCCGCCGGCGACGAGGTCACCGTCCGCGTTCTCGGGGCGTTCGGCGCCGAGCCCGAGGACGTGGTGTGGGCACATGGCGTCCTTCTGGTCACGCCCGCGAACTTCGGGTACATGTCGGGCGCGCTGAAGGACTTCTTCGAGCGCATCTACCACCCGTGCCTGGACCGGACCGCCGGACTCCCCTACGGGCTCCTGGTCAAAGGGGACACCGACGTCGACGGGGCCGTGGCGAGCGTCGAGCGCATCGCCACGGGACTGCGGTGGCGTCGCGTGCTGGCTCCGGTGACGGTGGTGGGCGCGGCCGCGCCCGACGACTTCGAACGGGCCGCGGAGCTGGGGGCGACGCTGGCGGCGGGACTGGCGGCGGGGGTCTTCTGACCGGGGTCGCGACGCGACGAGCCTTGGCAACAGGTGCCGCCGATCGGAATGAGCGCGAGAGACCCGAAGTAGCGCACCGGACGGGCGTCGTCGTGCTCGAGCGTGGTCACCGAGCTCATCCAGTCGATGAAGTAGGGGGCCCAGGCGCGGTAGTTGTAACGCGGTGAGCGGAGGTCGTCGAGCCACGGCTTCAGCTGGTACAGGCCCCTCTCGGTCACCGCGTCGGCGACGATGTAGTCGTAGCCGAGGCGGCGGAGGTAGTCCACCTTGGCCTCGGCGCCGGCGAAGTAGGGCATGTGCGGGGGCGGCGACGCGCTGCCGGCCAGGTCGAGGGTGGCGAACCGGTAGCGCGAGAAGCTCAGGAGGCTCGGGTAGTCGACCGCGGCGAGGACCTTCGCACCCCTGGGGACGGCCGCGTTGAGGTGGGCGTACTCCGCATGCACGCCGAGGTAGCGGTCGGGGAATCCGATGTGCCCGCGCAGGACGTCGTACCCCGACACGGACGTGGGTGGTTGACGATCGCCATACGACACCGAGGGTTCCGCCGAACATGACCGTGGCCAGTCCCGCCATCACGGCGATGGTCAACGCCCCGGGCGCGAGTCGTCGCCGACGCGACACCGTGCCCGCGGCCGGAGGCGTCGAGGTGCTTGGCCCGCGGCGAGGGCGCGGTATCTCCGCGCACGGGCCACAGGGTGGAGAGGGCGAACAACCCTGCACGCCAAGGTGCTCGGGCCCTCGAAGCGGTCGATCTCGATGGCGGCGAACCCCGAGAAGATCACGGTGAAGATGAGCATCTGGGCCAGGCAGCCCACGCCCGCCGCGAGCAACACGACCATCGGCTGACGATCACCGTGGCCGATGACGAGCGCTCCGAGCGCGACGGCGATGCACGCGAGCGCCACCCATCCGACGTCGTCGCCGTTCGACCACGGCCCAGAGCTGATGCGCGTAGGAGCCGACCCCCGAGGCCAAGGGATTGGGTCCCACCGGGTACGAAGGGTTGTAGTTCCCTTCGAACAGCGGGAACAGCGGTGATGCGCGACGACCGGTACAGGGCGACCGCCCAACCGGCGACCGACGCGATCCCGACGACTCCCACGAGGACGATCGGCCGCAGCGACCAGCGGCCCCGGGCCACGACGACGGCGATGACCGCCGCCACCACCACCGAGATGAGGTAGTAGAAGCGCAGGGCGAGGATCCCGCCGAGCACGACACCGAGCACGACGTAGAGCCACGGCCCCTCGGCCTCCGACGAGGTCCGGACCTTGCCCAGGAGCCGGTAGGCCGCCAGCGAGAGTGCCGCGGCCGAGAGCGTCGGGCTCAGGTTCTGCACGGGCCCGATGCCGTGCCCGAGGAGGACCCCGAGCCCGACGACCAAGGTGCCCACCGCGAACCATCGCCGCTTGGTCGTGGCGACGGCGACGATCACGAGCAGCAAGGCCGCGAAGGTGAATTCGAATCCACGCAGAGCGGAGTTCCCGAGCACGTGGAGGAAGAGCGACTGATAGAGCGTGGCCCCGCCGTAGCTCGTCATGCGGCGGGCGTTGAAGGGGTCGATGAGACCGCCGGTGGCCAAGAGGCGCTTGGCCAGGTACACGTAGGCGGCGTCGTCGTCGAAGATGTTGTAGAAGGGCGAGCCGATGGCGATCCCGAGCGAGAGCAGGACGAGCACCACCCCCACCGCGGCGGCGGCCAGCCCGTAGAGCAGGCGGCGGACGTCGACGGTCCGCAGCCCCCGGGCGACGACCCTCGCCCGGGTGGACAGCAGCGCCACTCCCACGACGTGCCAGGCGAACAGGACGTCGAATCGGGCCACGTCGCAGGCCACCAACACCCCGCCCACGGCCAGGAAGAGGCACACGCCCACCACGAGCTGGAGCGAAGGCCCGATCTCGTCTCGTGCCTCGTCCCATCCGGCCCGGCGAAGCACACCGACGGCGACGGTTCCCCACCCTCCTGCGCCGAGGAAGAGCAACGCCACGAGGGCCAGGAACTTCAACGACTGGGTCACGCGGTGTTCAGGGAGTCGGGCTCCGGGGCTCGAGCCCGGCGTGCCGGTAGACGGCGTCGATCACTTCCATGTTGGCGATGGCATCGGTGACGTCGGTGATGGGGGGATCTCCCCCGGCGACGGCCCGGCAAAAAGCCTCGAGTTGGAACTCGTAGGTGGGGCGCTTGCTCAGGTGCTCCACCGAGTGGCCGCGCCGGCACCCCGCACCGAGAGGCGGTGGTAGATGTTGGGCCCGACGGGGTTGAACACGCGCAGCTCGCCGTCGTCGCCGGTCACCTTGAAGCCGACGTGGAGGAGCCGTCGCGACCACATCGAGCAGGTGACGCGCCCCGTCTTGCCGGCGTCGAAGCGAAGCTCCGCCTCCATGGCCCGATCGACGCCCGGGGATCGGAGCGTGGGGCGGGCGGAGACGACCTCGGGCTCGGAGCCGGCCAGGTGGCGAGCCATGTGGATGGCGTAACACCCGGCATCCATGGTCGCCCCGCCGGCCAGGTCCAGTCGGTAGCGAATGTCGTTGAACTTCGGCAGTGGGAAGCACAGCCAGGTTTCGATCCGGCGCACCGCGCCCAGGACGCCCTCGTCGATCAACTGGCGAGCGCGGATGAACACCGGGTGGTAGCGGTAGTGGAACGCCTCCATCACCACCCTGCCGGCCGGGACCGACTGCGCCACCGAACGGGCCTCCCCGGCGTTGGCCGTGAATGGCTTCTCGCACAGCACGTGTTTCCCGGCCGCCAGCGCGGCCTTGGTCCACCGGCCGTGGAGGCCGTTGGGCAGAGGGTTGTAGACGGCGTCGATGTCGGGATCGCCGACGAGGTCTTCGTAGGAGGCCACGACGCGAGCGACGCCGTGCTTGGCCGCGAACGCCGTCGCCCGGCTGTGGTCGCGAGCTGCGACCGCCACGACCTCGGCCTCCGCAACGTGGTGGGCCGGGCGGATCAGGGCCACGGGTGTGATCCGGGCCGCGCCCAGCACACCGATGCGGATGGGCGGCATCGCTGCAGGTTACAGCCAGCGCGCGTTCGGGGACGGGCGATCACAGGGGCAGGTGGACCTCGGCCTGCCAGTCGCCGGTCAGTCGCACCGCGCTCAAGATGGTGCCGGCTTCGAGGAGCCACGACAGGACCGCGGCATTGTCGCCGCCGGGTGCGGGCGCCACCACCAGGCCCCGACGAGGATGGTCCTGGACCAGTGCCCATCCTTCAGGCACGACCAGCCCGGCCGATGCGAGCCGGCCGAGCACCCGGGCCCCTGCCGCGTGTTGGACGCCGACGGAATCCCGTTGCGGGACCTGCTGGCGCGTGAGCTTCCCGGCCACCCAGGTGCACACCGGAACGTCGTGGACCGGGCCGGCCAGAAGCAGCGTCGTCAACCCCGACCGCGGCGGCGGCTCGTCCTCGGGGCGGACTTGCGGATGCAGGTTGACCCAGCCGTCGTGCGCCGCGGTGAGCTTGTCCATGGCCTCGACCACCGCCGAGGCGTCGCCCAGGCGGCATTCCAACAGCAGCGTCCGCCGTCGTGTCACGATGCCCCGCCCGGCGTCTCGGGTCAGCTCGGGCCGCGCAGCGGGGGCCCGTCGAGGCGGTCGACGGTGGCGAACTCCTCGACGGCCTGGCGGGTGAGCCTTTCCGGCTGGTGCACGGGCCGGCCCAGCGCGACCAGGGCGGCCACCGCCAGGTGCTCGGGCAGGTCGAAGGCGGCGCGAACCTCGGTCTCGCGTCGCACCACCATCGTGGTCATGACCCCTGCCAGCCCTTCGCCGCGGGCTGCCAGCAGGAGGCTCCACACGAAGGGGTACACCGACGCCCCGCCCACGAAGGTGTAGCGCTCGGCGCCGCGGTCGACCGTCGCCAGCTTGCGGAGATCGGCGAGGACCAGGATGAGCACGGGCACCTCATCGAGATGCTCGGCGAATCCTCCGGGGCCGGCGGCGGCTTGAGCGGCAAAGGCGTCGGCACCTTCGACAGCCCGACGCTCGGCTTCGAAGTCGGTGATCGGAGCCCACGGCACGAGCCCGGCTGCGCTCTGGGCCAGGTACTCGTACCAACCGGGGAGGTAGAGGTCGCGAAGCGTCGACTTCAGAGCCCGGTCGCGGACCACGATGGCTCGCCATGCCTGGCGGTTGCCGCCGTTGGGCGCGAACCGAGCGGCGTCGAGGATCCGGTACAGGGCATCGTCGTCCACGGGACCGGGGAGGAAGTCGCGCACGGCGCCGGTCGTGCGCAGGGCCTGGATGAGCTCCATCACGCCGACGGTAGCGCTCCACCGGTGCCCTTCGCGATGTCGGGCCAGAGATCCTCGGGCTCACGCCCCTTGGTCTCTGGCAGCAGGGCGAAGAGCGCGGTGGCGAGCACGACGGGGAGGAACGTGACCGCGCCGCCCACCGCGAACCGGTCGCCGACATCGGCGATGGCACCGAAGGCGACGAGCCCGACAGTCGCGCCCGCCACGCTGGCGGCGACGAGCCACCCCGCCACCGACGCCCGGACCGAGGTCGGGAACAGCTCGTTGGCGAGGGCGCCGGCCGCGGGGGCGAACGTCGCCGCGGCCAGGACACCACACTCGTAGCCGACGAGCAGGGCGTCACGAGACCCGCTGTAGGCGAGAACGCCCGTGAGCGCCATCGCCGTCATGGCCAGGGCGCCGGTCGGCCGGCGCCCGACGTGGTCTGCCATGACGCGGCCGAGAAGCAGCCCGACCAGCCCGAACACCGCTGCGACGCCCACCATGGCCGCGGTCTCGTCGCCCGACATCTTGAGCACGTTCTGCGCGTAGACGAAGACGAAGCTGTTGGCGGGGCCCGTGACCACGGCCACGGCGAAGGCGATGGAAGCCACCGTGAGCAGCCGCCACCGGTAGGCACGACCGACCGCTCCGAACACGGGGACGGGGTGCTCGGTCGCAGCAGCTGCCACGGCGAAGCGGCCGGGCTCCACGAGCCGGTGCCGGATGACGACGACCGCGACCAAGGGCACGAGCGCCAGGGCGAACAGGCCCCGGAAGCCGAGCGTCGACTTGGCCAGGCCGTGGACCACCGCCGTCAGCCCCGTGCCCACGCCGTACCCCGCGGCGATGAGAGCCACCGCCTTGGCGCGGTTGTGGGAATCGGTCTTCTCCGCCGCGCTGACCTGGGCCAGCGCGTTGGTGGCGCTCAGAAGGGGGCGGCCCAGGGCGAAGATGACGACGAACCACCAGTACCCGGGGCTGGCAGCCGCGACCACGGTGAAGGCGAGACCGATCGAGCACGTGGCCAGGAGCATGGCCCGCCGACCCAGCCGGTCGGCCAGCCCGGCGAGAGGCAGGGCGCCGACCGAGGCCAGGCGCAGCACGGCGAGCCCGACACCGAGCACGGTGCCCGACAGCCCGGCCTGATCGGCGATGGTCGCACCGTGGACCACGTGGCCGAAGTGCTTGGCCACGTCCCCCAGGGCGGCGACGGCGCCGCCCTGGCCGAACCCCGAGGCGAACGCCACGAGGGCGAGGGCCACGACCGACGGGTCCTTCCACGAGCGCAGTGCGAGATCGCCCGTCGGGAGCCTGCCGCTCATACGCCTGCTCCCTCTCCCACCCGGTCGCCGCGCGACTGTTTCTACACGGCGGCCCACCGGCGGACAGGGACGCCCCCTGGTCGTGGACCCGAGCCGTCGGGCACTGGCCGGCGCGCACCTCGTAGGCTGCGCCCGCCACCCGGAGGCTTCGAGAGCTCGCGTCCCGGGTGCAAAGCCGACGTCGCGCCGTGACCCTGACCCGCCCGCCCAACTCCCAGCGCCCACCTCGTTCCCGCCACGGGTCCGTGGCCACGTGGTCGGCACACCTCGTCCTCGCCGCGGTGGCCTACGTCCCGCTGTTGCGCACCGCCCCGGGCATGGTCGAGGACGACTCCAAGCAGTATCTCTACACCGACCCGGCTCGTTTCATGTCGCAGGTGGTCTCGATGTGGAACCCCGACGTCTCGATGGGCACCGTGACGCACCAGTACATCGGGTACCTGCTCCCGATGGGCCCCTACTACGCGCTCATGTCGCTCCTCGGAGTTCCCACCTGGGTGGCGCAGCGGCTGTGGACGGGGAGCCTCCTGTTCTTCGCCGGGGCCGGTGTGCTCTTCCTGATGCGCACGCTGTCGCCCTCGACGGGGCGGTCGGGCCCGGGCTCGCTCGACACCGCGACGATCGGTGGCGTGGGCGCCATGGTGGCCGCGCTCGCGTACATGCTCTCGCCGTACGTGTTGCAGAACGAAGCGCGTCAGTCCGCGCTCCTGCTGCCGTGGGTCGGGCTGCCGTGGATGGTCGGGCTCACAGCACGGGCACTGCGCCGAGGGGGGTGGCGGCACTGTGCGCTCTTCGCGCTCGTGGTGGCGTTGGTGGGCAGTACGAACGCGGTGGCCCTGATCCTGGTCGGCGTCGGGCCCGCGCTGTGGGTGCTGTGGGAGCTCGTGGCCGGTCGGGTGCAATGGCGCCGCGCCGTGTCGACGGCACTCAAGATCGCACTGCTCAGCGCGGCGGTGTCGCTGTGGTGGGGTGCGGGGCTGGCCGTCGAGGGTGCCTACGGAATGAACATCTTGAAGTACACCGAGTCCATCCCGACGGTGGCCCGCACCAGTCTGGCGTCGGAGACCTTGCGAGGGCTCGGGTACTGGTTCTTCTACGGGGTCGACAAGCTGGGCCTCTACCTGCCCATGGCCGGGCCCTACATGACGTCGCTGTGGCTGTTGGCGGTGAGCTTCGCCTTGCCCGCCGTCGCGTTCCTGGCGCGTTCCTCCTGCGCTGGCGAGAGCGCGCCTACTTCGTGGCCCTGGTCGTGGTGGGCACGATCCTCTCGGTGGGCGCGCATCCGCTGTCGCATCCCTCGCCGCTCGGGTCCCTGGTCAAGGCGGCCGCCACCGGCTCGACGGTCGGGTTGGCACTGCGCAGCACCAACCGGGCCACGCCCCTCGTGGTCCTGGGCACCGCCGTCCTCCTGGGAGCAGCCGTCGCGGCGTTGCTCAGACGATGGAAGATCGTCGGCATCTTCGCCGCGATGGCGGCGGCCGGCCTGGTGGCGGCCGACCTCCCGGCCCTGTGGACGGGCCAGTTCGTGGCGGCCAACCTGTCGCGGCCCGAGAAGATCCCGTCGTACTGGAGCCAGGCCGCGAACTATCTCGACAAACAGCCCGGCGCCACCCAGACCCGCGTGCTCCTCGAGCCCGGGATCGACTTCTCCACCTACCGATGGGGTACCACCCTCGAGCCGGTGCTGCCGGGGCTCATGACCCGTCCCGAGGTCGATCGCGGCCTCGTCCCCTACGGGTCGCCGGGATCGGCGAACCTGCTCGACACCTTCGACGACGAGATCCAGGACGACACCTTCAACCCCAGTGCGGTGGCGCCGTTGCTGCGCCTCATGAGCGCGGGCGACCTGGTGGTCCAGTCCGACCTCGCCTACGAGCACTACGACTCGCCCCGCCCCCGGGCGCTGTGGCAGAAGCTCGACCCACCTCCCCCGGGCCTCTCGGACCCGGTGGGCTTCGGGAGCCCGGGCCGTCACCGCGCGCGCCACCGGTCAAGTACCCCCTGATCGACGAGACCGAGCTCGGGCTCCCCCACGACGCCCCCTACCCCCAACCGGTGGCTGTGTTCGCCGTCGCCGGAGCGCGGCCCATCCTGCGCGCCGAGGGAGCCACCACACCGATCCTGCTCGACGGCGACGGTGCGGGGCTGATCGCCGCCGCGGGCGCCGGCCTCCTCGACGGCCAGGCGACGGTGTTCTACTCCCCTTCGCTCTCCGCGGAGCCCGCCGCGCTGCAACGCGAGCTGACCGCAGGTGCGGACCTGGTGGTGACCGACACCAACCGCAACCAGGCCCAGCAGTTCGGGACCGTGGGCGACAACTTCGGCTACACCGAGACCGCCCACGAGAGACCGCTCGTCCCCGACACCCGCGACGCGCGCCTTCCGCTGTTCGCGCCGTCGCCGGGCGACACCGACCAGACGGTCGCGCGAGCAGCGGGGGGTGAAGAGCGTCCAGGCGAGCAGCTACGGCAACCCCATCACGTATGTGCCCGAGGACCGCCCGGACCAGGCCATGGACGGCAACCTGCGCACCACGTGGATCGTGGGCTCCTTCGACAACCCCGTGGGCCAGTACCTGCGAATCGTCCTGAACCATCCGCTCACCACCGACCACGTCAACCTCGTCCAACCCCTGTACGGGCCGCGCAATCGTTGGATCACGCGCGCCACGCTGCGCTTCGACGGTGGCCGCCCCATCACGGTGAAGCTCGGCGCGTCCTCGCGGACCTCGGCGGGTCAGACGCTCAGCTTCCCGACGCGGACCTTCACGACGCTGAAGATCACGATCGACGCCACCAACACCGGCATCGAGAAGTCCTACGACGGCAAGTCGGGTGTCGGGTTCGCCGAGGTGCGACTCCCCGGCCAGCAGGTCGACGAGGTGCTGCGGATGCCCGAGGACCTCCTCGACCGCGGCCGGCGCGTCATCGGCAGTCACACCGGCTCACGATCGTCATGACCAGGCAGACCGCGGCGCCGGTGCCGCCGGCCACCGACCCCGAGATCGCCATCGCCCGCACCTTCACCCTTCCGACGGCGCGGACGTTCTCGGTGAGCGGGACCGCCGGGTTGTCGGCCCTGGTCCCCGACGACGTCCTCGACCGTCTGCTCGGGACGACGGTGCCCGGGATCAGAGCCGCCTACTCCTCGGGGCGGTTGCCCGGCGATGTCGCAGGACCGGACCTCGGCCACGCTCGACGGCAACCCGAACACGGTGTGGAGCCCGGGCATCGGGCCGCAAGCCGGCAGCTGGCTCGAGTACGACCTCGCGCACCCCATCACCTTCGACCACCTGTCGATGTCGATCGTCGACCGACGGGCGGCACTCGGTGCCCACCTCGATCACCGTGAGCGCCGGTGGCCAGACCCGCACCGTGGCCCTTCCCGCGCTGGCGGACCGGTCCGAGCCATGGGCGACCCAGGACGTGTCGCCGTGGCGTTCCCCGCCGCTGACCGGCACCAACGTGCGGGTGACGTTCGACTCGGTGCGCCCGGTCACCGACCTGGACTACTACTCCGACACGCAGGTGGCGCTGCCGATCGGGATCGCGGAGATGGACATCCCCGGCATGCCACGGGCGGTTCCCGGGCCCGCGCAGCTGCCGGTCCCGTGTCGCAGCGACCTGCTCACGGTGGACGGCGTGCCCGGTCCCGGTGAGCATCACCGGGACCGACGGCGTCGGCGTCGTCGCTCGGCTCCCTCGAGGTGCGCGGGTGCGGCTCGGCCGCCAACGGGATCGCACTCGGCCGCGGGCCCCCACGAGGTGCAGACCCAACCGGGCTTTCCCCCGGGCGTGGACGTCGACATCGACAGCCTGGTCCTCGACTCGGCCGCGGGTGGCGCGGCGCTCCCGGTCACGGCCTCGGGCCGGGCCCAGCCGGCCGAGTCGGGCCCGGCGCCCACGCTGCGGTGGTGCGCTCCTCGGCCACCTCGGCCAAGGTGGTCGTGCACGATCCGACCGGCCCGTTCTGGATGGTGCTCGGCCAGAGCACCAACGCCGGATGGCACGCCACCACCGGCACCGGTTCGGACCTGGGTGCTCCCCAGGCTCATCGACGGCTACGCCAACGGCTGGCTGGTGACGCCGTCGAAGCCGGGCCACGACATGGTCATCACCCTGGACTGGACGCCCGCAACGACTGGTGTGGGTGGCGTTGATCGATCTCGGCGGTCACCCTCGGCTGTGTCGTGGTCCTGGCCTGCTGGCCGCGCCGTCGGCGCCGGCACGACGGTGCGAGCGATCGCCGTGCCGGCCGGCCCGACCGGTGCCATCGGCCCCGTCGCCCGGTGTCGGTGGCCACCACGGCCGCGCCGGTGACGATCGGGACGACAGGCGCGTCGGGGGCCGGTGGCGTCGGGCGGCCGTCGATGACGGCGGCCGTATGCGGGGCCGTCGACGACGGGGGCCGTGGCACCGACGTCGAGGACCCCGGCCCGCGGCTCGGCTCCCCGCTGCGGTCGCACGGGTGCACGACCCCGGTGGTTCGTCATCGTGGCGGCGCCGGTCGTCGTCGGAGGAGTCACCTCCGCGGTCATCTCCCCGCGGGCCGGCGCTCCCGTGGGCCGTCGCCGCGTTCCTGGCCTTGGTGGTCGGGTACGGGCGGATCCTGCTGGCGCTGGGGTCGGTGGGCCTGCTCGTGGCGGTGGACCGGATGGTCACCAGTGGCCAGAGCAAGTTCCGCTTCCTGGCCGAGTTCGGCTGGCCCACGCACTTCGAGACCGCGAGCACGTTGGCCTGGTTCGCCGTCGCCGCGCTCGGCGCCGACGCGTTGGTCCAAGAGCTACGCGACCGTCGCGCCCGCGCCGCGGCACGCCCGGGTGACGACGAGCCGCGCGGATGGCACCGGCCTCCGGTCCGACCAGCACGTCGGAAAGCGACGGCGCCAGGACGGCGGGGCAAACACGTCCGCAGCGTCTGACCGGTGGCGAAGGCGCCATGCTACGGTCGATCGGTTGATGGTCGACGTCGCGCCTGTTCCTGCGCCCGAGGCCATCGACGAGACTCGGGAGCCGAGCGACCGGTCCCAGGCGTGCGCCGGTGGGGTCGTCGTCGAGCTCCCGCACACCGGACTGCGCCGGCGCGGCCCCGACACTTCCCGTGCTTCGACGGGCTGCGCGCCATCGCCGCGGTGCTCGTCGTCCTGGTGCACACGTCGTTCGCGTCGGGGTTCACCCTGCGGTCGTCGGCCGGGCATCTACACGGCCCGGTTGGAGATCGGCGTGTCGGTGTTCTTCTTGATCTCGGGCTTCCTTCTGTACCGGCCGTTCGCGGCCTCGCACATCGCCGGCGGTGCGGCCCCGGCCACGGGGAAGTTCTGGGCGCGACGGTTCCTGCGGATCATGCCGGCATACTGGCTGGCATTCCTGATCACGAACTACGTCATGCACATCGACACCAAGGTCCACCCCGGGTGGCACTCGCTGCTGATCTACCTCGGGCTGGTGCAGGTCTACTTCCCTTCGCACGCGCTCACCGGGATCACCCAGGCGTGGTCGTTGTGCACCGAGGTCGCCTTCTACCTCTTCCTGCCCCTCTACGCCATGCTCGTGGTGCGCGGGCGCCGCTCCGACCGCCACCAGCTGACCCGCGAGCTCGTGGCGCTGGCGGGGCTCTTCGCGCATCGGGTTGGGCCTGCGCTTCTGGCTCCTGCACCTGCACTCGCCCCTCGCCTACGTGGCGCTCGAGTGGCTCCCGCCGTGCTTCGACCTGTTCGCGCTGGGGATGCTCCTGGCCGTGGTGAGCAGCTGGTTCGCGCATCGGCGCTCGGCACCGCGTTGGCTGTGGCACCCCGTCATGCCCTGGGTCAGCTGGATGCTCGCCCTCGCCATGCTGTGGGCGGTCTCGCACCTCGGGGTGTCGCGGTCCCCGCTCGAGCACAACCCACCGGGACGCGGCGTCGCCCAGGAAGTGCTGTACGGGCTGTTCGCCTTCTTCTTGCTGCTGCCGGCGGTCTTCGGCCCTCAGCACACGGGGTGCCATCCGGTGGGTGCTGCGGTGCAAGCCCGTGGCCGCGCTCGGCGTCGTCTCCTACGGGGTCTACCTCTGGCACCAGGCCTGGGTCGACCTCTACGTCTTTCGCTGGACCGACGCTGCTGTTCCGGGTGCCGCTGGCAGAGTTGTTCGGAGCCGTCTTCGGCCTGGCGGTGGCCTCGGCCACCATCAGCTACCTCCTGTTCGAGCGACCGCATCCTCGCCCTCAAGGACCGGTTGGGATGGTGGAGCGGCTCGCCGCGGCGCCCGGGCGGCCTCGGCCCGACCCGCGACCGCGACGACCGTGACGTCACCGGTCACCGAATGACGACGTCGCCCCCCGCTCGTCGCCGAGGACGACGTCCCGGGCGCGACGGCCGTGCACGAGGCGCCCCCAGAGGGCATCGAGCTGGACCGCGGCGAGCAGGGCGAGGGTCACCTCGAACGGCGTGCGGTACCGGGTGTTGCCGAAGCTGACGAGAACCGTGGCGACGACGTCCAGGCCGACCGCCCACAGCGGGAAGACCGGGACGCGCCTTCGCCGCAGGACCACGGTTCCCCCCAGGGAAAGGGCGAACAGCGCGTAGTACATGCCGAGGCCGACCAGCGCCCAGTGATATGGCCTGGTCTCGACGTAATAGTCGAGCTGAACCTGCGACACCGGATGGAAGGCCCCGAACGCCCGCCCGAGCCGCGCCAGCTCGACGCGCCACAGACGGCTCTCGTGCGCACGGATGTAGTGCAGCGCGTAGCGACTGGGCCTGGCCGGCCTGGACCGACCGGTCGGCGTGATCGTCGATCGGCGCATGGAGCCCGCACTGCAGCGACCAGTAGCCCTCGAAGTGCCCCGACCACGTCACGTCACAGTTGGCGGACACCAGGGTGATCCCGAACCCCGAGCTGATGAAGGTGGGTTTCTGGAAGCGACTCATGTTGTACCCGACCCAAGGGGCGATCACGGTCGAGCGCCACGAGGACCCCGGTCGCGCCCAGGGCCAGGCGCGACCGCCACCTCACCCGGGCCAGCAGCGCCAGGGGGACCACGACGAAGGGTACGAGCAGCGCCAGCTCGTCGCGGCCCAGCATGGCGAGGCCCGCCGACGGCCCCGAGGAGGAGCATGCGACGCATGCCGGGCTCGCTTCCAGAAGCGATACGCACACAGCAGGACGAGCGCGACCAGGAGTGGGGAGAGGGTCTCCGACAGCGCCAGCTCGTCGCTCATCCAGATGTTGGGGTAGACCGCCACGACGAAGGCGGCAATCAGTCCGGCTCGTCGCCCGGCGATCTCCCGGCCGGTCAGGCCGCACACCGTCACCGCCGCGGCCCCGATGATGCAGCACCAGACCCGGTGCGCGAAGAAGGTCTTCAGTCCGACGACCGACGCGGCCGCCAGCACGAAGACGAACAGCGGCGGCCAGTCGGCGATCTGCACGACCTGGGGAGAGTGTCGGGCGTACTGCCAGGGGTCGATGAAGCCGTGGCCCTCCACGAGGAGGTTGGCCGCGTAGTGGTAGTAGTACGCGTCGCCTCCGGGCGTGCGGTTGGGGCGACCGAGCACCGTCGCCAGCCGGATCCCGAACCCCATGAGGGTGACAGCTCCGAGCCACATCCAGTAGCGACGGTTGTCACGTCGGCTCGAGACTCCGCTGCCCCTGTGCTGTCCCCGCCCCTCGGCGGTGTCGGGAGCCGCCATCGCCAGTGCCACCGGACCGGGCCCGGAGGGGTCGTCGGCGTGCTCCGCCGAGCTCACGCGATGGCCGACCGGCGACGGAGCACGAGGAGGAGGTTCCACGTCGCCAATTCGCGCACGCCCGGGACCTCGATGACCCAGCGCATCCAATCGGGGTAGTACCGGGGAAGGGCCGCCACGACGTCCACGCCCCGGTGGGCGCGGGCCATGCGCAGGGTGGGCCCCACGTGGCAGGCGAAGAGCGACGAGCCGAACCGGTTTCCCGGTGGCCGGCCATGCAGACGCTCGTAGCGCCGGGCGGCCCGGTGCCCGCCGAGATAGTGCCAGGGGGCCGTCTCATGACCACCCCAGGGCGAGTACCACGCCGTGAACGACAGGTAGATGATGCCGCCGGGCCGGGTGACCCGGACCATCTCGTCGAGGAACCGTGGCGGATGCAGGGACGTGCTCGAGCACGTTGGAGGAGAAGGCCACGTCGACGACCCCGTCGGGCAACGGGAGCAGGTTGCCGTCGCCGGCGACGGTCCGCCCCGGGGCCCGGCGACCGGCCCGGACCGCGGCGCGATGTCGCTCCCTCCGGGCGGCTTCGGCCGCGGCCTCGGCCGAGACCGGGCCCGATCCGGCATTCAGTGACTCGTCGTCGTCCTCGGGCTCGGCCGCCCCCGGCTCGACCAGGAGACACCGGGCCCCGGCCCGGACGAAGGCCTCGGTGAAGTATCCCGCGCCGCCCCCGATGTCCACCACGAGCTTTCCCTCGACATCGGCCCAGCGGCCCAGTTGCTCCACGGCGTCGGCGGCCTGGACGGTGTAGAAGTGATCGGGGTCGGTCTGCTCGACACGAAAGGCGCGGAAGAGCGCGATCGAACGCCGCAGTCCCCCTCTGTTCGAGCCGCCGAGGGACGGCGTCGCGCTAGCGGGCGACGTCGTCATGTCGGCCCATGGTAACGGCCGGGCGCGACGGTGCGTCGAAGCGCATCCCGGTCACGGTGGCGACGCCGCCAGCACGGCACGACGGGCCAGGCGCCGCCAGGCGAGGAGGGCGAGCAGATAGGCGCCGAGCCCGAGAAGCAGGACGACGTGAAAGCCGTAGACCATGGACAGAAGCGTCGCCAGGACCGCCCCCACCACTGAGGAGAACCCGTTCACCGCCCAGCCCCAGGCCACGTACTCGCGGCGTTGGTCGCTCATCGTCGACACCGCCCGGACCCCGAGCGGCATGAACAGGCCCAGGCAGATCCCGAGCGGCGCCAGGAGCCCGAAGGCGATGAGCACGCGGGCCGCCATGGGAATGCCGAGCAGCGCGTCGGTGAGCGGCGTCAGTCCGAGGACGTAGAACACCGTGAGCCCGGTGATGGCGAGCACGAGCGCCGTCACCGTGTGGCGCCGGTTCCCCAGCGTGGGACTGAGCAGGGCGCCGATCCCGGTGAACACCAGGAGCGACATCAAGGTGATGGTGAGGGCGTAGGTGGGGTATCCGAGGAAGAGGTTCAGCAGCTGCATCAAGGTGACTTCGAAGAACATGAATCCGAACCCGATGGCAGCGAAGAACAGCGCCGAGATCCATTTTCCCGGCAATCGTCGCCAGGTCGACCGGATGGCTACGAACGGCAGGAGCAGGAACACCGCGGAGATCAGCGCCGACAGCGCCAACAGCAGCACGAGCACGCGCTCTCCCACCTCGTACTCGCGGTCCTGGCTGTTGATGGCGTGGACGTAGTTGTGCAGGACGGTGCCGAACCGGGCGAAGTGCCAGAAGTACGGGTCGTTGTCGGTCGTGGGCACGACGTTGTAGCGGTATGAGGCGTAGAACGAGCGGAGTTGGGGAACGGTGCTCGAGATGACCGTGTCCACGGGGGTCGGCGGCACCTTGTGCCCCGGGGCGAATTGCAGCGTCGTCCCCGGTATCGACGGCAGGGAGGCGACGAAGCGGCCCACCTCGGCCGGGGTGAAGGGAGCTCGCTTCACGAGGATCGTGGACAAGGTGAAGGACCCGAAGAATCGCGCCGGGGAGCTCGCCACCAGGATGTGGCCCTCGGGGTCGTCGACGCCGAGATCGGCAAGGGCCTGTCGCGCCGTGGCCACGAACCGGGTCGTCCGATACGGGCTGTCTCTGTAGTCGATCTCGCCGAACTGGGCGACGAAGATCCCGCCCGGTGCCAGGTGCTTGAGGCTGTCGACGACGGCGCTGGTGGTGTAGAGGTAGCTCTCGGAGAGGACGAAGGCGCTGGCGGTGGCGGCGTTGGTGGCCGCGTAGCTGTCAGGCGCGGGGTACCAGATCAAGTTGTAGGAACGGTCGCTCCGGGCCATGAAGGACCTGCCGTCGGCGTTCACGTAATTGACTGCGGGGTCCTGCGCAAGGTGGCCGTCGAAGTCGGCGAACGTCGTCTTCACGAGCGAGTAGGTGACCGGGTTGAGCTCCACGGCGTCGATGTGCTTCGCGCCGAACCACAAAGACGCCAGGACTTCGTGACCTCCCGCCGCCCCGATGATCGCTTCGTGGCGTGGGGGGGTCTTCGACACGGCGAACGGGATGGCGCGGGGATCGGCACCGAACTCGTAGTGGGCCAGCGAGGGCACCTTGCCGTTCCAGCGGTAGATGGCGGACCCGACGATCCCGTCGTGATACAGCGCCCGCACGTCGGGGCCCGCCGGCACGGCGTCGACCCTGAAGATCGAGCTCCACGCCGAGTAGATCGGCTTGTCCACCTTGAAGCTGACCTTGGTGGTGTCGAGGCGTTGTGCCGGCAGCAGGTCGGGGTTCACGATCAGCACCGTGCTGAGCCCGATGAGCAGGAGCAGGAACGGCAAGGCGATCGGTCGGGTCCGGCCCAAGACGATCGCCCCCGCGAAGAACATGACGGTGGCGGCCAGCATGATCGTGGCGGGCGGGCCGATCGATCCCGCCAGGTAGATCACGAGCGCGCACGCCAGACCCGCACCCACCAGGTCGGCGAAATAGAGGCTGCCCACCCCCTGCGGGACGGCGACCGAAGAGCGTGGCGATGATGACGCCGGGCGCGACGAAGGGGACGAAGATGAACAGGCAGATGGCGAGCAGGTCCCCCATGCTCTTGGCCGATCCGGACGTGCCGTAGTCCCAGATGGCGAGGGAATCGAGCGACGTGTAGGCAACCACCACGTAGCTCACCACGACCCCCGCACCTCCGAGGAGGAAGCTCCAAAGCAACACGGTGTCGGTCCGGGCCGCGCGAAGCCGTCGCGACACCGCCACCAGGACGCCACCGGTCCCGATACCGAGCAGGGCGAGGCCGATGATGAGGTACGTGTAGTAGTAGAAGAGCTTGAACGAAATGACCCGCGTGTAACAGACCTCGATGAGCAGGGCGGAGAAGCTCACGAGGAGGATCTCGGCGTGGTATCCCTGACGACGCGCCCGGGCATGGGCCGGGCCCGCGACGAGCACGCGTGGCCGGCCGAGTCTGCAGCGTGGTCACGGCGGCCTGTCTACCACGCGCCCGCGCGGAATCAGGGTCTTGCGCAGCGTCATTCGACGCTGCGCAGCAAGTCCCGTCCTACGCCGCCGCCATCATCGGCCCGGGGTGATGTAGCGCGCCGCGGTGACCTTGTCCTTGTGAAGGTCGAGGACCCATACGCATCCTTTGAGCCCGGGCGGCCGGCGGCTCAGGCGTATGCCGTCCTCCCGGGCGAGCACGCCCAACACGTCCCCGATGACCTCGCCGTGCGTGCACAACACGATCCGGCTCGAAGGATCACCCGAGGACAATCCTCTGATGAGCTCGAGAGCCCGCGACCCGGCGTTGGGCGTGAGCGAGGCGTCCTGGCCCACGCCCAGGCCGGTCTTGGCCGCGATGAGCTCCATGGTCTCGAGGCAGCGCACGTAGGGGCTCGAGATCAAGCGGCTCGGTTGCATGGGGACGATGACCCCCACGAGGTGCTCGGCCTGGCGTCGTCCCCGGGCGTCGAGGGGTCGGAGCCGGTCGTCGCCGACCCAACCTTCCTTCGTCCCGGCGTGACCGTGACGCACGAGCAGCATCTGCACAGGGGAACATGATGCCCGCTGCGCGGCGTCGGCGTCGCGGTCTTGGGGTTTCAGCCCGGCGCAGGCGACGACAGGTGCTGTTCCCCGGGGCGCGGAGCACCCACGCCCACGTCGGTCGATTAGCCTCGGAGGGTCGAACCCGAGGAGGTGGCAGCGCGTTGCCGTGGGAGCCGATCGCGATCACGAGCAAGAACGCCGTCGACGTCGAAGGTGACGGTGTCCAGGTGGTGTGGTCGCTCAACCGGCGCCCGACCAGCGACTGGGCGCGCGAGTTCCGCGGCACGGCCGTGCATCGCAGCGGCTCGCCGGACTTCGTCGACATGCCCTCACCCGACATCCGCATCGGCGGCACGATCCACTGGACGGTGCCGGCCGCCGACCTCCGTGGGGCGGTGCAGTACGTCAAGGACTGCGTCGAGGCCGCCAACGAGGGATACCGCCATCTCCTCATGCGACGGGACGAGGAGCGCAGGCGTAGAGACGAAGAAGAGCGGGCCAAGGCGCTTGCGTCTCCAAGCCGCACAGCAGGCACTCAACGCCCTGGACTGACATCCGCGCGCCGGCGGCGCATCGCTGCGTATCGGACCCGGGGTGTGGTCACCCGCCGGCCAGGAGCCGAGCGAGGTCCTCGCCGACGTCTCGCACGAGCTCGAGGAGAAGGTCGACCCGCTCGTCGGGACCGGGGGCCTCGAGCAGCCGCTGGCGATCGAAGCACGCCGACCGGGGCCTGCGCGCACAGGCGCCAGAGCGATCATGTCGGGAGTGTCGCCCAGCGACAGCGCCTCGGGCAGTGCCGGGTCCGTGGCCGAGCTCCGACAGCAGGGCCCGCACCCGTCGGAGCTCGGCTTCGGCCACACCGCAGCGCGTCGCTGTGGGTCAAGGGGACGACGTCGCAGCCCTCGACCAGAGCCCGGGGGTAGGGATCGTC
The DNA here is from genome assembly GCA_963739765.1 of uncultured Acidimicrobiales bacterium. Classification (GTDB taxonomy): domain Bacteria; phylum Actinomycetota; class Acidimicrobiia; order Acidimicrobiales; family UBA8190; genus Chersky-840. The sequence goes on along the minus strand of CAVUBP010000002.1, from coordinate 1,212,187 downwards.
GTCGAGCCACCGCGTGGCCCGGAGCAAGCGAGTCCCTCCACGGCGAGGTGCCATCGGCCGTCGGCCGCGGGCTCGGCGGTCTCGATCGACGCCAGGGTCCCCACGTCGACCCGTTGGTCGCCGCCTCCCACCTCCGACCCCCGGGCGATCAGGACCACGCCGAGCCGACGATCGCCGGCGAGGCAGTCGGCCACCATGGCCCGGTACCGGGGCTCGAAGACATGCAGGAAGGCCCGTGCGTGGGGGAAGAGCACGGTCGACAGCGGGAACATGGCGAGGGGTGGGTCGCCCACCCCCTCAGGATGCCTTCCCCGACTCCCCCGTGCCCTCCGTGGCCGTTTCCCACGTTCCCACGTTCCGACGCTCCGTGGCCGAACGAGCCGGAATTGGATCAACGTTGTGAGTAAGTTGGGACACTAGTGGGCCGTATGGCCCACAATCAGTGAGACATGGGGGACTAGGAGTGGCATACCAGCTCGGCGTTCGGCGGACACGCGTCGAGCCGGGCCGAGAGCTTCTGCGCCACTTCGTCTGAAACGGCCTGAGAGAAGCTATTGGCAACCGACGAAGTCGAGCCACGGGGCGACCACGAGCGCAACGATCTCCGCCAGGAGGTCCGGGAGCTGCGCGACCGCCTGACCAGTGTCGAAGGCCACTTCCGGGGTGCGGTCGACAACAGCACCGACGGGGTGATCGTGGTCAACCGCGACGGCATCGTGGTCTTCGCCAACACCGCGGCGGCGGTGATGCTCGGCACCACCCGGGCACAGCTCGTCGGGAAGCCGGCGAGCTTTCCGGTCGTGTCGACGACGTCGCGCCGGTCCGACAACGAGGCCATCCTGGCGGACATGCGAGTGCTGTCGACGGATTGGGACGACGAGCCCGCCGTCCTCGCCCTCATGCGCGACATCACCGAGCGCTCCATGGCGGACGCGGAGATGGCGTACCGGGCGACACACGACCCGGTGACCGGGCTCCCCAACCGCTACCTGTTGGACGACCGGTTGAACCAGGCATTGGCGCGGGACCGTCGCGAGCCCAAGACACTGGGCGTGCTGTTCTGCGACGTCGACGGCCTCAAGGGGATCAACGACCGACTGGGCCATGGCGTCGGTGACCAGGTCCTCGTGGAGACCGCCCGCCGCATCGAGGCGGTCATCAGGCCCGTCGGACACCGCCGCTCATCTCGGCGGCGACGAGTTCGTGGTGCTGTGCGAGTCGATCGACGAGGACGGCGCGAAGGCGGTGGCGAGCCGGGTCGAGACCGCGTTCGACGTGCCCATGACCGTCGATGGTGCCGAGCTGAGCGTCGGCGTGAGCGTCGGCCTCGCACTCACGAGCGACCCCGACGTGATCCCTGCCGATCTCCTGGCCGAGGCCGATCACGCCATGTACAGCGGCCAAGCAGCGTCGGCGCCGTCAGGCGACCCGGTAGCGCGTCCCCTTCAGGCCGGTGCCTCGGCCCAGACGCCGGCGGAGGCGACGCCAGCCGTCGAAGAGCCCCGCCCACACGAGGATCACGACGGTCACGACCAGGACGGCGAACAGCGGGGTGTAGAGACCGAAGCCGCCGTAGGAGAAGGTGACGGTGTGGACGCCGGGCCCGACTCGCACCGCCGGGAGCGCGGGAGCGAGCATCTCGACGGGAGCCCGACGGCCGTCGACGCGCACGGACCACCCCGGGTCGAACGAGGCGCTGAGGACGACGGCGGCCGAACGCCGGGCCACCACCGTGGCGCTGACGTGCCCGTCGGCGAGATCGTCGTGCTCGGTGCGGACGCTGCCGGCGGCACCGGTGAGGGTGGTCACCTGGGGGGCAGTGAGCGGCGCGGGAGGCGAACCTCCGTAGGCGACGGTCAGGTATCGCCCCGAGCGCCGGGAAGGTCGGAACGGAGATAGGGCACGCTCATCGTGCCCGACGTCGGTCTTGTCGGCACTGAGCGAACCCGACGGTGTCGACCACACGGAGATACCCGGTGTTGCCGAGCACCAGGAGCCGGTACCCGCCCGCGGCCATGACCGGGCGGGCCGGCACGGGCGAGGGGTGATGGGCGGGGCAGGATCAGGTAGTGCACGGCGAAGAGGGCGTAGTCCCCCGGGACCTGCTCGTCGAAGAAGTACTCGGGATCGGTCATGAGAGACGCCGTGCGCAAGGTGTAGCCCACCTCGTCCACATCACGGCTCTCGAGGTACTTGAAGACCGGGACCGCCCCCACGGTGAAGTTCGATCCCCAATTCGACGGCATCCCGGCGTAGACCCGCCCACCCCCGTGGCTCACGACGTAGCCGATGAGGCGATCGACGTCACCACCCTGCGAGCCGTCCGCGGCGCGCTGCTGCCGCGATCCAGTGGGCGTTGGTGGCACCGAAGGCGTCGATCTGGGACCAGGCGGGGGTGAGGGCGGCGAGGCCCACCACGCCGGCACAGGCCACGAGCACGCCCCGGCGTGACGGCCGGGCCGCCCATGTCGCGGCGCGAGGACGCCATCGGGCCACACCGGCCGCGACGCTGCGCATGACCGCCGCCCCCCCGATGCCGGCCAGGTACAGGCCGCTCAGCTGAGCCCCCATCATGAAGCGTCGCAGGAAGATGTCCTTGCCCCCGGGGAGCAGGACGGTGAGGCCGCCGAAGGTGGTGCGACCGAAGGACAGGACCAGGCTCATGACCAGCAGCGCCACGACGGCGCGGCCGGTTGCCTGGCTGTGCCAGCGGCGCACGCACACGATGAGCCCGGCGCCGGCGAGGAGGGTGACGACGGGGAACCGGTGCGCGTCGAAGAGCTGACCCGTCACCAGCCACGACATCACCTGCTTGGCCCCGTAGCCGTTGACGAGCGGGGTGTGCACGAGGATCTCGTTGGTGGCGGCGAAGCGGCCCTGGGCCAGCAGCGGGACCGTCACCCAGGCCGAGGCGAGCAGCGCGCCGGCTCCCACGGCCAGCGGCGCGCGCCAACCGGGCCCGCCAGGCGCTCGGTGTGAGGAACGGGAAGATCCCGATGGGGATCAGGGCCAGATAGCCGGTCTCGAAATGCAGGGCCATGGTGAGCGCCACGAAGACCACCGCCGGGAACACCGCACGTGCGCGACGTCATGGCGCGCCACGTGAAGGCCCATGCCAGCGGCAGCGTCCATGACGCCCACAACTGGGCCCACACCCCGTACCCGATCCACACGTAGGCCTTGGGCTCGTAGCCCACGCCGACCGCGCTCATGAGCAGCGGCGCCGCCGCCGCGGTCAGGACCGAGGCTCCACGCCCGAGGTCCGAAGAGCCGGGCGGAGCAGTACACCGACACGGGCCACAGGGCGAGCAGGAGGTACAGCGTGATGCGGAAGGCGGTGTCCCCGCCCGTGGCCAGCCCCAGGGCCCCGGTGAGCATGGCGGGCAGGCCCTGGTAGTGGAGGAACTGGGGCGAGCCCAGCCCGAGGTACGGGAACCAGCTCGTCATGGGCAGGTGGCCCGCCGTCGAAACGCCCGACGGCGAAGCGCACCATCTGCTGGTGCACGGAGCTGTCGTCCGCGTAGGCCACCGGGAGGAGCTCAGAGCGCCATCGGAGGCATCCCCAGGCGACGACGCCGACCAGTGCCGACCCAGGACCCGACTCGTGACGACGTCGTCTCGTCGGTCACCGGCACCGCGGTCCACGCATCGGCTCTTTCTAGCTCGGCTTCTTCGGCTTCTTCGCTTTCACCTTGGCCTTGGGCTTCGCCTTCTTGACCTTCGCCTTCTTGAGATGCCGAGCATGGGCCCGGTGCTTCTTCTTGACGGGGCTGGGTCCCGTCCCCGTGCCGGTGCCCGTCCCCGTGCCGGTGCCCGTCCCCGTGCCGGTCCCGGTTCCCGTGCCGGTGCCCGTCCCTGTGCCCGTTCCTGTGCCGGTGCCCGTCCCTGTCCCTGTGCCCGGCTGCACCGTGCCCGGGAGCGGTGCGCTCGAGAGCTGCCACCGCAGCGTGGGGTGCACCAGCAACTCGAGCTGCCCCGGCACCGTCCCCGGCGGCACGTTGAAGAACTCACAGCCCTGTTGGGACTGACCCGGCGCGACCGGCGTGAAGAACCCGCCCTGCTCGCATTGCTGCACGATGGCGCTGCTGCTCGCGTCCGGGGTGTAGGAGTGGCCCGCGGTGTCGCTCAGAAGCGAGGTGACCGACAGGTTGCCGAATTGCGCGCTGGCCCGGGTCGTGTTGTGGGCCGTCAAGACGACGGCCACCACGACTTTCTGGGTGGGGTCCTGGACGACCTGATCGAGGGTGTACCGGGCGCCCGACGGCCTGCGATGTGCTTCCCAGGGTTCCGACGACTGTGGGGGCGGCGCCTTGGCGGCACTGGAGGCGCCCGAGCATCCCGTGACGCTCAGGGACACGGCGAGGAGGCATGACGAGCAGGCGTTGTGGGGTCTGCGCATGTCTGTTTCGGGGCCAACGGGCGTCACGTCTGCGTGCTGATGTCGACGACCAATTGCCCAGGCCCGCTCCCCCCGACCAGGTTACCGCCGTGGCCGTTCGAACCTCGTGCGGGGCCCCGCCGGTGCCCACGGCCCCGGCGGGCACATGCCATACTGGCCCGTTCCTGATGGCACCCACGCCGAGAGGGGGGACGGCGCGTTGAGCCTGACGCACCGAGCACGGCGGCGCGCGTCGGGACCGGCCATCGGCGATCGGAGTGGCGGTCTCACCGGGATGGCTCGAGCACCTGGCGATCGCCCTCCTCGCCTTTGCGCCCCAGCTGTGGTCCCAGCCCGGGGTCGCCGACTCCGACACCAAGAGCTACCTCTATCACGACGCCGGGCGGTTCCTGCGCCAGTCGGCCTCGATGTGGGACCCGACCGTGGGCCTCGGCACCGTCACCCACGAGCAGATCGGGTTCCTCTTCCCCTTGGGCCCGTTCTTCTGGGCCGTCCACGCCCTCGGGCATCCCCTTGTGGGTCGGCCAGCGCCTGTGGGTGGGCATCGATGCTGTTCGGCGCCGGGGCAGGGTGTCCTGTACCTGTGCCGGACTGTCGGCCTCGAGGGGCCGGGCCGCTTCGTCGCCGCGGTCGCCTACATGCTCTCGCCGTACTGGCTCCAAGACGTCGGCCGTCATCGGGTCCCTCGTGCTGCCCGTGGGCCGGGCTGGGCTGGATGATCGCCTTCGTCATCCGCGGTGTGCGCGGGCGGCGGTTGGCGCTACCCGGCACTGTTCGCCCTCGTCTGGTTCACCGTCAGCGGGATCAACGCCAGCGGCCCGGTCTACGCGGTGGTGGCTCCCACCCTGTGGCTGCTCTACGCCGTGTTCGTCGCCAAGGAGCACACCCTGCGCCAGGCCTGGGCGACGGTGTGGCGCACCGTGGTGCTCACGGCCGGAGTGTCGCTGTGGTGGGCGTACGCCCTCGCCATCGAGTCGGGCTACGGCCTCAACGTCCTCGGGCGTCACCGAGAAGGTCTCGGCCGTGGCCAAGACGTCGTTGTCCTCGGAGGTGCTGCGCGGCCTCGGCTACTGGTTCTTCTACGGGTCTGACATCGCCGGGCCCTGGGCGGCCACGTCGGCGGGGTTCACCCAGCAGCTGTGGCTCATCGGGGTGACCTTCGCCGTCCCGCTGCTCGCGCTGGCGGCCGCCGTCGTCGTCCGCTGGCGCCAGCGCGCCGTTCTTCATCCTGCTCATCGTGGTGGGGATGGTCCTCGCCGTCGGGTCGCACCCGTACGCGGCGCCGTCCACGGTGGGAGGGTTCATCAAGGCCTTCATGACCAAGACGACGGCGGGACTGGCGCTGCGGTCCACCGACCGCGCCACCCCGATGGTCCTGCTCGGGTTGGCGATCCTGCTCGGCGCGGGCGTCACCGCGCTGGCCCGGCGCACACCGCCTCATCGGGCTGGCTCGCCGCCGGACTGGCGCTCGGCGATCGTGGCCGCGGCCAACCCCCCGGTCGTGGAACGGCAGCACCGTGCTCGACCGCTACACCTACCCCACCCCGGTCCCGAGCTACGTGACCAAGGCCGCGACCGCGCTCAACGCCGCAGAACACCGACACCCGTGTGTTCGCCATCCCGGGCGACAACTTCGGCGCCTACCGCTACGGCAACACCGTCGACCCCATCTGGCCGGGACTGCTCACCCGTCCGTTCGTCACCCGCCAGCAGCTCCCGCTCGGATCGCTCCCCAGCTACGACATGACCTACGCCCTCGACGTCCCCATGCAGAACCGGACCGCGGACCCCGCCGCCCTGGCGCCCATGGCCCGCCTCATGAGCGTGGGCGACGTCCTCGTGCAGAACGACCTCGCAATACGCGCTCTACGACCGGCCCCCGCCCCAGCTGTTCTGGCAGTCGTTGCACCTGCCGCTCGACGGGCTCTCCCCCCCGGTCGGCTACGGGACGCCCAAGCCCAACGTGTCACCCATCGCGATGGTCGACGAGTCCACGTTGGCGGCCTCGCCCAACCTGCCCTTGCCCTCCCCCCTCGAGGTCCTGGGGGTCGACGACCCCCGACCCGATCGTCCGCGCCGAGTCCACCACCGGTGCGCTGCTCGTCGCCGGGGACGCCGTCGGGCTGGCCGACGCGGCGGGCCTCGGGTCTGCTCGACACCACCTCGCCGGTGATCTATGCGGGAACCCTCGACTCCCATCCCGCCGCCCTGGCGAGCGCCTTGGCGGGAGGGGCGACGCTCGTGGTCACCGACAGCAACCGCAAGCAGTCGTTCCTGTGGAACACCGTGTCGAACAATGCCGGGATCACCCTGGCCGCTTCCGACCCGCAAGCCCAACGTGGCGCTCGACATCTTCCCCGGGGCCCCCGGCGACGCCCAGTCCACCGCCCAGATCGTCGGCGTGGCCTCGGTGACCTCGGTCCCCGACGACCCGGACCACTCCGCCGACCATGGCGATCGACGGCATCAGCGGCACGGCGTGGGAGACCCACCTCGGGCGCCTCGCCGTTGGGCAAGTTCTGGCAGGTGACCCTGGCCAAGCAGGCCACCACAGGCCGGATCAGGATCCTCCAGCCCGCGGCGGGCGACTACGAGGTCAACCAGTGGATCACCCAGGCCACGACTGACCTTCGACGGCGCCGCGCCCGTCACCGTCAAGCTGGGCTCGGCGTCACATTCCGGTGCAGGGCAGGTGGTGACCTTCCCGCGGCGGACCTTCACCACGTTGCGGATCACGGTGGACGCCACCAACCTGATCGGGGACCTCGGACACGACGACCAGAGGCGGCCTCGCCCGTCGGCCTGGCCGAGGTCGGGCGTGGCCGGGGCGCGCGGCCAGCAGGTCATCGCCATGCCCGCCGACCTTCTGTCGTCGGTGGGACCGGCCTCCCGTTCGCACCGGCTCGTAGTCGTGATGACCCGCCGGCGCGTGGCCCCGGTGGCCCCCGCCGCCGACCCCGAGCCCGTGCTCGCCCGAAGCTTCACGGCTGCCCACCACGCGCACGTTCAGCCTGACCGGGCACCGCCCGCGTCAGCGCAATGGCGTCCGACGACGCCATCGACGCGCTGGTGGGGCGTCCCGGGGCAGGTGCGGCGGCGTGTCGTGGCGTACTCCTCACAGCGCCTGCCCGGCGATCGGCGGGCCACGGCATCGTCCGCCATCGACGGCAGACCCGGTCGACCATGTGGTCTCCGGGCCTCGGAGCCGGCAACCAGAAAGGGGCCTGGATCCAGGTCAACCGGCCCCGGAGCTCGACCGTGGACCACCTCGACCTCGTGGTGGCGGCCGACGGGCACCACTCGGTGCCGACCCAACTGCACATCCAGGCGTGTGACCGCCTCGCCGCCGACGCCCGGTGCCCGGCCGACTCGCCCTCGTCGACCGTGGCGTTGCCGCCGGTGGCCGACGGGAGACGGCAAGGCACGACGGTGGCGGTCCCGGTGCACTTCCCCCCGGTGACGGGTCGGGACCTGACCGTCACGGTCACCGGCGTGCGCCTGGAGAAGGTCCAGGACTATTCCTTCCAGGGCTCGGCCTCGGCCGTGGGCCGGTCGCCCATCTCACTGCCGCTCGGCATCGCCGAGCTCGGCATCCCCGGGACCCGGGTCTCGGCTCCCCCGGCGGCGTTCCCCGGTGCGTGCCGGTCGAACCTCCTGACCGTGGACGGGCAACCGGTCTCCGTGACCCTGAGTGGCTCGACGCCCAGGGGGCACTGGCGGGCCAGGGCCTCACCGTGACGCCCGTGTGGCCCTGACGCCAAAGGGATCACCCTGGCCGCGGGCAGCCACGTCGTGCTGAGCGCACCCGGCGCGACCACCGGGATCGACATCGACCAACTCGGCCTCGACTCGGGTCCCGGAGGCGGGCCGCCCACCGGGGACGGGCAGAGGGATGCTCCCTTGGCCGCGCCGGCGGCGGGGCCGGCCCCGACGGTCCGGGTCGACGTCGGCGACGGCGACGAAGATGCAGCCTGAAGATCTCCGGCGTCACCAAGCCCTACTGGCTCGTGCTGGGCCAGAGCATCAACAAGGGATGGAAGGCGACGGTCGACGGCAGCGGGCGATCCTCGGGCCCGCCACCCTCGTCGACGGGTTCGCCAACGGCTGGCTCGTCGAGCCCACCGGCGCCGGCACCGTGTCGGTCACTCTGCGATGGACGCCGCAGTCCGGCGAGAACGTCGCCCTCGTGGTCTCGGCGCTCGCCGTCGCAGCCTGTCTCGCCCTCGCCCTCGGTCTCCGGCGCCGGCGCCGGGCACGTGGCGGCGAGCCGGTCCTCGTGGGTGGGGCGGACGCTCCTGGTGCCTCAGCGAGCGCGGTGATGGCGGAGGACGCCGACGCACCGGCCGTGGCGAACCCCTTCGCCACCGGCCCGGGCCGTGACCCGGGGCTGGCGGCGGTCCTGGCCGCGGTGTGTGGGCTCGGCGCCGGCGTGCTCGTCCCCCAGGCGGTCTTCTTCGCCGTCTTCCTCGGCGTGGCCCTCGGCGTGGCGTTGACATTGATCGTGCCCCGGGCGCGCGGCCTGTTGGGTCTGGCCGTCGTGGGCTTCGCCATGGGGGGTGTCGTCTACACCCTCGTCCTGCAGGCGGACCAGCACTTCCCGTCGGGGGCCTGGCCCACGCACTTCGAGCAGGCCAACATCCTGGTCTGGATCGCCATCGTCTTCCTGGGCGCCGACGCCGTGGTGGATCTGGTCAGACGGCGCCGGTGACGAGGCGAGCGCGGAGGCGGAGCCGTCGGGCGCCCGCCCTCAGGTCGGGCGCGCCTCGGCCTCGTCGACCAGGGCGTCGAGCACACGGGCCGCGGTCGACTCCCAGGTGAGGCTGCGAGCCCGGGCCATGGCCCCGTGGGCCAGGCTGTCGCGCAGCTCGGTGTCGGTGAGCACCTGCACCAGGGCCTCCACGAACTCGTCCCCGGGATCGACGAGCAACCCGCTCACCCCGTCCGCCAAGGAGTCCCGATGCCCGGCCATGTCGGACACGACGGCGGGTGTCCCGCACGCCCCCGCCTCGGTGATGGTCATGTTCCAGCCCTCGCGCAGTGACGTGCTGGCGAGCACCCAGGCCTTGCGGTAGGCGACCGCCAGCTCGTCGTCGGAGAGGTGCCCGGGGAGGTCGATCCACGACGTCCCCCCCACGGCCTGGACCTTCGCCTCGAGCCGGGGCCGCTCGTAGCCTTCGCCGACCACGAGGAGCCGAAGGCCCGGAACCACCAGACGGGCTCGGGCCACGGCGTCGATGAGGAGCTCGAGCCTCTTGACCGGCACGAGCCGCCCGACCGCCACGACGAGTGGGACCGGCGACTTGGCGCCGCCCGGAGTGAACCGCTCGTCCACGCCGGGCGGGACCACGCTCACCCTCGACGCGTCCAGCCCGAGCATCGAGAGGATCTCGTCACGCGACGAATCGGACGGCGTCAGCACCCGGCTGTGGCGGTACAACGGGGGCGCGATGCGGAGCTCGACGGTCTCGCCGAGCCGGGCCAACCGCGGAGGCAGGACCATCCGCCACATCGCCGCGTGGACGTGGTGGAGCAACACGATCCGGGGGCACCGCGCCCACAGCGGGGGGAAGAACGGCATGCCGTTCCAGATCTCGATGAGCCCGTCGGGACGGCCACGGCGACCGACCAATCCGCTGAGCGCACTGCGGGGGAACACGCCGTAGCGCCCGGACTTCCGGATCACCTGGTATCCCGAGCGCCTCGAGATCGACGTTGACCGGGCGCGGCCGACGTGCGCATCGAGATGTCGATTCCCACCTCTGCCCACGCCGAGGCCATCGCGGTGGGCGTGGAGCTCCGATCCCCCCGCCTCGGGGTCCTCGAAGTCCCTCCAGGCCAGCATCTGCACCCGCTTCAGGCCGACCTCGAGAGCCTTGGCGGCCACGGGTCGAGGCGGGCCACGGCGGCGAGCCCCTCGGTCCGGGAGCTGTGGTCGGTCCCGATCCGGAGTCCAGCGGTGTCGGGCACCAAGGTGACCGGCTGGCATCGCAAGCGGCCCCGGACCGTCCAGCTCCACGTCGAGGAGACCCTCCTCGGCGCGAACCGCCAGGATCCCCAGCTGACGATCGACCTCGGTCAACCCATCCCCCCCCAGGTGGACGACAGTCCCGACACGGGCGCGCCAAAGGGCGACGGCACGTGGCATGCCCCTTCTCAGGCGACTCTAGGAAGCACCAGAGTCCGCTTCTCATCGTCACATCTGACGAATTCACCCTCGAGCCGGCGGCGGCGGCCGCCTTCTCATCCTGGGCCCGGGAGCCCAGGGGGCCCAGGGGGTTGGCCTCAGGGGGCCTGGGCGGAGGCGAGCAGGATCGAGGAGAGGCTCGGGACGTTGCACAGCAGCCGGTCCAGGGGCCGGAAGGGGCGGGGGCACGTCGTGGTAGGGGGCGCCGGTGATCTTGACGTCGACGAACCCGTGGGCCTCGAGCAGTGCCGCCAGCGCCCGGCGGGTGAAGATCCGCAGGTGGCCGACGACCTCGTGTCCGGGCCGGCCGTAGATCCCACGGAGGCTCACCTCGGTGAAGATGGGCTGGACGCCGAGCAGAAGCAGGGCGCGGTTGTACCAGGCGGCGAGATTGGGGGTGGAGAGCAGGAGGGTCCCCCCGGGACGAGGACCCGCTTGACCTCGGCCAGGGCGGTGTCGGTGTCGACGAGGTGCTCGATCAGCTCGCTGATGATGACGATGTCGACACTGCCCGATCTCGAGGGGGAGCCCAGGGTGCTCCACCGAGCCTCGGACGACCTCCAACCCGTGGCCCCGTGCCTGTTTCAAGGCGGCCACCGACCAGTCGAGGCCGATGATGGTCAGGTCGATCCCGGCCTGCGCCGCGACGTCGGCGGCGAGTGCGGTCCACGTGCCCGTCCCGCAACCCACGTCCACGGCGCGCAGCGCCCGGTGGGCGCCCAAGGCGCCTTCGACGAGCATCTGGGCCTGGAGCCGGGCACGGCCCGACCCCGAGACGAGTGGAGTGGCCGGATCCTCGTAGAGCTGCTGTAGCGAACGAGTGCTCATAGCGGCGCGCTACCGGCGTGCCGCTGTCGGCCCCCAGCGATCACCGCGTTCCCGCTCACCTGCCCCCCGTCCCCGAACGAACCGAGTATAGCGGGGCATCGACCCTGTTTCCGCAGGATATGGGGCTATTTCACGGGCCGGCGACATCTGGACGGTCCCACCGCGAGACGTCGATTCCGAGGCTCTCGAGCAGTTTCCGGTCCTCGGTGAAGGCCTCGACGTACTGGTGACGCAGGCGCGAACCGTGCGGTCCCGCCGTCGCCTGCGAGCGCAGGCGACGGCGCACCGCCTCGCGCGCCATCGCGCCGCACCGACCGAGGGACGAGCGGCCGTGCCCGCTGGCCGCGCTCGAACAGGGTCTCGAGCATCCTGCTCTTGCGGTCGACCGGCTTGTACATGGTCTGGTTGAGGCGCTCGTCGCGCAGCGGGCCATCCAGGGGATCGAGGCCCAGGAATGCGAACACCTCCGAGACCGGGCCCTCGGGCGCGCGGGCCAGGTCCTCGGCGAGGAGGACCAAGACCTGTTGGCGCGGGAAGACGGTGAACAACCGCGACAGCTGCCGGCCATAGAGGCCGAGCTCGCGGTAGAGCCAGAACGGCTCCCAGTCGAGTTGGCGTCGTTCTTCTTCGGCCGCCAGCGCCGACGCGAAATCGAGCTTCTCGCGACCCTGCTCGCGCAGGTCGGCCCAATTCGAATACGCCCGCAGCGTCGGCTCGCGCAGGACGGCCACCAGACGCGCCTCGGGGACCAGCGCGCGGATGCGGGGCGCGGCATGGGGGTCCCACAGGTAGTACGGCGTCGACTCCCCCGCATACCCTGCGGGACCAGGGGGATACTCGAACAGGGACTCGTAGGTCTCGCGCCGGATGACATAGGCGCGACAGGCGCGGTCGTCTCCGGGACCGCGATGGTTGGGGCGCGACCCGTCGGTGAGGAAGAACTTGGGCTCTTTCACCACCGACATCGAGATCCGGGGGTGCTGGTCCAGGTACCGGTGCAACGACGTCGTCCCGCACTTGGGTGCCCCGATGATGAAGAGGTTGGGCAGAGGCATCGCGGCACGAGATCGTAGTGGCGCCGCGCTAGCGTGACCGCCGTGCCCAAGCGGCTGAAGCGCGAGCCGGGGTGGTTCGGTCACATCGCAGCGGCACGACGTCATCTCGATCCGATCCCCGACCTCCGCGGCGGCCCGGGAGGGGTCTGGGCCGTGGGAATGGTCCGTGACGAAGCCGACATCATCGGCACGGTGGTCCGTCACCTCCTCACCCAGGGGGTGGATCGGGTCCTGGTGGCGGACAACCTCTCCACCGACGGAACACATGAGATCCTCGCCGAGCTGGCCGAGACGCAACCGGTCACGGTCCTCATGGACCGGTTGCCGGCGTACTACCAGGCCGAGAAGATGACACTGCTGGCTCGCGCCGCGGCCCGAGCAGGGGCGGGCTGGGTGATCCCGTTCGACGCCGACGAGGTGTGGTTGGCTCCTTCAGGGACCCTCGCCCAGTGGCTGGGGACGTGCGACGCCGCGGTGGTGCAGGTTCCGATGTTCAACCATGTGCCGACCCCGACCGACGACACGACGGAGCCCGATCCCGTGCGGCGGCTGCGGTGGCGCAAGACCCAACCCAACGCTCTGCACAAGGTCGCGTTCCGTGCTCACCGCAGAGCACGTCTGGCCTATGGGAACCACGGCGTGACGCGACGGGGTCGACGGACCGGCGGCCTCGAGATACGCCACTTCCCGTACCGGTCCGAAGAGCAGTTCGTCCGCAAGCTCCGCCAGGGTTCGGACGCACTCAACGCCACCGACCTCACCGAAAAGATGGGAGTCGCCTGGCGCGGGCTCGGGGCAAGAGACGACGAGCGCCTGCGGGCCACCTGGCACACCTTGGTGCAGACCCAGAAACTTCCCATCGAATGGTGGGTGCCCGATTGTGATGTGGTCGAGGACCCGGCCCCGCTCGGCGACCTGTCGCTTTGAGCCGCAGATGGAACTGGCGTCAACCCGGCAGCGGCAACTGCTGTCGAGGTTGGCTCACGAAGTCCCCGTAGCGGGAGTGGGTGAAGTCGTGGGCGATGTAGATCTGTTGATGCCACTCCGTCGAGCCCTTGGACGCGAGGTGGTATGCGGGACAGATCTTCTGGCCGGGGTGGGACTGGTTGAACTCCGCGATGGCCAGACGTTCGCCTGTGTAGTCGTTGTAGAGCGAGATCGCGTCTCCGATGATGTCGTCGAAGTACGTGAAGATGCGGGGGAGACGCCGCGACTCGTCGATATCGAACAGCTTCAGGCCCACTGACGTCGAGGAGTAGAAGTCCATGTCGTGCATGACGGCACCGATGGGTGCCGGATCGTAGGTCTCGACGAAAGTCGGCAGCGTCTCCTCGATGGCACCGAGTATCAAGGTGGCGCGCTTGATCCTGGCGCGCAAGAGCTCCGGATCCATCTTGAAGGATCCGGCCTGCCAGTGGTACGGAAGGTCGCGATAGTCGACCGGCTTCGGCAATCCCTGCCCGGTGTCGAAGCCGTAGACGTCGATCTCGATGTCGAGCGATGCAGAGACCTGCTGGGCATGACGCTCCAACGCCAACAGGCCGTTGCCTCCTGCCACACCGAACTCGATGACACTGATACGGGGGACGCCCAATCGTTTGGCGAGGCGGGCCGCTTCACGTACGCAGTACGCGTAGGCCGGTCGCTCCACCGCGCCGAGGCCGACGCGCCAGTCGTAGGTCCCGATGGCGCGCTTTTGAATGGTCCACAGTGTCCAGGTCCGGAGAGGGTGGGGGTCGAGGGCGAAATTGAGCAGCTTCCGCCTCCACCGTCGCACCGTGGCGATCATCTCTTGCTCGCCCGCCGGGCGGCCTCGTACCGCTCCTTGAGCCCCACCGGCGTCAACCGCAGCGCGATGGTCCGCACGGGATGGCGGCCGGCGCGCAGCACCTTGGCGATCTCGGGCTCGTCCGGCCTGGCTTGGAACAACGTGGAGTGACGCAACCTGAACAGCGGCCTCGGAGCCGTGTAGTAGTACCAGGCCAGCGAGCGCCGATATCGCCCCGGCGGGCACGAGAGTGGGTCGGGGTGGCCGTGGTACGAGGTCCGGGTGGTGGCGAAGACCACGAGACGGTTGGCGATCGGCGCGATCCGAGCACCGGACGCCGTCATGTCCCGGTTCCAGAGTTCGAGGTCTCCGCCGTAGGATTCCTGCCAGTCGGCGTTGAGGTAGAGCAGGACGTTGAGCCGGCGGTCCACGTGGAGATGCGGGTGCTCGTTGAAGTCTGCGTGGACCTTGAGCAGTCCGCCCGGGGCGATCTGATGCATGCCCCCTCCGGCGAGACTCGGATCCGGCAAGAGGCCCTCGATGCCGGTGAGGCGCTCGAGGAACTCGAGGAACGGCTGGCTGTTGAACTGTTGGATCACGTGGCGCACCGGTTTGGGCATCGCCTCTTCGTCGTGTTGGGCGAACTTGACCTCGAACCGGGTGTTGAACTGCGTCCAGCCACCGGTCGCCTCGGGGAAGGAGTCGACGAGCACCGTGATGACCTCAGGGGGCAGGAAGTCGTCGATCACGACATGAGGGAACGGCTGGGCTGCCGCGAACTCAGGTGCGAGCCGATCGGCGAGCGGCTTGAGCCGGCTTCGATCGAAGTAGAACGGATCCGACATGTGTGACCCCCCTTCCGGTGCGCAACTCGTCATTCAGGTCGGCGCGTCGTGGTGGCGCAACGCCTCGGTGTGGCGGTGTAGGGACGAAGTGTAATTGCGCGGACGCGACCTCATGTCGGGGAGCGGCGCACGAGCGCCCCGTCGGCGCCGACGCACCCATCCGCTCAGCAGTGCGACGCCGAGGCATGTCGCGCTGAGGACGGCCAGGACGATGCCCACCGTGAAGGCCACGGGCCAGTAGCCGAGCTCCACGACGTGGCGGCCGGGGGGGATACGAGCCTGGAGCATCACGCCGCCGAATCGTTGCAGTGCCAGTGGACGGCCGTCGATGGTGGCGTGCCAGCCCGGTACGGCGGTGATCCGCAATTGCAGCACCTGCGTGCCGGCGCCGTGGGTCACGACCTTCAGCGACGCCGGGTCGTGCGAGGTCACGGGGACCACTGCGGCTCTGGCCTCGGAGTCGGGTGCCTTCGTGCCGCTGCCATGGACCGGGACGAG
Source organism: uncultured Acidimicrobiales bacterium (assembly GCA_963739765.1). Classification (GTDB taxonomy): domain Bacteria; phylum Actinomycetota; class Acidimicrobiia; order Acidimicrobiales; family UBA8190; genus Chersky-840. The sequence goes on along the minus strand of CAVUBP010000002.1, from coordinate 1,196,610 downwards.
GGTGGCCAGGCCGGCGTCGGGAATCCGGTACAGCTCCTCGTCGCCCACCCTCCGGTCGAAGACCGAGCCCCGCGGACCGGAGTCGCCGGCCTTTTCGAGGACGAAGCCGACCCCGTAGCGACGGGCCACCGTGGCCGAGGTCACCGCCGGGCAGAACACCGAGAAGGGCACGCCGGGGAATTGCACCGGGGCGGTCAGCTGCCCGGTGTCGGCCCGCCATGACTCCCCGTAGGCCCGGGGGATGAGGGGCTCGTAGACGGCGAACTCCTTGACCCCGAACGCGACGTTGTAGTTGGGGACGATGCCGAGCTGGTCGCCGAAACACGTGTTGGCCCCGAACCCGACCACCGACGACCCCACGGCGCGCGCCAGCGTCGTCTCGGCCCGGGTCGGTGTGAGATAGGTCGGGCTCGACGTCCACAGCGGCGTCCCTGCGGTCACCAGGAAAGCCGTCTCGCACGCCAGGAGCACGACCACGGCGACCCGACGGGCGTCGAACCGTCCCTCGTGCCCGGTGGGGTCCTGGCGCGCACGTCGCCGGGCCGCGTACGCGAGGGCGGCGGTGACCGCCAGGCCGAGTGCCGTGGCGGCGGCCGGCCAGATGAAGCTCCGGGCCCGGATGGAGGCCTCCATCGGTGGGAGGCGGCCGCGCCCGAAGGCCCATAACAAGACCAGGAACGCCGCACTCGCCCCGAAGGCGACGCCGCACCACCGACGAACCGCCTGTTGGCGGTCCGAACGCAACAGGACTTCGGTGCCCATGCCGGCGAGCACGGCGAGGGCGAACGCCATCGGCATCGTCGCCCGGCGCCACAGGACGCTGCCGACGAGGGGAAGACCGTCGAGGACCGACTCCACGATCGGGAGGTACACGACCCCGGCCATGACGACGGCGACGGCGCTGAAGGCGATCACCTCGGGTCTCCGACATCGCAGCCTCACCGCCGCGGTCACCGCCACGATGGCGAGGACCACCGCGATCACGCCCACGTAGGCGACCGACTTCGTGTAGTAGCCGGATCCGAAGAACCGGCTGCCCGCCACCGGCAACCCGTCGAACCCCTGGAAGGGGACGAGGACGAGGCTCTGCAAGGAGACCGCCTGGCTCAGGTTCTTGCCGGTGCGGACCGATCCGGAGATGAGCTGCAACCCGGGGAGCAGCAGCGGCGCACTGAGCGCGGCCCCGGCGGCGACCCCCAACGCGGTGTCGAGCAGGGGACGGCGAATGGGACCCGCGCCGACCAGGGCCGTGGTCCGCGGCACGAGCAGTGCGGCGACGAACACGAGAAACGCCGAGCCCAGCAGGACGAGCGTGTCGGGCTGCCCGGCGTAGATCGCACACGCCAGGACGACGGCGAAGAAGGTGATGGCCCGGGCACGCCTGTTCCCGCGGACCACGAGCACGGTGGCTGCGAAGAGCCACCCGATCCACGACATCACCGAGGCGATCGGCCAGCCGAGCCACCCGAAGAAGGGGCCGCTCAGCTCGTAGACGGTGGCCGCCATGACACAACTCACCACGCTCAGTCGCAGCACCCGACCGAGCACGTAGACCCCGGTGCCGGCGATGGCCAGGGTGGCCAGCACCTGGACCGTGTAGGCCAGGCGCACGGGGAACAGGTACCCGAGCACCACCGGCACGCTGAAGGTCCCTGCCTGCCAGTTGAAGGCGAGGGGGAGGCCGAGCACGCTCGAGGGGTTCCAGAGCGGCAGCTGGCCGTGGTGTACCTGCGTCCACGCCAGCTTGGTCCAGGGGATGAAACCGGCGATCTGGTCGAACGCCTGGCGGTCGTGGACGACCACACTCGGGTCCTTCGAGAGGCCGAAGCGCGACACCCAGTCGAATGCGCCCAGGTACGGCCCGTGCGAGAGGGCCGGGGCCAGGACCGCACCGGCGGCGGCCAGCACCCACAGCAGGCCGAGAAGGTCAGGTATCGGTGAGCGACGGGGCCGGGGGCGCGTGGAAGGTGGGGTCCCGGTCATGTGCTCGAAAGTATTGCCGGTGGGTGCTGCTGTCCCGGTCGATGACGACCCCCGGATCGATGGCGGCGCGTGCCGCCGTCGATGTCGGCGAGCGGCGATCGTGGCCCGGTGATCAGGTCGGGACGCGAGCCCGACACCCCTCAGGTTTCGCGGGGGGCACTCCCGCCGGTGCGCAGCGTGCTCGCCGTCTTGCGCCACTGCACCGTGGGGGCGATGGCGTGGAGGTCGACACGGTCCCGGTGGCGGTCGACGACCTCGAGGAGTCCCTTGATGGTGGGCTCCTCGAGCAGGTGCGGCACCAGGCCCAGGTCGAGCAGCTTGGTGTGCGCGGCGTTGTAGTAGTGCTCCTGCTTCTCCACCCGGGGGTCGTCCACGTGGTCGATCTGGGCGTTGCCCGGGTAGGCCTCGGCCACCATCTCGGCCATCTGCTGCACCGAGAAGGACTCGGTGAACTGGTTGAAGACCCGGAACTCGCCCTCGGCCGCGGGGTTGAGCAGGGCCAGCTCCACACAGGCCAGGGTGTCTCGGATGTCGAGCATGCCCCGGGTCTGGCCCCCGGTGCCGTACACCGACAGGGGGTGGCCCACCACGGCCTGGACGCAGAAGCGGTTGAGCACGGTCCCGAACACGGCGTCGTAGTCGAAGCGCGTGGCCAGGTCGGGGTGCATGGTGGTCTCGTCGGTCTCCTGGCCGTAGACCACGCCCTGGTTGAGGTCGGTGACCCGCAGTCCCCAGATGCGACAGGCGAAGTGCAGGTTGTGGCTGTCGTGCACCTTGGACAGGTGGTAGAAGGACCCGGGCTGCTTGGGATAGGGCAGGACGTCGGTGCGGCCCTTGTGGGTGATCTCGATGTAGCCCTCTTCGATGTCGATGTTGGGGGTGCCGTACTCCCCCATCGTCCCCAGCTTCACCAGGTGGATCTGCGGGTTGCGCTCGGCGATGGCGTACATCAGGTTGAGGTTGCCCACCACGTTGTTGACCTGGGTGTACACGGCATGGGCCCGGTCGATCATCGAGTACGGGGCGCTGCGCTGCTCGGCGAAGTGCACGACGGCGTCGGGCTCGAAGCGGTCGAGCAGGGTCTCGACGAAGCGGTGGTCGGTGAGGTCGCCGACAAAGGCGTCGACGCTCAGGCCCGACACCTCGTTCCAGCGCCGGACCCGGTGCTGGAGATGGGCGATGGGGACCAGGCTGTCCACGCCCATCTCGAAGTCGTACTGCCGACGGCAGAAGTTGTCGACCACGCCCACGTCATGTCCCCGACGCGACAGATGCAACGCCGTCGGCCACCCCAGATACCCGTCGCCCCCCAGCACGAGGATCCTCAAGCCCCCACCCCCTTCACCGCGAGGGGTACCGGGTGCTCCGGCCCCCCCAAGCCAATGGCCCGGCTCCGACCCGCCGCGCACCATCACGGCCCTTTGGTCGAGTGTGACCGAACCCCCGAGGACCCAGTATGGAATGCGTCCGCTCCTTCGCACATCGTCATAATTTGGGTAGCGCGACGGCGGTCAGGCGCGCGGTGCGTGGCTAATCGGGGACCGTCGGGGCCCGGTGGGCCAGCACGAACCAACCCGCCTCGTCCCGGGCCGCGTCGACGGTGAGCCCCGCTTCTTCGAACCACGGCGCCAGCTCGTCCCACAGGTAGCGGTGCTCGACGGGTGCGCTCAACCGGTCGAAGGTGTCGAGGAGGAGGCTCCGGAAGGGCTTGCCCCGGTACCCGGCCATGGGAAGGCGGGCCAGCGGACCGACGCCCATGCGCTGTCCGAAGGCACCGAGCTGGACGACGCCCAGGTACAGGAGCGCCGCTACCGGTGCGCTCACGAGGCGCAGCAGCCGGTGCGGCGTCCTCACCGTCACGGCGCGAAACACCGCCGCGGCCGACAAGGCCAGGCGGCGCGCCCCGAATTGGGCCGGCCGGCTGTAGAGGTACACGAGGATCCGGCCGGTGGGCGACAGCATCCTCACGAGCCGTCGGAACCCGTCGCGTGGGTCGGAGAGATGGTGCAGCACCCCGAGGCACACGACCAGGTCGACACTGCCCGGGGTCACCGGCACCGTGCGCAGGTCGGCCCTGACCACCAGGACGTTGGGGAAGGTGGAGAGGTTGCGCGCCGCGGCCATCACCGCGCTCGAGCCGTCCAAGGCGACCAGGGCTTCGAGATGAGGGGCGAGGAAGCGGGTGTAGCGCCCTTTCCCGCACCCGGCGTCGAGGCCGACCAAGCCCTGCAGCGACGCCATGTCGAGGTCGCGGAAGTACACCTCGGCGAATTGGCTGTCCTCTTCCCGCACGTCGTCGAAGGTGTTCCACTCGTAACCGAAGCTCTCGAAGGTCCGCGACGTCGTGGCGTCGGGCGCGCGCTCCTCGGCCAGGTCGAGGTACCCGTCTTGCACGGGGAACCGGTGCCCGCGGGGACAGACGACCGAGCCGGGGCCGGGCCCGCCCTCGGTGTCGAGTCCTTCGCCGCAGCGGGGACAGGCGAAGAGCTCGAGCAGTCGCTGTTGAACCACGGGATCCCTCCGCATACGGCTCCCCCCGATCACCGCGGCGTCAGACTAGCCGGGAGACCAGGAACGACCCTTGTATTGTCACCGCGCGTGCGCCTTCTGACCGTCGCCAACCATCTCGGCGCGCGCGGGGGCCTCGAGCGCACGCAATTGACGAACTGCCGGGCACTGGCTGCCCGGGGGCACCGTGTCGACCTGGTCTATGTGAGCGCGGGCGACTTCACCGAGGAATGGGAGCACTTCGCCGGGACCATGGTGCGGACCTCGGGCACCCTCCCCCGCCGTCGCCATCCCGTCTCCTCGGCTCTCGGGGTCCTGGCCGCACTGCGGGCGGGGCGCCGGGCCGGCCCCGACGCCGTGTACGTCTACCGGTACTGGGACATCCCCTACGCCGTGACCGTCGGACGCCTCGTCGGGGCCCCGGTCGTCTACCACCTCTGCCTTCCTCCGCCGCAGGTGGTGCCCAGATGGCTGACACCGTTTCTCGGACGGGTGGACCGGACCCTGTCGGTGTCCCGGGACACCGCCACCCGATGGGAGGGGACGGGCCTGCCCGCCGGGCGGACGGGCGTCGTGCTGACCGGGATCGACCTGGCTCGCTACGTACCCGCTCCTTCCGACGCACGGTCGACGACCCGGCGGAGCATCGGGGTCGGCGAAGACGACTTCATGGTCCTGTACGCGGGCCGCATCGGACGCGAGAAGGGCGTCGACATCCTCGTGCGCGCCTTCGCCGAGATCGCCGCCCAAGGGCCAGAGGCCCAGCTGCCCGGGGCCCAGCTGCCCGGGGCCCAGCTGCCCGGGGCCCAGCTGCCCGGGGCCCAGCTGCCCGGGGCCCATCTGGTGGTGGTCGGGTCGCCATCGCTCGGGGCCGACCCCGCCGACTCGGCGCGCTATGAGGCGGAGCTGCGCACTCTGGGCGAGGGCCTGGCGGTGTCGTGGCTGCCTGCTCAGCGCGACGTCCTGGCGTTGATCCAGGCGGCGGACGTGGCGGTGGTCCCGAGCTTGTGGCCCGAGCCGCTCTCGAGGTCGGTCATGGAGCCGCTGGCCTGTGGGGTCCCGGTGGTGGCCACCCGCGTCGGGGGCAACCCCGAGATCCTCTGCGGCTGGTTGTCGGAATTCCTCGTGGAGCCCGGCGACGTCACGGGCCTGGCGCAGCGGATCGGCTCGCTGCGGGGGTGGCGCGAGCTCGACGCGGATCTCGGCGACCGCTGCCGCGCCGACGCCGAGGCGCGCCTGTCACTGGACCGCGAGGTCGCCGCCATCGAGGCCGCCATCGAGGCCGCCATCGCAGGCGGCGCTCAGCGCCGCTCGCGGCGCCGGCGGACGAACTCGCCCAGCGATGCGGCGTCGTGAGGAAACACACCGTGGTAGGGGTGGAAGATGCGACGGCCACCGGGGCGCTTGGACTCGTACAACATCACCGGAAGCCGGACCGGGGTGCGCCAGGCGTGCACGAGGCTCTGGGTGCGCGTGGCATCGGACGTGGCGGGCTCTTCCGGCCACCACGGCCGGAAGCAGGTGTCGGGGACGAGAGGGATGCCGAATGCCTGCGCGTAGATCGGGATCTTGTATTCCAGGAACCCGAGCTCGGGCTCGTCGATGCAGGCGTAGCGCGCCATGAAGGTCCGCGGTGCGACGAGCCCGACGAACTGACAGCACATGGGATCCGGTACGGGACCGAAGCGAGCGGTGACATGCGCCAGGAACGCTTCGTACTCCTGCCGCGCCTCCCCGCGCATCCACTGCCACCACGCCTCGACCTCCCGCACCGGGCGCAGTCCCGAGATGAGCATGTCGCCCACACCCATGGGGGGCAGCAACTTCTTCAGGGGGGACACGACCACCGCGTCCCATTGCGCCAGGAAGACCGAGTCCCATTCCAAGGCCTCACCCCGTTCGCCGAACCACCGACTGAGCATGATGTCGCCGTGGCGCCACTTGTAGTCGTGATCCCGGTCCTCGGGGAACGTCCAGAAGTCGTCGAGGAGCGGCCCGACGCCCGATCTGAATCGCGGCTCGTCAGGCGGAGGTCCACCGTAGAGCCCGTAGATCGGGACGCCGGGGTTGCGGCGACGCAACAGGCGCAGGCGGTTCTCGCACACCACGACATCGCGGTAGAACCAGAAGAGGATGCCGAGCTGCACCGGGCGAGCATATCGACCGCCTCTTCGGGAGCGTCTCGATGACGCCGGCGCCGGCCGAGGTGGTGTGGGCGTACTGGGAGAACCACCGGCGGGCGCACCGCTCGGAGTACCTCGACCTGTGTGAGGAGACGATCGAACATCACGTGGCACCACTGGAGCTGCGCGTGCTTTCGCGTCAAGACGCTGTCACCTGGTTGCCCGACCTCGACGTCGAGCGGTGGGAATCGCTGCCGGCCCCGAACTTCCGGTCCGACTACGTGCGCTCTCGCCTCCTGCAGCGTTACGGAGGAATCTGGATCGACGTCGACACCGTGGCGCTCTCCCCTCTGGTGCAACTCCTCGACGAGCTCGACAGCACCGGCATGGTGTGCTTCGGCAAGGAGCTCGGGCGGTTCTTCGGCGGACTGTGCGCGGCCGCGCCCGCCACCGAGTTCGTCGACGCGTGGGTAGAGGGTCAAGACAGAGCACTGTCACGACGCGCCGACTGGGCCGACCTCCCCTATGCCGCGCTGGCCCAGGACGTGACCTGGGAACTGGCACGGCGCCTGCCGTGGAAGGCGCTCCCAATGGAACGAGTGGCGCCGGTGCCCTGGTACGAGTGGCGCCGGTTCTTCTCGCGCCTGGAGTCGCCCCGACGCATCCTGCCCGCGTCACCGATCACCGTCGTGTTGTGGAACGTGGTCATGGGCCCGATCCTGCGTGACAGGAGCCGGGCGGAGCTGCTGGCGGGCCGCACCCTGTTGAGCCGGCTGTTGCGCATGGGCCTCGGGTACTCGACGGCACTGCAGGAGGAAGACGCCTGGACCCGCCTGCACGCGCTCTCGTCGATCCGCTTCTCGCAGCCCGGTCAGGGGCTCGAGTCGACGCTGCGCCGCGGCCTCGCCTCGAGACGGCACCCATGACGCCCGAGCCCCCGACCACCGATGCCGTGGTGGCGCCCGACTTGCGCGTGGAGGCCGTCGTGTCGGGCCGCCTGACCGCTTCGACCCGGTTCCGCGTCCTCCAGCACGTGAAGCCGTTACGCAGTCTGGGTATCGAGGTCTCGGCCCGTCCGCCACGCATCTCGAAGTACGCCTCGGTCCCCAAGACCTGGACCCGCCACCCCGCGCTGGCACCCGGAGCGCGGCTCGCCCTGCAGGGGGCGAAGCTGGTGACGCGGCTACCGGCTGCGGCGCGCTCGTGGCGTGCCGATGTGACGTGGCTCGAGCGCGAGGTCCTGCCGGGCCATCAGACCCTGGAGCGCTTTCTCCACCCGCCTGTGCTCTTCGACGTGGACGACGCCATCTGGCTGCTGTCGCCCGGGCACGAGCGAGCCACGCGCGCCGTGGCCCGCCGATCCGCATGCGTCGTGGCCGGGAACGACTTCATCGCTGATTGGTTCGGATCGGTGGCGCCCGCGGTCGAACGGGTGTGGACCGCCGTCGACACCGAACGCTTCACCCCGGGGGCCGAGGACGACAAGCCGTTCGTCCTGGGGTGGACGGGCTCGGGATCCAGCCTTCGATACCTGAGGGCCATCGCGCCCGCTCTCGGCCGGTTCCTTTCCGTGGTGCCCGACGCCCGGCTCGTCGTCATGGCCGACCTGTTCGTCGACCTGCCGGGGATCCCCTCCGACCGGGTCGAGCTCATGCCATGGAGCCCTGCCACCGAGGTGAGGGCCATTCAGGGGTTCGACGTCGGGTTGATGCCTCTCGCCGGGGGTGATTGGGCCAAGGGCAAGTGCGCGTTCAAGATGCTGCAGTACATGGCGTGCGCGGTGCCCGCCGTCGTGTCGCCGGTGGGCATGAACACCGACGTCCTCGCCATGGCCGAGGTGGGCCTCGCCGCGACCTCCGAGGACGAGTGGGTCGAGGCGCTGCTCACGCTGTATCGCGATCGCGACCGAGCGCGGGCGCTCGGTCGCAACGGCAGGGCGCTCGCCGAGCGCTCCTTCTCGCTGCCTGTGATCGCGGCCCAGCTCGCCACGGCCATGCGACGGTACCGATGAGACCCGTGCAGGTTCTCGTCGTGGCGTACGGAGATCCGGGCGCGTTCGGGCGACTGCCTCGAAGCCCTGGGCGGTTCCCACCCGGTGACTCGTGGTCGACAATTCGTCGTCGTCGGCGACCCGCGAGGTGGTAACGCGCGCCGGAGCCGCGTACCTCGACCCCGGGGAGAACCTCGGGTTCGCGGCGGCAGTGAACCGCGGGCTCGGGGCCGTCGCCTTGCCGGGCACCGACGTCCTGCTCCTCAACCCCGACGCGGCCATCACGCCGCAGGCACTCGAGCGGCTCCGCGAGGCGCTGCACGCCGGTCCGACCGTCGCCTGCGCCGCGCCGGCCCAGCACCGGCCGGGCTCGGACAAGGCCTCCCCGGTGTGCTGGCCCTTCCCCACCCCGACCCGAGCGTGGGCCGAGGCCGTCGGACTGGGGCGGTTCACGCGCGGCTGGGGGTACGTCATCGCCTCGGTGCTCCTCGTGCGCGGTGACGCCCTGGTGGACGTGGGGGGGCTCGACGAAGGGTTCTTCCTCTACGCCGAAGAAGCCGACTGGGAGCGGCGCGCCACGCGACGGGGATGGACCGTGTCGTACTGCCCCGCCGCCTCGGCCGTGCATGTGGGAGCAGCCACGGATCACGATCCCGATCGACGCCAGGTCCGGTTCCACGCCGGCGTGGAGACCTATGTGCGGAAGTGGCACGGTTCGTTGGGCTGGCACTCCTACCAGGCGGCCGACGGTGCTGACCGCTCTTGCGGCGGGCACTGGTGGGAAGGGGCCGACGCCGGCGTTCGTCACTCGCGTCTGGCCCGCCTCTACGCGTCGGGGCCGGTCCGCCAAGGCACGTCGGCGGGCCATGATCCCCGAGCGCCGTCACCGCGTCCCGGCGCTCGGCGTCGACCACGACGGGCACGTCGACGGGCATGCCGACGGGCATGCCGACGGGCGATAAGACCTCCGTTGCCACCGAACCCACCCGCCCAGGTGCTGCTGGTCGACAGCTCGGGATACGAGGACCTCGGAGGGGCCTCGACCGTCCTCAACGACATCATCGAACGAGTCCAGCGGGCCCGGTTCGTCCCGGTGCTGGCGTGCCTGTCCCCGGGGAGGTGGCCCGAGCTCGTGCGTGCCGGTGGCACGGCCGCGTACAGCTTCCCGAGGTCACGGTTGCGATCACCGCGCAACCTCCTGGCGCTGGTGCTCGGTCTGCGCCAGGTGATCCGTCGCCACGGGATCGTGCTCGTCCATGCCAGCGAGAACTCGGCTTTGCTGTACGCCAGCCTGGCCGGCCGGTTGACGCGGACTCCGGTCATCTGGCACATCCACTCCCCTCTGCAACCCCGGGCCCGGTCCGAGCGCGCCGTGGCGCGACGTCCTTCGGTTCGTCCCGCCTGCGCACATCGTCTTCACGTCGTCGGGGGCGCGGCAGCGGACCATGCCGTTCGCCAGCGGTCCCGTGGTCGGTGGTGACGCCGGGGGTCGACCGGGAACGGCGCCGCAGCGGCGACCCGGTGCGCGGCCGTCAGGCTTTCGGGATCCCCGGCGACGCGCTGGTCCTGTCGATGTTCGCCCGGGTAGGGCCGATGAAAGGCCAAGCCGATTTCGTCCACGCCATGGGTCGACTGGCCACGCACTACCCCCGGCTCTACGGCGTCATGTGCGGCCCCGCCGACAAGAGGCTCGAGCGTACTGGCACACCCTGCAACAGCTGGTGGCGGAATACGGCCTCGGGGAACGGCTCATCATCCCCGGTGACGTGCGACCGCCGTTGAAAGACGACCTCGTGGCGGGGTCCGACGTCGTCGTGCACCCGTCGCATGCGGAGTCGTTCGGCCTGGCGGTGCTCGAGGCCATGGCGGCGGGCAAGCCCGTGGTGGCGGCGGCCACCGACGGGCCGCGGCTGCTCATCGAGGACGGGGTGAGCGGGGTCCTCGTCGAGCCCGGGGACGTCGAGGGCCTCACCGCGGCCGCTGGCGCGCCTTCTCGACGACCCCGGACGAACGCGCCACGACTCGGGGCCGCCGCGGCCCGTGCGGCCGAGCGACTACGGGGTCGACGACGATGGTGCGCCGCTTCGAGGCGCTCTGGGACGACGTGCTCGGGGCCGAGCACCCGGACCGACCCGGGCCGTCCGGGTAGCCGGGCCGGGCAGGGGCGGTCACCCCGAGGCCGGAGGCACCGTTCCCGCACCGCCGGGGCCGGGCGCGCCCGGCCAAGAACGGGATCTTTCGGCGCCACCGGACGTAGCGCATGTACCGGGCGTAGAGCTCCTCGTACTCGCGTCGCTGCGCGAGGACATCGGCCATCCACGACGGGGGCCTCGCCCATCGCGACGGGCGGCATGCGGGTCGTGTGGGACCTGTCAGCCCGGTCAAGACCTCGACGGCGTCGAGCGAGCGACCTCGGGGAGCTCGTCATCTCGCCGTCGTGGCGGGACTGGGCTCCCGGCACGCGTCGTGGCCGCGTCGAACACCATCGTGTCGTCGCTCGATCGACGGGCGACCGCTCGGCTCGGTGTCGAGCCAGCGGGCCAGCGGGCCGCAGCACAGCCCGGGAGTCGGCGCAGCAGCTCCTCGTAGCGCATGACGTAGGCGGGTGACCGGCCAGCCCGGCCAGCGCGTGGCGGGTGTAGCGCTCCCACAAGGCGAGGCCGAGGCTGAGGGGGAATCCCTGTCTCGCCCGCAGCGACCGGGCCACCGCCCGAGGTGACGCCACAAGAACACGGTGGCGACCGGCGGCGGGAAGCGATCGACCTCCACAGCGGCAGGAGCAAGCACAGCCGGGGGTCCTTCCACACCACCGGGCCCGTCGCCGGGAAAGGCCCGTCGGGCCGCCGCCACCGGCGCGCGGCCATGACGCTCGAGCACCGCCGGCGAGCGCTCCCATCCGGCGTCGAGGGGGGTGGCGCGCTCCAGCTCCCGCCGGCCGCGGCCGAGGATGGCGTCGTCGAGATCGGTGAGCGCCTGGCTCTCGTAGTGGACGGGGTTGTCGTACCGACCTGCCACCAAGTCGCGGGCGTCGGGCAGCGCCAGGCCGAGCCGACCGAGCGCACCGGTCAGCGCCGAGGTCCCGCTGCGGTGCATGCCCACGACGAGCACCCACGGCCCCGGAGGCAGTCCTCGTTCGACGGTCTTGGCCAACGCCCGTTCGCAGCCTCTCAGCAGTCACTCTGCCGACGGCACGCCACCGGTCACGTCGGTGCGACGACGCGCGACGCTGACCAAACCTATAGGACCGGGCCAGATACGATGGGCAGTAGCCTCGACCGGATGCCGGAGGGTGCCAGGGACACGCCGACACCGCCGTGGCCGAGCGAGCTGCTGGCCGAGGCCGTCCCCGACACGGCGCGGACGGTCGTGCAGATCGGCCGGGGCGACGGCTGGATCGCCGCCGCGTCTGCAGCAGCGGCACCCGGCGCCCGTCGTCTACGGCGCCGACTCCCGACGGCGCCACCCGGTGACCCAGGCCAGCCGCCAGCCTCGACGGGTACTTCAGCGTCGACCTCGACCCCGACGTCCCCACTCGAGCCGGGGTCCGTGGACTGCATCGTCTACGCGGACGTGCTCCCCCGGATCGTCGATCCCCTCGGCGGCGCTGCAACGACACCGCTCCCTGCTGTCCCCGTCGGGGACCGTCGTGTGCTCGGTCCCGAACCTCCAACACCACAGCGTGGTGTCGGGGATCCTGCGGGGGGTCTTCCCCTATGTCCCCGGCACGCTGCTCGATCCGTCGTACGTCCGGCTCTTCACTTCGGCGGGCGTCATGCAGCTGCTCCTCGACGCCGGGCTACGCGCCCGACACCGTGGCCCGGATCGAGGACTGCGGCCGCGGCTGCCCGTGGCGGCTGCCGGTGCGCCGCTGTTCGAGCTCCTGGGCGTGGGCGCGAGCGACGCCGAGCGCGACCTCCGGACCACCAAGCTGCTCGTCCGGGGCTGCCCCGCTGCCCGACAGTCGACCGCCGTCCGAGGAGGTGCCCGTCACGTTCGTGGCGTGTGTCAACGACGACGCGCAGCTCGATGCCAACCTGCGCGCGCTCGCCATGCCTGGCTGACGGCGCAGCCCCCACGAGCTCCTCGTGTTCCGCGGATGCGCCAGCGCCGGCGGAAGGACTGAACGCGGGGATCGAGCAGGCCCGGAACGAGTTCGTCGTGCTCCTGCACCAAGACGTGTACCTGCCCGGCCCGGTGGCCGGCGCGCATGGTGGCCCAGTGGCGGCTGGCGGAGCGACAAGGCGGTCCGATCGGGATCGGTGGGGTCTTCGGGGTGCTCGACCGGCGTGTCCCGTTCGATGCCATCGGCCGAGTCGTCCACCGCGACCGCCTCCTCGAGCATCGCGCCCTACCTGCGGACGTGAACGGTCTCGACGAGTTGCTCATGGTCGTGCCCGAGGGCATCGCCGTTGCGTGTCGACGAGCGCGTTGGGGTGGCACCTCTACGGCACCGATCTCGCGCTGCAGGCCGCACGAGCTCGGCCTCAGGGTGGTCGTGCGTCGACGCGCCCTGCCACCACAATTCGCTGACGGGCCGGGTCCCGTGGAAGTACCGCGAGAGCGAGCGCGTCCTGGCCCGCAAGTGGGAGAAGCTCCTCCCCATCCACACCAACCTGTCGTCGATCGGGGCCTGGTTGATCGACGGGACCGAGTCCGGCGACGAGCCGATCGACCCCGAGCCGAGCGCCTCGGCCGAGCCGGGATCGGAGCCGGCCGCGATAGCGGAGCTCGTGGCCTGCGGCTCCGGCGGGAGCAGGCCGCGCTCAACACGGAGCTCGAACAGGCGCGGCTGCAGGTGGCCTCGATGCAGGCGAGCCCCTTCTGGCGGGCCCGCCAGGTCTACGCCGCGGTCCGCGACCGGTTGTGGCAGCGACGCTGAACGGTGTGGAGCCGCCGTCGGGCCCCGTGTCGCCGAAGGGCGACGGATATGCTGGAGGTGTCGTGTCGGTCCTCTTGAGCGTGGTCATGCCGACGCACAACCGTGCCCACGATGTCGGGCGGGCCGCCGCGTCGGTCCTGGCCCAGGACGTCGAGAGCCTCGAGCTCGTCATCGTCGACGACAGCTCCTCCGACGACACCGCCGACGTCCTCGACCGCCTGGTCAGCCAGGACGCGCGGGTGCGCGTCGTCGCGCACCGACCAGATCGTCGGCCCCTGTGTCGCTCGCAATCGGGGGCTGGCGGTGGCCGCGGGCGAGCTCGTGGCGTTCTGCGACGACGACGACGCGTGGTTCCCCGGTGTCGGCGGGTCCTCGTCGACTATCTGTCCGAGCATCCCGAGGTCGTGGCGGCGTCGTCGTGGCACGTCGTGCTGCACGCCGACAGCGGCGGAGCAGCCGTCTTCCGAGGTCCCCTCCGATACGGACACGAGCAGCTCCTGTGGCAGAACTTCGTGGCCCTTCCCTTCGCCGTGCTGCGTCGCACCGCGCTCGGCTTCGACGTCAGCTTCGACCCCGACCTGCCCACGGGCGAGGACTGGGACCTGTGGCTGCGGTGTTCGCAGGACGGGCTGGTGCGAACGGTGCCCCACGTCGGCTACCTGTACACCCAGCACGGCGGCAGCAGGGTGACGAGAACCGCCGCGGCCCAGGTGACCGGACGGCGGAACTTCCTGGCCAAGCACGGCGAGGAGATGTCGGGAGCCTGCCGGCTCTTTCACGAGACGGTTCTCGCCGGCTACGAGCACGGCCGTGCCGGGATGCTCCGGAGCCTCGTCCCGGGCCGGGGCCGCACGCCACGGGATGCCGTCGTCGTCGGCACCCTCCTGGCATCGAGCTTCGCGGCGGTGAAGGCCGGGCACCGACGACGGGACCCCGGCCTGCAGTCGCGCCTCATGGCGTCCCTGTTGACGCGGGGCTGGACGTAGACTTCGGCCTCGCACGGGGCGCGACCTGGCTGCGCGGATCGTGGGGAGAGGGGCGACGATGCGTGGCAGTGGGGGCGGTCCGGCGCTCGGCGGGCCCGACGACAGCCCCGTCTCTGTTCGCCCGGGGGGCGCCCACGACGCGTCGGCGGCGGCTTCGCTGCACGCGCAGCTCATAACCGAGGGCTTCTTGTCGAGCCTCGGGACGCGCTTTCTCGGACGCCTCTACCAGCGCATCACCCGGTCGGAAGGGTCGTTCCTCTTGATCGCCGAGGTGCGAGGGGCGACGATCGGGTTCATCGCGGGATCGGCCGCCGTAGGCCGGCTGTACCGCGACTTTCTCCTCCGTGACGGCGTGGCGGCTTCGCTCTCCGCTCCGCTCCGCCTTGTGACGGCGGTTCCCCGTGTGCTCGAGACGCTGCGCCACGGGCGTCGCGGCGCAGACGGGGACGGCGTCGAGGGAGGCGAGCTCCTGGCGGTGGCGGTGGACCCGGGGTGGCGGGGACGACAGGTCGGTCAACTGCTCGTCGAGCGGTTCCTCGGGGAGCTCGAACGGCGCGGGCTCGGGTCCGCACACGTGGTCGTGGGTGCCGACAACACGGCTGCCATCGCCATGTACCGACGGGCGGGTTTCACCACGGTGCGCACCGTGGAGTTCCACCGCGGCACCCGTTCGGTGCTGATGCAGACCCCGGTCCCGAGCGGCGTCGTCCCCAACGCCCGGCCCGGTTCGTGACCCGCGTCCTGGTGGTGGCCGGCGCGGCGTTCGGGGCGGCGGTCGTGCTCACACCGCTCGCCATGGCGACAGCGAGGCGCACCGGGGTCGTCGACCGCCCCGGACCGTTGAAGCCGCAGTCCGCCCCGATCCCCTATCTGGGGGGAGTCGCGGTCTTCCTGGCGGCGCTCGTGGGTGGCGCGCTCGGGCCACCCGGTGGTGATCGCGCCCCTGGCCGGTGCCGTGGTCCTCGGGGTCCTCGACGACCGCCTGGACCTGCCCGCTCCCTTGCGCCTGGCCGGGCAGAGCGCGGTGGGGGCGGGGATCGCCCTGGTCGTCCCGACCAAGATCGGAGGCGTCGGGGGCGGCGTCCTCGTGGCCGTGGTCGCAGTGGTCCTCATGAACGGCGTGAACTTCCTCGACGGGCTCGACGCCCTGGCGGCGGGGACCGTGGCGGTCGGCGCCGTGGCTTTCGCGGTGCTGCTCCACGGGCGGATTCCGGGATGTGGCGGTGGCCGTGGCCGGAGCCCTGGCGGGATTCCTCGTCTACAACCGCCCGCCGGCCCGCGTGTACCTCGGCGACGCCGGCGCGTATCTCCTCGGGGCAGCGCTCGCGCTGCTCCTCGCCTCGACGTTCGCCCCGGGGACGAGCTCGGCGCTCAGCTTGGCGAGCCTGGTCATCGTGGCCGTCCCCGTCGGCCGAGGTGAGCTTCGCCGTCGTGCGCCGGCTCCGGGCCCGCCAGTCGATCACGAGCGGCGACCGCCGTCACCCCTACGATCTGCTGGTGACGCGTGGTTGGCCTCGCTCGGCAGCGGCCCCTGGCCTACATCGGAGCCGAGGCGGTGTTCGCGGGGGCGGCCGTCGGTGCGTCGAAGACACACAGCGTGGCCGGCGCCGTCGCGTGCGTCGCGGTCGCCGCCGCCGCAGTGGTCACGCTGGCGGCCGCGTGCGGCGCGCTCTCGCCCGGGCCGGAGGCTCGGGCATGAGCCGGGTGTACCTCTCGCCGCCCGACGTCGGGGACGAGGAACGGCGACTGCTCCTCGAGGCCCTCGACTCCGGTTGGATCGCGCCGCTGGGGCCCCATGTGGACATGTTCGAAGAAGAGCTCGCTCGTCGCGTCGGTGTGCCCCACGCCGTGGCCCTGTCGAGCGGCACGGCCGCGCTGCACCTGGCGCTGCTCCTCGCCGGGGTCGGCCCCGGCGACGACGTGCTCGTGCCCGTCGTTCACCTTCGTGGCGACGGCCAACGCCGCCACCTACATCGGTGCCCGTCCGGTGCTCGTCGACTGCGACGCCGAGACGTGGCAGCTGGCGCCGGACCTCGTGGCCCAGGAGCTCGAGGACCGGGCGCGACGGGGAACGCTGCCGCGAGCGGTGGTGTCGGTCGACCTCTACGGGCAGTCGCGCGGACTACGGCCGACTCGAGCCGCTGTGCGAACAATACGGGCTGCCCCTGGTGGAGGACGCGGCCGAGGCCCTCGGGGCCACGTACCGTGGCGCGGCGGCCGGGTCCTTCGGCGCCGCCGGGGTGTTCTCGTTCAACGGCAACAAGATCATCACCACCAGCGGGGGCGGCATGCTCGTGTCGCGGGACCCGGTCCTGGCCGGTCGGGCCCGGCACCTGGCCACCCAGGCCCGAGAGCCCGAAGCCCATTACGAGCACATCGACCTGGGCTTCAACTACCGGATGAGCAACCTCCTGGCCGCGCTCGGCGTCGCCCAGCTCCGGGGGCTCGACCGGCGCATCGAACGACGTCGGGCCATCAACGAGTCGTACCGGCGCGCCCTCGGCGCGGTTCCCGGGGTCACGTTCATGCCCCTTGCCACCTACGGGGAGCCGAACTACTGGCTGACCTGCATCCTGGTCGACCCCGAGGCGTACGGCCGCACCCCCGAGGAGATCCGACGTGCGCTCGAGGCGCACGACATCGAGGCGCGACCGACGTGGAAGCCGCTGCACCTCCAGCCGCTGTTCGCCGACACGCCGGTGGTGGGCGGAGCGGTTGCGGCGGCGATCTTCGAGCGCGGGCTGTGCCTGCCGAGCGGGTCCACCCTCTCCGACGCGGATCTCGGACGTGTGGTCGGGGTCATCGAGCAGCTCGCCCTCGGCGCCTAGGCTCCCGGGGTGCGCGACGGGGGGCATGGCCGCGACGACCCGGCCGAGGGGCCAGAGGTCACCGCCGTTGACGTCGACGCGCCGACGGCACGTCGGTCGTGGGTGTTCGACGCGCTGGGCCTGACATGGACGATCGCGGCCGCCGTGGTCGTGCTCCTGCCGGCACTGCGGCCCGGGGTCTCACTCGGGCCCTTCGACCTGCTGTCGCAATTCGGGTTGACCAGCCAAGCCGGTGTGACCGTGCACAATTCGGTCCAGGCCGACCAGATCGAGCAATTCGTGCCGTGGACGAACCTGGCCTGGCACCAGGTCCACAGCGGGCACCTTCCCCTGTGGGACCCCTACAACGTGTTGGGCATGCCCCTGGCCTTCAACTGGCAGTCGGGTGTCTTCAGCATCCCTACGCTCATCGGGTACCTCTTCCCCGTCAGCGTCGCCTACACCGCGATCGTGCTCACCAAGCTCGTCATCGCCGGGACCGGTGCGTACGTGTTGTGCCGGGTCCTGCGACTGGGTCCGCTGGCCGCCGCCTTCGGCGGGACCGCGTTCGAGCTGTCGGGGCCCATGATCGTCCATGCGGGTTGGCCGCACACCGCGGTGACCTGTTGGGCGGGTTGGGTGCTCGCGGCGGTCGTCGGGCTCCTGCGTGGGACGCGGCGAATGCGCAACGTCACGATGCTCGCCCTCGCCGTCGGTTTCGCGGTCTACGGCGGTCACCCCGAGAGCCTGATCGCCATGGGTGTCGCCGTGGTGGTGTTCATCGTCGCCTACCTCGTGGCGCGCCCGACGCGGTCAGGGAGAGCGGGTCCTGCGCCCGGCACGCGACCTCCTGGTCGGCGCCGTGTGTGGCTTCGGACTGGCCGCGCCCCTGGTGTTCCCCGGAGTGCAGCTCGGTCTGGCCTCGGTGCGCCGAAACGGCACGGGCACGCCGGCGTTCCCGCTGTCGCACGCGCCGAACCTGCTCCTGGTGGGTCTGCAGGGAAAGGACTTCACGACGGCCGCCTACGTGGGGGTCGTCGTCCTCGCGCTGGCGGTGGTCGGCGCCCGGGCGTCGTGGAAGCGGCCCGAGGTGCCGGCCCTGGTCGCCGTCACCGCCGTGAGCGCCCTGCTCACGTTCTTCTCCCCCGCCGACTCCCTCCTCCACCTCGTGCCCGGCGGCCGCACGGTGACGTGGAGCCGAACGGTGATGCTCCTGGCTCTGGGGTTGGCGGTGCTCGGCGCCATCGGCATCGACGCCTTGGCGCGGTCGAGGCGTGACCGGTCCACCGTCCTCTGGGCGACCGGGGCCTTTGCCGTGCTCGGGATCGCCGTGCTGGGCCTGGCAGCGGCTTCGGAGCTCGGTCTGGCGGGCGCGGTGTCGCGGCATCGTTCGAGCCTCATCTGGCCCGCGGCCCAGTCGGTGGTCGGTGTCGCGCTCGGAGCCCTGTGGCTGTGGCCGCGTCGGTCGGCCGCGCACTCGACAGGTCGCAACGGGGGTGCCCGTTGGGGTTGCAGCCTGCTCCTCGCCCTGGAGACGGGTTTCCTCCTGAGCGCGGGCATCCCGTCGTGGTCGGTGAGCTCGTCGTACTTCGCCACCAACCCCGCCATCACCGCCTTGACCCGGACCGTCGGGCCGTCCCTGGTGGGATACGGGTCGTGCCAATCGCTTCGCTTCAATACCGCTTCCACGAGCGAGGTGGGCATCAGACCCAATGCCAACATCGGCTACGGCCTGCATGAGATGGCGGTCTACGACCCCATCCTCCCTTCCAGGTACTTCCGGGTGTGGCTGGCGGCAGGAGGACAGGAATCGCCGCCGTCGCTCCAGCAGCTGGGCATGTTCTGTGCCCAGATCTCCACGGCCTCGCAGGCCCGCGAGTTCGGCGTGCGGTACGTCCTCGAGACCTCTCGACGGCTCCGGCTCAAGGGTCAGAGCATCCCCCTCGGACAGTTCGGCAACGAGAAGCTGGTCTTCATCCCCGAATCGTTTCCCGCCACCGCCAACCCGGTCCCCGCGGCCGGCACCCGGCTCCCCGACAGCGCGGTGGGGACACCCCTGGCGTGACCTTCCCCGATCCGGCGACGTGGCGCGTGGCCGTGGACAGCACCAGCGCCAGCGTGGTGCGGCTGCGGCTCACCGACGTCCCGGGCTGGAACGCCACCATCGACGGCCGTCCCCTGGCATTGCAGTCGTGGGCCAGCGGACTGATGCTCCAGGCGCGCGTGCCCGCGGGCCGCCACGTGGTGGAGCTGCAGTACTGGCCGGCCGCCTTCACCGTCGGCATCGTCGTGGCCGGGAGCATCGTCGTCGGGGGCGCGGTGGCAATGACGACGGGTGTGATCCTCGGGCGACGTCGTCGGCGGGCGCCATCGGCACCATGAGCCCGGGCGACACAGGGATCGACGTCGTCGTCGTGGCCTACGGTGCACCGGACTCCCTCGCCGTCGCGCTGGCGACGCTCGGGGCCCGGTACCCGGCGGTGGTCGTCGACAACTCCTCGTCGGGTGCAGTCGAGGCGGTGGCCCGGTCCGCGGGTGCGCGTTACGTGGACCCGGGCGTCAACCTCGGGTTCGCGGCGGCGGTGAACCTCGCCGTCGGGCTCCTCGACGATCCCGGGCGCGACGTGCTTCTGCTCAACCCCGACGCACGGATCGAGCCGCAGGAATTGGCCCGGCTGCACGACGTGCTCCTCGCTTCACCCGACCTCGCCTGCGTGGCGCCGGCGCAACGGACCCCGGGGTCGGCGGCGCCGAGCCGCGCCCGTTGGCCGTGGCACACTCCCTCGGGGGCCTGGGCGGAGGCCGTCGGCCTGAGTCGGCGTCGCCTCCGTTCGTCGCGGTACTTCCTCGGCGGTGCGGTGCTGCTGCTGCGGAAGTCGAGCTTGGCCGAGGTGGGGAGCTTCGACGAGCGGTTCTTCTTGTACGGCGAGGACGAGGACTGGCAGCGTCGAGCCCTCGAGCGGGGCTGGCGGGTGCGGTTCTGTCCGGAGGTCTCCGCCGAGCACGTGTCGGGCGGGACCGACACCGACATCACGAGGCAACAGCTCCGACTGCATGCCTCCATCGAGCGCTACATCCGGAAGTGGAACGGGCCGGTCGGCTGGGCCGTGTTCCGGGCCGGAACCCTCTTCGGCCAGGCGCTGCGCCTGGTGGCCCGTCGCGGCCGCCGCCGCGACACGGCTCGTCAGGCCCGCCTGTACCTCACCGGCCCCGACCGTTCGGCGCGGCGGGCCGGGGCCGTCCCCTCACCCTGACGGCGACCGCCCGGCACCATGGTGTCGACGGCGATCGTCGGCTCAGGACACCGGTGCTCGCGACGACGGCGCCGGAGCGGCTCAGTGTCGGACCCCGAAGTTGGGCCACAGGCTGAGGTCGAGGTCGGGGACGACCTCGACGAGGTCGGCCACGTCCGCGGCGTAGAGGTCGACCAGGCGGCTCCGGGCCTCGGGGTCGAGCGCCACCTTCTCCTGCCGGGTGGGGCTCGACGCCTGATGCAGCGCCGTTGGTCGGAACCCGTCGTCGAGCCCCAAGAAGCGATAGGTGCGGGCGAGCGCCTGCGCCGGGTCCGCCACGCACCGCTCGTACTGCAGGACGAGCATCCGGGCTGGTTCGAAGGTGGTCATCCACCGGCGCAGCTGGGCGGTATAGAAGCCCCGCCCGACCGACTCGGCGACGACGGTGCCGAGATGCGACCCGGGCACCAGCTGGTTGTGGGTGAGCCCCGACACGAAGCGCTCGACGGGGTCCCGGACGATGACCAGGAGCTTGGCCTCCGGAGCGGCGCGTGCGAGCAGTGGGGGCACCCAGGGTTGGAAGATGTAGTCCGGGGTCCACTCCCCCGTCTTCTTGCCCGTCGGGCGGGGGAACCACTCGTGATAGCCGCGCACCTGCTGGGGGCCGAACGCGCTCGTCGCGTACGGGGCGAAGTAGTGGCGCTCCTTGTGGGTCGCGGGGCGGTGGGCGACGTCGGGGTGCGCCGCGATCAACTCGAACCACCACGTGGTGCCCGCCTTCTGCACGCCGATGCCGACGAAGTCCGGCGGTCCCGGAACCTCACCGGGAACCGGCACCGGCGGGGTGTGGGCGAAGCCGGCCTCCCACGGGGCGAAGGGCCCCACGCGGCGTCGGACACCCTCCCGCACCACTCGGGGGAGCATCTTGCGCAGTCCGTCAGGGGCCCGGTACAGCGCCTTCCCCAGCGCTGTCTGAAGGGCCACGGACTCAGGCTGTCACAACGAGATGTTGCCCGACAACCGATGGGCGTTGCCTAAGGTGGTGTCGTGTCCCGGGCGCGCCGGCAGGTTTCCGACGACGCCGCGGCGAGCCCCGGCTCATGATCTACGTCGCCACCGTCCACGTGGCCTCACCACGCTGGATAGACCTCCAACTGGCCTTCCTCCACCGGAACATCGGGGAGCCGTTCAAGGTCTATGCGAACCTCCAGGACGTGCCCGAGGGGCATGCCCAGAAATTCGACCGGGTCTTCACCATCCTCGGGGACCACCCCGCCAAGCTCAACCTCCTGGCCGGGGAGATCGCCGGCGGAGGCCGGCCCCGAGGACATCATCGTCTTTCTCGACGGCGATGCCTTTCCCATCGCCGACCCGTTGCCCACGGTGCGCCACGGCCTGGCGGGCTCGGCCCTCGTGGCGGTGCGTCGCGACGAGAACGACACCGACCGCCAGCCCCACCCGTCGTTCTGTGCGGTCCGGGTGCGCGACTGGGAGCGACTGCACGGCGACTGGTCGCCGGGCTACACGTGGGAGACCTCCAACGGCAAGCGCACGACCGACGTGGGTGGCAACCTCCTCCGGGCGATCGAGCGCGCCGGTGAGCGTTGGACCCCGCTGCTGCGCAGCAACAGGGTGAACGTGCACCCGTTGTGGTTCGGTGTCTACGGGGGGATCGTCTATCACCACGGCGCCGGCTTCCGCTGGGCCGTCGGACGGGTCGACCTGGTCAATCCCCCGCGCCTCACGACGCGCGCCAAGCACGTGCCGGGCCTCGGGCGGCTGCTGCGACGCCGCAACCGGGCTCGGGCGCAACGCTTCCACGCCGCGCACCGCAGCAGAGGCCGAACGTCTGAGCGACGAGGTCTACCGGCGCATCCAATCGGATCCCGAGTTCTACCGGGAGCTGATCTGACGTGCCGACCAGCACGACCTCGGGCTCCTCGGGACCCGACCCGCGCCGTGCCATGTGGATACGGATGGCATCCGTCGGGGTCGTCGGGGTCGTCCTCGCGGGGCTGGCCGCGGCCTACCTGAGCATGCGGCCCGCCCATGTCAGTGCGAGCAGGAGCGGTCCGAGTGTCCTGCTCAGCGTGTCGTGCCCTTCGGCGCGGTTCTGCATGGCGGTCGACGACCAGGGACATGCCGTCCGGTTCGACGACGGCGCGTGGTCGCGGCCGACGTCGTTGCAGGACACCGCCCTCAACCGGGTCTCGTGCCCGAGCCCGACGTTCTGTGCGGCCGTCGGCGTCAACGGCGACGCCTTCGTTCTCCGTGGCAGCAGTTGGTCGGCCGCCATGTCGATCGACCCCAAGAGCGCCGGAGAGGCCGACAATGTCGGGACGAGCGGTCTGAGCACGGTCTCGTGTGCGACCGCGACGTTCTGCATGGCCGGAGACGTCCTCGGTCGGGTGTCGATCTTCGACGGCACCAGGTGGACGCGACCGCAGCGGATGGAGTCCCGGGACCTCTACCAACACGACCGGCAGGACGCGACGGCGGGGATCTCTAGCCTGTCGTGCCCGCAGCCGACGTTGTGCGTGGCGCTCACCGTCGCCGGGCGCGCCTTCACCTTCGACGGTGCGGCGTGGTCGGGCCCGACTTCTCTCGAGCCGGCCAAGGTCGTTGAGCTCGACCGGTTCCTGGACCTCTCCTCGCTGGCGGCGGTGTCGTGCGGCGGCCCGAGCACGTGTGTGGCGGTGGACCCAGCCGGGAACGCCTTCACCCTCGACGGGACCTCGTGGTCGGCGCCCCGATCGGTCGATCCCCTCAGTGCGCGTGACGGCGACGGCGACGGCCTGACCGCCATCTCGTGCGTGTCGGCCGGACACTGCGTCGCCGTGGACGGTCGGGGCGATGCGCTCACCTACGACAACGGTTCGTGGTCGGGCCCGGAGTCCGTCGACACCACTCTCGGCCTCACGGGCATCTCGTGCGCCACCAGGGATTTCTGTGTGTCGCTCAACGATCTCGGGCAGGCCGCCACCTACGACGGCCACAGGTGGTCCACACCCAGAGGTGTCGACCGATGAGCCCCCGCCTCGCCGATCCGCTGCGGGGCGGGCGTTCCCCGGAATTTGACGAGGGGAGGGCCGGAGTGGCTTTGTAGCATCGTGAGGGCGATGAACCACACCATGCGGGGCAGGTGATGACCTTCAGCCAGGGCTTCCTCGAGGAGTCGATCCAGATCCTGGGAGAGATCGACCCTCAGGTCGTCGAGTCCTGTGCCGTCGGCCTGGCCCGGGTCCGTGACGGGGGCGGGCGGCTGTTCATCCTGGGAGTCGGGGGCTCGGCCGGTCATGCCTCGCACGCCGTGAACGACTTCCGCAAGCTCTGTGATTTCGAGGCCTACACCCCCACCGACAACGTGAGCGAGCTCACCGCCCGCACCAACGACGAGGGTTGGGACACCACGTTCGTGGAGTGGCTCCGGGGCTCGAGGGTCTGCGACGGTGACGCGGTACTCGTGTTCTCGGTTGGTGGTGGTGACAGCGAGCGCCGGGTGTCGGTCAACCTGGTGCGGGCGCTCGAGCTGGCCCGCGACCGGGGCGCGTCGATCTTCGGGATCGTGGGGCGCGACGGCGGGTTCACCGCCAAGGTGGCGACGGCATGCATCGTCGTCCCCCCGTCGTTCCCCGACAGGGTCACCCCGCACACCGAGGGGCTCTGCGCGGTGCTGTGGCACCTGCTGGTCAGCCACCCGGCGTTGGCCGCCAACAGCACCAAGTGGGAAGGCCTGCGATGACGGGTCCCGTCGGGGCCCACACCCAGTCGACGCGTTACTGCATCGTGGGTGGGGCGGGCTTCATCGGCAGCCACTTCGTCGACCGCCTGCTGGCCGACGACCGGATCGAAGGTGTCACCGTCTTCGACAACTTCTCCTCGGGCCGCCACTGGCACCTCGAGCACCACCGCGACGCCCGGCTACGTGTCGTGGAGGCGGACGTGGGTGATCTCGACGACCTCGTCGGGGCCATGGCCGGAAGTGACACCGTCATCCACCTGGCTTCGAACCCCGATATCGCCCGGGCGGCGACAGACCCTGCGGTCGACTTCGACCAGGGGACCCTTCTCACCCACCACGTGGTGGAGGCGGCCCGGCTGTCGACGGTGTCGAGGGTGCTCTACGCCTCGGGCAGCGGGGTCTACGGCGACCTGGGCGAGGTGGAGGCCGGCGAGGACTACGGCCCGCTCGTCCCGGTCTCCACCTACGGCGCCAGCAAGCTCGCCGGTGAGGCGCTCATCGCCTCGTACTGCTTCATGTTCGACCTCGAGCGCGTGCGTGTTCCGCTTCGGGAACGTGGTCGGCCCGCGCCAGACCCACGGAGTGGGCTACGACTTCGTCAGGCGGCTCCTCGAGGACCCGACCCAGCTCCACATCCTCGGCGACGGCCGGCAGAGCAAGTCCTATGTGCACGTGTCGGACATCGTCGACGCCGTCCTCCTCGCCGGGGAGCGGGCCCCGCGCCCGTTTCGGGCCTTCAACGTCGCCACCGGCGACTACATCACCGTGCGCGAGATCGCGGATCTCGCACTCGAGGTGTTGGGGCTCGAGGGCACGGTGCTGCACTTCGCCGGGGGCGACCGCGGCTGGAAAGGCGACGTTCCGGTGGTGCGGATCAACACCGACCGGATCCGCTCCTTGGGCTGGGCCAACGCCATGACGTCGCGCGAAGCCCTCGCCTCGTCGATGCGCTCGATGCTGGTCGACGCCAAGTCCGGGCGCCTCACATGACGACACCGCCGCGGGCCCGCGCGCCGAGCCGTGTTCCTCGACCGCGACGGCGTGCTCAACGAACCGGTCATCCGCGACGGGAAGCCCTTCTCGCCCCGGTCGCCCGACGAGCTCGTCGTCTTCCCCGGCGTGGTCGCGGCGTGTCGGCGCCTTCGTGACGTCGGGCTCGTGCTCGTCGTCGTCACCAACCAACCCGATGTCGCCCGGGGGCTGCAGAGCGCCAGCGGGGTCGCGGCGATCAACGCCCTGCTGCGCCGGCAGGTCGGCGTCGACGCCCTCTACGTGTGCCACCACGACAACCAGGACGGGTGCCCGTGCCGCAAGCCCGAACCGGGCATGCTCCTGGCCGCGGCCCGGGACCTCAACCTCGACCTCAAGCAGAGCTTTATGGTCGGGGACCGCTGGTCGGATATCGCGGCTGGTCAGGGCGCTGGTTGTCGCACCGTGTATATTGATTACGGCTATCAGGAGCAGGGGGCACGCGAGCCCGACCACGTGGTTGACAACCCGGTCGAGGCACTCGAGTGGGTCCTGATGACCGCGCAAGTGGAGGAGGGGGGCCGTGTCCGATCAACTTCCCTACGGCATCAAGATCTTCGCTGACGGGGCTGATCTGGAGGCCATCCTCCAGCTGAGTCGGAATCCGATCGTCTCGGGTTTCACGACCAACCCGTCGTTGATGCGGAAGTCCGGTGTCGAGGACTATCCGGGCTTCGCCCGCAAGGTCCTCGACAACATCACCGACCGGCCGATCTCCTTCGAAGTGCTCTGCGACGATTTCGACGAGATGCGCTCACAGGCCCGGACCATCGCGTCGTGGGGACCGAACGTCTTCGTCAAGATCCCCGTCACCAACACGCGCGGCGAGAGTGCGGCACCGCTCATCCGCGAGCTGTCCGCCGAGGGGCTCCACCTCAACGTGACCGCCATCCTCTCCCTCGACCAGGTCCGCACCGTCGCCGACGCGCTGGATGGGACACCGGGTGCGGTTGTCTCGGTGTTCGCGGGCCGCATCGCCGACACCGGGCGCGATCCCGTCCCGATCATGGCCGAGGCGGTCGCGCTCCTCGCCGCGAACCCCCGGCTCGAGCTGTTGTGGGCCAGCCCTCGCGAGATCCTCAACGTGGCGCAGGCGGCCTCGGTGGGCTGTCACATCATCACCGTGACGCACGACCTGCTGGCCAAGCTCACCGGGCTCGGTCGTGGCCTCGAAGAGGTGTCGCTCGACACCGTCCGCATGTTCCACGGCGACGCGCAGAGCGCAGGGTTCTTTCTGTGAGCCCTCCACCGATGGTCCCCGCCGAGGCCGCCGCCGGCCGCGACGAGTGGGACCGGCACTGGGCCCTCTACGGAGAGCCCGCCCAGGGCAACCCGGCCAACACCTACCGCCATCGTCTCGTCGTGAAGCTCATGGGCCACCCCGGCGCCGGTCAGACGATCCTCGACATCGGCTCCGGGCAGGGCGAGCTCGCCCTGTTGCTGCAAGAGACAATTCCCGCGAGCGGTGGTGTGGGGAATCGAGTACAGCGCCGAAGGGGTCGAGCGGGCCCGGGCCGCGGCCAGGGAAGCCGGGCTTCCGGTCGAATTCGCCCAGCGGGACCTCCTCCAGGCCGGCGCGGTGGACCCCGCCCGCCAGGGCCTCGCCGCCTTCGCCGTGTGCTCGGAGGTCTTGGAGCACGTCGACGACCCGGGACTGCTGCTCCGCAACGCCTCGGAGTACCTGGCGCCGGGCTGCCGGATCGTCGTCACCGTGCCCGGCGGGCCCCGGTCCGCCTTCGATCGCCACATCGGCCACCGCCAGCACTTCGCGCCGTCCGGGCTGCGCCGGTTGCTCCAGGACGCCGGGTTCGACGTCGAGTACGTGGCCCGGGCCGGATTCCCGTTCTTCAACCTCTACCGCTTGGCGGTGATCGCCCGGGGCCGGCGGCTGATCGCGGACCTCGAACACCCCCCCGCCGAGGGCCACCGGGGGGCCCAGGGGCCCGTCCTGGCCTTCTTCGACCGGGCGTTCCGGCTCAACGTCCAGTCCTCTCCCTTCGGGTGGCAGATGGTGGCCGTGGGCCGGTTCCGCGGGCCGGGGCGCACGCCGTGATCATCTCTCGCACCCCGCTGCGCATCACGCTCGGCGGAGGGGGCACCGACCTGCCCTCCTACTACGAGCGCCACGGGGGCTTCGTCATCTCCGCCGCCGTCAACCGCTACATCTTCATCGCCATCAACCGGACCTTCGGTGACGACTACTTCCTCAAGTACTCCGAGCTCGAACGGGTGTCGCATGTCGACGACATCGAGCATCCCATCATCAGAGAAGCCCTGCGCCTCCACCCCATCGGGCCCTCGATCGAGCTGGTCTCAGTGGCCGACATCCCGGCCGGGACCGGTCTCGGTTCGTCGGGGGCCTTCACCGTGGGACTGCTCCGGGCCCTGTACGCCTTCAAGCGCGAGCACGTCACCGCCGCCAACCTGGCCGAGGAGGCGTGTCGAATCGAGATCGACATCCTCGACCGGCCCGTGGGCAAGCAGGACCAGTACATCTCCTCCTTCGGCGGCCTCACCTGCTTGGACATCGAGCCCAGCGGTCACGTGAACGTGTCCCCGCTGCTCGTGTCGAACGAGACGTTGCGGGACCTCGAAGAGCACCTGTGCATGTTCTTCACCCACTATTCGCGGCCGGCCGACGTCGTCCTCGACGAGCAGCGAAGCAAGTCCCGCAGCGGTGACACCGACATGGTCGAGAGCCTGCACTTCGTGAAGGAGAACGGCCTCGCCACCAAGGCCGCGCTCGAGAAGGGTGACACCGCCAGGTTCGCAGCACTGATGGACGAGCACTGGCGTCGGAAGCGCCAACGCTCCAACCTGATGTCCAACGACCAGATCGATCGGTCATACGAGATCGCCATGGACAGCGGCGCCCTGGGCGGCAAGCTCGTGGGGGCAGGCTCGGGCGGGTTCCTGCTCTTCTATGCCAAGGACCTCGACTCCCTTCGCTCGGCCATGGCGGCCGAAGGCCTGAGCGAGGTCCGTTTCGTCTTCGACTTCGACGGGTCGTCGCTGCTCGTCCGGGACTGATCGACCGTGCAGTGCCTCATCCTCGCGGGTGGACTCGGCACGCGCATGTACCCGGCCACGAGAGCCATCCCCAAGAGCCTCATCGAGGTGGCCGGCCGTCCCTTTGCCCATTGGCAGCTCGAGTGGCTGGCGTCGCAGGGAGTTCGCCGTGTCGTCTACAGCATCGGGCACCTCGGCACCATGATCCGGGCCGAGGTGGGAGACGGGTCACGGTGGGGGCTCGAGGTCGCCTACGTCGACGAGGGTGAGGGGCTCGTGGGCACGGGCGGGGCCGTTCGGCTCGCGGTCGAGCGTGGCGCCCTCGAGGAGGATTTCCTGGTCCTGTACGGGGACTCGTACCTGTCGGTCGACCTGGGGGCCGTCGAAGCCGCGTTTCGGGCTCGGGGATGCGACGCCCTCATGACCGTCTACCGCAACCGTGGGCGTTGGGAGGTCAGCAATGCCGTGTTCGTCGACGGCATGGTGACCCGCTACGACAAGGGCCTCGCCCCGGTCCCCCCGGAGATGGAGTACGTCGACTACGGGCTCTCGGCGCTGCGAGGGGTCGTCGTCCTCGAGACGGTCCCTTCCGGGGTGCGCAGCGACATCGCCGCCGCCTTCGCCACGCTCAGCGGGGCCGGCCGTCTGGCGGGCTTCGAGGCGACGGAACGGTTCTTCGAGATCGGGACCCCGTCGGGCTTCGCGCGACCTCGAGCAGCACCTGATCACCTCAGCGGACGAGTCGAACCACGGGAAGTGACCCGGGGCCGCCGTTCTGCACGAGCGAGAGCCCCGGGGGTGAGAACGCCCGCCACTGAGGACAGCTCCCCACCTGCACGAAGACGTGTCGGGGGGCATGCAGAAGCGTGCTGAAGGTGATCAGGTTGGGGGACTGGTCACTTCCGTCGACGAGGGCGTACCCGCCACCCCCGAGGCTCGTGGTCGAGCTCAGCTCGAGCCAGCGGTAGGCGCTGAGGTCGGTGCCCGGGGGTGTGTCGAGCGCCACCACCCTGTCGCTCGCCACCACCGCGGTGCCGAGAACGCCCTCGCCCGTGGAGGTGACGGTGTGCACCGCACCGTCGGGAGTGGAGATCGCCCGAGCCGCACCTGCGGTCACGAGTTGGCTCGACACCGTGGCCAGGGGTTCGAGCGGCGACATCGTGCCGTCGGGGTTGCGCGCGTAGAAGGAGACCGAGGCGTTGGGGGTGGGCACGGGCAGCGCCATGGTGAACTCGCTGCCCGGCGAGGCCGTGCTGCGGAAGATGTTGGGCACAGCAGTTCCCACGACCTGCCCGTTTCGTACCGCCAGCACCGTGAGCGGCGCCTGACCCGGGCGTCGGTCACGGGTCCAGCCCCGGACGAGCAGCGTGGAGGTGGAGACGATTCGGGTGGCGACGCTGATCGACGGTTGGCTCCCCACCGACGCCGGCCGGGCGAGGAAGTTCGGGGAGAACCCCCAGGCGCATTCGGGGTTCGAGAGATAGAGGTCCTGAGACGTCGCCTTTCCGAGCAGGCGCGGCAGGGGCGGCGCCGACGCGGCCAGATCGGCACGGATCATGACCAGCTGCCCGTCCACGTCGGCGAGCGGCGTGTAGTGGTCCAAGAGGTATTGGCTCACGTCGTAGTGGCGGACGGTGGGCTCGATGCCGTCCCACGCCGGCAAGCCGATGTTCTGGCCGGAGAACACCACGACACGGGGCTGTGATCGCGTGCAGGTCGGAGATCAGCTGGCGCTGGGCGAACCCGGTGTCGGCCATGCTCACGTTGTAGAACCGTGTGCCCGGCACGCGGTTCAAGAGGTAGTAGAGGAGCCCGGGCTCGTCGTTGAAGTCGAACACCGCGCCGTCTGTCCCCGCGTACCGCTGCAGCACCGCGCCGAGGTCCCGCACCATCGTGACGTCGACGACCCCGGGGTCCGAGTACCCGAGGCGGGCCAGGACCGGTTCGCTCCCGGCGGTGACGTGGTAGTTGGACGCCACCGCCTTCACGGTGCCGACCGGTGACGGGGCCAGGGCGACGAGCGCCACCACGAGCGCCAGCGACGCGGGGTGGCGCAGCCCTCGTACCATCGTGCGAACGGTGTCGCCCACCGCTGACCGGTGTCGGCGTCGGAGGTGGCGGGCAGCCGCGTCGCGCAGGGCGCGATCCAGTGCGTCGGTGACCGTCATCAGCCACAGCAGCAGCAGTGGCATCGTGACGATGAAGACCTCGGCGACGTGGATCTGATCGGCCCGGGCCAGCACCTTCTGGTAGTAGACGAGGACGAAGGTGGCTGCTGCCACCATCACCCAGTCGCGCCGGTCCCAGGGCCGGCGGCGGCGAAGCTGGATCGTGACGCGCAGCACGGTGAGCAGGAACAGGACGACGGGGACGACGAACTCGACGGTGGGGCCGAGCTGCTCGCCGATCCAGAACCCCCTCTTGGCGCCCGACAGCGAGTGGCCGGGCCCGAAGATCAGGTAGTAGTCGACGAATCCCCGCAACGCTCCGGTGGCGACCAGGGCCAGGGCCCAGGCGACGACGAAGAGGGCACCGAACGCCGCGCACCACCGGGTACGCATCAGCGCCGGGGCCAGTGCCGCGCCGCGGGCGCGGCCCATCCACTCGAATGCGACGAGCGTGGCGAGGATCCCGCCCGCCATGAGCGCGGTCTCGGGCACCAGGATCGCCTGGGCCACGAGCGCGGCCGCCAGTGCGGCGCACCATGCCCGGCTCCGGCACCGGAGGGTCCGGTCGAACAGGACCAGGACAAGGGGCAGGAAGGCGAACCGGAAGTACCCCTGCGCGTAGCCCATGACGTCGTGACCCAGGAGCAGGCCGGCACCGGCCAACCGACCCGAGGTCAGCCACAGCACCGCCACGGCGACGAACGCGGCCACGAAGAGGCGGTTGCGTCGGGCGAAGTAGGCGGCGAACACGTACAGCGAGACCCAGAGCATGGGGACGAGGAAGATCGTGAAACCCGATGCCGAGCCCCAGCGACTGGGCTCGAAGACCGACATGCCCAGCTGTCCCGACAAGATGTCGCCGAAGACCCCGTGGATCACGTACAGGTCGCTCCAGGGGAACAGGCCGTGGCCGAAGGTGAGCTGCGCACTGGCCAGGGACTGCGCTTGATCGAAGGCGGCGAAGGTCGTGCCGAGCGGTGCGGCCAGGCGGGCGATCAGGACGAGGAGCAGGGCGACCCCCACCACGTAGGTGAGCGCCGCCGCCTCGGCGTCGTGCACCTCGCCGGCCGAGGTCGCCCGCCGGAGTCGTCGCCCGTACCACAGGGCCACCACGACGCAGGCCGGCACCACCAGCCACAGGGGCAGCCAGGGGTAGCGGCGCAGGTGGTCATCGGACCGGACGAGCACCGACGAGGTGCGGGCCACGAAGTACACCAGGGGCACGACCACGAGGGCCGCCCCCCGTTGACGGCGGCCCCGATGTCGTGGCCTGCGGTTCCCCGGCGTGCGAGCAACCGGGCCAGGCCGAGGACCCCCAGCGGGTAGAGGATCCCGGCGAGGAGACCCCAGGCGCTGAGGGTCGTGTGGCGCCCCGATGCCGCCACACCGACGCAGACCCCGACGGCGAAGGCGGCCAGCGCGATACGGGCACCGCGCCCGATGACCGCCGTCGGCGCGGAGGCATCGGGCGCGCTGTGCTCGTGGGTGTCCGGCTCGACCGGCGCGTCCGGCTCGGTCGTGCCGGCGGCGGAGATCGTGCCGACGGTGGAGATGGGGCGCAGCGGAGTGCGCGTCGTCGCCCTGGTCGGGTCCCGCCAGACGGGCAGGAAGGCGTAGAGCAGCACCGCCAGGAGCGGGAATGCGATGGCGACGAGGTAGAAGGCGTCGAAGTACCGATTGGGGTCGAAGTGGTAGAAGATCGGGAACCCGACGATGTCGGTGGTGACCGACAGTCGTTGGGGCACGAGGGTCCACAGCCCCACACAGACTCCCGCCGAGATCCCCAGGGCGAGGACCGAGCGCGCCACGATCCGTCCAGGATCGGACCGTCGCTGCTGCTCGGTTGCGTGTGCCGGTGGCGAGACGTGGTCGTCCACCGTCAAGAGATGGCCCCCTGGACTCGTCGGGCGGGCTAGCCCGCCAGGGCGCCGTCCACCGCCCGGCCGTGCCAGATGACCGGGGACCGGGCCAGAGCGACGCTCGGTGCGGGGTGGTGCGTGATCAGATCAGGGGACGAGCCACTCGCCATAATCCGAGGCGGAGCCGGCGGCCGGGTAGAACTGCACCTTGGAGATGCTCACCGCCACGGGCACCTGGAACGATTCGCAGCTCGTGCCGGACTTCCCGCCGGCCAGCGACACTCTGGCGGTGTGCGAGGTGCAGTCGCTGAGGGCATGGTGGTCCGGGAGGTAGGTCTGGCCGTCGGACCCGACGAGGTTGGCGTCGAGGTCGCCGTTGATGGAAAGGGTCTGGCTCGAGGTGTTGGTGAGATCGAAGAGGGCGGCGATGAACCGCTTGTTCTTCGGGGGGGCCGACTGATTGGTGCTCTGGGCGGGGTCCACGACCTTGGTCAGGGAGATGTGGAAATGGTGGCCGGCCTGTGTCTGGAGGTCGAGCGTGGCGCCGACATGGGCCAGCCCCCC
Organism: uncultured Acidimicrobiales bacterium; assembly: GCA_963739765.1. Taxonomy (GTDB): domain Bacteria; phylum Actinomycetota; class Acidimicrobiia; order Acidimicrobiales; family UBA8190; genus Chersky-840. The sequence continues at coordinate 1,163,730 of CAVUBP010000002.1, read as the reverse complement.
ACCGCTCGAGCCCACCGCATGGTTGACCACCGAGGCCGAGCTCGAGCAGCCCGCGGCCAGACCCACGAGCGCCAAAGACCCTGCTGCCGCCAGAAGCTTCCTCACATGAACCCCCAGAATCGACCCTTCCCGATAGTAGGCGAAAGAGCAGGTCTAGTGCCCATTCGCGCCCAACGCCCCGGCCTACACTGCCCGGGATGCGGCGCCGGGGGGTAACCCACAGCCGGGCCCCCGACCTGCTCGGGCTGGCCTGGACCGTTTTCGCCGCGCTGGCGGTCATGGCGCCGGTGCTGCGGCCCGGGCTGTCGCTGGGCTCGTTCGACCTGTTGTCCCGGATCGGGCTGACCCAGCACGCCGGCGTGGCCGTGCACAGCGAATTCAGCGCCGACCAGATCCTGTACTTCGCCCCCTTGACCAACCTGGCGTGGCACCAGGTCCACAGCGGCCAGCTCCCGCTGTGGAACCCGTACAACGTGGGGGGGATGCCCATCGCCTTCAGCTGGCAGTCCGCCGTCTTCAGCGTCCCCGTCCTGCTCAGCTACCTCGCCCCCGCCCACTACGCCTACACGGTGATCGTGCTGGCCAAGTTCGTCATCGCCGGCACCGGCGCGTACACGCTGTGTCGAGTGCTCGGGATGGCACCGCTCAGCGCCGCGTTCGGAGGGACGGTGTTCGAGCTGTCGGGGCCCATGGTGCACTACTCGGGCTGGGCCATGACCGGCGTGACCTGTTGGGCCGGGTGGATATTCGCCGCCGCCATCCTCCTCGTGCGGGGTCGGCACAGACTTCGCGACACCATCCTGCTCGCCTTGGCCGTGGCCGCCGCGCTCTACGGCGGCCACCCCGAGAGCGTCGCCGTGCTGGGCCTCTCGTTGGCGGTGTTCCTGGCCGTGGTGCTCGGCGTGCGGGCCCGCCGCCACGGCGAGGCGGTGCGGCGCCCGATCGTCGACCTTGTCGTGGCCGGAGCATGCGGGCTCGGCCTCGGGGCCCCGCTCGTGCTGCCCGGGCTCCAGGTGGTGCAGGCGTCGGGGCGAGCAGGGGCGACAGGTGGTGCCCCCTTCGCCCTGTCGCACCTGTCGGACCTGATCGTCGGGTTGCAGGGCACCGACTTCCGGGTGCCCCCGCCCTATGTCGGTGTCCTGGCCGCCGTCCTCGCCCTGGTGGGCGTGGCGCTGCTGTGGCGTCGACCCGAGATCCTCGGATTCGCGGCGGTGGCGGTGGTGGCCGTCCTGCTCAGCTTCCAGAACCCGCTGCACATCCTGGTGCAGGCCGTGCCCGTCTTCGGCCGGGTCACCTGGAACCGCGACGTCATGCTCCTGGCCCTGGCCTTCGCCGTGCTCGGGGCGGGGGGCATCGACGCGTTGCTCCGCAACCAGATGCCGGCGCGGCTGCGCACGTGGGCCCTGGGTGGTCTGGCGGGAGCCGCGCTGGTGGTGGCCGTCGTCTCCCTGGCGGTGGCCGTGGGCGTCCAGCACACCTCGGGAGGGGGCACCCGGTCCAAGCTGCTCTGGTCCGGGGCCGAGGTCCTCGCCGGCGGGGCGCTGCTGTGGGGATCGGGGATCGTGGGACCGGGCCGAGCCGACCGGTCCGCCGGCCACGCGCCGGGCACCACGGCGCCTCACCCACCGGTGCTGGGGCGCAGGGGCGTGGCCCTGGCGCTCCTGGTGGCGCAGAGCGCCTTTCTGGTCGGGGCGGGCGTGTCGTTCTGGTCGATCAGCTCCGGCTACTTCTCCCCCACCCCTGCGGTCACCGCCCTCGAGCACTCCGTGGGGTCGTCGGTGGTGGCGATGGGGCCGTGCCGTCCCCGCCCCTTCACGTACCCCTATGCCACGGAATTCGGCATCCGGCCCAACGCCAACGCCGGCTACGGGGTCCACGAGTTCGCGGTGTACGAGCCCGTGCTCCCGAGGACCTACTTCTCGTCGTGGGAGGAGGTGAGCGGACAGGCTCATGGCATCGAGCCTCCGCCGCGTCGGGTTGTTCTGCCCCCAGATCACGACGGCCACCGAGGCCCGGGTGTACGGGGTCAGCTACGTCCTCGCCCCTCGAGGGAGCACCGGCCCCACCGGCGCCCGGCGCCACGGGACGGTGGGGGGTGAGGCCCTGTTCCACATCACCGGTTCCGCCCAGGCCACCCTTTCGCCACTACCGCCCTCGGGGCGGGCGCTTCCCGTCGATGCCCGGGGCACCCCGGTGCCGGTCACGCACCCGGAGGCCGCTGCGCTGCGGGTCGTCACCGATGCCCCCGGACCACGAATGCTCCGGCTCCGGGTCACCGCCCTGCCCGGCTGGCACGCCACCATCGACGGCCATCCCCTCGCGCTGCAGCACTGGGCGGAGGGGGCCATGCTCGAGGCCCGGGTCCCCGGTGGCCGCCACGTCATCGAGGCGCACTACTGGCCCGGGCTCTTCAGTGCCGGGCTCGTCGCCGCCCTCGCCGTTCTGGCGGGCTTCGTGGGCACGCTCACCGTGACCGTCGACCCGCCGGCGCGCCGGCGCGCGGCGTCAGACGGTCACAACCCCAACAACCACGCCGCGAGCCTCTTGACGTCGACCTTCTTGTTGTCGATGCCGTACAAGACGACCCCGGCCACCAGGAGGAGCACTCCCAGCAGGGCCAGGAGCTGGCCCGTCCGCCCGAAGCCGGTGAACGCCAACACGCCCGAGGGCTTGGCCGGCACGGGGGTGGTCTTGACCGCCACGTGCGGCGGCGGCGGCGTGGTGTGACTCACCGTCTTCACCGGCGGCGGCGCGGGGGGTGGGGGCGCGGGGGAGCGGGGACGGGCGGCGGGAGCTTGGCGCAGTTGTCGTCCAGGGTGGTGGTGTCCCAGGTCCCGGTCTTGAACAGCGCCCACTGCACGGAGTTGTCGTTGTTCTCGAAGCTCGTCCGGTGCGGGGTCGGGGGTCGGCGCGAAACCGAGGTCGTAGGTGATCACGCACACGTCGTCGGGCAGTGACGCCACGCTGGCGTAGACGTGGCCTTCCTGTCCACACCCCCGTGTCGTAGCCGTCGCCGGGGCGGGGCACGTTGGTCTGCACGAACGTCCCGCAGGGTCGAAGGGAATTGAACTCGACCGAGGAATCACCGTTGAGCTTGTTGACGCCCTGGGACCCGACGTGGACGGTGAGCGACGAGCGCGTCCCGCGCTTGGTCACGTAGGTCTCGGCGATGCCCGGGGTCGTTGGGGTCGCTCCACACGACGCCCCAACCGACGCCGGTGCGAGTGTCACAGGGATGGTTGACCGTCGCGGCGAGCCCCGCGGTGGTGGCGCTCTCTGTCCCGAAGGCCCACAACCACGTCCCGGTGGCGGTGACGGTCACGGTGCCGTTGGCGTTCACCACGACCGAGCCGGCAGTCATCGGAGACGCGGTGGGACTGGCCGCGTTGGCGAAGGCGGCGGTCGAGCTCACACACGTCACGAGAGCGACGCCGAGGACGACGACGGCGCGCGCTCGCCACCCACGCCAGTGCGCGCGCGGTCTGCTCACGGGGCCCAGAGCCCGTTGTCGCCTGGGTGGCGACTCCCGAGGTCGATCATCCTCACCCCCGGAGGTAACCATAGGACCGATCGCGGCAAGGGTCATCATCACAATTGACGACCGACCTGGGCGTTCTCCCCGGAATTTCCCAGCGTCCCGCCCGTGCCTTGTCGTCGCTCAGGCCCGTCCCTCGCCCGACGCACCGCCCGGATCCCCTGCTGGTGGGCCCGGCGCGCGCCCGGCGGCCCGCGGCGGCGTCGCGGTGCCATGACCACGGCTCCCGCTGCCGCGACGGAACCGCCGCCGGAACGCTCCTCCCGGGTCCGTCCGCGGGCGATGGGCACCAGGTCGAAGAGCGCGGCCAGGGCGGGCCCGAAACGCATCTTCGAGCCGCGGACGTCCCGCCACGCCACCAGGGGCACTTCGACGAAGCTGGCGACCGGCAACGGCGGCAGCGCGCCCGTGCTCCGCGCAGCAGGCGGTAGAGCATCTCGACGTCGAAGGCCCAGGACGAACGGAACGGCTCGGCCAGGGCGGCCACGAAGGTGTCGTTCACGCGGAACACCTTCGCCCCGCACTGGGTGTCGTAGACGGTGATGCCCAGAGCCATCGATGCGATCGTGGCGTAGGCCCGACCCACGTAGTGGCGGAAGGCATTGCGCTCGATGGAGCTTCCGAGGCGGGCCACCCGGCTGGCGAGGACACCCGACAGCTCGGGCCGGGCTCTGCAGCTCCCGCGTCAGCCGCAGGAGCTCGTCGGGCGGCGTGGCCAGGTCGGCGTCGTAGTAGCCGACGACCTCCGCACCGCCGCGCAGCGGCGACGAGAAGACCGCGGCGTACCGCCTCGGCCTTCCCGGTGTTTACTGGCCAGGCTGAAGACCTCGATGCCCTGCGACGTCTCGGCCATGCGGGTGAGGATCCGCCCGGTGTCGTCGGTCGAGCCGTCGTCGACGAAGAGGAGCCGGACCTGCCCGGTGGCGGCGAGGCCGAGAAAGGCGCGCTCGTCGATCCGGCGCGCCTCGTTGAAGCACGGGACGACGATGACCGCGGGCTCGGGCGCGGTCGTCATCGGCCCTCCGGGGACGACCGCCGACAGAATGCCCACGTGGTCAAGCCCGGGCAGGCGCGGAAGGCCCCGCGCCGCCAGGCCAGCGACGCCCGGGCCTCGGTGTCGAGGGCGAGGGTGAGCGCCCTGGTGAGTCGCTCGCCACCCTGCCAGGCGCCGATCCCGGTCGGTCGTGCGCGGTCGGGGGGCCGGTAGCGCTCTCGCACGACCTGTGCGCCCCGCAGCGGGCAGCAGGCCGTGGAACAGGCCTCCCGTGCGCCTTCAGGTCCAGGCCGGCCGACTCGAGCACGGCCCGGATCGCCCGGGCGCATAGCGGCGGAAGTGCTTCAGCGCCCGGTCGTGCGAGCTGAACAGCGACTGGTAGGCGGGAACGCTCACGAGCACCCATCCGCCCGGGGCCAGGGACCCGTCGACCACGTCACGCACGAAGCCGACGTCGTCCTCGACGTGCTCGATCACATCGAGCATGAGGATCCCGCCGAAGGCACCCGCACGGCCGCTCGGCGCTGAACTCGATGCCGGGCACGTCCCCGGCCCACTCCGGGGGCGCCGACGGTGGGTAATGGCGTGTCCCAGCACGCCACGCGCGTTCGGGGCGGCAGCTCGGCCTGCAGCTGCGCGGCGAACCAGGCGTCGCCGGCGCCGACGTCGAGCCAACCGTCGGTGACCGACGGGAGGCCCAGCCGCTGGATGAGCCGGATGAAGAACCGGGCGCGGGCGACCTCCCAGGGATGGCGACGGACCACGCTCCCGGGCCGTTCGATCAGGTCCATCGACGCCTTCTCCCCTGTCCCTGGCGCTGCGGCCGAGCAGTCCTCGTGCGGCGGCCTGTAACGGTCACGGGAATCCACGCGATCATCGCCCGGGCCCTCGGTCTCGCGCCGCGTCGGCGCCGCGCCGCTCGGGTACCCCGGGGGGCGGGTGCCAGGCGAGCTCGGTGGCGGGCCCGATCGTGTCGAGCTCGGCTCGGCGACCGAGCCAGGCTCGGGAGGCAGCTCCGGCGAGACGAACGATCGACTCGGGCCCGATGACCGCCTCGAGGGCGTCGTAGACCGCCAGCGACCCCGCGCCCCGTCGCCACCAGGTCGGCGCGGGTGTGCGCGCTGTGGCGCAGCTCGGGGTCGACGAAGTCCTCGGCCCGTGCCGCGGCGTCGGGACACGTTCAGGCTGCATGCCGAGGCCGCGCGAGGAAGTCCCTGGTCGTGTGCGGACCAGGCCGCGGCGTCGTGGACGAGGTCGTCGTAGCGGGTGACGAGGACGGGCATCCCGGCGCTGTGCTCGAGGATGAGGCGGTTGTAGCGCTCCCACAGCGCCACGCCGAAGCGCGATGGGGACGCCGTGGCGGCGCTGCATCGAGGCGGCCACCTCGAGCGGGTTGCGGACGACGACCACCGCCGCCAGGCGAGGGCCCAAGCGCGCGGCGCCAGAACGGGAGCAGCACCGACGGTCCGAGGGTCCTTCCACACCCACGGCGCCGACGGATGGACGCGCCGGAAGGCCCGACGGGCCTGGGCACGCGTCGTCGTGATGCGCGCCGCCACGGCGTCGTAGCCCGTCCCCGGCCGGCGGCGGGTACCACCACGTCCGCCCCATCTGGGTCAACAGTGCGTTGTTGAGGTGCATGAGCGAGCGGCTCTCGAAATGGCCGCTCGGGTTCCACGGGCCGCGCACCATGTCGCCGGGCGCGCAGGTGGCGGGGCCCAGCATGTTCACGAGCCGCGTGGCGGCGGAGGTGCCGCTGCGGTGCATGCCCAGGACCAGGACTCCCCGAGGTGACGACCGGCTCCCCGAGGTGACACCGACGAGGCGCGACGGCGCGGACGTGCGGCGCGGTCGGCTCATGCCGACCCGCCCGCAGCGGATGCCCTGCCCGCGCCCGCAGCACCCACGGGCCGCGGTAGGCGACGAGCAGCGGATGGACCCAGCGCGGCTCACGCCACGACGGCGGGCGGAAGGCGTCGCTCCGGCGGGGCAGCGTCGCGCAGCAGCTCGACGGTGGGCGACGTCAGCCGACGCACAAGCGGCGACGCCGGCTCGCCGTGCACCAGCGCGCCCTGCATCGACGCCGCCGCCGCGCCGGGGTCGCCGCTGCAGGTCGAGGCCCAGGGCCCGCAGGTCCGCGGCCAGGGTCCTCGACCGCCGCGGCCGGGGACGCCACGAGGTCCTCGAACCGCAGACACACCACCGGCAGGCCGACCGACCCCGCCACCGCGGCCCGGACGTAGTGGTGCCACAACCCCACCGTGTAGAGGCTCGGGATCCCGTCGCGGCGCTTCACCGACGCCACCACCGCGCCGGGATCGCGCAACACGATCACCACCGTCGGCTCGGCCCCGATGACCCGGCGCCACAGCGGGAACGTCAGGCACGTGCGCGGGTCCTTCCACACCCACGGGCTCGTGCCGTAGACCGCGGCGAATGCCTCGGTGAGCTCGGGCAGCGAGCGCGCGAGGCACGGTCGGAGTACTCCCACCCCGGGGTGGCCACGGCGGGAAGTCCCATGAGCGCCCGAAGGCGGCGAGGATCCGGTCGTTGCACGCCACCAGGGCCCTGCTCTCCCAGTGACCGGCGGGATTGTCGTACTCGGTGAGGAGGTCGCTCGCGGGCCCGACGTCGGCGCCGAGGAGGTTCAGGATCCTGGCTCACCGCCGAGGTGCCGCTGCGGTGCATCCCGAGGACGACCACGCCGGGCACGGACTACCGCGCCCGTCGGTCAGAGGCGCACGCACGACGGTCGGTCGGGCCCGTCCGCCGGGCCGCGGGGCGAGCCAGGCTCCGAGGTCGCGGTCGAGGATCGCCTCGAGGCGGCGGACGTCGGGCGTGAATTCCTCGGTCAGGCGGAGTCGCAAGCTCCGGCGGCATGGGCGGCGCGCCTGGCCCGGCGGGTGTTGAGGCCGTGCAGCCGTCGACGCAGCGCGGCGCGGGCGTGCTCGTCGGGAACGACCAGCCGCCCCAGGCGCCGCAGTCCCGGCGGTGCTTGGCGGAGGAGGTCGCGGACCCGGGCGCTGCGCACCACCTTGTTGGCGTTCACCACTTCGAACTCGGGTCGGTGCCCAGGATCGACGTCGAGGAACTCGAGGACCCGGCGATAGGTCGCCGGCGGCGTCGGCGACGAGGTCGTCGTAGAGCACGACGCACACCTGGTCGCGCCCGAACACGCGACAGGTAGCGCTCGACCTGGTCGCCGTACCGGGCGATGTCGCGGTAGAGGAGCCCGAACACCTTCTGGCACCCCGGCGGGACGCGCTCCCCACGCCTGCGGTCCTCCTCGGCGTCGATCGCCTCGGCGAACGAGGCGATGTCCTCGTCGCCCTGGAAGAGCATCTCGCTGTGCTGCGAGTGCATCTGGTCGACCGGATTGCGGAGCAGGGCGATGACCCGGCTGGTCGGGGTCATAGGCGTGGATCTCGGCCGCGGCGCGCGACGAGTAGAGGTAGAAGACCGAGCGGTCGGTCCGGTACCGCGCCTCGCCGTGCCGGGCGAACCATTCGAGATAGGTGTCGTACCCGATCCGCCACCGACCGCCCTTGGTGCGTCCGGAACTCGAGGTCGCTGCCGAAGTAGCTGAGCTCCTTGGCGGCCACGAACACGTCGGGATGAGTGCCGAGGTAGCTGGCGAGCGCGGTCGTGCCCGACTTCGGCGCGCCCACGATGAAGAGGTTCGGGCTGGGTCGGCCCTCGTCCCGTGCGCGACGGGGTGCGAGGTTCGGGCTGTGGTCGTCGGGCATCGCTCAACGAGCGTCGTGGACGGCGCCGGGTTGCTCCTGCATGGGCTCCACCGGGAAGCGGATGCCCAGCCGGCCCATGGCGCCGTCGGAGAGGCCGAGCGCAGATGGTGCGCAGGCAGGCCAGGCGCCGCCCCGCTCCCGGACCAGGGCCCGGGCCACCAACTTGGTCACGTTGCGCGGGTACCACCCGACGCGGTGCATGACGTGGAGGTGCAGGTACAGCATGTTCCTGGCCTCGTAGTAGTACTTCCACAGCGGCACCCGGGCCGCCCTGGCGCACGGCGTCGTGCTGGACCACCGCCCCGTCCACCAGCCGCCGGGGGTAGCCGGCCTGGGGGATGCGCCAGTGGCAGTACTCGTTGTCCTCGGCCCACCAGAACAACTCGGCCCGAGGCACGCCCACCTGCTCGACGATGTGACGCGACACGATGAACCCGCACCACGACCCCCACTCCCCGACCGTCCCGTCGGGCTGCATGGACCGCGGGAAGCAGAATGCCGCCTTGGGGTCGTGCCGGGCCTCGCCCAGAAGGGTCTCGAGGCACTCGGGGTCGGCGCACGATGTCGTCGTCGAGGACCCAGGCGAACTCGTCGGAGCCGCGCCAGGAGCTCCTCGAAGGCGAGGGCCCAGCCTCCGGCCGGGCCCAGGTTGGTGTCCGAGCGCACCACCGAGACGGGCAGCCGCGGCGCCGAGGTCGCTCGGCTCGCACCGGCCGGGTCGCTGGCGTTGTCCACCACGATGACCGCGCCGGGGCGGACCGTCTGGGCCGCGATGGCCTCGAGGCAGCGCGCCAGGGCCGCGGGCGCGTTGTGCGACAGCACCATGGCCACGACCGCGGGGCCGAGCTCCTCGGGCGTGGGACCGGACCCGACCGAGGTCCGGGGCCGTCGTCATGGTCGGGTCGGGCGTCGACGTCGGGCGTGACGCCTCGGCGTGTCGTCACCCTGCGGCCGCTCGCCCACCTCGCGCAGGTACCGGGGGTCGATGCCCGAGCTTGCCCCGGGCACCGTCGACCAGGCCGCGCACCGTGGCCAGGCGCTCGGCCGTGCTGTGGGCGAGCTGGAGCCGGCGTGCCGAGTAGAGCAGGTGCCACGCGAACCAGCTCCGCCGCCCGTGGCGTCGGGCCAGGGCGAAGTAGTTCCGGGCCAGGTAGTAGGCGCGCCACGGCTCGTCGGCGTCGATGGGGCGGTGGTCGCGCAGGGCGTCGTCGCGGCCGGCGGATGTCTGGCGGTGCGCCACCTGGCGGGCACAGATCACGTCGACGAGCACCGAGAAGCCCGCCTGCGCGCACCCGGCAGTAGAAGTCGAAGTCCTCGAACCCGAAGAACAGGTCGGGGTCGGGCAGCACGCCGGCGTCGACGACCGCCCGCGACACCAACGTGGCCCCCCAGGTCGAGACGTCGACGGGGGCGAGCTCCCCGGGCTGGCCCCGGCGGGGCACCACGTTCACGGTGTGGCCCGAGCGGGCCACGAACACGCGGCCGAAGGCCACCACCGCCCCCACCGCGTCCCGAGGCCGCTCCGTCTCGACCCGCCCCACCAGGCCCGCCACGCGGGGGGTCGGGCAGGTGCAGCAGCACCATGTCGTCCTCGCACAGGTACGCCCATCGTGGTCCCGGGGTCGGCGAAGGCCTCGAGCAGCCCGTGGCGGAACCCACCCGCAGGCCCGAGGTTCGAGGGCAGCCGCACCATGCGGACGGCCTTCTCGAGCTCGGGGTCGTCGAGGCCACCCTCGCCGTTGACGACCACCACCACCCGATCCGGGGCGAAGCCCTCCACGTCGAGCAGCGACCGCACCGTGGCACCGGCCAGGCGGGGTCGGAGGTGCGTGACGACGACGGCGGTGACGCCGTCGAGACCGGGGTCGGCGTGCGTAGGTCAGGACAGCTCCCAGTCGGCGGGCACGTACACCGGGGACAGCACCATGACGCCCGACGGGCGCCTTGATGGGGATGGGACCGAACGCCTCGAACGAGGTCAGTGGCTGCCAGGGCAGGTTGGCCGTCGGCCCGCTGCCGCGCGGCGCGCGCATCGCCCCCCAGAGCGAATAGCGGCCCTTGGGCAGCGGCAGGCTGTGCATCCGGCAGCGCAGCTCGAACTGGCCCTCGGGGAAGGAGCTGGCGTAGCGGAGCACGAACACCGGCATGGCGGTGCCCTGGGAGACGCCGATGTGGAAGGCCCCGAACATGGCCTCTTCGGACTCCGCCACGATACGGAGGTTGCACCTCCTCTCCCGAGCACACCTGCCCACCGTCGGGCTCCGGTGATCTCCACCTTGAGGATGCGCACCCCCGTGTCGTGGGACGACGGTCATCGACGCCTGTTCCTCGACCGAGGCGCGGTACAGGTTCACGACGTCGCGGGCCGGGCCGTCGGCTCGGACGTAGCTGTCGGCCAGCCACATGGCCCGGTCGCACACCGCCTCGACGGTCGGGAGGTCGTGGGAGACGTAGAACAGCGTGGTGCCGTTGGCGACCACCTGGCTGATGCGCTCCAGGCACTTCTGCTGGAAGCGGGCGTCGCCGACGGCCAGGACCTCGTCCACGAGCAGGATGTCGGGCTCGAGGAAGGCGGCGATGGCGAATCCCAACCGGATGGCCATGCCGGTCGAGTAGAACTTGACCTGGCGGTCGATGGCGTCGCCGATCTCGGCGAAGTCCACGATGTCGTCGAAGCGTGCCGAGATCTCGGCTCGGGTCAGCCCCAGGATGTTGCCGTAGAGGTAGACGTTCTGGCGGCCCGAGAGGTCGGGATGGATGCCGCTGCGCACCTCGAGCAGAGCCCCGATCCGTCCCGCCGAGGTCAGCGTGCCCGCCGAGGGGAACGTCGTCTGGCAGATCATCTTGAGCAGTGTCGACTTGCCCGACCCGTTGACGCCGATGATCCCGTAGGTCTTGCCCGGCTCGACGTGGAGGTTGACGTCGCGCAGCACCCAACGGAAGTCGCGGCGTCTGGCCCTTGAGCCACTTCCCGACCAGCTTCACCTGCTCCTGGAACAGCGGCAGGGTGCGGTCGGCGCGGAAGCGCTTCCAGACATGCTCGGCGTGAACGGTACCCCTAGGTGAGGTCGGCAAAGTTCACCTCGAGCTTCTTGAAGACGACGAACCCGAACGACGAGATAGAAGAGCGACCCGCACAGGGCGAGCACCAGGGTCGCCACTGGGGCCCGAAGCCGAGCAGCACCGAGGCCCTGACGTTGTCGACGATCGGCGCCATCGGATTGATCGACGCAATAGACGTCCCGGAGCCACCCGTGCGCCAACACGAAGTGCGAGTTGGGGTACGAGGTGCTTGTGCATCTCCTGGTTCAGCGGCTCGAGCACGGTGATCAGCATGACCAGTGGCATCACGATGGGGATGATCTGCTGGAGGTCGCGCATCTGGACGATGACCGACGACACGAGCAGCACGAGCCCGACCATGAAGGGGATCTCGATGGCCACGTACAGCGGCGCCCACAACGACGTCAGGCGGGGGGCGAAGCCGTAGGCGGCGAAGAGGATGGCCAGGGGCACCGTGGCCATGAGCGAGGTGAACGCCGACCCCAGGATCTGCGACAGGGGGAAGCACTCCCGGGGGAAGTGGCTCTTGGCCATGAGGGCCTTGTTGGCCACCAGGGAATTGGAGCCACCGCCGATGGCGCCACCGAAGAGGCCGAAGGTGATCAGCCCCACGTACATCGTGAGGAGGACCGGGACGTCGCCCCCGATCGAGAATCCCTTCACGTTCTTGGCCAGGAGGAACAACAGCGACAAGCTGATGAGCGGGGTCAGCAGCGCCCAGGCGATGCCGAGGACGGCCTGCTTGTACTGGGCCCGGATGTCGCGCTCGGCCAGGGTGAAGATGACCTCGCCCCGCCGGAAGAGCTCTCGAGCCGAGTGCAGGAGGTCGGGCTTGTGCTGGTACAGCGACTCCGCCGGCGGGTCGTCGGGAATGAGCGACACGTCGAAGACCTTCAGCGCGCCCTCCTCCTCGGAAAGCGGCTCCGCTATGGCTGACATCGCGATTCCCCCCGGTCCCCGCTCCACTGCTCCGCCAACCCGTCGCCCCAGCCTACTGCGGACGGTGCCCGGATAGCGACAGATCGTCGCCCGCTCACCGCTACCATCGGCCCGTGCCAGCAGGGGAAATGCCCGTCTCGGGGGCTTCGGGGCACCGTCCGCGGGTGCTCCTGCTCATCAAGGGCCTCGGCCTGGGCGGCGCCGAGCGGCTGCTCGTGGACGTGGTCGGTGCCCGGGACCCGACGCGCTTCGACTACGAGGTCGCCTACGTCCTCGCCGACCAGGACGCCCTGGTGCCCGCCATGGAGGTCGCCGGCGTTCCCGTGCACGCCCTGGGCGCATCCGCCAGCGCCGATCTCCGTTGGACCGCTCGCACTGCGCCGGCTCCTCGTCCGCGGCCGCTTCGACCTGCTCCACTCCCACCTGCCCTACACCGCGGCGTTCGGGCGCCTCGTCGCCCTCACCGTGGCGCGGCTCACGCCGACCGGCGCTCGTCTACACCGAGCACAGCCTGTGGAACAAGGCAGCGGTGCTCACCAAGGCCCTCAACCGGTCCACCGTGGGCGCCGACCGGGCGCTCATCGTGGTGTCGGGGGCGGCACGCGACGCCCTGCCTCGGGCACTGCGCCGCGACGCGCGTGTCGTGGTACACGGCGTGGACCGCACCCGATTCGCCGTCGCACGCCGATCGGCGCGCCACCGTGCGGGGGGAGGTCCGCGCCGAGCTCGGCGTCGGTGATGACGAGGTCCTGGCGCTCACCGTCGCCAACCTCCGCAGCGAGAAGGGATACGACGTGCTCCTCGAGGCCGCCCGGTTCTCGGTGGCGGCGGGCGCGCCGGTGCGGTTCGTGTCGGTCGGGCGCGGGCCGCTCGAGGCCGAGCTGGCGACCGCCGCCCGACGCCCGTGGGCTCGATGGGCATTTCGTCTTCCTCGGCACGCGCACCGACACGGCCCGTCTCATGGCCGGTGCCGACGTCTTCGTCCTCCCGTCGCACCAAGAGGGGCTGCCCGTCGCCCTCATGGAGGCCATGAGCGCCGGGTTTGCCCGTCGTGGCCACCATCGTCGGCGGCGTGCCCGATGTGGTCACCGACGACGTCGAGGGGCTGCTCGTCCCCCCTGGTCGTCCCGACGCTGCTGGCCGACGCGGTCGGGCGCGTGGCCGGCGACGCCACCTTGCGCTGCGCGCCTGGCCGCGGCATCCCTGGCCCGCAGCGAGGTGTTCGACGTGCGCGACGCGGCGCGGGCCATCGAGGCGATCTACGCCGAGGTCCTCGCCCCCCGGAGGCCGCGGTGAGCACCGCAGGGCAGGTGAGCGGGAACGAGCGCCCCGGCGACATTCCCTTGGTCCTCCACGTGATCCCCACGGCCACGGCCCGAGGTGCGCAGCGCGAGGCCCGGGCCCTGGCGACTCGCCTCGACCTGCCCGGGGCGCGACGGCACCGCCTGCTGAGCCTCTTCGCCGGCCAGGAGCAGGTCCCGGTCGACCTCGCGCTCGACCACCCCGGCGGCGACCGGCCGGCCGAGGGCTTCGACCCCCGCCTCGTCGCCCGGCTGCGGGCCGCGCTGCGACGGACTTCGGCCCACCGTGGTGGTGGCCCACGGCGGCGACCCGCTCAAGTACCTGGTGCCCGGCCATGCTCGGGCACGCGAACGGCCGCTGGCGTACTACGCCACCGGCACCTTCGAGCACGCGGCGAGCCCGACGCGGGTGGCGTTGTGGCGGGCCCTGGTGCGGCGCGCCGCGGTCGTGGCCGCCGAAGGCGACGAGGTGCTCGACCAGTGCCGGAGCCTTCTGCACGTGCCCGAGGCCCGGTCGCTGCTCGCCCCCAACGGACGCGACCCCGAACAGTTCCACCCGGCCGAGGACCGCCCCGACGGCGGGGATCGAGAGGGGCGGACCGAGACGGGGCGGCGCTGCCGGTGCCGGTGCTCGCCTTCGTCGGCGCGCTCACCGCCGGCAAGCGTCCCGATCGCTTCGTCGAGGTGGTGGCCGCGCTGCGTCGGCGCGGCCTGCAGGCCTGCGCTCGTTCGCCTGCGGCGACGGGCCGCTCGCGGCCGGAGCTGTCGGGCCCCGCCGCCGAGGCCGGGGTCGAGATGCTGGGCTCGCGCGACTGACGTCGCCGAGCTCCTCCGGGGGGCCGACGTGTTCGTGTTCCCGAGCCTCCCCACCGGTGAAGGGCATGCCCGGCGTGCTGATCGAAGCCGGGCATGAGCGGGCTGCCGGTGGTGGCCACGGCGGTGCCGGGGGTGCGGACCATCGTGGAGGACGGGGCCGGGGGCTTCGTCGTCGACGTCGACGATGTCGACGCCATGGTCGAGGCCACGGCCCGACTGGTGTCGTCGCCCGAGCTTCGCCACCGCATGGGGAGCGCGGCGCGTGCAGCGTTGCGTCGCTCGCTTCAGCCTCGAGGCCGTGGCGGCGTGCTGGTTGTCGTTCCTCGAGCCCCTCGTGGCACGCGGCGTCAGCGCCCGGCGCGCGCGAAGTGCGCCAGGTACCCGGCGCGCCCGAGGGGCCTGAGCTCCTCGGCGACGAGACCGCCCCGCGAGGCCAGACGACGAGAGGTCAGCGGGCCGATAGCCGTGGACGTGCACTCCCCGGGCGCCGTAGCGCAGCCGGCGGAGCTCGAGGCGCAGACCCGGTGCCGGGAACGAGGCGACGACGTGCGGCGCGGCGCGGCCCATGGCGCGCAGGAGCACGGCGGGCTCGTCCACGTAGTCGAACACGCCCAGGGCGACGGCGACGTCGTAGGCGTCCACCTCGTCGATGGCCTCCCACCCCCGCTCCTCGACCGTCACCAGTTCCGGGTGTCGGCGGGCCTCGACCCGGGCGAGCTCCACCATGGCCGGCGCGGGGTCGATGCCCGGTCACCCGGACGCCGCGCTCGGCCAGCGGAGCGAACAGTGGGCCGCTCCCGCACCCGACGTCGAGGACGTGCGTCGCCCCCAACCCGGCCACGATGTCGACGCTTCCGCGCAGGCGGTCGAACAACGGCCCGCGCCCGATGAGGCGGGACAACCCCTCGCTCCGGTAGAAGGCCGCGAAGCGCGAGGCGCGGTCGTGGAAGTAGCCGTCGAAGTCAGCCGGTGGCATGGGCGCAGGTCTCGCTTCCGAAGCGCTCGGTCAGGCGCCACGCGATCGGCGCGATCGCGGCCCCGGCCCAGGAGTTGCCGGGCGAGCATGGGCGAGCGCATGGCGGCCAGTCCGGGCAGGTGCCGTCGAAGTCGTAGGAGTGGTAGTAGAGCACCGCAGGCTCGCGCGCGGCGCTGGGCCGCCGCCGCCACGGCCGAGAACGGGCAGCAGACGCTGATAGCTACCCCCACCCACCCGCAGCCCCCGCCACGACAGCACGGGCGCTCTCGCGCACCGGCGAGCGTGCTCCGAGCCGCGAGGCGTCCGAGACGTACCGGTACCCGGCCTCGGCCAGCTCGTCGCGGTACCGGGCGAGCCCACCGTCGGCCGGGACGTCGAAGCGCGGCGAGCGAAAGCCCGTGCACCGGCACCCCCAGAAGGTCCTCGAGCACGTGACGGCCCTTGCGCAGCCACTCCACCAACCCCGCTGAGGGCAGGCGGCCGTGGTCGGGGCCGTGGCTGGCGATCTCGTGGCCCGCGGCGGCGAAGGCGACCAGGTCGTCGCGGACCGATCGGCGCGTAGTTGCCCACGACGAAGAGCGTCACCTTCGGCTTCGTCGCCTGGGCCTCCAGTCGTTCGAGCAGGGCCACCAAGCCCGCGGCGCGCCTCGGGAGGGCGCTCGACGTGGTGACCGAGGGCGGCCATGCCGTCATAGAAGTCCTCGACGTCGACGGTCACGCACACCGGGCTGCTCACGCCGCCCCCGGCAACTCGGCGTAGACCCTGCGCAGGCGGGCGATGACGTCGTCCTCGGAGAAACGCTCCAGCACCCGTGCCTGGCACGCCCGACCCAGCGCCACCCGCCGCTCGGCGTCTGTCGAGCAGGCCCTCCACGACGCGGGCCGAGCGCGGTGCGTGTCACCCCGGGGCACGAGCAGTCCCGCGGCCGGGTCGACGACCTCCCGCACGCCGCGCACGTCGTAGGCCACGACCGGGCGGCCCGCCGCGGCCGCCTCCATGGCCACCCGGGGCATCCCCTCCCGATACGACGGGCAGCACGACGACGTCGGCGGCGGCCAGATAGGGCCGGATGTCGTCGACCGCCCCCACGAAGGACACGTCGCCGGACGCGGCGGCGATCTCCGCTGCTTGTGACGGCGTCGCGCTGGTCGCCCTCGACCGGGCCCACGTGGACGAAGTCGGCCCGGCCGTGCAGGGACCGGGCCAGGCCGAGGAAGTCCAGACATCCCTTCTCGCGCACCAGGCGGCTCACCATCAGCACGACGGGACGCGACGAGCGGCTGCGCCGGCGCCGGCGGGCGCAGTGAAGCGGTCGAGCATCACGCCGTTGCCGACGAAACGGAGCTTCGTCGCGCCGACACACCCGCGCCCTGGGCAGGACCCGTTCAGGTCCTCACGGCTCTGGACGAGCACGAGGTCGGCCCAGGCACAGCACCACCGCTCGAAGAGCCATCCCATGACGTTGGCCAGCCGGCTGTTGTCGCGGAAGTAGAGCGCGCCGTGGATGGTGTAGATCGCCGTGGTCCCGCTCAGACGGGCTGCCGGCAGGCCCAGGAACGAGGCCTTGGGCGTGTGGGTCTGGACGAAGTCGAAGCGCTGGCGACGGAAATAGCGCCACAGCGCCGACGAACGCGGCGAAGTCCGACAGGGCGAACTCGCGACGAATGGGCACGACCTCCACCGAGACCTCGACCGGGGCGTCCTCGAAGGCGTCACCGGACACCACGCTCCACGACACCTCGTCGAGTGCGCGCAACTGGTGTCCCAAGAGGAGCCGGGCGGTCATGGACGTGGTCACGACCCGGCATCCCCGTCGGGCGACCGAAACCCCGGTCCGCTGCTCCACCCGTCCCCCCAACGGGCGGGCGCGACGCCGGGCCAATCCCGGGCCGCCCGAGCCCGACCTGCGCTCGAGTCCGCCCTCTATCCTACAAACTGTGGGGGTGCACCAACGATGACGGGCACCTCGGGCTCATGTGCGGGATAACCGGCTTCTGGGACCGCGCCCCGGCTCGCACCGAGGAGTCGCGGGCACGGCTCGTGGCCATGACCGACACGCTGCGCCACCGCGGTCCCGACGACGCCGGGATCATCGTCGAAGACGCCACCGCGTTGGGCCTCGGTGCGCGACGCCTGGCCGTCGTCGACCTGTCCGAGCACGGGCACCAACCCATGGTGTCTCCCGACGGACGCTACGTCCTCGCCTTCAACGGCGAGATCTACAACTTTCGTGAGCTTCGTGCGCGAACTCGCAGTCCGCCGGTCATTCGCTTTCGGGGGTCAGGCGACACCGAGGTCCTCGTGGCCGCCGTCACAGCGTTGGGGCCTGCGCGAAGCCCTGCGCCGGTGCAACGGCATGTTCGCGGTGGCGCTGTGGGACCGAAGAGAACGACGCTTGCAGCTGGCGCGGGACCGCTTCGGGGAGAAGCCCTTCTACTACGGCTGGGGCGGGACGGCGTTCCTCTTCGGTTCCGAGCTCAAAGCGCTGCGGGCACATCCCGGCTTCGACGCAGAGATCGACCGTGACGTCCTGGCCCTGTACTTCCGGCACAACTGCGTCCCCGCGCCGTACTCCATCTACGGATCGGTGGCCAAGCTCCCGGTGGCGTCGATCCTCACCCTCGATGCGACCACGCCCCCGGGGACGACCCCGCCACCCGAGTGCTACTGGTCGCTGCGGGAGACCGCTGAGGCCGGCGTGGCGAACCGCCTGCTCTCGCCGGGGGACGAGGCCACCGACGAGCTCGACGCCACGCTGCGCCGCGCCGTCGCGCTCCGGATGCACGCCGATGTGGCCCTGGGCGCGTTCCTGTCGGGGGGAATCGACTCGTCGCTGGTCGTCGCCCTCATGCAGGCCCAGCACACCTCGAAGGTCAAGACCTTCACCATCGCCTTCGACGACGCCGCGTACGACGAGGCCCCACAGGCGCAGAGCGGTCGCCGCACCATCTCGGGACCGAGCACCACGAGCTGCTCATGACCGCCGGTGACGCCCTGGATGTGATCCCCCGGCTCCCCCACATCTACGACGAGCCGTTCTCCGACTCGTCGCAGATCCCCACGGCGGTGCTCGCCCATCTCACCCGCGCCCACGTCACGGTGGCGCTCTCGGGTGACGGGGGCGACGAGCTGTTCGGCGGGTACAACCGCTACGCCTGGGCCGAGCGCTTCTGGCGACGGATCGAGCCGCTGCCACTGCCGCTGCGCCGGGCGGCCGCCAGCGATGCTCGGAGCGTGTCCCCCCGGTGGTGGGACCGGGCCTTCACCGCGGCGGGGCGCGTCCTGCCCGGGTCCCTCTCCATGCGCATGCCCGGGACCAAGCTGCAGAAGGTCGCGCAGGTGCTTCCCGCCGCGGATCTCCACGAGACCTACGTGATGCTCGCCTCGCACACCACCGACCCCGTCCGGCTCGTCCCCGGAGCGGTCGAGCCTCCGACGCTGCTCGGCGATCCTTCTCGGTGGCCGACCCTGGACGACGCCGTCGAACGCATGATGTACCTCGACACGATGACCTATCTGCCCGACGACATCCTCACCAAGGTGGACCGGGCCACGATGGCGTCGAGCCTCGAGGGTCGCGTGCCCTTCCTGGACCCCGACGTCGCTGCACTGGCATGGCGGCTTCCCCCCGACCACAAGGTGCGGGCCGGCACGGGCAAGTGGCAGTTGCGTCGCCTGCTGCACCGCTATGTCCCCCCTGCGCTGGTCGAACGTCCCAAGGCAGGCTTCGGCAGTCCCGCTCGGCGACTGGTTGCGGGGCCCGTTGCGCCCGTGGGCCGAGGACCTGCTCGACCCCAGGCGACTCGAAGCTGAAGGGTTCCTGGCGGCGACCGTGGTGCGCACGATGTGGGACGAGCACCTGTCGGGGCGACGCGACCGGCAGTACGAGCTGTGGGACGTGTTGATGTTCCAAGCCTGGCTCGGCGCGCAGGCCGAGGGCCGGCCGTGAGCCGCTAGCGCCGGGCCGGGACCGGCGTCGCGCCCCAGCGGGTCTGCCGGGCCTTGCGTTTCTGGCGACCTTGGCTGTACTCCCACGGGAAGACGGGGGGCTTGCCGCGCGGGGTCAGCGGGATGCACAGGGGAACCAACAAGAAGGGCAGGAGCAGCACGCGTTCGCGGTCGATGAGGCCCAGATTGTTGAGCGCGGCGAAGGCGTAGGGGAAGGCCACCGAGTACATCACGCACAAGAGCAGGTACGGACGGGTGAAGCAGGCTCGGCCCAGATGCCAGAACCGACGGAACGACGTCAGGAACAGCCCGATGATCACCGTGTTCTCGAATGCGGCCAGGCGTTGGGCCGACCCGTGGGCGTTGAAGGGGAGCGGGTCGAAGAGCACGGTGTAGATGTCCTTCGGATAGCCGGTAGGGCCGGGGTGGTAGTTCAGGCTGCTCGCCTGTCCGATGTTGTTCCTGGCGAGCTGCTTCAGGTTGAAGACCGGCGCGTGTTTGGCCAGTTGTTGCGAAAGCGAGATGGCGGCCAGGAGCAGGACGGCTTGGAGCGCGATGACCGAAAGGCGGCGCACCAGTCGGAACGATCGCGCCCTGTTGCGGGGGCGGAACACCCCGGCCAGGACGAACGCGCCCATGAACAGCAAGAGCTCCTGCGGCCGGACGTACACGCCCACGACGGCTCCGAGCACGAGGAGCATAGCTCCGCCCCGCTGGTGAGCCAGGACGCGGGCCGCCCCGTAGGCCATCAAGCCCAGGGACAGGTACATCATCGTCTCCTTGCTGATGCCCGACGTCCAGAACAGCAGCGAGGGCAAGAAGAAGACTGCGAGCGCGTAGCGCCGGTGCTCCCCCTCGGGGAACGTGACAGCGAACGCCCGGTAGAAGCCCAATGTGGCCAGGAAGGCGAGCCAGCTGAAGACGTAGAACAACGCCAGCTTGTTGATTCCGACGATGGCCATCACCACGCCGGCCGCGATCGACACCGAGCCCTGACCCAGGACGTTCACCGCGGGGTGGAGTCCTGCGTTGGAGAAGTTGAAGCTCCGATAGCGCTTGGCGAGGATGGCACCCTGATTGATGTACCGGGTGTAGTCGGTGACGCCGTGGTAGAGGTGATCGACGACCCACAGCTGGAGCGAGCTGAACACCAGGTGGGTGACGACAGCGGCCATGAGCAACTGGTAGAGGCGCGGGTCTCTCTGGCGCGCCGCCATGTTGCGGGCGATGGGGACGGTGATGAGGACGAGGATGACCGCCACCAGCACCGCAATGAGCGGGTTTGAGTGGATCCCCTTCATGCGGGTTGGTCCGTCGCGACGCGGGCGCGGTTAGAGCCAGAGCCTCGCCGTGGACGCCGGCGTGGGCTGAGGAGCGTCGTACCCTGCGGGGGCCACGGGGTCGGGGCTCGCCTCGGCCTCCTCGGTGTCGTCGCTTCGGCCGGCCTTGTCCCGGCTGGGGATGTTGGTCAACACGACACCGAGGATCGGCGCTCGGAAGCGACGGAGCATGTCCCCCGCCTCGCGTCCCTCGTCGGACCTCGTCACCGCGTACTGCGCCACGACCAGGACGACGTCGACAGCGGGCAGGAGCGCGATGGCGTCGTGGGTTCGGAGGAGTGACGGCGCGTCGATGAGCACCGCGTCAGCGACATCGCGCGCCGCGGTGATGATGGCCGGGCCGTGGGTCACCACCTGGCCGCGATTGGCCAAGAGCTGGTCGAACCGAAGCCGGGACACGCCCTCGACCGGTGACGGTGTCGAGAGGGGGGCGAGCTCCTGCGGATCGATCTCCCCGTGCGCCTCGAATTCCGGCATGGGGCTGTGTGAGCTGCGCCCCACGCGGAGGTCGCCCATGCTCACAACCAATGCCCGGGCCCCCGCCTCGGCATAGCAGGCGGCGAGGTTCGCCACGACGACCGAGCGCGTGGCCTCCGATCCCGGGGACACGACAAGGACGACCTGCCGGCCGGACTTCCGGCCGTTGCCTTCGCTCGGGATCAGGTCCCCTCCGTTGGCCGGGTCGACGGGATACCCCGACGGCGCCCCGTGACCCACCGTCGTCCCGTTCCCTTTGCCGTGCCCGTTCCCGTTCCCGTTCCCGTTGCCGTTCCCGTTGCCATGCCCGTTGCCATGCCCGTTGCCATTGGCATACCCATTGCCGTTGGCGTACGCATACCCGTTGCCATTGCCGTTGGCGTACGCATACCCGTTGCCATTGCCGTTGCCGTAGAGCGCCAACTCCGCAGCCAGCGGTTCGAGGAGCACAGCGGTATGCAGCCGTCGGTAGGCCTCGGCCGCGGCGGAGTCGGGGTCCATGACGACGGCCAGGCGCGTATCGATCGACGTGCGCTGAAGCGAGGGTCGCACCGCGCCCCGGGCGGGGATCTCGGCCACGACGGGGAGATCGAACGCCTCCTCGGTGGCCCGCACGGTGCGCAAGCTCCGGTCCAGGACCTCGACGAGAAGGATGATCCCGATCGCAACCACCAGGCCGACCGCCAGCCCGCCCAGGATCCGGGTGGAGCGGTGGTTCACCACCGACGCCACCGTGAGGTGGCTGATCAGGATGGGATGCACCTGCGCGGTCCGGAGGATGGCGTAGCCGGGGACCTTGGGGCCGCTGATCTGCAGTTGGATCTGTTGTTTTACCGCGTCTTGCAGCTGGCCGCCCAACACGCGGTGCTGGGTGTTGAGCAGTGGAAGCGAGAAGTCGCCGGGGCTGGCGCCTGCGATCTGGGCGTTGATGGAATTGATCTTCGACTGCAGCGAGGCGACCGCGTTGGCGACCCTTGCCACGCTCGACGCGTAACTGGACTGTGCTTGGGAGTTGATGTACGTGGCGACCGCGGTGGCGACCGAGTTGGCGAGCGCCCCGGCCTTGGCCGAGCTGTACCACGTGACGTAGACGCCCAGCGCCTTGAGGTGCAGGCCCCGGAACTCCTTCTTGCTCAGCCCCAACGCGGCTCGTCCGTTCTCCACACCGACGACGGTGGAGAGCTTCGAGGCCGGAACGCCGACGTTCGCTGTCCGCGCTGCGGTCGCGAGCACCGCGGGGAGCTTCAGGTCGAGGAAGAGACGGGCCAAGCTGACGGTGTTCCGGCCGAGTCCCGGGGCGACGATCACGACGGCCCGGTAGGCCGAGGGCGCCACCGGTCCGCTCTCCGATGCAGGGCGCGTCGGTACCGAGAAGAACCCCGCAAGCGCCCCGACGAGTGCCAACAAGACGAGCAGGCGCCAGCCGCGAAGCACTGCCCCCCTGAAGTCCATCGCTGCCATCTTTCCCCGGCCGACCTCGTACAAGGCCTCTGGGCCGGCTAGCCCACATTACCGCTTGTCAGCGTATTCGAGCCCTCGGCCTTGGAAAAGCTAAAATCCTGCCCGGGGGAATAGTCAATCCTGACGATGCCGAGCGTCACGACAGTCTCATAACGTGGCAGAAGGGGCCACCGAAGCGCGCTCGCGCCTGGCGCTACGGTTGTGAGCCAGGGGGGCTGAGCGCATGGCGATGGCGGTTCGGCGGGAGCGGTACGACTCGGAAAAGCGCCGGGGCCTGCGCCGGCCCGCTCTGCGAGGCGACCGGCTGGCGTCCCGAGCATCGCACGTCCGAGCCCGCGTCGTGTTCATGTTCCTCGACGTCATCGCCGTGGCGGCCGCCTACGGCGCCTCCGAGGTGGCCTACTTCCGCGATCGGGCCCCCGCCATCTACTGGCAGCACTTCAGCCTCTTCCTCCTCCTGGCCCTGGCCGTGCACCTCAGCGCCAACTGGGTGTTCGGCCTCTACGGGCGCATCTGGCGCTATGCCGGCATCGAGGAGGCCCGCCAGGTCCTGCTCTCGGCGGTGACGTCGCTCACCGTGCTGGTGGCGCTCCGCCCGCTCTGGCACCTCCCCTCGGTCGGGCTCGAGCGTGTCCCGCTCCGGGTCGTCTTCGTCGGCTGCGCTTTCGTGACCATGGCCATGGGGGCCCTGCGCTTCAGTTCCCGGCTGTTCGCCTGGCAACGCGGGACGAACCGCGTCGGGCTGCGGGTGGCGGTCATCGGCAGCCGCGACGCCGGGGCCGAGGCCATTCGGGAGATGCTGCGCACCCCGGTCGCCGGTTTCGTCCCCGTGGCGGTCTTCGACGACGATGCCCACAGCCACGGCCTGTCGTTGATCGGGGTACCGGTGGTGGGCGGCATCGAGGACATCCCCGCCGCGGCCAACCGCTACACCATCCAACAGGTGCTGCTCGCCATCCCGAATCCCGCTCCCGAGCTGGTCGAGCGTGCCCTGCGGGCGTCGGAAGCCGCCGGGGTGTCGATGAAGATCCTTCCCTCGGCGCGTGACATGGCCGCGGGCCATGAACACACCGCGCCCATCCGTCAGGCACGCGAGCCCCGCATCGAGGACCTCCTCGGTCGTACGACGGTGAGCACGGACCTGAACACGGTCCGGCGATCGATCACCGGGCAGCGCGTCCTCATCACCGGCGCCGGCGGGTCGATCGGCTCGGAGATCGCCCGGCAGGTGGCCGAGTTCAATCCCTCCCAGCTTCTGCTCCTCGACCACGACGAGACCCACCTCCACGACATCGCGGTCATCCTCCCGGGCCCGTCCGAGCAGCTCCTCGTCGACGTCTCCGATCGCGCCGCGGTATTCGAGGCGCTGCTCCTGCACCGTCCCGACGTCGTCTTCCACGCCGCGGCCCACAAGCACGTTCCCGTCCTCGAGTCCCATCCCGTCGCCGCCGTCAGCGTCAACGTGTACGGGACCGAGAACGTGGTGGAAGCGGCCGCGGCCGCGGGGACCCGACGCTTCGTGCTCATCTCGAGCGACAAGGCGGTGCAACCGATCAGCGTCATGGGCGCGTCGAAGCGCGTGGCCGAGGAAGTCGTGCTGGCCCACGCACCGGCCGGGGCCGCCTACTCGGTGGTGCGATTCGGCAACGTGCTCGGCAGTCGGGGAAGTGTGATCCCGACCTTCGCCCGCCAGATCGCCGCCGGCGGCCCGATCACGGTCACCGACCCCCGCATGACCCGGTTCTTCATGAGCGTCGAGGAGGCCGTCCAGCTCGTGCTCCAGGCTTCGGTCCTGTCCAAGGGGCGGCGAGATCTTCATGCTGGAGATGGGCGAGCCCGTGCGGATCCTCGACCTCGCGCAACGCATGATCCGCCTGTCCGGTCAGGAAGAGGGCACCGAGATCCCGGTCCGCATGATCGGGCGTCGACCGGGAGAGAAGCTTCACGAGGAGCTCCACAGCCCCGACGAAGAGGTCTTCCCCACCTCCCACCCCTTCATCCGGAGGCTCGTGCCCGTGAGCGCCCCCGAGGCACAGTACGCAGAGGGGCTGGCGGCACTGCGCGACGCGATGTTCCGGCGCCAGGCCCCGGTCGTGCGCGACCTGCTCTTCTCGCTCACGACGCCGAGCGAGCTCGTCTCGGCCACCGGGTCTCATGAGTCGGTGGACGCCGATCCCGATCCCGTCTCGGCGTGAGATGGCGGAGCCGGCCCGTTGCCGGCCGGGGCGTACGAGCGAGGCGACGCCGTGACGACTGAGCCCGGGGTCGGCCGGCCCGGCCCCGAGAACGTCGTCGTCGTCGGCCAGGGATACGTGGGCCTCGCCCTGGCGATGCGGGCCGTCGACGTGGGCTTCGACGTGGTGGGCTTCGACCAGGACGAGGATCGGGTGAAGCGCCTCGCCGCGGGCGATTCCTACGTGGAGGACGTGAGCGACGCGGTGCTGGCCGCCGCTCTGGCCACCGGCCGCTACGAGCCCACCCACGACCCCGACCGCTGCGCGGGGTTCGACGTGGCGGTGATCGACGTCCCCACCCCCCTCGCCGACGGCAACCCCAACCTCTCCCATGTCGAGGAGGCCGCCCGGATCCTGGCCCGCCACCTCCGCGCCGGGGCCACCGTGGTGCTCGAGTCGACCACGTACCCGGGGACGACCGAGGAACTGGTCGCGCCCATCCTCGAAGCGGGCTCGGGACTGGCCGCCGGGCACGACTTCCATCTCGGCTACAGCCCCGAGCGCATCGACCCCGGCAATCCGGTATGGAACCTGGTGACGATCCCGAAGGTCGTCTCGGGGATCGACGACGCATCGCTCAGGGCGGTGAAGGGGTTCTTCGACCGCATCGTCAACGAGACCGTCCCGGTCAACGGCACCAAGATCGCCGAGCTGACCAAACTCCTCGAGAACACCTTCCGCCATGTCAACATCGCGCTCGTGAACGAGATCGCCATGTTCGCCGGGGACCTGGGGATCGATGTCTGGGAATCGATCGACGCCGCATCGACAAAGCCCTTCGGCTTCATGCGGTTCACGCCGGGACCCGGTGTCGGTGGGCATTGCCTGCCCATCGACCCGAGCTACCTGTCGTGGACCGTGCGCCACCGTCTGGGCCGGTCGTTCCGGTTCGTGGAGCTCGCCAACGACGTCAACGCCAACATGCCCGACTACGTCGTGCGTCGCCTGGTGCACGCGCTGAACCGGATGGGCAAGCCCGTCAGGGGATCGCATGTCCTGCTCCTGGGCCTTGCCTACAAGCGCAACACCGCGGACGCCCGCACCGCTCCGGGGATGGCCGTCGCCGAGAGCCTGGCCGAGCTGGGGGCAGAAGTCCGCGTGGCCGACCCCCACCTGCGGGCCGAGAACGTGCCGTTCGTGTTGGTCGACCTCACCGCCGAGGCGCTGGCGGCGGCCGACGCCGTGGTCATCGTCACCGACCACGACGGTTTCGACTACGAGCTCGTGCGCCGGCATGCGCACTTCGTGCTCGACACCCGCAATCGCATCTCCGGGCCCAACGTCGAGCTACTCTGATCCGTGGCACGAGAACGGGTTGCGACCGGCGGCGAGCCGCCCGGCGCGGGGACCGCGGGTCCACGGCATGTCGTGGTCACCGGCGGTGCCGGGTTCATCGGGGCCAATCTGTGCCGGGCCCTGTCCGACATCTCGACGGTCGGGCGCGTGGTGGTCCTCGACGACCTCTCCACCGGCAGCGCGCGAGAACCTCGAGGGCGTGGCCGGAGTCGAGCTCGTCGAGGGATCGATCCTCGATCCCGACAAGCTGCGGCTCGCCATGCAAGGGGCTGACGCCGTGGTCCATCTGGCGGCACGCGCCTCGGTGCCGCGGTCGCTCGAGGACCCCGTCGCCACCCACGAGGCCAACGCCACCGGGACGCTGCGGGTGCTCGAGGCCGCCCGCCAGGCCGGCGGGGCACACGTCGTGGTGGCGTCGTCCTCCTCGGTCTACGGGGCCAACCGGTCCCTGCCTGCCGGCGAGGACCTCGCCCCTCTGCCGTTGAGCCCCTACGCGGCGAGCAAGCTGGCCGCCGAGGCGTACTCGCTGGCCTACGCACGGTCGTTCGGGCTCCCGGTCCTCGTCTTCCGGTTCTTCAACGTCTTCGGCCCGCTCCAGCGAGCGGGGCACGCCTACGCGGCGGTCGTGCCCGCCTTCGTGGCCGCGGCCCTGCGCGGCGACGCGCTCCCCGTGCACGGCGACGGAGGCCAGACGCGCGACTTCACCTATGTCGGGAGCGTCGTGCGGGTGCTCACCGAGGCCCTGGAGCGCTCGGTGACCGCTCCCGGGCCGGTCAACCTGGCCTTCGGCGGGCGAGCCTCGCTCCTGGAACTGGCCCGGAGCCTGGGCGACGTCGTCGGCGCTCCCCTGGCACTGGCGCACGGTCCGGGCCGGGCGGGCGACGTGCGGGATTCGCAGGCCGACCAACGACGGCTGCGGGCCCTGTTCCCCGACGTGGAGCCGGTTGCGCTCGTCGACGGCCTGCGAGCCACCGTGGACTGGTTCCGGGGGGCCCACGACGCCGCCTCCCCCCCGTCGGCGTAGAGCCGGGCGCGCCCAGTCCAGGCCCCTCACAGGGGCGTCGGCGTACGATCTGCCATGCCGCGGCACCGGGACATGCGTGTGAGCCCCATCCTCCCGTGACCAGTCGCCGTCTCCGGCCCGCGTGGCTTGTTCGGGACGGGCTCGGCGTGGTGTGGGTCATGGCGGCGGCGATGGCGGTGCTCGTCCCCGCCCTCGTCCACGGCACGTCGCTCGGCCCCTTCGACCAGCTCTCGCTCTACGGCCTGTCCTCCCGAGCGGGCACCGTCGTCCACTACACCGGGCCCGGCGACCAGATCGAGATGATGATCCCGTGGACCACCCTGGCATGGACGCAGGTGCACCACGGCCACCTCCCGTTGTGGAACCCCTACAGCGGGCTCGGGATGCCGCTGGTCTTCAACTGGCAGGCCGCGTCGTTCAGCGTGCCCACCCTTTTGGGCTACCTGGTCCCGGTCCACCTCGCCTACACCGTGGCCCAGATCGTCACGCTGTGGATCGCCGGGGGCGGGGTCTACCTCCTGGGCCGGGTGCTGCGCCTCAGCGTCCTGGCTGCCGCCACGGCCGCTACCGTCTACGAACTGAGCGGGCCCTTCGTGGGCTGGCTGGGGTGGCCCAACGCCGCGGCCATGTCCTGGGCCGGGTGGCTGTTCGCCGCCGCCGTCCTCATCGTCCGGGGCCGCCATCGCGCCCGCGACATCGCGCTCTTCGCCGTCTTCCTGGCGTGTGCGGTCTATGCCGGGCAACCCGAGACGGTGGTCCTGTTCGGCATGGCCCTGGTCGTGTTCATGGTCGTCTTCCTGGTGCTCCGGGGCCGGGGGCGCACGACCCGGGCCCCGGTCCTGCGCCCCGTGGTCGACCTGATCGCGGCGGCGGTGGCCGGTGCGGCGCTGTCGGCGCCGCTCGCCTTGCCCGGGCTGCAGCTGGCGTCGACGTCGGTGGTGCGTGTGGTGAGCTCCTACGGCGCCCTGGCGCCGCACGACCTGCGCAACCTTCTCTTTCAGGGATTCGACGGGTTGCCGGTGGCGGGGAACCGGTGGTTCGGCAACTCCATCTACCCCGAGACCGCCGTCTACGTGGGGGTGATCGCCCTGTGCCTGGCGGTGCTGGCCGTGGGCACCCGGAGGCGCCGGCCCGAGGTCCCGGCCCTGGCCGTCACCGCGCTCGCCATGGCCCTGGTCTCGTACGCCTCCCCCGTCGTGTCCGCCATCAATCAGGTGACGGGCCTGCACGGCGTGGCGTGGCACCGAGCCGTCCAGCCCATGGTCCTCGCCGTGGCCGTCCTGGCCGGGGTGGGCATGGACGCCCTGACGGAGTCGCACGCCCTGCGGGCGGTGCGCGGGTGGGCCGGCGGCGCCTTCGCGGCGGCCGGCGCCGTGGTGCTGCTCCTGTGGCTCGTGGGCCGGGGCCGTCTCCCTCCGTTCGAGGCCGGGATCCGTGCCCGCAGCTTCATCTGGCCCACCGTCGAGACCGTCGTCGGCCTGGCGGTCATCGGGGCCCTGGTCCTGTCGTCGCGCCGGCGGACGGGCGAACCCCTCGACCCGGGTTTCGGGCCACGCGGTGGCCCGCGGGGCGGGAGTCACCCTGCTCGTCTGCGAGACGGCCTTCCTGGTCGCCTCGGGCGCGCCGCTCATCTCGTCGAGCCCGACCTTCCTGGGGCCGACGCCGGCGGAGACGGCCCTTCGCCAGGCGGTGGGGCCGGCCCTGGTGGCCTTCGGGTCCAGTGACTGCCACACCCCCCCCACGCTCGGGATCCATCAGAACGTCAACGTCGTCTACGGCGTCCACGAGCTGGCGGACTGGGATCCCATGACCCCAGAGGCCCTCTTCCGGTCCCTGAGGGCCGCCACCGGGCGACCGGCCGGTGCCGTGCACGCCCCGCTCATCCTGTGCCCGGCGATCGACAGTGCCGGCGTGGCCCGCCGCTACGGCGTGGGCTTCATCCTCGAGCACGCCGCCGGCCCACGCCCGGCGGGCACGGTCTTCGTCTCCAAGGTGGGCAACGAGAGGCTCTACCGGGTGCCACGGTCGGCCCCGGCAACGCTCACACCCCTCGGGCCCGGGGGTGCGCTCCCGCCCGTCGACACGCCCGGGGCGCCCCTCACCGTGACCCATCCCGATGCCGCCGCCTGGAGCCTCACGGTACGCACGGCCACGCCTGCGGTTCTCCGGCTGCACCTCACCGACGTGCCGGGATGGCACGCGACCATCGACGGTCGTTCCCTGCGCCTCGAGCCCTTCTCCGGCGCCATGCTCCAGGCACTGGTGCCGCGTGGTCGGCACACGGTGGAGCTTCGGTACTGGCCGTCGACCTTCACCGCCGGCGTCGCCCTGGCCGTGGTCGGCCTCGGGGGCCTCGGGGCCGGCCTCGTCGTCGAATCCCGGCGCCGGCGCCGAAGGGGTGGACCCGAGGCTTGAGCGCCGGGCCTATCGCCCCAGGAGCCAGGCCACGCCGCGCCACGCCCGACGACGCCACTGGTGGGTCGATCCCGGCGTCGTCGGGAGGATCGCAGGTGACGGGCGCGCCATCACGCGCTGAGACCCGAACGAGATCGGGTCGCTGAAGGCCGACACCCCCGGCGCGGCCGGTCGCCCCACGGCGCCGGGAGTGGTCTCCAAGGTGGCGAAGACGATCATGCCCGTCGGACGCAGCGTCACTGCCGGCCCTCGGCTCGATCGGTTGTCGCGCTCGTGGGTCGACCCGCCACGACCCGGTGCCCCGACCCATCCCACCACACGTTCCATCTGCCGACCCCCGGTCTCGCACCCCGGTACCGCGTGCTGGAGTGCGGTGCGCTCTGCCCTGGGGTATCGGTGCCAGGGGGCCGCAGCGAAAGACAACGGTCGGAAAACTGCGCCGGGACGCGCGTCGGGGGCCGCTGAGCGGCCCCCGACGTGTTCAGGAATATGCCGACACCGTCACCGACGGCGTCGCTGGGTCCGGTCTAGCGCCCCAAGAGCCACTGCGCGGTGCGGACGGCATGGCGTGCCGTGGTCTGCGCCAGCTCACGGCTCGCCGCTTCGACCCGGGCGAAGCGGTCACCCATCCCCCGGGTCTGCGTGGCGGTGTACCCCACCCACGGACCGGCCTCGGGATCTGCCGACGCGGACTGCACGGGCTCGGGTTGGGACGGCTCTGTGATCGACGTGTCCGGAACGCCCTCGTTGCGCGCCTTCCTCCGACCCATCGGGTTGAGATTAGCGAATCGCTCCGACAGGTCGCCTGCCCGCATCCGCCGCCAGGTGGCGGGGCCCAGGACGGCGAACTGCGCCATGGCCCGCCGGGGGGCGTCGACCAGGACCAGCAGGGCCAGGCCGAGGAGGATGAGCGCCCCGCCGATGACCCCGAGGACCCCGATGCCCGGTCCCGGCCCGGTGAAGGCCAGGGACCTCGACGGGGCCGTGACGACCTTGGAGCCGCCACCGCCGCCCGAGGTGGTCGGCGTGGTGGTGCCGGCCGCCGGCCTTGGTGGTGGTGGTGACCGGGGCCACGGTGGTGGTCGAGGCGGACCCGCCCCCGGCCACGGCGATGACCGGGGCGATGGGGCTGGCCGTGGGGGCCGAGGTGGTGATGCCCGAGGGCGTCACCGAGTTGTTGGGATAGGCCGTGCAGGTGAGGGCCAGGGCGTTGCCGGCCACGGTCAGCGACAGGCTGGCCGAGGCGTCCTCTTGGATGGTGATGGCCCCCGAGGTGGCGGTGAAGCCGCTCACCGTCGCGGCGGTGGACGGCAGCGACAGCGACACCCCGGCGTCGGGCACGGGGCTCGGGATGGGCACGTTGAAGTCGAGCGGGCCCTCCGAGGTGGTGGCCGGGGTGGCCCCGCTGGCGTCGATCTGGGTCGTGGCCGAGCCGGTCAGGTTGGGCTGCAGCGCCGCCGCGGCACCGGCCAGCGAGGCGGGCAGGTTCACCACCGTCTGGTAGCCGGTGAGGGTGAAGGACTGGCCCGAGGTCGGCTGCGCCGGCGACAGCGTGGCCGAGGTCACCGCGTCGTTGAGCACCACGTTGCCCACCGGGGTGCCCGGGCAGTACAGCTCGTAGGCCCCGGTGATGGTGGTGGGCGGTGCGGTGGTGGTCGTCGACCCCTCGGTGGTGGTCGTGGTGGGCGCCTCGGTGGTGGTCGTCGGCGCCTCGGTGGTCGTCGTCGGCGCCTCGGTGGTGGTCGTCGGGGCCTCGGTGGTGGTCGTGGTCGGGGCCTCGGTGGTGTCGTGGTGGCCCCTTCGGTCGTCGTCGTCGACCCCTCGGTCGTCGTGGTCGTCGCCCCCGTGGTGGTGGTCGTCGCCCCCGACGTCGTGGTGGTGGCGCCGGCGGTCGTCGTCGTCGCCCCCGACGTCGTGGTGGTGGCGCCACCGGTCGTGGTGGTGGTCGAGGTGGGCAGGGTCTCGGTGCCGAAGAGGATGATCCCCACGGCGCGGTCACCGTTGATGTCGCCGATAGCGAGCACGCAGGTGGCCCCGGCCGCCTGCTGGGCCGGGGTCGGCGGGCACGGGTACAGCGCGGCGTCGGTGGCGGCGTTGCCACTGGTCGTGCAACCCGTGATGACCGACGTGGAGGGCACGGTCTGGGTGCACGTGGGCGTCGTGCCGGGCACCGGTGGTCCGGTGGTCCCCGCCTTGAGGACCTGGGTCCCGGTCAGGGTGCCCTTCGTGGCCCCCTTGCTCGGGACCGTCACGAGCGCCAGGGGGGTGCAGCTGACCGGGAGGTCATTGCCGAGGTAGAGAAGCTGTGGCTGCGTGGGGGTGGAGTTGCACTGCACGATGGAGGCGAGGGCTCCGGGGGAGAATCCCGTACCCGAGACGTTCACCACGTTCCCGCCCGCCAGACCGCTGCACACCGGCGACTGCTTGTTGCTGTTGTCGCAGGTCTTGCCCGGCCGACGTCAGCGACAGCGTGGTACCGGGAGTAGCTCCCGTAGCCGCGGACGCGTTGGAAATGTTGCTGGCCAACAGCACACCGCCGACCACCATGGCCAACAGGCCCACCGTCGCCAGCAATCTCGAGGCTCGCCTCACGCGCTCCACGTTCCCCCCTCAATCGGACCGCTGGGGCGGGGCCTATTGGCCCCGCCCCCATGCGGTTCCCTAGTACTGCTGTGGTTCTACTGGTACTGCTTTGCTGCCTGACCAAGGAGCGGTGGGTTAGTCCCACTCCTTGTTGCCGATTTGCTGCCTTACAGCGTGGCCGTGCTGGTGCTCGGGTCGATGTCGATGGTGCTCACCGGTCCGGAGTGGCAGCCGGTGATCAGGTTGGTGTTGTTGGCATCGTTGACGAGCCCGGCCTTGATGATCGCGGCGTGGCTGGCGGTCGGGTACGTGCCGCCCTTGACCGTGCCGTTGCTGATGATGAAGCCGGTCTCTCCGCCCACGGACCCCGCAGCTGCCTTGGCACCCGAAAGCTTGCCGCCGCTAACCGGAAGGTTCTTGACGGCCTTGCCGAGGCTCTTCGTCGTGCTGGTGCTGGCGAAGCTGCCACACAGGCCGAGGTAGAAGGACTTCTTGTCGTTACCGTCGGTCGCCCAGTTCTTGTCCTTGGAGGCCTTGGTCACGATGGAGATGGACGCAGCCGACGGGGTGCCGTTGCTGCAGCTGCTGTAGGTGACGTGGACCGACGTGGTCCCGAGCGCACCCTTGACCGACAGGGTCCCATGTGCGGACAACGGCGGCGAGATGGACACCGAAGCCGACAGGCTGCAGCTGGTGGGATTGGGCGGAGGCTTCGAGGCGGAAGCCGCCGACGTGAGCCCGGCCATCGTGCCGATAGGTAGGGCGAGTGCGAGAGACGCCCATCAGGATTTTGCGACGCATGTGTTGTTGCTCCTTTTGTTTGATCAGTCTTGGTTTGATCACGGATGAAACAGTTCCTGACACGCATCCCCCCTTCAGCCTCGTGGGTGACGCCTGTCGGTCTGACCGGGGGGGTGCATCCCGGCCCCTTCGACCGTGCCCGGAGGCACGAGCAGCGATCACCACGAGTCGAAGACCCCCACCCCCTTCCGTCTCCGAGCGAGCCCCCAGGCATCCCGCGCCCATCCCGCGGCGCGCACGACGATTGCCTGGAATCCCCCGCAACCGTTGCTGACAGCCACGATAGGGAGTGCCGAGGCCGGTCACATCGTCACGATTGACGAAATACCCGGCCCCGTCGAACCCTTGTCGTGGCCGATGACACTTCTCCGTAGTGATGCTCGTGACCTGCGGTGGCATTGACGCTGTGACGGCCCTGGGAAACCCGGAATTCCGGGCGTCTGCCCAAGGACGAAGCGCCGCCATACACTTGCGATCCGTGAGGGGGCACCGGGTGCTGAAGCGCGTCGCGCTGAGCTTCGTGACCATCGGCGTGCTCCTCCTGTCCTTCGTGGCCTACCAGCTGTGGGGAACCGCGCTCTACGAGCACCACGCCCAGGACCAGCTCCGCCAAGAGCTCCAACACAAGCTCGGCGCCACCCCGACGTCCACCACCACCAGGCCGTCCTCACCCGGCACCACCGCCCCGACGACGACCGCCCCAGCTCCGGCCGAGAGCGTCGCCCCCGCCACGCCGGACCCGAAGGTCGGGACACCCATCGGCCTCCTGAGCATCCCCCGGATCGGGATGAACGGCGCGGCCATCGTCGAAGGCACCGACGAGAACCAGCTCCAACAGGGACCGGGCCATTACCAGGGCACGCCGCTCCCGGGGCAGGCCGGCAACGCCGCGATCGCCGGGCACCGCACGACCTACGGGGCCCCGTTCTACAACCTCAACGAACTCCAGCCCGGAGACCCGATCATGGTGCAGACCGTCGCAGGGGACCTTCACCTACGACGTCGTCACGTCACACGTCGTGCTCCCCTCGAACACCGCGGTCCTCGACGCCAGCACCGCACCGGAGCTCACCCTCACCACCTGCAATCCGCGCTACAGCGCGGCGCAACGTCTCGTCGTCCTGGCCAGCCTCACTGCGTCCGCGCTCACCGCGCCGCCCGACCGTCCCGACCACGACCCCGCCCGCGAGCACGAGCACCACCACTCCGGCTTCGATCCCCAAGGGCCTGGCCGGTGGGGTCGGGGAGGCCGGTGGGGCCGGGCGAGGGTGGCGGCGGTCTGAGCGGAGTGAGCACCCGCGGACAAGGTGGAGCTGGCGACACTCTGGGGTGCGCTGACCCTGGTGGCGGCGGTCATCGGGCTCATCGGTTGGCGCCGCGGCCGTCGACCGTGGTCCTGGGTGGTGCTCGCCATGGGTGCCCCACTCACCGTGGCCGGTCTCCTCCTCTGCTACCAGCACATCAGCCTGGCGCTGCCGCAATCCTTCTGATCGCCCCCGCGATTGCCCGGAATCGCGCCGAAATTTCGTCAGATTTTGCTTGCATAGCGCAAAACACTTGGCCAACGACTCCACAACCGGGTAACTTGAGCCCAGAGGGCCACGCTCCGTGGTGTGGCTCAGGGGGGTGCGGGGGTTGCCGCAATGGCAGGGTGACGGCGTTCGTTGAACGCTTAGGGGAGGGAGAGCCGCGGCGGCGTCCAGACGCCACGGCGGCTGCTTCCGACGTGCCGCCGTGGCCGCATCATGATCGCCGGGCGGGCGACAAGGAGTCGAACGGCCACCGGGCCTCGGTGACGACCGGCAGTGGCTGAACGCCGCACCTGGGTCGCCGGGTCCGGGATACAACGTCATCGCCTGCGTAGACGTGCAGCCGGCGGTGGACTCGCCAGGCTGCAGCCCGAGCGCAACGACCTGTTGTGGCGCCTCGCCCTGCGACGCATGGAGCGCTGCATCCGTCCCGGCGACCAGGTGTGCATGCTGGCCGGCCCCCGCGTCGCCGTCGTCCTCGGCAACGGCTCGCATCGCGTCGTCGCCCAGTGCGCTCGGCAAGCGACTGGCTCGCGCCTTGGGTGATCACCTCGCCGTCGGCGCGACCGGGCTCGACCTGCGCGTCGCCATCGGCGTGGGCGCGGGAGACCGGCAACGTCGAACCGACGACGCTGGCCGCGGCTGCCCTGGCCCCCCTGCGAACCACCGGCAGCCGGCCGAGCCGCAACGGTCACGGACCGGCAACTCCCCGTTCATCGCCGTGACCCACGTCCCCGAGCACCAGGCGTTCGGCGTTCATCGGCCCCCTTCCCGCCAGCGGTCCTTCGGCTTCTGCAACCGTGAGGTCGACCGCGGCACGCCGGCCCGCGACGGCTCGACTGTCGTGTCCTCGTCCCCTTCTCCGAAGACCTCGAGCTGTCGGTCCCCGCCACGGTCACATCCATCGGGTGGACCGGATGCGGCCCCGGTGACCCGGGCGCTGGACTGCGGGTCCTGCTTGTCGACCCCGAAGCCGACCCCGGCCACAGTCCCCGGCCGATGATCGAGGCCGTCGTGGCCGTCGCCCGTCGCTGCGGCGCCGAGCCGGTGGTCTCCCCCGCCGTCGACACCGACGCCGTACTGCTCGACCTCTACCTCGCCAAGCCCGACGTCGTCCTCGTCGTGGTGCAAGGCGAAGTCCCCGCGATACGGCACCAGTCGCGAGTCGCACTACGGCTGGGACCGTCCGGCGCGCATCACCCGTGCCCTGCGAGAGACCGGGACCCCGGTGATCGCCCTGAGCCTCGGGGCCAGTGCGGCGGCACTGGCGGTGTGTGTCGAGCAGGGCGCGGTGGGGCTGCTGCACACCGACCTCCTCTCCCAGGAGCTGGCCCGCCAGACCGCCCGACGCCTCAACACCAACGGCGGGGGGTCGCAGAACGGGCACGACGATGTCCGCGGGCCGGGCCAACTCCCCGCTCCGTACAACGCCCTCGTCCACCTCACGCCCAGCGAGCGCCGCGTCCTCTTCCACATGATGGAGGGGCGATCGGCCGCCGACATCGCCACCACCCTGGTCGTCTCTCTCACCACCGTGCGCTCGCACATCCGCTCGATCCTGCGCAAGCTGAACGTGAACTCACAGCTCGCCGCTGTCGCACTGGCCTTCGGCACCCTTCCCGACCAGGCCCTGGCCGAGTGATCCGGGCCCGAGTTCACCGACGCGTCGACGGTTCCTTCGCTAAAGTCCCGCCAGATGACCCCGATGAAATGGCTCACCGCGGTGCTTGGCGTCCTGGGCCTGCTCGCCCTGGTCGCCGCCATCTTGTACTTCACGATCCCTGCGCACTCGCTTCCGTCCTTCCTCGGGCCGATCCAGAGGGTGAACGCCCACCAGAAGCGCCGGGGCGAGGCGGCCATCGCCATCGCGGTGGTGCTCTGGGTCGTGGCCGGCATCGTCTTCTACGTCGGCCGACGGTCCGCCGCAGGGCCGTCGGCCAACCAGCCCGCGACCGGACAACCGACGAGCGACCAGTCCGCCACCTAGTCCCACGGCATCGACGCACGGCCCGGGTTGACCTCGGGCCATCGAGTCGCCCCACGTTCTCCGCCCGAACTGGGAGAACGGCGGCCGTCGTCACCGATGTGGCGCAGGCGCTCTCTGTGTCGGTGTCGCCGTGTGTGGCGTTGGTAGAGCACCACCGCGGGCACTGCCACTCGGGGTGCTCGAACGGTGCCCGACGACGCGGTCGCTGACACCCAACGGCTCGCTCGCCCGACGGCGTCCCCGGAGGCAGCCGACATTCCACACGGTGTCATCTCGACCCGATCGGAGCGCCGCCATCTGCGAAGATGGTGCGCTGGCGCCGGGGGGCGCCGCCGGCCGGGAAGAGGGGGCCCTGCGTGCGGTTGCTGGCTCGAGCGGAGCGCGGAGATGCGAGCGACCCCGGAGCGTCGGCGAGGGGAACCCATGGGCTCGCCTACATGCCCGCACTCGACGGGGTGCGGGCCTTCGCCGTCCTGGCGGTCATGGCCTACCACGGCGGGGTGGCGTTCCTGCCGGCGGGGTTCTTCGGCGTCGACGCCTTCTTCGTCCTGTCGGGCTTTCTGATCACGACCCTCCTGGTCACGGAGTGGGCCGGTACGAGCCGAATCGCCCTGCGAGCGTTCTGGGCGCGCCGAGCCCGGCGGCTGCTTCCGGCCTTGCTCGTCATGCTCGTGTTCGTGGTCCTCTACGCCCGGTTCGTGGCGGCTCCGGGCACGTACCCAGGAATGCGTTGGGACGCCATCGCCGCACTCTTCTACAGCGCCAATTGGCGATTCGTCGTCAGTGGCCAGAGCTACTTCGTGCAGATCCGCCGCGGTCAGTCCCCTCCTCCACACATGGTCGCTCGCCATCGAAGAGCAGTTCTACATCGTGTGGCCACTCGTCGTCCTGGCGATCATGCGCTTCCGGCGCCATGGCTCGCCCCGGGCCCTCAAGAGCCTGTTGGTCATCTCGGGGATCGGCGCTTTGGCGTCCTCGCTCGAGATGGCACTGGTCTTCAACCCGGGGTCAGACCCGACGCGTGCGTATTTCGGCACCGACACCCATGCCCAGTGCCTCCTGGTCGGGGCGGCACTCGCGGCCGGACTGGCGTTGTGGCGTCGCCGCCGGCAGGGACCGCCTTCGTCAGAGGCACACCGCAGGCTGTTGACCGCAGCCGGGCTCCTCGGTGTGGGTGTGTGCGCCTACGCGTGGTCGCAATGGCAATACGGGCAGACCCTGGTGTTTCGGGGTGGCTTCCTCGTCGTCTCGTTGAGCGTGGCAGCGGTGATCATGAGTGTGGTGCTCCACCCCACGGGCATCGTCGCCCAGGTGCTCGCCTGGGCGCCGCTGCGGTTCATCGGGCGGATCTCCTACGGCATGTACCTGTGGCACTTCCCGCTCGACATCGCCATCACCGGGGATCGGACGGGCCTCCACGGCACGTGGTTGTTCCTGTTCCGCACGCTCGTCACCGTGGCGGTGAGCACGATCTCGTTCTACGGGCTGGAACGGCCGATCAGGCGGGGAAACGTGCTGTCCCGGACACGGGCGCGGGTGGCCACGCCCGTCGCGGTCATCGGCACCGCCGCGGTGATCGTCCTGGCCACGGTCTCACCCGTGGGGGCCTCGGTGGCGACGGGCCCGTCGACACCCCCGACCTCGTCACCAGGGGGGCCGGGTCCTTCGATTCCCGCCTCTCTGGTCAATGCGCCGGTGCGGGTGATGATCATCGGCGACTCCGTGGCGTTCACCCTCTCGGTGGGGTTGGCCCCCGTGCAGAGCAAGTGGGACGTGGACTCGGTCAACCTCGCCATCCTGGGCTGCGGTGTCGACCAGGGGAACTCGGTCTGGGACGACGTCCAAGGACGACTCCAAGAGGTCCCGGTGGCGTACCCGTGCCGTCGTCACCCGGCCAAGGGGTTCGTCCCCCTGACAACGGCATGGACCGAGTGGGTCCGCGCCGTGCGGCCCAACGTCGTCGTGCTGCTGGCGGGGCGGTGGGAGGTCGAGGACCGCACGTACATGGGCAAGCGCACCAACATCCTGCACACGGACTTCGCGGCGTACACCAAGAGCCAGCTCGAGACGGCGGTACAGATCGGCACTTCCACCGGAGCCCGCATGGTCCTCATGACGTCGCCGTGCTTCTCCCAACCCGAGCAGCTCGACGGCGCCCCCTGGCCCCAGGACGACCCGACGCGTGTCGAAACCTACAACCGCCTCGTCGACGAGGTGGCAGCGGAGTTCCCCTCGAAGGTGACGGTCCAGGACCTGTACTCGATGACCTGTCCCGACGGGAAGTTCCTCTCCACCCTCGACGGGGCGCTTCTGCGGGACCCCGACGGCATCCACTTCTCGATGTCCCCCGGAGCCGGTGCCGCTCTCCTGGCTCCCCGCATCCTCCCTCTGTGGCAGCAGCTCGGCCATGAGCAGGAGGCCGCAGGGGGCAAGGTGCCCGACGGACCGGCCCCGTTGGGCACACAATTGCCCCGCGCCTAGCCTGCCCTCCGGCGGGGCCTCGTCAGGGACGTCAGGGACGTCGGGGCGCGGGCGACCGGGGCCCGGGACGGGGACGGCTCCGTGGTTGACCGCGAGTGGGGACGAAGGGCCGATGGGGGCTCTTCCACGCCGGCGTGGTGCTCCAGGGCGGTCGCCGACCGTTGGCGGGTGTCCTCGTCGGCGCCCGCTGGGGCCCGCCACCCTTCGCACCCGCCGGTCGAGGCCGCGGACGGGCTCGAACGAACCGTAGGTGGCGCCGGTAACGGGAGCGCCGACCGTATTCCCACAACACCAGGCCTGCCAGCAAGGCCAGCAAGGCGTACCCCGGGCTGGTGGTGAAGGCCCAGACCGCACCCCCTGCCACGAGGACGAACACCAGTGCGACGCGTCCTCCCGGACCCTCCATCGCCCCTCCCCTCGACTGGGCATGCACCGGCCCTCGGCGCCCTCGATTATTGCCCAGATCGCTCCGCCCGTGACGTCCCGGGCAACGGCGACAGGCGCTCGACGGGGCTGCACGGCAAGGAGAGGATGCCGGTCCCGGTCGATCGACCGGGACCGGCATCTCCCCTACTGGAGTTGTGCCACCCCGTACACGGTGTTCGGCCGGTCGACCACCGGGGCGGCATTCCCGGTGACGGTCAGGGCCCCGATCATGGTGTTGTACACCACCGTGGTGCCGCCGGTGTTGTTCTTCACCGCCACCAGGGCGATGGCCTGGCAGTGCTCCACTTGCACTCCCACCGCTGTTGGAGGTGATGGACACCGCCGCCAGCATGTGCCGCCTTCTGGAGCGAGACCCCCGCCGTGTTGCTGGTCAGGGTGAACAGACCGGCGATCTCGTCGCCCAGGCACGACGACGTGCCGTCACCGAGGACCACCGGGTTGGTGGCGCCGGCGGCATAGAGCGCTCCGACGACCGTCGTGCTGCAGAACCGGAGCACGGCGCCGCTGTTGAAGCTGACCGAACCGATCACGATGGCACCCTCGGCGTCGAGCGAGCTCCCCGTCTCGACGTTGATGGCGCCGATGACGTGACAGCCCGGCGGGATGAGCACCGTCTGCCCACCGCTCACGACGAGCGACCCGATGTAGTTGCACACCGTCCTCTGGTTGAAGGTCACCGTGAGGGTGCCGGGGACGAAGCTGAACGTGTAGTTGTGCGCCGCCAGCGTCCCGAGCGAGCACGTGATGGGATACGTCCCCCCCGGGCTCGTCGTGGTGGCCGTCGTCGTGCACAGCGCCTGCCCGGTCACCCCCGAGGTGGCCAGGGTCTGGCCGTTCACGAAGCCCGAGATGGTGGCCGTGAGCGTCGGGACCGCGGCACCGAACGCCTTGGTCACGTTGTTGGCCGTGACCGTCAGCGTGGCCGGAGCCACCGTCACGCGTGCCCGGGACGTAGCTGATGCTGTAGTTGGCGTCAGTCGCCCCACTGCAGTTCGAGGCGTAGGAACCGACCGCACTCGTGGCCGTGGCGACCGTCGAGCACGTGACGCTTCCGCCCAGCACCGAGGGGCCCTCGCTGTTCACGAACCCGCTGTAGGTCGCCGTGACGGCCGGCGGCGAGCCGCCGTAGGTCATCGTGCCCGACGAGGCCGTGATCGTGAGGGGCGCCGGGCTCACCGTGACCAGGCCGGTCACATAGGTGATGGTGTAGTTGGAGTCGGCCGCGCCCGAGCACGAGCTCGAGTAGTTGCCGACGGGCAGCGACGGCGTGGCCGTGGTGCTGCAGGTCGGCTGGCTCGACAGCGAGCCGGCGTTGTCGCCGTTCACGAAGCCCGAGTACGACGGCGTGATGGTCGGGGACCGTCCCTCCGTAGGTCATCGTGCCCGAAGATGCCCGGATGACGAGCGCGGCGTGACCCACCACGGTCGTGCCCGGGACGTAGGTGATGGTGTAGTTCGGGTCCGAGGCCTGGGAGCAGGAGTCCGGGTAGGTGCCGACCGGGCTCGACGACGTGGCCGTCGTGGAGCACGTCGGGGCAGTCGTGAGCGAGCCGGCGTTGTCGCCGTTCACGAAGCCCGAGTACGACGCCGTGATGGTGGGGACCGTCCCTCCGTAGGTCATCGCCGGCGATGACGCCGCCACGACCAGAGGAGCGGTCATCACCTGCACCGTGCCACTCACGTAGCTGATCGTGTAGTTCGGGTCAGCCGCCCCCGAGCACGAGCTCGGGTAGGTGCCGACCGGGCTCGAGGACGTGGCCGTCGTGGAGCACGTCGGCGGGCTGGACAGCGACGTCGGGCCGTCCCCGTTCACGAAGCCGGAGTACGACGCCGTGATGGTCGGGATGCTCCCTCCGTAGGTGGCCGACGTCGAGGAGGCCGAGATGGTCAACGCAGCCGGGCCCACCACGATCGAGCCGCTCACATAGGTGATGGCATAGTTCGAGTCGACCGCGCCCGAGCACGACGTCGGGTAGCTCCCGACGGGGCTGGCCGAGGTCGCTGTGGTCGAACACGTCAGCCCGGCGCCGAGGACCGATGCCGACTCGCCGTTCTGGAGCCCCGCCACGCTGGCCGAGACCGCCGGAACCGTGCCGGCGTAGACCATCGAGTCCGAGGACGCCGTCACCGTGATCGACGCCGGCCCGACCTGCACCGACCCGTCCACGTAGGTGAAGCTGTAGTTGCCGTCCACCGCACCCGAGCAGGAGCTGCTGTAGGTCCCCACGGGACTGACCGAGGTGACCGACGTCGAGCACGTCGGTGCGGTGGTGAGCGACGCCACCGTGTCGCCGTTCACGAATCCCGAGTACGAGGGTTGGATGACCGGTGCGGCACCGCCGTAGGTGATCGAGGCCGACGACGCGGTCACGACGAGCGGAGCCGGGCCCACCTGCAACGAGCCGTCGATGTAGCTGATGGCGTAGTTGGGGTCGACCGCGCCCGAGCACGACGTCGGGTAACTGCCGACGGGGCTGGCCGAGGTCGCTGTGGTGGAGCACGTGGGTTGCGTGCTGAGGGAGGCGGCCGAGTCACCGCCCACGAAGCCGACGTAGGCGGCGGTGATGGCCGGCACCGGGTCCCCGTAGTTGTCGAGCGCCGAAGAGGCCGTCACCGACAGGGTGGCCGGCGTCACCTGGACCGTGCCGTTCACGTACGTGATCACGTAGTTCGCGTCGGCAGCCCCCGAGCAGGCACTCAGGTACACCCCGACCGGGCTCGACGACGTGGCCGTCGTGGAGCACGTCGGTTGCGTGGTCAGCGAGGTGGCACTGTCGCCGTTCACGAAGCCCGAGTACGACGCCGTGACGGTCGGGACCGACCCCCCGTAGGTCATCGAGGCCGACGAGGCACTGATCGAGAGAGGTGCGGGACCCGAGGTCACCGAACCGACGACGTAGGTGATGGTGTAGTTCGAGTCGGCCGCGCCGGTGCACGAACTGGGGTAGCTACCCACCGGGCTCGACGACGTGGCCGTCGTGGAACAGCTCGGGGCGGTGGTGAGCGAGCCGGCGTTGTCGCCGTTCACGAAGCCCGAGTACGACGCCGTGATGGTGGGGACCGTCCCTCCGTAGGTCATCGAGCCCGACGAGGCGCTGATGACCAGGGCCGCACTCCCGACCACCACCGCGCCCGGCACGTAGCTGATCGTGTAATTCGAGCCCGAGGCCCCGGAACAGGTACTGGCATAGGTGCCGACCGGGCTCGACGAGCTCGCCGATGTCGAGCACGTGGGTGGCGTGGAAAGTGCAGAGGACGTGTCGCCGTTCACGAAGCCCGAGTACAGCGGCAAGATGGCCGGCGTGGCACCGCCATAGGTCATCGACACCGACGAGGCGGCGATGGTCAGCGGGGCGGGGTTGACCTGTACCGAGCCGTCGACGTAGCTGAACGTGTAGTTCGGGTCCGCGGCCCCCGAGCACGAGCTCGGGTAGCTCCCGACCGAGCTGGCCGACGTGGCCGCGGTGGAACACGTCGCCGGCGTGGAGAGCGAAGCAGCGGTGTCGCCGTTCACGAAGCCCGAGTACGACGGCGTGATCGAAGGCGTGGACCCGCCGTAGGTCATCGAGTCCGACGACGCCGTCACCGTGACCACGACCGTGGCGACCTGGACCGTCCCGCCGAGGTAGCTGATGACGTAGTTCGGGTCCGCCGCCCCCGAGCACGTGCTCGGGTACGAGCCCACCGGGCTCGACGACGTGGCCGTGGTCGAGCACGTCGGCGGGGTGGTGAGCGAACCG
This sequence comes from uncultured Acidimicrobiales bacterium, assembly GCA_963739765.1. Lineage (GTDB taxonomy): Bacteria > Actinomycetota > Acidimicrobiia > Acidimicrobiales > UBA8190 > Chersky-840. The sequence continues at coordinate 1,120,596 of CAVUBP010000002.1, read as the reverse complement.
GCGGTGTCGCCGTTCACGAAGCCCGAGTACGCGGCGGTGATGGCCGGTGGCGAGGTCCCGTAGGCGATGGTGGCCGAGGAGGCCGTGATCATCAACGTGGCCGGGTTCACGGTCACCAGACCCTGGACGTAGGTGATCGTGTAGTTGGAGTCCACCGCGCCTGCGCACGCGCTGGCGTAGGTCGCCCACCGGGCTCGAGGAGTCGACGCCGGCCGTGCACAGCAGGTTGGCGCCCAGCACCGAGGTGTCCTCGCCGTTCTGGAGGCCCGACACGATCGGTGTGATCACCGGCGCCGGGTCACCGTAGGTCATGCTGTTGGACGAGGCCGTGATCGACAGCGCCGCGGGCGTGATGGCGACCGTTTCCGCCCACGTAGCTGATCGTGTAGTTCGGATCGGTCGCACCCGAGCACGAGGTCGGGTAGTTGCCGACCGGGCTCGTCGGACTGGCCGTGGTGGTGCAGGTCAGCCCGGCGCCCAGGACGGAGGTGTTCTCGCCGTTCTGGAGGCCCGACACGTTGGGACTGATGACCGGCACTGCTCCCCCGTAGGTCATGGTTCCCGAGGAGGCGGTGATGGTCAACGGTGCCGGGATCACCGTGGTGGTCCCGCCGACGTAGCTGATGGCGTAGTTCGAATCGACCGCGCCCGAGCAGCTCGACGTGTAGGTCCCCACCGAGCTCGACGAGGTTGCGGTGGTGGAGCACGTCAATCCGGCTCCCAGCACCGACACGGTCTCGCCGTTCTGGAGGCCCGAGACGATGGGCGTCACCGACGGCGGGTTTCCTCCGTAGGTCACGATGCCCGAGGAGGCGGTGACGGTCAGCGGGGCCGGCGTCACGGCCACGGATCCGTCCTGGTACGTGATGGCGTAGTTCGAGTCGACCGCGCCCGAGCACGACGTGTCGTAGTTCCCCACCGGGCTGGCGGAGGTGGCCGTGGTCGAGCACGTCGGGGCGGTGGTCAGGGAAGTGGCGTCGTCACCGTTCACGAAGCCCGAGTACGACGGCGTGATGGCAGGAGGGCCGCTCCCGTAGGTCGTCGATCCCGACGACGCCGTGACAACCAACGCCGCGGTACCGATCGCCACCGCGCCCGGGGCGTAGCTGAACTGGTAGTTCGGGTCGACCGCGCCCGAGCAGGTCGAGGCATAGCTCCCGACCGAGCTCGACGACGTGGCCGTGGTGGAGCACGTCGGGGCGGTGGTCAGGGAAGTGGCGTCGTCACCGTTCACGAAGCCCGAGTACGACGCCGTGATGGTCGGCACCGACCCCCCGTAGGTCATGGATCCCGACGACGCCGTCACCGTGAGAGGCGCAGTGTTCACCGTGACCGTTCCGTTCTGGTACGTGATGGCGTAGTTCTGAGCGAGTCGCTCCCGAACACGAGCTCGGGTAGCTCCCGACCGAGCTCGACGAGGTGGCCGTGGTGGAGCACGTCGGGGCGGTGGTCAGGGCGGTCGGGTCGTCACCGTTCACGAAGCCCGAGTACGACGGCGTGACCGCGTCAGGGGCACTTCCGTAGGTGCTGGACCCCGAAGAGGCGGTGATCACGAGCGGCGCCTGGTTGACGGTCAGATTCAGGGCCGTCGAGGTATTGGCCGCGTAGAGCGTGTCACCGGTGTAGGCGGCGGTGAGCGAGTAGGTGCCCGCGGCGAACGAGGTCGAGCACTGCGCCTGCCAGGATCCCCCGACCAGCGTGGGCGACACCGATCCGCACCCGGTGATCGTGAGGGCACCGCTCGAGAAGTTGATGGTTCCTCCTCCGTCGGAACGGCTCAACACGGCCGTGATGGTGACGGTCTGGCCATAGGTGACCGAGGACGGGGAGGTCGAGAGCGTGGTCGTCGTGGGCGCCGGCGTCGGAGGGGCGATGGCGAAGCTGTGGTCGGCCGACGAGCCAGAGGCAACGGCGTTGGGGGGCTTCGCCACGGGGGTGAGGCCCACCTGGACCGGAGTCTTGGTGTCCGTGGTCGTGCCGTTCCCGAGCTCGTCGAGGCCGTTGTACCCCCAGGCGTACAGGTTGCCGTCGGACCCAATGGCCAGGCTGTGATCCTGGCCCCCGGCGATCGCGGTGGCGATCACGCCGGCGGGCATCGAGACGATGACCGGATCCTTCTCGTTCGTCAGCGTGCCGTTGCCGAGCTCGCCGTTGGCGTTGTTGCCCCAGGAGTACAGCTTGCCGTTGGAGCCGATCGCCATACTGTGATACAGCCCGGCGGCGATGGCCGTCGGTGTCACGCCGGCCGGGAGGTTCGTCTTCACTCGTGTGGACGCGTTGGTGAGGGCGCCGTCACCGAGTTGACCCAGGCCGCCGTAGCCCCAGGCGTAGACATCTCCACCGGAGATGATGAGGCTGTGATAGCCACCCGCCGCGATGGCGGTGGCGCCGGCCACGTTCACCTGGACCGGAGAAGGCTCGTTGACAACATGCCCGTTGCCGAGCTCGCCCATGGCGCCGTCGCCCCAGGCGTAGACATTGCCGTTGGACGCGAGCGCTTCAGTCATGAATTGCCCCGCGGCCACGGCGATCGGGGTCACGCCGGCCGGGAGCGTCACTGCGATGGGTGAATGCGCATCGTTCGTGGTGCCGTTGCCGAGCTCGCCGAACCCGTTGTCGCCCCAGTCATAGACCCGACCGTTCGAGCCCAGCGCCACGCTGTGGGACTCGCCCGCGGACACGGCCGTGGCGGTCACGCCCGCCGGCATCGACACCACCACCGGCGTGGAGGAGCTGACGATGGTCCCGTTCCCGAGCTGGCCGCTGGAGTTGAGGCCCCAGGCGTACAGCTTCCCGTCGGAGCCGACCGCAAGGCTGTGGTCGCCTCCTGCCGCGGCCTTGGTGGCGGTCACTCCGGCCGGAAGAGACACCTTCACCGGTGTACCGGCGTTCGTGGTAGTGCCGTTGCCGAGCTGGCCGTCGACGTTGTAGCCCCACGAGTACAGCTCGGTCGACGCCGCGCTGGCGTGCGAGGCGACAAGGACGTTGACCAAGGTCGATGTTGCGAAGATCGACAGTGCGGCCGCGATCGGAAGAGCGCTTCGGCGCCTCCCGCCGACCCCGGACTTCGCGTTCGTTGCCGCACGACCGCCGATCGTACGGACACCAATAGTGCGCGCTACCCGCATCGCGCGCTCCTCTCGTGGTTGGCTCCCCAGGTGGCAGTGCCCGTCCCACGGCACCCCACAAATGACAACTCCGCCCCGCAAGGGCGATCGGAGCGTATGTTTCGACCCCTGGCGTGTCTTCGTCAAAAGTGACGAATGTTGCCTCTGGCCTGGAGGCGGACCCTGCTGCCACGGCGGCACGGTGCGGTGCCAGCGGTGACGGCGGGTGGCGATCGAGCCGCGGCAGGCGACGAGGACGCCCGGAAATGCTTCGACGCGCAACTGACGCGCCAAGTACGAGCGTGGTCCGGATGGGACGTCTATCGGTGCCTCGACGTCCCAGCGCCGACGGGTGCGTGCCCGCAGGGCTGGGCGAAGGTCAGAGCCTCAGCTTCTTCGCCGCTTTCAGCACGCCCCCGGTGTCGCACACGAAGAGCTTGACCTTTCCCTTGACGCCGGGACTGGCGGAGTTGTGCATGATGGACCCGACGAGCTCGTACTCCAGAGCCCCTGGACCGCACTTGTTCTTGTGCCCGGTCAGCTGCGAGACCACGAACGAGATCGTCGATTGGAGTGGCGAGGCATGCCGATTCACCGGAGTTCCCCACGTGATGACTGCCGGCGACCTCGGAAACGCCGTGGAGATCGTCCCCGCCGGGTTCCCCGAGCCGATGACCGTGAACGGTGAACAGTCACCCAAGGTCCAACTGCCACCGTAGGTCCCGCTCAGCCTCGTGCATTTCACCGGCTTGGATCCCTTGGCCCACGCTGAACCGGACACCACCACGGTGGAGAGCACCAGGGGGAGGACCAAGGCGGGGATGACCAGGAGCCGGACTGAACGGAAGGAACGCATGCACTTCCCCCTTCAGGATCATACGATCGTTGCCGCGCAGCATACGCGTTCCGGCACACGAATTCTCTCCCAAATTGTGCCGACCCACCGAACCGCAGGGTCCCGAGCCTCATCTGCGACCCAATCGGGTGATGATTTCCCTCCCCGTGAGGAGAGCCCCTGTCGTCACGGCTGGCCCACGTGCCCCTCGTGGGGATCGGCCGCCGGGCCGCCACCAGCCGGCGCTCGACGGCGTCGCCACCCGACGAAGACGCCGATCGTCAGCCCCGCTGCGCCGCACGCGCCGCACACGATCCCGATCGAGAACGTCTCGGGCCAGTAGTGGAGCTCGACCACGTGGGCGCCGGGCGGGATCCGTGCGCTTGGAGCATGATTCCCGAGAACCGTGCCAACGGAAGGGGCCGTCCGTCGATCGAGGCGTGCCAGCCGGGCACGTCGGTCAGCCTGAGCCGAAGCAGCTGCGGGACTGATCCCTCGGTGTCGATCTTCCACGAAGCGGGATCCGGGTAGGTGACCGCCACCGGAGTCTCCGACGTCGCGGAACTCCGGTGCCCGCCACCGGTGGGGATCGCAGTCAGCGTGGCGGCTCCGGCTCCAGGGATCCGGTAGAGGTCTTCGTCACCGACGGCCCCGTCGAACACCGCACCGGGGGGGCCGGGCACTCCTTTGGGCTCGAGGACGTATTCCACGCCATAGCGACGGGCCTCCTCCACGGTCTTCACGACGGGGCAGAACGCGCTCACGAGCACCCCCGGCGTCAGCTTCAGCGTACGAAAGTAGGCGCGGGGCGTGATCGGGTCGTATGCCGAGAGCTCGTGCAGCGCGAAGGCGGCGTTGGTCTCGGGGAGGACGCCCAGCGTGGGTGGAAGCTCGCACGAGTGCACACCGAATCCGACGATCGCCGGGCCCACTGCTCTTCTGAGCGAGGTCAATGCCGGCGTGGCGGTCAGGAAGGTCGGGCTCGAGGACCACAGCGGTGCCCCCACGCCCACGAGAAAGGCGGTCTCTGCCCCCAGGAACACCCACGCCGCCCATCGCCCGGCTCCGACTCGTCCGGGGGCGTTGTGCGACCCGCTCGGTTGCACGCCCGTTGCTCCGCGACTCAGTGCCGCCACCACGACCAGTCCCAGGACCGTGAGGATGGCGGGCCACACGAAGCTCTCCGTGCGGAGGCGCGTGGCATGGGGGGCGAGGTGCCCCCGCCCGATGAACCACAGCGCCAGGACCATCAGCCCCGTCACTCCGAACCCCGAGCCGCACCACACCCTGGTGGTGAAGTCCCGGGGAGAGCGGATCACCGCGTCGGTCCCGTACCCGGCCAGAGCGGCCAGCACGAAGCTCACCACCACGAGGCCCAAATGCCACCGGGCCCGGAAGGGCAATTGGTTCATGAGCGACGCCAGCTCCGGGATGAAGACGAGAGCTGCCATGACCACACCGACGGCGACGAAGGCGACCACCTCGGGCGTGTGTCTCCGGACCACCGCCCCGGTCACGGCCAGGACGAGGGCGATCACCCCTACGTACGCGGACGTCCCGACGCCGAACCAGTGCCCCTGTGCCACCGGAAGGGCGTCGTACCCTTGGAAGACGAGGTTCACGACGTCGTGGGGCGAGAGCGCACCGTTGGCCCGCGCCGCGTGGAAGAACACCGATCCCGTCGTCAGGGGGATGCCCGGCAAGATGAGCGGTGCCGCCAGCGCCCCACCCGCCACTGACCCCGACGGCAATGTCGCCGATCGGACGCAGAACCGTTCCGATCCCTCCCCCGAACGGGCGCGCAGGCCGATCAGGACCACGACGAACACCACGAGGCCCGGAGCCAGGAGCACGAGCGCGTCCGGCTGTCCGGCATAGACCGCGGCCGCAACCGAGACGGCGAAGAACACGACCGCTCGAACCCGGCGCTCTCCCCGCACGATCAACAGGGCGGCGGCGAAGAGCCAGCCGGCCCAGGCCATCACGCCGGCGATGGGCCATCCCAGGAATCCCATGAAGGTCCCGCTCAACTCGTAGACGACGCCGGCCATGACGCTTGCGGTCACTCCCAGCCGCAACACCCGTCCGAGGACGTACGCCCCGGTTCCGGCCAGCAGCAGGGTGACCACGACCTGGACCGTGTACGCCAACCGGAGAGGGGCGAGATAGCCGAGCAGGGTCGGCACCCCGAAGGTCGCCGACTGCCAATTGAAGGCCAACGGCATTCCCAGTCCGTTGTACGGGTTCCACAGAGGAAGCTGTCCGTGATGGACCTGAGTCCACGCCAGCGACGTCCACGGGATCATCTGCGCGATCAGATCTGTCGTCTGAGAGTTGTGGACCGTCACGCCCGACTGCTTCGAGACTCCGTAGCGCGACAGCAGGTCGAAGGGACCGAGCGAGCCACCGTGGAGCAGAGCCGGGAGCAGGACCGCCACCGCGGCCGCCACCACGAAGAGCAGTCCCGCAAGATCCGGTGACATTCGGCGCAACGCCCGATGCTCTGGTGGGGCGGGTCTGCCATCCTCGTTGCGAGCCTGTTGGTCCGATTGACCTCGCCTTCCCACCACCGTCCGCTGAACCGTGCCCCTTCGCAGGTTTGCCCTTGCCTCAGGCGACCATGACGTGATCCCTTCCCGGCGTCAATTACCCCGGGTACTGGTCCAGGCTCCAGCCCCATCGTGTCCTGATGTCGATGGGGGGACCGCCAACGCAGACATCGACGTCGGATCCACCCGCGTCTTGCGAGACGAGACCCCTTCTCGCCTCGCTCAGGGTGACGCGACCCCTCGTCTCAGTGGTCCCGCCCGAGGCCGCGAGGGACGGGTCGCTCACGGCTCCCAAAATTTGACGATGAGACCCAGTCCACATGGGCATAGAGTAAAAAACTGACAACAACGTCACATAAGGGGGAACCGCATGGATCGGCTTCGTTCGCGCTCAATTCGTCTGGTTGCAGTCCCGGCCCTGACCGTTCCTCTCGTCATGGCCGCGATCTTGGTCCTGCCCGGAGCCGCGACGGCAGGAGCGCCCCACGCCAAACCCGTATCGTGCTCGCACCTGAGCGGGAACACCGCATCGACTGTGACACTCAGTGGATGTTCCAACGGTGGCACGGTGAACGAATCGGGTGGCAGTGGGTCGTTCACCACCTTTGCTCTCAACCCGGCAGGGGGCACCAACGTGGTCCACTGGGCCAACGGCGCCACAGTGACGTTCCATGACACCCCGACGGTGCAGAAGAAGGACCACTGCCCCGGGGCCCCCAACACGATCGAGGCCAAGATCTCGGGGTCTGTGACGTCCAACGGCAGCCTGCCTTCTGGAGACCCCGGTGTGAAGAATCCGGTGAAGGCCTTCGTGTGCGCGACGTCCTCGGGGGGAGGCTTCCAGGTGAGTCTCGCCAAGGGGTCATTCAAGATCTAGGCCCACCACGCGATATGGCGGTCTGTCCCGCACCATGGTGACTGCCAGACAGAACTGAACGAAGGGGCCCCCTCACAAGAGGGGGCCCCTTCGTTGTCGGGACCAGCTCACGTCGCGGCATGCGGCGTGACTGCATCAATTCCGTATCGCCCCACTCTTGCGTGACGCGCCATCCAGTGCCGGACCCGAAGGCGACGAACGTTGGCCATGATCCTCGAGGACGCTCACGCCGTGACGCCTACATGACGGCTCGTCCCCTTCATGACGACCCGACGCGCCACGACTCGTTGTCTTGTGCGACGCGCACTCGAGCGTCGGAGAGGCGACTGTCCTGTGAGTGCGATGGCGGAGCACGGGGAGACGGCAGTCGCCGTCGAACCGGGGTCCGCTAAACTCGCTGGTCATGCCACGAACTGCGCGGGGGCGATGGTTCGCGTGGCTCGCTCTCATCTCGATCGCCTCGCTCGCTCCCCCCGTGGCGTGGATTCTCACCCACGACCTGCACGCAGCCCCGACGGGAGATGCGTTCTACTTCCAGGTGCAGGCGAGCCTCATCGCCGATGGCTCGGGATGGTTCATCTCCCCTTTTCCCTATCTGCTGCATCATGCGGTCGTCCAGAGCGCCCAGCATCCTCCGCTGTGGCTCTTGGTGCTGGCCTTCGCCGACACGATCGGTCTCCACAGCTTTCTGGCCCATCTCTTCTTCGCGTGCGTGCTGGGAGCCGCGGCGGTGTTCGTGACGGGGCTGGCGGGGCGCGAAGTGGCCGGGCCGAGGGTCGGGCTCATTGCTGCCGCCATCGCCGCGGTGTACCCCAACTACTGGATCAATGACACCAACGGCCTCTCGGAGACCTTCGTGTTGCTGCTGGTCTCCGCCGTGGTGTTGGCGTCGTATCGGTTCTGGCGGAGACCGAGCACCTCGAGGGCGATCGGGTTGGGTGCGCTTTGTGCGCTGGCGGGGCTGACGCGATCGGAGCAGACGCTCCTGGTGGTGGCGGTATTGGTTCCCACGGCTCTGGTGCTTCGGAACGTGGCGCTCCGCCGGCGCCTTCTCTATGCCGGTGCGGGTGCGTTGACGGCGCTTGTGATGATCGCCCCTTGGGTCGGGTTCAACCTGTCCCGATTCTCTCAGCCGGTGATCATGTCCGATGACCTCGGGGGAACCCTCGCCTTTGCCAACTGTCGACCGGCTTTCTACGGGCGGAACATCGGCTTCGGGGACTTCAAGTGTCTCGCGGCGGCGCAGCGGGGAGCCACCGGCGACGAGTCGGCAGTCGACGCCCACAACCGCCGCGTGGCCCTGCATTACATCAACGTCCACTCGAGCCGACTCCCGTACGTGATGGCGGTACGGGTCGGCCGGGAGTTCGGCTTCTACCGCCCGCTCGCCCAGATCGGTCTGGACGTCAAATTGAGCAGCCGGCCCCGGATTCCCGACGAGATCGCCCTGTACATGTACTACGCGCTGCTGGTCGGCGCGGTCTTCGGAGGCATCACGATCCGGCGGCGCGGTACGACGGTCGTGCCCTTTGTGGGCCTGCTCGTGGAGGTGGTCGTCGCGACGATGGTCACCTTCGGCGCGACCCGCTACCGCGCCCCGCTCGAGGTGGGCCTCGTCGTGCTGGGAGCCGTGAGCATCGACGTGTTGTTCGGGCGCCTCACCGGGCACGGGGGCTCCCTCGAGCCCACGGATACGACGGTTGCACGCTCGAGTGAGAGCGGGCCAGAGCCCAGTCCCGGCCTCCTGGCCGAGGCTCCGAAGCTCTGACCGGGTCACGACGCACCGGTCGTCTTACGACACGACGGCGCCGTCGCGCAGCCTGATCCGCCGTCCGGCTCGACTGGCGACGTCAGGGTCATGGGTGGCCACCACGATCGTCACCGCCTCCGTTCCCGACTGCAGCTCGGTGAGAAGTGACATCACATCCTGAGCACTCGACGAGTCGAGATTCCCGGTGGGCTCGTCGGCGATGATCACCCGGGGCCGGTTCGCGAGGGCGCGAGCGATGGCGACTCGCTGTTGCTCACCACCCGACAACCGCGACGGCAGATGGTCCATTCGCCCTCCGAGCCCAACTCGGTCGAGGAGCTCTGCCGAGCGCGTTCCTTACGCTCGAATCTGCTGTGGCCGTGGGGGATCATGGCGATGCCCACGTTCTCCTCGGCTGTGAGCGTGGGGACGAGGTTGAACTGCTGGAAGACGAAACCGATCTCCCGAGCCCGAATGCGGGTCAGGGTTGCGTCAGAGGCCGAGCTCATCTCGTCGCCCTCGAAGCGGATCGTGCCGCTCGTCGGAGTGTCGAGGGCACCGAGGAGCTGCAGCAGGGTGCTCTTTCCCGATCCGCTTGGCCCCTCCAGTGAGAGGAACTCTCCGAGCTCGATATCGAGGTCGACGTCGTGCAGTGCCAGCACGGGTGTGCTCCCCCGCACGTAACGGCGCTCCACGCCTCGCAATTCGTAGAGCGTTCCGGTCGGCACGGACGCGGTGTGATCCGTCGCCTCCGCTGTCTCCGTCGTCACCGGAGGCGACGGGTCTCGGGTGAGGTCGTCGTTCAAGGACTCAGCTCCCTTCGAAGGCCGGTTCGTCGAAGCCCGAGGTGGTCATCCCAGGTCTCGCAGTGCCGTGGCCGGAGCGAGGCGCGAGGCGCGCCAACCCCCGACGGCGCCGGCGATGAGGCCACCCCCCATGCCCGCAGCGAATCCGAGCAGCACGATGCCGACATCGATGGGAGCGCGCAGATGGACCTTGGAAGAGATCTGGGCGGCGGTCGTTGCCTGGTGGAAGATGCCCCCCACGCTCGATGCTCCGACTGCGGTCACCGAGCTCGTCGAGCTCAGGGCGGGGCCGACGGCGCCGATGATGGCGCACACCCCTATACCGAGCCCGACGCCGAGGATGCCACCCAGGATCCCGATGCCGACGGTCTCGGCCACGATCTGGCGGACGACCCGGCCACGCGACCAGCCGATCGCTCGGAGCGTGCCGATCTCTCGCACCCGCTTGGCGATGCTCGACAAGGTGAGCAGGGCCGCGATGAGGAAGGCGGCCAGCAACACGATCACTGCCAGCGCACCACCGAGATGTGTTGCCAGTGTGTGGGCATTGGACAGGCTGCCGGTGACCTGGCCCGAGAGCTGCTTGTCGGTGAGGACCTGCGCCCCGGGCAGCTCCTTGTGGATCGCAGCGGCCACCGCAGTCACATCAGAGGACTTGGCCACTTTGACGAGCACCTCGTTGACCCGGCTGGAGTTCGAGGCGAGCGTCTGCAGGGTCGAAAGATCGAAGTAGATATCGGAGGTGTCACCGGTCAGAGTGGGATCCACCAGACCGACGACGGTGAACACCGTCTTGTCGATCGTGAGCTGCTGTCCGACTTTGATGCTGTTGGTGCTGGCGTACGCGGTGTTCACGAGGATCTCGTCGGCCGGACTTGGCGCCGAACCACTTTCCGGAAACCACCTGGGCGGTGGTGATGAGCCCGGTCGTGGTATCCGACGGGTTCACGCCGGCCACGGTGTAGCTCTTGGTCTCGGTGTCGGTCGACGGCGGATTGAGGACGCGGGTGATGGTCTGCTCGGGCACCACGCACCTTGGCCTCGTACTGCTGATACGAAGCCGGCAGGCACTTGGTGAAAGCAGCCCCGAACGCGGCGCCTCCGAACCCGCCGCCTCCCCCGCCGGCCCCTCGCCCCCCGCCGAAGCCTCCGCCTCCGCCCCCTGGGGTGGGCCCGGCTCCCGAGTTCCCTGCCGGGACCGTGGTGCTGGAGGTGGAGCCGGGAGTGGTGGTCGTGGTCGAGCCGAAGGCCCCGGATGCCTGCAGGCACGCCCGGACGGCGTCCTCCTGGGCGGAGGTGAGCGGCGGTGGCTGCTGGACGCTCGTGATCGTCTGGCCGCCGGTGGTCACGGTGTCGGTCTCGCTGGGCACGGTGCCGGTTTCGTGGAGTGCCTGGAGAGAGAGGCCCGGGACAGCCGAGGCCACGCCCTTCACGGCGGCGACGTCAGCCACCGCCGCGCTCGGGAAGGTGATGAGGGTGCCGGGGACGAAGAAGTCGTAGGTGAATTGCGTCCCGGGTGGCCCGAGCTTCGAGAGGTCGGTGAGCACCGACGAATTGGCGTTGAGGAGTGCCGCCTGGTCCGAGGAGTTCAAGGCGGAGATGGCCGAGGCACCACCTCGACCCCGGCCGGCGCCGGCACCGAAGAACCCGCCGCCCGCCGCCTCCCCCTCCACCCGAACCCGCCCCGCCACCGGGCGGCGTCGGTCGTCGTGGTCGTGGTGGAGCCGCTGCTCGACGTCGGCGTGGCGGCAACCGTGCGGGTCACGATGATGTCGGTCCCGACCGACGACAGTGGCGAGAGGACCTTGTTCTGGGCCTGGGTAAGCCCGTTGGAGACGCCGACGATGCCCATGACCAACCCGACCCCGGCGGCCAGGCCGATGGCGGTCACCACCGTTCGGCTCCATCGCCGCCGCAGCTCGTTCCAGGCGTACCCCACCGCGAACATCGGCACCTCCGGTGCTCCCAGACGACGGCACGGATGGTACGAATCAAACCTGGCAGGTCCCTGTGAGGCCGACGGCTTGCTCGAATTCCTCAGGGGTTCCCAGGAAGGCCGGGGTGGCGATCCCCCTGGGGTCGACCGATCTCGTTCCGGCCACGCCCGCCTCGGCTCAACCGGGTGGCGCCTCCGCTCGTAGACCTAGGAAACCGAGGTCGTGCCACGCCGAGCGAAGCGGGCCCACCGAAGCGGACGGTCACGCCGTCGCGCCGCATGCTGCGGGTGAACCATGTGATGGAGAAGAAGATCGCCCCTGCCGTGAGCGACAGGGTGATGGCCACCCGCTCGAGGGGAAAGCGCCCCGGCCGAGGCGGTGAGAAGGAGCCACAGCACGACTCCCCCGTTGACGAACATGGCCACGGCCCACAGGAACGAGACACGCACGAAGAACCGGTGGACCGTCGGGCGAGCCAGCAGCTCCGGAGTGAGCGGACAGAAGTCGTGGGTGAAGCGCTGGGTGAAGGGCCGGCCCAGGAGCGCTGATCCCACCAAGGCCAGCGAGGCCAGGAAGGTGCTCGCCGTGGGTTGGATGAAGTACAGGAAGAGGCTGCCGGTCACGAAGGAGATGACGGTTCGCATCGTCAGCAGGACCGTGCCGAGCAAGAGAAGCGTCGAGACCCGCTCGTGTCGCATCAGGCGTCGGGCCACGATCAGGTACGACCAGACCAGAGCGCCGATCAGGGCGCCTCGAAAGCCCGCGATCAAGAGCACGAAGTAGTAGGCAGCCAGGGGTGCAACGACGCTCTCGAGCACCACCGGGACGGCGTGCCACAGAACGAGACGTGGCGAAGGCATGTGCAAGACGGAGCCGGCGCGTCCTTCGGGATCGTCTTGGAAGTTGAGCGCCCGCAGTGCCGATCGGCGACTGTCGGGAGGGTTGATAATCCACCCTATCGGGTCTGGGTGTGCTATCGGGCGCGGACGCGTCCAGGACACCGGCTACACTGGACTTCGCGGACAGCCAGATTTCACGCGAGCTGTGCGCCGTTGCCGGTTGCCACAAAGGTCTCCCGCAAGTGTCCCGAGCGTGGAGAAAAGAGGCAACACAATGGCAGCAGGCACCGTGAAGTGGTTCAACGCCACCAAGGGCTTCGGATTCATCACCCCTGACGACGGCACAGCCCGACGTCTTCGCCCACTTCTCGTCGATCGAGGGTTCGGGCTATCGCGAGCTCATCGAAGGACAAAAAGTCGACTTCGAGTCCGAGCAAGGGCCCCAAGGGTCTCCAGGCCAAGCGCGTACGACCGCTGTAACGGCGGCCGAAACGGCCCAACCAGGAACAACGGCGCGACGGGAATGCCTGACGACGTGCACCGCGACGAACAGGCCCTCCTCCTTCGTGACCAGGGACGGTCGTTCGCTGGGCATCGCCGGGCTCTTGGATCTCGCCGGTGCGCTGGAGGCGAACGCCGCCTTCAACCGCGCTCTGCGACGCCGCAATCCCAGTGGACAGGCCGCCCTACGTGGCCGAGAGATGGCGAGGCTCGACGCTCTCGGTGAGCGTCTGCGCAACGCGCCAGGGCGTGAGCGAAGAGGAGCTGGCCCGGCAGCTGCATGGCGTCAAGCGCCTCCGCAAGACCCTGTTCGTGGCCTGATGTTCTGGGTCGATCCGGCGCGGCCTCGAGTCTCAGGAATTCTTGTGATTGGGCTCGTTCTCGGTCGGACCTGACTCGTCGGTTGCCGCTACCGGCATGTGACGGCGCGGCAGCATGCTGTCGAGGGCGACAGCGCTGAGCACGACCAAGACCACGTCGAGGGGGACTCGGTAACGGGTCTCGCCGAAGGTGACCATCGACGTGATCACCACTCCCAGGAGGATCCCCACGAACGGCGCCAGCGTGATCCGTCGGCGGTGGAGTCTGATCGCACCGATTCCTCCCATGACGAGCAGCACATAGAGCATGATCAGCCCGATCACAGCGGCCCAGTACGGCCGGCCATTGATGAACTGCTCGAGATGCAACTGTTGGAGTGGTTCGAACAAGCCGAGCTCACGCCCGACGCGGGCCGTCATCACCAAAGGCACCCGACCGGCATGTGCTCGGGCGTAGTTCAATCCAACGTGTCGGAGTTGGGCGTCAACTGCGGACTCGTCACCGGCCACGAGCTTGATGGTGGAGAGACACTGCACCGCCTCGTAGCCCAGCCACGGCCCCGAATACGTGGGCGGGCAATTCGCAGAAGCAATGGTGCTGCCTGAGTCCGTGGAAAGGAAGGTGGGTTGGCTGAATCTCGCCAGGTTGAACCCCACCCACGGAGCCAGCAACACCAGTGCGGTGGCAATTCCGACGCCGGCGTAGGCGAGACGACGAGAGCGCTTCACCTGACGAATCAGAAGGATCACGGGGACCATCACGAGCACGATGAGCAAGATCTGTTCGGCCCGGGTCAGAGCGGCGAGGGCACAAAGGCAACCCAGCCCTGCCGCCTTTGGGTAGCTCGGTCTGCGCCAGAGCTTGACCGACACCACGACGACGGCCGCGATGATCAAGAGAAGGAGCGTCTCCCCCAGTCCCAGGCCGTAGTTGATCCAGTAGTTGGGATACACGGCCGCGATGAGGCCGGCGATCAATCCCGCACGTGGTCCGGCCACCTCACGGGCTGCGAGCCCGGTCATGAAGACCGCGGCTCCACCCACCAGGCATGCCCACAGGAGCTGTGCGGTGGAGCTCCTCAATCCGATGGCGTCGGCGACCACCAACGTGAGCGTCCACAGTGGGGGGTGGGCGGCACCGGGTAGAACGGCGTTGTGGTGATGGAGACGGACCAAGGGCTCGATGAACCACCCCTTGCCACTGACGATCGACTGGGCCTGGTCGGAGAAGTAGAAGGCATCGTTGAGCCCCAGCGGGTGCTTGGTCCGCAGGATCCAAATCGCGGGAATGACCGTCGCGCCCAACGCGACGAGGCCGAGCCAGGCGTACCAAAGTCGCGATGTCCCAGCTGTCTCGGCCCCGCTTGTTGGGTGCCCCCCCGTGCGCTCAGGTCTTGTCACCGCAGTAGCCATCGAGCTACCGACATCTCCCTAGCTCACATGTGTTGCTCATCGAAGCCCGTTTGTCGACGCCCGCGGGAAGCAGGGGCTGCGGATTGCGTAGGGTAGCACGCTGTTGCACGTGGATACCCGGGTAGCACGATCCTCGGCGAGCCTGCGAACCTGTCGCTCCGGCGGCCCGCTCGGGCAGCGGCTCACCCCGACCACGCCCCCGGCAAGGCGTGCGCAGAGGCCAGATCGGATGGCGACGCGTGCCACGGCGCCTCGCCTGAACAGCCATGGACCCCTTCAAGTATCGTTCGGGAGCAAGCGCGCATTCAGGGAGTGGGGGCTTTGAGATCCTCGTCGCACGAAGATGTCCCAGCCGACCCGACCACGACGAGACCTGCAGGTGAAGGTCCGATGACACTTTCGGCCCGAGTTCTCAAGCGTGACTCGGCCCCGCTTCCCAGTCGCGCTCCGGCTCGGGAAGATGCGGTGACGTCACCTCCCTCTCAAGCGACTCCGCTGCTCTTGCTGCTGTCTTGAACGGGATTCCGACACCATGCGACGAGCTGGGGGGCAACGCCGGTGACGAGATGGGAATACGCCCACCTGTCGGCTGGGTTTGACGGACTCAGTCAGCAGTGGGCGCTCACGCTGCGAATCCCCGGTCGCCCGGTCGAGAAGAGGTCCGCGAGCGGGATCGGCTGGATCAACGACACCCTCAACGAGCTCGGGCGAGAAGGATGGGAGCTGATCGACAGGACGGCCACGAGCACCGGCGGGAACGCCTTCGTGGCGGGTTGGCAGTTCATCTTCAAACGAGCACTTCAATAGCGCCACCCGCTCTGGCGAAGTCTCCCCCTGAGCGGACGTTCGGCCCAACGATCGGCCCGCCTGCTTGCCCGCTTCGCATTGGGAGTCTGTTGGCCTGAGGTTGGCTCCCCGTGGACCCTGGTGGCTCAGAGTGGTGTCGATGACGCGTAGAGAGATAGTCGATCTGCCCGAGAGCTCCTCGAGTCGACACCCATGCGGGCGGATGAAGCAGGTCGCGGCGGCCGGTCTCGCCGTGATCGCGACCGCGGCTCTGGGTTTGACGGCTCCCGCCGGGGCGACCACGCCCGTCACCACCAAGGGCCTCGCGCCCATGGTCGCCTGCATGACCCCTCACCAGGCCTGGGTCTGGGAGAAGGCGGTCCTGAGCGTGCCCGCGATCGTGCTCGTCCCGCCCCGCATCTGTCGCTAGTCCCGCCCTGTCGTCCGGCGGGCCTCATGGCCGCATCGGACCCCGAGACGATGGCCACGGTGTCCCCGCCGGGGACCGTGCGATGGTAAAGAGAGCCATCTGCCCCATCGCTGCGAGACCTGTGCCGAAGATGCACGTCGCCCGGGGAAAGGCCTTTGCCATGTTCCTGGTGATGGCGCTTCTCGCGGCAGGCTGCTCGACAAGCACCGGCGCTCGAAGCACCACGCACGGTCAATCGCTCTCGTCTCAGTACCTCCGCATTGCCAAGGCCGGGAACGATCGACTCGAGGTGGACATCGACGGCCTCCTCGGGCGCGACAGGAGCCGGCTGTCCGCCGCACGGGCCGACCTCCGCGATGCGAGCGCCACCGAGAGGCTGTTCGACCGTCGCCTCCGGGCGATCGGGTTCCCCTCCGCCCTCAGGGCGGTTGCCACCAGCCTCTATTCCGCCAACCAAGCTCGTGCCGCCCTGACAGGACGAGCAGCGACGTCGCGGACCCTGCGACAACTTCGCGCCTACGAACAGCAGATCTCCGATGACGACCAGACCGTCGAGCAGGAGGTCCGTCGGATCCGCCTCGCGCTCCGCCTCCCTCCTCCCCCGACGAGCTGACCCGGGTCGGCGGGATCGCTGGCGCACCGAACCTGACTGGCGCCAGCCACCGTCGCCGGGTCACGCCGACGCCGCCCGCCGCCCCTCGCCATGGCGATCGCCACCTCGTTGACCACGGCGCACGGCGGCCACAGACAGCCGTCCGTTCCTGGAGTAATGCCATTTCCGGGTGTAGATTGTGCCTTTGGGCAAGCCGACAACGGGGGGGTAGGTGAGCCAGCCGTACCTGTCAGTCCTGATTCCGGCGTACAACGAGGGACGGACGCTCGAGCGGGTGATCGACGCCGTGCTCAAGGCTCCCGAGGACCTCGAGATCGTCCTCGTCGACGACGGGTCGACCGATGACACCTGGCTGGTGATGGAGAGCCGGGTCGACGGTGACCGCGTCCGGTCGTTTCGCCACGAAGCGAACGCCGGCAAGGGAGCGGCAATTCGGACCGGCCTGTCCCATGCTCGGGGTCACATCGTCTTGATCCAAGATGCCGACCTGGAGTACTCCCCCGAGGATTACGGCGTTCTCCTGGAGCCTCTCAAGACCCAGCGCGCGACGGTGGTCTACGGATCGCGGTCCTTCTCGAGTCACTCTGCGTACAGCTACTGGTACGTGGTCGGCAATCGCCTGGTCACCCTGATCACGAACGTTCTCTACAACTGCTACCTGTCCGATATCGAGACCGGCTACAAAGTGATGCCGTTGGAGGTAGCACGCAGTCTCGACCTTCGCGCCCACGGTTTCGAGCTCGAGCCCGAAATCACCGCCAAACTGCTCCGACTCGGACATCGGATCTTCGAAGTGCCGATCACCTACGCCGCTCGATCCCGGGAGGAGGGGAAGAAGTTGACGGCCATGGACGGCGTGAAGGCTCTGTTGACCCTTCTGCGCTACCGAGGCTGGAAACCCCGGCGCTCGTAGTCAGTGGTCGGGGAGCTTCGGGCCCTTCCCGCAGGCCATGCCCTACCGAGACGGTGGCAGCGGAAGGCGGAGCGCCTTCAGAACGACGTTCTGAAGGTAGTTGGCCCAGACCCCCGAGATGTGGGTCCCTGAAGCGTCATAGACCTCATAGCTCCCGATGATCGGCGTACACGTGCTCGAACAGAACCAGGGTGTGGTGTCGACGTAGGCGACATTGTTCGCGACAGCGGCCTGTCGATCGACCTGACTCAGCCGGGGTACGGCGTCCCGGGCAGGCGATGAGCACTCCTGAACATCGCTCGGATGGGCCGCCAGGCACACGGGGCCTGCCTGGGCGAGGATCGGGGTCGAGCCGAGGAGGGCCATCTGCATGTTCGGGACGTGGAACGAGCGGAACAGGCGGTCGAGGCCCTTGCGCCACTGGGTGGGCGAGAAGGGCGTCAGGGTGGAGCCGTTCACGTCGGGGAGCCGGTAGTAGTCGGCTTGGCTGAAGACGAGCACGTTCGGCCTGTTCCGGTTGATCCAGCGCGTGGCCCAGGTGTGCCACTGGTCACACCACGTGTCTGGTCCGCGGGGGAGGCCGACGCCCGAAGGCTGGAGGACGGTCACCCTCGTGGCAGGGCACCCGAGCTTCCCCAACACCACCAGTCTCCAGTGCTCGAGTCGGGCGAAGTTCGAGAACGCCGGAATCCACATCGGGGCGTGGGAATCCCCGTAGACCACGATGAGGTGTGTGCCCTCGGGGTCTCCGAGCGTACAGATGGGCACTCGTGTCTGCGGGAAGTTCGCCACGCACGAACGACGCTCGTAACTCTCGCCCGTGGCGTACCCCGCTCCGAAATCGGCCCGCGCGATCGATTTCGAGACGGTGGCTATCCGCGTGGCGGCGGCGACCTGCCTCAGGACGACCTGAGCGTTGGCCGCGGGGACCACCCCGCCTTTGAGAGGAGCTGGCGACCCGACCGACACGACGGCGGAAAGCGTGACGACGCTGACGAGCACCAGTGCGAGCCCCGCTCCGACGCTCTTGCTCGACCGGAGGCGCCAGTGCCGAACCGGGTTCTCGACGATTCGGTAACTGGCAAAGGAGACGGCCAAGGCCAGGACCAACAGCGCCAGATTGTCCCAGACCGAAAGAGTGGTCTTCCCCACCCTCTCGGCCGCCAGCACGAGAATGGGCCAGTGCCACAGATAGAGCGAGTAGGACAACTTGCCCAGCCATCGGAAGGGGGCGAGACCGAGTAGCGCCTCGGTTCCGAACCGGGGTACGGCGACACCGCCGGCGATGATCAACGCCGCGCCCACGACCGGCAGTGCCACCAAAGACCCGGGATAGGCCGTCTGGGCGTTGAACGCGACGGCCGAATAGGCGATGGCTGCGAATCCTGTCCAGGTGACGGTGGTCGCGATTCGGGACGGCACCGCCTTGAGCCAGTTGGTGCCCACCGCCACCAATGCCCCGAGCGCCAGCTCCCAGGCTCGGGTGAAGGGCGAGAAGTACGCCGAGGCCGGATGCGCAGCAGTCTGGGTGATCGAGAACCAGTACGAGGCGATGATGACGACTCCGAGCGAGATCGCCATGCGCGTCCGCAACGGGACTCGACCTTTGGCACTGGTCACCAGCAAGAACAGCGTCGGGTACACGACATAGAACTGCTCTTCGACGGCGAGCGACCAATAGTGCTGCAGCGGTGATGCCGAGCGGCCGGCCAGGAGATAGTTGGTTCCCACTGACTCGAAATGAAGATTGGCGAGGAACGCCGCAGCCCACCGACCGTCATCCGCCGTGATGTCTCCGGACACGACGCCCAGGACCACATAGGTCGCGAGGACGCTCACCAGGAGGACCAAGGTGGCGGCAGGGAGGATGCGACGACATCGGCGGGCGTAGAAGTCGAGGATCGACGTACGGCCCGTTCCCGTGCGCTCCCTCAGCAAGAGACCGGTTATGACGTACCCGGAGATGACGAAGAACACGTCCACCCCGACGTAGCCACCAGTGAGTCGCGGAACGCTCGCATGGTAGAGAACGACGAGGAGGACCGCTACGGCTCGGAGGCCCTCGACATCGGGTCGAAACCGTCGATCCCCAGGTGCCGACCCGGCCTCGTCGCCCGAAGCCAGAAAGCGTTCGTCGACGACCGACGAGTCCTGTGGCGCCATCCCCCCACTTTCGTGAAGCGCTGATGGTAGCTGCCCTGGGGGCTCTCTCTCCAGCACTCCGCACCCACAGCGCGAGGTGCGACGATTGTGTGAGCTGACGTTCCGGCGCTACCGGGGCAGCTTGGCCCGGTGGTGCCTCTGACCCCGCCGGACAGCCACGATCCGGCCCGAACAGAAACCAGAAGGATCGTGGCCGTAGTGACCAGAGGCCCATGGTGACCTGATGACCGCCGTGGCGAACGCCTGACAGGATGACGAGCCGGATCGGAGCACCCGCAAGATCCGCGCATACGACGGGTTCGACAGGAGGGTGGCTGCTGTCGCCTGGATGCCTGTCGACATGTTCGAGAAGATGGGGATACCGGTGTCCTGCCCATTTGCCGTGCGCTGGTGGGGGTACTCGGCCGCGTTCACCGAGGTGTTGAGCGGGTTGTTGGCCCATAGACCGCCCTCGTTGGCCATCCACCGCTCGAGCAAGCTGACGTTGTCCGCCGTCACCGGGATCGCGCCGTTGCGGTTCTCGATCCGATCGATTTCGGAGATGAGGTTCACGGCCACCTGGGCGGCGTGGGTGGTCCCGGTTCCGACCGCAGTGCTCTGTCCCCGTGCCGGGGCAGGTCCGCGGCGGCGTGGTGCTTTCGGCGTGATCGCCTCGGGTACCGCGACCGGAACCGTCGCAGCCGGCACTCCGGTGCTTGAAGGGACCGCCGGGACAGTCGGGGCACTCGTTTCACCGCTTGATGGGGCCGTCATCCCCGTTGAGCCACCCGGCCCACGGGCAGGTGTCGAGATGATGGTCGTCGCGCCCTTCGGCCCCGCCATTCCGAGGACATGACCCGGCATGTGGGTCTGTCGACTTCTGGGCGGAGCCGAACCGAGCGCAGTGGAGACGACGCACCACGATCCGACAATCACGAATGCGAGCGCCACCGTCATTGTGGTCACCAATCGACGACCGTGGCTCCGCCTGGTATCACACCCCTTGATGGGCTTTCCCGGCACTATCAGCTACGACAGTCGGCCTTCAGGGCCCAACGATCCAATGACGCCAACTTCGCCTGGCCCTGGACTGTGGGGTGGACGATGTCGCCAAACGTCCACTTCGGATTCGCGTACTCCATGTTGCCCCAGTCCAACACGTGGAAGACGGGGTTCGTGGCTGCCAAGGCCCACATTCGCCGGTCGAGGGATTGCACGATCTTTCCGAGAAGTGGACTTGCGGTGAGGAGCACGACACAGCGTTGTCCACTCACGGCGTGGGCCTCGTTTGTGAATGCTTGTTGCGCGTTCGCGTTGGCGAAGTCGTTCGTCCCGAGCTCGATGATCCAATCCTGCGGCGGAGTACCGGCGACGGCTCGTTGGATCGTCGGCAGCGACCGGGCCATGTTGATACCAACGGTGGCGTCGATCACGTAGGAGTATCGCTTCAAAGACCTCGACAGGTCGGGCGCCGCCAGGTCGGTGATCGAGTCCCCGATGACAAAGACATGCCGGCCCGACGAGTCCCCACCCGTCAGGTGGACGGGGGCGGGGGCGCCGGCGTTTGCTGTCGACGAGAGCCATAGGACGAGGCAGGCGGCGCCCACCAGCATCGCTGCGATACGTCTGCCCGCCACGGCCTCCCCTTTGCCCCACACCTCGCTGCGACCTCGAATTTATCCCAAACCGGTCGGCCGGGCACCTGCGGCCGCATCATGTCCGAGGCGGGAAGGTCCGGTGGGGATTGGCCCGGAAGGCGGCTTCGGGGCTAGTACACCCGTCGTCCGCACACATCAACCGCAGGGACATGAGCGGTCGGTCCGATGAAGGGATCCACGATGACGGGACTGGTTTCATATCAGCTCGACGATCTGATCGCCACGATCGCCATGGACGATGGCAAAGTGAACGTTCTCTCGTTGCAGATGCTCGATGAGCTCAACGCGGCATTCGATCGAGCGGCCGCCGACAGCGCCGTCGTGGTGCTCACGGGCCGACCCGGGGTGTTCTCTGCGGGATTCGATCTGTCGGCGCTGCGGGGTGGGGGCGCCGACGCGCTCCGGATGCTCCAGGAGGGCTTTCGGCTCGCCGAGAAGCTCCTCTCGTTTCCCACTCCGGTGGTTGTCGCCAGTCCCGGACATGCCATAGCGATGGGTGTGTTCTTGGTGCTTTCGGCCGACTACCGGATCGGAGCTTCCGGGCCGTACAAGTACCACGCCAACGAGGTCGCCATCGGCCTGACCATGCCGAGGGCGGCAGTGGAGATCTGCCGTCAGCGACTCAGTCCCGCCCATTTCAACCGAGCCGTGATTCTGGCCGAGCCATTCCCGCCAGATGAGGCGGTCACCGCGGGCTTTCTGGACCGATTGGCAGAGCCTGCGCAACTCCTGGAGGTTGCCCAGAGCGCCGCTGTGCAACTGGGTGCACTCGACCGCAGGGCACATGCCACCACCAAGCTCCGGGCTCGGGACCAGACAATGAAGGCTCTGCGAGCGGCGATTGAAGCCGACGATGCGGAGCTCTTGGGATCGACGTAGATCCGAGCGCGATCACGCGTCTCGTCAGAGAGCAGCCTGACTCAGAGTCCCAACGCCTGTGACAACACCCCTTCGAGGAAGCGGGAGTAACCCACGGCGACGTGGCTGGGGTCGAAGTAGACGTTGTAGCTTCCGATGACTGGGCTGCACTTGGCCGCGCAAAACCAGGGCGTGACGTTCACGTAATGCGCTCCCACGGCCGAACCGGCTCGCCTTTCGGCTCTTTCGTATGGCGTCAAGGTTGAGCGAGCTGGAGGGGAACACGCCTGCGCGTCGCCGTACTGGGCCAGGCAACCCGGCCCTCGAGCCAGTGGAATGTCTCCGAGTACGACCAGCTTCGCCGCCTTGGCGCGTTGCAGCAGCTCTTCCAACCCGCTTTGCCATTGCTTCGGCGTGTAGACCACTCCCTGGGGGGTCTGCGAGAGGCTCTGGGTTACGATCAGGAGATCGGGATCGATGCGGTTGATGCGGTTGAGAGCGAAACGGTGCCACCGGTCACAGGCCGTCCATTGCCCCAACACATTGGGAGCGTGAGTGGGCAGAAGGCCGGCGAGACACGCTGGCTTGAACAGGAGAATAAGCCTCCAGTGAGTTCGACGGGCGATTTCGTCGAGGGCCCGAAACCACATCCCGGCATGGGAATCACCGTAGAGGAGCATCGAACGGGACCCCGAACGATCGCCGAAGAGGCAAGCCGGGACCGTCCCCTGGGCATAACCGGGAACACACCCCGTGTTGGTGGGCGGGAACCCAAGGTTTGACAATTGCGTCGCAACTGCCACTGACACCGGCGGCACCAAGTCCTCGGGGAGCGTTGTGATCCTGTTCGATGCTGCCACCATCCTCAGTACCGCGGAGAGTGAGGTCGGTTGAAAAGAAGGCGATGGGTTGCCCTTTGCATCGGGAAGACCCGGGGTCGCCTGACCCACCACTACAGAGACGACACCGGCGCAGCAAGCTATGAGAGCAATGACCGACCACCAACGGGTGCGCCGGAATCGGTCGACACGATTCGGGCTCTCGAGCATGAGAATCCAGGCTCCGATTACCACTGTGGCCACCATGCAGGCCAGTAACAGCGATGTCGCGCCGATGCCGCCCATGGGCCCCATGTCTATCGGCACTCGACGGCCGTTGTCCCGCGACACCTCTCGGTGCCGCCAACGCGTGTCCCTACATCGTCCGTCTGCGAGACCCCCCTCCCCCACCCGCGTCGGCCTTTGGCCGATCGTGGCGGGGTTGGCAGGTCGGCTGTTGGCCGTGTGGCCGAGCTACCGCAGGATGTTCCGCAGCAACCGGCCAAGACCCCCGTTCACCGTCCGATACGCTTTGCGCCGCGCCATCCGCTTGCCGTAGGCGGTCGGGCCCTTCTCGGCCGCTTGGATGTTGCCAAGATCTCTGGCAGCGCGGTAGAGCTGGGAGCGAAGGGACTTGCGCCGGGCCACAAGCTCCATCCTACGGTTTGGTAGGTGCCAACTCGGACTGCGCCTTACGGTGCAGGCGTCGAGCACAGCCGCACCTCGCGCGAAGCCGAGATGAAGGCAATCGGGTACGATCCCGCCGGCACGTTCAACCACCTATCCGCCGGGACGACCGGGACGAGAGCGAAGACGCTCGGCGCGAACGTCACTGTGAACGTCGACAAGAGGCGCGGGTGCGTCGCCACCCGCAGCGAGCCCGACACCATGAGCCGAACACGCACCGGACGCCTCACATTCGCATCGAGGCAACTCGCAGGGGCCGGTGTGACAAACGTCAGGCCGGCCGAGAAGGCGCGCCTGGCCGAAGCGAATACCCCCAGGATGTCCTGTTCGGTTCGCAGGGAGCGCGGCGCCACATATGCGGGGACGGGGAACTGACCTCTGCTGATCATCGTTGTGAGTACTGCGACGCTCGGCATGTTCGGCGGCCCGAAGTCCGAACTTGTCGGGAACTCACCGGGAAATGTGTCCCCCCTGTGGATCAAGTACGCCGCCGCCTCGACCATCTGGCGTTCCCGGCTGTCCTGCACTTTGACGTCGTTCCCGTACCGGTAGAGGACGCCGGCGTTGACCCCGATGAGCACTATCAGCAAGGTGAACACGACCGGGCGTAGCTGGCGCTTGCGCACCAAGGATGTAATGACCTGTCCGATGAGAGGCAGCAACAACGCGACGGCGATGTAGGAATACCGAGAGGCCGTTGCCTGGCTTATTCCCAACTGCAGCCTTCCGACTCCCAGGAAGATGTAGATCGCCACCGTCGAGAGCGCCAGGGCCCCGGGCACGCTCCGTCGGACGACAGCAACACCGCCCAGCAGGATCACGAGCGCAGCGCCGACGATCTGCGGGGCGTCGACGAATCCGGCCAAGCTGGTTGTCAACCCCGTCCAGACGTACGAAGCCAGTCCAACCAGGTTTCCGCTCGCGAAGTTCGCAGCTTGGGTGCCGGAGTGCCCGACGGCTTGGTACCACACGAGGAAGACCACAGTTGGAGGCAGAGCCGCCGCAGCGGCGGCAGCCGGCCTCCTGTGGGCCAACGCCACAACCGCACAGGTCATGACCATCAAGACGCCGACATTCGAGAACATGAGAGCGCAGATGCCCCAAAGAGCGGGGAGCCAAAGCCGGTCACGCTCGAGCGCGTCGATCGCCAGGAGGCCGAAGGCCACCGATCCCACAAACGTGACCTGAAATGCTCGAGTCAGGTCCGCCGCACCCACGCCCAAGACGGCAAACGCAGCGATCAATAGGGTGGCGGTCCAGGGCTCCACGTGGTGGCGCAGCATGAGCCGCCAAAGCAGGAATACGACCGCGAGGTGGGCGAGGATAAGGGGTACAGAGTAGAGCCAGTAGTCGCGAACGCCCACGACATTGAAGAGTCCCCGCCAGATGAGGATCGGAATGGTGGTCCAGTGTCCGGCGTGCGGATAGAGGATTCCCCGCCCGTTCTGCCGAACCGACCGGTAGGCAAGGAAGTCCCACTCGTCCAGATAGAACCAATGCTGAGTCGCCTCGAAGAGAAGGAACGCTCCCGCGGCGAACAACGTGAGGAAGTGCGCCCGGCAGACATTGCGCGACACCGGCGAGGCCCCAATCACAGGTGCGGGCGAAACTTGCGTGGAGGCGTCGTTAGCCATCACGGCGAAAGTCCTGTTGGATGCGGCCTCGATGTGAGGGAACGGCTCGTGGAGTGGCTGATGGTGCCGCCACGCGGCATGCAAGGCCCAATGAGCCTTCTGTGGTGCGCGATCGTTCAATAGGGCCGTTAGGCGATGTGTACGTCAGCACTGTTCGTGTGCGCTCAACGCCACCCAGCCGCTCGACAGCATGCTTATGGCACTCCCGAACCATCCCGGACGACCCGCTCCGTCCAAGATTGCATTGCCAGCATCGCATGACTTGCTTGGTGATTCAAGGCGGCGTGACGGTCTGAGCTTCCCGTGAGGGCAATCCTTCGAGCACCTCGAGCCCGACATTGACGCCCGGATTTCGCGTTCCGGTGGCCTATCGTTACTATTGACGAGGCGGGGAGCCAGCAGAAGCTGTCTGCCTTGAGAAGGCCAAAGGGGGAATTGCTGTGAGAAGAGGATTCTTCGGATCGACGACGCGCGTGGTCGTCATCGCCGCGAGCTTGGCGGTGGCCGCCGGCTTGGTGGCCGTGCCGACCGTGAGCGGGGCATCAGGGCCCACGTACTACCTGTCACTTGGCGATTCGTACTCGGTGGGGTACCAGCCCCTGCCAACCTCGGGCGCCACCAGTGGGTACACCGGCGTTGTCGCCGCGGCAAAGGGACTACAGCTGGAGAACTTCGGCTGCGGCGGGGCGACGACAAGCTCGATCCTCACGTTCGACGATGTCTTCTGCGGCAGTACTAGCCCAGTGGACAACCCCAACGGCTACGCGCCCCCGGCAGCGACCCACGTTGGCCCTGCCTCTGCCGGCCAGACGCAGGTCCAGGCCGCTGAGGCCTTCATCGCCGCCCACCCCGGTCAGATCGGGCTCATCACGATCTCCATCGGCGGCAACGACGTCACATTCTGCGCCGGGGCGCCGAATCCCGTGACGTGTGTACTCGGTGTGGTTCCGGTGATGAAGGCCCACGTGACGACACTCGTGGGAGATCTGCGCAGCGCCCTCGTTGCTGCGAACGGCACCGCAGCGGGCAACAAGGTGCGCATCATCGGACTGACCTACCCCGATGTCTTGCTGGGCCTGTGGGTGAATTCCGGACCCAGTGGAATTCCGGCCAACACCCCGGCATTCCCGCCGAGTGCGGGCAACAAGTCACTGGCGTCGTTGTCGGTAACCGCTTTCAAGACCTTCATCAACCCAGCCCTCAAGGCGGCATACAAGACAGGTCATGCGAAGTTCGTTGACGTCACCACGAAGACTGGCGCCTACACCAAGCTCACCAAGACGACATCCATGAGCATTCCCGCACTGGGGCTCGGGACGATCACGGTTCCCAAGGCAGTGGCCCAGGTCTGCACCCTCACGTGGTATTGCCAGCTGGGCAACATCCACGCCAACAACACGGGCTACATGGACATAGGCAAGCTCATCGTCAAGGCAGACAAGTAGTCGGCCGGCCGAAGGACTGGCGGGAGCCCCCGGGCGCGCGACGCAGGCGCCTCGGGGGCTTTGCCATCGGAGCGACTTGGCCCTTCCTACTGACCGGGGCCAGTGAGGCTCAGGCCGGGAACATCAAGGGCTTCGGTCAACGCCCCTTCGAGGAATCGGCTGTATCCCACCGCGACGTGCTTGCGGTTGACGTAGACGTTGTATCCCCCGATGATCGAGCTGCACTTCCTCGAACAGAACCAGGGGATGAGATTGATGTAGCGGGCCCCAGCCGCCCTGGCTGCCTGGCGTTCCGCCTCGTTATAGGACAACACACTGGGTTGCGGTTTCGTGGAACACGCTTGAACGCTGGTCAGATGCTGGAAGAGGCAATCTGGGCCTCCTCCATACGGGATGTTCCCGATGATGACCTTTTGTGCCTTTGGCGCCTCTATCTGAGCGAATAGCTGTTCCAGGCCACGGCGCCATTGCGTTGTCGTGTACTCGGTCGTATTGGGCTTCTGGTCCACTTCTTGCGAGATGAGGAGCAGGTCGGGATCGATCGAGTTGATCCTCTTCACCGCGAACTGGTGCCATTGATCGCATGCGATCCATTCACCCCGTGCATTGGGGGCGTGGGATGCAAGCAGGGCAGCGGGACACGCGATCTTCGACAAGATGATGAGTCTCCAATGCGCGCGGGTGGCGATCTCGTCCAGCGCCTGGAACCACATGGCGGCATGGGAGTCTCCGTAGAGGACCATCGTGGACTTGCCCTCGGGATCACCGAATAGGCACTTCGGGACTGTGCTCACTGTGTACCAGGCGAAGCACAACGTCTTGGAATCGGGAGCACCCAGGTTCGACGGCAACGAGCTCTGGGCCAGAAGGGGGACGAGCTTCGCGGGTACGGCATGTATACGGGTTGACGCTGCCACGAGGCGCTCGACGGTCTGAATCGGGTCGGAGACGCCGGCGGCCCTCGATGTGGGCGCGTTGCTCCCGGGCTGGTGGCGGGAGCCCGCGCTCTGCCCCGCACTGGGAGGGGCAAACAGGTCTGCTTGCACTGCGATGACTCCCAGCGTCAGTGCAACCAGGGTGACGCCGATGCCAACGCTTGCCAGGCGGCTCCGGGACGGCAGCTTGGCATGTCGTATCGGGTTCTCGACCAGTCGGTACGACGCGATCGAGGCGACGAGCGCCACCAGGACCCACCCGAGGTTCGCCGGCACCGAGAGGCTCGTCCTCCCTGCGTGCTCCGCCGCCACGATCAGGATGGGCCAATGCCACAGGTACAACGAGTACGAGAGCTTCCCCAACGCCTGAAGCGGCGCCAGCTGCAACAGCGCCTCAACCCCGTATCGGGATGCTGTCGCCCCTCCCGCGATGATCAGCGCCGCGCCGACGACCGGAATGGTCACGAGCGACCCGGGGTATGGCGTCTGGGAGTTGAAGGTCGAGGCGGCGACGAGGATGGCACCGAGCCCGAGCCACGAAGCAACAACGGCCACGCGGCTGGGGATCAACTTGAGCCACGGCGTCGCCACCGCCACCAAGGCGCCCAGAGCCAGCTCCCACGCCCGGGTGAAGGGCGAGAAGTAGGCGCCTGTGGCATTGCTCTGGGTGTCGATGACCGAGAAGGCCAACGACCCCCCGAGGATGATCACCAGGCCGATTGCAAGGCGCGCTCGGAGCGCCCAGCGCGCCCCGATGGTTGCCAGGAGTAGGAAGATCGTCGGGTAGACGACGTAGAACTGCTCCTCCACTGCCAGCGACCAGTAGTTCTGCAGGGGTGAAGGGGCGAGTTGCGATCCCAGGTAGTCCGTCCCAACGGCGGTGAAGTGGAAGTTGGCCAGGAATACCGTCGCCCACCGACCATCGGTGGCGGTCCGCCCCCCCACTCCTGCGCCCAGGTAGACGTACGACAACAGCACCGTGACGATGATCACGAGGGTCGCGGCGGGGATGATGCGACGACACCGTCGCCCGTAGAAGGCGAGGATGGACGTCCGTCCCGAAGAGGCCCGTTCCCGGAGCAGGACTCCGGTGATCACGAACCCCGAGATCACGAAGAAGACGTCGACCCCGATGTACCCGCCCGACAACCCCGACACGCCCGCGTGGAAGAGCACCACCAGGAGCACGGCAACAGCCCGTAGGCCCTCGACGTCTGGTCGGAACGGACGATCCTCGGGAGCGGTACCCGATTCGTCTCCTGAAGCCAAGAATCGTTCGCTCTGCAAGAGCGTGCCCTGCTCGGCCAATGCCCCCCGTCCCGTCATGAACCGGCGTCCGACAACGGTAGTTCACCGAGTCTGACTGGGGCGACGCGGACGCCACCACTGACCGTCTCTCGGGCCAGGGTCGCTCCGAAGCTCAAGAGGCCGCGCCATCCTCGCCCATGGCCGGGTCGCCGCCACGGGGTCGGGCCACCGGTGCTCCCGCTCCCCCACCTGGCCGACCGGTGCATAGGCCCGGCATCGATCGTCGGTCACCGTCGACCGTTACGCGCCGTGGCCAGGCCGGGGCGACGGTCCGCCCACGGCGATACTGCCATCGCCGAGGATGGCGGCGCCCGAGCGGTTCCCCGCGCGACTGACGAAGCTCCGCAGTTGCGCTCGAGATGCACCAGAGGAAGAGGGTTCGCAATACCTGAGCGAGATAGCCTTGGTCGGTCAGAAGCGGTCGCTGAGTCCGATCCGCGATCGAGACCGAGGAGGAGCACCCCCGAAGAACCATGAGACGGATCTTGGTATCGCTCTCGGGTCTGCTCCCGATCATCGTTCTGGGCGCTTGTGCCGCGAATCCGCCGGCGCCGGTCTCGAGCCACGCGACGGGTTCCGACGTCAACCCGGGAACCGAGCCTCCTGCAACCTCGCTTCTGACAGTCCCCCCTACGACGATCTCGCCCACCACCGCCTCGGGCGCCGCCGGGGGCGCAACTTCGACCACACTTGGTCCGACGACTGCCGCCGGTTCGCCAGACGGACAATGCCAGTCTCCATCGAATGTGGCAGTCAATGTGGTGCCGGACACGACGCTGGACAACCTCTTTGAGGCCTATGGCGATCGGGGCAGGGGCGCCACATGGACGGGCGGGGATGGGACCGAGTCGGTGTCTCTTGGTCACGGACGGGAGCTGTGGTTCTTCGCCGACAGTTACCTCGGCAAGGTCACAAACGGTCAACGGATCCGGTCGGCAAGCCCCCTGCTCCACAACACGTTCATCGTCGAGCGCAAGGGAGTACTCACGAGGACGCTCTACAAGGGTCGAAGGAACGCGGCCAGCGCCTTTCTCAGCCCCGTTCCTCAAAGCCCCTCCCAATACGGGTTCTGGCCCGGCTCGATGCTCGTGAACGGATCGACCTTGCAGGTGATCGGGCTCGACGTGACGTTCGGGAGGAGCGGCGGATACTCCGTGACCGGCAACGCATTGGCCACGTTTGCGATCCCGAGCCTCCGGCTCCTGGGACTGCAGACACTCCCCACCTCGCAGACGGACTGGTCCGGAGGGATCTTGCGCGACGGGCGCTATACCTACATCTACGGGTCGTCGCAGCCCAACACCTTTGCCGCCAGGGTCGCGGGCACGAACCTCTCCACGCCGTGGTCGTACTACGACGGAATTGGATGGACATCCAACCCGATGGCTGCCGTTCCCATCGAGAACACAGGGACACTGAGCCACTTCAGCGTCTCAAGAGTCGGGGGCCTCTATGTCTTCATCACCAAGTCTTCGTTCAGCACAAACGAGATCACTGCGGCCTTCGGGTGCAGCCCGGTTGGACCATTCGGCTCTCCGGAGCCCATCTACGCTACGCCCGAGAGCTCCCAGTACCCGTCCGCGTACTCCGTCTCGACCTACGGCGCCTTCGCCCATCCCGAATTGAGCACATCCCCCAATACCCTCGTGGTCTCATACGACGTGGGCGCCCAAGTTCCCATCAGCACACCCGTCCTCGACGCGTCGATCTACCGCCCAAGGTTCCTCGATGTCACTCTTCCGTGATCGGCCTCCCCGTCAGTGATCGGCACGTGAAACCCCTTGAACCGACGTTGTGAGGCAGTCGGACGGACTGACAGTCGCCGCACCGGGCCGTCGGGGCTCCACTGTGCGGCTCGGGCGACAGTCGTTGGCACCCCGAGTATCCTTAGCTGCGTGAAACGATTGATAGTCGGCGCCCTGACGGTTGGCATCCTGGTGGCAGGGTGCTCCACTGTTTCCAACCCGGGGGTCTCGTTCCGGGATGGCGAAGCCTTCGCCCAGGGTCAGATTCAGCAGGGTACTCCGCTGGTTGCGAATGCACAGACTGCGTGCCAAGTCCTCGCTTCACAAGGCTCGGTTCCCAACTTGGACGACAAGGGGCAGTGGGAGGCCGGGTGCGAAGCCGGATTGGCAAACGCCACCTTCATGGCGCCTGGGTCATGACACGTTACGGGACGTTACGCTGACGTACCCCCGCCGGATCTAGGAACGCGACCGTGTGCGCCCCGTGCCAAGGTCCACCCGACGAATCGGGCGCGAGCGGCCATGGTATTCCGTCTCCGCCCCAATGGGACGAGGGAGGGTTACCCGTCCTTGAATGAATCTTCGATACCCTGACTTGCCATGAACATCAATACCTCGGTGAAGAATCGAGTCCGACGGGCGATGGGGAAACGCAATCACCCGCACTTGGGTATTCTTGTTTTCGGCCATCGTGACTACATCGGAGCTCTGTGGGAAGAGGTCGGGAATCTTCAGTTCACCTTCTTGGTCGAGCAGGGACTTCTCCCCCATCATGTCCTGCTCGATATCGCGTGCGGGTCACTGCGCGGCGGGGTCCATTTCATCCCTTATCTCGATTCCGGACATTACCTTGGGATTGAGAAAGAGCGAAGGCTGATCCGACGGGGATTGCAGAAGGAGCTAACTCACGAAGTTCGAGCCTCCAAGAGACCGGAGTTCGTGGTCTCAGGCTCATTTGAGTTCACACGGTTCTCCGAGGTACCGGACTATGCCATTGCTCAGTCTCTCTTCACGCACCTGCCACCGGCAATGATCGTGGATTGTCTGACCAAGCTCAAGGCGTTCGCTCCATCGTGCCGGCTTTTCGCCACATTCTCCGAATCCGATTCGTCGGTTGCCAACCCAGCAACGCCATGCGACGTGATCGGGTTTCACTACACGCAGGGCGAGATGGCTGAGTTTGCACGGGAAGCTGGCTGGGCGTTTCGTTACATCGGTGATTGGGGCCATCCGAGAGGGCAAGTCATGACTGAGTTCCACTGAGCCGCAATTCCCTTGTGGGCTCCAGGCGTTCAATCCGACCAATGTCGAGAAGTTCTGTGAGCACGATGCGATCGGGTTCCACCCATGGCTCGCATCCCGCAAGAAGGCATTTCGGCCCGGTGGTTTCACAGCTTCATCCGCTCTCGCGCGGCTCGACGTGTGAAGTACCCTTGACCCAGACCGTTTCAGCCACGGGGGCGGGGGATTGGCCGAGCCGGATACGAAGTCCCGAAGCGATCGATTCCTAGCGTCCGGAGACGAGGCTGGGACTGCACCCGGCGACCGGCACTTTCGACCTGATGTCGAGGGCCTCCGAGCCGTAGCGGTCCTCCTCGTCGTTCTCTACCACGCCAACGTCCCAGGACTGACGGGCGGCTTCGTCGGGGTCGACGTCTTCTTCGTGATTTCAGGCTTCGTGATCACGGGATTGCTGCTCAGAGAACGCGTGGGAACGGGCCGGACGTCGATCCTCGGCTTCTACGCTCGACGGTGCCGTCGAATCCTTCCCGCGGCGACCGTGGTCCTCCTGGTGACCGTGGTCGCAGTGCATTTCGTGCTCGGTGTGGTAGCTGCCAGCAGCACGGGTGACGACGGTCGGTGGGCAGCGGCGTTCCTCGCCAATTTCCATTTTCAGTCAGTGGGAACCAACTACCTGACGTCCCAACGACTGCCATCGCCATTGCAGAACTACTGGTCTCTTTCTGTCGAAGAGCAGTTCTATGTGGTCTACCCGACGTTGTTCCTGGTCGTGGCGAAGGCAAGGAACCGCCTCTCACTCCAAGCACGCATGTCGATCGCCCTTGGCATCGTCAGCGTCGCGTCGTATTGGCTCTCGATCGTCCAGACTGCCTCACACCCGGCCGCGGCGTACTTCTCGCCGTTCACTCGAGCCTGGGAACTCGCGCTCGGTGCGTTCGTCGCCGTGAACACCGCCTGGTTGAAGCAGCTTCCGTCTCAGATCGCGGCCGTCCTCACCTGGGCGGGACTGGCCGCCATTGCCTATTCTGCGTTTGCCTTCAACGCCCAGACGGCCTATCCGGGATCACTTGTGGGCGTGCCGGTGGTGGGTGCGGCGCTGATCATCGCCGGAGGTGTGGCAACGCCACCAACCGGCGCCGAGTCGTTGCTCGGACTCCGTCCCTTTCGATGGCTCGGCAAGCTCTCGTATTCGCTCTATCTGTGGCACTGGCCGATTCTCGTCATCGCCGCAGAACACTCGGGAAAGGCTTCGCTTCCCTTGCGGGACAACGTGCTCCCGCTGCTGCTCGCCCTGTGTGTGGCGGTGGCGAGCTATCGGGTGGTCGAGAGCCCCATCCGGCATTGGAGGCTCCCGTCAGGGAAGAGTGTCGCCGCCGGAGCCGGGGCGGTCCTCACCACCGTCATCATTCTCTCCTTGATTGTCTCAGCCGACACCACTGCTCCGGCCAAAGAGGCAGTGAGACCCGTCGCCAATGCGCAACTGCTGTTGCACCAGGTAGCCGCTGCCATTCGCATCACGACGGTCTCGCCGTCGATCAAGCACGCGAGGTATGGAGCGGCGTACCTCGACGGCAGCTACTACGAGAGCGTGCTCTGTCAAGCGGGAGTCATGGCCTGGCGTGCGGGCATCTGCACACTGGGAGACCGCAAAGGCCACCACCTGATGGTGGTATACGGGGACTCCCATGCCCTCATGTGGATCCCAGCTTTCGAAGTGATCGCCAGGGCAGAGCGCTGGAGGTTGGTGGTGTTAGCCAAATACGGGTGTCCCGCCACCCTGGTGACCGTTGCCGGGAACCCGGCCTTCGGAGAACCGCCCGGCCCCAATCTTCTCTGCGACAAATGGCACGCATGGGCGACGAGCTGGATCAACCAACACAGCCCGAGCCTGCTCGTGTTCAGCCAAGCAGACAACTACGGCGCCCCGGTCGCAAGCCGTTCCCTACCGGTCCCGTTCACGGGAGCGCAATGGCGGCATGGTCTCGACGCTCTCTTCGACTCATTCGAGCTTCCCAAGGCGAAGATGGTGGTTCTGGGTACTACTCCCCAGCTCACCCAGGCGGGCCCAGTGTGCCTCGCCGCTCATCCACGAAATGTCCCTGCGTGCTCCACATCCGCTGAAGCAGCGGTACCAAGGCTCAACCGGGTCGATCACGATACGGCGCTCGCTGATCACGTCGCTTTCATCGACACCATTCCATGGCTCTGCTCGAGAACCTGCACCGCAATCGTCGGACCCTACGAGGTCTACGACACTTCAGGGGCCCACATCTCCGGCGTCTGGGCTCAGTACCTCAGGAAGGTCCTTGCACAAAGCCTCCCTGGTTCCCACACATGACGATGCAAAGCAACGCCACGACCTTGCCGGACAACAACCGGGTTGAGGCCGGGCAGGCGCCCGATCCGGACAATCGATTGGATCAGCCCTGGGGGCACCGTCTACCGAGAGGGCTTGCGATGCTGGAGAAGGTCACTACGTCTCCTTGTCGACCCGATATCTGGAGGACGCGCGGGGCCACGGTCGACTCCTGGAACGGACCGCAGTCGTCGAACGGTTCGTCAATGGTCGGGTCCCGACTGCTCGGCACTCGAGAGATCGAGCGCCTGGGCCAGGACTCCTTCCAGGAAGCGGGAATAGCCCACGGCGACATGGCGCGCGATGTAATACACGTCGTAGTTCCCGATGACGGCACTACAGGTCTTCGTACAGAACCAGGGTGTGACATCGACATAGGTCGCCCTCTGCGCTATCGCGGCGAGCCTCTCTGCGTTGTTGTAAGGCGTCTCGGACGTAGAAGGTTGCTGAGAACACACTTGAACGTCATGAACGTGCTGGACCAGGCAATCCGGACTTACCGACGTCACCGGGATGTCCCCGATCACGAGCTTCTTCGTCTTGGGCCCCCGGATCCGCCGAAACAGCTTCTCCAACCCGTTCTGCCATTGGGCCGGGGTGTAACGGCTCCACGGCGCCTGCGAAACGACCAGGAGGTCGGGTTCGATCTGGTTGATGCGGTTGATGGCGAACTTGTGCCACTCGTCGCACGCGGCCCACTCACCCGAGACCCCGACGGGTCGAACCGGAACCGCACTAGCAGGGCACGATGCTTTGGTGAGTGCAATGAGCTTCCAGTGCGCCCGGATCGCGATGTCGTCGAGAGCTTTGAACCACATCCCCGCGTGCGAGTCCCCGTAAAGGACCATCGTATGAGCGGCCGCGGTATCCCCGAAGACACACGCCGGCACCGTGCTCTGCGACAAGGCGGGCCAACACCCCGTGACAGGGGGAGGTATCCCGAGATCTGATACCGGCTCGCTGGCAGCCTCGGAGAACGGGGGAACGAGGTTCGACGGGACGGTGCGGATCTTGTCGGACGCGGCTACGAGACGCAGCACAGTTTGCAGCGCAGCATTCGGGCTCTGGGGCGACGCTGTCACCGGCGCTGTGGGCTGCCCAAGCGAAACGCCCGAACCGCTGGCCACGTCGGACTGCAACGTGATGGCCCCGAGGGTCAATACGACCAGGGCGGCCCCCATGCCGACACTTGCCCCTCGCACACGCAACAGGGCCCGGGCATGGCGGACGGGGTTCTCCACCACGACGTAGGTGAGCATCGATGCGCCGAGAGCCACCACGTCCCAGCCCAGGTTGTCGGAGACCGACAGGCTCGTCTTCCCGGCGTACTCGGCTGCCACGATCAAGATGGGCCAGTGCCAGAGATAGAGGGAATAGGACAGCTTTCCGACCCCGCGGAACGGAGCGAGTCCCAAGAGCGCCTCCACACCGAAACGGGGTGCGACCACCCCTCCGGCGATGATCAGCGCGGCACCGGCGACGGGAATGACTACCAGTGAGCCGGGATACGCAGTCTGGGCACTGAAGATGACCGCGGCGGCGAGGATGGCCCCAAACCCGAGCCAGGTGGCCGCCGCGGCGACAGCAGCAGGCAGCATCTTGAGCCATGGTGTCGCCACCGCCACCAGGGCCCCGAGACCCAGCTCCCAGGCCCGGGTGAAGGGCGAGAAGTAGGCGTTCGTGGCATTGCTTTGAGGTGTCGATAACCGAGAAAGCCAGTGATGCGCCGATGGCCAGCACCAAACCCATCGCCAGTCGTACCCGGAGCGAGCCCCGCGCCCCAAGGCCTGCCAAGAGGAGGAACAATGTCGGATAGACGACGTAGAACTGCTCCTCGACCGACAAGGACCAGTAGTTCTGGAGCGGAGAGGGCGGCTGCTGCGCGCTCAGATAGTTGGTCCCTACAGCGCTGAAATGAAAGTTGGCCAGAAAGACCGTTGCCCAGTGCCCGTCGGTGGCAGTCCGGCCTCCCGCCCCGACGCCCAAGAAGACATAGGACAATAGGACGGTGACGATGATCACCAACGTGGCGGCAGGAATGATTCGGCGGCATCGCCTGCCGTAGAAGGCAAGGATCGACGTTCCTCCCGTCGTGGCACGCTCGCGGAGCAAGACGCCGGTGATGACGAACCCGGAGATGACGAAGAAGACGTCGACTCCGACGTAGCCACCCGACAGCGCCGAGACTCCCGAGTGGAAGAGCACCACCAAGAGCACGGCCACGGCCCGTAGGCCCTCGACGTCGGGTCGAAACGGACGGTCTTCGGGGGCGGTGCCCGACTCGTCTCCCGACGCCAGGAAACGACCACCTCGGGAAGTTGCGTCCTGATCGGCCAATGCCCCCCCTCATCACTCGAGTCGACGTGCTTCCACGGTACTTGGGACGGCCGAATACGGGGTGGCGCCACCTCCCGCGAGCACGTCCCGCCTCGAGATCCGTCGCGAAGCCAACTACGAGCGACTCACTGAGATCCCGGCTTACCGTAGCTTGAGAGATCAAGCGCCTGAGCCAGTACGCCTTCGAGGAAACGTGAGTAGCCAACGGCGACATGGTCCGCCAATGAATAGACGTCGTAGTCCCCGACAACAGCACTGCACGCTCTGGCGCAAAACCACGGCGTGACATCGATATATCGAGCCCCGCCAGTCGTGGCAGCGTGCTCTTCGGCGAGGTAGTAGTCCGTGAAGGCGGTCGAGGTGGCGACGACCGAACACGCCTGAACATTGGCCATGTGCCGTGCCAAACAGTTCGGCCCTCCGGACAATGGGACACTCCCAATGACCGTCTTCACCGTCTTGTGAGTCGTCAGCCGGTTGAAGAGCTGCCCCCACCCTCTCTGCCATTGCGCTGCGGTATACGTGGCTCCGGCCGGGCTCCGGTATTGCGAGGCCTGTGAGAGCACGAGGAGGTCTGGAGCAATGCGATTGATTCTCTTGATGGCGAACCGGTGCCAATTGTCACAAGCCACAAAGGCCCCGCCCCCACCGATTGCCTGGACCGACAGCGCGGCGGCCGGGCATCCCGCCTTCGAGAGGACGACAAGGCTCCAATGGGCTCGTATGGCAATGTCGTCGAGCGCCCGGAACCACATTCCGGCTTGGGAGTCTCCGTAGAGGACCATCGTGTGTGTCGCGCCATGGTCACCGAACTCGCAGCCAGGTACGCGAGCCTGGGAATTCGTTGGCCAGCACCCCGTGATGGCCGGAGGCACCCCGATATTCGACCATGGCTGCGCGATGTCCCGGGAGAGTTGCGAAACCACGTTCGTCGGCACGGAGCGAATCCGATTGGAGGCCGCCACCAGCGCAAGAACCGCCGGTGACGAAGCACGCGGTCCTCGGCTAGCCGTTGCACGTGTCGCCCCTCGCTCGGCGACGCCGGAACCACTGGCCAAGCTGGACTGCAACGTGACCGCTCCGAGGGCCACAACGGTCAGTCCGGCTCCGAGAACGACGCTCGCCCACCGGATGCGAAGAAGGGACTTGGCGTGGCGGATGGGGTTCTCGACGAACACGTAGGTGACCGCCGAGGCGAGAAGAGCCACCAGCATCCACGCCAGGTTCTGCGAGACCGGCAGGCTCGTTCTCCCGGCATACTCGGCTGCCACGATCAAGATGGGCCAGTGCCAGAGATAGAGCGAATAGGACAGCCTTCCGAGCCTGCGAAACGGAGCGAGTCCCAAGAGCACCTCCGCTCCAAAGCGTGGGGCCGCCATTCCACCAGCGATGATCAATGCAGCCCCGACTACGGGGACGGTCACGGCCGAGCCCGGGTAGGCGGTCTTTGCACCGTATGCGAAGGCGGCAACACCGATGGCCCCGAGACCGACCCAACTCGCAGCGGCAGCCATCCCTTTGGGCACCTTCAACAGCCAC
Source organism: uncultured Acidimicrobiales bacterium (assembly GCA_963739765.1). GTDB lineage: Bacteria > Actinomycetota > Acidimicrobiia > Acidimicrobiales > UBA8190 > Chersky-840. Next base: position 1,082,216 of record CAVUBP010000002.1, on the reverse strand, counting down.
GGAGTCCCAACGGCGACCAAACCCCCGAGCGCCAACTCCCAAGCTCGGGTAAACGGCGAGAAGTATGCGCCTGTGGGGTGGCTCGCCGTGTCGATGACGGAGAAGGCCAGCGACCCACCGATGACAGCCACCAATCCGCTTGCCAATCGTGCCCGAAGTGACAGCCGGACGCGGAAGGCCGCCAACGCCACGAACACCGTGGGGTATACGATGTAGAATTGCTCCTCCACCGAGAGTGACCAGTAGTTTTGAAGCGGGGAGGGAGGTCGCTGCGAGGCGAGATAGTCCGTCCCGATCGCAGTGAAGTGGAAGTTGGCCAGAAAGACACTGGCCCATCGCCCATCGATGGCGGTCCAACTCCCCGCCACGTTGCCCAAGAAGAAATACGACAAGGCAACGGTCACGATGATCACTAGGGTGGCAGCGGGGATTATGCGACGGCAGCGGCGCCCGTAGAAGGCGAGGATCGACGTCCGCCCCGTCGTGACGCGCTCGCGGAGCAACACGCCGGTGATGACGAACCCCGAGATGACGAAGAAGACGTCGACCCCGATGTAACCACCCGACAGAACCGAGACGCCAGAGTGGAAGAGCACGACCAGGAGCACGGCCACAGCCCGTAGGCCCTCGACATCGGGCCTGAAAGGACGGTCCTCAGGGGCGGTGCCTGATTCGTCCCCCGACGCCAAGAACCGTTCGCCTTGGAACTGTGTGCCCTGCTCGGTCAATCCCCGCCCCATTTCAACCGGCGTCGGTCAAGGATACTTGAGGCGCGAAAGTCGTGTCTCAGTCGTTGTTCACACAATCGTCGAGGGCGACTCCTCGGCTCGCGCCGCGAACCATCCATGCCGGCAAGGCGCCGACCGAGGGCGTTGCAGAGCGACTGGCTGAAGCTCACGCACGACCTGTCGGCGGTCATCTCCCGACCGGGACAACGGCATGGCAGTGGAACCCGCTCACCGGTGATTGACTAGCTCGATGCGTACAGCCTTGGGTACCGCTGGAGTGGTAGCCCTCTCTCTCGGCTTGGTTGCCTGTGGCCGCACTTCATCGAGCAACCCCCCTTCCCGACCTTCGACTCCCGGGGCCACGGTTCGGGCGTATTACCGAGCGATCGCAGCTCACGATTGGAACGACGCAGCTGGACTTCTTCAGCCTTCACAGCGCGCCAGCTTCTTCAAGGAGCCGAACGGCGATGTGGCAAATACGCTGCGCGTCTCTCACGTCGACGCCGACAGAGGGGTGACTGCACCCCTCGGCAATCCCTACCCCGGGTACAGCGACATCTGGCAGGTGTTCGTTACCTACGACGCCATCTACAAGCAGGTCATAACCCAGAACAACGGACGTGTCGCCAGGTTCATCTATCTGGGTCGGAAGAATGGAACAGGCCCGTGGACGATCCTCGAGATCGACAGCGGTCCTTAGCCCGCCGGTGTGCGCTCGCTCCGAGGGCGACCCAGATACCGAGGTGCACCCCGTGACACAGCACCGGCAAAACATGCTGGCCCTCGGCTAGCCGAGTGCGTCCGGTAACCCGGTCAAGGCCGCCGGGCGGCCGCCCCAGGGCAAGCTTTGACGGGCCGCGCACAGGGACACGGCACGTGGAGGCGGCCTGGCCGACGACTCCTGCCTGAGCCTGTCCACTGGCACACGGCCGGCAGCAGTTGCGGGGAACCATTCGTGAAGTCGAGGCGTCTACACAGTGATGGCCATTCGCGGACAACGGGTCGAGGCAGAGAGATCGGCGCCACTTGGTTCACACACTACGATCTCGTCAGGACACGGCCCCGTTCCACGGAGGGTAGGACGTATGCGCTGGCCGTCACGCAAAGCAGCGATTGCCTTCGCACTCGGTGTTTCCCTCGCCGCATGTTCTGCTACCCCATCGAAGCCGGATGTGGGCTCAGTCGCCGGATCGCGATCGAAGGGCTATACGTCCATCGACCAGCTCATTTCTGATTCGGCAGCCGTATTTCTCGCCACTGCCACCAGGCGATCAACAGTGGTGCAGTTGTACGGCGTCCCCTATACCGTTGAACGCGTTGATATCAACTCCGTATTGGCCGGACGCGATCCCGGGCCCTCGATCGAGTTGCGTCAACTGGGTGAGACCGGTGGTCGAGTGACCATCGAAGATGCTCCTCAGTTACTAGCACCAGGCACCAGGTACTTGCTCTTTGCCGAGCCATTTCACTTCACATCGACTGACAACACCGGCCAGTGGGTAATCACGGGCGGCGATGCCGGAGAATTCCGTTACGACCCCCCGAGTCATACAGCATTCCGTCTCGACGCCGCGTCGACAGCGCTACCTTCGTCGATCACGCTTCAAGAGCTGCGAACGGGGCTAGTGCAGACACCCCTGTCACCAGGAAGCAGGTAGCCGGAAGCTCCTTCGTCTCCTGTGACCGCCAAGCCTGAATGGTTTGCCGCCGCCGGAACAACAGGTGCGTTCGGTGTGTCTCTCTGGCTCCTTTGGCGCCAGGAGCAGCGTCGTCAGGCAGACCAAGTCGAACGACGGTCGGCACAGGCTCGGCAGATTTCCACCTGGTTCGAAGGCGTGGTTGAAGCGGGGGAGGACCTCGAAGTGGGCTACATCGTCCGTAACGGTAGCCACGACCCCATCTATGAGGTAGCGGTCAGGATGCCAACGGGACCGCAAGGGACGTTCGTGCGCCACCTAGGCATGATGGGTCCCGACGAGCAACGGCGAGTCCGCATTGTGCTCGGGAGAGGTCAACCCGTAGGCGACAAGTCGCCCGAAGTTGTTGTTCTATGACAGCGGCGACCGGCGTTGGATTCGGGGTCGGCGCGGCACACTGTTCGAGCCCAACGAGAATCAAGCAGCCGAGCACGGTAAGCCGCTGCCTGGCGCCTATTCTTCCCTCGAAGCAAACTCTTTTTACGGCCTGAGACCGAGGGACGAACCGTCAGAGGGCACCAAGCTCTGATAGAGCTATGCCGTGAGTTGCACCCGTGTCCTACCTAAACTGGCGATGCTCAGGCGGTGTTGTGAGCGACGATATCCATCCGACATCGACAATCACCGTGTCATTCGGTAGCGCGTCCGCAGAACTGACGTTCCACATAGGAGGTCGTCTTGTTCCCGTGTCAGGGTCGGTGGTCACACGGGGCCCCAAACGAAAGGCAAGCTCGGCGTGTATGCCCTGGGAACTCTCGCTGGTGACGCCAACTGAAATCCTCTGCGTACCATAAGGTCCCCCACGATTCATAAATGACGCGTCCCTCGGTGCTACCAGCATCAACTCCGAGCGATTTGGCGTCCATCGCATCACATCGAAGAGAGCGCGTCCGTGGGCGGGGATATCGAGCTCCCCCGGTTCTCCAGGAATGGACCCTCGGAGATAAAACGGGTCGATGTCACACCGTTCCCATGTTCTGAGATTCTCGCGGCGATAAATCCATTGGTCGACGGTGACTCTCACCGCCTTGGCAGTTGAACGACCACTGTTCCGTACTCGAAGCCTCAGGAGGTATTCCTTTATCTCCGCGCCGTCCCAAACAGGTCGCTCGAATCGCTCGACCTCCCCCACCTCGAGCACAAGTTGCGGACGTTTCCACCAGCGGACGCAGCGTGAGGCCGCTGCCCCACCGACAGCAACGACCACCGCTGAGGTAGTCTCCGCGCTTGGCATCTCAACGTTGGGGCTGATCAGCCACACGCGACCAGCGTAAGAGTAGCTGCACGAGTCCTGAATGCCGTTGTCGACAGCACGCTCCTCTTCGCGCCCCCGGGATTGTTGGACACCGAATAGAGAGGAGCCAAGATGGCTCTCATGACGGTGAACGACGAGGACACGGGGGACTTCCGCTCCAAGGCTCGGTGGTCGGCGGGCAAGAAGCTCGACGTGGTGCTGCGCCTCCTGCGGGGCGAGAAGCTCGAGGAGCTCAGCCGGGAGGTGGGCATCGAAGCCCATCGGATCGCGGCCTGGCGTGACGAGTTCTTGGACGCCGGCAAAGAGGGCCTGAAGGGGAAACGGGCCACCACCGAGGACGACCGGCGCCTGCGCGACGCCGAGCGCAAGATCGGCGAGCTCACCCTCGAGAACGAGATCTGGAAGAAGGTGGCCGAAAAAAGGGGGCTTCAGATGCCGCCACAGAAGCGGCCGAGGTGAGCACCGAGATGGACATCCCCCTGGCCATGGTGTGCCGGATCACCGGTGCCCCTCGGTCCACGATCTACCACCGCCGCGGCCGTGGTGAGTGCCTCGGGGTCCGCCCTGGCCCGAAGACGGCTATCCCCGACGACGAGCTCACCGAGCTGATCCGCACCGTCATCGTGGACTGCCCCTTCGCCGGCGAAGGACATCGCAAGGTCCGAGCCCGGCTGCGCCGGGACCACGGGCTCTGTGTGGGCAAGAACCGGGTGCTGCGGCTCATGCGCAGCGCAGGGCTCCTCGCCCCCCAGCGGGCCCGGCGACGCCGCCAACCACGCCTGCATGACGGCACGGTCATCACCGCCGCCCCCAATGTCCGCTGGGGCACCGACGCCACCATGGCCTGGACCAGAGACGACGGCTGGGTGTGGGTGTTCGTGCTCGTCGACCACTACAGCGACGAGGCCTGGGCGCACGTGGCCAAGGTGGGCAATCGCTTCGCCGCTCTCCAGCCCGTCTATGACGCCGTGATCGACCGCTTCGGGACCCTCGGTCCCGACGTGGCCCGGGGCATCAAGCTCCGTCACGACTGGGGCAGTCAATACCGGGCCCATCACTTCCAGGGCTCGCTCAACTGGCTCGGGATCGAGGACGACGCCGCCTTTGTAGGCGAGCCCCAGGGCAACGGCGTGGCCGAACGCTTCATCCGGACCCTGAAGGAGCAGTGCCTATGGGCCCGGCTCTGCGACGACGTCGACGAGCTGCGCCAGTTCGTGGCGTCGTTCATCGAGACCTACAACAACGAGTGGCTCATCGAACGCCTGGGCCACCGCACACCACGAGAGGCGTTCAGCGAGGCGACAGCTCAGGTGGCAGCGTGATAGTCAGAGAATCTGTCCAACGGACCGGGGCCGCAACACCCCTGCTCACATCGGGTGTCGGAGAACCGATCCGCCCGTTCCCGTACCAAGGGCCACTGGCGGCTTGAGTCTTGGTGACTAGGACGTGGGCCCGCCCGGTAGCGGGTGATACCGGTCGGAGGGGCGAGGGGTCAGTGACGCTGCCAGGGCGACGTAGATCCGGCTGATCGGTCGGCGAGGTCCCATCGGGACTAAGCATTGCGTTGTGCTTCTTGATCGGCAGTGGAGGGATCGGGACCTCGCCCGACGCCTCCGCGTCTGGGCGCCCTTCATCGGCGAAGAAGCCACAAAGACTGCCGCCAAGGGAATGTGGTCCGGTCAGCTGGGCTACCTAGTTGTTCTGGCGTTTGTGGTTACGGTGATCCTTCTCCAGGTGGTCAACGACACCGGCCTTTCGATTGCCCTTGCCACTCTGATCGCATGGCCGGTCATCATCGGCTGTGGAATCCGCTATGCACGGTTGATTCTGGTGGCTCAGCGCCAGGCGGGACAGTTTGCCGGAACTTCACCTAAGGCACGGCCACCGGTTCGCAGCATCGCCGCTTTCCACCGGTGGACCGAAACGAGCAAATACGCAAAGCGGTCAAACGATCAGAGATCGACGGACTGACCACATCCCGTACCGGGGATCCCGTACGACACCGGGCCTGAGTCGGGCTTGTCAGTTCGAGTGATACGAGCCGGGCGATAGGCCTGGTCCACTGCTACCGTCGATCCTTGTGGGGTGGTTTTGGATCCTTCCATACCTTCCGTTAGCTCTCGCCGTCGCTTTCGCCCTGCTTCGGGTCATCCGGGCAAGGCTTAGTGGTGTGACGATTACGGTGGCGGACGTTGAGATCAGGAACTTCCCCTTTACTCACCGAGTGCCATTGGCTTCTGTTGATCGTTTCGACAAGGAGGAGCGAGAGGGTGCCTGGGCCAAGCTGCGGAGGGTCTGGGCCGTGTTGATCCTCACTGACGGATCGGAAGTGTCCGTCCGTTCACTTGGTGACCCTGAGGTCAATGGGGGTCTAACCGGCCTGAACAACCGGCTTGCCGAGCTACGAAAGCCGGGTATGCCCAACCCCGAACCGGGCAGTTCTTCGGCTCGTTGACGAGCGTGGCGCAGTCCGCCACATAATCGGGGATACCGGACGAGTGTCGGAGAGGGGACTTGAACCCCTACGCCCTTTCGGGCACTAGCCCCTCAAGCTAGCGCGTCTGCCTATTCCGCCACTCCGACGTGGTGTGCTGTCCTCAGCGCACCGAGCACTCTAGCGGGACGCTGAGGCGCTTCCGACTCAGTGCATCTCGAATCATTCCCCGGGCCACATGCCTTGGATAGCCTTGCGGGGCAAGGAGCTGCCACGTCGGACGCCGCCAACGCCGTACACCACTCGCTCCCAGAGGCCAGGACACGAAACGGCACCGGGGCTGCCCGTCCGGACCAGTATGAACGGGCCTCACGAGACTAGAATCACCTGCTACCAGGGCTATCTTCTTTCTCGTCGAGCGGCGAAGGGGGCACGTGCGGGAAGGCGGGGGGGAGGGTGTCGTAGCTTCGGACCGGCGCACGGTCGAAGACCGTGGTGTCGATGACTGCCCGCCACTGCTCGGCGAGATGTCGGGTACCGAGGTCCCTCCTGACGAAGCCCGGGAGAACGGGCGGGACCCTGCCCCACCGCCAACACGCCTCTGGCCATCTCGCAACGTCGTCGCCCTTCATGGGCTCGTGATCGGTGCGCTGACCCTCGTTTCACTCGTGGCCTGGTCTCACGTGTGGATCACCGGCCACCCTTCGCACACCGTCACCTCCCGTCTCGGTGACGTATCCCAGGAGCTGTGGTTCCTCGCCTGGTTCCCCCATGCCGTGATCCATGGGCACAATCCCTTCTTCTCCAACGCACTTTGGGCCGGCAACGGAGGCGTCAACATCCTGGCCAACCCTTCGGACCTGCTCCCAGCCGCGCTCTTGTCTCCCGTGACACTGGCATTTGGACCGGTTGCCGCTCTGAACCTGGGCGCGCTGCTGGCCCCCGTCGTCTCCGGGTGGTGCATGTTCTGCCTCACCCGCAAGATCACGACATTCGTCCCAGGCCAGATTGCAGCTGCGGGGCTTTGGGCGTTCTCGCCGTTCATGATGCGCAATCTGACCGTGGGTCATCTGAACGTGGACCTCGAGTTCTTTCCGCCACTCCTGGTCCTGCTCATCCTCCAGCTCGTGAGTGAGAAGCGGTACTCGCCAAGACGAGTCGGTATCGCACTGGGCGCCTTGGTCGTGGTGCAGTTCTTCACCGGCGCAGAGGTGTTGACGATCACGCTCCTCACGGTTGGCCTGGGATGCGTGGTGGCGGGCATCGTCTGGTGGCGGCGACTCGTGGCAATGCACCGACGCGTGACAGAGGCATTGCTGACGTCTCTCGCGATCATCATCCCGTTCCTGGCCTATCCCGTCTGGTACATGGTGCGGGGACCGAGACATGTCCTCGGCCCCCTCTGGACCCAGGGGCAAGTCGGTGAGCCCGTCAACGCCGTCGTGAGCCGCGGTCCCACGCACGTCGCCTCGAGCCTCTTCGGAGGCTATCTCGGCACCGTCGGCCCGAATCCGGAGTACCTCGGGTTCATCTTCCTCGCCTTCCTGCTGCTCTCCATGCTGGTGATGCGGCGCAACAAGCTGGCATGGCTCGCCCTGATCGTGGGGCTGTTCGCCTGGCTCCTGTCGCTGGGGCTCAGCTACACGGGGAGCGGCCCCGTCCCGTTGCCGGGCTGGTCGCTGTGGCGGGTCTTCGACCATGTGCCCGAGATCTACGACATCGCCGTGGACCGGGTGAGCGTCATCGTGATCGGCGCGGCAGCTGTGCTCTTCGCCATCGCCTTGGACGAGTGGTGGCGGTGGGGACGGTCCCACGTCGGCCCACGGCAGACCACCCAGGTCGCTGGCGCGAATCCGAGACGGCCGTACCGCGCCTGGACGGCTGTGGTGGTGACCGTGGCGGTGGTCGTGCTCGGCTCCGTTGTCGCGGGCTACTCGCTGCCATTTCGCACGACATCGGCGGGCATGGCACCTCGCTGGTTCTTGCACCAGGCTCGGTCCCTGCCACCGGGGACACGGGTGCTGGTCATGCCGTTCTCCGAGGATCTCTTCGCCTCCCAGGCCTTGGCATGGCAGGCCGAAGCCGGGTTGCAGTTCGATCTCGTCGGAGGGTACGTCGCCGTTCCGGGCGGAGACGGCGTCCACTCCACGTGGTATTCCCCCCTGGGCGGAGCCGTCGGACTCCTCTACCAGATCAATGTTGACGAGATCAGCCTTCACCCGAGCTCCAGATGGACCCCAGAGCAGGTCACGACGGTGCGCCGGCAATTGCGGAAATGGGGAGTACAGGTCGTCGTCGTCACGCCCCAGGTATGGAGCGCCAAGACCGAGGTGGCGAACATGACCGACGTCCTCGGACGACCTCCTCAACACCAGGGTGGCGTGTGGGTCTGGTACCGGGCCGCCGGTGCGATCCCGACCTGAGCCGAAGCAGCCCGACGCCGTTCTCCACCCTCGGGACGACCCCGAAGGCCGGTCGTCGAGCAACTCCTCCTCCACGTCATCCCGGCGGGTGATCATCCGGGCACGTCAAGGAGAGACTGGCGTTCTGGTAGCTGAACGCTCGCACGGTGACGCCATAGCTCTCCCACCAATGCGTCCGGCTCGGTGCGAGTTCGAACAGCTCGGTCAAGTCCTCAAGGACGGGAGCTGCGTAACGGGTGATCCCGGGGGGACACAGGTGCACGCCGTCCGATGTGCGGACTCGCACCCAATGCTTCGGAGCGCTGGCCGCGCCGTCGTGTGGTGGAAGCCAATTCGTGTACCTCCCGTCGAGCTCCAGAGAGCCACCGACCGGGAGATACATGACCCGCCCGGGAAATGCCTCAGCAGACCGCTGTACCGCGTCGTTCCACGCGGCAACTCCCGCTGCCCGGCGGTGCCAGGCCCTGGACAACGGGGAAGATGCGATCGTGCTCGGAACGGGCCCGAACACCGGCATCTGCAAGAAGACGACTCCCAGGACCCCATCGCCCGGGGTGAGCAGAGCCTCGATGGCGCTGGCAAGGACGCTCCGGTAGGCCCGGGGATCAGACAGGGCGGTGGCGTTGTCCGTCGACCAGGTACCGATGACCAGTTGCGGGTGGAGCTGCCGGACTTTGCGTTGCACCAACGCCTGCCCACCAGAAGTCGTCAAGCCCCAGGTTGATTGCGTCTCCGGGGTGACGCTGACCTCACCGGTGCTCTGAAGGGCTGCGGTGATCCCCAGCTCCGCGAACGTCATCACCGAGTCGCCGATGGCCAGGACCCGCAACGGGTGGGTCGGAGAGAGCACGAGGCCCGATGGGAGACCCAGGCGGGCCTCGTCGCCGAAACCCCCCGCGCCCGGGACCGTGGGACCGGCGCCGGGGTACAGGCCGCCGCCCCGCCATACCCGCACCGGGGCGGCAACCGACGGGGTGGTGCCCACCAGGACCAGGAGCACCGCCAGAATCGCTGCGCCCGGGATCACCACGTCTCCGCTGCGCCCGGGGAATCGTCGCCGTCGGATCGGCAGCTCCACCAGGTAGTAGCTGCCGATTGCCAGCACGAACGTCAGGACCACGCGAGCAAGGTCGAGCCCGGCACCCGAGATCCCGCTCCTCGTCGGATCCAGATAGGCGTTCACCGGCCAATGCCAGAGATAGAGGCCGTACGAGATGGTTCCGATCCAGCACAGCGGGCGAACCGAGAGCAGTCGTCCCAGGCGCCCCGGCTCGAACTGCCGTCCGTCGGCCACCACCACCGCGGCGAGCACGGCAAAGGTCAAGAACCCACCACGGGTCATCCAGTTGGTGTGGGCCGCGGTCACCCAGAGCACGACGAGGCCACCGGCGGCGACCGTCGCGGCGATGTGCAGCACCGATCTGCCCCGCCGTCCAGGCTGTGGTCGAGCGGCGACGAGCATGGCAACCGCGGCACCGGCCAGCAGATCGAAGGCCCGCGTGTCCGTACCGTTGTAGACCCGGACATACCCACTGTTGTTGGCGTGAACGAGTGCAGCCATCTCTGCCGCCGAAGCCAGTGCACCGACCAGGCACAGGCCGAAGCCCACGCGGCGCCAACGCTTCGAGCTGCTCTTGACGAGGAGGACGATCACGAGCGGCCACAGCAGGTAGAACTGCTCCTCGATGGCGAGAGACCACGTCGGGGTGAACGGCGAGACGGTTTGATTGAAGAAGATCATGTGCCAGTTGGCGACGTAGAACAGCGTTGCCAGCCCGTCACCCCTGAGCGTGGTCAGAGCGCTGGCAGCGCCGCTCCCGGTGACCGAGATCCGTCCATTGACGACGGTATAGACCATGACGACGATGACGACGAGAAAGAGGGCAGGCAGAAGGCGCCGGGCCCGACGCCCCCAGAACGAGCCGAGCCGTATCCGACCCGTGCTGCACCACTCTTCGAGCAGAAGGCTCGTGATCAAGAAACCCGACAGCACGAAGAAGAGGTCGACCCCGAGGTACCCGCCCGACGCCCACCCGAAACCGAGGTGGTACGCCATGACACTGAGGATCGCGAGTCCCCGCAGGCCGTCAAGTGCCGGAAGGTGCCGCCCCGACACAGCCGTCAGCGGGCGTTGCATCGATCCGACGCCCGGTTCCGCCGTGACCATCTCCGACACCGAACGAGGCTACCAAGAGGCCGTCATCTTGCTGAGCGAACAACGGCGATGCGCCACCGGTGCAGCGCGTGTGCTCAGGGTGGTGACGAGCCGTTGCTCTTGGCGTCGTGCGTCGGAGCTGCTGACCGCAGGGTCCACTGACGTACGCTCCAAAGCGGTCCGACGCCGCCGGGGTCGTCGGTGACCTCTGACAGCGAGGACGACCACACGAGCATCGTGGGCTCAGCGAACAGCGGCAACGTCGGCATTGCCGTCCACAGCGCCTGGTCGATCTGCTGATAGATGGCATGGGCGCGAGGAGGTGCCAGCTCCTGCACGGCCTGCGTGAAGAGCGCGTCGATCTTCGGGTCGTCGAATCCCGACCAGTCCTGGGACGGGGCCCCGCCGGTGATGGAGGGGGACGTGGAGAACACGGTACCCAGCGCGCTCGCATATGCGCTGGCGTCGACGGGGACCAGAGCGAGGTCGAACGTCGCGCCGGGGAGCACCGCCGCGTACAGCTGGTCCGTCGTCACCGGCGTGGCGACGACCTCGAAGCCCGCCGCCACCAGTTGCGCCGCCACGATCGGGCCCACCGCCGAGGACCACGGGTCGTCCGACGCCCAGACAATGGTGAGGCTGACGGGCTTGGTGTGTGAAGTCCATATCCCGTGGGTATCGATGGTGAACCCGCTTTGTTCCAGAAGGTGCGCGGAGGTTGCCGGGTCCGCCTTTTCGTAGCCGGTGGCATCGTCGGCATACCCGGGCTCGCCGTTGGGGATTAGATGGTGGTTGTCCTCCCACACCGAATGATCCTCGGGCTGACCCACGCTCTGGACGATTCCGGCCCGATCGATGGCATGGGCGATGCCTTGACGGACCGTGGCCACGTTCAACGGCGCACGGCGGACGTTGAACTCGAGCTGGAGCATGCGGGTGCCCAACTCCGTCTGTGTCTGCAGAACCGACGAGCCCGAGGCCTGCGCCATGAAGGACTGGTCGAAGTCGCTCGGGTAGGCGACTTGCACCCGGCTCTGGCCCAAGGCGGAGGCCAGGGCGGTGGCGTCGCCCACTCCCCGCACCACGACGCGATCGAGACTGGGGGGACTCCCCCACCAGCGCGGGTTGGGGCCCAGGACGATCTCGGCCCCGGGTTGCCACGACACCACCTCCCAGGGGCCGCCCGACACGAAGACCCCCGCGGCGAAGTGGTCGAACCCGGTGTTCCAGCCGACCTGCTCGGCGATGTGCGCCGGGAGTAGGTCGTCGAAGAGCGTGGGCCAGTCGGCGAAGGGAGTGCGGAAGACGACCGTGACGGTTCGGCCGTTGTTCGAACCCGTGAGTGACGCGATGTCGCGGTAGCCGAGGGTGCTCGCCACCGAGTCAGGCGTGCCGTCGACGTCGACGGCTCCACCTTTCTGCGACTGCCAGGCGTAGGCGAAGTCGTCGGCGCTGATGGGCACCCCGTCGGACCACACGGCCTTCGGGTCGATCTGGTACACGACGGTCTGCGGGGAGAGGCTGATGACCTCGGCGCTGTCGACCACGTTGGTGTCGAGCTGTGGCGAGAGCCCGGGGCCCACCCGGAAGACCTGCGCCCATACGGCGCTCCCCAGCATGCGGCCGGCCGGGGTGTCACCCCCCACGGTGTGGTCGTTCAGGGTCGTCGGGAGCCGGTCCAACGCCATGGTGACCGTGCCCCCGTGCGTCGGGACCAGGAGCGGGGCGCGCTGCGGATGACCCTTCGGGACCGGGGCGGAGCCGGCGGCGGAGCTTCGTGCCGTGGTCCCGCAGGCCGAGGCCACGAGACACAGCGCACCGAGGGTGGCCGCGACGAAGGGTCGGTGCCGACGTAAGGCAGACAGCAACCGGGGCCGTCCCGGCATCGCCGCCGGGGTCTGGTGCCGACCACCGGCGTCGCCGGCGGTCACTGCAGGCGCAGGGCCAAGGACACAGTGGTGAAGGTGAAGATGATCGCCACGGTGATGGTGATGCGGTCGAGGTTCTTCTCGACCACGGTGGAGCCGGCCGCGGCCTGCCCCACCCCGCCACCGAACATGTCCGACAGGCCACCACCCTTGCCCGAGTGCATGAGGATGAGGAAGATGAGCGACAGCGACACCAGGAGGTGCAGCACCACGAGCGCTACGGTCAGCACGACGTCCTCCTCGGGCGGTCCGGACCCGGCAACGCTACCAAAGGCCCACGGGATCTCGACCGGCAGGGGCTCAGCGCCCCGCCGTCACCACCGAGGCGGCGGCCTGGACGATGGCCGCGAAGGTGGCGGCCTCGAGACTGGCTCCCCCGACCAACGCCCCGTCGACGTCGGGCTGTCGTAGCAGCTCAGCGGCATTTTCGGGCCGCACCGAGCCGCCGTACTGGATCCGCAGCGCACCGGCCGCCTCGGCCCCGGTGACCTCCGCCACCACCGCCCGGATATGGGCACACGCCGACTGGGCGTCCTCGGCGGTGGCCGTGCGCCCTGTCCCGATGGCCCAGATGGGCTCGTAGGCGATGACGAGGCCGGCCACCTGTTCGGCGGGGAGCCCCTTGAGCGCGGCGGTGGTCTGTGCCGTGAGGCGGGCCTCGGTCTCCCCGTCCTCTCGCTCCTCTTCTGTTTCCCCGACGCACACGATGGGCGTCATGGCGTGGCGGATGACCGCCCGCAGGGTGGCCGCCACCACGTCGTCGGTCTGGCCGAAGAACTGGCGGCGTTCGGAGTGGCCCACGATCACCAGGGACACCCCGAGGCGAGCCAACATGGGCGGAGCGACTTCGCCGGTGAAGGCCCCCTGGTCCTCGTGGTAGCAGTGCTGCGCGCCGAGGGCCACGGGAATGGCGCGATCCTCGATCACCGTCTGCACCGAACGCAGGCTCGTGAAGGTCGGATGCACCGACACGTCGAGCGACGCCACGTCGGCCGCGCCGAGTCGCAGCCCGAGGTCCTGGACGGTACGGATCGACTGGAGGTGATCGTGGTGCATCTTCCAGTTGCCGCTCACGAGCGGGCGTCGCCGGTTCGCTCCCTGGCTCGGTGGGGTCTTCGCCATGTCAGGCCACGACCGCGGGGGCGTTGGGCGCATGGCGCAGCGCCGCCAGCCCGGGAAGATCCCCGTGCTCGATCAACTCCAACGACGCCCCACCTCCGGTCGACACGAACCCGACCCGGGCCGCCAGGCCCAGATGCTCGAGGGCGGACACCGAATCGCCTCCCCCCACGATGCTGAATCCCTTGGCTTCGGCCACCGCCCGTGCCATGGTGCGGGTCCCGGCCGCGAAGCGCTCGTCCTCGAAGGCCCCCATGGGCCCGTTCCAGAACACCGTCCCCGCCGGCAGCACCACGTCGGCGAAGGTCCCGGCGCTCTCGGGCCCGATGTCGAGCCCGCGCCAACCCCGGGGGATGTCCACTCCCGCCATGCGCACCTGGCCGCGCCCGCTGTCACCCTCACCCAACGTCCCACCGGGTTCGAGGGCCACGATGTCGGTGGGGAGCACGATGCGGTCCCCGGCCTCCTCCAGGAGCTTGGCGCAGCTGTCGATGCGGCCCGCGTCGAGGAGCGAGGCCCCGACGTTGTGTCCCTGGGCCGCCAGGAAGGTGAAGGCCATGCCCCCTCCGACGACCAGCCAGTCCACCCGGTCCAACAGGGCGCGCAGGACGCCGAGCTTCTCGCCCACCTTGGCCCCTCCCACCACCGCCACGAACGGGCGGTCCGGCTCGACCAGCAGGCCCCCGAGGGTCCCCACCTCGCGGGCCAGCAGGCGCCCGGCGGCCGACGGCATTCGGGTGGGCGGCCCCACGATCGAGGCGTGGGACCGGTGCGATGCCCCGAAGGCGTCGTTCACGTAGGCGTCGAAGCCGGTGACCAGGCGGTCGACGAAGCCGGGGTCGTTGGACTCCTCCCCCGGGTCGAAGCGCAGGTTCTCGAGCAAGGCCACGCCCGGGGCCAGCTCCGCCAGCCGGGCCCGCACCGGGGCGACGTCGAAGCGGGGGTCGTTCGTGCCCTTGGGCCGGCCCAGATGGGTGCAGGCGGTGACGAGCGCCCCCCGATCGGTGAGCCACGACAAGGTGGGGAGCGCGGCCCGGATGCGGAAGTCGTCGTCGACGAGGACCTCCCCGGCGGGCCCGTGGCCGAGGGGCACGTTGAAGTCGACCCGCACGAGCAGCCGTTGCCCCGCCACGTCGGGGAGGTCCTCGAGCAGGGGGAGGCCCGCGGCCGGGCCGCGGTCGGGCCGCGCCACCTCAGCCATGGTCGTCACCCCGACGTCCCGGGCGCGCGCTCAGGACGGCACAGGTCCGGCCGAGCCCAGCAACACGACCAGGTCGACGAGCCGGTTGGCGTAGCCCCACTCGTTGTCGTACCAGCCCTGGACCTTCACGAGCGTGGTGTCGGCGTCCACCGGCATGACCATGGTGAGGCCGGCGTCGAAGGTGCACGAGGCCGCACTGCCGACGATGTCCGAGGACACGATGGGGTCCTCGGTGTACTCGAGCACCGCGGCCAACGGCCCGCTCGACGCGGCCTGGCGGAAGGCCCCGTTCACGTCGTCGACGGTCACGGCGCGGGGCACGATGGCGGTGAAGTCGGTGATGGACCCGTCCCCGACCGGCACGCGCAGCGCAGCGCCATCGAGGCGCCCCTGCATGGCCGGGAGCACGAGCCCGGTGGCACTCGCCGCCCCCGACGACGCCGGCACGATGTTCTGGGCCGCGGCCCGGGCCCGGCGCAGGTCCTTGTGGGGCAGGTCCAGGAGGTTCTGGTCGTTGGTGTAGGCGTGCACCGTGGTCATGAGGCCGTTGCGCACCCCGAAGGCGTCGTCGAGCACCTTGACCATGGGCACGAAGCAGTTGGTGGTGCACGAGGCGTTGGACACCACCACGTGGTGGACAGGGTCGAAGGTGTCGTCGTTGACGCCCATCACGAAGGTGGCATCGGCGTCCTTCGAGGGGGCCGAGATCACCACGCGTTGCGCCCCGCACTCGAGGTGCGCCCCGGCGCCGGCGCGCGACGTGAAGAGGCCGGTCGACTCGACCACGACCTCGACACCGAGCTCCTGCCAGGGAAGGGCCTTGGGGTCGCGCTCGGCCAGGACCTGGATGCGCTCCCCCGCCACCACGATGTGGTCGCCCTCGGCCCGCACCTCGGCCCCGAACCGACCGTGGGTGGTGTCGTAGTGCAAGAGGTGGGCGTTGGTGGCGGCATCGGTGAGGTCGTTGACGGCCACCACCTGGACATCGGCACCCTGAGCCCGCGCCGCGCGCAGGAAGTTCCTGCCGATGCGCCCGAAGCCGTTGATCCCCACCCGTATCGTCATCAGGTCCTATCCGACCAGACGGCCGAGGGCGGCCGCCAGTCTTGTCGGATCGTGGGCCCGGCCGTTGGCCTTGGCCAGCGCCGTCTCCACCACCGGGACCTCGAGCTTCCCGAGGGCGATCGAGGCCGGGTCGGCCAGGACGACGTCGACCTCCACCCCGTGGGCCGCCAGGGCGGCCACGTGGGCGGCGACGTCGAGGCCTGCGGTCTCTCTCCCCTCGGGCCGGAGGTTGGCGACGTAGACGCGGCGGCCCGGGGAGTTCCGGATGCCCTCGGCCAGCTCGAGGCACCGCCACCGCCGCGAGCACGCTCGTGAACAACGACCCCGGGCCGATCACGACCTGGGCGGCGTGCCCGAGGGCGTGAAGGGCCACCGGGGAGGCCGGGGGGTCGGACGGCACCAGGGAGACCCCCCGGATGTCGGTCATGCGCATGACCTCGGTCTGGCCCTCGATCTCCCCCGCCCCCGCCTCGGCCTTGAGGACCACGGGCTCCGAGGCGGCCGGCACCACCCGGCCCACGGCCCCGAGCAGCCGGGCGGCCTCGTCGAGGCCCTTCTGCGGGTCGCCGCACGCCGCCATCAGGCCGGCGATGACCAGGTTGCCCAGAGCGTGTCCGACCAGCTCCTGGGCCTCGAAGCGCTGTTCGAAGGCGGACGCCAGGGCCGAGCCCTCCTCGGCCAGCGCCACCAGGCACTTGCGCAGGTCACCGGGGGGCATGATGTCGAGCTGCCGGCGCAGGCGCCCCGACGACCCGCCGTCGTCGGCGACCGACACCACGGCGGTGATCTCGCCCGCATACAGCCGCACAGCCCGCAGGGTGGCAGCCAACCCGTGACCCCCGCCGACCGCCACCACGCGGGCGGCCCGGGCCCTTTCCTCATCGGTCGATGTCCCGGTGGATGACGATCGGCGACGCTCCGCGCGCGCGCAAGCGGGTGCCGAGCTCCTCGGCCAGCGCCACCGAGCGGTGCCGACCCCCGGTGCAGCCCAGGGCGATGGTGAGATACGCCTTCCCCTCCTCGTCGAAGGCCGGGAGCAGCGCCCCGACGAGGTCGTCGACCCGGGTCGAGGAACGGGCCGGTCTCGTCCTGGCCCAGGACGAAGTCGCGCACGGGGTCGTCGAGCCCCGACAGGGGGCGCAGCTCCTCGACCCAGTGGGGGTTGGGCAGGAAGCGGCAGTCGAACACGAGGTCGGCGTCGAGAGGGAGGCCGTGTTTGTAGCCGAACGACACCACCGACATGCGCATGCCCGACTCCGAGTCGTCGCCGAAAAGGTCGGTGACGCGTTGGCGCAGCTGGTTGACATTGAGCTCAGCGGTGTCGACCACAACGTCGGCGCGCGCCCGCACCGGCTCCAGAAGACGTCGCTCGTCGGTGATGGCCTCGGCCACCTGGCGCTCGAGGATGGGGTGGCGGCGGCGCGTGCCCTCGAACCGCCGCACCAGGACGTCCTGGGGGGCGTCGAGGTAGACGAGTTGGACCCGGTGGCCCTGTGCCCGCAGCGCGTCGATGGCCGGAAGGGCCTCTTCGACGCGCGCCCCGCCACCCCGGCCCAGCACCAGGGCCACCCGGTCCTGGGTGGACCCGGGCCGGCTCACCACCTCGGCCACTTCGCTCAGGAGCGACGGGGGCATGTTGTCGATGACGTACCAGCCCGAGTCCTCGAGGGCGGCGGCGGCCGTGGACCGTCCCGCACCCGACATGCCGGTGATCACCAGGTAGTCGCTCATGTGTCGCCCATCCTCACGGCCGGGGTCCCGCCTGCACCGTCTCCGGCACCGTCTCCGGCACCGTCTCCGGCACCGTCTCCGGCACCGGTGATCTCCCGGGCCTCAGGGCCAGGGGCGGGGCCGGGCCCACCCCATCCTGGCCCAGGACCGGGGCCAAGGCGGTGACCGACCCCGGTATTCGCGGCCGGGGTGGCGCCGCGTGGAGGTGGGCGTGGACGGCCTCGGCCACCACGTCGGGCAGCCATCCCAGGGCCCGGAGGTCCTCGAGCGGGGCGCCCCGCAGCGCCCGGAGGCTGCCGAAGGTGCGCAAGAGCCGTGCCCGCCGGGCGGGCCCGAGGCCGGGCACGCCCTCCAGTGCGCTGCGGGTCATGCGCTGCCCCCGGAGGTTGCGGTGATACGACACCGCGAAACGGTGTGCCTCGTCCCGGACCCTCTGGAGCAGGAAGAGCGCCTCGGACCCGCGCGGGATGGGCACCGGGTCCGGGCGCCCGGGGACGAACACCTCCTCGAAGGTCTTGGCCAGGGCGGCCACCGGGATCTCCCTAGAGAGGCCGAGGCGCTCGAGGACCCGCACCCCGACGCCCAGTTGGCCCTTTCCCCCGTCGAGCAGGAGGAGCTGGGGCGGGTAGGCGAACCGCCGGGCCCGGGCGCTGCCGGCGGTGGCGTCCTCGCCCCGGGTCTCGGCCCTGGCTTCGAGCAGAGCGGTCAGGCGGCGGGTGAGGACCTCCTCCATCGCCGCGTAGTCGTCGTTCCCGGGCACGTCGCGGACTCGGAAGCGCCGGTACTCGGACTTCCGGGGCAGACCGTCCTCGAGCACCACCATCGAGCCCACGTAGTCGGTCCCCTGCAGATGGCTCATGTCGTAGCACTCGATCCGCAGCGGGGCCTGGGCCAGGCCCAGCACCTCGCGCAACGTCTCCAGGGCCCGAGCCCGGCTGTCGTGGTCCGACGCCCGGCGCAGGCGGTGACGGGCGAGCTCCTCCCCGGCGTTGCGCGTCACGGTCTGCAAGAGGGTGCGCTTCCCGCCCCGTTGCGGGACCCGCAGGGCCACCGGCGCCCCCCGACGGTCGGCCAGGAACGCCTCGTAGACCTCGGGCGTCTCGGGAAGGTCGGGGACGAGCACCTGACGAGGGACCCCCGGAGCCGCCGCGCCCTCGGTGCCCCACGTCCTCGGGTCCCCGGCCCCCGAGGTCCAGCCCGAGCTGTCGCCGCCTCGCACTCTGGCCACCTGACGGGGGGCGACGCCGACGGGCTCGGCGTCGCCGTAGAGCTCCTCCAGCACCCGGCCCACGAGCTGGGGCCGGGTGAGGTCCTCGACCTTGTCCACCACGAACGCGCGCCGCCCCACGATCCGTCCCCGACGAACGTGGAACACGCACACCGCCGCCTCCAGAGGGTCCTCGTCGATGCCCACCACGTCGAGGTCCTCGGGGCGCTCGGTGACGACCTGTTGGCGCTCGCACGCCATGCGCAAGGTGTTGAGGCGGTCGCGCAGGCGGGCGGCGCGCTCGAAGTCGAGCTCCTCGGCGGCGTGTTCCATCTCAACCACGAGCCGCCGCTCCACGTCATCGGTGTCGCCGGCCAGAAAGGCCATCAGGTCGCCCACCATGGCGTCGTAACGCTCGTGGTCCACGGCCCCGATGCAGGGGCCCGAGCATCGCTCGATGTGGAACAACAGACACGGCTTGCCCAGCTTGGTGTGGCGGTCGAGCTTGCGGTCCGAGCAGGTGCGGACCTGGAAGGTGCGAAGGAGGAGGTCGAGCGTGTCGCGGATGGCGCCCACGTGCGCGTAGGGGCCGAAGTAGCGCACCTCGGGCCGGCGCCGGCCTCGAACCACCGCCGCCCTCGGCCACTCGTCGGCCAAGGTGACCGCCAGCGACGGGTAGGACTTGTCGTCGGCCAACCTGATGTTGAAGCGGGGGCGGTGCCGCTTGATGAGGGCGTACTCGAGCAGGATCGCCTCGACTTCGTTGTCGACCTGGATCCACTCCACGTGGTCGGCCGACGCCACCATCTGGGCGGTGCGGGCCGGCAGGGTGGACGGGTCGGCGAAGTAATTGCTGAGCCGGCTGCGCAGTGACTTGGCCTTGCCCACGTACAGGACCCGGCCCTCGGCGTCGAGGAACTGGTACGAGCCGGGGGCGTCGGGGATGGTCCCCGGCGAGGGGCGCGTCATCACACCCCCACTGTGCCGTACGGGCACGACGGGACGTGCACCGGGCCCGGGGCCGCACAGACGACGCGACGGGGGCATAGGATGGGGGTCAAGCGCCGGCCTGGTATCCCGGCGTACATAACGCTCCGAGGCCGACAACCCCGCGGATGGGCGACCAGGCTGTCCCCGCCGGCCACCATCGGAGTGCTCCCCGAAGGGGGTTGACCATGTTCCGGTTGCAACGGGCGCTCCCCGAGCGCTACGTCAACGCGACGCCCGACCAGCTCACCACGTGGATCGCCGCCGCCAAGGCGACACTCGGTCCCCGGGTGTTGATCGTCGGCCACCACTACCAACGCGACGAGGTGATGCGCTGGGCCGATGCCCGGGGCGACTCCTTCGGCCTGTCTCGCACCGCCGCGGACCGACGCGACGCCGATTACATCGTGTTCTGTGGCGTGCACTTCATGGCCGAGTCGGCCGACATCCTCACCGGGCCGGGCCAGCAGGTGATCCTTCCGGACCTCAACGCCGGGTGCTCGATGGCCGACATGGCCGACATCGACGCCGTCGAGGAAGCCTGGGAGTCGTTGGCGACGGTGACCGACATCGAGCGCGTCGTGCCCGTGACCTACATGAACTCCTCCGCCGCGCTGAAGGCCTTCGTCGGACGCCACGGCGGTGCGGTGTGCACCTCGTCCAACGCCCGGGCTGTGCTCACGTGGGCCCTCGACCCGGCCGGCACCGGGGTGTCCCAGGGCGACAAGGTCCTGTTCTTCCCCGACCAGCACCTCGGCCGCAACACCGGCTTCGAGCTCGGATGGGGTGCCCGGGACATGCGGGTGTGGAACCCCCTCCACGAGATGGGTGGCCTCGACGACACCGACGTGAAAGACGCCACCTTGCTGCTGTGGAAGGGGCATTGCTCGGTGCACCAGCGCTTCCGGCCCGAGCACGTCGACGCCTTTCGCGCCGAGCATCCCGAGGGGCTCGTGTTCATCCACCCCGAGTGCGCCCACGACGTGGTCGAGATGGCCGACAAGGTGGGGTCGACCGACTTCATCATCCGTGCCGTCGACGACGCGCCGCCGGGCTCGGTCATCGGGGTGGGGACAGAGATCCACCTGGTGAAGCGGCTCGACGACGAGCACCCCGACAAGACCGTGGTGTCACTCGACCCCTTGGTGTGCCCGTGCTCGACCATGTTCCGCATCGACGCCGCCCATCTGTGCTGGGTGCTCGAGCGCCTCGTCGACGGCGAGGTCGTGAACCGCATCTCCGTCGACCCCGACACCGCGCGACTGGGCCCGCCTGGCGCTCGAGCGCATGCTGGCGATCACCTGAGCCGTCTCACCTCACCCGTACGCCAGGACCCGCAACCCCGATCGGTGCCGCGCACCGGGACGCGGATCGCCGGGGTCAGTCCGGGTCGTCGCGCCCCTCGTCGTCTTCGGGCGCGAAGGGCCACTCCTCGAAGGCTGCGCACCGTCCTCCCGGCGCGAAACGCAGTACCCACAGATCCCGCCACGGCGTGTCGGGGTCGTTGTCGTACTCCACCCACACCCGCACCACCGCGGTGTCGGCGTCGACGGCGATCACCTCGCTCGACATGGTGAAGGCCTCGTCGGGCCCGTCGCGCTCGGCGTCCCAGAACAGCGCCAGCTCGTCGAGGCCCCGGACGGGCTCGACCCACGGGGACGACGCGTAGGTGACGTCGGGGGTGAACAACTCGGCCAGCCGGGCCGTGCCCGGCGTACGCCAGGCCTCTTGGTAGCCCTCGAGCCAGCGGGCCACGTGGTCGCGCCTGACGACCGCCATCAGCCCGCCTTGCGGCGCTTGGCCGGGCCGGAGCGGGCGGTGGCCTTGGCCCGCTTCACCGCACCGTTGGCCTTCACCGCACCGTTGGCCTTCACCGCACCGGCCTTGACCGGCCGTGGGTCCCGCACCGGGGCGTTCGCCCTCGACGCCTTGACCGGGGACCGCCTCGTGGTGGCGGGCCCGAGCCGTTCGGGACGATCGCGGCCGCCCCGGGCCAGCACGGGGGCGAGCACCTCGCCGGTGTAGCTCGCCGACGTGGCCGCCACGTCCTCGGGCGTTCCCTCGGCCACGACCTTGCCCCCGCGCTCGCCGCCCTCGGGTCCGAGGTCGACGATCCAGTCCGACGTCTTGATCACGTCGAGGTTGTGCTCGATGACGATCACCGTGTTGCCCTGGTCCACCAGTCGCGACAGCACCTCCAGGAGCTTGCGCACGTCGTCGAAGTGCAGCCCGGTGGTCGGCTCGTCGAGGACGTACAGCGTGTGGCCGGTCGAACGCCTCGACAGCTCCGAGGACAGCTTGACGCGTTGGGCCTCGCCTCCCGACAGCGTGGGGGCGGGCTGGCCCAAGCGGATGTAGCCGAGCCCGACGTCGACCAGGGTCTGGAGGTGCCGGGCGATGGTGGGTTGGTTGGCGAAGAACGCCAGGGCCTCCTCGCACGACATGTCCAGGACGTCGCCGATGTTCTTCCCCTTGAACGTCACCTCGAGCGTTTCGCGGTTGTAGCGCGCCCCTCCGCACACCTCGCACGGCACGTACACGTCGGGCAGGAAATGCATCTCGATCTTGATGGTCCCGTCGCCCGCGCAGGCCTCGCAGCGCCCGCCGCGCACGTTGAAGGAGAACCGGCCGGGCAGGTACCCGCGCACCTTGGCCTCGTTGGTCTGGCTGAAGAGCTTGCGGACGTGGTCGAAGAGCCCCGTGTAGGTTGCGGGGTTCGAGCGCGGCGTCCGGCCGATGGGCGACTGGTCGATGGCCACCACCTTGTCCACGTGCTTCACCCCGTCGATCGCCTTGTGCTGGCCCGGCGTGGTGCGGGCCCGGTGCACCTGGGCCAGCATCGACTGGAGCAGGATGTCGTTGACGAGGGTGGACTTCCCCGACCCCGACACACCGGTGACCGCCACCAGGCAGCCGAGGGGGAAGGCCACGTCGATGGCCTGCAGGTTGTGCTCGCGCGCACCCCGCACCACCAGGTGCTCACCCGATCCCGGACGTCGCTTCCCGGGGACGGGGATCGACCGTTGCCCGGTGAGGTAGCTCCCGGTGACCGACGCCTTGGCTTTCAACAGGCCCGGCACGCCCCCGCTGTAGACGACCTCCCCACCGTGTTCACCGGCGCCGGGCCCGATGTCCACGACGTGGTCGGCCTCGCGGATGGTCTCCTCGTCGTGCTCGACCACGATCACGGTGTTGCCCAGGTCACGCAGTCGCACCAGGGTGTCGAGCAGGCGGCGGTTGTCGCGCTGATGGAGCCCGATGGACGGCTCGTCGAGCACGTAGAGCACGCCCACGAGGCCCGAGCCGATCTGGCTGGCCAGGCGGATGCGCTGGGCCTCGCCCCCCGACAAGGTCGAGGTGCCACGAGCCAGGGACAGGTAGTCGAGCCCGACGTCGAGGAGGAACCGCAGCCGCGCCCGCACCTCGCGCAGCACCCGGTCGGCGATCAGGTGCTCCCGCTCGGTGAGCTCGAGGGCGTCGACCTCGGCCGCGGCGCGCGTGATCGACAGGCTGCACAGCTCGAAGATGTTGCGGTCCCCGACGGTCACCGCCAGGGACTCGGGCTTCAGGCGCGCGCCCTTGCACGTCGGGCAGGGGACCTCGCGCATGAAGGTCTCGGTCCACTGGCGCACCGAGTCGGAGTCCGAGTCCCGGTGCCGGCGTTTGAGCCACGGCACGATCCCCTCGAACTGCGAGGTGAACGAGCGCTGCCGCCCGTAGCGGTTGCGGTAGCGCACGTGCACCTGGCGCTGTGCCCGAGCCGTAGAGAAGGACCTTGCGGTCCTTGGCCCGCAGCTTCTCCCACCGCGTGTCGGTGGAGAAGCCGAATTCGCCCGCCACCGCTTCGACGATGCGGTCGAACCAGCGGCTGTGGCCGCCGGTCCACGGCGAGATGGCCCCCTCCTCCAGCGTCCGCGTCGGGTCGGGCACGACCAGGTCGGGGTCCACTTCGAACTGGGTGCCGAGTCCGTCACAGGCGGTGCAGGCGCCGTAGGGCGAGTTGAACGAGAAGTTGCGGGGCGCCGGCTCCTCGAACGACAGCCCGCAGAAGGTGCAGGCCAGGTGCTCGGAGAAGGTGATGAGCTCCTCGGTCCCGTCCTCGGCGACGATGCCGATCTCGGCGATGCCGTCGGTGAGCCGCAAGGCGGTCTCCATGGACTCGGTCAGGCGCTGGCGGATGTCGTCGCGTCGCACCAGCCGGTCCACCACCACCTCGATGGTGTGCTGCTCGTACCGGGCCAGGCTGAGCGCGGCCCGGTCCGACAACTCCACCACCTCGCCGTCGACGCGGGCCCGGGCGAATCCCTGCTTGGCCAGGTCGTCGAGGAACGCCTCGTACTCCCCCTTGCGTCCCCGCACCACGGGGGCGAGCACCTGGAAGCGCGTGCCCTCGGGCAGGTCGAGGATGCGGTCGACGATCTGCTGGGGGGTCTGACGGGCGACGGGCCGGCCGCAATTGGGGCAGTGGGGCCGGCCCACCCGGGCGTAGAGCAGTCGGAGGTAGTCGTAGATCTCGGTGACCGTTCCCACCGTCGACCGGGGGTTGCGACTGGCGGACTTCTGGTCGATGGAGATGGCCGGCGACAGTCCCTCGATGAAGTCGACGTCGGGCTTGTCCATCTGACCCAGGAACTGGCGGGCGTAGGAGGACAGCGACTCGACGTAGCGGCGCTGGCCTTCGGCGTAGATGGTGTCGAAGGCGAGCGACGACTTGCCCGACCCCGACAGGCCGGTGAAGACGATGAGCCGGTCGCGCGGCAGCTCGAGCGAGACGTCGCGCAGGTTGTGCTCTCGAGCCCCGCGGATCACCAGCCGGTCAGCCATCGATGGGAGGCTACCGGGGGGGCGGGGGGCCGGTTCTCGGGCCCCGGACGCCATCGCCGCGGCTCGCGGGGTCACGCCGTGGGCACAGAGACAGCGATCCCCGGGGCGCCGGGACCGCCGGGCGCGTCGGCGGCCTCGACCAGGGCCAGACGGAGCTCGGCGATGTCGTCGCGCAACAGCGCCGCCTCCTCGTAGCGCAGCTCGGAGGCCGCCAGGCGCATCTCCTGCTCGAGGCGCACCACCAGGCGTTGCAGCTCGTCGACGGGCAACGCGCTGAGCTCCGCCATCTCGTCGACGGCGGTGGTGTCGTCGCCGTGGCCCGCACCGCCGGGCCCGGCCAGATGCCGCCCTCCGACACCGTCACGCCGCGGGACCCGCGCCGCCCGCACCGGGGCGCCGGGCCGGACACGCCCACCACGACTGCCCCGCCCCGGTCGCGGGCCCGAGACCTCGCCGGCGGGTCGGATGCTGGCCAGGATGTCGGTCACCGCCTTGCGGATGGTGGTGGGGTCGATCCCGTGCTCGGTGTTGTACGCCTGCTGCAGGGCGCGCCGTCGCTGGGTCTCGGAGATCGCGGCGCGCATGGCGTCGGTGATGGTGTCGGCATACAGCACCACCAGGCCGTCCACGTTGCGCGCCGCCCGTCCCATCGTCTGGATCAACGACGACGCCGAGCGCAAGAACCCGGTCTTGTCGGCGTCGAGGATGGCCACCAGCTGGACCTCGGGGAGGTCCAGGCCCTCGCGCAGGAGGTTGATCCCGACGAGCACGTCGTACTCACCCAGGCGCAGGTCGCGCAGGAGCTCGATGCGGGTGATGGTGTCGATGTCGGAGTGCAGGTACCGCACCCGAACGCCCAGCTCCACCAGGTAGTCGGTGAGGTCCTCGGCCATCTTCTTGGTGAGGGTGGTGACCAGCGACGCGCCCACCGGCCTCCGAGGCCTTGTGGATCCGCTCGATGAGGTCGTCGATCTGCCCCGTGGTGGGCTGGATGACGACCTCGGGGTCGACGAGACCGGTGGGCCGGATGACCTGGTCCACGACCTGGCTCGACACCTCGAGCTCGTAGCTCCCCGGGGTGGCCGACAGGAACATCACCTGGCCGACCCGCTCGGTGAACTCGTCGAAGGTGAGGGGCCGGTTGTCGAGGGCGGAGGGCAGGCGGAAGCCGTGCTCGACGAGCGTGTCCTTGCGGGACCGGTCCCCCTCGTACTGGCCGTGGATCTGGGGGACGGCCACGTGGCTCTCGTCGATGACGGTGAGGAAGTCGGCCGGGAAGAAGTCGAGAAGGGTGTGCGACGGCTCGCCCGCGCTGCGGCCGTCGAGGTGCCGGCTGTAGTTCTCGATGCCGTTGCACACGCCCACCTCGGCCAGCATCTCGAGGTCGTGCTCGGTGCGCAGCCGCAGCCGCTGGGCCTCGAGGAGCTTGCCCGCTGCCTGCAGCTCGGCCAGTCGCTGGCCGAGCTCGGCCTGGATGGACACGATGGCCCGCCGCATCGTCTCGTCACCGGCGCCGTAGTGCGTGGCCGAGAAGACCACGAGCTCGTCGATGTCCTCACCGGTGTCGCCGGTCAAGGCGTCGAAGCGCCGGATGCGCTCCACCTGGTCCCCGAAGAGCTCGATGCGCACCGCCTGCTGTTCGTAGACCGGGTGCAACTCCACGGTGTCGCCCCGGACCCGGAAATGGCCGCGGGTGAGCACCGCGTCGTTGCGGTCGTAGTGCAGGTCGACGAGCTTGCGCAGGAGGTCGCGCTGGTTCACCGTGTCCCCGGGTCGCACCGCCATGATCCGCTGTCGGTACTCCTCGGGCGATCCCAGGCCGTAGATGCACGACACCGACGCCACCACGATCACGTCGCGCCGCAGGAGCAGGCTCGAGGTGGTGGCGTGGCGCAGCCGGTCGATCTCGTCGTTGATCGACGAGTCCTTCTCGATGTAGGTGTCCGACGTCGGCAGGTACGCCTCGGGCTGGTAGTAGTCGTAGTACGACACGAAGTACTCGACGCGGTTGTTGGGGAACAGCTCGCGCAGCTCGGCGGCCAACTGGGCGGCCAGGGACTTGTTGGGCTCGATGATGAGCGTGGGTCGCTGGGCCTTCTCGATGGTCCAGGCGATGGTGGCGGTCTTGCCGCTGCCGGTGATGCCCAGCAGGGTCTGGATACCGGTCGCCGCGCTCGATGCCCTCGGTCAGCAGCTCGATGGCCCGCGGCTGGTCGCCCGCGGGGCGCATGGGGGTCACGACCTCGAAACGGGGCACCTTGCGATGGTATCGGGGGGGTGTGCCAGGCCCGACCCGCGCACGGCGCCGACCCGAGCCACCCGGAGCTCAGCGCGTGGTCGGGGGCCAGGCCCGCAGCACCTCCCACACGCGGTCGACCTCGGAGACCAGGTGGTCCCGGTCGGAGGAATTGTCGATGACGAGGTCCGCGCCCTCGACGGCGCTCCTCGCGGCTGGCCTGCGCCGCCATCCGGGCCTCGGCGTCGTGGCGCGAGAACCCCCGCTGGCCCACCAGTCGCTCCACCGCGGTCTCGACGGGGCAGTCGACCACGACCACGACGTCGAGCGAGAGGATCTCGCGGTGCGCCGGCTTGAGCAGGGGGATGTCGAGCACGACCACCGCGTCACTCCCCTCCTGCGCGGCGCGCCGTTGCGCCATGACGGCACTGATGGCGGGGTGGGTGATGGCGTTGAGGGCGGCCACCGACTCGGCGTCGGCGAAGGCCAGCGTGGCCAGCGCGGCACGATCGATGGTGCGGTCAGGCGCCAGGATGCCGGGCCCGAACCGGTCGACGAGCGGCTGGTAGGCCGGCCCGCCGGGGACGACCACCTCCCGGGCGATGCGGTCGGCGTCGATGAGGACCGCCCCCCGGTGCACCAGGAGCTCCCCCACCGTCGACTTGCCCGACCCGATCCCGCCGGTCAGCCCCACCGCCAGCACGGCGCTACCCGCCGGGGCGCTTCCTGGCGACCGCCTCCTCCACGAGGGCGTCGAGGGCCCCCGCCGCGGTGGCCTCCCAGGTCAGCTCCTCGGCGCGCCGCAGCGCCCCCTGGCCCAGGCGCGCCCGCAGGGCCGGGTCGGTGAGGATCGACCGGAGGGCCTCGGCGAAGGGCGCGATCGGCCCACGGTCCCCGGGTCGGCTGTGGTCGGCGCCGACGTTCACCACCAACCCGCCCACACCGTCCTCGACGGCGTCGATGTGCCCCGCGATCCGGGAGACCACCGCCGGGGTGCCGCACGCCGCGGCCTCGGTGGCGGTCATGCCCCACCCTTCGCGCTGCGACGTGCTCGCCAGCACCCAGGCCCGGCGGTAGAGGTCGACCAGCTCGTCGTCGTCGAGGTGGCCGGGGAGCTCGATCCACCCCTCGGCACCCAGGGCGTGCTGGTGCGCCTCGAGGCGAGCCCGCTCGTAGCCCTCGCCCACGATGACGGCATGGAGGTCGGGGACGCTCCGGCGAACCTCGGCCAGTGCGTCCATGAGGAGGTCGAAGCGCTTGACCGGCACCAGCCGGCCGACCGCCACCACCAACGGCTGCGGCGCCCGGGCTCCGCCGGGTGAGAACCGGGGGTCGACGCCCGGGGCTGCACCACGCTCACCCGCGAGGGGCGGAGCCGGAGCATGGCGACGATCTCGTGGCGCGACGATTCCGACAGGGTGACGATGCGGGTGTCGCGGTAGAGCGGGGGCGCCACCCGCCGCTCGATGAGCTCTCCGATCGGCGCGTGCCACGGGCGCAGGACCATCTGCCACATCTCCGCGTGCACGTGGTGGAGGAAGACGATGCGCGGGCACGAGCCCACACCGGGGAGAAGAAGGGCATCCCGTTCCAGATCTCCACCAGGCCGTCGGGCTTCGCCCGGCCGAGGAGACCGCTCGATGCGCTGCGTGGGAACACGCCGTAGCGCGAGCCCTTGCGCACCACCCGGTACCCGGCGCGCTCGGCCGTCGGCGGATGGCCCGTCGCCCTCGAGGTCCGCATCGTGACGTCGAGCCCGGCGCCGGCCCACAACGACGCCACGTGATGGGCGTGACGTTCGGACCCTCCCGCCTCAGGGTCGTCGAGGTCTCTCCAGGCGAGCATCAGGACCCGTCGCAACCCGACCTCGAGGGCACGCGCCGCCACGTCGCCGAGGACAGGGGGGCCGGGAACGTCCCATGTGGTGTCGTGCCGATCGCGGACTTCGGTCACAAGGCGTCACGCTACTGACTCTGACGCCTCCGACGACGCACCGTCGGCCGAGGCTCGACGGCGGGTGCTTCTGCGGTGCACACCGATGAAGCAGACCGTCATCACCACGCACATCCCCACCTGCACCGCGAGGTCCGCACGGGCCGTGGCGAGGTATTGGCCGTGGGCGGCGGCGGTGGCTCCCGCCAGGGCGCCCGCCCCCAGGGCCAGGACGACCACGACCCAACGCCACCCGATGCCGAGGAGGTAGATGGCCAGGGCGACGCTGATCGACATGAACACCATGGCGAGCACCAGGGTGGAGAAGGCCGGGGCCGCCGCGGTGAGCTTCTCCCCGAAGACCAGGCTCAGGACCCGGTGAGCGGCGAACGCCGCCATGGCGAGCAGGACCCCGCAGGGGATGGCCAGCACGCCGAAAGTGTGGGCGAGCTGGCGCAACGCGTGCGAGCCGCGCTGGTGACGGATGGCGGCCTCGGGCAGCAGGTAGTTGACGAGCACGAGGGCGACGAACACCAGCGCCTTGGCCGGGACCGAGATCGCCGCGTAGGCACCGGAGTGCTTGTGCATCTCCCTTCCCAGCAGGATCACGTCCGCGTTCTGCAGGATGGCCAGCAACAGGAGGCTGCCCAGCGCGGCCAGCACGTCGGCGAGGAGGACCTTGCCGCCGTGCACCGTCATGGCCACCGCACCGCCGGTCTCCTCCACCGCCACCTCGGGTTCGGCGGGCTCCATCACCAACTGGGCGAGGGCGGTGCCCCTCACCACCGCGCGCGTGGCGGTGAAGCGGGCGTGGGTGGCGGTGATCAGCTCCGGCGAACAGGAGCCCGAGCGCCGCACCCTCCACGCCCAGTTCGGCCGCCATGCCCACGGTCAAGGCGCAGCGCGTCACGGCCTCGATGACGAGGTTGACCGAGAGGTCCTTGTAGTCTCGCCCCACCTGGAGCAGGCCCCGGTCGACGGACACGAGGATCCAGACCCCACCGGCGGTCATGATCTCGGCCACGCCGCTCGGCGACGTGAGCGAGAGCGCGTGGGAGACCGGGACCCGGACGAGCCACATGACGAGGGCGAGCACCACGATCGAGGCCTCGCCGATGCGGTGCACGCGCGCCACCCACGGGCGCACCCGGTCGCCGAGCCCACCGGTCTGCCAGGCCGTGACCCGGCGCACCACACCCACCAACAGGGCCGTTCCCGGCATCGACACCACCAGGAACAGGCCGAGGAGCACGATCAGGGTGCCGTACTCGTCGGAGGTGAGCACATGCGCCACGAAGACCGTCGTGAGGAGGCTGACCACACCCACGAGGGCCGCGGCGATGGCCAGGGGGATGGCGTGACGGATCTCGGACCCGACCTCGGGCACCGGGGCGGGCGGGGAATGCCTCCCCTCGCCCTGCGTCGGGCTGTTCTCGGCGCCCGGGGCCACTAGGAAGCGCCGCTCCCCGAGACCGCCGCCACCCGCCGGGGGACGACGGGGGCGTCGCGGCCCGTCCCCGTCCCTGTGGCTCCCCCCGACTTCTCTTCGTGGTACTCCTCGTCGACGTTCACCGACCAGATGTCGTGGCCGGCGTCGGCCACGATGTTCTCGACGGTGAGCATGGCCGTGTACATCGAGTGGTCCTGGTTGTTGTACTTGTGCATCCCGTTGCGCCCCACCGGGTACACGTTGGCGGCATCGGTGCCGAGCCAATGGCGCATCGTGTCCACCGCGGCCCGGTAGGTGTCGTCGTAGACCGGGTAGGCCTTGGGCATGCGCACGACATATCCCTGCTGCACCTGCGTCGGCTCCACCAGCCCGATGGCGGCGAGCTCACGGGTCGCCAGCTCCACGAGCTGGTCGTCGTCGGTGTCCCACAGCTCGTCACCCTCGAAGACGAAGTACTCCATCCCCAGACACGTCGTGCCGGCGCGCACCATGAACGGGGACCAGGCGCCGAAATTCTGGATGCGCCCCACCTTCACCTTGGGCGAGTGGATGTAGATCCAATTGTCGGGGAACCCACCGGACTCGGGCACCACCAGCGCCACGGTGAGGAAGTCGCGGTACTGCAGCGACTCCGCGGCGGCCAGCACCGCGGCCGGAGGGGGTGGGTCCATCGCCTGCACCAGGGCGGCGAAGGGCATGGAGCTGATCACGTGGTCGGTCTCGACCTTGAGGCGACGGCCGCCTCGCTCGAACACCACGGCGGTCGCACCCCCCGGCCCCCGCTCCACGCCGACCACCGGGCTCTGCAAGAGGACCTCGACCCCGGCTCTCTCCACCAGGTCGCGACACGTCTCCCACATCATCCCGGGCCCGAGCTTGGGGTACTGGAACTCCTCGATGAGGCTCGTCACCTGCCTGGCACGGTTGCGACGACCGCCGGCCAGGCGGGCCCGCAGGGGCTCCCACACCGCCTTGAACAGTGACATCCCCTTGATGCGCTGTGCACCCCAGTCGGCGGAGACCTCCGAGGGCGGCACGCCCCAGACCTTCTCGCTGTAGGTCTTGAAGAAATGCTCGTAGAGGCGCCACCCGTAGTTGGCGACCACGTACCCCTCGAGCGAGCTCTGGTCCTTGGGCGGCGACACCCGCACCTTCAGGTACGACAGGCCGCACCGCGCCGCCTCGACCACGCCCAGGTTGCGCAGCGCGTTGAGCACGTTGATGGGATAGTCGTAGAACTTGCCTTCGTAGTAGATCCGGCTCATGCGGGGTCGCAGGAGGAAGTCCCCGGGGGCGAGGATCTCGTGCCACAGGTCCTCGACCCGCGGCACCTTGGTGAAGAAGCGGTGGCCTCCGATGTCGAAGCGCCAGCCGTCTCGCGCCACGGTCCGGCTGATGCCCCCCACCGTGTCGTCGGCCTCCAGCACCAGGGCGTCGCGGCCGGCCTTGGAGAGCTGGTAGGCGGCGGTGAGCCCGGCGGGCCCGGCCCCGATCACCACCACAGGGCGATCGTCTCGCCATGCCGTCGCCGTCTGCGTCACCTCGCCTCGCATCCCCCGTTCGGCTTCCGGCCCGGTAGTCAGGCTACCGGCTCCGGGGCAGCTGACCCCAGCCAAGGCGACCGTTCGCGCCACCCCCCGACCAGGTCACGGGATGTAAAGGTTGGTGAAGGTCAACAGGCCGTAGAGGGCGAGGCCGGCCGCCGACAGGGTGAGCACGACCCGCTCGACGCGTGGGCCCGACGTCAAGCTGGCGCCGGCGAGCACCAGGGGGAAGGCCGAGAGCGCGTAGCGCTCGAACCCGTCGAGGTTCGACGCCGTGAGCGCCACCACCAGGACCGCGCCGGCAAAGGCCCCGTAGACCGGCGGCCATCGCCGCAGGGTCACCACGAGCAGGCCGATGGCCAGCAGCGCCCACGGCAGGTGCAACGCCGACCCGACGTGCCGGCCGTGCACCAGCAGCGAGGCGTCGTGCGCCAACGTGCGCAGCGGATCGCTCAGCCCGCCGCGCAGCGTCCCCCGTTGCTGGATCCGCAGGGGCGCCAGCGCATCGCCGTAGCGCCACCCCACCCAGCCGAGGAAGGCCCCGAAGCCCACGGCGGGACCGGCCACCGCGGCGGCGCGCGCCACGGGGCGATCAGGTGGCGCACGGCGCGAGCCTCGCAGCACTTCGATCACGGCGGGGACCACCAGCAACACACCCAGGGGCCGCGTGGCCGCGGCGGCGAGGCCGAGGGCCGCGGCCCACCACCACGCCCGGGCCCGCAGGGCGAGCATGGTGCCCACGCTCAACGCCAGCAGCGTCCCTTCGGCGTACCCCATCACCTGGGTGAAGGCCACCGGTGCCAGGCACACGAGCCACGCGGCGCGCCGGGCCAGGGCATCGTCGCCCGTCTCGCGTCGGGCCAGCACGGCGAGGAGTGCGACCCCGACGAAAGCCGAGGCGTTGGCCACCACCACCAGGGCGGCGCCCACCCCGATACCGGGCACCGAGGACACGACCCGTGTGAGCAAGGGCACCAGGGGGAAGAACCGCAGGGAGTCGTGGCCGGCTCCCGCGTACCCGTGACGCGCGATGGACTCGTACCAGCCTGCGTCCCACCCCAGGAGGCCCTGGTGGACGCGCGCCGCCACCGCGGCCGCCGGCCTGGCCTGCGTCACGAACTCGTGGGCGGCGACGAGCGCACCCGCCACGACGAGGCGCGCCACAACCCAGGGCACCGCCGCCGTGCGCAGTCCCCAGGACACGTCGCCCTGGCCCGACGCGGCGCGCAGTGCCCGGGTGGTCGCCGCGCCCAGAGCGAGCGGACGACCCGAAGTGGCCGCCGGCGCCCGGGCCCGCACTGCCTTCGGCACCACCGCGGTGGTCTTCGCCGATCCGGTGGACGCGCGGAGAGCGGGCCCACCGGGCGGCGCCGCCTGGCGTCGCATCGGGGTCCGCATCTCCGCATGCTAACGACGCGCTCGGACCCCGCCCGGGCAAAGCCGCGGCCACGACCGCTCCGGCGTCGGGACCGGTCCGACCCGACGGGACCACCCTGGCGCCGCCCGGGACCGCAGTGCCCGGCCGTTCGGTGCCATGCCGTCTACCATGGCGCGCCGACGGCGCCCAGGGGGCTGCGCGTCCGACCAGGGCGAGGGGGACCGATGGCTGACTCCGCGGACCGATACGACCGGCGGGCGTTCCTCGCTCGGGGCGCGACCACCGCTGCGGCGGTAGGGCTGGCGGGGGTGGGGCTGCCCTCGTTGTTGGCCGGCTGCAGCACCACCACCTCGCCGGCACCGGGTCGTCTGTCGAACCCGGGCGTGAGCACCCTCACGCCCAAACGGGGGGGGACCGTCACCATCGGCCTCAACTCGGAGATCGACGGCTTCTTGCCCTCGGCGAGCCACTTCGACAATTCCGGCCTGACCTACGCCAACACCATCTTCGACACGCTGACGGTGGTGGCCGCCGACGGCTCGGCCAAGCCCTATCTGGCGCAGTCGGTGACCCCCAACACCGACATGTCCGTGTGGACGATCACGTTGCGCCCGGGGGTCGTCTTCCACGACGGCTCCCCCTTGAACGCGGATGTGCTGTTGGCCAACATCCAGGCGCTGCAGACATCCCTCCTCACCGGCCAGGCCCTGCGGGGGGTGGTGGCCAGCGCGGCCAAGGTGAGCGACATGGCCGTGGCGGTGACGTGCGCCGAGCCCATCGTGCCGTTCCCGTACTACCTCGCCACCCAGGTCGGCTACGTGGTCGGGATGGCCCAGCTCGAGGCCCAGAGCTCGACCAAACCGATCGGCACCGGCCCGTTCTCCTTGGTCGAGTGGATCCCCAACGACCACCTGACCGTCAAGCGCAACCCCCACTACTGGCGGGCCGGGCTCCCCTACCTCGACGGACTGACCTACAAGCCCATCAGCCAGGACCAGTCCCGGGAGAACTCCATCAAGTCGGGGACCATCGACATGATGGTGACGCGCGACCCCAACGCCATCCGGGACCTGCGGGGCAATTCGCAATTACCAACAGGTGTTGAACCCGGCGGTCGGCCAGGGGGACATGGACTGCATCGTCCTGAACACCTCGGTGGCCCCCACCAACGACCCCCTCGTGCGCGAGGCCCTCGTGCGGGCCACCAACGTGGACGAGCTCGTGAAGCTGTTCGGGGCCGGCATCGCCAAGCCCAATCTCAGCCTCTTCCCGCCGGGCTCGCCCTACCGCCCGGCCGACAACGGCTACCCCACCTACGACCTGGCCAAAGCCAAAGCGCTCGTGGCCCAGGCGGCGCCGAACCACGGCGGCGCCGTCGAGATCACCCTGGCCACCATCACCGACGCCCGACTGCTCAACGAGATCCAGGCCGTGGCCAACATGTGGGGACTGGCCGGGATCCAGACCACGGTGAGTGAGGTCGAGCAGGTCACGTTCATCGACAACCTGGTCACGGGCAAGTTCCAGGCCTATACCGACGAGCAGTTCTCCGCTCCTGACCCTGACCTCAACTACGTCTGGCTGAGCCCCACCACCGCCAACCCGCCCATCGCGCTCAACTTCTCCCGCAACAAGGACGATGCGCTGGAGGCGGCGTTGCAGAAGGGCCGCACCACGTCCAACGCATCGGATCGCGCCCAGGCCTACCAAGAAGTGGACAAGCGCCTCGCCCAGGACCTCCCGTACGTGTGGATCTCCTTGGCAACGTGGTCCCTGACGGGAACCGACTCGGTCATGAACTTCAACAACCTCACCCTTCCCGACGGATCCCGGGCCCTCGGGTTCGCCAACGGGATCCTCGACCCGACGCCCATCTGGCGCAAGGGCTGAGCGCCGCGCCCACCATGCTCCGGTTCGTCGCAACCCGACTCGTCCAGCTGGTCGTCATCTGCTTTCTCATCTCGGTCTTCGCGTTCCTGCTCGTCCACCTGCTGCCCGGCGACCCCACCCTGGCCATCCTCGGCCCCAACGACACCCCCGCGGCCCGGGGCGTGCTCCTGCACCAATTGGGCCTCAACAAGGGCCTCGTGTCGCAGTACGGCACGTGGATCATCAACATCTTCCACGGCAACCTGGGCTCGTCGTTCCTGACCAAGCAGACGGTGACCAACGCCCTGAGCGTGGCGGTGCCCATCGATCTCGAGCTCGTGGTGGTCTCCCAGGTCCTGGCCCTGCTCGTGGCGATCCCCATGGCACTGGTGGCCGCGCTGCGACCGAACCGCATCTTCGACCGCGTCGCCACCACGTCGACCTTCGCCATGCTGTCGCTCCCCACCTTCGTGGCCGGCCCGCTCCTGGTGCTCGTGTTCGCCGTCACCCTCAAGTGGGTGCCGGCCACCGGGTTCGACCGGCTCTCGGCGGGCCTCGGTCCCAACCTCAAGTCGGTGATCCTGCCCTCGGTGGCCCTCGCCATCGGGTCGATCACCGTCTACTACCGGCTGCTGCGGGCCGACCTCATCGCCACCTTGCAGGAGGACTACGTGACCATGGCCCGCTCCAAGGGGCTCTCGACGCGCTACATCCTCATGCGCCACGTGATGCGCCCGTCCTCGTTCTCGCTGCTGGCCGGGGCCGGTATCAGCATCGGCACCTTGTTCACCGGCGCCTTCGTGGTGGAGGTCCTCTTCCAGCTCCCCGGCATCGGCTACCAGTTGGTCCAGGCGATCTACTCCCGTGACTACCTGGTGGTCCAGGGCATGGCCCTGGTGGCCGCGGTGGCCTTCGTGGTCGTGAACTTCGGGGTCGACTTCCTCCTCACCATCCTCGACCCGCGGGTGCGACGTGCCTGACGGGCATCCCGCCGTGACGCGAGCCCACCGGTGCGGTCGTCGCCCACGGCACGGTCGCGGCCGGGCTCGCCGGACCCGAGGTCGTCGTCACCTTCGTCCCCGGCAGCGGGTTCCTGCCCAAGCGGGGCAAGGGCCTCGGCATCACGTTCTGGGTGTGCCTGGGCTGGGTGGTATTCATGATCCTGCTGGCCGTGCTGGCCTCGGTGCTCCCGCTCAAAGCCCCCAATTTCCAGGACTACTCGGCGGTGAACGTCGGCCCCAGTGCCCGGCACCTCCTGGGCACCGACGACCTGGGCCGCGACCTGCTGTCACGCGTCATCTTCGGGTCGCGCGTGTCGCTGGTCATCGGCTTCGTCCCCATTCTCCTCGGCCTCGTCATCGGAGGCGCCACCGGGCTGCTGGCCGGGTACCGAAGCGGCGCGGCGGACACCGTGCTCAACGCCGTGTCCTTCGTGCTCCTGGCCTTCCCGGCCCTGTTGGCCATCATGGTGATCGAAACGTTCTGGAAGCCCGTCACGTTGTTCAAGCTCACGATCATGTTCGCCTTCGTCTCCGCCCCCTTGTTGTTCCGCGTCATCCGGGCGACCACGTTGTCGTTCGCCAGTCGTGAGTTCGTGGTGGCGGCGCGGGCCACGGGTGCGAAGACGTCGCGCCTGCTGCTGCGCGAGCTGCTTCCCAACGTCGTCCCCGCGGCGGTGTCGTTCGCGCTCATCGGAGTGGCGCTGGCCATCGTGCTCGAGGGGTCGCTCGCCTACCTGGGCCTGTCGATCGGCCTCCCCACGTCGTCACTGGGGAACATCATCAACGACGGCGTGAACAGCAACAACCTGAGCATCAACCCCTACATCGCGCTGTGGCCGTCGCTCTACATCTTCTTGCTCCTCACCGCCCTCAACCTCATGGCCGACCGCCTGCGCTCGTACTTCGACCTTCGGGAGGTGAGCTTGTGAGCCGTTGGAGCCGACGTCCGCAGCTCAGCTTCCCCGATGTGGGGTCGATCGAGGGTCCGCTCCTCGAGGTGATCGACCTGCACACGTCGTTCCGCACAGGCCGGGGGCTCGTACGCGCCGTGGACGGCGTGTCGTTCACACTGGGCCGGGGCCGCACCCTCGGTGTGGTGGGCGAGTCGGGCTCGGGCAAGACCGTCCTCAGCCGCTCGATCATGGGCCTGATCCCCGGGAACAACGTCGAACGCTCGGGGACGGTGCGATTCTCGGGCCACGACCTCACGGCCATGTCGCTGGACGAGCTGCGCGAGGTCTGGGGGATGCAGGTCGCGCTCGTCTTCCAGGACCCCATGACCGCCCTCAACCCGGTCGTCAAGATCGGGCGCCAGATCACCGAGTCCCTGCGACTGCGGGTCGGGCTCGACCGCAGGGCCGCCTACGAGACCTCGGTGGCGCTGCTGCAGTCGGTCGGCATCCCCTCGCCCGAGCAGCGCCTGCGCAGCTACCCCCACGAGCTGTCGGGTGGGATGCGCCAAAGGGTCATGATCGCCATCGCCCTGGCGTGTGGCCCCAAGCTCCTCCTCGCCGACGAACCGACCACGGGGCTCGACGTGACCGTCCAGGCCCAGATCCTCGACCTCCTGGCCGCCCAGCAGGGCGAGCGCCACATGGGCATGATCCTCGTGACCCACGACCTGGGCGTGGTGGCCAACCGCACCGACGAGATCGTCGTGATGTACGCCGGACGGGTGGTCGAGCAGGCACCGACCCCCGAGCTCTTCGCCCACACGCGCATGCCCTACACCGAGGCCCTGCTGCGCTCGATCCCGCGCCTGGCCGAGTCGTCGCACACCCGCCTGCGCGCCATTCCGGGCCGGCCCCCCGACCTCGCCGCGGACCTCCGGGGCTGTCGCTTCGCGCCGCGCTGTCCCTACGCCCAGGACCACTGCCACAAGGAAGAGCCGCCGTTGCGCAGCGCCGGACAGGGACATCAGTTCCGGTGCTGGTACCCGGTGGGCTCGGCCGAGGGCGACGCGGCGCTGGCCCACAACGTGGCGACCCGGGTCCCCGCCGCGCTGGCGTTCACCGGCACGTCCGTGCGCGACGCGGCGATGGTCACGCCCAACGGGGCGAAGGGCATCTGATGGCGGGGAGCGGCACGGCCCACTTGCGCGACGGCGACGTCCTGCTGCGCGTCGAGCATCTCGTCGTCGAGTTCGGCTCCGGCAAGCACCGGGTGCGCGCCGTGTCGGACGTGAGCTTCGACGTCGCCAGAGGCGAGACCCTCGGACTCGTCGGTGAGTCCGGGTGCGGGAAGTCGACGACCGGCCGCGCCGTCGCCCTCGTCAACCATCCGGACTCGGGGTCGGTCAAGTTCGACGGGACCGAGCTCACCTCCCTGTCGCGCTCGGAGATGCGCCAGGCCCGCACCAAGATCCAGATGGTGTTCCAGGACCCCATCTCGTCGCTCAACCCGCGCCGCCGGGTGCTCGACGCCGTGGTCGAACCGCTGTCGGTCTGGGGCATCGGCACCAAGGACGAACGCCGGGCCAAGGCACGGGCGACGCTCGAATCCGTCGGGATCGACCCCGACGACGCCGGTGGCCGTCGACCCACCGAGATGTCGGGCGGCCAGTGCCAACGGGTGAGCATCGCCCGGGCCCTCATGCTCGAGCCCACCGTGCTCGTCTGCGACGAGCCGGTCTCGGCCCTCGACGTGTCGGTGCAGGCGCAGATCCTCAATCTCCTCGACGACCTCAAGCGCGATCGCGGCCTCACCATGGTGTTCATCGCCCACGACCTCGCCGTGGTGAAGAACGTGAGCGACCGCGTGGCGGTCATGTACCTCGGGAAGCTGTGCGAGGTGGCGCGTCCCGACGACCTCTACCACCGGCCCGAGCACCCCTACACCGAGGCGTTGCTCACCTCGATCCCCGAGCCCGACCCCGGCGCCTCGCGCAACGGCAAGGCGGCGCTGGCCGGTGATCTCCCGTCGCCCATCGATCCGCCCTCGGGTTGCCGGTTCAGGACGCGCTGTCCCTTCGCCCAGCAGAAGTGCGCGGAGGTCGAGCCACAGATGCGCGCCATCGGCCCCGACCACTTCGTGGCGTGCCATTTCCCCCTCGGCACGAACCCGCCCAAGACCTTGGCCGCATCGGCTCCCGCACCGGCGCCGGTCACCGAGGACGAGTCCTACCGACACGAGCCTCCGGCGTGGACCGTGCAAGCCCCCGACCCGTCACCGACACCGGCTCCGCCACCGCCGGCTCCGCCGTCACCGTCACCGGCCCCTCCGTCACCGTCACCGGGCGAGCCGAGCAATCGGCCGCCGCTGTGGATCGATCCCCAGCGCTGAGCGCGTCCCGGTGAACGACCGGGACTGAACCACCGGGCTGAACGACCGGCGCCGCCGGACCGGCGGCGCCCCGGGTCAACCCTCGGCGGGCGCAGGCTCCTCGGGTGTACCGGTCCCCTCGGGAGTACCGGTCCCCTCGGTCGGGGCGTCGGCCACGGCGGGAGCTTCGGCAGCCGACGCCTCGGGCGCGGCCGGTGCCGCACCGGGCCCGCTGCCATTGCCGTCCCCCGCAGAGGGGGCGGGGGGCGGGCCACCTTCGCCGCCCTCGGGCGGGGTGCCGTGCTCGGCCACGTACTCGGCCCACGCCGCCTGGGCCTCGGTCTCCGGGGTGAACTCCGTGCCGCCGTAGTCGTAGCCGATGTAGTTGCCCTGCTCGTCGTAGGCGTGCTCGCCGAAGGCCTCGCGGTACTCCTCGGACACCTCACCGCCCTCGGCCGCCTGCTTGATCGAGAGGCTGATGCGGCGGCGCTGGAGGTCGATGTCGATGATCTTCACCCACAGCTCCTCGCCGGGGGTGACGACCTGCTCGGGGAGGTCGACGTGGTGACCGGCCATCTCCGAGATGTGCACCAGGCCCTCGATGCCGTCGCCCACCTGGACGAAGGAGCCGAAGGGCACGAGCTTGGTGATGCGACCGTAGACGAGCTCGCCCACCTGGTGGGTGTTGGCGAACTCCTGCCACGGGTCGGTCTGGGTGGCCTTGAGCGAGAGGCTGATGCGCTCTTTGTCGAGGTCGACGTCGAGCACCTCCACCTCGACCTCGTCGCCCACCGACACCACCGACGAGGGATGGTCGACGTGCTTCCACGACAGCTCCGACACGTGGATCAGCCCGTCCATGCCCCCGAGGTCGACGAAGGCGCCGAAGTTCACGACCGAGGACACCACGCCCCGGCGGCGCTCACCGGGCTTGAGGTTGACGAGGAACTCGCCGCGCTGTTCCTTCTGGGTCTCTTCCAACCAGGCCCGGCGCGACAGGACCACGTTGTTGCGGTTGCGGTCCAGCTCGATGATCTTGGCCTCGATGCTGCGGCCGACATAGGGCTGCAGCTCGCGGACGCGGCGCAGCTCGACCAGGGAGGCGGGCAGGAATCCCCGCAACCCGATGTCGACGATAAGGCCGCCCTTCACGACTTCGATGACCGGACCCTTGACGATGCCGTCGGAGTCCTTGATCTTCTCGATCGTTCCCCAGGCCCGCTCGTACTGGGCACGCTTCTTCGACAGGACCAGCCGGCCCTCTTTGTCCTCTTTCTGGAGGACCAGTGCCTCGATCTGGTCCCCGAGGCTCACGATCTCCGAGGGATCGATGTCGTTGCGGATGGAGAGCTCGCGCGAAGGGATGACCCCTTCGGACTTGAAGCCGATATCGAGAAGGACCTCGTCCTTGTCGATCTTCACGACCTTGCCCTCGACGATGTCCCCGTCGTCGAACTCGACGATGGTGGCGTCGATGGCCTCTTCGAGCGATGCACCGCCGAGGTCGTCCTCGACGATGGCACGGGGGACGTACTTTCCCGATTCGTCGAAGGAGCCCATGGGGGCGTCGGACAGCAGTGCGATGGCGCCGGGGACCTCACCGGCCGCCGCGGCGGGAGTAGCCGCCGGGTCAGCTACGCCGGATGAACCGGCAGCTTCGTCAGGCATGAACTTCGGAACTCGCTTTCGGGATCGGGACACCCCACGCGTCGAGAGCACGTCGGGCAGGCCGCCGGTGACGGCCGGTTGACAATGCTAGCAAAGAGGCGCCTTGAGCTGCCCTGCCGGGCCCTCGTGCAACTCGTCGGGCCGCCCGACCGGTGCCACTTCCTCCGTCGGCGAGAGCGCTTGGCTTCAGCCCTTGGCGTCGGCCCAGGTGTCGCCCCACGCCGCGGACACCTCCAGCGGGACCGCCAACTGCACGGCGTCGGCCACGCTGCGCATGACGGCGGGAACGAGGTCCCCGGTCACCGCCTCCTCGTCTGTCGGCACCTCGACGAGCACCTCGTCGTGGACCTGGAGCACCACCCGGGACTCGAGCTGCTTCTCCTCGAGCGCGGCGTCGAGGCGCACGAGGGCGACCTTGAACAGATCGGCGGCGAGCCCCTGGATGCCGGCGTTCATGGCCTGGCGTTCGGCCGCCATCCGGAGGTTGCGGTTGGGCGAGTGGAGGTCGGGGAGCGGACGGCGCCTCCCGAAGAGGGTCTCGGTGTAGCCCCGGGAGCGGGCCTCGACCACGGTCCGGTCCATGTAGGCCCGCACCGCCGGGAACGCCGCGAAGTACGCGTCGAGGATCTGCTGGGCCTCGGACGGCTCGATCGACAAGCGCTGGGCGAGGCCGTAGGCCTCCATCCCGTAGGCCAGCCCGTACGACACCATCTTGGCCCGGTTGCGCTGGGCGCTGCTGACGTCCTCGGGGGCCACGCCGAAGACGCTCGCCGCGGTGGTGCGGTGGATGTCGCGCCCCTCGGCGAAGGCCGCCACCAGCCCGGGGTCGTGAGAGAGGTGGGCGATGACGCGCAACTCGATCTGGTCGTAGTCGGCCACCAAGAGGCGGCAGCCGTCGGCCGGGATGAACGCCTTGCGCAGGCGCCGTCCCTCCTCGGAGCGCACGGGGATGTTGTGGAGGTTGGGCCGGTCCGACGACAGCCGTCCGGTGCGCGCCACGGTCTGGCCGAAGGTGGCGTGGATGCGCCCGTCGGCGGCCACCTCGGCCAGCAATGTCTCGCCGTAGGTGGAACGCAGCTTCTCCACCTCGCGATAGCTCAGCAGCGTCTCGACGATGGGGTGCTGGCCCCGCAGCTTCTCGAGGGTCGAGGCGTCGGTGGAGAACCCGGTCTTGGTCTTGCGGCCGGGCGTGAGCCCGAGCCGGTCGTAGAGCACGGTTCGCAACTGCGGCGTCGAGTTGACGTTGAACGTCTCACCGGCGTGCTCGTGGACCAGTGCTTCGAGGCGGGCGCACTCGGCGGCGAGATCATCCGCGATGCGGCGCAGCTCCTTGGTGTCGACGCGCACGCCGGCGACCTCCATACGGGCGAGGACCCGCACCAGGGGGCGTTCCACTTCGTCGTGGAGGCGCTCGAGCCCGGCCCGGACAAGTGCCTCGCGCATCGGCGCCAACAGCAACCCGAGCACCACCGCGTTGCGCGCCGCCAGGGTCGAGACCTCCACCTCGGCGGATCCCTCGAGCGCCAGCCGCCCGGCAGCCTCGGCTTCCACCTCGGCGTCGAGCGCCAGCCCCAGCTGCACCTCCACCACGTCCTCGAGGCGGTAGCGACCCGATGACGGGTCGAGCAGGTAGGCGACCACGGCGGTGTCGAGCTCCAACGAGGTGATGTCGATCCCCGCCGGGAGCAGGGTCCGCATGAGCTCCTTCGAGCCGTGGGCCACCAGGGGTGCACCACCGGGCCCCACCAGGGTGCTGATGGCACCGAGGACGCCGCTGTCGGCCAGCAACCCCTCGTCGAGCCACGTCGGCACCGGTGCCGGGACCTCGTGGGCGCCGCCACCCTCCACCGTCGGCGGGGCGGCCAGGAAGGCCAGGCCCACCAGAGGGCTCCGACCGGCATCGCCCGACCACACCGGTGCCAGCGCCACAGGGGCCTTCGCCTTCGCCGCGGCGCCGAGGACCCCGACGGCCTGCTCGGCGTCGGCAGGGGCCGTCGCCGTCACCGCCGCCAGGTCGACAGTGGGCGGAGCGCGGGTGCCCGCCGCCCGGGGCAGGGCCTCCTCGGAGTCGCTGCCCAGGATGGGCGCCAGTCGCTGCCAGGCGGAGCGCAATTCGAGCTCGCCGAACACCCGCTTGACCTCGGCCGCGTCCCACTTGCCGAGGGCGAGGTCGTCGATCGACACCTCGAGCTTCACGTCACGCACGAGCGGGATGACCTCGGCGTTGCGTCGCACCTGCGCCTCGTAGTCGGTCAGGTTCTGGCGCAGCTTCGGCGTCTGCTCGCCGACATGGTCGAAGATGGTGTCGAGGTCCCCGTAGGTGCTCACGAGCTTGGCCGCGGTCTTCTCCCCCACGCCGGGCACGCCGGGAAGGTTGTCCGAGGTGTCGCCGCGCAGTGCCGCGAGCACGGGGTAGAGCCTCGGCGGCACGCCGTGGCGCTCGACGATGCCCGCCTCGTCGTAGAGGACGGTGTCGGAGATGCCCCGGCGCGTGTACATGACTTTGACCAGGGGGTCCTCCACGAGCTGGAACGTGTCGCGGTCGCCGCTCACCACCACCACGTTCCGGCCCGCGTCGCGCCCCTGGGTGGCGAGGGTGGCCAGGATGTCGTCGGCCTCGAAGCCGGCCTTCTCGACCATCACGATGCCGAGGGCCGACAGGATCTCGCGTACCAGTGCGAACTGCGGGATCAGGAGGTCGGGGGTGTCGGGACGGTTGCCCTTGTACTCCTCGACGATGTCGTCGCGGAAGGTGGCCTCGGGACGGTCGAAGGCCACCGCCATGCCGCCGGGGTCGTTGTCCCGCAGGAGCATCACGAGCATCGACGTGAAGCCGTGGACGGCGTTGGTGACCTGGCCCGTCTTGGTGGCCAGGTCGATGGGAAGGGCGAAGAACGCCCGGAAGACGAGGGAGTTCCCGTCGAGCAGGTACAGGTCGCCGGCGCCGGGCCTCGAGGTTGCCACTACGGGGGGATCCTACGTGGCGGCGCTCCCGGGCCACCCGCCGGACCGGGCCGCGGTCAGGGCGTGAGCGTCCCGTCGATGATCTCCTGGGCGACCACCTGCATCCGGGCGCGCCGGTCCATGGCGGTGCGCTGGATGAAGGAGAAGGCGACGTCCTCGCCCATGCCGTGGCCGTCCATCAGGACCGCCTTGGCCCGGTCCACCATCTGGCGGGTCTTGAGCTTGTCCTCGTGGCTGGGCACGTCTTCGGACAACCGGGTGTGCTCGTCCTCGATGGCGCGGTACTCCTCGAAGCGTGCGGTGGCCACTGCGATGGCCGGCACCAGTTCCCCCCGTTGGAAGGGCTTCACGAGATAGGCGGCCACGCCCGCGTCACGAGCCTCCTCGATGAGGTTGCGCTGGCTGAAGGCCGTGAGGATCAGCACCGCCACACGGTGATTGGCCGAGATCCGTCGGGCGGCCTCGATGCCGTCGATACCGGGCATCTTGATGTCGAGGATGGCGATGTCGGGCTGGTGTTGGGCGACCAGGTCCACCGCCTCGTCGCCGCGACCGGTC
The DNA here is from genome assembly GCA_963739765.1 of uncultured Acidimicrobiales bacterium. Classification (GTDB taxonomy): domain Bacteria; phylum Actinomycetota; class Acidimicrobiia; order Acidimicrobiales; family UBA8190; genus Chersky-840. Next base: position 1,037,601 of record CAVUBP010000002.1, on the reverse strand, counting down.
TCCCCCACGACCGAGTATCCCTCGGCCTCGAGGATCTCCTTCAGGTCGAGACGGATGATGGCCTCGTCCTCGGCGATGACGACGCGTTTGCCCATGCGGCGGTCCTGTCTCTTTCTTCTGTCGTTTTCGGCTTCGCCGTGGGCCCGGCTACCTGGGCTCCACGACCAGCTTGCCGAGCAGTTCGTCCTGGCGATGCTCCAACTCGCTGATCATGGCCAACAGTGCGGCGCGGCCCCGGTTGGCGGCGTCGGCGGAACGTTGCGCGTCGGCATACTCGTGCCCGGCCAGAGGGGTTTCTGACACCAGTGAGCGGATCCGGGCATCGTCGGCAGCGTCGTTGAGCACCGCGAGCTGTTCGTCGAGCACCGCCAACTCCTCGCGCACCCGCACGAGGCGTCCGTGGACATCCCTGAGGGACCGCTCGACCAGTGACCGGCGCATGCTGGGCGAATTGTACGTGACCGGGTCCCCTGTCGAGCACCGCCGATCGCCGAACACCCGTTCGCTACCTTCGGGATCGGCCCGCCATTTTCGTGCCCGAGGCGGGATTCGAACCCGCACGTCCTTTCGAACAAAGGCTTTTGAGGCCTTCAGGTCTGCCTATTCCCTCACTCGGGCGCGTCAACAAATGGTACTGGGAAGCGGAGATCTGGCGTGTACCCACCGTCGTGCGTTTCGGATGTTCTGACCCTCTTCGAGGCCGGCCACACCTACTCGGAGATCTCCCGCTCGACGGGGGTGTCGAGGACGAGAGATCGCCTCCCGACGGGGCCCTATGCCTACCTGTTGGGCCTCTGTCTCGGCGACGGGTACATCGCCGAGCATCCCCGCGACGTGTCCAGGCTCCGGATCACGTGCTGCGACGCCTACCCCCGGCTCCTGGCCGAGTGTGCCCTGGGGATGGCGGAGGTCCTCCCCAATCGCGTGAGTCAGTGCGCCGAGTGGGTTGCACCGATGTGTCTTCTTATTCCGAGCACTGGCCGTGCCTCATTCCCCAGCACGGTGCGGGCCGTACACACAATCGGCCCATCACCTGGGCGCAGTGGCAGGCGATTGTCGACCGGTTCCCCGCTCCGCTTCTGCGGGGCCTCGTCCATGCAGACGGTTGCCGGGTGCTCAACAACGTCAACGGTCGGTCCTATCCCCGGTATGAGTTCTCCAACGCCTCGTCCGACATCCGAGGTCTTCACCCGTGGGTGTGACCTGCTGGGTGTGCAATGGCGTTCACCGAGCACCCGATGCGTGTCGGTGGCGGAGAGACAGCGTACGACGGCTCGATGAATTCATCGGGCCGAAGCGCTAGCTGCCTGCAAGCAGATCCGTGATGACCTCCGGGTAACGTGACCTGGGCGCTCCGATCGTGTCACCCTGGGGCCACCCCCATCGGTCGGTACGCAAAGAAAAGAGGAGTCCGAGTGCTGGCGTTCACCTTCCCGGGTCAGGGATCTCAACGACCCGGCATGGGCCGCGCCTGGCTCGAGCACCCCTCCTGGGAGGTGGTCGACGAGGCCTCGGCGGTGGCGGGCAAGGACGTGGCCCGTCTTCTGCTCCATGTCGACCAGGACGAGCTCACCCTCAGCGCCAATGCCCAGTTGGCCACCTTCGTCCTCAGCCTCGTGGTGCTCGACGCCATCGAGCGCGTCGGCATCGAGCCCACCTCGTGCGCGGGCCACAGCCTGGGTGAGTACACCGCCCTCGCCGCCAGCGGCGCCCTCGGCTTCGAAGAGGGCGTCCGTCTCGTGGTCGAGCGGGGCGAAGCCATGCACAACGCGGCAGAGGAACACCCCGGGACGATGGCGGCGGTGATGGGTGCCGACGACGACGCCGTCGACGCGGCATGCCAGCGCGCCGAGGGAGAGGTGTGGGTGGCGAACTACAACGCGCCCGGCCAAGTCGTCATCGCCGGCACCGCCGAGGCCGTGGCCCGGGCCGGCACCATCGCCAAAGAGCTCGGTGCCCGCAAGGTCCTCCCGATCCCGGTGGCCGGCGCCTTCCACACCACCTTGATGGCACCGGCGCGATCGTGGCTGCGCAAGTCGCTGGCGAGCACCCCTTTCAGCGTGCCCGAGATCCCCGTGGTCGCCAACGTCGACGCCCGCCCCCACACCGCGGCCGAGGACTGGCCGGGGTTGCTCTCCGCCCAGCTGTGCAGCCCGGTGCGCTGGCGCCAGAGCCTCGAGACCCTGGCGGGCATGGGGGCAACGCGCTTCGTCGAAGTCGGGACCGGCGGGGTGCTCACCGGGCTGGCGCGGCGCACACTTCCCGACGCGTTGGCGAGCGCGGTGGCCACTCCCGACGATCTCGACGCGCTGGTCAATGCCATCGCCGGGAGCGACAGCTGGAAGTCCTATGCCGCCGAGCACCAGGGCGAGCACCTCTACACCTCCGAGCGGGTGGTGATATCGCCCTCGGCCGGTGTCTTCGAGCCCATGGCCGGCCTGGCCGCGCCGGGACCGGGGGGCTCTCGGCCGAGGGCCTCGACGTCCCGAGCGGTGAGGGCGCCCCCGTGGCGGTGGGCGACCTGCTCGGCACCGTCGGCACCGTCGAAGTCCGCACACCCTTTGCCGGGACGGTCGTGGGCTTCCTCGCCCATCCCGGTGAACGCGTGGCCGCCGGCGAGCCCGTCGCGTGGTTGCGCGTGCAGGCCGACGGCGCGTGAGCCCGACCGGAGCGGTCATCACCGGGTGGGGTGCGGCACTGCCCGACACCGTCGTCACCAACGCGCAGCTCGAGGCGCGCCTCGACACCACCGACGAATGGATCGTCACGCGCTCGGGTATCCGGGAACGACGCATCGGCGGCACGGTGTCGTCGCTGTCCACCGAGGCCGGGCGCCGGGCCCTCGAGCGCGCCGCGTTGGCGCCCGAGCAGATCGACCTCCTGGTCCTCGCCACCTGCACCCCCGACCTGGCCGTTCCGGCCACCTCGGCGGCGGTGCACTTCGCCCTCGGATTGTCGGGTGGTGCCTTCGATGTCAACGCCGCATGCGCCGGGTTCGTCTATGCACTGGTCGCCGCGCACGGAGCGGTGAGCGCCGGCGCCGCGCACCGGGTCCTGCTCATCGGCGCCGACTGCGTGTCGCTCCTCACCGACCCCGATGACCGCGCCACCGCGGTGCTCTTCGCCGACGGCGCCGGCGCGGTGGTGCTCGAAGCGAGCGAGCAGGACGGCTTGCTGGCCGTCGACGTCGGCGTGGACGGCAGTGCCCATGACCTCCTCACCTGTGCACACGGGGGCTACATGCACATGGAAGGCAAGGAGGTGTTCCGGCGCGCCGTCAGGGCCACCGTCGATTCCGCCTCGAACGCGTTGGAACGCGCCAAGCTCACGCCCGATGACATCGCCCTGTTCGTCCCTCATCAGGCCAACCTGCGCATCATCGAGGCCGCCGCGTCCCGCCTCGGCATCCCCATGGACCGCGTCGCCGTCGTGGTCGACCGGACGGGGAACACCTCGAGCGCTTCGATCCCCCTGGCACTCGCCGATGCCGCCGACGCCGGGCGCCTCGGCCCCGGGGACCACGTCCTGATGTCGGGGTTCGGTGCCGGGATGGCCTGGGCCAGCACCCTCGTGCGCTGGGCCGCCCCCACCGGCGGCGGCCGAGAGGGGTCACCGGCGCCTTCGGTGGCGGGGAGCGCCCCGTGAGCACCCCCGCCGGAGGAGGGGCGACAGCACCCCCGGGGCGGGTGGTGTTGGTCACCGGCGGCTCGCGCGGCATCGGCCTCGGGTGCGCGCGCCGTTTCCAGGCGCTCGGCGACCGGGTGGCCGTCACCTACCGGACGGCGCCACCGGCCGAACTGGCCGGGCCCCGGCCCGACAGCGTCGCCCTCCTCCCCGTGCCGTGCGACGTGCGCGACCCGGCCCAGGTCGAGTCGGCCTTCGCCGCCGTGGAGCAGGCCCTGGGCCCGGTCGAGGTGCTCGTGGCCAACGCCGGGATCACCAAGGACACCCTGCTCCTGCGCATGGGCGAGGAGGCCTGGAACGAGGTCATCGACACCAATCTCTCGGGGGTCTACCGGGTCGTGCGGCGTGGCGTCGGGCCCATGGTGCGGGCGCATCGGGGTCGGATCGTGCTCGTGTCGTCGGTGGTCGCCTTCTTCGGGTCCCCCGGCCAGGTCAATTACCGGCGCGGCGAAGGCCGGCCTCGTCGGCCTGGCCCGGTCGCTGGCGCGCGAGGTCGGGAGCCGGGGCATCACGGTGAACGTTGTCGCGCCCGGCGTGGTCGACACGGATATGATCGCCAGCCTGGGAGAACAGCGCGTGGACCAGCTCCTGGCGTTGGTGCCGTTGGGCCGCAGGGCGAGCCCCGCCGATGTCGCGGGGGCGGTGGCCTTTCTCGCCTCCGACGACGCCGCCTACATCACCGGAGCGGTGCTTCCGGTCGACGGTGGTCTGGCGATGGGAATGTGACGTGCCCATGAGCTCCCCGACACGGCACGACCGTGACGGGGGACACGAGGAGTAGGAACCGACCGATCCCGGGCGACCGGGACATGACGCGAGCAAGGAGGAAGCAGTGCCCGACGCCAGCTTCGACAAGTTCAAGGCGTGCGCCATCGACGTGTTGCAGGTACCAGCCGACAAGGTCGTGCCCGAGGCCCGCTTCGGTGACGACCTCGATGCCGACAGCCTCGACCTCGTCGAGCTCGTGATGGCCCTCGAAGAGGCGTTCGACGTCACCGTCGACGAGTCCGAGCTCGAGGGTATCGAGACCGTCGGCCAGGCCTACGAGCTGATCTCCGCCAAGCTCTGATGCTTCTCGGCCTCGGGCCGGACGGGCCGGTGAAGGGACGGCGCGTCGTCGTCACCGGCATGGGCATCGTGTCGTGCTGCGGCATCGGCCTCGACGCCTTTTGGGAGGGCCTGCAGAACCCCGCACCCGACGGGGAGCGCCGGGTGCGGGGGTTCGACCCCACCGCCTGGTTCGGCCCGAAAGAAGTACGGCGCGTCGACCGCTTCGCCCAGTTCTCGGTGGCGGCCGCCGACATGGCACTGGCCGACGCCGGTGACATCGGTGCGGATCCGGACCGCTCCGGAGTCGTCTTCGCCACCGGCGTCGGCGGCCTGGAGACCCTCCAGGAACAGATCGGGGTGTTCCACGAGAAAGGCGCCCGTCGCGTGTCGCCGTTCCTCATCCCCATGATGATGGTGAACGCCGGTGCCGCGCACGTCTCGATGCACGCCGGGTGGCACGGCCCGTGCGAGACCATCGCCACCGCCTGCGCGGCGGGGACCCACGCCATCGCCGCCGCCGCCCGGTTGGTGGCGACAGGCCGATGTGACGTGGCCATCGGGGGTGGGGCCGAGGCCGCCATGGTCGGCATCGGCATGGCCGCCTTCGGCAACATGACCGCGTTGTCGAGCGAAGGGAAGTCCCGCCCCTTCGACGTCCGTCGCGACGGGTTCGTCTGTGCCGAGGGCGGGGCCGCGCTCATCCTCGAGGACCTCGAGCACGCCCGGCGTCGTGGCGCACGCATCTACGCCGAGATGCTGGGCTCGGGCTCCACGGCCGACGCCCATCACATCACCGCACCGGCCCCCGGGGGCAACGGGGCGGCCGCCTGCATGGAGCTCGCGCTCGCCGACGCGGGGGTGTCGCCCTCGGACATCGGCCACATCAATGCCCACGGGACCTCCACCCCGCTCAACGACCTGGCCGAGTCCCAGGCCATCGAGAAGGTCTTCGGATCTCCCTCCCCTCCGGTCACGTCCATCAAAGGGGTCACGGGGCACGCCCTGGGTGGCGCCGGCGCCATCGAGGCCGTCGCCACCACGCTCACCATCGACCGCCGCCTCATCCCCCCCACCGACGGCTACGAACAGCCCGACCCCGAGATCCACCTCGACGTCGTGCACGGCCAGGCTCGACCCTGGGATCCCGCACCGGCGCTGTCGAACTCCTTCGGCTTCGGCGGACACAACGGGTGCCTGGTCATCGGCCCCCCGCCGGCCTGAACACCCTGCCCGACCACCGCCTGGCGCCCGCCGCCCCTGCCCGACCACCACCCGGAGCCCGAGGTACCCGGGGCGCCACGGTACGGTCGACTCGATGACGATTCCCGACGGCGGGCCGACCTTGGGGCCTGACCCTTCGGACCTGGCCTTCGGCGCGTTCTCCTCCCATCCACCCTGGGTCCTCGACCTCGAGCGGCTTTCGTGGAGCGCGGGGATCGACGGACTCCGGGCCAGGACGCGGGCCGAGGCCCCGCGGCTCACCCGCCGGCGTCGGCTCCCACCCGGGGCCCGGGTGGTGCGCGTGGGCGCCATCCTCGGCACGGCCCTGGCGGGTTGGTATGTCGGGGATCGTCGCCGAGGACAACACCGCTCACGCGCCGGCCTCTCGCGCCGCCTGCGCCGTGCCTTCGAGCGCCTCGGGCCCACGTACATCAAGTTGGGCCAGATCCTGTCCTCGGGCGAGGGACTGTTCCCCGAGGAGCTCGTGGCCGAATTCCGGCTGTGTCGCGACCAGGTGCCGGCCGAACCGTTTGCCGTCGTTCGGCGCATCGTCGAAGCCGACCTGGGCATGGCGCTCGAGCAGCAATTCAGCGAATTCGAGCGTTCGCCCATCGCGGCCGCGTCGGTGGCCCAGGTTCACGCGGCGCGCCTCAAGACCGGGGAGGCGGTCGTCGTCAAGGTGCAACGTCCCGACGTGGCCACCTTGGTCCGACGTGACCTGGCCGCCATGAGCTGGATCGCGCCCCTCTTGGTCGGCCGTATCCCGGTGGCCGCCCTCGCCAACCCCCCGGCCCTGGTGGAGCTGTTCGGCGAGACGATCGTGGAAGAGCTCGACTTCCGGCTCGAGGCCCAGAACATGCTCGACGTGGCCCGGGTGCTCGCCGACACCGGCCAGACCGCCATCGTCGTCCCCCGTCCCCATCCCTCGCTCGTGACCCGGCGTGTGCTGGTCATGGAACGTCTCGACGGATTCGCGTGGGGAGACGCCGACGCCATGCGCGCCGCGGGGATCGACACCGAGGCGGTGCTGCACGCCGCGCTCATCGCGTTTCTCGAAGGCGCGCTCCTCTACGGTGTCTTCCACGGCGACCTGCACGGTGGCAACCTGCTCGTGCAGTCCGACGGCCGCGTCGCCCTGCTCGACTTCGGCATCACCGGCCGTTTCGACGAGGCCAGACGCCTGGCGTTTCTCCGTCTCGTCATGACCGCCTCCGCCAACGACGTCCCCGGGCAGATCGCGGCCATGCGCGACCTCGGTGCGCTGCCCCTCGACGTCGACATCGGCGCGGTGATCCGTGATCTCGGCCTCGACCGCCCGCCCATCGACCCGACGACTCTGACCGCCGAGGAGCTCACGTCGGAGATCAGGAACCTCACCAAAGGGCTCCTCGGCTACGGGGCGCGCATGCCCAAGGAGCTCATGCTCTACGTGAAGGACATGCTCTTCCTCGACGGCGCCCTCGCCGTGATGGCCCCGAACGTGGACGTGATCGGGGAGATCGTCAAGGTGGTGGTGTACTTCCACGACCGCCACGGCGATCGCATCGCGCAGGAGATGGGCATGGAGCCCGGGAGCATCCCCGCCCTCGACGTCGCCGGCATCCGGGCCTCACTCGGCGTCGACGAGACCGTCGACGCCATCACCTACCGGGAGCTCCAGGAACGGCGCGAGCTCATCCGGCGCCGGCTCGAGCATCACCAACGGGGTCGGCGCCGCGGAGGACGCCGGGCCTAGACCGGGGGAGCCGCGGACTGCGGCGAGGGCATCCCCGAGCCGCTGTCGGAGTTCGACGACGGGCCCATGGGGCGCCACGTCCCCCCGTTGGCCTTCACGATCGTCTGGTCCAGGACCATCTTGGCCGTCGAGGTGCCGCCGGAGACCACCGCGGTGACCTGCACCGTGTCGCCGGTCTTGACGCTGCCGATGCCCATCTCACCGCCGTTGACGCTGGTGCCCGAGTCGACGGTGAAGGTCCCCGAGGTGCCGTCCGCGCTCTTCACGGTCAGGGACCACGTGCTGCCCGAGGTGTTCGAGACGTCGGAGACGGTGCCGCTGCGTTCCGCCAGGGTCTCGTAGCCGTTGGGGCCCTTGATCGTGGCCTGGCCGTAGAGCACCGGGCCGCCGCCGAAGCCGCCCAGCGGGCCGAAGCCACCCCGGTGGTGACCCCCGAACCCGGGGGGCCCCGTCGGAGCGGTCGTGGTGGTCGACGTCGCCGCCGATGCCGTCACGGTGGCGTCGCTGTTTGCCGCCCCGCCGCCCGGCGAGGTGGCGGCCTGCGCCAGTGCGGTGGCACCCACGGCCACTCCGGCCGCAGCGCCGACGCCCACGGCCAGCTTCGTCAGGCGTCGTCCCCGGGCCGGTCGCATCGCCGGAGGCGGGGCGGGGGGCCCGGAAGGCATCTGGCCCACAGGCGGGATCACCGGCATGTCGTTCATCGCTCAGCCTCTCCGTCTCGCGTCGACAGGCAACGTCTCAGCGTGACGGTACGCCTCGTTCCTGTGGCGAAACTGTGGATCTTGCGGTGAATTCCCGGTCGAGCCGGCTTTCCCGCGGGCCGATGCCCTCCGGGGTGCGATCGTGTCGGTTTCGATGGCTCAGTGCGCCGTGGTGGCCACCATGAACCCACCGACCCCGTTGCCGGTGACGTCGCCGCCGTGGTCGGCTTCGAAGGTGTAAAGCCGCTTGCCCATATAGGTCACCTGCCGGCGGTGGTGCGCGAACTTCGCCGTGCCGAGCCCGGTGACCCCGGTCGGGATCTTCTTCCCCTTGGGCATGAGCAACGGGGGCCAGATTCCGAGACAACTCCCGGTGCACGACGTCGGTGTGGTGTAGAGGCTGGCGCCCCCCACCGTGGCCAGCATGGTCCCGAACGGGGCCCGGTTCACGACCTCCACGACCATTGCCGTCTTGCTCTTGGCCGCGGACTGCGCGGACGCGGCAGGGGCCAGGGCCATCGTCAACGAGAGCGAGGTCACCGCCACCAGAGCGCCCGCCCAGGCGCGGCGGCGCTGAGGCCCAGGAGCGAACGCCTCCTGTCGTCGACCGATGCGCGGCTTCATCAAGTCCACCTCCTGGTTCCGAGGGCCCCGGAAGTCCGGTCCCGTCCACGGCTCCGGGGGGCTACGAGGGCGGTGGGGATTCTGTTCAGCACCGGGGAGGGTCTTCGCGCCCCGGACCCGCGCCCCGGACCCGCGCCCCGGACCCGCGCCCCGTAGGCATGCCGTGAACAGATCGGGGGTCCGGTCCGTACAACGGAGGTCGGTGCCGTGCCGACGGCCAGAGAGCCGCAGCTCGCCGCTGGGGCCGCATGAGGAGGATGACTCCGGCGATGAGCCACGAGCCTGGTACCCCGTCCACCATCCGCACCCCGATCCAGGCTCGTTCCGCTATGGCCCACCTCGGGCGCCTGCTCGGTGCCGTGATCGGCGTCGCGGTCGTGGTCGTCGGTGCGACGGCGTCGTCGGCCTTCGCCGCGGGCCCCACGGTCGACGTGGCCACCAGCTCGAACTTCGGCCCGGTGCTCACCAACGCTCAGGGCTTCGCCCTCTACACGTTCCCGAGCGACCACGACGGGATGAGCACCTGCACCGGCGCCTGTGTCCCGGTGTGGCCGGCGGTGACGGTCCCGGCCGGCACCACACCCACGGCCGGCACCGGGGTGAGCGGAACGGTGGCCGCCGTCCTGCAGAGCACCGGCGCGTACCAGGTGACCTACAACGGTGCACCGCTCTACACCTTCGTCGGCGACACCTCCCCGGCTGAAGTCTCGGGGAACAACGTGGGCGGGTTCAAGGTGGTCCAGGTGGCCGCCTCCACCCCGCCGTCGACCGCTCCGCCCACCTCGACCCCACCACCCGTCGCCACCTCGGCGCCCACCTCGACACCACCCGCCGCGACCACCCCCACGACGGCGCCGTCGCGCTCGGCTCCCACCGCGGCTCCCGTGGTGGCACCGGCCGCGGCTGCATCGTCGGGTTCTTCGTCGTCCGCGGCTGGGGGTGCTCCGGCGTCGAGCGCCGCCGCGGGCACGCCCTCTCTGGCCGTCACCGGCCCCGGGCCGGCACTGACGTGGATGCTCATCGTCGGCGCCGGGTTGACCGCCACCAGCCTTTCGATGTTGTTGGTGCTCGGTGGCCGGGTGCGACTGCGCCGCGCCACGCTGGCCAGAGCCACCCGAGCCGGCTGGTGGCTGCTCGGTCGGTGAACGACGCCGCGCCCTACGCCGTCGGGGCGTCGATGCCGGCGCGCAGCGAGGCCACGAACCCGCCCGCCCCTTCAGGCCCTTCTCCGTCCAGGAGCCTGCGCACGATGGCGGAGCCGACCACGACGCCGTCGGCGTCGACGCACGCCTGTGCAGCCTGCTCGGGCGTCGACACGCCGATGCCGATGCACACGGGTCGGTCGGTCACCGTGCGGAGCATCCGGGCCACGTCGGTCGCCGTCGACGCCAATGTTGCTCGCTCCCCGGTCACCCCCATGACCCCGACGCCGTAGACGAACCCCCGGGAGCGTGCGCAGATGGCGCCGGCCCGGGCTGGCGGCGTCGACGGGGCCACGAGGAGCACCGTCGCCACCCCGGCGTCGTCGGCTTCGGCACACCACTCCTCTCCCTCCTCGAGGGGGAGGTCGGGGATGATGGCGCCCGCCACCCCGGCGTCGGCCAGGGAGCGGGCGAAGCGGCGCAGCCCGGCTCGGAACACGATGTTGTAGTAGGTCATCACGCACAGGGGCACGGCCAGGTCGGCGCGCGCCAAAGCGTCGATCACCGACGTCGGTGTGGTCCCGCGCTGCAGAGCCCGCAGGGACGCCTCTTGGACGGTGGGTCCGTCGATCATCGGATCGGAGAACGGGATGCCGATCTCCACGGCGTCGGCACCCGCATCGGCCACGGCGTGGACGGCCTCGATCCACTCGGGCGCCATGCCTCCGGTGACGTAGGGGACGAGCAGCTTGCGCCCGGCGTCGCGCCGGGCCCGCAGGTGCGACTCCAAGGGGCCCGTGCGCGCACCGCGGGCGGCCGCGGGGCCCCCGGGCGGGGATGCGGTCACCGCAGCATCTCCCGGACCTGGGCCACGTCCTTGTCGCCGCGGCCCGACAGCGTCACGAGGACGGTGGCGCCCCCCGGCACGGTCTGTCCCGCCTCGCGCACCAGCCACGCCAGCGCGTGCGCAGGCTCCAGGGCGGGGATGATGCCCTCGGTCTCCGACAGCAATCGGAAGGCGGCGAGCACCTCGTCGTCGGCGGCTTGGACGTAGCGGGTACGACCGATCGACGACAGAAAGGCGTGCTCGGGGCCGATCCCGGGGTAGTCCAAGCCCGCCGAGATCGAGTGGGCCTCGGCGATCTGCCCCACCTCGTCCTGCAGGACATAGGACTTCATTCCGTGCACGACGCCGGGCACGCCTCGGCCCAGCGCCGCCCCACCCGCCGCCTCGACCCCCACCAGAGCGGCGTCGGTGTCGACGAATCCCGCGAAGGTGCCCGCCGCGTTCGACCCGCCGCCGATGCAGGCGACGACCCAGTCCGGGTCGGCTCCGCCGAGCAGCGCCCGGCACTGCTCACGGGCCTCGTCGCCCACCACCCGCTGCAGCTCCCGCACCATCCAGGGATACGGATGGGGCCCCATGACCGATCCGAGGCAGTAGTGGGTGTCGCCCACGTTCGCGACCCAGTCGCGCAAGGCCTCGTTCACGGCGTCCTTCAACGTGCGACTGCCCGCCCGCACCGGACGGACCTCGGCTCCGAGCAGCTCCATCCGAAAGACGTTGAGCTCCTGGCGCTCGGTGTCGACCTCGCCCATGTACACGACGCACTCCATGCCGAACAACGCCGCGGCCGTCGCCGATGCCACGCCGTGCTGGCCCGCACCGGTCTCGGCGATGAGGCGGCGCTTGCCCATCCGCCGGGCCAGCAACGACTGGCCGATGACGTTGTTGAGCTTGTGCGAGCCGGTGTGTGCCAGGTCCTCGCGTTTGAGGAGCACCCGTACGCCGAGCCGTTCCGACAGGCGGTGGCACTCGGTCACCGGCGTGGGCCGTCCGCCGTAGTCGTGCAGGATGGCGGCGAGCTCGGCATGGAAGCCAGGGTCCCCCCAGGCGACGCGGAACGCGTCTTCGAGCTCCAGGCACGCCGGCATGAGCGACTCGGGAACGAAGCGCCCGCCGAACTCACCGAATCGGCCGCTCGCCGACGGTTCGCCCATCACGCTCGCCGGCCGCGACCTGTGTCTCGGTGTGCGGGATCCCCGCCCTCCCCCTCGGCGTGGTCGGTGGGCGGGGTCACCCGTCCTCCTGCCAGTCGAAGGGTCCCCCGACCTCCTCGCCGTCCTCGACGGCTCCCACACCTGCGCCCTCGGCGACGGTCTCCCCCGCGGCGGTGCGCGCCGCCATCACGAAAGCCCGCACCTTGTGGGGATCCTTGCGCCCGGGCTCGGACTCGACCCCCGACGACACGTCCACCCCGAAGGGGTGCAGGTGGGCGATGGCGTCACCCACGTTGCCGGCGTGGAGCCCGCCCGACACGATGAGCCGGGCCGGGTCGACGACGCCCTCCGCCACCCTCCAGTCGAAGACCTCACCAGACCCCGGCGACTGGGCGTCCACGAGGACCGTCTCGACCCCGTAGTCGTCGATGCGGGCGATGTTGCGGTGCCCGGCGGGGAACGCCTTGATCGTGAAGGGGACGCGTTCGGCGACCCAGCGGGTGTCCTCGGCCGTCTCGTCCCCATGCAGCTGGGCGGCCCGCAGGCCGATCCCGTTCACGATGTCCACCACGCGTGTCCGGGACTCGTTGCGGAACACCCCCACGGTCAGGATCTCGGGCGGGACACGCTCGATGATCCGCCGGACCGCCTGGGGAGCGACCTGGCGCGGAGAGGGGGCGAACACGAACCCCACGGCGTCGGCACCGAGGCCGACGGCCAGCAGCGCGTCGGCTTCGGAGGTGATCCCGCAGATCTTCACGAACACGAGCTCACCTCTCCGTCGCGCCCGCCCGATGCGCGCCCGCCCGGTGCGCGCCCGCCCGAGAGCCGACCCGGTGCCCGGAGAGGGTGCGGACCGCGGCACGCCGATCAGCGGCGCGGATGAGCGACTCCCCCACCAGCACCGCCTGGTACCCCGCATCCGCCAGGACCGCCACGTCACCGGCGCCCCCGATGCCGGACTCCGCGACGGCCACCACCTCCGCCGGGATCTGTCCCACCAGGCGCACGGCGCGCTCGGGATCAACCGAGAATGTCGTCAGGTCGCGCTGGTTCACACCGACGACCTGGGCCCCGGCGTCGAGAGCCCGTTCCAGCTCGGCCTCGTCGTGCACCTCGACCAGGGCATCGAGTGAGAGCTCCTGAGCCACGCCGAGAAAGCTCGACAGCTCCTCGTCCGACAAGGCCGCCACGATGAGCAGGACGGCATCGGCCCCCATGAGCCGGGCGTCACACACGTCGGCCCGGGACACGGTGAAGTCCTTGCGCAGGACCGGGAGGCCGCAGGCGGAACGCGCCGCCACGAGGTCCTCGGGCGAACCCCCGAAATAGTCCCCGTCGGTGAGCACCGAGACACACGTTGCGCCCCCGGCCTCGTAGTCGGCGGCCACCGAGGCAGGGTCGAGCCCGGCGTCGAGCGGCCCCTTGGAGGGCGAGCGCCGCTTCACCTCGGCGATGACGGCGAGCTCGCCCCCGGCCGGCACCGACAGGCTCAGGGCGAAGGGTCGCGTCGGAGGGGCCGACAGGGCTCGGGCGAGGAGGTCGTCGACCCCTCGGACATCCGCGGCCGCCCGGGCGCGGTGGGTGGCCAGGATCCCCGTGAGGTAGGTGTCGGGCGCCACCGGCGCGAGCCTAATGGGCCGTGCCCGCCGGCCAGCGGTCCTCGGGCCCGGGTGCGACCGGTCTTCGACGGCACTTCGGGCTGCGACATCACACTTTCCTCATCTCCGCTTCATGGGCCGCTGACCACGACGTTGTGTGATGGTCGTGTGCGCACCACTCCCGAGGGTCCCCGTGCGCCGCTCTCCTCCGGTGGCAGGCTGGGGCCGGTGCCAGTCGGCGGGGACACGATCGTCGTCATCGAGGACGACCGGAACATCTCCGACCTGGTGGCCCTGTACCTCCGCCGGGAGGGCTTCCGGGTCCTGCAGGCGCCCGACGGCGAGCAGGGGATCGCCTACGTCGAGCGCGACCGGCCGAAGCTGGTCGTGGTCGACGTGGGACTTCCCGGCCAGCTCGACGGCTTCGACGTCTGCCGCCGACTGCGGAGCATGGGGGACGTCCCCATCGTGATGCTCACGGCCCGCGACGACGAGGTCGACCGGGTGGTCGGGCTCGAGTTCGGCGCCGACGACTACGTCACCAAGCCCTTCTCAGCGCGCGAGCTCGTGGCCCGGGTCCGGGCCATCCTGCGCCGGGCGGGGTCGCCGACGCGGGTGGAGCCCACGGTGCTGGAGACCGGTGACGTCGTCGTCGACACCGGACGTCGGGAGGTACGCCGGGGGGAGTCGGTCGTCGCACTGACCGGCCGCGAATTCGACCTGCTCACCTACCTGGCGCTGAACACGGGGCTGGCACTGTCCCGGCGTCAGCTGCTCGACGGGGTGTGGGGCGAAGGGTGGTACGGCGACGAGCGCACGGTCGACGTCCATGTCAGGCAATTGCGCAAGAAGCTCGGCGACGGCCTGCCTCTCACCACGGTGTGGGGAGTCGGCTACCGGCTCGACTGAGCGCTGTCCGCGTGCGCCGTCGCATCACCGTCGCCATCCTGGCCGTGGTCATCGGGACACTGGTCCTGACCGTGGTCGGCAGTCTCCTCCTGGTACGGCGCGCCGCCATCTCCACGGCGGAGAACGAGCTCACCACCGAGGCCGAGGCCATCGGCGGGCTCATGTCGTCGCATCCGGTGTTCACCCAGCGCGACGTCGTGCAGGTGCTGCGCCGGGTCGGCGCCTTCGACCATCTCACCCTGGTCGGGCTGGGACCCGCCGGCTCGCTCCACGACATCCCCGCACCGCTGCTGGGGCGGCTCCTCGACGCGGCGGCGCTCCGATCCGGGGAGACCGTGGCCGGCAACGTCGGGCCCGTCGTCTTCGTGGCCCAGCCGCTCGACCTGTCCCCCGCACAGCGACAGGCCCTCGACGACGGCCTTCCCCCCTCCGACGTTCGGGTCCTGGTCGTCACGCGCCACGTGGACAACCCGGTCAACGGCGTCGCCTATTTCATCCTCGTAGCCGGTGTCGTGCTCCTCGCCGGTGTCGTCGTCGCCGCGCTGCTCGCCCGTCGCATCAGCGCTCCCATCGTGCGGGCGGTGGGCGCCACCCGCCAGATCGCCGAGGGAAACCTCGAGGCCACGGTCCCGATGGACCCGCACGGGTACCCCGAGCTCGAAGAGCTGGCAGAGGCCATCAACACCCTGGGCCGAAACCTCAGTCGCTCCCAGGGCCTCGAACGCGAGTTCCTGTTGTCGGTGTCGCACGAGCTGCGCACGCCGCTGACTTCCATCAGGGGATACGCGGATGCCATCGCGGACGGTGCCACCGACGACGTCCCCGGTGCCGTCGGCATCATCGGCAGTGAGGCACACCGCCTGGAACGCCTGGTGCAGGACCTCCTCGACCTCGCCCGCCTCCAGGCGCGCCAGTTCTCGCTCCACACCCAACCCCTCGACTGCACCGCGGTGGCGAAGACCGTGGCCGAGGGCTTCCAGCCCGAAGCCCGGAGTCTCGGTATCCGACTCGAGGCGCCCACCGCCGATGGTGTCCTGTGGGTCGACGCCGATCCCGACCGGGTGGGTCAGGTCGTCGCCAACCTCATCGAGAACGCGCTCAAGTTCGCGACCACCAGGGTGGAGGTCGGCACCCGGGGCGTCGGCGAATGGGTGGCGCTGTGGGTCGCGGACGACGGCCCGGGTGTCAGCGCGGCGGAGCTCCCCCACATCTTCGAACGCCACTACCGATCCGACCGCGTGCCGGGCCGCAAGCTCGGCGTCGGCCTGGGACTGGCCATCGTGGCGGAATTGGCCTCGGCCATGAACGGCAGGGTCGATGCGCAGTCGCCGGTCGACGACGGGCGAGGTGCGCGGATGGTGCTGTGGCTGCAGCGCCGCCCGTCTCCCGACGGCCAGGCGGGTCCTCCCGATGCCCCGTCAACGGCGGGACCGACGCCAGCGCTCCCCCTGTATCCCCCTGACTAGGGGGAGCGCTCCCGGCGTCAGCTCCCGTTGCGGCCTTGGGGCTCCCAACCGTCGAACCAGAGCCCGGGCGACCCGCCGGCCTTGGGATACGCCGGCTTCGCACTCGGAGGGGCGGACCAGACGATCTTGTCCACCATCGGGGGTGGATCGGCCATTTCCCCGACGCCTACCGGAGCCGGCATGGCCGTCGGCGCCATTCGCAGCACCCGTCGCAGCAGGCTGCGGGGGCGCTCGACCAGGGCGAGCACGACCGAGCCGAGGTACAGCACGATGAAGCCGATCACCGCCACCAGCCACAGGTGCGGCCCGGGGCCGGTCGAGGCCAGCGACGACGGTGCGGTCGACGGGGCGGCCGTGGTGGGCGTGGCGGTCGGCGCCGCGGTGGTCGGCGTGGCGGTCGGCGCGGCGGTGGTGGGCGTGGCCCCACCGGCAGTGGCGGTGGCGATGACCGGGGACGCCTTGGCCGCGGTCGGCGCCGCGCTCACGATGCCGGTCGCCGAGCTGTTGTTCGGGTACGGCGTGCAGGTCAGGTTGAGGTTGCTGCCCGACACGACCAGCGTCAGGCCGATGGCCGGGTCAACGGTGAGGCTGATGCTCCCGCCCGACGCCGTGAAGGGCCCCACCGTTCCCGCCGTCGAGGGCAGGACCAGGGACAGGCCCGTCGCCGGCACCGGGCTCGGGATCGGCGAGTTGATGGCGATCGGCGGGGCTGCCACTGACGCCGGGGTGGCGCCAGTGGCGTCCACCTTGAGCGTGGCGCTGCCCGTGATCGACGAGTTCCCCAGGGCCGCGGCCGCACCCACGATGGAGCTCGGCAGCAACACGGTCGACTGGTAGTTGGTCAGGTTGAACGTCGAACCGGACGCCGGCGAGGCGGGGGTGATGGTCCCGGTCGTGACGACCCCGTTCAGCGCGATGTTCCCCACGGGTGTCCCCGGGCAGTACAGCTCGTACGCGGACGAGTCGGCGAACGCCGGCGTCGCCGACGCGGTGAACAGCGCGAACATGCCGCCGCATCCTCCGACCAACCCGGTTACGACGGCCGCGACTGCGCGTCCCCTGCGGCTCGACCTTGCCATCATTCCCCCCCTATTCGGCGGCACCTTCACATCCACGAGTGTCACGTCCTCCCGGTCTCCCGAGACGGCTGCGATGCCCCGCTCGAGTGGTCCCCGTCGACGGGCACCATGACGCGCGAGGGCGTTCGACCGCAACACCTCCTAGGAACGTTACGGAGTCGGAGCGCCAACGGCATCATCAGGATTGACGATTTCCTGCCCCACGGTTTATCCGTCCTGACCTGCGAGAATGTGCCCGGACGCGCAAGAACAGGGCTCACGTGGGGTGAGCTCGTGCCGAGTCTCGCGACCCAGGACGCCTATGCCTCGGGCGCCGCCCAGACCTGCTCGCGCGGCCCCGGGTGGCCGAGGTGGTACCCCTGCGCGAACTCACAGCCGATGACCCGCAGGGCGGCCGCCTGGGCCGGTGTCTCGACCCCTTCCGCCACCAGCGAGAGCCGCAGCTCGTGCCCGAGCGCGATGATCGCCCGCACCATGACCGCCCCATGGGGGTTGCTGGTCGAGTCGAGCGCGGCGACGAACTCCGGGGCGATCTTCAACGACGAGATCGGAAGGTCCTGCAGCCACGACAGGTTGCACTCCCGAGCGCCGAAGTCGTCGAGGTTGAACCGCACACCCATCTGGCTCAGCGCCACGACCGCGGCCGGCGACGCAGCCGCGGCGCGGGCTGCGTCCTCGGACAGGTCGATGCTGATCATCGAGGCCGCCACACCGTGCTTGCGGGTGAGCTCCTCGAAGGTCTGCGCGAAATGCGGGTCGGCGAGCTCACGAGCCGACACGTTGAGCGTCAAGCGGAAGTGGTCGGGCAGGTTCTCGGCTTGCCGCCACAGCACGAGCTCGGTCAGGGCCCGGTCGAGCGTCCAGCGGCCCAGGGCCTCGGCCATCCCGACCTCGCCCGCCACGTCGAGGAACTCCCCGGGCAGGAGCAGGCCCTGCTCGGGCCGCTGCCACCGGAGCAGTGCCTCGGCGCCGACGACCTGCCCGCTGTGGAGATCCACCACCGGCTGGTAGAACGAGCGCGAGCTCACCGTTGTCCATGGCGTTTTGGAGCCCGTGCTCGATCTCGTAGCGCGACACGACACGGTCGCGCATCGACGGGTCGAACATCCGCGACGCCCGACCCTCGTCGCGGGCCCAGTACATCGCCAATTCGGCGTTCTCCAGGACGTTGTCGGCGCTCTCCCCCGCCACACCCGGATCGGTGAGGACGATGCCGACCGTCGGCCGGACCCGGTGCTCGACCCCGTGCACGATGACGGGCCGGGCCGCTCCGTCGAGGATGATGCTGGCGATGCGCATCGCATCGGTGTCGGAATGCACATCCGCGCACACCACGACGAACTTGTCGGCGCCGACCCGCGACACGATGTCGGTCTTCCTGCGAGCGACCGCCAGACGACTTGCCACCTCGCGTGCGACCTGCTCGGCGGCCCCCGCCCCGAATTGCTGGTTCACTTCCTGCCATCCGTCGAGCTCGACGAACAACACGGCCATCGAGCTGCCCGACCGCTGGGCCCCGTCCAGGGCCTTTTGCAACTGGTCCTCGAGCAGGGCGCGGTTGGGGGGCTCGGCGAAGACCTCCTCGGCGGGCTCGGAGCTCACCACCGCTCCCGACACCGGAGCCGCGGTCTCGACCGGCGGTGCCATCTGCGCCTGCGCGTGCATCTCCTCGATGACCCGGCCCAGACGGTGGTTCTCGACCGCCAATGCCCGCTGCGTCAGCGCGTTGCGGACGGTCTGTACGAACGCTTGGGGGACCAGCGGTTTCACCAACAGCCCGTCGAGGTGGGCCGACGCCGCCAATGCGCTATCGAGCGAGGCCAGGCCCGTGAGCAACAGGACCGGCGTGTCGGGGTCCTCTTCCTTCAGACGTCGGGCCAGCTCCACCCCGGTGTGGTCGGCCAACTGGTGGTCGACGACCACGGCGGCCGGGCGTTGCAGGCCGTGCAACGTCAATGCCTCGGTCGGGTCCGACGCCACGAACACCTCGATGCCCGCCCCTTTGAGCACCGACGCGAGGCTCTCCCTGGTGGCTTGGTCGTCATCGACGACCAGGACCGAGTCCTCTAGCACGCTGGGTTGGAACGCAGACAACGGAAGGCCCCCCTACAAGCTCCAGGTCGACTGGAACGGCGACTCCCGCCGGTCCGAGCACGCCTCAAAGTGATGTTCCATCCACGGCCTGAATACTCGGCGATCACCCTTTCGCCAGGTCGGCCGCTACCCGGCGTCCGGTAACAACCAAGCTTCTCACCACTCCTCGCGCGAAGTCAACGTCGGCACGTCGGTCGTTGCGGGAATGGTCCGGTATACCCAGGTCGAACACCACGCTCCGTGGTGATTCATTCACAACTGGTGCGATTGAGGAGGATCCGAGGAACCGAGGGCCTCCAGCACCCGCTCGACGGCCTCGGCCAGGGGCAGGTGGTGCCCCACCACCAGGTCCGGCGCGGTGGGCGGCTCGTAGGGGTGGTCGAGTCCGGTGAACGACGTGATGTCGCCTTCCGCCGCCCGGGCATAGAAGCCCTTGGGATCGCGCTGGGCGCACACCGAGATGGGGGTGGCCACATAGACCTCGAGGAAGCGGATCCCGGCGTCCTCGTGCAGCGCCCGGGCCCGGCCGCGGCCCTCGGCGTAGGGGCTGATGAGGGCGGCCAGGGCGACGAGACCGGCATCGGCGAAGAGCAGGGCCACCTCGGCCACGCGGCGGACGTTCTCCTCGCGGCCCTCGGGACTGAAGCCGAGGTCCACGTTGAGCCCGCTGCGGATGTTGTCACCGTCCAGGCGATAGGCGGGGCGTCCCGACGCCACCAGGCGCTCCTCCACGGCGGCGGCGAGCGTCGACTTCCCCGACCCCGACAGCCCGGTGAACCAGACCGTCGCCCCGCGGGTGCCGAGCGCCTCCCACCGGTCGCGGCGCGACAGGCGGCCCACCGACCACACGAGATCTCTGACCGGCGCCATGGCTCAGTCGGCCCCGAGGATCATGCCGGCACCGACCGTCGCGTTGGTGTCCTCGGCGGCCACGATGAACGACCCCGTGAAGCGGTTGCGCCGGTAGCTGTCGTAGAACAGGGGCTGCGTGACCCGCAGGCTCACCCGGCCCACGTCGTTCAGGCGCAAGGAGCTGGCCGAATCGTCTCGATGCAGCGTGTTCACGTCCAACCCGTAATGCACGTGCCGCACCTGGGCCCGTACCCACCGAGTCGTGTGCTTCAGGGCGACGACGTCTCCCTCGGCGAGGGGACGATCGGCCATCCAGCACATCATGGCGTCGATGTCCTGGCCCACGGTCGGTTGGTTGTGCGGACGACAGATGAGGTCACCACGCGAGACGTCGAGGTCTTGGGCCAGCCGGACCATGACCGACATGGGGGCGAACGCCTCGTCCACCGGACCGTCGAACGTGTCGATGGCGGCGATCGTGGACGTGAGCCCCGACGGCAACACCATCACCTCGTCCCCGGGTCGGAACACCCCCCCGGCCACCCGTCCGGCGTAGCCGCGGAAGTCCGGCACCGTGGACGCCGTCGGCCGCACGACCCATTGCACGGGCAGGCGGGGGTCGATCAGGTTGCGGTCCGACGCGATGTACACCTGCTCCAGGTGGTGCAGGAGCGACGGCCCTTCGTACCAGCTCATGTTGAGGGACCGCTGGACGACGTTGTCGCCGTGCAGCGCGGAGATGGGGATGAAGGCCAGGTCCGTGACCTCGAGGCGCGTGGCGAAGGCCTTGAACTCCTCGCGGATCCTCGAGAAGACCGCCTCGTCGTAGTCGACCAGGTCCATCTTGTTGACACACACCAACAGGTGCGGGACCCGCAGGAGCGAGGCCAAGAACGCGTGGCGCCGGGTCTGCTCGACGATCCCCTTGCGGGCGTCGACGAGCACGAGGGTCAGGTCCGCAGTGGAGTTCCCGGTCACCATGTTGCGCGTGTACTGGATGTGGCCAGGTGTGTCGGCGATGATGAATTTCCGCAGGGGCGTGGCGAAGTAGCGATAGGCCACGTCGATCGTGATGCCCTGCTCGCGCTCGGCCCGCAGCCCGTCGGTCAGCAGTGCCAGGTCGGTGTACTCGTCGCCCCGCTGCCGGCTCAGGCGCTCCACCGCCTCGAGTTGGTCTTCGAAGATGGCCTTGGAGTCGTAGAGGAGCCGGCCGATGAGCGTGCTCTTGCCGTCGTCGACCGATCCGGCGGTGGCGAAGCGGAGGAGTTCCATGCCTAGAAGTACCCCTCGCGCTTGCGATCCTCCATCGACGCCTCGCTGAAACGGTCGTCCGCACGGGTGGCGCCCCGCTCGGTGAGCCGCGAGATGGCGGTCTCGGCGATGATCTCGTCGACGGTCACCGCTCTGGACTCGACCGCTCCGGTGCACGTCATGTCGCCGACGGTGCGGTAGCGGACGTTGGTCTCGAAGGGCTCCTCTTCTTCGAGGACGGTCACGAATTCGTTGACCGCCAGGAGCATGCCGTCGCGCCGGAAGACCGTACGCCGGTGCGAGAAGTAGATCGACGGGACCTCGATGCGCTCCTGCGCGATGTACTGCCAGATGTCGAGCTCGGTCCAGTCCGAGAGGGGGAAGACCCGGATGTGCTCACCACTGCGGTGGCGGCCGTTGAACAGACCCCACAGCTCGGGGCGCTGGTTCTTCGGGTCCCACTGTCCGAACTCGTCGCGAAAGGAGTAGACGCGCTCTTTGGCCCGTGCCTTCTCCTCGTCGCGGCGTGCCCCTCCGAACACGGCGTCGAAGCGGTGCTCGGTGATGGCGTCGAGCAGGGTCCTCGTCTGCAGGCGGTTGCGCGAGGGGTTCGGGCCGGGGTCCTCGACCACCCGACCACTGTCGATCGACTGCTGGACCGAAGCCACCCTCAGCTGGGCGTCGAGCTCGGCCACGCGGCGGTCCCGGAACTCGAGGACCTCGGGGAAGTTGTGGCCGGTGTCCACGTGCATGACCGGGAAGGGCAGGCGGGCCGGCCAGAAGGCCTTTTCGGCCAGCCGCAGCATCACGACCGAGTCCTTGCCCCCCGAGAACAACAGCACCGGACGCTCGAACTCGGCCACCACCTCACGCATGATGTGGACCGACTGGGCCTCGAGAGCCTCGAGATGAGAAAGCTGGTACTGCCCGGCCTCCGCACGTCCCCCCATAGAACAACGAGAATAGCTTGGCCTTCTCTCTTTCCGATACGGCTCCCGGGCTCGACGCTCCGGGGCCCCTTCACCCAGGGTGCGAATTTGGCGACTTTCGACGACGACGAGCTGGCCGCCCATATCGCCGAGGAGGCGGGGGGCGTCCTCGTCGAGCTCCGGCAGCGCATGGGCGTCGGGGACGCCAAGGCACTGGGCCGCGAGGGTGACCGCCGGGCCAACGAGCTCATCATGGCCGCCCTGGCCACAGCCCGTCCCGAGGATGCCGTGCTCTCCGAAGAAGGTGACGAGCACAGCGGGCGACCGGACCGGGCCGGCTCGAGCCGGGTCTGGGTCATCGACCCCCTCGACGGCACACGCGAGTACGGCGAGGGACGTGCCGACTTCGCCGTGCACATCGCGCTCGTGATCGACGGCCTGCCCATGGTGGGGGCCGTCGCCCTTCCCGGCCAGGGCCACGTGCTCGTGACCGGGGCTCGTCGCTCTCGGGAGCGGGCGTTGGCGCCGCGAGAGGAAGGCCCGCTGCGAATCGTGGTGAGCCGTACACGGCCCCCCCTCGAGGCAAAACGCGTGGCGGCACGGCTCGACGCGCAACTCGTGCCCATGGGCTCTGCGGGTGCGAAGACCGCGGCGGTGCTGCAGGGATCTGTCGACGCCTACGTGCACTCGGGCGGACAGTACGAGTGGGATTCCGCCGCACCGGTGGCCGTGGCGCATGCCTACGGCGCCTACGCCGCCCGCCTCGACGGCTCGGCGTTGCTCTACAACCAGCCCGATCCCTGGCTCCCCGACCTCGTGGTGTGCCGGCCCGAGCTCTCGGGCGCGATCCTCGACGCCCTGGTTCCGTAGCGGGTCACACCATGGGGAGGCTGCGGACCTCGGCGCCCACCACGAGGAGCTCCGCACCGTCGGGGCCCGCGCCGCCGACATGCACCTCGACCGCACCCGGCGACGGCACCGTGCGGTGCACGTACCCCAGCGCGACGCCCCGGCCGAGGGCCGGTGACCACGCCGAGGAGGTCACCGAGCCCACGACCTTGCCCTCGAAGACGATCTCGGACCCCGGCGCGATGCGCACGGACGCCCGAGCACCGGGCGCGGCGGAGGGGATCTCCCCCACCACCAGCCCGCGCAGGTGACGGGCCACGCGATTGCCCCGGGCGTCGAGCCGGGCCACGAGCTCCTGGCCCGTGTAGCAACCCTTGGTGAAGCTCACGGCGCGGTCGAGCAGCTCGGCTTCGGCCGCGATGGTTCGCTCGTCGAGCTCGGCGCCCATCTGGGGTATCCCCGATTCGACGCGCACCGACTCCCACGCCTCGTTCGAGCACACCCGGACGCCTTCGGGGATCTCGGGCGCCGCGCCCAACAGGTCGGCCCCTGTCACCCCGTTCCACGAGAACGCCGGGCTCAGAGACGTCCCGCTGTTCGTGCCGATCTGTGCCACCACGGCGGGGGACCCCGGGCCCCGCAGCGCCACACAGCGCCACGCCAGAGCCTCGATGGTGACCTTCACCCGAAGCTTGAATCGCGCCAGCCGCACCGAGAGCGCCTCGCCGAAACCGCTGTCCACGTCGAGGACGAGCGTGTGGTCACCGGTCCGCGACACGCGCACCAGGGCGTCGAGCTTCCCTTGTGGCGTCAGGATCAACGAGTCCGCCGACTGCCCCACGTCGAGCGCGGCGACGTCCTGGGACAGCTGGCCCTGGAGGTACTCCATGGCGTCGGGCCCCGACACCGACAGCACGTCGCGCCCCGGGCCACGGCCCCGACACCCAGGCGCAGCGCCTGGTAGTCCTCCACGAGGCCCGCACCGCCCCCGGGGTCGGACGTGGCGCCACCGGCGAAGGTCATCGGCCCGGCGCGGCACGAGCCGCGCCCGTGGCACGCCGGGCGGCGGGCACCGCGGCCAACAGGGCGGCAGCC
Source organism: uncultured Acidimicrobiales bacterium (assembly GCA_963739765.1). Classification (GTDB taxonomy): domain Bacteria; phylum Actinomycetota; class Acidimicrobiia; order Acidimicrobiales; family UBA8190; genus Chersky-840. Next base: position 1,013,318 of record CAVUBP010000002.1, on the reverse strand, counting down.
TTGTTGTGGCATTCGGCGTCCTCTTCGACCGGATCGCTGTCGGCCACGATCCCCGCTCCCGCCTGCACCGTGGCGCGCCCGTCGGGGGACACCACCATCGTCCGGATGGCGATGGCGGTGTCGAGGTTCCCCGAGAAGTCGACGTACCCCACCACCCCGCCGTAGACGCCGCGCTTGGTGGGCTCGAGGTCGTCGATGATCTGCATGGCCCGCACCTTGGGGGCGCCCGACAGGGTTCCCGCCGGGATCGTGGCCCGCAGGACGTCGATGGGCCCCTTGCCCGGCGCCAGGCGCCCTGACACCTGCGACGTGAGATGCATCACGTGGCTGTAGCGCTCGACCGTCTTGAACTCGTCGACCTGTTCGGTCCCGAAGCGCACGACGCGTCCCACGTCGTTGCGTGCCAGGTCCACCAGCATGATGTGCTCGGCCACCTCCTTGGGGTGCTCGGAGAGCTCACCCGCCAGGCGGTCGTCCTCGGCCTCGGTCTCACCGCGCCTCCGTGTCCCCGCGATGGGGCGCGACACGACCACCCCGTCGCGCAGTCGCACCAGGGGCTCGGGAGTGGCTCCCACCACGGTGCAGTGCTCGGTCCGCAGGAAGTAGAGGTACGGGCTGGGGTTCACCAGTCGCAGCACCCGGTAGACGTCGAACGGGTCGGCATCGAGGTCGAAATCGAAGCGTTGCGAGAGCACCACCTGGAAGATGTCCCCGGCGCGGATGTGCTCCTTGGCGCTGAGCACCGCGCCGCGGAACGTCTCCGACGACATATTGGCGACCACCTCGGGTGCCACGTCGTCGGCTCGGGGCGATTCGAGCGGCGGTCCGCCCAGGGGCCGGGACAGGTCCGCCGCGAGCTCATCGAGGCGGGCTCCGGCCGCTTCGAAGGCCGCCCCCGCCTCCCCGTCGCTCCACGACTCGCCCACGACGACGTTGTCCACGAGCACCACGCGCTGGCGCCAATGGTCGAAGGCGCACAGCTGGCCGATGACGTGGAGCACGGCGTCGGGCAGGCCGAGGTCGTCACGTGGGACATGCGGCAGGTGCTCCACCTCGCGCACGACGTCGTAGCCCAGGTAGCCGACGAGCCCGCCGTGCAGCGGAGGCAGGTCGGGGAGCTCGGGCGACCGGTACGCACTGAGCATGGCGTCGACCGTGGCGAGGATCCCGTCGTCGGCGCGCGCCCGCACCTCGGGAGGGAGCTCGAGCGACCCCTCGGCCTTGACCGATCGCCCTCGCCCGACCAGCGTGGTCAGGGGGCTGCGGCCGACGAAGGAGTACCGACCCCATCGCTCGCCCCCCTCGACGGACTCGAGGAGGAACCCCGTCTGCGCACCCACCACCAACAAGAACGCGCTCACGGGCGTGAGCGTGTCCGCCACGAGCTCGCGCCACACCGGAACGATGCGGTGCTTCCGACACAGGTCGCAGAAGACGTCGCGCCCGGGTCGGTCGGGTTGCGACCGGGTGGCGATCACCCGTGCGCCGGGGCGGCTCCGGCGGCACCGCTGGGGTCGCCGCGTCCGAAGGACCGGTAGAAGCACGACCGGGCCCCGGTGTGGCACGCCCCGCTCCCGTCCTGGTCCACCACCAGCAGGATGGCGTCGCCGTCACAGTCGTAGCGGACCGCCCGCACCCATTGCCGGTCGCCCGAGGTCTCCCCCTTGCACCAGTACTCGCCCCGGCTGCGGCTCCAGAACCACGACCTCCCGGTCCGCAGCGTTCGCCGCAGGGCTTCGCCGTCCATGTAGCCGAGCATGAGCACCGCACCGTCCCCGGCATCCTGGACGATGGCGGGGACCAGGCCGTCGGCTCCGAACCGCACCGCGGCGAGCTCGTCCTCGGTGAATTCGACTGGGGATGCGACCCGTTCCATGGCCCCCTCACGATACCGGCCACCCCGGACGGCCCCGGCGGGGCAGGGCCGAGGCGACGGGCTCACCGGGTCCCGCAGCCCGGACCGCACCGATCCCGATCGGGACATCCGGGCCGGCGGCGCCTACTATTCAGTAACTCCGCGGACACACCGAGTGCGGGGGTCGCCGGGGGGCGCCATGAGACGGACGTGGGAGTGGCTCGGCCTCAACCTGGGCAAGCGCGCCGGGACCGTCGCCATATGCGGCTTGCTCATCACCATCGCCCTCGGCTTCGGGATCACGACTCTCCGGTTCACCACCAGCAATTCCGACTACCTCAACAAGAACGACCCCGCCTGGATCAACAACGTCAACTACGAGAAGGTCTTCGGCGGGGACCCCATGGCCGTCCTCTTCACCATGAAGCCCGGCACGACGGTCGACAACCTCCTCACCGAGCAGAACCAGTCCGAGTTCCGCCTGATCGCCAAGCGCCTGGCGGCCGACCCCTGGGTCTTCAGTGCCGTCACCCCGATGGACGCGCTCCAATTCGCCCAGAAGTTGTTGAGCAGCCCCACCGGCAGCCCCCTCGACAGCCCCGCATTCCACCTGCTCCAGGGCGCCATCTCGCCGCGACACCGACCCCGCCGACAAGCAGGTCCGGGCGCACTACCTGACCCAGGAAGGCATCCAGCTCGCCAAGACCCCGCCCGCCGACCAGGTCCTGGGCAATCCCAAGTGGATGGACTTCGTGATCCATGAGCAGAACGGGAGCGTCCGGCAGTCGCTGCTCACCTTCGTCCACGACAACCACCACGCCCTGCTGGCGGTGTACCTCAAGGGCGATCTCAACATCAACCAGGAGACCACTGCTGCCGCATCGGTGACCAAGATCATCAGCGGGGCGCAATTCCAGAACGTCACGACCATCACCACGGGCGTGCCGGCGCTGCTCAAGACCATCAACGACTACCTCAAGCACGGGATCATCGTCCTGGCGCTGTTGGCGGGCGTCATCATGATGACGATCCTGATCCTGTCGTTCACCGTGCGCTGGCGGCTGCTCGCCTTCGCCATCGTGGCCGTCGGGCTCATCTGGGGTTTCGGCCTCGTCGGGTACTTCGGCGTCCCGCTCACCCTGGCCACCATCGCCGCGCTCCCGGTGTTGCTCGGCGTGGGCATGGACTACGCGATCCAGATGCACTCGCGGATCGAGGAGGAGGTCGTCCTCGACCGGGCCGCACATCCCATCCAGGCCGCGGCACGCGGCCTCGGGCCGGCGCTGCTTGTGGTCACCTTCGACGCCGTCTTCGCCTTCATGGCCCTGTGGTTCGCCAAGACCCCCGCCATCCGCGAGTTCGGATCCCTGCTCGTGATCGGGATCGTCGCCGTGTGCGTGTGCAGCATCATCGCCACGCTGGCGGTGCTGGGCATCCGGGAGTACAAGTCGCCCACCAAGGGCAAGGACTTCAGCCAGGGACGGCTCAGCCGGGTCGTGGTGTTCCTCGGGAGCCTCCCGCAACGCACCGCCATCCCGTTGGCGATCGTCAGTGTGGTGATCCTGCTCTCGGGAATCGCCGTCGAAGGAAAGCTCGCCCTGCAGACCGACCCGATCTCGTGGGTGAACCCACACTCCCAGGCGATCAAGGACATCAAGCAGCTGAAGGCGGCCACCGGGTCCGACAACGAGATCGCCATGCGGATCTCGACGGCGCATGCCTGGAGCAACCAGACCGTCAATTACGTCATCAACTTCTCGCACCAACTCGAGAAGAAGTACCCCGACGCCTTGTTCCCCGGAGCCGGTCTCGTCAACACCATCGACCAATTCGTGACGGTCAAGGGAATGAAAGAGGTCGCTCCCACCGGCGCCGAGATGCAGGGCATCTACCTGATCGCCCCCCCCGGCATCAACAAGACGACCGTGGCCGACAACGGGGCGGCGCTCAACGTCATCTTCCTGGGGCGGACCGACACCCTCGACCAGCTCCAACCGGTGGTGAAGGACCTCCAGGGTGGCATCAACCCCCCGGCCGGGATCACCGTCGCACCCGGCGGCATCGCCACGGTCGGCGTGGGACTCATCCAGAACCTCGAGAAGTCGCGGGTGCAGCTCACGTATCTGGCCATCCTCTTCGTGGGCCTGTTCCTCACCGCCCGGCTGCGCAGTCTCATCCGGGCGCTGCTGTCGCTCGTGCCCGTGCTCGTGGCCGTGGGGGCGGTGTCGCTGATCGGCGTGGCCTTCCACCTCAAGCTGAGCCCGGTCACGGCGGTGGCGGGGCCCCTCGTGGTGGCGGTCTGTACCGAATTCACGTCGCTGATCCTGTTGCGGTTCGTAGAAGAACGGGGGCGGGGCCTCAACCCACGCGAGGCGATGGACGCCACCGCCCGGCGCACGGGGCGGGCATTCATGGTCTCGGGCATGACCGCCATCGCCGGGGTGGCGGTCCTGGGCCTGTCGTCGATGCCTCTGCTGAGCGACTTCGGCATCATCGTCGCCATCAACATCACCGTGGCGCTGCTCAGCGCACTGGTGGTCCTCCCGCCCATCCTGGTGTGGGCCGACCAGCGCAACTGGGTCTCGAGGGGGCTCATCAAGAAGGCGCCCCAGCCCTACCAGACCCTCGACGAGCGCTACCCGCCACTCGTCGGCAGCAACGGCAGTGTCGACGGCAACGGGAGCGTCGACGGGGGGTATCCGGTCCCGCCACCACCACAACCACGGCCCCAGCCCCAGCCACAGACACAGTCCCCGCCGCAGCATCAGCCGCAGCCGGTGTCACCGGGGGTGCACGTGCCACCGGCGCCGGTCTCCGCTGCGCTGTGGCTGCCGCAGTTCGGCGACGCCGGCCAGAGCTGACGCCGATCAGCGCCTGAACCGGGCCCCGACGCCGGGCCGGGCCCGGGCCACGAGGTGTCTAGAGGTACAGGCCGGTGCCGCTGTCGATGCGCTCCGACGCCACGGCGTGGATGTCCCGCTCGCGCAGGATGACGTACTCGTCTCCTTGCACCTCGACCTCGAACCGGTCCTCGGGGTTGAACAGGACCTTGTCGCCGACCTTGATCGACCGCACGTGCGGCCCCACGGCGACGACCTCTGCCCACAGGAGGCGGCGCGACACCTGCGCGGTGGCGGGGATGAGGATGCCCGAGCGCGACCGTCGCTCGCCCTCGGCCACCGGTTGCTGGGCCAGGACCCTGTCGGCCAGCATGATGATGGGCTGCTTGGGAGACGGGGACGGCGAGCTGGATCGAGATGCCTTCGCCTCAGCAGCCACGGGCGCACCGTAGCCCATCCACGCGTCGCCCCGGAGCCTCGGGCACCCCCGGCGATGCGCCGCCGGGTCGACCGCGCCTACGCCGGAGCCGGGGGGCGAACCACGACCCCGTGGGCGGCGAGGTACAGCTTGGCCTCTGCCACGGTGAACTCCCGGCGGTGGAAGATCGACGCCGCCAGCACGGCATCCGCGCCGCCCGCCGTCGCCCCCTCCACGAGGTGCTCGAGGCTGCCCACGCCGCCCGACGCCACGACGGGGACATCGACGGTGTCGACGACGGCACGCGTGAGCGCGAGGTCGAAGCCGTCACGCGTGCCGTCACGGTCCATCGAGGTGACGAGGATCTCGCCCGCTCCGCGAGCGGCACACTCCCCGGCCCAGTCCACGGCGTCCTTGCCCGTCTCGTGGCGCCCCCCGTGAGTGAAGACCTCCCATCCGGGTTCCGACGCGCGTCGGCGGGCATCGATGGCGACGACGACACATTGTGACCCGAACTCGTCGGCGAGCTGGCCGATGAGCCCGGGGTCGAGGATGGCGGCGGTGTTCAGCGCCACCTTGTCGGCACCGGCCCGCAACAGGCGGCGGGCGTCGTCGGGAGCCCGCACCCCGCCGCCCACCGTGAACGGGATGAACACCTCCGCCGCGGTACGTGACACCACGTCCACCATCGTGTCGCGCTCGTGCGCCGACGCGGTGATGTCGAGGAAGACGAGCTCGTCGGCACCTTCGGCGTCATAGCGCGCCGCCAATTCCACCGGGTCGCCGGCGTCGACGAGGTCGACGAAACGCACACCCTTCACGACCCGTCCGGCGTCGACGTCGAGACACGGGATCACCCGGACGGCACGCACGCGGCGATCGCCTCCTCGACGGTCATGGCGCCCTCGACCAGTGCGGTGCCGACGATGGCCCCGGCCAGACGACGACCTCCTGACCGCCCCCCGTCGGTGACCAGGTCGGCGAGGGCGGCGAGGTCCGCCGGGGAGCGGACCCCGCCCGAGGCGACCACGGGATGCGCCGTGAGTTCGAGGGCGCTGCGCAATCCGACGAGGTCGGGCCCTCCGAGCATCCCGTCACGGTCGATCGCGGTGACGACCACGGCGCCGAGGTCCACCGCCGCCAGACGGTCCAGAGCGGCGCCGAGCGTCGTCCCGCTCGGGCGCTCCCAACCCCGCACCGCCAACTCAGCGCCCGCACCACGGTGATCGAGGCCCACCGCCACCCGGCCCGGGTAGCGCGACGCCAGGAACTCCACGAGCTCGGGAGTCTCGAGAGCGGCGGTCCCGACCACCACTCGCTCGATTCCGTGGTCGAGCAAGGCCGTGGCATCGGCGGTACCACGCACGCCCCCCCCGGCCTGCACCGCGACATCGACCGCGGCGGCGATCTGCAAGACGACGTCGCGGTTCACCGGCTCCCCCGTGCGCGCCGCGTCGAGGTCGACGACGTGGATCCATCGGGCGCCGCCGGCGACGTACGAACGGGCCAGGGCGACGGGGTCCCCGTAGCCGCGCACGCGTCCGAAGTCACCCTGGACCAGGCGCACCGCGCCGCGGTCGTGCAGGTCGATGGCGGGAAAGAGCTCCATGGCGCCGGTCACCGACCCTGAGGCCCGTCCCCGCACTCGGCCACGAAATTGGCAAGGATCGACAGCCCCACCGCGCCGGACTTCTCGGGGTGGAATTGCGCTCCCCACACCCGTCCCCGCTCCGCCGCCGCCACGACCTCGCCCCCGTAGTCGCACGTCGCCACCACGTCGCCCGACGCCTCGGGCGCAAACGAGTGGACGAAGTACACCCAGGGCTCGGGGGGCACCCCGGCGAGGAGCCCGCTGTCGGTTCCCGGGCGCCTCACCAGTTGGTTCCACTGCATCTGCGGTCGCTTCACGTCTCGCGACAGTGACCGGACCATGCCCTCGAGCACGCCCAGGCCCGGCACGCCGGGGGACTCCTCGGACCCCTCGTACAGCAACTGGAAGCCCACGCATATCCCGAGGAACGGCACACCCCTCTGCAGGGCATGGTCCACCGCGGCATCGAGGCCGGTGGCGCGCAACGCCTGCGCGCAGCGCCCGAAGGCGCCCACCCCGGGCAGGACCACCCCCGCGGCACCGGTGGCGTCGTCGGAGTCGGTGACGAGGCGGGCATCCGCCCCGAGGTGGACGAGCGCCTTGTACGCAGAGCCCAGGTTTCCGATGCCGTAGTCGAGGACGGCGATCCCTCCGTCCACCTCAGACCCCGTCGGGGGTGCCCAACGTGCCCTTGGTCGAGGGCACGCCCTCCCCCTCGACGCGCAATGCGTCGCGCAGGCAGCGGGCTGCTCCTTTGAACGACGCCTCGACGATGTGGTGGGTGTTCTTGCCCGTCACCAGACGGAGGTGCAACGTCATCCCTGACGCAGTGACGAAGGCGCGCCAGAACTCCTCGGCGAGTTGCGGGTCGAACGGGGGCGAGCCGAGCGGCGCGACGTCGGGCCCGAAGCTCACGTCGTAGGCGAGGTAGGGACGGCCCGAGATGTCGAGCGCCACCTCCACCAGCGCCTCGTCGAGCGGCAGAGCGATCGACGCGAAGCGCCGGATGCCCGCCTTGTCCCCGAGCGCCTCGGCCAACGCCTCTCCGAGCACGATGCCCACGTCCTCCACGGTGTGATGCGCGTCGACGTGGAGGTCACCGGCAGCCTTGACCGTGAGGTCGAGCCCGCCGTGGCGCCCGAGCTGCGACAGCATGTGGTCGAAGAAGGGGATGCCGGTCTCCACCTCCACCGCCCCGGTGCCGTCGAGCACCAATTCGACGTCGATGGCCGTCTCCTTGGTCCGGCGCCGGCGCGTGGCTCGACGGTCGGCCGGGCTCATCGAGGGAGCCGGGCCGCGGTGGCCCCGGAGTCGCTGTCGATCTGGCACGCCATGAAGTCGACCAGGTTATTCGAGTCCTCGACCCCGGCTGAGCGGGCTCGCCCCGACGCCGCTCAACGCCGGGGGGTCCCGAGGCTCGAGGCCAGGGCGGCCAGGAAGCGGTCGTTCTCCTCGGGCGTGCCCACCGTGACCCGAAGGCAGTTGTCGAGCCCGGGCCAACGCGAGCAGTCGCGCACCAGCACCGACGCGCCGAGGAGGTCCTGCCACACATCGACGGCGTCCCGGGCGGTGGGACGGAACAGGATGAAATTGGCGTCCGAGGGCCACGACTCGACCGCCAGGTCGCTCAGGGCCGAGGCGATGCGACCCCGCTCCTCGGTGACCGCCGCCACGCGCGCCTCCATGGCGTCGAGGTGGCGCAGCGCCAGGCGCCCCGCCGCCTGGGTCATGGCGTCGAGGTGGTACGGCAGGACCACGGCCTCACAGGCGGCCACCACGTCGGGGTGGCCCACCAGGTAGCCGAGCCGACACGCCGCCATCGACCACGTCTTGGAGAAGGTGCGGACGACGACCAGCCGCTGCGAGCCGGGTGCGCCGCGCTCGAGCAGGTCCAGCGCGCTCCACGCGGCGAACTGCCCGTAGGCCTCGTCCACCACCACCAGGCCCGGCGCGCGCTCGAGCACGTGCGCCACGACCTCGGGAGCCTCGGCTCGTCCGGTGGGATTGTTGGGCGAGCACAAGAACGTGATCACCGGACGCGACTCGTCGACGACCTGGTCCACCACCGCGAGGTCCAGCCGGTGATCGGGGCCGCGCCAGCCCCGCACCACCTCCGTGGCGGTCAGCAAGGCGATGTGGCTGTGCAGCGCATAGGTCGGCTCGAACAGGGCCACGACGCGCCCTGCTCCGCCGTAGGCCAACAACAGGCACTGCAACACCTCGTTGGAGCCGTTGGCGCAGAAGACCTGTGCGGGGTCCACCCCGTGGAACTCCCCCAGCGCGGCCCGCAGCTCGGTGACGTCACGATCGGGGTAGCGGTTGAAGTCGATGCGGCCCAACTCGTCGCGCAGCTCGTCGAGCCATTCCGTCGGCGGCGGCGAGGGAGATTCGTTGGTGTTGAGCCGGACCTCCACGTCGACCTGCGGGGAGTGGTACCCCGACAACGTCGCCAGGTCGGCGCGCCGCGGCACCGGCCCGGTCTTCACGGTTCGCCCCGCACGACGACGGACCGGGCGTGCGCCGGGAGCCCCTCGGCCTGCGCGATCACCGCCACCTGCGGTGCGAGGCGGGCGAGGGTGTCGGCGTCCATCGACACCGCGTGGATGTGGGTGCGGAAGTCGTCGACGCGTAGTGCGGAGGCGAAGCGGGCCGTGCGAGCAGTCGGCAGCACGTGGTTGGGGCCGGCCAGGTAGTCGCCCACGCTGGCCGGCGCGTACGGGCCGAGGAAGACCGCCCCGGCGCAACGCACCAGCGGGAGCAGACCTTCGGCCCCCTCGACCATCAGCTCCAGGTGCTCGGGGGCCACCACGTTGGCCACCGCCACGGCGTCGGGCGGCCCGTCGACCAACACCACGTACCCCCCGGTGCCCAGTGTCGCCTCGAGGTCGACCCGTCGCGGCGAGGCCTCCACCAACCGGTCGACTTCGGCGTCGATGGCATCGGCCGCCGCCGGCGACCACGTCACGAGCCAGGCGAGACCGTCGGGCCCGTGCTCGGCCTGGACGACGATGTCGATGGCAGCCCACGCCACCGGGGTGTCCTCGTCGGCCACCACGACGACCTCGGAGGGCCCGGCGAAGGCCGAGGGGACACCGACGATGCCCGACACCTGGCGCTTGGCCTCGGCCACGTAGCGGTTCCCGGGGCCCACGATGACGTCGACCCGCCGAATGGACTCGGTGCCGAACGCCATGGCCGCCACCGCCTGCGCGCCACCCACGCGGTAGACCTCGTCGATCCCGGCGATCGCGGCAGCCGCCAGCGTCTCGCTGGCGATGGTCCCGTCGGGGCCAGGTGGGACACACAGCACGAGCTCACCCACGCCCGCCACCCGGGCGGGGGCGGCACACATGAGCACGGTGGACGGATAGCGGGCCCGGCCTCCTGGGGCGTACATCCCGGCGCGCGCCACCGGCCGTACAAGGTGGCGCACCACGACCCCGTCGTTCTCGAAGTCCGAGACCGGCTCCGGCTCGTGGCCGTGGTAGGCGAGGATCCGCTCGTAGGCCAATTCGAGTGCGGCCCGCAGCCCGGGGTCGAGCCCCCGCAGCGCGGCGTCGAGGTCCGCCTTCGGGACTGCCAGGCTACCGATGTCGACGCCGTCGAACCGTCGCGTCAGGGCGCGGACCGCCGCGTCACCACCGCTGCGCACCTCGTCGAGGACCGCCCTCACCGCATCGCTCGGAAACGACGTCCCGGCCGGGGGGCGCGGCAGCGCGTCCGCCAGCTCGTCGGCGGGCACACCACGCAGGTCGAGGCGAGCGAGAGGCACGAGCACACGATGGTACTCGGGGCTCTTGTGCTCTCCGTCCCTGGTGAGAGCCTCGCAGCATCCCCACCGGCGCCGAGATGGCGGCGAACCTCTGTGTCGCGGCTTCGCATCACCGGCGGGGATACGTCATCATCTGGGCGTGTCCGCCCCCCTGGCCGAGCTGTCCTCGGTGGCCACCGCTCTCGAGGAATTGCGCCAGCGCGTGGCCGCCATCGCGGACCAGGCTGTCTCGGAGCAGGACGACGACACCGCCTCCGAGCTCTTCGCGGTGGAGCGAGCCCTTACCGGCGCAGGTCGCCGGCTGGCTCGCATCACCTCGGCCCCACGCCGACGGCGCTGATGCGCTGACGGCGCCCTTTCGGGCGCCGTCGCGCGAGCGGGCCAGGCGGCGGATCCCGGCCGGCGCTCCTCGGAACCAGGTGGCGGGAACCGGTTCCGTCTCCGTTACAACACCACGCCAGGCCCGCGCCTTCCAGGTACGCGTGCAAAACATCCGCCCAATTGCCCGGCACGGGACCGATGGACCGGGCGCCCAGAGCGCCGGTGATCCTCAGCGCAAAGGGACCGAAGCGGAAGGACAGATGTCGGCCAGCACGCATTCGCCGCACAACGGCGTCCGGGCCCGACACGTCTTGCGGCCGTGGAGGATGAGCCGCAGGCTCAACGCCCCCCACTCCTCGGCCGGGACGAGGGCGCCGATCTCACTCTCGACCTTGACGGGGTCGGTCTGCGCGGTCAGGCCCAGTCGACGGGTGAGGCGCCCCACGTGGGTGTCGACCGGGAGCCCGGGTCGGCCCATGGCCACGCTGCGCACGACGTTGGCGGTCTTGCGCCCCACCCCCGACAGGCTCGTGAGGTCCTCGACCGACGACGGCACCTCCCCGCCGAAGCGCTCGGTCACCCCCTGGGCCATACCCACCAGGTTCTTCGCCTTGGACCGGAAGAAGCCCGTGGACCGGATCCGCTCCTCGAGGTCGTCGAGCGACGCGGCGGCGAGCGCCCGGGGTGTCGGGTACGCCGCGAACAGGCCCGGCGTCACCATGTTCACCCGCTCGTCGGTGCACTGGGCCGAGAGGATGGTCGCCACCAGAAGCTGGAACGACCCGACGTGGCGCAGTGCGCACAGCTCCTCGGCGCTCCCCGGGAACTCCCGGGCCAGCCGGGCGACGACCTCGAGAGCCCGGCCGCGCAGAGAACGAGGTCGGGCCACGACCTCACAGTACCGAGCCGGTCGACCGCCCAACCCCGTCGCTCCCGGCGCCGGCGGTAGCCTGCGGCCCGTGCATCCCGTCGAGGTCAAGCGCCGGATGGGCGAGTCCGACATCGCCGAGGTGTCGCAACTCCTCCACCAGGCCCTCGTGGCCGACGGGCACTACCCGCTCGGTGAGCACAAGTGGCTCGACCTGGTCCACGGCGGACGCACCGGCTTCGCCGGGTTCGTCGCCCGGGAACCGTCCAACGGGCCCCTGGTCGGCTACGCGCAGCTGAGCCGTGGTCACGGCACCTGGGGTGTCGAGGTCGTGATCCGGCCCGACCACCGCAAGCCCGATTCCGAGGTCGGCATCAGCTTGCTGGCCGCCGCGTTGCGCGAAGTGTCTGGAGAAGGCGGCGGCCACGTGCACCTCTGGGTTCCCAAGCCCACGCCCGCCACCGACACCATGGCCGAAACCTGCGGTCTACGGCGGGGACGCGACCTCTACCAGATGCGTCGGCCCCTTCCCGTCGACGACGACCATCCCCGCATCACCACCCGTCCCTTCCAGCCCGGGATCGACGAGGAGGCATGGCTCGAGGTCAACAACCGGGCCTTCGCCTCCCACCCCGAGCAGGGTGGCTGGAGCCTCGACACCATCCGCGAGCGCGAAGCAGAGGCCTGGTTCGACCCCAAGGGCTTTCTCCTGCACGAGCGCGACGGGCGTCTGGCCGCCTCGTGTTGGACCAAGGTCCATGACGACACCGAGCCGCCCCTGGGGGAGATCTATGTGATCTCGGTGGATCCCGACTTCCAGGGCCTCGGCCTGGGGCGTGACCTCGTCCTCGCCGGCCTCGACCACCTCTCGGCGCGCGGCATCACCGTGGGGATGCTGTACGTCGACGCCGACAACACCGCGGCGGTACACCTCTACCGGAAGCTCGGCTTCGAGATCGACCACACCGACCGTGCCTACGTCGCCGACGTGCCGGCCTCCTCGTGACGGTGTGGTGACACCACTGTCACGACCAGTCACTCTGTGCGGTTCATCAATCTTGGGGATGCGCGCCAAGCCCCTGAATGCTGCCATAGCAACCACACACTCGCCCGTCGCCGACTGAGGGGCCCGATCCCCCAGCCGGCGGGCAGAGGGGGTCACTGTGGGACGCTTTCAGCACCTCGCCACCCGGCTCAGCATCGTCGGCGCGCTTGCACTGGTCATCGGATCCTCATTAGTAGCCGGAGTCATTGCGCAAGTGATAACGAGCTCCGCCTTCGCCAACACCGCGCCCTACGAGACCTTCTGTGCCGGTACCCCGGCGGGGAACATCGTCCTCAACGACGTGGTCGTGACCGGCGCCCTCTCTCCGACGACCCCGACCACGGGACAGCAATTCAACGTGACCGGCGTCCAGGTCCAGGAGCAGCTTCCCGCTTCCATCGTGCAGGACGCCGAAGCCACGGGCCTCACCTCTCTCACCGGCACACTGACCACCACGATCGAGGCCACCGGCGCGACACCTCCGTCCATCTCGACAGGGGCGATGGCCTTCGACATACCCATCCCGAACCCGGTCCCGCCTTCGGGAGTCACCCTCGACGTCCCGTCGACGCCGGTGACCGTCGGCCCTTTCACCGCGACGAGCGACAACATCACCGTGAGCGAAGCCCCTTCGTCGAACACCACCGACATCGATGGTGACGGCATCGGCCTCATCGCGCTGAGCTGTTCGTCGTACCCGAACAACACCCTGCCCTCGGGCTTCACCAACCAGACACCTCCGGGCCTGCCCGTGGCCCCTGTGATCGCGACCTCCGGACAGGCGGTCCCGCCGCCGCCTCCCCCCACGCTCACGGGCCCCTACGAGCTGTACTGCCCGCACACCCCGGTGGGCGACCTCGTGCTCAACGACGTCACGACCACCGCCACCATCTCGCCTCAGAACCTCTCCGCCGGTGAGCAATTCGACGTCACGGGCTACCAGACCCACATCCCGCTCCCCGCCGGGCTCGTCTCGGCGGCCGCAGGTCTCGGCAACAGCAGCTTCGACGGTTTGGCCGCCAGTGCGGTCGATGCCTACGGCGCCACCACCGACCGGGCGTCGACAGGCTCGATGCCCTTCGACGTTCCCATCCCGACCACGGTTCCGAGCGCGGGCCTCGCCGTCGACTTCCCGACCGCTCCGGGCACCGTTGGGCCCTTCACCGCCTTGGGCGGGCCGGTGACCATCGCCCAGGACCAGTCCACGCTCCTCGTCGCCGCCTTGTCGAGCAAGGCATTCAAGGCGTCGTGCACCGCCTATCCCAACGACAGTGAGGCAGTTTCGGGCTCGACGGGGACCGCCCCCACGGCGACACCTCTGCGGCCCATCATCGCCACGGCCGACACGTCGGGGTCCCCGACACCCCCGACGACCAATCCGCCGACCACGGTCCCGCCTTCGTCTCCCTCGGGCCCCTACGAGCTGTACTGCCCGGGAAGCCCGGTGGGAAACCTCGTGCTCAACGACACGACCACCACCGCCACCATCACTCCGTCCACGCTGACCGAGGGCCAGCAGTTCCAGCTGTCGAGCCTCCAGACGCAGTTCTCGATCCCCCAGAGCGTGGTGCAGCAGGCCGAGGGTCTCGGGCTCACCCAGATCACCGGGGACGAGTCCATGTTCCTCGACACGACCGGGGTCGTGCCGGGGTTCAACCCCGGAGGGCCCCCGGTGCCGATCGCGGGCACGGCATCCTCTTCGTCTCCCTCGTCGTCGTCGACGCCGACGACGTCTACCTTCACCGGTCCCATCACCGTGCTCCCCGGACCGTTCCCCGGACCGTTCCCCGGACCGTTCCCCTACGTCTTCGACATGCCCTTCAGCGTGACGCTTCCCGACCCGGTGCCCGCCACCGGCGTCCAGTTCGACGCCACCCCGCCGGCCTTCGAGCTCGGGGCGTTCACCGCCCTCGGGGGGCCGATCTCCTTCAGCATCAACGGGGTCGACCTGAACGTCACCGAATTCGGCGACAACTTCGGCCTCTTCTGCACGCCGTATCCCAACAACACCGAGCCCACGGGGCTGTCGACCAGCGCGCCGTCGGTGTCACCGCTCGAGCCGGTGATCGCCACCGGGACGGCGACGATCACGCCTCCGGCCCCGACCGCGGGCCCCTACGAGCTGTACTGCCCGGGGAGCCCGGTCGGGAGCTTCGCCATCAACAACGTCACCACCTCGGGAACGCTCTCTCCGGCGGATCCCTCCGCCGGTGACCAGTTCAGCGTGACGGGATACCAGAACAACCTGACCATCCCCGCACCCATCGTCGCGGCCGCGGCCGCGCTCGGGAACACGATCATCAGCGGATCGGCGACGGCACAGGTCAACGTGGCGGGAGCCACCCCCAACGCCACCACCTCCGGTGTGCTCGACTTCAGCGTCCCCATCCCGACCCCGGTCCCCCCGTCGGGCTTGGCGCTGGCCGTGCCGTCCTCGCCCGTGTCGATCGGGCCCTTCACGGCGTCGGGCGGCACGATCACGGTTTCCGAGGACGACCAGATCAACTTGACGCTGGTGGCCTCGGGATCCGACATCAACGTCCCCTTCAACCTGACGTGCACCACGTTTGCCAACAACAGCGCGCCAACCGGCATCATCTCTGTTCCGCCCGACGGAGCGCCCATCTCACCGGTGATCGTCACCACCGGTCCCATCACGACACCACCCACGACGATTCCGCCCGGTGGGCTCACCGGGCCCTACGAGCTGTACTGCCCGGGCACGCCGGTCGGGAACATCGCCCTCAATGACGTGACCACAACGGCCTCGATCCCGCGTGCTCTCTCGGCGGGGCAGACGTTCTCGGCCACGGACTTCCAGACGCAATTCAACCTGCCCTCGTCCATCGCGTCGGCGGCGGCCGCTCTCGGCAATTCCGCCATCACCGGGACCGCCACGGTGGGAGTCGACGGCACCGGCGTCACACCGGCGACGGTCTCTTCGGGCCCCATCGCCATCAACGCACCCCTCCCGAGCCCGGTCCCGGCACAGGGGATCACCCTGGACCTGCCGTCCACTCCCGGCACGGTGGGGCCCTTCACCGCGTCAGGGGACGTCGTCACCCTCAGGGTCGACCCGAGCATCTCCCTGTCGCTGGTGGTGTCGGGGAGCACCCTCAACTTGTTCTGCCAGCCGTACCCCAACGACAGCGCTCCCTCCGGCATCGTCGCGACCCGACCCGGTGGCGCGCCGTTCTCCCCGGTCATCGCCACCACGGCCATCGCCACCCCGCCCACCACCGCCCCCCCGACCACGACACCGCCGCCGACGACCACCCCGACCACCACGCCGGCATCGCCCGACGTCAGTGCCATCACCCAGGCGTTCGAGACCCTGTTCGACCCGAGTGCCTCGATCGCGGACAAAGAGGCCGTCATAGAGAACGGGGCGTCCATCGCGACCGGTCTGAGCGATGCGTTCTCGTCCACGCTGGCCTCGTCGGAGTCCGGGGCGAAGGTCGATGACGTCACCTTCCCCGACAGCGCCGGATGTACCCGGGCCGGGCTCACCAGTCCCTGTGCTGCGGTGACCTACGACATCCTCGGACCCGGTGGCAGCCCGATCCTGCCCAACAATCAGGGATTCGCGGTGTCGATCGACGGAACGTGGCTCGTCTCCACCGACACCGTGTGCGCGCTGCTCCAGCTCTTCTACGAGGCTGCGGGGAATCCAGGATCCCCACCCGGGTGTCCCGCGCCGAACACCGCGACCACGACCGTGGCCGGTCCCGCCACGCCCACCACCCAAGGCGCGACCGGACCCGCCTCGTCCGCCAACGCCCCCACGTCGACCAGACCGGCCTCCGGACCGTCGACGACGACTCGGGCGGTCACCGCCGCAACCGGGTCTCCGCACCCGAGCACCCCGGACCCCACGACCGCTCGTGATCCCGTGGTCCAGGCCAGCTCGGGGTCCTTGGCCTTCACCGGCCTGGGAGCCGTGGCGCAATGGCTGGCAGTGGCAGGAGGTGCCCTCATCATCCTCGGCTTCGTGCTCCTGGCGATGGTGGACACGCCTCGCCGGGCGATGTACCGGCTGTCGCAATTCAGCTCCACCTGGCGACGCGGGGCGCGCTGAGCCACCATCGGCGCGCCGGACCCGGAGCGCCGGGTCCCTCGTCGAGGACGCCGGCTAATGGACGGCGCTGACGCCCACGAGGGCGCCGACGCCGTAGGTGACCGCGGCCGGGAGCGCTGTCATGAGCAGCTGGCGGGTCGACGACCGCCACCAGCTGCGCCGGGTGAACGCGGCCAGAGCCGCGCCCACGGCGAGAGCCGCGAGCGCGCTCACCGCCACCGACGCCACGACCGCGGCGGTCCCCCGTGTGACAAACCAGGGGACGAGCGGGATGAGGGCGCCCACGGCGAATGTGGCGAACGACGACACCGCCGCCTGCAGGGGGCGGCCGAGGGCTGCAGGGTTGATCCCGAGCTCCTCCCGGGCATGGGTCTCGAGCGCCAGCTCGGGTGTCCGCATCATCTCGTCGGCCAGCGTGCGGGCGATCGTGGGGTCGACCCCCCGCTCTTCGTAGATGCCGACGAGCTCGCGTCGCTCGCCCTCGGGCCGATGCCTGATCTCGTGGCTCTCCATCGCCAGCTCGCGTTCGAAGAGCTCGCGCTGGGCCGACATCGAAGTCCACTCCCCCGACGCCATGGAGAACGCACCCGCGATCAGCAGTGCGATGCCGGCCAGCCGAACGACACTCGGCCCGGCATTGGCGCCGGCGACACCGAGGATCAACGACACGTTGGTCACCAGCCCGTCGGCGATGCCGAATATCGCGGCGCGGGCCCCTCCACCCTGGACGTTGCGGTGGTGGTGGTCCCACATGTGCGCTTCGCCCGTCGCACGCTTGCTCGGGTGGGCATCTGAGGCACGTCGGCCGAAGAGCCGGGACGCCCGTCCCCGGGCATCGAGCTCGCGGGCCGCTTTCACCACCCCGAGACTACCGACCGGGCCGGGGTCGGTCGGCCACCCGGACCTGCAAGAATGACCGAATGGCCGAGCCCAGACGATGGTTCGACCCGTCGCAGCCCCAGACGCTGCAGGGTGCGGTGATGCTCAGCTACGCCATCGCCGTGTTCGGCCTGCTGTCGATCCTCTTCGGCGCCTATCCGGGGCTGCTGTCCCTGGGCGTGGGCGTCGCCGGATACGGGGTCGCCAACGAGCGGCGCTGGGGATACTGGCTCGGCATCGTGCTGTGCGGGCTGAGCGTCTTCTCCTACCTCCTGGTCCTGTTCTACGCCGGGTTGAGCCTGGGGTTCAGCCTCGTCGGGATCAACCTCCTCTTCACCGCGGTCCTCATGGCCCTCTACCTCCATCCCCAGAGCCGGGAGTACCAACGCGTCTGGTTCAAATGACGTCGGTTGGGCTGCTTCGGTCGGCGCCGGAGCGGGCGCAGCGAATAAGGTCGCGGCCATGACGACAACCGTTTCGAGCATCGATGAGCTCACCCAGCTCACGGGCAAGCACCTCGGGTTCTCGGACTGGCACGTGATCGACCAGCCCCAGATCGACCTCTTCGCCGATGCCACCGGCGACCACCAGTGGATCCACGTCGATCCCGAGCGGGCCGCGGCGGGGCCCTTCGGCACCACCATCGCCCACGGCTACCTCACCCTGTCGATCATCCCTTCGATCCTGCACGAGGTGATCCGGGTCGAGGGCTTCAAGTTCGGTGTCAACTACGGATGCAACAAGGTCCGCTTCCCGTCACCGGTGAAGGTGGGCTCCAAGCTGCGGCTCGGGGCCGCGGTGGCATCGGTGGAGAGCGTGGGCCCCGACGCGGCCCAAGCCGTTCTCGACATCACCATCGAGACCGAGGGCTCGGACAAGCCCTCGTGCGTGGCCCAGGTCGTCTACCGCTATTCGTGGTAGTCCGGTGCGCGTCGTAGCCGGGAGTCGGCTCCGGACCTGATGCGGGCCACGCCCACGGCTTAGAGGGGAAGGTCCCCGGTAGCGGCACGCGTAGTGCCGTGCTCGTCGTAGGCGGCGATGACGGCCTCGGCCACCCGCCACTTGTGGATCTCGTCCGCGCCGTCGGCGAACCGGCTCCAGCGCGCCTGGAGCAGCATGTCCGACAAGGGCGAGTCCTTGGAGTACCCGAGCGCCCCGTGGACCTGCACCGCCCGGTCGACGACCCGCCACAGCGTGTTGGCCACATGGTGCTTGGCCATGGAGACCTCCGTCGTGAACGGGAGCCCGCGCTCGATCCGGTAGGCGGCGTGCAACACCATCAGCTTGGCCTGGTACAGCTCGATCGCCGACTCGCTCACCAGCCACTGGATTCCCTGCTTCTCCGAGAGATACGACCCGTGCGAGTAGCGCTGTGTGGCTCTCGCCACCATCAGGTCCAGCGCCGTCTCGATCTGGCCGAGCCATCGCATGCAGTGCGCCAGGCGTGCCGGGCCCAGCCGGTACTGCCCGAGGCGGTGTCCTTGGCCCCGCTCGCCCAGCCGGTTGGCGTCGGGCACCCGGAGGTCGGTGATCCGGATCTCGCAGTGGTTGTGGCTCCCGGCCATGGTCTCGACGTCGCGCACGATCTCCCAGCCCGACGACGGCACGTCCACGATGAACGCCGTGGTGGCGGCCTGGGGGACCTCGGGCTCGTCCTCGGTGCGGGCGAGGAGGATGGCGAACCTCGCTCCCCGGGCGCCGCTGATGAACCACTTGTGCCCGTTGATCACCCACTCGTCACCGTCGGACACGGCCCGGGTCCGCATGAGCGTCGGGTCCGATCCCGCCACCTCCGGCTCGGTCATGGCGAAGCACGACCGGACGGTGCCTTCGCACATGGGAGCGAGGTACCGCGCTTTCTGGTCGTCGGTGCCCCAGTGCAACAACGTGTGCATGTTGCCCTCGTCGGGCGCGTAGCAGTTCACCACATACGACGCCCAACGAGCCTTGGCCGACTCGGCCGACACAGCCGCCAACGCCGTCGGCCCCAGGCCCACTCCACCCCACGCCCTGGGCATGTGCGGCATCCACAGGTCGAGCTCACGCGCCCGTCCCCGGAGGCGGTCGAGCTCCGCCCGCCAGTCACCGCGGCCCGAGCCCTCGGCCGCCAGGCGCTCCTCGGTGGGACGCACGTCCTCGTCGACGAACGCCCGCATTCGCACGCGGGCCTCTTCGACGTCGGGTTCGAAGGTGAAGTCGATGGCCATGGCCCGCAGTCTCGCATCTGGGGACCCTCAGGTCGGCGTGTCGTGCTCCGCCTGTGGCGCGCCCTGGTCGGCGCGCCCGGGACTCCACGCGGCGCACCCCGGCCGCCACGACCTCGGGTGCGTCGCGAGGGAGGAAATGCCCGGTCCGAGCCACGCTCACGAGCTCACTTCCCGGGATCGCCGTCGCGATGCAGGCCGACACCGACGCTGGGACGACGACGTCCCAGGTCCCGGAGATGACGACCGTGGGCACACGCACCGAGCCCAGCGCGGACTCCACGGCACCGATCTCGCGGATGAGGGCGCGTTGCTCGGCCACGAAGCTCCTCCACACCTGCCGCCCGCGCTGGGCGGAGACCTTGTCGTAGCGCTCGTCGGGCAACGTGGCCCGCAGCCATTCCAACGGACCGAGACGCTGGGACCCGACCAGGTGACGCACGAGCGGCAGCACATGACCCAAGGTGAAGAGCCCGGCCGCGCTGAGGGCCTCTCCCATGACCGGGGTGGCGAGAAGTCGGTCGAGGACATTCAGGCTGTCGGCGTGACCGATGGATCCCACCAGGACGAGTCCCGACACGAGCTCGGGCCGGCGTGCCGCGAGCTCGATGCCGACCCCTCCGCCGTAGCTGTGGCCGACGACGGTGACCGGCGCGGCGTTGCGCTCCACCACCAGGTCTCCCAACACCTCGGCATTGCCCTCGATGCTGAGCGTCTCGTCACCACTGCGGCCATAGCCCGGACGGTCCACGATGAGCAGCCGATGATCGGGCAGCCTCTGCGCGACCTCGTCCCAGTCGCTCCCGAGGCCGGGTTGTCCATGGACCAGGAGGACCGGGGCGCCCCGGCCGCGGTCAACGACGAACGGAGGGCGCAAGATTCTCGTCCCCGCCGGTCGGGCCCGCGGCGCTCGGTCGGTCGGCACCGTCGGCACTGTCGGCCCCGTCGACCCCGGCGGGCGAACGCCGCTCCTCGGTCTCGGGATCCGACATCGGGATCTCGACGATGAAGACGGCGCCCGCGCCCGGCGCCGTCTCGACCCGGGCACTCCCGCCATGGGCTCCGGCCAGCGCGGCCACGATGGACAGTCCCAGTCCCGTGCCTTCGCCCGTGCGCGCCTCGCTGCCCCGGTAGAAGCGGTCGAAGACGTGCGAGGCCTGCTCGGCGTCGAGCCCGGGCCCCTCGTCTCTCACCCGCACCACCGCACTGGAACCCTGTCGTACCACGTCCACGTGGACCGGCGTACCGGCGGGCGTGTGCACCACCGTGTTCTGGAGGAGGTTGTCCACGATCTGCCGGAGCCTGGCGCCGTCACCGTCGACGACCACGGGGCCGGCCATGTCGAGGGAGATGGGCCGGCCCCCGTCGTTGACGCGCGTCGCGTCCACCGCGTCGGCGACCACCCGACACAGGTCCACCGGCTCGCGCGTCGGCGGGCGCCCCTGATCGAGGCGGGCCAACAGCAGGAGGTCCTCGACCAACAGGCTCATGCGGGCCGCCTCGCCCTCTATGCGCTCGGCGGCTCGGCGCTTCTCCTCCTCGGTATCGAACGCCCCCTTGCGCAGGAGCTCGGCGTAGCCGCGGATCGAGGTCAGCGGTGTGCGAAGCTCGTGTGACGGCGTCGGCGACGAAACGCCGCAAACGCGCCTCCGACGACGTGCGCTCCCGGAAGGCAGCCTCGATCTGGCTCAGCATCCCGTTGAGGGCCGAGCCCAGTCGACCGACCTCGCTGCGATCATCGGCGCGCCGGATACGGCGCGTGAGGTCCCCGCTGGCGATGGCCCCGGCCGTCTCGGTCATGTCGTCGAGGGGGCGCATGCCCAGACGCACGATCCACAGCGCCAGCAACAACAGCGCGAGGATCACCGCGATCGACACGATCACCTCGACGTGGGTCAACGACGCCAGGGTCTTGTCCGTGGGGTCGAGCGAGATGGCGGTGACCAGGGTGCCGCCCGGCACCGCCACCGCCTGGGCCCGGTAACGCACCCCGTGGGACCCGACGGCGGGCACGTCGATCGACTGGTCCTCCGGCGCATAGGGCCCGTGCTTGGTACCGAAGACGGCCCGGGTGGGGATGTGCTGGACAAGCAGCACACGCGGCAGCATCGGGGCCGGGTCGGGGTTCCCGGCCAGACCCGAAGGGACGCGGATCACGATCATGCCGTCGGATGAGATCACCTCGACGTAGGCGTCGGAGCTGAGCCGGGCCGCCAGCACCGAGCCGCTGAGCCGGGGGTCGTGCACCGGGCCGGCGGTGACGCGCCCGCTCGCCCTGGGCTTGGTGCCCAGTTCGGCGAGCCAGGCCCCGGGGTCGGTCACCGGTGTGCGGTTCCCGGCCTTCAGGTCGCGCTGGTACACCTGCGTGATGTATTGGTACGCCTGGTTCTGCGACGAGTCGATCTGCTCGTCGAGCCTCCCCAGCAAGAACGACCGAAGCGAAGACGACGTCACGACGTCGGTCGTGATGAGACCGGCCACGAGCAGAAGGAGCATGCCGACGACCAGTCGGCGCCTGAGCGACACCTAGCTCTCGCCCTTTGCGCCGTCGACGGCGCCGTCCACCTCGGCTAGTCCCGGTCGCGGGGTAGGCGCAGGCTGTAGCCGACCCCCCGGATGGTGTGGATCAACGGTGGCTCGATGCGGTCGACCTTCTTGCGGAGGTAGCTGATGTAGGTCTCGACGATGTTGGGGTCGCCTTCGAAGTCGTAGTGCCAGACATGACCGAGGATCTCGCTCTTGGACAGGACCCGACGGACGTTCTCGAGCATGTACCGCAAGAGGTTGAACTCCGTCGCGGTCAGCTCGACGAGCTCGCCCTGGCGCCACACCTCATGGGTCTCGTCGTCCATCTCCAGGTCGGCGAATTGGAGCCGTTCGCCGGTTCGGGCGGGCGTCGCCCGCCGCAGCACCGCGTGGATGCGCGCCACGAGCTCATCGAGGCTGAAGGGCTTGGTCACATAGTCGTCGCCACCGGCGGTGAGCCCCCCCACCTTGTCCTCGGTTGCGTCGCGTGCAGTCAGGAAGAGCACCGGCGTCCGGTTCCCCTGGGCCCGCAGCCGGCGGCACACCTCGGTGCCGTCGACGTCGGGCAGCATGACGTCGAGGAGGACGAGGTCATGGTGTCCACGCTCGGCGAGGGTCATGGCGTCGCCTCCTGTGGCCGCGGTCTCCACCGCGAAGCCCTCGAAGCGCAGTGCGGCGCCGAGCAGGTCGGTGATGTACGGCTCGTCATCGACCACCAGGATCCGGGTCAGTGTGCTCACCGCTCCATGTTCTCATGCACCGGGCACCGGGTTCCCGGGCAGGGGACCGGCCCGGGGACCGACGACCCGGGGTCAGGCCGCGGCCCCCCTCCGGGGGCGACTCGCGCGTCCCCGCACCAGCACCCGAACGGCACGTTTGCAGGCCCACCACGTCACGAGGGCCAGAGCCTCCACCACGATGTACATCGACATCTTCGACTTGCCCTCCACCCGGTCCACGAACCGGATGGGCACCTCGACGACCTCTCCCCCGTGCTGGAGGACCTGATGGACCATCTCGATCTGGAACCCGTACCCCTCGGCGCGCACCGCGTCGAGGTCGATGCTGCGCAGGGCATCGGCGCGATAGGCCCTGAACCCCGACGTCGAGTCGGCCACGTGCAGCCGGAGGAGGAGCGCGGCGTAGACGTTGCCGCCCTGGGACAGCAGCCGACGGTGCCAGCGCCAGTTGGGGATCGATCCACCGGGCACATAGCGCGAGCCGACCACGAGGTCGACACCTTGGGTCAGCGGAGCGATGAGGCTCGGGAGGGCCTCGGGTTCGTGCGACAGGTCGGCGTCCATCTCGACGAACGCCTCCCACCCCGCGCCAGGCCCCAGGCGAAGCCGGCGCGATACGCGCTGCCCAGGCCCGACTTGGCGTTGCGGCGCAGGATCTCGATGTTGCCCAACTCGGCGCCGAGCTTCTCGGCCAAGTTGGCCGTGCCGTCAGGGCTGCCGTCGTCGACCACCAACACCCCTGCCTCGGGCAGGGCGGCCCGGATGCGCCGCAGGACGTGGTCGACGTTCTCCGCTTCGTTGTATGTCGGGAGGACGACCAGGACGCGCACGACGGCAGCCTACGGGACCGCCGTGGGGCTGCTTGAGCCTCCCACGACCTCCAATTGCGCCTCGGGGGCGGTCGAGCGCCACATCTCCCGGACGATCACCTGGATGGACCCGGCGATGGGGATCGCCAACAGGGTGCCCACAAAGCCTCCGAAGAAACCGCCCACCAGGTCGCCGATGTTGGCCCCGACCAAGATGGCGATCAGGACCAGGAGCGGGTTGATCCGCACCGTCCTGCTCATGACGATGGGGTTGAGGACGTGGTTCTCGACCTGGGTGTAGGTGAGAAAGACGACGCCGAAGACGATGAACGCGGTCAGGGAGTGCGTCAGGGCGAACAAGGCGGTGGGGATGCCGGCCAACGCGCCGCCCACCATGGGCAGGAAGTCGAACAGCGCCACCCACAGCGCCCACAACAAGGCGTAGGGCACCCCTAAGGCGACCAGGGTCACGAAGACCACCACTCCGGCGACGGCCGAGGTGATGAAGTTGCCGAGCATGTAGCCGGTGACCGACCGGGAGACCTCTCCGGCGATCCGGGTGACACGGGCGGAGCGCTCGGGAGCGGTCAGCCGCAGGAGGCCGACGCGCAGCTTGGGCCCCTCGAGCAGCAACAGCAACACGAGCATGAACACCACGAACAAGTCGAAGCCGATCGTGAGGGCGCCGGTCCCGATCTTCAACGCCGGCTTGGAGAGGTTCTTGGCGTAGCTCTGGAGCTTGGGCAGGTTCTGCTGCACCCAATGCTGCACGTGGTACTTGCGGACGAGATGCCCGATGTACCCCTTGCCGTGCTCGGCACTGTTCACGTAGCTCGGAAGCTTCGAGATGAGGTGCGACAACCCGTTCGCGAGCGGGTAGCCGAACGCATAGGCGAGGCCGGCGAAGGCCAGGACGGCGAACACCGTGACCATGGCCACGGCATAGCCCCGACGTGAGACCCCCCATTGTTGGAGGAGGACGACCAGGGGGTTGAGCAACAGGGCGATGAAGCCGGCCACCGCCATGAGCAGCAGGACATCACGGAGCTTGTAGGCGATCTTGCCCGCCATGAGCGTGAGGACCACAACGCCCACCGTGGCCAGAATGGCTTGCAGAGGGACGCGTCGCTCGTCGGACCACTCCCAAAGCCGGGCGCGCCGGGTCACCGGCGGTGAAGGGATCTCCGACATCCCCTCAAGCATGGCAGCCCCGGTCCCGCTGACCGCGGCAACTCCGCCACCGTCGGGACTGCCCCGATTGGCCCGTGTCGCGCCCGCTGACGTGGAAGCATGGCCCGGATGCAGGCGCGAACCGAGATCGCCCCCCGTCGACGGCGGGTGCGCAGGCAGGTCAAGTGGGGGCTCTACGCGGTCGGGCTCTTCCTCATCCTCGAGTACCTGGTCCTGCCGCAGCTCGCCGGCGCACGGAAGTCGGTGAACCTCCTGGGCAGGATCAACTTCGCCTACGTGATCGCCGGCGTGGTGCTCGAGGTCGCGGCCCTCGTCTCCTACAGCCAGCTCACCCACACCGTGCTGCATCACGCGGGCCCCCGCCGGTCCCAGCTGCTGCGGATCAACCTGTCGAGCCTTTCGGTGAGCCACATCATGCCGGGAGGCACCGCTCCGGGCACCGCGGTGGCCTTCCGCCTTCTCACCCAGGCGGGCGTCCCGGGCGCCGACGCCGGTTTCGCCCTCGGCATGCAGGGGGTCGGCTCCGCGCTCGTGCTCAATTCCATCTTGTGGTTGGCACTGCTCGTGTCGGTGTTCGTGCGCGGCTATCACCCCCTGTACGCGGTGGCCGCCGGCGCGGGTGTCGTGCTCATGGGGCTGTTCGCAGGGTTGGTCCTGGCCCTCACGCGCGGGCGCAACCGCTCGATCGAGGTCATCCGTCGCTGGGCGACCCATGTCCCGTTGGTCGACGGCGACAAGCTCGCCGTCCAGGCCCATCGCGTCGCCGAGCGTCTCGGGCGGTTCCTGGCCGAACCACAGTTGCTGCGGCGCGCCATCGGGTGGGCGGCGGCGTTCTGGCTCCTCGACGCCGCCTCGTTGTTCGTCTTCATCGCCGCCCTGGGCAAGATCGTGTCCCCGGTCGAGCTCCTGGTCGCCTACGGCCTGGCCCAGGTGCTCGCCGTGATCCCGATCACACCCTCGGGGCTCGGCGTCATCGAAGGTGTGCTCATCCCCACCCTGGTCGGGTTCGGCGTTCCCCGGGAGACCGCCATCCTCGGCGTCCTCGGCTATCGGCTCGTGAATTTCTGGCTGCCCATCCCCCTCGGGGGCATCGCGTACCTGTCGTTGCGGTTCTCGGGCGAGGGGTGGGGCCAGCGCCTGCGCCATGCGCGGGAAGAGGTCGCGTCCCTCGACGACACCCCGGTGCGACGTGCCACCGACGCGCTGGCGACCGACGTCGGGCACTCCGAGGGACCCATGGGCGCGGCCGGGTTCGACGGGCTGCCCCGGACCTCGACGGGTTAGCCGGCCGCCCCGAGGGTGTCGGCCTCGCGCCGGCGCCGGGCACGGTCGCGGGCGAGCTCTTGGAGCCGGCGCTGGGCGCTCGTGCCCTCCACGGTGGGCACCCGCTCCCAGGTGCCGTTCCCACCGAGGACCCAGGAGTTGGTGTCGTCGGCGAGGTTCAGCTCGAGCACCTCGAGCAGCCGCGCCTGGAGCTCGGGGTCGAGGACCGGCGCCAGGACCTCGATCCTGCGGTCGAGGTTGCGTTCCATGAGGTCGGCCGATCCTATGAGCAGCGTCAGCGGACGCTCGCCGGTCCCGCCGAATCGGTAGATGCGAGAGTGCTCGAGGAAGCGGCCCACGATGGACCTGACCCGGATGGTGTGCGACAGGCCGGGCACACCGGGCCGCAGGTTGCACACCCCGCGCACCACCAGGTCGATGGGGACGCCCGCCACCGACGCGTGATAGAGCGAGTCGATGATGTCGGGGTCGGTCAGGCCGTTCACCTTGATGGTGATGCGGCCCTCGGGCCCAGCTCGCGCCTCTTGCTCGATGAGCTCGGTGATCCGTTGGCGCAGTGCCATCGGCGCCACCACCAGCTTCCGATAGCGCGCGTACCGGCTGTAGCCGGTGAGGAAGTTGAACAGGTCACCGACATCGGCACCGAGATCGGGGTCGGCCGACAGGAGCCCGAGGTCCTCGTATTGCCTCGCCGTGCGGGGGTTGTAGTTGCCGGTGCCGATATGGCAGTAGCGCCGGATCCCGTCCTCCTCGCGCCGGACCACCAGTGCGGCCTTGGAATGGGTCTTCAGCCCGACGAGCCCGTAGACGACGTGCACCCCGGCTTCCTCGAGGGCACGGGCCCAGGAGATGTTGGCCTGTTCGTCGAAGCGCGCCTTGAGCTCGACCACCGCCGCCACCTGCTTGCCCGCCTCGGCGGCCTGGATGAGCGACGCCGCGATCGGGCTGTCGCCCGATGTCCGGTACAGCGTCTGCTTGATGGCGAGGACGTCGGGGTCCGCCGCCGCCTGCGCGATGAACGCCTCGACCGAGGTCGTGAACGAGTCGTAGGGGTGATGGACGAGCACGTCGCGCTCGCGCAGCACGGCGAAGAGGTCGGCAGGCTCGTTGCCGGCGTTGGCGAGGCGGGGCGGCGTCATCGGCGCCCACGCCTGCTCGTGTAGGTCGGGGCGGTCGAGCTCGTAGACGCCCCACAGACCGCCGAGGTCGAGCGGCGCGGCGATCTCGTAGCGGTCCTCGGGCCCGAGGTCGAGCTCGTGCACCAACATGTCCCGCATGTCGTCGGAGATCTCCGCCGCGACCTCGAGGCGCACGGCCCGTCCGAACCGGCGCCGGCGCAGCTCCATCTCGACCGCGGCCAGGAGGTCGTCGGCCTCGTCCTCGTCGAGCACGAGGTCGGCATTGCGCGTCACCCTGAACGCGTAGTGCTCCCCGATCACCATGTCGGGGAACAACGTGGCCAGCTGGGCCGCGATGATCTGCTCGAGCGCCACGAACCGCTCGCCGTCGGGCATGACGACGAAGCGGGGCAGCAGCGGGGGGACCTTCACCCGTGCCACCCGCTCGACTCCGTTGATGGGATCGCCCACCCGCACGATGAGATTGAGCGAGAGGTTCGAGATGTAGGGGAAGGGGTGCCCGGGGTCGACCGACAACGGGGTGAGCACCGGGAAGATCTGGCGGTTGAACGCCTCGGTCAGGTGCCGGCGGTCGGAGTCGTCGAGCGACGACCAGTCCGCCACCCGGACGCCGGCGTCGGCCAGGGCCGGCACCACGAGGTCGAGGAATATGCCCGACTGGCGATCCACGAGCTCGGCCACGCGCTCGCCGATGGCGCGCAGCGCCTCGCTGGGCCGCAGGCCGTCGGCCGAACGGGTTCGCAACCCGGCGTCGACCTGGTCCTTGAGCCCCGCCACGCGTACCTGGAAGAATTCGTCGAGGCCTTCGGAGAAGATGGCCAGGAACTTCACCCGCTCCAGCAGCGGCACCCGCTCGTCACCGGCGAGCTCGAGCAACCGGGCCCCGAACTCGAGCCACGACAGCTCACGGTTGGAGAACCGCTCCGGGCCCCGGGCGGTGACGGCGTCCTCGGCCCGGACCGGGGTGAGGGTCGGCGCCGCCTCGCCCGCCGGCGGGCCGGGGCGGGCGGTCGTGCTGGCGCCGCGCGCCGCTTCGGGAGCCTCCATCGAATACCCAGGGTACTGCCGGTCACCGGGCGACGGGGTCCCAGGTTCCGGGGGCGACCGGCACCCCGGCGGTAGGCTCGACCCGGTGCCCCGAGTCCTCAGTCGTCTGGCGCCCACCGAGGCGATGCGGGCCCATCGATCCAAGCCCAAGCGGCGGACCGAGCTCGGGCTGCTCATCTTCGGCTCGGTCATCGTGGTGGCCACCTACGTGCTCGCCTCGATCGGCACCACCTCGAAGATCCCCACCAACCTGGGCCCGTTCCTGGCCGTCGTGCTCGGGCTGGGGCTGGCCGCGCACGTCGCCAACCGGATCTACGCCCCCGACGCCAATGCCGTGCTCCTGCCCATCGCCACCTTGTTGAACGGGTTGGGCTACGTCATGCTGGCCCGGATCGCCCAGCACTGGGCCCAGGCCCAAGCAGGGTGGACCGCCATCGGCGTGGGCGCCTACATCGTGACCCTGGCATTCGTGCGCCGGTCACGGGACCTCGACCGCTACCGCTATCTGCTGCTGCTGGCGGCCGTGGTCCTCATGCTGTCGCCGCTCATCCCGCACCTGGGCCAGAACCACTTCGGCGCCCGGCTGTGGATCGGGATCGGGCCGGTCAACGGCCAGCCCATCGAGCTGGCCAAGCTGGCGCTGTGCGTCTTCTTCGCCTCGTACTTCGTGGAGAAGCGCGAGCTGCTCTCGGTACCGACCCTGCGCGTCGGCAACCGCCTCATGCTCGACCCCCGTCCCCTCGTCCCCATCCTCGTGGCCTGGGGTTTCACCATGCTCGTGCTCGGGGGCGAGGACGACATCGGGTTTGCGCTGCTCATCTTCGTGCTGTTCATGGCCATGCTGTGGTTGACGTCGGGACGGTGGAACTACCTCGTGTTGGGCCTCCTGCTGTTCGTGGCCGGGGCCTTCGCCGCCGACCGTCTGTTCACGCAGGTGAACGTCCGGGTCTCGGAATGGCTCCATCCCGTCGCCACCGGGCAGATCAACCTCGGCCTCTACGGCATGGGCTCGGGGGGCCTGCTCGGGACGGGCCTCGGCTTCGGCCACATCGTCGCCGCCTGCGCGACGTGTGCCAACCCCATACCCGACGTGCAGAGCGACTACATCTTCGCCGCCTTCGGCACCGAGATGGGGCTGCTCGGCACGACCGCCATCCTGTTCGCCTTCGTCCTGCTCGTCGGGGCGGGACTGCGCACCGCGCAGACCGCCCGTTCGGAATTCGCCCAGATGGTGGCCGCCGGGCTCACCGTGATCATCGGCTTCCAGGCCCTGTTCATCATGGCGGGCATCGTCCGGCTCCTCCCCCTGACCGGGATCACCCTGCCCTTCATGGCGTACGGAGGCTCGTCACTGGTCGCCAATTACGTGCTCATCGCCCTGTTGATGCGGATCTCCGACGAGGGCGAGCGCGCCGTCGTGGCCGACCAGGCGACGGCCCAGCGGGTGGTCCCGACCCACGCCGAGCCCGGTGCCGCCGGGAGCGGCTGAGCCCGGGCCCGAGGTCAGTCCGAAGTGCCGGCAGCCCCCGCGCCGGGGTCCGGTGCCCCGCCGATCCCCACAGGGGCATCGGCGCCGGTGAACACCCACTCGGCGACGAGGATGGGGGTCGGGAGACGCTGACGCAGCGCCAGCGCGATGGCGTCGGTGGGCCGACAGGGCAGGACGCGCCTCCCCCGCGGGCCCGTCGTGTCGATCTCGGCGAAGAAGACCTGGCCCCGCCGGACGGTGATGCGCACCGCTTCGATGCTGATGTCGTGGCGGTCGAGGATCTCGGTGACGAGCTCGTGGGTGAGCGGCCTCGGGGTGTCGATGCCGCGAAAGGCGTAGGCGATCGCCGTGCCCTCGGCCAAGCCGACCGGGATGCGCAGCTCGCGCCAGGGGTCCTGCGCCTCGTGCAGGACGATCTCGGGGTTCGGGCTCGGGAGCTCCATCTCCACTCCGGCCACCGCCACGATCCTCCACTCCTCGGGGGAGAGATCGAGCACCTCGAGCGGCGTGGGGGCGAGGCCCGGCGGGGACGGCTCCTGGGCGCTCACCTCGAGATCGCCCGTGGCGCCGTCGTCGTCGGGGCGCGGCTCGCCTCCGGCCGGCACCGAGCCCCCGCCCCCCGCCACCTCGGTCATCGTTGGGCTCGCAGCTGCACCGAGAGGGCGATGCCGATGGCCGAGAAGAAGGCCACGGTGGCCGATCCCCCGTAGGACAGGAACGGGAGCGGGATCCCCGCCACCGGCATGATGCCCATGGCCATCCCGGCGTTCTCGAAGACACTGAACGCCACCAGCGTGAAGCATCCCGCCGCCAGGAGCCGGCCGAAGGCGTCGCGGGCCAGCTGCGCACTGCGGAGGAGCCGCCACGACAGCACGCCCAGAAGGGTGAGGACCCCGGCGGCGCCGACGAAGCCGAGCTGCTCCCCGAGCGCTGAGAAGATGAAGTCGGTCTGTTGTTCGGGGACGTAGGCCAGGTTGGTCTGCGACCCGTGGAACAGGCCGGTGCCCCAAGACCCGCCCGACCCGATGGCGGCGACCGACTGTCCCACGTTGTACCCCGTGCTCTGCAGGTTCTTGCCGACATGGAACACGGCGGTGATCCGGTTCAGCTGGTAGTCCTTCAGGAGCTTCAGGTGCACGACGGCGAACGCACCGGTGACGGCGAGGAGGACGAGGAGCAAGAGGTACCGGTTCGGGATCCCCGCGATGACGAGCATCACCAGGAGCACCACCGCCATGACGATGCCGCTGCCGAGGTCAGGCTGCTTGACCACCAGCAGGATCGGCACCGCCGCCAAGGCCAGGACTTTGAGGATGTCGTTGCGGCCGAGCCCTTCGGGTCGTCTGGCGCAGAACGTGGCGACGGTGACGATGAGGACGAGGGTGGCGAAGGCCGATGGCTGGACCTGGACCCCTCCGATCTGCACCCAACGCGTGGCCCCGAGCGCACTCGACCCGATGCCGGTGAACATGGCCAGCAGGGCGAGGATCATGGCGACGTAGAGCACGGCACTGGCGTGCTCGAGCCAGCGGTAGTCGAGCGTCGCCAGCACGATCATGAAGATGCCCCCCACCACCACGTAAGCCGCCTGGTGCATGAGGAAGTAATGGGGGTTGAGGCCCGCGGCAGCGAGCTTGGACCGGGTGGCCGAGTACACGAGCACCACGCCGAAACCGGCCACCAGGACGGTGGTCAGGACGAGCGCGAAATCCACCCGCAGGGGTAGGGGCCGGCCCGCAGCCGGGCGGTGTGCGAGAGAGGTGCTCAACCGGGGCGCTCCGGCGGACCAGAATACCGGGCGTGCTCCTCGGCGCCACCTCACCCATCGCAGTCGACCAGGGCTGGCTCTACGACGTGCTGCGCTGGGCGGGCGTGAGCGAGCCCACCGCCGCGCACTGGCAGGAGGTCCTCATCAAGCCGCTCACCGTCGGCCTCGTCCTCCTGGTGGCGGTGCTGCTGGGCTGGCTCGGCAACCGGGTCATCCGCCGCTGGGTGGGGGCCGCGGCGCACAAGGCCGTGGCCCGGGCCGACTCGCCGCGGGCGACGGCACGGGCCCTCACCCTCACGAGCCTCCTCGCCAACGTCTGGCGCGGCGTGGTGGGGGCCATCGCCTTCTTCGTCGTCCTGGGCACCATCGGCCTCAACCTCACGCCCTTGTTGGCCGGGGCGACGGTCATCGGCGCCACCCTCGGATTCGGGGCCCAGAGCATGGTGCGTGACCTGTTGTCGGGACTGCTCATGACCATCGAGGGCCAATTCGACATCGGTGACACGATCATGGTCGGCGACACCACGGGCACGGTCGAGGACCTCACGCTGCGCGTGACGCGCCTGCGTTCCGACGACGGCACCGTCTGGTACGTCCCCAACGGCGAGATCCGGAAGTTGGCGAACTCCTCGCGTGGATGGGCCCAGGCCACCGTCGACGTGCCGGTGCCCATCGCGGCGGGTGTCGACACCGTGCTCGACTCCGTACGGGCCGCCGCCGATGCGGTGTCGAACGACCCCCGCTACGCCTCGTTGTGCCTCGAGCCGCCCCGCCTGTGGGGAGTGGTCGCCACCGCAGCCGACAGCTTCACCTGCAGGGTCTCGGTGCGAACCGCCACGACCGATCGCGAGCGCGTGGCCCGGATCCTGCGCCAGGAGATCGCCCAGCGTCTCCAGGCCGCCGAGGTCTTCGTGGTGACCGCCGTCCCGGCTCCTTCAGGTCCTTCGGCGCCGCCTCGAAGCTCGACCGACGACGAGTCGTGACGACGGGCCAGTGGCGCTGAGCCCGCGCCTGGCTCGGGCCCGGGCCTCGGCGGAGCGCCGGTGGCGGGCATCCACGGCGGGACTGCGCACCCTTCCCGCGGTCGTGATCCTCGGAGCCCAACGCGGGGGGACCACCTCGCTCTTCGACTGGCTCGCCACCCACCCCTCGGTCGCTCCTTCGACCACGAAGGAGGTGCACTACTTCGACCGGCACTACGCCAACGGCGAGCACTGGTATCGGGCCCATTTCCCGTTGAAGCTCGTGCCCCGCCTGTCGATGGAGGCCACTCCCTATCTGTTGTTCTATCCCCCGGCCCCCGGGCGCGTCGCGGCTGATCTCCCCCCCACGACCCGTTTCATCGTGCTGTTGCGCGATCCCGTGCAACGGGCCATCTCGCAGTACTGGCACTCACGCCGGTTGCACGCCGAGGACGAGCCCTTGGCGACCGCGCTGTCGCTCGAGGAAGAGCGCCTGGCCGGACAGGACGCCATCGTGGCGGCCGGAGGCGAGAGCTTCGCCCACCGCAACTTCTCCTACAAGGCGAGGGGGCACTACGCCGAGCAGTTGCGCCGGTGGTTCGAGGTGATCGACCGGGACCGCTTCCTCGTCATGGAGAGCGAAGAGCTCTGGGGCGGCGACGCCGGCCCGGCCCGTGTCCTTGCGTGGCTGGGACTGTCCCCGCTCGACACACCGTTTCCCTCCACCAACGACGCGCCCCGGGCTCGACCCGAGCAGGACGCGGTGGTGATGGAGCTCGGTCGGCACTTCGCCCCGTACAACGAAGACCTCTTCGACTTGTTGGGCAGGAGGCTCTGGGGTTCGTGAGCTCCGGTCAGGGGCGCGTGCGCGCCTGTGCCGCCGACCACATCGCCTCGACCGGCACCGCCTTCCCCGTCCACCGCTCGAGGGCCAGCGCGGCCTGGTGCACCAACATCCCGAGCCCGCCCACGGCGGTGGCGCCTCGCGCCCGGGCGGCGCGCAGGAGCGGCGTCTCGAGGGGGTGGTAGACGAGGTCGATCACCACCTGTCCGCCGTGCAAGGCCTCGGGGTCGACGCCGATCTCCGT
Organism: uncultured Acidimicrobiales bacterium; assembly: GCA_963739765.1. Lineage (GTDB taxonomy): Bacteria > Actinomycetota > Acidimicrobiia > Acidimicrobiales > UBA8190 > Chersky-840. Next base: position 979,404 of record CAVUBP010000002.1, on the reverse strand, counting down.
CGACGCGCCCCCGTCGGCCCGCATCATCCCGATCGGCGTCGCCTGGACGAGCAGCTCGGCCCGGGCCACGTCCGCTCCCGATCCCACGCGGCCCGCCGGCCCCGCCAACGACGCTGCCGCCTCGGCGCGCGCCGCGGTGCGGTTCAACACCACCACTTCGGCGGCACCGGCTTCTGCCAGCGCCAGCGTCACGGCGCGCGCCGCGCCACCGGCGCCGATCACCACGCAGCGCTTGGCGCCGGGATCGAACCCCGCGGCCCGGCGCAGGGCGGCCACCAGTCCCTCCCCGTCCGTCGAATCACCGACCAATGCCCCGTCGCGCCAGGTGACGCAGTTGACCGCTCGCAAGCGCCGAGCCACCTCGGTCGTCTCATCGACAGCGGCGAAGGCGAGCTCCTTGTGCGGCATGGTGACCGACAACCCGGCGATCCTCAGGGCCCGCATCCCGGTGAGGGCCGCCGCGGTCGCCCCCTCGGCGACGGGGAAGGCCACCGACACCCAGTCGAGGCCCAGCGCGTCGAACGCGGCGTTGTGCAACAACGGGGACAATGAGTGCGCGATGGGGTCTCCGATCACGCCCACGACAGTCGAGGCGCCACTGGGCCACACCGGTGACCGCCTGTCCCAGCCCGCCGACGCCGACACCGCGGAGCCCTACCCCAGTCCCCGACTCTGGGCCAGGCGCTCGTTGGCCTGCTGGCCGGCGAAGGTGGCGGAAAACGCCTCGGTACCGTCTTTGGACACGACCACGAAGTACAGCCAGTTGCCCGGTGTCGGCGCCAGGGCAGCCTGCAGCGACGCCTTGGACGGGAAACAGATCGGAGTGGGGGTGAGGCCCGCGTGCCGGTACGTGTTGTACGGGGTGTCGAGCGCGAGGTCCGCCGGCGTCACGCGCCCGCCGTCGCGGTGCTCGGAGTACAGGACCGTGGAGTCCATCTGCAGGGGTGTGCCGCGCGCCAGCCGGTTGTAGATCACACGCGAGACCTTGCCGAGGTTCTTCTGGTAGACGCCTTCTTTCTGCACGATCGATGCCACCGTGATGGCCTGGTACGGCGTCACGCCGAGGGCGCCGGCGCCGCTCGTGAGCCCCACGGCGTCGGCCACCGTGGTGAAGCGGTCGATCATGGCCCCGAGCAGGGTCTGCTCCGACTCGCCGGGGAGGACGAGATATGTCCCTGTCCCCACCAGCCCGTCGAGGTTCGTCGACCCGGCGGGCTCGTACGGCGAGCGCAACGTGCCCGACTTGGCGAGGGAGAGAAAGCGTGCCGGGTCGTGACCGGGGATCTGTCCCACCTGCGAGGCCACCTCGTCGATGGTGAAGCCCGGCAGGACCGTGACGGTGGAGATGTTGGGCCCCGCCTCCAGCGTGGCCCGGACGGCGGAGAACGACTCGCCGCGACGGAGCAGGTAGTGGCCGGGCCGCACCGAGGGTGTGCCGTGGAGGGCGAGGTAGACCCGGAACGCCAGCGAGCTGTCCACCACGTGCTGGCGCACCAGGGAGTCGGTGATCGCCCCCATCGACGACCCCGGCGCCACCGACACGACGGTGGTGGCTCCCCCCGACCCCCCCATCTCGCTCTGGTACCAGGCCACCGCGCTCACCACCAGCGCCACGACCACCAGCGCCACGACCGCCACCCCCCGCCGGCGGCGGCGGTACACCTCGGGCCTCGCCCGCCTGTGCCCGGGTGGCCTCGGGGGCGGCGAACCCTGGGGGGAGGAGGTGCTCCGCTCCGGACCGGGTCCCGGTTCGACGTCGCGCTCGGAGACGGGCACGGGCCTGCCCTCGACGTCACCCACGGTGCGGACCGCGTCGTGCGTCGAGCCACGCCTGGAGCAGCACGGCCGCCGCGCTCTGGTCGATCCGCGCCCGCCGGGACCTGGCGCCGCGGCCTGCTTCTCGCAACGACCGCGCCGCGCTCACCGTGGTGAGGCGCTCGTCGAAGGTCTCCACCTCGATGCCCTGGGGAGCAAGCAGCAGCGCCAGCTCGTCGGCGTCGGCCTGGGCGGCACGCGCCGCGGGTCCCCGGCCACCGTTCAGGCTCAGGGGCAGGCCCACGACGACGCGTTGGGCCCCCACCTCTTCGACGACCCTCGCCAACGCGCCGCGGTCGGCGGCCACGTCCCCGCTGCGCTCGATGGTGCAGCGGGGGCTCGCCAGGGTCCCGGTGCCGTCGGAGACCGCCACGCCGATGCGGCGCTCCCCGAGGTCGACTCCCACCACGCGCACCGCGCTCAGGCCACCGGGGCCGAGGTCACGGTCCGAGCCGGCGCCGTGCCTCCGCCAGCAGGGTGTCGATCTTCGACGGGTCCGAACCACCTGCCACCGCCAGCTCGGACGAGCCCCCGCCGCCCCCGCCGACCAGCTGTGCCAGTTCCTTGGCCATGACCCCGGCGTCGACGGACTCGTCGCCCGAGGCCACCGCCACCCCCACCTTCGACCCACCCGGAGAGCCCGCCACCACCACCACACGGGCGCCGTGGCGCCGGACGGCCTGGGCCAGGTCGCGCAGCTGGTCCGGACCGGCCCCGTCCTGGCGATGCACCACGACACCGCCCTCGGCCTGCTGCGCGAGGCGCGCCGCGTCTTCTTGCAGGCGCGCTCCTTGCAGGCGTTGGAGATCCTTCTCCGCCTGGCGCTGGCGGTCGAGCACCTTCTGCAGGGCATCGAGCACACCGGCCGGCTCCACCTTGAGCAGCTGTGCGGCCTGGTCGACGGTACGACGGCTCTCGTTCAGAAGCGCCAGGGCCGGCGACCCGGTCACCGCCTCGATGCGCCTGGTGTTGGACCCGATCGACCCTTCCGACACCACGGTGATGGGGCCGATCATGCCGAGCGCATCGACATGGGTCCCCCCGCAGAACTCGAGGGAGTGCGCTCCGGCGCGCACCACCCGCACCCGTTCGCCGTACTTGTCGTCGAAGAAGGCCAACGCGCCAAGCGCTTCTGCTTCGGACTTCGAGGTCTCGATGACCTCGACCGGAGCGTCGGTCAAGACATCGGAATTGGCGGCGTCGGCCACCTCGGACAGCTCCTCGCGACGCAGCGCCTTCGGATGCGAGAAGTCGAAGCGCAGACGGTCAGGCGTCACCGACGACCCCTGCTGGCGCACGTGGTCGCCGAGGACCTGGCGCAGCGCGCTGTGCAGGAGATGCGTCCCGGTGTGGTGGCGACGGGTCGAGTCGCGGCGCCCGGCGTCGATCACCGCCAGCGCGTCCTGTCCGGGGAAGAGCTCGCCCTCCACCGTCGCCCGGTGCACGATGAGCCCGGGCGCCACGCTCTGGGTGTCGAGCACCCGGGCGCGCCCGGTCTCGGTGGTGATGACGCCGGTGTCTCCCACCTGGCCCCCGGACTCTGCGTAGAAGGGGGTCCGGTCCAAGACGATCTCCGCCGTGCCGGGTTGGGCACCGGCCAGGACAGCCACCACCGAGGCGGGCTCCTCGTAGTGCTCGTAGCCGGTGAAGCGGGTCGGGCCCGATTGGCTCAGCAGCTCCCGGTACACCGTCTCGTCGCCGAGCGCGTCGCGCCGGCGACGGGCATCGGCCCGGGCCAGTTCGCGTTGGGCCGCCATCTCGCGCTCGAAACCCTCGGTGTCGACCTCGACACCGGCCTCGGCCGCCATCTCCATGGTGAGCTCGATGGGAAAGCCATGGGTGTCGTGCAAACGGAACGCCGTCTCACCCGAAACCCGGCCCGACCCGTCGTGCAAGGCCTCCTCCAGGATCACCGAGCCGGCGTCGAGCGTGCGCCGGAAGGCGCCTTCCTCGCGCTCGACGGTCTCCTGGATGCGGTCCAACTCCTTCACCAGGACGGGATAGGCGCCCCCGAGCACCTCGGCCACCGAGGTGACGAGCCGCGGCGTCAGGTCCTCGACCACGCCCAGCTGGAAGGCCCGGCGCACCGCCCGGCGGATGACGCGGCGCAGCACATAACCCCGTCCCTCGTTCGACGGCATGACGCCGTCGGCCACCACCATGGCCATGGCCCGGGCGTGGTCGGCCAGGATCCGCAGCGACACGTCGGAGTGGGCGTCGGCGCCATAGCGGACCCCGGTGATGTCCTCGGCCACGGCCAGGATGGGCCGGAAGACGTCGGTCTCGAAGAGCGACTCCACGCCCTGGAGCATGGGGAGGTTGCGCTCGAGCCCCGCCCCGGTGTCGATGCTCTTGCCGGGCAGGTCCTCGAGGGTCCCGTCGGGCAGCCTGTTGTACTGCATGAACACCAGGTTGTAGATCTCGACGAAACGCTCGGCGCCGCCGTGGGCGGGACCTCCCTCGTCCCCGTACCTGGCGCCGCGATCGAAGAACAGCTCCGACGACGGTCCGCACGGACCGGTCCCCCCGTCACCCATCTGCCAGAAGTTGTCCTCCCCCAGCGCCTGGATGCGATGCCCGGGCACTCCCGCCGCGTCCAGCCAGATCTGCTTGGCCTCGTCGTCGGACTCGTGCACCGTCACCCACAGCCTGTCGGGGTCCACCCCGAGGACCTCGGTGAGCAGTTCCCAGGCGAGGGGGATGGCGTCGGACTTGAAGTAATCGCCGAAGCTGAAATTGCCCAGCATCTCGAAGAACGTGCAGTGTCGCTCGGTGGTTCCGATGATGTCGATGTCGACGGTGCGGAAACACTTCTGCACCGACGTGGCGCGCGGCCACGGCGGGGGCTCTTCCCCGGTGAAGTAGGGCTTGAACGGGACCATGCCGGCGATGGTGAACAGCACGGTGGGATCGTGGGGGATGAGGCTCGCCGACGCCACCACGGCATGGCCCCGCTCCGCGTAGAAGCCGGTGAACGTCGAGCGGAGCTGGTGGGCGTCCATCACCGGACGAGCCTACCGGCCGGCCCCGCCCCGCCGTAGCCTCGCTGCACTGCAATCGGGCCTGTGGCCAGCGAATTCAGTCCCCGCTCAGCGCGGTGCCCGGTCCCCGACGGCGAAGTCGTGCCACAGGTCGTCCTGACGCCGCCGGGCCTCGGTCCGACCGGTGTCGACCGCGTCGCGCACCCTGTCGGCCGCGCCCCGCCGGGTGCGCTCGACGATCGAGGCGAGCTCGGTCGCCACGGCCGTGGGCCGCACGCGACGCGCCAGTCGATCGAGGCGACGACGCGTCCACACCGTTCCCCCGACCCCCAACGCCGCGCCCGCGGCGAGCCACAGCGGCCTGCGGATCATCGCCTCACCCCCGCGCTCCGGCCCCGGCGCCGTCCCCGGGACGGCGCCGCGTGCCGGTCGTCGTGGCCATCGCCGGCGCCGGGCCCCCGGGGTGCGGGCAGGTCAAGACGGCGGGCATGGCCGTTGCTCGACACCTCGCGTTCGGCGTCAACAGTGGGATGGCGCCCGAAGAAACGACGCAACGCACTCCCGAGGCCGGTGCTGTAGGCGAGGATCTTGACCACCGGGTTCGAAAAGGCGCGGTAGGCCAGGCGCGAGGCCGAGTCGACCGTCGACGACACGGCTTCGGCCGAGTCCAGGACGTCACCCACGCGCAGCATCTCCGTAGCGGCCTGGTCGACGACGACTCGGGCGTCGTGGACCAGGGGAACGGTCTCCTTGCGCAATGCGTCGACGGTGCGCCCGAGATCCCGCACGCGTCGGCCCAGCACGACCACGACCCCGACGAGCACCAGTGAAGCCGTGCCGGCGGCGATGGCGGCGACCAGAGCGGCGACGTTGTCGGCGGACATGGCCGCTTCATCCTACGGGGTGCCCCGCCGACGGTGCGCCGATCCCCACCATCGGCTTGGCCAGGCGGATGTTGCCCGTCGAGCCGAAGAACCCTCCGAAGGTTCCTCCGAAGGCGAAGACCCCCCCGTCGCTCGCCACCAACCAGTAGCCGCCGCCGTCGGGGGTCTCCGCCATGCCCACCACCGGCTTGGTGAGCCGGATGTCGCCCGTGGACCCGTGGAAGCCGGCGTCGCCGAAGGAGAAGACCCCCCCGTCGCTCGCCACCAACCAGTAGCCGGCGCCGTCGGGGGTGGTCGCCATGCCCACCACCGGCTTGGTGAGCGTCGTGCCCCCCATCGACCCGTGGAAGGCAGCGTCGCCGAAGGAGAAGACCCCCCCGTCGCTCGCCACCAACCAGTAGCCGCCGCCGTCGGGGGTCGCCGCCATCCCCACCACCGGCTTGGCCAGCCGGATGTTGCCTGTCGAGCCGTAGAACCCCGCGTCGCCGAAGGCGAAGACCCCCCCGTCGCTCGCCACCAACCAGTAGCCGCCGCCGTCGGGGGTCGCCGCCATCCCCACCACCGGCTTGGTGAGGGCGATATTGCCCGTGGACCCGTGGAAGCCGGCGTCGCCGAAGGCGAAGACCCCCCCGTCGCTCGCCACCAACCAGTAGCCCTGGGACGAGGGGGTGGGCGCCATGCCCACGATCGGCTGGTCGAGGGGCCTGTTCCCCATGGACCCGTAAAAGCCCATCTGACCGAACGAGAAGATCCCCCCGTCGCTCGCCACGGTCCAATAGCCGCGGGGGCCGAGATAGGTGAAGGGCATGGTGCCGTCGAAGCCGAGCGCGTCGTTTCCGGCCCTCACGATCACCTCGGACACCGCCCACCCGCGCGTCGGAGAGGCGGGGGAGACGACGGTCACCGACGACGACGTGACCGACTCGATGGTGGCGGGGTTGCCGGTGCCGAAGTCGACCTCGGTCACCCCGGACAGGTTGGACCCCGACACCGTCACCGTGGTGCCACCGGCAGCGGGGCCCGAGGACGCCGAGATCGACGTCACCACGGGACACGCGCTCGGTGGTGGGGAGCGAAGTCGGCCCAGCACGGCGTTGGCCACGGGGGTACCGAGCCCCGTGGCCAGGTCGTAGCCCGACGTGGCCGGGTAGTAGGGGCCCGAGGGGAGATGCGGCGGGTTGCTCGGGGACGAGCCCAGCGGCTGGTTGTGGCCCACGGTCACGTCGTTGAACACCGGGCTCGCGCCACATTGCGCCTGATAGAGCGTGGGGTTGACGAAGCCCACCGACGAGGACTGGCCCTGGTCGGCGAGCGCCGCCAGGGCGCCCCACAACGGCGCGGCCATGCTCGTCCCCCCGATCTTCGCCCACCCCCCGCTGACACACGAGCAGTAGATGGCGTACCCGGTGTGCGGATCGGCGTCGGCCGCCACGTCGGGCACCTGGCGACACGACACCGTCGCGGCGCCACTGCTCACCGCGCAGGGCTGGACCCCGGTGAAGGTGTCGCGCGACCTGGTGTACGTGCTCTGGACGCCGGGGCCGCGCTGCCACGCCGGCATGGTCCAGGTGGTCGAGATCCCGCCCCCACCGGTGCCGGTGAACAGGCCCGAGTTCCACACCGACTCGGTGGGTGCAGGGCCGACGGCGTCGATCGTCGTCCCCCCCACGCCGGTCACCCAGGGCTGGCCGGCCGGGTCGTCGACCGCCAAGCGCGTGTCGGTGGAGCTCGGGAAGAGGAAACAGTCCTCGGACCCCTCGTCGCCGGCGGCGGCGACGAGGGTCTGGCCCTGGGCCACCGCCTGTTGGAAGATCGACGCCTCGGCTTGGACGTACGCCCCCGGCAGCTGCGCCTCGCACTGGCCCCAGCTGGTGGAGATCACCTGGGCGCTGTCGTCCTCGATCATCTGCGCGTAGGTGTCGAGCGGCCCGCTCCCGCCGTTGGGGCCGACATAGACGTCGACGTTCACACTCGGCGCCATGCCGATGACCATCTCGACGTCGAGCGCCGCCTCGCCCGCGCCGGGGCCGTTGTTGGTGGGCGCCCCGTCCACGCTCACCGGGTTCACCGACGCGGTGATGCCCGACCCGTAGCAGGCCTTGAACTTGGTGATGTCGTTCTGCAGGAACGGCTCGAGCTCGTAGACGCCCACGGTCACCCCGGAGCCCTCGTTGGTGGAGTAGATGCTCGAGAACGAGTACGCCGCGGCCAGCTGGTCGGCGGTCAACGCGCCCGCGCTGGCGGCGCCGGACGCGATGGTGGCCTTGCACCCTGCGCTGGGGGTGGGCCCGGGCGCACGCGGCGCCGGCGGCGCCGGCGTGCCCGCGGTGAGCTGCACCGATGCCCCCGGCCCGACTCCGGGCCTCACCAGCTCCGGCACGGGTCGATCGAGGTCGTCGAGGCCCGTCACCCCGTAGAGGTCGGCGGCCAGCGCACCGGGCACGAGCGGCCCGGCGTCGGGGGCGCGCACCACCCGTCCCGAGGGGAGGCGGTACTGCTCGAGCCCGACATCGAAGGCCCGGCCGACCTGCGCGGCGGTGCCCGAGACCGGGACGATGAGGCCGTCTCCCGATGTCGGGCCGACGCGCAGGCCCCGGCCCGCCAGCCATCCCCGCACCGCGGCGATCGCGGTGGAACTCGGCCCGAACGCCCCCCGGAAGGCGCCGGGGGCGAGGTAGTGCCGGAACGAGGGCGAGCCGGGTGTCGACACCGCCGCGTCGAAGGACTCCAGGGCGCCGAGGTCGCGGGGCTTGAGCACGACGTCGGCCCGCACCGTCGACGCCGGTGCCACCGCCCGCAGGACGCGGCTCCCCTTCGGGAGGAGCGGGACGCTCCTGGTGTTGCGCACCCACGCCCCGGGAGCGGGCGCGCCGGCGCTGGCGGCCGGGGCCCGCCCCGCGCCGAGCACGACCACAGAGCCCGACACCGCCAAGCACGTGATCAGGGTGGCGATCCTCCGCCGATGTCGGGCACCGATGAGGATCAAGGGCTCAGTCTTCTCCGTCCTGTGGGTCGTCGATGACCCGTTGACGCCGGCGCAGGCGTTCTCCGAGCGCCGCCTCGGCGCCGTGATCGCTCGGCTCGTAGTAGACGCGGCCGGCCACCTGAGGAGGACGGTAGTCCTGTTCCACCCACCCGCGGGCGTCGTCGTGCGGGTACCGGTAGCCCTCGCCGTGGCCGAGGTCGGTCGCCCCCCGGTAGTGCGCGTCCCGGAGGTGGGTGGGGACATCGGCCCGGGGCCCCTCCCGGGCGTCGGCCCGCGCCCGGCCGAGTGCGGTGGTCACCCGGTTCGACTTGGGCGCGCAGGCCAGGTGGACGACCGCCTGGGCCAGGTTGAGCTGCGCCTCGGGCAGCCCCACGAACTCCACCGCCCGGGCCGCGGCGTCCGCCACCACGAGCGCCAGAGGGTCGGCCAGCCCGACGTCCTCGCTGGCCAGGATCACGAGGCGCCGGGCGATGAAGCGGGCGTCCTCTCCCCCCTCGAGCATGCGGGCGAACCAGTACAGCGCGGCATCGGGGTCCGACCCCCGGATCGACTTGATGAGCGCGCTCACCTGGTCGTAGTGGGCGTCGGGGCCCTGGTGCACGAGGCGTCCGGCCCGCGCCCGCTCCACCACCTCGACGGTGATGGTCGCCCCTCCGGCCAGGGCCACGGCGACTTCGAGGGTGCCCAACGCGGCGCGGGCGTCCCCGTCGGCCACCGACACCATGGCCGCCACCGCGTCGTCCTGCGCGCTCGACTCCTCCGCCTCGAGCCCGCGCCGGATCACCTCGGCGATGTCGGGCTCCGCCAGCGGCTCCAGGCGCCACAGGGTCGCCCGGCTGAGCAGCGGCGAGTTCACGGAGAAGAACGGGTTCTCGGTGGTGGCGCCGATGAGCACCACGAGGCCGTCTTCCACCGCCGGCAGCAGTGCGTCCTGTTGCGACTTGTTGAAACGATGGACCTCGTCGATGAACAGGATGGTCCCCCGGCCCTGCTCGCCGAGCAGGCGGCGGGCCTCGTCGATCGCCCCCCGCACATCGGCCACGCCGGCGTTCACCGCCGACAGCGGCACGAAGGTCTTGGCCGTGGTGGCCGCCACCACCTGCGCCAGGGTGGTCTTTCCTGTCCCCGCCGGGCCCCACAGGATGGCCGAGGTGAGGCGGTCCTGCTCGATCAGGACCCGGAGCGGGGCATTCGGCGCCACCAGATGGCGCTGGCCGACGATGTCGTCGAGGGTGCGGGGTCGCAGGCGCGCCGCCAGAGGGGCGCGCCGGCGGAGTCGTTCGGCGGCCGCCTCGGCGAAGAGGTCGGGCTCCCCCGACGACGGTCGACGCGGCGACCGGCTGGCCATGTGTCGATCGCCCCCGGTCGCCCGCCGTCGGGCTCAGTCGCCCGCGGGCGTGACGCGCAGGCCGAGGTCGCGTAGGGCGCGCTCGGACAACGCCTTGGGCGCTCCGGTCATGGGATCGGTCCCGGACTGGGTCTTCGGATAGGCGATGACCTCGCGCAGGTTGTCCTCCCCCGACAACACCGCGACGAACCGGTCCACCCCGACGGCGAAGCCACCGTGCGGGGGCGCGCCGTAGCGAAAGGCCCCCAGCAAGAAACCGAACCGGGCCTCGGCTTCCTCGGGGGGGATCCCCAGCGCCTCGAAGACGCGCCGCTGGATGTCCTCGCGGTGGATACGGATCGAGCCCGACCCGAGCTCCCAGCCGTTGAGGACGAGGTCATAGGCCTGGGAGCGCACCCGGGCCGGGTCGGTGAGCAACAGGTCGAGGTCGTCGGGGTGCGGCATGGTGAACGGGTGATGGGCGGCATGGGGATTGCCGTCGTCGTCGGTGCCGTCGAAGAGGGGGAACTCCGTCACCCACAAGAACCGGCGCTCGCCCTGACCCACCGGGGGTCGACCGAGATCCAGCCGGAGCTGGCCGAGGACCTCGCACGCCGTGCGCCACACATCGGCGACCACGAGGATGAGGTCGCCTGCCACCGCGCCGGTCTGCGACACCATGCCGGCCCGCTCTGCGTCGGAGAGCACCTTGTCGAGCGGTGAGGTCAGCTGCAGCGGTGCGTCGGAGGTCACCTTGAACCAGGCCAGGCCCTTGGCACCGAGCTCCTTGGCCCGATCCACCAACGCGTCGAGCCGGTTGCGCCCGAGGGCCGAGCCTTCGGGCACGCGCACCGCCTTCACGCACGGTGCGGCGAAGGCGCGGACGTCGGTGCCCGAGAAGACGTCTCCGAGGTCGACGAGCTCCATGGCGAACCGGAGGTCGGGCTTGTCCACCCCGAAGCGGTCCATGGCGTCGTGCCACGTCATGCGCTCGATGGCCGAAGGGGTCTCGCCCACCGCAGCTTCGGTCGCCTCGACGACGGCGACGGTCACCGCGTCCTGGACGTCGTGCTCGGTGACGAACGAAGCCTCGATGTCGAGTTGGGTGAACTCGAATTGTCGGTCGGCGCGCAGGTCCTCGTCGCGGAGGCACCGGGCGATCTGGAAGTACCGATCCATTCCGGCCACCATGAGCAGCTGCTTGGCGATCTGCGGGCTCTGGGGCAGCACGTAGAACTTGCCTCGGTTCAACCGTGACGGCACGGCGAATTCCCGGGCCCCCTCGGGGGTGGGCGTCCACAGCAGCGGCGTCTCCACCTCGCAGAATCCCTGGCGCACCATGGCCGCCCGCATGGCGCCGAGCACCCGGCCCCGCAGCCGGAGATTGTGTTGCATACGCGGTCGTCGCAAGTCCACGTAGCGGTAGCGCAGACGCACCGACTCGTCGACCTCGGCCCGGTCGTCGACAGGGAACGGGGGCGGCTCGGCCTGGGACAGCACCTCGACCTCACACTCGGTCAGCTCGACCTCGCCGGTGGACAGCTCGGGGTTGACGGTGCCCTCGGGTCGTTGCGCCACCGTGCCCTGCACGCGCACCACCCACTCGCTGCGCACGTCCACCGATCCGTCCACCACGCACTGGACCGCGCCGCTGAAGTCGCGCAGGTCGACGAACGAAAGGTGCTCCCCGTGCTCCCGGCGCCGCCCCACCCATCCGCACAGCGCCACGCGGGCACCGACGTGCTCGGGTCGCAGCTCGCCGCACAGATGGGTGCGCATCCCCGTGGTGGCCGTCACTGGTCTTCTTTCGTCTCCGTGGTCGAGCGCGCCCCCAGCCACCGGGCCACCGACGCCCGGGGCACGACCTCTTGGGGCCCGTCCTCACGCAGTGGCCTCGCCGTCACGACGCCACCGGCGACCTCCTCGGGACCGACGATGATGGCATGGCGGGCGCCCGAGCGGTCCGCCTGCTTGAGCTGGGCCTTGAGCGAACGGCCATCGTAGGCGCGCACCGCGCTGAGCCCGGCACGGCGCAGCTCCGCGCACAGGTCCCGTGCCGCGGTCCCCCCGGTCACGTCGACCACGAAGGCGTCGGGGAGCGGGGGGTCGGGCGCGAAGACGTGCTCGGCGTCACAGGCCAAGAGCAACCGCTCGATGCCGATGCCGAAGCCGATGCCGGGGCTCGGCGGCCCCCCGATCGCCTCGGCGAGCCCGTCGTAGCGGCCGCCGCCGCCGATGGCGTTCTGGGCCGCGGTGAGCGCCGTCGCCGCGAACTCGAAGGTGGTGCGGGTGTAGTAGTCGAGCCCCCGCACCAGCCGGGGCTCGAGCCGGTACGTCACGCCGAGCTCCTCGAGGCCTTGGCGCACCCGGGCCAGGTGCGCGGCGCACTCCTCGTCGAGGTAGTCGGTGATGCGAGGTGCGGCCTCGGTCACGGCCCGGCACTGGGGGCGCTTGCAGTCGAGCACCCGCAGGGGGTTCATCCGGTAGCGCTCTCGGTGTTCGTCACAGAGCTCGGAGGCGTGCTGCTCCAGGTAGCCCACCAAGGCGGCGACGTAGGCCGGACGGCACTGGGCGCACCCCATGGAGTTGAGGGTCAGGTCGACCTGGGCCAGGCCCAGCCAGCCGTAGAGGTCCGAGGCCAAGGTGATCACCTCGACGTCGACGTCGGGATCGTCGGTGCCGAGCACCTCCACCCCGACCTGGTGGTGCTGCTTGTAGCGCCCGGCCTGGGGGCGCTCGTAGCGGAATGCGGGCGTGACGTACCAGGCCTTCCACGGCACCGGGGGACGGTGCTGCACGAAGGCGCGGACCACCGAGGCCGTTCCCTCGGGCCGAAGGGCGACGTCGCGCCCGCCGCGATCGGCGAACTCGTACATCTCCTTGCGCACGACGTCGCTCTCGTCCCCGATGCCACGCCGGAAGAGCTGGGCGTCCTCGAACATGGGGTTGACCACGAGCCCGAACCCGGCCCGCTGGGCCCGCCGGGCGAACTCGGCCACCAGCGCTTCCCACCGGGCCGACTCGGGCCACAACACGTCGTGGGTGCCCGCCGGGGCGCGCAGCGGCGCCGACTGCTCGCCCACCTCGGGCTCAGCCTTTCCGGCCGGGCAGCGTGCGGAAGGCGTCGAACACGCCGTCGAGGTGCTTGAGCGAGCTGATGAGCGACTCCAGGTGGCCGGGGTCGGCCAGCTCCACGTCGAAGTTCATCCGGCTGACGCGGTCGGGTGCGGTCTGCGACGACGACGACACGATGTTGAGGTGGTGCTCCGACACCACCCGCGTCACGTCCGACAACAGGCGCGAGCGGTCGAACGCCAGTACCTCGACCGACGCCACGAACACGGTGGTGCCTTCTCTGTCCCACTCCACCTCGATGAGCCGCTCCTCACCGCCGGCCGCCAACGCCGTGGCGTTGGCGCAGTCGGAGCGGTGCACGCTCACGCCGCGACCCCGGGTGACGAACCCCACGATCTGGTCGCCGGGGACCGGGGTGCAACAACGCGACAGCCGCACCATGACGTCGTCGAGGCCCTCGACGTAGACGCCCACGGGCGATCCCCGCCGGGTGCGCGTGCGCAGCCCGGGTCCCACCGTGGTGGGGAGCTGTTCCTCGCCGCCGCCGCCGCGCAGGTCGCGAGCCAGGCGCTGGGCCACCGAACGGGCCGAGACGTGCCCGTCGCCGATCGACGCGTGCAGGGCGTCGAGATCGACGTAGTTCATGGCCGCGGCCAAGCGCTCGAGCGCGTTGGAGGCGGCCAGCTTCTGCACGGGCAGGCCCTCCCGGCGAAGGGCCTTCACGAGCTCGTCGCGCCCGGTCTCCATGGCATCCTCACGCCGCTCGCGCGAGAACCATTGCCGGATCTTGTTGCGGGCCCGGGGTGACGCCACGATCTGGAGCCAGTCGCGAGAAGGCCCGGCCGAGGGGACCTTGGACGTGATGATCTCGATGGTGTCAGCCGACTGCAGCGGCGTGTCGAGGGGGACGAGGCGACCGTTCACCTTGGCCCCGATGCAACGGTGCCCGACCTCGGTGTGGATCGAGTAGGCGAAGTCGATCGGCGTCGACCCCGCCGCCAGGGCGATGACCTTGCCTTTGGGGGTGAAGACATAGACCTCGTCCTGTTCGAGGTCGAGCTTCAGGGTCTCGAGGAACTCGAGGGGGTCGATGGTCTCCTGCTGCCAGTCCACGATGCGCTGGAGCCATGCCATCTCGGCCGTGGTCGCGGCGGCGCCGTCTTTGGAGTGCTCTTTGTATCCCCAGTGCGCGGCGATGCCGTACTCGGCCCGGCGGTGCATCTCGGTGGTCCGGATCTGGACCTCGATAGGCTTGCCTTCGAGCCCGATCACGGTCGTGTGCAGCGACTGGTAGAGGTTGAACTTCGGGCTGTTGATGTAGTCCTTGAAGCGACCCTGGACCGGGCTCCAGATGGCGTGGATCGATCCCAGCGCCGCCCAACAGTCCTTTTCGGACTCGACGATGACGCGCAGGCCGACGAGGTCGTGGATCTCGGCGAATTCCTTGCCGCGCACCACCATCTTCTCGTAGATGCTCCACAGGTGCTTGGGACGACCGGTCACGTCCGCCTTCACGCCCGACGCGCCGAGACGCTCACGCACGGCTACGAGGACGCGGGCGAGGTAGTCGTCGCGTTCGGGGGCGCGGGTGGCGACCATCTGCTCGATCTCGGCATAGCGCTTGGGGTGCAACGTGGCGAAGGCCAGGTCCTCGAGCTGCCACTTGAGCTCCTGGATCCCCAGACGGTGCGCCAGGGGTGCGTAGATGTCGAGGGTCTCCTGGGCCGTCCGGCGCTGCTTCCACTCCGGCATCACCGCCACGGTCCGCATGTTGTGCAGCCGGTCGGCGAGCTTGATGACGAGGACTCGCCAGTCCGTCGCCATGGCGACGAGCATCTTGCGCACCGTGGCCGCCTGCTGGGCCTCTTTGGAGTCGAATTGCAGGCGGTCGAGCTTGGTGACCCCGTCGACGATGGCGCCCACCTCGGGGCCGAACTCCTCGGTGACGTGCTCGAGGGTGAGCCCGGTGTCCTCGACCGCGTCGTGCAGCAGGGCCGAGGCCACCGACCGGGCGTCGAGCCCGAGATCGGCGACGATGGTGGCCACGGCCACGGGATGGGTGATGTAGGGCTCCCCGGTCTGGCGGAGCTGGCCCTGGTGCGACTGCTCGGCGACCTGGCCGGCCCTGACGATCAGCTTGCGGTCGGCGGCACTGGACCGGGGCCGGCGGGCGTCGTAGGCCGCCAGCACCCCCCCCACCAGGTCGTCGAGCATCGCCGGCCGGCGGAACGGAGCAGCCAGACGCTCGACGGTGACCACCTACTCACCGTACCCGGCCGACCGGCCCATGCTGCACCTCGGGGCGCCCGGGACACCGGGGGAGCGAGGCGCCCTAGCGGCGTTTGCCGCCCTTCTTGGCCCCCTTGCCCTTGCGGGGCCGCGGCGGTGGACGGCCCGCACCCGACGACGCCCCGGTCGAGGCGCGTCGGGCGCCGTTGGAGCCGCTCGACCCCTTCGACGCGGTCTTGGCCTTCGGGGCCGGCCGGGCACCGCCCTCGCCGTCGTCGTCGGCGAAGTCGGCCTCGTCCTCCTCGAGCGTCTGGACCTGGCGCGCCACCCCCGGCCGCAGGACCCCGGCCTGGCGACGAGCGGCGGGGCGACCGGTGCTGCTCGTCCCTCCACGCGCGCCACCGGGCGACGCCGCCTGGGACAGCACCGCCGCCTGGCGCGGGGTGAGCAGACCGGCGCCTTCGGGCCGGTTCTCGAGCTTGCGCCGGATGTTGATGTAGCGCGCCTCGCGCTCTTTGAAGCCCGCCAGGACCGGCGAGGCGATGAAGATCGACGAGTAGGCCCCGGAGGTGAGCCCGATGACCAGGGCCAGCCCGAAGTACTGCAGCGTGGTCGCCCCGAGGAGCTGCGCCCCGATGACGAGCACCGCCAACACGGGCAGGATGGCCACGAGAGAGGTGTTGATGGACCGGGCCAGGGTCTGGTTCATCGACAGGTTGACGATGTCCTCGTAGGTCATCCGACCCGCCCCGAACTGGCCCCGACTGTTCTCCTTGACGCGGTCGAACACGACCACGGTGTCATAGAGCGAGTACCCCAGGATGGTGAGCAAGGCGATCACGGTGTCGGGGGTGACCTGGAAACCGGCCAGCGAATAGATCCCGGCCGTGATCAGCAGGTCGTGGATCACCGCGATCAGGGCCGCCATGGCCATCTTCCACTCGAAGCGGAACGAGATGTAGACCACGACCACCAAGAAGAAGACGAACACCGCGATGATCGCCTTCTCGCTGATCTGGCTCCCCCACGTGGGTCCGACGTCGGTGAGTGACACCCGGTTGGACGAGACGTGCCCGATGCGGGCCAGGGCGGCGGTGACCGCCGCCTTGTTCTTCGCCTGCTGGGCGCTCGACTCCTTGGTCAGGTCCGCCTGGACCTGCACGGTGGCCGAGGAGCCGCGTCCCAGTACCTGCACGACGGCCCCGGGGACACCGGCATTGGCCACGGCGTTCTGGACGTCGCTCACCGTCGCACCGTTGGCGGGGATCTGCCACGACGTCCCGCCCTTGAAGTCGATGCCCCAGTTGAATCCCCGCACGCCGAACGAGACGAGGCCGAGGACGATGATGATCCCCGACAACGCGTACCACCACCGGCGCCGCCCGACGAAGTCGAACTTGGTCTCGCCCCGGTAGACGCGGACGAAGGGGTTGGAGCCTTTGCCCGACACCTGCTCCTCGACGGGCATCGTGGTCGTCGTCATGGCGTTGACTCACTTCCCACGGCCAGGCCCCGGGCCACGCCGAAGATGCGGGCCTCGGTGATGCGCGTGCTGCGCCCGAGGAGGATGACCAGAGGACGGGTGAAGAAGAACGTCGTGAACACGTCCAACAAGGTGGAGAGGCCGAGGAAGAAGGCGAAGCCCCGCACCGTCCCGACCGCCAGGATGTAGAGGACGACGGCCGCGGCCAGAGACACGAGGTCCGCGGCGAGGACCGTCCGGAACGCCCCTCGGAAGCTGCGGTCGACGCTGGTGCGCACCGACCTCCCCGAGCGTGCCTCGTCCTTCAGTCGTTCGAAGTAGACGATGTAGGAGTCGACGGTGATCCCCACCGACACGATGACCCCGGTGACCCCGGACAGGTCGAGCGTGAGGTTCATGGCCGAATGCCCGAGGGCGGAGACGATGGCCCACAGCAGCGCGGCCGTCGTCAGGAGACCGGCCACCACCACCACGCCGAGGACCCGGTAGTAGAGGATGGTGTACACGAGCACCAGGGCCAGCCCCCCGATGCCCGCCAGGAGCCCGGCCTTGAGCGACGACTTCCCGAGGGTCGGCGACACCGTCTGCTGGGTGAGGACACTGAGTCTCACCGGCAGCGAGCCGTAGTTGAGCTGCAGGGCGAGAGTCTTGGCCGACGCCTGGGTGAAGCTCCCGCTGATCTGCCCCTTCCCCTGGAACGACGTGAACGAGGCCTGGTTGGGCTGGATGAGCGGTGCGGACTCCACGAACCCGTCGAGGTCGATGGCGACGTATTGGTGGAAGTTCTCCTGGGCCACGGTGTCCCACGGGGTCACCTGCTTGAGGTTGTAGCTCACCACCCACTGGCTGTTCTGGGTGTCGAACTGGGCCACGGCCGAAGCGATGGCCGTGCCCGGCAGCTGTGACTTGCCCAGCACGAAGCGCGGGTACTGCTGCCCACCGGCTTGCGGGTCCGAGGGGAGCAGCACGGTCTGGGTCGGGTCGTCGTTCTTGGTCGACTGGTAGGGCGCGAAGGCGGGATTGGCCGGGATCTGGTTGCCGGGGAGGCCCGTCGAGGTGTTCACGGCCAGGCTCGCGGCCGTGGTGGCGTACTGCCCGCACGGCGGCAACGGGCCCGGCGGCGGTGCCTTGCCCTTGGCCGGCCGCGTGTAGGCCGGTGCTCCGCACAGGACGGGCCTGAAGTAGAGCTGGGCCGTGGTGCCGATGAGCTTGATGAGCGCCTGCGGGTGGTTGATCCCGGGGAACTGCACCACGACGTTGCCGCCCTGGGAGTCCACGGTGGCTCCCGACACCCCGGCGCCGTCGATCCGGTTGCGGATGACGTTGACGGTGGTGTCCATCTCCGCGTTCGAGATGGCGTGCGCCGGCTTGTAGACGACCTCTGATCCCCCGGCCAGGTCCAGACCCAGCTTGGGGGCCCACCCCGACCCGAGCGTGGCCGCGAACACCACGATGGCGATGACGACCGTGGCCACCAGGCTGATGACGAGCGACCGCTTCATGTCGCGTTCTTGTCCTCGGTCCCGTCGGAAGGCCTCGCGTCGTCGTGGGCGGCAGCGTCGGGTGCCGGGGCGTCGGGTGCCGGGGCGTCGGGTGCCGGGGCATCGGGTGCCGGGGCATCGTGCGCGTCGGGCCCGGTGGACGCCTCGTGCTCGTCGTCGGCGACGTCACCCGACTCGTCGTGCTCGTCGTGCGCCCCGCCGGCGTCGTGCTCGTCGTGCTCGTCGTCCTCGTGGCTGTGCTCGTACTCCTGGTAGGCGCCGTGGGCCTCGTCCTCGTCGTGCTCGTCCCAGCTGCGGTCCTCTGTGGCCGGGTCGGGGATCCGTCGGGCGATGGTCGAACGCAGCACCGTGATGCGGGTCCCGGGAGCCGTCTCGAGCGTGACGCGGTCCGACTCGACGTCGAGGACGGTCCCGAAGATGCCCGCACCGGTCAGGACCTCGTCGCCGGCGGAGAGCTCCATGAGCGTGTCGCGCTCGACGTCGCGCCGCCTGGGAGCGGGGACGGATGAAGAACATGTACCCCACCCCGAAGATGACCGCCAGGAAGAGGAACGAGTACGCGGAGCTACCGTTCGTCGCGGCGGCCTTCGAACCCGACGATGCCGCCAGGAGGGTCAGGGTGTGCAGGCTGAGAGGGGTGAGTGGAATGGCGGGCTCCCGCTGAGAGGACGGCCGATGTTACTCCAGTGCCTCGCGGCGACCTCGGCAACCCGACCCCGGCCTCACCACAGCGTGGGGGCGGCTCCCTGCAGTTCGCTCCGGGGGGCGACCTCGCCGAGGTGGGCGAAGGCCCGGGGGGTGGCCATCCGCCCCCGGGGGGTGCGCTGGAGCAGGCCCTGCTGGAGCAGGTAGGGCTCGTACGCATCCTCGACCGTGTCGGGCTCCTCCCCCACGCAATGGGCGAGGGTCACCAGACCCACGGGACGGCCGTCGAAGCGACGGCACAGCGCGTCGAGGATGGCACGGTCCACCTTGTCCAGGCCGAGCTCGTCCACCCCGAAGAGCTCGAGGCCCTCGGTGGCGAGCGACGCCGTGATCGCACCCTGGGCGCGCACTTCCACGAAGTCCCGCACCCGGCGCAGGAGCCGGTTGGCGATCCGGGGTGTGCCCCGAGCCCGCGACGCGATGTGACGGGCTCCCTCGAGCTCCACCTCGACCCCGAGGATCCCCGCCGAGCGCACCACGATGCCCTGGAGATCCTCCGCCGCGTAGAGGTCGAGACGCCCGACGAAACCGAAGCGATCACGCAGCGGGCTCGTGAGCAACCCGGTGCGCGTGGTGGCCCCCACCAGGGTGAAGCGGGGCAGGTCGAGTCGGATCGAGCGGGCCGTCGGGCCCTTGCCGATGAGGATGTCCAGTTGGAAATCCTCCATGGCCGGGTAGAGGACCTCCTCCACCGGGCGCGGCAGGCGATGGATCTCGTCGATGAACAGCACGTCACCGTGCTGCAGGTCGGTGAGCAGTGCGGCCAGGTCGCCGGCACGTGCCAGTGCCGGGCCCGAGGTGATACGCAGGCCGACGCCCATCTCCGCTGCCACGATGCCGGCCAGCGACGTCTTGCCGAGTCCCGGGGGGCCGGCGAACAACAGATGGTCGACCGGTTGCTCCCGCCGCCGGGCCGCCTCGAGCACGATCTCGAGGTGCTCGGTCAGCTGGGGTTGGCCGTTGAACTCTTCGAGGTGACGCGGCCGCAGGCGGGCCTCGTCGACGAGCTCTGTCGGGTCGGGGAGCGGGTTCACCGGCCGCGCCAGTACCTCGCTGGCTCCCGCCGACGTGACGGGCCCGGCCGTGACGGGCCCCGCCGAGCCGGGCCCGTCGGAAGGCGATGACAGCACCTCGCGCCGGCCGTTCACCGCGCCCCCGCCAACTCGCGCAGCGCCTGGCGGAGCAATTCCTCGACCGTCCCCTCGTCGGGGCCGCCCTCGAGCGCCCGCCGGATCTCATCGGGGCCGTAGCCGAGCTCGACCAGCGCGGCCCGCACCTCGCCCCGAGCTTCGGTGGGACCCCGTTGGCCTCCGGGTACCCCGTCGCCGGCGAAGGCGGGCAACTCGAGCCTCGAACGCAGGTCGAGGACGAGGCGCGCCGCGGTCTTGCGCCCGACGCCGGGCACCGTGCACAGCGCGCCCAGGTCCTCGTCGAGTACGGCCCGGACGAGGTCGGCCGGTCGCAGGGCGCTCAGCACGGCGAGGGCGAGGGCGGGGCCGACCCCGTGCGCGCCGAGCAACGCCTCGAAGCAGCGGCGCTCCTCGGCGCCGGCGAAGCCGTAGAGGACGATGGCGTCCTCGCGGACGTGGGTGTGCACATGCAGCTCCACCGGTGCGCCGCGATCGCCCACCGCCGCGAGCAGCGTCGGCGACACCGTCAGGCGGTACCCGACGCCGGCGACGTCGACGATGAGCTCCCCTTCGGGACTGCGGGCGACGATCTCCCCGCGGAGCCAGCCGATCACGACCGCCGACCCGATCCGGCCGCCTCGATGGCGCGCCGCAACGGCTGGGCCGTGAGATGGCACACCGCCAAGGCCAACGCGTCGGCGACGTCGGGGGGCTTGGGGGGCTCGGCCAGTCCCAGCAGCGCGGCGACCATCCTCTGCACCTGGTCCTTGGTGGCACCCCCGAAGCCGACGACGGCCTGCTTCACCTCGTTGGCGCTGTATTGCGCCACCTCGCATCCCGCCTCGGCCGCGACGAGCAGGGCGACACCCCCCGCCTGGCCGGTGGCCATGGCGGTGCGCACGTTGGTCTGGAAGAACACCCGCTCCACGACCACGGCATCGGGTCGCGTCTCGGCCACCAGGGCCCGCAGCTCGGTGAACAGCACCCGCAGGCGCTCCTGGAGCGGAAGGTCGGGCTCGGTGGTCACGACACCCCCGGCCATGGCGGTCAGGTCGCTGCCGTACTGCCGGACCACCCCGTACCCGCAGCGGGACAGCCCGGGGTCGATACCCAGGACGAACACGCGTTCGACTCTAGCCAGAGGGCGGCGGGCGAAGGTGGATGTCGGGCTCAGTCCGCTGCAGCCGCGGCCAGCACCTCGTCGGGGGTATCGAAGTTGGACCACACGTTCTGCACGTCGTCGTCGTCGTCGAGCGCCTCGAGGAGCCGCAGGACCCGTCGGACCTCACCCTCTTCGGTGATGGGCACGGTCGTCGAGGGCACCATGGCCATCTCGGCGGACTCCGGCACCATCCCCGCCGCGTCGAGCGCACCGCGCACCGCGGCCAGATCATGGGGGGCACAGGTGACGACCCAGCGGTCCGCCTCCTCGGTCAGGTCCTCGGCCCCGGCCTCGACCGCGACTTCCATGATCCTGTCCTCGTCGAGCGACGAGGGCAGCACGATCACGCCCTTGCGGGCGAACTGCCATCCGACCGCGCCGGGCTCTGCCATCGAGCCCCCGTTGCGCGTGAAGAGGTTGCGGATCTCGGCACCGGTCCGGTTGCGGTTGTCGGTGAGGCACTCGACGATGATGGCCACACCGCCGGGCGCGTACCCCTCGTAGGCGACCTCTTCGTAGTGGACGCCCTCGAGCTCCCCGGTCCCCCGCTTGATGGCGCGCTCGATCGTGTCCATGGGCACCGACGAGGCGCGGGCCTTCTCGAACATGGTGCGCAGCGTGGCGTTGGTGTTGACGTCGCCGCCGCCTTCGCGCGCAGCCACCTCCAACTGCCGGATCAATTTGGCGAAGACCTTCGCCCTGGTCTTGTCGACCGCGGCCTTGCGGTGCTTGGTCGTCGCCCATTTCGAGTGGCCTGACATGTCCTACCGTCCTTCGTCTTCGGTTCTCGCGGACTGCTCGGTTGCCGTGCCCACGCCGTCATGGATCATCGACACGAACAGCTCGTGCACCCGTGGATCGGGCGTGAGCTCGGGGTGGAAGGCGGCCACGAGGACCGCTCCGTGGCGACACAGCACCGGGACCACCCGTCCTCCTCCGAGGAGGCCGCCGTCGCCGTCGCCGTCGCCGTCGTCGCCGCCGTGGGCCCCCACGGGATGGTCCACCGTGGCCAGCACCTCCACGTCCGGACCGCTCGTCTCGACCAGGGGGGCCCGGATGAACACGGCGTGCAGGGGGCCGCCCGGCAGGGCGGGCACCGCCAGGTCGCACTCGAAGGACTGGAGCTGGCGTCCGAAGCCGTTGCGCCGCACGGTGATGTCGATGGCGCCGAAGTAGCGCTGATCCCGACGACCGTCGACGGCACCGGTCCCGAGCAGGATCATCCCCGCGCACGTCCCCAGCGCGGGAAGCCCGGCGGCGAGCTCCTTGGCCAGCGGATCGGCCAACCCCGAGGACTCGAGCAACATCGACATGGTCGTCGATTCGCCCCCCGGGACGATGATGCCGGCCAGGCCGACGAGGTCGTCGGGTCGACGCACCCGCCGAGGGGCGACGCCGATCCGGCTCAGCGCGGCGCTGTGCTCAGCGACGTCGCCCTGCAGCGCCAGAATCCCGACATCCACCTGGGGGCACCTCGGCGGCGCGACGCGACATCGGGCCTACCACCCGCGGTCGGCCAGGCGCTGTTCGAGGCCCGCCACTTCGAGACCCGGCATCGACGCCCCCAGCCCGCGGCTGACCTTCGCCACGATCTGCGGGTCGTCGAAATGCGTGGTGGCCTCGACGATGGCTCGCGCCCGGCGCGCCGGGTCCTCGCTCTTGAAGATGCCCGATCCGACGAACACTGCCTGCGCGCCCAGCTGCATGACGAGCGCGGCGTCGGCCGGTGTGGCGATACCGCCCGCGCAGAAGAGCGGGACGGGGAGCGTCCCGGTGTCAGCCACCTCCTGGACGAGGTCGATCGGTGCGCTGAGCTGCTTCGCCCACGCGTACCGTTCCGCCGCGTCGGCTTGCGTGAGCTTGCGCAGGTCTCCGAGGATCGAGCGGAGGTGACGCACGGCTTCCACGATGTTGCCGGTGCCGGCTTCGCCCTTGGAGCGGATCAGGGCCGCACCTTCGGAGATCCGGCGCAAGGCCTCGCCGAGATTGGTGGCCCCGCACACGAAGGGGACGCGAAAGGCGCGCTTGTCGATGTGATGGGCCTCGTCGGCCGGCGTCAGCACTTCGCTCTCGTCGATGTAGTCGACGTCGAGGGCCTCGAGGATCTGCGCTTCGGCGAAGTGGCCGATGCGGACCTTGGCCATGACCGGGATCGTGACGGCGCGCTGGATCGCCTCGATGAGCGCGGGATCGCTCATGCGGGCCACGCCGCCCTGGGCGCGGATGTCCGATGGCACGCGCTCGAGCGCCATCACCGACACCGCACCGGCGTCCTCGGCGATCCGAGCGTGCTCGGCGGTGACCACGTCCATGATCACCCCACCGCGCAACATGTCGGCGAGCCCACGCTTGACGGTGAAGGTCCCCGTCTGCCGGGCCTCGGTTCTCGACGGGGTTCTCGACGGCGACGGGGTTGAGGACGGTGCAGCGGGCGCGTCCGGCATACATCCAGCCTACTCCCGGGCGTCGACCGGCCCGACGGGCCCTACCGGGCCGGGCTCACGCTCACCATTCGGCCAGCGACGAGACACGCAGGGCGGGCGCGTCGAGCTCGCCCACGACATCCCAACGCATCACGTCGCCGCCGGGCGTCTCGGGCAGGGCGACGGTCCAGAGCCAGCGCGTCGCACGCGACACGCCGCGTCGGGTGAGCGGTGAGGGCACCCGGGGAGCGGGGCCGTCGGCCATGAGGACGAGCGCGTCGTGCAGCCCGGGCGGAAAGCGGGTCACGGCCACCGCCAGGCGGTCGGTCCGGAACTCGCGACCACGGCCGGCGAGCGTGTGCACCAGCCCCGACACCGGGAAGAAGGCGGCCAACGGGAGCAGCATCGCCGCGGCCATCGTCGCCGGAGCGATGTCGGCCCGCTTCACGTGCACGAGCTCGTGGGCGAGGACTCCCTCCAGGCAGACCGGATCCAGCGAGTTCAGCAGGCCCGAGGTCACGACCAGCACCGCGGCCCCGCTCTTGCGCCCCAGGGACAAGGCCTGACGGGTCCAATCGTCGATCACGAGGATGTCGGGCGGCTCCACCCCCATGGTGGCGCACAACCCGTCGACGAGGTTCTCGGCCCGCGCCAGCTCCTCGTCGTCGCCGGGGCGCGCCCCCAACGACCGCAGGAGAAGACGCGTCGCACCGCGCCACAGCGTCAACCACAGCACCAGCCCGGCACACGCCCCGGCCACCAGGCCCACGATGTCGAGACCGATGGCGACACACACCACGACCACGACGACGAACACCACGAGCCCCGGCGCCGCGGCGATGAGCACGGCGCGCCGCCGGTTGTGGTGGAATTCGACGGTGTCACCGCGCGCACCCGGCGCGATGGGCACCGCCACGGTCTCGGACTTGCGTGCTCCGTCCGCAACGGCCTCTTGCACCCGGTCGCGGGCCGCGCCCTCGGGACCCGGACGGCTTCGGGACCGGTTCCCGCCCCGGTTCTGGCCGCCGGACCGGGCGCCACCGCCACCACCCGCACCCCGGCCCTGCTGCGCGGCGCCTCCGCCGGGCCCTCGCCCCGATCCGCCCCGCCGTCGTCCGCCCGAACCGCCGCCGCCCTGGCCGCCGTTCCCCGAACGCCCGCCACCAGAACGCCCGCCACCCGAGCGCCCGCCACCCGAGCGCCCTCCGGCTGCGCCCGAACCGCCGCCGCCCGAACCGCCGCCGCCCGGGCCGGCCCCGCGCCCCGCCCCCGAGCCGCCTTGCGAAGGTCGCCTCGAGCGCGAGCGGCGCCGACCCGAGGACGAGCCCGGTGATGGGGGTGAGCCGGCCATAGGCCTCGAAGTGTACGGCTCCGGTGCCCGGGCTCGGGGGCCCGCCCACCCGAGGTCGGGGTCAGGGCCCGCGACGAGTGCCGGCGACGACCCGCTCGTACACCGCGACGTAGCGGTCGGCGATCGTGGCCATCGACCACTGCGACGCATGCGCGAAGGCGGCGTCGAGGGCGGCCGGGGCGCACCCCCCGGTGGCGGTGGCGGCGTCGCGGGCCACCGTCTCGAGCGCGCGCGCCAGCGCCGCGGCGTCGCCGGGCGGCACGAGCGTGCCGTGGCCTCCCACCACCGCCGCGTAGCCGGGGAGATCGCTCGCGACCACCGCGGACCGTGCCGCCATGGCCTCGAGCAGCACCACGCCGAAGGACTCGCCCCCGAGGGCGGGGGCGCACAGGGCGTGGGCTCCGGCCAGACGACTGGCGAGCTCGTCGTCGTCGATCCGGCCCAACCACGAGAGCCGGTCGCCGGGCGGATGGCGACGGCGTAGCCACTCGGTGTCGGGGCCCGTCCCCGCCACCCACAGGTGCAACGACACGCCGGCCCCGAGGAGGTCCATCGCCTCGAGGAGGACCGCCAGGCCCTTGCGCTGCTCGTGGCGCCCGACGAACACCACCGTCGGCCCCTGCGTCGGTGACGGACGAGCCGCGGCGAACCGATCGATGTCGATGCCGTTCCCGATGATGTCGTAGCTGCCCCCGAGCGCGTCCTGCGCGGTATGGCGCGCCTCGGACGACACCGCGCAGCGCGCCGCCAGCCGGCCGGCCATGGCGCGTGCCAGAGGGCCGAGGAGTTGGTAGGCGACGCTCTTCCCGGCACGGTGGAACGTCCCCACCTTGGGCAGCCCGCACGCCACAAGGCACGCGTACCCGGGGCCGGGCGCCAACGGCTCGTGCAGGTGCAACACGTCGAACCCGCCGCGGTGCACGGCTCGGACGGCGCGCGCCGCGGCGCCCGGGCCCAGGGCCACAGGCGCCACCGACCCGTTGGCGTGCAGCCCGATCGACCGGCCGAGCCCGATGACGGACCCCGACGCCAGGCCGCGCACCTCCCCGTCGTCGACCGGCGCCAGCACGACGGTGTCATGACCGGCCTGTCGGAGGGCCCGGGCCAGCCCGACCACCTGGCCCTGCACGCCGCCGGGCCGGCTCAGGCTGTAGGGGCACAGCATGGCCACGCGCACGGTGGAGCCCCGATCAGCCGGCGGGGCCGGGTGCGGTGTCACCCGGCCAGTTGGGTTGGAAGAGATGCCACTGTTCGGGGGCGCGCCGGATGAGCTGCTCGAGGTCGGAGGCGATCATCTGGGTGACCCGGGCCACGTCGCGGCGCAGGCCCCCGGTGCGCTCGGCGGGCACCGGGGGCATGATCACCGCAGTGTGCTCGATGCCGGGGCCGCTGTAGACGGCGGTGGGCAGGAGCACCGCCCCGGTGCGCAGCGCCAGCATGGCGGGCCCCGCCGGCATGGTCGTCTTCTCGCCGAAGAACTCCACGTCGATGCCGTTGCCCGCGATGTCGCGGTCACAGAGCAGGCCGACGAGCTTCCCGGCCCGCAGGGTCCGCAGCAGCACCCGGCTGGCGTCGGCCCCGAGCGGCACGATGGTCAGTCCCATGGCCTCGCGCTGGGCGACGAACCAGTCGTACATGGCCGGCGGCCGGAGCGGCTCGGCCACGCTCGTCATGGGATAGCCCTGCAGGGCCAGCCACGCACCACCCCATTCCCAGCTGCCGATGTGCGGGAGGGCCATGATGACGCCGTTGCCCGCCTCCATCCCCGCCACCAGATGGTCCCAGCCGCTCTCGACCACGAACCGGTCGGCCACGACCTCGGGGCTCAGGGCGGGCAGTCGGGCCCCTTCGAACCAGTAGCGGGCATAGTTCAGAAAAGCCCGACGCGAGGTGGACCGCAACTGCGCGTCGCTCACCCCGGGCCCGAGCACGCGGGCCACGTTGCGCTCGTAGGTCGCCGCGGCCTGGGCGCTGAACCTCGACATGACCAACGCCACCGCCGAGGCCGCGGCGGCGGCCACGAGCTCGGGCAGCTTCTGCATGGCCGTGCCGAGGGCCCGGTAGGTCAGATACGCGGCCCACGCCCCGGCACCGGCGGCCGGGTCGCTCCCGGGCTCGGGGTCTATGGCGTCGGACGCGTCGGGCACGTCTCGGGTCGTCTCCGCAGATCAGATCGGGGGGGCGGGCTCAGAAGCCGCGCGACGTGGGTCGGCGTCCGCTGCGCGCCGCCGGCCGGGCCTCGCGACGGGCACGCCAGATACGGCCCGAACGACTCGACGGCACCCCGGCACGCCGCGCCCGCCACCGGCCCGACGGCTGCGCCGCCCGGCGCGGCACCGCGGCGCGCGCGCCCAGGGCGTCGCGGTGCGTGCGAGCCTCGCGCCAGGTGCGCCAGCGTGAGTCCACCCGTCCCTCGCGCCACCGGGCCAGGGCCCGACGCGTCACGTCCATGTCGGCCTCGGCCAGCACGCCCCGGGCCGACGCCAGCGGCGGAGGGCCTTCGGCTTCCTTCCAGACGTTGACGAACCGCCCCGTGGCGGTGGCACACAGCAACCCGAAGAACACCCACAGGGCGGGAACGAAGGCGGCGGCCGAGACGGCCCCGGCGATGAAGCACAGTCCCAGCAAGATGAACCGCTCGGCGCGCTCCATGAGGCCACCCTTGGCCGACAGTCCGAGCAGCTCCGCCTTGGCCCGCTGGTAGGAGATGAGCGAGGTCACCGCCAGGATGGCGAAGGGCAGCAGCACCGTCTCCCCGTGATGGTGCGCAGCGAGGTACCAGGCCACGCCGCCGAAGAGGAAGGCATCGGCGATGCGGTCGGCGACCGAGTCGAAGAACGCACCGCGCACCGATGCCCGTCCCGAGGCCTTGGCCACCGGCCCGTCGAAGAGGTCGGGGAGCCCGGTGGGGAACAGCAGCGCGATCCCGAGGACGAGATGGCCCGATCCCACGGCCAGGGCCGTGACCACCGACATGGCCAGACCGAAGATGGTGAGGACGTCGGCGGTGACCCCCACCCGCACGAGGGCGGTGCCCACGGGCTTGGTCGTGCGGTCCACCGCGTGGCGCCAACGACCGTCGAACATGCGTGGGTTCCTCCGGGGGGTTTCGCCTCCATCGTACCATCGACCCTCCCGGGCCCCTTCGATGGGCCGATCCCCGGCCCGGTCCCGAGGGGCCCCTGGGGACCACCTCCGAGGGGCCCCAACACCGCGCTCGCCCTCCCCGTCGGGGGCCGGTCGTCGGCCCGGCTGAGCGCGGCCGTCACCGGTAGGCTCGCACCCACGGCGGTCGCACGCGGTCGCACGCCGGAAGGATCGAAAGAGGGAGGTGCGCGGGGTGCCGAGTTACCCACCGTCCCGCATCCGCAACGTCGCCCTGGTCGGACACAACGGCTCGGGCAAGACCACGTTGGCCGAGTCTCTGCTCTTCGCCACCGGCGCCGTCACCCGGCAGGGGAAGGTCGACGACGGGTCCACGGTGTGCGACTACGAGCCCGAGGAGATCAAGCGCCACATGTCGCTGTCGCTCGCCATGGCGCCGTGCATGCTCGACGACGTCAAGCTCAACATCGTCGACACGCCGGGCTACGCGGACTTCTTCGGCGAGGTCCGAGCCGCGCTCTCGGTCGTCGACCTGGCCGTCGTCGTGGTGAGCGCGGTGGAGGGCATCGAGGCCCAGACCGAAGCCGTGTGGAACCTGGCGGCGGAACTGGGCATCCCCCGGCTCGTGTTCATCAACAAGCTCGACCGCGAGCGGGCCAGCTTCGACCGGACCCTCACCGCACTCCAGGACCGCTTCGGCGCGGGGATCGCCCCCCTGGAGCTGCCTGTGGGCGAGGAGGCGGGATTCCGCGGCATCGCGGACCTGCTCACCGACACCGCCATCATCTACGAGGGGGGCAAGCCCGAGGCGGGGCCGATCCCCGACGACCTCGCCGCGGTCGAGCACGAGGTGCGCGAGCAGCTCGTCGAGGGGATCGTCGTGGGTGACGACGGGCTCATGGAGCGCTACCTCGAGGGAGAGGCGCTCTCGGGGGCCGAGCTCGAGGCGACGCTCGCCCACGGCGTCGCCCAGGGCCTCGTGTTCCCCGTCGTGTGCGGCTCGGCGGTGACCGGGGTCGGCATCGACCGGCTCGCCACCCTCCTGGCCGAGATCGCCCCCACCCCCGACTCGCGCCCGCCGGTCGAGGTCCGGGCGGGAGACTCGGTCCACGAGGTCGCGTGCAACCCCGAGGGCCAGCCCCTGGCCCAGGTGTTCAAGACGATCTCGGACCCCTACGTGGGAAAGATCTCGTTGCTGCGCGTGCTGTCGGGCACGATCCGTCCCGACACCGTCCTCACCGACCCCCGGACCCACGCCGACCAGCGGTTGCACGTCCTGCAGCTACTGCGGGGCAAAGAGGCCCAACCCGTCAGCGAAGCCCAGGCCGGCGACATCGTGGCGGTGCCCAAGCTCTCCGACACCGCCACGGGCGACACCTTGGCCCCCAAGGGCACGCCCGTGGTCGTGGCCTCGGCCCCCCCGGAGCCGGTGGTGCTGTCGGTCGCCATCCGGCCCAAGTCCAAGGGCGACGAGGACAAGCTGATGACGGGACTGCACCGCCTCCAAGAAGAGGACCGGGCGCTCGTCGTCGAACGCGTGGACGAGACGCACCAGACCATCCTGCGCGGCACCGGCGAGACCCACCTCGCCGTGGCGGCCGAGCGCCTGGCCCGCAAGTTCGGCGTGGAGGTGGCCACCGAAGAGGTCCTGGTCCCGTTCCGCGAGACCATCTCGCAACAAGCCGAAGCCGAGGGCAAGTACAAGAAGCAGACCGGGGGCCACGGCCAGTACGGCGTGGCGTCGATCCGGATCGAGCCCCTCGAGCGCGGGGAGGGCTTCCACTTCGTGGACCAGGTGGTGGGGGGTGCGATCCCCAAGCAGTACATCCCGGCGGTGGAGAAGGGCGTGCTCGAGGCCATGAGCCAGGGCGGCGTGCACGGCTACCCCGTCGTCGACGTCCAGGTGTCGTGCTTCGACGGCAAGTACCACTCGGTGGACTCGTCGGAGATGAGCTTCAAGATGGCCGGGTCACTGGCGTTCCGAGAAGCCATGGCCAAGGCGGGCCCGGTGCTGCTCGAGCCCGTCTCGCTGCTCGAGGTCACGGTCCCGGCCAGCATGCAGGGCGACATCCTCGGCGACCTGAACTCGCGCCGGGGCCGGGTGCAGGGAACCGACTCGGTCGACGGCGGTCGGCAGAAGATCACCGCGCTGGTGCCCACAGCCGAGATCCAGCGCTATGCGGTGGACCTCCGTTCGCTCACCGGGGGCAGGGGGCGCTTCCAGGCCGACCACGACCACTACGACGCCATGCCGCCGAACCTCGTCGAGCGCCTGGCCAAGGCCAAGGCGAACGCCAGCTGACGCCCGCGGGCTTCGGGCCCGCCCACCGGCGAGGCCTCAGGCCGCCGGCCAGGCGCCGTGGAGCCGCTCCCAGCCCGCCCCGAGCGACTCGGGCATGACCCGCACCCCCGCCACCGCCGTCATGAAGTTCGTGTCCCCCGACCAGCGCGGCAGCGTGTGCACGTGCAGATGCGACGGGATCCCCGCGCCGGCGGCCCGCCCCAGGTTGGCGCCCATGTTGATGCCGTCGGGGTCATAGGCGACACCGATAGCGCGCACCGCCAAGCGGGTGCCGAGCCAGAGGTCCTCGGACTCCTCGGAGCCGAGCTCGTCGAGCCCGCCCACATGGCGCACCGGCATGACGAGCAGGTGGCCGCTCGCGTAGGGATAGGCGTTGAGCACGGCGAAGCTGAGCTCGCTGCGCCACACCACCAGGTTCTGCGCGCTGGGTGGCCCCGAGGCCGCGATGGCGCAGAAGACACACCCATCGTCGACCCCGCGTCGCTCGGCATCGGTGGTCGACACCACGTAGTCACGACGCCACCCGGCCCACAGTTGCTCGAGGCCCGACTCGCTCACGTCGGTCGCTTCGGGCTCATCCACTCACCGAGCCCGCCGGTCCACGCTCCCCGTCCCCCTCGGGTGAGCCCTTGGCGTCGATCTCGATGACGAGCGCGGCAAGGAAGTCGTCGAGCGCCACGTCGCGCACGGCGCGCGGCGACGACCGGGCGTTGACCCCGACCGTCCTCGACCCCACGTCGTCGTCGCCGA
Source organism: uncultured Acidimicrobiales bacterium (assembly GCA_963739765.1). GTDB lineage: Bacteria > Actinomycetota > Acidimicrobiia > Acidimicrobiales > UBA8190 > Chersky-840. Next base: position 948,194 of record CAVUBP010000002.1, on the reverse strand, counting down.
CGACGACGATATAGGGCACCTTCTCCACCTTCCAGCGGCGGATGCGGGCATTGAGCGGCTCATCGGCGGTGTCGACCTCGGCGCGCACCCCGGCGCCGCGCAGCGCGCCGGCCACGTCCCGGGCGTAGTCGTCATGGTCGTCGCGCACCGGGAGCACCACGACCTGGACGGGCATCAGCCACGTGGGCAGGGCGCCCGCGTAGTGCTCGAGAAGGATGGCGAAGAACCGCTCCACCGAGCCGAACAACGCCCGGTGGATCATCACGGGCCGGTGCCGGGCGTTGTCGGCACCCACGTACTCGAGCCCGAACCGCTGCGGCAGCTGGAAGTCGAGCTGGATGGTCGACACCTGCCAGTACCGGCCGATGGCGTCGCGCGCCTGCACCGAGATCTTGGGCCCGTAGAACGCTCCCCCGCCCTCGTCCATCACGAGCTCGAGCCCGCGTCCCTCGGCCACGACGCGCAGCGCCTCGGTGGCGTCGGCCCACTCCTCCTCGGTCCCCACCGCCTTGCCCGGTGGACGGGTGGAGAGCTCGAGGTAGAAGTCGCCGAGGCCGAAGTCGCCCAACAGGTCGAGGACGAATCCGAGCAGCGCCCCGAGCTCCTCGCCCATCTGCTCGCGGGCGCAGAAGATGTGCGCGTCGTCCTGGGTCATGCCCCGTACGCGGGTGAGGCCGTGCACGACGCCGGACTTCTCGTAGCGGTAGACGGTGCCGAACTCGAACAGGCGCATGGGCAGCTCGCGATAGGACCGTTGTCGGCTCCTGAACACGAGAATGTGGAACGGGCAGTTCATGGGCTTGAGGTAGTACCTGTGGCCCTCGTCGAGCTCCATGGGGGGGTACATGCTGTCTGCGAACCAGTCCAGGTGGCCCGAGATCTCGAAGAGCTCGGACTTGGTGATGTGCGGGGTGTAGGCGAACTCGTAGCCGCCCTCGACGTGGCGCCGGCGGGAGTACTCCTCCATCAGCATGCGGATGGTCGCACCCTTGGGATGAAAGACCGCCAGGCCCGAGCCGATCTCGGTGGGGAACGAGAACAGGTCGAGCTCGGCCCCGAGGCGCCGGTGGTCGCGGCGCTCGGCCTCCTCCAGGCGGTGGAGGTGCTCGGCCAACGCCTTGTCGGACTCCCAGGCGGTGCCGTAGATGCGCTGCAGCTGGGGACGGTGCTCGTCTCCGCGCCAGTACGCACCGGCCACGCGCAGGAGCTTGAAGTGTCCGAGCCGTCCGGTCGACGCCACGTGCGGGCCCCGGCACAGGTCGACGAACCCCGGCCCGTCGCCGGCGCCCACGTTGCGGTAGGCGCTGACCGCGGCGGCGTCGGGGGCGATGTCGCCCGACGCCTCGGCCGCGAGCGCCTCGGCCGCGCCCGGTGCCTCGGGAGAGGTCCCGGCGACGCCCTCGATGATCTCGCGCTTGAACGGCTGACCGGCGAAGAGGGCGAGCCCTTCCTCGATGGAATGCTCCTCGCGCACGAACGGTTGGTCCTCGGCCATCACGGCCCGCATCTTCTCCTCGATGCGCCCGAGGTCGTCATCGCTGAAGGTCGCCCCGCCCGGGAGCTCGAAGTCGTAGTAGAAGCCGTCGGTGATCGAGGGCCCGATGGCGTAGTGGGCGCCGGGCCACAGGTCCAACACCGCCTGGGCCAACACATGCGCGGTGGAGTGACGCAGCACGGCGCGCCCGGCCTCGCTGTCCTCGGTGATGACCGCCACCTCGGCGCCGTCGGGCAGGCCACGGTCGAGGTCGACCGCTACGCCGTCGACCGTCGCCGCCACCGCGGCTTTGGCCAACCTCCGGCCGATCGACCCGGCCAGGTCCAGCGCGCTGGCCCCGTCGGCGAGCTCCTTGGTCGAGCCGTCGGGCAGCCGGATCGTGATCACAGCTCCACCCCCAACAGCGCCGCGCCTCGGCCCACGGCACGGCCCGCGGCGGCTTCGTCGTCGAGCACGAGCAGGGCGTCGCACGCCCTGAGGTCGTCGTCGAGGAACCCCCGCACCGCGTCGAGGGCACCCTCGGAGCCCGTACCGGCCGCGCCCCGCGCCCGCCACCGGTCGAGCCGCTGGGCGGCGTCGTCGAGGTCACGTTGGTGCCAGTCCCAGTCGCTGCGGTAGTGATGGGCCAGCAGCGCCAGGCGCACGACCATGGGGTCCCACTCCTTCAACAGGTCACCGACGAACACGAGGTTGCCGAGGGACTTCGACATCTTGGTCCCGTCGAGCCCCACCATCCCGACGTGCAGCCAGTGGCGCGAGAACATGGTCCCGGTCACCGACTCGGACTGGGCGGTCTCGCACTCGTGGTGGGGGAACACGAGGTCGGTGCCCCCGCCGTGGAGGTCCACGGTCTCGCCCAGCTCCCGCATGGCGAGCGCCGAGCATTCGATATGCCAGCCGGGACGGCCCTTGCCCCAGCGCGACTCCCACGACGGCTCGTCGGGGGCCGAGGGCTGCCACAGCACGAAGTCGAGCGGGTCGCGCTTGTTGGGGTCCTCGGGGTGCCCGCCACGTTCGGCCGACAAGGCCAGCATCTCGGGGCGCGACAGGTGGCTCACCTGTCCGAACCGGGGGAACGTCGAGATGTCGAAGTACACCGCCCCTCCCGCGCTGTAGGCGTGCCCGCGGTCGAGCACTGCTCCGATGAGCGAGAGGATGTCGGGGATGGCGGAGGTGGCACGCGGCTCGCGGTAGACCGGCAGCAGCCCCAGCGTGGCCATGTTGGCGTCGAAGCGCGCCATCTCGTCGGCGGCCAGGTCGAGGTAGTGCACGCCGAGCTCCCGCGCCTTGCGCAGGATGTCGTCGTCGACGTCGGTGACGTTGCGCACCAGCCTCGGCTCGTGGCCGAGGTCGATGAGCCGCCGTTGCAGGATGTCGAAGGTCAGGTAGACCTGGGCGTGCCCGACGTGCGCGGCGTCATAGGGCGTGATGCCACAGGAGTACATCGAGACCACCGGTCCGGGAACGAAGGGGACGATCTCGCCGCGCGTGGTGTCGTGCAGCCGCATCATCGGTCGCAGCTCACCCGGCTCAGGCGTGCTCGAGGCCGGTCAGCGCCAGCGAGCTGTGGGCCTTGTAGCGCATGTTCAGCGTGACGAGCACCGCGGTGAAGGCCTCGACGGCGGCCGCCTGGGCCAGGCTGCCGGCGTCGAGGGGGCGGAGGCCCTCGATCGAGCCGAACAACGCCGTGGCCGATGCCGTCGCCTCGGGATGGTCCGAGCACACGAGCACATCCGCCTTCAGGGTGGTGTCCAGGTTCTCGAGCTCCGAGGCGGGGAGATGGTGCCCGGCCGCGGCCACCATCGCCCCCGGCAGCTCGGCCTGGACCGCGGCGGCCATCGATCCCCGGGGCGGGACCAGGGCGTGCATCTCGCGCCCCTGCTTCACCAGCGCGTTGGCCACCGACACCACGACCTTGCCCTCGAGCACGCCCGACAGGGACCGCACGGTGAGGACCAGGGCGTCCCACGGCGTGGCCACCACCACGACCGGGCGCGCCGCGGCGTCCTCGTTGGAGGCGCCGTGCATGTCGAGCCGGCGCGGCCACGTGTCGTGCAGGGTGCCGACGATCTCCGCCGCCCGCCCGGCGTCGCGCGACCCGATCGTCACCGTCGCCCCGGCCCCCGCCAGCCGCAGGCCGAGGCCCCGCCCGAGCGGCCCGGTCCCTCCGAGGATCCCCACGTCCATCGGAACACACTGGCACAACGGCCCCGGGCCCAGGTTCAGCCCCGGCCCCGTGTCCCGCGGGTAGGGTCGCCCGCAGTGTCGTCGAGCAACGGGCTCCTGGCGGGCAAGCGGATCCTCATCACCGGCGTGCTCACCGACGCATCACTGGCCTTCGGGGTCGCCCGCCGGGCCCAGGCCGAGGGGGCCGAGCTCGTGCTGTCGGGCGCAGGTCGGGGGCTCTCGCTCACGCGGCGCACGGCGCGCAAGCTCGACGCGCCCGTCGACGTGATCGAGATCGACGTCACCGACCCCGCCCACCTGCGGGCCGCGGCGCAGGACCTGGCGGCACGTTGGGGCGCCGTCGACGGCATCCTCCACGCCATCGGCTTCGCGCCCCAGGAGTGCCTCGGTGGTGACATCCTGCGCGCCGAGTGGGAAGACGTGGCGGTGGCCCTGCAGGTCTCGGCGTACTCGCTGAAGGCGCTCGTCGGCGCGCTGCGGCCCCTGCTCGTCGCGGCGGGGAGCTCGTCGGTGGTGGCACTGGACTTCGACGCCCGGGTGGCGTGGCCGGCCTACGACTGGATGGGCGTGGCCAAAGCCGCCCTCGAGTCCCTGGCGCGCTATCTGGCACGCGACCTCGGCCCCGACGGGGTCAGGGTCAATCTCGTGGCCGCCGGCCCGGTGCGCACCATGGCGGCCAAGTCGATCCCGAGCTTCAAGGGCTTCGAGGACACCTGGGGTGACCGGGCCCCGTTGGGCTGGGACGTCAACGACGCCGAGCCCGTGGCCCGGGCCTGCGTGGCGTTGCTGTCGGACTGGTTCCCCATGACCACGGGCGAGATGGTGCACGTGGACGGGGGCGTCCACGCCATGGGCGCCTGACCTCGGGCGGACCCATGACGAGGCTCGGCGCCGAGGAGTTCGGTGCGGCGGGGCTCTACGACCCCGGTGCGCCCGGTGCCGGTGAACGACTGGAGCTCCTCGAGTATCTCGACGGCCGGGGCGTGGCGCTCGACGCCATGATCGACGCGGATCGGGCCGGGGGCCTCGCCGCCCTGGCGTCGGAGCTCCCCTTGCGCGCCCCGGGGGACCCCCTGAGCGCAGAGGAGGCCGCGGCGCGCGCCGGCTCGACGGTGGACCGGGTCCACCGCCTCCGGCTGGCGGCCGGGCTCCCGGTCGACCTGGGTGACCCGGGCGGCCCCGGCCTGCCGTCGACGGTGGTCGGCGACATGGTGTCGTTCGAGGCCGGTGCGGCGCTGTTCGGCGAGACCCCCACGCTGTCGTTCACCCGCGTGATGGGCGCGGCGGTGTCCAGGGTGGCCGAGGCCGCCGTCGGCCTCTTCGTCACCGAGCGCCGGCCCGGCCTCTCCGCACAGCTGTCGGAGACCGACCGTGCCCGCATCGCCGAGGACGGCACCGCCACCTTCATCGCCGTCACCCCCGAGCTCATGACGAACATGTTGCGCGAGCACATGACCCTCGCCATCCGGCGCTCGGTCGCCGAGCGCAGCCTCGAGGTCGACGAATGGGCGGTCACCGTCGGGATCGGCTTCGTCGACCTGGTGGGCTCGACCCCGTGGGCCGAAGGGCTCACCCTGAAGGCCCACGCCCTGGCGCTGGCGGGGTTCGAGTCCGCGGCGTGGGACATCGCCTCGGTCCACGGCGGACGCGTCGTGAAGCTCATCGGCGACGAGGCGATGTTCCTGGCGCCCTCGGGCGCCGACGCGGCGCGCATCGCACTCGAGCTGTGTCGCGCCGTCGGACACGACGCGGCGTTGCCCGAGGCGCGCGGAGCGGTCGGCTTCGGCACCGTGGGCGCCCGCGACGGCGACTACTTCGGCCCTCTCGTGAACCTCGTGGCGCGCGCCGTGAAGGTGGCCGAGGCGGGATCGGTCGTCGTGACCGAGGCCGTGGAGCGCGCGCTGGGCGACTCCCCCGCGCCCGGGGAGCGGTGGGAGATCGCCGAGCTGTCGGCGCGCGCCCTGCGGGGCGTCGGCGAGCCGGTGCGGCTCTTCAGTGTCCGCTGACGCCAGCGGAACCCGCCCGGTCCGACCCGGTCAGTCCTCGGCCAGGATCTTGTAGAGCTCCTTGCCCGTGGCCCGGATGGCGGTGGTGGCCCGCTCCATCTGCGACGGGTCGCCGGTGCGGGCGATCTGCTTGGCCGCCCCCATCAGGTGGGCCGCCGATCTGATGAGCCCGTGGAACTCGTTGGCCGTGTCGGCCTCGGTGTCCCACGGGGTGTTGCCGTAGCGCTCGACCCGGTCCGCCGCCTCGGTCCGGCCCGTGTCGGTGAGCTCGTAGACGCGCTTGCCGTCACGTTCCTCGGAGCGCACGAGGCCCTCGTCCTCGAAGAGCTGCAGCGTCGGGTAGACCGAGCCGGGGCTCGGTCGCCAGATGCCGCCGCTCTTCTCCTCGAGGCGCCCGATGAGCTCGTACCCGTGGGCCGGACCGTCTGTGAGCGCGCTGAGCAGGGCGGTGCGGATGTCGCCCCGCCGCATCCGTCGCCCTCCGCCTCTCCAGTTGCCCCGGTCCGCACCCCATTCCCCTGCGGCCCAGGGCGGCCGGCCGTGGCGTCCTTTCATTCGCATGTGTCCGTGCATCGGTGTCTCTTCTCCTTCGAATGTGTGCCTGGAACCCAAGTCCAGACTGTTCTCGTAGTACCATGATATATCGTTACGTATCGCAAAGCAACCCCTCGGCGCTGCGATGCCGGGATGTGTCGGACGCCCGGGTGGGCAGGTGCTCGAGCTCGGCATGGGGTGCGGGCTCTCCGGGGAGTGCGGGCCCCGCTGCTGTCGGGCCCTCGCCGGGGGCCCTCGGCTCAGCCGAAGTCCACCTTGAACTCGGCCAGGGACCGGGGGAAGGTGCCGTCGAGGATGTTGTTGCGGTACGTGGAGGAGGAGTCGAAGGACCAGATGTCGGCGAATGCCACCTTGTGGGAGACGAACCACGCCGCCATGTGGTCCATGAACGAGGGGTCGTCCCCGAGCCCGTGTCCGTCGGGGCGGTACTCGTCGGACCACTCGGAGATCCCGATGAACTTGCCGTGCGCCACCGCGAACGACGCCAGCCAGTTGAGCCCCCACTGCTGCGACAGGTCGTTGGCCCAGGCCGCCGCCGGGGTGAACGGGCTGCCCCAGAAATTGTCGTACTGGTCCGTCCCGACATAGTCCACATAGGCGTTGCCGGGATAGGCCTGGTCGGGGCTGTAGCTCGTGGGACTGGGGCCGTTGGGGTTCCACGCGAACTTGAAGTTCTCGCCGCGCACGGCCCGCATGGTGGTCACGATCTGGCGCCAGTAGGCGACGAAGTTGGCGGCGTCGGCCGCGCTCGCCACCGACCACCGGTACCAGTTGCCGTTGAACTCCCACCCCAGCCGCAAGATGGCGTTTGCCTCTCCGGCGCCCACGAGGTTCTTCGCCAGTGTGGCGAAGTACGGGTCGTAGGCCCCTGTCGCCCCTTGGGCCAAGGTCCCCACCCCCGGCAGGATCGGGACCGCCATCACGAGGCGGAACCCCGAGCCGCTCCACGCCGAGGCCCCGGGGGCCTCGTCCATCGCCGCCCAGCCCTGGTCCTTCTCGAGATAGTCCGTGGCATAGGTGAGATGCGCCCCGGTCGCCAGCTCGAAGTCGATCAACCCGTTGGGGTTGCCGTAGCCGGCGTAGTCCCCCAGGGGAACCGAATACACCGCGGTGTGGGCAACCCCCGAGCCGACCGTGATGGTGCCGACCACCGACAGCTTCCGCACACCCTGGGAGCTTCGGCACATCGAATTCAACACCGCGCGCGTGAGGGACGTGTAGACACTGGACGTCGATCCGGACGCGGCGGGAAACGAACCGCTCGCGCTGGAGCGGCCGCCACCCCCGGGGATGGCGAAGCCCTCGAAGCCGTGACCGTTCGTCACGAGCTGCGAACGGCTGTTGACCTCTCGCGTGGCGCTGAACGAGGCGACATGACCGAACGCATTGCCCTTCCAGGACACGGTCAACGTGGCCGGCGCACCGGTGCTCGTCACCGTGGCGCAGTTCAATGGGCTGGAGCCGAAGGTCTCGCTCATCCGGCCCGACGTGATCGTGACCGCGCCGTCCGAGGTGTGACAGCCCGAGAGCGTTCCCTTGAGGCGCGACGAGTGGGGCTTTCCGTCTGCGGCGGTCATGCGCGGCGTGAACACCATGGTCCCCGCCAGTTGACAGGTGACCGACCCCGGAGCCGCGCCGTGGAACCGGTGCGCGCCCGCCGCCGCGGGGCCGGCCGCGCCGCCGAGATACGCCATGACGACGATCGCGGCGCTGGCCAGCGCCATCGGCACCATCGGCCTGCGCCGCATGAAGACCTGTGCGGTGTCCACTGTCCCTTTCCCCCCGGGACCTCAGGAATCCCGGCCCCCCACTCTGAACGCCGCCACCCACCGCGGCAATCGCCAGAATTGACGAGCGCACTTTCGAACCGCTTCGGGAACGAGGGCCGCGCCCACAGGTGTCCGGCATCCGGCGACGCCGACGCGGGTGAACCGGAGCTCGCCACACGCGACGCGCCATGCGGTCGACGCGCCACGTACGGCGCGCCATGCGGTCGACGCGCCACGTACGGCGCGCCATGCGGTCGACGCGCCACATACGGCGCGCCATGCGGTCGACGCGCCACGTACGGCGCGCCATGCGGTCGACGCGCCCTCGGTGCTGTCAGCGCTGCAGTGCTTTGACCTCCAGGAACTCCTCGAGGCCGTACTTGCCGAGCTCCCGGCCGATACCGGACTGCTTGTAGCCGCCGAAGGGCGCCAGGGGGTTGAACCCTCCCCCGTTGACCTCGACCTGACCGCTGCGGAGCCTGCGGGCCACGCGCTCGGCGTGCTCCTTGTCACCGGCCCACACCCCGCCGGCCAGGCCGTAGACGGTGTCGTTGGCGATCTCGACGGCTTCTTCCTCGGTGTCATACGGGATGATCGAGAGCACCGGCCCGAAGATCTCCTCCTGGGCGATGGTCATGTCGCGTGTCACGTTGGAGAACACCGTGGGCCGAACGAAGTAGCCCTTGTCGAGGCCGTCGGGCAGCTCCGCCCCACCGGTCAGGAGCGTGGCGCCTTCGTCGACACCCTTGTTGATGTAGCCGCGCACGCGCTCGAGCTGTGTCGAGGACACGAGCGGGCCGAGGCGGGTGTCGCCGTCGAAGGGGTCGCCCGGCTTGTAGGTCTCCGCCGTCTCCACGGCCAAGGCCTCGACCTCGGCCAGGCGGGACCGGGGCACGAGCATGCGCGTGAGCGCCGAGCAGGTCTGGCCGGAGTTGATGTAACAGGCGGCCACGCCCGCCGGTACCGCGGCCGAGAGGTCGGCGTCTTCGAGAATGACGTTCGGCGACTTGCCCCCGAGCTCGAGGGCCACGCGCTTCACGCCCTCGGAAGCGAGCTGCATGACGCGCTTGCCGGCGCGCGTCGATCCCGTGAACGACACCATGTCCACGAGCGGGTGCGACGCGATGGCCTCACCCACTACCGGCCCGACACCGGTCACGAGGTTGAAGACACCGGGCGGGAGGCCGATGTCGTCGAGGATCTCGGCGAGGATGAAGGCGTTGAGCGGTGCCACCTCGCTCGGCTTCAGCACCACGGTGCAACCCGCCGCCAGGGCGGGCGCCACCTTGGCCGCGATCTGGTGCAACGGGTAATTCCAGGGAGTGATGGCGCCGACGACGCCCACGGGCTCCCGGACGATGAGGGAGTTCCCGACCTCCTCCTCGAAGGGGAACTCCGTGGCGAGCTGAGCGGCAGCCGCGAAGCTCATCACGGGCAACCCGACCTGGATGAGGTTCGACAGCGTGAAGGGCATGCCGACTTCCTGCGAGATCAGCGTGGCGATCTCGGCCGTGCGCGCCGTGAGCGCCTCCTGCACGCGCTCGAGGGTCTTGGACCGCTCTTCTCGCGACGTCGTGGACCATTCGCCGAAGGCGTCCGCGGCACAGCGTGCCGCGCGGTCCACGTCCTCAGGCGTCCCCGCGGGGACGGTGCCGATGACCTCCTCGGTGGTCGAGTTGACGACCTCGATCACGCCGTTACCCGTGGAGGGCACCCAGGCGCCACCGATGTAGAGCTTGTCGCGTACTTCCATGGCCTACCCTCCTGGCTGGCCCCCGAGCCTCCTGCGGTCCCGGGGCGGTGCGGTACACGCACCACGGACGACTCCGATGCTATGCGGGGAGAGGCGGTGCTGCCCCTCCGGGCTCCCGGTCCTCCTCCTCGGGCGCCTCGGGGGGGTCGCCGACCTCCTCGTAGGGGTTGCCCAGGATGTGACGGGCCATGTCGAACACCGACGCCGAATCGGCGTCCGCGGCCGTGACCACGCCACCGAGCAGTGACCGGTCGCGCCCGGTCACCTGCTCCATGACCGATTCCCCCATGCGCTGCACCAGGTCACCCATCTCGGCGCGCTCTTGGCCCTTGGGCACGCGCAACCAGCACATCACCACCGCCTGCACGACTCCGGTCGCCGCCGGCCACAACCAGATCGTCCGGTAATCGCCGGTGAGGTCGACCACCCAGGCGGCGAGGAAGGAGAAGACCACGGCGAACAAGCTGAAGGGCGCCACCAGCTTGCCCAGGAGCTCGGCCATGCCACCCGAGCGGGGCAGGAGCTGCAAGAGCATGGGCGCGAGCGAGATCACAAAGGCCCCGAAGAGCGGCCCACCGACGAAGGCCAGCACCACCGACTGCCAGATGTGGGTGGTGGTGAACTGCACCAGCGAGACGACGGTTCCCGCCAACGGCGTGAGCACGGCGATCTGCTTGCGCGTGAACACGCGGCTCAGCCCGTAGCCCAGGGCCAGGCCGAGCATCACCACGGGCACCCCGCTCACCCAGCCGGCGATGGTCTGGGAGTTGGCCCCGGCGTGCTGGACCTGCTGGAAGTAGACGATGGCGAGGTACCCCGTGGCGCTGAGACCGGCCCAGAACACGAGGATCCCGGTGATCAGCACCTTGGCGTTGGGGACCTGCAGGATCTCGCCGAGCTCGTCGCGCCAGGGGCGGGCCCGACTGTGGCGTTCTCTGTCGGCGACCTCACGGGCCGCGGCGGACTCCCGGACGAGCAACAAGACGATGAAGGCGACGACGACCATGAAGCCGCCCGCCATCCGGAACGCCAGGTTCCACGTGGCGGGGTCGTGCGCCTTCCACGTGGCGATGACGGTGCCCTTGATCACCAGGCTGACGAGCACACCGAGCACACCGATGAGCGCGGCGGCCTTCACCGATCGGCTCTTGCCGAAGGTCTCGGGGATGACCGCCACGTTGGTGAGCCCGAACATCACACTGGCCGTCTTCACGCACACGATCAGCGCGACGATCGGCCAGTATCCCGACACGAGCGTGTACGACCAGGTGCACACGCCCATGATGAGCAGACCGGCGGCCATGTACGGTGCCCGGCGTCCCGCCACCGACTGGGTACGGTCGCTGGCCCGGCCGAGCAGCGGGTAGGCGAGCCAGCCGATGAGGCGGTTGGCCGTGAGGGCGAAGGTGATCGCCAAGGCGCTCGACACTCGCGCCGAGACGAGCAAGGTGAGCAGCACGCCCGACACCGCCAGGTTGGCGCGCGGCCCCACCAGGCCGAGGGTGAGGCCGATGAAGCTCCGCAGGCGCATGCGGTCGATGCCCGCCCCCGCGCCCGATGCCTCGATCTCGGCGCCTCCGCCGGCGGTCCCGCCCGGGGGGGCCACGTCGGTCACCGGAGATCCATCGGCAGCCCCGGGGCCTGACACGAGTGCACGGTCACCGGGTCCTGTCACATCGGGACCACCCATCCCCGCCAGCCTACGGGAGAGCCCTGTTCTCAGGGGCCCGCCGGGAGAGCCGAACGTGCCCGGCGCCGGGCCGGACGCTACGGCCGGCGGTCGGGCAGGACCGCGGCGATCTGGTCGCGTACGGGCACGAACTCGGGCATGACGAAGTCCCGTCGCAGCCAGTTGGCCCCGTCGACCACGAGGGTGTGGCCCGAGACGAACGAGGCGTAGGGCGAACACAGCCAGGTGGCGGCCCACCCCAGCTCGTGCAGGCGCCCCAGGCGACCCGCCGGCGATCGCCGGGCGTCGACGTCCTCCCCCTCGGTGCGAAGGGCCTGAAGATCGGCGCGCATGTCCTCGTGGGGGAACAGCCCCGGGGCCAGCGCGTTGACCCGCACCCCGTAGGGCGCCCACTCGACGGCCAGGGTCTTGGTGAGGTTGCCGACACCCGCCTTGGCCGCGGCGGTGTGCGCCATGCCGGGCCCGCCGGTGAAGGACTGGGTGGCCAGGATGTTGCAGATGGCACCGGGCTCGCCCGCCTGGCGGGCCCGGTGCAAGAGCTCCTGGGAACAGAAGAACGTGCCGTCGAGGACGATCTGGGTCACCGCCCGCCACCCGTTGGGGCTCAGGTCCTCGGCGGGAACGGGAAAGTTGGCGGCCGCATTGTTGACGAGCACGCGGACCGGGCCCAGTGCGTCCTCGAGCTCGTCGAACGCAGCGGCCACGTCCTCGGCGCGGCGGATGTCGGCGCCGGCGTGCGCGCCCTTGGCGCCCACGGCGCGGACCGCGGCCACGCCCGCCAACCGGTGGCCCTCGTCACGCGACAGGATCCCCACCGCCGCACCCAGGCGCCCGAACTCCACGGCGATGGCTTTGCCGAGACCGGTCCCACCACCGGTGACGACCACGGTCGTCCCTGCGAATGTACCCGGCGGGAGCATGGTCCGGCCCACGTCGGGTGGTTCGGGAAGTGGCACGCCGCTACTTGCCCTCGAACACGATGGGCTGCTTCTTGGCCTTGGCCGCGTACCCGGCGGGCATGTCGTCGGAGACGAACTCGATCGACGAGCTCATGGCGCCGAACCGCATCGCCTCGGTGAAGCCGCGGTAGGTGAACCCGTCGACGGTGCGCTTGATGCTCTGCACCGCCAACGGGGCGTTGGCGGCGATCTCCTCGGCGATCCCCATCGCCGTCGGGAGCAACGCGTCGGTCGTGGTCACCTGCTGGACCACGCCGATGCGCTCGGCGGTACGGGCGTCGAGGCGCCGACCCGTGAAGGCCAGCAGCTTGGCCCAGCCCGCCCCGGCCTCGTGCGCCAGCCGGAGATCCCCGCCGGCGTCGATGCCGACCCCGACCTGCGCCTCGGGCAACGCGAACACGGCGTCCTCGGCGGCGACGCGGATGTCGGACATGAGCACGAGCTCGAACCCGAAGCCCAGGCAGTAGCCCTGCACGGCGGCGACGATCGGCTGGGGGAGCTCGGCGAACACCTTGAAGCGCTCGTGCGCCCAGCGGATGCCCTCGTAGTAATTGCGCGCCTTCTCCGCCGGGGAGCGGCCCGTCACCCGGTCCTCGGGCATGCCCAGGTCGATCCCGGCACAGAAGGCTCGACCCTCACCTCGCAGCACGACGGCGCGCACCCGTTCGTCGAAGCGGATCTGGTCGGCGCGCGCCCCCAGCTGGCGGGTGGACTCCCAGCTCCAGGCGTTGAGCTTGTCGGGACGATTGAGCGTCAGCACCGCCACGTGGCCCTCGACGGTCAGGTCGAGATGCCATTCGTCCTCGGCGACGACGGGCGAGGTCCTGAACATGCGCACTCCGATCGGGCTGCGGGGCGCATCGACATCGTCTCGTGTCCCCGAGGTGTTCTGAGGCGCGTGAGTATCCCATGGGCGACAACGCCGAGCCGTCGGGTCTCGTGGCCGGGACCCCGCCAACTTAGATAGGATTCGTTATCTAAGTTCGATCGGACCGGACGGAGCCGGAGGAAGAGAAGACGGGTGCCGCGGACCCAGGAGGAGCGAAAGGCCGACACCAGGGCCCGCCTGCTCGACGCGGCCGCGGGCCTGTTCGCTGAGCGGGGCATCGACGCGGTGTCGGTCGACACCGTCGCCGACGCCGCAGGACGGACCTCGGGAGCGGTCTACGCCCACTTCGGCTCGAAGCAGGGCCTCCTCCTGGCCCTCCTCGACGAATGGGCCCATTCGCTGCTGACGATCATCGCGGCCGAGTTCGAGTTGGCGACCACCGTCGAGGACCGGTTGCGGGCCGTGGCCGCCAACGTGGTGACGAACCCCAGTGACCAGACCCGTCGGTTGCTCCTGCTCGAGCGCGAGCTGTGGCTGCGCGCCGCTCGGGACCCCGACGTGGCGTTGTCCATGCGGGCGCGGTCACGCCACGCCCATGACTGGTTGGCCAAGGGATTCGCAACGTGGATCGAGGACGGCCTGGTGGCGCCCATCGCACCTCCCGAGGTTCTGGCCACGGTGTTCCGAGCTCTCGTCATCGGATTCGAGACCCAACACCGCATCGACCCCGACAGCCTCGACACCGCCGTCGTGGCGTCAGCTCTGGCGCTCGTGACCGGAGCGACGGCAGACCCTCGCCATGCCGTGCCGGGGGTGACCTCTCAGCCCTCCCGACCGCATCCCGTGAACGACGTTCCCGCCCGAACATCCTGACCCGGTTCGCAAGAGCCCAAATCCCAAGAGCCCCAAATCCCAAGAGCCCAGTTCCCGACAACCTCGAAACAAGGAGACAGCCGTGCACACCGAGATCTGTGACCGACTCGGCATCGAGTTCCCCATCTTCGCCTTCACCCACTGCCGCGACGTCGTGGCGGCGGTGTCCAACGCCGGCGGCATCGGCGTCCTCGGTGCCATCGGCTTCTCGCCCGAGGAGCTCGAGATCGAGCTGGAGTGGTTGGACGAGCACGTCGGTGACAACCCCTACGGCGTCGACATCGTCATCCCGGGCAAGTACGAGGGCATGGGCGAGATGGACCCGGTGAAGCTCGAAGCCCAGCTGCAGTCCATGGTGCCCGACGACCACCGACGCTTCGCCCGGCGGCTCCTGGCCGAGCACGGCGTGCCCGAGCCGGCCGAGGACCAGAAGCGAAGCGGGATGATGGGGTGGACCGAGGCCACGGGGAAGCCGTTGCTCGCCGCCGCGCTGCGCCACGACAAGGTGCGGCTCATCGCCAACGTGTTGGGCACCCCGCCCGCGGACGTCATCGCCGAGGTCCAAGCCTCGGGCCGGCTCATCGGAGCGCTGGCAGGGTCGGTCAAGCACGCCATGAGCCACAAAGACGCCGGCCTCGACTTCATCGTGTGCCAGGGCACCGAGGGTGGTGGCCACACCGGCGACGTCGGATCGCTCGTCTTGTGGCCCGAGGTCATCGACGCCGTTTCCCCCCTGCCGGTCCTCGCCGCCGGTGGTGTGGGCAGCGGTCGCCAGATCGCGGCAGCGCTGGCCATGGGGGCCCAGGGCGTGTGGGGCGGCACCCTGTGGCTGACCGTGGAGGAGGCCAACACCTCTCCCGGGCAGATGAAGGCCTACCTGGCCGCCACCAGCCGTGACACGGTGCGGTCCAAGTCCTTCACGGGCAAGCCGTGCCGGATGCTCAAGAACGACTGGACCGAGGCCTGGGAGCGTCCCGACACACCTGACCCGCTGCCCATGCCGCTGCAGATGATGGTGGCGATCGAGGCAGTGGGAGCCACGCATCGCTACCCCGAGGAAGCCAAGGACGTCGCCTTCAACCCGTGCGGGCAGGTCATCGGGCGCGCCACACGCGTGCGCAAGACACGCGACGTGATCTTCGACCTCGTCGAGGAATACGCCGAGGCGGTCGAACGCCTGTCGCAGACCGCCCGCGTCGAGGTGTGATCGAAGTCTTCGAGCCTCACGACGGCAGGGGGCGCCGACCACGGTTCGACCGTGTCGGCGCCGCCCCTACCGCACCGTGATGACGATCGTCTGCACCGCCGGTGCCCCGAGCCCGGTCGAGGCGCTCACCATGACGCGATAGGTGCCAGCCACATCCTGTGACACCCGCCCCGACAGCTGCGCGCCCCTCGCGGTCAATTTGAACGACATGCCCCTCGGTAGCGGCCCGCGCTCGGTGATCACCGGGGTGGGCCACCCTGTCGCCCTGATCTTGATGTTGCACGGGGCGTCGACATAGCACGTCCGGGAGCCGGGACTGACGACGGTCGGGTCCTCTCGGTCCCGGACAAAGAGCGCTAATCGCTGGTCGACCTCACCGGCGCCATTGACGGCGCTCACGACGAACTGCGTCGTTCCCTTCGGAGGGTCGGTTGCGGACAGGACAGCTGTCCCGTCGTGGCCGGCAACGAGCTCCAGCCACGGGGGCAAGTCTCGACTGCTGAGCTCGGGGGGCGGAGAGCCCGTCGACTGCACCACGTACCGGATCGCCTGCCCGGTCGCAGCACGGGCCCAGGTCACATCACCCTGGGCGAAGACCGGAGGCTCCGGCGCAAGCACGAGGCCCTCCTTGGCCAACGAGGTGGCGGCACTCGTGCCGAACAACGCGAGATGATGCGAACGAGCCACGGCGATGCTCGTCGGCGGCAACGAGCCGCCGGGGCACCACGGCGACCAACGCGGCGACCCGACACTAGTGCCGATATGGGGACAGTCGAAGGCGCTCCTGACCTCCTGCTTCGAAGCGTGGGCGATGTTCACGAGGACATCGGCAGCCTCCAATGCGGACCGGTGGGTCGCCCGGCCGCCGGTGAGACCGTTGGTCGTGCCGAGGACCACCTGCACGCAGATCACGCCGACGACACCCACAGGGACGAGCCGGCGCACGAGCGCGCTCGACCGGCGCCCTTCCGAGGCGGGCCGGTTGAGGACGACCAGATAGATCCCCACGAGGATCGAGAGCACATCGACCACATACAGGGAATTCGTGCCCGCCCATGGGCCCAGGATCGAGGCCGTGCCGATATCGGCCGACGCCACGAAGAGCAACCCGAAGCAGATCAGGGCCACGCCGACGGGACGCGCACTGGTCTCGTCTCGGCGCAGGCCGTAGCGGAGGATCACCCACATCGCGAGCAGGAACGTGATGGCGCCGAACACCACAATGACGTTGTCTCCTGCAATGGGCGTTGACTGCGCAAAGATGTCACCGACGATAAGGAGAAAGAACTTGATCGCCGCCGCCGGATGGTGGAGCACGTAGAAACGATTGGGCGGAGGTCGAAGACCCACGAAATACACGACTCCTGTCACCGCCGCAGAGATCACCCATACCAGGACCGCCGATCGGCCCCGGCGGCGCTGGATCATGAGCAACAAGCCGACAGGCCAGATGAGAAGACCTTGGAACAACGAATAGCTCCCGACGACGCCAAGGGCGACGGCGACCCACAGCGCCTGCCAGCTGAGCGTGGGCCTGTCCAAGAGGAACAGCACGGCCGCGAGGGCCGCGAGCACGAGATACCACGCCACCTGGAAGCCCCACAACGTGTCCTGATACTGCGCGAACGAGAGCATGACGATCGCCACGGGGCAGTAGAGGATCCAGCCCGTCGACGGAGATCGACGCTTGTGGGTTGCGATCAGAAGTCCAACGGCGACGAACAGCAGGATCGCGCTCAGGTACATCTCCACGAAAAGGTTGAGATGGGTGGTGCGCCCGAGCAACACGGCGAGAAGGTTGGGGAAGAAGATGCGGTGATCGTTGTGCGCTGCCCAGAGATGGGAGAAACCGAGCGTGCCCGAATACGACCGTCCGATCAGGGCGATGTCGCCCCATTGGTCCTCGCGGGGCACGTTGACTCCGTATTGATGGATGAACCAGAGATACGCGGCTGCCGGTAGGGCGAATCCGACCAGCGCGATACCGAGAAGCAGCCTCCGATGTGGCTTCGATCCATCACGCACAATGGGAGGCGGCGTCATGTGGATGAGAGGTCGTCCGGAGAGGTCACTGCCGGACTGCTGTCGTGCAATGACAGCCGCCCGGACATCGGAAAAGGGTACACATCTCGTCACACAGGAGGAGGAGCTTTGAGCCTCTCACCGGGTGGCACGCCGTCGGGAAAGCTGAAGAACATCAAGTAATTTGGGCCGAACTGCGCCCCAGGTCAGATGCTCGACCCCAGATCAGGGCGCATGCACCGCAAACCCACGCAACGGCTGACAACCCTCCGCATCTCGTCATCTCGTCACATCTCGTCACGGCTGGGTCCCCACGTCCGGAGGGTGGTTCCAATGGGTGCGCCACCCGAAACCCGGCGGGTACCGCACCGCTAGGCCAGAAACCCGCCATCCAGGTGGCCGGTCGTCCTGCCGATACTCCGATGTCGGATCCGGGATGCACGATCTCACGGGGGAACGCCAGGAGTGGATGAACTGCAGAGAGCACACGTCATCCTCAACGTCCCACCATTGGCCAGAACCGCCCGCCTCAAGAGACAGAATCGCCAGTGGAGCATCCGTTACCAGTGGCTCGTCGGAGATGTAGGTCACGTCGAGATCCGGAGTATCGAGGTCCACAAGCTCCAGGCCGATGACGTGGATCCAACTGATACTTCCGCCGTGCTCGCCCACATCGAGCATCGGCTACTGGCTGAGGGCTACGGCTTCGATGAACGGCCCATCGAAGAGGAGTTCTGCATCGGGAGTTGGGCCATTGGTCGCCAAGCATTCGTGCGTAGGGAGCGTCGCCACTGACGTTTTCGGCGCTAGGGCGCTGTGAGGAAGCTCTACGCCTCTAGATTTGGGGAGAGGTGCCGGGCGTGCCGGGAACAGCGGTCCCGGTCCTCATCGTCGGTCGTCCAGCCCTTGACCCACGCTCGGTGCTGGATGATGTCGTTCACGGGGGGTATGAATCGCTCGATGGGACTGGACACCACCAGGGCGTTCCAGCATCCGTCGAAGTCACACAGAATCGCACCTCGACGCAAGGTCAAGATCACACCGTAGGCCCATCGGTGTCATGCCGGTACTCGGAGCGTCTGGGTTCGTGTCCACAACCCTGAGTCAACGGGTCAGGACTAGGAGATGGCGAAACTGGTCCTATGCTGGGCCGGGTCACCTAGAGCGGAAAGGGCGGCCACCCCTGCCCAGTTGGAAGAAACGACCCAATAGATTCGCCTGCTTCTGTGGACGCCCGCTTCAGTTCGATCAGACGATTCATAACGGAATCGACTCGGAGGGCCGAGTCCTCAGGGCTGGTCATTGCTCGGAACATGGCTGGGTCGGCTCTGACGGAAAGAGTCCGGTCGTGGTCGTGACGCCGGAACGGGACGCCTGATTCGTCCAAGGTGGAAGGTCTCGGCAGGGTCCGGGCCGTGTCTAACCGCTCGTTGCAATCCTGAAGCTTTCGGGGTCGAGTGGTTCATAATCGACCTTTTGGATTGTGGTCCTTCCAGCGTGCGAGTACCGATGACGAACCACAAGTGCTGGGTTCAGCAGGGGCCATTCCACCTTTATCGCCCCAGTGTGAGGTTCCCAAGCAACCACGAGGACCTGTCGGACCTTCCCTCCGAGGTGTGCAACGACAGTCTGTTCAGTGAGCCGTTTCCAGGCCATGGATCCTCCGCTGTCGATTACCGCAAGGTGGGGCATCGGCGGGGTCTGGGCCGACTTCGGATGCCCCTTGGCGTATCGCCCTCCGACGCAGGCGACCCCGAGACGATACAAGAACTTGTGTCAGTGTTCTGTGACTCCCGTGTCAGGTGAGTCCGGTAACGTTGGCCCCTCAGGGAGTCTCTGGGGTGCCGAATCCCCTTTGGTGCCGGGGACTGCCTGGGGTGCAATGGCGGGCGTGGACGGTGTCAGGGGTGAACCCTGGCAGCAGTTCACGTCTCGTCGGCCAGGAGCCTCCGCAGCCCGTCCCGCAGCACCCGTAGCTTCCGCTCCACGTTCTGTAGCTCGGAGAGGAGGGCCACGGTGGTGCTCGCCTGACCTGGCCTTCGTCCTTCCCGTGGAAGAGTGATACCTGTGAACGACAATCTGGTCGAACTGTCAGAAGATGAGTGCCTCGATCTGCTCGGAACCCACTCGGTTGGACGGATCGCCATCGTCCGTGACAGGCAACCCCTGATCTTCCCGGTCAACTACGTCCTCGACGGACGGACTGTGGCCTTCCGAACCGATCCAGGGACCAAGCTCACCGGGGCAACGCTCGGACGGGTGGCCTTTCAGATCGATTCAACTGACCCGCTGTCATTGGCGGGGTGGAGCGTGCTCGTAAAGGGCATCGGCACAGAGATAACCGATGCTCGTGATTCTCGATCCAAGCGCATCGTGTCAGGTTTGCTCGTACCTTGGGCGGGAGGAGCAAAAGAGCACTGGGTCGCCATCGCTGCGCCGGTCTTTACGGGGCGACGCATCGTCCACCGACCTGGGCGATAGGGGTCACTCGCACGGATGCGCCCTCGACCAAGGATCCCGCCGCCCGGTGCTCCCGGGTCTAGGGCGGTGGGCGACTCCAGGTCTGAGGACCGCTGGTCCACCGGAATGACCCGACGTCCGTGGCGTGGGCGAGATGTAGGCCAGCACCGGTCGCCAGTTGGCCCACCTCTAACAGCGTCCCTCGCCCGTCCGCCTGGCTGCCGTCGGCGTAGGTGATCACGAACGACGCCAGCCCGTCCCCGGTCGTGGCCATGTGACCGTCAATCCTCTCGATCTCAACCATCACAAACTGACCTCCCGCCAGAGGTGGGTATCGGCGGGGTCCGGGCCGATCGATACCCCTGATCACCCCTGCGGGGGGGTGACCAGGTCACGATATAAGTACCCCGCATTAGCGTTATGTGACCGTCGTGTGAGTCCCATAGACACGCCCCATTCACAGGCATACGGTGACAAGCGGGTGACTCCGGGGGGTCGGTGCACCTCCATGGCACCAGGAGTACCTCAAGGGACTGGCGGGACACGGTTGCAGCGCCCCAGACGAGTCGGAAGTCACGACCGACGGCGATGCCCGTGTCCCGGCCTCCCTGAGTAGTCCCGAAAGGGATTTCGACCCTATTGCCGTCAGCCTCTAAGGCGGATCATTCTGAGTAGGCGGTGAGGTGCAGGTGGTCACCGAGACCCCTCGGAGTCTTGCGCCCTCGCCGCCCCTACCGGTTGAGCGGGCAAATGAACGACATTGAGCGCAGGACGGGTGAACAGGGCGGGGCCTACATCGGCGGTCGTTGGGTCAGTGACGACGAGCTACGGGCACGGGGCCGTCGAGCCACGGACTCTCTCGCTCGTGCGGCTGAAGGTCGGGACCATATAGGGACGTGTCCGAACTGCGGGGAGCGGCGTCCTGGCGCTACGGACGGACCTGGAGGCAGTCGGTTCGTATTGGGTTCTGAGTGTCTGGCTTGTGGGCACGTCGGGGTAGTGGACGACTCAAATAGCTAGTGGTAAGTGGTTGGGGGACGCCGTGAAGCTCGTTGCAGCGCTTATCGGTCTGGTCTTTGTTGGTGCCGCCTTCTACGTGGCAGTCCGGATCGGTGGTGCAGCCCTGTGGGCGTTCGTGATGTAGGCGACGAGCCCGTGTTCGGGGTCCCACAGCTCCATCTCCACCGACGCGTAGCCGTCGCCGGCGTGACGGGCGCGGTTGTGGCCGAGAAGCCACGGCGACGTCGCCCGGCCCAGGATGTGGACGGTGAGATCGGCACTCGGCCCGAACCACATGGGCATCCCGGGGCCCATGCGCTCACCCACCGCGCCCGGCATCGTGTCGCACAACGCCACCAACGCCAACGGGTCCCACTCCCCCGTGTCGTCGATCGGAGGTTCGTCGAACCGATACCAGTAGACGCGTTCGGAGGAGGTCGGCTCCCAGTCATCCCATGGGGCGTGGCCGATGGCCGGCCGGGACTCCACCCGGTCCCAGAACGACGCGGCGGGAAACCCGGTCACACCCTCGGGCAGTGGATCGCGAAACGACGGGCACTGCTCGGGGGGTGGAACCGCCGGAACGATGACGTCGGTGAATTCGAACCCGGGCCGGCCGCTCCCGAACACAGCCAGCGAGGTGTGCCCACTCGTGGCGCCGGCGGGTCGGACCGTGGCGGTGGCCTGCGACATGGTGCGCCCTCTGCGCAGCACCGTCACGTCGATGTCCACGGGGCCGGGCGGCACCTGGGCGGCGAACACCGTGGTCACCGAGCGCAGGGGCTCGTCGGGCGTTCCGAGCTCGGCGGCGATGGCCCGAAGCGCCAACGCCGTGATCACCCCGCCGTGAGGCAACACGGGTGCGTTCCACCGGTCACTGACCATGGCCCGGTACCGGCCCGCACTGTCGGGGAACGGCTCAGGCGTGGTCTGAAGGGCGAAGGCGGTGCTGTCCATGAACTGGTGGAGCGTAGCGAGGGCTGTGCCACCCGAATATTCCCGGGACCCCGATCCGAGGGTGGGCGCCGGCCACCCTAGGATCTCGGCGGTGGAACACTCCGTGCTCACGCGCTACCGGGTGATGGCCTATACGACCGCGGTCCTGCTCATCGTCCTCGTCTTCGTGGGGGTCCCGCTCCAGGTGGCGGGCCACCCCGCCGTGGCCACGGTCGTGGGCACCATGCACGGGTTCCTCTATCTCGTCTACCTCGTCGTGGCCTTCCAGCTGACCCGGACGCTGCACATCCCGGTCATGCGGACCGTCCTCGTCCTCATCGCCGGCACGGTGCCCTTCGGCGCCATCATCGCCGAGCGAAAGCTGACATCGGAGTACTCGCGACAGGCGCGCCGTGCAGCCAAGGGAAACGCGGGGACGGCACCGCTGGAGGCCTGACCGGCGCGTGTCCTCCCCATCCTCGACGGGGCAGTCCTTCGAACGCAGCGGGTGGTTCACGACGGCGTGCATTGCTGGCCCACGCTGTTCTTGTCGTGTGGGTGCCCGGGTGTGTCGTGGCCTGCTGGTGGCAGGTCGGGATCGGCCTGTCGGGAGACTCGCTGGGATGGATCTACTCGGTCATGTGGCCGTGCTTCGCCGTCTTCGGGACGGTGTTCTGGTGGCACTTCGTCCACGACGATCCCGACACCCTCGGCCGCCGGGGACTGCGCCGGATCCAAGAGGCAGCCGACAACGACGTCGAGGACACCGAGGACGACGAGGCCGAGGCGCGCGACGAGGCGATGACACGGGCCGAAGCCGAGGACCCCGAGCTCGCCGCCTACAACGCCTACCTGGCCGAACTGGCCCGTGACGATCGACGGGGTTCGCGGCGGCGCCGCTGACCCGGGCCATCCCGATGCTTCGAAGAGACCATCCGATGTCGTGGCGACGACCGGCGGACCGAACGTGACCGAGAGCACGGTGTCGGTCCGGCCCTACGAGCCGCCCGACCGCGCCCGGGTCCGACACGTGTGCCACGTCACGGGGTACATGGGCGAGCCCGTGGAATGGATGTGGCGCGACACCGAGAGCTTCGCCGACCTGTTCACCTCCTATTACACCGATGCGGAGCCCGAGTCCGCACTGGTGGCGGAGCTCGACGGGGTGGTGGCCGGGTACCTGCTCGGGTGTGTCGACTCCCGCCGGGCCTGGAACCCCGCCACGATCTTCGGGCGGCACTTCCTGCGGCGCGGCATCGGCTTCCGCCCCGGTACCGCCGCTGTGGTGTGGCGCTCTTTCGGGGATGTCGTCGTCGACGGCCTGCGTTCCCGGCTCCCCCCCGTGTCGATGTACGACGACCGTTGGCCCGCCCACCTGCACATCGACCTGCTCCCGTCGATCAGGGGCCGCGGCGTCGGGGCGACATTGATCCACCGGTGGCTCGACGGGCTCCGGGAATTGGGGGTCCCGGGCTGCCACCTCGAGACCCTGGGCGAGAACCACGGGGCCATCGCCTTCTTCGAGTCGATGGGATTCCGTCGCCACGGCGGCCCGACCTCGGCACCCGGGCTGCGATCGCCGTCCGGGCAACGCCACACCGTCCAGTGCATGGTGCAGACCTTCGATCGCTAGCGGCCCCGTGCTCGGGCGCGACTCGTCAGGCCCGATGGCTGCGAATGCGCTGAGCCACCGAGAAGCAACGTCTTCTCCTGAGCCAGGAAGGTGCGGCGCGTTCGTTCGCCGCAGTCCCGATCCCGGCCAGGTGGCTACCGACTCGTCGTGCCGACATGCGGCGGGTCACCCGGCATTGGTCTGTGGGGGCGGCGAGCGCCCGCGACCTCAGTCCGTGCAGGTCCACTCGATGGCCCCCGAGATGCCACCGTGCCAGCCCCGATGGGGATCGTCCTCGTCATTGGGCACATGGGCGAAGGTGACATGGCCCGAGCCATCGGCATCGACGGTCACCGATGCCGTCGCATCGGGATCGGTCAGGTCGTACGACTCCTGGCCCACGTCCATGGCACCGTCGCCCGTCGCCAGCGCGCCCTGGACGTAGCGCCCGGGGCCGCGGTAGCCCCGTGGGCTGGTGCCGATGTCGATCTCGACGGCGTTGTCGAGCGGCGGGGTCGGCACCTGCCACACATTGGGGCCCTTCGAAGGACTGTCGCCGTGTGCCGCGGCCTGTGCGCACGATGACACCGCTTTGGCCGTGGTCCTGTCGGTGAAGCGCTCCTGCCCGTGGTGTTCGCCGGTGAAGACGACGTCGGCATGGAACACCACAGGGCCCACGGTGGAAGCAGAGCCCCCGCCCCGGAAGATCACCGCCGCCACCAACAGCACCAAGCCCAGGCCCATGAGGCCGACCGAGAACCTGCGGTGCGGTCGTCGAGCAGGAGCCGGAGCCCCGGAAACGACAAACACGTCACCTCGGTGCGCCGACACGGCGGGGGCGCCCCCTCCGCCCCCCTGCCCTGGCAGGGCTCGTCGGGCCGACGGGCGGCGTCGAACATGAGCGGTCCACCCGGCGACGCGTCCGGAGACGCCGTGCCGGCGCCATGGGCCAGAACCTGCAGACACGAGCATGGCGTGAGCCCCCCTCAGACGTTCGCGCCGGACCGACGAGCTGCATCGTAGGTAAGGGCAACCTAATATTGGTGACTCCCGCCCAGCAAGACAGGCCAAACCGCCGATCGATCGGCTCGTCGGCGACGGATCGCCACCGACCGCGTCCACGGTTCGCCTCCGGGCACCGAGCGACGATCCACCTCAAGGCACATTCCGGCGCCGCCGATGTCACAACAGTGACGGAGCCGCGCCCAGAGGCACCTCGTGGCGAGCCTCCCTATCGCGCCGGCGCCCCCCGACCCCCGCGTGGCGTGGTCCCGGACGTCCCCCGGGCCCCCGAGCCGGTCGACCTGCTGCTGGGCCGGGTTCGAGACGGCGACACCACCGGGCATCCGCAAGGGGTCCACGCCCCGCCCGCCGCCGGACATGCGACGCGCTCCCCCGCCCCGCCCGCCGGGGACGCAACGGGCGACGCCGACTGGACCTTCCGCCCCGACGAGATGCCCGCATCGAGTTGGCCCTACGCCCAGTTCGCCCCGGGTTCGTCTCCCGACGACGGGCACCCGTCACGCCGGCGGGCTCGGATGGCCCCCCGCGTGGGTGTCATCGTGGTCGTGGCCGCGCTGGTCACCGGCGCGTCGGCCATCGCGCACATCGGTCCCTTCCACTCGTCATCCCACGCGGCGGCGACACGCACCACGCCCACCGGATCTCCCACCGACATTCGCGGCGTCTGGAACGTACTCAACGCCTACTCGGGCGTCCTGTACGTGGCGACGATGCACATCTCCACCGAGAACCTGTCAAGCGGGGCATTCTCGGGCACCATCACCTCGCCGGTGGGAACCGAAACTCTGACGGGCACGGTCAAGGGCACGAGGTTGACGTTCACCGTCGACCTCGGCAGCGGTGCCGAGCGGGGCACTGCGGTGGTGTCGGGCCGCGGAGTCAAGACGAAGATCGACGGCGAGTTCTCGAACCCCAGCGGTGGGCACGGGACGATCGTCGCCACCCGCACGTCTCGTTAGGGGCTCGTCACCCCGACCGGTGTATCCCCTTCGAGCGCCACTCTCAACATCCGCCTGCGGTCAGCCCCGAAGTCGAGCAACGCGTAGTGCATCGTGCACCGGTTGTCCCAGAAGGCGACGTCACCGGCCTCCCACCTCCACCGCACCAGTCGTTCAGGTGCGACGGCCGCCTCGTAGAGCAATCCCAGCAAGGTGTCGCTCTCGTGACGCCGCAGCCCGTCGACCTTGTCGGTGAAGAGCGGGTTCACGAAGAGACTGCGGGCACCGGTCTCGGGGTGCGTCCGCACCAGCGGATGTCGGGTGGCCGTCATCGCCGTCCGTCGGACAGCCTCGCCCCCCGTGCGATCGCGGCCCGCGAAGTACCCCCCGGCCTTGGTGGGCGAATGCGTCGCCGTCAGACCGTCGACGAATGCCCGCAGCGGTGACGAAAGCGCCCGGTAGGCACCGGTCATATCCGCCCACATGGTGTCGCCCCCGACCGGCGGAATCTCCACGGCGTGCAGGATCGCTCCCAGAGGGGGGCGTTCCTGGAACGTGAGATCGCTGTGCCAGACATCTGCTCGCGCCCCTTCTTCGGAGTCGAGGGGGAGCACCTCAGGGTGGCCCTCCAAGCTTGGCTCGACGGGGTGTGCTTCGGTGGGGGTGCCGAACCGCGTCGCCACCGCGGTGATCGACGCGCCGTCGAGCGACTGACCCCTGAACCACACCACCTTGTGTTCGAGCAGCGCCGCCCGGATCCCCGAGACGGTGTCGTCGTCCACCTCCGGCGTCAGCCGCACACCCTCGATGACTGCCCCCAGTGCCGGGCTGAGCGCGTGCGTGTGCACGTGGCCCAACTTACCGGAACCTCCGACGGTGTCCTCGTCGATCGACGCGGGGATCAGCGGGCGAAGGCGTGCCAGCCGAGCCGCCTCCACGCCAACACGGGCAGGTATCGCCCCACCCGACCGGAGCCGACGACCCCGAGCAGTGCCCCGAAGTCCGGGATCCGACCTCTCGACAGTGTGGCCGCCGCCTGGCCGAGCACGATCCCCAGGCCGATCACGCTCCAGACGACGAGCGGTCACGGCGACCACCGGCGCCACCGGGTGAGATCGGTCTGTCCGATAGCGTGCCCGAACAACGCACCAGGGGAGATCAGAACCATGTCCAAGTTGCACACGTTCAGGTCGGCGATCCTTCTCCCGTCGCTGTTGGCCGTCACCTTGGCGGCGTGCAGCTCGAGCCCGAGCCCGAAGGCGAGCACGACCACCACCCTCACACTCGCTACCGGAGGGATCACCTGCACCAACATCACGGGGTCGCTGACCTTCGCGCCCCCGCTCACCACCAAGGGAGCCAGTGCCGAGTCCACGGCAATCTCTCTGCACGTGGCCGGATGCTCCACCCACGGCTCGAACATCTCCAGCGTGCCCGGGGGCTCTGGATCGGCGACGATCACGAGTGCCACCAACGCCTGCGCCGGCCTGCTGACCTCGCGGGCCCTCATGATCGCCATCACCTGGGCACCGTCGACGATCCGCCAGAGTCTCGTCACCTTCTCGGGATACGGAGGTGCCTCCAACACCTCGGGCGACGAGGGGTTCACGCTCCCCAATGCCGGGGGTGGCACCAAGGTCACCGGGTCGTTCGCGGGATCGGACCATGGAGCCGGTTCCACGGCCGCGACCTTCTCGAACCAGACCGGCAGCGAGTTACTGGCCGCCTGCGGGTCGAGCAGCGGCCTGACCTCGATCCAGGTGACATCGGGGACCTTGACCCTGAAGTAGGGCGACGTGAGAGACCGGCGCCGTCTGACGTTGGCCCCTCATCGGTACACTGAGTGCTGTCGGCAACGACGCGGGGTCCGTGCATGTCGCCGAGGAAGCCTGACCATGACGCTGCTGACCGCAGATCTCGAATCGCCCGGGATGATCTCCGACGAGGAGCTCACGGCCCTTGCCCTGGCCGCGGACCCCGACGAACCGATCGCCCCGGATGCCGTCCCCCTTGCCGACTACCTGGCCGACGCCTTCGGCCCCCTGCCGGAGTGGTACATGGCACCGGTCATGGCCAGACACAGCGGCCGTCGGCGCCGGGCGGTCATCCTGGCGGTCATCGGCGCCCTTCTGTTGATCGAGGCCTTCGGGCTCTGCAGCACGTACGGCCAATTCCCGTTCCACTGAGCAACCCGACCGGCCAGGGACGGCGCACAGCCCTGTGCCGGGACCTACTTCGCCGGACAATCTAAACTCCGCACGAGTCTGGGTGTTGCCGAGCGACGACGACCTTGGGGGGCTTGGTGGTGATCACGCGATCGGTTTGCCGTCCCAGAGCCTCGTACCGGCCCCCAACCTGAGTGGGAACGACTCGGAGTGAGTCCACCCTGCCGGCTCGTTGGCGACACCGTGATCCAGCCGTAGTCCGTTGATGGCGCTCACTCCCGGGGGTCGATCTCGAGGGCGGCGTGGCGCGGCGCGAGCCGGGGCATCTCGAGGAAGATCCCGGCCGGTTCCCCGTGGCACTCGATTCTCAGGGCTGTCAGCGCGATGACCGACACTGACGCCCGGGTCGACGACGCGACGCAGTCTGCGGCATTGGCGCCCTCACGCTTTCTGGCATCAGGTGACGAAGCAGGCACCGCTCCCGAAGATCGCGCCTTTCGCCCTGACGTCGAAGGACTGCGCGCCTTGGCGGTGCTTCTGGTCGTGCTCTATCACGTGGGAATCCCCCACCTCGGTGGGTACGTAGGCGTCGATGTCTTCTTCGTCATCTCGGGCTATGTCATCACCGGTCTGCTGCTCCGGGAACGGGCTTCGACGGGTGGGACCAGTCTCCTGGCCTTCTACGGCCGGCGCTGTCGCAGGATCATCCCTGCTGCCGCTTTGGTCATCGTCGTCACCGTCGTGGCCAGTCGCCTACTGCTCGGGATCGTCACGAGCGAGCAGGTCGTCAGTGATGCCCGATGGGCGGCGGTGTTTCTCGCCAACTTCCATTTCACCGCGACGGGGACGAACTATTTTCTTGCCCAGGGCCCACCGTCACCCTTGCAGAGCTTCTGGTCGCTCGCGGTCGAAGAGCAGTTCTACATCGTCTACCCGACCATCTTCCTCGTGGTTGCGACGATCGGACGACGGATGTCGTTGCGAGCCAAGCTCAGCGTGTTCCTCATCGCGGCCGTGGCGGCGTCGCTCACATGGTCCGTCGTCCAAACGTCCTCGGCTCCGACGGTGGCGTACTTCTCGCCTTTCACCCGCGCCTGGGAGCTGGCGCTCGGTGCGCTGGTGGCGGTGGCGGCCGGCCACCTGCGGAGATTGCCATCCGCGGGCGCGGCCCTCATGACCTGGCTGGGGCTGGCGGGCATCGTCGGGGCGGCCCTGGGGTTCACCAACACGACTGCCTATCCTGGATCGTGGGTCGCGCTCCCCGTCGTCTCCACGGCCTTCGTGATCGCCGGGGGCACCGCCGCTCCGCGCCGGGGGGCCGAGGCCATACTGTCGCTGACCCCGTTTCGATGGATGGGTCGTTGGTCGTACTCGCTGTACCTGTGGCACTGGCCCATCCTGATGATCGCGGCCCAGTACGAAGGTCGTCGAACGCTGCCGGTGGCGGACAACCTCTTCTTGGTGCTGCTGGCCCTGGGGTTGTCGGTGATCACCTACTTCTTCGTGGAGAACCCGATTCGCCACGCGCGGCGTGCTCTCCCGCGTCCGGTGGGCGAGCGTCGGCGCCGGTTTGGTCCTGAGCACCCTGTGCATCGGCATCATCACCGTCGTGGTGCCAAGCACCCCGGCGGGAGCGGGGAATCCAACGCCGGGATCCGGTTCGGCACCGGCCTCCCCGGCGACGGTCCGGCAAGCGGTGATCGACGCTCGACGCATCACGAGCATTCCCGCCGGTGTCAGCCCTCCGTTGGCGACCGCACCCAACGATTGGGGTGGTCTGCCCGCCGACGCAGTTGGATGCGAGGCCCACCTGGCAGTGACTTCGGTGCCGGCGTGTGTATTCGGCGATCCTCATGGATCGCACACCATGGTGCTCTACGGCGACTCTCACGCTCTCATGTGGTTCGACGCCTTCAACGCCGTGGCCAAGCAGGCCGGGTGGCGTCTGGTGGTCCTGGGCAAGGACTGGTGCCACGTGTCGCTGGTGGTGCGGACCAACCCCCCGGGATTCGGAGTTCCCGGTGGCCGGTATACGCAGTGCGACGCCTGGCACCGGTTCGCGGTCCGGCGCATCAATCAGATCAACCCCGATCTCCTGGTGGCGACCGAGGAGCCGGGCGGCCAGCTCTACCCCGATGGAAAGATCACCCCGGCCCTGTGGGAACAGGGGCTCTCAGCGGCGTTGAACCAGATCACCTCACCGAAGACCCAGAAGGTCGTGTTGGGGAACATTCCCATCACCCCACACATCAACCCGAGCTGCCTGGCCCGTCACGAACACGATGTGCAGGCTTGTGACGGCCTCCCGGATCGCTTCTACAGACAGATGAACGCCGCCGAGCAAGCTGCCGCGGTGCACAGTGGTGCTCGGTACATCAACATGATTCCCTGGTTCTGCGCCACGACGTGCACGGACATCATCGACAACATCATCGTGTACAAGGACAGCGACCACATCACCGCCACCTACAGTCGCTATCTCGAGGACGTGCTCGCCGCGGTGCTCGGATTCGGGCCTGTCCGATGACCGACGCCGTTCCCGCTCCCCTCGCTCATCGGTCGATCTGAGCAGGGGCACCTTTGAGGACCAGACGGACCAATTCTGTCCGTGACTCCACGCCCAACTTGGCAAAGGCATGATTGAGGTGGCCTTCGATCGTGCGGACGCTCACTCCCATCCGAACGGCTATCGCCCTGTTCGACAGTCCCTCGGCCACGAGCTCGACGGTCTCTCGTTCCCGCCAGGTGAGACGCGCCCCGACCAGCGGGCCCGACCAGGCCTTGGTCCCGCCCAGCCGCGAGGACAAGGTCGGGTCCAACACCGTGGAGCCTCGGCCGGCGGCGCGCACGGCCGCGATGAGCTCGTCACGGGGAATCGTCTTCAACAGGTACCCACCGACCCCGACTTCGAACGCGTTGCGCACGA
Organism: uncultured Acidimicrobiales bacterium; assembly: GCA_963739765.1. GTDB lineage: Bacteria > Actinomycetota > Acidimicrobiia > Acidimicrobiales > UBA8190 > Chersky-840. Next base: position 917,790 of record CAVUBP010000002.1, on the reverse strand, counting down.
ACTCGTCATCGTCATGGGCAGACAGGATCACCACACGCACACCGGGGTGCGTGACTCCGAGTCGGCGCGCCACATCGATGCCGCTCTGTTCCGGAAGTCTCAGATCGATGAGCACGAGGTCCGGTTGCAGATCCTCGACCATCGCCAGCGCCGCGGTCCCGTCCCCTGCCTCACCCACGACAGTGATGTCGTGAGACGTCTCGAGCACCTGGCGTGTGCCGGAACGCACCACGGCGTGATCATCGACGATCAGGACCCGAAGCAAATCGTCCTTGGTGTCCGGCTCGACCCATTCCGCAGTGTCGACCACAACTCAATGATACCGATCCGCGATCGCAACGCATGACGCGTCGAGCCGATCTTCGCCTTCTCGGCTGCACCACCCCACGGCGTCGATCGCCTTCCACCGCGGCGCGCGACTCGCGTCGCAACTGCGCCGGCCCGCCGGAGCAGTCGACCCGCCGTGCGCGTTCTCGCCCCTCGCCCATACGTTTCACGCAGGAACCGGGGGGAATCACCTAGGTGGCCCAGGTGCAACCACCGATGACCGAACGGGTGTGGGTGTGCCAAGGTTCAATGGGCCGCTGCGGCGGCCGGGACGAGCGTCGGGGCACATGATCGGTGCTCGGTTCGATGCGACGTGAGTCCACTTGGCAACCGTCGTCCTCCTCGGCCTCTGTTGCCAGCGACACGAAGTGATTCGAACAGCCGGAGACAACAAGAAGAGCTATGGCCTCGGCCTGTGTGGCGAATGCGCCAGCACGACCACCATCAAGGACTTGAAGTAAGGCCGTGAAGAACCTTCCATTCCAAGGGGGCGAGCTCAAGGGCGCCAAGGCCTCTCGAGGCACGGTCGGCCATGACGTCAAGTTCATCACCACCGGCACCGTCAAGGGCGGGCCCTACCCGACGACCTCGAAGGCGGTCTCGCTCAAGGCCGGTCTCACCAACGACGTCAACGACACCAACCTGATCAGCGGGCGCAAGGCCGGTCCGGTGAGCACCATCGACATCGACCCCAGCGCCAGCACGGCGGTCCCATAGCCGGCGGTCAGGCAACCAGAGCAGTCCACCAGGAGCACGTCCTGGGCCCGGGCCAGACGCACCGAGCTCAGGCTGCTCGACCTCACACGAGAGCGCTACCCGCCAAGCCTCTCATGGACAAAAGAGCGGGGCCTTCGGGCCCCGCTCTTTTGGTCCGTCCGCACGCACGTCGACTCGGTCCCGGGGAGGTCTTGGGACGGGTCGACGAGATGGCGCAGGGGCATCATGATTGTCTGAGAGCCGCCTCGGGAGGGGATCGATGCCCGAACACACAGACGCCATGCAGGAGATGGCCCGCCAGATGCGGATCGCTCTGGAGGCCAACGACCCGTCCGCCTTCGGTCACCTGCTCGATCCCGATGTCCACTGGGGCGCACCGGGGGCGCGTCGCTCCGCCTGCAACAACCGCGATCAGGTCCTCACCTGGTACCGGCGCGCCACGGAGGCCGGAATGCAGGGACAGGTCTCCGACGTCGTCGTCTTCGGTGATCGACTCCTGGTCAGCTTGACAGTCCGAGGAACCGACGAGGCGAAGCGACGGGGTGGAGCTGCGCTGCGGTGGCAGGTCCTCACGGTCCGCCGGGGTCGGGTGGTGGATATCGTCGGGTTCGACGACAAGAACGATGCACTGGCAAGCACCGGGGCGCCGGCCACCACAGAGTGACGACCCAGCGGCGACAGGCCCGACTCCCTGACGGCCACCAAGGATTCGCCGGAGCGTGACGGTTTCGTCACACCGTGTTCACCGGCGGTCAATATGTTTGGAAGCGTGCGGTCCGAGGCTTCCGAGGATGCGAGCCCGAGCCTCCGCCTGCTCGACCCGCCTCCACGATCGCCCCAATCGGTTAGGCGAAGTCGACGATGGCATCCGGCATCGAGGTTTCGCGGTGAAGGACCGCTGCTCTACATATGCGGCGACCCCGAGGGCCGCATCGGCTTCACCCGAATTGCGCGCCGCTGGCAGAGCCTGAAGCTCGTTGTCGCCGACGGCGGTCACACGGGGTTGCAGGTGGCCGCGAAGTCCCGACCACGCATCGTCGTCCTCGACGCCATCCTGCCCGATGTCGACGGTTGGGACCTCGTGGCAGACCTTCGCCTCGGTGTGCTCGCCGATGAAACTCCGGTCATCGTTCTGTCTCACGACGACGATCCGCGCCAACGGGCGCGTTTCGTCTGGGCGGGAGCAAGTGCCTATCACCGCAAGCCGCTCAACGTGCCAAAGCTCGATCGCACGGTGGCTGCACTGCTCGAGGGCGCTCCGCGCTGAGGGCGCGGTCTGACGACGACGGCACCTGCCGCTGCAATGGCTCCGGACACAGCTATGTGACGTGTGCGTGACCGGAGCGCGACAAATGCGACCGCGAGGCGTGACGGCAGTGCACGGACACCACGGAGCGTGCCGTGCCGTCGCTCGCATCTGGCTTTCCGGTGTCGAAGGTCAAGGAGCGATCAAGGCGCGCCGAGTAGCTAGCTGTGGCTGGTACCCGGGTTGTCCCGAGATCGAGCACGCGACGGGGGGCCTACGCGGAGACTCGCATCGTGGCCGCGCTTCGAGGTGACCCTGTCGCCTTCCTCGTGGAGCGCGACAGCGACGGGACCTGCACGGTGCTCCGAGCGGGTCTGTGGCGCGCCTTCAGTGGGGAGCCCGAGGAGTGGCCGAACCGCAGTGCCGCGATGAGGGCGGTGGAGATGGCGGTGGGCGAAGCTCTGGAGTGGAGCGAGTTGGCACACACCCGGGGACGCACCGAGCTTCGCAGGCACGAGTGGTACGCGGTGTGATCGGCCGAAGCCCGCTCTTCTGAGTGCGCTCCCGCACCACCCTGTTCGAGGATCTGTCGCCGGGAATTCACCGGAAGTTGGTTGCACCATGTTGTTCGCCAAGGCCATGCTCTCGGTGCGGCAGCTCGCGTTGAACTCCCCGTCACGCCCGACCGTCGCAGAGGGGTTGACGCCCTCGGCGTCGCGTTCGGGCCCTACGTCCCGGCGGGTCCGGACGCGCTCAGGGGCGCCCTCGAAAGCGCGGCCGTGCACTCACCCTGTGGAGTGAGCAGTACTGACTCTCGTTGTAGATCGAGAGGCACGTGCCGCAGTCGGGCTCCGCGCACAACCGTCCCGACGAGAACCGGGGTGGCGGGTCGTCATGATCGCTGATGACCACGACGCCGATCGCCATGTCAACGTGCGCTCGCAGTTCCATCGCTTCACTTTCTTGCCCAGGATTGTCATGCCGTTGCCCGAGTCGGGCCCATTGGTCTACGCGGGCCGGGCGTGAGCACCTCGGAGCCGAGGAAATCGTTCAACCGGAGAAGTCGAGTTCGGCCGACGAGGCCAATGTCGAGCACCGGGACTCGGGAGCCCGGTGTGACGACGTGTGCCGGCAGGAATCGCGGAGGCCTGCGAAGTGTCCACGCTCCGAGCGTGATCCGGAAGTCTGTGGATGGGCTGTTGGGTCTTTGTGCATTCCCTGTCAAACCTCCCGACGTCGCGAGAGGCGGTGCGACCCGCCATACCTGGGATGGCCCCTGAGGTGACACAGGGCGCGGACATCACCGGGTCGAAGGAGGATGGGGCACCGGGGGCGGGGACTGCGCCGACTGTTGGTCCTGTTTCTCGGCCGCTTGCTTCTCGGCCGCTTGCTCCTCGGCGCTCGCGCCGAGATAGATGAACATGCCGATGAAGACGAGCCAGAAGTCGTAGAAGACACCGGCGACGACCATGGCCATGGCGAGCATCCGTGCGATCCGTCCCGCCTGGCGGGTGGCCGTGAGGCGGTCGTGGTGCCGTTCGAGCGAAGCACGCAGAACCCGGCCGCCGTCCATGGGCAGCGCCGGCAGGAGGTTGAAGGCCCCCAGCAAGACGTTCAGCCAAGCCATACGGGCGAACCACGAGCCGGCAAACAACGTCGGTGGCCAGAGATGTGCACCAAGAGCAAGCCCGCCGGCAAACGCCAGCGCGGCCAAGCCGAGGCTGGTGAGCGGGCCCGCAATGGCAATGGCAAGCTCGTCTGCTGCGTCCTCGGGCATGTCCTTCAGCTGGGAGACTCCCCCGATAGGGAGGAGCAGAATGTCCTGCACCACCGCTCCTCTCCTGCGGGCGATGATGCAGTGGGCGTACTCATGGAGCACCACCGAGGCGAAGACCGCCGCAATCCACACCAGTCCGACGCCTACGGTGGCCGCGCCCCGGCTCATGTTCAGCCAGACGACCAGGACCACGAGCACGAGGAAGGTCCAGTGCATCCGGATCTCGATGCCGGCGATGCGGGCAACCCGGACCGAGCTCCTCGACTTCTCATCCCGCGCCATATGCACCTGCCTCGCGCCCTGCCCCTACCGCCAGGATGTGCCTGTGTCGAGCGCCGCCACCAGGGCACAATGTCCATACCTTGCGATATCGCTGGTGCGACGAAACCCGGACCGGCACCGTGCCGGCGACCCCTCGATGGAGCTGCGGAGGACCGCCTCAGGCGCTCGGCGTGGATCGAACCCCGGTGGGTCCCGAGGCGTTGGTGAGGGGGAGACGGGGGTCGGTCTCCTGGTGGCTCCACGACTCTCGGATCCAGTGGTGGTCGGGATCGTCGCAGAACGCCATGGTGCGCTCCTGGGCCGGACCGGCAAGGACGTTCAAGTAGTAGAGGTCGTAGCCCGGGGCGGTCATCGAGGGCCCGTGGTAGCCGCGGGGAATGAGGATGACGTCGCCGTGGCGTACCTCCTCGCAAAGATCGATCTCTCCGTCCAGGGTGTAGAGACGCTGCACGGCGAATCCCCGACCCATCTGTCGGGGGCCGGCGTCGATCGTGTTCGCCATCTCGAAGTAGTAGATCTCCTCGAGCACGGCCTCGCCCTGTCGGAGTTCGTCGTGCTTGTGAGGTGGATAACTCGACCAGTTGCCCGCCGGTGTGATGCATTCGACGGCAACGAGCTTGTCGGCGGGAAAGGTGGCAGGGTCACAGAAATTGTTGAGCTGCCTCGTGGCCCTGCCCGAGCCGCGTAGCTCGACCGGAACGCTGTCCGCTGGCCCGTAAGCCGGGTCGAGTCTGTGCCGAGCGTTGGCGCTGGGCAATGCGAATCGACCACCGCCGGCACTGGAGAGACGCGCCTCGGCGTCGATGGGAAGGTAGGCAAAGTCGGTGACGCGGCTGAACACGTCGCGGCGGCCTGCCAGATCGAAGCGGCGCCCTTCACACTCGACGACGCACGACCCGGCGAGCGGCAAGACGACCATCTCGTCGCACCCTGTCGTAAGCGATCGTGATCCGCCCGGCTCCAGCTCGACAATCCGGAGCCCCGCGTATGTCCACCCTGCTGATCGGGGCGTGACCACCACCGTGTCGGGCCCGTCGGCTGAGCCCCCGTGGGGAATATGCAGCGGATGGCCCACCGCCAGAGCTTACCGAGCAGACAGGTCATGGCTACTGGTCGAACGGGGCCACGACCCTCCGGAGGAGTCCTGCCAGTGTGGTGCGTTGCGCGGCGTCGAGGGTTCCCAGGATCGCATTCTCCCGCGCCACCAGATCCCGGAGTGCGAGGTCGACCCGGCGCCGTCCGGCGGCAGTCAGTTGGACCCGGACCGAACGGGCGTCGCTCGGGTCGGGTCGGCGTCGGACCAGGCCTCGCGCCTCGAGATGGTCGATCCGATTGGTCATGGTGCCCGATGTGACCAGCGTCTGGGCCAGCAATTGCCCAGGCGAGAGGTGAGGGGGATCGGACCGGCGTAGTGCCGAGAGGACGTCGAAGGTCCAGGTTTCGAGGTCGTGGCGTGCGAAGACGCCTGTGCGCTGCCGCTCGAGGTGGCGGGCGAGGCGGGCGACACGCGAGAGCACCTCGAGTGGAGAGACGTCGACGTCGGGCAGCGCCCGACGCCAGCCCGCAACCAACCGGTCGACCTCGTCTTCCATATGCCCTCCCGTGCCGGGTTGCCCCTACATCTTGACATCAAGAGACCGTGACTGTAGACCTCTTGATATCAAGAGAGTCAGGAGGCCGGTGATGCTCGGTCAGGGGTATCCGCTCGGCTCGGGCGATCCGCCACCACCCATCGCCGCAGGCGGGCACTCGGCTACCGCAGCGTCGTTGGTCGCACCGCTCTATGCGCAGTGGCCCCAGAAGGTGGCCGTGGGCCGTCGCCGCCTGGGGCGGCCGACCACCTTCGCCGAGAAGGTGCTCGTCAACCATCTGCGCCATCCACTGCGCCAGGAGCTGGTGCGGGGGCGGAGCTATGCGGACTTCGACCCCGACCGAGTCGCCCTCCAGGACGCCCTCGCCCAGATCGTCGCCCTCCAGCTCCTGGTCGCCGGCCTGGACGAGGTCTCGGTGCCGACCACCGTCCATTGTGATCACCTCATCCAGGCCAAGGTGGACGCTGCCGCCGACGTCGGGTTCGCGCTGGAGCTCAACGCCGAGGTCTACGACTTCCTTCGGGCCGTCTGCGCCCGGCTCGGCCTCGGGTTCTGGAGGCCCGGCTCGGGGATCATCCACCAGGTCGTCCTCGAGAACTACGCCTTCCCGGGCGGGATGATGATCGGCACCGACAGCCACACCCCCAACGCGGGAGGGCTGGGGATGGTGGCCATAGGCGTCGGTGGCGGTGACGCCATCGACGTCATGACGGGCCAGGCGTTCAACATCCGCTGGCCCACGCTGATCGGCGTCCAACTCACCGGTTCGCTGTCCGGTTGGTCATCGCCCAAGGACGTGATCCTCGACTTGGCGCGACGACTGACGGTGATCGGAGGAACCGGAGCCATCGTCGAGTACTTCGGGCCGGGAGCCGACGCCATCAGCGCAACGGGCAAGGCCACCATCTGCAACATGGGCGCCGAGGTCGGCGCCACCACGTCGTTGTTCCCGTTCGATGCACACGTCGCTGACTACCTCACGGCCACCGGACGTCGAGAGTTAGCCGAACTGGCCTCGACCATCGCCGGCGATCTGCAGGCCGATCCTGAGGTTGCCGCCGACCCGGAGCGGTTCTTCGACCAGGTCGTCGAGATCGACCTGTCCTCGCTGACGCCGCTCATCAACGGGCCCGACACCCCCGACCTGGCCCACCGCGTGAGCGACGTGGGCGCCTGGGCGCGCGACAACGGGGTACCCACCGAGATAGCTGCCGCCCTGGTGGGGTCGTGCACCAACTCTTCGTACGAGGACATGACACGGGCCGCGTCGATCGCCCGACAAGCCAGGGCACACGGCTTGCGGGCCAAGGCCAAGCTTCTCGTCACACCCGGTTCCGAGCAGGTCCGTACCACCATCGAGCGTGACGGGCTGCTCGACGATCTGCAGGCCATCGGGGCGTACCGTGCTGGCCAACGCTTGTGGTCCCTGCATCGGCCAATGGGACCGCGGCAACCCCGACGGCTCCGGGCTCAACACCATCGTGAACAGCTTCAACCGCAACTTCCCCAAGCGCAACGACGGAAACGCCAGCACCAAGGCCTTCGTGACGTCTCCCGAGATGGTGATCGCCTACGCCCTGGCCGGGACGCTCGACTTCGACCCCCTGACCGACTCGATCACGACCGACTCCGGGGAGCCCGTCCGGCTCCATCCGCCCACCGGAGAACACCTGCCCGTGCACGGCTTCGACCCGGGCGAGTCGGGTTTCGAGGCGCCTCCTCACGAGCGCTCTGACATCGCCATCACCGTGTCGCCCACCTCCGATCGCCTGCAGCTCCTGACCCCCTTCCCGGCCTGGGACGGCAACGACTTCATCGACCTGCCGCTGCTTCTCAAAGCCAAGGGCAAATGCACGACCGACCACATCTCGGCGGCCGGTGCGTGGCTTCGCTACCGCGGGCACCTCGAGAACATCTCGGGGAACCTGTTCCTCGGCGTGGTCAACGCCTTCACCGGCGCAACCGGCGAAGGCTCGGACCCGACCGACGGTCAAACCCGATCCTTCGCCGACATCGCCGAACGCCTGGCCCGGGCGGGGACGCCCTGGTGCGTGGTGGGAGACGAGAACTACGGCGAAGGCTCATCGCGCGAGCACGCGGCCATGGAGCCCCGGTATCGCGGGGGGCTCGTGATCCTGGCTCGGTCCTTCGCCCGCATCCACGAGACCAACCTGAAGAAACAGGGCCTGCTCCCTCTGACCTTCGCCGATCCGTCGACATACGACATCATCGAGCAGGACGACCGCATCTCGGTCCTCGGGCTGGCCTCGCTCGCACCCGACACCCCCGTGCGCTGTCGGGTCACCAAGCCTGACGGCGGCGCACGGGAGTTCAGCTGCACCCACACGTTCAGCCCTGACCAACTCGAATGGTTCGAGGCCGGTAGCGCGCTCAACGTCATCGCGGCCCACAGCCGGGCTGCGCACCGGTCTAGAGGTGAATCCCAGCCAGGTTCCTCAGTAGCTCCAGCTGGCTGATGGCCGTCCTCGAGTCGAGGCTCCCGTGTGGTCGCTGGCAGTTGTAGCGCACGAGCCAGGGGGAGACGGCTCGAGCTGCCTGCCCGCTGGGCTGCGCCGATCATCCTCTTCAAGATGAGGAACCGCACGCCGCGCAAGTACGTCGTCTTAGCGGACGAAATACACGCCCACACTGAGTGTGTCCAAGAGAGTTGGGTGGGTGTGGGCGCCACATGCGAAACGCCCACACCCTCCCGACAACTTTGGTACTGCTGTCTGACCAACCAAGGGTACTGCTCCTGCATGATCGCGAATGCCGTGAGACTCTGCACAGCGAACGATCACCTAGGTGGTTTCCACGATCACCTAGGTGGTTTCTGGGGTTCGCTATTGAGCCACCGTTGTCAAGATGACAATCGATTAGAGGGGCGTAGCCCCACGCTGGCTACTCGACAACGACGATACGGAGGGGAACATGAGAATCAGGAAGAGCTTGTTGGTCTTGACTGCGGTGATGCTGCCTGTTGCCAGCGTGGCATTGCTCGAGGGCACAGCATTGGCCGGCAAGGTGACAGGGACCGGGGCGACCACGTGTAGCTTCGGAGGCTCCATCAACTTCAACCCGCCTTTGACCAAGAACGGGACCGCCGGAGTGAAGAAGGAGGTCACGACGGTGAGCGCGAGCCTCGGGTCGTGCTCGGGAGGGACGCCGGCGCCACCGGCATCATCCGTCAGCGTCAAGCCGATCAAGACGAAGACGCCGAAGGGACAGAACGGCGGTACCTGCTCCAGCTTCGAGTCCTCGTCGGGGTCGGCCAAGGTCAAAGTCAAGATCAACTGGACCGGCGAGAAGCCGTCGAAGTTCACCGTCAGTGGTCTGCACCCCTCCATCAACGGTGCGGGAGAGGTGGGCTTCACCGGCAGCTTCGCGGTCGGCGGTTCCTACGCCGGAGGGGGGCACCTGGGGGTCTTCCTCACGCCTGCGAGCTCGAACGCAATCGCTACGTGCAGTGGGAGCATTGCGTCGCTTCAGATTGACCGGTCGAACAGCTCGGGCACACTTTAGAAAGATCACAAGCGCGCTCTCCGCACGCTGCGGAGAGGTGCAAGCCGGATCGCAAGGGGGTGGGCCTGGGCCCACCCCCTTGCGCGTCCGGGCGCAGTGGCGTCCCCACGCAACCGGTTGCTATGCGCCCCCGGGCGATAGTGTTCTGACCTACCTGGGCATCCTGGTGCCGGCAACAGCGCGTTCGATTCACGTCACGAACTGGGTGCCCAGGCGATCTCCCATCGGTTGCCCTCCGGGTCGGCGATGTACCCCGAGTAACCGCCCCACTCACGCTTCACGGGATCGGCGATCGCCCGAGCCCCAGCCGCCAAAGCCGAATGGAACCTCTCGTCGACCGTCTGAATGCTCTCGACATTGACTCCGAGCGTGATTCCGTTCCAAGCCGAGCCGGGCAACGGCTCCCCAGGAGCTGCCTCCTGGCCGAGTTGCCCGAGGGGATAGAGGGCAAGGAGCGTTGCTCCGGCCTCATAGGTAGCGAAGTCGTCGCTCGATCCGGGTCTCTCTTGCCAGCCCAACTCGGCATAAAAGGCCCGAAGGGTCGGCATATCGCGTGCCCCAAGGGTGATGTAGCTGATCCGCTGAGGGAAGGTCATAATCGTCAACTCTGCCCGAAATTGGACGCCCGGGATGTGCGGACCCGACCGGGTTCTGAGAGGCAACGGCGAGAGTGATAGGACGCCCGGTACTCGGGTCATGCGCCCCCGGTGTCTTCCACTGTGTCCAAGAGGTGCACGGGATTCGGGGGGGGCGGCTACAGGGCGACCCATCCGGGATCGCCGCCGCCGAGCGATACGGCTCGGCCCCGCTGACCAATTGACCGACCTCAAGTAGCGCTTCACCGGCAATCCCGGAGCGCTTCATTCTGTCAGTTCTAGAGTGGGCGGAGGGGGACTCGAACCCTCGACCTCGGCCGTGTGAAGCCGTTCAAAGCGGGCAGACCAGAAGGACTTCTAGACGTCAGGCAGCGTGACGAGCAAGCGATCAGGACTGGGACGACAGCAGACGCCATGAGACGACTCGAGTCGTAGGACAAATCCTGGGACGAGGAAGATGGCCTCCGTCCGCCCAAGGACCGGGAAGATCGATCAGATTCGGATGTCAAGTGGGCGTTGCCGGCTGGGCTCGTCCTTGGTGCCAAATCGTCCCCATCGATCGGCTACGACGGTACGATTGGTGCCATGAGCGATGCCCCCCGTGCAACCGAGAAAACGATTCCCGTGCTCGACGCCGAGGATCGCGCCTGGCTCGACGAGCAACTCCGGCGCTACACCGATCTGCTGAGCTATCTCCGCGAGCATTGAAGCGACCCTCGCTCGATTTGGCCGTCGCGTTCAAGCACTCGATTCGGGAGAGCGACGAGTGGTTCGACGAGCCGGACGACCTGGATCGAGTTAGTGCTGCCCTTGAGGCTGCAAGCGGTCTTGAGGACCCCATCGAGATGGCCGCGACCGTGGCCTACCGCGTAGCGCGTGCCCAGGGATTCTCCGAAGGAAACAAGCGCACGGCCATGCTTCTGGCCAAATGGACCCTCGACCGAAACGGCATCGAGGGAGAGAGGTTCATTCCTCCTCATGATCGCGAGCTCGCCGATCTGCTTGTCAACGCCGCAGCGGGCCGAGACGTCAAGATTCAGATCTTGGAGCTCTTCCGAAGCAGACAGGACCATGAGCCCAATACCGCCTGCGCATGTTCACGAACCTGTCGTCGAGACCTACCTCAGTATTCACCCCACTACAACATAAGCTCGATACCGGACAGTCAGCATCAAGGGATCAGACCGCGTTACGGATCCGGTACCGGCACGTTCCTCTTGGGCAACTTTTGACCTGGACTCGCTCGGGATCCCACCCGTTACCGGGCGCCTGCCCGCGCTGCCGCACACCGTCCAGGATGTGTCGGTCGCCGACGGGGTTCGGGTGAGAGGAGCTGGGTTGTTGGGGCGACCGGGACCGGGTCAAATGCGCCTCTCTATCAACAGCGAGAACCCGTGTCCGTCGTCAACCAAGCAGAGGGCCAGTCGCCCAATCTGGCACCCGGCGACCTGGCCGACGGGAAATAGACTCTCGCCGTGGATGCCGAGCCGGAGCGCCCAACACCTGACCCGCCTTCCATCGAGGCTGCTCAGGAGTGGGTGGACGAGTGCAGGTTGCTCCACGGGGACACCAGTACCGAGACTCAAGAGGTCCTTGTCGAGTTGGCCGGAACCCAACTCCGAGGGAAGGACTACAAGGCTGCAAAGGCTACTGCTGACACCGTGTATGCCATTCGCTCCGAGCTGTTTGGACGAAACAGCCTTGCCGCCATCTCCTCCCTGGTGATCCCTGCCATCTGTCTCACACGGCTTGGAGAGCTAGAGGAAGCAAGGTCGATGGGCGAACAAATCCTTGCTGCGTGGGAGACCCATTACGGACCCGAAAGCCGCTGGACGGGACAAGCAATGCAGAATCTCGCTGCTACTCTGCAAACAACTTGGCGAGTTTCAGGCAGCCGAAGCTCTCTATGCCAGTGCTGCAAAGGCATATCGTAGCGACCTCGTGACGATCACCCCTTCGCAGTATCGGCCGACGAATGGCTGGCGGTAAACAGGTGGGCACCCTTCGGCCAGATTCGGTGGGGTGGACTTGCCGTCGTGGCGGCGGGTGTTCTAATCGCTTTATACCTTGGCGTTTGGGCGCTCGCTTTAGGCATGGGAGCAGGGGCAATCGTGCTCTCCGAGGGCCTGCTCCGTATGCAAGGCACAAGAGCTATGACTATCCCGAAGCGGCGTACTGCCCTCATCCAACCAATGGCTGCCCTGCTCTCTTGCTGTGCAGTCGCCATCACTCTCCTCATCTTCGCTCTGCACAATCCCGTTGCACAGGCATTCGCGGGCTTGTTCGCAGTTGTGTCCTCTTATGCGCTCATCTTCAACATCGGAGGACTCGCCATGGCTCGGTCGCTCCGTACCCGAGATCAAGGACCTTGAACGAGGGCGCAGATAATCGGGGGTACCGGTTCCCCTCATCCCAGCCTGACCATTCCGAACGTGGTGCCATGGAGTTGCCGGGTGAATGGGGGTCACGCGGTCATAATCGCGACGTTCGCGTAATCCCCGGCGGGTAGGTCGGATCGCAGCCAGCTGTGGATCGCCTCGCCGCACCACTCGACCTCCATCCCAACCCGGGTGATCCCGGTCACCGGCAGGGTGCTGACGCTGGCCCTGTCCGGCGCCTGTGTTCGGCAATAGCGGTCGGTCGAAGGCTCGTTCAGGAATGTGCGACAAGGACCGATAATCGGACCATGAGCGGTGTCATCTTGGCGCAGGTTGTCGTAGGCGTGCTGATCCTGGCGATCGGCATGTTCCTGCGAGCAATCAGAGTGCAATCCGCCTCGGTAGCAGGAGTCAGCACCCGAGACTCCGGCCCGTTGTCGGACTGGTGGAGGGCGGCGATCCGGGAGACAATCACAAGCAACGAGGACGTTGGGCGGCCTTTCTGGCGGTCGGTCTACCTCCTCATCGGAGGGTTTACCGTTTTCGTACTGGGTGCGATTCTCGGATTCCCGGACCAGACAACCAACCTGTCCGTCGGAACGGGGGAAGCTCAAGGCGCCCCGAGCGTGGCTGAAGGGAACAACCGGCCGAAGGGATCGTCACACGCCGTTGAGGGTCGTTGTCCCGCCCAGCCGCGAAAGGGATCGGAAGCCCCAGACATGTCAAGCATTGCTAGAGGTGATTGAAGATGGTGCTCAAACCGGACGGCGAGGTAGGCGGGCATCGACCCCTCTGGGCGGGCGATCGTCAGGTCTGGCATGCGCTCCCCTCAGTTTGACTGCGGGGCCTGCCCGGTCAGCGCAGCTCATTCAGCGCTCATCCAATGCGGTGGGTCAACCATTCGGGCCGCAGGACAGCGAGTGCGATCAGGGTGAGGTTGATGGCGACACCAAACGCCATCTGAGTGTGCCAGAAGGTGACGAGCAGCGCGAGCGAGAGGACGGCGCCGACGATCGTGAGCCCCGACCAGTTTCCCGCCAGTCCGGGGACACCCCACACGGCCAATCCGGCGAGCGCGAACGCGCCGATTGTCGCTGCCATGAGAGCCAGCCCGGTCGTGCGTTCTGCGGTGTCGGGTAGAAGCCACGAGTTCTCGAAGGTGAATTCTGGGACGTCGTTAGCGACGAAAAGCAAGTGCACCAGGCCGTGCGCGACGAGCAGCACCCCGATGGCCACTCGGATCGCCACGGTCATGGGACGGCCCCGGAGTGCTCAGCAACGAACCACATGAACCCCCGAAGCTACACCGCGAGATCCTCAGCCGGTTGCCGAAGCAGTCCCGACCTCCAGTGAGCCCCGTCGCAACGTGCCGATGCCGGTAACTCGGCTCTGAGGCCAACTGCGCGCTATTCACGGCCAAGAGCGATCCCGACCGGGCGGGCCGGTCAGAGTCCCTCTGGAGGGCGCACTCCTCCCGGCAGTTGCAGGCGGTCTGGAGGCCACAGACAGGCCTGATACGGCCGTCATTATGCGCTACCTCGACCGCGGCGGTGCGCACTCGTTGCCTTGACAATGGGTGAAGCGTCCCACCTAGCCTGGCGTGGATGACGGTCGCCGGCAGGTTGCGCTCGTCACCGAGCACCAGAGAAGCGCCGTTCAGTTACCAGAGGAGATCAACAGATGTCGGCAACGCTGAAGCTGACGCATAAGGCAGTCGGAGCGGAGGTCCGTCGTGGCGCGTACGATGTCGTGGTCGATGGTGAGCGGCACGGGTCAACTGGCGACGGTTTCTGGACCGACCACCGAAACTTTGAAGCTTCGGACGATCTTTGTGCTCCGGTGGTCGGTCATTCCTGGTTGCTGACATCAGCCGTCGCCTGACTGGCTACGTCCGAGGATCACATCCCGATGAGCTGAGGTACCGCACCACGGGTGATCCGCCCGGCCTGGACGTCGCCGGGTTGGTCCCGTGAGGGCGCACAGATCCGGGATGTTCGAGCGGGTACGTCCAATACGGGAAGCCGCCTAAGGCCGCGAATACCGACCGGCTTCGTTTACGACGCCTGTGTCACTTTCCCCTGCGATTTCGGCCACCAGGGGCGGCGGGGGTCTCGGGAAGTGGCGAACACACCGACAGTCACCATCTTGTTGACCGACTTGGTGGGCTCCACCGAGTTGTCCACTGCGCTCGCGCGCTCTTCGGGGGGCCCCAATCGTCGCCCAGTCCGAATGTCGAGATCGCGGGGTGACGCTATCGCTGCGCGATTGCCCTAGCCTGTCGAGTGATTCCGAGGCTGGAAGGGGGCGTGATAGGTGCATGTCTGGCTCGGTTTGGCGCTATCGCTCGTGGCCGCCATGACCGTGGCATGGGCCTATTCACGCGAACACGACGCGGCGGTGAGGCTCGCACCCGTTTCTGCCCGCCACCCGATCCACTCGGTGCAATCTTTACTTGGCAACCGATCCTGGCTCGTCGGCTTCGCCGCCGAATGCGCGAGTGAGGCCGTCTACCTGGGGGCCCTGTTCCTCGCACCGCTGGCCCTCGTGCAAGCGGTGAACGCTTCCGGAGTGGCGTTCCTCGCCCTTGCGCGGTGCCGGGGCCATCCTCGCTTGCTCTCGTCCCGGGAGCGGTTGGCCGTCGGCCTGGCCTTCGTCGGTTTGGTGCTCTTGGGAGCGTCCCTCGTGGGCACCACTCCGACAGATCGTCCACCCAAGCCGATCCTCGCTCTGCTGTGGTTGTGCACCTGCCTGGGTGCATCGGCATTGCTCGCTACCTTCTCGAAGGTCCGTCTGACCCAAGGTGCCGCACTCGGAGCTACAGCCGGACTCCTATTCGCCGGTGGCGACACCTCCACCAAGCTGGTGGTATTCGGCGGGACGTGGGTTGCCGCCGCAGTCCCCCTGGTCGTGTTCTATGTCCTGGGCTCCATCACGCTTCAATCGGCATTCCAACATGGTGACGTGCTGCTGGCCGGTGGGTTGGCCAACCTCACCACGAACGCCGTGCCCATCGCTGCTGGCGTCGTGCTTCTCGACCAGGGTTTGCCCCATGGCTTCGCGGCCGTGTTACAGGTGTCAGCGTTCGCCAGCGTCGTGGGAAGTGCGATGTTGCTGGGTGGCCGGTCACGGGCACCGGCATCCGAGGTCGAGGTGTCGAGCGGCCGTTCGACGAAGGAGATCGTCCGATCCGCTCGCCCGACGTGGCGACGTCCCTAGCCTGGCCGCTGGCACTTTGGGGCACGAAACGTCGAGATCGAGCCGTTGGCTCGAAAGGCAGGGGTTAGGTCGCAGAGCCGACTAGGGCACCCACGCCGTAGGTGACGGCGAGTGCCAGCGCGCCTCCAATACCAACTCGCAGCGCGCCGCGCATTCGTGGAGCGCCCCCGATAGCGGCTCCGAGGACTCCAAGAACGCACAGGGCGACCAGCGTGATGCCAGCAATGACGATGCTGCGCGGCCCGGCTGGGCTGAGCGCTGCGGTGATCAGAGGGATTGTGGCGCCCGCCGCGAAGCTGGCCGCAGACGCACCGGCCGCCTGGATCGGCCGAGCCTTGGTCGCTTCCGTGTGCCCGAGCTCGTCGCGCAGGTGCGCGGTGAGCGGGTCTCGTGCTTGGAGGGCGGTAGCGACGTCGGTGGCCAACTCCGCGGAAAGCCCGCGGTCGCGATAGATGGAGACCAGCTCCTGGAACTCTGCTCTCGGATCGGTGGCGAGTTCTTGCTCCTCCCGACTGCGGTCGGCGGCCTCCGTGTCGGCTTGGGCACTGACCGAGACGTACTCCCCGATGGCCATCGCCATGGCCCCGGCGCTGAGCGCAGCCACGCCGGCGGTGAGGATCGCGTTCTTGGTTGCCCCGGAGGCGGCTACTCCGACCAGCAACGCGGCGGTGGACACGAGTCCGTCATCCGCTCCCAGCACGGCGGCCCTGAGCCAGCCGGAACGCGTCGAGCGGTGCCGCTCGAAATGGGAACGCACGGAGGTAAGGGTAGAAGCCCCTCCAGACAACTGCCATGGGGTCAGAGGTCCCGATCGACTGGGCGCCGGAGAATGGCGCCTTCGAGCGGTACCGCCTGGATCCGGCCGCTCGTGGCCCCGCGCCGACGGCGCTCGTCCGGCACCTCCTGAGCGGTCACTTCCCAGACGAGTGTCCCTGTCGCGCGTCCATTGCCGCACCGATTGCTACCCCGACGCCCGCTCCGAGGCACATGCCGATCGCGATAGCCCAGCCGCCGATCAAGACGCCGATCGTGGACCCGACACCTGCCCCGAGGGCCACGCCCATGCCCGTGTACTGGTTTGCTTGTTCATGTGTTGCCCTGTCCCGGACCATCGCAGTCTCCTGACAGTCGTCTATTTCCAGTATTGACAGCGCCGTGGCGGGTGGGTAGCGGCGAAGGTCCCAGATTCGCACTCCGCCGAGTTGCGCCTGCTCGTAGCCCTACCCTGAGCGGGAAGAGCGGCGATCCCTGCCGGGAGTAGTACGGGGGGAACCGTCCCGAGGTCCCAAAAACCATCTGATTGATAACAGCACTGCTGATATCAATGTGTCGCGGGCTCTATGTGCCTGATCCAGTACGGGCAACCGCTGGATCAGACTCCCTGACGACCGCCCGGTATCACGCCCAGGCTTTGGTCAGCGTCGGCTCCCTCAGGCCTGATCTCCCCATTTCCTTGTGGGCTTGTCGGGCGTGAGCCGTTTTGCCCACCCAGCCCCTATGGGAGGTGATACACAAAACCAGCGTTTGCAGCACGACCACCGTCATGCCTGGACGTTCCATGGAGAACTCCAAAGAACCGGCCGACCGAGGTGGGGGTTCGAGTCGGTGAGCCGACGTCACCAGTATCCGACTGGCACCTTAGACGGTGGAACCGTGGAGAGCCCTGACAGCCTATTTGTGGGCATTGCGAACGATCTATTCGTTGGAAGTCTCCGATCGCCCTGATGCTGGCGATGTTCGCCATTGGAGCAGGTCGTTGAACAGCTGGGTGCTGCTGCGAAGAAACCCCGCTATGGCATCATGAGGACGCTGGTTCCCAACGATCTGGGCTTTGACTGTTCCGTAGTCGGAGCCCTTCAGCCCCAGTTGGCCCCAGAAGTCCCTGAAATTGGGGTGAGGCACCTGGCGGCCTAATGGGGAAGGTCCCATGTCCAGGATTGCGTCTTCCCGGTCTTGGAGTCTCGATCACGTTTCGACTTGATGCCCAACCGCTTTCTCGCTCGAGTGACCGTCTTCTTCGAAACACCGGCTTCGGCCGTTAGGTGAAGTACCTCCTTCGCAAGCATCGGCCCGTCGACCAAGAGGTCGACAAGAAGATCCATCGCCTCATTCAATTCCGGAGCATCCTTACGAGCGTCCGGGGAGTGCAGCAGGTCATCGGCACTCAGATCGATCTCGTCGCCCCATTCCACCTTCGGTGATTCGAACTTCGCGTCTCCGACAATGCGGTACCTGATAGAGGGAACGTCAGACGGCCACAGGTTGTTCTTGACTCGAGCCATGACCATCGTCTGCTCGTCCGTTGGATGCTGCTCCACGACCATCACTGACCGGGCTGCCCCCGTGAAAGCAATGCTTCCCCCGCCCCGGTACTTGGCCTTCAGATCCCCCTGCTTGTTCAGATGTCGCACAGCCAGGACGCAGCATCCAAGCTGTTGCGCCAGGTCGGCTAGCGGCACCAAGGCTCGACGCACGCTTGCGTCATTATGGGAATTGATCGTTTCAGACAGGTAATTCGTGATGGGGTCGATGACCAGAAGTGCCGCCCCAACACTCTCCACGGCCTGCGTAAGGCGTGGCATGTCCTCGGGAAGAGAAAGTGGCACTCTCGATTGCCACTCTGGTCACGCTCAAGAGTCACGGTCGCAATGCGAGATAGATCGGCCCCCGCTGCCAGTAACCGCGGAACGATCGTGTCGGCCACATCGTCTTCTCCGCACACCAACACAACACCGCCTGGTCCATCGAGCCGCGTCCCATCTGGCATTGGGCCGCCTCGCGATACTCGGGCGGCTATATCCAATGTGATCAGGGATTTCCCAGAGTCAGGGTCACCTTCAAGAAAGGCCAACTTTCCGAACGGCAGTCGCCCCGGCCACAGCCACACGACACCTTCTGGTTCCACGTCCGAGAGCATCAGGATCCCTGGCGGCTGCGAAGTGTGGCCAGCTGCCATCAACTCACGAAGCTCATCGGCAGTCTTGCGGTGGTCACGAACCAGTCGGTGATGTCTTCGCCCTCGTCAAGTCCGAGATCGAGCAGACTCACGTGGGAGATCACTCCCAGAGTTCTTGCGACCTTCTGGGCTCCAGCTCGACCTAATTTGTCACAGTCGTAGGCGACATGTACATGTCTCCCCGCATAGAGATGGACCCATTCAGGTGAGAATGTGCCACCTCTACCGGTTCCGGTCACGGCAGGTATCCCTTGCTCCCCAGACTTGCGGCAAAGTCGAGCGGTTCCACCAGACCATGAAGAAGTTCCTGGCCAAACAAGAGCCAGCTCGCAACCCCCGGGCTCTGCAACGCCAGCTCGATGTGTTCGTCGACTACTACAACACCTTCCGTCCGCATCGGGCCATCGGCCGCCGTCGACCCATCGAGGCCTTCGAGCCTCGAACCAAGGCCGTGCCCCGGTTGGTCGGAGTCGAGCTCGACGGATATCGAGCCCGCCACGACAAGGTCGACAGCTTTGGAACGGTCACCCTGGGCTACAGCGGCCGACTGCACCACATCGGACTCGGCCGCCGCTACGCCGGCCAGAAGGTGACGTTGCTCGTGGCCGGGCGCGACGTGCGTGTCCTCAACCCGGCAGGCCGGCTGATGCGCCGCCTCACCTTGGATCCGACCCGGGACTACCAACCCCAGCGATGACCTGGGTGTCTACGATGTCTCGAGACATCTGTCTCCGATGTCTCGCGACACCACAGTGTGGGCGCAGGGGGACTCGAACCCTCGACCTCAGCCGTGTGAAGGCTGCGCTCTAACCAACTGAGCTATGCGCCCGGAGCCAGCGATGGTACCGCGTCACGAGACGTGCAACGGGGCGTGCTTCTCATTGGGGCCCTCGATGAGTCGCCACAGCGCCTCGGTGTCGAGGTGCTGCTCGACCATGTCGGCCAGGCGGTCGAAGCGCGCCTCCCGCAGGTCGGAGAACGAGGCGTCGCCCGACGGAGCGAAAGCCCTGCCCACCTGCCAACTGACCTCCACCAGGAACGACCGGCGAAATTCGTCGTTCTCGAACAGCCCGTGCCATGACGTTCCCGCCACCGAGCCGACGCGGCATCCCTCGTCGGCAAGGAACGGGCTCCCGCCGCATCTCTCCACGACGCCATGATGGATCTCGTATCCCTCCACCACGGAGCCGTTGGCGAGGGTACGCCTGGGGCGGCCGAGGACCTTCTCCGGACCGAACACCGTCGTAACGGGCAGCAGGCCCAGTCCTTGCACCTTCCTGCGCCCGCTCTCGACCGGGTCATCGATCGAGACGCCCAACATCTGGTAGCCACCACAGATCCCCAGAATCGGCCGTCCACCGTCGGCGTGCTTCTTCAGCGCCGCGTCAAGGCCGCGAGCTCGCAGCCATTCCCAGTCGTCAACGGTGGCTCGGGTGCCCGGCACCACGACGAGATCGGCGTCGGCCAGCTCCTGGGGATGCGAGGCGAAGCGAACGACCACGCCCGGCTCCGAGCCAAGGGGGTCGAAGTCGGTGAGGTTGCTCGCACGCGGCAGACGGACGACCGTCACCCTCAGGACATCAACTCCGAGCGGTGCTCCCGGGTCGCGATACGCGGAGAGATCAAGACGATCCTCTTCGTCGATCGACAGGCCGTCGACAAATGGAAGCACTCCGATGGTCGGCCGGCCCGTCATCGCCTGCAGGGTCTGAAGTCCAGGATCCAGAAGGTTGCGATCCCCGCGAAATCGGTTCACGACGAACCCTTGCACGTGTTGTTGGTCTTCATCGCCGAGCAGCGCGAGGGTTCCGACCAACGAGGCGAACATCCCTCCCCGGTCGATGTCAGAGACCACGACCACCGGCGCGTCGACCGCCCGGGCGAAGCCCAGGTTCACGATGTCGACGGCGCGCAGGTTGATCTCGGCCGGGCTGCCGGCCCCTTCGCACAGCACCACGTCGAATCTGGCCCGGAGTTCCTGGTAGGCCTCGACCGCCACGCCGAGGAGCCTCGCCTTGTTCTTCCCGAACCGCCCGGCTTCGATCTCCCCCACCGGTCGTCCCAGGACGACGACCTGGCTCCGGGAGTCGGTCCCGGGCTTGAGCAGCACGGGGTTCATGAGGGCCTCGGGCTCGATCCGCGCCGCTTGTGCCTGCGCTGCCTGGGCGCGGCCGATCTCCTCGCCTGCACGGGTGACGAACGAGTTGAGGGACATGTTCTGCGCCTTGAAGGGGGCGACCGAGATGCCCTGTCTCGCGCACCACCGGCACAGGCCGGCCACCAGCGTGCTCTTGCCGGCACCGGACGACGTGCCGGCGACCAGAACGCTTCCCTTCAACTCGGGGGTTGTGCTTTGTCGGTGACCCCGGCCGAGTCGAAGGTCGCCATCTCTCTCAGGATCTTGGCCGCGGCCTGCACCATCGGCACCGCCATCGCCGCGCCCGTGCCTTCGCCCAGTCGCATGCCGAGGTCCAGAACCGGGGAGAGGCCGAGCTCCTCGAGGACGATGGACGACCCCGGTTCGCTCGAACGGTGCCCGACGACGAGGTAGCCCACGACCGCCGGGGCAAAGTCCCTCGCCACCAGGGCCGCAGCCGCCGCGATGACACCGTCGACGATCACCGGCACCCCACGGGACGCGGCTCCGACGATTGCACCGCACAATGCGGCGATCTCGAGACCACCCAGCTCGGCCAGCACCACCAGAGGCTCTGCATGACGCGGGACCCGGGAAAGCGCCTGTGCGATCACCGCCTTCTTGTGCCGCAACGCGGCGTCGTCCACGCCGGTCCCGCGACCGGTCACCACCTCGGCCGGGCGCCCTGAGCACGCCGCGATCAGGGCGGCGGCGGCAGTCGTGTTCCCGATCCCCATGTCCCCGGTGACCAACATGCGCGCCCCATCGGAGACGGCCTGCCAAGCGATCTCCAGCCCGACATCAAGTGCTGCTCCCGCCTGCTCCGACGTCATGGCGGGTTCGACAGCCAGGTTCCGGGTGCCGAGCGCGACATTCCGACGTACGAGGGCATCGGAGTCGGTGGGGATCGGTGTCGCCACACCCACGTCGACGACGACGACTTCGGCACCGGCGTGGCGGGCCAGGACGTTGATGGCCGCCCCCCCGGCACAGAAGTTGGCCACCATCTGCGCCGTCACCTCTTGGGGCCACGGGGTCACCCCTTCGACGACAACACCGTGGTCCCCGGCGAACACCAGCACCGTCACGGGCTCGGGCACCGGCGGCGGGCAGACGCCGGCAATGGCCGACAGCCGAATGCCGATGTCCTCCACGCGACCGAGGGAGCCTCGGGGCTTGGTCAACCGATCGTGGTATTGCGCCGCCGCCGACGCCGCTTCTCCGTCGACCAACCTGACGGTGCGGCAGGCTTCGAAGAATGTCTCTCCGGTCATGGTGTGCCTTTCTCGCGTGCGTGCTCGAGCCGTCTGGTGTCGACCCCGTGAACGCGGTTGGCGCCGGTGGGTGTGTGGTTCCCCGATCGATCGCTCGACGACAGTGCATCGTGCAGACGCTCGAGTCCCGAGGCTGTCGGAACTGCGATGCGAACCGTCTCGGGCATGCCGAAGCTCGAGCAGTCCCGCACCACGATCCCCAGAGGTGCCAGGCGTTCTCGCAGGCCGGGCGCCTCGACGAGCACCCAGTTGGCGTCCGACGGCCCGGGCGCGAGCCCGTGCTCCTCCAAGACCTCGATCAACTGCCGGCGCAGTGCCCGCACCGTTGCCGACCACGTGGGGAGGTCGACGGTGCTCAGGAGCTCGGGCAGGGCGGACACGGCCAAACCGTTGACGGCCCACGACGGCTGTCTGCGCCGACAGCGGGCGATCATCGACGTCGCACCGGTCGGGACGAGGACGTACCCGACGCGGAGCCCCGGACAACCCAAGAGTTTGGTCAGTGATCCCACGACGACCGCATCGGGGTCGCCACGGGTCCACGATCCCGTCGCCAGCGCGTAGAAGGCCTCGTCCCACACCTCGACGTGCTCGTCCTGTCGGGCCAGCCGGCCGCTCGGGTTGTGCGGGTTCGAACGCCAGAGCGGCCCTGCCTGGCGGGGATGGAGCGAGAACTCGGGCTCGACCACGCGTCCTCCGATCTCCGCGCCCACCAGCGTGATGGCTTCGGCCCCACCGTTGGTGAGAAGGAGGCGATCCTCGTCCACGCCCATCGCCTCGGCCAGCACCCTCGTGGCCTGCGCAGCGTCGGGATACCGGCGCACGCCGTCCAGGTGACGGCTCAGCACAGGGACGGGATCAGGCGCCACAGGATTCAGGGACTGCGACAGGTCGAGCACATCGCCCGGGTCCAGACCGAGGGCGCGCGCCACGGCCATGGCATCTCCGCCGTGCTCGCCCGGCGGCGGCAACGACATCGTCATCACCGGCGCCCCCGCCGGATCGTCAGACAGATCCCCACCGTGCCCAACAGGAGCCCGAGCGCCGAGGTCACGTCCCTGGACAGACGCACGGCGCGCCCGATGTCTCGGTGCTCTGCCTCGCGGCCCGAACCCAGCGTGGGGCGGTTCTCGGTCCGGGCGCCATAGCGATTCACGCCGCCGAGACGGAGGCTCAGGGCAGCCGCGAACGCGGCCTCGGCCACACCCGCATTGGGTGAAGGGTGCGACGGCGCCTGCGTCCGCACCGCCCGCCAGACCGCAGATGCGGCCCGGGGTCGAACCGCGGCAACGAGAGCCGCGGTCAATCGGGCGGGGACGAATGCGGCAACGTCGTCGAGGCGCGCGCTCGCCCATCCATAGCGGAGGTATCGGGCACTGCGGTGTCCCACCATGGCGTCCATGGTGTTGACGGCGCGGTATCCGAGGACACCGGGCCCTCCGGCCACCGCGGCCCACCAGGCCGGCGCCACCACGGCGTCCACGGTGTTCTCCGCCACCGACTCCACCACGGCACGGGCCATGCCCGAGGCATCGAGACCCGCCACGTCCCGGCCGACCAGGCTCGGCATGAGCGCCCTGGCGCGCTCGAGATCCGAGGTCCCGAGCGCCTCCCCGATGGAGGAGGCGACGGCCCGCAGCTCGCGGCCCGCGACCGCCAGGTACGTGGACAGCGCGGTGGACCCGACCGCTGCACCCGCCGCCATACCCAGTGCGGTCCCGAGCGCGACGTGGGCGACACCGGCGGCCCGACTGTCGCCGTACACCACACCTTCGACGCGCTGCATGCAGGTCCCGAAGAGCCGCACCGGGTGCCACATCGGCGGCGGCTCGCCCACTACCGCGTCGGCCACGACCCCGATGGCCGCCGAGAGCGCTCGCGCACCGGCTCCCGAGGACAGCGCGCACCCCGACGCGACACCGCCATCCCGATCCGCGGTCACCATTTGGCCGCCAACGCCAACAGGCCGATCGTCTCCCCGACCACACCTGCGGCTCCGAGCACGTCGCCGGTGAATCCGCCGATCCTGCGTCGGGAGAACATGACGACCGCCGTGAACCCCGCCACCTCGGCGCCCACCGCCACCAAGCCGTGCGTGCCGCGCCCCGCGACTGCCATGGCGATCGCCAAAGCGGCACCGACCGCGCCCGGCAGGACGGCACCGGCGATCCGCGGTGCGTGGCCACGAGGGCCCGGCGAGGGGTCCTCGACGAACGCGGCGGCAAGGCCCCCCGGGCGCGCGTAGCGCGTGCATCGCGCCACCACCGCCATCGCCGTGCGCGAGGCGCACCACAACGCACCGACGACCAGAGGGGCAGCCGCGGTCGAGGCGAACGCGCCGAATCGAAGGGCGAGGACGACGAAGAGCGTCACGGCCCCGAACGCGCCCACGGCCGGATCGGCCATGACCTCGAGGCGGCGCTCCCGGGTCATGGGTGGCACCAGCCCGTCGGCGGCATCGGCGAGGCCGTCGAGATGCAGATAGCCCGTCAGCACCACATCCGACGCCAGCGCCACACCGGCGGCAGCCGCAGGCGGCCACGCCCGTGCTGCCAACCACCACACGGCACCGACGGTGAGCCCGATGGCCGCACCGACGACAGGGAACCAGTCCAACGTGCTCGGGGACGGGACCGCCGCTCCACCGAAAGGCGTCAGGAAGGCGACCGCCCTGCGCATCAGCGAGCCTCGGGGCGCTCGAGACGCAAGCTGCATCCCGCCACGACGAGGATGACCTCGTCGGCCTGCGCCGCGACCGCCTGGTTGAGCGTCCCCAGCGCGTCGCGGAACCGGCGCCCCTCTTCGGTCGAAGGGTGGACCGAGAGGCCCACCTCCTCGGAGACGACCACCGTGTCCCCGCGGCGGCCGGTCAGCGCCGAGCACAGCGCCTCCGACGTCCACCTCCATGCCGGGCGCGGCGCTCACCCACGGGCCCAGCGAGTCCACCAGGATCGAGCCCGCCACGCCCAGGAGGACCTCGGGGAGCTCGAGACCGGCCTGCACCGTCCGCCACGACGGTGGGCGTCGCGCCCGGTGTCGTTCCACCCGGGCGGCCAGGTCGGCATCGTCGCCCACATCCAGCGTGGCGACATAGGTCACCGGCGACGCAAGGTCGGCCGCCAGTCGCTCCGCCGTGAGGGACTTGCCCGACCGGGCCCCGCCGACGACGAGGGTGATCACGATTCGGCCTCGTGACGGCAGCCCGCCGTCACGGCCCGGTACACGGCCCGGGCGAGGCGGGATCCCCACTCCGATCGAGGACCGCCGAAGGGATGCGCCAGACCCTCGTCGGGACAGACGACGCACACGGCGTCCGATGCGGTGCCGGTGGCGGGGATCCCCGCGTCCCACAGAGCCTGGGCCTTGGCCTCTGTCACCGTCGTCACCGCGTTGACCATCGCGGCGCGCGACAGGCGTTCAGGGACGAGACCAACGATGTTGATCGTCCCCGGCACCCACCAGAGAGCCGTCGGTCGGCTCGTCGGGAGCGGCCGCCCACGTCGGCAGGGTCACACCGACCGAGACGTCCACCTGCGCACCCCCGTCCTCATTGCTCCAAATCCGGCGGAGATCGACCGCCGTGAGCATCCCGACACCGGGGCCCCTGAGCCCCTGCTCGAATGCGAGTTCGGCGAGGTGGGTCTCGGGGTCGAGGCGTGCATATGCGTGGGGAACCTGGGCGTTGATCACCCAGTCGCGCCGGCCGATACCACCGCCCAGGGGTGCCGAGGACACCGCCAGGAGCGGTTCGGGGAACCGCCAGACGAGCAGCGTCAATCCCTCGTCGGGCTCCCCGTGCTCGAAGAGCTCGGGCTGACGATCGGGCCCCGGCGGGCGGAGCGAGGAGTCGGTCATGATCAGAACTCGATCCCCTTGCGGGCCTTGATGCCTCGATCGTAGGCGTGCTTCACCTTGCGCATCTCGGTGACCGTGTCGGCGATCTCGATGAGCTCGGGTGCGGCGTCGCGTCCGGTGATGACCACGTTCGTCCTCGGCGCCCGGCTCGTTGATCCCCGCCACGACATCGGCGACGTCGATCCAGCCAAAGGTGATGGCGTAGGTCAGCTCGTCCAGAATGAGCAGGTCGTAGTCGCCCGACGCCAGCTTGGCCCGTGACAGCTCCCAGGCGTGGCGCCCCTTGGCCGCGGTCTCGTCGAGGTCGGTCGGACTCCCAGGTGAAGCCGTCTCCCATCGTCGACCACTCGATCCCAGGTGCTCGGCCAGCTTTCGCTCGCCCACCTTCCATTTGCCGCTCTTCACGAATTGGACGACCCCCACCGTCCAGCCGCGGGCCCAGCCCCTTCCCATGACGCCGAAGGCCGACGACGACTTGCCCTTGCCGTGCCCGGTGTTGATCGAGCACCAGCGACGCGGCGCATCGGTGCTCGACGGCTCTCGGACGCAGCCGTCGGGGCGCCGTCGGACGCTCACTCGGTCATCGCATCGGTCATCGTCGTCCTCCTTGGTCATCGCACACGCTGGGGAACCACGACGAGGTCGCCGTCGTCGGATCGCATGACCCGGACGCTGGCGCCGAAATGGCACGTCAACGACTCCTCGGTCAGCACCTCGTCGGGCTTGCCGGTCGACACCGCCCGCCCCTCGCCCGAGGAGGATCAACCGGTCGGCGAACTGCCCGGCCAACGTGAGGTCGTGGAGGGCGCTGAGCACGGTCAGTCCCCGTTCGCGACGCAACGTGTCGACCAGCTCCAGCGCCTCGACCCGTCGCCCCAGGTCGAGCGCGCTGGTGGGCTCGTCGAGGAGGAGGACCGGCGCCTGCTGAGCCAGCGCTCGGGCGAGCACGAGGCGCTGGAGCTCCCCGCCCGACAGCGTCGAGAGCCGACGACTCCGCCATGGCGGCCAGGTCGAGGGAGTCGAGGAGCTCCCCGCACACGCGGCGATCTTGCGCGGGTCTCGAAGCCGAAGTAGCCGATGTGCGGGGTCCGACCCAGCAGCACGTACTGGCCCGACGGTCATGTCCGGCGGCAGTTCGGGCTGCTGGGGCACGTAGGCCACGAGCCGGGCCAGCGCTTGGGGTGACAACGACGACACCAGCACGCCGTCGACCTTGATCTCC
Source organism: uncultured Acidimicrobiales bacterium (assembly GCA_963739765.1). GTDB lineage: Bacteria > Actinomycetota > Acidimicrobiia > Acidimicrobiales > UBA8190 > Chersky-840. The sequence goes on along the minus strand of CAVUBP010000002.1, from coordinate 890,693 downwards.
CCTTCGTGAGCGACGAGGCGGGCCACGGCCCGCAGCAAGGTGGTCTTCCCGGCCCCGTTGGGCCCGATGAGCCCCACCCACTCCCCCGAGCCGATCTGTTCGGTGACGTCCGACAGGGCCGGGACCGGCGTCATAGCGCACGGTGACGCTCTCGAAGCCGATCACTCGGGGTCCATCACGTGCTCCGACCCACGCGTCGGGAGCGCAGGACGAACAAGAAGAACGGTGCGCCCACGAAGGCGGTGACCACGCCGATGGGAATCTCGCTGGGGGCGAGCACGGTCCGGGCCGCGACGTCGGCCAGGATGAGGAACGCGGCGCCACCGATCATCGACACCGGCACGACGACGCGGTAGCTGGCGTTGGTCGTGAGGCGGACCGTGTGCGGCACGATGATCCCGACGAAGCCGATGAGCCCGCTCACCGCCACCGCGGCGGCGGTGCCGAGGGTGGCGGCCGCCACGATGGTGATACGGACGCGCGAGGACCGCACACCCAGGCTGTCGGCTTCGTCCTCTCCCACCCGAAGCACGTCGAGGAGGCGCCGGTGGGCCAGGAGGACGACTGCGCTGAGCGCGACGTACGGGAGGATCAGCACCACGTCGGACCACGTCGCCACCGTCAGACTGCCGAGAATCCACGCGTAGACCGACTGGAGGTCCTGCGCGTGCTGCTGTTGGAGGAAGGTCTGGATCGCCGTGAGCAGAGCGGCGACCGCAACCCCGGCGAGCACGATCGACACCGTCGCCCCTTGCCGGCCGACGGTCGCGCCCACCACGTAGGTGAGCGTGACCGCGCCCACCGCTCCGGCGAAGGCCGCCAGGGGCAGGAGCTGTGAAAGGTCCGATGCCCCGCCACGATGACCGCGGTGGCTCCGAGCCCCGCTCCCGCCGCCACCCCCAGCAGGTAGGGATCGGCCAACGGGTTGCGGAACACTCCTTGGAACGCGGCCCCACCCCCCGCCAACATCGCCCCCACCAAGCCCCCGAGCACGACCCTCGGGAGCCGGATCTGCCACAAGATGTCGGCGTCGATGCGACTCACGCCCGAATGGAAGTGCAGGAACGGGACGTGCGCCAACAGGACGCGCAGGGCCGCGGAGAACGACAGGTCGGCAGGGCCCATCGACACGCCCAGCAGCCACGGCTCCGATCAGGGCGCCGAAGGCCACCACGATCGGGCCCCGGGCAGAGACGGGGCGCAGGGCGCGAGATCCAGCGCTTCGACCCTCACCGGTCGTCGGGGCGGCACCCGTGCCGAGGCAGCGTGGTGCTCATGTCACGCCCGGATGCTTCTTCAATGCCGTTTCCACGGTCTGGAGCAGGTCGACGATGCGGGGCCCCCACCGCGAGGCGATGTCGTCGTTGAGCTCGACCACCTGCGCCCTTCTGCACGGCCCTCATGGTCGACCACCCTGACCTCGACGCCACCGTGTGGCGCATCCTGCCCGCAGCAGACGGTGTCGGCCAGGAACACCCAGTCGGGATTCGACTGCACGATGAACTCAGCCGACAGCTGCGGATAGCCGCCACTGGACGCGGCCGAAGGGGCGCGATCCGCGATGTTGCGCAGCCCGAGCAGACCCAGCACCTGTCCGACGAAGGTCGACGATGTCACCGAGAAGTAGGTCTGGTCGAGCTCGTAGTAGTACGTCTGGCCCACGTTGGACCGTGGCGCTTCGCGTCACGATCTGCGCCACCTGTGCCTTCACATGGGCAGCCTCGGCGTCCGCCGACCGCACGTGGCCCGTGGCCCGACCGAGCTCGCCGTACTCGGCATAGGCCTCGGCGAGCGTCGTGGCCGGGGGGAGCGACAACACCGGGATGCCGAACGCCTTGAGCCGACCGGTGAGGCCGCTGCTGTCGCCGGGCACCACGACGAGGTCGGGCCGGTAGGACACGATGGCTTCGACATTGGGCTGGAGATCGTCGAGGGTCGTCCGCGGCGCGCTCTTCGGGTAGTCGGAGTACTTGTCGACGGCCTTCACCTGGCTCCCGGCACCGATCGCATAGAGCATCTCGGTCGCCGTGGGGGACAACGACACGATGGCGCGCGGCCGGGCCTTGATGTGCACGATGCCGTTGGCGGCCGCAACGGCGGTCGGGAACGACCCCGTGGCATCGGCACGGGTGCCCGCGGAACGGCTCGGGGTGCTGCTGCAGGAGGCGGCGGCCAGGCCGAGCCCGATGCACAGGGCAAGCAGCGTTCGCTGCGAGCGCTTGGTCATGTGGTCATCCTCCATCGGGTTGCGGAGGACGAAGTGCGCCCGCTGCGACACCCGACGGTGGTGTCCAACGAACCGCCCTTCCTCCGAGGACAGGTTTCGCTGGTGCAGGACAGGCGTCCGGGCTCGTCCCCCGAGAGGGCATCACCGTTGCGGGACAGCGCCGGGATCCCACCGGCTTCGCTGGGCCTACACCACTTCGGCTGGCGACCGAAGCGGGCCTACGTTAGCCCTCGCACCGCCACCCGTCGCCACCGGTCGGGCCGGAAGAGACCGGCATCGGTCAGACAGGCGCCACCTCGTCGAAACCGATGGCGGCTTCGAGCGCCGCGGCCGAGCGGATCACGACCAGGTCCGCGTGCTGGGGGCCCGACCAGTTGGATCCCGACGGGCAGGCCGCTCGACGTCAGCCCGGCGCACACCGACGCCGCGGGCGAGCGGGTCATGTTGAAGGGATAGGTGAACCGCGCCCAGTTGGCTTCGACCTCTCCGTTGATCAGGCCCTGTCCTTCGAGTGCCCGGGGTGGCGGTGGGCCGGCACAGGTCGGCGTCAACAGCAGTCGGACGTCGCGGAAGAGCTCCACCAGCCGGAGGTTCAAGTGATGGCAGGCGTCCTGCGCCCGAACGATGTCGAGCGCCGACAGGTGCTCGGCGGCCCAGTCCACCTGCGCCGCCAGGAGCGGGTCGACGCTCGCCCACAGCTCGGTGTCGCGGTACGGCGCCAACGTTCGCCAGTTGTAGGCGACCGCCAACGTCAGCCAGTCCCTCACGGGGTCCTCGTCGAACACGACCTCGATCTCGACCACTTCGGTCCCGAGTGACTCGAGCCTGCCCACCGCGTCTTCGCACAGGGCGCGGACCTCGTCGTCGAGAGGCGCGTAGCCGAGCGTCGGGCGACCACGCCACCTTGGTGGGCAGCTGTGCGCCGTCGAGCGCGGCCGGCCACGACGCCTCGGGTCTCGGGAGCGAGCGGATGTCGGTGGGATCGGGCCCGACAGCGACGTCGAGTGCGGTCACCACGTCGGCGACGCGCCGCGCCATGGGCCCTTTGGTCGACAGGTCGTGCCAATCCGAGCCATGGTCGCCGCCGGCGGGGACCCGCCCGAGCGACGGCTTGATGCCGCTCAGACCGCAGCACGACGAAGGGATGCGGATCGACCCTCCCCCGTCGGATCCTGTGGCGAGCGGAACCATGCCCGACGCGATGGCCGCCGCCGCTCCTCCCGACGAGCCACCGGGGCTGTAGGCCAGGTTCCACGGGTTACACGTCGGCCCGAAGGTGACGTTGTCGGTATCGGCCTTCCAGCCGAGCTCGGGCGTGTTGGTCTTGCCCACCACGACGCAACCCGCCGCCCGCAGGCGCGCCACCAGGGGCGAGTCCGATCCTGCGGCCGAGCCGCCCGCGAAGACAGCCGACCCTTGCGAGGTGACGAAGCCGGCGGCGTCGTCGAGGTCCTTCACGCCGATGGGGATGCCGGCCAGCGGGCCCGGGTCCTCGCCGCCGGCCACCGCGTCGTCGATGCGCGCCGCCTGCCTCGAGCGCGCCGCTCGGGATCGACGGCCACGAACGCGTTCACCCGGGGGTTGAGCGCTTCGATGCGCTCGAGCGCGTGGGTGACGAGCTCCGGGCGCTGTCCGTCGTGCCCGAGCGCACCTCGGCGGCCAGGTCGGTGAGTGCCTCACGTCGAAAGTCCATGGCCCCAGGCGTAGCACGGCCGGGCCTGCGGGCGCCGCGACCGGTGCGACCGGCAGATGGACACGCCGCCGCAACGCACGGCAACCTGGGCCGATGGCCCCCACCATCACCGGAGCCGACACTCGACCACGTGGCCGTGGCCGTCGAACGCTGGTCCGACGCCTGGCCCCGCTACGCCGTCGAGCTCGGAGGGGAGCTGGAGCTCGGGGGGCCTCAACGTCGGCTTCGCGCCCGCCCAGCTCCGGTTCGCCAACGGGGGACGCGTCGAGATCCTCCAGCCGTGGCAGCCCGAGGACAACCCGTTCCTCCGCCGCTTCCTCGACCGCCACGGGCCCGGCCCCCATCACCTCACCTTCAAGGTGCCCGACCTCGCCGTCGGCCATCGACCGCGCCCGCGACGCGGGCTTCTCGCCGGTGGGCGTGGACCTCACCAATCCCGATTGGAAAGAGGCCTTCCTCCACCCGCGCCAGGCGACGGGCATCGTCGTGCAGTTGGCCCAGGCGGCGCTACGCGTGGGAGTCGCCACCCCCCGAGGGATTTCCGACCGGCGCGTCGGGACCCGCCGGCGTCGCTGCTCCGTGTCACCCACGCCGTCGACGACCTCGAGGCCGGCTTGGCGCTGTTCGAGGATCTCCTGGTGCGGACGGCGCGTCGGACGCGGTGGCTGGCCCCGGACCGAACCTGGCAGTTCGTCGACCTGGCCTGGCCGGGAGCGCCCACGGTTCTCCGCCTGATCGCGCCGGCCCGGGGCCGGTGGACGTGGACGCCGGGCACGCATTCGCCGCTCTGGCGGCCTGGCTCGGTGGCCTCTCGGGCCGAGCTGCACCACCTCGCCTTCGCGCTACCTCATGCCCGGACCGGCGCCGGGCATCGGCCGACGACCGACCACATCGGACGGTGACCGTCGCCGGTCTGCTCCCGACCGAGGGCCCGGCTCGCGTCGTCGAGCCCGGCGACAACCTCGGCACGCGACTCGTGCTCGTCGCTTCACGGCGACGGTCTCGGTGGGTGAACCGGTTCGGGGCCCCGGGGCCGAGAGAGCCCGGTCCATGACCTTCGATAGCCTGGGGCGCACTTTGAGCGAGGACCGGTGACCGACGACGACTCCGGCGCCCTCGGTGGCGCCCCGCCCAGGCTGACGATCGGGCAGCGCATCCTGACGGCACTGCCCAACCTCCAACGCCAGACCCCGCCCGCCGCGGCGCAGAGCGACGTCGCCACCGACGACGCGTCACACGGCCCGTCGCCCTCGCAGGCGGACGGCGACGGCGACACCGACGAGCCCGGCGCCACGGACCCGACGTGGACGTGTCCTCGACAGACGCCGTGGCGACCCGGTGCGCCGCCGGGCTCGGCGGGCGGCTCATGGACGCCGCTGTTCCCGTCGTCCGCATCGGGCACGCGGCCTCGGGCGCGTCCGGCCGACGACCTCGACACATGACCCGAGAAGAGATCACCCATCGCATCAAGAAGCTCGACGACCGGGAGCGGTTCCTGGCCCTGACCGTCGGCGCCCTCGGCGTCGTCGTCGGGATCCTGCTCACCGTGTTCACCTTCCACCTCAACCCCGCCGCTCACGTCCACGGCAAGCTCAACCCCAAGCACGTGAGCGGTTCGCTGATCCTGCTCGAGGGGGGCGCCCGGATCCTGCTGTCGGGCATCGTGGTGGCAACGGCGCCTGTCACGTCGGCGGTCGCTCGTCGGCTTCTCGCTGCTCTTCCTCGGCACCTCGATGGGCTCTCCCCTGTTCGCGCTGCCCTTCTGGGTGCTCGGGGGCTATCTCATCTGGCGGGTCTTCAAGTACCAGAAGGTCCTGAGCGCGCACGGCGGGGCCAGCCCGAGGGCCACGAGGGCACAGCCCGGCGCGGGGACGCGCCCCGACGCACGGGCCCCGGGTGGTGGTCGGGTGCCGGCCAACCCACGGGCAGCCGGACGCGCCGGGCGCGGCCGCGGCTCGCGAGCGCGCCCAGTCCCGGCGACGGCGTCGGAACCGCAAGGAACCCGCGCCCGACCGGTCCGACGCCGTCCAAGCGCTACACGCCGCCGCGGCCGACACGACCCCGCCCGCCCGCCCCGCCGTCCTGACGCAGGACGGCGGTTCGGCTCCCGCGTCGACGAGCAGGGCGGAGCGCAGCAGCCTGAGGATCTCCTGGCGGCGGCGCACCAGCGAACGGGGCGTGGGCTCCTCCCCCAGCGCCCGCAGGACCTCGACCTCGGTGATCATGCCCACGACCGTGGAGTAGATGGCCAGCAGCAGGAGGCGAGGTTCGTGGCGCCGCATGTGCCCGGCGTCCATCTCGTCTTCGAGGAAGCTCGACGCCCGCTTGACCAGGGGCTCGAGCACGAGCATGAGCCGCGTCGCCGACGGGGGGCCCGAGGCGACCCACCTCGCGCACCAAGCCCGAGGAGCTCGGGACGGCGCGAGGCCAGCCGGAAGACCGATCGCACCACCGCCTCGACGCGCCACCACCCCGATCCCGCCGTGGCGAGCGATTCTTCGAGGGCGGTGGCCAGCTCGGTGGCGGAGCGGTCGATCAGCGCTTCGAGCAGGGCCTCTTTGGACGGGAACCAGTACAGGATCGACTGCTTGCGCACGCCCAGGCCCTCGGCCAGGGCGTCGAGCGAGGTGGCCTCGTATCCACGGGACCCGAACGAGGACAGCGCGGCGTCGAGGATGCGGTCGGCCGTCCCGCCCTCGGGGCGGTGCGTCGCTGCGCTCGGCTCTCTCCCCCCGTCCACCTACCATATGGTAGACAGAGATCGTGGCCGAGGTGACGACCCCCACGACAACCGGGCGCTCGGACCGGCCCGTCCATCGCCGGCGCCCTGTCGGGCAAGCGCATCTTCGTGACCGGGGCCACGGGCTTCCTCGGGCACCGCGCTGGTCGAGCGCCTGCTGCGCGCCGTCCCGGAGTGCGAGGTGGTGGTGTTGGTCCGCCCCACCCGCCGCTTCGGACGCCGCAGCCCGCCTGGCACGCGAGGTGGTGCGCAACGACTGCTTCGACCGGCTGCGCGACGAGCTGGGCGACGCGCTTCGACGAGGTCATCGCGGCCCGGCTCACCGCCGTGGCCGGCGACGTCGGGCGCGACGGGCTGGACCTCGACGACGACGGGCGGCGCCTCCTCGCCTCGTGCGACGTCGTCGTGCACTCCGCCGCCACGGTCGCCTTCGACGCGCCCGCTCGACACCGCCGTCGAGGTGAACCTGCTGGGGCCCTCGCGCGTGGCGCCAGGCCATCGAGTCGGCGGCAGACGACACGCCGGCGCCAGTACCACGCTCGCCGCCGCCCGACCCATCTCGTCACGGTGTCCACCGCCTATGTGGCGGGCACGCACCAGGGCGACGCCACCGAGACACTGGCCACCGAGGCCCTGGCGTCGGGGGCGCGGGCCCGCACCCACACCACGGTCACGACCGAGGTGAACATCGACGCCGAGGTGACCGCGGCGCGGCGGCTGCGCGACGATCTCGAGTCGGCCTCGCCGTTCGCCCGAGCAACTGGCCCAGCTCACCAAAGGGGCGCGAGCCGAGCTCGGTGCGGCCGGCACCCACCTGTTGGCCGAGCGGGCCGAGAAGCTGCGCGACGAGTGGGTCCGGACCCAGCTCGTCGAGCACGGTCGGGCCCGGGCCCAGGCACTGGGCTGGCCCGACGCCTACGCCTTCACCAAGGCCCTCGGCGAACGGGCCCTCGTCGGCTCGCACCCCGATCTCCCCATCACCATCGTGCGGCCGTCGATCATCGAGTCCGCACTGGCCGAGCCCCGGCCGGGGTGGATCCGCGGCTTCCGGATGGCCGAGCCCATCATCGTGTCCTACGCGCGTGGGCTGCTGCGGGAGTTCCCCGGCGTCCCCGAAGGCGTCGTCGACGTCATCCCCGTCGACATGGTGGTGGCCGCGCATCATCGCCGTGGCCGCCGTCGGGCCCCGATCCGGCCGGGCCCCACCGTGTACCACGTGGCGTCGAGCGTGCGGAACCCGCTTGCGCTACGGGGAGCTCGTCGACCTGGTGCGGTCGTGGTTCACCGAGCACCCGCTCTACGACTCCGACGGCCAGCCCATCATGGTCCCCGAGTGGTCGTTCCCCGGGCGCGGTCGCGTGCAGCGCCAGCTGCAGCGGGCCACCAAGGCGCTCTCCACGGCCGAGCGGGTGCTCGGCGACGCTGCCGGTACGCGGCGAGCGGGCCGATCTCGCGGCCCGGGTCGAGGAACGGCGCGCCCAAGCCGAGCGGGCCCTGGGCTACACCGAGCTCTACGGCGCCTACACCGAGACCGAGGCGCACTTCCGCGTCGACCGGCTCCTCGCGTTGTGGGAGCGCCTCTCACCCGACGACCAGGCGCCGTTCTGCTTCGACCCCGGGGTGATCTCCTGGCCCGGCTACGTCCACGACGTGCACCTGCCCTCGGTGGTCGAACACGCCCGGGTGCGCTCCTCGCCTCGCCGTTCGACCGTCGCCAACCGGTCGGACCGGGCCCGGACCGCCATCTTGTCGCCCGAGCGGCACCTGGCCGCCTTCGACCTCGAGAACACGCTCGTGGCCTCCAACGTGGTCGAGTCCTACGCGTGGCTGGCGAGCCGTCACCTGCCCGTGGGCGAGCGGGTCGCGTTCACGGCCCGGATCCTGCGCGAGGCGCCGTCGCTCCTCGCCCTCGACCGGCGCGACCGCGGCGACTTCCTGCGCAGCTTCTACCGGCGCTACGACGGCGCACCCGGCCCGAGCTGCTGCGCGCCGACGCCCTCGAGATGTTCCACCACCTGTTGCTGGCGCAAGTCGTTCCCCGCCGGCTTCGCCCGGGTACGGGCCCACCGGGCCCTCGGGCACCGCACCGTGCTCATCACCGGGGCCCTCGACTTCGTGGTCGAGCCCCTGCGACCGCTGTTCGACGAAGTGGTGTGCGCCCGGCTCGGCGAGGACGCCCGGGGCCGGTTCACCGGGCGCCTCGAGCAACTCCCGCCCACGGGCGAGGCACGGGCCCTGGTGCTGGCCGAGTACGCGGCCGCCGAGGGCCTCGACCTCGGCGAGTCCGTCGCCTACGCCGACTCGGCGTCGGACCTGCCACTGCTCGAGTGCGTCGGGTTCCCCGTGGCCGTGAATCCCGAGGCCCGGCTGGCCACCATCGCCCGCCGACGGGGATGGCACGTCGAGCAGTGGGACAAAGCCGGGCGGCGGAGCCCGCCCGCCCCTGCCCTTCGGGCCCGTCGACCACGAGCGTGTCGCGGTGGTGGGCCCGTCTCGAGGGCATGCTCGATCGAGGCGCCGGACCGTCCATGGCAACCTCGCGACGACCACCGGACACGGTGCCGGGCGATGGGACCGGCGACGAGGCGATGAAGGGCCTCGTCTTCGAGCGCAACCTGGCGCGTTCGCCGCCTCGCGGGTGGTGTCGGCGTTCGGCGGGCTCGGGCCGGGGTGCGGGCGTCGGGCCGCTGCGCCTCACCGACGTGGACCCGCCCGAGCTGCCCGGGCCGCACTGGCACCGGGTCCATCCCGCTGCTCGCCGGCATCTGCGGATCGGACCTGTCCACGGTCGACGGACGGAGCTCGCGCTACTTCGAGGACGTCGTGAGCTTCCCCTTCGTCCCCGGCCACGAGGTGGTCGGGACGCTCGGACGACACCGACACCCGGGTCGTGATCGAGCCCGTCCTCGGGCTGCGTGGCACGGGGCATCGTCCCGCCCTGCGGGGCGTGTGCCGAGGGCCGCACCGGTGGGTGCGAACGCGTCGCCTTCGGCCACCTGGCGCCGGGACTGCAGATCGGTTTCTGCAGCGACACCGGCGGGGGTTGGTCCATCGGGTGGGCTCGTGGCGCACGAGGCCCAGCTGCATCCGCGTGCCCGACGCCCTGTCCGACGAAGACGCCGTGATGGTGGAGCCCACCGCGTGCGCCGTGCACGCCGCGGTGGCGGCCGAGGTCGATGCCCGGCACACCGTGGCCGTCCTCGGTGCGGGCACCCTGGGCCTGTGCACGGTGGCCGCGCTGGCGCAGTCTGACCCGCCCCGGGACACTGCTCGTCGGCGCCAAGCACGCGCACCAGCGCCGGCTCGCCGAGGAGCTCGGGGCCGACGTGGTGGTGGACCCCGACCAGCTGGCCCGGGCCGTGCGGACGCCGGTCGCGGTCGCTCGAGGCGTCGGGGACCCTCACCGGTGGAGCCGACGTGGTGATCGACTGCGTGGGGAGCGACGAGTCGCTGGCCCAGGCCCTGAGCATGGTGCGTCCCCGGGGCCGCGTGGTGCTCGTGGGCATGCCCGGCCGGGTCACCGTCGACCTGGCGTCGCTGTGGCACCGGGAGGTGGCGGTCATCGGCGCCTACGCCTACGGCACCGAGAACGTCGGCGGCCTGCTGCGGCGGACCTTCGACATCGCCATGGAGGTCGTCGCCGCGCAAGGCCTCGGGGCGCTTGGTGTCGGCGCGCTATCCGCTCGACCGCTTCGAGGAGGCCCTCGCCCATGCCGGTGCGGCCGGACGCCGGGGTGCGGTGAAGGTCGTCTTCGACCTCCACGCCCGGGAGCGCCACCGGGGCAACCGCCCCGCCACGAAAGGACCCGTCTCATGAGCCCCAGGCCCGGCTTCGTCCTCGAGGTCGACCGCTCCACCCCGTCGACGCTGTTCTGGCACGGCGAGGGGTACCGGCTCGAGAAGCTCCCCGTCGGGAGCCGGGTCCTGTACGCGCCCGAGCCCGTCGACGCCCTGGCCGACCCCGTGGGGTGCCATCCGGCGGGCCCTCGACGAGCCCCTGGGTGATGCCGCCCCGCTCCGGTCGCGTTGCTGCGCCCGGGCATGCAGCTCACCATCGCCTTCGACGACGTGTCGCTGCCGCTCCCGCCCATGCGCGGGCCCGACGTCCGCCAGCTCGTGATCGAGCAGGTCCTCGAGCTGGCGGCCGAGGCCGGTGTCGACGACGTGGTCCTGATCGCGGCATTGGCGCTGCACCGGCGCATGACCGATGCCGAGCTGCGCCACGCGCTCGGGCGACCGCGTCTACGACGCCTTCGCGCCCCATGGCCTGCTGTGGCAGCACGACGCCGAGGACCCCGACCAGCTCGTGCACCTCGGCCTCACCGACCAGGGCGAGGACGTCGAGATCAACAAGCGGGCGGCCACCTCGGACCTGCTCGTCTACGTCAACATCAACCTGGTCGCCATGGACGGCGGGCACAAGTCCGTCGCCACCGGCCTGGCGAGCTACAAGAGCCTGCGCCACCACCACAACGCGCAGACCATGACCCAGAGCCGGTCCTTCATGGACCAGCACCGCTCCGAGCTGCACTCGTCGAACTGGCGCATGGGCCGGCTCATCGCGGCATCGGGCGTCAAGGTGTTCCAGATCGAGACCAACCTCAACACCGACACCTTCCCGGAGCAGTTCCGGTTCCTCCAGCGCCGCGAGTGGGAGTGGACCGACGCGTGACCGGGCCGCCTTCCTGGCGTCGTCGAAGGCACTCGCAGGCGACGCCCGATCGTGTGGCCCGATCGATCTTCCACTCCATCCGGGCCCCGCACAAGATGAGCTCGGTGCAGGCCGGCGAGGTCGAGGCGGTGCACGCCCGGACCACCGAGAACGTCTACGCGCAGCAGCTGCTCGAGGTCGACGGCCAGAGCGACATCCTCACCATGGGCCTGCCCTACATCTGTCCCTACAACGTCAACTCGATCATGAACCCGATCCTGGTGGCGTGTCTCGGGCTCGGGTACTTCTTCAACATGTACCGGGGCCAGCCGCTGGTGCGCGCCGGCGGCGTGGTCATCATGAGCCATCCCACGCCCGTGGGCGTTCCACCCCGGCCACCACCCGAGCTACATCGACTTCTTCGAGCAGGTGCTGGCCGAGACCACCGACCCGGCCGAGATCGGCAAGTACGAGGAGTCCTTCGCCACCGACCCCTGGTACATCCACCTCTACCGGACGGGCAACGCGTACCACGGGGTCCATCCGTTCTACATGTGGTACTGGTGCGCGCACGCCCTCGAGCACGTGGGCGCGGTGATCATCGTGGGCGGCGACCGTGCCGCGGTGCGCCGCCTCGGGTTCAAGCCGGCGAGCTCGATGGCCGACGCGCTTCGAGATGGCGTCGGACGTGGTGGGCCGCGACCCCTCGATCACCCACCTGCACTCGCCCCCTCTCCTCATGGCCGACGTCCGATGAGTCGCTGTCCCGGACCACACGGGGGACGCGGTGAGCGCCGGGGAACGTCTGGTGGGACGGGCCCGCCGGCTGCGCCCCGAGGGCTTCCCCTGGACGGCGCCGACCTGGCCCGTGAGCGTCGACCGCGCCGCGCCCGAGCGCCACCTGGGCGCGGACTACGACACCGATGGACCCGCCGCTACCCCGCCCGCCTGGTGCGGGCCGTGGTGCTCGACAACGTCACCCGTCCCCTCGCCCACATCGTGGCGTCACCGGAGGTGCGCGGCGACGAGATCCTCGAGCTCGTCGAGGCCCCCGCCATCTACGTGGCCAACCACGCCAGCCACGTCGACACCGGGCTGTTGCTGTCGGTGCTGCCGGCCCGGGTGCGGCACAGAGACCGTGGTGGCCGCCGCCGCCGACCATTTCTTCGACCGGCGCTGGAAGGCACACGTCTGGTCCCTCGTCCTCGCCGCGGTCCCCATCGAACGCCACCGGGTCAACCGCAAGTCCGCCGAGGACACCGCCGCGCTCCTCCGCGAGGGCTGGAACCTCGATCATCTACCCCGAGGGAGGCCGGTCCCACGACGGCTGGTTCCAGGCCATGCGGGGCGGCGCCGCCTATCTCGCCACGCGCACGGGGAGGCCCGTGGTCCCCGTCCACATCGACGGCACCTACCGGATCTGGCCCCGGGGCGGCAGACGCCTGCGCCGGAGTCCCGACCCGCATCACCTTCGGCTCGCCCATCGCGGCGGCCGAGGGTGAAGACGCCCGCAGGCTCGAGGCCCGGATCGACGGCGTGCTGGCGGTCCTGGCCGACGAGTCGCGTTCGGACTGGTGGACGCGCCCGTCGCCGCGCCGGCGCCGGGGAGACCCCGTCGGCCCGGGGGCCCGAAGCCTCGCCGTGGCGGCGGGCCTGGGCGCTCGGGCCCGATCCCCACCGAGCGCGACGAGGACGACGAGACCCGCTGGGCACTGGCCGCGACTGACGCGGCGAGGCGGTCGGCGAGCCCGCTCGTCACCCACGGCGCACCTTGACGAGGCTCTTCACCCGACGCACGGCGTCGGCCGGCGCCGTTGTCGCCTGGCGCCAGCCCCGGACGCGCATCGCCTCGAGGCGTTGCGCCCGAAGGGCGCGCTCCTCTTCGTCGTCGAGCGCGACGGGCACCGACCCCGTGGCCCAGGCGAGGAGCAGGTCGGCGAGGCTGGGGTTGCGCGCCAGCGCCGGGCCGTGGGCGTAGGTACCCAGGACCCGGCCGCACCGGGCCCCCTCGGTGCCGTCCCCGGCGCCGTTGCCGACACCCGACACCACGTGCGCCAGCGGACGCGCCCCGGGACCGAGCCGGGTCACCGCCGAGTGGTTCTCGAACCCGGTCAGCGTCTCGAGCGCCACCGGGTCGCCGGCGCTCGCCACCCATCGGAGGCGGGCATCGGCTCCGCCACCAGCTCCCCCACGGCGCGGCGCCCGGGCCCTTCACCGTGACCACGTCGAGGAGCCCCACCCCGGGATGCGGTCGCCCGTCGGCACCCGGGAACGACCGCCCGATCACCTGGTAGCCGGCGCACACCGCCAAGACCACGGCGCCGGCGTCGACCGCGGCGGCGAGCACCCCGTCGCGCAGTCGCTCCGCCGACTGCACCTGGGGCCCGTCCTCGCCACCGCCGAGGCAGTAGACGTCGGCGCCGGCAGGCAGCGGCTGCGTCGGACGGCGCGTGGACGAGCTCCACCGGGATGTCGCGCCACACGGCCCGCCCGGCGAGCACCTGCCCGTTCCCGCCGTCGCCGTAGGTGCCGAGCAGGTCCGGGTGCACCACCACCACCCGCAACGCCGACGGTCCCGAGGACCGAGACCGGGCTCGACGCCGGCAGGCGGCACCAGCGCCGGCTCCGGCGCCGACCACGGTCACCGCCACGGGCATCCCCGGTGCCGCGGTGGCCGAGACCGCAGCCGACGTGTCCGAGCGCGCCGGGCCCGGGGCTCGCGGCGGTTGGACGAGGTGGCGCCGAAGCGCCTGGAAGGCGGTGTAGTTGCCGACGTACTCGACCGCGACGATGCCCGCGGCCGCGCAGCGGCGTCGAGATCGTCGGGAACCGTGACGTGGGCCACGCCGGCGTGGCGCAGTCGCACGGCCAGGTCGCGACACCGCTCCCCCGTGGCCACCACCAGACGCCCCGCCAGCCGCTCGAAGGGCACGTCCCACAGCCACGACGGGTCGTGGCCGTCGGCGATGCGGGCGTTGATCCCGATCACGACCGGGTCGGTTCCGCCCTCGAGCAGGTCGAGGAGCTCGGCCCATCCCGCCGGGTTCTTGGCCAGCAGGAGACGGACGCTCGTCCCGCCCCAGGCGACGGTGGCGAACCTCCCCTCGACGTCGGCGACCGACTGCCATCGCCGCCAGGGCCGTCGGCCTCGTCGACGCCCAGTGGCCGCGGCGGCCACCGCGGCCATGGCCGCGTTGGCGAGGTTGCACCGTCCCGGGCAGCGCCAGTCGCACCGGCAGCCTCCGGCCGTCCGCGGTGACAAGGACGTCGCCGCGCAGCTCGGCGTCGGGGACCGGCCGACGGAACCCGCACGTGCACGACCAGTCGTCCGTCGGCGAAGACGATGCGTCCCGTGCACGCCGGGCACCCCACGGCGTCCTGGCGCCACAGCTGGCCCGCGGCCACCCACACCACCTCGGCCGCGCCCTGCGCTCCCCACACCACGAGGGGGTCATCGGCGTTGGCGACGACGGTGGTGCCCGGCGAGGCGCCGAGCGCGCTGCCGCCAGCGCGCCGCCACCATGCGCACCTCGCTCACCCGGTCGAGCTGGTCACGCGACAGGTTGAGCAGCGCCACGACCTCGGGATGCACGGCACGCGCCACGGACCCGAGATACCCCTCGTCGACCTCGAGCACCGCCGGCACACCCGGTGCGGCCGATGCCAAGGCGGCGGCCAACCCCGGCGGCAGGTTGGCTCCGGCCGACGACGTCGCCACCCGGGGCGCCCCACCCAGCGCGGCCGCCAGCAGTCGGGTCGTCGTGGTCTTGCCGTTGGTCCCGGTCACGAGCGCCACCTGGCGTCCCGACGCCAGGGTGCCGAGCAGGTCGGGAGCGATCAACAGACCCGACGCGCCCGCCGATGACCGAGCCCCCGCCCGAGGTGCAGGCGGCGCGACGCCGCGCCCACCGCCGTCGACGCCCGACCGGCGAGGCGCGCCCGCGCCGGCACGTGCCGTCGGCGGGCCGCGTCTGTCACGTGTCGGTGTGATCGGGCGGGAAGGTGCGCGCCAGCTCCTCGGCCGTGGGCTCGTGCGGGCGCTGGGACTCGGCGGGGAGCTGGGTCATGATCGCCGACATGATCGCCTCGGTGTCGGCCGCGGCGTCGGACAGTCCCGAGGTGCACGGGCTTGCCCACCCGGACGCGCACGGCCGGGGGGTGCAGCAGGTTGGTCACGTCGGGAACGCGCGAGCCGAGCGCGGCCACACCGCTTCGGTCCCCCACACCCCGACGGGCAGCACCGGCGCGCCGGTCATGGCGGCCAGCCGGGCGGTGCCGGTCTTGCCCTGCAGCACGGTATCGAAGAACTTCTTGCCCCGGGGGATCGTTCCCTGGGGCAGGATCACGACGACCTCGCCCGCCTCGAGGGCCCGGCGCGCCTCGCGCAACGGCGTGTCGGAGCGGCTGCCCCGGTCCACCGGGATCCCGCCCAGGGCGCGCGCCAGCTGGCCCACGACGGGGGCGTCGAACAGCTCGCGCTTGGCCAGGAACCGCACCGGGCGGCCGCAGCCGGGCCGCCACCATGGCCAGGGCGACCACGTCGAAGTAGCTGCGGTGGTTGGCGGCCAGGATGACCGGCCCCCGGCGAGGGACGCGGCCGACGCCGTCGATGTCGAAGCGCGCGTAGGGGAACATGGCCGGGCGCACCATGGGTCGCAGCACGTCGTAGGGCTCGAGCCCCCCCACCTTGGGCACGCCCGGCGGTCGGTCCCAGCGCTCGACGGGCCAGCGCCGCAGCCGGGCCACCGCGTGCAGGCGACGGTCGGGGTTCACCGCATGGGGGCGACCCACCGCGCCGAGCAGGGGGAGGTCGAAGACGCTGTCGGAGTAGGCGTGGCTGGCCGAGAGGTCCACGTTCGACTCCCCCGCCCACCGGCGGACGGCCGCGAGCTTGCCCGTGGACCACACGAAGTCGCCTTCGATGCCACCGGTGTAGCGACCGTCGGCGCGCCCGTACCGGGTGGCGAGGACGTGGTCGAACCCGAACATCCCGGCGAACGGGGTCACGAGGTCCACCGGCGTGGTCGTGGTGAGCACGATGAGGTGGCCCGCCTCACGATGCTCGGCCAGCACGCCCGGGGCGTAGGGCTGGACCAGCTCCACCAGCTCGGGTGCGGCCAGCTCCCCGGCGCGGCACACCGATTCGACCGGCCACCCCTTGGTGAAGTGCGGGGCGGCCCGCACCATGGCCATGAAGGCCAGGCTCTCGCCCATGAGGTCGTAGAGCCCGTAGAGGAGCCGCTCGCCGGGCAGCGTCCGGCGCCCTTCGAAGAGCCCCTCGGCGTGCATGGCCGCGCTCAGGACGAGGCCGCTCGCCCCCCGCAGCAGGGTGCGGTCGAGGTCCACGAACACCGCCACCCGCGGCGCGGGGGCGTCCGGCGCCAGGCCATTGCCGTTGTGGAGATGGGTCTTCGGCGAGCGGGCCGTCACCATGGTCGCAGACCATACCGCCGTCCACCGCCGCGCGGGCCGCTCGATCCCTCCCACCAGGGCCTTGACGCGGCAAAGGGATCGGAGGGGGACCCGATCCCTTTGCTCCGACTCGACAGGTCCGGAGGGGGGCGTCCGGTTCCTGTGGTCTCTGTGGTCCATTGTGAAGGATCGGCTTCGATCAGTCAAACAGCTATTACAGATTTGCGACTATCGTAATTAGCGATGGAACTCCGACACCTGCAGGCGCTGGTGGCCGTGGCCGAGCACGGGTCGTTCTCTTCCGCGGCCGACCATCTGGGCACGGTCCAGTCCAACATCTCCGCGCACGTGGCCCGGCTCGAGCGGGAACTGGGGACCACCCTGGTGGACCGCTCGGCCGGCCGGCTGACCGCCGACGGCGAGGTGGTGGTGGCCCGGGCCTATCGGGTCATGGGAGAGCTCGACGCCCTCGTCGCCGACGTCGGGGCCCTGCGCGAGGCGGTGGCCGGCAACGTACGGGTGGGCATTCTCGGCACCACCGCCCGGTGGCTGGTGCCCATGCTGCTGGCCGAGCTGACACGAGAACCACCCCCGCCTCCACCTGGTGGTGGCCGACGGCACCACCCTGGGGCTCGAGCCGCAGCTGGCCGCCGGGCGATTCGACCTGGCCGTGCTCACCTTCCCCGTCCCCGGTCGCGACCTCGTGTCCGAGCCGCTGTTCGAGGAGGACATCGTCCTCGTGGTCCCCGTCGACGACGACCCCCTGGCGGGAGCCGAGCAGATCGACATCACCGACCTCGGAGCGCTTCGAGCTGCTCCTGCCCGCGCCGGGCACGCC
Organism: uncultured Acidimicrobiales bacterium; assembly: GCA_963739765.1. Classification (GTDB taxonomy): domain Bacteria; phylum Actinomycetota; class Acidimicrobiia; order Acidimicrobiales; family UBA8190; genus Chersky-840. The sequence continues at coordinate 873,132 of CAVUBP010000002.1, read as the reverse complement.
GTTCCGGGGCGAGATCGACGCCGCGGTCAAGCCGGCCGGGGTCCGGCTCCGACCCCGGGTCGAGCTCGACGGCGTTCGCCTCCTGGCGTCGCTCACCTTCGAGGGATACGGCCCCGCCGTGCTCCCCGCCACCGCGGTCCCCCCCCATCTCCGGGCCCGGTTCCGGCTGGTGCGCGTGGAGGGCCTGGCGCCCGCGACGCGTCGGGATCGCCCAGCGCAGCCGGGGGTTGCCCTCGGCCCCGGCCCGGGCCGTCCTCGACACGCTGCGCGACCTCATGGCGACACCCGAGCGCCTCCCCCCCGGGGTGCACCCGGTGATCGGCGACCGGCGCGCCCGGGCCGAGGGCTCGCTCCGGGTCGCTGGGCATGCCCAACGGTTGAACTCCGCGGAGCTCTCACGCGGCTGGTGGACGCGCCCTTCTCCACATCAACCACAGCGTGGGCCCGCCGCGCGGGGTCCGGATCTCCCCTGTCACCTCGAAGCCGTGGTGCCCGTAGAAGGCGAGATTGCTCTCCTTCGAGGACTCGAGATACGCCGGAAGCCCCTCGGCGTCCACGCCTTCGAGCACGGACCGCAACAGCGCGGAGCCGACGCCTGTCCGTTGGTGCTCGGGGTCGGTGCCCAGCGTGGCCAGGTACCAGTGCGGTTCGGCGGGCCGCGCCGCGTCGACGGCGCTGAGCAACCGGGCGGCTTCGGGCGTGTCGCGCCCCAGCCCGGTCAGATACGGCACGACGGGTACGAGCCGGACGAGGTCGCGCCAACCCGGACGGGCCCGGCCCGGTGGAGACCACATGGCCACGCCCGCCAGGTCCCGGGTCGTGAACACCTCGCCCCGCTCGAGATAGGTGTGACGCAGCTGGATGGTGAAGAACTTCCGCAAGCCGCGACGTCGTCTCCGATCGCCCCGGAACAGCCATTGCGGCACCGGGTCGTCGTCGAAGGCGCGGGCCAAGACGTCGACCAAGGTGGCCACATCGGCGGGGACCACCCGCCGCACGACATGCGGTGGGCGACGGGCGACCGGCGTCGTCACATCCTCGCCGCGACCGTGGTCCTCGCCTTCGATACCGGTCATCGCCCGGCCTTCTCGACCCCTTACCGCCACTGCGGCCATCGTACCGGCGCACCCCTCGCCCCCGGCGCCACCGGTCGACCGACGACGGTCAATTGAGCGAGGGGTGCGAGGGATAGGCGGCGAGCAGACGACAGCGTCCCGCCCTGACGGCGCATGACGTCGTGCCACAGCCTGTCGGCGTCGGCGCAGAACACATCCGCGGCCAGGGCCTCGAGCACGAACCACGCCCCCTCGGCCAGCTCGGCCTCGAGCTGGTCGGGCGCCCACCCCGAATAGCCCGAGAACAGGCGGGCGCCGCCGAGCCCGACGGGTTGATCCTCGGGTGGCACCGACAGGTCGACGGTGCCCACCGAATCGATCACCACGCGCCACGGTGCGGCCCATGCGGTCTCGGGGGTCGCGGCCCGGGCCAAGCCGATGACCGCGTCGGGAGACACCGGCCCACCGCGGAAGACCACCCCGGGCGGCACCAGTCGCGGCCTGGTCGCTCCCACGGTTCGAGGATCTCGCCGACCGGCACGGGGGTGGGTCGGTTGAGGACGACCCCGAGGGCCCCGTCGTCCCCGTGGTCGAGCAGGAGGACCACGGTGCGGTCGAAGTTGGGGTCGCCGAGCTTGGTCGAGGCGACGAGCAGGCTCCCGCTCAGCGTGCCCCCGGGCGGGCTCGACTCGAACGATGGCCCCGGCACGTCGCGATCATTGCGCGCCGCGGTGCCCGGAGATGATCATCCCGGGCCCGTGACGAAGGGCCGTGGCGCCACCGGCCCGGGACCGGGGCGTCACACCGAGGGCTTCCATCCCACCGGGAACGGGTCCTTGATGGCCACGAGCAACTCCCACACCGCCCGGCACCGCTGGTAGGCGGCGGCCCGGTACTGCACCGGGTTGTCCGGGCCGACATCGGGGATCCACAACGCCGGGGTGTCGAACCAAAAGGCGGTGCGATCGTCGTCGTAGGTGGTGCGGTACACGCCGTACCCCGTCGTCAGGGCGTCGGCGACGAGGTCGGACCGTCCCGTGGCGGTCCCCACCGAATGCATGAGCGCGGCGGTGAAGTAGGTGCCACCGGGCCACACCGCCCTGCCCTGGGCGGTGTCGATGGGGCGCCCCGCCGGGTCCACCGCGTTGGTGGCCCCCATCTGCGCGGCGGCCACCCCCACCACGTTCATCCGGTAGGCCTGGCCCAGGTGCGAGGCCATCCGTTGCCGGTCGAGCACGTCGGGCAACCCGTCCCTGGCGACTATAGCGCTGACCGCACAGCGCGTCGGCGAGCAAGGCGGAGCCGAAGGGCCCGCCGGTGTCGAGCCGGTAGTACCCCCCGCTCGGGTCCCACAGGGCCGCCTCGGCGCTCGCGCGCGCCCGGGCTGCGGCCGCGGACCACTGCTCGTGGGCGGCGTCGGAGTCGAAGACGACGGCGAAGTCGGCCATGGCGTCACAGGCGCCGATGAACAGCGCGGCCACGTAGCTCGCCACCCCGTCCATGTCGATGGCGTCGTAGGTGGTGCACCATCCCCGGGCGTCGGGGATCCCGTCACCGTCGACGTCGTGTGTGCAGCAGGTGAGTTCATGGTGCGCACCAGCGCCGGGTACACCTCGGCACCGAATGTGTCGTCGCCGGTGTAGGTCCAGTACGCATGGGCCTGCTGGACGAACTTGGCGGCAGGTCCAGCCAGTCGACGCGCAATGGCGGCTCTCCCGGGCGCGTGGCGGAGTACTGGCTCACGACGAACCAGGGATCGTCGACCGGTGAGCCGGCGTCGTGAGGAGTGCGCCCGAACGGATCGGCGTTCACCATGTCGGCCCAGCCCAGCAAGCACGTCGCGCTCGATAGTGGGGAACAGCTCGAGCAGGTGCCGGGCTTCGTAGTGGCGGACGTCCATCGACTCGCAGTCGCGGAAGACGTCGGTCTCCGAGGTGAAATACAGGTGCTGGCCGGGCCGGGCCCCGAACCGCTTGGGCTTGGTGATGCACCCGTTCTCCCAGAAGACCCCGCCGAACACGTCGTAGTAGAGCTCGTTGAGCGCTGCCCCGCGCAGCCACAACGGGTAGACGGGGTCGTCGGCCACGCGCGACCACCACGCGTCGATGCCCCGTTCGAGCCGCGACGCGTCCCGAGCAGGTCGTTGGCGATCGCCCATCCCTGATACGTCCCGGGGTACCACTGGGTGTAGCGCTTGCGCCATTGCGTGCCGTCGACCGGGATTGCGGAACTGCACGACAGGGAAGTCCCACGCCAGCGCGAAGGTGGCCGCCCGTTGCTCCCCGGGCGCAAGCGAGAACGACACGCACACCGCGCCGGCGAGGCCCAGACCGCCGGGGGTCGAGCGGTCGGTCGGGAAGACGCCCGGTCTTGAAGGCGGCCAGGAGGTCCGACGCCGTCTCCGTCGCCGGCCCAGTCCTCGGTGGCGCTGAGCTGCCGAGCCGGTCGGCCCGCGTGCGGCGATGACCCACTCGGTGCGCTGCGTCTCGGGGACGTTGGCCGGGTCCTGCGGCCTGGAGCCGCACCCCGATGGTGCCCGGCCCCCGCACCAACGACGATCGCAGGCCCTGGCGGGTGTACTCGTACTGGGCGGTGGGCAGACCGGAACGGGGCGTTGGGGAAGCTGAGCATGCACGCCACCCGAGCCGGTGGCGTTGGTGGGGTTGGAGACCGCCAATTGGAAGAGCCCGCCGGGCAACGACGAGCGGCGCTCGTCGCGCGCCACGAACGGGGTCAGCTGCTTGAGCGCCACCGGGAGGGGGAGCCCCTCGTAGACGAACCACGCCTTGGGGAACAGCGCGGCGTAGAGGCCCTGGCCGGGATCGAGCTTCGGCCACGCCGGCAGGAGGTCCTCGGTGGCGAGCGCGGTGGTGACGGTGCCCGCGCCCGTCGTCAGTCGCGACATGGAACGCGGCCTGGGACAGGTAGCGGTCCTCGAAGCCGCTGTTGCGGGGAGAGCCCCAGCGCGAGCCCACCGAGTCGTCCCCACCGATGTCGAGGTGCCAGGGACCGAACGACCCCGACAGGTTGAGCATGAACGCGCCCGGTCCCGATCCCACCCACCGGGATGCCCCGTTTGGTCCGGCTGACAGGCTTGGCCTTGGTGCCGAGGGGCGACACGGTGCCCGGTGGCTCCGGGCGGATGGCTCCCGATGGCCCGCCGCCAGGCGGCGTCGGGGATGTCCCACAGGTTGGTCCCGCCCAGCAGCCCACGGGGTGTGTCGACGTCCTCGTTGCCCGGCACCACACCCGGCGAGTCCGCGGCCGCCAGGCGCCAGAGGGGCAGCCGCGAGCAACTGCCGCCTCGAGAGCCTCACCGACGGCTCGCGGCGAGCCCGGGCCGGACTCGACTGGCCGGCGCGGCCCGCGCTCGCCCATGAGAGCGCCGATTGTGACCGACTCCCGGTGGCTCTGGTCGTCACCCGCCCCGCTGCGGACGTGCGCTCAGCCTCCGACGACCACGAGATCCACGCCCCGGGACGCCGAGGTCGGCCGAGGCGTTGTCGCGGGCGTAGCCGAGACCCTGCACGTTGAACAGCAGGACGGGCTCGTCGCCCAGGGGGAACGGGCCCCAGTGCCAGGTCCCCCGGTGCAGGACCACGGCGTCGAGCTTCTCGAGGCGAAAGGCCCGCACGCTGTCGAGACCCGCCTCGGTCGGCGAGATCGGCGTCGGCGGGGGCGACGGCGATCACCGACGGCCCGTTGAGCGCCAGGAGGACCTGGGTGTGGGTGTCGTGGCGGTACATCCGATCGCAGACGCAGCCCGTCCCCGTCGCGCTCGACCTCGTCGGGAGCGTGGCTGATCACGTTCACGTGGGGGTCGCCCCACTCGTACTCGAGCCGGCCGCGTCCCGTCGGCGGGGTCGGTGTCGGCGCACGCGGCACCCATCCGAACGGCGCCCACGCCTCGGCCACGACCGGCCCGGCGACGAGACGCCTGCGTCGCTTCGGCCATGGTGCATCCCCCTGATCTACGCTGACGGCGCCGTCAGTCTACGGCGCGTGAGCCCGTGAGCGAGGAGGACAAGGCGATGGACGTTCGCAGCATCGAGGACGTGGAGCCCGTGGTCGAGCACAACGGCACGGTCCCGGTGTGGTGGCTGTTCAAGTCGCGCGAGATGAAGGAGATCACCGACGGGGGGTTCCTCGAGCTCGTCAACGAGTTCGAGGTGGCCGGCGGCGGCTACGTCGACCCCCACTCGCATCCCACCCACGAGTTCTATTACGTGACCTCCGGGCGCGGCATCATGACCATCGACGGCGAGGACCGCGACATCGCCCAGGGCGACCTGGTCCACATCCCCCCGGACAAGGTCCACAGCCTCCGCCCCGTGAGCGACCACGCGCCCATCCACTGCTTCTGCTTCGCCATCGGCGTCAAGGGCTCGGGCCCCATCGACTACACGAACCACTGAGCGGACCCCTCGGCGTGCCCGGCCCGACGACCTCGTGGCACGCGTCCTCGTAACCCGGGCGCTCCCGGCAGGGGGCCTCGACCCACTCGTCGACGGCGGCCACGACGTCGTCCGACGCGCCGGCGACACGCCCTACACCCAGGCCGAGCTCGTCGAGCTGGCGGGACGCGTCGACGCCATCGTCTGCCTCCTCACCGACCGCATCGACGAGCCCGTGCTGGCGGCCGGAGCCGCCGGCGAGGCTGCGCGTGGTCGGCAACGTGGCCGTCGGCTACGACAACATCGACGTCGACGCGGCCCGCCGACTGGGCGTGGCGGTGTGCAACACGCCCGGGCGTCCTCGACGAGACCACCGCCGATGTGGCCTTCCTCCTCGTGCTGGCCGCGTCGCGCCTCGCCTCGGAGGCCGAGCGCGACCTGCGCAGCGGCGCCTGGTCGGGCTGGGGCATCAACCAGTACCTCGGCCACGACGTGCACGGCGCCACCCTCGGGCTCGTCGGCTACGGGCGCATCGGCAGGGCCGTGGCCCGGCGCGCCTCGGGGTTCGGCATGCAGGTGCTGCACCACACGCCGTCACCCCACCGGCATGCCCGGGTACGTGGCGATCGCTCGACGACCTCCTGGCGGCAGTGCGACGTCCTGAGCCTCCACGTCCCGCTGAGCGAAGCCACCCGCCACCTCATCGGTGCCCGTGAGCTGGCGCTGCTGCGCCCGCACGCCGTGGTGGTCAACACGGCCCGGGGCCCGGTGGTCGACGAGGAGGCCCTCGCCGACGCCCTGCAGCCGGCACGGTCTTCGCGGCGGGCCTCGACGTCTACGAGCACGAGCCCCCGGTCCACCCCCGGCTGCTCGAGCGCGCCCCGGACGGTCCTGCTCCCCCACATCGGCAGCGCCAGTCGCGCCACCCGGACCCAGATGGCCCGCGTCGCCTGCCAGGGCGTGTGCGACGTCCTCGCCGGCCGCACGCCCGACGAACCTCGTCACCGCCTGATATCAGCGTCACGGCCCGCTCGATCGGCGAAGGGTCGAGGCCGAGCAGCTCGAGGGTCGTGCTGTCCCTGCCCGCAGCGCGCCGAACATCGCCTCCTCCTTCTCGGCGCGCGCCCGGCCGGCCCGCAGCACGTCGTCGATGGCCGCCGCGCCGACCACCGCCACGCCGTCGGCGTCACCGACGAGCCAGTCCCCCGCCGCCACCGGCACCCCGCCCACGTCGACGGGGACACCGACAGTGCCGGGACGGTTCTTCGAGGCACCCCGCAGCGCCACGGTGGTGGCGAACACGGGGAAGCCGTGCGCTGCCAGCGCGCTCGCGTCCCGGACGCCGCCGTCGATCACGAGGCCGGCGACGCCCCGGGTCTCGGCGGCGGTGGTGAGCACCTCACCCCAGTACCCGAACTCGTCCTCGTCGCCCCGACGTCGACCGCCAGAGCACGCTGCCCGCGTGGCGCGCGGGCCACCGCCACGTGGATGGCGAGGTTGTCAGCCGGGCGTGCAGCGCACGGGGAAGGCCGGTGCGGCCAAGCCGGGCCCCGGGCCATGCGGCGTCGGATCCGGGCGCGCATGGGCCGCCCGCCCGACTCGCCCACCGTGGCGGCGCCCAGGGCCAGGAGCTCGGCGGCACGCACCGCGGTGTCGGGATTCTCTGGCGGTCGGCCATGGTCGGGCTGCTCTCGTTCGGGGCGACGGTTGCGATGTCGAGAGGCGAGCGTAGCGACCGTGCGGCGCACCGGCGACCGTGCGGCGCACCTCCCCGGCTCGGCGTCCACTCACCGACCGTCCACGGCAGCAGCCACCTCCATCATCGCCTCGAGCTGTTCGATGTAATGCGCCCGCGAGTGGTGACGGAACCGGAGCGACAGGCCGGTGGCCCCGATGTCGCGATACCGCCGCAGCGCCGCCGCGCTGGTGTCAGGATCACCGACGGGGTCGAGCGGTGGCTCGGGGGCGAGCACGACGTCGAAGCGACGCCGGGCGCGCCTCGACGGCCGCCGCCACGTCGTCGGCCCCGAGCATCGCGCGCGAGGCTCCTCGAGCGGAAGGCCGAAGGGGATCCACCCGTCACCGAGCTCGAGGGCCCGGCGCAGCGACCGACGCGGTCCGACCCCCCACCCAGATGGGCACGTGGCGCCTGGACGCCGCTGGGCTCGACCACGAAGCCCGAGTACTCGTAGTGCGTGCCCTGCGTACCTCGGCAGTGCGCTCGCGAGAACGACGCCCGGATGGCACGCGAGCGCGTCGTCGGCGCGAGGCCCCGCGCCCGGCGAACGGCACGCCGAGGAGCTCGAACTCGGCCTCGAACGATCCCACGCCGACACCGAGGATGACCCGGCCCCCGCTGGCGACGTCGAGGGTGCCGTAGCGCTTGACCACCTCGAGGGGATGGTGGTAGCCGAGCACGAGCACGTGGGTGAGCAGCCCGATGGTGGGTCGAGGCGGCGACGAAGCTCAGTGTGGCGAGCGGGTCCCAGTACCGCCCGCCCCGGGTGGCCGCGGTGGGCCTCGGGGATGACGACGTGCTCGGGGCACGACACCCACTCGTATCCGAGGCGCTCGGCGCCGCGGGCCACCTCGACGATGTCGTCGATCCCGCCGTGCCACCTCCCACTCCGGGGGATCGAAGCGGGGATTCAGGTTCACCACCGGGGTCACGATGCCCAGACGCACGCGTGCCCTCCTCCGCCGTCCCGCGGCCTCGTCGTTAGTGCCCGCCGACCATCATGGCGGGTTCCGCGTCCCGCCTCCCGGGCCGAGCACCCCCTCGAGCGCCTACCCTGCCGTGGCGGCACCCGGCGGACACAAGGAGACCCCATGGCCAAGTACCTGCTCAACGTCACCTACACCCACCAGGGACTCCAAGGGGTCGTCGGCCAAAGGAGGCACAGCCCGGGAGAAGGCGGCCCGAGCGGCGGCGCAAAGCCTGGGCGGCTCGCTCGACTGTTTCTACTTCGCCTTCGGCGACAGTGACGTGTCGTCATCGCCGACTTCCCCGACGCCGTCTCGGCCGCGGCGCTCGCCCTGGCGGTCGGCTCGAGCGGCGGCGCCTCGGTGCGGACCACCGTGCTCATGTCCTCGACGACATCGACGAAGCCGCCAAGAAGCAGGTGGCCTACCAGGCACCGGGGAGCTGACGGCGACAACTCCCGCTCCGGCGCGGCGGCCGCTGCGGTCACACCAGTAGGGCCACAGCCGCGACAACGCCCACCACGATGATGACGGCGCGCAACAGTGGCGCCGGCAGCCGACGGCCCAGCGCGCCGCCCGACCTGCCCTCCCACGATCGAGCCCACGGCCAAGAGGCCCGCCGCCTCCCACGCCACGTGAGCGAAAGCGATGAACATGAGCCCGGCGACGCCGTTGACGAGAAAGGCCAGGACGTTCTTGGCGGCGTTGAGCTTCTGGAGGTGATCGCCGAGGAAGATGCCGAGCAGCGACAAGAGGATGACGCCCTGGGCGGCGCCGAAGTACCCCCCGTACACCCCGGTGAGGAACACCGACCCGAACAGCACCGGCCCGCCGTGCGTCGGGCCGGTCGGGGGCCCGGGCCAACCGCGCCGACAGCCGGGGTTGGAGCGCCACCAGCACGCAGGCGATCAGGATGAGCACGGGGACCACGTGGCGGAACACGCTCCCGGGCAGCGCCAGCAGCAGGACGGCCCCGGTCGATGCCGCCCGCCACCGAGGCGATCCCGAGCACCATCAGGCGCGGCCGCTGGCCCCGCAGCTCTGACCGGTAGGCGATAGCACCGCTGAGCGATCCGGGCACGAGCCCGACGGTGTTGCTCACGTTCGCCACGACGGGTGAGAACCCGAACGCCAGCAGGGTGGGGAAGGTGATCAGTGAACCCGATCCCACGATGGTGTTGATCGTCCCGGCCACGAGGCCCACGCCCACGATGGCAAGGGCTTCGAGCACGGACATGGAGAGGGTCTACCGGAGTGGCCGGGGTGGCTCAACCGCAGGGGCGGCACGTGCCCGGTGCTCTGCCGTCCACCATCGAGTCGATCCACGAGAAACGACCGGCGTACCGCCTGCCACAATGACCGGCGATGCCCGACGCGCCCGGACCCGACGGCGGCCGGGCATCGGAGCCGAACGAGCCCCAGGCGCCACCTCCTCCTGCGCCACCTCGTCCCGCACCACTACCTCCACCGCCCCCGCCTCTTGCGCCGCCGCCCCCGCCGGCTCCCGCCGGAGACGGCGCCGCTCCCCGAGGCCCGGCTCCGTGGGGAGCGCCGGGCGCGCTCGGGGGTACGGGCCCCCGGCATTCGCCTCGCCTCCGTCGCCCTACGCCAATTACGGCGCCCGGGTGGTCGCCTGGCTCATCGACTGGGTCATCACGAGCGTCATCGGTTCGATCGCGTTGCTCCCCCTCCACGCCGTGCACCAGGTGAGCTCCAGCGTCGGCCGACAACTCCCAACCGCGACCGCTCGTTCGGCCTCACCATCACGAACCAGGGTGCTCTTCTGTTCGTCCTCATCGTCATCATCTACACGACCGCTCTCACCGGTTCGTCGCGAGGACAGACCCTCGGGATGATGGCGGTGCGCGCCAAGGCGGTCGACGCGGCCGGTGGCGGACCCATCGGCCACGCGCGCGCACTGGGCCGCGTCCTCTTCGAGTACCTGCTGTTCGTTCTCCTCTTCGCACCGTGGGTACTCGACATGCTGTTCCCGCTGTGGGACCCACGACGACAGACGTTGCACGACAAGATCACGAACACCGTCGTGATCAAGGCGTGAGCGCCACGGCGCGCCGAGACGCCGCACCCCATAGTGGCCGAGACGAATTCTCTCGGCTGGGATTGCCTTTTTCCGTCGGTCCTGTGAATGCCACGTCGGGCCGCGACTGTCGGACAGAGTCGACAGGGCCTGAGGCGATCGGTAAGGTCGCCGCCGCATGGGCAGTTGCCGATTGCTTGCCCAAACCCTCAATCCCGCGAGGGTCTTTCGGCGCGCACGCGCGAGACCGTGACGGGCGAGGGAGGGGCGCGATCTGGTGCACGAGCAACACGTGTGACACACGTTCACAGGGAGACGGTGTGTTCAGCCTGATTCGGTTCTCACCCCCACGCCACGCCATCCGCCACGAGGGGCGCGGCGTGATCCGCCACCCCGCCACGAAAGTCGTGGCCGCGCCGCTTGTCACCGCCGCTGCGGTGGTGGCCATGGACTCCGTCGACCTGACCGCGGCACCGCAGACGCATCTCACCGACACGAGTGCCTCGCAGCCCACCGCGCCCCAGTGGCGCGGCACCCAGACCACCACCACCACGACGGTCCCCGTGCCACCCACCACCATCACCGTCCCGCCCACCACCACGAGCACCACCAGCACCGCCACCCACTTGTGGCCGACCAGCACCAGCGCTGCCCCCCGGCGCCCGGGACCGGCCAAGGTCGCGGCCAAAGCGCCGGCGAAAGCGCCGGCTCCGGCCGCGACGACGCTCGGGTCGTTCATCGTCGGCCCCCACACCGCCAAGATCGACCCAGCTCGGCGACTTCGCCGGATCGGGCAACCCCGGGGCCCTCGCCGGGTTCGCCTCGATCACCGGGACACACCCCGTGCTCGCCTCGGACTACCTGCTGCGGACGAGCGGGTGGGACGGCATGGACGGCGCCGGTGGCGCCGAGGACTGGATGCTCGGCCAATGGCGCAACACCGGGTACCGCCTCGTCCTGGGGGTGCCCATCCTCCCCGGCGGCTCGGGGGGCACTCTCGCCGACGGTGCCGCCGGCGCCTACAACCAGTACTTCACGGTCCTGGCCCAGACACTGGTGAAAGACGGTGCCGCCAACGCCATCCTCCGACTGGGGTGGGAGTTCAACGGCTCGTGGTACCCGTGGAGCGTGGCCAGCAACACCGACGCCCAGAACTTCGCGCAGTTCTGGCGGCAGATCGTCAACACCATGCGGGCGGTCCCGGGCCAGCAATTCAAGTTTCTGTGGAACCCCAACGGGGGCGGTTCGACGAGCTGGAACCTCGAGCTGGCCTATCCCGGGCTCGGCCTACGTCGACTACATCGGCACCGACATCTACGACGAGTACTGGGGCAGCTCCTTCACGCCACAAGCCTCGTGGAACAACGCCGTCACCCAGACCTGGGGACTCAATTGGCTGAAGACCTTCGCATCGGCGCAGGGCCGGCCCATCGCCATTCCCGAATGGTCCGTCGACTTCCGCAGCGACGGCCACGGCCTCGGGGACGATCCCTACTTCATCTCCCAGTTCGCCAACTGGATCGCGGCGAACAACGTCGCCTTCACATGCATCTTCTCGTTCAACGACACCGCCGGCGGTCAGGACAACGACATCACCGACGGCAGCTTCCCCAACGCACTGGCCGCCTTCCGCGCCGACTTCGGCTGAGGCGACGCCACGATCCCGCGCCACACCCACGCCACCCGCAAGGTCCTCGCCGCCGCACAGTGGTCGACGCCGTGAGCACGACCGGGCGCGGTCCGGGCCCCCTGGGGGCGGTCGTGGTCGGGACCGGCTTCGGCTGCTACGCCCATGTCCGCGCTCTGCGCCACGCGGGATTCGACGTGCGTGCCCTGGTGGGGCGCAACCCGGCGAAGACCGCGGCCCGAGCCGCGATGTTCGAGGTTCCGCGGGCCTGCTCGTCGCTGGCCGAGGCGCTGGCGCTGCCCGGCGTGGACGCCGTCACCATCGCCACACCGCCGCTCACCCATGCGGAGCTGGCGCTCGAGGCCATCGCCGCCGACCGACACGTCCTGTGCGAGAAGCCCTTCGCCCGAGACGTCACCGAAGGGCGCACCGTGCTGGCCGCGGCGCGACGGGCCGGGATCGTCCATCTGCTCGGTACCGAGTTCCGCTACGACGCCGGGCAGGCGCTTCTGGCCCGGGCCGTTCGGGACGATCTCATCGGCGCGCCGCGCATGGCGACGTGGATCATGCACGTGCCGGTGCTCGTCGACCCCCACGCGGTCGTGCCCGAATGGTGGGCCGACGCGTCGGCGGGCGGGGGCTGGCTGGGCGCGCACGGATCCCAGTTGATCGACCAGATCCGGGCCACCCTCGGGGACTTCGCCGGGGTGAGCACCTCACTGGCGCATGTGGTGGAGCGTCCCATGAGTGCGGACGACGGGTTCGTCATGCACTTCCGGCTGACCAACGGATGCGTCGGCATGCTGCAGAGCACGGCGTCGGACCGCGGCATCGTGGTCGAGACCCGGGTGACGGGCTCGACCGGCACGGCGTGGATCGAAGGGGTGGGCGACAAGGTCAGAGTGGCCGACGCGTCGGGGGTGCGCACCCTCCCGGTGCCCGACGAGCTCCGGAGCGACGCGCCGCCTCCCCTCCCCGTCGGCGCCGTCACGACCACCTACGAGGAGATGACCACCTTCGGCGTCGAGTACGGGCCCTACACCCACCTGGCGGCGGCCTTCCGGGACCGGATCCGGGGCGTGGACCACGTCGGGCCCGATCCGGCCACCTTCGTGGACGGCGTGGCGCAGATGGCGGTGCTCGACGCGGCGCGCGCCTCGGCCCGTCGAGGCGGTGCCTGGACCGAGGTGGAGCCCACGGGCGCGTCGTCGTAGCCCGCTGTCGACTCCCCACCGGCCGCGCCCGGGGTGGGCAGGGCGCCCGGATCCGCGAACGATCCACCGACACGTTGTACGGTCACGGCTATGGCCGTGGCGCGGCTGGACGGAGCTGGGGGCGATCCGGTCAATCGCCGCGGACCCCCGCAGGCGGCCCCGCGCGACACTGCGCCGCCCCCGCGCCACCGCGCACCGCCGCCGAGGTGCGGCAGTTGGTACCACGCACAGTGACTCCTTCAAGTTCGCCGCGGCTCATGACGACCCTTCAGGGCGTGGCCGTCGGCGGGCGTACCGGCGAGGGCCACCACCCTCGCCGCCAGGAGGTGTGCCCGTGAGCGTCGTCGACGCCGTCACCCCGCAGATCACCCCGAACCCCGCACCGGGACGACCCGGCTCGGCCCCCGCACCCGCGGTCGGGATGAACGTCGCCGTCCGCAACCGCTATCTCGGCACCTGGAGCGTGGGCTTCGAAGTGGTGGCGCTGCATCTCGACGGGTACTCCATCAGAAGGACCTCGGATGGAGCGGTGCTCCCCGAGGTCATCCCGTTCACCGACGTGCGCGAACCCTGGGGCCCTCCGACCGACGGGATGAGCTGACGCCGCCGCCCCGATAGCTCGGTGACCGTTATACTGCTTGACGGTATATCGGTGTCCGATATACCGTCAAGGCATGCGAGACGCAGCCGACCTTTGGCTTCACACGAGATGGGACCCGCCGGCGGGCGATGAGGCGTGGGAGCCGGACCGACCGCCGTCGTGGCGGAGGCGGCTGGTGGTCCTCCTGGCCCTGGTGGCCACCGCCGTGGGGGCGGTGCTGGTCCTCGCCCTGGTCGTGGCGCCGTCGGCGGGGGCAGCCGGTGGCTGTGGCGGCGGCTGACCGGCGGGCCGACCCGGGCGCCCGGATGTGGCTGTGGGTGACCGTCGGCCTCAGCCTGGGCGCGGTGGCGGTGGCCATCGCCCTGGCGCCCGCGACGTCGAGGCCACCGATGCAGTCCCTGGCGTGGTTGCTCTTCCTCGGTTCGTCGGTGCACGTGGCCTCGACGGGGTGGCTCTACACCTGTCCTGAGGTCCGCGCCTACGCGGCGCAGCGGCCGGTGCGCTACGTCGTCGTGCCGATCGCCCTCGTCGTCGGGAGCGCAGTCACCGCGGCTGCGTTGTCCCCCGGCGCGCTGGCATGGCTGTTGCTCTTCTATTTCGCCTGGCAGTTCTTCCACTTCCAGAAGCAGAACCTGGGCATGGCCGCGCTGGCGGCGTCGTCACAGCACCTCCCCTCTCTCCGACCGATCGAGCGCCGGGCGCTCGTGCTCGCCGGCGGCGCCGGCATCCTCGGCCTGATGGCGCGTCCCGCCCTGCTGCAGCTCAGGGTCGACCCCGGGATCGGGCTCATGTTCAGCGTGGCCAGAGGCCTCTTCATCGGTGCGGTCGCCCTGGGCCTGGTGACGCTGAGCCGACGGCCGGCGCGCCAACGTCCCATCGGTTTCTGCACCGTCTACGCGCTGTCGCTGCTGTTCTTCCTCCCCGTCTTCGTGTGCGGATCCCCCTATGCCGCGGTGGGCGGAATGACCATCGCCCACGGGCTGCAGTACCTGTTCCTGCTCGCGCTCATCGCCTGCGGCGGCAGGCGGGCCACGCGTGCGCACCGGCTGGTCGTGCTGTGCAACGTGGCGGTGGTGGGCGGGGCGCTGCTGAGCGGGGCGTCCCATCTCCACAACTCGGCTCCCGCCGCCCGCCTTCTCTTCGGGGCCTACCTCGGCGCGGTCATGGCCCACTTCGTCATCGACGCCGGGCTGTGGCGCCTGCGGGACGCGTTCCCACGTCTGTTCGTGGCCCGCTACCTCCCTTCTCTGCTGCCGGCATCCGGCGAACACGGCGCCGTTGCGTCCCCCGGATCGTCGGCCGACATACGATGACCGCCGTGGCCAGACCGAGAGCGAATGACCGAGGCCCCTCGACGCCGGCAGAGCCGCTCGGCACCTTCGGCCGCTACGCGGGCCCGGCCACGTTGATCCTCTCCAGCCTGGCCGAGGGCACCAAGCACGGGTACGCGCTGACCAAGGACATCGAGGCCTTCGCCGGGGTCCGTCTGGCGCCGGGCACCCTGTACGAGGCGCTCAGCCGACTGGAGGGCCAGGGGCTCATCGAGGCCGTCGACAGTGACGACCGACGCCGCCCCTATCGCCTTACCGCGCCCGGGGCAGCTGCACTGCGGACCCATCTCGACGCCCAACGTCGGGTGGCGGACCTCGGGCTGAAACGACTGGCCGGCAGTTGGGGTTGACGTGACCGACATCTCGGTCGAGACGGCTCGGCGCGCCGCCAGGTTGCTGCGCTGGTATCCCAAGCAGTGGCGCGCCCGCTACGGCGACGAGTTCGCGGAGCTGCTCGTCTCCGATCTCTCCGACACGCCGCGCTCATGGCGACGCGGCGCCGATGTGATCCGCAGCGGCTTGGTGGCCCGACTGGGCGCGACAGGACTGGGGGGCCGGGCGCTCGAGCCTTCGGCCCAGGTTCGAACGAGCCTGGCGTGGGTCGTGGGCGCGATGTCGGTGTTCCTGGCATTCGGCGTGGCGATGTGGGCGCAGCTCACGATCGGCTGGCAGTGGTCGCAACCGAGCACGACCGCCACCAGAGCGGCAATGGTGGTCATGTCCGGTTCCATGGCGCTGTTCGCGTCGCTGGCGGTGCTCGCCGCGGTTCCAATGGTGTGGCACGTGCTCGTCCGCGTGGTCCGCGGCCAATGGCGCGACGTGGTCGGGCCGTCGTCGCTCTTTCTCGCCGGGGCCGCGCTCGTTGATCATCGGGGGCCGACACTTCGGCAACGGTTGGCCCGGGACCGGGGCCCACCCGTGGGCCGATCAGGGTCTCGTGCCCGGCGGGGTGGCCGCCTTCTCGTGGGCTTCGACCCTGGCGGTCTCCTCGTACTGGGCCCACCCCGGCTCGCTGGCGTCGTTCCCCGGCGCCGAGCTCGCCTGGATGGCGGTCAGTCCCCTGGCCATGGTGGCCCTCGCCTTCGGTGCGGCCACGACCGTGCGCCGGTCGGCACTCTCGGCGCGCGCCTTGCGCTACGAGTCGACGCTGTCGGCAGCGGCGGCGATCGTCATGGTCCTGTTCCTCGGCGCCTGCGGCGGCTGGATCCTGGACGGAGGCCCCGGGCCGAGGAACCTCTTCCATGCCGGGGTGATCGACGTGGCGGGGCTGGCCGCGATGGCCGCGGCCCTGGCCGTGGTGCACCGTGCGCTGTCGTGCGCCCGGCGCGGCACAGCACGCCTGTCGGCGCGCTGATCTCCGGGGCCCCTGCTCTCGGTCCGGGCGGGAGTGGTGGAGGCACGAGGAACAGACACGGGCTGCCCTCATTGGCCGGCGTCGACGGCTGGGTCAGACTCCGAGGGACGCGGGCTGCACCCGGCGCCCCCGCAGGGTCGAGCGAGGACGTGACACCGATGGTGCCATGGGGGTGGGAGTGAGTCGGTCGGCGCTACAGGTCGCCTGGTACCGGTTCCGGACCACCTTCGGCAACCGCCGCGGTGGGTACCTGTCGGTGATCGTCCTCGTCGGCCTGGTAGGCGGCCTCGCCATGGGCGCCGTCGCGGCCGCCCGACGGACCCAGGCGTCGTACCCCGCCTACATCGCCAGCACCAATCCCTCGGACTTCGGGGCGATCACCGCCGTGCTCAACCCGCTCATCGGGTCGACGCTGGGCTACAACCCCGCCATCGTGCGGACCATCGCCCGGCTTCCCCATGTCCGCACCGTCGGGAGCGCGTCCGGGCTCGACGTGATCCCGCTGGGGCCGGACGGGGCGCCGGCACAGGTCCAGACCTTCCCCCCCGCCGCCGGGAACGGGCTCGGGAGCGACAACGGCTACGGCTTCGACTTCGACCGGCTCACCGTCGTGCAGGGACGGCTGCCCGATCCGCGACAGGTGCACGAGATCGCGGTGCTGACCGCGGTGGCCGAAGTTGCCCACTTCCACGTCGGCCAGCACATCCTCATGGGCGTCTACACCAACGCCCAGACGATGTTGCCGGCGTTCGGCACGGCCAAGGTGGCGCCGTACCGCAAGGTCGACGTCACCATCACCGCCACCGTGGTCCAGGCCCAGAACCTCGTCTCCGACGACGTCGACAACTCCACGTCACTGGCGTTCTTCACCCCGGCGTTCACCGACCGGTTCCTGTCGTGCTGTGCGAACTACACCGCTGTCGGGGATCCAGGTCACCGCTCCTCGCTACCTCGGGGCAGTGGACACCGAGCTCCAGAGCGTCCTTCCCTCGGGCTTCCCCGCCCCCATCCAGGTCGCGACGGGGGTCGCCAAGGCCGAGCGCGCCATCAAGCCCGAGTCCATCGCCCTGGGGGCGTTCGGCGTGATCGCCGCGCTCGGCGGCACTGCTCATCGTGGCCCAGGTCATCGCTCGCCAAACGCATCTGGCGAGCGACGAGCTCAGCACCCTCCGGGCCCTGGGCGCCGACCCCGCCACCGCCACCATCGACGGCCTGATCGGGATCATGGGTGCCGTCGTGCTCGGCTCGGTGTTGGCCGTGGCCGTGGCCGTGGGTCTGTCCCCACTGGCTCCCATCGGTCCGGTCCGTCCGGTCGATCCCACACCGGGTGTCTTCTTCGACTGGACGGTGCTCGGCTTCGGGTTCTTGATCCTGGTCGTCGGCCTCGGTGCCATCGCGTTCGCCTTGAGCTACCGGGCGGCGCGGCGCGGCATCGACGAGCGCGGCCGGGGATCCGAAGTCCGGCGTTCGGGCGTGGCCGGTGCGGCAGCCTCGGTCGGCCTGCCCGCCACGGCGGTGACGGGGATGCGATTCGCCCTCGAGCCCGGAGTGGGGCGCAACGCCGTCCCGGTGCGGTCGGCCATCTTGGGAGCCGCGCTGGCGGTGATCGTCGTCGTGACGACGGTCACGTTCTCGACCAGCCTCAACACCCTGGTCTCGCATCCGCGTCTCTACGGCTGGAACTGGGACGAGATCCTGTCGGCGGGCGGCGGGTCGGGGAACATCCCCGCGCAGCATGCGAGACAGCTCCTCGACACCGACCCCTACGTGCAGTCGTGGTCGGGTGCCTATGAGTACGACCTGCGCATCGACGGGCAGGTCGTCCCCGTCCTGGGCGAGCGCCCCGGCGCCGCGGTGCAGCCGCCGGTGCTGTCGGGGAGCGGGCTCGGCGGGCCCGGTCAGGTCGTGCTCGGCGCCATCACCCTGGCGCAACTCCACAAGCACGTGGGCGACACGGTCACGGCGCGCACGGCCACGGGCCCACCGACCACGCTGAGGATCGTGGGGGTCGACACCATGCCCACCATCGGTGCCGGGGGCGGCCCGCACCTCGAGATGGGCACCGGAGCGCTCCTCTCCTTCACCCTCATCCCGGCCCCGGCCCGCGACCCTTTCAACGACCCGACCACCGGGCCCGAGGAGATCTTCGTGAACTTCCGGCCGGGGTCGAACCACCAGGCCGCGGCGGCCTCGCTCGACCGGATCGCCTCCCAGTTGACGAACAACTTCAATTTCGGCGTGTTCACCGGGTCGGTCCTGCGCCCGGCCGAGATCATCAACTATCGCTCGATGGGAACGACGCCTGCCGTCCTCGGATCGGCCCTGGCGGCCGGTGCCGTCGTCGCACTCGGGCTCACCCTCGTGGCGTCGGTCCGGCGCCGGAGCCGCGACCTGGCCCTGTTGAAGACGCTCGGCTCGACCCGACGGCAACTGGCCGCGGTCGTCGCCTGGCAGTCGAGCATCGCGGTGAGCATCGGGGCTGTGGTGGGCGTGCCCCTCGGCATCATCCTCGGCCGCGTCCTGTGGACGGTGTTCGCCAACGAGATCCACGTCGTTCCGTCCCCGAGCGTCCCGGTGTCGACGATCGTCCTCATCACCGTCGGAGCCCTCGTGCTCGCCAACGTCGTCGCCGCCCTCCCGGGGCGCATCGCGGCACGGACGCCGACGGCCATCCTCCTGCGGGCCGAATGACGACGACCCGTCAAGGGTTGCGCCGGGTGGGGCTCTACCAATTGCCCGAGTCGTCTCTCGAGACGGCCTCGACACCGTAGGGTCGGTCGACCGGCGTTTTGGTGATCCGATCCCGGGCCCGCCGGGGCATGCGCCGATCGTCGACGTCGATCACGCGATGATCTCCATGCGGAGGTCGCGACGGTCACGCTCCCCGCCCAGCTGGAGATGGGAACGGGCCAGCCAACGCCGGGCGCTCCACGCCACGGCGAAGGCGTCGAGGACGTCGTCGGCGCCCACCCCCTCGAGCCGAGCTCCGAGCTGTCGCTCGACGTCGCGGAACACCGGTCGCAGGACCTCGAGACGCTCGGCCCGGCCCTCAGGCGTCTTCTTGTAGTGCACCATGGGCGTACCCGCCAGTGCGGTGAAGCTGACCTCGGGATGCACCTCGACCAGACACCGCTGGCGTTCGGGGCTCATGGCGCTGTCCACCTCGCCGACCTTCCCCAGGATGCCGAACGCCTGACGGGACAGGCCCTTTCCCGACAGCGCCCGGCAGCGCCGCGCGGCGTCCTCGTAGGACGTCGCCCCGAGCAGGCCCCTGAGCGGTGCCGGGAACACCGAGCTTCGACGGGGGCCGAGGAGGAGACGGGCCTCGACGTCACATCGGCGGGCGTCGCTCTCGGGTAGACCGATGGGGATGTCGATGCCGACCACGGCCAGCTCCCCGAGGTCGATACGCCCGATCACGCCGTCGAGGACCGGCACGCCTTCGACCGTGGTCCGCCCGCGGGAGCCGGTGGGAACGGTGACCAGCACCCAACCACCGCGACAGCCATCGAGTCCACCCACACGGGTCGGTCCAGCCACAGGGGTCGGTCCAGCCACAGAGGTCGGTGTCATCGTCACCAACTCTCCCAACCGTGGCGACCGGAGTCGACCCTTTCCCGGCGACGGTGCCTCGGCCGGCTCGGACGGACAAGCCACGAGCCGGGGGCGGCCTGGCCTGGGGTGACGGGCGCGGGAGCGCCGGACCGGCGGCCCGATCGTGGCCTTCGTCGCCTACCTGACCGTCACCCGGCGCGACGTCGAGGACGACGACGCGTCGCACCCGCCTGAGCGCGCCTGCGTCCGTGGTGGTCACGAGGTGATCCGGAGCTAGGCGAGACCCCGAGACTCCTCCACCCGGTGCTTCCACAGGATGGCCAGCCCGAGTACCGCCGTGTAGGCGCCGAGCACGAGCGCGTCCTGCACCCCGAACCCACGACCGTCGACAAGGGCGAAGCCGAGCGACGCGTGGTGGAAGCTCGGGAGGGCCCGGGCCGCTGTCTGCAGTACCGGGGTCATGTGGCCCACGGGGTTGAACAGGCCCCCGAAGTACCCGAGCACGAACATGAGCGCGGTGACGACCGGGTACGCCGTGTCGGCGTTCACCATGAACCCCACGAACACGCCGAGGATGGCGAAGGGGACAGCGCTCACCCACAGCAACACGGTGAGCTCCAACCAGGTGCCGACCCCGAGGCGCACTCCCCCGAATGTCATGCCCACGAGCTCGACGAGAGCCACCACGGGGAGCACCACCAGCATGCTGGCGCTCACCTTGGTCGTGACGTACGACCATGCCGGGATCGGGGTGACCCGCAACTGTCGCGCCCAACCCGATGACCGCTCGGCCGACAGGCGGCTCCCTCCGGCATTGAGTGCCGCCACCAGAGCGCCGAACGAGCACATGGACACCATGAGGTAGATGCGCCAGGGCACCGCGCCGTCGACGACCTCTCCCGGGTTCCGGTCGTGGAGGAACAGGATGTAGAAGACGACAGGGAATCCCACCGTGATGGCGAGGAACTTCCAGCTCCGCAGCAGACGTGCCACCTCGAATCGCGCGAAGGCCAGCAGTCCGCTCACGACGCCCGCTCCGCATCGGGACCCGGCCCGCGTTCGGTCAGCGCCACGAACGCATCCTCGAGGCCGGCTCCGGTCACTTCGAGATCGCTGAACGCCACGCCGCCACGCACGAGGGCTCTGACGGTGGCGTCCGCGTCGAGGGAGACGAGGGTGACACCGGTGCCGCGCACGGTGACGTCGGTGACCCCTTCCAATTGGTCGAGCAGTCGCTCGTCGGGGTGCCCGGTGACAAAGCGCACCTGTCTCGAGGCCACGGCCGCCTTGAGCGTCGCCCCCGGGCCGTTGGCCACCACCACACCGTGATTGATCACCACCACCCGGTCGGCGATCTGGTCCGCCTCCAGCAGATGGTGTGTGGCGAAGACGATCGTCCGGCCCTCGTCCCCGAACTGGCGCATCATGCGCCAGAAGGCGCGGCGGCTCTCCACGTCCATCGCCGCGGTGGGTTCGTCGAGAAAGACGAGTTCGGGATCTCCGGCAATCGCCACGGCGAATCGCACCCGCTGGGCCTCGCCGCCCGACAGGCGGTGCGTCTGACGACCGAGGAGGGCGCCGATCCCGGCCCGCTCCACGGTGACCTCGAAGGGGGCGGGACGGCGATAGAGCCGGCGCACCAATTGCAGGGCGCTCGCCACCCGGACCCCCGGCGGCAGCCCGCTGCCCGACCCGGTCTGGAGCATCGCCCCCACCCGGCCCTGGGCCACGGCCTCACGGGGGCTTGTCCCGAGCACGTCCACCGATCCCGAGTGCGGCCGCAAGAGGCCCAAGAGCAGGGCGATGGTGGTGGACTTCCCGGCCCCGTTGGGCCCGAGGAGGGCGACGGTCTCGCCCATCGCCACCTGGAGATTCAGATGGTCGAGGGCGACATGCCTGCCGTAGCGTCGCACGACATCGCCGAACCGAAGGGCCACAGCGTCGACGTCGGTCGCTGCTCGTTGAGCCGGGGACGGGCTCCAACTCGGTGCCGTGGGAGCTGGCGCCACTGTGTCCATACTGTGACGGTGCCACGTTGTCCGGCACCGCCAACAGGGTCCATGGGCCTGTTCTTCCCTTCAACCTGTGGGCGTGGGGGCTCGGCCTGGCGTCCGACCGATCAACGCCACTCAATGCCCGGTATTACTCGGGCTGGATTTCCAGGCGGTCGAGCAGGTCGTTCACCCTCCGGCCGATCTCGTCTCGGATAGGGCGAATCTCCGCGATCGACTTCCCCATCGGATCGTCGAACTCCCAGTCCTCGTAGTGCTTGCCGGCCACGAGTGGACAGGCGTCACCACACCCCATGGTCACCACAACGTCGGCCGCCCCCACGAACTCGTCGGTCCAAGGCTTTGGGAACTCCCGCGAGATATCGATGCCGATCTCGGCCATGGCGGCTACCACATTGGTGTTGACCTGGCCACCGGGCTCGGATCCACCGGACCAGGCGATGGCGCGGTCGCCGGCAAAGTGCGCAAACCAACCGAGCGCCATTTGAGATCGCCCGGCATTGTGAACGCACAGGAACAGCACTGCGGGCAGCTTCTTCGTGGAGTGATCCTCGGCTTGGACAAGAGCGTCGAGGCGTTGTCGAGCGAAGTTCTCAGCTCCGATCACCAACCAATCGGTGACGGTCGCCCTCGCCGCCAGGCTTTGGAAGCTGTCGAACACGAGGGCCTCGATCGTCTCTTGTCCGAACACACCCTGGAACTTGGTGTGGAGATCTCGCGCCACGTGCCCCAGCGCCATCCGTTGGCCTGGATTCATCTGTACCAGATCGCTCATCTTCTCCCCCTGATGTTGCCCAGAACTGATCCGTAAGCGAACTACCCGGCTCGTTGGTGCCCGAGGCGTCGTTGGGCGTCGGCACGCACCCAGGCTTGGGCCCCCATCTGGACCGCGTCCCAGGGGCTCCCCAGCGGCGGCGTGTACGAGAGGTCGAGATCACTCATGGCGTCCACGGGCATCTCGTGGAAGATGGCGGCAGCACCGATATCGACGCGCTTGGCCACCTCGGCGTGCTTGTGCCCGAAGAGCTGGACGCCCAGGAGGCGGCCCGTCGTGGCGTCGCCGGTGAAGCGCATGGCGATTCGGTGGCTCCCGGGGTAGTACGCCTTGTGGTCGTCGGCGTCGGATCCGACGGTCACCGGATCGAACCCGCTCCGGACGGCCTCATGGTCTCGCAGGCCGGTGCGGGCCACGGCGTGGTCGAAGATCTTGACGACCTGGGTGCCGAGACTTCCGGCGAAGGCGCGGTTGCCGCCGAGGGCGTTCTCGCCGGCCACCCGTCCCTGTTTGTGCGCGGTGGTGCCCAGGGGCAGATAGGTCTCGCCCAGCAGGCGGTGATGGGTCACCACACAGTCACCGGCGGCAAAGACGTGGGGCAGGTTGGTCCGCATGTGGCGGTCCACGGCGATCGCCCCCCGTTGGCCCATGGCGGCGCCGGCCGATACGGCCAGCTCGGTGTCGGGTCGCACCCCGACCACCACGAGCACCATGTCCACACTTCGAACAAGGACGTCGCCGTCCGCGGTCGTCGCTTCCACCCGTAGCCGACCGTCCTCACCGGGCGCCGCTCGGGTGATCGAGCGCACGGTCGTCCCGGTGAGCACCTCGACGCCATGGTCCGCCAGTTGCCCGTGGACGAGGGTGCCGATCTCGGGGTCGACGGTGGGGAGCACCTCGGGGAGCTGCTCCATCTGGGTCACCGCCAAGCCACGCGCCACAAGCGCCTCGGCCATCTCCAACCCGATATAGCCGGCACCCACGATCACCGCGCTGGTGGGGTTGCTCTCCTCGAGGGTGCGCATGACGGCGAAGGTGTCCCCCATGGAGTGCAGCAGATGGACCCCGTCGTCGACCCCCAAGGCGTTGGGGTCGGTGAGCCCGTCGATGGGCGGACGGACCGAGACGGCCCCGGTGCCGACGACCAATTCGTCGTAGGAAAGAAGCTCCTCGTTGCCGTGGCTGTCGGTGACGAGGAGCTTGCGGCCCTCGACGTCGATACGGCGGGCGACAGTATCGAGGCGAAGCCCCATGCCGGTCGCCTCGAGGTCGGCGATGGTGCGGTGCGCCAAGTTCCGCCAGTGCGTGACCTCACCGGAGACGTAATACGGGATCCCGCAGATGGAGAAGTTGGGATAGGCGTCGGCCACGACCACGGTGACCTCGGCGTCGGGGTCGAGCTCCCGGGCCCGCAGCGCGGCGCTGATACCGGCGTCGCTTCCTCCGATGGCGATGAGGTGCATCAGGTCTCCTGTCGAGCTCGGCTCGTCACGTGACGGGTGGCGAGGGTTGGTCCTCTGGTGAACGGAACGAGGATGCGCCGTCGGCGATCGGCGATTCCATGGGGACTCCAGGGGTCGCTGCGACGACGTCGGACTCCGACGAGCTCCCCAGGTGATGGGGGAAGATGATGTCGGAGGCTTCGGCCGCGGTGACGCCGGGGTAGAGGGACTTGATGACGACGACGGCGAGGACGCCACCCACGATCTGCGCGCCGACGAAGCTGGGCGCCGAGGTGGGGGCGATGCCGGCGAAGGTGCTCGAGAACATACGCCCGACGGTGATGGCGGGGTTGGCGAAGCTGGTCGAGCTGGTGAAGAAGTACGCCGCCCCGATGTAGGCGCCGACGGCGGCCGGGGCGCTGCGGCTCCGGCCGCTGCGGGCCAGGGCGAAGATGACCACGAGGAGCCCGAGCGTGGCCACGGTCTCCGAGAGGAAATGGGCGGGGGTGGCCCGGTGATGGGTCGAGATCGACACCGCGGCCTTGGAGAACATCAGGTTGGCGATGACCGCTCCCCCGATGCACCCTGCCACCTGGGCGGGCAGGTACGCGCAGGCGTCGCGCCAGCTCAGCCCGTCAAAGGCGGCGTCGACGAACGACACGACGGGGTTGAAATGCGCCCCCGATACCGGGCCGAACATCAAGATGATGGCGAAGAGCCCGGCGCCGGTCACCGCCGCGTTCTCGAACAACTCGAGCCCGACGTTGCCCGGCGAGAGCTGATGCGCCGCGATGCCTGAGCCGATGACGATGGCGGCCAAGAAGGCACTGCCGAGGAACTCGGCGATCAATCGGCGCCAAAGCGCAGCGTCGTTCACCACAGCCCCGTTGACGAGTGAAGGTGGTGCTCAGCAGCAGACGCTGGAGACGTGACGGTCGGTCGTCTCGCCGGCTGGGATCGCCTGGACGTCCTGTGGCGCGCAGCCCTCGGTGGTGCATCCCAGATCGGTCTCTTGCGGAGCGTCGGCGAGCACGGTGTAGACCTCCCAGGGTGCACCGTCGGGGTCATTGACCCACGCCTTGTCCTGCAGGGCGTAGCAACACGTCGTCGACTCCTGGACATCTGGCTCGAGCCCCTCGGCCGACAGTCGGCGGGTGGCCGCTTGGACCTCCTCGGGCGACTCGACTTCCACGCCCAGGTGATTGAGCGCTCCGGCCACCCCGTCACCACGTTGGGCGCCGTTCTCGATGAGCACCAGCTTGAGCGGTGGCTGCGCGATGGCGAAGTTGGCATAGCCGGGTCGACGCTTGGCCGGCTCGGCGCCGAAGAGCTTGGAGTAGAAATCCACCGCGGCATCGATGTCGGTGACGTTCAAGGCGAGCTGGACTCTGGACATGACACCCTCCGGTAGTATCCATACCTGTCGATGCGTCGAGTATCATCGATGCATCGACACCTGTCAATAGGAGGTCGGATGGCGAAGCGGGTGACAACGATCGCTGCCGGGGGGACCGAGGCGTGCTGCCCTTCGGTTCTGGCCTCGCCTCTCGACGCCGCCCAGGCCGGAGAGCTCGCCGGTGGGTTCAGTGCTTTGGCCGACCCCGTGCGACTCCGTGTCTTGAGCATCCTCGCCGCTGCGCCCGAGGGCGAGGTCTGTGTCTGCGACTTCGTGGAGCCTCTGGGCAAGAGTCAGCCCACCGTCTCCCACCACCTGAAGATCCTGAGCGACGCCGGCCTCGTCCATGGCGACCGGCGCGGCAGGTGGGTCTGGTACTCCCTCGATCGCAGGCGCCTCGCCGACCTCCGAAGCGCGCTCCAGCCCGTCGGGTAGGCACGTCACGACGCGGCGTCGGCCCTTTCGTTCAGCTGCGGTCCGGCCCGCGGCCGATGTCGTCGACATCTCCCCGTGATGTCGACGCCGTTCTGTGGCGAACTCGACCAACGTGAACCCAACCGACCCCCGCCTGTCGTCGACTTCTCTTACGGCGCCCGCATGAGATCGCCCGGCTTGGATCTCCTGGCCATCAACGCCGGCGCCACGGCAATCAGATTGGCGACGATGAGAACGCCCGCCACCAGTGCCCCGAGGACGAAGATCGGCACCACCGAAACAGGGACGGCTCCCAGGGTGTCGGTGAATGCCTCCCACACCGCCCGGCCGGTGACCACGCCCAAGGGAACGCCGATGACGATGCCGACAAGAGCCACCGTGGTCGCTTGCCAGGCCACGGCCGAGACAACCTGCCCGTTCATGAATCCGAGCACCTTCAGAAGCCCGATCTCCCGTCGACGGCGCGACACGCTCACCACCAGGAGATGCGAGAGCGTGGCCGCTCCGAATACGGCCAACATCACGCCGAAGATGAGCGGGAAGTTCACTGCCTCACCGAAGTTCACCAGTGATGTCGGGGTCACGCGAAGTGTGGCGCTCGAGTACTCGTTGAGATAGTGGTTGATCACGGCCTGACCCCGTGGTCCGGGCACGACGCTGACGAGGATCCCGGCGTTGCCTTGTTTCTTGACCTGTTCCACACACGCCGGATGCCCGGGCCCCGGAGGGCAAAAGGCGTCATAGAGGCCATCGATGGTGATCAACGCACCGGTGCCCAGGCCTACGATCCCGCCCGCGATCACCGGGAAGGAAACCTGAGAGACCACCCGGAACTCCGTGGTCCGGTTCCGGATCTTCACCTGGACGACCGAGCCCAGATGGGCGCCGACCGAGCGCATCGTCGTCGCCCCGAGGCCGATCTGCCCGGGGCCATTCGGAGGGTGCCCGTCGACTGTCGAGAAGAGCAGCGGACCACGGATCGACGTTGCCGGGATGCCACCCACCAACACGTTGTTGACCGCGAGCTCTCCCCCCCCGGCGTACTTGGTAATGGCGGTGACGGCGCGGTTGTGGTCGAGGCTCGACACGAGGGCGGGGGCCAGGGAGCCGGGCTGGAAGTTGAGCTGAAACGGATCGCCGTACAGTTTGGGTGTGGCCGTGAGGTGCGAAAGGCTGGCACCGAAGACCGTCGTCGCGCACAGGGCCAGAACGGCGAGCACCGTGCCGAGCAGTGCGGTGCCCACCGGCACCGAACTCGCGCCGCGTCCCCGTTCGAGCGCGTGGCGGACCCCGATCACCGCGCTCGGCGGGGCGCCGGTGGCAGCCATTCGGGCCACGACCGACGATCGGGGGGAATGGGTCACCCGGTCGTCACCCATGCGGACCCTCGAGGCGCGCACCGCCGGCCACAGCCCGACGAGGAGGACGACGAGCACTGTGGCCAGCGCGCCGAGCGGGAGGACGAGCGGGTCGAAGGCGACGCCGGTCGAGGTCTCGGCGGTGCGCGCCTCACCGAGCGGGGCGAGTGGGGAGAGCGCGGTGGCAACCGCCACTGCGCCGACGGCACCGGCGAGCCCGACCAGCAGGTTGCGCATCGTCCCGAGCGCGACGAGCTGTCGCCGGTCGGTGCCGAGCGCCGTCATCGTCGGATACGCCTCGCTCTCGACGACGCTCTGGCGGGCGAGTGCCTGACCGACCACCGCCAGACCCACCAAGGCGGCGAGCGCGGCCAGGATCCACCAGCCGATGGCCTGGGGATGGATGGACCCCTCGATGGAGGCCGCCTGCGCCTCTTCGTTGGAGTAGCCCTCCCCGGCATCGGGGTTCAGCTTCAGAGTGGTCCTGGCTGCATTCTCGAACCGGAGAATGTCGGCCGGCCCGTGACGCAGGCCCACGAAATACAGGTAGTAGGTCGCTGTCTGGGGGACCACGGTCCGGGAGAAGGCCCGGGTGGTGTACAGGAAGTACGTCGGAGTCGTGCCGGAGGCGAACTCGTATTCGGTGGCCTCGAACCCGACCACCCGGAGGGCGACCGTCGGCCCCTCGGGATTCGGTCCCGCGCCGGCGGCGTTGTTGATCGCCGAGAGCTGCGACGATGCGTAGAGCGGGAGGCGGATCACGGTCCCGAGCCGTACGCCGTAGTCCTGCTCCAGGGTGAACGACGCCAGAACTTGGTCGGGGGCAGTCGGGTCGGGCATGCGACCCGACACGAGTTTGAATGGCACTCTGCCCGTCGCCGACACCACGTCCAGCTGCGAAGGATTGATGGGGCGGGTGCAGTGGCAGGTCGGTTGACCGTTGTATGGGCTGGTCAGCTCGGTAACGAAGGCCACCCCGGGGAGCTTGGCGATGCCCGGCTGCGGTTCGTTGGCGTAGACGACGACGTCAAAGCCATGGGCGGTGACAAACCGGGGAAAGGCCGATTCCGTTCGACGACCGGCGGCCGCGGCGGCCAGGACGAATCCCCCGACGATGCTGACCAGAAGCGCAATGACCAGCCATGATCGCCATCTCCGGCGCAACTCGACGCGAAACGCCAGCCAGACGGCGTCCAAGGCACTCTCCTCCGCCAATTACTCCGCGCCAGTGTTGCGCGCCCGGGGCGCGCCGCCAAGGTGGCCAGTATGTGGGCTCTCATCGTGCCAGCACCCCGTCGGCTCGACCGTCGCTGCCCGACGGTTCCGCAGGAACTGGCTCTCGACGATCCTGTTCCGAGTCTCGACACGGTGAATTCTCGGACTCGCGGTTTCACTCCGACGAGTCAAGATCCGGCGTCGGGTGCCTGGTCGAACCCGTGGGCCGTAGAGGACTCGAACCTCTGACCCCTTGCGCGTCATGCAAGTGCGCTACCAACTGCGCCAACGGCCCGTGACCACGAACTCTACCACCGACCACGGTACGAGCGGCCCCTGTCGAGCGGCCTCGGCCGGGTCATGGCCTCCACCCCGATCGGTTCGGGAAGACCAAGGGTGCCGGAGCTCAGTGAAAACGGGGATCGCCCCCGGGCACGTCGAACTTCTCGATGACGTCCCCGACGCTGTTCTTGATCGTCGAAACCACACACGGCGCCTTGTTGCGCACCAACAGGCAGTACGGCAGGACTCCGGTCGTGACGTTCTTACGACCGAAGAAGTCGGTAAACGGCGTCGTGCCCGAGTAGCAGACCTGGAACAACAAGAAGAGCTTCTTCCCGACCACGCTCTTGTTGATGTCCAGGGTCACGACCTTGCCGGCGGAGGAATTGAATCCGGTCTCGGTCAGGGTGGTCACTTCCGGCGCGTGGAAGAACGGATCGCCGCAGTTGAGGGCGTCCTGGCCTATCTGCACGAACAGGACGGCGTTGGTGGTACTGGTTCCGCTGACCGTCACCGCCATGGAGTTGGGTACGGTGGCGGTCCCGCTGCAGCTCTGCCCGGCCGGGCAGGTGATCACCGCGTCGTCCACCGAAGCCGTTGTGGTGGGAGACGTCGAAGATCCGCCGGCATCAGTGACCAGCACGGTGACGGGGAAGGTCCCGTGGGTGGCATAGGTATGGGTGCCGGCCACAGCGAACACTCCGCCCGACGGCCCCGTCACGGCGCCGGCGCTCGAGGAGCTGTCGCCCCAATTGATCGTGGCCGAGAAGTCGGTCGCGACGGCGCCGGGGTCGGCGTCGGTAAAGGTGGCCACGGTCACCGCACCGGTGGACGCCCCGGTGGTGGCCGTGAAGGCGTGGCCCGTGCCGGTGATCGCGGCATCGGCCACCGCGGCGGAGCTCAGGGCGGTGCCGGTGTTGGCGGGCAGGCTCAGATCGGTCACATTCACGGTCACCGTGTAGTTGCCTTCCTCGGCATAGGTGTGCGGGCCCGACACCGAGAAGGGACCTCCGGCAGGCCCGCTGATGACGCCCGCGACCAGTGGGCTGGCGTCACCCCAGTTGATCGAGGCCGCGTAGCCCGCCGCGGTGGTGCTCGGGTTGCCGGTGGTGAACGTCGCCACGGTTTGGTTGCTGAGTGCGGCCCCTTCCACCGTCGATACCGACACGGGGGTCGCCACCAGGACCGGCACCAGGGTGATGCTCCCGGGCGTGGGTGCGCCCTCGAGCGAGAAGTACGTGCTCGACGAGGGCGCCAATCCACCGCCGGTAAAGTTCACCGTCCCGCTGTTGGGGCTGGCGACGGTGAATGACGTGCCCGGCCCCTCGTACCCGGAGGAGCCCGACGGAAGGCTGCTGCAGTAGCCGTTGCCGGCGAAGGGGAGGGTGCAGATCCCGTCGTTGTCGAACCCGAAGATGTTCGATCCCGACAGGGAGATGCTCGAAACGAAGCCGCTTGCATTGTTCTGCACCCCGACGAGCGTGTCCTCGGCGGCGTCGTACGGGCCCTGGGTGGTATCGCCCGCAATGCTGACCGATCCGTTGGCATCGACGGTGATCAGGAGCCCGCAGCTCGAGTCCGCGCCCACCGCAGGGCACTGTGTGAAAGGAGGAGTGGCGGCCCCTGCCGAGGGGAGCGCGATTGCGCCGATGGTGCTCACGGCGACGGTGAGCGCCGCCGCCAACGCCAAGGACCTGGTTCTGACGACGCGCGTGACCCTTCTCATGCCAACCCCCCCATGGCGCGGACCCCGGTTTCCCAGCAAGCGCCGCTGACCCCACCCCGAGATGGCGGGACACCCACCTGGGACTATACGACAGGCGAGCGAAGATCGCCCAAGACCGCGGCGTCGAATTCCCCGTGTGTCGGCCCCTGGCATTTTCGCGTCCCTCGATTCACAATCCGTTCACACGGTTGTCACCTCCCCGACTTCTGCCGTCTCCGTCTTCTGTTGCTCGTGGATGAGCCGGCGTGCCCTGACGAGAGGACCGCTGCGCCACACATCGACCGCTACGATCCTCGTCGTGTCGGACATGCTCGCACTCTCGGCGCACCTCCCCGAAGTGCAAGTGAGCGCCGGTGAGGTCGTGGTCCGCGAGGGCGGACCGAGCGGGAGGATCTGGGTACTCGTGTCCGGGGCGCTCCTGGTGCGCAAGGGGGACGAGCCCGTCAACACCATCACCCATCCGGGTGCGTTGGTCGGGGAGATGTCCGTGCTGCTCGGCACGGACCACGGCGCAACCGTGGAGGCCACCGAGCCAAGCCGACTCCGGTACGCCGACGACGGCCACGCCCTGTTGACGAGCGATCCCGCCATCACCAAGCTCGTCGCCATCGACCTGGCCGAGCGCCTCACGTTCGTCACGAGTTATCTGGCCGACCTCAAGCAGCAGTACGGCGATGCTCCGGGCCTCTCGATGGTGTCCGACGTGCTGAGCCAGCTGGCGCAGCGTACCGGGCCCGCAGCCCGGCCCGGTTCAGCGCGCGATCCCGAGCCGGACTACTGACCGACGGGGCGC
This sequence comes from uncultured Acidimicrobiales bacterium, assembly GCA_963739765.1. Classification (GTDB taxonomy): domain Bacteria; phylum Actinomycetota; class Acidimicrobiia; order Acidimicrobiales; family UBA8190; genus Chersky-840. The sequence goes on along the minus strand of CAVUBP010000002.1, from coordinate 841,826 downwards.
CGGCGTGCCGTGCGGAGCAACGACGTAGCACCCGCCGAAGACCGTGCGCCTCAGAAGACGGCTCGCGCCGGTGCCACAGTCTCGGTGAGGAGCACCTCTTCGACGCCGAGGAGCGAGGCCCATCTGGCCCGCCCTTCGGTGAGGTCGAGCTCGACGTGAGCCGGCACCCGGCCGATCTGGCGACCGGCATTGAACACCCAGGTGTCACCGATACGGTCGTACCACGAGCCGTCGGGCTTGAAGGGCGGGTCGTGCACGTGCCCGGTCAACACCACGTCGGGTCGGAATTCGTCGATCCAACCCGCGACATCGGCGTCGCCGTAGAAGCGCTGACGCGTCCAGCACGTGGGTGAGCCCATGGGCGGCCAGTGATACACCCACACCCAGTGCTCCGGACGACGACCGGCGTCGACCGCGAGCTGAGACGCCACCGCCGCCCGCCCGATGGGGCCGTCCCACCACGGGCAGATCGTCACCAGGGTGTCGCCGACGAGAAGCGAATCGCCGTCGGTCGATATGCCGGCGTGACGAGCCTCGGCCAGCCACAACGCAGCCTGCTCCCCTCCGGCGTCGGGGCCCGTCAGGTCGTGGTTGCCCGAGCTCACCGCCACGGGCCCGGCGGCATGCAACAGAGAGAAGTACCGAATGAGGACGACGCTCTGTGCTTCGAGCGACACGGTCGAGCTGATGTCGAGGTGGTCGCCGGCGAGGACCACGAGGTCGAACCGCGGGGCCGCCTCGACCACCCAGTCGAGCTGGGGCAGCGTGTAATGGAGGTCGGAAACGAGGAGTATGCGCACAGGACCTTCCCGTCGAAAGGCGAGTCTTGAAGCTTAGGGCGCCGGGCCGGAACGGGCCTCGGGTGTCGCGGGGTCGGAGGGAGATCCCTCCGACCCCGTCCAGGCCGGGCCGTGCCGGACGATTTCAGCGTCATCGTGGCACCATTGATCGCGTCCGTTCGGACAACCACACGGGAGCGACAATGGACAGCACGGAATCCGAGCAGGTCCGGGAGGACACAGGGACCCTGGACGACGCCATCATCGCGGCGCATGCCGAACGAGTGCGGACCGAGGGTTGGGCCGTCATCGAGAATGCCATCGACCTCGATCTCGTCGCCGCCATCTCCGACGACCTGCTGCGACTCGAGCGTGACCTCGGGATCGTCCCCGCCGACAACCTGTTCGAAGGCCGGCAAGACGACCCGCATCTACAACCTCTTGGTCCACGGACCTCTCTATGCGAGGATCCCCGTCCACCCCAACGTGCTGCCCATCGTCGAGAAGGTGCTCGACCCCGGGCTGCTCATCTCGTCGTTGTCGTCGATCGCCATCGGGTCAGACGAACAGGCCCAACCCATCCACTCCGACGACCAGCTCATCCCGCTACCGAAGCCTCATCCCCCGCTCATCTGCAACACCATGTGGGCCATCACCGACTTCACCGAGGAAAACGGTGCCACCCGTCTGTGCCCCGGCACCCATGCAGCGGACCACTCCCCCGACCTGCTCGAGCACTACGACTCCATCGCGGCAGAGATGCCCAGGGGCAGTGTCCTCGTGTGGGTGGGAAGCCTGTGGCACGGGGGCGGCGCCAACACCACGGCACAGCGTCGAGTGGGAATTGCCATGAACTACTGCGCCGGGTACGTCCGCCAGCAGGAGAACCAACAGCTCGGCATCCCGCTCGACATCGTCCGCCGGTTCCCCCGGCGCCTCCAGGAGCTGTGCGGCTACTCGATCTACAACGGGCTCATCGGCCACATCGACAAGCAGCATCCCGGGAAGCTGCTCCTGGGGGCAACGCAAGACGCCTCACTCGTCTGGGACTACGCCAAGGCCCCCGAGGCCTGATCGGTCGAGCTCGACATCGGGGCCGCCTCGGCCCGCCGGCGTCACTTGCGGCGCTTGCTCGCCTTTCCCGATCGTTTGGACGACTTCGACGCCCCGGCCCCTTTGGCCTTCGCCGAGCCTCGGGCCGCCTTCTTCGCCCCAGGTCCGGCAGCCTCCTTGGACGCGGCCTTGGCGACCTTCTTGGAGGGTGCCTTCGTCGGCGCTCTCGCGGCTTTGTTGGAGGAGGCCTTCTTCGAGGAAGCCTTCTTCGAAGCAACCGGCACAGGAGACGCTCGCTTCTTGGTGGGGGCCCTCACCCGTCCGACCACCACGAGTGAGCCCATGGAGGGGGTGATCGTCGACTCCTCCCCGCCGGACCACGTGACCCGCAACAAGCCACCGCTGACGCCGGTGACAACTCCCTCACGGGGGGCCTGGCCCACCCGCTTCGAGGGAACTTCGACCCGGTCGCCGACTACGGCCATCCCATCTCTCCTTGTCCTTCTCCGGCCGATCGAAACCGCCACCGGCCACCCGAGGCGGCGGGCGGAATCGAACCGCCGTACGGGGCTTTGCAGGCCCCTGCCTAAACCACTCGGCCACGCCGCCGCGCCGAACAGCGAGCCTATCTGTTGGCACCGAACGACCCGCGAGGCCAGGCCGGTGCACGGGCCGCCGCCCGTGCGCGTTCTCCACCCACCGGGGCCGGGACCGTCAGATGCGTCGACCGGTGGCGGCGAAGTGCTTGAATCGGTCCATGCGGATCGCGCTCATCGCCCCCCCGTGGACGCCGATCCCACCCCCGTTGTACGGCGGGATCGAGCTCGTGGTGGACCAGATGGCCCGGGGCCTCGTGGCCGCCGGTCAGGACATCACCCTCTTCACCACCGGGGACTCGACCTGCCCGGTGCCCAGGGCCTGGGCCCTCGAACACGCCGAGGGAATGCGCATCGGCATGGCCGTCCCCGAGCTCCGCCACGTCATCCACGCCTACGAAGCCGTCTCCGACTACGACGTCGTGCACGACCACACCGTGATGGGGCCGTTCTACGCCGAGCGGTACCACGACCTGCCCGTCGTCACCACCATCCACGGCCCCTTCAACGACGAGCTCACCGACCTCTACCGGGTACTCGCCCCACGCGTGCCCATCATCGCCATCTCCCATGCCCAACACCGGGCCGCGCCCGACATCCCCATCGCCCGGGTCATCCATCACGGGCTCGACGCGGCCGCCTTCCCCTTCGGCGACGGGTCCGGCGACGAGAACGGCGAGTTCTGTCTCTTCCTGGGGCGGATGGCGCCCGACAAAGGCGCGCACCGTGCCATCGAGGTGGCCCGCAAGGCCGGCATGCGTGTCCTCCTGGCGGCGAAGATGCGCGAGCAGTGGGAGCGGTCGTACTTCGACGAACAAGTGGCACCGCTACTCGGCCCCGACGCCGTGTATCTGGGAGAGGTCCCCCACGAGCACAAGCTCGAGCTGCTTGCCCAGGCACGCGCCCTGCTCTTCCCGATCCGATGGAACGAGCCGTTCGGAATGGTCATGCTCGAGTCCATGGCGTGTGGCACGCCGGTGCTGGCCTTCCCCGAAGGCGCTGTGCCCGAGGTCGTCGAGGACGGCAAGACCGGTTTCCTGTGCGAAGACGAATCGGCCATGGCCGAGGCCCTCGGCCGGGTCGACCAACTGTCGCGGGCCGACTGTCGCGCCTCGGTGGAGGGGTACTTCTCCACCGAGCGGATGGTGGCCGACCACATCGAGCTGTACCGGGAGCTCCTCCGCGCGCTGAGAACGGCGGGCGGCCGCGCGCTCGGTCAGCCGCCGCTGCGGCTGAAGGCGTGGACGATCCGAACGATCACGGCCACGACCACTACCAGGATGGCGATCTTGAAGGCGAAGAGCACCAGCCCGATCACGGCGTGAGCGAGCCAGAGCACGACGAAGATCCCCCCGACCACCGCCGCCACGACGAGCGCGGTGTCGAGCAGGCTCAGCCCGGATCCCTTGGTGTCGCTGTCGCTCATCTGGTCCTCCGTCGGCCCCGGCTGCCGCGGTGTGCCGGTACCCACGCTACGCCGTGTTCGTCCCCGGCGGTGGCGCGGGCCCCCACGGGCGGGCGGGAGACGCTTCGCAACAGCCCCCGGGTGCTACCGTCTCCCGTGTCCCTGCGATCGTTGCGCCAGGAGTTGCTTTCGCGATCGGACCTCCAAGGTGAGGCCTTCTGCACCGCATTCTCTGCAGCCGCCGACCAGTGGCTGGCCGGCCTGCTCGAACAGGCGACCGACGGGAAATCCGCAGGGCGTCGCCCTCGTCGCCGTGGGCGGGTACGGGCGGGGCGAGCTGTGTCCCTTCAGCGATCTCGACGTCGTCCTGGTCCACAGCGGGCGTCGCGACATCACGTCGGGTGGCCGACGCCGTGTGGTACCCGGTCTGGGACGAAGGCATCCGCCTCGACCACTCCGTACGCCGTCCCTCCGAGGTCCTCGAGGTAGCCAAAGAGGACCTTCGGGCCCAACTCGGGCTTCTCGACGGCAGGGTCGTCGCCGGCGACGGCTCGGTGGCCGAGCCCATGCTCGCCCGGGCGCTCGACCAGTGGCGGGCCCGAGCCAGACCTGTGGCTCCCCGTGCTCGCCGCCCAGGTCGACGAGCGCCACCGGGCCCATGGCGACGTCGCCTTCCTTCTCGAGCCCGACCTCAAAGAGGCACACGGCGGACTGCGCGACTTCCACGCCGTTCGCTCCGCCGCCCTGGCCGTCGCCGCGGTGGCCGAACAGGTCGACCTGACGTCGCTGGCGGAGCCTCGTCGCCAGGCTCACCGCGGCACGCGTGGAGCTGCACCGTGCCACCAACCGCGCCACCGACCGCCTGCTGCTCCAGGAACAGGACCAGGTCGCGGCGGCGCTGCGATTTCGACGACGCCGACGCGCTGATGGCGTCGATCGCCGAAGCCGGCCGGACCATCGCCTGGGCCACCGACGACGTCTGGCGCCGGCGCTCGACATGGCCGACATCGCCGCGAGGCCTGCGCCGGCGAACCGCACGGCGCGGCGCCCCCGCCTCCAACGACGCGGAGCCGGTCACTCTCGTCCCCGTCGAACCTGGCATCGCCCTGCGAGCAGGTCGCCGGACACGACGGCGAGGGGGAGGTCGTGCTCGAGCCGGGGACCGATGCCGGGCACGACCCGGCACTCGCCTTGCGCGTCGCCGCGGTGGCGGCCGAGCACGGGCTCCCATCAGCCGCGCGCCTCGCTCGACGTCATGGCCGCGGCCGACGGCTCCTCGCCGGACCCGTGGCCACGAGGGCATGCGCGACGCGCTGGTCCGGGTGCTCGCCACCGGCGCCGGCCGCCATCCCGGCGCTCGAGGCCCTGGACCAGCGAGGGCTGTTCGTCCGTCTCGTCCCGGAGTGGGCGGCGGTGCGCAACCGGCCCCAGCGCAACGCCTATCACCGCTTCACCGTCGACCGGCACCTCCTCGAGGCCGCCAGCCCAGGCGGCGCCCCTGGCGACCAGGGTCGGCCGCCCCGACCTCCTTCTCGTGGGAGCGCTCCTCCACGACATCGGGAAGGGCTTCCCCGGGGACCACACCGACGCCGGGGTCCGTGGTCGTGGGCGAGATGGGCCGGCGCATGGGGTTCGCGCCCGAGGACGTGCCGATCCTGGTCGGGCTCGTCCGCAATCACCTTCTGCTCTCCGAAGCGGCCACACGACGCGACCTCGACGACCCTGCCACCATCGAGGCCGTGGCCCGAGCCGTGCAACGATCGTGCCCAGCTCGACCTGCTGGCCGCGCTGACCGAGGCCGACAGCCTGGCCACCGGGCCGGCCGCATGGGGCCAGTGGAAGGCGGGGCTCGTGGCCGACCTGGTGCGCCGGGTGACGACGTACCTGTCGGGGGGCGAGGTCGGTCGGACGCGAGCCCGCTCGTGACCGACCGACACCGCGGCTTCATGCGCCAGGTGCGAGACGACTGGGCCGCTCGGTCGTGGCCGCCGACGCCCCCAACGTCACGGTCGTGGCCCGGGACCGACCCGGGCTGCTCTCCGCGGTCACGGGGGTGTTCGCCCTGCGCGGCCTCGACGTTCGCTCCGCCGACATCGCCGGCGAGGAGCGGGCTTCGCCGTGGAGACCTTCGTGGTCGAGCCTTCTCGCGGCCGGTGGCCGGACTTCGAGCTCGTGGCCGACCAGCTCGAGGCGGTCCTGCGAGGGACCTTCCCGCTCGAGGAGCGGCTGGCCGAGCAGGTCCGCGCCTACGCCGAGGGCCGCCGGTCGGTGTCGTCGCGCCCGTCGAGGTGCGGATCGACGTCGACAACGCGGCATCGGCGAGCTCGACCGTGGTCGACGTCCGGGCCGAGGACGACGTGGGGCTGCTCCACCGGATCACCGCCGCGCTCTTCGCCCTCGAGCTCGACGTGGTGGCGGCCCGGGTGTCCACCTTCGGCCACGAGGTCCTCGACGCCTTCTACGTGCGCGACGCCACCACCGGGAGGAAAGGTCACCGACACCCGAGCAGATCGCACAGATCAAAGACGGCATCACTCGGTGCCATCAACGCTTCGACAACGGACGCAGAGCGCCCGATGATGACCAAAAGGCGCTGAGAAAGCAGCGTAAAATGCCGGGGTCCGGCACACTGGACCGCGCCGCTCACCGGGTACCATCGCATCGGAGCCGCCTGCCATGCCGGAAGCCGCACACCGACGCCGGAGCAGCGACGCCCGGCATCATTGGTTGATCGCCGCGGTGATCTTCGCGCTCTGCGCGCTCGCGGCCGCCTCGACCGCCCTGGTCGTCACCCGGGTGAGCTCTCCACCGGCGGCGGCAACGCCCACGGCGTCACCAGGCCGTCTCTCCGTGGTCGCCAGCCTGCCCGCTCCCGATGCCACCGACGTGGCGCTCGGACACCGCGGTCAGCGTCCGGTTCACCGTGGCCCTGGCCACCGGACAGCCCGGTGCCGTCCCTCAGCCCCGCCGTCCCGGGCTCCTGGGTCCAGACCTCGCCCGACGTCCTGGCCTTCGACGCCACCGCTCCGCTCCCGCCCGGCGCCACGGTGTCGGTGTCGGTCCCCGGCGGTGCCGACGGCATCGAGGGCAGCGACGGGCAGCGACTCGCCGATTCGCTCACCACGCACTTCACGGTCGCGCCCATGACCACCCTGCGCCTCCAGCAGCTGCTGGCCACCCTCGGCTACCTCCCGCTGACCTTCACCCCGGCTGATCCCGCCAGCGTCTCCCCGAACGAGGCCGCCACGGCCCAGGTGGGCTCGTTCGCGTGGCGATGGACCACGATGCCGAGCTACTTCATGTCGCTGTGGTCGCCCGGGGAGCCCAACACGATCACCCAGGGCGCAGTGATGGCGTTCGAGAACCAGCGAGCACATGACCACCGACGGCCTGGCCGGCCCCAAGGTGTGCGCAGGCCCTCCTCCAGGCGGCCGGCGCCGACCAGGTCGACAGCTACGGGCACTACGACTGGGTCGACGTGTCGACGGCGCTTCCCGAGCACGCCGACGTGTGGCGCGACGGCCAGATCGCGTACACGACCCGGGCCAACACCGGCATCCGGGCGGCGCCCACCGCGCTCGGGCACGTGGCCCGTGTACGTGCGCTATCGTCTCGACGACCATGCGTGGGACGAACCCCGACGGCAGTCCAAGTACGCCGACCCGGGTATCCCGTGGGTCAGCTACTTCCACGGGGGAGACGCCCTGCACGGCTTCATCCGCCCCGGCTACGGCTACCCCCAGAGCCTCGGATGCGTCGAGATGCCGCCCTCGCACGCCGAGGTCGTCTACCCCTACACGCCGCATCGGCACCCTCGTCACCGTCGAGTGACGAGGCCCGCCCTCGGCCGGCGGGCGGGCACTGGGCTGGGGCGGACCCGGGGCGCGAAGGCGAAGGCGCCGAAGGGAACAGCGGCTCGCGCCGCTCCCTGATGGCGGCCAGGCCCTCCCGGGCATCGGGCCCGAGGAACCCGAGCATCTCGAGGGCCACGGACTCGCCGAAGCCGGGCAGCGCCTGGCGCAGCCAGTGGTTCATGACCCGCCTCGTCCACTGCACGGCCGTGGCGCTGCCCGCCGCCAGTCGTCGGGCCACCGCCAGCGCCTCGGGCACGACGTCGTCGTCGGCGACGCACTTGGTGACGAGCCCGATGCGCTCGGCCTCGGGGCCGGTGACGAAGTCGGCGGTGAGCAGGTAGTACTTGGCCTTGGCCATGCCGCACAGCAGCGGCCACAGCAGCGCCGCGTGGTCGCCGGCCGCCACTCCCAGGCGGGCGTGCCCGTCCGACACCCGGGCCGACTCCCCCATGATGCTGATGTCGGCCATGAGCGCCACGGCCAGACCGGCGCCCACCGCCACGCCGTTGATGGCCGACACCACGGGCTTGTCGGCGCTGAGCATGCATTCCACGATCGTCCGCGCGTCGCGCCACTGCTCGAGCACCGCGCCGTAGTCCTCGGTCATCTCCGCGATCATGTCCAGGTCGCCCCCGGCGCTGAAGGCCCGCCCCGCTCCGGTGACGACCGAGCCACGCGCGCGTCGGGATCGGCGTCGATCACGGCCCACACCTCCGACATCTCCCGGTGCATGCGGACGTTGGCGGCATTGAGCACGTCGGGGCGGTTCGAGGGTCACGACCACGACGCCGTCGGGTCGGCGGTCGAAGGCTGAGGTGCTCGAAGTCCTGCGTAGTCGGCCGGTGCCATGGCGCCACCATAGGACCGGCCCGGCGTCAGTCGCCGCCTCCCGGGCGTCCCGACGTCCCGCGGCGGCCGGTAGCGTGAGCGCTCGTGACCGAGCCCGCCATCGTCACCGAGGACATCGCCAGACAGTTCGGCGACTTCTGGGCCGTCGCCGGCGTGGACCTCGAGATCGCCGCGGGCGAGATCTACGGCTTCCTGGGCCCCAACGGGGCGGGCAAATCCACCCTGGTCCGGATGTTGTGCACCTTGATGCGGCCGACCCGGGGCCGGGGGCTCGTGGCCGGCCACGACGTCGCCCGCGAACCCGAGCTGGTCCGGCTGCGGATCGGCGTCGCCCTCCAAGACGCCGCGCTCGACGACCGCCAGACGGGGCGAGAGCTCCTCGACCTGCAGGGTCGGCTCTACGGGCTCCGGCGCGCCGAGCGGTCGGTGCGGGTCGAGCAGGTGCTCCGGCTGGTGGACATCGGGACCGCCATCGACCGCCAGATCAAGACCTACTCGGGGGGGATGAAGCGCCGACTCGACCTGGCCGCGGCGCTGATCCACGACCCCGACATCCTCTTCCTCGACGAGCCGACGACGGGCCTCGACCCCGAGAGCCGGGCCGCGGTGTGGGAGGAGGTCCGCAGCCTCAACGAGCAGCACGGCACGACCATCTTCCTCACCACCCAGTACCTCGAGGAGGCCGACGAGCTCGCCGACCGGGTCGGCATCATCTCCCGGGGGTCGCCTCGTGGCCGAGGGCACGCCCGACGAGCTCAAACGCACGGTGGGGACCGACGTCATCGTCGCCCGGGTCGAGAGCCTGACCGACACCACCCTGCGAGTCCTTGCGATCGGTCCCGGGCGTCGACGAGGTGGTGGGAGCGCGCAACGAGGTCACGGTGCACGCCGACAACGGCGCCGCGGTCATGAGCCCGGTCGCGCTCGCCCTGCACGACGCGGGCACGACGGTCGTCGAGCCTGACCCTGCGCACCCCCACGCTCGATGACGTGTTCCTCCAGCTCACCGGCACCCACCTCCAGGACGACGCGCCGGCGCAGGACCCCGAGCGACCCACCGGTCGACCCGACCGTCCCGACGACGCGACGGCACCGACACGGCCCACGACGACGCCGGGCCCGACGCCGGTGCGGCGGAGACCACCGACGAAGGAGCGTGCGCCTGATGGTCTCCACCACGACCGCGCCCACCACGGCGCTGCGCGTCCAAGCCCGCCCGGCGGGATTCTTCGTCGACGTCGCCTCGGTCGCCCGCCGGGCCATCCGGCAGATCCCGCGCGAGCCCGAAGCCGTCATCCCCGCGTTGATCGTGCCGATCTTCTTCTACGTCCTCAACATCGGTGCGCTGTCGAAGATCACCCACGAAGCCGCCCACTTCAGCTTCAAGTCCTTCGAGCTCCCCGTGGCCGTGGTCTTCGCCGTCACCGGGGTGTCACGCGCCTCGGCGCTCGTGACCGACATCCAGAACGGTTACTTCGACCGGCTCATGATCACGCCGGTCCGGCGCCTGCCCCTCCTGCTCGGCCTCATGACCGCCGACCTGACCCTCGTCATGGCGCTCGCCATCCCCGTCGTCGCTGGTCGGGCTCGCCCTCGGGGTGCGCTTCCACGCCGGGCGTGCTCGGGATCGTCGTCTTCGTGGTCCTGTCGGGGATCTGGGGCCTCGTGTTCACCGGGACTGCCCTACGCCATCGCCCTCAAGACGGGGAACCCCGGCGCCGTCAACGCCAGCTTCATCCTGTTCTTCCCCATCACCTTCCTGAGCACCACGTTCGTCCCCAAGCCCTACCTGCAGGGATGGCTGGGGACGGTGGCCAACTACAACCCGATGACCTACATCCTCCAGGGCCTGCGGTCGCTCATCGTGGGCGGAGGAGGTGGCCCGGGCCCCGAGCCCACGTGGAACGCGGCGTTCCTCGGCCAAGCCGTCCTGGCCATCGCCGCGTTCGGGGCCATCTCCCTTTCGCTGGCCCTCCTGGCCCTGCGAGGGCGGGTGCGGCGCTCCTGAGCACGGCGCCCGATCGGCGCTCAGACGTGGAACTCCTGGAGGAGTACCGCGTACTCGCAGCCCGCCGCCATCCCGCCGTAGCCGGTGATGGTGCGCAGGAACTCGTCGGGATCGAAGTCTGTGCCCAGTCCGTCGATGTATGCCTTGTGCTCGCGCAGTGACGCCACGCCGACGTCGATGGTCGCCGTCACGTCGACGAAATGGGTCGGCTCGGAGGTGCCCGCCACGTAGACGACCTCGATCCCTCGCCAGGCGTCGCCCAGATCCGTGAACATCCAGCGGTTGGCGGCATCGCGACAGGCGTCGAGTGTGGACAGGCCCACGGCGCGATGGTCGGCATGGTTGACACCGCCGCCCTCACCCCAGGTCAGCTCGAAGTTCATGGTCATGACCACATCGGGCCGCAGTCTCCGCAGTGCCCCGGCCAGGTCGTGGCGCAGCGTCAGACCGGCCTCGACGCTCCCGTCGGGATGACCGAGGAATTCCACGTGCCGGACCCCGACGCGAGCGGCACTGCGGCGCTGCTCCTCCTCGCGCAGCGGGGCGGCGTGGTCCGGGGCCATGCCGTCGATCCCCGCCTCACCACTGGTGGCCAACACATAGGAGACGTCTTTGCCCTGCGCCGTCCAGCGCGCCACGGCACTGGCGGCGCCGTACTCCAAATCGTCGGGGTGGGCCACGATCGCCACGGCCCGTTCCCACTCCTCGCCGACGGCCTGCATGGGCTCTCCTTCTGGGATCGTCGCGCCAAGACTCTGCCACCGCCGGGCGCGAGCCGCCCAGACGTGGACCACTTCCTGCTTCGATGATCGGTGGTGCTGAGCACGGTCACGCCCCTGGCGTACCGGTCGATCGGGGTCGTGGTGGCGGCGCCGGCGTGCTGGTGGCGCAGTGCGCTGCTCGTCGAGCTCACGTAGTTCTGGGGCCTGGCGGGCCCGCTGCGGCCCGGACGACGCCGGGCCCCGACGGCGAGCGCCTCGGGCGCGGCTGCCCGGTCGTACGCCGCTCGAGCCCTGGGCGGCCACGCACCGGGCCTCGTGCACACCGAGTTCTCGTCCCGGCCGGTTCAGCCCTTGCCTGCAGATGTCGATAGAAGACGAGATTGCGAGCGGAGGGTAGTGCCCATAGTGCAAACACCGGCATTGCCAGCGCCGACCAGCGACAGATCGCCCGACACGGCTCCGCAGCTCTACGCATTGACCCCGGTCACACCTGAGCGCCACAAGAGCCTCAGCCCGACCCTCCTGGCCTACGCCATGGCCCCGGTCGCCCTGGTCATCCTTCTGGCCTTCCGTCATTTCAACGTGGTGGCGAAAGAACCGGTCTGGCTCTACATCGTCGTCCTTGTTGTCCCAATGTTGGGCAGCCTCATGGCCAACCGCTGGTACGCGTCGGGAGCATCGGAGCTTCGCCTTCACCTGCGGGTGATCGCCGCAGCCACCTCTGTCACGATCGTGATCTATCTGAGCGGGTGGGGACCGGTCGCGGTCGGCGCCTACGCCATCATCGCCGTCGAGAGCATCGCCCGGTGCGGCTCCAAGGCATGGCGGGTCGTGGCGTTGTGGACGGTCGTCGGAATCGTGTGCGGCCAGGGCGCCATCGGGATCGGCTGGGCGCCGTCGTTCCTGCCCGTCCTGCAGGCACAGAGCGTCGCTGCCCTCGGAATCGTCGTGAGCCTGTTCGTGATCAGGATGGTCGGAGCCACCGGCCTGCAGAAGGAGCTGGCCGAGGCCAAGTTGGCGGACCAAGTCCTGCACGACCCGCTCACGGGCCTTCCCAATCGTCTCTTGCTCGTCGACCGTCTTCGGCAAGGCATTGCTCGTGCACGCCGGAACCGGACACCGTTCCCCGTCGTGATGTTCCTGGACCTGGATCGCTTCAAGCTCGTCAACGACAGTCACGGCCACAGTGCCGGCGACGCGGTGTTGGTGCAGGTGGCCGAGCGGCTCACGGGCGTGCTGCGCGACTCCGACACATTGGCGCGGTTCGGAGGCGACGAGTTCGTCATCGCCATCGACAAGCTCAACGATCGCGATCTGGTGCTGGCCTTCGCAGAGCGGGTCATGACGGTGTTCGCAGCGCCGTTCGTCGTGGCCGGCCACTCCTTCCAGCTCGGCGTCAGTATCGGGGTGGCGGTCCTCGACGAGGAGGACCTGAGCCTCGAGGGTCTGCTCAGCGACGCCGACTCCGCCATGTACTTCGCCAAGACCGGCGGAGGCCAGGGCAAGATCCAGGTATTCGACAAGGCCATCAGGGCCATGGCCCGGGAGCGCACCACCACAGAATCCGATCTCGGGGACGCGCTCGAGCACGCCGAGCTCGTCGTCTACTACCAACCGATCGTCGTCACCGGCAACGGGCGCGTGGCCGGCGTCGAGGCGCTCGTCCGTTGGAACCACCCGACGCGGGGGCTGCTGCAGCCGGCCGCATTCCTGGACCTGGCCGAGCAGACCGGGCTCATCGTCCCCATCGGTGAGTGGGTCCTGTCCCAGGCGTGTCGAGAGGTCGAGGCCTGGAACGAGCACCGGGACCCCCAGGAACAGCTCGCCTTGAGCGTGAACCTGTCGGCCCGACAGCTGGCCGAACCCGACCTGAGCCAACGGGTGAAGGCGATCGTCGAGGCCTCCGGCGTCACCCCCGGCTCCCTCCGCCTGTCGCTCGAGGTGACCGAGACACTCCTCCCCGTCGACCAGGGGGCGGCGACCCGCTGCCTGGCGAGCCTCCACGAGCTGGGCATCCAGCTCGCCATCGACGACTTCGGCACCGGCTACGCATCGCTGAGCTACGTCATGGACCTGCCCATCACGACCGTCAAGATCGACCAGTCCTTCGTGGCCAGGATCGGCCGGGACCCACGTGGCGAGGCGATCGTGAGCGCAGTGATCCAACTGGCGCACACCCTCGAGCTCGAAGTCGTGGCCGAGGGGGTCGAGACCGTCCCTCAGCTCGACTTCTTGTCCGCGGCGTCGTGCGACTACATCCAGGGGTACCTCTTCAGCACCCCCCAGCCCCCCACCGAGTCCGGCCCGCCGAGGCACCTGATCGCTCAGCCCTTCCCGCGGCTGGTCGACGCCGTGGCCCGGTGACCGCATGCCAGCCGACCCCCGAACCCCGCTGGGCGTCGGAACCCCCTGACCACTACCATTGCCGGCGGAGTGGGTTGCAAGGGGGGGTCCATGCCATGAGGTACCTCGCGGTCCCGGAGACGCCACGACGCAGTCGGCTGGCGGCGATCCGACATTGGGGACACGGCGCCCCCCAATGGCACGCGGTCGTCGACACCAATCCCAAACCCATCAAGACGATGTGCGGTCTCTCCTACACCACCGAGGCGCATCGGACGTGGGACCAGACGATGTCGGCCGGCCGATGCCCCCATTGCGAGCAGCGGGTGATCTCGGCCGGCAAGGCGAGAAGTGCCACGTTCATCGGCGAGCCCTCCCCGACACGAGGTGTGCAGAGTCGCTGACGCGTCCTCGGTGAAGCGAGGGACGCAGCGCTCGCCTACCGGTTGGGCGTGCGCAGTTTGAACTGGGCACCTGCAGGATCGGTGACGGTGGACAGCCTGCCATAGGGAGTGTCGGTGGCGTCCATCACCACCGAGCCACCGAGCGCCTTCACCTTGGCCAGCGCCGCGTCGGCGTCGTCGACCTCCCAGTAGATGGACCAGTGGGCCGGAACGCCGTCTGGGAGAAAGGCACTGGCGTCCATGATGCCCGCCAGCTCTCCGTCGCCGCTCGGGTCGCGCATGGTCGAGTAGCGGAACTCGTCACTGTCTCCGACGGTCTCGGTGTCCCAGTGGAAGACCGTGCCGTAGAAGTCGAGGGCGCGGGCGTAGTCGCGGGTGTGCAGTTCGAACCAGCTGGGTGCCCCGTGTTCGTTCAACACCGTGAACCCCGGGAACGTCCCGGGCTGCCACGCCCCGAGCTGCGCGCCGGTCGGGTCGACGAGCACCACCTGGATCCCGAGGTCGGCAACCGGCATGGGCGGGCTCACGATCTGGGCTCCCGCCGCCTGCGCAGCCTCCACGGTCTTGGTGACGTCGTCGGTGGAGAGGTAGGTCTTCCAGGTGTTGGTGGCGGCCATGTCGCCCATGTCGCCCATGGCGCCGGCAACGGGGACGCCGTCGCGGGTGAACATGAAGTAGCCGCCGAACTCGGGGCTCGGCTCCTGGGCCTCCCAGCCGAGGAGCTCGGCGTAGAACCGGCGACTGCCTTCTACGTCGGAGGTCCAAAGATCGGCCCAGCAAGGCGATCCGGTGGGGGCACTGTGTCGTGTGGACATGGGTCGCTCCTTCTCCTCGGGTGGAACTGGTACGTCTCTTGGACGGGCGAGGGCCGCGAGAGTCATCGGTCCTCGGGGGTCTTTCGCCACGCGCTCTTGGCCGGTGCGGCCGCGAGCTCGCCCGGCTGCCCGGAGCCACGTCGAGCACGGTAGCCACAGATGAGATCCGGCGACAGCGGCCGTCCACATGCTGATGGAAGGCTCCCCACGCTGATGGAAGGCCTTGCGCCATGGTGCCGGGTGACGGTGACGGGCCCCGATGGGACGACGTGGGCCGATTCGGTGCTCGAAGGCCCGGGCGCCCCCGACCTCGGGGCGGTGCACGACGTGGCTCGCCACGCGTTGCTGGCGGCACGCCTCGGCGGGGACATCGCCATCATCGACGTCTCGCCGGCGATGGCGGAGCTCCTCGAGCTCGCCGGCCTAGGCGTCGAGGTGCAGTGGCAGACCGAAATGGGGGAACAGACGGTCGGGATCCAAGAAGGCCAAGAAGAAGCTCATCCCTTCGATCCTCCCCCGTGAGATCTCGAGCACCTGCAGTGCCCAGGGCGTATAGCCCCCGGCCGGATCGGGACGGTACTGCCCGAATGCCGGGCAGCCGTTGGCCGAGGCCGGGAGCAGGCGCGAGCCCCGGCACCCACTCGGCCCGGGCTCCACCATCCACCGACCGATGTTGGCCGCGCCCCGGATCCACAAGGCGAAGGGGGGCATCGACTGGACGGCTTGCTCGTGCAGAAGGGTCACCAGTCGCTCGATGTCATAGCGCTCGAATGCGTCGACGTACCGTTCGAGCAGCTCGGCGTCGGCGTCATCGAGGTCCTCGGGACCCACCTCGCCGGGCAGCGACCCGAGCGTGGCTCGCGCCCGCTGCAGGGCACTGTTGATCGCCGCCACGCTGCGTGCCGAGAAGCTCGGCCACCTCGGCTGCTTGCCACTGCAGGACCTCGCACAGGATGAGCGCGGCGCGTTGGCGGGCGGGGAGGTGCTGCAGGGCGGTGACAAAGGCAAGGCGGACCGACTCGCGGTACTGGGCGATCTCGGCAGGGTCCGTGCTCTCGGGGGCAGACGCGGGAGTCGGGCACCGGGGTCACCCACATGGCCTCGGGCAGCAGCGGCCCGAGCAGGGACTCGTCGGGTGGCGACGCCGGGCCCATCTCCATTGGTCGTGCCCGGCGCTGGACGTGGCGGTGCATGTCGATGCACACGTTGGTGGCGATGCGGTAGAGCCACGAGCGCACGCTGGAACGCCCCTCGAATCCCTCGATGTTGCGCCAAGCCCGCAACATGGTCTCTTGCACCGCGTCCTCGGCCTCGAAGCCCGAGCCGAGCATGCGGTAGCAGTACCCGGTCAGCTCCCGACGGAAGGGCTCCAGGTCGGGCGGGGCCACGGGGGCGCGCACAGCCATGCCTCCAGATGCTACCGAGGGGCACTCGAGCACGGCGTCCACCATCACCGTTCGAGACGGGGCGATCGAGAAGAACTCATCGGTGGAATGCGAAAAGGCTCGCGGCCTCCGTGAACTCCCGGTCCGACCGTAGGATCGTCCCGGTGGTCCCCTCCGTGCTCGGCCCGAGATGATCCCGGCGACCTCCCGTCCCTCGGGGAAGGCCTGGGGGGACTTCCCCGGGATCCAAGCGTGGCTCTTCGACCTCGATGGCGTGCTGACCGACACCGCCCGCGTCCATGCGGGGGCCTGGGAGGAGACCTTCGACGAGGTCCTGGCCCGCAGGGCCGGGACCGGAGCCGGGACCGGAGCCGAGCCCTACGTGCCCTTCGACGTCGTCGAGGACTATGCACGGTACGTCGACGGCAAGCCCCGCTACGACGGTGTTCGGGACTTCCTCGCCTCGCGGGGGATCAGGTTGGCCGAGGGCAGCCCCTCTGACCCGCCCGACCGCGACACGGTGCACGGAGTGGGCAATCGCAAGAATGCGCTGGTGCTCGAGCGGCTGACCGGGCAGGTGGTCGTCTTCCCCGGATCCGTGGCGCTGGTGAAGCAACTGCGTGGCGCCGGACGGCGGACGGCGGTGGTGTCCGCCAGCGAGAACGCCACGGCGGTGCTCGAGGCGGCCGCCATCGCCGATCTGTTCGACGTCACGGTCGACGGGACCGTGGCACGCGCCCGGCATCTCGGGGGCAAGCCCGCGCCCGACACATTTCTCCACGCCGCCTCGATGCTGGAGGTGGCTCCGGCTCGAGCTGCGGTGGTCGAGGACGCCATCGCCGGGGTCAGCGCCGGTCACGCCGGGCGGTTCGGACTCGTGATCGGGGTGGCGCGCCGGGCCAGCACCGAGGCGCTCGCCCGGGCGGGAGCCGACATCGTCGTCGGCGACCTGGGTGAGATGCTCGAGGTGACCCCCGGCCCGTGATGCAGGGGCGCTCGAGGTGACCCGAGGTCGGCCCCAACAGGGACCAAAGCCCCTAGGTTCGACCCACGAGTGATGCGAGGCTCTTGTCATGTGGACCGATCAACGCGGATCAGGAATTGCTTCCGCTCGCCGAATGCCTTCGGTTGCTGGCTACGGCCGCGAAATTGGGATTGACCGCACGGCTCGGCATCTCCACCCCGCAGGCCCCGATCATCCAGCCGGTCAACTTCAACTACCACGAGCGCCAGGTCGTCATCCGGCTGGGCTCGGGCCACATGGCGGACATCGTCTCGGGCGTGCTCGTCGCCTTCGAGGTCGACCACGTGGATCATGACGTCCACAACGCATGGAGCGTGCTCGTCCGGGGCCTGGCGACACCGATCGAAGAGTCGGGGCTCGCCACCGCGGCGGCGTTCGCACCTACGCCACTGGTCCCCGAGCCCGGTGACGCCGTCTACGTGGTCCGGCTCGACGTGGTGACGGGACGGCGGTTCCCTCTGAACGACGTCCCCGCCTGATCCCGGGGACGACCGCGAGCGTCGGACCTCCCGATGCGTGCAGTCGCGGCAATGGCGCGCCGAGGACGACGGATATATTCCTGTGAGAAGTCCCGTCCCGTCGACAAGGAGGACCGGCCATGGAGCACGCGAGCGCCATAGAGGAGCTCGGACGTGACGAGTGCCTCACTCGCATGGCGACCCAACGCCTCGGTCGGCTCGGTGTCGTGGTGGACGGCGTCCCCCTCGTCCTGCCCATGCAATTCGTGATGGACGGCGAGACCGTGGTGTTCCAGACCAACCAGGGGGCGAAGGTCCTCTACGCGCCCCTGGCCTCGGTGAGCTTCGAGGTCGACCACGTCGACTGGGAGAAGGGAGAGGGATGGAGCGTGTTGCTCCAGGGGTACGGAGCCGACATCACCTCCGCCCTCGACGAACAGTCCGAGGAGCTCCGGTCGCTGAGCATCAATTCCTGGGCTCCCCCGCCGGCGGACCGGTGGCTGAAGATCATTCCCCGCAAGATCACCGGACGGCTGGTCCGGGTGTCCCCGGCCTGAGCTGTATCTCCGGGTCCCCGCCGGCCCAGCCGGGCGCGACGTCGCGACCACGCGGGCTCAACCGCCTTTGAGGTGCTCCATCAAGGCGCCGTACTGCATGAGCTGCAGATCGCCGAGGAAACTCTCCAGGACGTGACGACGCGCGTTCTCCCCGAGCTGCTCGATCTTGTCGGGTTGGCCGAGCAACGACCTCAGCACGTCGCCGAACCCGTCGAGGTCGCCGGGATCCTCGAGCAACACACCCGTTCCCGGGACCACCTGGTCGACGATGCCGCCCACCGCCGAGGCCACGACCGCCTTGGCCTTCCACATGCCCTCGGCGACGGTCAGGCCGAAGCCCTCCGCGATGCTCTTCTGCACGATCACGGTGGCCTGACGCTGCAGCGCGTTGACCATCGCCGCGTTCTCGTCCACGTCGTCCATGGGAAGGCTGACCAGCCTTATCTGTCGACGCTGCCGGAGGGGCAAGGCCCTCCATGCCTCGATGCACTCGCCCAGGACGTCGCGTCCCTCGGGGTCGTCGCTGACGTCGTCGACGGCGGGGCCGGCCAGGACGAGCTGTGCGTCGCTCCGGCCCGTCACCCGCGCCGCGAAGCCGGCCATCACCCCGGCCATGTCCTTGAGGTGGTCCCAGCGCGACACCTGGATCACGAGGGGCGCCTCGACATCGAAGGGTATCTCGGCCACGACCGACGCCTTCCGGGTGACACGGCCTACCGAGCCATCCCGACGGGTGAAGGTGGCGGCCTCGGCCGCAGCTCCCCCCAGCATCCCCATGGCAGCCAGGATCCCGATCCGCTGCGCCGCGGAGAGCTCCTGGTTCTTGGGCGAGAAGGGGTCGATCGAGGGGGGGATGACCGACACCAGGTCCATCGGGATCCAGGCCGGGACGTACTCGCGTCTCGTGAAGACGAAGCCGTCGCAGGCATCGAGGTACGGGCGCAGGAACCCCCAGGCCTGGTCGGTCCATCGGTTGGCGACGCCCGTGCCGACGTGACAGCGCCACAACACCGTCGCGCCGGCCTCCTTCAGAGGTGCGGCCAGACCGGCGGTCTGAGGATCGTGGAGGACGACCACATCGCCCGGCCGGACCTGGGCCGTGATCGCCGCGGCGTTGGCCGCGCTCACGAACCGATACGCGGTGGCCTCGTCGCGCCCGAGATCGCCGCCGTCACCGGCAACGCCGTGGAGACGGTTGTGGATGCGCTTGGTGGCGGAGAAGAACTCGGGGTTGCCGGCGATGACGAGCCAGCGGACCCCCACCCCGACGCCGAGGATGTAGCCGACGAGCACCTGCAGCATCTCCGCCACGCCACCACCCGTGGCCGTCGAGTTGACATTCCACACCGTGCAACCCCGCAGTGCGGACCGGGTGCGGGTCGACTCGGCCATGAGGTCGGCATAGCGCTGCTCGCCGATGAGGGGTTGCAGGCGGGCCAGCTGCAGCACCGGCACGTCGACCTCGACCGGCGGAAGGAGAGGTGCCATGGCCACGATCCTCCCCCGGCCCGCTTCCGAGCGCAATCGGCCGCGGAGTCAGGAATGCTGACGACGGACGTCGAGCTCTGTCGTTCAGGCGTCCTCGGCATACATCTGTTCGATGAGATCGACGTTGCCGAGACACACCGCGGCCCGCCTGACCTTGAGCGTCGGTGTGAGCTCACCGGCGGCGACGGTGAGCTCGTGGGCAAGGATCCGGTGCTTGCGGATCCCCTCCACCCGAGACCGCCGGGCGTTCACCTCGGCCACGAAAGCATCGATCTCCTCCCGGAGGTCGGGGTCGGCGGCCAACTCTTCGTACCCTGCCACCTTGCCGTGGTGGTGCGCCCACTCCCCCAGCACCTCGGCGTCGAGCGTCAGGAGTGCGGTGAGGTAGCGGCGGCCCTCGCCGACGACCACCGCCTCGGAGATGAGGGGGTGGACCTTCAATTCCATCTCGATGTCCTGCGGCGCGATGTTCTGCCCGGCCGCGGTGATGATGAGGTCCTTCTTCCGGCCCGTGAGACGGAGATAACCATCGGCATCGAGCGCTCCGAGGTCACCCGAATGCATCCACCCCTCGGAGTCGAGCAGCTCGGACGTGGCTCCCGGGTCGTTGTAGTACCCGGCGCACACGTTGCCCCCTTGGACGAGGATCTCCCCGTCCTCGGCGATGCGCACCCGCACCCCGGGAAGGGCACGGCCCACCGTGCCGACCCGATTGTCCTCGGGTGGGTTGCAGGTGGTGGGCCCGCACACCTCGGTCTGGCCGTAGAGCTCGATGACCGGGAGCCCGATGGCGTGCAGCCAGCGCACGAGGTCGGGATGGATGGGGGCGGCCGCGGTGATCAGGATGTGGGCCCGGTCGAGGCCGATCTCCTGGCGGATCCGCACTCCCAACGCCGCGTCGAGCACGACATGGGGCCAGGCCTCCCACGGGGCCGGGCGCCGGCCCATCTGGCGGTCGGCCTCGATGTGCCGGCCCAGCTCCACGTAACGCTGCACCATGGTCCGGGTGAGCCAGGGCGCCTCTCCCATCTTGTCGAGCACCGCCGCTTGGAGCTTCTCCCACACCCGGGGAACAGCGAAGAAGACGGTGGGGCGGCAGTCGAGCAGGTCGGCCGCCACGGTGGCGAGGCTGCGGGCGAACCACGTCTCACCCCCGATGGTGATGGGCGCGAACTCGCTCATGCCGCGCTCGGCCACGTGGCTGAGGGGCAGGAACGACAGGAACCGCTCGCCCGTCGTCAAGTGCACCAGGGCGGCCGCGCTCCGGATCGTCCACATGATGTTGGCGTGCGTCAAGATCGCCGCTTTGGGAGGACCGGTGGTGCCACTGGTGTAGACGAAGGTGGCCGGCTGCTCGGGGAGAACGGCCGAGGCTCGCTCCTCGGGAAGCTGCGGCTCCCGCTGCAGACGGGCGGCCCCGACCGCCCGCAGCTCGGAGAAGCCCACCAGGAAGGGATCGTCCAGCCGCTCGCCGTCGTCGAAGATCACCACCCGGTCGAGCTTGGGCAGGGTGTCTCGCACCTCGAGCACCTTGGCCAGCAGCTCGTTGTTCTCGACGAAGCACAACCGGGCCCCGCAGTGACTCAGGATGTAGCCCACCTGGGCCGCCGAGCTGGTGGGATAGACCGGTGCCGTCACGACCCCGTTGGCGAGGGCCCCCAGGTCGGCCAGGTGCCACTCGACCCGGTTGCCCGACAGGATGGCGACGCGCTCACCGGGCCCGATGCCGAGGTCCGCCAGCCCGGCGGTGACCTCGGCGACCGCCTGGCCGTAGTCGGCCCAGGTGACGATCTCCCACCCGGTGGACGTGCGGCGCCGCATCGCCGGGCGCTCGGGGATGCTCCGTACATTGGCTCGGAAGGCGTCGAGGATGGTCGCACCTTCGATCACTGCCGGCGGTGCTGTGTCCATGGCGGGCTCCCTCCCGTCGCCGATCCACGTGCGCCTGTCGAACCGGGGGTCGAGCGCGCGCATCTACCGCGCCCACAGTGGGCCGTCTTCGGTGCCGGTAGGCGCCAACACCGGGAACGGCACCGGCTGGGTAGAACCTTGTGAACGCAGCTTCTCGAGCTCGGCCGTCACGATCCGCTCGTGCTGGTCGAAGTCGGCCTTGGCCGCCCGCGGGCTCCAACGTCCTCGCATGAAGAACACGAGCACGACGAACACGAGCTGGCCGAAGGCGCACACCCACCACCACCGCTTCCACTCAGCCGGTGAGGCCTTCTGGGCGGGGATCAGCTTGGGCTCGACACGTAGCAGCGAAGCAAGTTGAGGTGAACTGGCGTGCACCGCGGCGATCTGCGCGTTGGAGACCGGGCGTCCGGCCTGGATCTCGGTCGCCAGCGGCGAGAAGGCGAGCAGGCCCTGGACCTGCAACTTGAGCGAAGCGGGCACCGCCCCCATGGCCGAAATGACGTTGTGGGAGCTCCCGTAGTCCTGGAGCAGCGCCGCCAGGGCTTGCCCCGGACCATAGGGCTGCATCTGCTTGAGCGCGGTGATCACACTTGCCGGCGCTGCCGGCGGGTGCGTGTTCCCGGCGGCGGGGACATACGGCTGGGCCGTCTGGAACGTCTGCAGATTCGTGGCGGCGGCCTGATTGTCGACCAGGACGGTGGACGTGGTGATGACCCGAGGCAGCACGACGAAGGAGAGGGCGACCACGATGCGCAGGATCCAACCCCACACCGCCAATCCGGTGGCCGACAGCGCAGGATTGTGCGATTCAACCTGTTCGGTGTAGCTCGCCATCCAAGGCGTGTAGGCACAACCGATCGCTATGCCCATGAGAACTGCGACCATGACGTTGCCGTAGTAGCCGGTGTGGGGATGGTTGACCTGAGAGATCATCGCCATCGTGACGATGATTGCGGCCACCCCTCCGACGAGCATGAAGGGCTTGCGCACCCGGAGCCGGTCGCTCAACACGCCGATCAGGACGAGCATGACGGCGTCGATCGCCCAGTACCAGGTGTTGATGCCGTTGGCGTCGGCGGTGGTGCGGTTGAAGATCACGACCCAGTACAGGGTGAGCACACTGACCGAGGCGTAGTAGATGAGGAGGAACAGCGAGATCCCGAGCGATGAGGCAATCAGGTCCAACTTCAGCATGGAGCGCATGGGGTGGGCCGTGGCCTTCTCGGGATCGATGCCCCGAGCCCGGGCCTCGACCAGGGCGCGTTCGTTGTCCGACACCATGAGCTGGTCACGCAGAGCCGGCGAGAGCTCACGCAGGCCCACGAAGGCGATCACCACCACGACCATGCACACGAGGCCGGAGATGATGAACTGGTCCTGCCACGGGTGAAGATGGACCAACGTGCGGGTGGCGACCACACTGGCCGCCAGGGATCCCACGGTTGGCCCGAGCGCCCAGAATCCCATGGCCGAGGCCCGCCCCATCTGGGGCGAGAAGTCTCGGATCAGCGCCGGGGTGGAGACGAGGATGATCCCCTCCACGAAGCCGATCACGCAGTAGGCGACGGCGAATCCGAACTCGGTGTGGATACGGGGCACCGCCACCAGCTGGACGAGCCCGACGATCAACGTGCCGTAGATCGTCAGGTTGGCCCGGCCGATCTTGTCGGACAGGCCGCCGATGAATGCGGTGAAGGCGCCGATGGCGTTCGACACCACCAGCAGGTACAAGAAGTAGAGGAAGGACATGTGGTAGTAGGGCAGCATCAAGGGCGTGACGGTGCCCTCCACGTAGTACAGGTAGTAGAGGATGATCGTGGTCAGGACCACGATCCCGAGGTAGGCCATCCTGGGGGCGGTGCTCGGATAGGAGGTGAGCTGGCGCTTCCACAGGGCGTCGTACACCCGGCCGTGCGTCCGATTCTTGACCGGAATGGTGGCAATGGACATCGCAATCCCTCCCCCTCGGCGTCTCGAAGGCTTGGCCTCCCAGGAGATGGCCCCGGCTCGGATGCCTGGATCCGACCTCCCTTGTGATGATGCTGGCGGACGGGGACCCGGATCACTAGGGCCGTATTCCCATACCTTGCAAGGACAGGAGTCCGCTGTTCTCGAGCGCCCCGGCCGACGTCGTGTTCCAGGAGGGCACGGGGCGGCCGACACAGGGACTTCGGCCTCTGGACGGCGCCGCCTGGTTGTCTTAAGCACGGTGGTGGGAAGTCGCTTCCGGGAGGACGCATGGAGCAGCGAGTCGACCAATTCATGCGGGAGAGCGACGCGTTCAGCTGGAACATGGAGAGCGACCCGGCGCTGCGGGCAACGGTGGTGGCGGTGGCATGGCTGGACCGGATGCCTGATTGGGACACCCTGGTCGATCGCGTCGATCGGGCCACCCGACTCGTGCCCATCTTCCGGCAGCGGCCCGTGGAGCCGACGGGTCGCCTGGGCACCCCCCGCTGGGTGCTGGACCAGGATTTCGACCTCTCCCTGCACTTGCGGCGAATGGGGGCGCCGCCGCCCCACACGTCTGCCGCGGTGCTCGAGATCGCCCGCCTGGCGGCGATGTCGGGGTTCGACACCACCCATCCCCTGTGGGAGTTCACCTTGGTCGACGAGCTCACGGGGGGAGCCTCGGCCCTCGTCATGAAGCTGCACCACTCGCTCACCGACGGCATCGGGGGGATGCAACTCCTGCTCACGCTGTTCGACACGACCGCCGACGCCCCCGCTCAGGGCGCGCTCCCGGCGGTGCCGACCGAGACCGCCCTCGGGCCGGCCGAGCTCTTGACGGCATCGGTACGCCACGAGCTTGTCAAGGTCCTGCGCCTGGCGCGACACCAGGCGACCGCATCGCTCCCCTCGGCCTTGCGGACCGGACGGCATCCCGTGCACAGCACCCGGGTCGCCATCGAGACGATCCGCTCCGTCGGGCGCATGGTGGCCCCGGTCTCCACGACGCTGTCGCCGGTCATGCGGGGGCGCAGCCTGGGGCGACGGCTCGGCATGCTCGAGGTGCGGCTCGACGACCTCAAGAACGCATCGGCTGCGGCGGGCGGGTCCGTGAACGACGGATTCATGGCGGCGGTGACCGCGGGGTTCCGTCGGTATCACGAACACCATGGCCGGCCGGTGGACGAGCTCCGCGTCACCCTGCCCATCAGCACTCGTACCGCCGATGACCCCGCCGGCGGGAACCGGATCACCCTCGAGCGCTTCACCTTGCCCGTGGGACTGTCGGACCCGAGGGCCCGGATCCGGGCGATCGGGGACCGATGCCGAGTCGCACGCGACGAGCGCTCGATTCCCTACTCCAACACCATCGCGGGCGCTCTCAACCTGCTGCCGCCCGGAGCCGTCGGGAAGATGCTCAAACACGTCGACTTCCTGGCGAGCAACGTGCCGGGCCTCGGGTTCCCCGTCTACCTGGCCGGCGCCCGGATGTCACGGTATGTCCCGTTCGGACCGACCCTGGGAGCAGCCGTCAACCTCACGCTGCTCTCCTACAACGGCACCTGCGGTGTCGGCGTCACCGTCGACACGGCGGCGATACCCGACATCGACACCTTCATGGTCTGCCTGACCGAGGGTTTCGAGGAAGTCCTCGCCCTGGCCAGATCCGAAACGGGAGTCGCCCGATGACGCAACAGCTGGCAGGACTCGACGCCGACTTCCTCTATGGCGAAGCGCCCACCACGCACACCTTCACGTCTGCGGGCTCTTGAGGCTCGACACGTCCACGATGCCGGCCGGCTACTCCGACGAGGAGATCCGCTCGGTGTGGTCCGAACGCCTGCCCAAGATCGCCTCGGTTCCCCGATCAGGCTCCCGGGCCCGATCTCTGCAGGCGCCCGAGTAGGCGGGCCGGCTCCGACACCACATGGTGGGTGAAGGGGGCGGCCCGGCGCGCGATCCGGTGCTCGATGCGCTTTCCACGCGACAGTGACGGCCCTTCCCGTCGAGGGCGCGCGGCGTAGAAGCGGGTCTTGGCCAGCTCCACCAGGAACAGATAGACGACGATCATCCCCATCAGGATCAAGAAGAACGCCAGGGGTAGCGCGCTGAAGCCGAGGACACGGTGCAGCGCGGTGAAGGGCAGGGCGGCTCCGATGGCGGCACAGGCAACGGGCACCGTGAGCATCGTCTTGCTCGGCAAGCTGCGGAAGAAGGGGACCCGTCGGGTTCGGATGACGTAGATGACGAGTGTCTGGGTGGCGATCGACTCCACGAACCACCCGGTTCGGAACTCGGCGTGCCCGGCATGAAGGAGCCAGAGCATCACCCCGAAGGTCAGGAAGTCGAAGACCGAGCTCACGGGGCCGAAGACCGCCATGAAGCGGCGGATGAAACCGATGTCCCAGGCCGCCGGCCTGGCCAGGGCCTCGGGATCGACCCGATCGGTGGGGATCGCCAGTTGGCCGGCGTTGTAGAGCAGGTTGTTGAGCAGTATCTGCGAGGGCAACATCGGAAGGAATGTGAGGAAGAGCGAGGCGCCCGCAGCGCTGAACATGTTGCCGAAGTTCGACGATGTGGCCATGAACACGAACTTCATGGTGTTGGCGAAGATCCGCCTTCCCTCCATCACGCCGTCTGCGAGCACCCCGAGGTCCTTGTCGAGGAGCACGATGTCCGCCGCATCCTTGGCGACGTCAGTGCCGGAGTCCACCGAAATGCCGACGTCGGCGTGGTGAAGAGCCACGGCATCGTTGACCCCGTCGCCCAGGAAGGCCACATCGACGCCGGTACGACGAGCCACGGTGATGATCCGCGACTTCTGGTTCGGGCTCACCCGTGCGAACACCGTCGTGGCGGGAAGGGCGGCCGCCAGTGCGTCGTCGTCCATGGCCTCGAGCTCCGAACCATTGAGGGTGCCGGCCCGTTCGAGGCCGATGTCGTCACAGACCTTGCCGGCCACGACCCCGTTGTCCCCCGTGATGATCTTCACGTCCACTCCCAGCCGGTTGAGGCGGGCAATCGACGGGCCCGCATCGGGCTTCGGCCGGTCGACGAAGGTGAGGAACCCCACGAAGGTCAGATGCTGCTCGTCGGCCGCGCAGGGTGCGGTGGCGGTGCCGATCGTCGATGCATCGCGGGTGGCGACAGCCACCACGCGGGCACCCTGGGCGAACAGCCGCGCCAGGGTGTCGTGGGAGCCCGGGGGAATGGACGTGCAGCGGTCCAGGATCGTCTCGGGTGCCCCCTTGGTGATCAACAGGGGGCGGCCGTCGGGAGATGACGCGCTCACCGAGACCATCTGGCGCTCGTGGTCGAACGGAAGCAGGCCCAAGCGGCGGTAGGCGTCGGGGCCGTCGACCTTCCCTGCCAGGACACGCGCCGCGGGAGCCTCCCGCAGCGCCTGGTCCAAGGCGTTTCCACCCACCGAGCCTTCTTCGGCCTCGTCCGACTCGTTGCAGACGAGCCCCAGGACCAAAGGCCGCGCGTCGTCGTCTCCTCCCGGCGCGATCGAACGGCTGAAGGTGATCGCCCCCTCGGTCAGGGTGCCGGTCTTGTCGGTGAACAGGAGTTGGACGTTGCCCAGGTCCTCGATCGCCACGAGCCGCTTCACGAGGACCTTGCGCTTCGCCAATTCCCTCGCTCCCGAGGACAGGCTGACGGTCACGATGGCCGGCATCATCTCCGGCGTGATCCCCACGGCGATGGCGAGTGAGAACAGAAGCGCCTCGAGCAACGGCCTGTGCAAGCCGACGTTGATGGCGAAGATCGCCACCGTCAGAATGGCCGCCACCACCACCAACAAGCGTGAGAACCCCCGCAGGCCGGACTGGAAGGCAGTCTCGGCCGGGCGGTCGGAGAGGCCCGCGGCGATGCGGCCGAACTCCGTCGCCAGCCCGGTGGACACCGCCACACCTCGCCCCGAGCCCTGGTGCACGATCGTTCCCATGAACGCACAGGACGGCAGGTCCACCTCCGACGATTCCGGTGCCGCACCGATGGACTTGGGCGCCGGTGTCGACTCGCCGGTCAAGATCGCTTCGTCGCACTCGAGCTCGTTTGCCTCGAGCAGGCGGACATCGGCTGGGACCAGGTCGCCCATTCCCAGTGCCACGACGTCACCGGGGACGAGCTGGGTCACGTCGACGTGCTGCGCCCGCCCGTCTCTCCACACCTGGGCTCGTCGATGGATCTTGTCGTGCAGTGCTTCGACCGCCACCGCGGCCCGGTACTCGTTGAAGAACCCGAGCGCGATGCTGAGGAAGATGATGACGGCGATGATCACCGCGTCGGTGGCGTCGCCGGTCACACCCGAGACACCCGCACACACCAACAGCAGCAGGATGAGCGGATTGCGGACCTGGCCGATCAGGACGTCGATGGCCCGGACACGATGCGCAGCGACGATGTTGGGGCCGATCCGAGCCAGGCGTCGCGCCGCCTCTACGGCCGACAATCCCGCGTCGCCGCTGCCCAGCTGCCTCAGGACCTCCGGGGGTGTCGTCCTGGCCGCCATGACGATGTCGGGCCCGGCGTCGGAGGCAGAAGCCGGGGCGCTCGGGGCGGGGGTCACGACGGTTTCCTTCTCACGACCGAGCGGTGTGTCGCGGATTTGGTGATCCGGTCGAGGGTGGCTCGTCCGCGGGCGACGTTGCCGGGGATCTCGTCGGCGGGTCTGGTCCAGACGAAGGGCTCGGGGTTGTCGTCCCCGTGGGAGACCCAGCAGTCGATCCGGGTTTCGAGTTCGGCGACGGAGGTGAAGCTGGTGTCGGTCAAGGCTGTGCGGCTGAGCACCGAGAACCAGCGCTCGACGAGGTCGAGCCATGACGAGCTGGTCGGGGTGACGTGCAGGTGCCAGCGGCGGCGTTTCTTGTGGGCCAGCCAGTCACGGACAGGCTGGCTCTTGTGGGCCGACAGGTTGTCCACGATGACGTGCAGGTCCAGGTCGGGGGCGACGTGCCTGTCGATGCAGCGGAAGAACGCCAGCACGTCACGGCCGGTGTGGGAGCGGCGGGTGTCGTGCAGCACCTCCCCGGAGCCCACGTTCAGCGCGGCGAACAGGTCCAGGGTGCCATTTTCCTTGTCGTCGTGGGGCATCGTCCCGGCCCGTCCCGGCACCATCGGCAGGGACGGCTCGGTGCGGTCCAGAGCCTGGACCTGGGTCTTCTCGTCGAAACAGAACACCGCTGCGGCAGCCGGCGGGTTCACGTACAGGCCGACCACGTCACGCAGGTTCGACTCGAAGCTCGGGTCGGTGGACAGCTTGAAGGTCTCCACCTTCCACGGTCGGATCCGTCGTGCCCGCCATATCCGGGCCACCGTGTCCTTGCCGATCCCGTACCGGGCCGCCATCGACCTCGTCGACCAGCTCGCAGAGCCGTCCTCGGGCACCGTGTGCAACGTGGCATGCACGATCGCTTCCACAACATCGTCGCCGAGCACCACAGGGCGGCCACGCCCCGCCCGGATGCGCCCCACCGCAGCGGTTCCCTCCCCGGCGAACCGGCGACGCCACCGACGGACCGACGTCGGCGTGGACGCGCACCGACGAGCGATCTCGGCGTTCGAAAGACCGTCTTTGGCCCACAACAACGCCTTGGCCTGGCGCACCTCCCGAGCGGGCGCGGTGTGCGAACGAGCAAGCCGCTCGAGCTCGGCCCGCTGTCCACCCGTCATCTCCAAAGGCCCAGCCGCAGCCACCATCCCACCCACGCTACAACAGATCACTATTTAAGCGACAAATGGCCGGTACACCCCACCGGCGGTACTCTTGCGAAATGCGACCCCTTCGCTACTCCATCAACGTCACATTGGACGGGTGCTGCGATCATCGTGCGATCCCCGCGGACGAAGACTTGCATCGTCACGCGGTCGAGAACCTCGACCAGGCCGATGCCCTTCTCTTCGGCCGGGTGACCTACGAAATGATGGCATCAGCGTGGCGGCCGCCGGCGCCGACGGGAACGAGAGCCGATTGGATGGAACCATTCGCCCAGGCGATCAACGCGGCAAAGAAGTACGTCGTGTCGAGCACCCTGGAGCAGGTCGATTGGAACGCGGAACTCGTGCGCGGGGATCTGGGCAAGGCCGTTCAGCAACTCCAGCGGGAGTCGGGCAAGGGACTGTTCGTGGGAGGTGTGCAGCTCGCACTGGCGTTGACGGAGCTGGGATTGATCGATGAGTACGAGTTCGTGGTGCATCCCAGGCTCGCGGGCCACGGGCCGACGTTGTTCGCGGGGCTATCGAAGCATGTCGACTTGAAGCTCGTGAGCCGGCTGGAGTTCGGCTCGGGGGCAGTGGCGATGCGGTACGAGCCGAGAAGGTAGCCAATCGGGCGTGCCGGCCCGAGCCGGCCGCAGCATGGAGCCCTGGTTCGCGGCTCTGGCGCGCCCCACCGCAGCCGTCTCGACCCACTGCCCACCCGTCATCTCCAAAGGCCCAGCCGCAGTCCCAGGGCTGCACGGACCGGGGGGACGTCGGTTCGAGGCCACGGGTTGCCCGAGAATCGGTCGTCGTGGAGTCGTGGAATCCACAGGTGACCTTCGACCCTGGCCTCGCCCCCTTCGTCATGAGACCGTGACGTGAGAAGGGACTTCCGGGAGGCCGTGTCATGCGAGCCATGATCGTCTACGAGTCGATGTTCGGGAACACGAGGATGATCGCCGAGGCGATCGCCGAGGGATTGGGCGGGGGTTGCCAGGTCCAACGCGTTGCCGACGCCGATCCGGGGCTCGAGGGCGTGGACCTCGTGGTGGTGGGCGGGCCCACCCATGCCTGGGGGATGTCGTGGCCGTCGACGCGCCGCGGTGCCCCGATTCGAGTGGAGAAGGGCGATAGCGGCCTGGAGCTCGAGCCGGGTGCCGACAGGGGTCCCGGTGTGCGGGAGTGGCTCGCTTCGGTCGGTCATGTCGAGGCCAGGGCGGCAGCGTTCGACACCCGGATCAAGGCACCGGTCCTCTTGACCGGGCGAGCCTCCAAGAGGATCAGTCGCCAACTGGCACGCCACGGGCTTCGTGTCGTGATGCCCGCCACGAGCTTCCTCGTCGACAAGAGCAGTCATCTGCTGCCGGGCGAACTCGAGCGGGCCCGCGCATGGGGGTCGCGGCTGGCGTCGATCGAGAGCCCCCAGACCGAGCGGGCCTGAACAACGGGATCCGATCCTGCGTCGCGCCGGCGCACGGGGCGGCACACCGGGCGGCGCGTGGGGAATGGGGACGTTGGCCCCTGGTCGCGCTGGGAGCGGGGCGCGTAAATTGTTCCATGGCGACTAGGCGTGACGCAGGTTCATCACCCATGTCGGTCGTCGAATTGAGCCGACAGGAGTGCCTGGACCTGCTCGCGCACGTCGGCATCGGCCGGGTGGTGCTGAACCTGAGCGACATCCCCGTCGCCTTCCCCGTCAATGTGGCCCTGCTCGACGAAGACGTCGTGTTCGCCACCGACAAGGGCTCCAAGCTCGATGCTGCCTTGCACCGGAATGTGGTGAGTCTCGAGGCCGACGGGGTGGACCGCCTCTACCACACCGGTTGGAGTGTCCTCGTGACCGGGGTGGCCGAGCTGTTGACCGATCCCCACGAGGTCGAGCGCGTGAACCGACTGCCGCTCCAGGCGTGGGCCCCGGGCCCTCACCTCTTCGTGGTACGAGTCCCTTCCACCATCGTGTCGGGCCGGCGTCTCACGTGGACCCCGTCATCACCGAGCGGGGCCCCGTCGTGACTGGCGATCGGCCCGAGCCCGCCTCGGGACGGGTCCGACGTATCCCGGCACGGGTGCCGGCCCACGTGGACGGGCTGACGAGCCTGCGTGCCGTGGCTCGAGCCATGGTCGAGTCGGGTGTGGGGGCGGTGCTGGTGGAGAGCCCCCTCGGCCCCGCAGGGCTCGTCACCGTGTACGACGTCATCGAAGCGGTGGCGAGCGGCGCAGACCCCGACACCGTGTGGGCCGGCGACATCACGCGCCCGACACCCCGGATGGTGAGCTGCGAACAGCACCCAACAGAGGTTGGTGAGGAGATGGCGGCCTACGGGCTCGAGGTCGTGGCCGTGGTCGACGAAGACACCGCCGTGGGAGTGGCGTCAGCGCTCGACATCCTGGGCGCGGTGCTCCGCGCCACGAGGGACCCCGAGCGCTCGCCGTCGTGAGCGTGTCCCCTACGGACGTCGATGCGCATCGGGGACGACCGTCACCGGTCGGTCGGCCTCGTGCACCAATTGTTGGCTCGTGCTCCCGAGCACCAGCCCGGGATAGCCTCCGGTGCCCCGGGCACCCACCACCACGAGATCGGCGTCCTCGTCGCGTGCTGCTCTGAGCAACGAAGACACAGGATCTCCGTCGATCAGCACGCTCCGGTAGGCGACGTGGGCATCGGCCAGGGGCCGGCACCACAGCTCGAGCTGCGCGGCCAACTCGCCACTGTGCTCGGCCGACGGAGCAACCGAATCGTCGGCCAGGTGGGTCAACAGGCCGACGACGTGGACGGCGATGATCTCGCCGCCGGTCCACCTGGCGAGCTCGGCGGCCCAGGTGACGGCGCGGAGCGAGGCCTCGGAGCCGTCGACACCGACGATGATGCGAGGCGGTGCGCTCACTTCTGGCCTCCCACTCGAGCCGTCTCGGACGCCCGGGCCCAGAACTTAGGGGCAGGCCCGGTGCGCCACCCAATTCTCGGCCGCCAGCCCAACGTCGGCGTCCGATGGGGACCTTCGACCCTAGGAGGCCATGGGCCTCTATATGACGATGTCGCGTGAGAGACGGGCCGGCGCCCGGCTCGAGAAGGACCAGGTGATTCGATATGGCGATTGCCCAACCCGCCAAGACCGTCAGCCACAAGACCGCGGGACCCGCCTCCCCCGCCACCGGGCGGGCACGAGCGCCGGGGCTTCCTGGCGCCACCACCCTCGTGTCCGGGAGCATCATCGGCACCTGGGTGCTCACCATGCCGGCGGTCAGGACGAGAGCGGGGACACGCTCGCTGCTGGTGCCGGGCGTCATCGCGGTCGGGGCTGTCGTGCTCGGGCAGATGTTCGGTCAGCTCACCACGCGTGTTCCCACCACCCATGGCGGACTGTCTGCATATGGCCGCCATGGGTCCGGGCACTTCGCCGGCCATCTCACGGCATGACCTTCGGCGTCCACTCCGAGGTCGGGCAACTCCGGCAAGCGATCCTGCACCGCCCCGGGAACGAGCTCTCGCGACTCACTCCCGACAACATCGACGGCCTGCTCTTCGATGACGTGATGTGGGCGAAGAAGGCCCGTGAGGAGCATGACGCCTTCGCCGAGTCACTGCGGGACAAGAGCGTCGTGGTCCATTACTTCGGGCAGCTGTTGGCCGAGACCCTCGACGTCCCGAAGGGTCGGGCCTTCGTCCTCGACCGGGTGTGCACGTCGGAGATTGTCGGTCCGGCCCTCGTCGACCCGTTGCGCAAGCTCTTCGAGAACACCGACGGCGTGACCCTGGCCGGCTACCTCGTCGGCGGGGTGCTCAAGGCCGACCTCCACCCCGGGCGGGTCCACAGCCTGAAGTGGTCGACGCTGCGAGCCGACGACTTCCTGCTCCCGCCATTGCCCAACCACCTGTTCCCGCGGGACAACTCGTGCTGGATCTACCGAGGGGTCTCGATCAACCCCATGGCCAAGCCCGCCCGCCAACGTGAGACGTTGCACAGTCGGGCCATCTACCGGTTCCATCCCCTCTTCACCGAGGAAGACCTGACCGTCTACTACGGCGACGACGACACGAACCATCTCCCGGCCTCGGTCGAGGGTGGTGACGTGCATGTTCTCGGCCACGGTGCCGTGCTCATGGGGATGGGTGAGCGCACGACACCGATGGCCGTGGAGATCCTGGCCCAGGCACTTTTCGCCACGCACCAGGCGGAACGAGTGATCGCCGTCGAACTTCCCAGGTCCCACGCCATGATGCACCTCGACACGGTCATGACGATGCTCGACCGTGCGACGTTCGTGCTCTACCCCTACATGGACCAAGCGCTCCGATCGTGGACCATCACTCCGGCCGACGATGCAGACCGTCTCGACGTGGCACGAAACCATAACCTGTGGGAGACCCTGGCCGAGGTGCTCGGCGTGGATGCCGTGCAGGTGCTCACCACCGACGAGGACATCCGGGCAGCCGAGCGCGAGCAGTGGGACGACGGGACGAACTTCCTGGCCGTGGCACCGGGTGTGGTCTTCGGCTACGACCGCAACGTGGCCACCAACACCATGCTGCGCAGGCAGGGCATCGAGGTGGTCAGCGTGAACGGGAGCGAGCTCGGTCGCGGGCGAGGTGGCCCGCGCTGCATGACCTGCCCGATAGAACGCGACCCGGCGTGAACCGACCGCACACGATCAAGGGCGTCACGGTCGCCACCATCGGGGACTGAATGAGGATCGTCGTAGCCCTCGGTGGCAATGCCCTGCTGCGGCGGGGTGAGTGGCCCGACTCCGAGGTCCAGGCCCACCACATCGATGCCGCCGTCGACGCGCTGGCCCCTCTCGCCCGAAAGCACGAACTGGTCGTCACTCACGGGAACGGACCGCAGATCGGGCTGCTGGCTCTCGAGAGCGCTCGTGACCCGTCGCTCTCCCATCCGTATCCGCTCGACGTCCTGGGTGCGCAGACCCAGGGGATGGTCGGATACTGGCTGCTGCAGGCACTCGAGAACGCCGTTCCCGAACGCCACGTCGCCTGTGTGGTGACCCAGACCCTGGTCGCGTCCGACGACCCGGCGTGGGCCGAACCGACCAAGTTCATCGGGCCCGTGTACGAAGAAGCCGAGGCTGAACGCCTTTCCCGGGAGCGGGGGTGGGCCGTCGGGCCCGACGGGTCTGCCTGGCGAAGAGTGGTGGCGTCCCCCGACCCGCTGGCGGTGGTCGAGGAACCTCTGATCGAGCTGCTCCTGGGACGACAGGTGCTCGTGGTCTGCGCCGGTGGCGGTGGCGTGCCGGTCGTTCGCGACGCCGACGGGCTCTTGCGTGGGATGGAGGCCGTCGTCGACAAGGACCGTACCTCTGCGGTCCTGGCCGCCGCCGTCAAAGCTGATGCCTTGCTCCTGCTCACCGACGTCCCCGGGGTGATCACCGGGTTCGGAACTCCGAAGGCCGAGGTGATGCGACACACCGACGTGGATGAATTGCAACACCTCGAGCTGCCGGCGGGGTCGATGGGGCCCAAGGTGGCGGCGATCACCGAATTCGCCCAACGGACGGGCGGATTCGCCGCCATCGGCGAGATCGATGACGTCGAGGCGATCCTCAGGGGTGACGCCGGCACGACCCTGGGGCCAACGCCCGGGCGGTGAGCAGGACCGACAGATGGGGGCTGCCATCGGTGACCGACTGGTCGTGAAGCCGCACCACACCGGTGAACCGGTGCGCGACGGGGAGAACCTCGCAGTCCGTGGGGAAGACGGTGGTCCCCCTATGTCGTGCGATGGTCCGAGGACCGTGTCGGAGTCGTCTGTGCCGGCCGGTCGTCAGGTTTCGTCGGGCTCGACACCCAGGGATCGAAGAACCTCCTCCAACACGACGTTCGGAGGTCGAGCCGTGTCGATGGTCTGGGCAGAGGGCCACGGTGCCTCCACGCCTGCCATGGCTCGAGCGATGTCGACGGTGGCCTCGGAGGGGTCGCGCCTCTCCCGACGCCGCATGGCGACCCGACCCTCGGTCACCGTCGGCGGGGCGACGCAGTGCAGCTCGATAAGGCCCGACGACGTCTGGCTCGCCAGGTCCCGAGCCATCTCCCGGTGCGCCGCGTCGACCCAGGACGCGTCGAGCACGACCGACCGACCGAGGACGAGGTGGCCGCGGGCGGCGTCGAGCAGCGCGCCGTAGACCTCCCGCGTCGACTCGGGGCTGTAGCGCCCGCTGCCGAAGCTGGCCGGCCCGTGATCCGCTTCGACGGGCTCCCGCCGTTGCGAGCGCAGGAGGTCGGACCTGACCACGGTGGCCTGCATCGCCCGGCCCAGGGCCTCGGCCAGGGTGGACTTGCCCGAGCCGGGCACGCCACCGACGAGGACCAACCGCACCTGGCCCCGGTCGAGATGAGCCCGGGCGAGCTCGAGGAGCTGCGCCGCCTCCTCGGCCGCACTCGCGTCGCCCTGATCGACACGGATGCACGCCACCTTGGTACGGACATAGGCACGAAGCGCCACGTACAGGTGCATGAGGGACTCGGGCAGGGGCGCTCCCGTCTCCTCCTCGTAGGCGGCGACGAATTGCACGGCCGCGGACCGGGCGCCCAACCGCTCGAGATCCATGGCGAGGAAGGCCACGTCAGCGGCGACATCGGCGAATCGGAGTCGATCGTCGAATTCGAGGCAATCAAGGATCCTGGGCCCGTCGTCGAGGCAGTAGATGTCACTGGCCTGGAGATCACCGTGGCCGTCACAGATCGCACCGGCGGCGATCCGAGCCATGAACAACGCTTCACGGCCCTCCAGGTACCTCCGAACGTGGCCCACGACGGCGTCGTGGGCCACCGGGTCCAGGACAGGGCCGACAAACCGCGCCGTCGCCGTGACATTCGCCTCGAATTGGCCGGCCACCGCCTCCCTCGAGGCCTCGGTCGAGATCTCGGCCGATCGATCGGCTCCGGCATGGAATCGGGCGAGCACCCGGGCCACATGCCCCAGCTCGCCTCTCCACACGTCCTCCGGCGCGCAACAGACCAGATGTGCCAGCGAACGCTCCGCGGGCATGCGGCGCATGACGACGCAATGCTCGAGGACGTCGCCGTTCACAACCACCTCGGCGACCCCGAGGTACACATCGGGTGCCAACCGGCGGTTGAGATCAACCTCCCGACGGCAGTCCTCGGCCCGAGCGGAGACGTCGGAGAAGTCGGCGAAGTCGAAGTGCAACGGCTTGCGCAGCTTCAGCACACGATCTCCCAGGAACAACAACACCGAGACGTGCGTCTCGCGCACGACGGGGTCCGCCGCAGGGGCCGTCACTGCGCCCCCGGATCCGCCGCGCCCCCGGCTCCACCCGCGACGACCCTGCGCCGTCTTGCCGGCCATCTCGACATCGGCCGATCCTATGCTCGATGTTGCCGCGCATCGGCGTCCTCGAGTCCTGCGACGAGACCCGACCGGACCCAGAACCGGGCCGGTCCGAGCCGCCGGTCCGAGCCGCCGGGAGGGATCCGGGAGCCATCGGTGCCCCGGGTTCACGATCCCATTGGGGACCTCTGGCCCTTCCCCGCCCATCCGGATCGGACGACAATTGCCTAGGTAGAGGCTTCGCCCGAACGCAGGTGCGGTGGATCATTTGGCAACGACCACAGAGAGGAGACTGCGGTGACACGAGCTGGGTACGACCGCGTCGGCGTATGGCCCGGGCTCTCTCGAACCCGCGGCGTCCCGCTTGTCTCCGCCACAGCAGAGCGCACCTCCTGCGCCGGTCAGACGAAGTTGTGAACGACCATGTCCATATACGCCGATCTCCTTAACGTCGCCCTCGACCAGGCGCTCCCGCCCGACGGGGCACGGACCACATATGACGCGTTGACCAGGCTCGTCGCATGTCGACGCAGACTGGATGTCGATGCGTCGCCGCACACCTCGATGAACTGGGCTCCCGACGCCATCGCCGACCAATTGGCCTATGACATCGCGCTCATTGAGCTTGCTCGACACCTTGGCATCGATGTCGACCTCGGCGGCTTCGATCACTCACACGCCGAGAGGACCCGTCTCGAACACGTCCTGGAGTCCAAGGGGCTGCGTCTGGAACTGCCCGATGATTCCGACGAGATGGAGATTCGGACCGAATCGAATCAGGGGCGGTGATTGCGGCGCACCGTCACGTGCCCGAAGCATCGTCACGAGATGTCTGTTGCGAACGTTCGTCAAGGCGGGCCGCATACGTCGCCGCCTGCGTCCGTCGCTCCATGCCGAGCTTGGCCAGCACGTTGGAGACATAGTTCTTCACGGTCTTCTCGGCCAGGTACATGCCAGAGGCGATCTGCCGGTTGGTCTGTCCATCGGCAATGAGATCCAGAATGCGTCGTTCTTGGGGCGTGAGACTTGCGAGCCGCTTGTCCTCTTTGGGTCCTTCGCGTAGTCGTGCCAGCACTCTCTCGGTGAGCACCGGGTCGAGGAGGGACTGACCGGCGGCGACCCGCCTGATGTCGTCCACCAGGTCGGTTCCTTCGACCTGCTTCAGGACATAGCCAGAAGCGCCGGCCATGATGGCCGAGAAGAGCGCCTCGTCGTCGGCATACGACGTCAGCATCACGCACGCGATCTCGGGCGTGCGCGACCGGATCTCCCGGCACACTTCGACGCCACTGCCGTCGGGGAGCCGAACGTCGAGAATGGCTACCTCCGGATGGGTGGCCGGGATCCGGGCCAACGCCTCGGCCACGGTCCCGGCCTCGCCCACCACGACGATGTCGTCGGTGGACTCGAGCAGTGCCCGAAGACCGGCCCGGACCACCTGATGGTCGTCGAGAAGGAACACCCGGAGGCTCATGCCGTCATCTTCGCAACTGGGGCGCGCCAAGGCAATCAGGGTCGCGAGGATCCGGGTGTCGTTACCTCGAGGTCCGCAGAGGACCGGATCAGGCGCCAGGAGAACACCAAGTCGGCGCGCTAGTCTTGAGGCAGTGCCATTCCGGTCGATCGAAGATCCCGCCAGGCTCCGCCGGGTGCTCGAGGCGACGCTGCAACTCGAGGCAGACCTCGATCTGCCCGTCCTGCTCCGCCATTTCATCGAGGAGGCCCGCTCGATGACCGGAGCCCGCTACGGGGCCATCGGGGTGCTCGACGACGAAGGCACCGCACTGTCGGAGTTCCTCACGGTCGGGCTCGAGCCCGACGAAGAGGACCGCATCGGAGCTCGTCCCACCGGACGGGGATTGCTCGGCCTGCTCATCACCGACGCCAGAGCCCTGCGGGTGAGCGACATCGGGTCACACCCTGACAGTTCGGGCTTCCCACCGAACCATCCTCCCATGACCTCGTTTCTAGGTGTCCCCATCAAGGTGCGCGGCGACGTCTACGGCAATCTCTATCTCACCGACAAGATCGGTTGGTCCGAGTTCACGCGAGACGACGAGGCCTTGGTGGAGGCGCTTGCACTCGCCGCGGGGATCGCCATCGAGAACGCCCGTCTTCACACACGGGTCCAAGAGGTGGCGGTGTACGAGGACCGGGACCGTGTGGCCCGGGATCTTCACGACACCGTGATTCAGCGTCTCTTCGCCGTCACCCTGTCCCTGCAGAGCATGGCCGGGGTGGCGGAGACGGCGGGCATCGCGGACCGGATGAAGCAGGCCGTCTCGGACCTCGACGCCACCATCCGACAGGTCCGGTCAACCATCTACGAGCTCGGTGCCGCCACCATGGATCAAGGCCTCCGGGCTGAGATCCTCGTCTTGGTCCGCGACCTCAGCCCGGTCGTCGGCTTCCACGTCCAGGTCAGATTCGAAGGCCCGGTGGACTCCGCCGTGCCCGACGACGTCGCCGAGCACCTCCTGGCGACGATCAGAGAGGCATTGACCAACGTCGGACGTCACGCCGTAGCTACCGAAGCCAGCCTGGTGGTGAGCGTGCACGACGGCATCTGCGACCTCCAAGTCGCCGACAACGGCCGCGGCCTCGGGGCCTCGGAGTCGACCGACGGGGGGTTCGGTCTGGTCAA
Organism: uncultured Acidimicrobiales bacterium; assembly: GCA_963739765.1. Lineage (GTDB taxonomy): Bacteria > Actinomycetota > Acidimicrobiia > Acidimicrobiales > UBA8190 > Chersky-840. The sequence goes on along the minus strand of CAVUBP010000002.1, from coordinate 802,571 downwards.
CCTGCGGCGCCGGGCCGAGAAGCTCCACGGCCACTTCCTCGTCGAGAACCGCGAATCCGGGGGGACCTTGCTGAGCTGGCAGGTGCCGATCAGCGCCTAGGTCGCTGCGGGCCACCGCAGGCCCCGATCGACCGTCGCCCCAGCCTGCGCCATCTCTCGCACCGGTCGACGACCCGACCACGCTCGAATCGTCGGGGCACGGGTGCCCCGCTGCCCCGGTCCGAGCCATTGGTCCTTGTGGGCGTCGCGACGACAGACCATGCTCGTGCCGATGGATTCCAAGGCACCGCCCCCGGGCTTCGACGTGCTCCTGAGTGACGGCACCACCGCCCACATCCGCAGTTGCACGCCCTCTGACGCGTCGGCCATCAGTGCGCTCTACTCCCACCTGAGCCAGGAGACCATCGTGCTGCGGTACTTCACCCCGCGCCCGAAGATCTCGTCCAAGGAGATCGAGCAGCTCACCAGGCCCGACGGCGTCGACGTTGTGGTGCTGATCGCCGAGTGCCGCGACCTGATCATCGCCGTCGGTGAGTACCACCGCGAGCCGGGACACGATGAGGCCGAAGTGGCCTTCCTCGTCGACGACGCCTCCCAGGGTCACGGTCTCGGCACCATCCTGCTGGAGCACCTGGCCAGCGAGGCGCGGCGCCATGGCATCCGGCGGTTCGTCGCCAACACGTTGGCCGAGAACCACAAGATGCTGCGTGTGTTCTCGGACGCGGGTTTCGTCCGGCAGTACCAACGCGACGCCGAGGTCGTTCGGGTCGTTCTCGACATCGAGCCCTCGGCCGAGGCGTTGGCGGCAGCCGAGTCCCGCGATCGCGTGGCGACGGTGCGGTCGATGGCACGCCTACTCGAGCCCGGCTCGATCGCGGTCATCGGTGCCGGGCGTCAGCGGGGAACGATCGGGCACGAGCTGCTTCGCAACCTGCTCACGGGCGGATTCGAGGGGCCCGTGTACCCCGTGAACCCGTCGGCGTCCTCCGTCGCCAGCGTTCCGTGCTGGCCGAGCGTTGCGGCCATCCCCGGCGATGTGGACCTCGCCGTGATCGCCGTACCCGAGCCCGCCGTCACGCAAGCGGTCGAACAGTGCGGTGCCAAGGGTGTGGCGTCATTGATCGTGATCACCGCCGGGTTCGCCGAGCTCGGGTCGGGAGGCACCGATGCCCAGCGATCCCTGTCCACCTTGGCCCATGGGCTGGGGATGCGACTCGTCGGCCCCAATTGCTTCGGGGTCATCAACACCGATCCCGCCGTGTCCATGAACGCCACATTCGCGGCGGACTCCCCCCTCCGCGGACCCGTGGGGTTTGCGTCGCAGTCGGGGGGGCTCGGGATCGCGATCCTGGGCGAGGCGGGAAGCCGCGGCCTGGGTCTGTCGAGCTTCGTGTCCATGGGGAACAAGGCAGACGTCAGCGGGAACGACCTTCTCCAGTGGTGGGAGGACGACGAGGCCACCCGGGTGATCCTGCTGTACCTCGAATCCTTCGGAAACCCGCACAAGTTCAGCCGGATCGCCCGCCGCGTGGGTCGCGGCAAACCGATCGTCGCGGTGAAGAGCGGGCGTAGCCAAGCCGGAACGCGTGCCGCCGCTTCGCATACCGCCGCGCTGGCGTCCTCGGACCAAGCCGTCGACGCCCTGTTCCACCAGACCGGTGTCGTGCGGGTGGAGACGATCGAGGAGCTCTTCGACGCCGGGGAGACCCTGGCTCACCAACCGGTTCCCCGCGGGCGGCGCGTGGCGATCATGGGAAACGCCGGCGGTCCCGGCGTCCTGGCCGCCGACGCGTGCATCAGCCACGGGCTCGAGGTTCCCGAGCTGTCCGACGAGCTCCAGTCGGTCCTGGCCGGCCTTCTTCCGCCCGGTGCCAGCGTCCGCAATCCCATCGACCTGGTGGCGTCCGCCTCGGCCGCGGGATATGGCCAGGTCCTCGAGGCACTGCTCGGGACCGACCAGGTCGACATGGTCATCGTGATCTTCACCCCGCCACTCGTGACCCGGGCCGACGACGTGGCCCATGCCGTGGTCAGCGCGGTCGACGCCGCAACCACCGAGGGCCAGAGCAAGACGATCGTGGCGAGCTTCCTCGGCGCCGCCGCCGCACGCCCCATCCTGCGTGGCGCGGCCCGACCGGTGCCGTGCTTCTCGTACCCGGAGAACGCGGCGCGGGCTCTCTCCCATGCGGCGGCGTACGGGGAGTGGCGGGCCCGGCCGTTGGGGACGATTCCCGATCTCGAAGGCACCAAGCCCAACGAGGCCCGACGGTTGATCGCCGCCGCGTGCCCGAGTGGGTCGGGGTGGATCACCGGCGCAGACGCCGACGAGATCCTCGCCGCCTACGGGATCGGCGTCGTGCCCACGGCGCGAGTCCGCGACGTCGAGGCGGCGGTGGCGGCGGCGCAACGGCTCGGATGCCCCGTCGCCGTCAAGGCATGGGGAGCGAAACTCATCCACAAGAGCGACGTCGGCGGAGTCCGGCTGTCGCTGTCGACCCCGACGCGGTGGGGGTCGCCTTCGGGGAGATGGCAGCGGCGCTGGGCGACACCATGGAGGGCGCGGTGGTGCAGCCCATGGTGAGCGACGGTGTCGAGACCATCGTCGGTTTCGTGCAGGATGTCAGCTTCGGGCCCCAGGTCGTCTTCGGACTGGGGGGCACCGCGGTCGAGCTTCTCGGTGACGTGGTGTCTCGCCTGGCTCCGCTCACCGACGTCGACGCTCACGAGATGGTGCACGGGCTCCGGGGCTCGCAACTCCTCCTCGGCTACCGGGGCAGCCGGCCGGTCGACATCGAGGCACTCGAGCAGGTCATCCTGCGCCTCGGCCGCCTGGCCGAGGACCTCCCCGAGATCGCCGAAGCGGACTGCAACCCGGTGATGGCAACCCCCACGGCCGCGCTGGTCGTGGACGCCCGCCTGCGCATCTCGGCCGATGCCGTGGCGCAGGTGGACGACGTCCGACACCTGCGGTAGCGGCCGCCACCGACCCCCGAGGTCGTCGAGGCCCGGGGCCGGGACGGCGGCCCGTCCATAGGCACGACCCGCTCGCAATGGCTGAGAACAGGGGGGGGACGATGAGCCCAGTCCCCGGGGGACCTTTGCCTCTGCCGAGCATACCCGCGCCTCCGGCATCGTGAACGGAGAGGCTCGGCACCGGCCGGGCCCTTGGTAGAGGAGCAAGACATGCGACGCAAGACGTTCGACATGATCCTGACGGCCGGCGGCGCGATGCTCATCGTCGTCCTGCTCGCGGCCGGAGGCCTGGGCCTGTGGGGATACAACTTCGCCAACAGCAACGTCCACGACCAGCTCGCCCAGCAGCAGATCACCTTCCCGCCGGCGGCGGCCTTCGCCCATGCCAAGGCGGGCACCGAGATCACCCCGGCCATGGTCTCCACCGTGGGGAAGTTCGCGGGACAGCCGCTCGTCACCGGTGAGCAGGCCCGGGTGTATGCCAACGACTTCATCGCCGTGCACCTCCAGCAGATCGGCGGGGGCAAGACCTACGCCCAGCTGAGCGCGGCGTCGCTGGCGGACCCGACCAACACCAAGCTGGCGGGCCAGGTGGCCACGGTGTTCAAGGGCACGACCCTGCGGGGCCTGCTGCTCGAGGCCTACGCCTTCTCCACCTTCGGCGAGATCGCCCTGGTGGCCTCGATCATCTCCTTCGTCCTGGCCGGCGTCATGCTCCTGCTCACAGTGCTCGGCCTGCTCCACCTGCGCCGGGTGCCCGAGGACCAGGAGTTCCCCAAGGTCCATCAACCCGAGAAGGTCCTCGAGACGGTCTGAGTCCTCGAGACGGTCTGACCGGATGGGCCAGGACCGCAGGGTCCGGCGTCTGGACACCAGTGGGGCGCCGGACGGCGCCTCACTGGTGTCGATTCCGGTCCGGGGAGCTGCTCAGACCCAGGGAGCTGCCGTCGGGCCGCCCGTCTCCGGAGCCGTTCGTGACGCCCACCCGGGTGTCGTCATCGCGCCGGTAGTGATGCAGAGCCACCCCGCGCCCGCCCTCGTCGAGGCATCTCGTGGGGCCGACCTCGTCGTCGTCGGCAGTCGCGCCACGGTGAGTTCACGGGCATGGTGCTCGGCTCGGTCAGCGAGCACTGCGTCACGAACGCCCACTGTCCGGTCGTCGTCCGCGAGGGGGAGTAGGTGAGACAGACCACGTGAGAGCTCGACATGGCATGTGCCTGGCCACGGGCGCGGCGGTCGCGGCATACGCGGCCTGGGCCAGACCGTGGCATCTGCGCTGGGGCGCAACGGACCACGAGCTGCAACAGGCCTACCCCGGAGACGACCTCATCGCCGACGCCGACCTCACCGCGACCCGGGCGGTGTCGGTCGGCGCCGGCGCCGGTGACGTGTGGCCGTGGATCGCCCAGTTGGGCCAGGGACGCGGCGGGTTCTACAGCTACGACTTCCTCGAGAACCTGGTCGGCTGCGACATCCACAGCGCGGATCGCATCGTCCCTGCCTGGCAGCACCCCGACGTCGGTGATGACGTCGGACTGGCTCCCGAGGTGCGCTTGGCCGTGGCGGTGGTGGAGCGGGGGCGAGCGCTCGTCCTGCGGGGAGGGACACCGGCGGGGCACGCTCCCCCTCCGTATGACTTCACGTGGGCCTTCGTGCTCCGAGACGGACCCGGGAACACCACACGGCTGATCGTGCGGGAGCGCTACGGCTATACCCAGCCCTGGGCTCGGATCCTCGTCGAACCGCTCGAGGCCCTCAGCTTCGCAATGAGCCAGAAGATGCTGCGCGGCATCAGGGACAGGGCGCAGCGCTCGGGCCCCGGACACGACGCTCCCTAGGGCCTCCGGCCCTGCCCGTTCTCGCCCAGGCACACTCCTCCGACAGGCAGCTCCTTCTCGGCGAACCGCCGCCGCGGTGCGAGGGCCGGCCTGCTTCGCCGCCTACGTACCGCGACCCCGGCGCACGACGGCCTCTGCGGCGTCGTAGACCTGGCGGAGATCATGGAGGAGCTGTTGGGTCCGCTCTCGCACCGAGCCCACGTTCTCCTTCACGTCCTGGCGGACCTCCGCGAGCTGCGACTTGGCCGCCAGATACGCGTTCTCGATGATGGTGACGCGCTGGCGCAGCTCATCGCGCACGTCGAGCGAAGCCAGGTCGACCTGCACGAGGAGCTCGTCGATCCGGCCACGCCACTCTTGGAGTGTGCGGCTCAACTGCTCGGCGGTCATGTGTTCCCCGTCAGCCTGGGGCTGATCGGTGCTCGTTACCTCTGGCATCTTCCTCTCCTTCCCCGGTGGACTTCCTTTTCCCGTGAACTCGGCGCGCCCTGGTCAGGACCTCGCCAAGACGACCTTGAGCGCCCCGGTCTCGGCCGCTCTCCCGAACACGTCGTAGGCCTCTTCGAAGGCGTGGAGATCGAAATGATGGGTGATGAAACGGCCGGCGTCGATCTGGTGATTCCTGATCAACTTCAGCAGCGTCGGGGTCGAGTACGTGTCGACCAACCCGGTCGTGATCGTCACGTCCCGAATCCACAGCTCCTCGAGATGCAAGCTGACAGGCTCGCCGTGGACGCCCACGTTGGCCACGTGGCCACCGGGACGCACCAGCCTGGCGGCGAGCTCGAATGTCGCCGGGACGCCGACTGCCTCGACCGCCACGTCAGCACCGAGCCCACCGGTCAGCTCGGCGATGACTTGCACCGGATCCTGGACGCTGTTGTTCACCGTCACGTCGGCGCCGAACTGCTTCGAAGCCTCGAGCCGAGTATCGGCCATGTCGATGGCGACCACGTGCGAGGGGCTGAAGAGCCTGGCGCCCATGATCGCGGACAACCCGATCGGGCCGGCACCCACCACCGCCACCACGTCCCCGGGTTCGACCTTGCCGTTGAGCACTCCCACCTCGTATCCCGTGGGCAGGATGTCGGCCAACATGAGCAGTTCCTCATCGGCCACGCCGACGGGGGCCACGTACGTGGAGTTGTCGGCAAAGGGAACCCGGACATATTCGGCCTGGGTACCGTCGATCTTGTGGCCGAGGATCCAACCTCCGCCGCCCAGGCACTGCCCGTAGCGGCCCTCGCGGCAGAATCGGCATGCCCCGCACGCCGTGATGCACGACACCAGCACCCGATCTCCGGACCGGAGGTTCTTCACGCCAGAGCCGACCTCTTCGATCGTGCCGACCGCCTCGTGACCGAGGATCCTCCCGTCGGTCACGGCGGGGACGTCACCCTTGAGGATGTGAAGATCGGTCCCGCAGATGGTGACGGCGTCAACCCGAACGATCGCATCGGTGTCTGCCAACAGCGTCGGTTTGGCTACTTCCTCCCAGGCTTTCTGGCCGGGGCCGTGGTACACGAGCGCTCGCATGGAACCTCCATTGGTCCTTCGGTCAATTCGACCGTAGGGACGACCCGAGCCAACGGGCTAGAGGCGAAGGTCCCACCCTCGGACGTCGGGCCCGTGCCGACGCGCACCGCCCTGAGTGGGACCGACCTGTCTCAGGGGGCTGACCTGTCTCAGCCGCTCGTGCCCTCGAAGAGCGCGCCCAGGTCGAGCGACGGGACGTGTCGGCTCGCAGCCAGAGACACCCAGGTGCGTGCCAGGGTGTCCTTGCCGATGCCGAGCACGGTACCCACCATGCCCGCCGCTTCAACGAGACCCTCCGGAGGGATCTTCACGATGACGACATGCCAGATGGCCTCCTCGAGGACGTTGAAGGCCGTCTGCACCTCGGCGATGTCGAAACCCGCTGCGAACCGCTCTTTGGCGACCGCCTCCGCATATCCGACGATCGGCCCCACCGTCTTGTGCGCCAGGCAACCGACAACGAGGCCGAAGAGGTCCTCGAGATGCCGAGCGGACTCCGCAGAGCCCGACGCCTCATAGTGCGTCAGGTGGGCGCGATGCAGGGCCGCTGATGCCTCTGTCAGAACGTCATCTCGTGTCGCACGCAGCACGTCGACCAATTCCATCTACGTCTCCTTCCTCCGCAACGAGCCGATGGCTCCCCTTGTCGTTCACACAACCGTCACCGATCTGGCCGGGGGTCGCCGCCAGTCCCGTCGTTACACCGCGTGGGCGGTGATGTCTTGGGCAATGCGACCGTCACTCATCACGACGGTACGCTCGGCGGCTTCGGCCACGCTGTGGTCGTGAGTCACGAGGACGATGGTCACGCCCGTCAGATGGAGCCGGTGGAAGACCCCGAGCATCCGGCCCACCGATGCGGAGTCGAGATTCCCCGTGGGCTCGTCGGCCAGAAGCAACCGCGGCTCGTTGGCCAGAGCCCTCGCGATGGCCACCCGTTGACGTTCGCCGCCCGACAGCTTGGTCGGCAGTCGGTCTTCGCGGCCGCCGAGATCCATCTCCTGGAGCAGCTCAAGGGCCCGGGCACGGCGTTGACGGGAGGAACGACGCGTCCCGAACATCGCCACCTCGACATTGGCCATGACCGACACCTGGGGAATCAAGTTGTGCAGCTGGAAGACGAGGCCCACTTCGTCGCGGCGGAAGCGGCTCAGGTCGTGAACGGCCCTGAGGTCGCGGCCGTCGACCCGGACCTCTCCCGACGTGGGGGTGTCGAGTGCGGCCACCAAGTGCAGCAACGTGGACTTGCCGCAGCCCGACGGCCCGGTGATGGCGACGAACTCGCCTGACGTGACGGCGAGGTCGACGCCGTCGAGGGCTCGGACGTTGCCGTCGTAGATCTTCACGACCTGGCGCAACTCGACGGCGAGCTCCCGTTGTTGAGGGCGCTCACTCATAGCTGAGCGCCTTCAACGGTGACAGCAGCGCAGCCCGGGTGGCGGGATACAGACCACCGATGAGCGTCATGGCCAGGGCGGTGTAGAGCGCCCGCCAGAAGGCTGCGGGCGTGTAGTTGGCGTGCAGGACACCCTTCAGGGCAGGCAATTGCTCGAGGCCGCTGGTGACGGCAAAGGCGAGCGCCACACCGATGACGGCGCCCAGCAGAGCCAGGGCCAGATTCTCGCCGAGCAAGAGGCTCACCATCCGTCGACGAGTCCATCCGATGGCCCGCAGGAGCCCGAGCTCGCGAGTCCGTTCGAACAGGGACAACAGCATGGTGTTGCCCACGATGACCGCACCGATCAGCACGGCCAGCACCGTGCTCCCCGACACTGCGGCTTTCAGGTACACCAGGTTCCGGTCGGCCCGCCCGAACTGGGTGGCGGTTCGAATGGTCGTGAGCTCAGGCATGTTGGTGTCGATGCTGCGGGCCACGCGTGCCGAAGTCGCTCCCTTGGTGACCTTCACGAACGCCATCGAGACGATTCCCGGGAGGCGGTTGTATCCCTGGACGGCCGAAAGGGGGAACATGGCTCCCGAGTCTCCGAAGCTGTTGCCGGTCGAATAGAGGCCGGTGACGGTGTTCCAGGTCCCATTGGCGTGAAAGCGCGAACCGACACGGAGCCCGAAGTTCGACGCCGCGCGCCAACCCAGCATCACCTGGTCGGTCGCGGTTGCCGCATAGGGATGCCCGGCAACGACGGTCACGCCGAAGGGAGCCAGATCCGAAGGAGCGATCCCGATCTCGATGAACACCGGGTTGGAGGCGCTCAGATGTTCTGTCGCCACGAGCACCCCGACGGTCCTCGCCACACCGGGGGTCTGTGTGATCCGGGTGAGCTCGCCCTTGTCGATGGTGCTGGCCAGCAGGTCGGGGGCGTTCTTCTGCGCCACGGTGAAGTCGGCATGGCCGACCGAGATGATCGCCGCGGCCGACTGCTCGAGGCCGCTACTGGTGACCGCCAGCGTGACCACGGTCATCACCGCGAACGCGATCGCCAGGACGAGCCCCAACGACCTGGCCTTCTTGGACCAGAGGTTCCAGAATGCAAACGCGGGGAAGGTAATGGTCGTTCTATCCCCGGGAGGCTCCGGGCCAACCGACACTCGACGCGGAGCGTGGCCCGACGCCGATGACAGATGGACGGCCCTCGAGCACGGAGGCGGCTCGCCGACGAACCGCTCTCCCCGACCGACACGGCGGGTGGACACCGGGCGCCACGGCCGTGGCGGTGATCTCAGTGAGCATCGGGATCGTCATTGCCGGTGACCCTTCGGTGAGGCTCGTCGCCGAAACGACTTTCGGCGTCTCCCTGCAGGATGTCGCCAGGAGCCGGACCCGCGCCAGGGCCGAAAGACAGTCCTCCGGGGTTCCCCGGGCACGGACCGGTGGTGGCGGAACCCCGATGCTCGAGCGCCTCCACGGAACGGACCTTTGGCCCTACTGGAAGAAAGTCCCTGCTCATACCCTCAAAGTAGAGCACGGTGTCCTCATGCGCCGGGGCCGGACTGCGACCCCAGCGGCATCGAGGGTGGCTCTGAGTCCCGAGCGTGGAGACGATGATGACAGTGACCCCGGAATCCGCAGCGGGAACGACGGTGACCCCGGCCGCCTCGATCACCAACGGCACCGTCGTGGCCCTGGGGTTGCCCGACAGCGGGGTGGAATGAAATGAAAGCGATTCGTTGGTTCGACGACATCCGTCTCGATGATGCGCCTCAGGTGGGCGGCAAGGGGGCGAACCTCGGCGAATTGACCTCCGCCGGCTTGCCCGTCCCCCCGGGATTCGTGATCACGAGCGGCGTGTTTCTCGACGCCATCGACCGGAGCGGGGCGCGCACGAAGCTGCGACAGGTGATCGAGAATGCGAATCCCGACGACTCCTCGAGCCTGCGCACCAGCGCGCACCAGGCGCAGGACCTGTTGCGATCGACGCCCGTTCCCGACGATCTGGCTCAGGCCATCCGTGACGCCTATCACCGGCTCGGCGCCGACCTGCGCGTGGCTGTGCGCTCGTCGGGCACGAGCGAGGACAGCTCCGGTACGTCGTTTGCCGGCATGAACTCCACTTTCACCAACGTCTCCGGGGACGAAGAGCTCCTTGCTCGCGTCGTGGACTGTTGGGCGTCGCTGTACGGGGAGCGTGTGATCTCGTACCGGGCCAGCCAAGGGATCGGGGAGGAGCCCTCGTTGGCGGTGATCGTCCAGCAGATGATCCCCTCCGAACGCTCCGGCGTCATGTTCACGGTCGATCCCTCGCGAGTGAACCCCGATCACCTGATCATCGAAGCTGCCTTCGGCCAGGGTGAGGTCGTGGTGAGCGGCCAGGTCGAGCCCGACACCTATGTGGTCGGGCGGGCGGGACCGGCCGTGCTCAACGTACGCGTCGGGATCAAGACCACCAAGATCGTCCAGGGGGCCGACGGGCACGACGAGCAGATCAGCCTCGACGCGAACGAAGGGTCGCGGCGCGTCCTCTCCGACGACGAGGTCCTCGGACTGGCTTCTCTGGGGCTGGCGGTGGAGACGCATTACGGGACGCCACAGGACGTCGAATGGGCGATCGCGGGCGGACGCACCTACCTCGTGCAGTCGCGGCCCATCACGACGATGGCGGCGCCCCCGGCACCGGCGACGACGGACCAAGCCAGCGGCTCCGGCGTCAGGGCGACCGGCGGGGATGTGAAAGTCCTGGTGGCGGGATTGGCGGCCTCTGCAGGCCGGGCGTCGGGCCGCGTGCGGGTGCTGCACTCCCCCGACGAGGCCGCCAGCCTCCAGACCGGCGAGATCCTCGTGGCCTCGATGACCAGCCCCGACTGGGTGCCGGCCATGCGGCGGGCGGCGGCTCTCGTGACCGACGGCGGGGGCATGACGTGCCACGCCGCCATCGTGACCCGCGAGCTCGGAGTGCCGTGCGTCGTGGGGGCGCGCACCGCCACCACCGTGCTGCGCGACGGCGAGTTGGTGACCGTCGACGGGGCCAAGGGCGAGGTCTACGAAGGCGCTCTCGAACCGGAGGCCGCACACGACACCACGTGGCCCGCGGGCGCGTCACCGGGGGTCAACCAGACCTCGGCACCGGTCCTGGCGACGCGGCTCTACGTGAACCTCGCCATCGCCGAGCACGCCGAGGAAGTGGCCGCCATGGACGTCGACGGTGTCGGGCTCCTGCGAGCCGAGTTCATGGTCGCCGATGCCCTGCAGGGGGTCCACCCGCGGCTCTTGCTCGAGCGGGGTGAGCACAAGGCCTTCGTTGACACGATGTCGGCATCGCTCGTGCGCATCACCCGGGCCTTCGCTCCCCGTCCGGTGGTGTACCGGAGCATCGACTTCCGCACCAATGAGTTTCGAAGCCTCGAGGGTGGAGAGCGCTTCGAGCCTCACGAAGAGAACCCGATGATCGGCTACCGCGGTTGCTACCGCTACGTCAAAGAGCCCGACCTCTTCCGTCTCGAACTCGACGTCCTGGCCCGAGTGCTCGAACAGACACCGAATCTGCGGCTCATGATCCCCTTCGTGCGCACCCGCTGGGAGCTCGAGGCCTGCCTCGACATCATCGACACCAGCGCGGTGGCGAATGCGCTGCCGGTCTGGGTCATGGCCGAGGTGCCCTCGGTGTCGTTCTTCATCCCTCAGTACGCAGCCTTGGGGATCGAGGGCGTGTCCATCGGGAGCAACGACCTCACCCAGCTCATGCTCGGCGTCGACCGCGACTCCGAGGTCTGCGCCGAGCTGTTCGACGAGGCGGATCCCGCCGTCCTCGACGCCATCGGCCGCATCATCCAAGGGTGCCACGACGCGGGCATCTCCTCGTCGCTGTGCGGCCAGGCTCCCTCCAACCGGCCGGAATTCGCCGAGCACCTCGTCCGGTTGGGGATCACCTCGATCTCGGTCAACCCCGATGCCGTGTCCGCGGTCAGGAAGTCTGTCGCCGCGGCCGAATGGCGGCTGCTCCTCGAGTCCGCCGTCCCGGAGCGAGCCCATGCCAACCTCGGCGCCCTGGCCACGGCCCGGAGGCCCGGGCACAGCCACCGCGTCGGTCGTCCCGACGACGCCCCGCCCCCGAGGCAGTCGGGCGACGATCCCCGGTAGGCCACCCGCCGGCGAGCCCGAAGCGAGCTCCGGCCCGGCCCAGGATCAGGTCGGCTCCGGTTCCATGACGATCGCCCCACACGGGCATTCCGCCACGCAGATCCCACAGCCCTTGCAATAGTCGTAGTCGAACCGGTAGCGAAGGCCCGCCCCGAGCTTGATCACCGCATTGTCGGGGCACATCCCGAAGCAGTTGTCGCACTCGAAGCAGTTCCCGCACGACATGCACCGTCGGGCCTCGAACAGAGCGGTGGACTCGTCGAGCCCCTCCACCACCTCGTCGAAGGTGGACGTCCGGCGGGCCATGTCGAGTCGAGGTCGGAGCGTCTTCGGGGCATCGGAGTAGTACCAGGTGTTGAGCATCGCCGGCGTGGCCAGCTCGTGGCGAGGCTCTGGTCGCAGGACCGTGCCGCGCAGCCAGGCATCGATGTTGCGAGCGGCCCGTTTCCCGTGGCCGATGGCCACCGTCACCGTCCGCTCGGCGGGGACCATGTCGCCACCGGCGAACACCCCGGGGTGCCCGGTCATCATGTCCGGGCCCACCTGGACCACCCCGTCCTCGACCACGAAATCCGCATCGCCCTGAACGAGCGACAGGTCCGACTCCTGGCCCAACGCCAGCACGAGCGAATCGGCATCGAGCTCCTCGAGCTCGCCGGTGGGTTGGGGGAACCCGTTCTCGTCGAGCTCCATCCTCTCGAGGACGAGGGTCCCGCCCTCGACGGCCTTCACCGTCGAGAGCCACTTCATGCGCACACCCTCTTCGAGGGCCTCTTCGACTTCGACGTCATGGGCGGGCATCCGGTCCTGCGAGCGCCGGTAGACGACCACCGCATCGGTCGCGCCGAGGCGCAGCGCGGTGCGGGCGGCGTCCATGGCGGTGTCCCCGCCCCCGTAGACAGCCACACGCCGACCGAGTTGCGCAGGTGCCTCGCCCTCCATGCTCCGCAGGACCGACACGGCATCGAATACATGCGCCGAGTCGCCGGCGGGGATATAGGTCCGTTTCCCGATCTCGGCCCCGACCGCCAGGAAGGCGGCATCGAATCCGTCGGTCGCCATTGTCGTCACCACGTCGGTGACGGCGCGACCTACCTCCAAGGTGACTCCGAGGGCAAGGATCCGATCGATCTCAGCCTGGAGGACCTCTCGAGGCAGCCGGTATCGGGGGATGCCGAAGCGCATCATCCCGCCCGCGAGCCCGCCCGCTTCGTAGATGGTCACGCTGTGGCCGAGGCGGGTGAGGTGGTAGGCAGCAGATAGCCCGGCGGGCCCCGCACCGACGACCAGCACGCGTTTGCCCGTCGGGGCGCGTTCGACCTCGAGCTGCCATTCTCGGGCAATCGCCTCGTCACCGAGGAAGCGCTCGACGGCGTTGATGCCGACGGCCTCGTCGACCTGGACGCGGTTGCACGCCGTTTCACACGGGTGATAGCAGACTCGCCCCATGACCGCAGGGAGTGGGTTGTCCCGCACAAGGGCTCGCCATGCCTGTTCGTAATGTCCCGCCTCGGCGTGGTAGAGCCACTCCTGCACGTTCTCACCGGCGGGGCACGCGTCACAGCACGGCGGGAGCCGATCGAGGTAGACCGGCCGCTCCACTCGCCACGATCCCGTCTTGTTCGCCAGGCTCGAGCCGATGTCGAGAGTGATGGCAAAGGGCTTGTCCATCACCGCCCCCCTCCACCTGCGCCTGGCGCCGGGCCCGGCTCGGATGACGTCTCGAGCAGGCCGAAACGTGCAATGTTGCGATCCGCCAGAGCCTGGATCCGCTCCACGATGTCGGGCCGAGCGTCCTCACCGAAGAGGTGCTTGTACCGGCCCTGGGCCTGGAGATACGCCTCGACGGGCACGCGACGACGGATCTTGGACACCGCGGTGATCTCGCCGTGTTCGGCTTCGAACACGGGGAAGATCCCTGTCTCCATGGCCAGGCGCGCCAACTTGACGGTGTCAGCCGACGCGCTCTGCCAACCGAGCGGGCAGGGCACCAGCACATGGATGTACCGGGCACCGTGCATGGACATGGCGCGCTCGACTTTGTACTCGAGATCGCGCAATTGCGACACGGTGGCAGTGGCGACGTAGGGGATCTCGTGCGCGACGGCCAGGAGAGGGACGTTCTTCCCCTGTCCGAACACGTTGCCCGGCTCAGCCCCGACGGCTTCGGTGGTGGCGGTGCGGGCACCGGGAGGTGTGGCGCTGGAACGCTGCACACCCGTGTTCATGTAGCCCTCGTTGTCGTAGCACACGAACAGCACGTCGTCGTTTCGCTCGAACATCCCCGAGAGGCACCCGAACCCGATGTCGACTGTTCCGCCGTCGCCGGCCTGGGCCACGACCCGGACGTCGCGGTTCCCCTTGGCCTTCAAGGCCGCTGCCACACCGGTCGCCACCGCTGGCGCGTTGGCGAACAGCGAATGCAGCCACGGGACGCGCCACGACGTCTCGGGGTACGGCGTCGAGAACACCTCCAGACAACCGGTGGCGTTCACGGCGATCATCCGACCCTTGGTGGCCCGCATGGCCGCGTCCAGTGCGAAGCGAGCACCGAGCGCCTCGCCGCACCCCTGACAGGCGCGATGACCGGAATTGAGGGAATTCGTCCTCTGGGCATCGGCTTGGACCGAACGCAGCTCCAAAGGCAGCAGACGGTTCCCGACTGCGAAACTTCCGGTTTGATAGAACTTCACCGGCTCATGAGGCATGGCCCGCTCCTCACGTGACCCGAGCCGACACGACGCCGACGTCGCGCAGCACGTTCTCGGCGGTGGGACCCGATCGGCGCCGAAGGCGCATGCGCGCCAGCTCGTTCTCGACCAGGCCACGGTCGAGGTCGAGGAACGTGAGCGTCTCGAGCGCGCCGGACTCGGCCACCTCGAAGAGCTCCATCAGCGATCCCTTGGTGATGGGACGCCCGCCCAGCCCGGCGATCACGGCGTGGGTCTGCTGGGGAAGTCCCGCCGTCGCCATCGCAACGTCGGTGGTGACGATCCCGCCGGCACCGGGAGCCAGCGCCTTCTCGATGACCACGACCCGCCGCGCTCCGGCTAGCGCTGCCCGCACGGCCGCGGCGGGGAACGGGCGGAAGGAGCCGATCCCCACGACCCCGATGCGCGTGCCCTGCTGGCGCAGGTCATCGACGACGTCCTTGATGGTCCCGAGCACCGAGCCCATCGCCACGACGATCGTCTCGGCGTCCTCACTGCGGTACGCACTCACGAGGCCGCCGGACCGTCGTCCGAAGGTCCCCGCGAACTCGGCCGCGATCTCGGGGATCAAGTCCAGGGCCTGCAATTGCTTCACGTGGGCGAGGTATCGCACCTCCTCGAATGCCTCGGGACCGACCATCGCGCCGATCGACACCGGCTCGAGTGGGTCGAGGACCTGCCTCGGCTCGTACGGCGGCAGGAAGGCATCGATCTGCTCCTGGCTGGGGATCTCGACGGCTTCGAACGCGTGGGTGAGGATGAAGCCGTCCATGCAGACCATCACGGGCACCGACAACTCCTCAGCCAGGCGAAATGCCTGGACGTGGAGGTCGACGGCTTCCTGGTTGGTCTCTGCGAACAGCTGTATCCACCCGGCGTCACGCACCGACATGGCGTCACTGTGGTCGTTCCAGATGTTGATGGGGGCCCCGATGGCGCGGTTCGCCAGGGTCATCACGATCGGCAGACCGAGCCCCGATGCGTTGTAGACGGCCTCGATCATGAAGAGAAGGCCCTGGCTGGCCGTGGCGGTGTACGAGCCGCGCGCCGGCCGCCGATGCGCCGATGCACACCGACATGGCGGCGAATTCCGATTCGACGTTGATGAACTCGCAGTTCTCGAGCGCCCCGGACTTCACGAGCATCCCGATGCCCTCGATGATGTGGGTCTGCGGGGAGATCGGGTATGCGCACACGACTTCGGGCCGGCACAGGGCCACCGCTTCGGCGACCGCACGCGAACCCTCAACTTGACGAAGCATCGGCCAGCACCCCCCTCCGGCCTGCCACGATGCGATACGCCTCGCGGGCGGCGGCCACATTGCCGGCGGCAACGGGGCCACTGAATCGCGCCGAGATGGCGCGGACCACCGCATCGAGCGAGATCGCCCCGGTCTGCGCCGCGAATCCCCCCAGGAGCACGGCATTGGGGACCGGGCGGCCCGTGTACTGCAGGGCCAACTCGGTCCCAGGGACCGTCAGCAGACCCTCCGGTCCATGGGACGAGACGAGGTCCGAGAGACCGAGCTCGTCGAGTGTGCGTGCGGAGTTGACCAGGAGGAAGCCGCCCGGGCGCAATCCGCTGAACAGGTCCACCTGATGCACCAACGTGGCGTCCTGCACGATCAACGCGTTCGGAGCGACGATGGGTTCCCTGGTACGGATGCGTGTGGCGTCGATCCGGCAGAACGCCACCACCGGTGCACCGGTACGCTCGGAACCGAAACTCGGGAAGGCCTGCGCGAAGTGACCGTCGTCGAAGGCCGCCACCGAGAGCATCTCGGCGGCCGTCACCACCCCCTGGCCACCTCGACCGTGGATGCGCACCTGGAACACTGACGTCCGGACCCTCTGCCGGCTACGAGCGGAGAGTCGAGCCCATCGGGGCCGCCCCTCGAGCCGACCGGTCGGCATCGCCACGTCCTTGGCCGCCCTGGACATCGGCATCGCCCATGGAGCAGTGGGATTGCGCCCCGGGCGTGGTGATCACGCGGATCGTGACGGACTTTTCGAATGCTCGAACAACGGCGGACTTCATCACAGGCTCCCTGGGCGCGAGTTCTCGCCCGATCTCCAGTCTGGACAGGCCCCGGAGAGTGCCCCAGAGTCGAAGGTCCCGAGATGGAGGCCCGGAGGGCCTGCCTCAGAGGCGGCCGGCGGTGGGCGCTCGCCATCGCCTTTGATCCCGGACCCCCTCGTGGGCAGTGACATTTGACCCTGGCGGCCCCCCCCGAACCCGGCTCATGCTGGAGAAAGAGCGTCGAACCGTCTCGACACGAGGAATACGAAGGGACCGACTGATGGCAGTGCGGATAGGAATCAACGGCTTCGGCCGGACAGGACGCGCCCTCCTGCGAGCCGCACGTCGTGGTGAGCTCGACCTCGAGGTTGTCGCAGTGAACGACCTGGCACCCCCAGAAGCGCTGGCCAGACTGCTTTCGCGGGACTCGGTCTTCGGTCGCTTCGACCTCCCGGTGAGGGTGGAGGGATCCGAGATGGTCGTCGGCGACCACCGGATCCAGATGCTGGCGGAGTCCGAGGTGAAGGTACTGCCCTGGCAGAGCCTGGGGGTCGACGTCGTCGTCGAGTCGACCGGACACTTCACCGCTCGCGACAAGGCAGCGGCACACCTCGACGCCGGGGCCCCCCGAGTGGTCGTCTCCGCCCCCTCGAAGGGGGCAGATGCCACCTTCGTCATGGGAGTGAACGACGAGACCTTCGACCCCCAGAGGCACATCGTGGTCTCGAACGCCTCGTGCACCACGAACTGCCTGGTTCCGATGGTCAAGGTCCTCGACGACGCGTTCGGAATCGAGCGGGGCTTCATGACCACGGTGCACGCGTACACCGGAGACCAGAGCCTCGTCGACGCAGTCCACAAAGACGCCCGCCGGGCGCGCGCGGCGGCGATCAACATCGTCCCGACCACCACGGGCGCCGCCCGTGCCACCGGCGAGGTGCTCCCCCACCTTGCCGGCCGACTGGACGGGATCGCCCTTCGGGTCCCTGTCCCCGACGGCTCGATGACCGATCTGGTGGCGACGCTCAAGGAGACGCCGAGTGCCGACGACGTGCGTCGGGTGTTCCAACAGGCGGCATCGTCAGGGCCCCTCGTCGGACGCCTCGAGTACGCCGAGGAGGCACTGGTGTCGAGCGACATCGTCGGCAACCCAGCCTCGTGCATCTTCGACGCCGAGCTCACGATGGCAGCGGGGAACGTCGTCAAGGTCCTCGGGTGGTACGACAACGAGTGGGGCTACGCCAACCGCCTGGCCGAGCTCGCGGCGAAGGTGGGCAAGGCCCGGGGCGCATCAGCATGATCTCGTGATGACGACCGACCGAGCGACATCTGGCCCTCTGGTCGGCATTCCCCTCCTCGAAGACCTCCCACCCCTCAAGGGCAAGAAGGTGCTCGTACGGGTGGACTTCAACGTCCCGCTCATCCGAGACGAAGCGGGTGGTCCGGCGAAGGTCGGCGACGATTTCCGGATCCTCGCCGCGCTGCCGACCCTCGAGTGGCTTTGCGCCCACGGCGCCTCGGTCACCGCCTGCACGCATCTCGGCCGACCCAAAGGCAAGGTCGATCCCCGCTACGACGTCGCACCGGTGCGGGCGCGGCTGGCCGAGCTCGTCCCGGACGTGGAGCTTCTCGAGAACCTCCGGTTCGATCCGGGTGAGGAGGCCGACGACCCGTCCTTTGTCAAAGAGCTCGTCGGGGGCTTCGACGTCTACGTGAACGACGCATTCGGCTCTTCGCACCGCGCCCACGCCTCGATCGTGGGCCCTCCGGCCCTCTTGCCTTCGGCGGCCGGACGCCTGCTCGCACGCGAGGTCGAGATGCTGGGGAGACTGCTCAGCTCGCCACCGCGTCCATTCGTGGCGGTGGTGGGCGGGGCCAAGGTCGCCGACAAGCTCGGCGTGCTCACGGCACTGCTGGAGATGGTCGACCGCTTGGTGGTGGGTGGGGGCATGGCCTTCACCTTTCTCTTCGCCCAAGGGCACCCGGTGGGCCGATCGATCCTGGACCGGGCCGACGCCGACGCCTGCCGGGAGTTGATCGCCCACTCCGAGGGGAGACTCCTTCTTCCCACCGACTTCGTCGCGCTCGCCCCCGAGGGGATCGTCGGGCCCGGCGCGTCAGGAACGGGGCGGACTGCTGTGGTCGGCGCGGAGATCCCCGATGGTTGGGAAGGCGTCGACATCGGCCCGGCGACCGCCCGCTCCTTCGCACAGGCCATACAGGACGCCAAGACGCTGTTCTGGAACGGGCCGGTCGGTGCCTTCGAGGACGAACGCTTCGTCGCCGGAACGCGCACAACGGCCCAGGCCATCGCCTCGAGCACGGCCTTTTCGGTCGTCGGGGGGGGCGACACCGTGGCCGCGCTCGACGAGTTCGGTCTGGCCAGAAAGGTGAGTTTCGTGTCCACGGGCGGAGGCGCCTCGTTGGAATTCCTCGAGCACGGCGATCTGCCCGGACTGAAGGCTCTGCGCAGCGCGCCCAATGCCGCGCACGCGCACGAGCGGGGAGCACTGGTCAGCGGCTCGTGAGGATCCCGCGGACATAGGCGGCCTGTCCGGCATGCTGGAGGTCGTCGGCAACGACGCTGACGAGACGAACCCCCATGGTCACCGGAGGGTCCCAACGATCGTCCACGATGCGATCGAGATCCGCGTCTCGCAGTCCGGCGATGAACCCGAGCGTCGCCTCGAACACCGCATGGTGATAGCCGCGCAGCATGGCTGCGTCGCCCTTCACCGCGGCCATCTCCTGGGGGCCGTGGTCGTATCCCGTGTCGGACGCCGGGAGTGGCAGAGCGAAGCGATCGGCCCAGCCCGATTCGGTCCAGACCTGCGCGGTCCCGGCGACGCCGGCCACGTGATCGTCCTGGACCCGCGTCAGGTGCCACACCAGCCAGGCGATCGAGTTCGCGTCTGTGGCCAACTGGCTCGCCAGCTGCTCGGGCGACAGGCCGTCGACGACTTCCTCCACGATCTCACGCACTCGGTCGAAGGCGTCAGCGAGCAATTCAGCACTGGTCATCGCGGTGTCTCCTCTCCTTGTCGCCTGGCGCCCTTTATGCCTCTCTGCCGCTCACAATGCAAGGCGGCGAGCCCCATGGACAGGATCCTCACCCTCCGAGACGCCGTCCACCCCCGGAGAACCACCCCATCGGTGCCCGACCGCACCGGCACTCGCCCCGGCTCCGTCGGGTGCCGACTCCGAAGCATGATGGTGCCGATGGGGTACTGAGCAGTTCGATCGATGGAGGAGCCCATGAACGTCCTAATGGCAACCGACGGATCCGAGGCCGCGATCGAAGCGGCGCGAACGTCACTGGACCTGCTGCGCGCCGGCGCCCACATCGAGCTCGTGTTGGTCATCCCCGAATACGAGGATCCCATGGAGGACGCCGGGGGGATCGAAGGCCCGGCGATCAGCTACGAGCGGGCGGACAAGGATTGGGCCAAGGCAACGACCGAAGGGCAAGCGGCACTGGATCGAACTGCGGCGGCGCTCGGAACCGGGGTGGAGGTACGACTGGTACCCGACGACGGAACGACGGGGGCGGCCATTGTCCGAGTCGCCCACGAGATGAACGCAGACGTGCTCGTGATCGGCTCATCCAGCAAGGGCTGGTTGAAGCGACTCCTCGAGGGATCGGTCAGCGACTATGTGGCCCACCATGCTCCATGCCCGGTCATGTTGATCCGCCACGTGCACTGACCCGAGGCGCCTTCGAAACGTGCTCGGCCGGCTCACGGTCGTCAGATCCCGCTCGGAAAGGTCTCGGGCGGCTCGCCCAGGTCCCAGAGCGAGGTGCGCTCGAGCGGCTCGAGAGCTCGGGTGTGGTCGACATGGATCACCGCGTCGAATTGATCAGCCAAACGAGCATGAAAGTAGTGACTTCCGCGCTCGGTCTGGGGCCGGTAGATCACCCCGATGGCGCGCTCCAGGCGTGGGATCGCCAACGCGCCACGCACGTCGGGCAGCGAAGTGTCGAGCCAGAAGCATGGCGATCCAACCTCGTGGAGCCATGCCTCGTGGCTCTCGGCCAGCGCCCGGCGCACCCGCTTGCGCTCGGCGGGGCCACCCCAGTCCGTGGCGGCGGTGACCGTGCCGTCGAATGTGGTGAACCCCACCAGCACGCACTCGTGGCCATAGCGCTGCCGGGCCAGTTGTCCCACGTTGAGCTCCCCTCGTGCACCCATCTCGGTGGCGCGGGCGTCCCCCACGTGTGAATTGTGCTCCCACACGACGATCTTGGTTCGAGGAACCTGTGCGTCGAGATGGTCGACAAGCGCATCGAGCGTGCCCGCCATGTGACGGTCACGGAGATTCCACGACGAGACCTCCGCTCGGTACATCTGTTGGTAGTACTCCTCTGCGTCCCGCACGAGCCGAGCGTTCTGCTCGGCAAAGAAGAACTCGTCGTCTGCAATCCAGCCGTCACGACGGAGATAGGCGTCTGCCCGCCGTCGCAGCTCCACCAGTTGGGTCACGACCTCGTTCTCGCAGGGGATCGCACCCGAGAACGCGAGCCCGTATCCGTACGCCTGGCCCTCACCACCCACGTGGTCGAAGCAGGAGTAGCGGTCTCGGGCGCGGCGCGCCTCGTCGGGGTCGACACGATCCAGGTATTCCACCACGGCCTCCATCGATGCCCGAAGGCTGTAGAGGTCCAGGCCGTAGAAGCGCACCTTGGTGGCCTGGTGCCCGTGGGCGTCATTTCGGGCTCGAAGCCATTCCACGAAGGCCACGACGTCACGGTTCCGCCACATCCACGCCGGGAAACGCCGAAAGTCCGACAGTGCCGCGTCGGCGCCGTTGTCATGGGAGAGACCCGTCACGTAGCGGTTCACCCGGTAGGCGTCGGGCCAATCGGCCTCGACAGCCACCGCGGTGAAGCCGCACTCGTCGATGAGGCGACGGGTGACACGGGCTCTCTCGCGGTAGAACTCGTGGGTGCCGTGCGAGGCCTCCCCGATCAGGACGAAACGCCGATCTCCCACAAGATCGAGGAGTGCGTCGTAGTCCTGACGCTCCCCCGTGACGGCACGGCAATGTTGAACCGGCACCCCAGAGACAGGGTCCGCGCTCATCGGTGCAATGTCGGTTCATCCGGGCGCCCGACGCCAGCGACGACGGTCACGGTTGCCGGCACCGAACTCGTGGGTCCTCGCGTCGGCGTCGCTAGCGCGCTGGGTGGGTGGGTCGAATGATGACCACCGAGCACGGAGCGTGTGCGGCACAATGCCCACTCACCGACCCGAGCAGCAGCCCATCGAATCCCCCGAACCCCCTGCTTCCCACCACCAGCATGTCGGCACCCGCCGAGGCACTGACCAGGACCTGTGCGGCGTGGCCCTCGAGAACAAGTGTCTGCACCTGCAGTGTCCCCGGGGCCACTACCTCGTCGACCACACTGGCGAGTGCCTTGCGGGCGACATCGGTCGGATTGGCCGGCGGAGGCAGGCTCTGCAGCCAGGCGTGTTCATCGGACATGTGCCACGCGTGCACGACGTCGAGACGTGCACCAACGCCTTCGGCATAGCTCGCGGCCCAACGAAGCGCCTCTCTCGATTGCTCCGACGCGTCCACACCAACAACGATCCGCCGTTCGGGCTGAGTTCGTGGCATGTCGTCTCTCCCTTCACCTTGTGCCATCTGCATTGTCCATCTCCTCTCCGCCGCCAACGACACTGCGATCGGCGGCGACCGCTTCGTCGTCCGAGGCTCTATCGGGTGACCAGGACCGGCAGCCTTCCGAGGTGGAGGACCTTGTGCACCGTGCTCCCCACCAGGAGACCGGTGAGTTCGCTCACCCCTCGCGTCCCCATGACGATCACAGAAGCCTCCGAGTCCTCGGCTTCCGCCAGGATCTCTGTCACCACCAGACCCGTCAGCGAGGATCGCACCGTCCCCGTCGCGGTCACGCCGGCGGCGTCCAGATCGGCCACCGCCCGGTCGACGAGCTCGGAGGCCTCTTCGTGGCCCTCGCTCGGGACAAAGCCGGCTCGACCGATGAAGTGGCCTTCCCGGACGTGGACCACGCGCACCTGGCCTCCCGAGAGCTTTGCCAATTCCGTTGTGGCGGCAAGGGTCTTGGTGTCGTGCGGGGAGCCGTCTATGGCGCTCAGGATACGTTCGAACATGCTGATTCCTCTCGAGACCGTCCTTGGTCACGATGACCCTTCCCCGAGGGTGCGGCCAGAGCCGAAGGTCCCCGTCTGCGCCATGGGATCCTCGGCCGCACCCCCCGCCGGCCGCAGGGCTCGCGGGGCCCGGGGAGCCCGCGGCTCGATAGTGGCCAAGGACTCTGTCAGATCACGGGGACGGGGCGTACCGTGACTGACAGACAACGACACATCGTCGACTCACGAGGAGGCGCATGACCATGCGGGCTGCCGTCGGAGACAAGATCGTCGTGCGGGGCCATCGAGTCGGAGAAGCCAACCGCGACGCCGTCATTCTCGCAGTGCAAGGGCCCGACGGGGGCCCGCCCTACCGGGTTCGCTGGAGTGAGGACGGCCACGAAGGCGTGTTCTTCCCCGGGGAAGATGCCGTGGTCGAACACTACCCCGTCGTCCAGAATTGACCCACGAAGACAAGGATCGCGCCCTGCGTGAACCGGGGGACACGAAAGGCGCCCGTCCCACGTCAAGGGGGAGCGGACGCCTCTTCTACATTCTGTCCCGAGTTCTCACGACGCCGGGGAACGGGCAATGCCACTCACAGGGGCTTGTGGGCCCTCCCACTGCAACGCTTCTGAACACGAAGCCGCGTGCGGTGCTTATCTGAGGCCTACCCGGCCAACCCTCTGGCCACCCCTTCGCCGCTCACCTCGGGCTGGATGATCCACTCTCATCACGCCCTGGCCACCTCCTTCAGACTCACTCTTGAATCCACTTAGTACAACCCCGATGACCGCTTGACTGTTCCCGCAGCTCACCGTAGGACAAGTGAGGTGACCATCGACCCTGGTCCGACAGGGCCGCGCGGGGGACTCTGGATACAGAGAGGAGGTCGGCCATGCCCTTCGTCGATCGTGCCGACGCCGGACGGCGCTTGGCGACACTGCTCGAGGACTTGCGGAGCGAAGACGTCGTGGTCGTCGGGCTGCCCCGCGGTGGGGTACCGGTGGCCTTCGAGGTCGCCCGAGTCCTCGGCGCACCCCTCGATGTGATCGTGGTCCGCAAGTTGGGCGTGCCCTTCCAACCCGAGCTCGGGATGGGCGCCATCGGTGAAGCTGGTGCGCGGGTGGTCGACGAGCGTGTCACCGCCGCGGCCGGCGTCAGCGTCGAGGAATTCGCCGCCGTCGAGGCACGTGAGCGGGCCGAGCTCGAACGCCGGGTGCTGCGGTTCCGCGGGACGCGTCCCCCGATTCCACTGGCGGGTCGTATCGTGGTGGTCGTCGACGACGGCGTCGCCACCGGGTCCACTGCGCAAGCCGCCTGCCAGGTGGCCCGAGCCCAGGGGGCAGCCCGGGTGGTCCTGGCCGTACCCGTCGCACCGCCTGAATCGCTGGCCACGCTGTGCCACCACGCCGACGAGGTGGTGTGCGTCGAGATGCCCCCGAGGTTTCTGGCCGTCGGCGAGTTCTACGAGGACTTCACCCAGACCACCGACGGCGAGGTGGTCGCACTGCTCGAACGCGCGGCGCGACAGCCGGCAGCGGTGTCGGCGCAAGACCCGGGAAGCGCGGACTGCGACCCGCCCTCACAGCCAGATCCGCCGGCCCGGGACGAGGACGTCGAGGTGCCGACCGGGGCGGGTGGGCTCTACGGGCACCTGACGGTGCCCCATGGCGCGACCGGCATCGTCGTCTTCGCCCACGGAAGTGGGAGCAGTCGGCACAGTCCCCGCAACCGGTTCGTCGCCTCGGTGCTCAACCGCGACGCCCTCGGCACGTTGCTCTTCGACCTCCTCACGCCCGAGGAGGAGCTCGATCGGGCCAACGTATTCGACATCGCCCTGCTCGGTCACCGCCTCGCCGAGGTGACCCACTGGCTCCGCAGCGACCCCGTGGCCACTGCGTTGCCCATCGGGTACTTCGGCGCCAGCACCGGCGCCGCCGCCGCGTTGTGGGCCGCGGCAGAGCCCGGCACCGACGTCGCCGCCGTCGTGTCACGAGGTGGACGCCCCGACCTGGCGGCCGAGAGGCTGGCCCTCGTGGACGCCCCCACCCTTCTCGTCGTCGGTGGTCATGACGACGTGGTGCTGGAGCTCAACCGCCGGGCGCAAGCCCAGTTGCGCTGCGAGAACCGGCTCGAGGTCGTTGCCGGCGCCACCCATCTCTTCGAGGAGCCGGGCACGCTGGAGGCCGCCGCCACCTTGGCGAGTGCGTGGTTCACCCGCTACATGGCCGCACGCTGAATCCCCCCCGTCTCCTGCACGGACCGGCGGTGCCCGTTGGAGGAGGTCATGGACTCTCGAGTCCAGGGCCTCGCCACGCGACCCGGGACCCCCGTCACCTCCGGCCGTCTCGGGCCCCGCGCCTCGCTACCGGCCGTTGGAGACGGGCACTCGGCCCGACACGGCGTCGGACACGATCGCCGCGTACCCGAAACTCGGGGCGGCCAGTCCGGGCCCGTATCCCCGGACGTCGGCCCGCTTGAGCATCAGTGAGCGATACACGCCTGCCGCCGCGATGTCTCCTGCCAGCTGGGCTCCGATGATCCGGCCCTTGCTCAGGTACACCGAACGCCGTGCGTCGCCATGCTCACTGCGAATCACGTCGTCGGCTCCCTCGGTCGTCCCCAGGGCGACAATGGGAACCCCCAGGTGCTTCAGGCTGTTCATGGACTCGGCGCCGTCGTAGGTGATGTCGGCGCCCAGAGCGTTGGCCGCAGCGATCTTCGCCTGGGCCACGGCGTTGGGGAAGATGGCGTGCACGAACCGCTCCCCGGTCAACCAGTCGGCGGCCTCGGCCACGTCCCCGGCGGCGTAGACCCCGGCGACCGTCGTGCACATGTGGTCGTCGACGTGGACCCCCCAGTCCGTGACGATCTCCGTGCCATCGATGAACTCCACGTGCGGCTTCACCCCCGTGGCCGCCACCACGAGGTCGGCGTGGAGCATCTCCCCACCGACCAGCCGCACAGCGGTCCCCGTGGACGACTCGATGAAGGCCTCGGCCGGGGTGCCCAGCCTCAACTCGACGCCGCGGAGCTCGAGCGCGTGGCGGGCCACATCCGAGGTGGGGCGGTCCAGGACGCGGGGCATCACCCACGGCCGACGGCCCACCACCGTCACCGCCACCCCGAGGTCGCTCAGCATCAGCGCGAGCTCGACGCCGATGAACCCGTGCCCCACGATGAGGGCGTTGCGCGCCTCGCCGTCGCGCACCCGGGCCACGAGCATCTCGGCCTTGCGAAGGGACTTGAAGTCGAGCACCCCGGGGAGCTCTGCGCCTTCGATGGGGGCATGGAGGCGACTCCCCGAAGCGATGACCAGGGCGTCATATGGCACCCGAGAACCACCGTCGAGCACGACTTCGCGGTTGTCGGTGTCGATGGCGACGACCGGAGCCTCCCGCCGCTCTTCGATGCCCAGGCGCTCGGCGATGTCGCGCCCCTTCCAGTACAGGGTGCTCTCCCGGCCGGTGAGAAAATGGTCGGCCATCGCCGCCGGCGAGTACGGGGGGAACGGCTCCAGCGTGAGTGCGGTCACGGTTCCGGTCGGGTCCAGTCGACGCAACGTCTCAGCTGCGGTGATCCCGGCGGGCCCGGTGCCGATGATCACGGACCTGGTCATGGCTGACCCACCAGGAACGAGTCCCGGGTGGGGAACCGAACGAGCTCGAAACCGAGCATGCCGACGGCACTGGCCAGTCCGGTGCCATCGAGCAGGCCGTCCACCGCCGGCTCGGTTTCGAGGGCCATCTCCTCGTAGGGCAGGGCGTGGATGGAGGCGAAGGGGTAGCCGCCGTGCTCGGCCACGCGCCCGAGGGCGCGGCGCAGGTGGTCGTCGCTCCGAACGCGGTTGACCACCAGGTGGATATCCTCGATGCCGATGTCCCCGGCCAGCCGGGCCGTGTCCATGCCCACCTGCACGGCGTTGGCGGTGTGGTCCACCACCACGACGGCGTGGTCGAAGCCCCGGGCCAGCGCCCGGCCGAAGTGCTCCACCCCGGCGTGGGTGTCGAGGAGGACGATCGAGCCGCGCTGGGCGCGCATGTCGCCGAGGGCGGCACTGAGCAGTGCGGTCTCCGGACAGAAGCACCCACCGCCCGCCCGCCGGACCGCGCCCATCATGAGGAAGCGCACCCCGTCGGGGCCGACGGTGCTCAGTCGGTCGACGACGTCGACGGTGTCGGGGTTGAGCCGCAGCATGCCCCCACCGCCGGACCCGGGGCGTGCCCCGGTCTTCTCCTCCACGTAGTCGCCGGCTTCGGTGATCGGCGTCACCTCAGCCAACGATCGGGCCGGAAATCCGAGTGCCGCCCCGAGATTGCACTGCTCGTCGCCGTCGACGGCGATCACCGAACATCCGCGCCGGGCCAACAGCCGGGAGAGAACGGCGGTGATCGTGGTCTTTCCCACACCGCCCTTGCCGACGATGACGATCCGGGCCTCGGCCCCGTCGGCGCTGCCGGGGGTCGGCGCCCCCGGGGCGCGCACCCCCTCACCGTCGTGATCGTGACACGTCCCGCACATGACCTAGGCCCCGCTGACCCCAGCCGCCACGGGCTCGGTGGCGTCGACGTCGACGAAGGAAAGGCCCAGGCCTTGGCGCTTGGCCTCGATGTGTCGCCGGATCAACAGCGCGGCCCTCTCGGGGTCGGGCTCCACCGAGAACTTGGCCCCCACCACGTCGTCGAGGCCGTTGGCCAGAAGATCGACCACATGAGGGCTGCCGAAGATCGGGGGCTGCACACCGAGAACGGTGGTGACACCGCTTGCCACCACGTAGGCCCCGATGGCGACCGCCTTCTCCGAATACCACTCCGGCGCGGCACCGGCGAGGGGCAGCTTGTCGATGTCGACACCGAGGGCGTCGGCGAGGGCCGCGGCCAGCACCAGGACCCTGCTGTTGTCCACGCAGGAGCCCATGTGGAGCACCGGAGGGATACCCAGGGATTCGCACACCCCGCGTAGTCCCGGCCCGGCCAGGGCGGCGGACTCCGGCAGCATCTGACCGGCCTTTCCGTTGGCCACCGCCGCGCACCCGGTCACGATCACCAGCACGTCGTTCTCGATGAGCCGACGAGTCAGCTCGACATGCCCGTAGTCCTGGGGGATCTTCGGGTTGTTGCACCCCACCACGGCCACCGCGCCACGGATCGCACCCGAGGCGATGGCGTCGATGAGGGGCTTCGGGGTCCCGCCGAGCGCTCCCAGGATCGCCTCCACCGAGAAGCCCGCCATCATCCGGACGGGCTCGACGGGGATACGGACGCGGTCGGGGTTGCGGTTGGGATATGCCTCCACCGCCATGCGCACGATCTGGCGGGCGATCTCGGCGCCGTGGGCGGGGTCGAACGACACATGCGTCGCCCCGGGGAACTTCGCCTTGTCGGAGGTCGAGATGACCTGGGTGTGGTAGCACTTCGCCACGTCGGTGACCGACGGCATGATGCACTGGTAGTCGACCACCATCGCCTCGAGGGCGCCGGTCACCATGACCAGCTCCTGCATCAGATGGTTGCCGGCGATGGGGATGCCGCGGCGCATCATCATCTCGTTCCCGGTGCAGCACAGACCGACCACGTTGATGCCGGTGGCACCGTAGGACCGCGCCAGGTCGAGCAACTCCGCATCGGCGGCGGCGGCCACGACAACGTCCGACAGCAGCGGGTTGTGGCCGTGCATGGCGATGTTCACCTGGTCGGCCTTGAGCACGCCGAGGTTGACCTCCGACATGACGGGCGACGGTGTCCCGAACATGATGTCGGAAAGTTCCGTGGCGATCATCGAACCGCCCCAACCGTCTGCCAGCCCCGTGCGCAGCGCGTGGAGGAGGATATTGACGTAGTCGTTGTCCACGCCCATGTGGGTCCGGTGCATCATCTCGACCGACTCGCGGTCGATCCCGCGCGGCGTGATGTGCAGCTTCCGCCACAGGTCCCGGCGGGCGGCCGGAGCGCGCGCCGCGAGCGCCAGTGACTCCTTGCGGCTGCCGTAGTCCTCGTAGAGGGCATCGGCCACGGCCTCGGCGACCTCGTTCACGTCGCGGCCCTCTGTCGCGATCGCCAGCTCGGTGGCCAAGCGCACGAGCTTGGCCTCGTCCGCGATGCGGTACCCGGTGGTCTCGCCGCGAGCGGTGGCACGGAACACCTCCAGGATGTCTCGCCCGTGGTCCGAGTGCGACGACGATCCGGCGGCGATGGTCCGACCCAGGTTCCGGGCCACGATCACGTCAGCGTCGGCGCCGCACACCCCCTTCTGGGGTCCTTCGCCGAACGGGTCGATGCGGCACGGGCCCATGGCGCAATTGCGACAGCTCAGGCCGAGCGCGCAGTATCCGCATTGCGGCTCCTGGGCGGCCAGCCGGTCCCACACGGTCTCGATGCCCTCGGCGCGTGCCTGGTCGATCATGCGCTGGGCGTCCTCGTTGATGGTCAACCGGCCGGGCCGGTGTCCGTTGGTGGTGGTGGCACTCATCGTGCTCCTCCTTGTGAAGCAGCGTGATCGGCGAGTTCGCTCGTGGCACGGCCCAAGGCGTGCCATGTGACAAGCGGGTCCTGTGAGATTCGAGCCGAAGTCGTGCCGGCAGCGGCCAGGACAGCCCCTGTCTCGCGCAGCTGGGCTTGCGCCACCAGTGCGTTGAGCTCGCCGAAGACGAGGGCATCGACCTTGCATGCCTCAACACATGCGGGCTCGACGCCACGCTCGAGACGTGCCACACAGCCGTCGCACTTGACGGCGACCGCGGTCTGGGGGCCCGGGCCCCCCACCAGCGGGTGGAAGGTGATGACGTCGAAGGGGCAGACAACGGCGCACATTGCACATCCGATGCAGCGCCCGGGATCCACCAGCACAACTCCATGGCTTTCGTCGCGACTGATGGCGCCCGTCGGGCAGACCTGCTGACACGGGGCGGGGTCGCAGTGGCGGCAACGGTTGGGAAAGGCGGTCGTCGCCCCACCGGGCTGCACGTGGACACGCTTGCGCGGGACGGGTGACTCCAGGAACGCCGAGAAGTCCTTGGCGATGGAGTGCTCGATGGCACAGGCGATCTCGCACTGTCGACAGCCGATGCAGCGCTCGGGATTGACGAACACGCTTCGCATGCCGACCTCCCCTTCCCACGCTCTGCGACAACCGGGACTGATCCCCTATCGGCATTGTCCGGCTTGGCCGCCGTCCCCGAACAGAGGCATTGGTCCCCCTGTGGCACCTTGCGCCGTGGCGCCCTCCCTGGCCCACCCGAGAGGCCCTGGACTCGACCCCCAGACGCCCGCCGGGAGGGACGTGACCTCGGGCCCTGTCGTCGTGAACCCAGACGCCCTACGATTCGATCGTGGACATCGGAGATGCCGCGGTGATCGATTCCCGTGGCCTCGACATGCTCATCACAGTGCTGTCCCAGTCGGGCTACGACACCAGGGGCCCGGTCGTCCGCGACGGCGCCATCGTGCCCGGGCCCGTGGCCGGCGTCGCCGACCTACCCGCGGGGTACCGAGATGCGCAGGCTCCGGGGCACTACCGACTCGAGCACAGAGGCGACAGCGCCTTGTTCGCGTGGGCCGTGGGGCCCGGCTCCTGGAAGGCCGAGTTCTTCCCACCCACCCAGGAGCTGTGGCGCGCCACCGTGGACGGCGCGGTCACCTTCACCCGGCCCGACCATCTCCCCGAGCCCATGGCCATCATCGGCGCCCGACCCTGCGAGCTGGCTGCCTTGGACGTGCTCGACCGGGTGCTGCGCAGCGGCGACGCTCCTGACCCGCGCTATACAGCAAGGCGGGACGGGGCGTTCATCGTGGCAGCGGAGTGCGGGACCCCGGCCGCCACCTGCTTCTGCACATCGATGGGATCGGGGCCCGGAGCCGACACGGGGTTCGACCTGGCGCTGAGCGAGCTCGGCGATGGGGAGACCCAGCGCTATCTCGTCCGGGTGGGCACCGAGCGCGGCGGCGAAGTCCTGTCGCAGCTGCCGGCCGTTGCCGCCACCTCGGCGGACCTCGACGCCCGCCACCAGATGCTCGAATCGGCCGCCGGGGCCATGACGCGAGAGCTGCGCACCGAAGGGCTACCCGCCCTCTTGGCCCGCAACCTCGAGCACCCGCAATGGGAGGAGGTGGCAGATCGGTGTCTGGCCTGCGGGAATTGCACCCTGGTCTGCCCCACCTGCTTCTGCAGCGACGTCCGCGACACGACGTCGCTGACCGGGGAGGTCTCCCGCCAACGATCGTGGGCGTCGTGCTTCGACCTCGACCACTCGTACCTGCACGGGGGGCCAGTACGCGCTTCCACGTCCTCGCGCTACCGCCAATGGCTGACCCACAAGCTGTCGACCTGGTGGGACCAGTTCGGCACGTCGGGCTGCGTCGGGTGCGGCCGGTGCATCGCGTGGTGTCCCGTCGGCATCGACCTCACCGAAGAGGTCGACCACATCAGTCGCAGCGACGGGGCCGTGCGTGTCGGCTCAGCGCCGGCGGAGCCCGCTCCATGACGACCTCCTTGGCCGAGCTGGTGTCGGCACATCCGCTTCTGGCGGGATTGCCGGGGCAGGCCGTCGCCAGCGTCGCCGGATGCGCCCAGAACGTGTCGTTCAACCCGGGTGACCTGTTGCTGGCTGAGGGCGACCCGGCCGACACGCTCTACCTGCTGCGCCGCGGTCGGGTCGCCATCGAGGTGCACTCGCCGGGACGGGGGCCGATCGTCATCGAGACCGTGGGCCCCGGTGCCGTTGTCGGCTGGAGCTGGCTCGTGCCCCCGTACCGGTGGCACTTCGACGCCCGTGCCGTCGACGCGGTCGGAGCGGTGGCCGTCGACGGGGCATGTCTCCGGGAAAAAGCCGAGGCCGACCCCGAACTCGGGTACGCGCTCATGAAGCGGGTGGCCACAGTGCTGCTCGAACGCCTCCAGATGACCCGTCTTCGGCTCCTCGACCTCTACGGGACGGGCAGTGCTCGCTGACCCCGGCTGGACCGAAGGAGAGGGGTCTGACCACGGGGGTGGCGCCGACCTCGGGGCCATGACGCCGGTCCCCCACCGTGTCGTCGGGCGTCGCGACGAGACCGACGACGTGGTGACGCTTCTTCTGTCGCCGACCGCCGGCGGCACCCTGCGTTCGCGCTCGGGGCAGTTCAACATGCTCACGGCATTCGGCATCGGTGAGGCTGCGATCTCGGTGAGCAGTGCTCCTCATGACGACGGTCCGCTGCAGCACACCGTGCGCGACGTGGGCCCGGTCACCCATGCCTTGTGTCAGGCGAGCATCGGCGAGATCGTCGGGGTCCGAGGCCCCTTCGGCACGGACTGGGGAGTCGGCGCCACCGACGGCCCCGGCCACCCCGTCGGGGGCGAATCCGCCCCGGACGCCCCGGGGCCCGGAGGCGATGTCGTCGTGGTGGCGGGAGGGATCGGCCTCGCCCCCCTGCGAGGGGCTGTGTACGAGCTGGTGGCCCGGCACTCGCGCCGAGGCGGGCGGGTGTTTGTCATTGTGGGCGCCCGCGACCCCTCGCAGATCATCTTCGGCGGCGACCTCGAGACCTGGGCGCGCCACGGCGCCCGGGTGGAGGTGACCGTCGACGTCCCTGCACCGGGGTGGACCGGCCACGTCGGGCTCGTGACCTCACTGCTGAACGACGCCGGCTTCGACCCCGTCGGCGCAACGGCGCTTGTGTGCGGGCCCGAGATCATGATGCGCTTCACCGCCCGCTCCCTGATCGACGGCGGCGTCGATCCCGGCTGCATCCGGGTGTCGTTGGAACGCAACATGCAATGTGGCGTGGCATGGTGCGGCCATTGTCAGCTCGGCCCCTTCCTGCTGTGTCGCGACGGCCCGATCCTGCCCTACGCGGGTGTGGTGGCCCACCTCCTCACCCAGCGCGAACGATGACCGGGCCGATCACGGCCGCACCCGACGGCGGCACCTCGACCCCGACCGCGGACCCCGACCGACGGCCCACGCTGGCCGTATGGAAGTTCGCGTCCTGTGACGGCTGCCAGCTCAGCTTGCTCGACTGCGAAGATGAGCTCTTGAGCTTGGCCGACGCGGTCCACATCGCGCATTTCACCGAGATGTCGCGCGCGACGGTCTCGGGGCCGTACGACGTCTCGCTGGTGGAGGGCTCGATCACCACGCCGGCCGATGCCCGCCGGATCAGACAGATCAGGGAGAGCTCACGTCGCCTGGTGACGATCGGGGCATGCGCCACCGCCGGCGGAATCCAGGGACTGCGGAACTTTGCCGCCTCGGGCGAGTATGCCGCGACCGTCTACGCCCATCCCGAGTACATCACCTCGCTCGACACCTCCACCCCCATCGCCGAGCACGTCGACGTGGACTTCGAGCTTCACGGCTGCCCGATCGACCGCCACCAATTGCTCGAGGTGATCACCGCCACCCTGGCAGGGCGACGTCCGGTGATCGCGGGCCACTCGGTATGCCAGGAGTGCAAGGGCCGCGGCACCGTTTGCCTTCTCGTGAGCGAGGGAATCGCCTGTCTGGGTCCGGTGACCCGGACCGGGTGCGGTGCCCTGTGCCCCACCGTCGGTCGAGGATGCTTCGGTTGCTTCGGGCCCGCCGACACGACGAACACGCCCTCACTCGCAGCACAGCTACGCCGCCAGGGCATGGCACCGGTCGACGTGTCGCGGCTGTTTCGCACCTTCAACGCCTCCGCCCCCGCCTTCCTCGACGAATCGGTGGCCCAAGGAGGTTCGCTCCCCGCGGCCCGAGGCGTCGCCGGCGTCCCCCCGACGGCCCGGGGGAGGAGTCATGACCCACGGGACGCGTCCGCCGCGGGTCATCGGTGTCGAAGGCCTGTCGCGGGTCGAGGGCGAGGGATCGCTCCGGGTGGAGATCCACGACGGGACGGTCATCGACGTCGCCCTCGAGATCTTCGAGCCACCGCGCTACTTCGAGGCCCTGCTCGTCGGCCGGCACTTCACCGAGGCTCCTGACATCACCGCCCGGATCTGCGGAATCTGCCCGGTCGCCTACCAGATGAGCGCGTGTGCCGCCATGGAGGACGCGTGTGGCGTGACCGTCGACGAAGAGGTCGATCGCCTGCGACGGCTCTTGTACTGCGGGGAGTGGATCCAGAGCCACGCCCTGCACATCTACCTCCTCCACGCGCCCGACTTCCTCGGTTGTGCCGACGCGGTTGAGCTCGCCCAGCGCAACCGGGCGGCGGTGGAGCGGGGCCTGCAGATCAAACGGACGGGCAACCTGGTCATGGAGACCGTGGGCGGCCGGGCCGTGCACCCGGTCAACGTCAGGGTCGGAGGCTTCTACCGGGCGCCGGATCCCGCATCGG
This sequence comes from uncultured Acidimicrobiales bacterium, assembly GCA_963739765.1. Taxonomy (GTDB): domain Bacteria; phylum Actinomycetota; class Acidimicrobiia; order Acidimicrobiales; family UBA8190; genus Chersky-840. The sequence continues at coordinate 768,550 of CAVUBP010000002.1, read as the reverse complement.
TGACGGCCCTGATCGAGCCGCTTCGTCGGGCGCGCGACGCCGCCCTCGCCACCGTCGAGTGGGTGGCGGGCTTCGACTTCCCCGACGTGGCGGGCGACTACCACTTCGTGGCGCTGCGCGACGGCGACCGCTACGCCATCGAGCGCGGCAGGCCGGGCTCCTCGGAGGGCCTCGACGTGAGCCCGGCGGAGTTCGCCGACCTGGTCGTCGAAGAGCACGTCGCCCGGTCCACAGCCCTCCACGCCCGCCTCGGGGGGCGCGACCCGTACCTCACGGGCCCCTTGGCCCGCTACGCGCTCAACGCCGGGGGGCTCTCCCCCTTGGCCGCCGAGGCGGCGGTGCGAGCCGGGTTGGGCGCGGTGTGCACCAACCCGTTCCGCAGCATCGTCGTACGGGCAGTCGAGCTCGTGTTCGCGTGCGAAGAGGCGCTGTGCTGGCCGAGTCCTACACGCCACCGGACCCCCCCGCCCTCGCCGTGACGCCAAAGGCGGGCGTGGGCACCGGTGCCACCGAGGCGCCTCGAGGCCTGCTGTTCCACCAGTACGAGATCGACGGCTCGGGCACGATCCGGTGGGCTCGCATCGTGCCACCCACCTCTCAGAACCAGCTCACCATCGAAGCGGATCTGCGTCGCGTGGCCCAGGGCGCGCTCGAGCTCGGCGATGACGAACTGCAGTGGCGCTGTGAGCAGTCGGTTCGCAACCACGATCCGTGCATCTCGTGCGCCGCGCACTTCCTCGACGTCACGGTGGTGCCCTCGTGAGGACCGACGGGGCGAGCACAGTCGCTTCCGGGCACGGGTCCCGGGCGCACCCACGCGTCGTCGTCGCGGGCGTGGGGAGCGAGTATCGACGCGACGACGGGGCCGGCCCGGCGGTGGCCGCTCGCACCGTCGAGCAGTCCCCGACCACGCACGACATCGGCCCCCTCGTCGACCCACTGGACCTGCTGGGACGCTGGGACCGCGCCGATCTGGCCATCGTCATCGACGCCATGCGCTCGGGGGCGGCACCGGGGACGGTACGGGTGCTGGAGCTGACCGGGGCGGCGACGAGCTCGGTCCCGGGTGTGACGAGCACCCACGGGATCGGCGTGCCGGGAGTGCTGCGCCTGGCCCAAGCCATCGACCAGGCGCCGGGCCGCGTGATCGTGGTCGGCATCGAAGGCGAAGATTTCGGCAGGGGTCCGGGTCTCAGCCCGGCCGTCGACGCAGCGATCCCCGTGGCGGTGCGAAGGGTCGTCGACCTGATCAAGGAGGTCCAGGCATGTGCATGAGCCGCCTGCATCGTGTGTTGCGCAGCGCAGGCCCCGGTGCCGTCGACGTCGAGGACGTGAACGGGACCGTCCATCGGGTCTCGCTGCTCGCCCTCGACGGCCCGGCGCCAACGGCCGGGGAATGGCTCGTCGTCCACAGCGGGTATGCCATCGACCGGGTCGACTCGGCCGACGCCGAAGCCGTGGCGACCGAGCTGCGGCTGAGCACGGCCGCGACGGCCCGCAGCGCCGTGAGGGGGGCCAGGCCGTGACCGACGACACGACCTCGGCGCCCGTGACGAGCGACGCGACCTCGGCACCCGACATGGCCACCCGGGGCGGCGCCGGGGAAGGGCCCGGCACCGGCGGTGGCCTCCCCGGCGTGGTGGTAGCGGGCATGACGGCGCTCATCAGTGGATTGTCGGTCTTCGTCAACAGCTACGGCGTGCACTCGATCGCGCCACCGTCGGTGTACACCACGGCGAAGAACCTGGTGGCAACGCTCATCCTCGCCGCCGTCGCCATGGTGGCGTGGGGCATTCGGCGTCGGAGCCGCGACTCGGTCACCGCACGGTTCGTCGCCACCACTCGAGGCCCGGGATCTCCCCGGCAAGCGCCCACCGGCTGGCGAACCTGGGGACCGGCCCGTTGGGCGGGCTTGGCCTACATCGGCATCGTCGGCGGTGGTATTGCCTTCGTCCTGTTCTTCGAAGGGTTGGCCGACACGACGGCCACGCCTGCAGCCTTCTGGCGCGACACACTCGTCGTGTGGGTGGCGGTGCTGGCGCTCGTCTTCCTGCGCGAGCGAGTGGCGTGGTGGAACGTCGTCGCCATCGCCGTGCTCGTCGTCGGCCAGGTCGCCATCGCCGGCGGCGTCGGCCACCTCGCCGCCGACCGCGGCGAGCTCCTCGTCCTCGCCGCCACCTTGCTGTGGGCAGTGGAGGTCGTGGTGGCCAAGTTCCTGTTGCGCGACATGGCCCCGGCCGCCCTCGCCCTGGTCCGGATGGGCATCGGGGCGCTCACCCTGGTCGTCTACCTTGCCGCCACCGGCACGCTGCACGTCCTCGTCGCCTTTCACACCACGCAGCTCGGGTGGGCGCTGCTGACCGGCCTCCTGCTGGCGGCCTACGTCGGGACCTGGATGACCGCCCTGGCGAGGGCCCGGGCGGTCGACGTCACCTCGGTGCTGGTAGGAAGTGCGCTCGTCACCGCGCTCCTCCAAGCTGCGGCCGGGACGACGTCGCTCGCACCACACGCACTCGGTCTCCTTCTCGTCATGGCCGGAGCGGGCGTGGTGATCGGGGCGGGCCTCCGGCACCCCTCGACACCCCGGCGCGACCCGGCCAGCGGGTGAGACACGACCCCTCCCCCGCCGTGACCGGCCCGAGACGACCCGGTCACGGGGGCCGGCGCCCGACACCTCGAGGGCGGTCGGTGCCTGGACCTGTTCTCTTCGCCCGATATGCCTATCCCCCCAACGCTCTGGGCTACTGCGGACCCGGGGACCCCGCCGCGCTCTTCGGAATGGCCGCGGAGGGAGCCGACCTGGAGGGCCTGAGCCAAAAGGCGGCCCAGTTCGAAGGGGCCTGGCCGTACCTGGAGCTGATCGCGGGGTGCAACGGCATCGGAGAACCCCTCGATCCCCGCGTCGTGGAGGCCTACTGGACCGGCAACGAATTGGTGACGCGCGTGCCCACGTCCGCGTTGATCGCGTCACTCGATGACCGATTCGCCCGCAGGGCCGGGGCGCTCCTCGTCCCCGTGACAGAGGCCGCACCCCGAGGCGTACCGCAACACAACTTCCACGTCTTCGCCGTATACCCGTGGCTCGGGCTCCTGCGTGCCGGAATGGACGGGCCGCCGCTCGAGGTCCTGGACCGCTGCCGCATCCGATGGGGAACGGTCCAGACAATCTCGGGAGATCTCGTGACGGTTCGCAGCCGGCCACTTTGCTTCGACGGCTCGCACCTGATGCTCGGAGCCGAGCAGACCGAGTGTGTCCGGAGCAGCGTTGACGGGATGACCGTCACCACCGACCTCCAGCCCGGCGACGTCGTCTCTCTCCACTGGGATTGGGTGTGTGACCGACTGTCGCCCGTGGCGTTGAGGTGGCTCCGCTACTGCACGCGACGCAACCTCGACGCCGTCAACGCCCTCTCCCGGCCCGGCCCCGCGGCGGTGTGCGGCGCGTGACGGCCCTCGAGTCCGGTGCCCGAGCTCGCCCACCGAGCGAGATCAATCGAGCTGCGGAGGCTCGACGACGGTGACGAGGAACTCGGGTCCGGTCCGAGAAGCATCGGGCAGGCCGCTTCGGTCGTCCCCGATCTCGGCTCGGGGCGCGTGGTCGCGAGCGATTCGACGTCGTTGGGCCCATCGTCGGACCTCGTCGGCTCCCCACACGACGAAGGGGTAGGGCGCCACCACCGCCAGCTGGGCCGGCGACAATGCGGCGGTCCCGAACAAGTGGTGGAGGAACGGCAAGTAGATCAGTGCGGCCGCGAAGACGAGCTCGATGGCGATCGCTCCCAACAACAACCGGTTCGTGGTGACTCCGATGCTGCGCAGCGACACCCGGTCGGTGCGTGCCGCGAAGGCCGTCCCCACCTGGCAGGCGACGATCCCGAGCCACGCGACGGTCGTGGCCTGTTGATAGACGTGGTGCAGGGGGGTGTGGGCTCCGGTGGCGGCGTGGAGATGCCAGCCCCCGCCCGCAAGGACGACGAAGAAGCCCCCCAGCACGAGCACGGCCGAGATGATTCCCAGGAATCCCCATGCTCTGGCGAGAAGGGCGCGTCGGATGACCCCTTCGTTCTTCGGGCGGGGTGGGCGATCCATGATGCCCGGCTCGGCTCGCTCCCTACTGAGCGCCAGCGCGGGGAGTGTGTCGGTACCCAGGTCGATGGCGAGGAGCTGCATCACCGTCAAGGGGAGCGGGATGGCCCCCCCGGACAGGGCAAAGACCAGGAACGGGGCGACCTCGGGGACGGCGTGGGTGAAGATGTAGAGGATGAACTTGCGGACGTTGTCGTAGACACGCCGTCCTTCCTCCACGGCGTCGACGACGGTGGCGATGTTGTCGTCGGTCAGGACCATCGTCGCGGCCTGCCGGGCCACCTCGGTGCCGGATCGACCCATGGCGACACCGATGTCGGCGGCACGCAAGGCCGGGGCGTCGTTGACCCCGTCACCGGTCATCGCCACGACTTGCCCGCTGGCGCGCAGGGCATCGGCAATGCGGAGCTTGGCCTCGGGTGAGCTGCGGGCGAAGACGATCTCGGGGCCCGAGAGCAGGAGTTGATCGAGCTCGGGTTCGCTCATGGCGTCGAGGGCGGCACCGGTGACCGTCACGATGCCGCCCGGACCGGTGCCGATCCCGACTCGACGGGCGATCTCCGCCGCGGTGGTGCCGTTGTCGCCTGTGACGACGTGGATGCGGATCCCGGCCCGATGGGCACGGGTGATGGCATCGGCGACCTCGGGTCGGGCCGGGTCGAAAAGTGCGACGACGCCGAGGAGGCACAAATCGCGCTCGGCCTCGTCCCGGGTGTCGGGAGGAGGTGTCCCGGTGGGGAGCTGGCGATAGGCAGCCGCCAGCACCCGCAGCCCGCGACGCTCGTAGTCATCGATCGCCCCGGCCAATTGCTCCTGATCGTCGTCGGAGATGGCCCGGGACAGACCCGGACCCGAGGCCAACCGTGTGCACCGGGCCAGGACCGCCTCGGGGGCCCCTTTGGTGTTGACCCACAGGGCGGATCCCCCCGACCCGGAGCCGGATTCGGCATCGGCATCGGCATCGGCGTCGGCATCGGCGTCGGCGTCGGCGTCGGGTCGGTGTCGACGGTGGTCATGAGTCGGAGCCGGGGATCGAACCGGAACAGCGTGGTGCGGTGACCGGGTGAGGGGACCGGAACATCCAGCGACGCAGCCAGCTGCAACAGGGCGACCTCGGTGGGATCACCGCTCACCTCCGTCGGCGTGACCTCCGCCGTGGAACACCGGGCCGCGGCGGTGGCCAACGTGCGCACGAGCGCCACCACCTCCCTCTCGCCGGTCTCGGGCCACGTGAGTCGCCCGGCGTCATCTGCCACGGCCGAGCCGGCGGCGGTCCACACACCCGCCACCTGCATCCGGTTCTGGGTCAGGGTCCCGGTCTTGTCAGTGCACAGGACCATGGTCGACCCGAGCGTCTCCACCGCGGAGAGCCGTTTGACCACTGCCCCCTTCCGGGCCAGGTCCTGCACGCCGACGGCCAGGGCCAGCGTGATGGTAGGGAGCAACCCCTCGGGGACGTTCGCCACGAGCATCCCGATGGCAAAGCTCGCCGCCGCAGCCAGAGAAAGCCCGGAGACGAGCCCGAGGGGCAAGAAGGTCACGCCGGCCACCACGGCGACAACGGCGATCAGCTTGGCGACTTTCCTGACCTGAGCCTCCAGCGGACTGGTGTCGCGCCCCACCCGCTGCGACAGGGCCGCGATCCGACCGATCTCGGTATCCATACCGGTGCGGGTCACCACGGCGCGACCTTCCCCGCCGAGGCATGCGCTGCCGCTGAAGACCATGTCCTGGGCCCTGAGCAACGTCACGCCGGGGTCGCTCTCACCGGCGGTCCGCATGACGGGCTGGGACTCCCCGGTGAGGGTCGACAGGTCGACCTCGATCGATCCGACGATCAGGCGCCCATCCGCGCTGATCCGGTCGCCCTCGTCGACCAGCAAGACGTCGCCCGGTACGAGGGTCGTGGCATCGACTTCTCGGCGCGCGCCGTCGCGCAGCACCCAGGCGCGGGAGGGAAGGTAGGCGGCCAGGGCCTCCACGGCGTGCTCCGCGTGCAACTCCTGGAGGAACGCGAAGACGGCGTTGAGAACGATCACGCCCACGATCGCCGCACCCAGGACCGGCGAGCCGCTGATGACCGCCAGGACGGCGGCCGCGGCCAAGAGCAGCGCCAGGGGGTGGGTGAACTGGGCGGCCAATTCACCGGGCCAACGGCGTCTCGCCCGGGGGGCCAGCTGGTTGGGTCCGTGTGCCAGTAGGCGTCGTGCCGCCTCGCGAGCCGTCAGCCCCTCCGCCGATGACCGCAGATCCCGGAAGAGCACTCCGAGCGACACCCGGGGGTCCCCGACCTGCTCAGTCGCCGGATCCGAATGGAGCTCACCTTCAGTCACCGCTCGAGCGACCTCGTGGGCATGCGCCCAGCAGACCACATCCACCACGGCTCGGCGATCGGTCGGCTCGTCGTTACAGGCGAATCCGATCGATCCTCGAGGACAGGGTGCCGACAGACGAGTCGTCGCCTACGTCACCTCGGAGGTGATGCCCGCTCCTCTGAGCATGCGGCGCAAGTCGATCACCTGCTGCTGGCCGATGTCATGGTGGCGGGGGACGTCGAACGTCTGGGTCTGGGCACCCAGGGTCACCGTGTACCGGCCGTCGTGTTCTTCCTTGACGGTGCCGACCCGCCCGAGCAGCGACACGACGTCGTGCCACTGGATGTTGTGACTGAGCGGGTGGCCATAGATCTTCTCCACCGTCGCCCGATGATGGGCATCCAGATGGACTTCCTCAACCATTTCCTCTCCTCGGTATCTCGACAAGCTGGCGGTAGCCGGCGATGTCAGTCGATCGAACCAGCGTCGGACTCATCGTCGTCCACCAGGGGTACGTCGAGCTCCCATCCGTCGCCGGCTTCACGTTGCCGGCGGGTGCGAAACGTTGGCTCTCCCAAACCATCGGGGTCGTCCATCCCTCCGTCCAGGGTGACCAGGCGTTCCGGGTCGTCGAGCTCCACACCTGCTTCTTCGAGCTCACGCTCGTCCACCTGAAGGGTGGGGTCGAGCGAGGGATCTTGCTCGATCTGCTCGATCAGGCTCGGATTGATCCGGGAATCCTCGTCAAGGGCCTCGTCACCTTGCTCGAAGGCCTCGGTCCCCGGAGGCTCATCCGGCGACCAATCATCGTTCTGGGCCACAACAAGGCTCCGATCCGTCGAGGATACGGTTCGATTCTAGGACCCGTACCGATACGGTCCAACGGTGACAGACTTCTTCACGCCCGACGCGGCGAACACGCCGGTGCCTGGCCCGTGACCGACGTCACGTTGCCATGGCAGCTCACCGAGACAGCCGGAGCCTTCGGCGGTGATCCGGCGTCGGACCGCCACTGCCTGATTCGAAAGCGAGGAAGCCGACGTGGCAAGCGCAGAACGTCCGAAGGAGCCACTTGCTCCAGGTTCGGCGAGCCGTTGGCCGTCATTGCCGGTCAGCCGAGTGGGAACCCACCCGCGACACTCTTCAGCTGTGGACCCAGATTGTCGGGAAGATTCGCATGGCCAATACGCCGACGATCAACCACTGGTGGAACGTGACGCTCTATGTGACCGCCCGCGGCTTGACCACCTCGCTGATACCGCACCCCAATGGGCTCGCCTTCCAGATCGACTTCGACCTGCAAGACCATGAGCTGCACATCATGACCGACACCGGCGAACGTCGTTGGTTGCCGCTCGAGACTCGACCGGTCTCCGAATTCTATGTCGAGGTCATGGCCCGGCTCGACGACCTCGGTGTCGGGACGACGATCTGGCCCATGCCTGTCGAGATCGAGGGTGCCGTCGCCTTCGCCGAGGACAACGTACACACGACATATGTCCCCGACCACGCACACCGGTTCTGGCTGCTCTTGGTCCAGGCCGAGCGGGTGTTCGAGGTCTTTCGCAGCCGTTTCATCGGAAAAGCCAGCCCGGTCCATTTCTTCTGGGGCGCGATGGACCTGGCCGTGACCCGATTCTCGGGGCGACCGGCGCCGCCGCATCCGGGGGGAGCCCCCAACTGCGGGCCCCAGGTGATGTTGGAGGCCTATTCGCACGAGGTGAGCAGTTGCGGCTACTGGCCCGGGGGCGAAGGCGAAGGGTTCTTCTACTCGTATGCGTACCCCGAACCCGCCGGGTACCGCCGAGCAGCCGTCATGCCGGGCGAGGCGTCGTTCAGCCACACCCTCGGAGAGTTCGTGCTCCCCTACACCGCAGTGCGCAGCGCCCCCGATTCCGACGCGGTCCTGCTCGACTTCCTGCAGTCGAGCTACGAGGCCGCCGCCAACTGCGGCAAGTGGGAGCGTCACGCGCTTGAACGACAGGGGCCGGCCCCTGGCGGCAGCGTGCATCGGCCGAAAGGGTGAGCTTGGGGGCTCGTTCGCGAGCGCCCTGCAAACCATTAGCGTGACGACCGTGCGACTTCTGCTGGTGGCGTATCCGGGGGCCGGGAAAGGCACACAGGCGGCGAAGCTGGCCGCCTATTACGGGATCGCGCACCTCTCGAGTGGAGCGATGTTGCGTGCCGAAGTGACCAAAGGCACGAGAATCGGACAGATCGCCGGCGCCTATTTGCAACGGGGCGATCTCGTACCCGACGAGTTGGTGATCGAGATGTTGTCCGTTCCCGTCCTCGAAGCGGTGCGCGCCGGCGGGTATGTACTCGACGGGTTCCCGCGGAACCTGCGCCAAGCCGAGGAGGCGTACGAGGTGGCGCATCTTGTCGATGGAATCGAGCTCCAGGCTGTGGTCCATCTCCGGGTCGGCCGAGACGAGTTGCACAACAGACTCTTGGCTCGGGCACGCCAAGAGGGTCGCGGTGACGACACGGAAGTGGCCATCGCGCACCGTTTCGAGGTATTCGATGCCGAGACGCAGCCGCTGCTGGCCTTCTACGCAAATCGCGGGCTTCTGGTGGACGTCGACGGCCAACAACCTGTCGAGCAGGTCTTCACAGACATCACGGGCGCCATCGACGGATTGGCCGCCGACGGACCCTGAGATCGATCGACAGCCGTGTTCCCCGCGGCATCGGCGGTCGAGCTGAAGAGGGTGAACTGCAGTCAGGTGGCCCCACCTGTGGTATCTCTGGCTCCTTCATGCGGCGTCGACCCCGGAAACGACTGACGCACCTCCGATGACGGCGAGGACCCCGCCGACGCCGGTACGCCGAGGACTGTCGGCGAATGTCGGCGCGTGGGTCAGGGCCAGGGACCCGGGGCTCGTGGCCGTCACGCGGTCGGTCCGGGCGGCCGTCGTCATGCCCTTGGTCTTCGGCCTGGCCCACCTGCTCTTCTCAAACTCGCAGATCAGCCTCTTCGCAGCCTTCGGCTCGTTCGCCCTGTTGCTCCTGGTGGATTTCCCGGGTCGGCCACGCACACGACTTGTCTCCTACCTCGCCCTCTTCGTCGCCGGGAGTTGTTACATCGCCCTCGGCACCGTCGTGTCACCGCACAAAGAGGAATCGGTGGTGGCGATGGCGGTGGTGGGGTTCGTCACGCTCTTCGCGGGGATCCTGTCGCCGCAAGCCGCGACCGCGTCGACCGCGGCGCTTCTCACCTTCGTCCTACCCGTGGCCGTGGCCCAACCCACCACCAGCATCGGTCCTCGGCTCCTCGGCTGGGCTCTTGCGGGCGCCTTCTGCATCCCGGCCTGCATGGTGCTCTGGCCCACCCCTTGGCACGACGACCTCCGCCGGCGTCTGGCCGCCACCGTCTCGGCCATCGGTCTTCTGGCGGAGGCGCACGGAGAGGGTCGGCGCGATCCCCGGACGCTGGGCACCGTCGGGGCGGAGCTCCAGTTGCTTCGGGACCAGTTCGCGGCGACCCCGTACCCGCCCACCGGCGCCGCCACCAGCGCCGTCGCCGTGGCCAGGCTGGTGGGTCGGGTCGAATGGGCCGCCGGGAACGCCACCCTGGTCAATGAGGAATCTGCGGCGCTCGAGCTGCCGACGGTCCGGGCCCTCCTGCGAGAAACGGCCAAGACCCTGCGCCTGAGCGCCTCGCTCATCTGTGACAACGAGGGCCACCCGGTCGAGGATCCGCCATTGATCAATGCGGTCCAGCAGTCGACAAGGCGGCTGCATCAGCTGATCGCCACCGACCTCGACGCCGACGTGTCGACGCTGATCGATCCCGAGGCAGATCCCGCCACGACGGGCCGCGGACGCCAGGGTGGGCTCGAGCCGATCAGCCACCCTCCCGACACCCTATTGCTGGACCCGAGCTTCCACGCCCGCGCGTTCGGCATCGCCACCGCGATCGTGGCAAACGCGGCGCTCGAAGCAGCGGGGGCGCAACCCGTGGCAGGTGAGGTGCCCGACGTGGCTGACGCAGGCTCCTCGAGCCTGTTCTGGCCTCGACTGGCCTCGCATCTCTCTCCGCGCTCGGTGTGGTTCCGCAACGCAGTGCGAGGTGCCGCCGGTCTGGCCTTGGCCGTTGCGGTCATCGAGATCACCGATGTCGAGCACGGCTTCTGGGTGGTCCTGGGCACGTTGTCGGTGTTGCGGTCCAATGCGCTGGGCACGGGAGCGACAGCCCTACGCGCCGTCGGGGGGACGGCTGGGGGTTTCGTGGTGGGCTCGGCGATCATGATCGGGGTCGCGGCGCACCCGGTGCTGTTGTGGGTGCTCCTCCCCCTTGCCGTGCTGGTGTCGGGAGTGGCTCCGTCCATGATCTCGTTCGCGGCCGGACAGGCCGGCTTCACCGTCGTGGTCGTCATCTTGTTCAACATCATCGAACCAACCGGCTGGAAGGTCGGCCTGACACGGATCGAAGACGTCACGATCGGCTGCGCCGTCAGTGTGATCGTGGGGCTCCTGTTCTGGCCCCGGGGCGCCACAGCCGCACTCGGACACGCCCTGGCCGATGCGTTCGTCAAGAGCTCGGGCTACCTGGCCGACGCGGTGAACAGGCTGACCGTCACGACCCGCGACGTGGACACCGAGCCGGCGCAACGAGCAGCACAGGGTGCGTACCTGCGGCTCGACGACGCATTCCGTCAGTTCCTCGCGGAGCGTGGGGCGAAGGTGGTGCCGGTCGAGACCGTCGCCAAGCTCTACACCGGGACGAACCGGATCCGGTTGGCCGCCTACACGCTGGCGAGCCAGCCCACAGTGGCTGCCGAGCCAGGAAAGCCCGAGCTCGAGTCGGTGGCCATCGCCGGGGCGGTGCTGCGCGACTCCTACGCGTCGAGCCACCGATGGTACGAGGAGTTCGCGGAAGTGCTGGCCGGCGGGCGCGACTCGCTGGGTCCGCCCCCAGGTCATGACGCCGCCCTTGACGACGTCTTGCGAGAGGCCCTTGAGGACGCAACGGCCCGCCGACGAGGTGACCGTATCCGGGCAACACTGCAGATGCTGTGGGCCGACGAGTTGCTCGAGACCCAGCGGAAGGTGCAGAAGGACCTCGGGAGCTCGGCCGATCTCTTCGTCCGCCCGGGCCACCGGCGCCTGACGGTCTGAGACCGAGAATGCGGTCGCGCCCTCTGTGCCACCGGCAGAATCCATGTGCCCGGACTGGATGCACCAGGCCCAGGCTGGCGCCCTACGCCGGGATGGATCGGGGGCAGCGGTCACGTACGGCAGTATCGGGCCGGCGCCGGTGGGCGCCGGGCCCCGATCGGCGCGATACTGGTGCCGGAATTGGACCGGTACCCACGGCTTTGGGGGTCGTGATGGCAGTCGGTGTGCAGGTTGACTACCGGGATGTGACCCTCGAGCAGTACGACGAGGTCGTAGAGATCATGGGCCTGCTCCCGGGTGGCCCCCCACCGTCGGGGGTGATCTTCCACTGCGTCACGAAGACCGACGACGGGATTCGCATCATCGACGTGTGGGAGTCGCGCGAGGCGTTGCGGGAGTTCCAAGAGGAACGGATTGCACCGATCTTCCGGAAGATCGGCGTGCTCGATCCGCCCCAGACGACGTTCTTCGAGGTCCACAACCATTTCGTGACAAGGAGTAACGGGCGCTGATCCTGCTGTCGGGCGAAGCCGACTGAAGACCAGCTCCCGTGGCGCCATGAACCGAGGGATCCTGTCGATGCGCGCCAGGCGCGCACGTCGGAGAGCTGGTTCAAGGCGCACCAGGACGGACGTCGCCGGCCGACCTTGCTCCGCGGCGGTAGAGCACGTGCGGGCGGAGCCGGTGGCCTTGGGCGATGTCCGGATGCTCGAAATCCTCAGCCGGTGTGCGGGACATCGCGAGCCGCTCCATCACGCTTCGAGATCGCACATTGACCGTCGAGGTGAACGAGACGATCTCGACGAGGTCGAGAGTCTCGAAACCGAATCGGATCGCGGCTGAGGCAGCTTCGGTCGCGTACCCCCGTCCCCAGAACGGGCGTCCGAGCCGCCACCCGACCTCGACGCTCGGCGCGAACGACAGGTAGTCGGGGACATCGTGGAGCCCCACGAAACCGATGAAGTCCCCGCTCTGGCGTTCTTCGACGGCCCAGGGACAAAACCCGCGGCTGGCGAACTCGGCCTCGAAACGGCAGACGAGGGCATCGCTCTCGTCTGGCCTCAACAACGAGGGGAAGAACTCCATCACCTCCGGATCGGCGTTCATCCTCGCAAACAGCGGCCGGTCCACCAGTTTCCAGCTGCGGAGGGTCAGGCGCGCGGTGTGGAGCTCGAACTCGGCCACCGAGAGCAGGCTAGCTTCACCGTGACACCGCCGGGATCTGACCCGGCATCGCTGCGGGCCATCGGCGACGAGGGGACATGCACAATGGCTGCGCGGGGGTTTCGTAAGCTCTCACCAAGGCTTCCGGGCTCCGCTGCTGCATCGACTACCTCTCGCATTTCCGAGGCCACTTCTACTTGGACGGCTGGGCCTTCCATCCCGACTGCACCGTCACCGGTGTCGACGTGGAACTCCCCGCACGTCGTCTGACCCGCGCCACTGTCTACGGCAGGCCAAGCCCTGACGTCGCAGCTGAGCAAGGCAAAGGGGCGATGAGCTGCCGCTTCACCCTGGACGTGGAAATGCGCGACGCGAGCGAAGCCAGGGACGTTCGTGTGATCGTCCACCTGAAGGGCGCGGCCGACGTCGCGATCGACGTCGATGGGCGTGTCGAGGAGCAGCTGCTCAGTGACCCGTATCATCTCCTCTTTGACCGGTTCTTTCACCTCGTCTCGGCGTTTGAAGCCCCGACCGTCGTCGAGATCGGCAGCCGCAAGAGCCCGGAAGGCGGTCATCGACCTCAACGTCGTCATGAAACCGGGTGGCATTGCGTTCTTCGCCACGCATCAGACCTGGCCGCTGCACGAGGCACCGTGGCACGAGGCACCGTGGGACTTCTGGCGACTGTCCAAGTACGCGTGGCGCCTACTGCTCAATCAGGCCACGGGCTTCGAGATCCTGGGTGCCGAAATGGGACTGCCCGGATCGATCGTGCCGGATCTTCTGACCACGCCCACTGCGGGACTCGACGAGCAGCCGGCCCTCCTGGGCTCTGCGGTCCTTGCCCGAAAGACGGGCCCGACCACGCTGAGTTGGGACGTCGACTTGGACGCCATCACTGAACAGTCCTATCCGGGATAGACCGCCGTCCGAACTCGGACGCCACCTGTCGGTCACTTCAAGACGCACGTTTGTGGCCAGCGACTTGTAGGATCCGTCCCGGCCTGACGTCATCGACGAGGGGCAGTGAGGTCCAGGTGGCGGAGACCGAGCAGTGACACTCCCGTGGGGACGCCGATTGCTCCATCGCGTGGGGGTCCGCCTGGCAACTCTCCGATTCAGCGGAACTGCGGTGACAATCTCGGCCGTGGCCCTGTTCGCATATCTCCGGATAGTGCTGCAATTCTTCTACGCGCCATTGGGCGTCACTCCCGACGAAGTCGGGTACTCCTATGTCACCACCCTCGAACAGAGCGTGGTCTTGCTGGCACTGGCGCTTCTGTCCCTCGCATTGGTCGGCACCCTTGCGTTCTTGGCCGTCTTCTCACTCTCGCTGGTCCTGGTACCGGTCTTGATGCTCGTTCTGTCTGCGGAAGCGGGCATCTGGTTGGTCCGCCGTGGCCTGGCCTTGGTCAGGCGCCGTCCGAGGCCCGACGTCACTCAGGGAGCGGTGTCCGCACCCGAGCGATCCCCGAGGGATCCATTCCCCGTGCCCGCGTTGCTCAAGCGCACAGCCAAGCGGGCTGGGCGCCTCTCTTGGAATCTCGCCCCGGTCGTGATCGGAGCGTTCGTCCTTTGGATCGTGGCTCTTCTTGTCGTCCTTCCCTTCTACGCAGACCATCAAGGGCACCTGGTCGAAGCTGGGCAGGTCGACATCGAATCGAGCGATCCCCTGTTCGAAGGCACGCTGGCAGGGGCATTCCCACTGGCCCTGCAACCATTTCGCGCCGAAACGGCGGTGGTCCACTGGTCACCGGTCGGTTCGGCATCTCCCCGCGGCCTGCCTCCCGACGGGTCGTGTGCGTACTACCTCGGGGAGAGTGACGGGGTCGAGGTGCTCTACGCCCCGGCGCACGGTGGCGAGGTGTTCCGAGTCGATGCCGCGGAGATCTCCTTGGAGACCGGCCCGGTTGCGTACAACAACTGTCCCTACCCCTACTGACCGAAGCCGACGCCCTCCGGATCCACACCGAGGCGATCGTCAGCGAATCGTCCCCACGCCCGGGATCAACGGCAGATCCAGCGGGGTGACCCATCCCGGTGGTCGGTCGTTCACGGCGGGCACCGCGTTCAGCGCGCGAAGTCCGGTGGCGAGGCAGCCGGCCGCGGCGGCGTCGCGACCGCTGCCGTCGGTAAAGCGGAACGCCGTCTCCTGGGTGATCGAGGGCGACCCGTCGATCTCGACCCGGTACACGTCGTCCTGAGTACCCGCGCGGCCAATCAGGGGCGGCGTCGGTACCCACCCGGTTTATGTGCTCGAGCCCGATCCGGGTCTCACCGCCGAAGATGCCGTTGATGGTGAAGCGGATGGCGGCGACCGCCCCTGGCTCGATGGTTCCCTTGGCGGTGGTGATCGGTTCGGGTGTGACCCACTTCTCCCAGGTGGTGGTGATGCGGTCGAGGTCGATGCCCACGGCGTGGGCGATCATCGGTACCGTGGCGCCCCACGACATGACCAGGATGTCGGTGTGCTCGAGCAACGGAGTGAACTCGGGCGGTCGGCCGATGCCCATCTCTTCTTCGTAGTCACCCTCGTAATTGATGTAGTCGAGGATCTCGAGCGCCTTCACGGAGCGGACTTCGCCGCACAGTCCCATCAGGGTCATCGGGAAGAGATCGTTGGCGAAGCCGGGGTCGATCCCGGTGGTGAAACAGGACGCGTTGCCCTGGGCGCAGGCCTCGGTGATGGGATCGACCCACGACGGCGGATTCTGGGCCATGGCGGGCCAGACCCAGGGGGTCATCGCCGTCGAGCAGACATCGATGCCGGCTCGCAGGAACGTGCCCATGAGCGCGATGTTGTCGGCGGCGTGGGCGGCGGTCGGCCCGTAGTGCACGAGGGCGTCGGGCCTGAGTGAGACCAGGACGTCGAGGTCGTCGGTGGCGGTGACACCGGCGGTATCGATGCCGCAGATCTCGCCGACGTCGCGACCCACTTTCTCGGGCGCGCTGACTCCCACGCCGACGAGCTCGAAGGCGGGGTGCCGAATGATCTCGGGAATCACCATCCGTCCCACAAAACCCGTGCCCCAGACAACCACCCGTTTGGGAGCGCCGGTCATCGAAGCAGTTCACCGGCGTTCACGAGCAGGTACTGCCCCGTCACCGCCTTGGCGTGGTCCGACGCGAAGAACACCGCGACGTCGGCGACCTCGCCGTCCTCGGCCATTCGCCGCAACGGGAAGTCGGCTACCAGCTCTTGGAGAACTTCATCTTCGGTCCGGCCCTGATGTCGAGCCGTCCCCGAGACGTAGAGCTGGACATTGGGGCCCCACATCCAGGAGGGGATCACCATGTTGCACCGGATGTTGTCGGGTCCGAGCTCGTCCGCCAGGTAGTAGACCGCGGTCAGCAAGGCGCTCTTGGAGGCCGCGTAGCCGGCTTGTGGCATCGCCGGCTTGAACATCGACTGTGAGCCGATGAAGACGACGGAGCCGCCACCGCCCTCCTTCATGGCGGTGGCCACGGGCCGCAGCAGCGTCAGCGCACCCAGCACGTTGGTATCGAAGGCCGCCCGCCAGTCGTCGAGGTTCAGGTCGTACAGGCCGCCCCAGGCATGCTCGAACGCCGCGACCTGGATCAAGGCATCGACCGAGCCGAATCTCTCCAACGCCAGTTGGACGAGAGACCCACAGGAGTCGGCGTCGGTGATGTCGGTGGCTTGGTAGGTGGTGCGCTCGCCGCCGGGGTCCAGATCCGCAGCCGCTTGCGCGAGCTCCTCCTTTCGGCGTGCGGCCAGGACCACGTTCGCCCCGTCGCGCAGCGCGCTCGCGGCGCACTCCTTCCCGAGCCCGACGCCCACGCCGGTCACGAGCACTGTCTTTCCGTCGAGAAGCATCACCCTTGTATTAATCGGTGCGGCGGTCCGTCTGCATCTCCGGCCGGGCGGCCCGGTTTCGTGCCATCCGCGGGGCCGGCGGGACGAGAGTCGAAATTGACCACCTCCGCCCCGAACAAGGTCCGCCTCATCGGGCCCCGACCGTTCGTGGCCAGGACTTTTCGCGACCCCGGGGTTCCCGGTGGCCGTGCGACGCCGACGGCAGGTCGGTGTGACAATGTACCCGGAGGCTCGATCGGCAGTCGTGATCGTCCGTCGATAGAGATCATCCATCGATAGAGGAGGTCGTCATGCCCGCGGTGACCATCGATGATCTGTCGAGTCTGCCCTCGATCCCCGCTCCCGAACCGACATCGTCGAGGGAGCGCTCCGTCACGTCGGTCACGACGGCTCCCGGCGGGTTCGAAGGTGAGGGGTTCCCGGTGCGGCGGGCCTTCGCCGGAATGAGCCTCGAGGACCTGGACCCGTTCGTGCACATGGACCAGATGGGTGAGGTCGACTACGCGCCCGGTGAGCCCAAGGGAACCCCATGGCATCCGCACCGCGGATTCGAGACCGTGACGTACATGATCGACGGCACCTTCGCCCACCAAGATTCCAACGGTGGTGGCGGGCTCATCACCGATGGAGCCACACAATGGATGACCGCGGGTGGAGGGATCCTCCACATAGAGACACCGCCCGAGGATCTCGTCATCTCGGGGGGCCTCTTCCACGGAGTCCAGTTGTGGGTGAACCTCCCGGCCAAGGCCAAGATGATTCCACCCGCCTACCAGGGCCTCGAGGCCGGAGATGTCGCGCTGCTGTCCTCCGCCGACCGGGGAGCACTGCTGCGGGTCATCGCCGGGGTGGTGGGCGGCCACCGCGGACCGGGCTCGACACACACACCGATGGCCCTCATGCACGCCAGCGTGGCGGCTGGGGCGCTTCTGCAACTGCCCTGGGATCCCCGCTTCAATGCCCTGGCCTACGTCCTGGCCGGATCGGGGCGGATGGGCCCCGAAGGACGGCCCATCCGCACCGGCCAGCTCGTGGCCTTCGGCACCGGAGACTGGATTTCGGTGCGGGCTGACGATCGACAGGACTCGAGCACGGTCCACCTCGAGATCCTCCTCCTCGGAGGACAGCCCATCCGGGAGCCGGTTGCGCACTACGGACCATTCGTGATGAACACGAGGGACGAGATCGTGCAGGCACTCGAGGACTTCGAAGCCGGTCGATTCGGCGGCATCCCGCCCAACGCCCTTATGCCCTTTGTGCCCGACCCACTCCCGATCCGGGCCGAGCACACGGGCATCTAAGGATGCGTCTCGACGTTCACCCGTGGGCCACAGGAGCGAGGTCGCTCCGCACGACGAGCTCCGAGGCGTCTGCTCCGGCACGCCGGACGCGATGTCGGACCATCGATCCGAAGACCCGACGGTGCACCGGCCTGAGCAGTCGCCAATAGGCGAAGCCGCATACCCCTCTCGGCCGGAAAGCCGCGACCTGCACAACTCGACCCGACGAATCTGTCGACCCGGGGGATGCCGAACGCGGGGAAGCCAGGACCTGGTATCCGAGCCAGGCGTCTCCGAAGACCCACGCGGTGGTGCCCAGGACCAGGCAGCCGGGGTCAAGACGCTCGAGAGTCCACCAGTCGACGAGGGAACCGGCATCGAGCTGCCCGGGTCGATGCAACGCGAGGTCCTCGCCGAACCAGTGCCCGAGCGCAAGACGCAAGCGCCAAGCCCGATATGCCCCATACCACCGGAGGTCGCCACCGCACGTGGACAAGTCCCGCCCCAGGGCGACGATCTGCTGCGCGGGTACCGGAGCCTCGCACCGCATCACGTAGACGCCGTCAGTCAGGCCTTCGTCGAGGTCGAACAGGGCGCTGGGCATACGCTCCGCCTGATCGACCAGCGCTGTCTCGATGGCGTCTTTGACCGACATCGGCTCGACGTCGAAGGCAGTCGCGGTTCGAGCGCTGTCTCGGACAACCACTTCGTTGGCGAGGCTCTCGATCAGTGCGTGACTGACCGCTCGGTCGACCGGAGTCACAAGGTCGACCCATCTCGCCGAAAGCGACGGTGTCAGCAGAGGGATCTTGACGATGATGCGCTTCCGCAATCCGCGGACTTCGGCATAGCACTGCATCATGTCGTGGTAGGTCGTGACCTCGGGTGCACCGACCTCGTAGGTGCCCTCGGCCACATCGAGACCTTGTTCCAGATACGACAGCAGGTCCCGCTCGGCCAGCGGCTGCAATCGGGTGTCGACCCATCGTGGGCAGACCATGGCCGGGAGCCGTTCGGTCAGATAGCGCAGCATCTCGAAGGAGATGCTCCCGGCTCCGATGATGACCGCGGCCCGCAGCTCGACAACCGCAACACCCGACTGGCGCAGAATCTGTCCGACCTCTTGGCGGCTCGAAAGATGTTCGGACAACGCCTCGCGCCCGAGCCCCCCGAGGTAGACGATCCGGCCCAGTCCCGTGTGCCGGGCAGCAATCGCGAAGCAGCGAGCCATGTCGCGGTCACGTTGTGCGTATCCATCCCCTCCGGCCATGGCGTGCACCAGGTAGTAGGCGGCGTCGACGCCACCGAGGACGGCGGCGACGGCCTCCGGGTCTCCGACGTCGATCGCGGCGCGGATCGACGTCAGGGCCCGAGGGAAGACGATGCAGAACACGTCCGACGGCTGTCACATGGTGGCCGCGTTGGACCAGGTGGTCGACGAGCCGTCGTCCGACGTATCCCGAGGCACCCACCACGGCGATCGACCTCGTCTCGGTGGCCGAGCTGCCGCTCGATGCCTCTTGAGAAGAGCTCATCCCGAAGAGACGGGCGTGAAGTGCAACCGAACCCGAGGGACGAGGGCGAGGCGAAGAGGGCCGACGGGAAGCTCCGGTGCTGGACTCGCCTCCATGGAGAATGGATCGACCAGAAGCCGCGACGTCTGTAGGAACCTGGCGTGAATCCCGGCCGGGCGACGGGTCCGAAGACCAGTGTTGTGAGAATCGAGGGAGCCACAGCTCGCGCCGGTGACGTGACGTCACTCGCGGCCCATTGGCCATCCAGAGCATCACGACATGCCCGCTTCTGCTGGGGCGAGAGGTGTTGGGCCCGCCGGCACGAGACGACTTGGCGGAACCTCCGGCACACCTCCGGTGTGCGAGGTCAAGAGCGGACGTATCCGGTATCCCCGGCACACGAGGTGCTGCAGTCCTCGCTCTACGACGACTGGGGGGCTCCCACGAAGAACTCTCGGATCAACGGCTCGTAGTGGTCGAGCGGCGGCGTCGAGTACTCGTCGTCAAAGGCGAGCATGTCGTACTTCCTCACGAACTCCTCAGCCAGGTCGTAGTACTCATGCCCTTTGAGCGCATCACGAGCATGGCGGTCGGCGCCGATGTGATGCCAGAAGTAGTAACCCTGAAACACCCCGTGCTTCTCCACCATCCAGTGGTGTGAAGGAGGGACCCATGGCCTCAAGATGGCTGCCGCGATCTCGGCGTGGTTGCGAGGCGCGAGCACGTCGCCGATGTCATGGAGCAGGGCGCAGACGAGATAGGAGTCGTCCCATCGGTCGATCTCGGCCCGGCGTGCCGTCTGCAGGCTGTGGGTGAGTCGATCGACCGCAAAACCGCCGGCATCGGATTCGAGCAAGCGCAGTTGATCGAGGATCCGGTCCGGTAGGGCGTCGATTAGGCCGTCATGCTGCGCCTCGATGTGCGCCCACTCCTCGGCGGTTGACTCGTCCATTCGCTTGAACGTGGCCCGAAACGGCGTATCGGGCTGATTCATGGCAGCGGTCATCGTTCGTCTCCCGACCCACCGGCTCGGCCTGGTCCCGGCCATTCTAGGCCGACGTATCCTCCACAGAGGACCGGGAACCCGTGGCCCCAGTGGCCGTGGCGCGCAGGACGAGTGCGGGGCCAGTGCGGAACGTTCGTGTGTCGAACTGGACCACGGAGAAACCGCGTGCTGTCAGCAGGTCGAGCACGGTATCGGTCCATTCCCGGGGGATCCCGATGCCTTCGTCACCGCCCACCGATGGGTCATGGTCACGAGGGTGCCACCCGGTGTGATGACGCGCTTCACCTCGCCAATGGCGACGTGGAGGGGTTCCTACAGTTGGCAGCTGTTGACAGCGACGACCCCCTCGAACGTGTCGTCCGGCCAGGGAACAGCTTCGGCGTCCCCTTTGCGCAGAACGACCTGACGCGTTTCGACGGCGGATCGGTTGCGCCGAGGGCGGCAGAGGGGTCGATGTCGGCAACGATTCCGTTGGGAAGGTGGTGGGCCAATTCGGCAATGCCGACGCCGGGCCCGAAACCGGTGCTCGGGACGCGGTGGTCCGGGGCAGGGCCCAGCTCCGCGATCGGCGAGCTCCAGATCGCGGTTCAGGCGCGCCATCGCGGGAGCAGCCAGCCGTCCGCCGAGTCCATCGAAGCGAGGGGACATGCCTCCAACCAAGCCGACCGGGTATCGCCGGTCGTGGTCAACGGGAGCCGTCTCGAGCTGCGCGCTGAGAGAGGTGGCTATTGGACCCTGGGTGGTACCCCTTGACACTGGCTCCAGGTCTTGAAGAATCAGGAGGGGCAACACTCTGGACCGGGCCAGCGAAACGGTCACGGGCTGCCAACTGGAGTCCGAATGCGAAACGGGGGGAGATCGAGCTGCCGGCGACTGCTCGGAGCGCGAGCGCGTACCCCACGGACATTGGCAGGAGTCCTCCTGATCGCCGGTCTGATCACCACTTGGACGTTGACGACGCCCGCTAGGGCGAACGCCACCGGCGGTTCTTCTGGATCAAGCCTGCTGACCTCGGTTTCCTGCACTTCGACGTCCACCTGCATTGCCCTGGGCGCGGGTGGACAAGGGTGGTCGTATGACGGCTCGGCCTGGTCACCGGCCACACCGGTCGACTCCTCAGGGACCCTCAGTTCGGTCTCGTGTGCAACGAGCTCGTTCTGCATGGCCGTCGACTCCGTGGGCCAGGCGATCACGTTCAACGGGACAACCTGGTCAGCTCCCAAGGCCGTCGACTCCTCAGGTCTGCTCAGTTCGGTCTCGTGCCCAACGAGCTCGTTCTGCGTGGCTGTCGACTACGGGGGCAAGGCGATCACGTTCAACGGGACGGCCTGGTCAGCTCCCGAAGCCGTCGACTCCTCAGGTCTGCTCAGTTCGGTCTCGTGCCCAACGAGCTCGTTCTGCGTAGCCGTCGACTACGGGGGCCAGGCGATCACGTTCAACGGGACGACCTGGTCAGCTCCGCAATCTATGAACCCGTTCGGCCTCCTCTTCTCTTCGGTCTCGTGCTCGTCAAGCGCCTTTTGTGTCGCCGTCAACTCCTACGGAGATGAGATCAGTTACAACGGGTCAGCGTGGTCCACGTTGACCCGCGTTGACCCCCTGGGTGGATTGACGGCTGTTGCGTGTGATGGGGCGTCTTGTACCGCCGTGGACCACTTCGGCAACTACTTGACCTACAACGGCTCTGCATGGTCGACGCCTACACTGCTCGATCTCCTGGGCAATCTGCACGCCGTTTCGTGCTTCTCCGCTTCGTCGTGTGCGGCTGTCGACAGCAACGGGAACGCGTTCCTCTTTGACGTTGTCCCTGCTCCTCCTGCACTTCAACCGCCGACGCTCACATCGGCGCCCGCTCCCCCGCCGCAGCCCACTTCTCCGCCTCCCACCGGATCTCCGGCCCCCGTGGCGTCTCCGACGAAGCCGACCCAGACGTCGACCACACCGACATCGTCGCCGGTGGGCCCCCGGTACCCGTCTCGGTTCCCGTCTCTTCTCCGTCAGGGAGTGCACCAACGTCGGGCTCGGCCACACCTGGGAGCACGACCCTGAGCGCGACCGCCGTCACGTCCCCGACGGAACCGACCCAGACGTCGACCACACCGACTTCGTCGCCGGTGGGGCCTGTTCCCGTCTCGTCTCCGTCAGAGGGTGCACCAACGTCGGGCCCCGCCACACCTGGGACCACGAGCCAAAGCGCGGCCGCTTTTGCATTTCCGTCGACAGGCGACGCGCCTTCAACGACGGTGGCCAGTCAACGCATTCCCGAAACGACAGCCTCCCATCCTGCTGCCAAGGATCAGACGTCGACTTCGAAATCCGCGGGTGGTACGGCCCGGGCTTCCATGGCCGGGATCGAGAACGCCGTCGCACCCAGTACCACTGTGCCGACCAACGTCACACCGCTGGTGCCGAGCCCGGGGATGGCGGCGTTGCCGAGCACCGCACCCGAGGACGGACCGGTGGGCAGCGGCTCGCAGGCCGCCTCCGTCCCGCTGGGGTCGGCGATTGAAGCCTCACACTCGAGCATCGCGGTCCCGGCCACGCTCGTCGGAATCCTCCTCATCATGGGCTTGGTCGGTCTCGCTCTGTTCATCAATCCCGGAGGCGCCCCGCAGGTCGCCGATGGCCGAACTTCCTGGTACTCCGGCTTCGCCGATTCCGACCGGCGTTTGCTCGCC
Source organism: uncultured Acidimicrobiales bacterium (assembly GCA_963739765.1). Classification (GTDB taxonomy): domain Bacteria; phylum Actinomycetota; class Acidimicrobiia; order Acidimicrobiales; family UBA8190; genus Chersky-840. The sequence continues at coordinate 745,548 of CAVUBP010000002.1, read as the reverse complement.
GCATCCTCGCGGTGGACGGGCAAGGCGCATCGTCTCGCGTTGACCACATGGCGGCGCGGCGCAGCGACAGCGGCTTGGCTCGTGGGACGATAGCGATCGGACTCCCCCGGCGGACCGTAGGCACGTGCGAACTGGACCCGTCGTCTGGGAGGAGGTGGTCATGGTCAGCTCAATTTCGCGGGAGCCGCCTACAGGTGGATCCCACTCTTGCACGCGAAGTTGCCTCCAGTTTTCTTGATGGGCCAAGCAATCGTCGTGACACAACGGTCCGTGCTGCATATGAGCAGCTCGAGCGAGAGTCAGACGAGATCTTCGCCCACCTGACAAGCGATCATCCCGGTCGCCATGGCATTCGGGTGAGATTCACTCGCTGCCGAACGCCTTACGACTCCGACGATGAGATGGTCGGAGCAGTGCGAGCTCACGGCGTCCTCGAAGTCACTGCAGCTGCAACGGAACGCGACCGCTCCCACCCGCTCCTGAATTGCGAGTTCGGCAACGCGTACGACCGATTTCGGGCCGTTCATGACATCGTGGGACACGTCTACCCGTGTTTCGGCTTCGACCGGGACGGGGAGTTCTCCGCGTGGCTGACACAGGAGCGACGCTACAGTGGACTCGCACGATGGGCACTGGCCACCGAGCTCCACGCAGAACACAGCGTACGATGGACAACCGGGACACTGAGCGAGCACAAGGCGTTCTTGCTCGATCGTGCCCTGCTCACTCGAGTTCGCCGTTCATGGGCTGCTGCTCGGCACTGACTCCGGGGTGGAGAACGGATGCACCACCTTCTGTCAGCGATCTAGAACATCGGAGCCACGACTGGCTTCACACTCGGCCGGTTAGGACTCCCCTGGGGGTGCACCATGCCTAGCACTGTCGCCTTGTCAATACCCACGAGCGGCGGCAAGAGACAGACTCAGATCGGAAGGTGCATCTCCATCCTCAGGGCGAAACCGCCCCCGTTGCTAACCTACGTGGCATGGCGTTGTTCCTTGATCGACACAAGGCGCCTGGCGCGACGGCCGCCGACATCGCCGCCGCGCACGAACTCGATCTTGCCGTCCAGGACAAGTACCAAGTCCGTTACGTCACGTATTGGTTCGATGACAGAGAAGGGACGGTCTTTTGTCTCGCCGAGGGACCCGACCGAGAATCCTTGGAGACTGTGCACCGGGAAGCTCATGGCCTGGTGGCCGACAACATCATCGAAGTGGGCGACGGGCCCATTAATGCGTTTCTTGGTGACATCCCCCGACACCCAGCAGGAGAGGCGTATGTCGAGTCTGCTGTCCGGGCAATTCTGTTCACTGACCTGTGTGACTCGACGCAGCAGACGCAGGAATTGGGCGACGACCGATACATGCTGCTCCTCCGCGAGCACGATGAGGTCGTGCGTGCCGCACTGCACAAGCAAGGTGGACGCGAGGTGAAGCACACCGGCGATGGAATCATGGCGTCGTTCATGTCCGTGTCGGCTGCGGTCGAGTCCGGCATCGACATTCAACGCTCCCTTCGTCGCCGGAACGAAGGTGCCGAGCGGCCCATCCACCTGCGCGTTGGCATCAACGTCGGGGAGCCTGTTACCGAACGAGGCGACTTGTTCGGGGCCGCCGTTCAATTGTCGGCACGACTTTGCGGAGCAGCGGCTCCCGGTGGAATCGCCGTCTCGACAGCCGTGCGAGAGCTCTGTGTTGGAAAGCGCTTTCGCTTCGAGTCCAAGGGGGCACTCGATCTCAAAGGCTTCGCCGAACCAGTGCCCGTTTTCGAGGTGCGCCTTCCCGCTGAATAGATGCGCGATTGGCCGGATCGCCATTACGTGTGCTCTAAGATCGACGATATGGTGCAAGAACCTCAGCGCTTGCTCAATGCAAGGCAGTTCTTTCTAAGCTTCCCCCTGACGCCGCCCCTCGACGACGCGATGCGACTGCTCTCGCCGAACGTCGTCTTGACCGTTCCGGGGCATCACAAGCTCTCCGGGGTGTTCCACGGACCCGACGAAGTGCGAGGTCATATCGCCACGTTGGTCGATTACTCCAAGGGCACATTCGAGGTGTTGAAGTGGATGGATTGGATGATGGGCGAAGCCCATATGACCGCTCTCCAGTACGCCCAGGCCCAGAACGCCGGCCGGATCTACCGGGGACACCATCTGTACCTTCTTGAGTCCGACTCCGACGATCTTCTGTCCGATATCAAGGTCTACTTCGAGGACCAAGCGGCGGCTGACCGGTTCTTCACGTAAACCGACGCACCTGAAGGGTGTCACGACGACATCCACGGCAGCCGCGCCAGCGACTCCGGACCCGATGACAAGGGTGAGGTGTATGACACAGAATCGCCGACTGTGTTGTCGCCGTCCGCATGACCTTCGAAGGTGGCTCCCGGGAGAAGCCTCGGGACATCCAGGACTCCCCAATCACTCTGCCGCGAGGAGAAGGGACACGTCATGAACTCCGACAGCCAGAAGAGGGCCGCACTCGAGGACCACTGGCAGGCATCTGAGCGCGGAGATACCGAAGTCGAGCATGCCATCTACAGTGCGGACGCGATCCTCGACTATCCGCAGTCCGGTGAACGATTCCGGGGCCGCGACACGATCTCGGCGCAACGCGGCGCACACCCTGCCAATCGACACTTCACCGTCATACGGATCGTCGGAGGCGGAGACCTCTGGGTGAGCGAATGCGTCATCACGTACGACGGGGTGCCCAGCTACTCCGTGAGCATCATGGAGTTCCAGGAAGGGGACGTGGCCCACGAGACGCAGTACTTCGCCAACGCCTTCGGTGCGCCTGAATGGCGGACGGCACTCGCAGAGCCGATGCCGGGCAGGGACATCGCCACAGCCTGACCTGCCACCGCGGGACCCGATGGGTTGCTGATCGTCGCCCGTGGTGGGTCGAGCACGAAGCCGTCACCGACGGGATCGGACGTGCTCCACGTGTAGGGAGGCAGTCCGTTGATGGCGCTCAACGTAAAGGAATACGGCCCACCGCGGCGTCGGGCAAAGAGTCGGTGGTGATCTGGATGGGCACCACCGAGGTGAGCAACGAGTCCCCTTTGACCCCGTCGACGGTGGCCGAGATGGTGTGAGTGACCGCCCACAACCGCCCGCGACCGCTCGAAGCCGATTCAATCGCGCACGAATCGCGCACGACACCAACGAGCGGCGGCCTGGGACTAGCTCCGTCGTCAAGTCATCTACTGGAGCACTCGGATGGCGCACCTCGGCCCCACCGCATTGCCCAGTCGGCCGTCACCAGTGAGCAGCTCACAGTCGAGCACCTCGGCGAGCGCGACATAAGCCGCGTCGTAGGGCGTCACGTTCGACCGGAGTCCGTATGCCCACCTCATCAGCGGAAGAGCTGGATAACGGTCGATGGCGATCTGTTCGAGATCGCTGATCGCCGTTGTAAACCGGCGCTGTGTGATCGTGCCAGCAAGCCAACGTTTGCGGAGCACAGCGACGGTTTCGTGGTCGACGAGATCTGGAGCGGCCAGGTCGCCGGCCATTCGGAGCTCGGCTCGGGCACGCTGCCCGTCGGGCCGTCGGCTGCGCCGTTGGCACCCCTTCCGGGTGCATCGGGGGTGCGGCACTACAGGGAAGATTGCATACCGGACTTGGTTGCCCTCCAAGACCCAGATGGCTGGCAGCCCTCTTGGTCTGTGCCATCGTGTCCCGGGCAGTCCGATCGTGGCCTTTGCCCCTACCGGAAGGGCCTACTCAGGCTCCACGGGAAGTCCTCGGTGAAGTGCTCGGTTCGGGCGACTCGAGCTCAGCCAAAAGGGCACGGGTCTCATCGAGCGAGGAAGTGAGGATTCGACGGGCCACGTCGAGTAGCTCGAAGATCATCGGGTTACCGACTGAGTACAAGACGGTGTTTCCCTCCTTGCGGGTTTGGACGAGGTTGGCTCGACGCAGAACGCCGAGCTGTTGGGACAGATGTGAGGCCTCGATGCCAACGGCTGGAGCGAGGTCGCCCACCGTCCGTTCGCCTTCACGGAGCACTTCGAGCACACGGATTCTCGCGGGATGACCGAGCGTCTTGAAGAACTCGGCCTTCACTTGATAGATCGGGGTGGTCACGGTGTCTTCTCGATTCTCGAGCCGGTTGCGCTCGGTCGTTGGCTCGTCCAGGCACTGGAATGTCGGCCCGAATACTAATCGAACGACGACATCTTCAAGTTCCATTGTCGCTCCTTGTTCTTACAGATCGTTGCCCGCATAGGAAAGATTGAAGCTCTTGTTGGCGAGAGGAAAGTCCGGCACGATCGTGTCGGCCAGCGCCACCGAGAGCGCCGGCCAATTGAAGAACGATGGGTCGACGACCTTGACCCGCGCTAGCCGTCCGGACTCGTCCACCTCGATACGGTGAACAACGCTTCCGCGCCACCCTTCAACGATCCCGGTCCCTGCCCTGTTCCCAGGTCCCGTAAGGGGGCCTCGGTCGCCCAATGCACGATGGCTCGACATCAGTGGCCCCGGATGCATGCAGTAGTTCGCCACCATGGCGAGAGACGCCTCTGCTTCTTCCACCCGTACGTCGAACCGTGCCAGTACGTCACCGTTCTGCAGCCCGCACCGGAGCAAACCCTGCAAGGGGCTTCTCACCGACGGGGTGGGCGACCCGAGCGTCGAGAGTCGATCCCGAGGCACGGGCAACGACCCCCAGTACGCCCGAGCGCGTCAGCATCCTCGGCCCTGAGCACTGCGGTCCCAGTGAAGCGATCGACCACGGTGCTCTGGCCCCGCGCCAGCTCGACCAGGTCGCGAAACCGCTCTCCGATCTCCTCCAGGTCGGTGGCCTGAGGCAATGCCCGGAGGTGGACCTCCCCCGGCGTGATGGCGCCGCGGAGCAGGCGGTGCCCGGTGACCGATGCATTGAGCCGGAGTAGGCGCTCGCGCAACGTCAGCGCCCGGGCCTGGGCGAGACCGAAGCCGACGTCGTTGCACAGCGCGCCGATGTCCGCCACGTGGTTGTAGAGCCGCTCCAATTCGAGCAGCAAACACCGCAGCTCGTGCGTCCGTGAGCTCACCTCGATGCCACGGGCTTCCTCTACCGCCATGCAGTACGCCAGTCCATGGCCGACCGCGCTGTCACCGGAAATGCGCTCCGCCAGAACGATGCCCTCGTCGGAGCTCTGACCCTCGAAGAGTCGCTCGATTCCCTTGTGGACGAACCACAGACGGGCCTTCATCTTCAAGATGGTCTCGCCGACCACCGAGAAGCGGAAGTGGCCGGGCTCGATGAGTCCCGCATGCACCGGTCCGACGGGGATCTCGTAGACCCCCGCACCCTGTACCTCGACGAACGGATACGAGCCGGCGTCGTCCACCATGGCGGGCACGGGCCCCGCGTCGCGGCGCATCGGATACCACCCCTCGGGCCAGTGCTGATGCAGCACCAGCCGACGTAGGAACGGATGGCCGACGGGGACGATGCCGAACAGGTCGTGCATCTCTCGCTCGAATCGGCTGGCCGGAAACGAGAGGGCCGCCAGCGAGGGGATCTCGGGTCGTCGGCGGTCGATTTCCACCACCAGCTCGATGCGGCGGTCGGGGGGCCCGGAGGTGAAGAGGTACGTGACCCGCATCGATCCGATGCCCATCGAGCGGCTGCCACCAGGGCCAGGCGAAATCCCCGCTGAAGGAGCGCCGCGGCTGTGACGTGCAGCGCGTCGGCCGGGATCGCGACGGACTCCCGGAAGCTCCCGGGGCGGTCGAGGCTCGACGACAGGTCCGTGGCGCTCGTCATGGCGCCACGATCCGGGCGGCGGCATGGAGCAGAGGTTGCAGCGGCCACGCCGAGACCCCGATGAATGCGCAGCCCACCAGGCCGCCGACGAGGGGCACGGCGACGAGCGCCGGGGTCATCGCCGGAGTCGTCGCGCCCTTGGGGCCGAGCAGGAGATGACGTCCGTGGGACATGACGGCGGCGAAGATCACCACCATGCACACCAAGGAGGCGGCCGCAGCCCAGCCGAGGCCAACCTGGAACTCGGCGCGCAGCATGTTGAGCTCGCTCACGAACAGGCTGAACGGCGGGAAGCCGAGGAGTGCAACGAGCCCGAACGCGAAGATGCCACCGAGTACGGGGCGACGGCTCAGCAGGGCTGGGACGCGCTCGATCTCGCTCGTCCCTTCGGTCAGAAGGATCTCACCCGAGGCCAGGAACAGCACCCCCTTGGCCAAGCCGTGGCCCAGCACGTGGAGGAGCACCGCGGCGATGGCCAGGGGCGAGCCTGCCGCCGCCCCCAGGGCGATGAGACCCATGTGCTCGACGCTGTGGTAGGCGAGCATCCGTTTGTAGTCCCGCTGGGTGAGCAGCAGCGACGCCGCCACCAGCAGCGACAGCAGGCCGACGATGACGAGCAGCGTGCGAGGGAACGCCGAGCCGAGCGCGCCGTCGGCGATCACCTTGAAGCGCAGAATGGCGTAGAAGGCGACGGTCAGGAGCACCCCGGACATGAGGGCGGAGACGGGGGCGGGTGCCTGGCTGTGGGCGTCGGGCAGCCAGCTGTGCATCGGCACGAGACCCACCTTGGTGCCATAGCCGAGCACGACGAGCGCGAAGCCCAGACGCATCACCCCGGGGTCGAGCCGGTGCGACTGCGCCACGAGCGACGTCCAGTCGAGTGAATGTGGTCCGTGCCCGCCGGCATGCAGTGCGGCCAGGTAGATGAGCACCGTGCCCAGGAACGCCATGGCGATCCCGACCGAGCAGATCACGATGTACTTCCACGAGGCCTCGAGCGACGACCGGGTCCGGCGATGTCCGACCAGGAACGTTGTCACCACGGTGGTGGCCTCCACGGCCACCCACAGCACCCCGAGGTTGGCAGCCAATACGGCCAAGAGCATCGTGGCCAAGAACGCCTGGACCAAGACGCTGTAGAGCGAGGCGTGGCGGCGCGTGCAGCGGCCCGCGGCGATCTCGGCTTCGAGGTAGCGCACGCCCTGCCATGTGGCGAGCACGGCGATGACCCCGATGACAATCACCATGAAGGCGCTGAGCGCATCGACCCGCAAGATCCCGCCCAGAGCCGTCACCGGACGGCCGTGCACGACATCAACGGCCAGCACGACTCCGGCCACGAGCACCCCTGCGGCGGTAGCCGTGCCGAGCCAGCCGAGGTCGCGCCGCCATGGCGCCACACCACACACGAGCCCGCAAGCCAGAGGAAGCACAAGAACGATGACCAGCATCAGTCGTGCAGCTCGGTGAGTTGGTCCAGGTCGAATGGCCCGAGGCGGGAGCGGAGCTGGGCGGCCAGCACCCGCAACACGACCACTGCCAACAAGACGTCGAGTGATGCTCCGAGCTCCACGAGAAGGGGCACCCCGGCGGTCGCCAGGAATGCCACCAGCGCAATGCCGTTGTCCACGAGCAAGATGCCCACGATCTGAGAGACCGCCTTGCGGCGGGTCACGAGCGCGAAGAATCCCACCAGCATGGCGGCCAGCCCCATGGGGATGAGGCGTCCGGTGGTGGTCGGTACGAGCGACGTCACCGAACGGCTTGGCCGCGAAGGCGAGGAACGTGAGCGCACCGGCAGCCACGAGTGACGCGGGCACATTGACCAAAGGCTCGGTCTCGCGCATTCTCGGGTCGCTACGCACCACCCGGGTGATGAGGATCGGGACCACCACCGCCTTGGCACCCAAGACGAGGAGGCCCACGACGATGAGCCCGGCATCGTGCTGATGGAGACCGATGACCATGGCGACACACGCCAGGGCCAAGCCCTGGATGGCGAGGGCCCGTACGATGGCGCCGAGGGACCGCCGCCACAACGTCACCACTGCGCACAGCAACACCGCCGAGGCTTCGAGCCCGAGGGCGCTGGCATAGGTCGACGTGCTCACTTGACGACCAACCCGCTCACGACTCCGAGCAGCGCCAGGACGAAGGCGCCGGCGAGCAACTCCGGAACCCTGAACAGGCGCACTTTGGCCATGGACACCTCGAAGACGGCCAGGACCACACCGGCGAAGCCCACTTTGGCGGCGAGCGAAACCAGTCCGATGCAGATGGCCGACAGATGCGTCGTCGTCGCCACGCCCCAAGGGGCGAGCAGATTCACGAACACGGCGAGGAGGAGGGTCAGTCGCATGGCCTCGCCCACGGTGACCAGCGCCAGGTCGGGACCGGCGTATTCGAGGATCATGGCCTCGTGCACCATGGTGAGCTCGAGGTGGGTAGCCGGGTTGTCCACGGGCAGCCGACCGCTCTCGGCCACGATGACGATGAGGAGCGACCCCAGGGCAAACAGTCGCTGCGGTGTAGCCACCGACCCGGGGTCGGCGAGGGTGGCGCGGACGATGGCCGGGAGATTCGACGAGTGGGCGGTGGCCGACAGCGCCAGGATGGTGACGAGCAACGCCGGCTCTGCCAATGCGCCGATGGTGACCGCCCGACTCGATCCCATACCTCCGAAAGCGGTGCCCGCGTCCAGGCCGGCCAGCGCCAGCAGGGTCGATCCCACCAGCAAGAGGTAGACGAGGACGAACAGGTCCGAACCGGTGCCGAACGCAGGGTGTGTCGTCACCAAGGGCGCGATGGCGGCGGCCACCGCCACCGTGGCCACGAGCACCACCGGTGCCAGCGGGAAGATCCACGTCGCCTGGTCGGGACGGAGGCGCTGCTTGCGGAAGAGCTTGCGGATGTCGATGAGGGGCTGGAGGATCGGGGGGCCGACGCGTCCCTCGAGCCGGCACCGCACCTTGCGCATGGCCCCTACGAGCACCGGTCCACCGACGGCAACGGCGACGACCTGCACGCCCGAGGCGATTCCGGCATCGATCGTGGGCAAGAGGGTGCTCATCCGATCATCGCCAGCGCGGCCAGGACGAGCACGAGGGCACCGAACCCGTAGGCGAGATAGCGGTGGACACTGCCCGGTTGCAACGCACGCGCCGCCTGCCCCCACCGCCGGACGGCCCGGATGACGGGCCGGTAGAGCCCGCGCTCGATGGCGTCGTCCACCGCATTGTGGAACGTGACCGCCTCGATGACGTAGCGCGATTCGGCGACGTGGCTCACGTCCAGGTCCTGGACGGGACGAAGCACGTCGTCGAAGACCCGCTGCACCGGCTCGGCGAATGACGTGGCCGTGTACTGCATGCGAGCCGTCTGGAGCTGACGACCACACCCCCAAGCCTCGACCACACGCGGCGTGGGCTGGCGCGCCAGTACACGGCGAAGGACGAGGACAGCGCCTACCGCCACCGCCATGGCGCCAGCCAACGCGGCGGGTGCCAGCATGCCCCGCAGTCCGACCAGCTGGATGTCGACGCCATGAGCCAGAGACGCCGGGCCGACGCCGGGCAGCGCTGTCCTCACCGCTCGCTCGACCGCCGGGAACACCAGCGTGGGGAACGATGCCGAGCACGACGCACACGCGCCACCAGCAGTCCGACGGCCAGGCGCATCGTGACCGGCACTTCCACCGCGTCATCGGCGGCCTGCGAGCGCGGTCGGCCCAGGAAGCCGATGCCGACCGCCTTGACGAAGGCGACCACGGTCAACCCGGCGGTGAGTGCCATGGCCGCAACGGCCAGGGGTACGGCGATGTCGCTGGCGGTGTTCCCCGAGGCGGCGCCGTGCAGCAGGCTCTGGAACAGCAGCCATTCACCGATGAAGCCGTTGAGCGGTGGCAGGGCGGAGATCGCCGCCGCGGCGATGAGGAAGAGGGCGCCGCTCTGGGGCATGCGTCGCAGGAGCCCGCCGAGCTGGTCGAGGTCGCGACGGCCGGTCGCCATCTGGACGGACCCCGCCGACAGGAAGAGCGCTCCTTTGAACGCCGCATGGTTGAGCAGGAGCACGAGGGCCGCCACCAGGCTCAAGCGAGGCCAACAGCGGGTGTCGCGTCGCGTCGAAGAGTCCCGACGCGCCCAGAGCGAGGAGGGCCAGGCCGATGTTGTCGGTCGTGGAGTAGGCGAGCAGACGCTTGAGGTCGGTGCTGCTCGCGGCGTGGAGCGAACCGAACAGTGCCGAGGCACCGCCCAGGCCCAGCATCACCAACCACCACCACACCGGGCCCCCACCGAGGAGGTCGTCACCGACCAGGATGATCCCGTAGACCCCGAGCGCCACCATGGCCCCCGACATGAGCGCGGAGACCGGGCTCGGCGCTTCGGGATGAGCCTTGGGCAGCCATACGTGAAAGGGCACGACGCCGGCCTTCGACCCGAAGCCGACGAGGGCGAGCACGAAGACGAGCCCTCGCACCCCGGGCGAGAGGTGCCGGGAGTGGATGCGCGATGGCGGCGAACGATTGCCCGTTGGAGTGTGCCGCCAGCACCAAGAAGCCGACGAGGATCAGGGCCGCGCCGCCCTGGGTGAGCACGGCGTACCAGGAGGCCGCGCTCTGAGCCGCCTTGCTCCGGCCGTGGTCCACGAGCACCGAGCGCGAGCGACGTCAACGCCATCAGCTCCCACAGCACCATGAAGGTGGCGACGCTCCCGGCGCTAGGCACCAGGAGCAGCGTGGTCACGAAGATCGGAAAGAGGCATGCCGCCGTCCGGCTGTCCAGGCCGTGGCGTGCGTATCCGATGCCGTGCAGGGTGGCCGGTACCGCCACCATGGCCACGAGCAGCACGAAGAGCGCACCCAACGGATTGAGCACCAGGTCGACGCCGGTAAGCGGGAGCAGTTCTGCCGACCGGAGCACGATGGGATGGCCGGTTACGAGCACGTGGATCGCCGCCGCCGCCTCGAGCGCGCACGCGCCCCAGACGAGTACGGCTGCCGTCGTCACCCGGAACCGCCTCGGGAGGGCGGCGCCGGTCACGCCCGCCGCGAGACCGAACACGGTGCCGGCTGACGATGAGCGAGCCGGCGGTCATCGCCGAGTGATCGAGCGCAGCGCTTCGATGATGGCGGTCGGGTCGGGGGGGCACCCTGGGATCGAGACGTCGACCGGGACGACGTCGCCCACGGCGCCGACCACTCCGTACCCACCGCGAAAGACCCCGCAATCACGAGCGCAGTCACCCACGGCGATGATGACCCGAGGCTTCGGTGTGGCCTCGACCGTCTTCAAGAGAGGAACGACCATGTTCTGGGTGACGGGCCCGGTCACGAGTACGCCGTCCGCGTGGCGGGGAGAGGCCACGAGCCGAGCCCCGAAGCGCTCGGCGTCGTAGACGGGCCCGAACGCGGACACAATCTCGAGCTCGCAGCCGTTGCACGACCCGGCGTCGACATGGCGGAGCTGAACCGATCCCTTCAATTCCGCTGGTCCGTTCGTAACTCTCGGTCTTGGCGCGGGCGACTCGGTCACAGGCCGGGCGCGCCAATTGACCCGCGACATCTTCGGTAGCGACACCGGATCCTCAGCTCGCAGGAGCGTCGTGGGGGTACGTGAGCTTCGGGCGCAGTCGAGCTCCACATCGGGTACACCGGGCCACCTCGTTGGCGCCGCGCGACGGCGGACGCGACACGCGCCAGCAGTTGCTGCAGACCAGCGTGATTTCGGTTGCGGCCGGCTCGGGGTTCCGACGGTCGGTGCCTCGGTCGGCCTTGGGACCGGGTGGGGCGCAGGCCTCAGAATCGTCCACTTCGCCCTCCGGGGGTGGAAGCCACTAATATCATCATGTTGTTATTCTGTCATCTTGGCGGATAGGTGTAGTCTCGTCGCGGTGCCTTGGACCGGCCGTCACGACCCTGATGAACCCCGCCACCAGCTCACCGAGGTGATTCGAGACGTGGGTCGCCGCCACCCTGAAGGTGGAGCTGACGGGGATGTTCGGGCTTCCGCTGCGGCCGGTACCGAGGCCGAACGAAACTGCTCCGTGGGCTAGGCGAGGTTCCGGCTTGACCAGTGCCCGTGTCGAGAGTGTCGTGATCCGTGGTGTGCCAGGCGATGAAAACGACTGGCACAGGCGCATCCTCCTCACCTATGAGGACGGCACAACCGAGTCCCTACCGGGGACCCTCTTCGAAGCAAGCGAGTTGGCGTTCATCCACGGGCTGACGTTGGCCCCAAGCCCGGACGGCTCGTTTCGGTGGACCAGGCTGCCCCAGACGTGGGACCAGGTGTAAGGCCATGCCCGTACGTGAGATCGCCTGCGTCGTATGGGACCGCCGGAACCACTACATCGAGGTGATCTACGTCGGTCGTGACCCCGAACACTTTTCCGGGTCCGAGGATGTCGCGATCGCCTTAGCCCTGGACGCCGGACTCAAGAGTGTACCGACGCCCGAGGGAATCCGTCGATGGGTCTCTCAAGCCTAAGCGCTCTCATCAATTCGCGCACTCGAAGTCGGACTCCGCTCCCGTGAGCAAAGACCAGTCTCATGGAGCATCCGGGACAAGTCGCCCGGTGTGCACATCAAAGACAAAACCACCAACCTGCAGGTCGGGGGGCAATAGCTGGCAAGATTCGATCCGATCGATGTCGAGACGCAACGTGTTGGGCTGATCGGTCGTGGCCAGAAACTCCCAGCCCTCGGCGTCCACCCCTCGGATCACTCTTATGCGGGCGCGAATCTCTTCGTCCGTTGTGCCGATCACGGCACAGTCTGTGTGTTGCACCACGCAGACGCGCGTAACGCCAAGCAGATTCGAGGCCAGAATCAACGAACGAAGAGCGTCATCGGTAACCCGCGCACCGGCATTGCGGATGATTTTGGCGTCCCCTGCCTTCAGCCCAAGCATTGCCAACGGATCAATGCGTGAGTCAATACACGTCAATACGGCGAGACCTTTCGCCGCTTTACCCTCTACGCCCGGATCGTGGAACTCACTCCGATAGCGCCGGTTGGCCTCCAGCAGATCATCGAACATCCCCACGTTCTACCATTGGAACATGCTCCCCTTCCTCCGCCCAAGGGGTCTGGGGGGTGGCCCTGTATGGTCTCGGACGCCACCATGTGATGTAGTAACGAGGCCCGAACCGGCGAGGAGTTAGGCGTGTCCGACATTTCCATGACGAAAGCCACCTCCTCCTGTTACCCCGCGACGATGAGCGCGAAACGTTCGACCGGCTGGATCGTCTCCTGGACGCGCTTCTTGAGGGCACGAATCTCCCCTTCGGTGCCGCAACGCTCATTGGTGAACACATTGCGCTCCTGACCGCGAACTTGGAGAAGGTCCCACAGATTGGTCAACGCGCCGTTCTCGACACTTCCTATCCACACGCAATTCGTTGGATGCAGCTCGCCCTCGGTGCGGAGATCGATCGCTGGTTGATCCAATTGCTCGACGTCGTCATGGCCGCAAGATTGCATCCATGAGCGCCTTTCGAACCTGTCCACTCCAGACACCCTGCGGCGCTGGCATCGCGAGCTCCCGCGACCTTCACCTTGGCAAGAAGGATTCAACGAATAGGTCCGACTCCCCTACGTGCACCTTTGCGGATTGACGCAGCGTGATCGGTGTTTGCCACTGACCTCACCCGTCCGCATCGACCGTAGTCGTCAATGGCGCGTGCGTTTCTTGTAGAGCGCGAACCACGGCTTCCTGCACCACGTGCACCACATCGATTGGACCGCAAAGTGCCATCAGGAGCCCATCGCGTCTTTCAATACAGCACACGCTTGAGCCATTCGACTCGGGGACAGGGTCGACACACGGCGCCGGAATAGCGGTCTGGGAAGAGTATGGATGTTGTCGAAGTTCACGACACAGTCACTCGGAACGCCGTCGGCAAGGGGGGTCAGTTCCAGTTCGGAGACCAGGTCCCGTTTCGTGCGAGTTAGTGCTGCCACCACAACCGACTGGATGCGGTCAGCGACCGGGTCTCTGGTCAGAACCAACACCGGTCGATCTCCACCGGGCGTGGCGGCAAACCAGATCTCACCCCGTTGCATCGGCCCAGTCCGACCAGTCCTCAGCCGGACCCCAGTCTGCAACCTCGGCGAGGGCCTGCTCCGCTGATGTCGGCGGCAACTGCTCCCATGTCCTGGCGTCGTCCTCACTTGCCAACCTCACCAGGTACCGATGGAGGGCATCTCTGAGGAGCTCGGAGCGGTCCACGCCCAACTGTTGCGCCCGTCGTTGGGCTTCTGCGGCGTCGCTCTCGCTGACCCGAAAACTGAGCATCGTCATACGGCAACGGTATCATGTATGACACTATGGGAACGATGTTCGCCTCCCGCCCAATCGCTCCTGGACCAATGGGCAGGAGCCCTTGCTCCCATTCGGCGGAGTCCCTTGGTCAGGGGGCTGACCGAGTTTCGAATATCACGCGCCTGAGCCCGACACCAGGCGCCGCGAGGTCTTTGCGGGCCTCCCAATCACCGGTGCCTACTGCTTGACGATTGACGCTCCCTCGGTGGCCTCCCTGCCACAGGGGCGCGGCGTCCCACCCTTGGACGAAGAACTCCCGACGGAGAGCTGCGGGCCCTTTGCCCGAGAACCTCGCGGAGCTCGGCCCGAAGCTCGACCACGGCCCGTAGCTCGACCACGGCATCTCTGACGTGTCTCCATTCCCACCCACGGACTCCCCTCGAGTTCCCGAGTTGGTGATGTCGCTCCACTGCCGAGAGGAAGGCATCACGGCAGCCGCGGGTAGATGGGGTCATTGTGTGGCCAGATAGGCCTTCACGAATCCCCGAGCCTGCTCCAGCTGCATGACGCTCAGGCGCCGTGATCGGACGGTGCCGCCCAGGGCAGCCACCTCGTGGTGACGAAATACCCGCCTCGCAGGTCGAGCCGTCGATCAGGCGGGCGGCCCGACGGTCAGCTTCACCGAGGCACTGTGGCTGCTACCTGAGGGATCGGCCCATCCGACGGTCACCGAGTCGCCCGGCTTGTGGTTCACCAACGCGTCGCTCAGATCGGACGCCGACGAGATGGTAGTTCCGTCCACCGACACGATGGCGTCGCCCGCGCTGATGCCGGCGGATGCGGCTGGGCTGCCAGCCTGGACCCGCTCGACATAGGCGCCCGAGGTCGAAACGACGTCGGACACTTCGACGCCGAGCAGGGCCCGCGGCCCGATCTGGATGGTGGCGCTCGACTCTCCGGCCTTGATCTGGTTGGCGATGGCGAGGGCGTCGTCGATCCCGATGGCATAGGCTTGACCGGTACCGGATTGATCGCCGAAGCCGTTGCCGCTCACCGAGGCGGCCGTGTTCATGCCGACGACGCGTGCGGAGGTGTCCACCAGCGGGCCGCCGGAGTCACCGGACTGGATGGCAGCGTCGATCTGGATCAGCCCGTGCAGGGTCTCGGACGCGGTGCCCGGGCTGCCGGCCGTGATGGTCTGGTCGAGGGCGGTGATGGTCCCAGCCACGGCGGTTGGCGTGCCGCCCGTGCCCAACGCGTTGCCGATGGCCACGATCGACTGGCCGACCGACAGGTTCGACGAACTCGCCGTGGTGGCGGCCGTGAGCCCGGACGCGTTCTTCAACTGGAGTAGGGCCACGTCGCTGGTGATCGAGTAGCCGAGGACGGTGGCGGTGTAGGTACGGCCGGTCCCACCAATCTGCGCGTTGACAGTCGTTGCGTTCTCGATGACGTGGTTGTTGGTGAGCACGAGGCCCGACGAGGTGAGCACGATACCCGTGCCCGCCGCCGCCCCGCCCTGAGCCAGGGTGGTGTTGATATCGACGACGGCCGGGTCGACCTTGGCGGCGATGGCGGAGACGTTCACGCCCGACGGCGTGGTACCAGAGCCTGCGCTCGATCCGCCCGACGACGGAGCGGGGATGACCCCACCCGACTGGCTGGTATTGGTGTTGTGGTTTAACGCGTACTCGACGCCGGCGCCCACGGCCGCGGCGACGATGAGGGCAGCGACGACGGCGACCACGGGGATAGGGCCGACGTGTTTGGACCCTGTCGGCGGCGCGTATGGGTGCTGCGGTGGTCCGTAGGTGTAGGGGGAAGCGTACGGGTGCTGCGGCGCCCCATAGGGGTACCGGGGCGTGCCGTAGGGGGGCACCGGCCCGTGTCCCCAATGGTCGCCAGCGCCACCGGCTAGGGGCTCGGCCATCGGCGTCGCCGGCACCTCGGCAGTTGGGGTGGCTGGCACTTCGGGGGCTGGAGCACCCGTGGCCGCGATCTCGCCAGTAAGCGGACCCGGCGCCGGCCCGGCCTCGATGGACTCGTCAACCGTCGGCGCCGGTTCTCCGGCCTCGCCTGCCTGCACCTCGTCGTTGCCAGCTTCGCCGCTCACTGCCTCTGTCTCCGAATCGTCCGCCCGTGTTGGAATTGTCCGATGCGCCCGGTCCCCCCAACTTGGCGCGCCAACCTGTGGAACTGCTTTGAGACTCGGCTGAGTCGACCGTGAGGACGGCGGAGTGGCGGGAAGCGGAAGCTCACGTCCCTTAAGTGGAGGCACCAGGTGGCGACGGTGACGGCGATGGCGATGGCGATGGCGATGGCGATGGCGATGGCGATGGCGACGGCGACGGCGACGGCGACGGCGACGGCGAGGCGAGTAGACGCGTTTCCGCCACGCCTTGGAGTGAAGGGCCCCGGATCCGGTTTCAGATTGAGGACGATTCGCTCCGAGCCTAGAGCGACTGCTGTCGAGTTCCAGGTGTGTCGAGGGAATCTCCAGCGTCAGGGCACGGGCGATCTCAATCGAACAGGCCGACGAGACTGTCTAGCCGCCATGATGTGATTGAGAACGTCGCGCGCGTCTGCGAGGCGGCCGAACGCGGCACGACGGGCGACATCCTGGCCGTGCTGCGATCTCACATCGGCGACGGCGGACTGGACGCGAGTGCCACGGCGCTCGACCAATGGAGCCACGGTGCCAGCGCCGCCCACGGTGACGATCTCGACGCTCTGGCCGACCTGGAAAGCGAGGAAATCGAAAGAATCGGTCGGTGACGTTCGACCATACAGCCCGACGGCCAGGTCTCCGTCGGTCTGGACCTATCGTCCGAACGAAGCGCTCGGCATAGGCGTTGGCGCTCGGGGTCCGGAACGGGGTCTTGAGGATCTGGACACCCTCGGACCGAAAGACCTCATCGAAGTTCGCCACGTGCTTCGTGTCACGGTCGCGATCACGAACTTGACGTCAATCCCCTCGTCGGCGACATCCCTAGCCAAGCTCCTGGCTGGCTGGGAGACCCAGGGCGCGTTGGGATGAGCGGTCACGCGGGTGATCCAGGCTGGTCTGCGTCCGACGTCGATGAAGAAGAGAACGCAGAGACGCTTCAGCAGCACCGTGACCGCTCTGAAGAAGTCGGTGGCCACGATGTGCGAGAGGCCTGCGCACGGGCGCACGGTACGGAATAAGGGCGACAGAAGCGCGGGCCTCGATTCCGATGTTCGGTGACCACGAACCCCAGCGCTCCGCCGCCATCCCAACTATGGTTCAGAACTAGAGCCCCCGTCGACCACTGGGCTCGTCAGCACGCAGACGGGGCACGAATTGGGCAGACGTTCAGAAAGTCTTCAAGAAACCCCAAGGTTGGGATGACAGCCTCATGAGGTGCACGGGGCTCAGATCTTGGTGGTAGAGGACGAAGAGAACATCTCGTTCGTCGTAACAGCCGCACTTCGACTATCTGGCTTCGATGTGGTCGAGGCGCGATTGGGTTGTGACGGGCTGCGGGTTGCTTTGGCGGCAGATCCGCCAGACCTGATCGTCCTCGATGTCATGCTGCCAGATATCGATGGATTTGAGGTGTGCCGACGATTACGCGCAGCGGGGGTCGAGGCGCCGGTGGTGTTCTTGACCGCCCGAGATGCTACTGCGGACCGTGTCCGAGGTCTCACGATCGGTGGAGATGATTATCTGGTCAAGCCCTTTAGCGTCGAGGAGCTGGTGGCGCGAGTTCGCGTGGTTCTTCGTCGAAGTGGCAAGTCGGTCGAGTCGCCAGTGCTCACTTGCGGGGATCTGGTGCTCGACGACGATGCACATCGCGTGACACGTCAGCGCCGTGTTGTCGATCTCTCTCCTACCGAGTACAAGCTCCTGCGATTTCTGATGCGAAACGCGGGCCACGTCGTGAGTCGAGGACAGATCCTCGACCACGTCTGGGAGTACAGCTTCAACGGTGAGTCGACGGTGGTGGAGACGTTCATGTCCTCGCTCCGCAAGAAAGTGGACACAGTGGGACAACCGCTGATCAAGACGGTGCGCGGTGTCGGCTATCGCATCGATAGATACTGAGAGCCGATGACCCTGCGCTTACGGCTGAGCATTGCCGCCGGACTCTTGCTCGTGGTACTAGGGGTCGCCGGATACGTCCTGATTGGGACGGTCGAGGCATCCCAGCTTCAGCAAATCGATCAAGAGTTGCAAACGGCTCTCCCCGCGGCCGCCGTTTTGAGAGGCCCTGATACTTCCCTCGCGCCCCGGCCACCTTTGGCGACTCACAGCACACTCAGTGACGTCTACGTCGCCATCATCTCACAGGGTCATCGAAACGTATCGCTGGACCCGGCGTTGGCTGGGAATGACGCACCGCGTACACCGAGAACCTTTTCAACTTTGGGGCGCACGACTCTGCGGCCGGTGACGGTGGGCTCGTTGTCAGGACCAGGAAGATGGCGTGCCGTTCTGATCTCGCGACCTGGGACGACCCAGCAGGTTCTCGTGGCAGTGTCTTTGACGCGGGCAGATGCCACCGCCGGCAATTTTCGCTTAACGGTCATTGCGGCAGGTGCAGTCTTGTTAGTCGTCCTCGCCGCCGCCGCTTTTTGGGTGGCCCGGCTCGGCCTCCGTCCTATCGCCGAAGTCACCGAAGTGGCGGACTCCATTGCGGCTGGCGCTCGGTCCCGGCGGATGAGATCACCTCGTTCAGGCACCGAAGCCGCGCATCTGGCTCGAGCCTTCAACGTCATGCTTGACGAACAAGAGGCACTCGAGGCCCGGCTCCGTCAGTTCGTAGCCGATGCGTCGCACGAACTGCGAACTCCCGTGTCAGCCATCCAGGGGTTTCTTCAACTATGGCAGCAGGGCCACCTGCGAGAAGGACCGAAGTTCGACGACGCAGTGCGTCGAATCGGACAGGAGAGCGCCCGCATGGCTGGGCTGGTGGAGGACCTGTTGACGCTGGCCCGGCTCGACGAGGGCCAACCTTTGGTACGCGACCACGTTGATCTGGTGCCGCTTGTCGACGATGTCGTCCTTGCCGCCTCCTCGACTCATCCGTCACGCCACATCCGGATCGAGGGAGACCGTGCCGCCGTCGTCATCGGCGATCCAAGGGCGTTGCGTCAAGTGATCGCAAACTTGGTCACAAACGCCCTCATCCACACCCCATCGACCGCGTCGGTGACGATACGTGCCACTGCCTGTCCGGGCGCGGTGCAACTGGAGGTGGCCGACACCGGACCCGGTATGGACGCTGAAAGCGCGGCCCATGCCTTTGATCGCTTCTGGCGGGGAGACGCCAGTCGATCTCGGGCTGGATCTGGCTTGGGCTTACCGATCGTGGCGGGGATCGTGGCAGCCCACGGCGGACAACTCAAGATGGACACTGCTCCTGGCAAAGGGACGGTGGTGCAGGTAATCCTCCCTGTGGCTTAGGTGTTTGAACCAAGAGCCATAGTGGTCAAGGTCCTCCGATGTGCAAGATCCAAATGACCAGAGGAGACCCGGGTTCTCCTTGGGATCTCCGCCGACTTCGGCTTGATCGACCTGTGCACCAAGAGTCGGCATCGCTGGTTGGCCGGCCCTGGGGTCTGCAAAAACCCCACGTACCCGCCTTGATGGGACTGAATTCTGCTCCCAACGTGATATTCACAGACAACCCGCATGTGTCTTTCAAGGTCCTCATAGGTCCAGTCGTCATGATCTGGTCCCATGACGAACTTATTCGAAGCTGTTGGACGGCGTCACCTTCACGGAACGCCTGATGCGTGCCCAGGGGCGAGACCGCGATCCGAGCGCGCATCCAGTCTGCGCAAGGTAGCCCGGGCCGTGCTCTTGGTCAGTTGCGTTCCGGTCATCCTGGCCGCCTGCGGCAGCTCGTCAGCCGCGGGATCGAGCACCAGTTCGAGCACGTCCAAGTCGTCGGGCACGGCGTCGGTGGCGGCCTATACGAACTGCCTGAAGCAACACGGCGTCACGTTGCCGAATTTCGGCAACGGATCGGGCCCTCCCGGAGGAAGTGGTGGCAGCATCCCCAGCGGGACACCGCCCTCCTTCGGATCAGGAGGATCGCCACCCGCCGGAGGCAATTTCGCCAACAATCCGAAATTTCAAAAGGCAGCGGATGCATGTAAGAGTCTCAGGCCGTCGGGAGGGTTCGGAGGACCCGGCGGGTCCGGAGGGTTCAACAGTTCGGCCTTCGCCGCTTACCGCAACTGCCTGAAGCTGCACGGTGTCACGTTGCCGACGGGCGGACCACAGGGATCCGCGAGTTCGACACCGCCCACCACGTTGGATCAATCCAGTCCTACGGTGAAGGCAGCCTTGGCGGCCTGCGCCGCACTGCAACCGTCGGCCTCCACCACCACGACGACGGGCTGACGATGCCAATCTCCAGCAGGAGCTACACGAAGGGACGACACATCCGATGAGATTCGGCAAGCGATTGATCAGGCGCAGGTCGTTTGTCTGGTATACGGTCCTGGGCTTGGCGGTGGCGGCGATGGCCACACTGGGCCTGGAGTCGATCTACGGCACCTCCTCGGCAAGTACCTCGACAGCGAGAACGGTGACCGTGCAGCGCGGCACCGTGCAGTCGAGCGTCTCGGCCTCGGGCAACGTGAGCGCTGCCACTTCGGATTCCGTCAGCTTCCAGACGAGCGGGACCTTGACCGCCGTTGACGTCAAGCTGGGGCAGAAGGTCACGGCCGGCCAGACGCTCGGCACCCTGGATCCCACGAGTGCTCAGGCGACCCTGGCGTCGGCCCAGGCTGCCTTGAGCGTGGCCCAGTACGCCCTGTCATCGGCCCAGCAGGGTGGCACCACAGCCCAGCTGGACCAGAACAAGGCATCGCTGATCTCGGCCCAGAACCTGCTCACGTCAGAGCAGCAGCAGTTGGCAACCGACGAGACCAACCTGACCAAGGCTCAGAACCAGCTGACGGCCGACCAGGCACTGGGTTGTCCGGCCGCGTCGAGCTCGGCGTCGTCAAGTTCGTCAGGTGCGGGAAGCTCCGGAGGAGGCTCAGCCCAGACCTCGACCTCTGGAACCGGCTCCGCCACGAGCGCGTCCGATACCGCCGTGACCTTTTCGGGGAACGTCAATCCCGGTGGCGTCGACACCACCTACTACTTCATGTACGGGACCACGGTCGCCTACAGCTCCTCTACACCCAGCGCTGACGCCGGGTCGGGAACGACCAGCGTCCAGGTGAGTGCAACGGTCACCGGGCTGACTCCTGATACGACCTATCTCTATCGCCTGGTGACGGTCAACTCGACCGGCACCTCCGTCGGCGTCGCTCAGACCGTCAGCACGGCGGCGAGTGCATGCGTGGTTGACCAGGACACGATCGTCTCCGACCAGCAAACGGTCACCAAAGACAAGGCCACGGTTGCGGCTCAGCAGTACACCGTGGCGGGCACCTCCGCCGGCCAAGCCGTGGCGTCCTCGACGATCGCCCAAGACCAGGCTCAGGTCACCCAGGACCAGAACACCGTCACTGCCGATCAGAAGGCCGTGAACGACACGGTCCTCACCGCACCGGTGAGCGGGATCGTGACCTCGGTGAATGACGTTGTCGGCGACACCGTCACCGGCAGTGGATCGTCCGCGAGCGCGTCGTCCTCCACAGGGTCGACGTCGAGCTCTACCGGCAGTACCGGTTCGGGCGCTACTGGATCGAGCGCAACCGGCGCTACCGGCTCTGGCGCAACCGGTTCTGGCGCTAGCGGATCTGGCGCGACCGGGTCGGCGGGCACGTCGTCCACCGGGTCTACCGGCTCGTCCAGCTCGTCTGCTTTCGTCACCATTCAGGACATCGGCACTCTCGAGGTGGTGGCCGGGTTTGCTGAAGCCAACATCTCCAAGATGGCTGTGGGCGAAACTGCCACGGCCACTCTTCCCGCGTTGCCCAACACCACAGTGACGGGAACAGTCGTCGCCGTCTCTCCCACGTCGACGGTGACAAGTAATGTCGTGACCTACAACGTGACCATCGCCTTGCAGAGCCCACCCTCGAGTGTCAAGGTCGGGATGACTGCAGACATGAGCGTTGTCGTCCAGACCGCCAGCAACGCATTGGAAGTGCCGAGTGCGGCCATCACCACCACCGGGCCCATCTCCACCGTCACCGTCCTCGCCAACGGCAAACAGACGGTTACCACCGTCACGACGGGCCTGGTGGGCGACTCGACCACCCAGATCCTGAGTGGGTTGAGCGTTGGTCAGGTCGTGGTCGAACCCGTCGCTTCGGTGTCAGGATCGAGTACAAGCGGCTCGAGCACCCCCGGTGGCGGTGGATTCGGGCCCCCGGGCGGCTTCGGCGGTGGCGGGCTCGGAGGTGGCGGATGACCTTCACGGTCGCCGATCCTTCAGCCCGAGTATCGCCGTCGGCGCCGCGACCGGTTATCGCCATGCGCAATGTCTTCAAGCGATACCGGATGGGCGATACCGATGTTCACGCCCTACGCGGCATCTCGCTCGAGATCGCTCAAGGCGATTTCGTGGCCATCATGGGCACGTCAGGGTCGGGAAAGTCGACCCTCATGAACATCGTGGGTTGCCTCGACGTCCCGACACGGGGCCACTATTGGCTCGACGGCGTCGATGTTCGCACTCTAGAAGACGACGATCTGGCGCGGATTCGGAACCGCAAGATCGGCTTCGTGTTTCAGAGTTTCAACCTCTTGCCGCGGATGTCGGCCGCCGCAAACGTCGAGCTTCCTCTTACCTATGCCGGCGTGCACCCCAAGCAACGGCGGGCTCGGGCTGTCCAAGCGCTTCAATCGGTGGGACTGGGTGAGCGTGCGCACCATGTCCCGAGTGAGATGTCCGGCGGCCAGCAACAGCGAGCCGCGGTGGCGCGCGCCATTGTGACCAACCCGGCGCTGATCCTGGCGGATGAGCCCACTGGGAACCTCGATACCGAGTCGAGCATCGACGTGATGTCGGTGTTCGCTTCGCTGCATGCACAGGGGCGTACCGTGGTGCTGATCACCCACGAGGATGACATCGCCGCCTACGCGCAGCGCATCGTCAAGCTTCGAGACGGACAGATCGTCGACGACCACCGTCGGGATGCGTCCGGTGCCCACAGCACGCATGTGGCCCATGCCGCAGCCGGTCAAGGAGTGTTCAGATGACCCAGCGTGACGTGTTGCGCATGGCCCTCGGTGGTGTCACCTCCAACAAGCTGCGCTCCCTACTGACCATGCTGGGCGTGCTCATCGGGGTTTCCGCCGTCATCATCTTGGTGGCTGTCGGAACGGGCTCGACCCGGGCGGTCGAGCAGCGCATCGCGGCCCTCGGGACCAACACCTTGACCGTGTTCAACACGGGACGGTTCGGCCGCGGCGTTTCGTCGACAGGCACCCAATCACGCGCCGCGAGCCTGACCATTGCCGACGTCAAGAAGATCTCCGACCCAAATGATGCTCCGGATGTCGCCTCGGTTTCACCGGTTCTTTCCACGTCGATCACCGCCACCTATCAGAGCGCCACCTACTCCACGACCGTCACTGGTTCGACGCCGTCGTATCTCAAGGCCAGCGATTACACCGTCGCCTCGGGGAGGGCCATCTCGAGCGCCGATGTGTCGCGCCATACGCAGGTGGTCGACATCGGCTCTTCTGTGGCCAGCAATCTCTTCGCCACGGGGTCCAACCCCATCGGCAAGCAGATCACGCTGGGCTCGTCGAACTTCCTCGTGGTGGGCGTGCTTGCCTCCAAAGGGAGCACTGCCGGGCAGAACCAGGATGCGGTGGCCATTGCTCCCTATACGGCGGTGCAGGACCAGCTCACCGGAGAGTCCCAGTCCTTCACGGAGCTCCTCGTCCAAGGAAAGTCCTCGTCCACCCTCACCCTGGCGCAAAACGAGGTGGAGAACATCCTCGCCGCACAGAACGATACGACGGTGGCCAACCTTCCCTTTCAAGTCCTGAACCAAGCGAGCTTGCTCTCCACCGCCACATCGACCACGAGCACCCTGACCGTGCTGCTGGGAGCCGTGGCGGCCATTTCTCTTCTGGTCGGAGGTATTGGTGTCATGAACATCATGTTGGTCAGTGTCACTGAGCGGACTCGCGAGATCGGGATTCGAAAGGCCATCGGTGCTCCGAAGCTGGCCATCCTGTCCCAATTCCTCATCGAGGCCGTCTTGATCTCACTCCTCGGAGGCGCGGTGGGAGTGGGTATCGGTCTGATCGGTGCTCGCTTCAAGATCGACGGCGTCCAACCCGTGGTGGCCCCTGCCTCGATCGCGCTCGCCTTCGGCGTTGCGATCGCCGTTGGGGTGTTCTTTGGCTTCTATCCCGCCAATCGCGCCGCATCGCTTCGGCCCATCGACGCCCTGCGCTACGAGTAAGACCGGAAGGCCACGACATGTCTGAGACCGACATCACGAGGAGTGCAATGTCTGTAACTGGGGTCGAACCCGTTACCGAGGAGGTACCTGTCACTACATCGCCTCGCAACGCGGCGACGTCCGGTTCTCCAGGGGAATCAGGCGGAACGCTCGGGGACGACGATGAAGAGTGGCCGGTGCGAGGTCCGCGCAAGGGAATACGGGTGCCGGTCCCCACGATGTTGCTCCTAGCGGTACTCGTTGCCGCCGGGGGACTTTGGGGTGGAGCGGCACTCCAGCGCAGCCATAGCTCGACGTCGACCTCGTCGGCAACCTCACCGTTCGCCGCCCTGCGGGGCGGAGGGGTCAGCGGCATTTCTGGACTCGGCGGGGCAGGGGCCCTCGGCGGTGCCACCACCGGCACCGTGACCTCGGTCACTGGTTCCACCCTCTATGTCACCAACTCGAGCGGCAATCTCGTGAAGGTGACCGTGGGCCCCTCGGCGACGGTGAGCCGCAATGCCAAGTCCAGTCTGGCTTCGCTTCAGGTGGGGGACACCGTCGTGGTCCAGGGTTCGAAGGCAAGTGACGGGTCGGTATCCGCAACATCGGTTTCCTCCACCGCAGCCGGCACCTCGTCGGGGTTCCCTGGATTCGGTGCCGGTGGAGGAGCAGGTTCAGGATCTGGCGGATAGCGGGTTTGACTTGTCCTCGTGTCCCGCGAGGGCGTTGGCGTCGTGGGCCCGGAGCGACATTCGACGTCGACACGAGCTTGGGAGGGTAAGGACCCGTCGTCGTTCGAGCGTTGTCAAGCAGGTGCAACCACTCGCCGACGGGGTGAGCTGTGGAGGTACCGGACGGTGACTCTATTGGTTTCTGGGCGACATCCGGCGACTGACTAGACGCGAATGCGGCGCCAGAGATGAGTAGAGCGTTAGACGTTCAGGGGGCTTCTCGCTGGCGCACCAGGCCGCCCGCCCGGCCAGATCACACTCCTCGGCCCTCATACGACAAGCCTCGACGAGTGCAGGCGCGTCGAACGAGACGCATCGTCCTCCTCGTGAGCGCGATCGTGGGGACGGGCGTGCTTGGTCTTGGACTCGTCGCGGACCTGCACGTCCGATCCGACTTACGCCAGGCTCGTTCGACGCTGCAGGTCACTCGGGTGCACCTCGCACTCACGGTGGGAAAGTTGTCGTCGGTGGAATCCACCCTGGGAAAGACGACCAACCAGCGCAACGCGTTGCAGGTCGAACTCACGACCACCTCGCAGGAGCTCGCTACGGCAAAGGCGAGCCTCTCGACTACCCAAGCCGGCTTGTCCGACGCCAACAAGAGCCTCGCGTCCCAGGGTGTCGATATTGCCAAGCTCAATACCTGTCTGGGCGGAGTCGAGCGGGCGCTCAATCAGATCGCCGTCGGCAACAGCAGTGGTGCTGTCGCTTCGATCTCGGAGGTGTCGAGCAGCTGCCAGGCCTTGCAAGGACAGGGCACAGCGGGGTCGGTCTACCCTTTTGACTTTCCCGATCCCGACGTCATTCGGGTAGGAAATGTCTACTACGGCTACGCAACGAACTCCGCGGCCGGCAACATTCAACTGATCCAGTCGTCTGATCTCGTCCATTGGACCGTGGACGGTGATGCCCTGTCCCACCTCGCGTCGTGGGCGCACTCTGGCTACACCTGGGCGCCGGGCGTCTTCGAACTCAACGGCAGCTTCGTGCTCTACTACGCGGTGGTTGATGGAACCATGGGGAAGGAGTGCATCTCGGTCGCCGTAGCCGCCGATCCTCAAGGACCCTTTGCCGACAACTCAACTGCACCACTCGAGTGTCAGCTCGATCGCGGGGGGTCAATAGACCCGAGCCCCTTTGTCGACGCCTCGGGCACCCCGTATCTGGTGTGGAAGTCCCAAGGGACAACTGGTCAACCACCGGCCATCTGGTCCGCGCAGCTGACGGCCGATGGTACTGGCCTGGCCGGTAGCGCCGCGCAAATCCTCGTCCGTCCCAGCCAATCCTGGGAAGGTGGCGTGGTCGAGGGCCCATCCATGTTGCTCTGGTCGGGCCGCTATTACCTCTTCTATTCGGCGAACAACTGGGACAGTGCCAACTACGCCATAGGCGTGGCGACGTGCCAGGGCCCAATTGGACCGTGCTCCAAGCCTCTCACTCATGCACTTCTGGGGTCGCAAGAGGGGATGGCAGGCCCTGGCGGGCCTTCACTGTTTGCTGATCAAGACGGCCAGTTGTGGATGGCCTTTCATGCCTATCTCCCGACGGCGGTGGGCTATCCCAATAGTCGTCTGCTGTTTCTTCGCCGGCTGGCGTTTGCTGACAATGCTCCCGTTGTTCAGTCTACGAACTGATATTCATCGGCAACGCAATTGACGATTCAGCTACTGCGAACAACGGATCCATCGGGACGCAATCGCTTTGGAGTCCGCACCGGAAATCGGTTGGTGATGGTGGTGACGGCTCGGGCTCCTTTCAATACTGACCAATTGGGCCTCAGGTCTGGCACCACGGATCGAAGTGATCCGGGATGAACTCGGAGGAGAGTCATAGATGGTTCGCATCGCTCTCACAGGTCCCAGTCGTCTACTAATGGCAGAGCAAGGCGCAGAGCGTCGTGGAAGAACGAGAACTTGTTGATCACACAGGGGGTCCCCCCGAGATGAGTCGAAATGCCGAGGCCTCAGCGTCAGCCTCAGAGACGGGCACGCCAACCTCTTGTACCTCGACCGGCGCAAATGCCTCCTCCTCACCCACGCAGGTACCTTGGTCACGATCTTCGAGGCTGAGTGTGCACCGCGTTTCGAGAGCGTGGCGCTGCGTTTCCTCGGTGTAGGCGACGATCCACAGATGATCCCCGACGCCGAAGTGGCCCCTACCGAGCTCGTTCATTTCGGGTTCCGCCTTCGGCGTCTACCTGGCGGCCAACCGGCTCGACGCTGGAAGGTTCCTCGTGGCCCAGGTTTCCGTCCGCGGCCCCGAACGATAGGCCTTACCCGCGGACTATCGGGCGGATTGGTGGCAAGGGTTCCACACTGCCTGCACTCCTTGTGTTGACGCAGCAGCTGAGCGGCTCACGGCTCGAGTCGCGACCGGCAATGGCGGTGGCGCCCCGGCGTGGCCCGCACACCCGCCGGCGCCAAGGGCGATCGTGGCGGAAGAGACGGACTTGCGCCTGACGGCGGGCGTCGTGCCCTCCTTCGTTTTCATCCATCGCGGCCGCTTCCGGACCACGACCCCGTCCTCGACGCGCTGGGCGGGGATTAGACGGGCGGCTGGATGGCCGCGACACCACTCGGCGTCTAGTGGCCATACAAGTTGGCGAATCGGACCCCAGGCACGGGCGGGCCGACGATTCCTCCGACACACAGGCCGACCAGTGACCATCTGACCAGGCAGGCGGCGCCGTCTCGCTCGGTCGATGTCGCGTCCTTGGGAGCGCAGAATTGGAAATCTCGTGCGGACGATGTTGCGGTCTGGACCAGCGCGGAACGCCGAATCGGTGCGAAGGAATCGAGGGAGAGGAGAGGAGAGGTGCGCGACGGATCGTTCTGTCGTGGTCCTGCCGAGGAGGTCCGGCATGGGCGAACCCCAGCCGTGGAGGCCCGATCACCTACGTGGCCAGCCAGGCTCACAACTTCTGATCGATGTGCTGCGGCGGTGTAAGGAGAGCCCAAGCCAGGCCCGAGGTCGTGCATCTCGCGATCACTCGGCGCCTTGGTTGCGCTGTCGGAATCGGGAGCGGGTCGCGGCCGAGTTGACACGGTAGATGTCCATCAAGAATGGTGCCACTGTGGCGGGAGGGGACTCGCCGGATGTTGCTGCAGCTCCCGCTCCACCAGTCAAGGCGAAACCGATCCCGGCTATCACAGCCGCCCGCGGCAGCGATGCGCCGGTCAAGGCCACGCTGACGAAACCGTCGGCGAGCCCAGATGCGCCCCAAATGCCACCCTGGATCATGCGGCGACGAACTCTCAGCGAGGGCCTGCCGACCGATACCTTTACGTCCTTCGGCGTCGCGAGAAGTTCGTCTTTCGCCTCGGAAAGTACCTCCTGCACATCTTCAGTGTCAGTCGAGAAGGCGAGGTCTGTCAGGTACGAGGTCAGGAAATGCGACAGTTGTGCGGACACGCCAGTTCTTCGGAGATTCCCGACGGCGGCAGGATCGAGATGCCCGGAATTGGCCCAAGGCCGACCAGGAGCTCCTCGTATCATGATCCGCGCAAGATGTGTTTCCTCGATGACACCGTCACCGTCCGCGGCTGGCGCTCCCAGCTATGGGGATTATTGGCGACTTCGATAGCTGATGTTGGCCACGAGTCCGTCAGCCGGAAGTAGCTCGCGTGAGACCCAGCAGATCCTTCGTGGACTGTCTCTCCGGGATCGTCGTCACCTGGACGCCAGCTGCTTGGCTGAGCGACGCCGCCATGGCCAACTCGCCAATAGCCTCGTGGCCCTGTCCTCGCACAAAATGTGTACGCCAAGCCTGAAACGGCTCTCGGAACTCATCATCGTGCTCTATGATCCACTCGAAGTCGAACCCCCCAAAGATCCGCCGGAACCTTCTCGACGAGTCGAAGCCAGCCTTCAGACAGCGGCCGGCAACTGCCCACCCGAAGCTCAGCCAGTCGCGAGCCAACGCGGCGACGTCGATGTAGTCCACTGCGCTAACGGACTCCCCTAATGGCAAGTCCCGCTCGTCGTAGAGCGACATGACGCGGCGCTTTCGGTCCATCTGTCGGTCGACCACGAGTCGGGTGGTGTTGCGAGCAGATTGCCGCCAAAGAGACCGCCATGGACGACGCGTTGTTCGAACGAGGCTCCGTCGGGTATAAACACAACTCTCGACCCTTTAGCAGGGCTTGTGGCGTCGTGAGATGACTCCTGGAGCGGTGCTGTCGTAGCCTCGAAGTCGGCCACGAGGGCAAGTTGCTTGCTGGTATCCAACACGGGCGACTGCGGCTTCGGCATCAAACGGACGCCCGCCCACGACCACCTCGTGATCGAGCCATCTCGCCATCACGTCAGTCAATGGCCCCTCTCCGATAGGGCTTATCGCTGAACGCCGGCGTCCTCGTCTGTCGGGGCTGACCACCGGCTTCGGGACCGCCCCATCCCTATACTTACGTCTACTTTGGCGATCGCCCGTCCCAAGGCGTCGAACAGGTTTCACGAGGCACCGCCTCCCATGACTTTCTTGTCACTTCCCTGCCTGCTCCGGCTGCAGCCCACCCGAGCACCTGGGCGGGAATGACGGGTCGTAAGCAACGGCTGTGGTCCAGGTCTGACACCTTTACCGCGCACAGACGGACAACATCCACACACACATAGTGCTTCATCTGCAGTTTCCTGGCGAGCGGTTAGCGGCTGAGCCGACCAGCGATATGGCGTGCATGTGTGAGACGGCCATCGCCAAGTCCGGTTCCCAACCGCCGCGCGAGGGGGTGATCATGACCACGACGCCGCCTGCCGGCTGGTACCCCGACACACAGCAGCCGGGCGCTCCTTCGCTGGTGGGACGGGGCCCAGTGGACCGACCACACCAGCGCGCCCCAGCCCCCGGCACCGCCGGTGGCAGCGCCCCCGCCGCCACCCGCACCGGCCCCACCACCGCCCTCGCCGTACCCGCCTCCACTGCGCCGACACCTGGCCTCGGCGGCGGCGGCTCCCGAGCTGCGCCGGCTCCCAGCCCCATCCCCGGTGCCACCCGCGCCCGCTGCCCCACGCCACCGTGGTCTCTTCGGCGGGCAAGAAGGAGCTCGAGGAGGAGGTCGAGCGGCTCACCGCGGTGATCGAGCAGATGGGCATCCCCGAGCGCGACGCCTTCCGCGCCGAGGTCGCCCGACTCAACGCCGAGCTCCCGGCCCTGCGCAACGAGGAGCAGACACTGCTCGCCTCGCTCACCCCCATGCGGGCGGAGGCCGCTCAGCTCGCGGCCGAGCGCACCGGCGCCGAGGCCCTGCGCGTCGAGGTGGCCAGCTCACCGGCCACGCGACGCGCTTGCCACCCAGATCGCTGCAGCCAGCACATGTCCAGGAGCTCCCGCAGCTCCAGGCCCAGTACGACGAGCTGCGCAAAGGGATCATCGAGACCGACGAGATGGCCATCTTGCAGGAGGTGGGCGATCTACAACTACCGCCACCCCCTCGACGACTCGCCTGCCTACAAGGCCAAGCTCACCGGGATCCAGGCCCGGATCAAGGACGCGGTGAAGGCGGGGAGCGCGGTGCACGGCAGCACCACCTGGACCGTGAACGGCTCGAGCGCGCGAGGGCGCCAAGATGGTCCGGGAGTTCTCGAAGCTCATGCTCGCGCCTACAACAACGAGGCCGACGACGCTGGTGCACTCCATGAAGCCCTACACCCTGGAATCCTCCCCGCCCGCCTGGACAAGGCGCGCGAGACCATCTCGAAGCTGGGCGGGACCATGAACATCCGGATCACCGACCCCTACCATCGGCTGCGGGTCGAGGAGCTCGAGCTCACCGCCGACTACCTGGCCAAGGTGGCCGAGGAGAAAGAGCGCGACCGCGAGGTCCGGGCCCAGCTGCGGGAGGAGGAGATCGCCACAGCGCGAGTTCGAGCGCGAGCAGGAGCGCCTCCGCAAGGAGCAGGCCCACTACGAGGCCACCATTGCCACCCTGCGCGAACGCGGCGACCATGATGGCCGCCGCGCGAGGCCGAGGCCAAGCTCACCGAGATCCAGGACGCCCTCGATGGCGTCACCCGCCGTGCGGCAAACATCCGAGCCGGCCACGTCTACGTGATCTCCAACATCGGCGCCTTCGGGCCCGAGATGGTGAAGATCGGCATGACCCGCCGCCTCGACCCCATGGACCGGGTTCGGGAGCTCGGAGATGCCTCCGTGCCCTTCCACTACGACGTCCACGCCATGGTCTTCTCCGAGGACGCCGTGGGCCTGGAGAACCAGCCCGATGGCCGAAAAACTCAGAAAAATGTGGTGCAAATGTGGTGCGCGGCGCTCACAGACGCGCTGCGGAGGGCTGATTTTGAACCGTCACAAGGCCATGACCTGGACTTTCTCTGGAGCGGACGACGGGATTCGAACCCGCGACCCTCACCTTGGCAAGGTGATGCTCTACCAGCTGAGCCACGTCCGCTTGTCGCGCCACGATTGTAGCAACGACCGAGCCCCCGGCTCCGTGCCCCTGGGGCCGGCCCGCTCACATCCGGTTACCCGGGCCGTGACGTCGGTGCTGGTCAGGCCCAATGTCCCCCGTTGCGTTCAGCGGCCTTGAGGAGCTCGGCGAACGCATCTGCCACCAGGTCGCCGAGATGCGCGACCTCGGGGACGAGCTCGCGGCAGCCGAGGATCCCGAGATACAAGGTGCCCTCGTAGCTCGCCACGGTTACGTTGAGGCCGACCCCCTCGATGATGGGCCCGACGGGATACAGCGCCACGAGCCGGGCACCGGCGCACCACAACGCCGAGTCCGGGCCGACGATGTTCGACACGAGCACGTTGAACAGGGGCGGGAGGTGGTCGAAGAGGCGGAGATTGCCTGCCAGGCGGGCGATCCGCGACGAGAGGGCGGGGAAGGCGAGCTGGGCCCACCCCTGGATGAGCTCCTCCGACAGCACGCGCGCCTGGTCCTTGGCCAAGCGGGTGCCCGCCGCGATGGTGGTCAGGCGCTCGACGGGATCGGCGATCTGTGTGGCCAGCGAGACGAGCATGGCCGAGACCTTGTTCCCGAGCATCCCCCTGTCGGCCTCGGCCCGTCTGGACATGGGGACCATGGCCACGACGGACTCCTCGAGCCGCTCCCCGCGCTCGGCCAGGAGCCGGCGCAGCGCACCTGCCACGGCCGCCAGCACCACGTCGTTGACGGTGCCGCCGAACACCTTGCGCACGGTTCGGATCTCGTCCAACGGCACCTGCGCGAAGGTGAACCGACGGTGCGGTGATATGGCGCCGTTGAGCGATGTGCGCGGCGCCCGGAACGGAGCCGGCGGCGGAACGAGGTCATCCTCCTCGCGCAGCCGGCGGTTGCGCTCGGCCAGGTCGTGCACCGCGCCGAACGTCCGGCGAAGCACTCCGGCTGCCCGCTCGGGTTGACGGACGAGCGACGACATGGCGGATCCGATGAGCTCCGCGTCTGTGGGAATGGGCTCGGGCCGCCACGGGCGCGGCGGGAACGGGACGACACGCGGCACGGGGCCACCGTCGAGGAACGACGCCACCACCTCGACCCCCGAAGCGCCGTCGAACAGCGAATGGTGGACCTTGGGGACCACGGCGACGTGTCCCGACTCGAGCCCCTCGACCACGTGCATCTCCCAGAGGGGGCTGTCCTGGTCGAGAGGCCGACCGGCGAGGTCGGCCACGAAGGCGGCCAACTCCGCCGGCCCGCCCGGAGCGGGAAGGCTGGCGCGCCGCAGGTGGTAGTCGATCTCGAAGTCGGGGTCTTCCACCCACATGGGGTGATGAATCCCGAAGGGCACCCGGACCACGCGCCGGCGCAACGGGGGGACGAGGTGGATGCGTTCCTCGATGACCGAGTGCAGACGGTCGAAGTAGCGCGTCGGGAGGTCGTGGTCGACCGTGGGCGACGACGCGTCGAAGACCATGACCGCACCCACGTGCATGTGCATGGTGTCGGTCTCGAGCGCCAGGAAGGCGGCGTCCATCCCGCTGAGGCGCTCCATCACCGGACCTCGCGGGGCGCGCCGTCGTCGGCGCGGAGATCGCCGACGTCATCGATGTCGCCGGGGGCGCCGGCCGGCGATGGCGTGCTCATCGACCGGTGTGGCCGAAGCCACCCAGGCCCCGGACGGAGTCGGGGAGCTCGCCCTCGGCCACCTCCACGAACTTGGCTTCTTCGACCGCTTGGATGACCAGCTGGGCGATCCGGTCGCCCCGGTGAACCTCATAGGGGGTCGAGGGATCGGTGTTCACGAGCAGGACGCGCAGCTCGTCGCGGTAGCCGGCGTCGATGAGGCCAGGGGTGTTCAGGCACGTCACGCCGTGTCGAAGGGCGAGCCCACTGCGCGGCTGCACGAAGCCGGCGAAGCCCGGGGGCAGCGCCAGGGCGACACCCGTGGGCACGAGCGCCCGGCCCCCACCCGGAGCGAGCACCGCACCTTCACGCGCGTGGAGATCGGCCCCGGCATCGCCGTGGCGCGCGTACGAAGGCATCGGCAGGTCGGGATCGAGGAGGACGAGGGGCACCTCGAGCACCGCATGACCCTATCGTCCGTCCCCCGGACGGCGCCCGGAGCCCGGCCAAGGCGTTCTCCGGTCTGTCGATAGCATCCCCCGGGTGCTCGTATGGATGGATCTCGAGATGACCGGGCTCGACCCGGCCCGCCACGTCATCGTGGAGATCGCCACGCTCGTCACCGACGACGACCTGGCCGTGATCGCCGAAGGCCCTGACCTGGTGGTCCATGCCGGGCCCGAGGAGCTCGCGGCGATGGAGCCCGTGGTCCGCGAC
Source organism: uncultured Acidimicrobiales bacterium (assembly GCA_963739765.1). Classification (GTDB taxonomy): domain Bacteria; phylum Actinomycetota; class Acidimicrobiia; order Acidimicrobiales; family UBA8190; genus Chersky-840. The sequence goes on along the minus strand of CAVUBP010000002.1, from coordinate 711,721 downwards.
ATGCACACCCGATCGGGGTTGCTCGCTGCCGTCGAGGCCTCGACGCTGAGCCTCGAGGAGGCCGGGCGCCAGACCCTTGCGTTCTTGAAGGAGCACGTGCCCGCCAAGAGCTCGGTCCCGCTGTGCGGCAACTCGATCGGGACCGACCGCCGGTTCCTGGCCGCCCACCTGCCCGAGATCGAGAACTGGCTGCACTACCGGTCAGTCGACGTGTCCACGGTGAAGGAGCTCTGTCGCCGCTGGTATCCCGGCGTCCTGGCCAAGGCTCCCGAGAAGAAGACCGCCCATCGCGCCCTCGACGACGTGCTCGAGTCCGTGGCCGAGCTGGCCTTCTACCGCCAGGCCATCTTCGCGGCGCCCCCCGAGGCGTGACGGTCACGACCAGGAACGAAAGGACCCAGATGGACCTCCGCACTCTCGGTCGGACCGGCATGCGGGTGTCCCCGTTGTGCCTCGGGGCCATGATGTTCGGCGCGTGGGGGAACACCGACCACGACGACTGCGTCCGAATCGTCCACGCCGCGCTCGATGCCGGCATCAACTTCATCGACACCGCGGACGTGTACTCCGGGGGCGAGTCCGAGGAGATCGTGGCCAAGGCCCTCGCCGGTGGACGTCGTGACGGTGTGGTCCTGGCGACCAAGGTGCACGCCCCCATGGGCGCCGACCCCAACATGTCGGGAAACTCGCGGCGCTGGATCATGCGGGAGGTGGAATCGAGCCTGCGGCGGCTGCGGACCGACTGGATCGACCTCTACCAGATCCATCGGCCCGACCCCACCTGCGACATCGACGACACCTTGGGAGCCCTGTCCGATCTCGTGCACCAGGGCAAGGTGCGGGCCATCGGCTGTTCCACGTTCCCACCCGACCTCATCGTCGAAGCCCACTGGGTGGCCGAGCGCCGTGGACGCGAGCGGTTCGAGTGCGAGCAGCCTCCGTACTCGATCCTGGCCCGCGGGGTGGAGAGCGGCGTGTTGCCGACCTGTCAGCGCTACGGGATGGGCGTGATCGTGTGGAGCCCTCTCAACGGAGGTTGGCTCACCGGCCGGTACCGCCAGCGACGCCCCCATGCCCGAGGGAGGGCGGGCGAGCCGCGTGCCCGACCGGTTCTCCACGTCGCGTCCCGAGGTGGGCGCCAAGCTCGACGTGGTGGAGTCGCTCGTCGACGTGGCGCGCCAGGCGTCTGTGCCGCTCACCCATCTGGCACTGGCGTTCGTGCTCACCCACCCGGCGGTGACATCGGCCATCATCGGCCCCCGCACCATGGAGCACATGACCGGCGCGCTGGGCGCCCTCGACGTCGCGCTCTCCGACGAGGTCCTGGACCGGATCGACACCGTCGTCGCCCCGGGCACCACCGTCGACCCCTCCGACGCGGGGTGGACGCCGCCACACGTCGCAGACGCCTGGCGGCGTCGGCGCCCGCTGGCCACCCGGGCCGGCACCCGCTGAGCCCGAGCCAGGAGAAGGAGACCGAACCGATGCCCGAGAACCCGGCGATGTCGATCGAGGAGGCGACGCGGGCCATCACCGCCCCCGGGCAGATGTTCGAGATGGAGGACGTGGAGATCCGAGGTGTTCTCACCCGGGTCTGGAAGAACTGTCCTGCCAACCTCCGGGTGGTCTTGGAGCTCTCGCGGGGCCACGGCGACGGCGACTACCTCGTCTACGAGGACGAGCGCACCACCTACGAGGAGAACTTCCGCATTTCCGCCACCATCGCCGGGGAGTTGCGCACCCGCTTCGGAGTCGAGCGCGGCGACCGGGTCGCCATCGCCATGCGCAATCTCCCCGAGTGGGCCATGGCGTTCTGGGGGGCTGCTGCCGCCGGTGCCGTCGTGGTCCCGCTCAACGCGTGGTGGACGAGCCCCGAGCTCCACTACGGGCTCGCCGACTCGGGGACGAAGGTGGCCTTCGTCGACGCGGCACGCCTCGACCGTCTGGGGCCGCATTTGGCCGAGCTTCCCGACCTGCGGGCGGTGGTGGTGACCCACGAAGACCGGTCCGAGGTGAGGGCCCCCGCCAACACGCCCGTACCGGTCATCTCCTTCGCGCAGCTCGTGGGCACCCCCGCCGCGGACATCAGCTTGCCCGAGGTGACGATCGAACCCGAGGACGACGCCACCATCTTCTACACCTCGGGCACCACCGGGAGGCCCAAGGGTGCGGTGGGCACCCATCGGAACATGGGCACCAACCTGATGAGCCTCTTCTTCCTCAACACGCGTGCGGGCATGCGCTCGCCCAGTCGGCGCGGCCCGAGGGAACCAGAGGACGGGCGCCCCGGCGCGTACCTGTTGTCGGTTCCGCTGTTCCACGCCACGGGTTGTCACTCGGTCCTGGTGGCCAACACCGCGGCGGGCAACAAGCTCGTCATGATGCACCACTGGGACCCCGAGCGAGCCCTCGAGCTCATCGAACGCGAGCGGATCGTCACCTTCGGCGGAGTGCCCGCCATGGTGATGCAGGTCATCGACTCCCCGAGCTTCGCCACGCGCGACACGTCCTCGATTCGCTCTGTCGCCTACGGCGGGGCGCCCGCCCCACCCGACCTCGTGCGCCGGATCAAGGAGCACTTCCCCGTGAGCGCCCCCTCCAACGGCTACGGGCTCACCGAGACGTCGTCGGTGACCACGATGAACAGTGGCGACGACTACGTGCACAAGCCCGACAGCGTCGGCCCGCCCGTCCCGGTGTGCGACGTCGCGGTGGTGCCCGACGGCTTCGCCGGCGAGGAACCCACCGTCGACCTCCCCGCCGGACCCGAGGTCACGGGGGAGCTGTGGATCAAGGGGCCCAACGTCGTGCGCGGCTACTGGAACAAGCCCGACGCCACTGCCGCCACGTTCACCCGGGGATGGCTCCACTCCGGAGACGTCGCCCGGATCGACGACGACGGCTTCGTCTACATCGTGGACCGGGCCAAGGACATGGTGATCCGGGGCGGGGAGAACGTGTACTCGGTCGAGGTCGAAGCGGCGTTGTTCGAACACCCTGCGGTCGCCGACACCGCGGTGATCGGCGTGCCCCACGACGTCCTGGGCGAGGAGGTCGGGGCGGCGGTGGTCTTGCGGCCGGGGGCCAAGGTCACCGCCGAGGAGCTCGCCCGTCACGTGAAGGAGCGCCTGGCAGGCTTCAAGGTCCCCACCCACATCTGGTTCCGGTCCGAGCCGCTCCCCCGCAACCCCCAGGGCAAGGTCTTGAAGCGCGAGCTGCGCGACACCCTCGTCGGTCCCGGGCAGGCGGCCGAGGGGGGATCGCCCGAGGAGGTGGGCTGACATGGGACTGCTCGAAGGGGGTCGGGCCGTGGTGACCGGGGGCGCCTCGGGCATCGGCCGGGCCACCTGTCTGCGATTCGCGGCGGAGGGAGCCACCGTGGCGGTCCTCGACATCGACGGCGACGGTGCCGAGGCGACGGCCAAGGAGGTCGACGGGATGGCCCTGGCGGTGGACGTGACCGACGCCGATGCGTTGCGCCGGGCCGTCGACACCGCGGCGCAGCACCTCGGGGGTCTGTCGATCCTCGTCAACAACGCCGGTGGCAGCACCATGGTCGGGCTGGCCGACTGGGACCCTGCGGAGTGGGACCGCATCGTCCGCCTCAACCTGACCGGCGTGTTCAACGGCATGCGCGCCGGGGTGCCGCATCTGCTCGCCGGGGGCCGGGGCGCGGTCGTCAACACGTCGTCGATCAGCGCCACGCGGCCCTCGGCCGGCGAGACCCCGTACTCGGCGGCCAAGGCGGGGGTCATCGCGCTGACGGCGTCAGCGGCGCTCGAGTACGGGCCCGTCCTCCGCGTCAACGCCGTGGCGCCGGGCATGATCCGCACCAACCTCACCCGCCCGCTCCTCGAGATCGTGCCCGACGCCGACGAGCACTACGGGAAGATGACCCCGGTGGCCCGGGTCGGCGAGCCCGAAGACGTGGCCGACGTCATGGTGTTCTTGTGCTCGGACCTGGCCCGGTTCATCACGGGACAGACCATCGTGGTCGACGGCGGGATGACGTTGCACGGAGCCGGTGTCGACGGCCTCTTCGACCGGTTCTTCCGCGGAGGCCACCCTCACCAACGCTGAGACCCGCGGTGTCGTCGTCGGCCCGCGCCCGGCGGTCGCGCCCCCATGGCCTACGCTGCGCCGGACACTCCGTGCCGGCTCGCGCTCGCGACGGCACGACTTTCGCCCGGGGACCAGGGGCCATGGCGTGATCGAGGCCAGGGGTTTGACCAAGCGCTACGGCGCCACGCTGGCCGTCGACGGCCTCTCCTTCGAAGTCCGCCCCGGCCAGGTCACGGGCTTTCTCGGCCCCAACGGGTCGGGCAAGTCGACCACCATGCGCATGGTGATGGGCCTCGACCGGCCCGACGGCGGGAGCGTCACCGTCGAAGGCCGCCGCTACCACGACCTGCCCTGGCCGCTGCGCGAGGTCGGGGGGCTCCTCGAGTCCAAGGCCGTGCACCCCGGTCGCAGTGCCTACAACCATCTGTGGGCACTGGCCCAGACCAACGACATCGCGCCCGGGCGCGTCGACGAGCTCCTCGAGCTCGTCGGGCTGGCCGCAGTGGCCCGCAAGCGCGCCGGGAAGTTCTCCCTGGGCATGACCCAGCGACTCGGGATCGCGGCGGCCCTCCTCGGCGACCCCGGCGTGCTGTTGTTCGACGAGCCCATCAACGGCCTCGACCCCGAAGGCATCTTGTGGGTCCGGACGTTGCTCAAGCGACTGGCATCCGAAGGCCGGGCCGTGTTCGTCTCCAGCCATCTCATGAGCGAGATGGCGCTCACCGCCGATCATCTCGTGGTGATCGGCCGGGGGCGGCTCATCGCCGATCAACCTGTGGCCGAGTTCGTGGCCCAGAGCTCACGGGCGTCGGTCCGGGTCCGGACCCCGAAGCCCGAGATGCTCAGCGCGGCCGTGGTCGAGGCGGGGGGACACGTCCTCGCCGAGCCGGACGGGGCGCTGGTCGTCAACGGGTTGGCCGCGCCCGCCATCGGTGACCTGGCCGCCGGCCTCGGCATCGCCCTGCACGAGCTGGCCCCCAAGGCCGCCTCGCTCGAGGAGGCCTTCATGGAGCTCACCCACAACAGTGTCGAGTTCCGCGCCGAGGATGTCGCGTCGCCGCCGGCCACGGTCTTCCCCGAAGACCGGTCCTGATGGTGGTCATCTCCCCCACCCTGCGCCCGCTGCCGCCAGGCCGCTACCGCTTCTCGGGCGCGTTGCGCTCGGAGTGGACCAAGCTCCGCTCGGTGCGCTCGACGGCATGGTGCCTCCTCGCCACGGTGGTCGCCGGCCTGGGCATCGGCATCCTCGCCACCGCCAGCGAGGCGTCGCACTGGCGCCACGCCGACTTCATCGACAAGGCGCTGTTCGATCCGACCGCCATCAGCCTCACGGGGCTCGTCTTCGGACAACTCGCCATCGGTGTGCTCGGCGTGCTCACCATGAGCGCGGAGTACGGGTCGGGGTCGATCCGCGCCACATTGGCCGCCATCCCCAGGCGGCCGGTGGTGTTGGCGGCCAAGGCCGTCGTCTTCGCGGTCGTGGCGCTGCTCGTGAGCGAAGTCGTGTCGTTCGCCTCGTTCTTCGTGGGCCAGAGCATCCTGTCGGGCTCCACGCCGACCGCCACCTTGTCGGGCCCCGACGTGGCGCGGGCGGTCGTCGGCGGCGGTGTCTACCTGACCGTGCTCGGGCTCCTGGCACTCGGCCTGGCCACGGTCATCCGGCACACCGCCGGTGCGATCACCACGTTCGTGTCCATCTTGTTGATCCTGCCCCTCATCGTGTCGGCCTTCCCGGCCTCGATCGGTCACCCGATCGGCCGGTACCTGCCCGCCACCATCGGGGCCGAGATGACGAGCACGACGGCGCGCGGAGCCCACGCCGACTTCCTCCCGTCCTTTTCGTACTGGCACGGATTCGCCATCCTGTGCGCGTACGCGCTCGGGGCACTGGTCATCGGCGGCGCCCTCATGGTCCGCCGCGACCCCTGAGGCGGGTCAGAGCAGACGCCGCTCGGTGGCCCAGCGGGTCAACTGGTGGCGGCTCGACAACTGGAGCTTGCGCAGCACCGCGGACACGTGGCTCTCGACCGTCTTGACCGAGATCGACAGCTCGCGCGCCACCTCCTTGTATGCGTAGCCGCGGGCGATGAGCCGCAGGACCTCGCGCTCGCGCGGGGTGAGCTGGTCGAGCTCGGAATCGAACGACGGGACCGCCCCGCCGGCCGCACCGGGGTCGGCGGCAAAGGCGTCGAGCACGAATCCGGCCAGGCGGGGCGAGAATACGGCATCTCCTTCGGCCACCCGCTCGACGGCCTCGGTGAGCTCGGGACCGGAGATGGTCTTGGTGACATACCCGCGCGCTCCCGCTCTGATGACCCCGATGACGTCCTCGGCGGCGTCGGACACCGAAAGGGCGAGGAAGCGGACCTGGGGATGCGTGCGACCGATGGCCTCGATGACCGCCTGGCCGCCGCCGTCGGGCATGTGGACGTCGACGAGCACGACATCGGGGACACGCTCGGCGATGAGCTCGATGGCCGCCCCTACCTCGTCCGCGTCCCCGACGACCTCGACGGCGTCACCCAGCTCGGCGCGGACGCCCGACAGGAAGAGATGGTGGTCGTCCACCAGGAACACCCGCACCTTGGCTCCGGGCTGCGCGGCTCCGACCGCCTTACTCTCGCTCACGACCCGCTCCCGTCCTGGGCATCACCAGCTCGACCTCGGTTCCCTGTCCCGGCGCGCTGCGGATGACCGCCCTCCCGCCGTGTCGGGCCATCCGGGCCCGGATGGACTCGGCGATCCCCTGACGATCGTCGCCGACGGCGTTCGGATCGAATCCCCGGCCCCGGTCGCGCACGAACACCGACACCTGGGCCGGCTCGACCTCCACGAAGAGCGAGACACTGGGCGCGCCCGACCACTTCGCCGCGTTCACCGTCGCTTCGCGCCCTGCCCCGAGCAGGGCCCGCAGGGCGACGGTCAGCTCGCAGTCACCCACGGTCACCGACTCCACCGCGACGCGGTGGCTGGCCTCGACATCGCCTTCGATCACCGATACGGCCTGCGAGACCTTCGACACCTCGCCGGTGAACGAACCCGGGGACCGGCCCTCGAACAACCAGGCGCGCAGCTCGCGCTCTTGGGCCCGGGCCAGGCGGGTCACCTCACCCTGGTCACCCGCAGCGCGTTGGATGAGTGCCAGGGTCTGGAGCACCGAGTCGTGGACGGTGGCCGCCATGTTGGCGCGCTCTTCACTGCGGACGCGCTCGCGACGCTCGACCGCGAGGTCCCGGGCCAGGCGTAACCACCACGGGCCGAACACGATCAGGAAGCCGACGATGACCACGTTGGCGGCCAATACCGTCCTGAGCGTGGAGACGGTGGGATGGCTCGTCGCCACCAGAGCGACGAGGCCGACCACCACCAACACGGCGCCCACGACGACGCGCGCCACGGTGGCGCGTCGCGTGCGGCGCTCGGGCGTCCCGATGAGCGGGGCCCGGCCCATGAGCTCGCTCAGATGGGCACGCTCTTCGTCGTCGGATCCCCGCCACACGAGCACGAGCCCGCCCACCGCGATCGACACGGGCCAGATGAGGCCGGCGGCGAAGCTGAGACCTGCCGCGCCGAGGAGGAGCAGGACGGCGACGAGACCCGTGACGAAGGCGAGAGCCACCCTGACGGTGCGCCGGTCGGCCAGGGCGCGCCGCGCGATGGACGTCGCCGATCCTTCGGCCGGGATGACCAGCCACGCCACGACGTAGGCCGCCAACCCGGTTCCGGCCCCGATGGCCACGAGGATGAAGGCCAGGCGAATGAGGTTGGCGTCGATGCCGAACCGGGCCGAGAGGCCTCCGGCCACCCCGCCACCCATGCGGTCCGACGTGCTGCGCCGCAGGGGGCCCCCGGTCCGGGGCGCACGCCACCACGCCCGGCGCGGTCGGTGGGCCGAGGCGGATCCGGCCCCGAGGCTCGACGGCGGGGACTGTGGCGGAGGCGGGGACTGTGGCGGAGGCGGGGGTTCACTCCCCGCCGGAGGGGCAGGAGAAAGCGGCGTGGTCGGCGGGGCCGGGATCGACGGGGTCGGCGGCGAGAAGGACACGGGGGGCTCGACCGGTTCAGCGTGTTCGGGGATAGAGCGATGATCGCACGCGCGTGTGGGGTCGACCACGGGGGAGAGCCCTGAGGCGGCGTCGGTGCTCGGGGTATTCCTCGGGGTCATACCCGATTCCGCCCGAAGGCGACTTCCCGGATGATCGAGGTATGAACGACATCACACAAGACCACGGTACGGACGAGCTCGCGCCGACCGAGAGCCCACCGATCACCGCAGCTGCGCCCGACCAAGCGGAACCCCCGTCGGGGGGATGGGAGCCGCCTCCCCCGCCTCCCTCTCCCCCCGGCCCCCCGGCGCCGCCTCCGGGAGGATGGGAAAGCCCGGCGACCCCACCGCCCGCCGCCGAGCGTCGCCGCGGCCTGCGGCGGTCCGTGGACCACCGCATCCTGGGCGGCGTGGCCGCCGGGATCGCCGACTACCTCGACATCGACGTCGTCATCATCCGCATCGCCTTCGTGGCGCTGGCCGTGCTGGGCGGCTCGGGCGTGCTGCTGTACGCGGCGGGGTGGCTGCTCATCCCCGCCGGTGACTCCGACCGTGCCGTCGTCCAGGACTTCATGGAACGACGGCCGCGTCGGCGCAGCCTCATCACCATCGTGCTCGGAACCGTCATCGGCATCATCGCTCTGTCGAACCTGTTCTCGAGCGGGCCGTGGTGGCCACACTGGGACGGCGGGCTCGGCGGGTTCGGGTTCTTCTTCGGCCTGGGCGCGCTGGCACTGGCCGGCGTGTTGCTGGTGGCGAGCGGGCGGCGCGGCGGGTCCCCGCTGCGGTGGATGGCGCTCACCACGTTCATCGCCGTGGTGGCGCTGACGGTCGTCGCCGTCGCCACGGTCTTCTCCGTCGAGGCGTTGAGCGGGGTGCCGTTGCGGGGCGGGATCGGCAACACCCAGTGGCACCCCACCAGCGCAGCCCAGGTGGCACCGCGCTACCGGCTCGCGATCGGCAACATGCGGGTGGACCTGAGCGACGTGGCGTTCCTGCCGGGCACCACCCACGTCACCGCCAGCGTCGGCATCGGCAACCTCGTGGTCGAGTTGCCGACCGGTACCGCCGTCAGTGTCGTCGCCCACTCCGGACTGGGCGACGTCCAGGTCTTCGGCCAGAACGACGGCGGGTTCGCCACGAGCCGGATCATCCAGCAGGCCGGGACGTCGGTTCCGGCGACGTCGGCTCCCGCGGTGTCGGTGGCCGGCGCGTCGGGATCAGGGACATCGAGCAATGGTGGCGACGGTCCCCGCATCGTGCTCGACGCCCAGACCGGGGTCGGTCACGTCCAGGTCGAGCGCAACGGACCGTGACCGTCGGCGGCCGGACCCGTCGGCGGCCGGACCCGTCGGCGGTCAGCCCGATGCCGGTCAGCCCGCTGCCGGCACCGGCTCCCGCACCATCACCACCTGGCGCATGTGCCACCTGATCACGCCGCGGGCGGGATCGGAGCGGCGGTCGCGCAGACGCTCCAGCAACGTGGCCACCTCGGGCGCGGAGGCGACGCCGGCCAGCACCGGATCGTCTCCCCAGATCCCGAGATTGAGCGAGAAGATGCTCGCTGCCTCACCTGCGCTCACCTCGAGGGGGGCGTCTTGCTGCACCGCGATCGACGTGCCGGGGGGCGCGGCGAGGTCGAGCAGTTCGTGCCCCGCGTAGAGATCGCCGCCGCGGTCGGCCACCACCGCGCCGGCGAGCTGGAGGTAGCGGCGGAAGTCGCCGTCGTCGGTGTCGATGCGCTCGGGCTCCTCCACCACCACCATTCCCCCCGGGGCGAGCTCGTGCGCCCAGGCGGCGACCGTCGCCCGGGGGTCGGGCAGGTGCACCAGGAGGAAACGGCCGTAGACGAGATCCGCCGGGGCACAGGGAAGCGGTGTCCGGGTGACGTCACCGACGGCGAAGCGACATCGTCGTGACCCCGACCAGGCGGCTTCGGCCACGAAGGCGGGCGAGGTGTCGATGCCGACGACCAGAGCCGACGGGAAGGCCTCGGCCAGCATGGCGGTGGTGTGGCCCGGGCCACACCCGAGGTCAAGCACCAGTCGGGGCCGGTACGGCCCGTCGGGGACCGCTCGGGGCCCGAGGCTTCCCAGCAGGGCCCGGCTGGTGGGGGCGAACACCGAGGCGAGGACCCCGAGGCGCTGCCGACGCGGCCGCGTTGTCGCCGAAGGCGTAGCGCTGCGGGCCGGACCGCTCCACGCCCGACACCGTACGCGCCGGGGCCGGCCCCGGGGGCCGGCCACCGACGACGAGATTGCTCGCGACTACTTGTTGGGCTGAGGCGTGACCCGCAGATACGGCTTGAGGCGCTTGAAGCCCTTGGGGAACTTCTTCTCGGCGTCCTCGTCGGACAGCGCCGGCACCACGATCACGTCCTCGCCGTCCTTCCAGTTCACGGGGGTGGCGACCTGGTAGTCGGCGGTGAGCTGGAGCGAGTCGAGGACGCGCAGCACCTCGGCGACGTTGCGCCCCGTCGAGGCCGGGTAGGTGATGATCAGCTTCACCTTCTTGTCGGCGCCGATGATGAAGACCGACCGCACCGTCAAGGTGTCGTTGGCGTTGGGGTGGATCATGTCGTAGAGGTCGGCCACCTTGCGGTCGGGGTCGCCGATCACCGGGAAGTTCACCGCCTGGCCCTGGGTCTCCTCGATGTCTTTGTCCCAGGAGCGGTGCGACTCGACCGAGTCGACCGAGAGCCCGATGAGCTTGGTGTTGCGCTTGTCGAATTCGGACTTGGCCTTGGAGAAGGCGCCGAGCTCGGTGGTGCAGACCGGGGTGAAGTCCTTGGGGTGGGAGAACAGGATCCCCCACGAGTCGCCCAGCCACTCGTGGAAATTGATCGTTCCCTCGGTCGTGTCAGCGGTGAAGTCGGGGGCGATATCCCCTAAGCGGACTGCCATTTCTCCTCCTGCATTCGTGTGGCGGTGGGGTTGGTTCGTGGACGTTGCGGTGGAGTGTACCGGGCTGGGCGGCAATTGTCGACCGGCTGGGTCGACTTTCGGGAAGCCCCAGGGAGGGCCGGTCGCTCTGGGAGAATGGGGCATGGACCGTGACCCCGGGCGTCCGTCGCGCCAGCGAGGCCCCGCCGGTGCGTGAGGCCGTCAGTGAGTGAGGCCGTCTGGAAGACCGTCGACATCTCACGGGACGGGCCGGTGATCGTGGTCACCATCGTCCGGCCCGAGCGGCGCAACGCCGTGGACTCCGCCACCGCCGCCGCGCTGCTGTCGGCCTTCTCCGACTTCGAGGACGACGAGAGCGCGTCGGTGGCCGTCCTCACCGGAGCCGGCGGCAGCTTCTGTGCCGGCGCCGATCTCAAAGCCCTGGCCGAGGGCGACCGCCGGCCGGTCATGGAGGAGGGACCCGGGCCCATGGGCCCCACCCGGCTGGACCTCTCCAAGCCCGTGATCGCGGCCATCGAGGGTCACGCCGTCGCCGGTGGCCTCGAGCTGGCGCTGTGGTGCGACCTCCGGGTGGCCGCCACCGATGCCGTGCTCGGCGTGTACTGCCGGCGCTTCGGGGTCCCGCTCGTGGACGGGGGTACGGTCCGGCTCCCCCGCCTCATCGGGCAGAGCCACGCGCTCGACCTCGTGCTCACCGGCCGCGGCGTGGGTGGCCCCGAGGCGTTGCAGATGGGGCTCGTGAACCGACTCACCCCACCGGGGCGCGCCCTCGAGGAAGCCATGGCGATCGCCTTCGAGCTCGCCGCGCTGCCCCAGACCTGCATGCGCAACGACCGCCGATCGGTGCTGTGGCAGTGGGGGCTGCCCGAGCCCGACGCGCTCGTACTCGAGGCCCGCTTCGGCATCCACACCATCGAGAGCGGCGAGACCCGGCTCGGCGCGCAACGGTTCGCCTCGGGGGAAGGGCGACACGGCACTGCTGTCGACGGTGACCGATCCTCGGAGCCGGGCCGGTGACCGCGGCGCAGGACCTCGACCCGTCCTCGTCGGGCGAGCGGATGCCGGGCCACGACGTGGTCGCCGCCTTCGACTTCGACGGGACGCTCACCCGGGGCGGGAGCGTGTGGAAGTTCCTGACCGCGCATGTGCGGACGCGACGCCGTGCTCTCGGCCGGGATCGCCCTCCTGCCCAAGTTGGTGCGCGCCGCGCTGTTCGGCGGCGCCGCGGCCGACGAGGCCAAAGAGGCGCTCTTCGTGCGCACGCTGGCGGGCCGCCCCGCCGAGCAGATCGCCGCGGACGCCGCGGTGTTCGGCGTGTCGCACTACCGCCGGCGCCACCGGACCAAGGTCCGGGCCCGGCTCGACTGGCACCGTCGCCAGGGACACCGGGTGGTGGTGGTGTCGGCGTCGCCCGAGACCTACGTGCGCGCCGCCGCGGCCGAGCTCGGGGTCGACGGCGTGGTGGCGACGCGCCTGGCGGTCGACGACAAGGGAAGGCTGACGGGGCGTTTCCAGGGCCGCAACTGCCGGGGGGCGGAGAAGCTGCAGCGGCTCGAGCAGTGGATGGAGGCCGCCTCCCACCCCGCCCACGACGGTGAAGGTGCCCACGACGGTGCGTCGCAGGCGATGCACGACCCTCCTCACCCCTATCTGTGGGCCTACGGCAACAGTGCCGGTGACTTCGAGATGCTCCAGGCCGCCGACATCGGGGTCGACGCCGGTCGTCTGGGCCGGTTCGGCAAGCTCCGCCGATTCCGGCGGCTGGGAGACGTCCTCACGGCGTGGTGACGGCGGCTCCTTCGTCGCGGCCCGGTGCCGGCCCGACATAGACGTAGCACTGCAGGCCGGGCTCGCCCTCGACGTCGAGCGTCACCTCGCCGGCGCGGTCCCACCCGCACGACTCGTAGAGAGAGACCGCGCCGCGGAGGTGCGTGGCGACGTCGAGGATCGGGTGCAACCCCCGACCATGGGCGTCACCGACCGCCACATCGAGCAGGGCACGGCCCACCCCCGCACGCCGGGCCGTCGGGCTCACGACCACCCTGGCCACCACCGCCAACTGCCGGGGCTCTCTGCCGGCGTGCCGGGCCGCCAGGCGAACCGTGGCGCGGGCGCCGGTGCGGTGCAGCGCCACATGGCCCACCGCCACGCCCCCGTCCTCGGCCACCCAGGCGGCCAGCTGCTGTGGGGGGGAGAGGAACGAGGCCAGGTCGAGCGGCCCCCGCGGCGGGTACCCGTCGAGCCGCTTGACCAGTTGCGCCATATCGAGCAGCGCCTCGACGTCGGAATCCCGGCGGGGGCGGATGTCCACGCGCTGCTGTTACTGGGTCGGCATGGGGAAGATGTGGTCCTCCGCCGCGGTGGCGCGCATGGCCGCCACCTTCTCCTCCTCGCTCATCGGTTCGAAGCGGGCCGCCGCCTCGACCGTGGCCAGGGTGAGGACGGGATCGCTCGGTGTGCACAGCGCCGCGACTCCGGGAACGCTCAACACGAAGCGGACGCCCCGCTCGATGTCGGGGTCACTCGTGTAGGCCTCGTACCACGTGGTGGCGGTGTGGGGGCGTTGGCCCCAGGGCCGCGCCGCCACGGCCTTGATGGCCATCACCCCCACGTCGCGGGCCTCGGCCTCGGCCAGCAACGCCTCGGCGTCGTGGCGGTAGGCGGGATCCGACCACAGGCGCGGGTTCACGGGGAACATCACGGTGTCGAGGTCGTAGCGGCGCAGCGCCTCGAGTTGCGCCGCCGGCGTGGTGAGGTTGTGGCCGGTGATGCCCGACGAAGCGGCACAGGCCCTCGTCGCGCGCCGCGAGGATGGCGGTCACGGCGCGGGCCCGGGCATCGAGCTCGTCGAGGTCGGTCACGGCGTGCATCTGATAGAGGTCGAAGGCCTCACAACGCAGCAGCGTGAGCGACTCCTCGAGCTGGGCGCGCACCCCGGCGGGGTCGTGGCGCATGGTCTTGCAGGCCACGAAGAGACGGTGGCGCACCGGGGCCAGGTACGGCCCGAGCAACTCCTGGGCGCGCCCGTAGCGGGGGGCGACGTCGAGGTGGTTCACCCCGGCGTCGAGCGCGGCGGTGAAGGTCGAGGCCGTCACCTCGGGATCGGTGCCCCAGAAGGCGGCTCCGCCGAGCACCGCCACCGAGGAGTGGTGCCCGGTCCGCCCGAGACGACGAGTGCAGCATCGAAGCTCCTAACCCCGCACCGAGGCACCGCCCACGAGGTGCCCGCTCCATCCCACCACCACATCGGCCACCTCGCCGAATTGGGGGCAGTCCCCGAAGTCGACCACCCTGCCGTCGGTGGTCACGATCAGGTAGCCGAGGCCCGTGCGGGTGGGCAGGATCGCCACCCCCGCGGCGCGCACGCCCGCACCGGGCAGCGACCCGGCGAAGGCGGAGTCGCCGAAGGAGAACACCCCCCCGTCCGAGGCCACCAGCCAGTACCCGCCGCCGTCGGCGCGTCGAGGCCATGGCGGTCACGGGCTGGGCCAGGCGCAGCGCGCCCGTGGAGCCGTGGAACCCCGCATCCCCGAAGGAGAACACCCCCCCGTCCGAGGCCACCAGCCAATAGCCGCGGCCGTCGGGGGTGGGCGCCATGCCCACCACCGGCTCGTTGAGCCGCATGCCCCCCATCGACCCGAAGAACCCGGCGTCGCCGTAGGTGAAGACCCCACCGTCCGACGCCACCAGCCAGTACCCGCCGCCGTCGACGGTGGGCGCCATGCCCACGACGGGCTTGGCCAGGCGGATGTTGCCGGCGGAGCCGAAGAACCCGGCGTCGCCATAGGTGAAGACCCCACCGTCCGACGCCACCAGCCAGTACCCGCCGTCGTCGACGGTGGGCGCCATGCCCACGACGGGCTTGGCCAGATGGATGTTGCCGGCGGAGCCGTAGAAGGCGGCATTGCCGAAGGTGAACACCCCGCCGTCGGTGGCGGTCAGCCAGTAGCCGCCCGATGCCACCGCTCGCCTGGCTCGTGACCGCGAACCAATTCGACTGGAGGCCGTACTGGGCGAACCGCGAGGCGAAGGTGTCGCCGCTGATGGTCACGCTCGAGGCACTGCCCTGCAACGTCATCTGCAGGACACGGCCCCCGAGGTCGCCCAGGTTGTTGCGCTGGCTCACGCCCACCGACTCCAGCGAGCCGATCTGGGGGTAGGCGGCGTCGATGGCCGACACCGGCACCTGGGCCTGCCAGGTGTGGTGCGCGTTGCACGCGCCGGCGACGCACACCGAGTCGCCGAGGTCGGGGACCGCGGCGAAGGTCCCGCCCGCGCTGTAGCCACCCGTCGACGACGAGTACGTCGTCCTCGCCACCGTGCCGTTGGGCATGAGGACCACCAGTGTTGGTCGTGTTGCCCATGGCGGCGTCGGTCAGGAGGTTCTCGTTGGCGATGCCGGGGTAGTCCTGGCAGGTCGAGTCGCAGATGTCCGCGTACCCGAAGTACCCCTGCAGGCCGCCGTAGGTGCTCATCACGTACGACCGGACCGCGATGGCTTGCGCCTGGAGTTCCTGCAGGCCCTCGCCACCGCCGAGGCTCCCCCACGACTGCGGCGACTCCGAGGGGGTCACATCCGCGACGTACTGCCCGAGGGGCAGGACGTTGACGGTGCGGGGCGCGCCGGTGGTGCTCAGCGTCCCCTGCAACGTCCCGCGCACGGTGATGTTGTGCGGCACCTGGCACAGCTGTAGCGCCTCGTTGGCCACGTTGTTGTCCGACGGGAACGGCTCGCTGCCCGGGGTGGCGGCGGGACTGGCGACGTTGCTCGCCACTGTCGTCCACGGACCCGCGCAACTGCTCCCGCCCGGGGGGCTCGTGTCGATATCCCACACGTTGCCCGGTCCGATCCAACGGAAGCGGGCCCCCGTTTGGGCCGGCAGCACCGTGCCGTTCACCGTGAAGGACGAATTGGAGGTGACGATGACGTCGTTGGCGGCGTTGGCGGTGAGCGCCACGGTCACGTTGGTGGTGGCGTCGTTCCAGCCGTTGGGCAGCGTGCCCAGCGTGGTCTGGCCCCCGGCACCGAGCGTCCCGTAGTACGTCGACAGGATCTGCGGGTACTGCAGGCCCTGCAGGGCGTAGCCGAGCGCTCCCCACTGGCCCATGCCGCTGCCCGACCCGAAGCCGTGGCCGGTGAGAAAGACGCTCGGTCCGGGGTAGGCCGCCGCCGGGCCCGACGGCATCACGACCGCGAGCCCGGACGATCCCGCCAGGCCGAGGACGGCGGGAACCAGGCGTGCGAGGACGCGACGCCGTCGGGAAGGTGAGCGGACGATACCGCCGATGGTAACCACGAGAGCACCCTCGGAGGCGGACGCCCACCGGGCCCACCGAGGCCCACCGTGCCCACCAGGCTCACTGAGACCCACCGGGCGCCTCGGTCACGTCCTCGGGTCGCGACGTGGACGGGGGTGGCCCGTAGGTATATCGTTGTACGTACTAGCTGCCACCGTGTGGGAGGAACCCTGGTGCCGAGAGTCGCGGACGACCCGAAGTGGACCGATCCCGGGCTGCTCGTGATGGGAAGCCTCGCCGGGGGGCCCAAGCACGGCTACGCCATGGTCCACGACGTGGAGGCGACGACGGGCGTGCGCCTCGGCCCCGGCACCCTGTACGGCGCCATCGCCCGGCTCGAGGCCCGGGGCCTGATCGAAGCCCTGGACAGTGACGACTCGCGGCGGCGCCCCTACCGGTTGACGACGCACGGCGTCGACGTGCTCGGCCGGCAGCTCGTCGGCATGCAGCGCTTCGCCGGCCTGGGCCGGCGGCGCCTGGCCCGGATCACCCCCGTGCTGCGAGGTGCGTCGTGACCGGTCGCCGCTCGGTGTCACGTCTCCTGGTGAGCGCCTATCCCCCGAGCTTCCGCCACCGCTACGGCGACGAGCTGGCCTCGCTCGTCGAGGACAACGGCTCCGGTTGGCGCGACACGTCGATCTCGCCCTCGGCGTGGGCCGGGCCTGGGTGGCGCCGGTCTTCGGAGGAGCCCCCCTCGAGCAGCGACGGTCGAGGCTCCAGGCCACCACGACCACGGTCTTCGCCACCTGGTGTGCGAGCCTCCTGGCCGCGGGGGCGTTCTCGAAGGCGGTCGACGACCCTCCCCTGCCCGGGCTGCACGGAGCCGCCATGACGGCGTACGACGTCGGCACCGTCGTCGTCGAAGTCACCGCGGCGGCGGTGCTGCTCAGCGGCTTCGCCTTCTGGCTCACCGTGATCGTCCCCGCCGTCCGGGCCCGGCGACGCGACGTGGTGGTGCCCGCCCTCGCCCCCGCGCTCATCGTCGGCGTGTGGCTGGGGATCACGGGCCTGGTGGCGTTGTTCGCCCGGCACGTCGTGCACCGCCAGGGCCTCACACTGAGCTCGCCCCGGGGGGTTCTCGTCGTCACCGTGCTCCTGGCCTGGCTGGCCGTCACCGTGGCGTGCGCGGCTGGCTGTGGCTTCGCCGCGGTGCTCGCCCTGCGCCGGGCCCGACTCGATGTCGGCCGCCTCACCGTGACGACCGCGATCGCCGGGGCCGCCACCGTCGGGATCGCCGCCCAGGCGGTGGCGAGCGTGGTGTGCCTGGCGGGCGTGCTCCGCGCCGGCGGTGCACCGGGCGGGCGCGACGCGGTGCTCTCCGCCGGATCCGTCGTCGTCGTGGTGCTCGTGACCTCGATGGCGGTGGTGTCGGTGGTCCGCGGTCTCGGGGCCATGCGGCCCGAACCACCCGCTTCGCTCCCCCACACCTTCTGACGACGCCGGCGCGCACCACCTGGGCGCCGCGCACGGCGGCTACGGTGGCACGACCATGGTCGACGAGGCTTGATGGACCGGCGTCGGTCCCCCCGTTCCGCGGCGAAAGCCCTGGCCCGACGGTTGCAAGCAAAGGTGCTCGGCACCGATCGCGGCCTGGCCGGCCTCGCCCCCGAACAGCAGCTCCGCGTCCTCTACGAGCTCCTGCTCGGTCGGAAACCCGACCCCGCCGGGGCGGCGTCGTATCTCCCCGGGCTCGCCGACGGTTCGATGTCGCCGTCGCAACTGGCGGAGTGGATCTACGCGTCGAGTGAATGGTGGACCGTGGCACCGTTCACCCAGCTCGCCCCGTCGCTGCATTTCAGCCGGAGCCTGTTCGTGCGCTCGCTGCCCCGAGCTCGGCGCATCCTCGACCTGGGAGGCACCGCACTCGGGTCGGACAAAGGGGCCATGGTGCTCATGGGCTATCCCTACGCCTTCGACGAGCTCGTCGTCGTCGACCTTCCTCCCGACGACCGCAACGAGCTCTACAAAGAGGAGGTCTCGCGCAACGTCACCCACACCGCGCTCGGGCCCGTGCACTTCCGCTACCACTCGATGGCGGACCTGTCGCGCTACGCCGACGGCTCGTTCGACCTCGTCTACTCCGGCCAGAGCATCGAGCACGTCCCGGTGGAAGAGGCCGAGCGCGTCCTCGTCGCCGCGGCGCGGATCCTGCGCCCGGGCGGTCACCTCGCCCTGGACACGCCCAACGCGCGCGTGTGCCGCGTCCAGCAACCGGGGTTCATCGACCCGGACCACGATCACGAGTACACCCACGGGGAGATGACCGACAAGCTGCAGAACGCCGGGTTCGAGATCCTCGAGGCCAAGGGCCTCAACCTGGCGGCGCGCTCGGTGGCCGAGGGCACGTTCTCGGTCCAGGAGGTGGCGACCAACCGGGGCCTGTTCGCCGAGATCGAGGACTGCTACCTCCTCAGCTACCTGTGTCGTCGGCCTCCACGCTGAGTGCGTGGTACGCGCCGCGTCGTGTCGCCAGTCCCCCAGGTGGTGAGGTCGCCCGTCCCCCAGGTGGTGAGGTCGTCAGTCCCCGGGGTGGTGAGGTCGCGGCGACGTAGGCTTCGAAGCCGCGAGGAGGCGACGTGCTGACTGACGAACCCGGTGTCCCCGGTGGGCCCCGGCCCGACCACCAAGAGGACGACGCGGCCCGGAAGTACCTCGACGAGGTCCGAAGCGAGATCGACGACGAGGTCCGGCGCCGCCGGGTGTCGGGCGACCTGCCACCCAACATCGAGCGCGAGCTCGACCAGCTCTTCTTGGCCCACTCACCGCTCGGCGGACGGGGAGCGGCGTTGCGCGACATGCTCCGGCTCGTCGACGCCTCGGTCTTCATCGACCCTGTCGTTCCCGTCGAGTCGCGTCGTCCCGGAGGCGCGGCGGTCAAGCGCGGGCTGCGATCGCTCAGCTTGTGGTACCTGCGCTACGTGACGCACCAGGTGAGCGAGTTCGCCACCGCCGTCAGCCGCGCCTTGCACGTGCTCGACGCCCAGGTGACCGAGCTGCGCCGCCAGCTCGACGGCCTGGCCGTGCCGCCGTCGGTTGCCGTCGAGGTCCCCTGGGCGCACAACCCCCGGGCGTGGTGGGTGGACGGCTGTCACCGGCTCCCTCGCCGGGCACGGCGGTCGCGTGCTCGCACGCGGCGTGCGGTGACGGATGGCTCGTCGGCACCCTGGTGGCACAGGGGGTGGATGCCTACGGCGTCGATCCCCGTCACCTCGGACCGGGGCAGGAGCTCGACGCGCTCGACCTGCGGGTCGAGGACGTGGTCGAGCACCTGGGGGCCGTGGCGTCGGGCTCGCTCGGCGCCGTGGTGCTGTCGGGCGTGGTCGAGGGATCCGGACAGCTCGAGCGGGCCAAGCTCGTCGAAGGAGCGCTGCGCTGCCTGGCTCCCGGCGGCGTCCTGCTCGTGCACTCCCTGAGCCCCGCCAGCTGGGAGGCCCCCGACGCACCGGTCGAGGCCGACCTGGCCGCGGCCCGCCCCTACCGGCCCGGGACATGGACCCGGGTCCTCGGTGATCACGGTGTCGACACCACCGTCGTCGAGGCCACCGACGGTCGCGACTACCTGGTCACCGGGCGCCTCCGCGGCGGGCGATGACCCGGGTACACCGGGCGACCCGATGACGATGCGCGTCGCCTTCGTCACCCCCCGATACGGCGTCGAGGTGATGGGAGGGGCGGAGTCCGCCGCCCGGCAGCTGGCCGAGCACCTCGTCGCCGAGTGCGGCTGGCAGGTCGAGGTCTTCTCGACGTGCGCGCTCGATCACATCACCTGGGACGACGTGTTGCCGGCGGGCGACAGCGTCCTCAACGGTGTCACCGTCCACCGGTTCGAGTCGGCGTCGGGGCGTGTGCCGGAGTTCTACGAGCTCGACGGCCGGCTGCGGATGGCACCGGCCCAGGCGAGCCTCGAGCAGTCACGTCGTTGGCTCGAGCTCAACGGCCCCGTCACGCCCGACCTCGTCGCGGCGGTGCGTGCGAGCGACGCCGAGATCATCGCCTTCTACCCCTACCTCTACTACCCGACGGTGATGGGCATGGAGGCCGCCGACCGCGCCGCGGGTGCTGCATCCCGCCGCCCACGACGAGCCCGCCCTCTACCTCAAGGTCTTCGACGCCACCTTCGCCGGTGCCGACGCCATCTGCTACCACACCGCGGCCGAGCGCAGGCTCGTGCAACGACGCCACCGCGTGGCGCAGATCCCGCAGATCGAGCTCGGCCTGGGCGTCTCCCCCGTCGTGGAGGGCGGACGATCCGGGGGCGACATCCTCGGGATCGGCGATCGCCCCTACGTCGTGAGCGTCGGGCCGCGTCGACGAGCACAAGGGTTCGTCGATGCTCGCCGCGTTCTTCGGCACCTACAAGAAGCGTCACCCCGGGCCGCTGGCGCTGGCCCTGGTCGGACCGAGAGCGGCGTCGATCCCCGAGAGCGAGGACGTCGTCCTCACCGGAGCGGTGAGCGAGGCCGACAAGTGCGACATCGTGCGCGATGCGACGGTCTCGATATCGCCGTCGGCGCTCGAGTCCTTCTCGCTCGTCGTCCTCGAGGCCTGGGAGCAGTCGATCCCGGTGATGGTCAACGCCACGTGCGACCCCACCCGAGAGCACTGCGAACGGTCGGGCGGGGGCCTGTGGTTCGGCTCCTACCGCGAATTCGAGGCGGTCCTCGAGCGCCTGTGCGCCGACGCCGGATTGCGCACGCTGCTCGGCACCCGGGGCCACGACTACGTGGAGCGCTACTACCAGTGGCCCGACCTGATCCGCCGCTATGCCGGGTTCCTCACCACCGTGCGCCGGCGCCACGACGCGGCGCGCGCCTGACACCTGGCGACCCGACGACGTCGCGACCCCGAGATCAGAAGCCGGCGACCCCGACGACCGGCTGGGTCAAGTGGATCCCGCCCGTCGAGCCGTAGAACGGGGCGCTGCCGTAGGCGAAGATCCCACCGTCGGCGGCGGTCAGCCGGTATCCGGCTCCGCTCTTGGTCGCCATCATCCCCACGACCGGCTGGGCCAGGCGCAGGTTGCCGGCCGAGCCCAGGAACGGCGCGTCGTAGGCGAAGACCCCTCCGTCGGAGGCCACGAGCCAGTACCCGCCGGTGCTCGGGTCCACGGCCATGCCCACCATGGGCTTGGTGAGGGCGATGTTGCCGGTCGAGCCGTGGAACGTGGCATCGCCGTAGGAGAAGACCCCGCCGTCCGAGGCCACGAGCCAGTACCCGCCACCGTCGCGGGTGACGGCCATGCCCACCACCGGCTTGGTGAGGGCGATGTTGCCCGCCGAGCCGTGGAAGACGGCGTCGCCGTAGGAGAAGACCCCGCCGTCCGAAGCCACGAGCCAGTACCCGCCGCCGTCAGGGGTGACGGCCATGCCCACCACCGGCTTGGTGAGCGCGATGTTGCCCGCCGAGCCGTGGAACACGGCGTCGCCGAAGGCGAAGACCCCACCGTCCGACGCCATCGAGCCAGTAGCCGCCCCCGTCAGGGGTGACGGCGATGCCCACCACCGGCCGGGTCAGGAGGAGGTTGCCGGTCGAGCCGCAGAACGGCAGGTTCCCGTAGTTGAACACCCCGCCGTCCGAAGCCGTCATGTCGTAGCCCACGGGGGCGCCCGAGGGAGCGTTGCAGGGCACCTGGACCACCGGGGAGGGCAATCCCGCGTTCGCCGGTCAATTGCGGGTCGTGGTGGAACATCGGCCAGGCGCCGGCCTCGTTGACCGTGGCACCGCTGCTCCGAGCCCACCTCGTAGTGCTGGATGACCCCCTGGTTGCTCGAGTTGTAGCCGGCGATGGTGAGGCCGATCGACCCGTTGGGATCGTCGGTGACGAGGGGCGAGTTCTGGAAGGCCAGGCCCGCGCTCTGTCCCAACGTGGTGACGAGACCCCCCGACTTCCCGTCGAAGATCTGCACGCCGGCCGTGGTCGGCACGATCACGTCCTGGTACCCGCCGCCGGTGAGGTCCGCGGTGACCGGGGAGCCGATGACCTGGCCGGCCGTGGCCACGTGCCAGATCGTCGCCCCGTGAACCGCCGTTGAGCACCCAGATCGCTCCGCCGGACCCGACCCTGGTGCCCTCGACCACCTGCAGCTGGCCGTTGCCGAGGACGTCGGCCAGCGCCGGGCTGCTGGTGGTGGTGCCGTCGAGCTTCTCCACCCAGCGCGGGACGCAGTGGGCGTTGACCTCGATGAGGTCGTTGGTCGAGGTGGCACCGGGGAACGTCGCCCCGGTGCCGAAGACGATGCCCGACGCTCCCGCCGAGCTCACCCACTGCGGGCGAGGACTGCACGGTCTGGTCGGTGTTGAACTGGCACACCAGGCCGCCCCCGGGGTTGCCCGTGCCGGCGTTGCCGGTGGGACTGAGCACCCGGATGTGGCCGCCGTTGGTGTAGTTCACGCCGTAGGCCGACCCCGCCGAGGAGTCGCCGCCCTCGACGATGTCGGTCCGGCCGTTGCCGTAGACGTCGCCCAGCGCCGGTGTGGTGAAGTTGCTGTCGGCCTGGAACCACGGGAACCCGGGGAGCATGGCGCCGTTGGCGGCGTTCATGGCCTGGCCCACCTCACCGAGCGAGCCGGCCACCACGTCGGTCGTCCCGTTCAGGTTGCCCACCGCCATCGAGGCCTGCACGGCCTTGGCCGGCGCGGTGTCGGTGGCGGGGTTCTGCACGTTGACGAACCACTGGGTGCCGCCCTGGGGCGTGATGCCGAGGTATCCGCCCGAGGTCGGCGTCGCCGCGTTGCCCTCGCCGATGTACACGGAGTCGAAATCCGTTCCCGTGGTGTTGGCCACCGACGGGGTCGAGTCGATGGGAACGCCCGTGAGCACCGGCCATCCGGCCACCCCCGCGCCCGAGGCCAGGTTGAACGCCCACACCTTGCCGGCGCGGTCACCGACGACGACGGAGCGGCCCCCGGCCAGGTTGGCCACGTTGGGCGACGACAACGCGATCGGGCCGCCCGCGTCGTTAAGGGGCTGCGTCCACAACAAGGAGAACGAGACATGGGCCGGCACGGTCGCCTGGGCCCGGGTCGAGCCGGCTCCCAACAGCGCGCCGGCCACGACCGCCACGCCGAGGACCACGCGGCCTCGCCGGCCACGACGTCGGTCGCCCTCAGTACTCGACGAGTGGCCCGGGTCGGCGGGCTCGTGCGCCGCACCCGGCCCCAGGGCGCGTCGGCGCCGTATGCAGGCAATTTCCACAGGTGCCACTCCTCGACGTCGGACCTTCCTCCATCGACATCGCGGGCCGCGACCTTTACCGGCGGCGCAGAAACCGGCCCAGCCGACGACCGACGGCGTCGACGACGCCTCGCACACCCCCCTCCCGGTACCTGCGGGCGACGCGGCCGAGGTCCGGGGCGAGACGGCCCGACCCCGTGGTGCCCGGCACGGCGGTCGGCGAGGGGCGGTGCCCGGTGGGCCAACCGGGGTCGTCGGGGGCCCGACGGGGATGCGCGCAGAACGCCATCAACGGCTCGAGCACCGCAGACCACCGGAAGCCCTCGGCCACCGCGCCGGCGCGCTCGCGGCACGCGGCGCGGGCTTGGGGGTCGCGCAACAAGCCGAGCAGCGCGTGGGCGACGGCGTCGACATCCTCACCGGGGACCACCGTGCCGATCCCCTGCGAGGAGATGATCTCGGCGAAACCGTCCCCGGCGGTGGCGACGATGGGCAGCCCGGTCCACAGATAGTCGAGGATGCGGGTGCGGAACGAGTACGCCGTCTCGAGGTGGTCGAGGTGCAGGCTCACACCCACGTCGGCCTCGAGGAGGTAGTTCTGACGGTCGTGGTAGGCGACCCAGTCCTCGTTGAAGAACACATGCGACCCGGTCAACCCCAGCGTGCCGGCCAGGCGACGAGCCTCGACGGCAACCGCCGACTCGACGATGTCGGGCTTGGGATGACGCATGCCGAGGAAGAACAGCCGGACCTGTGGTCGGGTGAGACGGATCTTGTCGATCGCCCTGATGAGCGTGGACGGGTCGAACCAGTCGTACAGGCCGCCCCCCCAGATCACCACGTCGTCGTCGGGCCCGATGCCCGGCACGACGCCACGCAGGGCGCGACGGCTGTGCACGGGCGGGTCGTCGGGAAGTCCGAAGGGCACCACGTCGATGAGCCGGCGCAGCGTGGGGTCGTCCTCGTAGGTGCGGGGATTGACCCTCCCCATGGCGGCCAGGAACCCGAGCCACAGGTCCCGCTGCTTGTCACTGGCACACACGAAGAAGTCGCCGCGCCCCAGCTGCTCCTCGAGCGTGCGAACCGTGTTGGCCACATTGACCGACCGGTCCGGCTCGTGATCGCCACGCGTGAGCACGAGTGCCTCGAGGTGCAGGGGGTCGTAGAGATCGAAGAGCATGACCTTCTCCGAACCGCGCAGAGCGGCGACGTTGTGGAGCAGATAGCCCTGGACGATGGCGACGTCGCACCACTGTTCCAACTCGGCGAAGCGCGCCCCGTCGGCGGCCTCGACCGAGAAGTGCGCCGAGGTCACCTCGCACATCTCCGATGTCGTGGCGAGGACCACCTCCTGCCCGGTCGCCAACGCTTCGGCGATGTGCCAGGCCCGGATGGCGGGGCCCGCCATCTTGGGTGTGAGCACGTCGTCGGTGACGACCACCACACGAGCGCGGCGCACACCGGTTCGATCAGGGGCCTGAGAGGAGGCGACTATCATCGCCTCGATGAAGGCCAGGCCAACGCGCGCGTGCCGGCCGTGGTCATGGTGCGAGCCTAGTGAGCACGATAACAGGCCATCACACCATCGGTGGTGCCGCGTCGCCCCCGACCCGCGTCGTCTCTGATGCGAACGCGCGTTCTCGTCCTCACCTTCGACCCGCTCACCGACGCCATGGCGGGACCGGCCATCCGGGCCTGGCATCTTGCCCAGGTGTTGGCTCCACGCTTCAGCGTCACCCTCGCCAGCACGGTGGGGGCGTCACGAAGCCACGATGCGATGCGCGTGTGCTCGGTCGCACCCGGCCCTCGGGACATCGGCTCGCTGGTGGGCGAGTGCGACGTCGTGTTCGCACCGACCAGCGTCGTGCGTCGTCATCCCGAGGTCGCGTCCAGCGACGCTCCTCTCGTGATCGACATGAACATCCCCACCCATCTCGAGAACCTCGAGCGCGGCGGCCGCAGCGACGACGAGTACGAACAGGCCGTCGCGCATCAGGTCTCGGTCATCAACGAGGACCTCGGTCGCGGCGACTTCTTCCTGTGCGCCAGCGAGCGTCAACGCGACTTCTGGCTGGGGGCGCTCTCCCACACGGGCCGGGTGAACCCGGCGACCTACGACGACGACCCGACCCTGCGTCGCCTGATCGACGTCGTGCCCTTCGGAGTCCCCCCTGCACCGCCGATCCCGGCCGGGCCGGTGCTCCGTCGCCATTTCCCGGGAATCGCAGCCGATGACCCGGTCGTCGTGTGGGGAGGCGGCGTCTACGACTGGTTCGATCCCGTGTCCCTGGTGCGGGCCGTCGATCGGGTGCGGAGCCAGGTCCCGAACATCCGCCTCGTCTTCCTGGGCATGAGCAATCCCAACCCCGACATCGTGGAGATGGCCCGGGCGGTCGAGCTGCGGTCGGTCAGCGACGAGCTGGCGCTCACGGGGTCCACGGTCTTCTTCAACGACCAATGGGTGCCCTATCACGCCTGGGGGAGCTATCTCCTCGACGCGGACGTGGCCGTCAGCATCCATTTCGACAACCTCGAGACCCGGTTCTCGTTCCGGACCCGCATCCTCGACTACCTGTGGGCACGCCTGCCGATGATCCTCACCGGCGGTGACGCGCTCAGTGACCTGGTGGCCGAGCGGGGCCTCGGGATCACCGTGGCGCCGGGCGACATCGATGCCATCGCCGACGCCTTGGTACGCCTGCTGGCCGATGACGCGCCCCGAGCGGACTTCGGTCCGACACTGGACCAATTCCAATGGCCCCAGGTGGCCCGACCGTTGCTGGGTTGGCTCGACGATGCACGTCGGTCTCCTGACACGGCCGCCCTCGAGCTGCGGTGACCCCCGGCCCACGAGGTGGCGACCGCTCCCCGGTGCCGGGTCGCTTGACGCTCGTGTGGCGGGGTGGCAATCCTACGAACCGTGAAACGCTTCTTGCGGCGCGCGCAGGGTTGGGTCGAGCGCAGGGCGTTCGCCCAGCTCCACGCCCGTCTCGACGCCATCGACGCGCGTCTGGAGACCCTGGTGACGCTCGAACGCCGCCTGGGTGAAGTGCAGGCGGCGGTGGAGTCGACCGCGGCGCGGGCCGCCGCGTCCATCGAGTACTCCCACGGTGCCGCGGAATCCGACGCAAGGGTGACAAGAAGGATCGAGGCGATCGAGCACATGCTCGGGGCGACGTCACAGAGCGACGCTTGACGGGGACAATCCGCCTCGCCGTCGACCTGCAGGCTCTGCAGACCGACGGCATCGCCGATCGGGGCATCGGCCGCTACGTGGCCGCTCTGAGCGCCGCGTTCGACCGCGCCGGCCGATTGGCTGCCGGTCTGCTCGCACCCGAGCTGCCCCCGCCACTCGGCCTCCCGCCGGAGCTGGCGATGAAGGGCCTCGTGCAGTGGGACGGCGTGGCGTCGATGCGGGCCCTCGTCGCCGCAGGCGGGCCGGTGGTGCACCACGTCCCCGCACCGTTTCTCCATTGCGGTCCGCTCGACCCCTCGGGCCTCGTGATCGGGCCCCATTGGGAGGCCTCGGGCCTGCCCCGGGTCGTGACCCTGCACGACCTGATCCCGCTCCGGGCGCCGCACCGCTACCTTCCCACCCCGTCACATCTCGATCGGTACCGGGCGCGCGCCAGGTGGGTGACGGCCGCGGACCTCGTCCTGGCGGACTCCGAGTTCACCCGGTGCGAGGCCATCGAGCTTCTCGGGTGCGATCCCGACAAGATCGTGAACATCGGGTGCGGCGTGTCGCCGTTCTTCACGCCGAGCGACGGCACCGACGGCGAGCACTTCCGGTGGTACCTCGGCGAGCTCGAGGAACGGCCTTTCGTCCTGACCGTGGGCGGAAGTGACGTCCGCAAGGGCACCGAGCGGCTCATCTCGGCGGTGGGGCTGCTCGTCCGGGCCGGGTTCGACCTGCGACTGCTCGTGATCGGAGAGCTCACCCCTGCCTGGCGGACGAGGCTGGACGACGCGGCGTCGGCGGCGGGCATGAAAGGACGCGTCGTCCTCGCCGGCGCGGTGGGGGACGAGCTCCTGCGCGCCTGCTACCGACGTGCGGCGGTGACGGTGATGCCGTCGCTCGCCGAGGGGTTCGGCCTCCCCGTGCTCGAGTCCGCCGCCTGTGGCACCGCCGCACTGGCCTCGGCGACGACGGCTCTGGCCGAAGCCGCCGCCACTCCCCTCGCCACCTTCGACCCGGCCGACACCGGCGCGGTGTCCCGGGCCATCGCCGAGCTGCTCTCCGACGAGGGCCGCCGAGCCGAGGTCCTGCGAGCCCAGCGGGAGCTGGCGTCGCTCTCGACGTGGGACGCCGTGGCCCAACGAGCGGTGTCGGCGGTCGACCGCTTGGACGACCGGCTCGCACCGTCGGTGTGGCGACCGTCGCCTCCGGCTCGGCGGGTGGCTCTGGTGGGACCGCTCCCGCCCATGGGCGGCGGGATCGCCGTGTACAACGACCGCCTCCTGCGCGCCGTCGACGGCAACGTGACGATCGACGCCGTGACCCCCATGAACGGCGCGCCGCCGTTGCCCGCCGGGGTCGGGCACTTCCCGATCGACTCGTTCGGCATCGACACTCGTCCCGCCTCGTACGACGCGGTCGTCTACACCCTGGGCAACTCCGACGGGCACCTCTCCACCGTGGAGAGCGCGCTGCGGTACCCCGGGTGGGTCTGGCTGCACGAGGTGCGCCTGCCCGCCGTCGCCGTCACCGCGCTCGAGCACCTCGACGACGCCGAGTTCTCCGGCTCGCTCGCCTGGCTGCTCGATCGCTCCTACCCCGGGCGCGCCCCGCGGCACGCCGCGCTCCGGGCCGGCCGGTCGGTGCGCGACCTCGTGAACGCCGGGGTGGGACTGCTGCCCCTGGTGGCGGAGCGGTGCCGTGGGCTCCTGGTCAATTCCGAGGTGGCCCGCCAACTGGCGTTGCTCGACCTCGCGCCGCTGGCCCATCACCCACCCATCCATGTGCTGCCACCGGCCTGTCCTCCCGTGGGCGCGACGGACCGCTCCGCCACCGAAGAGGACGTCGTCGTCGCCTTCGGGATCGTCTCGATGGCCAAGAGGCCCGACCTCTTGGTGGACGCGGCGGCATCGGCCGGGTGCGGTCTGGCCTTCGTCGGGCCATGCCCACCGTTCTTGGAGCAGGTCATCGACGACCGGGCCCGCGTGCGCGGCAACGCGGACCGCGTCGAGGTCACCGGGGCCGTCGACGAATCGGAGTGGCGGCGATGGCTCGCCCGGGCAACGCTGGCCGTGCAGTTGCGCGAGGGTACGAGCGGAGAGTCCTCGGCCGCGGTGCTCGAGGCCCTCGCCGCCGGCGTCCCCGTGGTCACCAACCTGGCCACGGCGACCGAGTACCCGCAAGGGACCGTCTTCCACCTCCCCGGTCCCGACCCCGATGTCATCGCCGCGGCCCTGCGACAGCTCCTGGGACGTCCCGAGGAGCGACGGGCGCTGGCCGAAGCCGGCACCCGCTTCGCCGCCGCCCACCAGTTCCGCGACTTGGCCCAGACGCTAATGTCGCTCGTGACGAGCTGACCGCGCAGGGGTCGCCTGTCTTCGCCGGACACATGGACCGGCGTCCCACCCGACGCTTCCGGAGCCGCGCAGCGCGATGGCGACCAACGAGAATGACACCTCCGACCGCTCACACCCGTTGGATCTCGACCGGCTGATCGGCGAGCTCGAGACCGAGGCAGCCCGCGGGCGCGCCGATCCGGGCTATCCGCACGACGCTGACGCCCGACTCCACTTCGAGCTCGCCCGACAGGCCCCCAGTCCTCCGGGCGCCGCGGCCTGGCACGAGGCCGTGGCCCGGGTCGAGGACCTTGCGGTCGCCGAACCCGGTGCGCCGACCGACGCGGGTCGCACGGGGATCACGGCGGCGCGACCACGAGGTCGTGCACCAGCATCTGCAACGTCTCGACGAGCGGGTGACGTCGTTGGCTTCGGCCACCGCCGCCGCTCTTCACGCCGTCACCGGCCGGCTCGACGAGCTCCAGGAGCAACTGCGGCTCCTCGAGCCGCGCCGCCGACGACACGCCCGCGTCATCGTCAGGGGGTGACGGGGCCGATGCGCTGGCGCCGTGGCGAGCACGGTTGGCTGCGTCGTTGCCGGCCGGCGAACGGGTGCTCTACGCCCAGGCCGACGCGGACGAGGTCGTGGCCGAACTGCGGGCCGAAGGTATCGACGCCTACGGCATCACCAATGCCGCCACGCCGCATCGGCCGGGGCCCGACGTCCGCTCCGGGGATCTGCTCACCCACCTGCGAGCCGTCCCCGACGGCGCGCTCGGCGCGGTGGTGCTGGCCGGGGGGTCCGACGATGACGGGCCCGCACTCCATCGGGCCCCTGGTCTTCGAGTTGCGCCGGGTGGCGAGGCAGGTCGTGGTCATCTCCGAGGCGCCGTGGTGGTGGCGACGACGACTCGGCGCCGTCGCCGCCGATCTGGCCCCGGGACGACCCCTCGACCCTGACACCTGGATGCACGCCTTCGACGGGTTCGCCATGGTCGGGACGGCGCAGTACGACCCCGAGGGGCAGAGCTACCAGTTGGTGGTCCGGGCCCGCGACATGAAGCTCGGACTGGTGGTCCCCCGCTACGGCGTGGACGTGGTCGGGGGCATCGAACACTGGCTGCGCATGCTCTGTGAGCACCTGGTCACCATGAAGGGTTGGGACGTCGAGGTCTTCACCACGTGCGCCGTGTCGGCCGCGACCTGGGCCGACGAATTGCCGCCCGGCGACAGCGATCTCGACGGGGTCACCGTCCACCGACGTCGCTCGGTGTCGGGGCGCGACCCCCGCTCGGGCCGAGCTCGGCCTGGTGATCCGCCACAACCCCGCCACCGTCCCCGACGCCGTCGCGCACCGATTCGTCGACCTGGTGGGCCCGGTCTGCCCCGACGTGGTCGACGATGCGGCCGCGTCGGACTGCGACCTCGTGGCGGTGACGCCCTATCTGTTCTGGCCCGCCGTCCACGGCGCGCCGCGTCATCGGGCGGCGGGTCATCTTCCACAGCGCCGCGCACGACGAGCCCGAGCTCCATCTCCGATCATGCGCCACGGTGTTCGGCGCCGTGGGCGGCTTCGCCTACAACTCCTACGCCGAACAGGCACTGGTCGAGCGCACGTTCCCCATCGCGCATCTCCCCGCCAGCGTGATCGGCGCCACGGTGGTCGAGGGCTCTGGTGACCCCGAAGCGGCACGCGCCGCGCTCGGCCTCGCGCCCGGTGAGCCCTTCGTGCTGTGTGTCGGTCGGGTCGAACGGGCCAAGGGATCGCACGTGCTGGCGGAGCTGTGGCGCCTGTACCGCGCCAGGCGACCGGGCGCCCCCCGGCTGGTCCTGCTGGGCCCGGTCCACGAAGGCCTCGACGGCGACCACGACGTCGTCGTCGCCGGTCGGCAACCCGAAGAGGTGAAGTGGGGAGCGCTGCAAGGGTGCGAATTCGCCATCACGCCCTCGGCGTGGGAGTCCTTCAGCCTCGTCGTCCTCGAGGCGTGGCTGGCGGGCGCCCCCGTCGTCGTGAACCGTCGGTGCGCGGCCACGCTCGAGCACTGCCTGCGCAGTCGGGGAGGCCTGTCGTTCGTCGACTATGCGGACTTCGAGACGGTGGCCGACCGGCTCCTGGCCGACCGGGCCCTGCGGGAGCGGCTCGTGGCCAACGGTCGGGCCTACACCCAGCGCGTCTTCAACTGGTCCGCCATCGTCGACCGCTACGAGGTCCTGGCCGATCGCATCCTGGCCAGGACGGCGCTGCCCGTCACGGTCCCGGCCGGGCTGATCGAGCCGGGACCGTAGGATGACCGAGTGTGGGCCGTCACCGCCTGTTGTCTGCCGTCGCGGCACGCGCCCGCCGGTCGCTCGGCATCGAGGAGGTGTCGCAGCGGCTCGAGGCATCGAGGCCGGACTGGCCCAGCTCCGTCGCAGCGGTACCCGAACGGCCCGCTGTACTTCGGTGACCACACGGCGTTGGTCGCCACCCGCTGGGGTGCGAAGATGCTGGTGGACACCCGTGACGCGGCGATCTCTCCGTGGATCGTGCTCGACGGCCTGTGGGAGACGCACGTCACCGAATGGCTGCAGCAGCACGCTCCGGCCCGGTCAGGTCTTCGTCGACGTGGGCGCCAACATCGGGTACTTCACCCTCCTGGGCGGACAGCTGGTGGGCCCGCAGGGACGAGTGGTGGCGGTCGAAGCCCATCCGCGGGCTGGCCGAGTTGCTGCGCCGGAACGTCATCATGAACGGGCTCTACGGATACGTCACCACGTGGCACCGCGCCGCCTGGTCGAGCGCCACGACATTGCAGCTGCACCAACGTCTCAACTTCTCGGGCGCCTCGAGCGTCGGGGCCATCGGCCAGGAGGCCCTCGACCGACTCGGCGACACCGAGGAGATGGTGGAGGTCCAAGCCGTCCCCGTCGACGACCTCCTCGAAGGGCTTCCTCCTGTCGACGTGCTGAAGATGGACATCGAAGGTGCCGAGCTCCAGGCCTTCACCGGCCTCTCCCGCACCCTCGGGGCCAACCGGGAGATCGCGGTCATGTTCGAGTGGGCCCCGGCGCTGATGGAGGGCGTGGGCGACAAGGCCGAGGCGCTCGTCGATCTCCTCGAGGGCCACGGGTTCGGTTTCCGGCTCCTCGAGGACGACCTCGCCCCCATCGAGCGCGCCGAGCTCCTCGACCTGCCCTACGGGAACGTCGTCGCCGCACGGTGATGCCACCGGATGCCTCGGTGGTCGTCGTCTCGTATCGCCCGGGCGACTGGCTGGGCCCGTGCCTGGCCTCGGCGCTGTCCCAGGCGGCCCAGGTGGTGGTCGTCGACAACGGGTCCCCCGGAGAACAGGCCTCGGCGGTGGCCGCGCCGATGGGCGCGCACGTGGTGCGCTCGCCCGTCAACCTCGGGTTCGCGGGGGGCGTCGAGCTGGGCCTGCGTCACGCCCGGGGCGAGGTCGTGGCGTTGCTCAACGACGACGCCGTGGCCGGGCCGGGTTGGATCGACGCCGCCCGGGCGACCCTGGCCGATCCCACCGTGGCGGCCGTCACGCCCAAGGTCGTCCTCGACGCGGTATTCGGAGAGGTCCTCCTCGACGACGAGCCCTGGTTCGCCCCCGGCGACACCCGACCCCTCGGACGTCAGCTCCGGTCCCTCACGGTCGGGGACAGCGACGTCCTCGAGGACGCGCTCGGTGCGGGGGTCCACGACACCGAATGCGCCGCGGTCGACGGCGAGCCGTCGCGCTGGCGCTGGACCTCGGGACGTCGTCCCTTCTACGTCCCGTTGGCCGACCCCGCCGCCACCGACGACGTGGAGGTCAACGGCGAGCCGGTCCCGGTGCGCGCCACGTGCCGCCTGGTCAATCACGCCGGCTCCTACCTCGAAGAGCACGGCGTGGCGGGTGAATACGGTCTCGGGGCCCCCGACGACGGTCGGTTCGACCAGGGCGCCGAACGGTTCGGTTTCAGTGGAACCGCCCCGGTGTTCCGGGCCGAGACCCTGCGCCGGCTCGGTGGCTTCGCCCCCCAGTTCTTCGCCTACAACGAGGACACCGATTGGTGTCTGCGCGCCCGGCTGGCGGGGTTGCGCATCGTCTACGACCCGGCCGCCACGGTACGCCACCGCCTGTCGGCGACGAGCCAGGGCCCCCGGTCGCCGATGGTCCGCTTCCTGGCTCAGCGCAACGCCCTGTTGTGCCTGGTGCGCAACGCTCCGCCCGAGGTCGCCCGCCATTTCCTCCGACTGCGCATGCACGAGAACCCCGGGCCCGAGCTCCGCTGGGCCGTGTTGAGCAAGCTCCCGTGGGCACTGCTGTCGCGTGCCCGTCTGCGCAGACAGTGGACCACGACGCCTCGCGCCGTGTGGGAGCGCTGGGCCGGTGTCGACAGGACATGGGACAACAGTCCCGTCGACATGTCGCGCCGGTGATCGGGTGAAGGACCGGTCCCCCGCCCTCGGTTCACCGCACCTTCTCCCCCACCGCCTCGAGGACGAGGTCGACGAAGCGTCGCCGGGAGTTCGACAACGAGAACACCTCGGCCCGCCTCGCACCCGCCTCGACGAACTGGTGGCGCAAGCGGGCGTCCTCGACGACTCGGTGCACCGACGCCGCGAAGAGCAGGGGCTCTTTCGACGACAACAGGAGCCCGGCGTCGGCCAAGGTCTCGGGGACCGCCGAGGTGGAGTAGGCCACGATCGGCAGTCCGTGCCCCATGGCCTCGACCAGAGGAACGCAGAATCCCTCGTGCTCGGACGCGCAGACGAACACGTCGGCACTGCGGTAGTAGGACTCGAGCTCTGCCTGGGTCACCGAGCCGGTGATCGACACCGCGTCGCTCAACCCGAGCTCGGCGATGAATGCCGACAGTGCGGGCCCGTAGGTCTTGCCCAGCGGCGTGCCGATGAGATGCAGCCTGGCCCGGTCGTTGTAGAGGCGGCGGTAGAGCGCCAACATCTTGACCAGGTCGTGCTGGGCCTTGTGGGGCGACACCTTGCCGACGAAGAGGAAGTCCGGGCCGCCGTCGGCCTTGGCGTCGGCCAGACGGCGCGACAAGACGGCATCGGGCTCGGCGGCGGCGGTCATGTCGATGAGCAGGGGCGCCACGGCCGTGTGGGCGAAGCCGACGTCGATGAGCTCCTCCTCGTTGAAGGCCGAGTCGGCGATGGCGAGACGGCATTCGGTCGCCACCCTCGTGACCTGGGAACGGCCGAGGCTCACCTCGTGGCCGACCGAAGGCTCCCAACCGTCGAGGAGGACCGCCGGGGTGATGTTGTGATAGTTCAGGAGCTTGGGCTCGGATCGGCTGGCGAAGATGTCGAACACCGGGCTCCCGATGGACGCCTGATACATGAGCCAGCGGCCCTTGGCCGGCCTCCCCAGGCTGCTCATGGGACGAGCCCGGTCGGCAACGTCGTCGGTGCGCTCGCCGTAGAAGATGTCCGACTCGATACCGACCTCGCGCAACGCGTCGGTGATCGCCAGGGTGTGCACACCGATGGCGTCGCGACTGGCGAGCGACGGGATCACCTGGTCCACGCGCACCGGCGGCATTGTACCCATCGAGGCGACGAGTCCGGTCAGGGAGCGATGCCCCGGACAGGTCCGTTGAGATGCGTCTGTGCCATCGACCCGAAGAACGGCGCGTCCCCGAAGGCGAAGACCCCGCCGTCGGCACCGACCAGCCAGTAGCCGTATCCGTCGGTCGTCGCGGCCACACCGAGGACCGGTCGGGCGAGGGCCAACGCGCCCAACGAGCCGAAGAACGTCGCGCCGAAGGCGAACACCCCGCCGTCGGCACCCACCAGCCAGTAGCCGGCAGTGGCGACGTCGGCGGCCAGGCCGACGATCGGCGCTCGGAGCCGGTGCTTGGACATCGAGCCGAAGTACTGGGCGTCGCCGAAGGCGAACACCCCGCCGTCGGCACCCACCAACCAGTAGCCCGCACCATCCACCGATGGAGCGATTCCCACGACCGGTGCGGCGAGATGCAGCGTCGACACCGAACCGAAGTAGCCGGCGTCGCCGAAGGCGAAGACCCCGCCGTCGGCACCCACCAGCCAGTAGCCACGGCCGTCACGCGTGGCCGCCATCGCCACGACGGGTTGCGCGAGCGACACGCCACCCATCGACCCGTAGAACCGAGCCCCGCCGTAGGCGAAGACCCCGCCGTCGGCACCCACCAACCAGTAGCCACCGGTGTTGGGTGCCCTTGCCACTCCCACCACCGGCGCGTGCAGGGCCAACTGACCGGCCGATCCGCAGAACGCCGTGCCGAAGGCGAACGCGCCACCGTCGGAGGAGGCGAGCACGTACCCCGGGAACGCCCCGGCGGGCACGGTGCACACCGGCTGGGGCGCGGCCTTGCCGGTGACACCGGAGCGCTCCGGATCGTGATGGAACATCGGCCACGACGTCGGTCCGGCCGCGGCCGCGCCGTCAGAGCCGAGGATCTCGTAGTGCCGGATCTCACCCCGGTTGGCGCCGTCGTATCCCGCCACGGTGATGCCGACGTCGCCGTCGGGGTCGTCGGTGACCAGGGGCGAGTTCTGGAACCCCAGGTCGGGGCTGAGGACCGTCAGCTCTGACCCCGACGCTCCGTCGAGGACCTCCACTCCTGCGGTGGTGGGGACGAGCACGTCCTGGGGGCCTGATCCGTAGAGCCGTGCCACCACCACCGAACCGATCACCCGGCCCACGACCGGCTGCCGCCACAGCGTGGCGCCCGTCGTGCCGTCGAGGACCCACACCGACCCGCCCGAGCCGGTGTCGGTGCCCTCGACCACCTGGAGGCGCCCGTTCCCGACGACGTCGGCCAGGGCCGGGCTGCTGTTCGTGGCCCCGTCGAGGGTCCGGGACCACACCGGGGTGCAGTCGGTGTCGAAGGCCACCGCGACATCGGTGTCCGCCGCACCGGGGAAGAACGCCCCGGTCCCCACCGCGATGCCCGTCGCCCCTCCCGGGAGAAAGGGCCCGACCGCAGGTGAGGAGTCCACCGTCTGGTCGGTCTGGTGGTCGCAGACGACTCCCCCGCTCTCGTTGAGGATACGGAGGTGCCCCCCTTGCTGGTAGTGGCGGCCCACCGCGAAGCCGGTGGTCTGGTCCCCCCCTCGACGATCTCACGGGCTCCGGTGCCGTAGAGGTCGCCCACCGCCGCGGTGGAGAACACGCTGTCGGAGGTGAACAACGGCCAACCGGCCAGCGTGGCTCCCGTGGCGGCGTTGAGCGCGTACTGCTCCTGGTCGAGCGATCCCGCCACGACGCCGGTGGTGCCCTGCAGATCGGCGACGGTCAACGAGGCCTGGACTCCCGCCGCGGGCTGGGTGTCACTGGCCGGATCGGTCACCAGGGTGGTCCACAACGGGGCGCCCGACGCGGCGTAGGCGACATAGCCGCCTTGACCGGGGTCGGCCGCATTCCCGGTGCCCACGAACACCGAATCCAGTCCACCGGCGGAGGCCGCCACCGAGGGCGACGAGTCGATGGGCACGCCACCGTCGTTGACGGGCCACCCCGCCACCGGCGACCCGTCGGACAGGTGAAAGGCGTAGACCGCGCCACCGCGGTCCCCCACCACCATCGCCGGGCCGACGCCGTCGAGCGTCGCCACGCCGGGAGACGACTCGGCGATGGGTGCGCCTTGGTCAGCGAGAGGACCCGTGGACCAGGTGAGGGTCGGCGCGGGCGGCGGCGCGGCCGACGCCGTCGTCGTCGAGGCGATCCCACTCACCGCCCCGACCACGCACGAGCCCGCCATCAGCGTGACGGCGAGGATGGCGTGCTGCGGGGACCGGCGCCTCCGGGTTGCGTCGCGCACCACGATCAGCTGCGAGCTACCGGATACGACGGGGGCTGCCGGCCATGAGGAACATCGAGACGCTCTCGCTTCAGCTCAGGCTGGCGGCGCGGATGTCCGCATGCAGCATCGAGCGCAACGCTGCCGCGCGACCGGCCCGGGTTCATGACCTCGAAGCCATCCTGCTCACGACTGTCGTAGAGGATCCCGAGGCGGTCCTTGATCTCGACCTTCACGCTGTAGCGTCCCGTCGAGCAGCGGTACGTGCTCGAAGCTCAGATCGGCACGCCCGGCGCCGACCGGCACGTCGAAGGGCCGGTCCACGATCTCGGTGTCGGACCCGAAGACCAGTTTGCCTTCCTGGTCGTGGATCTCGAGCGCGAACACCACGCCGTCGACCGGCTCGGTGGCCTCGAAGGCCACGTGCACGGTGAGGGCTTCCCAGGGAAGCAGGTAGGGGCGTGAGCCCGACCCCGGGATGCTCGACCTCGATCGACGAGATCAGGATGGAGCGCTGGCGGGCGGCGGGAGCGGCGGACTCCTCCACGTCCTGGGGAGCAGCCCCGATCCCCGGTCCGACGGTGTTGAGGTGCTCGTGGTAGATCCGGACGGCCTCGGCCGCCAGGCCCGACCCGATCATGTCCCCCGAGCTGAGGACGACGGCGAAGTCGCAGATCTGGCGCACGAGGTCGGAGGAGTGGGTCACGAAGAGGATGGTCCGCCCGTCGTCCTGGAACTCCTTGATCCTGGCCATGCACTTGCGCGAGAACGCCTCGTCGCCCACGGCCAGCACCTCGTCGACCACGAGGATGTCGGGATCGACGTTGACCGCCACGGCGAAGCCGAGCCGGACGTACATGCCCGACGAGTAGTACTTGACCTGGTTGTCGATGAACTGCTCGAGCTCGGCGAAGGCCACGATCTCGTCGAAGCGCTTGTCGACGTCCTTGGTCGACAGCCCGAGCAGCGACGCGTTGAGGTAGATGTTCTCCCGCCCCGACAGCTCGGGTTGGAAGCCGGCCCCGAGCTCCAGCAGCGCGGCCAGGCTGCCCCGCACGACGACCTTGCCCTCGGTGGGCTGGAGGATCCCCGACACGCACTTGAGCAGCGTCGACTTCCCCGAGCCGTTGCGACCCAGGATCCCCACCGTCTGGCCCTCGGGGATCTCGAAGTTGACGTCCCGCAGCGCCCAGAAGTCCTGGTAGGGATTGCGCCCGGCGTGGAGGAAGCGCTCCTTGAGCGACTGGTACTTCTCGGGGTAGAGACGGAAGCGCTTGGAGACGTCGACCACGTCGACGGCGATGTTCGCGGCCACCGTCGAGTCAGAGCTCCTCGGCGAAGTTGCCCTCGAGCCGCCCGAACACGACCATGGCGCCGAGCAGGAGGACGAGCGACACCCCCAGGACGACGAGGTCCGATGTCGACGTACCAGTGGATCCCGTACCTCGCCATGACGCCGTTCGGGATGAGCTCGTGGACAGATCTCCCCGACGGCAACTTCGTGCAACGTCGAGCGGGGATGGACGACGTTGTAGAAGACCCGCTGGAACGACATGACCACCGGCGTCACGGGATTGGCGAAGTACAACCAGATCAGATGGGTCCCGGGGATGCCGAAGATCGTGTGCTTCATGAGCCCGTCGTGCACCCGCCCCGAGTACGGGTAGATGCCCGGGATGGCCCAGAACCAGGCCAACAGTGCCACCTCGACCAGGTGCTGGGTGTCGCGGAGGTAGACGTTCACCGCCGAGAGGAAGACCGCCAGGGCCGACGCGAACGCCGATGATGGCGACGAGCGCCGGGATCACCAGCCAGAGCGCGCTCCAGTCGGGTCGGTGCCAGAAGGCGATCATGAACACGAGCAGGACGATGGACTGGAACAAGAAGAACATGAAGGCCGAGCCGACCGACGGCCAACGAGAGGATCTCGCGGGGGAAAGCGACCTTCTTGACGATCGCCGCGTTGGACACGATCGTGCTCGTCCCGGTGAGCACGGCGGTCTGGAAGAGGTTCCACACCAACATGGCCGCGAACATGTAGATGACGAAGTTGGGAATCCCGTTGGGGAGGAAGAAGGTGAACAGCACGTAGAACACGGCCAAGGTGAGGGCCGGGTTGAGCATCGACCACAGGAACCCCAGGACCGAGTTCTTGTACTTGACCTTGATCTCCTTGCGGACAAGGAAGAAGAACAGCTCACGGGCCCGCCACAGCTCCCCGAGGCGGAGCCAGATGCTCACCCGGGCGGCGACGACCCGGGTGGGCTTCGAGCGCCGGGCAATCCGCTCGGCGCGATCGGCGACCTCCCGCTCGTGTTCACCGACCAGGGCAGTGGCCCCGTTGCCGACCCCGAGGTCGGATGCCTCGGGCTCGACGGCGACCGGCGCGGCCCCCGCCTCGGACTGGACGTCGGTCATGGGATCGCTCCGTTCAAACCTCCGGGCCCCGTGCTCAGCGGTCGGCCGCCTGCGGGCGTGGAGTGTTCGATCACCCGGTCGATGAACCCGTAGTCCTTGGCCTCTTCGGCGGTGAACCACCGGTCGCGGTCCGAGTCGGCTTCGATGCGCTCGATGGGCTGGCCGGTGTGGAAGGCGATCCGCTCGGCCATCATCCGCTTGAGGTAGACGATCTGCTCGGCCTGGATGGCGATGTCGGTGGCCTGACCCTGCATCTGCCCCGAGGGCTGGTGCATGAGGATCCGGCTGTGGGGAAGGGCGAACCGCTTCCCCGGGGCCCCCGCGCACAGCAGGAACTGCCCCATCGACGCGGCCAAGCCCACGCAGATGGTGCTGACGTCGCAGCTGACGTACTGCATGGTGTCGTAGATGGCGAGCCCGTCGGTGACCGAGCCCCCCGGTGAGTTGACGTACAGCGCGATGTCGCGCTCGCTGTTCTCGGCCGCGAGGAGCAGGAGCTGGGCACAGACCTGATTCGCCACCGTCTCGTCGATGGCGCTGCCCAGGAAGATGATGCGCTCCTTGAGAAGGCGCTGGAAGACGTCGGCGGACGCCAGATCGGGCAGGTTGCCGGTCCGCATCGACGAGGACGGGTCTGCGACCAGGGGTGACGCGGGTTTCGGGGTGTGATGCCATGGCACGAGGCTACCCGGGATGTCGGCCCGGGTCGGGCAGGGTGCACGGGGCTGCCATATAGGCTCGCCGTGTCCCGGCAGGCGGCGCGATGCCGGCGTCGGGCGTTGCGGGCGTGGCGGAACGGTAGACGCGCGGGGTTTAGGTCCCCGTCCCTTCGGGGGTGGAGGTTCGACTCCTCTCGCCCGCACGGGGGTCCTCGCTGCGCGACGCGGCAGCGGGCGTTCCACCCCTGGTCACCAACCTGATGCAATAGAGAGATGATCACGGGCCGCGACCTCACCATCGAGATCGGTGGCAGGACGCTGCTTCGGCGACGCGTCGTTCATGGTCGGGCCCGACGACAAGGTGGGGCTCGTCGGCCGCAACGGCACGGGCAAGTCGTCCCTGGTGTCGGTGATCTGCGGACAGGCCCCGTCCCACCTCCGGGTCACGGGGGCCGTGGACATCCAGGGCTCCATCGGCTTCCTGCCCCAGGTTCCGACGCCGGGAGGTCTGGGGCTCGAGCCCACCGGCTTCTCCCATGTGCTGTCCGCCCGTGGCCTCGACGTCCTCGACGAGGAGCTGCACAAGGCGCGCGCCGCGGTGACCCTGGACCCCACCACCGAGGCCATCGCCACCTTCGCCGACCTCGAGGAGCGCTACGGCGCCGTCGGGGGATACAGCCTCGAAGGCGAGATCGCACGGCTCGCCGAGGGGATCGGGCTCCGCCAGGACATGTTGTTCGACGACATCGACTCGCTCTCGGGTGGACAACGCCGGCGCGTCGACATCGTCCGGGTCCTGTTCGGCCGGCCCGACACGCTCGTGCTCGACGAGCCGACCAACCATCTCGACCTCGCCGCCAAGCGATGGCTCATGGCCGAGCTCTCGCGGTTTCCGGGGGCGATGCTCGTCATCAGCCACGACCTCAAGTTGCTCGACCGCGTCATCACCAAGGTCTTGAGCCTGGCCGAGGGGCGCCTCCGGGAATTCAAGGGGAACTACAGCGCCTACCGGACCCAGCTGAGCGCCGACATCGAGCAGCGGGAGAAGAAGCGCGCCCTCGAGGACCGACAGATCCGCAAGCTCAGCACCCTGGCCGACTCGATGCGGGCCAGCACCGAGGACCGGGCCCGCAAGGCCAAGGTGCTCGACCGCCGGGTCGAGCGCATGAAGGACAATCGGACCGAACTGGTCAAACGCGAGCGCAAGACCGCGCTTCCGCCTCCCCACCCCGGCACGCTCGGGAGCCCTCCCCCTCACGGTGCGCGGGGTGCAGGTTTCCTATGGTGCGAAGAAGGTCCTCCTCAACATCGATTTCGTGGTGGGGCGGGGCGATCGGGTGGTGGTCATCGGGCGCAACGGCGCCGGCAAGAGCAGCCTGTTGCGTTGTCTCGCCGCCGTGCAGGAGCCCACCGAGGGCGCCGTCGAGGTGGGCCACAACGTGGTACTCGGGTACTTCGCCCAGGAGCACGAGCAACTCGATCCCGCCCGGTGCGCCCTGGAGCAGATCGACGACGCCGTGCTGCGCACCGTGTCGGAGCGCCGGGCGCTTCTGGGCTCGTTCGGGCTCACGGGGGGAACGGCGGAACAGCTGCCGGCGTCGTTGTCCGGAGGAGAGCGCGCCAAGCTCAGCCTGGCCATGCTGTCGGCGGGCCGAGCCAACCTCCTCGTGCTCGACGAGCCCACGAACAACCTCGACCCGGCGTCGGTCGAGGCCGTGGGAGAGATGCTGAGCACATGGCCCGGCACCGTCGTGGCCGTGAGTCACGACCGCCCCTTCGTCGACGCCCTGCGCCCCACCCACGCTCTGCATCTTCCCGAGGAGCGCTACGAGTTGTGGCGCGAGGAGTACCTCGACGATGTCGAGATGCGATGAGCCGTTCCCGACCGCGAGCTGAGCACCAGGAGGATTCGTCATGACCGATGTCACCGACCTCGCCACCGCCCAGGCCGAGATCCGGCGACGGGTGGCGTCCATCGGCGCCGAGCAGTGGGGACTCCCGACGCCGTGTGCCGAATGGAACGTGAGGGACCTCGTCGTCCACATGATCGAGGGGAGCCGCATGGCGCTCTTGCTGTTGCAGGGCGCGTCCGCCGAGGACAGCCGCTCGGTGTTCGGGACGGCGCACGGGGTCGACCTCGCGTCCGAACTGGACGTGGCGCTGGCTGAGGAGCAGGCGGCATTCGAGAGCCCGGGTGCCTTCGACGCGATCGTCCACCACCCCGCGGCCGGGGACGTGCCGGGCGCCACGCTGTATGAGTTCCGGACCTCGGACTACCTGCTCCACAGTTGGGACGTCGCCCGTGCCACCGGCGGCGACGAACGCCTGGACGAGGGCCTGGTCGCTCTCACCTGGGCGGGACTGCAGCCCATGGCGCCGTTCATCGCCGAGATCGGGGTGTTCGGGAGCGGACCGAGCGGGGCCGTCGGTGAAGACGCACCCCTCCAGCAGCGTTTGTTGGACTTCACAGGACGAAGGCCGTGACCGGCACCTCGGCGTTGACCCACCCTCCGTCGTGACCACATACGTCGCCATGCTCCGCGGGATCAACGTCGGCGGCCATGCCAAGGTGGCCATGGCCGACCTGCGCGCCACCTTCGTCGGCATGGGCTACGACGACGTCCGGACCTACATCCAGAGCGGCAACGTGCTGTTCGGCGCGTCCGGTTCGGTGGCCACATTGCAAGCCGCCATCGAGGAGGGCCTCGAGGAACGGTTCGGCCTGGGAATCAACGTCGTCCTGCGCAGCGGCGCGCAGCTCGACGTCATCACGACGAGCAACCCCCTCGCCGTCGGGAGACGGGACCCCGCCAAGACTGCACGTGACGTTCCTCGCCGCCAAACCGGCGTCGACGCGGGTCGGCGCGCTCGACACCCGGGCCTTCCTCCCCGACGAGTTCCAGGTCGTGGGCCGCGAGGTCTTCGTGCACTGCCCCGACGGATATGGCCGGACGAAGCTCAACAACTCGTACTTCGAGCGCGCCCTCGGCGTCACCTCGACCACCCGCACCTGGAAGACGGTGACGACCCTGGCGCGCATGGCGGGCTGAGCGGCCCCACACGAGCGATCCGACTCGGGTCGGGCCACCGCGCGGCACCGACGCCGTGCCGGGTCGTCCCGGGCCTTCAGCCCCCGCCGTCCACGGCGATGACCTGCCCGGTGAGGTACCCCGCCTCGTCCGAGCACAAGAACCGGACCACCCCGGCCACGTCCTCGGGCCGGCACACCCGGCCGAAGGCGGCGTTGGCGTCCATGGTGGAGATGTCGTCGACCCCCATGGCCCGCACCAGCCGCCGGCCCATCTCGGTGACCACCAGGCCCGGAGCCACGACGTTCACGTGGATGCCATGGCGGCGCTCCTCCTTGGCGAGGGTCATGGCCAGCGCCTCGAGGGCGGCCTTGGCCATGTTGTAGGGCGCGCTGTTGGGCGCCAGGATCCTGGCCGCCACGCTCGACACGAACACCACGTCGCCCCGGGGCTGGGCCCGCATGGACGGGAGGACGAGCCGGCACAGGTGATGGGCGCCGAGGGCATGGATGGCGATGACCCGCTCGAGCTCGGCCGGGTCGGTGTCGACCACGCTGTGGCCTCGACTGGCGATCCCGGCCGAGTGCACCAGTGTGTCGACGGCCCCGAAGTCCTCCAGGACCGCTCCCACCATGGCCTCGTCCTCCTGGGCGACCTCGACCGAGGCCCGGTACGACCGGGCCCGGCGGCCGAGCGCCTCGATGGCGCGCACGGTGTCGGCGGCCGCCTCGTCGTCACGCCGGTAGTTGACCGCCACGTCGTATCCGTCGCCGGCCAGTGCCAGCGCGCACGCCCGCCCGATGCCCCGGCCCCC
Source organism: uncultured Acidimicrobiales bacterium (assembly GCA_963739765.1). Classification (GTDB taxonomy): domain Bacteria; phylum Actinomycetota; class Acidimicrobiia; order Acidimicrobiales; family UBA8190; genus Chersky-840. The sequence continues at coordinate 668,029 of CAVUBP010000002.1, read as the reverse complement.
CCCGGTGACGAGGGCGACCTTCGTCGCCGACGCGTCCATCGGAGCCCGCGGCTAAGGCGCGGGACGGAACATCGGGACGTGGTACCCGTCCCCGATGTCGGTGAACTCCACCCGCAACGCCATGCCCACCGCCAGGTCGTCGAGATCGCACCCCACGACGTTGGTCATCATCCGGGGCCCTTCGGCCAGGTCGACGACGGCGGCCACGTACGGCACCCGCTCGTTGAAGGGCGGGAGGTCGTTCTGGTGGACGACCGACCACGTGTAGAGCGTGGCGTCCCCGCTGGCCTCCTCCCACGACACCGTGTCGGCCCCGCAGCGCGGGCAGAACGGCCGGGGGTAGTAGTGCGCCTCGCCGCAGGTCGAGCAGCGCATGAGCAGGAGACGCCCCTCGCCGACGGCGTCCCACCACGGCCGGGTGAAGTCGTCGGGAGTGGGGAGATCGAAGCGGGTCGTCGCCATGTGTCTGCCTCGTTCGCGCTCGGGAGTGTCGTCGTCGTGGTGCCCGGTGGGGGTCGTCGGTGGCGCGGGGCCGTGTTGACCCTGGCTGGCGCCATCGGCCATGCTGCCCGGGTTCCAGATCCGACGTCAACGTGGCGCGGGACCCGGCGGCGGGCGCCGGGCACGAGGCTGTGACCAAAGCAGCAGAAGCAGGAGGACACCTGATGGGCATGCTCGAGGGCAAGACCGCCATCGTCAGCGGGGCCGGGCGCGGGATCGGGCGCGAGGAGGCCCTCCTGCTCGCCGCCGAAGGTGCCAAGGTGATCGTCAACGACGTCGGCGCCTCACGGGCGGGCGAGGGCAGCGACGTCCACCCCGCCGAGCAGACCGTGCAGGACATCGTCTCGGCCGGGGGCGAGGCCCTCCTCAACAGCGGCGACGTGAGCTCGTGGTCCGGCGCCGAGGCCCTGGTGGCCCAGGCCGTGGACGCCTGGGGCAAGCTCGACATCCTCGTCAACAACGCCGGCATCCTCAGGGACAAGATGAGCTTCAACATGGACGAGTCCGACTGGGACGACGTCATCCGGGTCCACCTGAAGGGCCACTTCGCCCTGTCGCACTTCGCCGCGGTCCACTGGCGCAACCGGGCCAAGGCCGGCGAGGAGGTCTCGGGGCGGATCATCAACACCGCATCCGAGGCCGGGCTGTTCGGCAACGCCGGTCAGGCCAACTACGGAGCCGCCAAGGCCGGCATCGCGGCCATGACCATCATCCTCGGGCGCGAGCTCGAGCGCTACGGCGTGACGGTCAACGCCATCTCCCCCCGGGCCCGCACCCGCATGACCGAGGACCTCTTCGGCGACATGGCGAAGGCCGAGGAGGGCAAGTTCGACGCGTTCGCCCCCGAGAACGTGGCTCCCTTGGTGGCGTTCCTGGCTTCGGACGAGGCCGCCGACGTCAACGGGCAGAACTTCGTGGTGTTCGGCGGCTCGGTGTGGGTCATGCAGGGCTGGCAGCCCGCCGGCCAGCTCAAGCGCGACTCGGGATGGACGCCCAAGGAGTTGGCCGACAACAAGTCGACGCTCTTCGCCACCCGCTCCTCGGGCGCTGCCGCCCTTCAGCTTCTTCTGATCCCCACGCCTCCCCGAGGCCACGCCCGGTCGAGGCGCGCCGTCGACGGGACCGGGCGGGCCGGATCCTCCGAGCGGACGGTCCCGGTCCCTGACGAGAATGTCAGGTACGGCGCCGGGGATCCGGATAACCTCTGGCAGCCCGACGGGGAGCGGCGCTACCGATTCAAAGGGGAGGCCCACAAGATGCTCGGACTACACACCACCAACAGCGTCATCGGCCGGCGGCCGGCACGACGCCGGACACCGCGCATCATGGCAGTGGCCGCCATGGCGGGACTCTGTCTCGGAGCGGCCGCCTGCAGCAGCAGCCCCAGCGCCACCCCGACGACGGTCAAGGCGACGACGACCACCGTCGCCATCGATCCCGCCACGGCCGAGACCGACATCGGCAACTCCTACAACACGCTGTTCAACCTCTCGAACCCGACCCTGTCCGGGAAGCTGGCGGTCATCCAGAACGGGCAGTCGATCACCACCGCCCTCCAGCAGGCCCTGTCGTCGTCCGAGGCCGAGCGCGTCGCAAGGCTCGAAGATCGACAGCATCAACATCCTCACCGCCGCCCAGTGCGCCAAGCAGTCACTGCCACCGCAGTGCGCGCATGTCGTCTACGACATTCTCGGCACGGGGGGAACGGCGATCCTGCCCAACAACAACGGGTATGCGGTGTTCTCCGACGGCACGTGGCTGGTGGCGAAGGCGACCATCTGCCAGCTGCTCGGCCTCTTCTACACCGCCGAGGGCAAGACCGGGACACCGCCGGGCTGCTGACACCGCCGGGCGCGGCCCGGTCAGGCTGACAGCCGGCTGGCAGGGCCCGGTCTGTCCGGTGCTCGCAGGGCTTGCTGTGCGTGCGCCCGAGGGGGCGCGCGCTCAGGCCTTGCTGGGGAGCGCGGCGGTGGCCTCGCCGACGACCTTCACCTCGCCGTCCCCGTTGGCGAGGGAGCACTCGAGCACCACCAGGTTGCGGCCGTCCTCGACGCGCTTGCCCGTGACCACGATCCTGGTCGTGAGCTCCTCGCCCGGCCAGGTCTGGCGGGAGAACCGCACCTTGTAGTGCGTGAGGTTCCCGGGCCCGACGTAGTCGGTGAGGGCTGTGCCCAGCAGGCCCATGGAGAACATGCCGTGGCCGAAGACGCTGGGCTGGCCGGCCGCGGTGGCAAGGACCTCGTCGTGGTGCATGGGGTTGTAGTCCCCCGACGCTCCGGCATAGCGCACGAGATCGGTGCGGGTGAGGGTGTGGCTCGTCGCCGGTGCCTCGTCCCCCTCTTTGACATCCTCGAAGTACCGCGTGGCCTCGCCCATGTCCGTCCCTTCCCGCTTGGCCCATCTCGCCCGGGTCTCGCAGCTTGGGCGTCGTGTCCCGGCCCTGTCAAACCGTCGGGACCTTGCCCTGACCGTGGTTCAGCTCCCCGGCTCGGGGTCACGGGGCAGCCCGAGGATGCGCTCCCCGATCACGTTGCGCTGCACCTCGCTCGTGCCCCCGGCGATGGTCAGGCAGCGCGCCGAGAGAAAGCCCTGGCTCCATCGGCCGGCGTCGTCCTCGGTGGTGGCCGCCCGGGGTCCGAGCTGCATGAGCCCGAACTCCTGGAGCCGCTGCTCGTGCTCGGCGCCGAGCAGCTTGCGCACACTCGCCTCGGGGCCGGGCTCGACACCCGACACCGACCGGAGCGTGGTCCGCGCGCCGAGCAGTGCCAGCGACTGCGCCTCGGCCAGCAGGCTGCCGACACCGTCGAGGGCGACCTCGTCCTCGTCCTCGCCGGCCTTGATGTTCTTGAGGATCCCCTCGATCCCGAAGCCCCAGGTGGCACCCGACGCCATCGACACCCGCTCGTTGGCGAGCGTGGTGCGGGCCAGGCGCCAGCCACCGTTCACCTGGCCCACCACGCAGTCGTCGGGCACGAAGACGTCGGTGAAGAACACCTCGTTGAACATCGCCGCGCCGGTGATCTCTCGCAGCGGTCGCACCTCGATGCCCTCGGTGTGCATGTCGACGATGAAGTACGTGATGCCCTCGTGCTTGGACGCGTCGGGGTCGCTCCGCGCCAGGCAGATGCCCCAGTCGGCGCGCATGGCGATCGACGTCCACACCTTCTGCCCGTTGAGCACCCAGCCGCCGTCGTGGCGAGTGGCCCGCATGGACAGGGCGGCGAGGTCGCTGCCCGCGCCGGGCTCGCTGAAGAGCTGGCACCACACCAGCTCGCCTCGCAGGGTGGGCCCGACCCAACGCTCCTGCTGCTCGGGCGATCCCGTGGGCGATGATGGTGGGCAACGCCCACGCCCCCACGGCCAGGTGTGGTCGGTGCACGTGAGCGGCCGCGAGCTCCTCGTCGATCACGAGCTGCTCGACGGGCCCTGCACCTCGTCCCCACGGCGCCGGCCAGTGGGGTGTGAGCAGGCCCGTGTCGACCAGTCGCCGGCGCTTTTCCGACGAGTCGGGCGCGGCGGTCACCTCTGCCACCAGGGAGCGGACCTGCTCCCGGATGCGCTCGGCGTCCTCGGGGAGGTCGAGCGCCAGTCGCCGGCGGCTCCCCTCCAGCGCGGCGCGCGTGGCCTCCACCCGCAAGGCGGTGCTCGGCCCCACGAGCTGGCGCAACGTCAACGCCCGGCGCAGGTAGAGGTGGGCGTCGTGCTCCCAGGTGAAACCCATCCCCCCGAGGATCTGGATGCAGCCCTTGGCGCACTCGACAGAGGCGTCGAGGGCGAAGGCTCCCGCCAGGACCGCGGACAGCTGGGCCTGCGAGGCGTCGCCGGCATCGGCGGCCTGGGCCGCGTCCCAGGCCAGCGCGGTGATCTGCTCCACCGCCACCAGCATGTCCGCCAGTCGGTGCTTGATCGCCTGGAACTGGCCGATCGGACGCCCGAACTGGCGACGTTCGATGGCGTAGGCGGTCCCCACCTCGAGACACCAGCGCGCCCCCCCGGCACACTCCGCCGCCGCGAGCACCAGAGCGGCGTCGCGCACGCTCGTGCTCGACACCGACGGCAGCTGCCGCTCGGGGACCACCACTGCGCCGTCGACGCGCACGGTGCCCACCCGTCGGGTGGGGTCCAGGCTCGCCAGCGGTCCGGTGACCACCGCCGCGTCGTCGACGTCGAGCACACACCACACGGTGTCGGCACCGCCCACGGTCACCGGAGCCAGGATCCGTTTCGCCAGGGTGGCGCCGAGCACCGGGCCCACCTCCCCGTGGACGTCGAGTGAGCCGTCCCCGGTGCGCGAGCCGGCGAGGGCCCCCGCCCCGGCCAGGACGACGGCGGTGGGGACCGAGCCGTCGACCATGGGGGCGAGCAAGGCCTTGCGTTGGGCGTCGTCGGCCCCCGCCGACAGCACCGCGGCGGCGAGCATCGTGGGCAGCGCCGGTCCGGGCATCACGGCCCGGGCCATCTCCTCGACCACCACGGCGAGCTCGAGCATGCCGAAGCCCTGCCCACCGTGCTCCTCGGCCACGTGGATGCCCAGCCACCCCTGGCCGGCCAGCTCGTCCCAGAACGCCGGCATGGCCTCGGTATCCGCGTCGAGCAGCGATCGCGGCACCTCGGGGGGGCAACGCGCCTCGAGCCACCGCCGCACGGTGCGACGCAGCTCCTCGTGATCCTCCCCGATACCGATGGGCATGCTCGGACTCCCTGTCTCTGGTGTGGCGGTGTTCTGTGTGGTGCGGCTTCTGAGTGTGGCGTCAGAACCAGCCGATGAGGTGGTCGATCGACCAGACCTGCCAGCCGTGGGTCCCCAGGATGACCGCGGCGGCGAGGACCATCATCAGGTTCTGGCCCTGTTCGGCCCAGTCGTGGATCATGAGGACGAAGTACAAGAGGTTGAGGGCGATGCTGGCGAACGCGGCCACGGGGGTCAGGAACCCCAGGCCGAGCCCGAGCCCGAGCGACAGCTCGCTCATGAGGACCACCCAGGTCATGGCCTTGGGATGCGGCTTGACCACGGCGTCGAAGCCCCTGCCGATGACCTTCCAACGGTGCTTGGCGGCGATGTCGGCCGCCCAGTTGATCCCCGCCTGGCGCTTGATCCAGGCGGTGAGGTTCTTGTGGCGGAAGCTCTCGAGCCACCACAGGCCGAGCCCGATGCGCAGGACGGCGGCCCACTGCGGCCCACTGAGCAGGGAGGTCTTCACGCTGCTCGTTCTAGCATCGCCCGACCTGGGACTTCATACCCGGTGCCACCCGCGTCGAGGCTGCGACCCCGAAGCTCGGACCGGCTCAGCCCCGGTGGATGAGGTTGAAGCGCGACGTCACCACGGGCTCCGAGGTCTTCTCGTCGCGCCACACCGTCTCGGTGACGAGGAAGGTCATGGTCTTGCCCTTGGACTCCTTGGCGTAGGCGTCGACCACGTGGCCCTCGCCGACGAGCACGTCGCCCACGAACACAGGCCGGTGGTAGACGAACTCCTGCTCGCCGTGGAGGATGATGCCGCCCTTGGCCATGAGCGGGCCGATGACCTCGCCCATGGGGTTGCCCTTGGGCTTGTCCTCGGGCTGCTCCTCGGCGAACTCACCCCAGGTCTGCATCACGAAGGGGTACGTCGGCGGCACCGGGATGGCCCCGAGCCCTGCGGCGGCGGCGGCCCGTGGGTCGCGGTAGACGCGGTTGGAGTCGCACACCGCGGTGGCGAAGTTGGCGACGGGCCCGCGCTCGATCACGACCCTCGACTTGCTCATCGGCTTGCCGATGATCTTGGCCAACTCGTCGTCGGACATCGTTCCCCTCCCCGGATGCGCCTCGGACCTCGGTCTCCGAGCTGCGCCGTGACACTGTGCCGCCAATGCCCCACACCCCGCCAATGACGGGCCGGTCGCCTCCCTGACCAGGGCCTCTGACCAGGGCCTCTGCCCAGCGCCAGGATCGGGCGACGACCCCGGGCCCCGAGGCCCTCGGGCCTCAATAGGGACTTTGGTCCCTAGTGGGGGGCGCGGTCATGGCTCAAGATGTCCGGAGCTTCGTCGCCCGCTGCTTTTCCCGGTCGGTGGCGAGCACCGGGAGGGTACCGAACATGCCCCCGGCCACCACCCGGAGATGTACGGACCGCCGGGCCTCGCCTGATCAGGCAGCCCCCAGCGTGATCGGGCGAGGCTCCGGCGTGCCCGTTGTCGACCGCCCCTGCTACCGTGCCCGCGGCCCCGCCACGAGACCCTTCGGGCGGGCCCGGCGACCACGGTGAGGAAGGGCGATGCCCGAGTTCGAGACGCTCGGCTACGAGGAGTCGGGGGGCGTGGCGTGGGTCACCCTCAACCGACCCGGCGTCATGAACGCCTTCAACACGACCATGCAGCGCGAGCTGCGCAACGTGTGGCGCTGGCTCCGGCGTCACGACGACGTCCGGGTCGTCGTGCTCACCGGAGCCGGGGAGAAGGCCTTCTGCACGGGTATCGACCGGTCCGAGGCGCTGGCCGAGGGCCCGCGGCCGGGCCGCTCGGGTGCAGCCGCGGGCAACGGCGCAGCGGGGACCGGCCCGTCGACCGGCCCCCCCGACAACCCCGACGAGCCCGTGCACATCGGCTCGGGCGCCGACACCGTTCATGTTCGACGACCCCGGGGAGAACCTCGGCCCCAAGAGCAACGACCTGTGGAAGCCGGTGATCGCGGCGGTGAACGGCATCGCCTGCGGGGGGGCGTTCTACATGCTCGGTGAGGTCGACTTCATGATCGCGGCGGAGCACGCCACGTTTTTCGACCCCCATCTGACGTTCAACATGGCCGCCGCCTTCGAGCCGCTGCAGATGACGGGCCGCATGCCCTTCGGCGACCTGGTGCGGCTCACGCTGCTCGGGAGCGAGGAACGCATGAGCGCGCAGCGCGCCCTGCAGATCGGCCTCGTGACCGAGGTCGTGGCGGCCGACGAGCTCCGCCCGCGTGCCCAGTGGGCCGCGGACGTGATCGCCAAAGCACATCCCGTGGCGGTGCAGGGCACCCTGCGGGCGCTGTGGGCCGGGCGCGAACTGTCGCGGGGTCAGGCGCTCGGCCTGGGGTGGGCATTCGTCGGCCTCGGCAACGATCCCGCCGCGCTGGCCGAGGGCCAGGCCCGATTCGCCTCGGGCGAGCGGGTGGAGTGGCACCTGCGCTGAGGCGCTGACGCAGGGCCGACCCGAGCGGGATCAGCCCGACAGCAGTCCCACGGCGAGGGCCCGGAAGGCCCGGGCGCGATGCGAGCGGGCGTTCTTCTCGGCGATCGTCATCTCGGCGTAGGTGCGCCCGTCGCCCCCGTCGGGGACGAAGACCGGGTCGTAGCCGAACCCGCCGCCGCCCCGGCGCCCCGGCGACGATCGTTCCCTCCACCACGCCGTGGGCCGCCACCTCGCGCCCGCCGGGGAAACAGGCCATGGCGACGGTGCGGAACCGGGCGCGCCGCGCGTCCGGGCCCGTGGCGCCCGCGGCGTCGAGCTCGTCGAGGAGCTTGGCCACGTTGTCGTCGTAGGACGGCGTGCTCGCCGGCGAATCGCGACGAGAAGACGCCCGGCGCGCCGCCGAGCGCGTCGACCTCGAGCCCGGTGTCGTCGGCGATGGCGGGCAATCCGGTCGCCTCGACCAGGGCCACGGCCTTGAGCCGGGCGTTGTCCTCGAGGGTGGCGCCGGTCTCCTCCACCTCGCCCAGCGACGACGGTCGGGCGACGAGCTCGACCCGGTCCCCCACGGTGTCGGTCACGAGCGCGACGATCTCGGCCGCCTTGTCGGGGTTGGCGGTGGCGAGCACCATGCGCAGCCTCCCGGCGGCGCCGGCGCCGCTCCCGTCACCGTCGCCGGCGCCGCGCGTTCACCGAGGGGCGGGAGGGTCGTCGAGCACGGCGCGCTGCTCGTCGAGGAGGACGGCGATGCCCTGCTCGGCCAGGTCCACGAGCTCGTCGAGCTCACCGCGCGTGAAGGCCATGCCCTCGGCGGTGCCCTGCACCTCGATGAACCGGCCCGAACCCGTCATCACCACGTTCATGTCCACCTCGGCGCGCGAGTCCTCGGAGTAGTCGAGGTCGAGCAGACACGCCCCGTCGACGACGCCCACCGACACCGCGGCGCAGGCGTCGGTGAGCGGATGCGACGAGCTGACGCCTTTCTGCACCAGCCGGCGTGAAGCAGTCGTGCAGCGCGACGTAGGCGCCGCAGATCGAGGCCGTCCGGGTCCCCCCGTCGGCCTGCAACGCGTCGCAGTCCACCGTCACCGACAGCTCACCCATGGCGACCAGGTCGGTGACGGCCCGCAACGACCGGCCGATCAGGCGCTGGATCTCATGGGTCCGGCCCGACTGCTTCCCCTTGGCCGCCTCACGCCCGACCCGCTCGGCCGAGGACCCCGGCAACAACGAGTACTCGGCGGTGACCCAGCCCTTGCCGCCGCCCCGCAGCCACGGGCGGGACCCGGTCCTCGACCGAGGCGGTGCACAGCACCATGGTCTTGCCCATCGACACGAGCACCGAACCGTTGGCGAACTCGGTGAAGTCGCGTACGAACGACACGGGTCGCAGGTCGGCCGACGTCCCGGCCGTCGGCGCGCAAGGCGCACGGGGGTCGGTCACAGCGAGTACCCGCGGCCCACGTCGGCCTGCTCGCACGGGGCCGCCGAAGGCCTCGGTCGCCTCGGCCAGGACGTCCGCCGGCGCTGACCGTGGGCCAGCGGTGGGTGACCACCAGGCGCCGGGCGCCGGCCTGTCGGGCGGTCGTACCTGCTTCTGTGCCGCTCATGTGCCCGGGCGGGCCTTTGTGCTCGGAGGTGTAGGTGGCCTCGCACAGGGCGAGGTCGAGGCCGGGCCCGAGCGTCGAGAACGACCACTCCGGCCCGGAGTCGGCAGAGTAGCCGAGCGCGCCCGACGGCCCGTCGAGGCGCGTGGCCAGGGTGACCGGCGGATGGTCGGTGCCGGTGAAGGCTCAGCCGCAGGTCACCGACGTCCGCCCCGTCACCGTCGCCCACCTCGTGCCAGTCGAGGATCCCATCGATGTCCTGGCTCAGACGCTCCCGCACCCCGGGCGCGGCGTAGACCGGGACCGGGTCGCGGTGAAAGCCGTAGACCCAGCGCGCCGCGGTGATGAACCCCTCGACGTCGCTGAAGTGGTCGTGGTGCTCGTGGGTGAGCACGATGGCCGACGAGCGCCAGCGGGTCGGTGAAGCGCTGGAGGTTGGCGAAGGTCCCGGGACCGGCGTCCATCCACAGCGCGGTGCCCGACGCCCACGACCGCACCAGGTACCCGCTGGCGGCCCCGCCGGCGTGCTGGTGGCTGCCGTCACAGCCCAGGACGGTGAGGTGAGCACGGCTCAGCCCGACGCCGCGCCGGGACGCCGTGGCGGCCGGGACCGCGGCGTCGAGGACCGGGGGCGGGTCCGGCCACGACAGCCGCTGCACCTCGCCGAGCTCCTCACCGAAGAGCCGGCTCCCGACGGTACGGAACCACTCCACGTCGCCCGACGAGAACACCCGCAGCGCGCCGGGCTCCGCGCCTCGCGCGCCGCGCCGACATCGCCGGGCTCGGCGCACCGAGGATGGCGCGCACCTCGAAGGCGGTCTCGTCGGCCGAGGACACGAGGACCACGTCGCGACCCATGACGTCGGCGATGGTCCGGGCCAGGAACGGGTAGTGGGTGCACCCGAGCAACAGGGTGTCGACCCCGGCCTCGCGCACCGGGGCCAGCAGCCGCTCGGCCAGGACGGCCACCTGGTCCGATCGCGTCTCCCCGCGCTCGACGAACTCGACGAAGCCCGGGCACGAGGCGGGCACGAGCTCGAGCGGAACGGGCAACGCTCCGATGGCCCGCTGGTAGGCGCCGGACCGGATGGTGCCCACCGTACCCACCACACCCACCCGACGGTTGCGCGTGGCCTTGGCCAGGGCCCGCACCCCGGGGTCGATGACACCCACCACCGGGACGGGCACGAGGGCCCGCAAGGTGTCGAGGGCGGCGGCCGAGGCGGTGTTGCAGGCGACGACGATGAGCTTCACGTCGACCTCGTCGACGAGCCACCGCGCGATCTGCACCGCGAAGGACCGCACCTCGTCGAGGTCACGCGGCCCGTAGGGATACCGGCCGGTGTCGCCCACGTAGACGAACTCCTCGTGGGGGGCGAGGTCGATCAGCGCCCGAGCGACGGTGAGCCCACCGAACCCGCTGTCGAACATGCCGATGGGGCGGCCGTCCATGCCCCCGAGGCTACGGCACCGGCCACCGGCCGCGGAGCACCGCTGATCGACTCGGGGAGCCCGGGCACCGCCGGGTCACACGAGGGGCAGCCGGGGCGCGTCGGCCAGCGAGGCCTGGCCGCTCTTGCGTCCCCCGACGGGAAAGACCTGCTCGGGGAGGAACGACCGCACCCGGTCCTCTCCGGGACGGCCGCCGATCACCTCGACCGACTCGGCCCCGTTGCGCTCGTTGCGGACGTACCCGAGGAACCGCCATGCCGCACTGCGCAGCACCGGCCCGTCGATCTCGACGGGGTCACCCCGCCGCAACCCGTTCCACTCCTCGCTCCGGACCAGGTGCTCGGGGAGGGCCTGGACCTTTCCCTTGGCGCGCGTCGCCCTCCGGGTCACGATGCGTACCCGGCCACCCGACGGGGCACGAGCCCGACGGCGGGGCGAAAGTCGGCCATGTCCGAAAGCTATACCGTGTGCCCGGACCGGACGCGACTGCCCGGGGCCGGAGGTCGTGCCCGGGCCGGACGCGACTAGCGGGACGGCGCTCGGGGTATGTCCCGAGCCGGCAGTCGGACCGAGAAGGCGACAGGAGCACGAGATGGCGAGCGAAGGGCTGCACGAGGCAACCGAGCTCCTCGACGAGGAGACCATCGACCACCACCGGGCCATGACCTCGTTGTGCGAGGAGCTCGAGGCCGTCGACTGGTACGACCAGCGCGTCAAGGCCACGTCCGACGCCAGCCTGGCCGAGATCCTCGCCCACAACCGCGACGAGGAGAAGGAGCACGCGTCGATGACCCTCGAGTGGCTCCGGCGCCGCGACCCTCAGCTCGACCAGCACCTGCGCACCTACCTGTTCACCACCGGGTCCATCGTCGGGATCGAGGCCGAGACCGACGCGGGGTCGGACCCGGCCCAAGAACCCGAGGCCGGAGCAGCGGTGAGCTCGGGATCACTCGGGATCGGGAGCCTGAAAGGACGCGAATCATGAATCATCTCCATCGCCACCTCGCCCCCATCGCCGACGCGGGTTGGGAGGCGATCGAAGAAGAGATCAAGCCCCGCCTCGAGACCTACCTGGCGGCCCGGAAACTCGTGGACTTCGAGGGGCCTCTGGGCTGGACCCACTCGGCGACCGCCCTCGGGCGCACGACATCGATCGCCGGCCCCTCGCGGACGTCACCGGCTCGCAACGCCGGGTGCTCCCCCTCGTGGAGCTCCGCGCCGACTTCGTCGTGAAGCGCAGCGAGGTCGACGACGCCGAGCGCGGTGCGAGCGACCTCGACCTGCCCGGCCTCGAGGAGGCGGGTCGACGGATCGCCCTGGCCGAGAACACCGCGGTCTTCCACGGCTACGCCGCGGGACACCTCGAGGGGATCACCGAGAGCACCTCGCACGCGGCCCTCACGCTGTCCGCCGACGCCGAGCACTACCCCACCGCCGTCGCCGAGGCCGTCGACGTGCTGCGGGGCGCGGGGATCGGTGGGCCCTACGGGCTCGCCCTGTCTCCGGGGATCTACACCGAGATCGTCCACACCGCCGAGCACGGCGGCCACCTGCTGCTCGACCATCTCCGCCAGATCCTGGGTGGCCCGCTGGTGTGGGCTCCGGGGGTCGAGTGCGGCATCGTCGTCAGCCTGCGCGGCGGGGACTTCGTCTTCGAGTCCGGCCAGGACATCTCCATCGGCTACGCCTCGCACGACGCGGACACGGTGGCGCTGTACCTCGAGGAGAGCTTCAGCTTCCGCGTCCTCGAGCCCGACGCCGCTGTCGCCCTGCGCAGCAAGAAGAAGGGCTGACCAGAAGAGGGGCGTTCAGAAGTAGATGGTGCGCTTGGCCCGCTCGACCACGGCGTCGAGGTCGTCGGTCCACGCTCCGGTCGACAGGTACTTCCATCCTCCGTCGGCCGACACCACCACGATGACCCCGGCGTCGATGGCCTGCGCGCACTTGGCCGCGCCGGCCATGGCCGCTCCCGAAGAGATCCCCGCGAACACCCCCACCTCGGCCAGGCGCCGGGTCCACTCCACCGACTGCCGCGGCCCCACCATGGTCTTGCGGTCGAGCAACTCCGCCCCGCCGAGCTCGGTGAAGATGGGAGGGATGTACCCGTCGTCGAGATTGCGCAGTCCGTCCACCATCTCCCCGGCGGGGGGCTCGACGGCCCAGACCTCGATGGCGGGATTGCGCTCCTTCAGGAACCGGCCCACCCCGAGGAGCGTGCCCGAGGTGCCGAGGCCGGCCACGAAGTGGGTGACCTCGGGGCAGTCGCGCCAGATCTCGGGCCCGGTCCCCTCGTAGTGCGCCTTGGGATTCGCCGTGTTGGCGTACTGGTAGAGGAAGACCCATTCCGGATGCTCGCCGTGGATGCGCTCGGCCATGCGGACCGCTCCGTTGGACCCTTCGCTGCCCGGCGACTCGATGACTTCGGCGCCCCACACCTCGAGCAGCTGGCGGCGCTCCACCGACACGTTCGAGGGCAGCACCACCTTGAGGTGGTAGCCCTTCACCCGGGCCACGAGCGCGAGGCCGATGCCGGTGTTCCCCGACGACGGCTCGAGAAGGGTGTCCCCCGGCGACAGCCGTCCGTCTTTCTCGGCCTCCTCCACCATCGACAGCGCGATGCGGTCCTTCACCGACCCGCCGGGGTTCTGGCCCTCGAGCTTGATCAGGATGCGGACGTCGGGGTTGGGGCTGAGCGCGCTGACGTCGACGAGCGGGGTGTTGCCGATGAGGTCGAGGACGCTCGAGACCAGGGCCATGTGCTGCTGTTCGTCTCGCGTGGGCGCGGGACGGCGAACTCAGCCGCCGGCCACGGCGGGCAGGATCGACACGGTGACGCCGTCGGCCACCTTGGTGTCGAGCTGATCGAGGTACCGGACGTCGTCGTCGTCGACGTAGACGTTCACGAACCTGTGCAGCGTGCCGTCCTCGGTGAGCACCTGGCCCGGCCATGCCGGGATAGCTCCGCACGAGGTCGGCCAGGACCTCGCCGATGGTGGTGCCCTCGGCGATCACCGCGGCCCTGCCGCCGGCGTGCTGTCGCAGGACCGTGGGAAGCCTCACTTCGACAGCCACGATGCCCTCCCCGGTCAGAGGCCGCCTCACCCCCCGGGGGCGAGCGACGGCACCTGAAATGTTGACGACTCCGGTCAGCATTCTACCGGGCCGTGCCGGTCAGGTCACCGGATCGCCGGGTCCCGGGTCACCGGGGCTCGACGACCACCGGCTCCTCCTCGACCGTCTCGCCGTGGATGCGGTAGGAGCGCAGCGGTCGGATGGGTGTCGCGCAGCGACACGAGGACGTAGTGCCAGCCCGGGTCGGGCGCCTGGGCGATGTCGGTGGGCGACGGATAGGCGTCGGTGTGGGTGTGGGAGTGGAAGACGCCGATGATCTCGATGCCCCGGGACTCGGCGTCGCGGTCGGCCCGGAGGTGATCGCCGGGGTCGACGGTGTAGAGCTTGGCCGAGGCGGCGAGATTGCGTGTCGGGTAGCAGCGGGCCACGTCCCCGGTGCCGGGGTCACCACCGAGCAGCCCGCACGCCTCGTCGGGCAGCCCGCCCAGGCAGTGGCCCACGATCTCGGCGTAGACGTTGGCGGGCAGCCGGAGCATCCCACCGAGGGTACCGGGGGCCTCTCCTTCGGACACGGACGGGGCGGCGTGCCCGTGGGGGTACCGTTCGACGGGTGGCGCAGCGAAAGGACCAGGCCGGCGAGCGGCGCGACGCGTCCCCGACGACGGGAGCGACAAGATCAAGACGGTCGCCCGGAACCGTCGCGCCCGCCACGAGTACGACATCCTCGAGACCTACGAATGCGGCCTCGCCCTGCAAGGAAGCGAGGTGAAGTCGCTGCGGGCCGGACGGGTGACCCTCGCCGACGCCTATGCCCGGGTCGAGGGAGGCGAGGCCTGGCTGCTCGGTGTCCACATCCCTCCCTACGAGCACGCGGCGGGATTCGGCGCCCACGATCCCGAGCGCCGGCGCAAGCTGCTCCTGCACCGCGACGAGATCGACGAGCTCATGGGCCAGACCCAGCAGAAGGCACTCACCCTCGTGCCGTTGTCGATCTACTTCAAAGACGGCCGGGCCAAGGTGGAGCTGGCCCTGGCCCGTGGCCGGCGCCTCTACGACAAGCGCCACGCCATCGCCACACGTGACGCCGAGCGCGATGCGGCACGCGAGGCCCGCGGCGCGGCGGGCAAGAGCGTGGGCCGGGGAGCTCGCAAGGAATACGACTGAGAGGTCTCCTGACCGAAAGAACGGCGTGACGTGGGGATTCGCCGAGCCCGAGTCGTGGGCGGGCCCGGCCCTCCCCCGTCTCGGTACTGCCTTCGCGGCGATAGAATGGGTCCCGTACACATTCAGGGGGTGATCGGTTTCGACTTTGGTCGTCAATTCGGGAGAAGCGAGCCGTGGTCTCCGGAGCCACGTTAAAGAGCCGGAACAAAAAACAAACGCCGAGCCTCAGCTCGCGCTGGCTGCTTAATAAGTAGCCCGTCCGTCCGGTCTCAGCCCTACGGGCCGGTAGCGGGCGTCATCTAGTGGGGCTTACCCGGGCGGTTCTGTCGATCGGCCGCCGGGGAAACTGAAGGTCGGCTGGGGACCCACGAATCCGCCGGCGGCGGCGAGGGTCCCGAGACTCAGCTGCCGGCTGCGCTCGGAGAAGGCCCGATGAGAAGCCGAAGGACGCGGGTTCGATTCCCGCCACCTCCACGGATTCCAGAGGTAACAACGCTCTTTCGAATCCCGCCGGCGCAAATGTTCATGGATGGCAATACCGGGCGGGTGACCGGATGCAGGAACGTCGGCCCTCGATGCAGCGAGACCCGCCCGGTACCGAACAATTCCCGGAGGCCTACCGTGGCCTCCACCACTCGGGCGCATGGCCGGCCGGCCTTCGGCTAAGGCCGAAATCCCCACAGCTCGGCTATGTCCGCCTCCGGTGTTTGTAGAGGTGGATCGCCCAGAAGTAGGAGACGAGGGCGAGACCGATGCTCCAGGCAATGGCGGCGACGGCGTTGGAGCCAATTGGAGTGCCGGTGAGCAGCCCGCGCAGTGTTTCTGTTACGGGTGTGAAGGGTTGGTAGCGGGCGAACTGCTGCAGCCCTGCTGGCATCGTGGCGGCAGGGACGAACCCGCTGCCGAGGAACACGAGCAGGGTCAGGAACATCGGCGTGTTGCTGGCCGTCTCGACGCTCTTGGCAGCCAGGCCGAGGGCGGTGGCGAGCCATATGAGCGCAAATGAGAACAGTCCGAGCATCCCGATCGCAGCCAGCCATTCGACAAACCCTGCGGTGGGTCGGAAGCCGAGAGCGATGGCAACGCCGATCACGACGACGATGCTGACCAGCGTCTGAACGAGGCTGGCCAGGACGTGGCCGGTGAGTACGGCGGAGCGGGCGATGGCCATGGTACGGAACCGGTCGATGATGCCGCCGGTCATGTCCATCGCGACCACGATCGCGGTGCCTTGGACCGCCGCCGCCACGGCCAGGAGCAGGACCCCCGGCGTGACGTAGTTCAGATAGCCGCCGCGCCCAGCGTGTCCGCCGGCGAGCGTGGCGCCGAGACCATGGCTGAGTTGGCCTCCGAAGACGTAGACGAACAGCACCAGGAAGACGATCGGCATGCCGATGAGCAGGACAGTCATCGAGGGATAACGCAGCAGACGCCGCAGGTTGCGGCGGGTCATCGTGGCCGAGTCGCTGAAGGTGTAGGTCATTGCCGTCATGGCAGGGCGAGCGCCTCCTCGGTAGGTCGACCCGTCACGGCAAAGAACACGTCGTCGAGGTCCGGGGTGTGTATCGAAAGCTGCTCGACCTCGATGCCGGCGTCGTCGAGCAGTCCGAGAATGCGCCGCAGGGAGGCGACCGTGCCATCGATGGGCACCTGGATCTGGAGCTCCCCTTCGTCGCGCAAGGCCCCGTCGAGGAGACCGACCGCCGCTCGCAGGGCACTTGGCGTGGCGAGTTGCAGTCGGACATGGCCTCCGGGGATGCGTCGCTTGAGCTCGTCTGAGGTGCCCTCGGCCACGATCCGACCGTGGTCGAGAACCGCGATCTGGTTGGCGAGCTCGTCCGCCTCGTCGAGGTTCTGGGTGGTGAGGAAGATCGTGACTCCACCCGCCACGAGCTCACGGATCTTGTCCCACATACTCCGGCGGCTCACCGGGTCCAGTCCGGTGGTCGGCTCGTCGAGGAAGATCACTCTCGGGGAGCCGACAAGGGTCATGGCCAGGTCGAGCTTGCGGCGCATACCACCGGAGTAGGTGGACACGGGTTTGTGCGCCGCGTCGGTAAGACCGAAGCGGTCGAGCAACTCGCCCACCCGCTCCCGCCCGGCGCTGCGGCCCAGGTGGCTCAGGTCGGCCATCAACCGCAGGTTCTCCGCTCCCGTGAGCAACTCGTCGAGAGCGGAGAACTGACCAGTGACCCCGATCGCAGCCCGCACCTCGTCCGGATCGTCCGCCACGTCGTGGCCGGCCACGCGCACCCGCCCTGCGTCCGCAGCAATGAGAGTGGAGAGGATCCGTATCATCGTGGTCTTGCCCGCGCCGTTGGGGCCGAGGAGGGCGAACACTGTTCCCTCGGCGACCGTCAAGTCGATGCCGTTGAGCACCACGGTCTCGTCAAAGGACTTGCGCACCCCGGCGGCGGCAATCGCCGGTTGGCGGGCCCCGCTCACCGTGCCCGTCCTTGGGGTGGCTGTTCAGGCAGGTCCCCGGAGGCGACAAGCGCAGCGCGACGTGCCCTCCACTCCTGTTCGAATCTCACCATCTGCTCGACCAGGAAATCAGCGAACGCGGACATCTCCAAGAGAATCGCCCGCCGTTCCGCGGGGGCCTCGCCCAGCACCTCCAGTCCTTCGCGCGCGAGCTGACCCAACTCCTCGTACTCCGAGATATCCATCCCCATCGACTGCGGCGAGCTCATGTCGATGCGGACCCGGTCCATCCTCTCGCCCGCCGATCGTGACCGGGTGATTGCGTGCATCGTCTCCAAGGCCCCCACGGCGCTGGTGATCGCGCTACGGCTGGCCAGAAGCGCCTCCGCCAGATCGCCGATGGTCTGCTCTGGCGGGTCGCACACGGCGAGGTAGCCGAGCAGACGGCCGACCATGGGCGGAAACGCGTATCGGCGGGCGTAGAACCTGCCCGAGTGGTCGGCGAAGGTGATCTCGGCATCGCTTGGCACGCCCACAACATACACGGATACCCGAGATAACGCAAATCTGTGTTATATCAGTCAAGAGGCGCCGAGGTCCGTCGGAACACCGGTGGTGCCCCAGCAGCAGTAGGCATCTCGGCCCGCTCGGGACTGCTGGGTACAGGGCGCCCCACGGGGTCATCCGGGTTGGCCCGTGGGGAGCAGATCACCCGCTATCGGAGTGCATGACGGCGCCCGTGATCGCTCAACGTTGCCGACTCTGTGCTAGCTGGACTGTCAGAAACCGGGCTCACACCGACCGATATCGCCGACGTCACGAGCCGTTCGAGACGACTGGCGAGACTCCCGATATCAGCCACCTCGATGTCGAGGTGCATTCGGTTCTCACCGATTTCTCTTCGGGAACCTGCTGGAGCAACAACTTCGGGCCGGGCCGCCCGTCAGGCACCAGAAGGACGTAGTTCTCAACGCCGCCGAGCGTCACATAGCCGAGAGCAGTTGCCCAAAAACAGAGCGAGTGCCGCAGGGTCGCGGCAATCAAGCACGAGGCCAATTTCCACATCGTTCGGCACCTGGTCCTCCTTCACGTCATTGTCACAGAGTTGCTCGCGCCGCCACCCAGGTGAACGGCTGTGTCGTCCCGGCCGGCGTAATGTGCACCTCTCTACGGGTCTCGACCACTGCGAAGCACTCCCCTAGGACCGAGCCGAGCTCGATGGCCGAGTAGCGAGCCACCGGCAGCCCTGAGCAGTATTCCGGTCCGTCCTCGGCGAAGGTCGCCACGATGAGGGCACCTCCCGGTGCAATCCCTGCCCTCAATGTGTCCAGGTAGGCGTCGCGATCCTCCTTGCCGACGAGGAAGTGGAATACGGCCCGGTCGTGCCACAGGTCGAAACGCCGACTCGGTCTCCACGAAAGGAGATCCTGGTGCAGCCATGACACCGGGGCACTCGCACCGAGGCGCTGGCGGGCGACACCAAGTGCGGTCTCCGAAATGTCGAGTACGGAGAGGTCGTTGAAGCCTTGCTCGATCAGGTGGTCGACCAACGACGAGGCGCCGCCTCCTATGTCGATTACCGCAGCATCTCGCCGAACCTCGAGCGTCTCGATCAATTCCAACGAGACCACCGGCTCGGTCTGGAACCAACTCACTTCCGTCACGCCGCCAGTCTCGTAGGCGGTGTCCCAGTGTTCCGCTCTTGTACTCGATGACGAGGCGTTCTCGGTCATGGCGTCAGCCTAACGGCAGAGGCATACCGTGATCACTGGCGTGCGACGACTCATTCGGACAACGCAACAACCGCTGCGGACGTGGATCGGCTGAGCAGGCGAGCAGCCCCTGGAGCCAACGTTGTCCACGGGTGGTATGAGTGATCAGTCCCGGAAAGATCCAGTCGCCAGCTCTCACGCTCGACGAGTATGCGCAGAGCATTCAAGCCCATGTACCAGTCCATCGTCTGCGGGTTGGGGACGTTGCCCCTGACGGGTCCGTAAGTGGAAAAGAACCGACGAGCGACGGCCGCGCCGGCTGTGCGGATGATCGGGCGTAGTGGCCCCGTGTTCATGAAACCCACCGTTGGAGGTGGCGATGAATCTTTGACTCTCCGCCACCCCTCGAAATACAGAAACCGCCGGCCTTCGGGCCGGCGGTTTCTTCGGAACCGATCGATTTCGAGTTCAGATCGATGCCTCATCGAGGTCGACACCAACGATGGTGGCAACTCGATTGAGGTCGATGTCAGCAACCAGCAATGTTGCTCGGTGCCGCAGAGCTACAGAGGCGATCATGCAGTCGACCATGCCCCGGGGAGTGACGCCAGCTCGACGGCAGTGACGGTAGATACGTGCCGCGGCGTCGAAGTCAGCCGCGGCGTCGAAGTCGAGCAGGGTGAATCGGAGTAGGAGGTGGCGCAAATCGGTTTCACGATCATCGGTACGGGCGCCGGCAACCACCTCCATGATCACGGGCTGGGTCACAGCCAGGGGGCCGTCGGTCCTGATCAGGTCCGTCAGTCGTTGATCGGCTCGGCTCTCTGTCGCCCGGTCGTACTCCACCCAGGCGGAAGTGTCCGCCAGGATCATGAGGGCCGAGGATCGCTGTCGTCTGGAACCTCCTCGATGGCGTGCGCTCCGCGCATGGCCAGGGCACGTTCTCGTGTCATGGGTTGCCCAGCCAGGTGACGCAACGCGAGATCGACGGCCTCGGTCTTCGTCCGCACGCCGTAGCGGTCCATGATGGTCTGGAGGTAGGTGTCCTCGATTTCGATGTTCGTTCGCACCCTGCCCATACACGTAGTATACACGTAACGTGTAGAGAACGTGTACCCGAAGACGTGCGCGGGCCATCGATTCGCGAGCCGTCTCCGAGCGTCCACCCCCTTGGCGAGCCGAGATCCGAAGCCGGGACCGCGATCAGGTCCGCTGTGGAGACTCGGCTCCGTAGCGTGCGGAGACATTCCTGGCATTGGCCTGTTGACCCTGGCCCGGAGGTTTCATGAACACCCCAAGGACGGGTGTTCATGGCGCATGTCGCCGACAGTTCGTCTGTCCTGAGGTGTTCGGAGACCCGACCGGGAGAGGCAAGCGCTGCCGATGGTCCGAAGCAGACGGTTCTGTGCTCGGACCGAGTGTCATCGACCTCCCAGGGCCGTCCAGGCTGAACCCATCCCGCCGCCGACCTGCACCCGGCGGTTGGCGGTAGTTCATGGCATGCGCCGCCACCACGTGAACAACGAAGTCAGATCGTCGTATCCTCTGTACGTGGAGCAGCTCGGCGGTCTCGACTCCGCCTTCCTCTTGTGCGAGACACCGGGGATGCACATGCACGTGTGCGGCCTGTTGGTGCTCGATCCGTCAACGATGGACGGAGAGCCTTACGATTGCATCCGCTCCATGCTCCTGGAGGCGTTACCGAAGGTACCGCTCATGCGCAAGCGACTGGCCGCGGTACCGCTCGGCATCAGCCGACCGTTCTGGATCGACGACGTGGACTTCGCCCTCGATCGGCACCTTCACCGCGTCCACCTCGATCCTCCCGGAGACGACCGCGTCCTGTCCCATGTGGTCGGTGACGTGGCGAGCCAGCCGCTTCACCGCGACCGCCCCCTGTGGGAAGCGTGGTTCATCGAGGGTGCGGCCCAAGGACGAGTGGCACTCCTCGTCAAGATGCATCACTCGACGATCGACGGGGTCTCCGGTGTCTCGATGATGGCTCGCCTTTTCGACTTCGACTCGCCCCAACCCGGGTCCTCCGGGCCGGCAGATCCCTGGCGGCCCCGGCGACCGCCCGGCTCAATGGAGCTATTCGGGCGCGGCCTGCTCTCCCGGCTTCCTGTTCCGCTCGCAGTCGCACGACTCTTACCCGCCACTGCCGGACATCTTGGGGCAACCGTTTGGAATCTCGGTACGCGCCGACGCAGTGAACGTGCCACGGTCAAGCCATTCACAGCGCCGCGCACCTCCTTCAATGCCACGCTGACCCCGCGCCGGTCGGTCGCCTTTACCGACCTTCCCCTGGCCGACTTCAAGACGGTGAGAGAAGCGTTCGAGGTGAAGTTCAACGACGTGTTAGCGGCCGTGATCGGCGGTGTGCTCCGCCGGTACCTTGCCGGACGTGGCGAGTTGCCAGGGCGCCCGCTGAACGCGGCTGAACCTGTATCGGTCCATGGCCAGGTCGGCGGACTGAAAGGTGTCACGAAGCTGTCAGTAATCTTTTCGACCTTGGCGACCGATGTTGAGGACCCGGTCGAACGGCTTCGGACCGTCGCCGCCGCGAACCTACGGGCGAAGGAGACCGGTCGAACGATGGGAGCCGACACGTTCACTCGCTGGTCGGAGCAGGTATGGCCCAACGTTCTCTCCCTGGGCGCTCGCCTGTACTCGGGTCTGCGAATCGCCGAGCACCACGGGGTCGTCTTCAACCTTCTTCTGTCGAATGTGGCCGGTCCACCGTTCGCCTTGTACCTCGCAGGTGGTCACGTCGTCGGAACATACGCCTTTGGTCCCATCACCGACGGAGCGGGGCTCAACGTGACCGTCATCTCGACAGAAGATCGGGTCGGCTTCGGTATCGTGGTGTGCTCTGATCTCGTGCCGCGGGTGTGGGATCTGGCCGACTCCATTCCCGACACGCTCGACGAGCTGACAGCGGCAGCCAAACGCCAGCAGCCGACCACGAATCGGCGAACATATCGACCACGACCTGCCTGACCTCCGCACGTTGACACAGGCCCGAAGCCCTGAGAAGGCGGCCAGAGGGTCAGGACCTGGGCCCTTACGAACGAGGCGTCGACGACTTCAGGGTGAAGCTGGCACCGCCGGTCAACGTGGAGTTCCCCAAGAAGGTGGGGCTGGTCACCTTGGTGCTCCACGTCCCCTTGACCGGAAGCCCGTTGACGGTGGAGAACCAGGTGTCGGAGACGTTGGTCCCCCATTGTCCGCCGCTGAGGGTCGACACCTCGCGGAAATGGAGGGTGGGGACGTTGGTTCCCCCGATCCGCAAGGTCTGTGGGCCCACATATCGGTTCGTGCCCTTCATGGTCACGGCACCGGTCTTGATGGGACTGCTCGTGCCCGAGCAGACAAAGGGGAACTGCTGCCCCACGTGCAGCACGGCCGGGATGGCGACCTCGGGCGAGCAGGTAAAGGTGCCGGTATCGGCGATGGACAGCGCCACGAAGTTCCATCGGTACCACCCGGCCCGGCCCACCTCGACCAGGTTGCCGTTGCGGGCGCAGAACGTCGCGTTCTGCCAGTGGCTGTCGCTGTAGTCGAGGCGCCAGACCCAGCAACCGTCGGACCGGTAACTGACGGTGCCCGGAATGCTGGGCCCTTCGACTTGTGATCTCGGGGGGAGCGAGATGTGATCATGCCCCGAGCCGCTGTAGGAATAGACGCCCTCGTGTGGACGCAGCGTCCCGGGATCCACAAAGGCGCCCGTGGCTCCCGAGCGGAACCGCTGGTAGGCAGTCGCGGACGAGAGCTGGTGGGGCCCGGAGTGGTTCCACTGATAGGCGAAGACGCCTACAGCGCCGGCCACCAGGATGAGGATCGCCGTGATGACGACGAGGGCCACCCGGTGGCGACGGGCGAACGAAGGCCGCGGGTGGTCAGCCGCGGCTGGAACAGGACCGCCACCATCGACCGAATCCCGACGCGCACCGTCACCGGGCTCCGGGACCCAACCACCGGGACCAGTCGCGACGGGCGGCGTGATGAAGACGGGCTCGACCGCCTCGATGTCGTGCACCACGGGCTCGAGGGTGTGCGTCAAGGCGTCACCGCCTCAGCGCGGGTGCCGACACGACGGACCAGGTTCACCACGCCGCGCATCACGGGGTGGGGATGCTCGGCGCGCAGGCGGTCAAGAGCGGATTGCATGATCCCCGTGATCTCGGCGTAGCACCCATCCACGACAGCGGGGTCATCCGCGGCTGCGGGGCCGCGCCCGCTCCAGTCCAGGGCGGGCAGGAATTCCACGGTGATCGCCGCCGGCAAGGGCAGTGGGGGGGTCAGGATCGACGTCAGGCCGAAGGGGCCCAGGAGGATCGGAAACACGTTGATCCGCAGCCGGTTGAGGCCGAGAGTGCGGGCGAGGCGATCGCCCCGAGACACCACTACAACGGCGTGGTGCGATCCGTGGGTCACTACCGGCACCACGGGGACCCCAGCCTGCAGGGCCAGGCGGACGAACCCCTTGTGCCCGGCCAGGTCGACCTGGTCGCGCTGGCGCCACGGTCGGCAGGCCTCCATGTCGCCGCCGGGGTAGACGACCACCGCCGCCCCCTGTTGGAGGGCCAGTTCGGCCTCGCGCCCCCCGCGGGGATGGCGCCGATCCGCCGCAGGAACGGGCCCACGCCGGGCACGCTGAAGAGCAGGTCGTAGGCAAGGGCGTACGCGGGCTCATCGAGGCCGCGACGCTTGATCAGCGACTGGCCGACGACCCAGGCGTCAGGCATGTACATGAGGCAGGAGTGGTTCCCGACGACGAGCACGGGCCCACTGGCCGGGAGGTTCTCGAGCCCCTTCACCTCGGGCGAGAAGAAGCTCGTGTAGCGGGCCATCAGCGCTAGTTGCCGCTCGATGAACACGGGGTCCCGTTGGAACAGCGGTCCGCCGAGCTCGTGCTCGATGCGCTGTGAGAGCGGCCCAACCAGGGGAGCCAGGATGCCCCCCGTCCCGTGGCCCTGGCCATGGCCGTGGCCGTGCGCTTCTCCTGCCGCACCCCCGTGTCCATCGGTGTGGCCTTCGGTTCGCCCCGTGCTCACAACCATGGGAGACCCCTCGCTCTTTCCCCCGTTTTCGCACCTCCGGCGCTCTCGTAACAGAGCCGTTTGTCCCCAAAATGCCGCAAACAGCGGTACGGCAGGTCTTCGTGGGGCGGGTGCAGAGGGTGCCGGCGATCACCCACGAGCCGCACTCGGCGTCGCACGGCCCTCCGCAGAGAATCGGCTGGACCCCGACCACTCACCTCGATGAGCCCCTCCGCATGCACAAGCGGCAACCGGGAGAGGATGAAGGAGTCCAAGCGGTCGTTCTTCGTGTCCTTGTCGGAGTACCTCCGCAGATCCGAAGACTGCTCCGGTCCTCGCCCTGGTCGTTGGTCAACGCCGCCCCCTGCGCGGCTCGCACGGCCAGATCGATCCCCGTGTGCTCCTCGGCCCTCCTCGGCTCGCTCGACGTCGATCCGAGGCCGGTCGGCGAGGCGCATGTCCCGAAACATCACAAGAGGGATCTGACAAGCCAGTCGAATTCCTCAAGCAAGGTCGTCACGCCCGCCGAGCTGGCCCCCCTCCCGCCCTTCACACCCAGGGAGTCGACTTTGCCGCTCCGGCGCTAGACCGAGGCGAAGCAGGACAGGATCAACCCGATGCACCCTATGGCCCGAGGATTGGATGGAAGCCCAACAGAGCGCAATTTCCCCTTCAGACCATCCCATGTGGGACCTAGCTGACCGTCCCGCTCGCCCGTCGGAGTTCGAATAGTCACCGTCGCCGTTCCGGCTATCTCAAGGTGAACGCTCGTCTACTCGCCCTTCACAAGTGGCCGAAAGTCTCTGTTCGCGCCGGGGGTGGCCTTGGCATCTTGGACTGAGGAGTCCCTATTCGGACCAGGGAGGAACGAACATGACCGCTGCCCAGATCAAGAGAACTGGCACGAACCGTCTCGTCGACACGGTAGAGAATGCCGAGCACACATCGCTCGAGGCGGTGCGGAAGTTCATCGACACCGTCGACAGCGTCTTTCCCCATCTTGGCGGTGACGACGGACCCCGCCGAAAGATCATCGACTCGGCCTTCAAGATGACTGAACAACTGGTGCAGACCTTCCTCGACGTGGCGAGAAAGGCGCTGACCGAGTCCGGTCGGAAGTCCGCCTCGAAGGCCCTCGCCAAGAAGGCGCCCGCCAAGAAGACCCCGGGCCGCCAGACCACCGCCAAGCGAGCACCGGCCCGCAAGGTGGCAGCACGGAAGACCGCTGCAAAGAAGTCCACGGCCACAGCGAGCACCCGCCCGAAAGACGACGGCAAGACGTGCGTCGGCTCGCAAGGCCCCTGCACGCAAGGCGGCGGCACGCCGGCTAGGGCGCTCAAGCGGTGCCGAATGTCGCAGATCACTGACGGTGTTCTCGGTGATCGACGCACTCGGCACCGCCGCCATCTCCCGTCATCACCCTCATCGTCACCGACCTGCAAGGAGGCCCCCATGCTTGCCACACTCGTCAATGCCAGCGCCAACGCGGTTCAGGTCTTCGCTCTGATCGCGGCGATCCTGTTGATCATCGCCGGGATCATCGCCTTCATGGACAAGACGGTATGGGCGACGTTGGTCTGCGCCGGACTGGCGTTCCTCTCCGCTGCGGTGATCTTCCTCACGTAGAGCGCCCGGAACGGACCGTCACTCGCCCGGCCCTCGGGCTCGACTGGTGACTTTCGTCCCTGGCGAGGCCCGAGACGTCTCGCCCACACTGGAAGTGTGCTCATGGCCGATCCGGTCGTGGCCTCAAGAGAGGGTGGTACACGATGGCTGGAAAGACTGATCAGGTGAAGGGTCAGGTCAAAGAGGCCGTCGGAAGCCTCACCGGCGACAAAGACCTCGAATTCGAAGGCAAGGCCGACCGTCGCGCTGGTGAGACTAAGGAGAAGGTCGACCACGCTAAGGACAAGGTCCAAGAGGTGATCGACAAGGCCGAGGAGAAGGTCGAAGAGATGATCGACAAGGCCAAGGAGGCGATGCATCGGAAGTAGCGGTATGACTCTCTGCAACAGGGTCGTCGCAAGAGGCCTTGACCTGCGGACGCGGCCAGCTGTCGGTCCGAACCGTTGACTCGAGAGTGGGCGAGAATGACCCGTGGAGGCTCTGTGATCATCTTCGGCATATCCTTCTGATCATTGGATTCGTTACTGGGATCCCCATTGTTTGGTCGCTCGGAGTCATCGCGCTCGTGGTCGGCTTGGTCCTCTGGCTCCTCGGGGCGCGGGGTCATGCAGTGGGGGGCCGACGGCATTACTTCTAACCACGTTCGGAATGGCCCGGCTGGGATGAGCGGTAACCGGTACCCCCGAGTGCCGGTTACCCCATCGGCCTGGTGCTCCCACGCAGACCCCGGCCGGGACCGGCACGTCCCGGTCGCGATATCCGAATACACGATTCGAGCGGGTTGCGGTCGTGGGCGCAGAGCGCATCCCCGAGCCGTCGATCTGGTCGGGTCTGAGATGGCCATGACCGTGGACGAGGACGCTCCTGAGCGGGCAATCTGTGGCCGCGCCGTGTGCTCGGACACACCAGAGCGCGCCATTGTCGGATGTGCTAGCAATGGAGCCCCGCTTGCGCAGTCACCCCGATGAACGGACGGTATGCCCATGTTTGTGACAGTCATCCACCGAATTCACGACCCCGAGGGCTTTCAGGCCGCTGAGGCCAAGGCGCTCGAAGGTGGGCTTCCTTCCCATGTCGCGTTGCCAATCCATGCGGCTACCAACGATCACGGCCTCGGCATCTGCATCTGGGAAGGCGAATCGGTCGACGCCGTGCGTGAGGTGGTTGAAGGCGCGGTCGGACCATGGGCCAATAACGAGTACTACGAGATGCACGTGGACGGACTTACGCCGCAGCTCGGAAAGTAACCGGCGCTTCGCGGCGACCCAGATCTGCCGTTCGGCGTGGATCGCAGGCTGGGGAGCCGTGTTCCGATGGGGGGAACACGGCGTGCCATCGACGTCCACGAGGGCGAGAAGATAGACGAGAAGGCGTTGAAAGCTCTCGTTGGCGTCGCCGTGGCCCTGAACAAGTCCAAAGCCAAGAGCTAATCCACGGAAACAAACATTCCGTTGGACCTGCAAGATGTCACCGTCTTGGGTTCATTCGAGTCTGGTGACAGATCGCAATGCCGCAACAGGCTGCCACCAGCGAGAACAAGGCGCACCCCGTACCAGCTGCTGAAGCGGGCGCTCGACCTGTGGTCCCCACTCACTCACGGCCCCTGTCGGCTACACGTGGCTGGGCACCTCGAGCAGTCGCTTCACCGAGACGCGTCGGACGGTCGGTCCCGACGACCCGCCCGACATCGCCATCGTCCTGGAGCCGCTGGCCGTCGGGACCGTGGGGTACAGACTTGTGGTGCCGAACGTCGGTTTCGCGCCTCGCCGTTCGTCTCAACACGACCTGGCGACGGCCAGGGCGGTATACGCCGCCGTGCTCGGCGTCCCACTCCAGACCCACGGGCCCTACGACGTCGGCTTCGAGGCCGCGGACCCCGATGGCAATGTCCTCGGGCGGATTCAGGACCGATGACTGCCGACCCCACTCCGGGGCGGACGGTGGGATCGAGGGATGGCCGACGGCAAGCTGATGGGCCAGGGCGCGCCGGCTGGACAACTCGTCCGGCTGGGTCTGCCGATCAGGCCAGGCGGACCGGCAGCTCCTGCATGAAGAGCATGATGGGGTTGAAGATGCCCAACGAGGTGTAGGAAGGGGCTCCGGCCAACTCGATGTGCCGAGTGCGCTCGAACAGCACCTGGAGGAGCGTCGCAAGCTCCCGTCGGGCCAAGTTGGCCCCCAAGCAGAAGTGCACACCGCCCCCGCCGAAGGCGAGATGCGGGTTCGGGCTGCGGGTGATATCGAAGCGGAACGGATCGTCGAAGACATCCTCGTCGCGATTGGCGGACGGGTACCACATCGTCACCCTGTCCCCTTCGGCTATCGGGACGCCACGGATCTCGGTGTCACGGGTGGCTCTCCGGGCGAAGCACGCGACCGGGGACGACCATCGGAGGATTTCCTCCACCGCCGGGGCAAGAGCGGCGGGCTCCCGACGCAATTGCTCGAGCTGATCCGGATGGTCGAGGAGCGCCAGAAGCCCCTGCGACACGGCGTTACGGGTGGTTTCACTCCCCGCCACGATGAGCAGCAGGAAGAACATGTCCAGCTCGATCTGGCTGAGCGCGCTGCGCTCGCCGTCGTCGGTCTCGACTTCCACCGTCGACAGGATCGTCCAGACGTCGTCCTGGGGGTTGGCACGCTTTTCGTGACCCAGCTTCTGCGCGTACTCGAATAGCTGGACTTGCAGGCCCAGCTGCTCTTCCGCAGACATGAGGCGCCCGGGCGAGTCGGCCTGGAGGAAGTCGTTCGTCAGCGAGAAGAGCCACTCCCGGTCCTCCACCGGGATACCGACGATGTCAGCGATCATGTTCATCGGCAACTTGTAGGCGATCTCGGACACGAAGTCGCACTCCCCGTGGAGCAGGGCTCGATCGACGATCGACTCGGCCCAATGTCGGATCTGGTGCTCGAGCTGCTTGATGATGCGGGGGGTGAACCCGGCGCTGATAAGCCGGCGCTGCCGGACGTGGTCGCGGCCGTCCATGCTGACGAGCATCGCCCCGGCGATTGCCGGCTGGTGGCTCAGCTGCGGTCCGTCGAAGGCGTTGAACAGCTCGGGGTTGCGGCTCACCGCTTGGACGTCTTCGTGTTTGGACAACACCCAGAAGCCGTCGTCGTGGTCACCGGGGAATCCCTCGGGGAAGGCCTGCCACCGCACCGGTTCGTGACGACGGAAGGCCGTGAAGAACTCGTGCGGGAACCCGTCGCCGTAGAGCGCGGCGTCGGTGAGGTTCACGTCGAGGTCGCTTCGGTCGAAGGCGGTGTCGATCACGGGCACATCCTCCGGGTAGGTTCGCCGAGCAGTGGGGCTGTGCCGCCGATCCTCTCAGATATTGATGCCCGATGCCCCGCAATCCCCGGGGGAGCCCCCGCACCGGTCCACGTGCACCTGCTCAAGCCGCGACCGGTGCCGGGCCACCCGGGGCCGGCGGTTGTCTCAGGAGCCGATCTCCAGAATCGCGCGATCACAGATGGGATCAACACGACCCGGAGCGTTGCCGTCGGCTACTGGCCGAGCGCGATGAGATTCCCGTTCGTGAGGCTAAAGTAGACGATCCCGTTCGAGACGGTCACCTCACCTTGTGGCCAGCCCCCCGGCGAGTAGTTGCGCAGTGTGGCGCCGTTGGCGGGGTTCAGGAACAGGATGTTTCCGACCGCGCCGTAAGGCTCGATGAGTACGCCGGGGACCATGGTGATCCCTGCGGTCATGCTGCCTGGCACGCAATGCCGCCACGCGAAAGCGCCGGTCGCCGGGTCGAGCGCGGAGATGTTCTCGTAGCAGCTCACGCCATTGATGATCGTGTTTCCGCCTCCCACGTAGATCCGCGACCCGTCCCAGGTGGCTGAGACGATCGACAGCGGGCCGCCGGCAGGATTGGCGATCCGTGTCTCCCACACCGGACCGGCAGCCAAATTGGTCCGGTCCCAGGCATAGAAGATCCCGTTCTTGTTGAGCGCTCCGATGAGCGGGCGGGACACGCCGTTGATGATGGCGGTGAAGAGCGTCGGGGTCGTGCCGAAGTCGGGATCCGAGTACAACTCCTGTTGGGGAATGGTCCAGCTCGACAGGACCGTCAGGTCGCTGGCCCGCAGCTTGACGATGGCGGGGGCCAACTCGGGCAAGTTGCAGGCATTCGGAGTCCCGGTGGTCACGTAGATGCTGCCGTCGCTCGCGTCGACGGTCGGGGAAGACCAGATCCCTCCACCGATGCAACCGTTGGGCACCATGTCCGTAACGTGCAGGATGGCTCCGGTCGACGCATCCATCTGCACGAACCGTCCCTGGACCAGAGGGCAGTCACCGAACGACGCGACTGCCTGGTAGATGCTCCCGTTGTAGAGGGTGGGCGAGCTCCAGAGATAGTCTCCCGGAGGCGTCCCGAGATTGGTCTTCCATATGACCGCACCCGTGAGCGCATTCAGCGCGTAGAAGTTGTCATCGCCTCCGGGCACGTAGTCCACGGACGTGGTGCCCATGAGGCCAATGGTGGCCGTGCCGGCCACTCCCGCAACCGGAGGCAGGCAGGCGCTGTCGGTGTTCACCCCGAGATTCGTCTCCCACACGTCTGTGCCCGAGAGATTGGTTGCGTGCTCGAAGCCGCTCCAGTCCCCCCAATAGATCAGGTTGTTGGCCGCGATGGGCTGGGCGTACGAGCCGGTGCCCCCCTTCGCCGTCCAGTGCAGCTTGAGAGTCGCCACGTTGGCAGGGGTGAGGCCGGTCTCGGAGGGGTAGTAGCCGCTTCTCCCGAGGTCGCCGCGGTAGGTAGCCACCATGGTGGGAGGCAGCGGGCCGGCCAGGTAGGTGAACTGGTCGCTTGCGCTCGGGGAGTTCGAACCTCCCGAGGTGGTGACGGTCACGTCCACGGTGCCCGTACCCCCCGGGGCGGTGGCGGTGATATTGGTGGCGCTGTTGACAGTGAACGTCGCAGCGGTGACGCCGAAGGTGACGGCGCTGGCACCGGTGAAGCCGGTGCCGGTCACGATGACCGAGGTGCCGTTGTACCCTGGGGTCGGGCTCACCCCGGTGACCGTGGGCGCAGGTGGCACCGTGTAGGTGTACTGGTCGGCGGGGCTGGTGGCGCTCGCGCCCCCGGGTGTGACGACGGTGACGTCGACCGTGCCCGTCCCCGTCGGGGCGGTGGCATAGACGGTGGTCGCACTGCTGATGGTGAGCGTCGTGGCCGGGCTCGCCCCGAAGTCGACCGCGGTGGTGCCTGTGAAATTCGTCCCCGTGATCGTGACCAAGGTGCCGTTGGGCCCCGACCCCGGACTCACCCCCGTGACCGTGGGCGCAGGCGGCACCGTGTAGGCGAACTGGTCGGCGGGGCTGGTGGCGCTCGTGCCCCCGGGTGTGACGACGGTGACGTCGGCGATGCCGATGAGGCCGGCCGGAGCGGTGGCAGTGATGCCGGTCGGGCTGTTGACCGTATAGGTCGCGGCCGGGTTGTTGGGCCCGAAGTTCACGGCCGTGGTGCCCGTGAAGCCCGTGCCGGTGATCGTGACCGAGGTCCCGCCCGTGCTCGGCCCCGAGGTCGGGCTCACCCCGGTCACCGTGGGCACCGGCGGCACAACGTATGTGAAGTGGTCGGCGGAGCTGGTGGCGCTCGTGCCGGAGCCGGTCGTGACGGTGACGTCGGTGGTGCCGAGGTTGCCGGCCGGAGCGGTGGCGGTGATCAAGTTGTCGTCGCTGTCGGTGAACTTCGCCGCGTTGGCGCCGAATTGGACGGCGGTAGCCCAGGTGAACCCGGTGCCGGTGATCGTGACCGTGGTCCCACCCGTGCTCGGCCCCGACGTCGGGCTCACGCCGGTCACCGTGGGCACCGGCGGCACGATATAGGTGAACTCGTCGGCGGGGCTGGTGGCGCTGGTACCCCCGCCGGTCGTCACCGTGACGTCGACGGTGCCCGTCCCCGCCGGGTCGGTGGCGGTGATGATCGTCGGGCTGGTGACCGTGAAGGTCGCCGCGGTGGCTCCGAAGTGGACAGCGCTGGCCCCGATGAAACCGGCTCCGGCAAATCCGGTGCCGGTGATCGAGACCGTATTGCCTCCGGTGTTCAGCCCCGAGGAGGAGTCGACGCTGGTCACGGTGGGCACCGGCAGCGGAGGCCCGGTGGTGATGGAGACGTTCTGGACCTCGTGGACGTCGTTGCCCCCCCGGTCGCCCCCGTGAACCCGAGGAGCACATACTGCGGCACGCTGGTGGCGTAGGTGAGGACCTGCGTGCCGTCCATGGTCACGGTGATGCCCGTCGAGGTGGTCGTCACCACGAAGTGGTGCACCGTATTGCGCAGGGACGGGATCGAGGAGTTGGTGGACACATAGTTCAGCGACTGCGTTGCCGGATTCGTGGTGGCGATGCCCACGAAGTTGCTCGACGGGTCAGAGGCGTTCTTGTAGGTGTCGAGGGACACGGCGATCCCGGTAATCCCCGAGAACCCTTCACCGCCCCCGTTCACGCCCAGGGCGGTGGACTGGGTGACACTGGCGTCGGCCAATGTGAACGTCATCCCGTCGGCACCCGAGCCTGATCCGATGTAGGCGTCGAAGGCGGCCGAGATGCCCACCCCTGGCACCGGGGTCGGATCGAAGGCCGAGCCCACCTGCCAGTTGGTGGTCGGCGTCAGCTGCAATTCGGCGGGCGAGGAGGTGGTGATGACCTGGGACGAGCCGTTGAGCTGCCATCCCCCCGACACCGGCGACGCGATCGGGTTCGGCGGAGGCCCGGCCGTATAGGTGAACTGGTCGGCGGCGCTCGTTGCGCTCGGGCCCGCTCCCGTGGTGACGATCACGTCAACGGTGCCCGCTCCCACGGGAGCCGTGGCGGTGATGATGGTCGAGCTGTTGACGGTGAAGCTCGCCGGGTTGTTCGGCCCGAAGTCGACCTCGCTCACCCCGGTGAAGTAACTCCCGCTCACGCTGACCAACGTGCCGGCCGGGCCGCCCACCGGGTCGACGTGGGTGACATTGGGCGGAGGGAGCGGTCCTGCGAGGTAGGTGTACTGGTCGGCTGCGCTCTTGGCGCTCGTACCGCCCGGGGTGGTCACCGTGACGTCGACGGTGCCCGCTCCTCCCGGGGCGGTCACGGTGATGGTCGTGGCGCTCACCACCGCGAACGTGGTGGCCGGGTTGGCCGGCCCGAAGTTGACGGCCGTCGCGCCCGAGAGGTTCGTCCCGGTGATCGTGACCGACGAGCCGTTGTACCCCGTTGACGGGCTCACGCCCGAGACCTTGGGTGGGGGCGGCCCAGTGTACGTGTACTGGTCCCCCGGACTCGTGGAGCTCGTACCGCCCCCGGTCGTGACCGTGACGTCCACCACCGTGCCCGCCCCCACCGGGGAGGTGGCGGTGATGGACGTGGCGCTCACCACCGCGAAGGTGGTGGCCGGGTTTCCTGGCCCGAAGTCGACAGCTGTCGCGCCCGAAAGGTTCGTCCCCGTGATCGTGACCGAGGTCCCGCCCGCGCTCGGCCCCGTGGAGGGGTTGACACCGGTCACTGTGGGTGCAGGCGGCGGGGAGTAGACGTACTGGTCGTTGGCGTTGGTGGCGCTCGTGCCCCCTGCCGCGGTGACGGTGACGTCGACGGTGCCGATCGTGCCGGGAGGGGAGGTTGCGGTGATGGAGGTCGCACTTGTCACCGCGAAGGTGGTGGCCGGGTTGCCCGGCCCGAAGTCGACGGCCGTCGCGCCCGTGAAGTTCGTCCCCGTGATCGTGACCCCGGTCCCGCCCGTGCCGGGTCCCGTAGAGGGGCTGACGCCGGTCACCGTAGGCGCAGGCGGCGGCGGAGCCGTGGTGATAGAGACGTTCTGGACCTGGTGGACGTCGCTGAATCCCCCGGTCGCCCCTGTGAACCCGACGAGCACCGAGGACGGCAGGCTGGTGGCGTAGGTGAGGACCTGCGTGCCGTCCATGGTCACGGTGATGCCCGTCGAGGTGGTCGTCACCACGAAGTGGTGCACCGTATTGCGCAGGGACGGGATCGAGGAGTTGGTGGACACGTAGTTCAGCGACTGCATGGGCGAATTCGTGGTGGCGATACCCACGAAGTTGCTCGACGGGTCAGCCGAGTTCTGCCAGGTGTCGAGGGACACGGCGATCCCGGTAATCCCCGAGAACCCTTCACCGCCCCCGTTCACGCCCAGGGCGGTGGGATGGGCGACACTGGCGTCGGCCAGGGCGAAGGTCATCCCGTCGGCACCCGAGCCTGGTCCGATGAAGGCGTCGAAGGCGGCCGAGATGCCCACCCCTGGTACCGGGGTCGGCCAGAAGGCGGAGCCCACCTGGTAGTTGGTGGCCGGCGTCAGCTGCAGGTTGGCGGGCGTCGTGGTGGCGATGACCTGAGCCGTGCCGTTGAGCTGCCATCCCCCCGACACAGGCGACGGGATCGAGTTCGGCGGAGGCCCAGCTCCGTAGGTGAACTGGTCGGCGGCGGAGGTGGTGCTCGTGCCGCCGGTGGTGGTGACGGTCACGTCGACGGTGGCCGCTGCCTCGGCCGGTGAGGTGGCGGTGATGGAGGTGGCGCTGTTGACGGTGAAGGTCCCCGCCGTGGTGGTGCCGAACTTCACCGCGCTGGCCCCGGTGAAGTTGGTCCCGGTGATGGTCACCACCGTGCCGCCCGGCGATCGGGCCCGAGCTCGGGCTCACGTTGGTCACGGTGGGCCCAGTCGTGTAGGTGAACTGGTCGGCGGCCGAGGTGGTGCTCGTGCCCCCGGTGGTGGTGACGGTCACGTCGACGGTGGCCGCTGCCTCAGCCGGTGAGGTGGCGGTGATGGAGGTGGCGCTGTTGACGGTGAAGGTCGCCGCCGTGGTGGTGCCGAACTGCACGCGCGCTGGCCCCGGTGAAGTTGGTGCCGGTGATGGTGACCACCGTGCCGCCCGCGGTCGGGCCCGAGCTCGGGCTCACGTTGGTCACGGTGGGGGCCGACACGTAGGTGAACTGGTCGGCGGCCGAGGTGGTGCTCGTGCCGCCGGTGGTGGTGACGGTCACGTCGACGGTGGCGGCGGCCTCAGCCGGTGAGGTGGCGGTGATGGAGGTGGCGCTGTTGACGGTGAAGGTCCCCGCCGTGGTGGTGCCGAACTTCACCGCGCTGGCCCCGGTGAAGTTGGTGCCGGTGATGGTGACCACCGTGCCGCCCGGCGGTCGGGCCCGAGCTCGGGCTCACGTTGGTGACCGTGGGCGCCGACACGTAGGTGAACTGGTCGGCGGCGGAGGTGGTGCTCGTGCCCCCGGTGGTGGTGACGGTCACGTCGACGGTGGCGGCTGCCTCAGCCGGCGAGGTGGCGGTGATGGAGGTGGCGTGTTCACGATGAAGCCGGTGCCGGCCGCGGTGCCGAACTTCACGCCCGTGGCCCCGGTGAAGTTGGTGCCGGTGATGGTGACCACCGTGCCGCCCGCGGTCGGACCCGAGCTCGGGCTCACGTTGGTCACGGTGGGGGCCGACACGTAGGTGAACTGGTCGGCGGGAGCATTGACCGCCGAGGTGCCCCCCGCCGCGGTGACCGTCACGTCGACGGTGGCCGCTGCCTCAGCCGGTGAGGTGACGGTGATGGAGGTGGCGCTGTTCACGACCACGCCGGTGCCGGCCACGGTGCCGAACTTCACGCCCGTGGCCCCGGTGAAGTTGGTGCCGGTGATGGTCACCACCGTGCCGCCCGCGGTCGGACCCGAGCTCGGGCTCACGTTGGTCACGGTGGGGGCCGACACGTAGGTGAACTGGTCGGCGGCGGAGGTGGTGCTCGTGCCGCCGGTGGTGGTGACGGTCACGTCGACGGTGGCCGCGGCCTCGCCGGCGAGGTGGCGGTGATGGAGGTGGCGCTGTTGACGGTGAAGGTCCCCGCCGTGGTGGTGCCGAACTTCACCGCGCTGGCCCCGGTGAAGTTGGTGCCGGTGATGGTGACCACCGTGCCGCCCGCGGTCGGGCCCGAGCTCGGACTGACCGAGATCACGGTGGGCCCAGTCGTGTAGGTGAACTGGTCGGCGGCGGAGGTGGTGCTCGTGCCCCCGGTGGTGGTGACCGTCACGTCGACGGTGGCGGCTGCCTCGGCCGGCGAGGTGACGGTGATGGAGGTGGCCGAGTTCACGACCACGCCGGTGCCGGCCACGGTGCCGAACTTCACGCCCGTGGCCCCGGTGAAGTTGGTGCCGGTGATGGTGACCGAGGTGCCGCCCGGCGGTCGGACCCGAGCTCGGGCTCACCGATGGTCACGGTGGGGGCCGACACGTAGGTGAACTGGTCGGCGGCCGAGGTGGTGCTCGTGCCCCCGGTGGTGGTGACCGTCACGTCGACGGTGGCCGCGGCCTCAGCCGGTGAGGTGGCGGTGATGGAGGTGGCGCTGTTGACGGTGAAGGTCCCCGCCGTGGTGGTGCCGAACTTCACCGCGCTGGCCCCGGTGAAGTTGGTGCCGGTGATGGTGACCACCGTGCCGCCCGCGGTCGGGCCCGAGCTCGGGCTCACGTTGGTGACCGTGGGCGCCGACACGTAGGTGAACTGGTCGGCGGCGGAGGTGGTGCTCGTGCCGCCGGTGGTGGTGACCGTCACGTCGACGGTGGCGGCTGCCTCGGCCGGTGAGGTGGCGGTGATGGAGGTGGCGGAGTTCACGACCACGCCGGTGCCGGCCACGGTGCCGAACTTCACGCCCGTGGCCCCGGTGAAGTTGGTGCCGGTGATGGTCACCACCGTGCCGCCCGCGGTCGGACCCGAGCTCGGGCTCACGTTGGTCACGGTGGGGGCCGACACGTAGGTGAACTGGTCGGCGGCGGAGGTGGTGCTCGAGGTGCCGCCGGTGGTGGTGACCGTCACGTCGACGGTGGCCGCTGCCTCAGCCGGTGAGGTGACGGTGATGGAGGTGGCGCTGTTCACGACCACGCCGGTGCCGGCCACGGTGCCGAACTTCACGCCCGTGGCCCCGGTGAAGTTGGTGCCGGTGATGGTCACCACCGTGCCGCCCGCGGTCGGGCCCGAGCTCGGGCTCACGTTGGTCACGGTGGGGGCCGACACGTAGGTGAACTGGTCGGCGGCGGAGGTGGTGCTCGTGCCGCCGGTGGTGGTGACGGTCACGTCGACGGTGGCCGCGGCCTCAGCCGGTGAGGTGGCGGTGATGGAGGTGGCGCTGTTGACGGTGAAGGTCCCCGCCGTGGTGGTGCCGAACTTCACCGCGCTGGCCCCGGTGAAGTTGGTGCCGGTGATGGTGACCACCGTGCCGCCCGCGGTCGGGCCCGAGCTCGGGCTGACCGAGATCACGGTGGGCGCCAGTCGTGTAGGTGAACTGGTCGGCGGCGGAGGTGGTGCTCGTGCCCCCGGTGGTGGTGACCGTCACGTCGACGGTGGCGGCGGCCTCAGCCGGCGAGGTGGCGGTGATGGAGGTGGCGCGAGTTCACGACCACGCCGGTGCCGGCCACGGTGCCGAACTTCACGCCCGTGGCCCCGGTGAAGTTGGTGCCGGTGATGGTGACCACCGTGCCGCCCGCGGTCGGACCCGAGCTCGGGCTCACGTTGGTGACGGTGGGGGCCGACACGTAGGTGAACTGGTCGGCGGCCGAGGTGGTGCTCGTGCCCCCGGTGGTGGTGACCGTCACGTCGACGGTGGCCGCGGCCTCAGCCGGGGAGGTGGCGGTGATGGAGGTGGCGCTGTTGACGGTGAAGGTCCCCGCCGCGGTGGTGCCGAACTTCACCGCGCTGGCCCCGGTGAAGTTGGTGCCGGTGATGGTGACCACCGTGCCGCCGGCGGTCGGGCCCGAGCTCGGGCTCACGTTGGTGACCGTGGGCGCCGACACGTAGGTGAACTGGTCGGCGGCGGAGGTGGTGCTCGTGCCGCCGGTGGTGGTGACGGTCACGTCGACGGTGGCCGCGGCCTCAGCCGGTGAGGTGGCGGTGATGGAGGTGGCCGTGTTCACGACCACGCCGGTGCCGGCCACGGTGCCGAACTTCACGCCCGTGGCCCCGGTGAAGTTGGTGCCGGTGATGGTGACCACCGTGCCGCCCGCGGTCGGACCCGAGCTCGGGCTCACGTTGGTCACGGTGGGGGCCGACACGTAGGTGAACTGGTCGGCGGGAGCATTGACCGCCGAGGTGCCCCCCGCCGCGGTGACCGTCACGTCGACGGTGGCCGCGGCCTCAGCCGGTGAGGTGGCGGTGATGGAGGTGGCCGAGTTCACGACCACGCCGGTGCCGGCCACGGTGCCGAACTTCACGCCCGTGGCCCCGGTGAAGTTGGTCCCGGTGACCGTGACCGAGGTGCCTCCGCCGGTCGAGCCGGAGCTGGGCGAGACGTTGGTGACCGTGGGCGCGGGCGGCGGGGCGCCGCTCGAGGCGCTCAGCAGCACCGCCAGCGACGAGGAGACCCCCGCCGGTGACTGGGTGGCAGTCGGGGACACCGCGCCGGTGACGTTGGTGTCGTAGGCGGCGACGTTGCTCTGCGGGGTCACCGAGTAGGTGAAGCCTGACGTGGTCCCCGCCGAGGCGGCGCCGGCCACCCCGGAGTAACCGAAGTACAGCTCACCCGAGGTGCTCGGGGTGAGGCTCGGGAAGGGAACGTTGGTCGAAAAGGCGCCGTTGAGGGTCCCGGACTTGTCGAGCGCCCACACCGTCGACGCCCCGAGGCCGGCGGTGAACTCCTGGGCGCCGTACTCCGGGGTGTGGGTGGAGACCGATCCCGACCAGTTGAAGGTGATGGTGGAGGACCCCGTCGTGGTTACCTTGCCGAACCAGACCTCGATGTCACCGCCGAACGACGTCCCCGCGAACTGCACCCCCTTGGTCCAGGTGGTCACCCCGCCCCCGGTGACCGAGGACAGCGTGAGGGTCGTCACGCCCACCTGGGCATAGGCCACGAGCACGTCGCCCACGGTCTGCGGCGTCACGGCCAGAGTGGTGAGCCCCGCCGCCGACTTGGCACTGAAGGTGCCCACCGCTGTAATACCTCGAGGGGGCGTGGCGTAGGTGAACTTGTCATTCGCGTTCGTGGCGCTCGTCCCCCCCGCCGCGGTGACCGTCACGTCGACGGTGGCCGCGGCCTCGGCCGGCGAGGTGACGGTGATGGAGGTGGCGCTGTTCACGACCACGCCGGTGCCGGCCACGGTGCCGAACTTCACGGCCGTGACCCCGGAGAAGTTGGTCCCGGTGATGGTCACCGAGGTGCCGCCGCCGGTCGAGCCGGAGCTCGGGCTCACGTTGATGACCGTGGGCGCGGGCGGGGTGGTGAAGTTGAACTGATCGGCGGGAGCGTTGACCGCCGAGGTGCCCCCCGCCGCGGTGACCGTCACGTCGACGGTGGCCGCGGCCTCGGCCGGCGAGGTGACGGTGATGGAGGTGGCGCTGTTGACGACCACGCCGGTGCCGGCCACGGTGCCGAACTTCACGGCCGTGACCCCGGAGAAGTTGGTCCCGGTGATGGTCACCGAGGTGCCGCCGCCGGTCGAGCCGGAGCTCGGGCTCACGTTGATGACCGTGGGCGCGGGCGGGGTGGTGAAGGTGAACTGATCGGCGGGAGCGTTGACCGCCGAGGTGCCCCCCGCCGCGGTGACCGTCACGTCGACGGTGGCCGCGGCCTCGGCCGGCGAGGTGACGGTGATGGAGGTGGCGCTGTTCACGACCACGCCGGTACCGGCCACGGTGCCGAACTTCACGGCCGTGACCGCGGTGAAGTTGGTCCCGGTGACCGTGACCGAGGTGCCTCCGCCGGTCGAGCCCGTGCTGGGCGAGACGTTGGTGACCGTGGGCGCGGGCGGCGGGGCGCCGCTCGAGGCGCTCAGCAGCACCGCCAGCGACGAGGAGACCCCCGCCGGTGACTGGGTGGCAGTCGGGGACACCGCGCCGGTGACGTTGGTGTCGTAGGCGGCGACGTTGCTCTGCGGGGTCACCGAGTAGGTGAAGCCTGACGTGGTCCCCGCCGAGGCGGCGCCGGCCACCCCGGAGTAACCGAAGTACAGCTCACCCGAGGTGCTCGGGGTGAGGCTCGGGAAGGGAACGTTGGTCGAAAAGGCCCCGTTGAGGGTCCCGGACTTGTCGAGCGCCCACACCGTCGATGACCCCGAAGCCGGCGGTGAACTCCTGGGCGCCGTACTCCGGGGTGTGGGTGGAGACCGATCCCGACCAGTTGAAGGTGATGGTGGAGGACCCCGTCGTGGTTACCTTGCCGAACCAGACCTCGATGTCACCGCCGAACGACGTCCCCGCGAACGCCACCCCCTTGGTCCAGGTGGTCACCCCGCCCCCGGTGACCGAGGACAGCGTGAGGGTCGTCACGCCCACCTGGGCATAGGCCACGAGCACGTCGCCCACGGTCTGCGGCGTCACGGCCAGAGTGGTGAGCCCCGCCGCCGACTTGGCACTGAAGGTGCCCACCGCTGAGAGGGTGCCTGGGGCTGCGGGTGATGGGCTCGCCAAGCCGCCGACGACGATCGACATGGTCGCCATCACCATCGCGATACGGACCCATCCTCGGCCCCGCCGCAAACGTCTGGTCCGGCGCATGAGGCTCACGGGATGCTCGAGAGCAGGGGGAAAGGCAAATGGCCATGGCGCGAGAGGATGGCGGTGACCTCTCCCACAACTGACGATCCGGGAACTGCGCTGGACGACCGAGGTTCACCCGATTTCAGGCAGTCGTCTCCCGGCAGGAGACAACCACCTGGCGGGAACGTGATGCGAAGCATCCTCTCCAGCACAACCCGCCGCTTGCAAAGTTGACGTTCGAGTTCCGCGCCAGGAGCGCGTTCAGCTCGAGTGCGCAAGACGGAATAGGTCAGCGCCCGGGCGGTCGCGCTCGTCGGGCCGGTCGCTACGAGCGCCGTCGCCACAACGCTCAGTCCGGCGACGGGCCAGAACACCACGAAGGGGACGGAGAAGTCGAGCCCATGCATCAGCGCGTCTCAATCCTGGGATTCGAAAGCGCCACTGTCCGCCCTTTTGCTCACCTTGCCCTACCACCGGGTCTGCTCAGCGCATTACCCTGAGTGAGGATGACGGGCTGCGCCTGAAATTGTGGTGAACAACAGTCACCTCTTGCTCAACTTCTGCCCAACAGGACATCAACAAGCGAGCATCTCGCTCCTCTGTGTGGTCAGACAGAAACCGGTCGGTCATGGGTCGGTCGCCTCATCCGCCGGGCTGCACCGGCCACGGTCCACCTGGGCACCCGGTACCCCGTCACCGGGGCAGGCTTGGGGGTTCAGTTGCATACAGACGTCTGCATGCCGCCCACTCCGTCGGGCGAAAACGGGTCAGGGTTGCTGAGGCCGGCGAAGCGGTCGCCGATCCAATGCTCGACGTCTCCCATCGATGAGTCGACGATGTCGTTGTGGTCGAGGCCGGGGTATTCCCAAAGCGATGTGTCTTGTCCCAGCGAGCACATGTGCGCCGTCAGCACCCATGTGGCAAGGGCCGTATCCGTTGTATCCGCTGTGCCCTGGACCAGGAGCAGCGGTGTCCTTGTCGCCTGCGGGATGAACCATGGATCGTTTGTTGCAAGGAGGATCGCGAACAGGAACGACGGAGTTGTCGTGGTGAAGACCTGATCAACCTGGTAAGGACCCATGGTCGAAGCGAGCGTGTCATAGCAGTCGCGGCCGAGGTCGTCGTAGAAGGTCATGCCGAGAGGAGTCAGGTTGAGCGGGGCGACGTCACTTCCGTATACGGAGTTGTAGCCGGCCACATACATCAACGTGAAGGGCGACACCGATTCTGTCGGCGACCCGTAGAAGTCCTCGACAACCCCGGACGCAGGTGCCGTCGCCACGACACCTTCCAAGTTCAGCTCGGGGGCGTACGCAGCGGCGATATCGGCAACGAACGTCGCCGCCGAACCCCCTTGTGAGTATCCCCATACGACGTACTTCGTGCTGGCATGGGCCGCCGGAAGCTCCGTGGCGGCCCGCACGATGTCGATGATGTTGCGGGCGGTGGGAAGGTTCACACCGTGGGGTTGTAGGCCGCCTGCGGTGGAGGCGATCGCTTGGTTCTCCTCACCCTGGTAATCCGTTGCGACCACCTCCCAGCCGCGCTCGAGCATCCCGTTGATGTCGGGTACGTCACTGGACGGGTCCAGCGACGGGGCACAGGAGGGTGCCATGCCGTCGGTGGGATGTCCGTAGCTCACGACCGGCCAGCCTCCAGCCGGGGGTGAGCCGAAGGGAACGAAGACCAGGCCTGTCACCTCGACAGCCTGGTCCTGCTCGGACAGGGACCAGTAGTCGACGAGGTACGCCGTCCCGTCGACGCCGGGCGCCCGCACGTGGAAGTCGCCGATCAGCGTGCCCGGAGCGGGTGACAGAGACACCGGCTCGGCGCCGTTCGCTCTGACCGTCCCCATGCACAGCGTGGCCAAGACGACCAGGGCGACCGGCAGCCTGTTCCTTCGTCGCCCGGCCCACGTCGTCGCCCCCGACCACCGGTCCCGGTGGCCCACCACACCAGGCGCGTCCAGCCGCGATCTGGAGTGGGGAACTCTCGCTGTGCGCATCGATGGCAACGTGTCCGAACCGGCCCGTCTAGACAGACGGGCCCCTCTGATCTCCAACGTAACCTCGAGAACATGTGCTTGCATCCACAAAATTGAGGGGATTCGATCCCGGGGCCTCGACAACCCGCAAGGCCAGAGTCTTCCGATGCGCGGCCGGAAGGACTCGTCCTCACTCCCCCGGCGCTACGGGAAGGAATCGAATGGCTGGGGCACCGCGCCACGACTGAGCGTTGGATCGCTCTCCCGCGACTCGATATGGACTTCCACGTGGCAGACATCGCAATCTCGGGTTACCGATGTCCTCCCAGCTCGACGAAGTGCTCTGAGGATATGGCCGTTCTCGACGCGCACATCAGCAGTGAGGACCTGGAGGTCGAGTCTGCGGGCAACGTTCGTCAGGAGACCATACGCAGCTGTTCCGATACCGCCGAGCTGATACGCGTCCTCGACGATGAGGCCGAGGTCCCCCCTTCGAGACCCCATGCAGTGGAGCTCGGCCAAGCCGATCACGTGACCACGCAGGTGGATCAAGAAGGCCAGATGAGCAGCACGGTCCGATAACGCCTTAAGAAGATACCCGTGGGGAGCTCGTGGAACCGGACGGAAAAAACGGTTGGACATCGACCTCTGGCTGCAGCGCTCCAACATTGCTTCGATCGCAGGGCCGTCGCTTGGCTCAGCCCGAGCAAACGTCACATCAGAGGAAGGGGCGAGTGCAGGGCGACCACCAGTCGAGATGACCGCTCCAGGCTTCATCACCGAACGCTCGGCCGCCAGTCCCCGCGAAGGTGCCAGGCTCCTCAGGGGCGTCACGCGATCACACGCATCGTCGACTCGACTGATGTTGGTAACCACGGTGACCCCTCTGGTGCTGTTGACAAGACACCCTCGGGAACCCTGAACCGCGCAGGACCCGTCGAAGAGCGCAGGGCGCTCCCGGGCATCACGAGGATGGACACTACGAGGACGGTTACTCGCGATGGAGCGCGAACGTTCACACTTCGGTCAAATGGTGCACTCAACAGCGGGCCGTAGCGCGACCGAGGGTCGGTTGACCGCGATCAACCGGTAGACATCCCAGGCGGCTCCGGCGAAGCCGAGCTGGCCTCTGCCTTGAGAGCAGAGCCGAACTCTCCGCTGAGATCTACCTTCCAAACGCCGCCAAGACCACGTCAACTGTCGCCTTAGCCATGCCGACGTCGAGTGGCTGTCCCCAGACGACTGATCGCATGAACAGAGGTCCGATGAGCAGGTCGGACACGAAGGCAAAATCCATGTCGGGTCGCAGTTCGCCCCTGTCGACGCCGCGTTGAAGAGCACGCCATACCGAGGCACGGCGCGGTGTGGCGTACTCGTTCAGATACAACTCAGCGAGCTCTGGGTCTGCGGCGACATCGGCGACGAGACCGGACGTGACCCGGCGAGAGTGTGGGTTGTTGAACTCCTTGATCTGGTGGCGCTGCACGGCCATCAGATCCCGGCGTATCGATCCCGTGTTCGGAACCGGGACAGCAAGGCCCGTTCTGTGGGCCATGGCGGCGATGACGAGCTCGGGTTTGGAGGACCACCTGCGGTAGATCGTGGGCCGGCTCACACCGGCGGCGGCTGCAACGCCGTCGATAGTGAGGCCGGCGTAACCCTTCTCGAACAAGATCGCCGTGGTGGCCTCGAGAATTGCGGTGTCGTTCTTGGCGTCGCGAGGCCGCCCCGGCCTCGGGGCGGCCTCGGGGGTGCTGCTCTGCTCGTGCCCTCGGATTACCAACGCTCGCCCCTCCTGAGAAATAGATTACAGCCCCTTGCGTAATGCTGGCGAATCAATTTAGTATACGGATGTAACGATACAGGTCTCTTCGTATGGAGGGGTGTCATGACGGGGAGTGTCTTCCGGGTTCCCCCCCGCCGATCTCGCTCGACGCCGATATGAAACCGGTCGAATCTGCCGACGCCGCAGGTCTGCGAGCGGCTTGCCTGGCGCACGGCGGAGAGCTCTACGGCTACGCCCGCCACCGGCTTGCCGATACCGGTTTGGCCGAGGAGGCAGTCCAGGAGACGTTCCTACGGGCGTGGAGGTCCCGGCACCGTTTCGATTCCTCGCTGGGAACCATGCGCGGTTGGCTCTTCGCGATCGAGCGACGCGTCATCATCGATCTCGCTCGGGATCGGACCCGGCGCTCCACCGATCCCCTTCCGGCCGAGTTGGCAGACCTCGACGACCATGCCGAGAAGGTCGTCACATCCTGGCAAGTGGAGGATGCAGTCCGGCAATTGCGGCCAGAACACCGCGAGGTCCTCATCCAGATCTACTACCGGGGTCGGAAATGCTCCGAGGTTGCCCGAGAGCTCTCCATCCCCGAGGGAACGGTCCGGAGCCGGCTGTTCTACGCCCT
This sequence comes from uncultured Acidimicrobiales bacterium, assembly GCA_963739765.1. Classification (GTDB taxonomy): domain Bacteria; phylum Actinomycetota; class Acidimicrobiia; order Acidimicrobiales; family UBA8190; genus Chersky-840. Next base: position 623,438 of record CAVUBP010000002.1, on the reverse strand, counting down.
TCGGGGGCTTCGCCCCATGCTCGTCGAGGCCGGGTGGGCGCAAGAGAATGCGAGATGACCACGCCCGGCTCGAGGCTGCGGTCGCTCTCGCGCAAGGCACCGGCCGAACCGCGCCGACAGCGAGCCGGAGAGGCCTCGGGCGCCGAGGCCGCGGAACGTCCCGTCGGCAATCGATGGTCTGTTGATGGGCATGTCTTGCCTAAGGCGAGCTCGGATTGTTGAATCCGCACTTCGCCCGATTCATTGTCGATGAACGCCAAACACAGCTGCTCACCGAAGCCCGAACGGCCCGCTCGTCGAAAGCAGTCGCTCGGCACCGCCGCCGGAACTTCCCCGATCCGGGTCTCAATCCCGAGCATCACGTGCCGGGAATGGACGGTCGGATCACGGCGTTGCACCGCACCGTGACCAAGTCGTGCCGGGTTCTGCTGATCTCGGGAAGTCTCCGGAGCAAATCGACCAGCTCAGCGGTACTCAAGACGGCGATGGCCGTGGCACCCGATGGCGTCGCCCCGGCTCTCTACGAGGAACTCGGCAAGCTTCCTCCGTTCAACCCGGACGATGACGAGGTCCCGCTCGACCCTGCTGTGGCGGATCTGCGTGGTCAAATCCGGGCCGCGGATGCAATATTGGTATCGACTCCTGAGTATGCCGGAGCGCTGCCTGGATCATTCAAGAATCTCCTCGACTGAACCATCGGGGACGATCAGGACGGATCCATTTCCGAGAAACCCGTCGCCTGGATCAACGCATCGCCGCGAGGCGCAGTTGATGCTCATGACTCGCTGCGAAAGGTTCTCGGTTACGCCAATGCAGTGATCATCGAGTCGGCGTGCATCCATATCGAGGTGAGTTCGGCGATGCTCGCCGACGATGGCTCGATCCATGACCTTGGGCTTCGCCACCGGATCGCCGGTTCTCTCGCGGAACTTGTCGCACACGGATGCAGGGCGAGGGGCGGCGCCGGCACGTGACTATCTGACTGCGCGCGTTCTGTCCCAACGCGACATGTTATGCACGGGAGCCCTAGGAGGTGCCTTTCGCCAGAGCGTCCCAGAACGCCTGGACTGGCGGGTAGATGAGCTAGCGATCGCGCCACAACGATGCCTTGACGAAGCGACCCTCCATCTCCACGGGGTCCCCGACCAAGATGGCCAGCCGGCTCACTCGGATCGCTGCGTGACAGATTCCATCTCGGCGCCGAACGAAAACGCTTGGCTCGTCACAAACGACTCAGCCAACGATCGTGCCATACATGTCGTTGAGTGGGTAGGAGAGCAGTTCGAGGCGCTCGCCGTCAGGTCCTGAAAAGTAGACCGAGGAGCCACTCACAATGAAGGTCTCGATTCCGGCCGCTTCCAGCTTCGCCACGAGTCGATCCCACTGCTCGCGGCTGACGGAGATGGCGATGTGATGCAGACCACCCAGCACCTCGCGATACTCCCCGAGGTCGAGACCCGGGAAGTCGAAGAACGCCAGGTAGTTGCCGTGGCCGACATCGAAGAAGAAGTGCGTGGAACCGCGGTAGTCCCGGTTCTCGAACAACTCGACCAGGGGAAACTCGAGAAGGTCCTGGTAGAAGACGATGGTTCGCTCGACGTCGCTACAGAGCAGAGCGAAGTGATGTAGACCCCTGGCCACTGAGGCTGGTCGTTCGCCCAGAGGCCGGAGGTGTCGGGCCTTGAACGATTCCCACTCGACGGTCCGATCGATGTTGCTGCCGTGCTCGGTCATTGTCTCATCTCCATTCAGTGCACTGTACTCACGAGCAAGGACGCGTCATCGCACGCCAACGCCGGGTCTTGGTCCTGATGCTCACCTCCTGTCGCAGGATGTCCTCGACCCGCTGTGCCATCCCTTGCATGCTGAACTGGGACCGAATGTGTTCGGAACATGCGGCGCCGAGTTGCGGCTCCCGTCGCTGCCAGTCGACGAGGGATGCCAGCTGATCGGCGAGACCGACCGCATCGCCACTTTCGAACAAGAAGCGCTCAAAGGCGCCGGCCAGGATCTCAGGCACTCCCCCGACACGCGAGGCCACTACGGGTCGGCCCGACATCATGGCCTCGAGCACCGTCCGGCTCAGCCCCTCGGTGACCGACGGAAGCACGACCACGTCGGCTGCGTGCAGAGCGGTGATGACATCGTCGCGCATGGGCAACCAAAGGCATCCGACCGGGGCACTCTCGTGAAGCTCTCGAAGATAGCTCTCGGGGTCCTGGGCAAGCACCGGGTGCCCCTGAAGCACAAGGCGACCCTTGTCGGCGGGCATGTCGAGTCGCCGCCAAGCATCGAGAAGGAGCTCGATGCCCTTGTCGACGTCCAGCCGGCCGTAGTAGAGGGCGACGAAGACGTGGGCGGGAAGACCGAGCGCATGGCGCGCTTCGAGACGCTCTGTCTGGCTCCCGACGGGGTAGTCCGTGGGATTGATTCCGGTGTGGACCACATCGACGCGGGCGCCGTCCAGGCCGTCCCTCACCCAGGAGTCGCGAGTAGCTCCGGACACGGCGATGAACCGGTCCGCCCAATTGGCCAGGCGGCGCGTCGTCCCGTCATGGAAGGTGTCACGGAGGTGACACACCACGGGTGCGCCCACCAGGGTGCCTGTCACTCGAGCACAGATCACATCTCGGAAGCGATGAACGTAGATCACCTCCGGCCGACGACGAGCCCCCCACCAGATTGCCGGAACCAGCCGGATGGCATCTCGGACCGAGAGCTTGTTCACACTCATCCAAGAGCGGGCAACGGACCGGCAGAACGAGAGGTACTCCGTACGCAGATCGCCGTCGTATTCGTAGAGCAGGTCCACGACATGCCCTCGCTCGCTCAACGCCCTTGCGATCTGAACACCGCTGATCTCGGTCCCGCCCTCGCGTTTCAGCGACTTGGCGTACATGAGGATGCGCATCGATCGCCTTTCGGCCGGGGCTGGAAGTTCCGCCACCAATGGGGGGCCGACCCTCAGACTGGGGACCGTGATGAGCGCACATGGGCAAGCATCCGACGTCCAGCCTGTCGCGCGTAGTACCGAGTCTTCCGAGAGACGATCTGTCTGGCAAGGAGTGCTCGGCGGGACGGAGAAAGACGGCGCGCCGAGACGAGAACGTCACCGTCCCGAACGATCTGGAGAAACCGGCTGGGGTCGGGTGGCAGGTAGTCATCTCGCCACGTCCATGCATCGTGGCGTTGATAGAGCTCTCGGATGTCCCTGTAGACGTCGAGATCGACGCCCAACTCGCGCGATGCGAGGCCCTCGAGATCAGCATCGGGATAATAGTTGGCCTTCAGCCATACATCTTGTGAGATCAACTCATCGTTCGATAGCCCGTCCCACACCCAAACTGAGCACGCGTGTCGTTGCGCCAAGGCCACCACGGCGTGGTTGACCTGGATGTGCTCTTCATGCCCGTATTCTCCCCAGGGATTGTGTGTGTAGATGTCAGTTCGAGATCCGACATGCGAATCGAGTGCAACCAGCAGTGCCGGGTAGTTGGTTCGGTAGCGCTCGGCGCGCTCCGGCCGACACGAACGCATGAGGCTGACTCCGTGCTCGACGGGAACTCGACTCAGGAAATCGGACTGGCCGTAGACATCAGCATTCTGAAGTCCCAAGAACTCGAAGCTGCGGAGAGGGTAATGGGACAGGACGAGCTCTCGCCCCGCGGTAAGAGCCGGATCCCCACTTGCCACCGAAAAGACGGCCAGGAGCTTCTTCGCATCGGGAAGGACCGGTGCCAGCCAAAGCACCTCGTCATCGGGATGGGCGACCACCACGAGTACTTCGCGACCTGCGCCAATCGCCACCGTGAGCCACGATACTTCGCTGACACGGTGGGAGTTGCGCAGCCCCGCCTCACTTGCACGCCGGCAACCCTCCACTCGGGCACCACGTCCCGTGCGGAGCGCGGTCGAGGTTTCCGGCAGCGTCATGACCCCGGGTGATTTGCCAATAATGTGGGGATATGACCGACGCCGGGTTTGCACACGATCTCACCTCCCTCTTGATAGTCGCCGAGGACATTCGGGACGGCAGGCGGACCGAACCCTTCACCGGCGACGAGCTGTATCGCCTGTGCAACGAACTGAAACGAGCCATCGCGCTTCTCGGTGCCGGCGAGGGAGAGTCCATCGTGCTGGAGGGAGAGGGCGACCTCTTGCTATAGCCGCACCGCCTTTCAATCGCTACGGCTGCGCAGGAGGTGGATGTGGGGCCAGGTCTTCGGTCTTCCCCTCAATGGGCCTCATGATCCCGACATGGTTGCCGTCGGGTCATCGCCATGGCATGGGAAGCACCCGCGGAACGATGCTCGGAGGTCGACGGAGATGAGCCGAAGCCCGCTGCTGCCCGCGCCAGGCCGACGGGCGATCATCGGTCAGCTCGTCGGGCTGCTGGTCGCGGCCCCGCTGAGGGCCGACGAACGGTGATCCCTGTGGCGCCACGACGCCGGGGAGTACGTTGATCCTGCGGGACGGGCACCGCCGTGCCGACCGGATGAAGGAGGGTGATGTCGCACACCGAGCGCTCCTTTTCTGCCTCTCCCACGACGGGTCGGGGATGAGACGGAGTCAGGTGACGACCCCGGCGACGTGAGCGCCACACCCGCGAGCCGGGACGCTGGTCCCTCGCACCAACCTGGGAGCCGCCTCTCTGCGCTGCCACCTGAGTTGGACCGTCGCTTCGAGGCGGTCGTCTTTTGGAATACGACCCCGGGGATCTCGGCTCGGGTCACAGATGCCCTGGCAGCTCTATCCGTGGCGGGTGCAGCAGTGGGCGTTCTCGCTCCGGCCCCCATCGACGAGCTCGCCGACCAGCTGCGAAGACCTTCTGTTGAAGGTGCCGTACTGCTTGTCGCTGACACCGCGGGTACGGGTGCTGCCTCGATCGATCACTCCGGGGTCCACTCCTTGGAGGAGCCACAGCGGGCAGTAGATCTCGCCGAACTTGACCGGGCAGGTCAAGCCCTCGCTCAATCACTGGCGGGAATGGGGCTGGCGGCGACCGCGCTCCCCCGCCCGGCCGGGTCCCCCAAGGTCAGCGTGGAACTGGCCAGAGATCCGAAATCTCGAATGACGCCGTCGAGGCTCAAGCAGCTGCTGCGGGCCCACGGCATCGCGGGGCTGAGCTCCCTGGCGCACCTCGCTGAGGAAACGGCTCACGAAGCGGGGCTCCACGACCCACGGGTGGTCGTGGAGCGCAACAGGGTCGAGATCGCCCTCCTGGACGCCGGAGACGTGGCCGTCGGCCTGATCGAAGAGCTGTGGCGACGAGGGGTCGATCCCATGACGGTCCTCGTGATCGTGGACGGCTTGACCGGAGTCCCCCACCGTCCTGCTCCCCTGTTGGTCCCCGACGTACGCAGTGCGACGGTGGCGCTGGTCAACGGCGGGCGAGGCCAGCCCCGGGCCGGAGTGGTGATGCTGACCGGCGGCGCGGCACGCCTTCGCCAAGTGCTCGCCGATCAGCTGCGCCGACGGGCCGGTCGGGCCCTTCCCGCGGCCCCGAGCCAGGCAGGATGGTCCCTCGTCGTCGAGGGATTCGACACCGAGAGCGAGCGGGTACACGAAGCGCTCCTCACCCTGGCTGACGGCCTGGTCGGGACGAGCGGTGCCCCCCTGGCCAGCCACCCCAGTCGGCACCCTTGGGTGGTGGCCGCCGGCGTCTACGACGGGGAGGGACCTCTCACGCACCTGTTGACCGGGCCGGTCGCCTTCGAACTCGATGAGATCGCCACCGGAGGGCCGCTCCGACGGACGCTCGACCTGCGGACAGGGGTCCTACACGAACGCGCCGGCGTCGAGCCTGACATCGTCGAGAGCGTGCGGTTCGCCTCGCTCACCCGGCCGACGACCGCCGTCCTTCGAGCCCGGTACTCGCCCATCGGCCCCACTGTCCCCGTCGGGCCGCCGCTGCTCCCCTCGGCTGACGACCCCACCTATGAACAGGGCGCAATGGGCGACGCCACCTGGATCCGGGTGGCGGGGTCCACCGGCGGGATCGTGGCGGCAGCCCTGCAGACCAGGTCGGCGATACCCACTCTGGAACAAGGCGCGCAGGCCGACCCCGAGGTCCTCGATCGCGTGGCGGTCTACCGGTCCGACGCTGAGACGGTCCCCGACCCTCGCCCCGCCGTCGACGCCGTCGGCGAGGCTGCGGCCGTCGGCTTCGACCGACTCCTGGCCGAGCACCGGCAAGCGTGGGCGCGACGTTGGGAAGATGCCGACGTGGTCGTCGAGGGAGACGACGACTTGCACGTGAGCATCCGCTTCGCCCTCTTCCACCTGATGGCGTCGGTGGCTGACGCCGGGGAGGCGGCCGTCGGTGCCCGAGGCTTGACGGGGACGAGCTATGGGGGTCATGTGTTCTGGGACGCGGACACCTTCGTCCTGCCGTTCCTGGCCGCCACCCATCCGGCGTCGGCCCGGGCCATGCTCGAATACCGGCTGCGACGGCTGCCCGCCGCCATCGAAGCGGCTCGTGCCCTGGGGCGAGCCGGGGCGCGTTTCCCGTGGGAGTCCGCCCGTAGCGGTCGCGACGTCACGCCGACGCGCGCCCGGGACCGGTCGGGGATGATCGTGCCGATCCGCACCGGCCAACTGGAGGAGCACATTGTTGCCCAGGTGCCCTGGGCGGCGTCCTGCTATGTGGATTGGTCAGACGACGATGAGTTCGCCCGCGGGCCTTTCCGCCAGATCCTGGTGGAGACAGCGCGGTACTGGGCATCCCGGATCCGCGTCGAGCCAGACGAGAGCGCACACATCTACGGCGTCATCGGACCCGACGAATACCACGAACCGGTCGACGACAACGCCTTCACCAATGTGATGGCCCGGTGGAACCTACGACGTGCCGCCGATGCCGTCGAGGCGGGTGGCGGGGACGACGTCGACCCCGGCGAGCCTCGGCGTTGGCGGGAGCTCGCCGAGGCCCTCGTCGACGGCTACGACGCCGACACGGGCATCTACGAGCAATTCGCCGGGTTCGGTCAGCTCGAGCCACTGGTCATCGCCGAGGTGGCCCCCCGTCGTCCGATCGCCGCCGACCTGCTGCTCGGGCTGGAACGGACCCGGGGGGCACAAGTCCTCAAGCAAGCGGACGCCCTCATGCTGCACCACCTCGTGCCCGACGAGGTGGTGCCGGGCAGCCTCGAGCCGAACCTTCGCTTCTACGAGCCACGCACCGCCCACGGCAGCTCACTGTCCCCCGCGATCCATGCCTCGCTGCTGGCTCGGGCGCGGGACTTCGACAAAGCATTGGAAGCTCTGCGCATCGCAGCCCGGGTTGACCTCGACGACCTAACCGGCTCGAGCGCCGGGGGCCTGCATCTCGCCACCATGGGCGGCTTGTGGCAGGCGCTGGCCTTCGGGTTCGCCGGACTCCACCCTCGCGCCGGCATGCTGCACGTCGACCCCGTCCTCCCTCCCTCGTGGTCGTCGCTCGAGGTGCGCGTGCGATTCCGGGGCAGCAGGGTGCGTATCCTCAAGGAACGAGCCCACCTGTCCATCTGGACCGACGGGTTGGTCTCCATCGTGGTCGGCGGCACACCGTTGGCCGTCGGGCCCGGCAAGGTGACATTCCGTCGCCGTGGGGCACAATGGGAGCTGATCTCGTGAACAAAGTCATCGCCGCCATCGACAATTCAGCAGCTTCGCGGCCCGTGTTGGCCATGGCCCAGGCCGTGGCGTCGGCTCTCGGCAGCGCACTGAGCGTCGTCCACGTCAGCGAAGACGGAGACGAAACGGCCAACGCTTCGGCTGAGGCAGCGGGGGTAGCCGTGCGTACCCTCGCCGGCGATCCGGTTGAGCAGCTTGCCCGGGTGGTCGCGCAAGACGACGTCGTCGGCCTCGTGGTCGGAGCCCGCGGCGGCCTCCGCGGTCCACGGCCCATCGGTCACCTGGCCTTGACGATCGCCGGGCGGACCGACAAGCCGGTGGTCATGGTGCCACCGGGTGCCGAACCTCCCGAACGGCTACGCAAGGTTCTCGTGGCGATGGAGGGCACCCCCGGCAAGGCCCGTGCCCTCCAGCGGACCATCGAGCTTTCCACCGACGCCGGCCTCGAGATCGTGGTGGTGCACGTGGACGACGAGGTCCCCAGCTTCACCGACCAGGTGCAACACGAAACCGAGGCCTATGCGCAGGAGTTCTTGGCCCGCCACCTCCTCGGTACCCCGCCAGCTCGGCTCGAGCTGCGCATCGGGGTTCCGGCCGTAGAGGTGCTCGCCGCCATCGAGTCGCTCCATCCCGAACTCGTAGCCGTGGGATGGCCCCACTCGACCGATCTGAGCCGTGGCCAAGTGGCACGCGAGATCCTCGATCGCAGCCCGGTCCCCGTCCTGCTCGTCGCCGTGACCTGATCACGACCCAGGCGTTCACCAGCGGGGGATCAGGGACGTCAACGTGACATGGCCCGTCCCCGTCAGGGTGGACCCTCCCACAAAAGTCGGCGGTGGTCACCACCGTCTTTCACGTTACGAGCACAGCGGGGCCGTGGGCTGCTCTACTTGGTCGACGAACCAGCCTTCTGACGGGACTCGGCCAACGCCTTCTCCGTGACGTCGAGAATGTTCTGCGCCATCCGAGTCGAAGCAGCCACCAGCTGTTCGGTCATCTTGAAGGCCGAGTCGATGATCTTGCGGCGAGGCCCTTCGTCACTACCGAGATGGGGGAACACGCCGTCAACGGTGTCAAGGAAACTGCGCACGGCCTCGAGCGATACGTGCTCAGCGTGTTCGACCGTGCCGATCACACGAGTGGTGCCATTGTCTTTGGTCTGAGTAGGACTCATCTCTGTTCCTCCCTCGCTTGCGCGAACTTCTCTACGATCTACTCTGGCGAGGTCGGTCCGAGGCGAACAGGGGCTTTCGACCACTCACGAAGAGCGGGTGGGTCGGCGCACACCGTGGGCACCCGTGAACACAGTCACCGCTGACTCCCGGCCCGCCCATCCTGGATGCCCACCTGGTTCCCGCTTCCGAGGTACAACCACGCAACGACAGTCCCCAACGGGGCTCGGCGGTCTGGTTGGCGATAACCCCATGAGGGAGGGGTGGGTGAAGCATCGGTGGATGTTCGGCACGGACTGTCGAATTCCTCGCTCCCCGTTCGTCTCACAAACGACCATTCCCAGGAGGAGGAAGCTATGAAGTACATGCTGATGATCCATCAGGGCACAACCCCGACGCCGCTCGACCCTGAGGCGTGGGCGACACTGTCCGAAGACGAACAACAGGCGATCTACCGCGCCTACAAGTCGATCAACGAGACGCCGGGTGTGACGCCGGGAAACGGGCTCCAGCCTCCCGAGACGGCCACCACCGTGCGCGTCCAAGACGGCAAGACCATCACGACCGACGGCCCGTTCGTCGAGACCAAAGAGGCGCTCAACGGCTACCTCATCTACGAGGCCGAGGATCTCGACGCCGCGATCGAGCTGGCGGCACAGATCCCGGCAGCTCGTCTGGGCGGCGCGATCGAGGTTCGTCCCATCATGGAGTGGTAGCCATCCTCGAGCAGACCTTCCGCGAAGAGTGGGGGCGCGTGCTCGCCGCGCTCATCGGCTTCCTCGGCGACTTCGACCTGGCCGAGGAAGCCGCACAGGAGGCCTTTGCCATCGCGGCCGAACGTTGGCCGCGTGACGGATACCCCACCAACCCGCGCGCCTGGCTGATAACGACTGCACGCAACCGAGCCATCGATCGCGTTCGTCGCGATCACACCCTGGCTACGAAGACAGCGCTCCTCCAGGTACGCACGGCATCGGAGAACACCATGGAATCGACGGCGTTTCCCGACGAACGGCTGGAGCTCGTCTTCACATGCTGTCATCCCGCTCTCTGCATCGACGCCCAGGTCGTCCTCACTCTGCGGACACTCGGCGGCCTCAGCACCGATGAGATCGCGCGTGCCTTCTTGGTGTCAGAGCCGACCATGGCGCAGCGGCTGGTCAGGGCAAAGCGCAAGATCAAGGTGGCCGGCATCCCGTTCCGGGTGCCTCCGCCCCACTTGCTGCCCGATCGGCTTGCCGCTGTCCTCGCAGTCGTCTACCTCATCTTCAACGAGGGCTATGGCGGCCGCGGCGACTTGGCGGCAGAGGCGCTGTGGCTCGGGCGCGCACTTGTCTCTCTGATGCCCGACGAACCCGAGGCGCACGGCCTACTGGCCATGATGTTGCTGCACGACTCGCGCCGCCAGGCGCGGCTTCGAGACGGCGACCTCGTTCTGCTCGCCGAGCAGGACCGCTCGCTGTGGGACACCGAGCAGATCGCCACCGGGCGGGCGCTCCTCGATCGAGCCCTTGCCCTGGGAGGGCGTGGCCCCTACGTCATACAGGCGGCCATCGCGTCCCTGCATACCGAGGAGCCGCGCGACCTGCCCCAGATCGCCGCTCTCTATGGCGAGCTCGCCCGCATGACCGACTCGCCGGTCGTCGAGCTGAACCGGGCTGTCGCCGTCGCCGAGGCCGACGGCCCCGAGGCGGGGCTCCGTATCGCGGATTCGCTCGCCCTCGACGACTATCGCTACCTGCACTCCACCCGGGGCGAGCTACTGCGCCGACTGGGTCGAGCCGACGAGGCCCGCGCCGCCTACCGACGGGCACTGGCGTTGGTGCACGACGACGCCGAGCGGCGCCTGTTCGAACGTCGGCTGGAAGAGCTCGACACGACCGACTCGGCACGGTGATGACGTGTGCGCCGGGACGCTCCGGGACAATCTTCATCCAGGACGGTGAGCGACGGGGGCTCTGGTCGGGCCAGAGCACGCTGCTTTGTCGTTCCGGCTCGAAAGCCCGTCGTTGCGCCAAAGCCCTACAGTCCGCTCATGGGGATCGTCACGGCGCTCGGTTACGAGGTCCCACAGCCGAACCGGAAGATCTCTGCCGGTTGCGAGGTGTATGCCCGGCGAACACGAGACCGACCGGTCCACATCATGGTTCTCTCCGGTCGGCAATCGTCATGAACTCCCACATGACACGGGGCGCGTGAGCGCCCACGGACAACAATGGAGGCTATGCCATGAAATGGAAGCTCGAACTCGTGGTGATCCCCGTGTCAGATGTCGAGCGCGCCAAGTCCTTCTATACCGAGCAGGCGGGGTTCGACCTGGATGTAGACCACAGTGCGGGCGACGACTTCCGCGTCGTCCAGCTCACACCACCGGGATCGACGTGCTCAGTCGCCCTCATGAAGAACACGGACGCGCCCGGCTCCCTGCAGGGTCTGCACCTTGTGGTCTCCGACATCGACGCGGCGCGCACCGCGCTGGTCGAGCGGGGGGCCGAGGTCAGCGAGCCCTTTCATTTCGAGGCAGGGAATCAGGTCCCCGGGCCCGATCCGCAACACAGCGACTACGGGTCGTTCTTCTCCTTTTCCGACCCCGACGGCAACGGCTGGTTGGTTCAAGAGGTCGGGCGGAGCAGCCCTGGGACCTGAGTGGCAGATCGACGCCGGTCAGGATGCCGAATTGTCGACGATCTGGGCAATCTCCACGAACTCGATGGTGGGTTTCGCACCATACAACCCGGTCACCCGCTCACGAAGCTCCTCCGAGAAGAACCCCTCCGCCGCCTCTCTGGACTCCCAGACGTAGAAGTTCGTCGCTCGCTGGTTGTCTTCGTCGAAGGTGAAGAACTTGAAGCGGAGTCCCGGCATGCCCTCGAACATCGCCCGCGCGTTCTCGGCGATGTTGACGACCCGGGAGCGGTCGAAGTCGCCGTCATAGTCAAAGGCCACGTTGACGCCAATCACGGTTGCTCCTCCTTCTCGGGAACGACGCACTTCCGTCCTGGACAACGAGCACTGACACTACTTCGAGTTCGGGCACGCCGCTCGGTGCCGGGCCGACCCTTGGCGCCACCTCACGACCCGCCCGTTCTGCACAAGCACTCCCATCGCGGCCATCAGCAACGTGCCTACCGAGAACCTCGGGAAAGCCTTCCCGCGCCGGACGACGCAGGGACCCGATTCGCCGTGCACTACCCCCACACCCTCCCGCCAACACCGTACGGGTGTGCCAATCTACCGGCAGGGTATTGGGCTCGACGGAGGGGGAACATGGCGACCGAGCAACTCGACCTGGACGCACTCGTGGACCAGGCATGTCGAGGTGCCGGGCTCGACGACTTCGGCGAGGACACGTGGGAAGACGGAGCAAGCCGACTGGTCGACGAGCTGAACGACGACGCCTCGTTGCACGAGCTCGGCCTGATCATCGCCACCACCGACATCGTCGGGTACCTCGTCAACCGGCTGCACATCGTCGATTGGGCGAAGCGCAACCCCGAGATCACACAACGAGACATTGGCCCCCCCATCGTGATCCTCGGCCAACCCCGGACCGGGACCACCATATTGTTCGGCGTTCTCGCCCAAGACCCGGCCAATCGCGTGCCGCTCACCTGGGAGGTCGACCAACCATGGCCGCCACCGCAGACCTCCTCCTACGAATCGGACCCGAGGATCGCTCAAGTCCAGGCCAACCTCGAATCGACCGAGCTCCTCATCCCCGGTTTCATGGGGATGCACGCGCTGGGGGCTCGGCTGGGCCAGGAGTGCGTGCGGATCACCGCCGGCGACTTCCGCAGCATGATCTTCTCCACCCAGTACCGGGTACCTGCGTACCAGCACTGGTTGCTCCATGACGCAGACATGGCCCCCGCCTACCGGTACCACCGGCTGTTTCTTCAGTACCTGCAATCGGCGCATCCGGCCGAGCGTTGGGTGATCAAGTCGCCCGCGCACCTTTGGTGCCCGGAGGCCATGATGCGCGAGTACCCCGACGCGCTGGTCGTCCACACGCATCGGGACCCTCTGCGCGTGCTGTGCTCGCTGGCTTCGCTGATCGACTTGCTCCGTCGATTGGCGAGCGACGACGTGTCGATCGCCGGCGTGGCCCACGAGTGGGTCGAAGACGTCGCCGTCGGCCTGGATCGAGCGGTGGAAGCCAGACGCAACGGCACGATCCCCCCCGGTCAGGCCGTGGACGTGTTCTTCGGCGACTTCCTGGCCGAGCCCATGGGTGTCGTACGTGAGATCTACGAGCGGCTCGGGATTGATCTCACTCCCGAAGCCGAAAGGCGCATGGTCAGCTTCCTCGCCGACAACCCACAAGAGAAGTACGGCGGACACACCTACAGTTTCGCCGACACCGGCCTCGACGCCGATCTGTTACGCGAGCGGATGCGCCCCTATCTGGAGTTCTTTGACGTCCCGGAGGAGGCGCTTCCGTAACAGGTCAGGACTCGACCATGACGATGGTACGACCGACTGTTGCCCGGTTCGCCATCGCGTCGATCGCAGTGGGAATGTCTTCGAAGCCGACAACCCGGCCGATCACCGGCTTGACTCTCCCGGCGAGCACAAGCTCCACGATCTCGCGCATGATCCGTTCTCCGAGATCTCTGGGAGCGAAGTTCCAACCCATACCCGACTTCAGGAACTCCAACCCCTCCGGTGCCTGGTAGGCGAGCAGGACTCCGCACAGTTTGAAGTTGCCCAAGGCGATTCGGCGCGGCACGAGCCATTTCTCGTCGGCGACCAGCTTGTTGGATGCAAACCCCATCATCAGGTAGCGCCCGTTGTACTTCGTGCACTTCATCGAGGGCTCGATGACGGCCTCACCGACGTTGTCGAACACCACGTCGACCCCTTGATTCCCTGTCTCGGCCAGCACGACCTCCGAGAAATCGGTCGCGTTGTAGTTGATGGCGACCTGCGCACCCAGGTCTCGGCAAAGCTGCACCTTCTCGTCGGTTCCGGCCGTCGCGAAGACGCGTGCCCCCGCGTTGACGGCGAGCTGAACAGCCGCTGAGCCCGAACCTCCGGCAGCGGCGTGGATGAGAACGGTCTCTCCGGATTGCAGGTCGGCGCGGTCGAAAAGGCCCAACCAGGCCAGATGGAAGGGAAAGTACAAGGCGGCCGCGCCCGGCAACGGGATCGCGTCAGGCATCTCGAACGTGGAGACGACCGGGCAGATGGCGTATTCGGCAAAGCCGCCATGCGCGCCCTTCGGCATCGCCACCACGCGTCGACCGAGCCACTGTTCGGTCCCCGAGCTGCACGCGTCGACGATCCCCATCACTTCCATCCCCGGGCTGTAGGGCAGCTCGGGACGGACCATCATGTTGCCGCCCGTGACGCGTTCCAGATCGTTGAGGTTGAGCGGGATGGCGTGCACCTTGATGCGGACCTCGCCGGCCTCAGGAACAGGAATCGGGACCGTGTCGAGCTTCAGGACGTCGTTGGGATCGCCGTACTGATGCGTCCGCCACGCTCTCATCATTCGGTCATCGCTCCGCATCTCGCTCACCGGTCGTCCATGCCATCAATGTTGTTGGCGCTCCTGACAAGAAGGTTCAGACTAACGGCGGGCAGTCGAACCGCGTGGCCCCGTCCCCCGGCCGATCCGGGACGACACAACCGCGCCCACCTTCGTGCCCACGAGCTACTCGCCCGAGCGATGACGCTCGGCAAGCTCTCGGAATGCCTCGGGCACACGCTCTACGTCGGAGAAGACAACTCGGGCGTAGCGGACGGCATCGTGCCCAAACCGAGCACGGATGGCGTCCACCGATCGATCGACTCCCCACCGAGCCGCGCCCTGTGAGGTTCCGGGCCGATACCGGTCGCCGGCGAGATCGAGTGGTAACTCGAGCTGAAGAGCCGCTTCGTGGGCCAGGTTGGCCACCGACACGGCCAAGAGGGTGATCTCGCGCTCGTGAGGATGGTCGTGCAGGGCCGAGCCGGCGAGTTCGATGGCCAGCTCCGTCAGGGTCAATGTGGAGGAGATGGCGGTCGGCAACGTGGCCGAACGGGTCACCGACCGCAGACCGCCGAAGCGCACCCGGACGGTCACCGTCCGCCCCGCTTGCCCTGCCGCTCTGAGTCGGCCCGCAACCCGATCAGCCAGGTAGCCGAGGGTCGAACCCAGCAATTCCGGCGTGGCCACCCGGCGCCCCAGTGCTGCTTGGGCGCCCATGGACGCCGATCGGCGGGACGTCTGGACTCGACGGCTGTCGACGTTGGTGGCGAGCGAGGCGAGCTTCTGACCGATTGCCTTGCCGAGCAGGCGATCGAGCAGTCCGTTCGGGGCGGCCGCGAGCTCGCCGATCCTGGTGATACCGGCGCCGGCCAGGCGGGCTCGGGTCACCGGGCCGACGCCCCACATCAACTCCACCGGGAGGCGCTCGAGAAAGGCCGTCTCCTGATCGGGAGCGACGACCACCAACCCGTCGGGCTTGGCCACCTGTGAAGCGACCTTGGCGAGGTGCTTGGTCCGTGCCACCCCGACCGACACCGCAAGGCCGATCTCGCTGCGTACGCGGTGTCGGATCGCGACGGCGATGTCAGCGGGCGAGCCGAAGAGATGCAGTGCACCGCCGACATCGAGGAACGCCTCGTCGATGGAGATGCGCTCGACGAGTGGGGTGTAGGCGTGGAACACGCCCATGACCCGATCCCCGAGACGCTGGTACTCGTCGAAGTGGCCGGAAACGAAGGTGAGGCCCGGACACAACTGTCTTGCTCTCCATCCCGACATCCCCGCGCCGACCCCGAAGGCCCTCGCCTCGTACGAGGCGGCAAGCACCACCCCGCCTCCTACGGCAATGGGGCGCCTGCGCAACGACGGATCGAGGAGCTGCTCGACCGATGCGTAGAAGGCGTCGAGGTCGGCGTGAAGGATCGTGGCCAGTCGGACCCCACCCATCGCCCACCAGGTTAGTCGAACATCTGTTCGACTAACCTGGTGGATCCGCCGCCCAGGGATTGCCCAGTGGTGCGGCTTCTCGCGGTCGCCGACCGATTCCTATTCCCTATCCTCGTTTCTCGTCCAGGAGTGGCGGCGCCTCGTCGTTCCGGGCACCAGCAGCCCGACGAGACAGAGCACGAAGATCGCGATGGACACGAGCGCGAGGCCTGTGACCGCCTGTCCGACCAGGTGCAGATCGTGGGTGGAAGGGCCGTGGAGACCCGAGAACGACACGGCGACAGCGGGCGCGATCTGGCCGGACACGGGGATCGACGACGTAGGTGTGACGGGTGCCGTCGTGGTCGTGGCCGGAGCCGCGGTCGTCGTGGTGGTCGGCGCCGTCGTCGTGGTGGTCGGAGCCGTTGTCGTGGTCGGGGTCACCGTGGTCGTGGTGGTCGGCGCTGTGGTCGTGGTCGGGGTCACCGTGGTCGGGGTCACCGTGGTCGTGCTCGGGACGGGAACCGTCGTGCCGATCGTGTCGACCGGGGCCGTGGGCGACGGAGCCGCCGTGCCTGGCGGAACAGCTGTCCCGCCAGCTCCGGTTGCCGGAGTGGGCTTCTTCGGGGGGGATGCGCCCGCCCAAGTGGCGGGCCGAGTCGATCCCCCGGCCGATCGGGCAGGTGACGAGGAGCTCGGTGTTCGGGTGTTGTTCGTTTGACCCTGCTGTGCCTCAAGAACCAACTGGCGAAAACGTGCCATGTCAGAGGCGACCTGTGAACCACCGGGAACCGCGGTCGTCGCCGATGACTGCTCGGGCCCGTGGTTGGGAGGCAGCGCTACGGCTGGGTCAGGGTTCGCCGCCGTGGAAGTGGGCAGGGAGACGTGGTGGGGAGTCGAGGAGTGTCCCAAGGCCCAAGCCAGCGGAACACCGATCAGGATCACGACGCCGACGGCCGCGATGTACAGGGCCCAGCCATGGAGCGCAGTCCGCAACCTGATCGGCAATGTCACGTCGCCCCGGGACACAGGTGGAGCCGGCGGGGGCGGGAGGACCATCGTCGGGGGCGGAGGGACCGTCGCCGGGGGCGGCAATGTCACGTCGCCCGGGGACACAGGTGGAGCCGACGGGGGCGGGAGGACCATCGTCGGGGGCGGAGGGACCGTCGCCGGGGGCGGCCAATGTCACGTCGCCCGGGGACACAGGTGGAGCCGGCGGGGGCGGGAGGACCATCGTCGGGGGCGGAGGGACCGTCGCCGGGGGCGGCAATGTCACGTCGCCCGGGGACACAGGTGGAGCCGACGGGGGCGGGAGGACCATCGTCGGGGGCGGAGGAAGGACCGTCGCCGGGGGCGGCAGTGTCACGTCGCCCGGGGAAACAGGTCGAGCCGGCGGTGGCGATGCGTCTCGGATGAATGGCGGGAGGGCATCGTCGCTCGGAGTCGTCTTCGGGGCCTCGGGCGGAAGTGGGGGCGGCTGGACTGCGGCTTCTGCGAGCGGGTGCCCGGCGGCTGAAAGCCACGCGTCGATGTGGTCGTAGCCGACGATGTCGCCGCGCTTCACGAGCGATGTCGGCCGCCCGTAGAGAAAGCGACGAAGCTCGTAACGCCCAAACGGGTCCGAGCGCCACTCTCCGTTGGGACCGTCTTCAGGCTCCGGCATTGTCGTCAATCCCCGCTGGCAGCTCCCGAGGCAGAACCCGGCAAGCGCTTGCAGGATCTCTCTGAGCGGTCGAGAAGACTGTATCGGTGGTATGCCTCATCCTGCAAAAGACACCTCGGCTGAAGTGCGCTCCTCGTGGTGATGCCGCCATGCTCCAGCCCTGGCCGACAGGACCGGGCCTGTCACGTCTCGATTCCGGGTCCCGTGGGATCTTGCGGGGTCATCCAGAGCCCCAAAGGCTGCGGCGGGCGGGGTCCGGGGTCCGCCCCTTCCGAACCCGGCTGCTCGGCCCGGCGGACCCGATGCCTGAGGTGCCAGACAGCACGCCTCGGAGCATCGACGAGCGCCAGGAGCACGGCCCCGACCACGACAAGCGCGATACCCACCAACGACGGCCACCCCACAATTCGAGTGTACGGCCGTTTCACCCACGGAGCGCCCTCGACGTGCGGCCGGCGCGGTCAACCCGCCGCAGCGACCCACCTGAAGCGGGCGCTTGTCGCTTGCGCGCGTTCACTCGACACAGGTCGATGCTGCTCGTCGAAACGTGAACCGTTCGTTGCACGCCCCCGCTGGTGCGCCCCGGGGGAGTCGAACCGCCCAACCTCCAGATTAAGAGTCCGTTGCTCTACCGTTGAGCTAGAGGCGCATCCCCATGGTAATCGAGCGACTCAGGTGACGAGAGGCCGTAGCGGCGGCGTCCGAGCACATCCGATCCTCTGTGCACGCCTCGCCTACGGACACCGTCCTGGGGTGACGGTGACTTCCACCGTCTTGATGGTCGACGGGTTGGTCACTTCCAGAGCACCGGCCACCTTGTGAACGTTGCCGGCAGAGCTACGAGCGCAATATCCCTTGGGATACTTCTTGGCGGGATCGCGATCAGCGTCGGAGCTTTGACCTTGGGATTGGAGACAAAATTCAAATAGAAGGCGTTGGACGCCGCGTCGTAATCGATCAAGGTCAACGATCCGGCCACCGCCTCGGGATACGGCTGGGACAGCGCACTGGCGATGGGATGCAGCTGTCCCGAGGAGCTGGCAAGTGCTTCAGCAGAGCTGCCGGTGGGGTCGTCATAGTACTTCCATGACCAGTACGACCAACCGATCAGCGATTGATCGGCAACCCTGGTGAGGTTCTGGAGCAGCGAAGAACTCTGTGTCGCACCGAATTCGGACATGAACAGAGGCAATCCGAGCGGCTCGGACGGCGTGGCGACCAAGGGACTCTCCGAGGAGCGGCGTATGAACGTCGACTCTTCTTGAGCCACGCACGCCGACAGATTGTAGGGGTTGCCGGTAACCCCGCTTCGGTAACTGCAGTAGTCATGGAAATTGAGAACGAGGTTCGGGTAGTCCATCGCCCCCACGTAGTTCGGAGCACCACCGCTGGCGAAGATGGTGGGTTCGCGGAAGATCAGATGGTTCGGATCCGCGGCGAGCACGGTGGGGATGAAGCCCTCCGCCGGATCATCGGAGGGGCATGTCAACGTCTTTGTGCTGTTGAGGAGATGACCCGGTGACTTGGACCCGGTGTAGAAGCACTCCAGCCGGACATCGAGGGCCTCGGGGGTCAGTTGGTCGAGAGTGGTGGTAAAGGGTTCGTTGATCGGGTCATAGCCAGCGATCCAGGGATCGTTCTTGAAGGCTGTGGCAACGGCTCCCCAGGCTCTGTCGTACTCGCCCTGGATGTCACCCACGACATCGTTCTTCCAGAAGTTGCGGACAGCCGCATTGAGTGAGGGGGACGCGTAGTTGTTGGACCACCGCCCCGGCAACGTCTTGATCGACAGCCCATTGGTGCAGACGGCCCATTGCGGAGCTCCCTCGCCGTGGAAGTTGGTGCTGTACACATCCTCGTGCATGTCCAACAAGGAGTAGACGTGGTAGCGAGCCAGGAGATCGACGGTCTGCTGCACCTTCGCGATATAGCGGTTGGCGATGCCCTGATTCCATTGGTGTGGATCACTCGGTGTCCCCGGCGTGCAGATGGCGGGATCGTTCGCCTTGCGTGTGCCCGGCTCGATCCCTGCCCAAATGATCCCCAGGCGAACGATGTTGAACCCGAGCCCGGCGATGGCGGCCGCATCTCTACTCGTGAAGTTCCACGGCTTGCCCGGGTCGACGAACAACTCGTAGGGAGGGCGCTTGTACACGGCGTTCACCCCGTGCAAGATGACCACTCGTCCATACTTGTCGTAGATGAATCCCCCTTGGGGACTCGACAACAGTCCGTGAACGAACGGACTTGTTGCCGACGAATCACTGGCGGAGGCGGTTGCTCCCCCTGTCGGCCACGACAACGTCACCCCGGCGATGACGGCGACCGCAGTGCAGCCCAGTGTCCAAGAGTGCCTTCGGGATCGGATCATGGCGTTACCGTATCTCGGCTGCACCCGCCGCTCGCTGCCTCGGAAGAGGGCTCGGCCAATCCCTCCTCGCTGGATGACACGCTCGGGCTCGAGCCGCGGGTGCGGGACGTAATCATTCATGAAGCGTCGTCGACAGCACGCGAGCCCGCCGTGGCTCGCAATCTCCGGAGGCCGATCGCCGGAAACAGGAGCACCGACAACATGCCCGCACCGACCAGCGCGGCGGCATTCTCAGGAAGCATTCGGCCCTCGCTGGTGCCGATCGTCGTGATGACCACGATGAGAGGCAGCCCGGTGGCAGAGAAGAGCGAGAGCGGCACCCGCTCCGAGCGAGACAGCCGGTGTCGGTAGAGCAGCATGGCTGGAGCCCCCCGGACGAACAGCATCATGGCAAGGAAAGTCACGAGACGAAGAAGAGCAGTCGGCTGGGCCAGGAGGATGTGCAGGTCGAAATGGATGCCGCTCACGACGAAGAAGATGGGGATGAGGAATCCGAAGCCAACCGCGTCGAGCTTGCTCTTGACGATCTCGCTGTCGTCTCCATCCGTGAACAACCGGACGACGATGCCTGCCGCGAACGCTCCGAGGAGGACGTCCAGTCCCAGGAGGAAGGCGAGGTAGACGAGCAACAGAACGGTGAGTACCGAAACGCGCACTGGCAGCTGGGCACTGGAGTTCAGATGGCGCTGGAGGAGCGACACGACCTTCGGCGGGTGGGCCCGAGTGGCAAAGACGGCGGTGACGGCGGCGATGACCACGAAGGCGATGAGCAGCAGGCTTGTGACCAGGGGATCCTTTCGGGTCAGGAGCACCGCGACGGCGACGATCGGGCCGAACTCCCCGGCCGTTCCGATCCCCACGAGGTAGGCCCCAAAGCGCGTCGGCAGCACACCCGCGTCGTCGATGATCGGCAACAGGGTCCCGAGCGCAGTGGTGGTCAGCGCCAGACCGACGATGAGGGTGTCCAAGGCCAGACCCGTCGAGACGAGGACGATGGCAAGAGCGAGTGCAAGCACGAGCGAAACCAGCCAACCGAGCACGGCCAGCCGGATTGGTGGTCCCTTGAGCCGATCAAGCTCCAGCTCGAAGCCAGCCAGAAAGATGAGGAAGGTGAGGCCCATGTCAGAAAGTGCCGTGACCAACCCGTTGACGTGTACCAGCTTCAGGACATAGGGGCCCATGACGATGCCCAGCGACAGCTCGATCACAACCGAGGGGATTCGGAGCCCCCTGGTCTGCTCCGCAATGACCGGCCCGAGCACCGCGGCGACTGCGATGAGCACCAAGGTCGGGATGGCGGCCTCTGTCATCTCTTCCCTCCAGGACGCGCGCCCCGATGGCCGTGACAATATCGGTGGCCTTCGGCGCGCACTCTGATGCGAACGCTCACCGTCGCCGGTTCCTCGACGGCGGGTGTGGTTATGCCGCTGGTCGCCGATTGCCCGGCCTGAGCCGTCACCCGCAGGCGTCGGCGATGAGCGCGGCGAGTCCTTGTGCGGCCGGCCCCCGATCGGAAGGTGGGTCCCGTCCGAAATGCCGTCGACGTCGTGAGCGGTGTCGGTTTCGGGGCGACGACCGTGGTGGGGGTGGTGGTCGTGGGCGGGACCGTCGTCGTCGGCACGAGTCTCGACGAGGTGATCTCTCGAACACGGTCCGGCGACACACCGACCGACACACCGCGACGGTGCGTGGTGGTCCTCACGATCGTGGCTCGGCATCGCGCCGCAACGACCAGCAACGCCAACATGGGCGGCGATGGTTCGACCGACGTCGCGACACCCGGCATCCGAGGGGCGCGACGAGCTGAAGGCCCCGAGGACGGGCCTGCGCACAGTTGGCCCACAGAAAGCCCACAAGAAACTCTTAGGTTCGGGGGCTTGGATGTCGGTGGGGCAGATACGGGGGGGTGTCCCGAAGGGCGCGGTGGCCCCTTTCGAGGGGCCGCCGCGCCCACTGCGACCGGCGCACCACTCGACCCACGGCCAGGGGCCAGACCCTCGACTCAGGCTCGGGCCACGACGTCGGGGTCGTCCAGCTGACCGATCCCGCCCATCGGGAGGATCGGCAGAGTCAATGCCCGCCCGAGGTGTAACCGGGCGTTCACAGACGCGACACGGAGCGGTGACCGCCAGGCCGTAGAACGGGCCTGTCCGCCGGACGAACCGGCCGAAGCTCCTGGGGGCAACATGGTCATGACGAACGGGAAGGTCACGTCGACCTTTCAGTTGATGGAACACTCTCCCGGCGTTGAACACCGCTTCTACGCCATCCACGGCTACCGACGTGCCTTCCTCTGCGCCGGGCAGGGGCCACCACTCCTCCTGATCCACGGTATCGGCGACTCATCGACCACCTGGCTTCCCGTGGTGGACTCGTTCGCGGCCGATCACACCGTGATCGCCCCCGACCTGCTCGGGCACGGCCTCTCGGACAAACCGCGAGCCGACTACTCCGTCGCCGCCTACGCCAACGGCATGAGGGACCTGCTGTCGGTGCTCGAGATCGACAGGGTGACGGTCGTCGGCCATTCCCTCGGGGGCGGTGTGGCAGCCCAATTCGCATACACCTTCCCCGAGCGCTGTGAGCGCCTCGTCCTTGTCGGGACGGGGGGGATCGCGCGAAGCGTGAGCCTGCTCTTGCGCCTCGCCGCGGCTCCGAACGCCGACCTGCTCATGCCGACCTTCGGATCACCGATCTTCAAGCTCGGCGCCCGCCTCGCGGCGCAGGTTCTCCGCGTCCTGGGCACAGATCTCGGACGGGACACCGAAGAGATCCTGAAGGTCTTCGACTCGCTGCCCGACTCCGCGGCACGACGGGCGATCCTTCGCACCCTCCGCTCGGGTGTCGACTGGCGAGGCCAGGTCATCACGATGCTCGATCGCGCCTACCTCACCGAAGGCATGCCCACGCTGTTGCTCTGGGGCGCCCACGACGCCATCATCCCGGTAGAGCATGCCTATCTGGCAGCCGCAGCCATGCCGGGAAGCAGGCTGGAGGTGTTCGACGATGCCGGCCACTTCCCTCACCACTCCGACCCGGCCCGATTCACCGCCGTGGTCAGAGCTTTTCTCCAAGACACCGCCCCTTCACGATTCGAGCCCGATGTGTGGCGGGACCGACTCCGACGAGGGCAGCCGGTTCAGGCTGTCCAACGAACCGGCAACGCCGATGGGGTCCTCTCCGGCAGCGTTCGCAGCGGGACCTGAGCGCTTCGAAGCCGCCGTGGGCCGGTGTTCATCGTGGTTCTCGCGGCGGTGCCCTGGGAGCCGTCGTGATCATCGTGCTGTTGAGGACAGCGTCGAGCTCTTCGGGTCCCTCTGTCACCGCCGAGGCCCCGGTGAACCTGTCCACGCCGGTCGACATGGCCAACGGCCTGGCACACCAAGCCGCCATCGTGCGCGCGGGTTCGGCTCGCATCGAGGTGCAGTCCTACCAGCCGGCGAGGGCGACGGCGGTGGTCACCACTGCGTCGATGCCGACGGCCCGCTCGGCCACCGTCGTCGCATCGGGGGCCCGACCGGTCAACGCGACGAGGCTCCCCGGTCGTCATCGTGAACCGACGTCTCGCCTCGGGAGCCGACCCGCACGCTGCCGACAGGGCGGCGGAGCTCGGCCGGGTAGTCGTCGCGGCCCATGCCCGTGTGCGTTTGGGCCCGTCGCTAGTATCGCTGCCGATGCCGGGGGCTCGGTGACGACGTCGAGGGGATTTGGATTCTCGTCGTTACACCCCGCCGCTCGGTGAGCCGAAGGTAGCTCTTGGTGAGTGCACCCTCGAGCCTCCTCCCCAACAGTGACGCCCCGACGCTCCTCGTCCACGAGCTCAGCGTGGGGTTCGGGGGGGTCGTGGCCCTGGACCAGGTCTCGATGTCTGCGGCCCGAGGAGAGGTCGTGGGCGTCATCGGGCCCAACGGGGCCGGCAAGACCACGCTGTTCAACGTCATCTGCGGGTTCGTGCGCGCCAGCTCGGGGAGCATCACCTTCGAAGGGTCCTCACTCCTGGAACGCCACCGTCCGCACCGTCTGACCAAGATCGGGATCGCCCGGACCCTCCAGGGCGTCGGCCTGTGCGCCGGGCTGACGGTGCTCGAGAACGTGATGCTCGGCGCGCAGAGTGGGCTCCACAGCGATCTCGGGTCGGCGTTCTTGGGGCTCTGGCGCTCGAGCAGGGAAGAGCGACAGTTGGCCGAGCGCGCCGACGGGCTACTGGGCGATCTCGGTGTGGACGCCTACGCCCGCCACTTCCCCGCCACGCTTCCCTATTCGGTCCAGAAGAGGGTTGCGCTCGCACGGGCCCTGATGGCGGATCCCAGCCTCCTGTTGCTCGACGAGCCCGCCAGCGGCCTCTCGAACGACGAGATGGATGAGCTCTCCACCTTGATCCGGGGTCTCAGCGCTCGGATGGGGGTGCTCCTGGTCGAGCACCACATGGACCTGGTCATGTCGGTCTGCGATCGACTCGTCGTCCTGAATTTCGGCCAGGTGATCGCGGACGGGACGCCCGAGTCCGTCCGCTCGAATCCCGAGGTGGCCACGGCGTACCTGGGGGAAAAGGTCGAGGGATTGCCGGTGTCTCCGGAGACCGACGATGCTTGAGATCCAAGAGCTCTCGGTGTCCTACGGGGCGGTCGACGCTCTCAGGTCGGTGAGCTTCTCGGCGTCACCCGGTGCCATCACGGCGATCCTCGGTGCCAACGGGGCCGGAAAGACCACACTGCTCCGCACTATCAGCGGTTTGGTCAAGCCCCGTTCCGGGGCGGTCCGTTTTGCCGGAGAAGATCTCCTGGGAAGAGCCGTGGAGGACGTGGCGCGTCGTGGCGTCGCGCACGTACCCGAGGGGCGAGGCGTGATCGCGGAATTGACCGTCGAGGAGAATCTGCGACTGGCGACGCTGTGGTGCATGGGTCGTCGTGAGCGCCAAGCGGCGATCGAGGAGACGTTCGAGCTCTTCCCCCGGCTCCGTGGCTTTCGCCGGCGTCACGCTTCGACGCTCTCTGGTGGTGAGCGGCAGATGTTGGTCATCGGTCGCGCGTTGATCTCGCGCCCGCGGCTCCTCTTGCTCGACGAGCCGTCGTTGGGGTTGGCCCCGCTCGTCACGGCCCAGCTCATGGCGCTCCTGCGAGAACACACACAGGGAACCGAGATGACCGTGGTGCTGGTGGAGCAGAACGCGCGCAGCGCCCTTTCGGTGTCTCAGAGCGCGGTGGTGCTCAATCTCGGCGAGGTGGTGGCCAGGGACGACGCCGACGTGATTGCCGCCGACTCCGGGCTCCGACATCACTATCTCGGTTTCTAGGCGCTGCGCATGGGGCTCTTCGTCAATATCACGCTCGACGGGATCGCCAACGGGATGATCTTCGCCGCGTTGGCCCTGGCCCTGGTGCTCATCTTTCGTGCCACGAAGATCATCAACTTCGCCCAGGGGGCCATGGGCATGATCACGACGTTCATCGCCTCGAGCCTCCTCGGGCGGGGGCTCGGGTATTGGTGGGCGTTCGCGGCGGTCCTGGTCATCGGATTCGTGTTAGGAGCATTCGTCGAGCGTGTGCTGATTCGCCCCCTGCAGGGGAAGTCCGAGCTCAATCCGGTGATCGTGACCATCGGGCTGCTGGTCGTGCTCGAAGGACTGGCGGGGACGATCTACGGCAACTCCAGTCGCGGTTTCCCGGCGGCCTTCTCCCAAAGTGGGCTCACGGTGGGCCACACCAAGATCGCCTTCTCGCATTTCGACGTCTTCATCCTGGTGGCCGTCCTCGTGCTCATGACCGCCACCCTGGTGCTGTTCCGGGCGACGACCCTCGGGCTGCGGATGAGAGCGTCGGCCTTTGCCGGTGAGATATCGAGGCTGCTCGGTGTACGCGTGGGTCTCCTGCTCACCCTGGGCTGGGCCCTGGCCGGTGTGGCGGGGTCGTTGGCAGGTCTCCTGGTGGCACCGACCAGCGCCTTCGGGCCGTATTTCATGGACCTGGTGCTGGTCTACGCCTTCACCGCAGCGGTCATCGGAGGCCTCGAGAGCCCGGTGGGCGCGTTGATCGGTGGGCTCATCACCGGACTGTGCATCTCCTACGTCGGCGGCTATCTAGGCTCGGGGCTCCAGCCTCTGGGAGCGTTGGCCCTGCTGATGGTGGCCCTCATGGCCAGGCCCGAGGGGATCTTCGCCCGACCGCCGGCCCGGAGGGTGTGAAGTGACGACGCCGGTGTCCGAGGCGCCTGCGGTGCACGACGCGTCGTGGCGGCGCCGTCTCCGACTGCCGACCCAGCCCCTGGCGCGCCACATGGTCCTCGCCCTCGGCGGTGGCGCAGTCCTGTTCCTCGTGACCTCTTCGCTCAGCCCGTACAACGACTTCGAAGTCGGCGAGATCGCCCTCTATGTCATCGCCTTGGGTGGCCTGAGCCTCCTGACCGGCGTCAACGGTCAGATCTCTCTCGGCCACGGAGCCTTCATGGCCGTCGGCGCGTACACCACCGCGCCTGCTCATGACCCACACGCACCTCAATTTCGTCGTCGAGCTGCTCGCCTCCATCGGCACCGCCGCGATCCTGGGTCTGCTCATCGGCATCCCGGCGACCCGGTTGAAAGGTCCGTACCTGGCCGGCATGACCCTGCTCCTGGCATTGGCCCTGCCTCCCATCGCGGACAAATGGAGCACGACGTTCGGCGGAGACCAGGGCCTCACCACGACGGTGCCGACCGCGCCGGGGACCATCAGCCCCGAGCGGTGGTTGGCGTGGATCCAGATCGTCGGCGCGTTGATCGTCCTCGTCCTGTTGGCCAACGTGCTCCGGAGCCGCTACGGACGCTCGTTCCGAGCCGTCCGCGACGACGAGATCGCCGCTTCTCTGGCCGGGATCCACGTGGCACGGACGAAGGTCGTCGCATTCGTCATCAGCGCGGCGTGTGCGGGGCTGGCGGGCGCCTTCCTCGGGTTGTCCACCGGGGTGGTCAACACCGGGGAGTTTCCCCTGACCCTGTCGATTCAGCTCCTGGCCGCCATGGTTCTCGGGGGGACCGGCACCTTGATGGGGATGTGGTGGGGAGCGGTCCTCTTGGTGTACCTCCCGCAATGGTCGACGTCGCTGTCGGGTGATTTCAACCTCGGGAGTGGAGCGAGCGCCTACCTCGCCACCATCATCTTCGGCGTCGTCCTGATCGTCGTCATGATCGCAGCCCCCACCGGCATCCAGGGAGGCCTACGGTGGGCGTGGCGGCGGGTCTCGAGCTTCGGACCCGGACCGGGCACCGGCGCTCATCGGGTGCCCCACCATCGCGCCGCGCCGGCGCAGAGCTCCCAATCAGGTCACAGATAGTCATGGTCAATGAGAGCGCCACGAGAAAAGGAGCAGTGATGAGACAGAGCAAAGACACCTCCCTTGGCAGGTACGCGCGTGTCCTCGTGACCGGAGCCTTGGGAGTCGGGCTGGGGGCTACCTTGCTGTCGGCCTGCAGCTCGTCGCCGAAGGCCGGCCCGACGGCGTCGAACGTACCGGGCGTGACCTCCAACAGCATCACCATCGGGGCGACCGCCCCGCTCACCGGTCCGGCTGCGCCGGGTTACTCCGAGATCGCCCCGGCTATGAACGCCGTGTTCGGCTGGGTCAATGCCCACGGAGGAGTCGACGGGCGCAAGATCCATTACACCTACCTCGACGACGGGTACAACCCGGCCAACACCGCCACACTGACCCGCAAGCTCGTCCTCCAAGACAACGTCTTCGCCGACGTCGGGTCGCTCGGGACTCCCACCCAGACCGCGGTGCAGTCCTTCTTGAACTCACAGAAGGTGCCGCAGCTCTTCATCGAGTCCGGTTGCAACTGCTGGAGCGACGCCAGGTACCCCTACAGCTCCGGGTGGCAGCCTCCCTACACCGTCGAAGGAAAGATCCTCGGCAGCTACGTCAAGGGCAACTTCACCGGGAAGAAGATCGGCTACCTCTACCAAGGTGACGAGTTCGGGAACGACTTCGTCAAGGGACTGGACATGGAGATCCCCTCGAAGTCCGTGGTCTCGCGTCAGACCTACGACGCGGCGACACTGGCCGGTCCGCTGTCCAACCAGATCGCGGCCTTGAAGGCGGCCGGAGCTCAGGTCGTCGTGATGGCCACGATTCCCGCCGCCACGGCACTGGCCATGCTTCCCGGCGCCGCCATCGGCTACCTCCCGCAGTACGTGCTCTCCAACGTCGGCGCCGACTCCCCCACCGTCGGGCCGCTGCTGTCGTCGTTCACCCAGAAAGGTGGAGGGAGCGCGGCACAGGCCAAGGCGGCCACCGGTCTGTTGAACGGGGTGGTCACCGATGCGTACTTCGCGCCCGAGGCCGACGTGTCCAATCCCTGGGTCCAGGTCGAGAAGAAGCTGCTCCAGGACTACGCACCCAGCCTCTATGCGTCGTCCGGGCTCGACGGGAACACCCAGTACGGCATCGCCTTGGCGTACACATTCGTCCAGGCGCTGCAATCCGCCGGGAAGGACCTCACCCGGGCCGGTCTCCTGGCCGCGATCGCCAAGTCGGGCAAGAGCTTCATCACCCCCGGATTCGTGCCTCTGTCGTACTCGAGCAGCGTGCACTACGGGTTCCAGGGCGCCGAGGTCATCAAGCTGAGCAGCACGGCGCCGCCGGCGGTGACCCCGACCGGGAGCTGGATCGGCAGCGCCCCCGTCGGCCCGGTCGAGGTGACCGACACGGGAACGGGCCCCGTCACCAAGTACACCGGCACCGCGTCCACCCCACCCAAGAGCCTGGTGTCGACGTCCTGACCCACTCGACGATCTGACGGGTCGAGCGTGATGTGGCCGATGGCGGAGGTGCGCTACCTCCGCCATCGGCGCGTCCGGGCCATCGAAACCGGGCCGGGCCGATCACCGAGGTCGATACGCCGGGGCGGGCGCACCCGGCACCTCCGAGAGCGAGGTCTGATCGACGTAGCGGCCCTCGGTCACCCCCGCGTGTCGAGCCGGCGCTTCGGGGAGGACGACCTGGTCGATCTCCCCGACCCGAATCGAGACGGACCAGCCAGACCCAGAGTCTGGGCGCGGAAATCGGCCGAGACCTGCTGATCGCGGCACCAGACGATGATGTGGTTGAGCCGGGCGCTCACGACATCACCGACTCGCTCGCCCCGGGGTCACGAGTGTCGAGCCTCTTCCACGGTCAGCTCGGCGGCGGGGTCTGCTTCGAGGCGGTCATCGGAGATGGGCAGGCCGCTGCGCACCGAGAAGCCGAAGGTCCCGTCCCCGATGCGACGCTCGGCCCGGTCGACCGCCGCCAGACGCTCGCGCAACCCGGCCGCAATGGCGTCGTCGGCCTCCTCTGCGGTGAGGCGCTCGGCCGGATCGGTGAGATCGCCGGGTGCGTTGGCCTCGGCGCGATCGTCCCGACCCGCACCCGCCGTCTCGCGCAGGAGTCGCTCCACCCGAGCGCGCTCGTCCTGCAACAACACTCGAGCACGATCGTGGTCCACATCTCCTCCTCGGCCGCGCTGCATCGGGCCCAACCATCCGTCCGACGGTGACCCCTTCCTACCTGACCACAGCATCGGTCAGAGCGTCGATACCGGCAAGCCTGGTTGCCAGTTCTCCACTGAGCCGGTAGCGGGCCGCGAGCGTGCCGGGCGCCGTATAGCTGACCTTGGTCTGGTCGCCGTCCGACCAGACCAACACTTTGAGCGGCAGGTCGAGTGCGGCAAGCGGCGCCGCCACCATGACCGGCGTCCCCGCCACGGGGCTCCCGAAGATGACGACCTTCGTGTCGCGCAGCTCGAGCCCCGTGCTGTGCGCTTCTCCACTGTGGTCGATGACGGCGAAGACCTTCATCTCCTTCGCCGCCACCAGGTCCACGAGACGAGCCACGGTGTCGGCCACCGACCCCGGACTGTCCTTGGTGACGGTTCCCGTCGCGTCGTGCGGATCCAACTCGTCCATGCCCGGTCCCTCGCGCTCTCGCCACCAACCGCCATCAGGATATGACAGACGACGCTGAGCCCGCCCGCGCGCCATGCGGAGCTATTCCCCCCGTCGGTGAACGATCGGGAATGCGAAATGCGAACCACAACCCTCCGAAACAGAGGATCGTGGCGGTGGCGATGACCCGTACCGGCGCACCGCCGTCGGCGAAGCTCAGGACGAGCCCTCTCCTTGTTCACGGTGCGGGCGGCGATCTCCTCGGCGGTCTTCGGAGTCTCCCCGGCTGAGGAGGCCCTCTTTGATGTGGTCGTACTGACGCTCACGTTTGGCGGTCCACGTTCCTTGGGGCATCGGGTCTCCTCGCCGGCGGAGGAGCACCCTCGTTCAGGCGGCTCCTCGCCTCGGTACGGACGGTTCGGCTCGTTCCTACCCGGCACGGACCGAGATGCAACATCGGGACCGGTCGGGATGAATGGGGGGACACCGCGGTTGTCGCCAGAGCGCTCCTTGGGTAGAACCGGACGGTGAACCCGGTCGAACGAGCCGTCCGTCGCGTCGACGCCTTCCAACAGCGCCATGCCGTCCCTGCCTTCGTGTTCGGGGTGATCAAGAAGTTCGGCGACGACTCGGCCGGCGCGCTGGCGGCACTGATCGCCTACTACGGGTTCCTCTCGCTCTTTCCCCTGCTCTTGGTGCTCACCACCGTGCTCGGGCTCTTCTTCTCACACGACGCCGCTCTTCAGGACCGCATCATCCACTCTGCCGTGGGCCAGTTCCCGATTGTCGGAAGTCAGCTGGCGGAGCCCGACGGGGTGGGCTCTCTCCGGTCAGGGAGCGTGGTCGGCCTCGTGGTCGGCCTGGTCGGACTGCTGTGGGGGTCGTTCGGCGTGAGCCAGGCGGCACAGCACGCCATGGCCGAGGTCTGGAACGTGCCGGGCGTGATCCGCCCCGGCTTTCTGCCTCGGCTGGGGCGCAACATGGAGTTCCTCGCCATCCTCGCCCTGGACGTGGTGCTCACGACGTTTCTCGCCGGGACCGTCACCTTGGGCCATGACCCGCTCTGGGCCCAGGTGCTCGCCGGCGCGATCGGATTGGCGGTCAGTGTCTTGCTGTACGTGCTCGGCTTCCGGGTGCTCACCCCCAAGTCCATCAGGACCAGGTACCTGATCCCGGGGGCGGTCCTGGCCGGCGTGGGCTGGACGATCCTCCAGTACGCGGGGACGCTCCTCGTCGGCCACACGCTGCGACACTCCAGTCAGGTGTACGGGTACTTCGGCAGTGTCCTCGGCCTGATCTCCTTTCTGTTCCTGGCGGCAGAGCTGACGGTCTACGCGGCAGAGGTCAATGTGGTGAGAATGAGGCACCTGTACCCTCGAAGCATCGCCCCGCCCCCGTTGACCGCGGCCGACCGGGCGGTGCTCAGCGCCATCGCCGAGCAGGGCGAGCGCCGCCCCGAGCAGCGCGTGCGCGTGGAATTCCTCTCGAGTTCCGAGGGTCGTGATCCGCGACCGGGCTCGGGCTGAGCGCTGTTCAGTGCCTCGACGCCTGGCGCGAGGCTGACTCCTCGGCCACGGCGTGCTCGTGGTGGACCCGGTGGTCCTCGACCACGTCCTGCAGGACGTCATCGGGAGCTTCTTCGAGCATCATCAGACGCTCGTGCGCACCGGGGATGGCACGGAGCAGCTCGTCGAGCTTTCTCTGGCTCGCGGCTTGTTCACGGCTCTGGGTGTGCTGGATGGCGAAGACCATCACAAGCGTCGTCGCCGACATCCCGACCTCGGAGACCGTCACCCACCCCGATGGGAATCCCAGGACGATACCGACGATCAAGAGGCACGCCAGAGCCCCGACCACGACGAGAGAGGCGCTGGGCCGGGAGCTGTGATGGTCGATTCGACACAGCCACCGGCTCGCAGCCGGGAGTTGCGCGGTACGACGCGCCAGCGGGCGAGGCTCGGCGGCACCGTGGCGGGTCATGATCTCCTCGATCGTTCTCGCGACTGGCGTGCCCGTCCCATCGGGCACCGGTGAGGGCGGCCGATGGGACGGGCAGGCAAGGACGGGACAGCGAGAGTCCCGTCACAGGCGCTGGTCCTACTGGTAGGTGTCCTCGCGGCGAACGACGTTCCCACTGCCGTCGTCGATGAGGGTGCGGTGCCGACGGATGCCGCCCCCCCAGCCGAAGAAGGCGATCGAGGCGATGGCCCCGACGATTCCCACGATCATGAGGATGACACCGACCGTATTGAGATTGAATCCGTGCTGATTGGGACTCACCGTCACGGCGAAGTCGAGAATCGCCCCAACGGCAATGACCAAGAGGCTGGCGACGAGTCCGCTGGCCATGAGGCACCTCCGAATGTCGTTTGTCCTCGCTCCACTGTGGAGCGCCCTCTTTGCATACCCACCGATGGGCCCGTCTCAAACCCCTTCGCGACCCGTGTGCGCCGACATCCTGTTCGCCAACATCTGAACAAGGGCCACCATCTGAACAAGGCCAGCATCTGCACTAGGTCAACCGGTGCGTTATCAGGTTTGAGGCCTGACGATCCGGGTACGTCGACTGCTGAACGAGACACGACGCACTTCATGCGTCGCATGAGTGATCGGAGTGAGAACATGGGCGTGATCCTGTTGGTGCTGCTGCTCGCACTGCTCTTCGGCGGACTCGGATTTGCCGTCCACGCGTTGTGGATCGTCGCAGTCGTGGTGTTCCTTGCCTGGATCATCGGCTTCGGCGTGGCGCGCGGTGAGGGGGCCGGAGGTCGGACGCGCTGGTACCGCTGGTAGGCGTCGGCGTATGGACGTCGCGAGACAGGTCTGGAGGGAAGAGGAGATGCGAAACGTATGGAAGGGACTTGTCGTCGGTGGGCTCACAGGTGTCACCGCCGGCGTCTTGCTGGATGCGATCGCCCGCGCTTCGAAGAAGGCGGCGGAGATCGGCGGACAGGTCCGCGACCGAGCGCCCGAGGCTGGACGCTGGGTCCAGTCGATGTCGGACAAGGCGGGCGACTGGGTGCACGACACCGACGTCCCTGAACACGTGCGGAACGCCGCAGGGCGGGTCAAGCAGTCAGATGTGGCGCAGCGAGTGGCGCAATCCACCCAGGAGGTGACTGCGGCGGCCCGGGAGGCGGCGTCGCACCGAGCCTGAGGTAACGGCTACGGGCGTGTCGCGACCCGGGACATTGCCACCAGGGCGATGTCGTCGTCGTGATGGACCTCGTCGAGGACCATGGTGGACAGAGCCTCGTCGCAGAGCACCTCGGGCGCGAAGCGCTCGCGGGCCGCCTGTGCCAGCTTGGCCGCCCCGTCTGCGAAGCTCCGGCGCCGGTCTTCGATCAGCCCGTCGGTGTAGAAGAGCAGTGCGGAGCCCTCGACCAGCGTGCCCCGGTACTCGTGGACCGCGGACGGCGGCGCGCCGAGCGGCGTGGTGGGCGTGACGTCCAAGAACGCAGCGCCGTCGGCGGTCACGAGGAGCGGCGGCGGGTGGCCGGCCGACACGACCCTGAGCTCGCCGGTGCGGGCGTCGGTGGTGGCGATGAGCAGGGTGGCGATGCGCTCGAGCTCGAGGTCGCCCCAACCGTCACGGAGCATCGTGAGCAGGTGTTTGGGCCCGGTCGCCTGATTGGCCAGCACCCGGACCGCGGTCCGCACCTTGCCCATGACTGCCGCGGCGTGAATGTCGTGGCCGGCGACGTCACCGACGACGACGGTCACTTCGCCCGACGAGCCGGCGATGACGTCATAGAAGTCGCCCCCGACGTCAGTGTCGAGGGTGGCCGGCAGGTACCGGACGGCGATCGCCAGGCCGGGAACCTCGGGCACGTGGTCGGGCAACAGGCTCGCCTGCAGGGTTTGAGCGGCGTGACGGGCGGCGTCGTGGCGGTGAGCAGGAGCCACCACCTGCGCCACGCACGAGGTGAAGTCGTCGGCCAGCGCGAGGTCCTCGGGCCCGAAGCGGCGCCCGGACCCCGCCGAGACCAGGGTGATCGAGCCGAGGATCCGGTTGTCCGCCACCAGCGGAAGCGCCATGTAACTGGTGAAGCCGAGGCGTTTCAACAAGGTGAAGTGGTGCTCGTCCCGACTGGTGTGTCGCAGGAACTCGTCGGACATGGTGGCCGACCAGCGGACACGGCCGGTCTTCATCACCTCGATGCTGGGGTGCGCCCCGGCGGGGTCGGGTGCGTACTTCGACTCCAGTTCGTCGACCAGCGGCTGCAGCGCCGGATCGGCGTGTTTCGCCGCCACGCGGACGATCCTTCCGTCCCACGTCAGGGTGTCGACCAGACAGATGTCCGCCAGCGTCGGGACCGCCACAGCCGCCAGACGCTGCAATGTCTCGCCGTACCCGTCGGCGCGCGACACGATCTCGGCCGCTTCCAGCAGGAACGCCTGGTGCTCGTGACTGGCCTGCAGCTGTTCCAGGGCGGAGCGTTGCTCGGCCTCGTGGGCCCTTCGTTGCGTCTCGTCCCTGATGTACCACACCCGGCCCAGGGCGATACCGCCGCGATCGACGATCGCGGACGAGCTGCAGCTCATCACCCGGCCGTCTTTGAGCTTGAAATCACCGGTGATCTGCTCGAACGGCTCCTCCTTGCACACCTGGAGGTGCTCGAGCACGGCGCCCGGATCGGCAGCGACGGAGGTGCAGTGATCGAGCAGCTCGCCGGCGTCGTCACCGACACGGATGTCGTGTTCGGACATGCCGATCAACTCGCAGAAGCGGCGATTGAAGGTCAGGATCCGGTTGCTCCGCGACATGGCGAACACGCCGTCGTCGGACCCTTCGACCACGAACCTCGTCACCTCGACCAAGAACTCCATGGCGCGCCGTGCTTCTCTCTCGGCGTCGAGAATCCGAGCCTGCTCGAAGGCGAGAGCGCACTGCCGTCCCACCGCATGGAGAAGATTGAGGTCGCCTTCGTCGAAGCGGCGGTCGAGTCGCCAGGCGAAGCCCGCCACCCCGATCGCACGCTCTCTCGTCGACAAAGGGACAAATGCCCACGACTGATGGTCGGCCGAGTATGGGGCGAGGTCCGGATACCGGGCGTCACGTTCGGCTCTCGATCCCCACGACGTGATGGTTCGGGAGTTGAGCGCATCGCAGTGCGGCAAGGGGGCATCGAGGCCGACGGGTTCCCGGAGGTGGGCCAGGATCCTGTCGGTCAGTCCCGTCGAAGCCAACGGCACCAACGACCCTCGGTGCGGATCGAGCACCATGAGCACCGCCGCAGCGGCCCCGACGGCTTGTGCCGCACCGGTCAATGCCACGCGGGCGACGTCGGTGACCTCCAGGCTCTCCGACAGCACTTCGGTGACCTGTTGCAGCAGCTCGAGCTGGGCGCCCGCTGACGTCGCGGCGGTGAGCGCATTTCGCAACTCGGTCATCTCGGTGACCAGGACCACAACGCCCAGCGGCGAGCCGGTCGGACCGTCCAACCGGTAGAACGAGGAGGTGAAGGACCGAGGGGTGGGCGAGCCTGCGAAGGTGCCCCACGTCTGGGCGTCGACCATCGCGACGCCCGACGCCAAGACCTCCTGCAACCGGGCTCGGACCTGATCCCCGTACGGGGCAGGAAGCACCTCCTCGACCCGCTTCCCGACCGTCTTCGAGACGTCCGCACCTTGCAGGCCGGCAAGGCCCTGGCTCACCAGAAGGAAGCGCAGGTCGGCACCGAAGACCGCCACTCCGAAAGGGCCCCGGTCCACGAAGGCGCTGATGGCCTCGGCGACCCTCGGATGTGGCCAGGAGTGGCCGGCGTCGAGATCCGGGGACACGTCCTCAGGCAACTCTGTCTGACTCATCTCCGCCGCCTCCCGAGCGTTTGGGGGGTCAACCGAACAGGGGTCCAGATCGCAAGGTACCGAGGATCCGATTGTCCAGGCTCTCTGCAGGCGTGTCAACCGACGCCCGCCGGCTGCGCTCCCCCACGGGCATGGGCACGAGCCCCACCTGCACCGAGTTCCCGGAGCTTTCCGATGACCCCGAGTGATGGCACCATGCTGGACCGAATCCCGGGGGACCGAAGAGGGGGGAGCGTGACCGACCGTATCGAGCTGGCCATCCCCGCCCGGGCCGAGCTCCTCCAGCTGGCACGGATGACCGCCGGCGTCGTTGCCGCTCGGGCGGACCTCGGCCTCGACGACGTGGAGAACCTGCGACTGGGTGTCGAGGAGCTGTGCCTGTCGCTGGTGGGGCCGACGGGGCACGCACCCGGTCGGTTGGCGTTGACCTATGACTGGGACCCGGCCACCATCGAGATCAGCTGCACCTTGATCGCGGACGACGTCACCACCGACGTCGACGTCCCAGCGCCTCCGCAGACCTCCGCTCACGCATGGGAGCGATCGGTCACCGACGCCGAAAGGCTCAGACAGGAGCTGTCCTCGCAGATTCTCGACGCCCTCGTCGACGAGCACGGAGAGACCCACACCGACGGGCACCCGGGCGCGTGGCTCCGCTTGAGGCGACAGACGGGCTGACCTGCGACCCGGCGACCGCCGTCGGCGTCAACGAGCCTCGGTCGTGTCGATCTCGAACCACACCGTCTTGCCGCGGTCACCGTCGACGTCGGTGCCCCACTCCGTCGCGAGCGAGTCGATCAACGTCAGTCCCCACCCTCCGACACTGAGCCCCTGTCGAGCTCTCACCACCGGCGGTCGCACGTCCCCGTCGGCGACGGCGATGCGTAGGCACCCGCCATCGAAGGTGAGGACCAGCTCGAGGGTGGTTCGAGCATGGCGCACGCCGTTGCTGACGAGCTCGCTGACCAACAAGCTGACGGTCTCATCGAAGGCGGAGAGCCCCCACTCGGCCAAGGCGGACAGGGCGAAGCGGCGACCTTGGGCCGCGCTCGCCGCCGCAGCGGGAAGTTCCTTGCGTGCCTCGATGCCTGCTACCTACCCAGATCGGACCTGGTCATCCCCCAATGAGCATCTTTGGGAAAACTCCGTCATGACCTCGGAAAAGATGTGGGGGCCCCGGCTCCGACCATGAGCGGCAGAGGCGCACCGGCGTCGAATGGGAAGATGGTGCTCGTGCGATGACGGCACGAGGGCAAACACGAGGGTCGGCGACCACCCCTGTCCGGGGTCTCGACGGACCGCAGAGCGGAGGTTGAGGAAGGTGGTCGAGCCGGAGTTGAACGTCACCGTGAGCTCCTGGACGTCGTCGCAGGGCTCGGAGCCGCTCTTGCGAATCTCGGGAGAGGTCGACATCCAGACCTCTCCGGTCCTCGACGAGCACCTGCAGAGGGTGCTGGGGAACGGGGCCTCCTCGCTCGTCGTCGATCTCGGCCAGGTGACCTTTCTCGACTCGACCGGCCTGAGCGTGCTCATCGCCGGACTCAGGCGGTGCCAGGCCGCCGGGGGCCAGCTGCGCCTGGTGTCCCCGAGGCCCAATGTGCGCAGGGTGTTCGAGGTCACAGGTCTGACCGACGTATTCCAGCTGGGGCCACCCGGCGAGGAGAACCGGCCCGGTTAGCCGGTGCCCGACGGGGGCAGAGGAGGTGGGCGAGGGCCGCATCCCTTGAGGAGGTTTGGCCTCCCCTCCCGGTGGGCAGAGTGAGGCCGTCGTCAACACGAGCTGATCCGCGATCACCGGTCCGAAACCCAAGCACCCCCGCCCTCTCACAGGCGAACAGCAGCACCCGGCACCTTCGAGAATCCGCTCCCCGACGGCATGGGACCCAAGCATCATCATCCTGACCTGGGACGATATGATTTTCGAGGATTTCGAACAGAAGGTGGGTGGATGGGGACACCCCAGGGTGGAGCGACGTTCGGGCCCGGCAACCGGGGCGCGCCATGAGCTCGTCCGCTGTCGCCGAGTCGCCGCGATCTGAGAGGCCGTTCGGCCACGAAGCGTTCTTCTACGCCGGCGAAAGCCAATTCCTCGAGGGAACCTCGGACTTCGTCCGGGGCGCCGTTGCGGCCCGTGAGCCGATTCTCGTCGTCGTCAGTGCCCGGAAGATCGATCTCCTCCGGGATCGGCTCAAGGCCGACGCAGCCAAGGTGCGCTTCGCCGACATGGCCGACGTCGGCGTCAATCCGGCCCGGATCATCCCGGCCTGGGCGGATTTCGTGCAGGAGCACGGCGGACGGCCCGTCCGGGGGATCGGAGAGCCGATCTGGGCGGAGCGGACCCCGGCCGAGATCGCGGAGTGCCAGCGTCATGAGTCCTTGCTCAACGTGGCGTTCGCCGGGAGCGCGGACTTCCACCTGATGTGCCCGTACGACACGGCCACCCTGGACCGAGACGTCCTCGATGAGGCCGGCCACAGCCATCCCGTCGTCTGTCGAGGCGACACCCGTTCGGTGAGCCCTCGCTACCCCGGGGTCCACGAGCTCGCCCAACCCATGACCGGCGTGCTGCCCGATCCTCCCGACTCGGCCGTCGACCTCGCGTTCGGTGTCGGGGCATTGGGCGACGTCCGGGCCCTGGTACGACAACAGGCCATGAACGCCGGCATGGGGCCTTGTGAATCCGACGACGTGGTCATCGCAGTCAACGAAGTCGCCTCGAACAGCCTCTGTCATGCCGGCGGCCGGGGCGTGCTGCGGGTGTGGCACGCAGGTGACACGTTCGTGTGTGAGGTATCCGACGAGGGCTGCATCACCGAGCCTCTCGTCGGTCGCGTGCGTCCCGAGGCGGACGCCCGAGGCGGCCGGGGTCTTTGGATCGTGAACCAGCTGTGTGAGCTCGTTCAGGTCCGGTCCACCCCGACCGGGACCACGGTACGCATGCACCTGCGCCGGCACCCCTGGCCCTGATCGAGCCGGGCTCGATCTGTTCCCGGGCTCTCCGGGGGGCGACCCGAAGGTCGACACCTCCTGCTCCCCGGCACTTTTTGCACCTCGGAGGTTCACAGGGGCGTGGCATGGGCATATAGGGAGGACACCGATGAGAGAGGTGTTCGGCCATGGTCCACGACACGCATTTCGAACCGAAGGAATCCGGGCAGCCGGGGGTGGCGGTGCTCGACGCCCGCGGCGAGATCGACGTGGCGACGAGCCCCGAGCTCCACGAGCACCTGGTCGACTTGATCCGAAGCGAACCCGAGCTCCTCATCGTGAACCTCACCGACGTCTCGTTCATCGATTCCACCGGCCTCGGTGTCCTGGTGGGTGCCGTCCGGGACATGCGTGCCGGCGGAGGCGACCTCCGACTGGTGGTGACCCAGCCGACGATCGTCAGGCTTCTGGAGCTCACCGGCCTCGACGAGGTCTTCGAAGTCGCTTCGAGCACGAGCGATGCAGTGAGGTCATGATGAACGCGATGTCTGTCCCAGGTTCTCTCGGGGCCACCGACCTGCGGCGGGTGGAGTTGTCGCTCCCCGCCGACGTCCACATGCTCTTCTTGGCCCGCATGACCGCGGCGGCGGTGGCGACCCGGGCCGAATTGAGCTTCGAGCAGGTCGAGGATCTTCGTCTCGCCATCGACGAGTTGTGCATCGCGCTCTTCAACTCCGTGGGGGGGACCGGGCAGATCACCCTGCTCTTCCAGTGGGACCCGGAAGGGACGTTGGATGTCGTGTGCACCCTGATCCCCGAGGGCCACCCTTCGCACAACGGACACCAGTCCGAATCAGCGGCCTCGCCGCTTTCCATAGAGTTGTCGCAACGGATCCTGGACGCGCTCGTGGACGATCACGGGACCGACGCCGCCGGCGGCGTGCACCGCGCCTGGCTGCGGGTGCGACGTAAGGAACCCTCGGCCTGATGTCGACCGAGGCGCGTCCCCGCGAAGAGCTCAGGGCGATGTTCGCAGAACTCGCTCGGAGCGGCGACCAGGGGCTCCGCTCGCAGCTCGTGGAGGCCCACATCGGGCTCGCCCATCACCTGGCCCGCAAGTTCGTCTATCGGGGGGAGCCGTATGACGACTTGGTGCAGGTCGGCTCGCTGGCGCTGATCAAGGCGGTCGACCGGTTCGACCCCGATCGCGGTGTCGAATTCACCACCTTTGCCAGCAAGACGATCCTCGGAGAGCTCAAGCGCCACTTCCGCGACCGAGGCTGGGCCATCCGAGCCCCTCGTCGCCTCCAGGAGCTCTATCTCCAGCTCAATCACTCCGTGGCCGCCCTGGCCCAGCAGCTGGGACGGTCGCCCACGATCGCCGAGCTCGCGCTGGACACCGGTGCCTCCGAAGAGCTGGTGCTCGAAGCGCTCGAGGCCGGACAGTCCTATCGCTCCACCTCGCTCGACAGCACCGGCCCTGACGAAGAGGCGCTCGGGTCGCGACTCGGTGAGGAGACACCCGGCATGGGCCTCGTCGAATGGCGCGCCACCTTGGAGCCCCACCTCAGGACCCTGCCCCAACGTGAGCAGGCCATTCTTCGCCTTCGATTCGCCGCCGGGCTGACGCAGTCGGAGATCGCGACGCAGATGGGAATCAGCCAGATGCATGTCTCGCGACTGTTGGCCCAGAGCCTCTCCACGCTGCGCAGACGGTGCGGAGACGTCGAAGAACACCCCTGAACCTCCTCTCGCCGGCCGGCTCTGCGGTCGGGACGAGCGCCGACGATGCCGTCGTACTATGCGGAGGTGCAGCCCGAGCCCGACGAGTCCGAGCTCGCTGCTCCGTCCATCGAGGAGATCGAGGACGCCGTCGTCGACGGAGATCGCCCCTTGGCCTCGGGGACCGCCATCTCCGCGCTACGGCACCGCACGTTTCGCATCGTCTTCTTCGGTGCCTTCGCCTCGAACATCGGGACGTGGATGCAAAACGTGGTCCTCGGGCCTACGCGTACAACATCTCGCACTCGAGCACCTTCGTCGGGGTCATCATCTTCGCCCAGCTCGGCCCCGCACTCCTGCTCGCCATGGTGGGGGGCCTCATCGCCGACAAGGTGGACCGCAAGAGATTCCTCATCGTGCTGTCGGTCGAGCAGCTGATCTTCTCGCTGGCCCTGGCGTGGGTGGTGCGGGCCCCGTCGCCCTCGCACGTCGTCCTCGTGCTGATGGTGGTCATGGTCGGGGTCGGCAGCGCCATGTTCGGCCCCGCCTACTCGGCCATCCTCCCCGGTCTGGTACGCCGCGTCGACCTGGCGGGTGCGATCTCGCTGAATTCGGCACAGATGAACGCGTCACGTGTCATCGGGCCGATCATCGGAGGAGTCGCGTACCACCTCGTGGGCCCGGCCTGGGTCTTCGCCGGGAACGCGGCCACCTACCTCTTCGTGGTGGCTGCGCTCATGGTCGTCTCCCTGCCCGTCGTGCCCCGGACGGCGCAACACGCCAGCCGGTGGCGCGAATTGACCGCCGGCATCACCACGGCGCGCCAGGACCGGGTGGTGGGGCGCTGCCTCGTCACGGTGTTCGTGTTCTCGCTGCTGGCCCTGGCCTTCATCGGCCAGATGCCGGTGGTGGCCGACCACAACCTCGGAATCGACCCCAAGTCGGCCAACTACGGGCTCCTCTACGCCTGCTTCGGAACCGGAGCGCTCGTCGGCGCCATCTCCATCGGCACCGTGTTCGCCCAAGCGTCCAAAGCGACGATCGTGCGGGTGTGCCTGGTGTGCTACTCGGGGGCCCTGACCGTGTTCGCACTCCTGCGGACCGCACTCCCGGCCTACTTCGTCGTTGCCGTCGTCGGCGCCTTCTACTTCGCCTTCATCACGGCCCTGAACACGGCTCTGCAGGCCCGCCTGGGTGACGCGGTGCGCGGACGCGTCATGGCCCTGTGGATCATGGGGTTCGGCGGAACCGTGGCTCTGGGGAACCTCGTCATCGGGCCGGTGGTGTCCACCGTCGGCATCACCGACGTCCTGCTCTTCGGTGCCGGCGTCGCCCTCCTCCTGGCCTGGTACGCGGACGTGAAGGTCCGGGGCGATCAGGCCGGCGACGTCGGGGCGGTGCTCGGCACGTAGGCACCGTCACAGCGCGTCACCGCGGGTGTCGCGAGATTGCTCGAGCCGCGGTCAGGCCACGGACTCGACCGCCGTTTCCGGCTCCAACGCGATCGGCTCCTCGACCTCGATCCCTCCGGACCCCACGTGGTGGCGCGAGGCCCGGATGAGCACCCCGGCGACCACGGCGGCGCCGGCGAGAAGCGCCGCGCTGACCGTGAACGCCGTGGTGTAGCCGTGGACCGCCGCCGCCTGTGCCGCCGCCGTGCTCTTGAGGTGACCGGCCAGGTAGGTGGTGGCGGCCGTCGCGGCCACGGTGTTGAGCAGAGCGGTGCCGAGCGACCCACCCACCTGTTGGGTGGTGTTGACCAGAGCGCTCGCCACGCCCGGCGTCCTTGGGCTCGACGCCGATGAGCGCCGTGCTGCTCAGGGGGACGAAGGACATCCCCATGCCCAGGCTGACGAGGATCTCGGGCGGCAGGACGTGGACCAGGTAGGTGCTGTGCACCGTGAGGCCCGTGAACCACAGCAGCCCACCGGCCGACAGGGTCAATC
This sequence comes from uncultured Acidimicrobiales bacterium, assembly GCA_963739765.1. Taxonomy (GTDB): domain Bacteria; phylum Actinomycetota; class Acidimicrobiia; order Acidimicrobiales; family UBA8190; genus Chersky-840. Next base: position 581,417 of record CAVUBP010000002.1, on the reverse strand, counting down.
CGCCGACCATGAGAGCCCGCGGCCCCACCCGGGGCAGGAGGCGGCTGGCCAGGCCGGCACCGATGATGATCCCGGCCGAGAAGGGCAAGAAGGCGAACCCGGTCTTGAGGGCCGAGTAGTGCAGCGTTCCCTGGAAGAAGTACGTCAGGAACAAGAAGGTGCCCAACATCCCGGCTCCCGACGAGCAGCGACGCCAGGTACGACCCGCCGCGGTTGCGGTCGAGGACCACGCGCACCGGGAGGAGCGGATGGGTGGTGCGCAGCTCGATCACGGTGAATATGCCCATCAGCACGGCCGCGCCGGCGAGCAGCGCCATGGTGAGCGGCGCGGCCCATCCGTGGGTGCCGGCCACGGTGAAGCCGTACACGAGGAGGAACAGCGCCCCGGTGACCGTCACCGCGCCCGGCAGGTCGTACCCCGTCCTGGTCTCGCCCCGGCTCTCGCGGACCACCCGGCTCGCCGCCACCGCCGCGAGCAAGTGCGATGGGCACGTTGATGAGCAGGGTCCAGCGCCACGACGCCAACTGCGTCAGCGTGCCACCCAGCACGAGGCCGATGGCCGCCCCCCCACCGGCGATGGCGCCGTAGACACCGAAGGCCCGGGCACGCTCACGAGGCTCGGTGAACGTGACGGTGAGCAGCGACAGGGCAGCCGGCGCCATCACCGCGGCGAAGGCGCCTTGCAGCGCCCGGGCCCCGAAGAGCATGGCCGGGTCCTGGGCCAGGCCGGCCAGGGCCGACGCCGCGCCGAAGCCCAGGAGGCCGAAGATGAACATGCGGCGGCGTCCGAGGTAGTCCGCTATGCGCCCCCCCAGGAGCAGGAGGCTCCCGAAGGCCAGGGTGTAGGCGCTCATGACCCACTGCCGGTCGGCGATCGAGATGTGCAGGGCGCGCTGGGCGGACGGCAGGGCAACGATGACGACCGACGCGTCGAGCACGATCATGAGCTGGGCCACGGCGATGACCGCCAGGGACCAGTACCGCCTGGGGTCGGGAGCTTCGGTCTTCTGTGCGATGGTCCGCACCATCTCGGTGGTGGTCACTGGGCACCTCTCTGGCGGTGTTCGGGGGTCTGTGTTCCGGGGGCTCAACTGGTGGGGCGAGGGTCGGGACCGGTCCCCGAAGCAGCGGTCCTGGCCGTGGGAACCGAGCAGGACTACAATCGGAGCGAAGGTTCCGTTTCAACGGGTACTATACGGAGCGTGCGTTCCGTTTGTCAATCGGATGTTGGGGGCCCAGCGTCATGACCGTCGATGCAGGCAGCGCCGTGGGAACCGGCCCCGAGACCGTCGAAGGGGGGGCCGACGCCGTGGACGCGCCGCGGGGCGAGGCACGTCCCATGCGGGCCGACGCGGTCAAGAACCGCCAGCGGATCCTCGAGGCGGCCGAGGCGGTCTTCGCCACCGAGGGCTTGTCGGTCCCCATCGACACCGTGGCGGAGCGGGCCGGGGTCGGGGTCGGGACCCTGTACCGCCACTTCCCCACCAAAGAGGCGCTCTTCGAAGCCATCGTGATGGACCGGCTCGAGTTCCTCCTCGAGATGGCCAAGGCCCAAGCGGGCGCCGAGGACCCCGGGGAGGCCCTGTTCGGCTTCCTCGGCGAGTTCGCGCACCAGGCGTCGGCCAAGCACGACCTCTTCGACGCCATGAGCTCGGCCGGGATCGACATCAAGTCGAACTGCTCGGGCATGATCGACGAGATGAAGCAGAGTGTCGACGCCTTGCTGCAACGTGCCGTCGACGCGGGGTCGGTGCGCTCGGGGGTGTCGACCGACGAGATGATGGGCCTGGTCGTCGGTGCCTGCCAGGCGGGTGGCCACTCCGGATTGGACGACGCCCGCGCTTCAGCGCATGGTGCAGATCGTGTGTGACGGGTTGCGACCTCCGGCGTCGAGGTAGGCCCGCGCCGGCGCGCGTCGCCGGGAACGCATTCGGTGAGCGATGATGCTCCGATGCCAGAAGTCGATCTCCCCGGCGTCACCATCGCCTACGACGTGTTCGGGCCGGACACCGGTGAGCCCGTCGTGCTCGTGTGCGGGCTCAGCCAACCGGCTGTGGGCTGGCACTTCGCCATGATGCCCGCACTCGTCGAGGCGGGCTACCGGGTCGTCACCTTCGACAATCGAGGCGTGGCCCCGTCGTCGGCTCCGCCCGCTCCCTACACCGTCGACCAGATGACCGGCGACACCCTCGGGCTGCTCGACCATCTCGGCCTCGAAGCCGTGCACGTCGCCGGGTACTCGATGGGCGGCTGGGTGGCGGAGACACTCGCGTACCGCCATCCCGAGCGGGTGCGCTCAGCGGTGTTCATCGGCAGTTGCAACGTCGGCACCTCGTGGGAGAAGGCGATCACCACAGTGGAGCGCGACCTGGCCCGTCTCGACAGCGAATTGCCGCCGTGGTTCACCGCGGTGGAAACGATGCGATACCTGCCCAACCACGAGTTGCAGCAGGACGAGGTCGTGGACCAATGGCTCTCGCTCATCGGCGACCTCGAGCCGTGGCCGAACCCGGGACGGCTCGGCCAGTACGAGGCCGCCCTGGCCTGGTCCCTCGACGTGGAGCGGACCGGGCGATGGCCGGAGATCTCCCGGCCCTGCCTGGTGCTCGGCTTCGAGCACGACGTGGACTCCCCACCGGCGCGGGCGCGCCAGGCGGCGGCCATGATCCCCGGAGCTCGCTTCGTCGAGTTGGCGGGAGCGAGCCATCTGGGGGTGTTCACCCACGCAGACGCCGTCGCCGGGGCCGTGTTGCACTTCTTGTCCGACGTGGCACACGCGGGTTAGACGGCGCGCCGGCGCGCCTGCGCCCCGACCAGCGCTCGGCCCGCGGCCCGGGGCCTGCCGTCGCTATCCGATAGGAGGGCCCACCTCGGCGATCAGGTTCTTGTACGCCTGCTCCCCCATCGTGGTCCACATCTCCACCGCCGGTGGCGGCATGTGGGCCAGCATCGCGTCACGCTGGTCCTGGGTCATCTGGTGACGGATGAGGCCCAGGATCAGCCACACCTTGTCGCCGGAGAAGGCACCCAGGGCATGACCGGGGAGCGCTCCCCACTCCTCGAGGGTCACGTTGTCGGCACACAGCGGCAGGAGTTGGCGTTCCTCGTCCGAGAGATGCTCTTCGAGACGTGTGTCCAGATCGCCGAGTGCGGCGGCCGATTCCTCCTGTGCCGCCGGCTCGCCACCGGCCCACGCACCGAGCGCGGCGTGCGATCGCTCGATGAGTCCGACGACATCCGCGTGCTGCGCCTCCATCTGCTGCACCAGCGCCCTCTCGCCCTGACAACGCTCACGCAACAGCGGGAAGATGAGCTTCTCCTCACCGTCATGGTGCACGTGCAGGAACAACAGCACGTTCTCGTAGAAGTTCGTGATGAGACCGACACGAGCGGCGTCGGACCGGTCGACGGCGCGCACCAACTGGGAGGCACATCCGAGAGAGTCGCGCAGCGCCTGGTGCACGGCATACATGTCCGAGACGTCGGGACGAGAGGGGTCGTGTGCGGTTGTCATGGCAGCTCCATCGGGATGCGGGTGTTTGTCGGGCTGCCGAGACTCTAGGGAATCGTGGTCACCCCTGCTCGTCCTCGGATCCCCGGCGGTGCTCCGTTACTGTCTGTCCGGACACGGCTCTCAGGACGGACACGAGGACGAGCGAGACGTCGATGGATCTGCTGGGACTCCCCGTCCGCTGGCCGATCGTGGGGGCGCCGATGGCCGGTGGGCCCTCCACCCCGGCGCTCGCCGCCGCGGTGAGCAACGCCGGGGGGATCGGTTTCCTCGCCGGCGGGCTACCTCGATGCCACAGCCCTCGCCCGCGACATCACCGAGATCCGACGGCTCGGCGCCTCGCGCTTCGGCGTCAACCTCTTCCTGCCCGCGAGCCCCGAGGTCGACGAGCCCGCGCTCGCCGCCTACATCGACAGTCTGCGGCCCGAGGCCCGTGCCTTCGAGGTCGACGTCGTGCCGTCATGGGACGACGATCATTGGCACGAGAAGGTCGAGCTCCTGACCCAGGATCCGGTGCCGATCGTGAGCTTCACCTTCGGGTGTCCCCCGCCAGAGGTGATGTCGCGTCTGCACCGGGCCGGTTCACGCGTCGTGGTCACCGTGACCACGCCGGCCGAAGCCGCCGCGGCCACAGAAGCAGGGGCAGACGCCGTGTGCGCCCAGGGGATCGAGGCCGGAGGCCACCAGGGCACATTCGATGACGACACCGCCTCCGATTCGGGCTGGGGTCTCGTGGCCCTGGTGCGCGCCATTCGTCACGAGGTGCAGGTCCCGGTCATCGCGGCGGGTGGGCTCATGACCGGAGCCGGGGTGGCGGCGGTCATCGACGTCGGAGCGGTTGCAGCCCAACTGGGGACGGCATTGCTGCTGTGCCCCGAGAGCGGCGCGTCCGAAGTCCACAAGTCGGCGCTCGAGGACCCAGCCTTCGGCGCGACGTGCCATCACGCGTGCCTTCAGCGGTCGGCGGGCACGCGGGCTCGTCAACCGGTTCATGGAGGCACATCCCGACGCGCCGTCGGCCTATCCCCACATCAACAACGCCACCCGGGACCTGCGGAGAGCGGCCGTGGCCCGACACGACCCCCACGCCATCAACCTGTGGGCGGGCCGGGGCTTCGCGCTGGCGCAGGGAGCGGCCGGCAGCGGAGATCGTCGCAGCACATCGGAACCGCGTGCGAACAGCGGCGTCGCTGATCGGGGAACCGCCGTCTGGGTCGCATTGCCCATGCCCGGTGAACGCAACGAGTCCGGAGCCGTATTGCGGCCCCTCTCCGGGGCGAGGGATGAACGGGCCAATCCGGGCTATGACCTGCCCAAACGTGGCGCGGGTCAAGGACCGGGCCTCCCCTGTCGAAAACTCTCCCGAGCCCATGGCCACGACACTTCTGAACCCGCACGGCGGCGATACCCGGCCGACCGCCAACGACTCGAGCCCCGGTACCGAGCTCGACGAAGGCCGAGCGCGGCTCGAGCCCGAATCCTCGCCGGCACCTCGGGGTGCGGTTGCTGCTCACCTTGGTGGTTCTGCTGCCCATGCTCGGCACCGCCGTCCTGATCGTGTCGTCGGCGACGTCTGCGTGGAGGTTCCGCCAGAACGCCCAGGTCGTGGCTCAAGACGCCACGGCGTTGCAGACCGTCGCCAACGCCCGGGCACAGATGAACTCGCTCGAGGTCCCCCTGTCGGCGGTCTCCTACGCGGCGCAGATCGGCATCAGCGAGCCCGTGCTCGACACCCTGCTTGCACCCGGCCGTCCCCTTCAGCCAGCAGCTGGCACAGGGCACCGCCACGATCGCCAACTACCCGACGTTCTCCTCGACACCGACGCTGCGATCCGACGTCGTCGAGCATTGAAGGCGATGATCCCCAAGGTCGCCGCCAAGACCGTCTCGTTCAACGACGTCCACATCTTCCTCACCAAGATGGCGAGCGACATCGACAACATCTGGTACGCCGACTACAACCGGCTCCAGGCCCACATCGCCTCATGGCAGCCGCCGGGAACATTCGAGGTGCACGCGTCGGCACTGCGCCAGACCTACCAAGCCTTCCTGGCCGGTGGTCACGAGATCGAGGGTGCCATCTTCGTGCTGGAAGGGACCGGGCCGACCGACTCCAAGCAGGAGCTCATCCAGGCCGCCGGCGAGTACGAGACCGCCACGGGCGAGTTCACGGGCCAACTGAGCCCCAAGGCCCAGCTGGCGTGGCAGCACCTCCGGACCGATCCCTCGGACCAGCGCTTCGCCAACACCATCCAGCAGGGGCTCACCGTGGCCCTCACCGGCGCCCAGCCGCCGTTCATCGGCAACGCCACGTTCGCCGGCACCTCGATGACCCCGGGGATCCACTACCTCGACGACCTGAACCAGCTCGTGGTCTCGGCGTCGCAGGACCTCCACGACACGGCGCTGGCCCAGGCGTCGGCGGCCTCGGGCCGGCTCGTGGGCGAGATCCTCTTCCTGGCCCTGCTGTCACTCGTGAGCCTCGGGGGCGTCGTGGTGGGAGGTCGGATGCTGATCCGGCCGCTCAAGAAGCTGGCCGCGGCCGCCCTGCAGGTCCACAGCGGTGACTTCGACCTCGAGCGGCTCCCCGACTCCGGCCCCCGCGAGGTCGTCACCACCACCGAGGCGTTCAACGACATGGCCTCGACGTTGAAGGCCGTCGAAGCCAAGGCGGTGGCGCTTGCGGCCGAGGACCTCTCGGACCCCGAGCTGCTCACCCCGTTGCCCGGTCGGACCGGTCACGCCCTGCAGGCCTCGGTCGACACCCTCGCCATCAGGATCCGCGAGCGCGAGCTCCAGCGCCAGCTGCTGCACGAGGCGGCCACCCACGACTCGCTCACCGGACTGAAGAACCGCGCCGCGGTGTTCGAGTACCTCACCCACGACGTGAGCCGCCGCCGCGAAGCGGGCGAGACCGTGGCGGTGCTGTTCATCGACCTCGACGGGCTCAAGCCGCTGAACGACACCTACGGGCACGAGGTGGGCGACACCGCCATCCTCGCCACGGCCATGGCCCTCATGCACGCCACCGATGAATGTGACGTCGTCGGGCGCCTCGGGGGGGACGAGTTCCTGGTCGTGCTGTGCCACGCCCACAGCTGTGCGGGTGACTCTGTGGTGGAACGGATCCGCGAGAGCGTGTCGCTGTGCCGGATACCGGTCCAAGACGTCCTCGTCCCGCTCGAAGCGAGTGTCGGCGTGGCGCTGACGCAATGCGACACCGACACCGACCCCATGCTGCTCGTGCGTCAGGCCGACGAGGCCATGTACGAGGCGAAGAAGACCGCACGGGCCATCCGGGACCGGTTCACCTCGGCCAACAGCTGACCTCAGGGGTGCCAGCAGACGTCGCCGCCCTCCACCGCGGCGTCTGTCACCTCGACCCCTTCGAAGTCGGCCAGGGTGCTGATCCGGAATGTGTCGTCGTGGGCCGCGGCCCGCTCCATCTCCTGTTCCCGGGCGCGGTAGTAGCGATCCCGGTCATAACCCTCGCCTGCCGGCGCGTAGCTCGCCACCAGGCACGCGTCGCGGGCCGGAGCTCCTGTTGGCCTCGCTGTAGTGCGGCGTGAGCCCGGCGATGCACACCGCATCACCAGGAGCAAGCTCGGCCGGCGACCACGACAGCGACGACACGACGGCCGCGGAGGACCACGCCTCGGTCGTCGGTGGGGAGGAGCTCGTCCACCCCGGGCGCGAACCAGAGGCATCCTGACGCCGGGGTGCACTCGTCCAGGGCGACCAGGACCGACATGACACGCGACGCACCCGGGTAGGCGGCCAGGTCCTGATGGGGGCTGAACCCGGCACCGCCGGGCTGTTTGTAGTTGATCTTGTCCTTGAAATCGACGACCTCGACCCCGAGCGCGGAGGCAGCCACCTGCGCCAGCGGCCCACGGGTGAGCCCGGCGAATCCGTGGTGGCAGGCCGAGACGTTCTCGGTCCGGCAGATGGCGTCACCGGTCGCCGTGCGCTCGGCGTATTGGCCCCAGCGGTGGCTTCCCGCCGGCCACGCCTCCACCGCGGTGGCCCACGCCCGCAGCGCCTCGAGCTCGCGCGCCGGCGACCACCGAGCGGCGCAGCGGCGGATCCCGGTGTCACAGGGAGCGAACCGGCGGAATCGACACGAGCCGCAGGATCGGCACCCAGTGCGCCAGGGGCGGGACGGACCGACCCGGCTCCTTGGCGGCGTCGTCGGCGCGGCGCAACGCCACGGCGTCGGTGGCGTGCGGCGTCGACACGAAGGCGGCGATCTCATCGGCGGGAAGTGCGCCGCCCTGGACGCCGAGGGTGCGCGTGCTCTCGGCCGAGAGCTGCGAGCGGTACGACGCGTCGGTGGCGACGAGGATAGCGCTTGGCGGGGACGTGCGCCTCGACGAGGCCCGCCACCCGGTCACCCAACAGGGCGCGCACGCGCTCGGCGCCGAGCACGCCGTGACGCTCGTCGGGCCCGAAGCGGTGCCCGATGTCGTGGACCAGGCCCGCCACCTGAAGCTCCTGGTCGTCGGGCCTCGTCCGGGCCAGCTCGAACGCGCACTGCAGGCCGTGGTCGAGCTCGCTCAGCCCCTCGGTCTCCTCCGAAGGATCCGAGCCCATCGAGGCGAGCAGGTCGAGCAATTCGGCGAGCGTCACGTCAGCGCGTCGGGGACACGACCGATGCCCCCCTCGGTCAACAGCATGTCGCTGAGCGTACGGTCGGCATGGCGCGATCGCCACGTCAGCATCCGCTGGGCATGCTCGAGAACGACCTCGGGATCGGTGACCTCGGCACCCCACCCCGGGTCGGCGGCGAGGTCGAAGCAACGCCACTGAGCCGTCTCCGTACTGGACATAGGCCGCGGAGTCCGACCGCAGCACGGCGAGGTGCTTGGACTCGAGGCGCCGGTCCCAGGGCCAGGGGTGCGGGCCCCGGAAGATGTACTCCCACCGCCAGTCGTATTCCCAGTGCGCGGCGTCGCGCCACCACGGGGGTCGCCCGCCTTCGAGGAACGGGGTGAGGGGCATGCCGTCGCACTGCGGCGGGACGTCGGTCCCGATGGCCTCGCACACCGTGGGGAAGAGGTCCACGTTCTCGGTGAAGGCGGTGACGACGTCTCCGTGGGCCTCGGGATGCCGCGGGTCGCGCACGATCCCGGGGATGTGGTAGCTCGACTCGAACGGGCCGCCCTTGCCCAAGATGGCCTGGTCGCCGAGCTGTTCGCCGTGGTCCGAGGTCACGACCACGAAGGTGTCGTCCCACATGCCCAGAGCCCCGCAGCGCGTCGAGGACGCGCCCCAGCTGCTGGTCGACGTCGGAGATCATGCCCAGGTACTGCGCCTGCAGTGCCCGCAGGGCGCGCTCGTCGCCGGGTGCGGCCTCCGCCGCCAGCCGACCGCAGAACGGCACGGCGCGCTCGGGAGGTGACAGTGCCGGGGCGAGGGCAGCGGGGTCGTAGGCGCTCGACCAGTGCCCTGCCGCCGCATACGGAGGGTGCGGGCGCCAGTAGCTGGCGTGGGCGAACCACGGCCCGTCCTGGCGCTCCAGCCAGGCGATGACCGCGTCGCTCAGAAAGGCGGACACGCCGTGCTCGGCGGGACGGTCGGGCTCCGAGGCCAGCGCGGCCTCCCCGTCGGTGGGGACGTCGTAGCCGAGACGCCCGAGCCAGGCGCACCAGGCCTCCTGCTCGTCGGGCAGGTCGAGCCCGACGTCGAAGCCCGGGGGGAACCCCTGGTACGTGGAAAGCCGGCTGTCGTCGGGACCCGTCGCCGTCCGGGGGTCGATGCCCTGGTCCGCGTAGCCGAACACCGTCGGGACGTACCCGGCTCGACGGGCGGCCCGGGCCACGTTGTCGAACCGGAAGTCGAGCGGCGTCCCGTTGCCGACCACGCGGTTGTTGAGCTGGTACGTGCCGGTGTAGAGACACGCCCGACCGGGACCGCACGGCGCCGCCTGGCTGTAGTGCCGGGCCAGGCGAACGCCCTGGGCGGCCAGGCGGTCGAGGTTGGGGGTGCGCACCACGGGGTGCCCGGCACATGACAGGCAGTCACCCCGGAATTGGTCGAGCGTGACGAGAAGAACGTTCATCGGTGTGATGCCGACGCCCCCGTTCTCGTTGGCGGCCACCGGCCTCAGGCGCTGACCGGGACCTCGAGGTCGGTGGCCCGCGGCGCCGGCGCGGCGGACCCGGTGGCCGAGCCACGCTCGGCCCGGTGCTCGTTGGCCCAGCCCGGCCCGCGCACGATGTAGGAGAGGCGCTCGCCCCAACTGGTCGAACCGGCCACGTCGCGAAGCATGGCCGCGTACTCATGGGTGGCGATGCGCCCCGGATTGAAGGTGTTGATGTTCTTGGTGAGCCCGTAGACGACCCGCTCGCCCTCGGGCTCGAACGTGCCGAAGAGCCGGTCCCACAAGATGAGGATGCTGCCGTGGTTGCGGTCGAGGTACTGGCGGTTCGAGCCGTGGTGGACCCGGTGGTGCGACGGGGTGTTGAGCACCTCTTCGGCGGGGCCCAGCGCTCCCACGGTCTCGGTGTGGATCCAGTACTGGTAGAGGAGGTTCACGCCGCGTGCCGTCTCGACCAGGCCCGGCCGGATGCCGAACAGACACAGCGACCCGAAGGGCACGAAGGTCCCGAAGGCCTCGGCCACGGGCTGACGCAGTGCCGTCGAGAGGTTGTAGTGCTCGCTCGAGTGGTGCACCACGTGGATGGCCCACATGTACCGGCTCGCTGTGCATGAACCGGTGGTCCCAGTAATAGAGGAAGTCCCACGCCGCGATGGCCGCGGCCACGGCCAGGGCCCCGGTACCCAGGTCGGGCAGGATGCGCCGACGCCACAGGCGCTCGGGGGTGGTGCGCGACGCCCACGTCGTGGTGATGGCCACTCCCCCGGCCACCACCGCGGTCACCCCGCCGACCGACGACACGCGGCGGGCCACCCGGGCGGTCCAGCGTCGTTGCGGCGCGTCGCCCCGCGGGCGTCGGGCGCCGCCAACGGCGCCACGGCCCCGTTTCCCGCGACCGGTTCGCCCGCACGCCCCGTCGTCGCCCCCGGTGTCGAGCCGCCTGGTCACCAGATCGGCGACCGTGGTCGCCGCGGCCGCCCCGAGGGCCCCGACCACGACGGCCTTGCCGTAGCGGCCCCGACCGGGCGTGAACGGCGCCAGCAGCCTTCGGGCCGACGAGCGGTGCCACCAGGCTGCCCACGCCCATGGCCAGGCTGGCCAGGGTGTCGCGCCGCTCGTAGTCCCCCGCCGTGGGCCCGGTCTGCGCGGCGCGGCGGCGGAGCCAGAGGTACTCCGCCGCCATGGTGGCGAAGTAGAAGGGAACGGCGATGACCGTCAGGTCCCGGGCACCCTCGCCATCCCGAGCGGACCGACGAGGACCGCTCGGGTCGGCGACGGCGACGACGCATGGGGACCATTGTGCGTGCACCGACCCGGCGCCGTCGACCCCTGCCCGGCACCCGGATGCACCCGGGCAGGGCGTCAACCGGCAGGCAGGGTGTGGGCCTCGGCCCGGGGCCGGACCGGCCAGGCCGTAGAGCAGGAACGTGCACAGCTCGTCGGCCGCGTCTTCGAGGGGTGCGGGATCGGGGTCGCCGGCCCGGACCGACATGGCGCCGTAGAGCTGCTGGCCGACGAAGGTCGTGGCCTTGTCGGGGTCGAGCAGGCGGAAGTCGCCCGAGCGCGTGCCCTGTTCGATGACGTCGCGGATGAGGCCGGCGACGTCGAGCCCGATGAGCTGCAGCTCCGCGCCCACCGTCGAGGCCGCCTGGCCGGCCAAGCCCTGGGTGGCCAAGGTCAGGCGGAAGAAGGCGGGGTTGTCGTCGATGCGCTCGAGCATCGCCAGCACCAGGGTGCGGAGCCGTTCGACCGGGGCAGCGTCACGCTCCCACGACGACACGACGGAATCGAGCAGCAAGCGTGTGCATCCGCTGCAGACAGGCCCGCAGCAGCTCGTCGCGATTGGCGAAGTACACGTACAGCGTCGACCGGGCCACACCGGCTTCGGCCGCGATCTCGTCCATGGGGACCTCGGTGGTGCCGCGCTCGCCGAACAGCCGCCGCGCCACGTCGATGATCTGGTCACGGCGGAAGTCGCGGATGAGGGCCTTGAGCTCGGCCGGCGCCGATCGGGACACTCAGCGGGCCCCGACCGGCTCCGAGGGCGTGAACGCCACGGGCAGGTGCTTCACCCCGTTGATGAAGTTCGACTGCAGGCGTTCGACCTTCCCGTCCACGTGCGAGGTCGGGGAGGCGGTCGAGCAGGTGCTCGAACATCACGATGATCTCCATCCGGGCCAGATTGGCTCCCAGGCAGAAGTGGGGTCCCCCACCGCCGAATGCCATATGGGGATTGGGTTTCCGGCCCACGTCGAACCGATCGGGGTCCTCGAACACCGTCTCGTCCCGGTTGGCCGAGACGTGGAAGAAGACGACCTTGTCCCCCTCCTTGATCGTCTCGCCCCCGATCTCGACGTCCTCGGTGGCCTGGCGGCGGAAGTTCATGACGGGCGTCACGAAGCGCAGCATCTCCTCCACCGCCGAGGGCAGCAGGGACCGGTCGTCGCGCAGCCGTTCCCACTGGTCGGGGAACTGCGAGAAGGCCACCATGGCCCCCGACATCAGGTTGCGGGTGGTCTCGTTCCCCGCCACCGCCAACAACAAGAAGAACAGGTCGAGCTCGAGCTCCGACAGCCGCTCGCCCGTCCAGCTCGACCTGGGTCAACACGCTCATGAGGTCTTCGCCGGGGTTGGCGCGCTTCTGCTCGTAGAGCTCCGCCGCGTACCCGAACAGCTCCGCCGCGGCCAATGCCGCGTTCTCCTCGGCGACGACCTGGCCGCCCTGGTACTCGGCGTCCTCGCGTCCGATCATCCGGTTGGACCAGTCGAACATCTTCGACCGGTCCTCGGGCGGGACGCCGAGGAGCTCGGCCAGGACGACGAGCGGGAGCTCGGCGGCGACGTCGATGACGAAGTCGGCCGAGCCCGACTCGCAGATCCGGTCGATGATCTCGTCGGCGACGGCGTGGATGCTCTGCTGCAGCTCCCCGATCATGCGGGGCGTGAAGCCCTTGTTGACCAGGCGCCGGTACCGGGTGTGCAGCGGGGGGTCCATCGTCACCATCATGAGCCGCTGCTGCTCGAGCTGGTCCTCGGGCGTCTCCCACAAGAAGGTCCCCTTGCGGTAGGAGGAGAAGCGCTGGGCGTCGCGATTGACCGTGACGCAGTCCTCGTGACGGGTCATGGCCCAGAAGCCGGGCCCGTCGGCCTCCTCGTGCCAGTAGGCCGGGCGCGTTGGCGCGGAGATAGGCGAACCACTCGTAGGGGACCCCCGAGACGAAGTTGCGCGAGTCGGTGAGGTCGATCGGGGTGGGAGTCATTCCGGACGGCACCTCCAGGGAATCAGACACTGTGTCCGATTCATTGGATGATAGGTCCAGCACCCCAAGTGGTCAACGATTGTCCCCCGAGAGTGCCGACCGGGACGGGGGCCGAGCCCGTCCGAACCCGACCGAACATGGCCCTCCGCTGGACAAATACGTCCACTGCGACGACAGTGGCGACGACATGGTCGGGCACACCGAGGTCTCCGAGCACCCCCCACCGAGCACTGTGACCGGTGAGTAGGCCACTGTGAGCGGGCTCCGATGAGCGAGCACGTCCTCGGGGGGGTGGCCCTCCTCGCCGTGGTGATCGCCGGGGGGATGGTGTGGCTGCTGGTCCGGGACGGACGGGGCCGGAGCCGGCTGTCGAGCGTCCGCGTGCTGCGCCGGCTCATGACGGTGAGCGCCCTGGTCGTGCTGGTCACCGTCGTCTTCTTGCGCCCGTGGTACTGGGACCTGGCCATCGCCACCGGCGGTCGTCGCCACGTTGCTGGGCGTCCACGCCATGGTGCGGATCCTGGAGGACCGCACCTCGCGCGCCGAGCTGGGGGGCGATCGCCGTGGCCATGGTCTCGGTGGTCCTCGCCTCGGCCCTCGTGACCCTGGGCGGAACCGCGGCGGTGATCGACGGTGCCGCACTGGTGGGCGGCAAGCCGGTGCCCGTGGCACATGACCGCCAGGTGCTGGCCCGTCCCGTGCTCTACCAGGTGTTCTGGGGGCCCGCCTGGGACGGCCACGGCGCCACGCCCGCATTGGCGCAGGCCGCCGCCTTCCAGCGCGCCCTCCCCACCTCGCGATGGGCATCTGCGGTCGTGGGGGCGGGATACGGCGTCGGGTCGTTTCGGCTCGGGCGGGTGCTGGATCGACCCGAGCCGGCCGACGTCGGCGACTCCGGCGACGAGCACGTCGTCGGGGCCCTTCCCCGACGAGCTCGGCCGTGTCTTTCGCGGCCACGTCCACCTCGCTTCCGTGTCCCGGCTTCACGGCCGACAAAGCCCCCCGAGCCCTGCCCCCGACGCCGTGGTGGCGCTGTGGCTCGACCCCGGCGTCCCCTACGAGCTCGGCGGGGTGTCGGCCCACGGCGCGGTGCCGTGGCCGGGGCGTGCCGACGGCGTGGCGACGGTGGGCCTCACGGGTGGGTTCGCGCAGTGGGGCGAGACGTCGTGTGCGCGCAGTCCTGCATGCCAGTCGGTCCCCCGCTTCGCGTCCCCGACCTATGCGCTCTCCCACGAGCTCGTCGAAACCGTGACCAATCCCTTCGGGCACGGCTGGTACGCGGACGTCCCCCTGCGGTGGGCGGCGCGCTACTTCTTGTCGCACGGTCCGACGTCGCTGCTGAGCGCCGCCCCGGCCTTCGAGGGTGAAGTCGCCGACCTGTGCGAGCCCGGCCAGCCCGATGCGCCCGCTCGCGGCCGGATATCCACGCTCGGGTCGCGCCACCTGCACGTGGCCGGCTTCTACCTCCCCGGGACGGGGTGCGTTTCCTAGCCGCTCGGCCACAGCGCACCCATCCCAACTCCGACCCCGACGACGGGTGAAAATGGCCTGATGTCAGGCGCCCGGGGGGTAGTGGCGAACGTCCGGACGCAGCTGGTCGAGCAGTGGCATCCCGTGGTCATGCCGGCGTTGGTCTTGTGGATATGGCCGTGGCCGTGTCGCAGGTCCTGCTGCGACCCTACGACGTCCTCGAGTACCAACGTTATGCCCACGCGGCTCTGCACGCTCCACTGCTGCACCGTCTGCCACTCGAGTACCCCGCACCCGCCCTCGCGGTGTTCCTGCTTCCCCTCGTGCTCCCCTTCTCCTACCCGTGGGCCTTCGCCGTGCTGGCCGGCGTTGCCATCCTCGTCCTCGTCATGAGCTACGAGAGCTCGGGAGTCCAGGGATGGGACGCGCGCGCCGCCGGGCGGCTGATCATCTACCTGGCCCTGGGGTCGGTCATGGTGCTCACCGGCCGCTACGACGTGTTCGCCACGCTGGCCGCGTTCTTGTCCCTCCGGTGCGCTCGGCGCGACCGGTGGTCGGCCGCCTGGACCTGGAGCGTCGTCGGGTTCGCGCTCAAGCTCTTCCCGGCGGCGTTCTGGCCGGTGTTCCTCATCGCCGAGTGGCGTCGCAACGGTCGCATCCCCCTCCGCAGGCTGTGGTGGATGGCAGGCTCGGCGTTCCTGGTCGCCGGCGTGCCGGCGCTGCTCAATCACGCAGCCACCCTCAACGTCCTGCACTTCTATCTGCACCGCCCCACCGAGGACGGGAGCCTGCCCGCCGGGTTGTCGGTGCTCCTCGACTGGCATGCGACGCACTGGGTCTCCACCTACAACAGCGTCAACGTGGTGAGCCCGATCACCGGGGGCTTGTCGCTCGGGTTCGAGCTCTGTGCCGTGGGTGCGTGTCTGTGGGTGTGGCGGGAGCAGTCCCGAGGGCGACTGCCACTGGAGGCCGCGTGCCTGGCGACGCTCACCTTCGTGATGCTGGGATCGAAGGTGCTGTCGGTCCAGTACCTGATGTGGCTCATGCCCATGTGGGCGCTCTACCGCCTCCGAGTCACGTGGCTGCTCGCCTCGGCGGCCAACCTGGTCATCTTCCCCTACGTGATATCGGCCAGCGGCCTCGGGTACCTGCCCGAGCACGCCTTCGCCGTCAGTCTCACGTTGACGTTCTTCGCCCGCGACGTGCTGATCGCCGTCGGCACCGTCGCATGGCTCCGAGCCGTGCTCGACGCCGAAGAAGCCACCTCCGGACGTGCCGCTTCCGTGCAGATCGCTTGACCGGGCTCCGTCGGTCCCGGCGATCTGACCGGATGCCCGATGACCTCGATCGTCCCGGGTCGAGGGACCGGCGGGCCTCTACGGACTGAGGACCGGGTCCTGGCTCGTGGCGGTCATGTGGTACGTGAGGCCGAAAGGCGCCACGATGCCCTTGGCGCTGAATGCGAGCGACACGGTGGTGGACGTCGGCGCGGCACACGATCCACCGCAAGTGACCGTGATGTTGACCTCACCGTTGACTGTCGGCTGTATGAGCTGGGTTGCCGCCGAGCTCGTGGCGCACAGCTGGCGCCGGGTTGACCGTCACGAGCGGTGCCGCGCCCGACACCGCCTTCTCGATCGGGACGGGCAGGTCGGATTCGCAGTACAGCCCATTGGGCCACGGAGTCCCGGTGGCCGGATTGTCCTGTGTCAACAGACCCGTCTCGATCGACGCCATCCTCGCCCCCGCGGTCGCACCGTCGTGCAGAGAGGAGTTCTGAAAGGCGAGATAGCTGCCCCCGATCAGCCCGAAGATCAGCAGGAACACCAGGGGCGCGACGAGCGCGAATTCCACGAGCGTTGCACCCGTCTCGTCGCGGCGGCGGCTCTGGAGGGAGCTGCGCATCTGCGTCATCCGATGAACGACAGGCTGCTGCTGCCGGGCACGTTGTAGGGCTGGCCGAGGATCGTGATGTTGGTGTTCCCGTCGGTGTTGAAGTCGTCGACGATGGCGGTGCCGGTGATCGTGACCGACCCGGTCGACTGCGCCGGGCCGTTCGACCATCCCGGCCCCGAAGCCGGTCTGCAGGGTGCCGCCGGCGTAGAAGGGGATGCCGCCTCCCACACCGTCCCAGTAGTCCGCCGGGGCACCGGTCCCGTAGTTCGTCAACGAGGCGTTGTACACCACGCCGGTGAGGTTGATGATGGCCGCGTCACCAGCCTCGGCGTCGAACCCGTAGTTGGCCTGGGTGCCCGAGTCCTGGTACAGCACGATGCCCGGAGAGCCGTCGACACCCGCGTAGGGCCCGGTGGTCGGTCCGGTCAGGTTCACGGCATCGCCCGACGCCCCTCCGATCATGAGCGAGAAGTTGTTACCCGTCCCCGACATCGAGTTGTCGACCGCGATGGACGAGTCGCCGTACGCGGTCACGCCGTAGGTGGTGGGGCTGGTGCCGCCACAAGCGTGCGACGACGTCTCGGGTTGGGGCGAGCCGTTCCCGCTGGCCTTGCTGGTCATGGTGGAAGAGGGCAGGCACGGTGCGCCGTTGCCGGGACCACTCGGTTGGAAGTTCCCGCCGACGACGGTGCCCGGGACGTTGCCGGCCATGGGGTAGGGCGTTCCGGTGGAGATGACCACGTTGTTCCCCGTCACCGTGTCGCCCGGTCCCGGGTTGATCCACAGGCCCTGCTCGAAGCGGTAGATGCCGGGGTAGGCGCCCTCGTTCCCGCCGAATCCGGAGCAATCCTGGAAATTGGTGGAACCGGTGAGCTCGACCGGGCTGGTGTAGTCGCCGGGCAGCAGCTCGGTCACACCGCCGACCACCTGCGGAGTGGGGTCGACGACCGTGCTCATCCCCGGGCACGCGGTCGTCGCCGCGGTGGGTGGGCTCGCGGCGCGTTCGGCGGCCGCCAGTGGGTCGGCGATCTGCGGCGAGGTGTTGGACATGCTGTTGTAATCGAAGGTCACCGATCCGCTTGCCTCGGAGCACGACAGTTGCACGGTCGGCAGACTCGACGCGGTGGGGTCACCGCTGGCGAACAACGTGCCCGGATTGCTGCCCTGCTTGGGCCCTGCGGGCTGGAAACAGTGGTCCAACGGCCACAGCGCCTCGCCATTGTAGGTGCCCGCCACGGTTTCGACCGGGCCGTAGACGTACAGGTTGCTGCTCGTCTTGGCGTCGATGGCGTCGTCCCACTCGAGGTCGCTCGACGAACTGGTCCAGGGCTGCTGGGCCACGTCACTGTTGACGAAGATGGTGCCCGAGACGACGAAGGTGCCGGTTCCACCACCCAGGATCTCGTGCGGGCCCACCTTGTTGAGGGCCAGGATCCCGACGGGCGGGCCCTTGGCGACGTTGCCGACCGAGCCCGAGGCGAAGCCTTTGAACTGGTGGATACCGAAGATCCCGGCAAAGAACGGCGTCCACTTCGGGCTTGGCGCTGACGATCACACCGCAGGCGCCGGGCGGCGGGTTGGTGGAGCCACTGCTCGAGGTGAACGTCCCGATCGATTTCCCGGCCGAGTTGAGGAACTGCGCCTTCCAGGCGGTCCCGATGCCGGCACCGTTCTCGTCGACGAGGTGCTGGATGATCGTCGCGATGTCCCGCGTGGTGGGTGTGCTCAACCCGTTGCAGTAGGCCGAGCTGTTGAGCTGCTGAGCGGCCGCGAAGGCGGCGAAGTCCGCCGCGTTCTGGGCCCGGCGATTCTGGACGAACCCGTAGCTACCGTCGATGGCGATGGCGATCATGCCGAGGAGCACGACCATGGCGATGGTGAAGATGATCAGTACGACGCCGCTCTCGCTGTCCTCTGCCCTGGGAACGAGCCGCCTCATGAGTACCTCGCCGTTGCGTGAGTGGTGACAGGGAAGCTCCCGACGAAGGGAACGAAGCTGACCGATGCATGGGAAATGGTCACCGTGACGACGCTCATCGTCACCCCACTGGCGATGTTCTGCGTCGATTCGGACATGCTGACGTAGTTGTTGGCCGACGCGTCGGTGCTCTGGTAGAGGTTGGTGGTCCCTTCCTCCTGGTTGATCGACTTCGTGGCGTCGACCAGGGCCTGGTTCGTGGTCGTGGCCGGATGGGTCGAGTTCGAGGTCAGGTCGTTGGCGGCCACGATGGCCCCGGCGCGCGCCGCGCTCGTCAGACGGATGGTTGACTGCATCCCGTTCCAGCCGTTGAAGGCGGCGCCCAGGAGAAGGATGACGAGAGGCAGCACCAGGGCGAGCTCGACGAGGGCCGTCCCGGATTCGTCATGACGCTGACGCCGGCGAGCTTTGGTTGTCCGCCATACAGGGCGCGCCCGCAAGGCCTCACCGTCAAGGCGTCGGGACATTCCGTCCTCCGCCCGAGGTGCCGGCGGAAGCGGACTTCGAGCCGGTGACCGTCGTGGTCGTGGTCGCGGCCGCACCGACTGAGCTGGCGGGGATGAGGTTCGAGCTGTTGATGGTGGTGGGCCCGGCCGGTGTGTTCCCGGCGGCTTCGAGGGCGAGGTAGATGCCCCCGGTCACACCACCACCGTCGCTGTCGGCCAGCGCGATGCGGGCGGCGGCTTCGGGTGTCACGGCGAAGGTGATCACGTTGCTCGTCTGGGTGGCGGTGCTCTGGGTGGCACCCGCCGTGGCGCCCGGAGCCGGGACGAGGGTGGTGCCCACGGCCAGGACCGGCACCGACTGGTACAGGGTGGTCTCCTGGTTGCCATTGATGTCGAGCAGGATGTCGACCTTGTCACCGGGCTTGATCAGGCCGGCCACGCCGTGGACCTGGTCGACCGAGACCGAGATGGCGACGTCGCCCTGGGGCACGGTCTCCGCCGCCACGCTGGCGATGGTGTCGGGGGACACGAACATCCCGCTGACGACGATCTCGCCCGCCGGCAGGTTGGCATTGGCCGACTCGTTGCGGATGGAAGAGAGCTTGGTGACCGCCGAGGAAGGCCGGAACTCGGCCGGGATCTTCTTCTGCTGGAGGTACCCGCCGCTCACGGCGTCCGAACCCGACAGCGTCCGGGGAATCGGCTTGGTGATGACGTACGCGCTCACCAGCTTGGCGTTGTGGTAGGCGTTGTCCTGAGCGTTGTTCAGGAAGACGTAGCTCAGCACCGAGGCCACCACCCCGACAGCGACGGCGACGGCAACCACTACCGTCCGCTTGGAAGTCATCCGTGTCCCCCCTTGGCGAGCCTGCGACGATCTCGAGCTCGAAGTTCTTGTTCGGCTGTGTATCGGCGCCCGGCGATGTCCGCCTAAGTGTCCGTTGACGCCCAGTGTGCGCGACGGCCAGGTCCTTGACAATGACCTGGGAGACAAATGAGTCGCAGGTCCTACCACCGATTTCGGGGCTCTGGCTCGGGAGATCGCGAGAAGGCTCGCGAGGAAGATCGCGACAGGGTCAGGAGTCCGCGAGGGTTCCGGGAAGGACGCGACGAGGGAATGGCACCGCCGGTCCGGTGCGGTGAGCCCCGACGTCGTACGGGCGCGAGCACGGTCGGTGCGAAATGGATGGGGTATCGATCCGGGCCCGAGGGCGCGCCGACGGTGCCTCGATCCGAGGGGGACGCTCGAGTTTTCGCTCCAGTCGGTCCACCCCCCGCCGATCCCTGATCACGGAGCTCGACTCGGTCCGCCCGATGACACGTCCTGCTCGCCGGTGGCTGCTCCTACGAGGAAGCGCGCGCGACGAAGACGCCGTTGCAACGTGGAAAGAGCGCTACGGGGAAGAAGCAGCAACGGGGGCGAAGGGCAGTCGTGTCCGCCGACAGCGCCTGATGGCGGGCAGCGGTGAGGCGGCACCGAGGACCTGCCGTGATCCGACCGGGGATGCGCAGCACGAGGGAGATGGCGGTCCCTCGGGCCACGCCCGACGCCTGTCCCCTCCTAGGCGGGCGGGCGCCCGCCCGCGCCCATGGGATCGCACCGCCGAGGCACCCACCGCCGCACCCCCGCTGGCGCGCCGTCCGGGCCACGAGGTGTCCCGGCCTTCCACCGCCACCGAAAGCCCGAAATCGGTGGTAGGACCTGCGACTCATTTGTCTCCCAGGTCATTGTCAAGGACCTGGCCGTCGCGCACACTGGGCGTCAACGGACACTTAGGCGGACATCGCCGGGCGCCGATACACAGCCGAACAAGAACTTCGAGCTCGAGATCGTCGCAGGCTCGCCAAGGGGGGACACGGATGACTTCCAAGCGGACGGTAGTGGTTGCCGTCGCCGTCGCTGTCGGGGTGGTGGCCTCGGTGCTGAGCTACGTCTTCCTGAACAACGCTCAGGACAACGCCTACCACAACGCCAAGCTGGTGAGCGCGTACGTCATCACCAAGCCGATTCCCCGGACGCTGTCGGGTTCGGACGCCGTGAGCGGCGGGTACCTCCAGCAGAAGAAGATCCCGGCCGAGTTCCGGCCTTCCTCGGCGGTCACCAAGCTCTCTTCCATCCGCAACGAGTCGGCCGATGCCAACCTGCCGGCGGGCGAGATCGTCGTCAGCGGGATGTTCGTGTCCCCCGACACCATCGCCAGCGTGGCGGCGGAGACCGTGCCCCAGGGCGACGTCGCCATCTCGGTCTCGGTCGACCAGGTCCACGGCGTGGCCGGCCTGATCAAGCCCGGTGACAAGGTCGACATCCTGCTCGACATCAATGGCAACCAGGAGACCACCCTGTACCAGTCGGTGCCGGTCCTGGCCGTGGGCACCACCCTCGTCCCGGCTCCGGGCGCCACGGCGGGTGCCACCCAGAGCACCGCCACCCAGACGAGCAACGTGATCACCTTCGCCGTGACACCCGAAGCCGCCGCCCGCATCGCGCTGGCCGACAGCGACGGTGGTGGTGTGACCGGGGGCATCTACCTCGCCCTCGAAGCCGCCGGGAACACACCGGCCGGGCCCACCACCATCAACAGCTCGAACCTCATCCCCGCCAGCACGCAGGCGGGTGCCTGAGACATGGCCGACACACGAACGAGCGACAAGGTGGCGATCGGTGTGGTGGACCCGGACGAAGTCGTCTGTGGAGTCCTCACCGAGCACGTCCGGGAACTCGACGACAGTGTCGTCGGGTACGCCAACCTGGCCGCCTTCACCGAGACCATCGAAGCGTCGCGACCCATGTGTCGTGGTCTTCGGGCCCTCGGAGCCCGCTGACGCTGTGATCACCCAGGTCGCTGGGCTCATGGCCTTCCGGCCGGGCTGCAGCGCCATCATGGTCGTCTACGAATTGACCGCCGAGGTGCTGCAGCAGGCGATTCGGTCCGGGGTCGACGACGTCGTGGCGGTCTCGGCCGAGGACGCCGAGCTCCTCGACGCCATCTCACGCGCCTCGGCCCGCGTCCTGGCACGGGGCCCGAGCGACAACTCGCAGGCGGCCGCCACGGCGGCGCAGACGCCGGGACGCGTCGTGTCGGTGTTCTGCACCAAGGGCGGAACCGGCAAGTCCGTCGTCGCCATCAACCTCGCCGTGGCACTGGCCAAGCGGACGATCCAGCCCGTGGTCCTCGTCGACGCCGACCTGCAGTTCGGCGACGTGGCGCTCATGCTCCAGCTCCAGCCCACCCACACCATCGCCGAGGCGGTCCAGGCCGGAGAGCGGCTGGACGGGAGCCTTCTCGAGAACCTGCTCCTCCGGCACCCCCCGAGCGGGCTGCTCGTCCTGGCCGCGCCGACCGAGCCCAGCTCGGCCGACCAGATCGGTGGCGCCGACCTCGGCGAGGATCCTGCGAGATCCTGCGCGACCGCTGTGCCTATGTCGTGGTCGACACCTCCGCCAACTTCGCAGAGGTCACGCTGGCCGCCATCGAATCGTCCGACGACATCCTGGTCATGGCAGGCCTCGACGTCATGAGCCTCAAGAGCGCTCGCATCGGGCTCCAGACCATGCGGGTGCTCGGCATCCCCTTCTCCCGGGTCAAGTTCGTCCTCAACCGGGCCAACACCAGGGTCGGGCTCACCGAAGCAGACGCCGAGCGGGCCCTGCAGCTCAAGGTGGATGCGGCCCTGCCGAGCGACATCTTGGTGGCCGAATCGGTCAACCGCGGCATCCCCGTCGTGACGAGCGCCCCCCGATCGAAGTTCGCCAAGAGCATCGACACCCTGGCCGACACCCTGATGAACACTGCGCCGGCTCCGGCACAGTCCCGACAATCTGTGTGAGGGGATTGCCATGACCCTTTCCGACAACCTGCGCCAAGCCGGTTCCTTCCTCACCTCGGAAGAGGCCCGGACGCGAATCCTCGAGGAGGTGCACCTGCGAGTACACCAGCGGCTCATCGAGGAGCTCGGGCCCGAGCTGTCCCAGGGCCGGCTCACGGCCAAGGACCTGCGGCCCCGGGTGAACGCGCATCTGCAGGCCGCGCTGGCCGACGAGACCACACCGCTGTCGCTGGCCGACAAGGCCCGGCTCGGCGAGGACATCGCCAACGACATCCTCGGCTACGGGCCCATCCAGGGATACCTCGAGGACCCCGAGGTCTCCGAGGTCATGGTCAACGGCCCCGACAAGGTCTACATCGAGCGCAACGGCAAGATCGAGCGCACGCCCACCAGCTTCATCGACGAGACGCACCTGCGCCGGGTCATCGACAAGATCGTGGGAGAGGTGAGCCGCCGCGTGGACGAGGCCTCGCCCATGGTCGACGCCCGGCTGCCCGACGGCTCCCGTGTCAACGCCGTCATCCACCCCCTCGCCTACGGGGGTCCGTTCCTCACGGTCCGGAAGTTCTCCAAGGACCCCCTGCATGGTCGAGGACCTGATCACCAACCTGACCATCACCTCGGCGCTGGCCCGGTTCATCGAGGCCTGTGTGGTGGGCAAGCTCAACATCATCGTGTCGGGAGGGACCGACACCGGGAAGACGACGATGCTCAACGTGCTGTCGTCGTTCGTGCCCGGCGACGAGCGCATCGTCACCATCGAGGACTCCAAGGAGCTCCAGCTGCGCCAGGAGCACGTTGCGTCGCCTGGAGTCACGGCCACCGAACATCGAGGGGCGGGGCGAGGTCACGATCCGGGACCTCATGCGCAACTCCCTGCGCATGCGGCCGGACCGGATCATCGTCGGAGAGTGCCGTGGCGGTGAGGCCCTCGACATGCTCCAGGCCATGAACACCGGCCACGACGGCTCGCTCACCACCATCCACTCCAACAGCCCCCGCGACACGCTGTCGCGTATCGAGACCATGACCCTGATGGCCGGCTTCGACCTGCCCATCCGGGTCATCCGCGAGCAGATGTCGTCGGCCATCGACCTCATCGTGCACCTCACCCGCATGCGCGACGGCACCCGGCGGGTCACCCATGTCTCAGAGGTCCAGCACATGGAGGGCGACGTCGTCATCACCCAGGACCTGTTCATCTTCGACTTCTCCATGGGTGTCGACGAGAACGGCAAGTACCGGGGCACCCTCAAGTCGATGGGCATCCGACCCCAGTTCGCCGACAAGCTCGAGGACGCCGGCGTCCCGCTCGATCCCGACTTGTTCGCGGTGGAGGAGTTCTCCCGTATCCGAGTGGCGCGGCGATGAAGTACCTCATCGCATTCCTGGTCCTTCCGGCAGCCGCGCTCCTGGCGTGGGGTCTGATCACTCTGGTCCTGCGCGAACGGCCCCGGCATCTGCACGAGGCTCTGGCGCCGTACTCGGTGGGCTCGCACCACGAGCCCCTCCTCACCAACATCGGCACCGGCCGTTCGGAGTTCGTCGAGACCCCGTTCATGCAGCGGGCCGTGGCCGCCATCGCCGAGCTGGCGTCGAGACGGGGCGTGCTCCAGATCCTGAAGCGCCTGCTCGACCAGGCCGACCTCCCCATCCGGCCCGCCGAGGCGCTGTTCGTCTACCTGATGGGAGCCGTGGTGGGCGGGACCCTCGGCCTGCTCCTCGGGAACGTCGTCTGGGGGCTCGTGGCCCTGGGGTTCGTCGCCGTCGCCCCCTGGGTGGTCCTCGTCCAGATGGCCAAGCGCCGCACCACCGCCTTCACGGCCCAGCTTCCCGACATGTTGCAGCTGCTCGGCACCACGCTGCGCTCGGGGTTCTCGATCCTCCAGGGCCTCACCACCGTTTCGCAGCAGCTGTCGGACCCCATCGGCAAGGAGATGCGCCACGTCGTGGCCGAGGCCCGTCTGGGGCGCCCACTCGTCGACGCCCTCAGCGAGGTGGCCCAGAAGGTCCGCAGTGACGACTTCGAGTGGGTGGTCACCGCCATCGGGATCCAGCGCGAGGTCGGGGGCAACCTGGCCGAGCTCCTCGACATCGTGGCCGACACCATGATCGCCCGGGCCCGGATCCGCCGCGATGCGCACACGCTCACCGCCGAGGGACGGCTCGGTGCCGCGGTCATCTCGATCCTGCCCGTCGCCATCGGCGTCTTCGTCTACGCCGTGAACCCGGGCTACATCAGCCCGCTCTTCCACCAGGCGTTCGGCGAGATCCTCTTCTACGGTTCGATCGCCCTCGCAGTGATCGGCATCTTGTGGATGCGCAAGCTCGTGGACATCGAGGTCTGACATGTTGCCCTTGGCCGTCATCGCCATCTTCATCACCGCTACCGGTGCTCGCCTACGCCACGGCCGTAAAGGCCGACGAGCGTCTCAGCGTCCGCGCCGCGCGAGCACGGCTGGGCGACTACGAGTCGCCGGCGGTCAAGCGCGAGGTGGACCTGCGAGAGCCGTTCGTCGAGCGGGTCCTGGCCCCGAGCGCCGAGCTCATGGTCGGGCAGCTCAAGCGGTTCCTGCCTACCGAGTACCTCGACAAGCTGCGCCACAAGCTGGTGCTCGCCGGGCGGGCCACGGCCGAGGAGATCGACCAGTTCCTCGTCGTCCGCCTCCTGTCGATCGTCGCCATCCCGATCCTGTGGCTGGTGGTGTGGACGCTCACGAGCCTGACGGGCACGACCCTGCTGGCTGTCATCGTGATGATCGGCCTGGCCGGTGCCGTCGGCCCCGACGCCTGGCTCAACCGCGTGGTGGCGGAACGGCAGCTTGGCCATGCGCCGCAAGCTGCCGGACGTCCTCGACCTCCTGACCATCAGCGTCGAGGCCGGGCTGGGCTTCGAGCAAGCACTGGCCCGCACGGTCACGATGGTGCCCGGTCCCGCTCTCCGAGGAGTTCTCGCGCATGCTGGGCGAGATGCGGGCGGGATCGAGCCGGGCCGACGCCCTGCGCGCCCTCGACGCCCGCACCGAGCTCCCCGAGCTGCGCTCGTTCATCCTGGCCCTGATCCAGGCCGACACCTTCGGCGTCTCGGTGGGAAACATCCTGCGCAGCCAGGCGGCGGAGATGCGGGTGAAGCGTCACCAGTTCGCCCAGGAGCAAGCCCAGAAGGCACCGGTCAAGATGCTCTTCCCGATGGTGTTCTGCATCATGCCGGCCTTGTTCGTCATCATCGCCGGGCCCGCCGTCCTCGGGATCTTCCAGGCCTTCCGCGGTCACTGACGGCCGCTCCCCGAGCCGTGCGCACGCCACGGGTCTCCACCGTCGTCGGCGCCGCCTTCGTCATCTGGGGCACCGTCGTCGGGCTCGAACGCCTCCACGACAACTCGTTCCTCACCCATGTCGCCACGGGCCGGTTGATCCTGGCCCACGGCGTGCCCACGACCGACCCCTATACCTTCACCGCGCTCGGCCGACCCTGGGTCGTCGAATCGTGGTTGGCCTCGGTCCTCTACCGCGTGACCGAGGACCTCGCCGGGGGCCACGCCCTGCAGGTGCTCCACGGGGGGCTGTGCGCGTTGCTGGCCGGGTTGGGGTGGGTGCTGACGCGCCCGGCGCGCCAGCTCACGGGACGGATCATGGCCGCCGGCGCGCTGCTGGCGGTGGGGACCGGGTACTGGTCGTCACGACCCCTGCTCATCGCGCTGGTGCTGTTCGCCGTGCTCGTCGTCATGGTCGAGACCGACAAGGGCCCTCCGTGGGTACTGGTGCCGCTCATGTGGGTGTGGCTCAACGTCCACGGCAGTTGGCCGCTCGGGCTCGCCTACCTGGTGCTGCGGATGGTAGGCCGGCGGGCCGACGGCACCGCACAGGGTCGGCTGCCGCGCCTGCTCGGGTTCGGCGCTCGTCGGGGCCGCGCTGGGCGCGCTCAACCCCATCGGATTGCGACTCGTCGCGTACCCCCTGACCGTGATCACGCACCACCAGGCGTTCGCCCACATCGTCGAGTGGCAGACGCCGAGCTTCTCGAACGCAGTGAATGTCGTCTTTCTGGTCGAGGTGCTCCTGGCCGTCGTCTTGCTCGTGGCGAGGCGCGGCACCATCGAGGACGTCCTCGTCGTGGCGTTGTTCGGCGCCGCCGCCCTCATGGCGTCGCGCAACGTCCCGGTCGCCGCCCTCCTCGTCACGCCCGTCCTGGCGCGCGGGCTGGCGGGCATCGGGACCATCGACGGCAACCGGCGCGGCATCGTCCCCGCCACCGGCATGGTGGCGCTGGTGGCGCTCGGCGTGGCCCTCACGGCCGGCGCAGTGCAGCGACCCGCCTACAACCTGTCGCTCTACCCGGTGCAGGAGGTGTCGTGGCTCCAGAGCCACGGCCTCGTGCCCGGGTCGGGTGGCCACCACCGACTTCGTGGGCAACTACCTCGAATTCCGCTACGGCACCCGCGCCGATGCCTTCATCGACGACCGGGCCGACGTCTTTCCCCGCGCGTGTCGAGAAGGACTACGGCACTCTGCTCAACGGGTCCGCAGGGCTGGCAGACGGTGCTGGCGCGCTACCGCTTCGGGGCGGTGCTGTGGCCCCGGACCGAGGCCTTGGCCTCGCTCATCGCCGAGGACCCGGGCTGGACGGTGCGCATCAGCGACCGCCACTGGGTGGTGGCAGTCCGCAACCACCCTCCGCGCTCGACGCGCCCCGAGGCCGGGCCGAGCCAGGGCCGGGCGAACTTCCTGGTCAACACCACGTTTCTCTTCGACGCGACCGCCACCGACGAGATCGGGGCCGGCTCCGGGGCCCGAGAATTGGGGGAGAAATGTGGACTTGCCCTCAGGATCGGGAGCCGACGTCTCGATAAGTGAGTGGACTCCGAATCGCCCAGCCAATGCCGTCCGGATCAGGGGGAAGAAGTCGTCGTGGTGCTCGAGCCGCTCACCGAGAAGATGGCGCCCTCCCCGGCGCGACCTTTGCGTGACTGGTTCGGGTGGCGGAACCTGCGCCCCGCCTCGGCGGACCACGTCGCCGATTTCGGGCCCATGCTCAGCGCCCTGCGCTGGGTGTCGCTCTCCCTCGCCCTCGGCCTCGGGCTGATCGAGCACCTCGGGCCGCGCGCCGCGGTGGCCGGAGGTGTGCTCGTCGCCTACACCCTGGGGCGCACCGTGTGGCCCATCGGAGGCGAGCAGCACCGGTGGCAGACGACCGCAGCGCTGCTCCTCGAGGTGACGATCGGCGTGGCCGTGGTCGAGGCCACCGGGTTCGCCCGCTCGCCCTTCCTCATCACCCTCGGCGTCGCCACGGTCATCGCCGGGTTCGCCGGGGGCCTGCGCGTGGTGTCGGGGTTGGCGGTGATCGCCGGGCTGGCGGTGGCGCTGCCGAGCGTCCTCCTCGTGTCGCACCGGGCCGACGCCAACGAGAGCGTGCAGTTCGCCATCGAGCTGGTCCTCGTCGGTGTGGCCGGTGGCTTCAGCCGGTACCTGGTCGAAGAGGCCCACCAGGCCCGGGAGGGCCTGACGGCGCGCGTCGAGCATCTCTCCGAGGTCAACGAGCTGCTCCTCGACCTGTACCGGGCGACCGAGCGCGAGGTCACCCCCATGCACGTGGAGGGCGCGGCCCGGTGGGCACTGGAACGGCTCGACGAGATGTTCAGCCCCGACATCTCCGCCGTCGTGCTCCTCGACCCCACCACCCGCACCTGGCACGTCGGCGCCGGCAACGGGGTGCGCACCGGCACCCCCGAGAACCCCGTCCAGCTCCCCCTCGCCCTCTACGGCGCGGCACACGGGACCGAGCCGGTCGTCCTCGAGGACCTCCAGCAAGGCCTGCACTTCCGGTCGCGTTGGGGCCTGTACTGCCCCATGCACGCCCGCGACGAGATCGTCGGCGTGCTGGCGGTCGAGGGCACCACCCGGCACCCGCCGGGCTCGACCGAGCGGCGCCGGATCTCGCGATCTCGCCAAGGCCGCGGCCCTCGCCATCGACAACGCCCGGTGGCTCGAGCGCATCCACACCCTGGGGATGGAGCAGGAGCGGACGCGCCTGGCGCGCGAGCTGCACGACCACATCGGCCAGTCGGTGGTGTACCTGGGCTTCGAGATCGACCGGCTGGTGGAGCTCAACCACGGGCGTGCCGTGCAGGCAGACCTCCTGGAGCTGCGCGGCGACCTGCGCGACCTGGTGGAGGAGCTGCGCGACATGCTCGTCGACCTGCGCAGCGACGTCACCGAGGCCCAGGACGTGGAAGGCGTGCTGCGGTCGTTCCTCGAACGGGTGAACAAGCGCAACCGGGTGGAGGTCACGCTCGTGGCCGATACCGAGAGCCGCATGCCCCTGCCCGTCGAACGCGAGGTCTGGCGCGTGGCCCGCGAGGCGGTCATGAACGCCGAACGCCATGCCCGGGCGACGCACGTGTCGATCCTGTGGCTGTGCAACGGCGAAGGGGCGTTGCTCGAGGTGGCCGACGACGGCGTGGGGCTCCCCGCCGGCAAGACGTCGGGCGAGTCGGGCTACGGGTTGGTGGGCATGCGCGAGCGTGCCGACTCGATCGGGGCCCAACTCGAGATCACCTCGGGGCCCGGCAAGGGCACATTGGTCCGAATGAGAATGAAGGCGGCGTGATGGTACGAGTGCTGATTGCAGATGACCACACCATGGTGCGCGAAGGGCTGCGTTGGGCCCTGGAGCACGCCGGGCTGGACGTGGTGGGCGAGGCCGCCGACGGCGAGGAAGCGGTCGACATGGCCGAGCAGCACCGTCCCGATGTCGTGCTCATGGATCTGTCGCTGCCCGTGCTGTCGGGGGCGGCCGCCACCAAGCGTATCCGCACGCTCATCCCGGGCACGTCGGTGCTCGTGCTGTCGATGCTGTCCGACGAGAGGCGGTGTCCTCGGCCCTCGACGCCGGTGCGGGCGGGTACCTGGTGAAGGACTGCACCACCTCCGAGATCGTCGACGCCGTCAACCGTGTCGCCCACGGAGAGCGGGTCATCGCCCCTTCGGTGGCGGGCACCGCCTCGGCCACCGCCGCCGCGGCGCAGCACGCCACCCGGCCGTCGAGACCCCCCCTCTCCTCCACCCGGCCCCTCATCTCCAAGCGCGAAGAGGAAGTGCTGCGCCTCATGGCCACGGGCGTCTCCATCCCCGAGGCGGCTCGCCGGCTCTTCATCAGCGTCAAGACCGTGAAGAACCACCTGTCGTCGATCTACCAGAAGCTCGACTCCCACGACCGGGCCCAGGCCGTCTTGAAGGCCATGCGGATGGGTCTCATCCGCATGGACTGAGCCAGCTGGACGGCGAGTGGTCGCGGTAGGTCCTGCGACCCACGTTTTGGCTGCACAGAGTGACTTTTTGGGCCTCCTGACCTATGGCGAACCAGGGGCAATTCCCCGATAGTGGGACGAAGGTTGGAATCGAAAAGAGGGGGAACCGTGAACATTTTCACTCTGGTGCTGCGCGTGATCGACCCGATCCGCTCGACATGGAACCGCAGGGACGAGCTGGGCGCCAGCCTGGTCGAGTACGCGCTCCTGCTGGCCCTGATCGCCGTGGTGGCGCTCGTGGCCCTGCACTTCCTGGGGGGGTCTGTCGCCAACACGCTCAGCAGCGTCGGACAGTCCATCAACAACCCGTAAACGCCGAACGGCTGCGACCACCGCTGTTCGTTCTCTAGACACGACGAAGGGAGGGATACTGTGAACATCGTCTCGCTCGTGATGCACGTGATCAACCCGATCCGCGCCACATGGAACCGCAGGGACGAGGTCGGAGCCAGCCTTGTCGAGTACGCGCTGCTCCTCGCCCTCATCGCTGTGGTCGCACTCGTGGCACTGCACTTCCTGGGTGGATCGGTCGCCAACACGCTCAGCAGCGTCGGCCAGTCCATCAACGCTCCGAACGGCTGACACCGCCGTATCGAAACAGTCAAGCCAGCAACGGCTCAGCCCGAATGTTCGGGCTGAGCCGTTTGCGCGCCCGTGGAACGGAAAACGAGCGCCTGGCGAGATCGCCACACCACTCGCCAGCGGGCGTCGTGTTGGAGATACAACGCCAGAGGGGTCCCCGGCTGCCACAGCACGTACTCGACGTCATGGGCGCGCAGCACGGGGTCGGGATCGGTGGTGAGGTCGGCGACCTTCAGGTACTGCGACAGCACGCCGTTGCCGGTGTAGAGCTCGGTGCGGCCGTCGACGAAGACGGGCCGGCCTACCCAGTCGAGGTAGTCGTTCCAGAGATAGGTCGAGAAGATCCGGCCCCGGTGATGCTCGAGATAGGCCACCGCCCGGACCGGGACGCTCGAGGCCGGTTGGGCAGCCGGGTAGAAGGGCCCGTGCAGGAACGACACTCCCAACACCGCCACCAGCGGCCACACGATCAGGCTGGGGCGCAGGCGCTCCTCCTCGATAGGGGGGCTGCTCGCCGCCAGCGCGCACCAGGCGATGGCGAAGTACGGGATGAAGCGCACCGCGTCGAGGCTCGACACGAGGAGGAACGCGGCCAGGACCGCCTCGACGGCGGGGACGTCGCGTGTGGTGAAGGCGAGGAAGGCCACGGTGATCGCCACCGGAAGGATGATCACCGCCAGGGTGGCGGGGTCGTGGAAGTCCGGTGACTGCCACTCCGCGATCAGACGGCGGACGTCCTGGTTGAAGGTGATGCCCAGCGCGCTCTGGTAGACGCCGGGCCCGAAGGGGTTGACCAGGGTGGCGAGCGCCGAGGCCACGAACGTCGCCGCGATCGCGGCCGCGTGGGAGCGGGTCGGGCACCACGAGGCGACCCCAGCCCCGCCGGGTGACGGCCGCCACCAGCTCGAGCAACAAGATGGCCAGGCCGAGCAGGAAGCTCCCGTGCAGATTGGCCCACAGCACGAAGAGGAGGGGCACCGGCCACAGCAGCCATGCCCGCCGGCGCCGGGCCAGAGTGAGGAGGAGCAACAGCAGGGCGAGGAAGAAGTAGCTGAACATCTGGGGGCGGTCGTCGAGGAAGAGGGTGATCGCGGCGCCGGTCTCCACGCACAGCAGCCCGGTCCATGTCCATCCGGCCCCGACCATGCGGCTGCGCACCGCCACGGCCAGCACCGTGAGCGTGGCCAGGCCCGCCGACAACAACCAGAACGCCACGGGCCCGATGCTGCGCACCGACTGGGCGAGAACCACGTCGTATCCCCACTCGGGGGTGATCCATTTCGCCCCGAGGACGGTGTAGGAGAACACGTCGGTGCTCATGACGCGGTGGTGGTCGAGCATCCACACCCCCGCGGCACGGTGCCAGAAGGTGTCGTCGAACACCCCGCGGTGCAGGGCGGCGCGCCACGGGATCAGACAGCCCACCACGATGCCGACCACGCCGACGGGGAGCGCCATTCGCCGCCACGGGCTCGGCCGGGCGTGGCGACGCCGGGCTGCGCGGGTGGCGGCCTCGGGCTTCGGCGTCACCGAACGTGAGGGAGCGCTCGAGAAAACGTCCGGGGACGACGTCACCTCGGCCACGTCGACCATGATCGCGTGCGGAGGGCGGCCAACCGCGCATGCGTGGCCGCGTCAGTCGCTGCCGCGTCAGTCGCGACAGACCGTGCCCGGGGCCGGGAGCGCGCCCCCCACGAAGTAGGCCTGGTCGATGGCCCGGACGCAACCGCTGTAGTAGTAGGCCACGTGGTTCTCCCCCTGCCAGGTCACGAGCACGCCGTGCTGGAGCTCTGTCGCCAGGCGCTGCGCCCAGACATAGGGCGTGGCCGGGTCCTTCGTCGCCCCCACCACCACGATGGGCGGTGACCCCACCGCCGTGGTCGCCTGCGGGGTGCGGGTGGGCGGGACGGGCCACACCGCGCAGGTGGCCTCACCCCAGGCCAGAAGCGGGCCGAAGAACGGAGCCTTGACCGCGGCCTGGGCGGCCAGGTCGGGAACGGTGGTCGAGCCCCGGGCGACGGGATGGTCGAGACAGTCGATCGACGTCTCGGCATCCTCGGCGTTGGTGGATCCCTGGGTGACGTAGCCGTCGGCCATCGACAGCACGGCGGCGCCGTTGCCGGCGGCCGCCTGGCCCAGGGCGTTGCCGAGGGTCGGCCAGGAAGAGCGGGCGTAGAGAGCGGAGAGAACGGCGTAGTAGATCGCGCCCGGCCCCGCCGTCCTGCCCCCGCCGGCGGCCAGGGCCTGGCTCCGGCTCTGGGCGATCAGCGCCGAGCAGAGCGGCCGCCGAGGCGCCGCCGGCCGGTCGCCAGGGGCACCCCGACGACACGCACCACGTGAAGAAGTCGTCGAGCACGGCTTCGAATCCCTGGCTCTGCTCGTCGACCATCTGCGGCGGTGCTCATGGCGGGGTCGATGGCCCCGTCGAGCACCATGGCCCGAACGTGGGTGGGGAACATCTCGGCGTAGAGTGGCACCGAGCAGGGTGCCGTAGGAGTGGCCGAAGTAGGTGAGCTGCGCGTCGCCGAGCGCCTGGCGGATCCGGTCCAGGTCGCGCGCGGTGTCGACGGTCCCGACGAAGGGAAGCAGGCTCGCCGCTCGTGGACTCGCATTGCGCCGCGTACTCGCTGTCGTTGGTGAGCAGCGCCAGCTGGGCCGCGGTGGTGCTCGGCACCGGGTCGGGAAAGCGGCCCCGGCGTCGACGGGCCCGATGCGGCCGAGCCCCCGGCGCTGCAGTGCACGGGGCTGCTGCGCTCCACCCCGCGGGGATCGAACTCCACGATGTCGAAACGCGCCAGCAGCTGCCGGAGCTGAGCACGCCCAGCTCGGCGGGCAGGTCGTTGATCCCCGAGCCCCCCGGCCCCCCGGGGTCGATGACGAGAGACCCGATGCGCTGCGCGGGATCCGAGGCGCGGTGCATGGCCAAGGCGATCTGGATCGTGCCCAACTGGGGCTGGTCGTAGTCGAGCGGGACCGCCACGGTGCCGCACTGCAGCGCTCCGCACGGCGCCCACTGCACGGGGGTGACCGGAGGTTCGGGGACGGTCGTGGTGGTCGACGGGGTGGTGGAGGACGCGGTCGTGCTCGAGGCGCGGCTGCTCGAGGTGCGGCTGCTGGAGGCGCCGGTGGCGCCCGCACCGCCCCGCCGGCCTGCGGGAGCGCACGCAGCTCAGCAGGGCGGCGCTCACAAGCGCGGCGCACAGCACCAGCGGCACGACCGGCGGACGGGACCTGGCACGTGCTCCCCCGAGGACCAGGCCCACCTCTTCACTGTGACACGACGGGTCGCCGTACCGGGGTCGACCCCGGGCGTGGGAGGATCGAGGCGTGCCCGAGTTGCCCGAGGTCGAGGCTCTGACCCGCTTCCTCACCGAGCGGGTCGCGGGCCAACGTGTGACGCGGTGCGAGCTCGGGGCCATCGCGGCGCTCAAGACCGTCGACCCGCCGCTTTCGTCGCTCGTGGGCCGCGAGGTCGTGGCGGTGACACGGCGGGGGAAGTACCTGTGCATGGACCTCGACCGACCGCTGGCTGGTCATGCACCTGGCCCGGGGCGGCTGGGTCCGGTGGAAGGACAAGCTCCCCTCGGAGCGGGCCCGGCCGAGCCGGGGCCCCCTCGCCCTGCGCATGGGCTTCGACGCGACGGCGGGGTTCGACGGGACGGCGGGGTTCGACGTCACCGAGATGGGGACCGAGAAGCGCCTGGCACTGTGGGTCGTGGGCCACCCCGAAGAGGTCGAGGGCTCGCCACGCTCGGCGTGGACCCCCTCGACGCGTCCTTCGACACCGACACCCTCGCCCAGCTGCTCTCCGCCGCCCCGGGCAACGTGAAGACGGTGCTGGCCGCACAGTCGATCATCGCCGGGATCGGCAACGCCTACTCCGACGAGATCCTCCACGTGGCGCATCTGTCGCCGTTCAAGCCGGCCCGCAACCTCGACGCCGACGAGGTCGAGCGTCTGCGCGCACGCCATCGTGGACGTGCTCGGCGACGCGGTGGCGCGCGCCGTCGGCCAGGAGGCGTCGGAGCTCAAAGGCGACAAGAAGCGCTCCATGCGCGTCCACGGCCGGACCGGCGAGGCCTGCCCGGAGTGCGGCGACGTCGTGCGCGAGGTGTCGTTCGCCACCAAGTCCCTGCAGTACTGCGCCACCTGCCAGACCGGGGGCAAGCCCCTGGCCGACCGGCGCCTGTCGAGGCTGCTTGCGCTAGCCATGGGAGTAACCGTGTACGAAGACCACCGCGAACAAAGGACGTCTGGCATGAACGACAAGGAGATCGTGAACGAGATCAACCGTCTCGCCGAAGAGGAGCACCGCCTCGAGGAGGCGCACATCGGAGAGGGGCTCACGCCCGAGGATTCGGAGAAGCTCCGCACCATCGAGGTCTCCCTCGACCAGTGCTGGGACCTCCTGCGCCAGCGCCGGGCCCGGACGCAATGCCGGCCAGGACCCCGACGAGGCCGCCGCTCGGCCCGCGCCGGTGGTCGAGAACTACCAGCAGTAACCACGCCGCTGCGTCGGGGTCAGCGATCCTCGTCGTCGAAGGGCTCGGCCACCGACTGCTCGAGCCAGTCGGCCTCGGGCACCTCCCCACGCTCGGGGGGCGCCAGGGTGGTCCTCTCGGCCACGACCGGCTGCTCCTGTTCGAGCGCGTCGGCTTCGGGCACAGGCTCGTCGCGTTGCATGGCGCCATCATGCCCCCGATAACATGCGCCCGTCCTGCGGCGGGGTGCCGTCGTGACCGTCGACCGGCCGACCAGGGCCGTCGACCGGGAGGGGGGTCGGTGAGCGACGAGCAGTTCAACCTGGGACTGGTCTTCGAGACCGTGGCGGCCACGATCCCCGAGCGCGAGGCCATCGTGTGGGGGGACCGGCGCTTCAGCTACGCCGAGCTGCGCGATCGCTCCCGGCGCCTGGCATCGTTCCTCCACCACCGGGGCCTGGGGGCACGACGCGGACGCGAAGGCCTCGCCGGGCACGAGTCGGCCCAGGACCACCTCGGCCTCTACCTCCACAACTCCAACGAGTACGTCGAGGGGATGATCGGGTCGTACCTGGCCCGGGTGGCGCCGTTCAACGTGAACTACCGCTACGTCGAGGAGGAGCTGCAGTACCTCCTCACCGATTCCGGGGCCCGGGCGCTCGTGTACCACGCCACCTTCGCACCGGTGCTCGCCCGGGTACTGCCGTCGCTGCCCAAGCTGGAGCTCCTCTTGCAGGTCGCCGACGAGTCGGGGAACGACCTGCTGCCCGGGGCGCGTTCGACTACGAGGCGGCCCTGGCGAGCGTCGGCGGCCGAGCTGCCACCGGTGGAGCTCACGCCCGACGACCTCTACATCCTCTACACCGGCGGCACCACGGGCATGCCCAAGGGTGTGCTGTGGCGCCAGCACGACATCTTCCGGGCCGCGATGGGGGGACGCACCTACGGGACCTGGGAGCTGGTGGAGAGCTACGAGCACCTGGCGGCCCGGGTGCTGCCCACCGGAGACATCCGGGTGATGTCGATCCCACCGCTCATGCACGGCGCCGCGCAATGGGCGTGCTTCTACTACATGGCCATGGGAGCGACCATGGTGTTCCCCACCAACACGCGGTCGGTCGACCCGGTGGACGTGTGGGACACCGTGGCGCGCGAACGGGTGATCGGCATCTCGGTGGTCGGTGACGCCATGGCCCGTCCCGTGGTGGAGGAGCTCGAGCGCGGTGGGCACGACGCCAGCTCGCTCATGGCCTTCGGCAGCGGGGGCGCCACCTTGAGCGTCGGCATCAAAGAGCGCCTGCTGGCGGTGCTCCCCAACGTCATGATCTCCGACGTGGCCGGCGCCTCGGAGACCGGCGTCCAGATGGGGGTGGCCTCGACCGCGGGCTCGGTGTCGACCGGGACCTTCGTGCCCGGGCCCGGGACGGTGGTGGTGAGCGCCGGATCTCGACGCGTGTCCTCGAGCCCGGCGACGAAGAGGTGGGCTGGCTCGCCCAGCGCGGATCGGTGCCCCTCGGCTACCTCGGCGACGCGGAGAAGACGGCGCGTACCTTCCCGGTGATCGACGGCGAGCACTACTCGGTGCCCGGCGACCGGGCCCGGGCCTTGGCCGACGGCGAGATCGAGCTCCTCGGCCGGGACTCGGTGACCATCAACTCCGGCGGCGAGAAGATCTTCGCCGAGGAGGTCGAACAGGCGATCATCGGACACCCCGCGGTGGCCGACGTGGTCGTGGCGCCCACGTCCCAGCGAGCGCTGGGGCCAGGAGGTCGTGGCGCTCGTGCAGGTGGCCGACGGGCACGAGGTGACGACCGAGGAGCTGCTCGAGGAGGCCGGCAAGCACATCGCCCGCTTCAAGCTCCCCAAGGCCGTGGCCTTTCTCCCCCACATCGTGCGCTCCCCCGCCGGCAAGGCGGACTACCGCTGGGCCAGGGAGCGCGCCCTCGAGGCCTGAGTGGAGGACCGCATCACCACCGGGCTCTACCTCGAGCTCGGCGACCTCGACCCCGGGCACTACGCCACCGCTCGGGCGCCCGAGCTCCTGGCCCGACCCGGCGTGGACCGGGTGACGTGGTGGGCCAACAACGTCCCGGGCCGCACCGAGCTCCCCATGGCGATCCCCGACGGCACGCTCCTCGGGGTGGCCGAGGTCGACGAGTCCTTCGCCGCCCCGGCCCCGCTCCCGGGCACGACGGCACGGCACTTCCGCCACTTCGCTCGGCCCAGCCAGGGCATCCTCACGGGGACGCCCACCACCGGCCTGCTCGTGGTGTGGATCAGCCCGCAGGCCCCGGGCCTCACACGACCCGGCGTTGCGGGACTGGGCCGACTTCGTCCACATCCGGCACATCGCCGCCGCGGGCATCCCGGGCTTCACCCACGTCACCCCGTACGAGAACACCGCGGAGGACGACCCGCGCTTCATGCACTTCTACGAGCTCGACGCCGAGGACCCCGAAGCGGCGTACATGGGGATGGCCCGGCACATGGCCAAGTACTTCGGCGGGTCGCGCACCGAGGCCTTCGCGGTGTGGGCCGACTGGGAGGCGGCGGGCGGACAGGTGATCTACTGCAACACCTTCCGCCTTCTCGGAAGCGCACCGGACCCCACCCACATTGACGCCGCTGGCCGCACCAGCACGGGCGCCCGCACCGGCAGCGGGGGCTGATCGACGAGTGTCCTACGTCCTGATCGACAAGCCGCGCCCGCAGGTGACGCTGATCACGCTCAACCGGCCCGAACGCATGAACGCCATGGCCTTCGACGTGATGATCCCCTTCCGCGAGGCGCTCGAAGCGGCCAGCGCCGACAACGACACCCGCGTGGTCGTCCTCACCGGTGCGGGCGGGGCCTTCTGCTCGGGAGCGGACCTCGAAGACGCCGGCATCGTCCCCAACATCGCCGGGCTCACGCGGACGACCATCGCCCAGCGCTCGATGGAGCTGCTCGACGACGTCATCCGGGCCATCCGCAAGATGCACCAACCGGTCATCGGTGCCATCAGCGGGCCGGCCATCGGGGGTGGCTTCTGCCTGAGCGTCGCCACCGACATCCGCATCGCCTCCGAGGCGGCGTACTTCCGGGCCGCCGGCGTCAACAACGGCCTGACGTCGAGCGAGCTGGGCCTGAGCTACCTGCTCCCCCGGGCGGTCGGCTCCTCGCGGGCCTTCGACATCATGCTCACCGGCCGCGACGTCGAGGCCGAGGAGGCGCAGCGCATCGGGCTGGTGTCGCGCGTGGTCCCCGCCACCGAGCTCCTCGACGCCGCCTACGAGCTCGCCGAGCGCATCATCGGCTTCTCCCGCGTCGGCATCGAGCTCACCAAGCGGATGCTGTGGGCGAGTCTCGACGCCGGGAGCCTCCACGCCCACATGGACCACGAAGGCACGACCCAGCTGTACGTGCGGCTCACCACCGAGAACTTCGAAGAGGCCGTGCGCGCCCGGCGCGAGAAGCGAGCCCCGGACTTCCGCGACTGATCCCCTCGGAGCTGCCTACCCGGGCAGGAAGTCGAGCAGGAGCTCGTTCACCGCGTCGGGGGCCTCGAGCTGCATCCAGTGCCCGGGGCCGTCGATGCGCTCGTAGCGCCAGGGCCCCGAGACGTGCGCGGCCGACCCCAGCATCTGGGTCTCGGTCAGGGCGAAGTCACCACTGCTCCACACCCCCATGGTGGGGGCCTGCACCGGCGGGAGCTCCATGGGCGGCTGGATGAAGGCCTCGGGGGGCACGTTGGCGCGGTACCAGTTGAGCGCCGGGGTGAGCGACTTGCTCGCCTCGAGATCGGCGATGACCCCGTCGATGTCGGGATGGCCCCCCCACTCGCGCAGGTTGGCCCAGTCGTTGTCCGACAGCCAGTGCTCGGCGACCCCCTCGAACTGGAACAGCAGCATGTACCACGACTTCTCGCGCTGGACATATCCCGCCGACATGAAGGCCGACGGATGGCCCACCGACAACGCCACCAGATGGTCGACGCGGTCGGGCAGCAGCGACCCGAAGGCCCAGGCGAGGGCCGCGCCCCAGTCGTGGCCCACCACATGGGCGCGCTCGATGCCCAGCGCGTCGAGGATGGCCACGACGTCGCCGGCGAGATACGGGATGGAGTACGCCTCCACCTCGGCGGGCTGGTCCGAGGCGCCGTATCCCCGCAGGTCCGGCACGACGGTGGAGAACCCGGCGTCGACGAGGGCCGAGACCTGGTTGCGCCACAGCCGACCGCTGTCGGGGAACCCGTGCAGGAGCACGACCGGCGGCCCCTCCCCCGTGACCTCGTATTCGATGCCCACACCGCCCACGTCGACGCGCACGTCGCCTCTCTTTCCCGGTCGCCCTCGAAGGCGCAGCCGGTGTCAGGCCGCCAGGATCGACAGCAGCTCGCTTCGACTCGGTCCCAAGGGCGGCGCATCGCGCCAACCGGCGCCCAGGGTGAGCGCCTTCTCGAACAGCGCGGCATCGGCGAAGACCTCCTCGGGTGTCCGCACCAGCCCCTGGATGGACAGGGCTGCCCGCAGGCAATCGGGGTCCTGGCCCGCGGCGAAGAAGATCGACTGCACGATGTCCCAGTCGTCGCCCTCGGGCCGGTACTGCTCGCCCCGGATCTCGGCGTCGATCTCCGCCAGGCGGTGCCGGTCGAACGCCAACGTGGCGCGGTACCAGGGCTCCACGACCGCCTCGGTGACTCGGGCCCACGCCGTGCTGAAGGCGGCCGGGTCGTCGACACCGGTGGCCCGCACGGTGTCGCGCAGCGCCACGCTGTGCATGATGCCCAGCGACGCGCCGCGTCCCAGTGACGGGTTGGTACACGCCCACGAGTCGGCCACCGCGGCGACGCCGGTGGCCACCGGGGCGCCGTCCACCATGAAGTCGCGGTGACGATCCTCGATCTTGGCCATGACCACGACCCGGTCCTCGAGGGGCTCCCCGTCGACCCAGTGCGCGGCCACGGGCAGGCTGCGTACCAGTGCCGTCCACCGCTCGGTGTCGCGCAGCCCCCGCATGGCCTTGTCGGCTCCGCTGGCGATCACCCCCACCCCCCAGGTGCCGTTGTCGGCCGGCAGCGTGAGCGTCGACACGCTGCCATAGGGCTGCAGGCCGGGTCCCAGCGTCGCCGGCGTGGTGCCGTCGGCGGAGCGGAAATGCCGTCCGTAGTACACGAACCCCGAGTCCTCGAGCTCCTCGACGGGCCGTCGGGCCCCGGCGGACTCGAGCCAGTCGGGCAGGGCGGAGCGCCGGCCGGTGGCGTCGACGACGAGGTCGGCACCGATCTCCTCCCCGGCCGTGGTGCGGACGCCGGTGATATGGGGCACGCCCCGGACGGCCTGGGCGCCGGCCACGAGCCCACCGACCGCCACGCCGCGGCGCACGGTCAACCCCGGGGTGGCCACAGCCGCGGCGGCCATGACGGCCTCGACCACGGGGCGGCGTGCGGTCAGCCGAGACGAAGTCGTCGTCCCCGGGGCGCTCGCCACCTGTGAGCGCAACCGGCACCCCACCGATGAGGCTGAATCGCAGGGCGCCGGCGGCGTCGAGCGCCTTGGCCACCTGGGGCAGCTCGCTGCTCGAGGATGATCCGGAAGCGGGGCATGAAGAAATGAAGAAGCCGGAACTGATTGACACCCCGGCGCTCCCACGCTTCCCACGCCTCGGACGGGGCCGGCGGCTCCGCCCCGTCGCGTTCGAGCAGCGTGACGTCATGGCCGTCCTCGGCCAGCAGCATCGCCGCGGCCAGTCCCCCCACTCCCCCGCCGGTAACCACGATCCCAGCCATATGCACCTCGGTTCGGCGCCGGCGCGGCAAGTGGACCACACCGACGACGGGAAGTTACCAGCGCCATGGTGTCGAGCGCTTCCCCGGCGACGGGCGCGCGCCATCTGGGATGATCGGACGACGACCCGGATCGAGACCCGGACCGGAGGAGCCAACCATGCACGTCCCGCTCACGATCGGTGACTTCCTCGAACGAGCCGCGCTGGTGCACGGTGCCGACCGGGTGGCGGTGATCGACGAACCGGGGGTGGCGGGCTCGCTGGGTGCCATCACCTACGCCGAGATGCACGACCGGGCGCGGGGCATGGCGCTCGCCCTCGACGCCATGGGTGTCGGCCACGGGGAACGGGTCGCCATCGTGAGCCCGAACTCGGCTCGGTTCCTCATCTCGTACTTCGGCGTGAGCGGTTTCGGTCGGGTGCTCGTGCCGGTCAACTTCCGGCTCAACGCCGACGAAGTGCAGTACATCGTCGAGCACTCGGGCGCCTCGGTGCTGCTCGTCGACCCCGAGATCGAGCCGGCGCTGGCGGGCGTGTCGGCCAAGGTGCGGATGCTGCTCGACGGCGAGGAGGACGCCGAGCTGTTCGCTCCCGCGCCCCCCGGCGCCCAGCCGGCGCGCTGGGAGGGGGACGAGGCCGCCACGTGCTCGATCAACTACACCTCGGGGACCACGGCCCGCCCCAAGGGGGTGCAGCTCACGCACCGCAACTGCTGGCTCAACGCCGCGGTCTTCGGGTGGCACACGACGGTCACCGACCGCGACACCTTCCTCCACACGTTGCCGATGTTCCACTGCAACGGCTGGGGCATGCCCTACGCGGTGACGGCCATGGGCGCGCAAGCATGTCGTGGTGCGCAAGATCGACGGCGAGGAGATCCTGACGCCGGATCGAGGCGGAAGGCATCACCATGTTGTGCGGCGCCCCGGCGGTGGTGGCCGCCATCCTCGGTGCGCCGCGGCCGAGCGGCGCGGTCGGGGACGAGGAGGTCCCGGGACGGGGGACCGTGCGGGTGGTGGTGGCCGGCGCGCCGCCGCCGTCGAAGACCATCGAGGCGGTCGAGACCGATCTCGGGTGGGAGTTCATCCAGATCTACGGGCTGACCGAGACCACGCCCCTGCTCACCATCAACCGGGCGCCGTCGGAATGGGACGACCTCGACAGCTCCGTGCGGGCCTCGATGCTGTCGCGTGCCGGAGTCCCGGCCGTGGGGGTGCGCATGCGCGTCGACGAGGCCGGTGAGATCCTGGCCCGGTCGAACCACGTCTTCGACGGCTACTGGGAGCAACCCGAGGAGACGGCCAAGGCGCTCGAGGACGGCTGGTTCCATACCGGCGACGGCGGG
Source organism: uncultured Acidimicrobiales bacterium (assembly GCA_963739765.1). Lineage (GTDB taxonomy): Bacteria > Actinomycetota > Acidimicrobiia > Acidimicrobiales > UBA8190 > Chersky-840. Next base: position 539,445 of record CAVUBP010000002.1, on the reverse strand, counting down.
TACCTCGACGGTCCCTACACCGTCATCGCCGATCGCAAGAAGGACGTCATCATCACCGGGGGCGAGAACGTGTCGTCGATCGAGGTGGAGGACTGCCTCTACCAGCACGCCGCGGTGGCCGAGGTGGCGGTGATCGGCGTCCCCGACGACCAAGTGGGGCGAGACGGTGAAGGCACTCGTGGTGCTGCGCCCCGGTGCGGTGGCCACCGAGGAGGAGCTCATCGAGTTCTGCCGCTCCCGGCTCGCCCACTTCAAGGCGCCCACGTCGGTGGAGCTACGCGACGGCCTCACCCGCACCGCCACCGGCAAGCTCCAGAAGTACAAGTTGCGCCAGCCCTACTGGGAGGGCCATGACCGGCACATGAATTGACCGGTCGGCCCGTTCGACGACGCACCCTCGGAGGTGTGCCGGCCGACCGGCGGTGATCAGTCCGGGAGGAGCCGGTAGGAGCCGATCATCGTGGCGTCGGCCGGAGCGGGCCCCTCGGCGCACCGGTCCTCGATGCCGGACTGGAACGCGCCGAACGCGGCCGACGCGGTCAACGGGTTCTCCTCGCCGTCGAACACCGCCACGTGCAGGAAGCTGACTCCGTCGTCGAGCCGGAACGAGGCGTAGTGCAGACCCTTGGGGCTCGTCGTCGCCAGCTCGGCGAACACGGCGCGCACGAGGCGCTCGTTCTCGTCGGCGTGCTCGGGCTTGGTCTTGTACCGGATCACCTTGGTCACGGTCATCGTCATCTCCTCCTCGTCGTCATCAGATGGCCCGCATCTTGTTGTTGCGGGGATCGTGGGTGACCTCGGCCAGCCCGAGGCCTCGAGCAGCGGGGGCAGGTACATGCCGAACCGCCCGCGGTAGCCGTTGCGCAGCCCGTACCACCCGCCGACGGGGTTGTCCGGACGAGCGGCCCCATGCCTCGACGGTGCCGGGGGCGGCGGGCTTCTTCTCGTCGGCGGCCCCGAGCACCACCCAGTCGCCCTGCTCGACCAGCCAGGCATGCAGGTCGTCGATGGCCCGGAGGTGGTACTTCAAGGTGGTGGACCCCACCTGGCACACCAGGGCGGGGGGTCGGCCTTCTCGTCTTTGTACATGGTGTACTCCGAGCTCCCCGGCGGGGTCTTGAGCACCCAGGGGTCCTCCTTCGTCCCGGTCGCCATCAACGGCCTCCTTTCGCGATCGCGCCCTGGTAGTGCGGCAGCAGCGTCTGCCACCCGGCCAGGTTCTGCTCGCGCCACTGCGCCGCCGGCGCTCGCCCAGTCGCTCCCAGCCCCGGTGCTCGATCTCGACCCGAGTGGCGCTGCTCGCCCCGGGCCACGAAGCGGATCTCCACCTCGGTGGCGTCGGCCCGGTCGCGGCGCAGATGCCACAGGTAGGTCACCTGGGTCGGGGGCTCCCACACCGTGACCTCACCCCAGTCGTGCTCCACACCGTCCGCGGTCCGCTCGTAGATGCGACCTCCGACGCCGCTCTGCAGGACGACGACGAGATCGCCGTGCCCGGTGACGGTGTGGTCGGCCGGCCACCACGAGCCGATCCCCGACGTCCACACGTCGAAGGCGTGCTCGACCGAGCACGCCACGTCGAAGGAGATCTCGAGCGGAGCCGTCATCGCCGCGTCGAGTCGTCGGTGTTCTCGGCCAGCAGCCGGAACCGCGCCGCGGCGTCGCCCCAGATGCCCTTCGAGATAGGCCTGCACGGCGTGGAGCCCCTGTTCCTGGAGGTGATAGATCCGCCGGGTCCCCTCGGCCTGCTCCGCCACCATGCCCGCGTCCTTCAGCAGGCGCAGGTGGCGCGACACCGCGGGCCGGCTGATGGGCATCGCCGCCGCGATCTCCTGGACCGGCTTGTCCCCGCTGCTCAACAGGCGGAGGATCTCGCGCCGATTCGGCATCACCCAGCGCCTCGAAGGGGTCACCCGTGACATGCGCCTGGGACACGTCAGCGTCCCCCCGATTCGACCCGCTGCTTGAGCCCCCGGGCGAATTGCTCGAAGGACGGGCCCAGGTCGGGGATCGACCGCCAGATCAACCCCACGAGGGGGCCCGTGTACTCCTCGCGCAGACGAAACGTGGTGCTCCCGGCGGTGTCGCCGGACACGGTGTAGGTCCGAACTCCTCGGAACAGACCCATGGGCATCCCGCCGGTGAACTGCAACCGACAGGGTGGCTCCCATGCGGTCACCTTCACCGCGAAGCTGCGCCCTGGTGTCGCCCGGGTGCGGATCTTGATCTTCTCGCCCGGCGCGAGCCGGCCTTCGACGGCCTCGACTCCGGAGTCCCACGCCGGCCAGCCCGCGCTGTCACTCAGGACGGCCCACACCGCGTCCGGGCCCGCCGCGATGACCGACGTCGCTTCGAAGTACCGCATCCTCGGGCCGCATCCTCCGGTATTGGCAACAGAGATATTGGTAACAAAAAGGTTACCGTAACATATCCGTTACCGGGGGACCACGCGGCGGCGCGCCGCCGGTCGGTCCCGTCGCGGCACGCCGGGCGCCACGGGATCGGCCGGCGCCACGTAAGGTTTCGGCTGATGGACGCACGGCACTTCCTCGGGCTCGAGCCGACCGACGACCCCCTGCGCTGGCGCCTCCCGGTCACCCCGGCGGTGTGCACCCCGGGGCAAGTTCCTCTACGGGGGATGCGGCCTCGCGGCGGGCATCGTGGCCCTCGAAGAGGCCTCGGGGCGACCCATGGTGTGGGCCACGGCGCAGTACCTCGCCTACGCGCCCACCGGCACGGTGCTCGACTGGGAGGTCGTCCTCCCCGCCGTCGGCCGCAACACCACCCAGGGCCGGGCCATCGGCCGGCTGGGCACCGAAGAGGTGCTGACGGTCAACGCCGCCCTGGGCCGCCACGACCTCGACCTGTCGGGGACGTGGGTCGAGTTCCCCGACGTGGCAGGCCCCGAGGACTGCCCCGTGCAGCGGATCCCGCCGATGTTCGCCGACTCGGTGCTCGTGCGCGTCGAGCAGCGCGTGGCCCGGGGCCGGCTCATGGTCGAGCTCGACGGGCGCCCCGGCGACGCCCGCTCGGCCTTCTGGGCGCGTGTCCCGGGCCATCTCGAGCCCTCCGCCGCCACCTTGGCGGTGATCGGCGACTTCGTGTCGGGTGGGGTGTCGCAGCCCCTCGGGGTGCGGACCATGGGCCGGAGCCTCGACAACACCTTGCGCATGGCCCAGCTCGTTCCCGACGGAATGGGTGTTGTGCGACATCCAGATGCACGCCCTGGCGCACGGCTTCGGACAGGGCCTCGCCCACCTGTGGGCACAGGACGGTACCCTGCTCGGACCGCCAGCCAGTCCATCAGCGTGCGCCGGTGGCCCGGTGACAACGCCGTGGTGTCGGGCGCAGCGCTCTCGGAATCGACCCCCGACCCACAAGGACCATGATGCGGACACGCAGGATCGGCTCACTCGAGGTCACGGTGGTGGGCCTGGGATGCAACAACTTCGGCGGGCGCCTCGACTACGACGGCTCGGCCGCGGTGGTCCACGGCGCGCTCGACGCCGGCATCACCTTCTTCGACACGGCCGACATCTACGGCGGGCACCCGCAGCGAGGAGTTCCTCGGTCGCGCCCTGGGCACACGCCGAGCCGACGTCGTGCTCGCCACCAAGTTCGGCATGCAGGTCGACGCCGAGCACAAAGGGGCGAAACCCGCCTACGTGCACAGCGCCCTCGAGGAGAGCCTGCGTCGCCTCGGTACCGACCACGTCGACCTCTACCAGTTGCACGCCCCGGATCCCGAGACGCCCATCGCGGACACGCTCGGAGCCCTCGGACGAGTGCGTCCGGGCCGGCAAGGCGCGCGAGATCGGCTGCTCGAACTTCACCGTGGCGCAGCTACGCGAGGCGCGACGGCGCGGTGCCCGACGGGGCGGCGCGCTTTGTGAGCGTGCAGAACGAATTCAGCCTGCTGCGCCGCAAGGCCGAGGGCGACGTGCTCCCCGAATGCGAGCGGGCCGGCCTGTCGTTCCTTCCCTACTTCCCCCTGGCCTCGGGGGTGCTCACCGGGAAGTACCGACGCGGCGAGCGCACCTCCCGCCGGCACCCGGTTGTCGGGAGTGAAGGCAGAACGAGGGCCCGCTGGCCGACGACCGAGCTGGCCGTGGTGGACCGTCTCACGCGAATTCGCCGGCGAGCCACCGACGGAGCATGGTCGAGCTCGCCATCGCCTGGATCGCGGCGCACAGCCCGTGGCGTCGGTGATCGCCGGGGCCACCTCGGCCGAACAGGTCCGCGCCAATGTCGCCGGAGCCGACTGGGAGCTCGGCCCCGACGACCTGGCTGGCGATCGACGCCCTGCTCGAGGCCCCGGCGTAGCCACGGGGCCGCGCCGCCGCTCCGACCCCGCGACATTGCGACAGGCGCTCAGAGTCCCGTCGAGGCGATGACGCGACCGGAGTGCACCGCCTCGACGAGCAGGGCGTAGTCGCGCTCGGTCTGATCGGCGTAGTCGACGGCGAAGCGGCGTGATGGCGTCGTCGAGCACGCCCCCGTTGCCGGCGTACCCGGCGATCTCGTGCCGCCGCACCCGAACGGGCATGGGCCCGGGCCAGCGCCCACCCGCACAGCTTGGCGTAGCCGGCGAGCCCGCGGCCGTCGAGGGACGAGGCGTCGACGGTGCCCTTCATGTCACGGAGCTGGCGGATGTAGAAGTCGTTGTCCCCGGCGTTGGCCCAGCCGAGGAAGATGTCGCTGGCGGCCTGCATGAGCCGTTGTCCCGCCACCACCCGCCGGCCTCCGACCGTGGCGGCTCGGGCTGCGCGGCGCGCTCCCCGGCGCCGCCGCCGCGGGACGGTCGCCGGGGCACATACGGGGCCACCAGCGACGCCGGCGCCTCTTTCACCTGGAGGAACAACGGGTCCCCCACGTCGCTGACGAGCAGGGCGACGAAGCACCGGGTGCCCACGCTGCCGACGCCCACCACCTTCCAGGCCAGGTCGACGAGCTCGAACCGCTCCAGCAGGGCCCGACGCTCGCTCTCGAGCGATGTCGGGTACTTGGCGATGACGCGCGTGGACGCATCGGAGTGTGCTCGTCGACCCCCTCGTGCGACACGAGCGGAGGATGGTCGACGATCCGCCTCCGGCCCCCGTCGGTGCGCACCGTGAGCTTGGGCAGCGCGGCCTGCGAGGTCCGGTTGATGCGCACCGGTGACGGCGGAGCGCACCGGCGCGGGAGCCCGGCGGCCCGAGCGTCCGCGAGCGCGGCCTTGGCGTCGACCCGCTCGTACCAGACGTCGAGCGTCGCCCATCTCCGCGAAGCGCGTCATGTGCGGCCGATAGGCGCGCGCCGCGGCGTGGGCGGCCTCGGCCTGGGCCTCGGGCCCGATGCCCCGAGACCCGCCCGATCACCACCACGCTGGCCGCCAGCCGTTTGAGGTCCCACTCCCAGGGGCCCGTCGTGGTCTCGTCGAAGTCGTTGACGTCGAACAGCAACCGTCGCTCGGGCGAGGCGAACACCCCGAAGTTCGCCATGTGGGCGTCTCCGCACAGCTGGACGTGCAGGCCGGTCGAGGGGGTCCGGGCGAGATCGGCGGCCATGAGGCCCGCCGCGCCGCGCAGGAAGGCGAAGGGCGACTCGAGCATCCTCCCCCACCGCACCGGCACGAGGTCGGCGATCCGTCCCGTCGTTCTCGGCGTCGAGGAGGGCGATGGGATCGGGCCGTCTGCGCGGGTGGCTCCCATCGCGCCTTGGCTCGTGCGCGGCACGACGGTGCGGCGCCGGCGGCCGGTTCGACGCTCCCGGTCCCTCCGAGTCTCAGGCATCGCAGTTGCGCCCCTTCACCGAAGTGGCTGACGCGAAACGATACCGGGCGCCGCCCCCCGAAGGGGACGGCGCCCGGCACACACGATCTGATCGCCACGGCTGATCGCCGCCGCTCACTGGCACGGCCCACGATGATGCCTGGCGGCACCGGTGTGGGCCGGGTGGGTCAGGCCGCGCCCTGCTGGGCCTGCTGGCGCAGGATCGCTTCGACGTTGAGCTCGATGCGCACCTTCTTGCCCACGACCACACCGCCGGTCTCGAGCGCCTGGTTGTAGGTGAGGCCCCAGTCTTCGCGGTCGATCTCGGTCGACGCCGAGAAGGCGATCGCCTGGGTGCCCCACGGGGTGGTGTTGGCGCCGTCGAATTCCACGTCGAGCACCACCGGCCGCGTCACGTCGCGCACCGTGAAGTCTCCGGTGACCTTCCAGCTGTCACCGTCGAGCTCCACCGCCGTGCTCTTGAAGGACAGGGTCGGGAACTTCTCCACATCGAAGAAGTCGGCGCTGCGCAGGTGCTCGTCACGCTGCTCCTGGCTGGTCTGGATGCTCGAGGCGTCGATCGTCACCTCGACCGAGGAGTCCTCGGGTACCTCGGCGACGTTCACCGCGCCGGTGAAGGTGGCGAAGCGGCCCCGGACCTTGGTGATCATGAGGTGCCGGGCCACGAACTCCACCGTGGTGTGGGCCTGGTCGAGGTCATAGACCCCGGGTGCGGGGACGACTGCGCCCTTGTACTGCCTGGTCGCCGGGTTGGCGGTCACTGCTGTGGTCATGGCTTCCTCCTGAGATCTTTGCGTCACGTACTTTTGAGTACACAAGCATCTTACGGGAAGATATTTGCGGTGTCAAGCACTTTGGGCGCAGAGGAGGCCTACGGGGCCCGCCGGAGCGGGTGAGGTCGGCCCGGAGCGGCCCGGCGAGGGCGGGGGGTCAGGCGCCGAGGGGGAGGGGGAACTTCTCGACGAGCTCGTGGGCGGGCACGGGCCGGGAGAAGAGGTATCCCTGGGCGAAGTCGCAGTCCAGGCGCAGCAGCTCGTCGAGCTGGCGCTCGGTCTCGACCCCCTCGGCGATCACCTGCAGGCCCAGGGCGTGCGCCAGCTTGATGACGGCGGCGACGATCTCGGCACCACCGTGGTCGACGCCGAGCTCGTCGACGAAGCTCTTGTCGATCTTGAGGATGTCGAGCGGGAACCGCTGGAGATGGCTGAGCGAGGAGTAGCCCGTCCCGAAGTCGTCGATGGCGAGGGTCACGCCCGAGCTCCTTGAGCGCCTGCAGCACCCGCAGTGCCGAGGCGGCGTCGTTCATCAGCGCGCTCTCGGTGATCTCGAGGGTCAGGTTGGCCGGCGGCAGCCCGGTGTCGTCGAGGATCCGCTCCACCGTCGAGATGATCTCGGGATGGTCGATCTGACGGGCCGAGAGGTTCACCTCGACCGCGCCGCCGGGCCCACCGAAGCGGTCGGCCCGCCACATGCACAGCTGGCGACAGGCCTCGTGCAGCACCCAGGCGCCGATCGGGATGATGAGCCCGCTCTCCTCGGCCACGGGGATGAACCGGGCCGGGGCCACGAGGCCCTGCTCGGGATGCTCCCACCGCAGCAACGCCTCGACCCCCACCGCCCGCGCCCCGTTGATCTCCACCACCGGCTGGTAGAAGAGGCGGAGCTCTCGGCGCTCGAGGGCACGGTGCAACGAGTGCTCGGTGTTCATGCGGTCGAGCACCCGCATGCGCATGACCTCGCCGAAGACCTCGACGGTCCCGCCCCCGCGCCGTTTGGCCTGGTACATGGCGGCATCGGCGTTCGAGAGCAGCGGCGTGGCCTCGTTGACCCGGGCGCTGGTGCAGGCCACCCCGATGCTGGCGGTGATGAAGACCTCGTTGTCGCCCGCCGCGATCGGGCTCGGACAGCGCCTGGAGGGACCGCTCGGCGTATGCCACGGCGTCGGCTTCGGCGTCGTCGCCGTCGAAGAGGGCCAGGAACTCGTCACCGCCGAGCCGGGCGATGACCTCGGCGGACTCCCCCACCGCTTCGAGCCGGCCGGCCACGGCCACGAGGACCTCGTCGCCCACCTCGTGCCCGAGCCCGTCGTTGATGGACTTGAATCGGTCGAGGTCCAAGACGAGCACCGCGATCGAGCCGGGCGCGCTCTTCCCCTTGGCGAGCGCATAGGCGAGCCGGTAGGTGAACAGCGTGCGGTTGGGCAGCCCGGTCAAGGAGTCGTGCAGGTACGCGTGGGCCAAGGCCTCCTCCGCCGCCTTGTCCTCGTCCTGGTCGTAGAGGAACCCGCCGATGCGCAGGTCCGCCCCCGACCCGACGATGTAGGCCGAGCCCAGGACCTGGACCTCGTAGCCCTCGCGGTGCAGCAGGTCGAGCTGGCGCGGTCGCGTCCGTCGCATGGCGTGCAGCGAGCTGCCCATGGACTGAAGCTCGCGCTGCACGGCCCGCCGGTGGCGCTCGGGGATGAGGAAGTCGGTGATGAGCCGACCCAGCACCTCGTCCCGCGACCATCCGAACAGCACCTCGGACTGGCGGTTCCATTCGGTGAGGTACCCGCCCGCATCGGTCTCGACGAAGGCGTCACGCGACATGTCGAGCACGTGCTCGATCCGCGAGCGCAGTCGACTCACCACCAGCTCGCCGTCTCGTCCGGAACCGGTCCCCGCCGAGATGTCCGCCATCGGATCGTGCACCTGGACCCCCGTGGAGTCGTCTGTGTCGTGCGGGACCGCGCCGGCTCACGCACGTCGAGAAGGGTTGTCACGGGCGCCCGCCTTCCGTGGGGAGGCTCGCGGGCCGGGCCCGCCATGGTACGCAACTGTGCTTTTTGTGGTCAATGGAGCACGTGTGAAAATAGTGAAGACCCAGGTGCCATCCACGGATACCCGCCGTCGTCCTCACTCTCCGACGTGACGCCACCCGTATGGGAGACCGGTGGAGAACCCCCCGGGACCGTCGCGCAGGCCCGCGGCGGGTTGGTCGGCGTAGGGGTTCCCGCCTACGGTGCCGCCATGGTCGTCGTCACGGGGGTCCTGCAGAAAGAAGCGTGGGACCGCGACGTCATGCCCCCCGTCGAACGGGTGCGACCCGGGCTGTGGTCGATCCCGGTGCCGATCCCGGACAACCCGCTGCGCTACGTGCTCGTCTATGCCTTCGAGCTCGACAACGGGGTCGCCATCGTCGACGCCGGGTGGAACACCGACGACGCCTGGATGGCCCTCAACAACGGCCTGGTGGAGGCGGGGGGTTCGATCAAAGACGTGCAGGCGGTGCTCGTCACCCACATCCACCCCGACCACTACGGCCTGGCCGGGCGGGTGCGCGAGGAGTCGGGGGCGTGGATCGGCCTGCATCCCGACGACGCCGAGATGCTCGAGTCGCGCTACATCGAGACCGACGACCTCCTGGCCCGGATGCGCGAGTTCCTGGCCGACGCGGGGGTGCCGGCCACCAAGCTCCCCGACCTCAACTTCGCCTCGATGATGATCCGGGGACAGGTCACGATGGCGGTGCCCGACGTGCTGTTCGAGGACGGTCGGCGCGTGGACGTGCCGGGATGGGACCTCAAGACGGTGTGGACGCCGGGTCACTCCCCGGGCCATGTCTGCTTCTACAGCGAGGAGCACCGCCTCCTCCTGTCGGGTGACCACGTCCTGCCGCGGATCACCCCCAACATCGGCGTGCACACCCAGCAGTTCCCCAACCCCCTCGGCGAGTACCTGGAGTCCTTGCTCAAGGTGCACAACCTGGCGGTGGACGAGGTGCTCCCGGCCCACGAGTACCGGTTCGCCGACCTGAAAGGCCGGCTCGACGAGATCATCGTCCACCACGCCGACCGCCTGGCCGAGATCGAGAAGCTCATCGACGAGCACCCCGGGTCCACCGCCTGGGACATCTCCGTCGCCCTGAAGTGGTCGCGTCCGTGGCACGAGATCGCCGACTTCATGCAGCGCGCCGCGGTGGGCGAGACCCTGGCCCACATCGTGCTGCTCGAGAACCACGGGCGGGTGCGTCGCGAGGGTGGCTTCCCGTCGCGGTTCTACCTCCCCGAGCAGCGCTGAGCCTCCCCGAGCAGCGCTGAGCTCGGCCGGCGGCGCCTCGGGACCTCTCGGACTCCCACCCGGGCCTCCAAGCCGGGAATGTCGGACCGGGGCAGGTGGTTGCACACCTGCGCATCGGCGAGGCCGCGTCGTGTGCGCACACGAGGGGCGGCCTGGGAGGTCTCGTGAGAATCGGCATCATGGGCGCGGGGAACATCGGAGGGAACCTCACCCGGCGGCTCACCGCCGTCGGGCACGACGTGGCCGTGGCGAACTCGCGCGGCCCGGAGACCCTGGCCGAGCTGGCCGAGGAGACCGGCGCCACCGCCGTGCGCGCCGACGAGGTGGCCAAGACGCCGACGTCGTGATCGTGACCATCCCCGAGCGGGCCATCCCGTCGCTCCCCGAGGGGCTCCTCGACGCGGCAGCTCCGGGGACGCCCGTCGTCGACACCGGGAACTACTACCCGCAGCGAGACGGGCGCATCGATGCCATCGAGGCCGGCACGACCGAGAGCCGCTGGGTGAGCGAGCAGCTGGGGCGCCCGGTGGTGAAGGCGTTCAACAACATCTACGCCCAGCACCTGATCGACGTGGCGAAGCCGGCCGGCGCCCCCGGTCGCGTCGCCCTGCCCGTCGCCGGGGACGAGCCCGAGGCCAAGGCCCTCGTGATGCGCCTCGTCGACGAGATCGGGTTCGACCCGGTCGACGCCGGGACCATCGACCAGTCGTGGCGCCAGCAGCCCGGGTCACCGGTCTACGCGGCGGACCTCGACTCCGCCGGCGTCGTCAAAGCCCTGTCGCAGGCCAGTGCCGATCGCCCCGACGCCTTCCGAGCCTGAGAACCTTTCGTCGGTCCACTTTCTAATCAAGGTTAGCGACTAACCTTTGATATGGAGGTGGCATGTCAAAGGTTGTGCACCGGCGCTGGACCAGCGACTACTCGGAACCCGGCAGACGGGACCGCCGGCCCCGTGATTACGAGGCGTACGTCCCAGACCGGCTCCTCGACCGAGGCTTTACGCTTGACGGCCCCGTTGCGGCCGCCGTGACCGAGGCCGAAGCTGCCATCATCCGGCTCAACGCCGAGGCCCAGTCCCTCGTCGACACCGAGGCCCTGGCCCGCATCCTCCTTCGAGCCGAGGCCGTGGCGTCATCGCGCATCGAGGGTCTCGAGGTAGGAGCCCGGAGGCTCCTCCATGCGGAAATCATCCGGCAACTGGGTCAGCGGTCATCGGACGTCACCGCGAACGAAGTCCTCGGCAACATCGACGCCATGGTCTTGGGCACCCAGTCGGTGGGACAGGGCGATCCCATTTCGCTCGACCTTGTCCTCGAGATACACCGACGTCTTCTTACGGGTTCCCGGCTCGAAATTCACGGGGGACAGCTCCGGCGCGTCCAGAACTGGATCGGTGGGAGCTCCTACAACCCATGCTCCGCTGCCTTTGTCCCCCCACCCGAGGGCCTCATCCAGGAACTCATGGAGGACCTGGTCGCCTTCTGCAACGACGACTCCCTTCCTGCCGTCGCCCAAGCGGCGATCGCTCACGCGCAGTTTGAGACCATCCATCCCTTCGTAGACGGCAACGGCCGCACCGGCCGTGCCCTCATCCACCTCATTCTCCGGCGACGAGGCCTGGCCCCCCGGGTGCTTCCGCCGATATCTCTCATCCTTGCCACTTGGGCGAGGGACTACATCACGGGACTTCAGCGCTTCCGTTACCGCGGACCGACCACTTCGCGTGAGGCCAACAACGGAGCGAATCAGTGGATCGACCAGTTCTCGACTGCCTGCATCCGGGCCGCGGCCGACGCCGCCTCGTTCGAACAACGCACCCTCTCAATCGAGGCCGACTGGCGAGCACGACTTGGCTCTGTACGGGCTCGATCCGCCACCGATCTCCTCCTGCGAGCCCTACCCGGGGCACCCGTGCTCACGGTCCCAGGGGCGGCGATGCTCATCGGGCGGACGTTTCCCGCGGCGAACAACGCCGTCGGCAGACTCGTGGACGCCGGCATCCTCAAGCAGGTGACTCTCGGCCGTCGCAATCGCGCCTATGAGGCGCCCGAGATCGTCACCGCCTTTACAGACCTGGAGCGACGGCTGGCCAGTCCCGAGGGGGACACGAGGACGTCCAATCCCTCTCGAAGAGTTCCAGCGCGCCCACGCCGGGCTCACTGACATTGCGCTCTCGTGGCACATTCGGGTCCGTCCACGGTCGTTCGCGGTCGAACAGCGGTCCGTTGCGTTTCTTGGGTCTGAACACCCGAGCTGGGAACCCGCGGCCGGGGGCACGGGAGCGGCAACGCCCACCACCCGACCGGTACTCTCCCGGTTCATGGAGCCCGCGAAGGTGGCATTCCTGTTCGACAACGTCCCCGACTGGGTCGACCCCGATGATCCCGACGACCGGGCAGATCTGCTCGCGGAGCAAGTCGACGACCCCGGCCTGACGGGCGCGCGTCGCACCCTCGTCTACGAGGTCCTGGCCAACCAGATCGCGTCGGGCGACCCGCCGGTGGCGTGGGAGACCGCGAAGCGCCTCCTCGACGCCGGCATCGATCGCGCCGAGGCCCTACGGGGCCTGGCCCTGGTGCTGACCGGCCAGCTGCACGCGGCGATGGAAGAGGGCCACCGTTTCGATCCCGACGCCTACGCCGCCGCCTTGGCCCATCTCCCGCTCCCGCCGGCCAGCGTCGTCGCCGACACCATGGTCGAGGTGGTCGTCGAGCACCAGGCGCTGACCATCGACGAGGTGGAGATCGCCGCCATGGCCCGACTCGGGCTGCCGACCCATATCGAACCATTCCGGACTCTCGTCGACCGCGTGAGCGATCGGGTCATCATGGAGGGCGAGGGAGACCTGGAGCTCCTCGCCGGCGATCGACTCGTCCACCGGCCGACATTGTGCACGGGGCTGGTGCTCACGCACCGGTTGTCGGACCTCGAGCGCGACATCGACTGCCTCACTGTGGCCGTCGATCTGGTGGGGTTCGCACGCGCGCCCGGCCCGCTGCGCACCTTCACGGGCGGCGAGCTCGAGCCGTTCTCGGTCGAGCCCGGTCACGTGGCCTGGCACGGTCCCGAGGGATGGCTGAAAGAGTTCGCCGTCGACTCGCTGCTCACCGTGCGGCTCGACGCCGACGTCGTCTCCATCGAAGCGCTGGACAGCGAACCCTCCCTCGAAGCCGAGCTCGTCGACAGGGTGCGCTCCGTCTACGACGCCGAGGTTGCCGACAGCTGGATGCCCGTGTCGGCCGAGGAGATCATCCTCGGCCTTCTCGCCGCCGACCGCGATCTCTTCAGTCGACCCCGGGCCCCGCTCGGGGCGCTGTGTGGGGCGGCGGGTCTCGAGCAGAACGGCGCGTTCTTCGCCCACGAGGCTTCGGTCTGGGACGAGCGCGAGCGCGTCCGGCGCATCAACCGGGTGATGGATCGCCTCGACGAACCCGACGACCGCCGCGCCGCGCTCGGCGTCCTCGAGCGCTTCGACGAAGGCATCGAAGATCCCACCGAGCTCTCCGAGGCCGCCGACACCTGCGCGTCGCCCGAGATCCTGGAGGTGGTCGCCGACGAGCTCTTCGGCGGCGACGACGATCCCGGTCGCCTCGCCGACGCGGCTGCCTTTGCCCGGCGCCTCCTCGCGGCCGCTACCCGCCCGCGCCAGATTGCCGCCGCCCGATGGCTGGCTGCGGTGGCCGAGGAGCGCGGCGGCGATCCCTTCGCCGCCCTGGCCCAGCTCGAGCTCGCCGTAGAGGCCGACGGGGAGTGGGGACCGGGCGTGGACCGGCTGGCCTGGTATCGGTCGGATCGCGGCGACGCTGCGGGCGCGGCGCGACTTTGGCGGCGCCTCGGAGTGGGACCGGAGGACAACGCCGATCTCCGCCAGGTCCTGTCGCTTGCTTCCCCGGCTTCATCGAAGCTCGGACGCAACGATCCCTGCTGGTGCGGCTCGGGGCGAAAGTACAAGCAGTGCCACCTCGACCGGCACGAATTGCCCGCCTTGCCGGACCGGGTCGGGTGGCTCTGTCGCAAAGCCACCGCCTATCTCGAGCGCCGAGGAGGGCAGGTGGCTACCGACGTCGCCGCCGTGGCTGAGGCCCGCGCCGGCGGCGACCCCGACGAGGAGGCGTGGGCCCGTGCATTCGAGGACCCGCTCGTGATCGACGTGGCCCTGTGCGAGCTCGGCTGGTTCCGCCGGTTCCTGGCCGAGCGCGGCCCGCTGCTGCCCGACGACGAGGCCCTGCTGGCCGCATCGTGGGCGCTGGTGGATCGGACCCTCTACGAGGTCGAGGCGGTGCGACCGGGCGTCGGTCTCACCTTGTTCGACCTGCGCAGCGCTGAGCGCCTCGAGGTACGCGAACGCACCTTCAGCCGTAGCGCCCGAATAGGGACGGTGATCTGCGCCCGGGCCGTGCCCGACGGCGAGACCCACCAGCTCATCGGCGGTGTCTTCCCCGTCGCTCCGGGTACCGAGGCCCAGGTGCTCGACCTGCTCGACGAGGGCGACGGCCTGTCCCTCGTCTCGTATGTGGCTGCGCTCGAACGACCTCCCGCGCTCCAGACGCGAGAGGGCGAGCCCCTCGTCGCATGCACAGCCATTCTCCTCGTATCGGACCCCGGTACCGCCCGATCGATGCTCAATCACCGCTATCACACCGAGGAGGACGACAGGTGGGTCGAGCTCCACCAGTTGGCCGACGACGAGTCGATCGTCCGAGCCACGTTGCGCCTCGGCGGCGACCGCCTCACCGTGGAGACGATGAGCGAGCCTCGCCTGGACCGCGCCCTCCGCGAGTTGCACGAACAGCTCCCCGATGCGTCGGTCATCTCCGACAACCGGACTCCGTTGCGCACGCCCCGAGACGTCGAGAAGATGCGTCCGCCCGGTGATCTCGAGCCTCTTGTCATGGACGACCCGACCATGCGGCACCTGGCCGAGGAATGGCGCGAGCGGCAGGAGGAGAAGTGGTGCGACGGAGCGGTCCCGGCCCTCGCCGGCCTCACACCCCGCCAAGCTGCTGACGATCCGACCCGGAGAGAAGCTCTCCGCCGCCTGCTCGACAGCTACGGCTCCGGCGATGACGGATCGCCGTTCTTGGGCCTGCGACCCGACCGGCTGCAGAGACTCCTCAAACTCGACCCGAAAGCGACTCCCTGAGCCCTGCCGCGAAGTCGCTGTCCACCGGCTCGCTGAATTGCAACTTTGGTTCTTCATCGTCCGCAACATCACTCTTGGTGGGGTTCCGAGCCCGAGCACGGGACCGTTCGGGCTCAGGGCGTGCCCTGCTCCGATTCACCCACCCCGGGGCCGCCCCACTTCCGGTGGTCGCGCCGGCGGCGCAGCACCACGGTGACGATCACCGCCACGATGACGACTCCCAACAGCCCCAGCGAGTAGGCCCCGACGGTCTTGGCCACCGCCGTGTACGACGTGCCGGCGGCGTAGCCGATCAGTACGAAGGTCGTCCCCCACACGATGCCGCCCACGGCGTTGTAGGCGAGGAACGTGCGGTAGCGCATGCCGCTCATCCCGGCCAGCCCGGGCACGAGCGCCCGCGCCAGGGCCACCCATCTCCCCAGGAAGACCGCCGGGCCGCCCCTGCCGCGCCAGCAGCTCCTGACCGCGATGCACACCGGGCTGACCCCGCAGCGGCCGGTGCTCGAGGAGCCACGGGCCGAGCAGCTTGCCCACCTCGTAGCCCACCGAGTCGCCCACGATGGCGCACACGACGATGACCACCAGCATGAGCACGAGGTCCACGTGGTGGAGCGAGGCGAGCACTCCGCCGATGAGCGCGGCCGTCTCGCCGGGGATGACGAAGCCCAGGAGCACCGCAGCCTCGCCGAAGACGAGCAGACCGCACAGCACGTAGGCCAGGGGCCCGTGGAAATGCTGCAACCACGACCCCACGCCTGCGATCAGGGCCGCGCTCCCCGACCGGGGTGTGCTGCTGTCAGCGGGCCCAGGGAGCCCACGAGGCGCTGACCCAGGTCCGACGGCGACAGGCGGGGCACGTCATGAACCGGGTGTAGCCCCGACCGGGCCGCCACAGCCAGATCGGCAGGTGGAGCATCACGAACTCGGTCATGTGGATCTCCGAGCGCGCCCCGCAGGTGGAACAGTCGACGGCGATCGAGCTCAGGATGCCCCGGCCCGTCCCGGCACGCATGGGCCGCGGTGCCTGAGGCGCGGAGGGGTCGAGCGACGCCACGGCGCGCACCTTGGGCACGGTGGCGCGCGCCTCTTCGGAGAACAGCGCGTGCTTCCCCGGCACGTCGCGCTCCGCCGCTCGTCGCGGGCCCCCTTCGTCACGTTCCGCCGGCGCCCAGAACAGCGCCCGCTTGCCCAGGGGGTCGGGGGATTCCGTCATGGGTGCGCTGCGTCTTTCTGCGGGTCGGCTCAGTGCGCCGGACGCAGGTCCGCGTCGAGCTCGCGAGCGATGGCGCGATAGGCCTCGGCCCCCGGTGACGTCGGCGCGTGCTGGAGGATGCAGCGTCCCATGGCCGGTGCCTCGGCGAACCGGATCGACTTGCGCACCGGCGGCTCGAGCACGCTGAGGCCGTAACGCGTCCGGACGTCGTCGAGCACGGCCTTGCCGTGCCGGGTCCGCTCGTCGTACATGGTGGCGATGACGCCGCGGACCTCGAGATCCGCATTGGCGAACATGCGCACGTCGTCGATCGTCTCGAGCAGCTGCCCCACGCCGCGATGGCTCAGTGCCTCACACTGCAACGGGATCAGGACCTCGTGCGCCGCGGTGAGGCCGTTGATGGTGAGCACCCCGAGCGACGGCGGGCAGTCGATGAGGATCATGTCGTACTCGTCGGCCACGGTACCGAGCGCCAGGGCGAGGACGTGCTCGCGACCGGTGCGCGTGAGGAGATGGACTTCGGAGCCGGCCAGGTCGATGGTGGCGGGGAGGATGTCGAGACCGTCGACGCTCGTGACGATGCGCCGCGCGTCGGCGGCCTTCATCTTGCGAACGAACACGTCGTGGAGCGACTGGTGGAGGTTCTCCGGGTCGATGCCGACCGAGTAGGTCAGGCAGGCCTGCGGGTCGAGGTCGACGAGGAGCACCCGGCGGCCCATCTGCGCCAGGGCGAAGCCCAGCGCATGCACCGTCGTCGTCTTGGCGACGCCCCCCTTCTGGTTGGCTACCGCCACGATGCGCGCCACACGCGGAGTCTAGACACCGTGGTCCCCACCGGCATCGGGCGACGATCACAGGCCCCCGGCGTCGAGACGAACGCCCAGAGCGTCGAGGTTCAGCCGGGGGGTGGGCGCTCCGACCGGTCGATCTTCCCGAGAAGGGCCCGCAACTTGAGCAGCTCGGGCGTGCTCAACGCCGAGAACGAGGCCGGCGGTTGCCCGAGGATCTTGCGGGCTTGCGCCAGCGCGTCCACCCCGGCGTGCGAGAGCGCGACCATCTTGACCCTGCGGTCGGTGGGGTGCGACCGCCGCTCGGCGAGCCCGGCCGCCTCGAGGCCGTCGACGAGAGAGGTCACGTAGGACGGGTCGCAGCGGAAGTACTCGGCCAGGTCCCGCATGGGACTCGGCTGGTCCGGTGACAGACGCAGCAGCGTCTTCAAGCCGCCGGGAGCCAGGCCCGTGGCGTCGCAGGCCTCGTGGAAGCGCTGCTGGCCCTCGCGTTCGAACACGAGCGCGTAGAGCGCCTGCCAGGCGTCCCCGGCGGCTGCCTCGCGCTCTCTGCCCTGCTCGGGCCCTCCATCACTTGACATCTTTCGACCTTTTAGTAATCTTAAGCATCTCGGCCATACGTATCAACCTTTTATGGGAGTCTATAACCGATGGGTCACGAGGGTGCGGAACAGGCGCTGACCGAACACCGACACGCAGGGCTCGCCCTGGTGCTCATCTGCGCGGTCCAGATGATGGTGATCCTCGACGGCACCATCGTGAACATCGCCCTGCCGTCGATCCAGCACGAGCTGCACTTCTCGGCTCCGGGGCTCGAGTGGGTCATCACCGCCTACGCCCTCACCTTCGGAGGCCTGCTCCTGCTCGGCGGTCGCAGCGGTGACCTCTTCGGCCGGCGGCGGATGTTCACCATCGGCGTGGTCATCTTCACCGCCGCCTCGCTCCTGGGAGGGTTCGCCACCGACCAGCTGTGGCTCATCGCGGCCCGCGTCGCCCAGGGCGTCGGCGGCGCCATCGCCTCGCCCACGGCCCTGGCCCTGATCCAGAACACCTACCCCGAGGGCCCCAAGCGCTCGCGGGCCATGGGCGTGTACGCGGCCATGTCGGGCGCAGGGGGGTCACTCGGGCTCCTGCTCGGGGGCATCCTGACCGACGTCGCCTCGTGGCGTTGGGTCCTGTTCGTGAACGTGCCCATCGGTCTCGCCGTCGCCTTCGCCGCGCCCCGTGTGCTCGGCACCACACCGACCCGACACGGCCGACTGGACCTCCCCGGCGCGCTGTCGGTCACCCTGGGCATGGCCTCGCTCGTCTACGGGCTGTCACGGGCCGCCACGGCGGGATGGTCGGACCATGCCACGATGGCGGCGCTGGCCGCCGCGGTGATCCTGCTCGTGACGTTCGTCGTGATCGAGAGCAAGAGCCCGCACGCGTTGATGCCGTTGCACATCTTCTCGGCACGCAACCGGGCGGGCTCCTACGTGATCATGCTCTGTCTGGCCGCGGCGATGTTCGCCACCTTCTTCTTCATCACCCAGTTCGTCCAGAACGTCCTCGGCTACAGCCCGCTCAAGGCCGGGTTCGCCTTCCTCCCCATGACCATCGGGATCGGAGGCACCGCCAACGTCATCTCGCGCCTCGTCTCCAAGGTCGGGGCGCGCCGGCCCATGACCGTGGGCCCGCTCCTGGTCACCGCCGGACTGCTGTGGTTGTCGTTCGTCGGGGTCCACGCCGCCTACCTGTCGGTCATGGGCCCGCTGATCCTCCTCGCCGTCGGCATGGGGTCGACCTTCGTGCCGCTCACCCTCACCGTCATGTCGCGGGTCCCCCGGGGCGAAGCCGGGCTGGCATCGGCGTTGCTCAACACCGGTCAACAGATCGGCGGATCGCTGGGCCTGGCCGTGTTGGTGACCGTGGCCACGAGCGTGACGCGGAGCCACTTGGCCACCGCCGGGCACGCCGTCACCCGGGCCCAGCATGCGCTCGCCACCACCAGCGGCTACGACGCAGCCTTCCGCCTCGGGTCGCTCATCGCCTTCGTGGCCTTCATCCTGGCCGTGACCGTGATCCGGGGGCCCAGCACGGTGCCGGCCGCGCTGCCCGAGGAGAGCGCCGGCACCGAGCCCGAGGTGGCTGTCGCCTGAGGCCTCCCCCGTCCGTCGGTCCGAGGCGACCGGGCGGGGTCATCTCCCGGTGGCGGATCCCAGGGGCTCGACGAGGTAGCCGTCGCCGGGGCGCAACCACAGGCCCTCGACCTCGGCCAGCGGTGCCCCGACGACAACAGGGGCCGGGGCCGGCGGTGCCGCCGGTCGGCGGTGCTTGAGCTGCAGGCGCCCCGGTCGGCACCTCGATCAGGCTCCCGACGTCGGACACGAGGTCTGTGCCCGGCGACGTCATGGCCTTGAAGTCCCGCGTCGTGTACCCCACCAGCGCGGCCGGGGTGCGTGCCCGGGCGGTGGCCGAACGCGGCACGCCGAACAGCGGGCCCATCTCGCCGAAGTACCCGCCCGCGCCGACCACGGTCTTGATCTCCTCGGTGCCGTCGTCGCGCTCGGCCACGATCTCCACCTCGCCCTGCTCCACGACGTAGATGCGGTCGCCCCACGAGCCTTGCCGGAACAGCACCTCCCCCGGTGCGAGCTCGACGCGCGTGGGCGGGAGGTTCGAGACCCCCATGTCGGGAACCAGCTCGACCACGTTGTCGGCGAGGGGGATGAGCCGGTGGTCGTGGGTCGCCACCACGACCACCCGTTCCCCCGAGGCCAGTCGTCGCACCGCCTGGATGACTTCTTCGACCTGGACGTAGTCGAGATGGGCGGTGGGCTCGTCGGCCAGGATGAGCGGCGGGTCGAGGGCGAGCGCCCGTGCGATGGCGACCCGCTGCTGCTGACCGCCCGACATGTCGCCGGGACGGTGGTGCATGCGCTCGGACAACCCCACGCCGTCGAGGAGCTCCTCGGCACGGCGCTTCGCCGCCGGCCACCGTGATCCCGCGGCGCGCAGGGGGACGGTGACGTTCTCGAGGGCGGTGAGGCTGGCGACGAGGTTGAAGCTCTGGAAGACGATGCCGACGGTCATGCGCCGGTAGGCGGTGAGCGCCTGGCCCTTGAGCGAGGTCACCTCGATGTCCCCGAACCGGATCGAACCGCTCTTCGGTGTGAGGATCCCTCCCAGACACGACAGCAGCGACGTCTTGCCACAGCCACTGGGCCCGAGGAGGAGGGTGAGCGCACCGGCGCCGGCGTGGAGGTCGAGGCCGTCCACCGGTCGGACGGCGTACCCGCCACTGGAGTACTCGATGGTCAGGTCGGTGATGCGGAGGTCGGGCATCAGGGCCCCCCGAAGGCCAGGGCGGGATCCACCGAGACCGCCCGGCGCAACCCCGAGAGGCTGGCGACCAGCCCGACGATGACCGCGATCACCGGAAGGATCAGATACGAGTGCAACGTGAGGGAGACCGGCATCGGCATCGTCGGCCCGAGCAGCGCCGCGATGCCACTCCCGATGACGGCCGCTCCGACGGAGAGGATGACGGCCTGGAGCGCCAAGCCTCCCAGGATCGACGTGGAGGTCACGCCGGTGGCCTTGAAGGCGG
Organism: uncultured Acidimicrobiales bacterium; assembly: GCA_963739765.1. Taxonomy (GTDB): domain Bacteria; phylum Actinomycetota; class Acidimicrobiia; order Acidimicrobiales; family UBA8190; genus Chersky-840. Next base: position 518,880 of record CAVUBP010000002.1, on the reverse strand, counting down.
CGAAGTCCCGTTGTCGCTCCAGCACCGAGACGTAGATCACCGATCCCATGGTCATCGCCGCGACCAACCAGAGCAAGATGGCCAGGAACGTGATGGTCGAGCGCGCCTGCAGCAGAGGACGCAGCAGGTCGCTGCGCGCGCCGGCGTTCGTCACCGCACTGAGCCCAGGAGGGAGCGTGGCGGGCAGAGAGCCGTCGACGGCGATGGCCGACACCACCGGCTGGCCCGCGAACGCCACCAGTTGCGCGTCGCGCAGCGTCAGGAAGACATTGGGAACTCCGGCCAGCGCGGTCGAATCATCGACCGTGCCCACCACGGTGAAGGCGTGGCCGCCCAGCTCGAGGCTCGACCCGACGGCGTAGCCGGCCAGCTTGGTACTGATGGCGATCTCGCCGGGGCTCGTGGGAGGCCGACCCCCAGAGACCGGGGGGACGCCGAGGGTCCCGGCCGGCGCGCCGAGCACGTTGACCGACTGGGTCTTGCCCGTCGTCACGATGTCTTTGTGGGTGAACACCGTGCCGACGGCGCGCCGCACCCCGGGGAGGGCGGCCACCTCGCGCACCTGGGCGGCCTCCATCGGCGACTGCCCGAGGAACGGCCCCGAAGCGCCTCGCCCCACGGCCCAGGTCCCCACCCGAAGCTGGGTTACGGTCCGCAGGGCCTCGGAGTCGAACCCGCTGCTGATACCCGTGATCACAAGGGCCATGCCGAAGACGAGCGCGGTGCCCAATACGGCAATAGCGAAACGACGCCGTCGCCATTGCAGGTCCCTGAGCGCGGACCTCAGCACGCTGTGCTTCCACCACTAGGAGTCATACAACCCCCCCGCCGGTCGGAAAGCGTACAGGGAAACACCGGTCATTCCCCTGTTGCGGCCACAATTGCCGCCACAATGGCCACGACGACTTCCTGCCATTGCGTCCCCGGCTGAAGCGCAAGTGAAGAAAGTGACACAAGTGGTCGCGGGCTCGCACGTCGTGGACGTCGGCGCCTCCCGTTGCCCCTCCAAACAAGCATCGAGACACTGGATGCGATTACAGTGACTCTTCGCGTTCACTACTTGGTGACAGCATCAGAAACTCAAGGCGGGGTGATCCTGATGCGTCGTGCCCTGGTACTCGTCCTCGGAGCATTGGCTGCGACCACGGTGGGCTTTGCCGTGGCCGTATTGCCGGCCGGCGCCGCGTCGAGTGTCGTCCTCGGCTCCTCGACCTGCAGCCTGAACGGGCCCGACGTCACCCTCAACGGTTCGTGGAATGCCGGGACCAGCACATGCGTCGTCACCGGATTCGCGGCGGTGCAGGCCGGCTCGACACTGACGATCCCCTCGGGTACCACGCTCACCGATTCCTCCTCGACGTCCCCGTTCAACAACGGCGGCTCCGTGGTCGATGACGGCACCGTCGACGCCTGCTACTGGAACGACTTCGGGAAGGGCGTCACCACGAACGCCGCCACCGGCACCTTCACCATCGCCCCTCTCGGGTCGTGTCGCTCGGCGGAGCACGAGGTCTACGTGGGTGGTGCGTTCAAGAACAACGGCTCCTACAGCAACTCGGGCACCCTCGTCATCGACGGCTATCTGGGCGGCTCCTCGTTCACGAACTTCTGCGGGTCGACGTACCACGAGACCGGGGCCGTCGTCGTGGTCCAGGGCGGCACCCTGGTGTTCCCCTCGGGGTGCCCCCAGACCATCACCTTCACCGGCCCGGCCACCGGGTTGGCCGGCGGGTCCTACACGCCGTCGGCCACCGCCACCTCGGGGTTGGCGGTGAGCTTCTCCCTCGACCCGTCGAGCACGGGGTGCTCGCTGTCGGGCGGCACCGTCAGCTTCACCGGGGCGGGGACCTGTGTCGTCGACGCCGACCAGGCCGGCAACGGCACCTACGCCCAGGCACCCACGGTGCAGGTGTCGACCCTCATCTCCCTGGTCCCCCAGACCATCACCTTCACCGGCCCGGCCACGGGGACAGCCGGCGGGTCCTACACGCCGTCGGCCACTGCCACCTCGGGGTTGGCGGTGAGCTTCTCCCTCGACTCGTCGAGCACGGGGTGCTCGCTGTCGGGCGGCACCGTCAGCTTCACCGGGGCGGGGACCTGTGTCGTCGACGCCGACCAGGCCGGCGACAGCACCTACGCCCAGGCACCCACGGTGCAGGTGTCGACCACGGTCACCGTCGTCTCCCAGACCATCACTTTCGGGCCCCTGGTCGACCGGGTCTACGGGTCGGCACCGTTCTCGCTCACCGCCACGGCCAGCTCGGGCCTGCCCGTGTCGTTCGCGTCGCTCACCTCCGGTGTGTGCGCGGTGTCGGGAGCGACGGTGACCCTGCTCACGACGGGCCAGTGCACGATCGAGGCCACGCAGCCGGGCGGCGGGGCCTGGCCCGCCGCCACTCCCGTCGACCAGAGCTTCAAGGTGGTGGCGGTCGTCAAGCTCTGCGCACCGGGCGCCTTCCCCATCGACCGAGGCTCGGTGATGTGGGTGGTGTTCTCCCTCGTGGACGCGCACAACACGCCGATTCCCGATGCCCTCGCCGTCACCGCCAACCCGAGCGTGTCGTTCAACGGCGGCGCGGCTCTCCGTACCATCTACGTGCCGTGGCTCCACGAATTCCTGGCCCTGGTCCCCATCTCGAAGAAGCTGGCGCCGGGCAGCTATCCGCTCACCATCACCAGCAACTCGGCATCGGTCCCGATCGAGCCCACGACCTTCCCGGTGAGGATCTCCAGGTGACGACCGTGCCGATAACCTGCGGGCGAATCGGTCGGCAACCGTGAAGAGCGAAGGACGGGGACTGTGCGCGCAACGACCATGACCACGAGTCTGCAACCCCGACGCGCCGCCGGTGTCATGCGGATCGTCGCCGGCGTGGCTGATCGGGTTGGTCGCCATTTCGGTCGTCGTGTTCCCCGGCGAGGCGGCCTCGGCGGCGACCGACATCGTCACCAACTGCAACGCCTCGGGGCCCGGCTCGCTGGCGTCCGAGGTCGCAGGGGCGGGTTCGGGCGACACCGTCACCTTCGCGCTCTCCCCTGCCTGTACGACGATCACCCTCACGAGCACCATCAACATCGGGGTCGATCTCACCATCGACGGCCCCGGCGCGGGCGCCCTGACCGTGAACGGGGACGGGAGCGACTCGGTCTTCTCGGTCGGTTCGGTCACCGCCACCATCTCGGGGTTGAGCATCGAGAACGGCGGGGGTGGCGACGGGGGTGGCATCTACAACACCGGCACGCTCACGGTCTCCGACAGCACGGTGTCGAACAACACCTCCTCGTTCGGCGGGGGCGGGATCTTCAACACCGGCACGCTCACCGTCTCCGACAGCACGGTGTCGAACAACACCTCCTATAGCGGTGGCGGCATCGAGAGCGAATTCGCCACCCTGACGGTCACCAACAGCACCCTGGCCGGCAACACCGCCTCGCAGTTCGGCGGCGGCATCTACGTCTACGACTCCTACGACCCCTCACAACCCATAGCGGCCACGATCACCAACAGCACCCTGTCAGGCAACAGCGCCCCGTTCGGCGGAGGGATCTCGAGCGACCAGGGCCCGGTGGCGATGGGTGCCTCCATCGTGGCCAACAGCGCGACAGGTGGTGACTGCTACTTCGAGCTCGCGACGCTGACCGACTACGGCTACAACCTCGACGACGACGGCTCGTGCGGGTTCGGGGGCACCGGCGACCTTTCGAGCACACCGGCGGGTCTCGACCCCGCCGGTCTCCAGGGCAACGGCGGCCCCACCCCGACCATCGCCCTGGAGACCGGGAGCGCGGCGATCGACCACGTGAACAACGCCTCGCACTGCCCGGCCACCGATCAGCGTGGCGTCGCCAGGAGCGTCCCCTGTGACATCGGCGCCTATGACACCGACGTGGCCGTGGTGGTCCCCTGCACCCCGGGGACGACCGGGTGCTCGGCGACGGTGACCGCCCCGTCGCAGACGGTCTCGGTCACCGGGTCCAAGCTCGTGAGCTCGACCGCCAGCATCTCCCTGTCGGTGGCCACCCAGGTGCTGTCGTGTCCCGGCTTCGGCTACTCGGCCCCGGTCGCCACCTTGACCGACACCGGCCTCAAGTCCGGGACGGCGGTGCTCGTCACCGACACCGTCAAGGGCCTTCCCAGCCAGAAGGGGGTCGTGATCTGCTACCAGCCGGTGGGGCCGAACTCACCGGCGCCCGTCTTCCTCAAGAAGTGCCACGGGAAGAAAGCGGTCGCCTGCTACAAGTCCTTCACCGAAGTCGGTGGGAACGTCGTCGCCAAGCTCCAGGTACCCGCCGGCGATCCCCGCTTCCACGTCGGTGCGGAGGTGCCCGTCGTGACCGGCGTGAGCCCGACCGCCGCCGCACCGGGCAAGAAGCTCACCATCAAGGGCGTGAACCTCTCGGAGATCACCCACGTGACCATCGGGGGGGTCTCGGCCAGGATCACCAAGACCGCACCGACCAAGGTGACCGTCACGGTGCCGACCGGGGCCAAGAGCGGCGTCGTCCGGGTCACCAGCCTGGCCGGTGCGGCCTCCTCGGCCATCGCCTTCAGGGTCACCTGAGCCCGAGTCCAGGCGGCGCCGACGCACTTGCGCGACGGGCGACAGGGCGCTGGCCTCGAGCGGCTGGCACGTTTTCCCTGGTGCCCCCGGCAGGAGTCGAACCCGCAACCTGGTGGGTAGAAGCCACCCGCTCTATCCAGTTGAGCTACGGAGGCGAAGACTCGGATCGGCTGAGTTTCGGGCTCACCCGCTGAAGGCCAGCGTACTCCGTGTATCGTGGCAATCCTGCGTGTTCGGCTTGCCGGACTCCGCATGGTGGCCGTAGCTCAGTTGGTTAGAGCGCCAGGTTGTGGCCCTGGAGGTCGGGGGTTCAAGTCCCCTCGGTCACCCCGACGGCGTCGCGTGGGCTCCCCGAGTCTGGGAAGCCCTTCGCCTACACTGCGCCGACGCGCCTCTAGCTCAATGGCAGAGCAACGGACTCTTAATCCGCAGGTTCCGGGTTCGAATCCCGGGGGGCGCACGACGTGAGGTTGACCCCGTTTGGCGGTCCACGCTTATGAGAGTTTGGTCGTGAGCTACCTGGAGGTAGTCCATGCCCAAGCGTTATGCGAGAGACGATCTGTGAACGCCTCGTAGCCGGCGAACGGGTCAGCGCGCTATCACAAGGGGGACTGGCGTCTCACCGGCAACGCTGCATCTGTGGAAGCGCCAGGCCCTCATCGATGCCGGCCTGAAGCCGGGTACGAAGAGCGCCGAGGGCGACGAGCTCGCCCAGGCACGCCCCACAATTGAGGAGTTCGAGGCCAAACTGGCGACCGTTAAGGCGGCCAGCGCCCTGACACCTCCGTCCCACCTCGCTCGGCTTCTCTCCGAGTCTGCGTTCCCCGCATGCACGCGTCAGCGCGTGCGCCATCGTTCCCGCCTCTGTACGTCGGCCGTCACCGACAAGTGGTGCAAACCTGCTCGAGTCGTCAGATCGACCCACATCGGGACCGGGTCGCCTCGTGCCGGTACCCCGATTGTGGGCCTGGGCCCGCAGGCGGCCACGTTCATGCGACTCAGCGTCACGGAGAAAGCCCTTAAGCCACTCTCCGTGATAGCCGATTCACTATATGTGAGGCAATGGACGCTCCGAGGCGTCAGAATGGGTCGGGGGCGAGCCACCGCCGAACGCAACCCCAGTTCCAGCCCCCGACGGCTTCGCACACCAGCTTCGTGGCCCGACGGCTACTTCCTTCGGGCAGCGTTAGGCCATCGGCGTCGCGCCCTCGCAGGTGGTGTAATCGCCTTGGTGATGCTCTACACGCTCGTGGCCTCCTCCACAGTCACGGGAAATTACGAGGCTGTGACGCATGCAAAGAACCAGGGTCAGAATCAACCGACGACCACCACCGAGCCAGTCACGACCAATACGCGCGTTCACTCCACAACGAGCGGTACCACGGGCACCAGCACAACCTCAATTGCGAGCACGACGACTACACGCCACGCGTGTCGGTACTGACGAGGACCCCTTCCGCACCTACTCCGGGGAGCCCGGGGTCCTCCGGGGCGGGGGCCGCAAATGTCGGAAACGCTGGCACCGTTGTCACTTCAGGCAACCCCTCTGCACCGCGAGCGCCGGCAGCGCTTGGTGTTTACGCGGGCACCAACAATCGTGCAGGAGTGGACAGTTTCGCCTCGACCACCGGGGCTCATATCAGCTTGGCCGAGACATACCTTCCGAGTCGCGCCTATACCGGGCCAACGTACGGGTCGCAGTACGGGTGGGAATACCTGACCACTGAGGCCACCCTTGCCAGTTGGCTCTCCAGTTGGATAGGAACCAAGTACCAGATGGTGATTGGTGTACCGATGGTCGCCCTCGACGGCTCGGGCAATCCCGAGAACACCCTGGCTCAGGGAGCAGCGGGAAGCGAAAACGCCAACTTTGTTGCCATTGCGAAGAATCTCATTTCTCTCGGCTTCGGGAATGCCATCTTGCGCCCAGGGTGGGAGTTCGATGGCACCTGGTATCCGTGGACGGTCCGAAGCAACATAGATGCAGGGAACTTCGCCATCTATTGGCAGAAGATCGTGACGGCGATGCGGGCGGTACCGGGAGCCAACTTCACTTATCTCTGGAGTCCCGCCGGGTTTCAGTCGCTCGCGTGGAACATCAACAATGCGTATCCCGGTGACAGCTTTGTCGACTACGTGTCGTTTGACGTGTATGACTGGTCATGGAACGGCTCCATCTTCCCCGGTGGAGACCCCCACAATACTGCGACGGTCGCTCAGTCCGATGCGGTGTTCAACAACCTTCTGACCGACCCGCTTGGCTTGAATTGGCTGGCTTCCTTTGCCCAGTCGCACAGCAAGCCGATAGTCATTCCTGAGTGGGCCGTCACCGTCCGCAACGATGGTTATGGGCTCGGCGACGATGAGACCTTTATCAACAATATGGATAGTTGGTTCATCAGCAATCACGTTGCTTGGGTCATCTACTTTATTGACGACGTCGGAGACAACCTCAATCAGGGCATCGACTTCCTCATAACGGATGGGAACTTTCCGAGCTCCTTGGCCGCCTTCACAACGAAGTTCGGATAGTCCCCAGCGGCAACTTACGTATGGATCTCTCGGCTGACCGGCTGCGAACAACCCTCATCGTCACGGTCCCCGACATGCGACCGAGACTGCTGCGACAGCCGGCCACCACCAACCACAGCCGCTCTAGCGTGGCCTGCGACGCTCCTGACCGACGATTTACCCTTTCGTCCTTTCTGCTCGGTGCTCAGTGTGAGAACGCTCTGCACAATCTGTATTGGCGCTCAGTGTGGAGACTTGGGCGCTCTGAGGGGGTCGCACAGGTCGGGCGGTCACCCCATCATTCTATCGATTGGCTCTGCCGTTGAGGGACGTGCCGTCGACTCTCCGCAAAGGACAACACGATCCTCGAGGGATCGAAAGTCCCGTCGGCAGGTGGCTCATGGCGACTACCCGTTCTGCGCCGGCAAGAATGCAGTCAGTACTCTGGAAGTCTCCCGCGACCTTGACGTTACATACAAGACGGCGTGAGACGGGCAACCGATGTCGCGAAGCCATCACTGCCGCCCCAGTTGGCGAACTATTCACAGACCTCGTACTAGCGGATGCGACCTAAATCAGTAGCAAGCCAACAAATCGTGATGGACACAGGGAGGTGAGGCCGGACGGGCACCACCGAGAAGCGCTAGAGCTCTAGTCCTTTCGGTGGTCCATCGGAGTCTGGGCAGACTCGCTCAACGTGCTTCCCGAAACCCCCCAGCGGACCATTCGCACGGCTCTTGAGAACAAGGTTGTTCTGCGCCGCATGACCCTTCACATCGACAAGGCACCTCACGGTGCAGCCGATCCTGTCAACGTGGCTTTGACTTTCTTGGGCGCCGGGAGTAGATAGGACCAATGTACGCGGCAGTTTCGAAACACGGTGGGGCGCCTCTCCTCAGTCTGCCCGTCGGAAGTGCGCAGCGAGCCACAAGCCCTGCCGCAGGACCGTCGACCGTCGACATCGCCATCGAAGGCCACCTCAGCAGTACCTCGGGAATCCTGATGCAGCCCGGCCGAGACGCCGCCATCCTGGCCGAGCTTTACCTCGCTCACGGACTGGCCGCCCTCAAGAAGGTCGATGGCTCGTTTGCGTTCGTGATTGTGGACCATCGAGACGGAAGTGTCCATGCCGGTATCGACAAGCTCGGTCAGTCGCTCGCCTACGTCGCCGAGACAGCCCGACGAGGTCGTGTTCGCCACAACGCTCGCCGAGCTACTCGGGCTGCTCCCGTCCAAGCCGAACGTGGACTTGTCGAGCGTATTTGAGTTCCTCTCCCAGGGTTGGGTCATCTCGCCGAACTCGATGTTCGAGGGCGTTGAGAAGCTCCAACCGGGCAGTTTCGTCACCTGGGAAGGTTCGAAGCTACGGCACGTTGGATACTACGAGCCGCTGCACGACGGTGTCGTTTGTCAGCCGGCAGCGCGACGAGCTCAGTCTGGAAATCCTCCGGCACTTGCAGTCAGCTGTGCAGCGAGGCATGCCATGGAGCGATTCGTGGAGCTCGTTCCTCTCTGGTGGCCTCGACTCTTCGAGCGTAGTGTACGCGCTGTCGGACGCGCTCGGTCACTCCTTCCCCACCTTCTATGGCAGCTTCGGCGACCTTGACCGTTACATGGCACTGCCTGACGAAGAGGCGGTCGCCCGCACTGTCGCCGACCACTTTGGGACCCATCACTCGGTCCTAACGATCCCGTCCGACGTCATTGATCGCGTCCCAGAGATCGTGCGGGTTATCGAGGAACCGATTTACGACGGAGGACCGATTGTCGTCGACGCCGTGATGCGCGCGGCAAAGACCCAGGCAAACGGAGTGATGACGGGCATCGGCGGTGATTTCCTTTTTGGGGGCGAGCGGCGGCATCTGCTCATCTCCCTGCTCGACCATACTCGCAACCTGCCGGGGTGGAAGCTCGCCGGCCGCTTGGCCGCCCTACCAACAGCACGCTCGGCCTGGTTGACACGGCTTCGCTTCGACATCCAACGAACGATCTCGATCCGCGAGCTGTCAATGGGAGATTTCTACGTCCGTCGCCTCCACGGTGCCGTTCTCGCGGACTCGTTCTGCAGGCGGTCGGTGTTTGGAGACCTCGACCGCTCTCCCATCGACAAGATCAATGCCTGCCTCGACGAGGTATCTACGCTCGACGCCCTCACTAAACTTCTATACATCGATTTTCGACTCCTGACCCCAGACGGGCTCACTCGTGACGTCGTGGCACTGGGTCGCGCCCACGGCCTCACCGTGTGCAACCCATACCTCGATTCCGATTTCGTTGACTTCTCGATGACCATGTCACCGCGAGAGAAGGTCCGCGGATTAACACAGAAGTACGCCCTGAGGAAAGCGATGCGTGGCCATCTACCGGCGGACGTACTCAAGAAGAAGAAGGGCGCCCTCGGGGCCCCGATTCGATGGTGGGTCACACACGACGATCTCGTGGCCGAACATCTCTCCCGTGATGTGGTAGAGGAGCGAGGTATGTTCGATTACCAGGAGATCGCTCAAATGCAGCATGACACCCTCGCCGAACGACGCGACTGTTCGCTCATGCTATGGAGCCTCTTTACGCTCGAATCGTGGATGCGTCAATTTCGTGGACAAAGACCTGACCGGCCTTCCCGAAACCGGAGTACCGGCCCCACAATGCCGGGCGGGAAGCGGCCCTCAGCATAACCATTGAATACATGACTGAACACATCGCCCAGCAGTCGATTTGTGAGAGACAGCATCCCGATCTGTGAGTGGGTGCTCGAGCACCACCGTTGGAAAAGGCTTTGCCACGGACGCTTCGCCGCATTGCTGTCTAACTAAAGTCCGTGGTGGATACCCCCAACTACACGATAGGGACGTATCCCAATCGCTCCTGCCATTCGTTTACCCTCCGCTTGACCTCATTAGGCAGCATGGGATCGTGATCATCCTTGGGAGGACGTGTAATCGCCTGAGCCTGCTTGAGCCAATCAGAGGGCGCAGCAAGTTGCAAATGTGCTGCTATCGCCATTAGGACACTGTCAGTTCCTGTAACAAGGTCCTCGTATCGTACCGTTATTGCTCGGTCTCCTACGCTGCTAAGCGTCTGATGCAACGACTCGCAAGTACCTATCCACTCGCACGCCGCACGGACAGAATCATCATCGGTTACCAAGAATTCCTCGGGAAGCCAGTCGTGTTGAACTGCAGCCGACTGGAGAGTTCTCCACTTGAGATCAGCGACCCACCACCAACCATTTACCTCTTCCTTACCGAGGATTTGAGTACCCGGATTCAACGCTTTCTGCACTATGGAATTGATCACCCCGCGGGCGTCCCTAACGATAACAATGAAGCGGGCGTTCGGTGCTAGCGAACTGAGATAGCCCAGGCGCATTGCGTTGACCGGCAACTTTTCGACCAGCCATCTTCCTGGCCGATGGGGTGGCCTGAAGAGCCGCCGAAAGCGACGTGCGATCTCCGGTGTCGCATCACTCGCATCCATAACCCACTTCGCACGATCTGATCGGAAAATCCCCGTCGTATCAGTAGCCAGGTCTACTGCGGCCCAACGTTCGATTGGTTCGTTCCAATACCGAATTGCTGGATGCAAGTCCAACAAGTCGCCGAGAATGGTCGTACCTGATCGCCCGCAACCCACAACAAAAGCGAGGCGACTCTGCCGGCTCACATCAAGTGGCGGCCGAGGTACACGCGCTGCGAAGGAGAACCATCGATAATCCCGGGCCAGACGAAACGCCCATGCCGCCGGCGCCAATTTCTCGTGAACCCATTGGGGCTTCGGAATGCCCTTGCGTCGTTTCATCTGCGGTCACGTCTGGGATCGAGCAACAGCCCTCCGGGAGCGAGACAATATACGGATCGTTGGAGAAGTTCGTCAAACTTGACGACTCCCAGGACGACGCCCCCTTTAGCAAGTAGCCAGGCGACTTCGGAGGAGGGATTAGCTCCGGCTGCGCGGACCATATGTACCTTCTCATTTCACTTCGTTCGGCCATCTCTTTCGTACGTACTGTACTGACAGTACAGTAATGAAGACCAAGTAGTTTTCGAACTTCACGGTGGTTCGAGGCAGATTCATGGGCACGAGCTCAGCGAAACAAGGCGGAGGAGAAAGCAAGCAACGTGAATGATGGTGGTCACATGGGCGAACTTCGCATTCTCGCCCGCGGAGGCCTGGTCAGTCTCTTTGGAAGTATTGCCAGTTCCCTCTTGGGATTCGGTTTTGTCATATTTATCGGCCGGACCTTGAGCATTCGGCAAGCGGGAGGATTGTTCGAAGCCATTGCACTTTTCACGATGTTCTCTTACGGAACAGTACTCGGGGCGGACTGGGGCCTCTTGAAGATGATGCCAACCTTGAGTGCCTCCCGGGATCGCCATTTCCTATCCACCATTGCAATCTGCCCTGCGGTCTTGGCCTCCGTGGCGATTGCTACGGTAGTCTTTCTTGAGGCCACTCCGATCGCAAGAGTCGTGATTCATCACGGGAGCGTTTCCGCCGTAGCGGAGGAACTGCGCATTCTTACGCTCTTCTTGCCCCTGGCGACAGTTATGACGATTACGTCAGCGGGTGTCAGGGTGTGGTCTGTCGAACAATCCATATTCGTGCAAAATTTGCTTGTCCCTGCCGGTCGCCTTCTTCTTATTGGTGCATTTGTGGTTCTTGGAGTTTCGTCGTTCTTGGGGGCGATATCGTTCGCCGTACCACTCGCGATCGGCGCAATTGTCGGTGCAGCAATGTTGTTCAGCCACCTTGGCACCCCGATACGTGGTGAGCGACCGTTGGCTGCCTCGATCGAAACCGCCAAACCTCGCAAGCGTATTCTTGTGGATTTTTGGAAATTCAGCGGGATCAGAAGCATCGCAGGCGTCGTTCAAGTCTTGCTCCTTTACCTGGATATTGTCATCCTTGGAATACTGGGATCGAGTAAACAAGTCGCGTCGTACACGGTGGCAAGTAGGTATATTCTGATAGGCACCTTTGCACTCAGCTCGGTCGGCATTGCCCTCGCTCCGCAGCTGGGCAGACTCTGGGCCACCGGAAAGACCGAAGCCGCTCACACTGTGTACCGCGAGTCGACCTGGTGGGTTATGGCGATTTCGTGGCCCGTGTTATTACTAATGGCGCTCTTCGCTCCGCTACTGATGTCTCTCATCAGCCAGGATTACAGGACAGGAGCTGTGGCACTCGAAATTCTCGCCCTGGCCATGCTCGCGAATACTGGAACTGGGAATAACAGTATTGCAATCTTGATGGCTGGACGAAACTCCACAAACCTCCTGATCGGTGTCATCGCGGTCATCCTAAATGTGGTTTTGAATATTGTCCTCATCCCGAGATTCGGGGCGACGGGTGCTGCTGGCGCGTGGTCTGTGAGTATCTTGTTCACCGCTGTTGCGGCGTCCCTCGTACTGTTTCGCAAGGTCAATGTCCACCCGTTTGGATCGGGATACTTGGCAGTGGCGCTATCCGCTATCGCTTCATATGGTGTGCTCGGGACAGTGGTGCGATCCGTTCTCGGCACCACCTGGATTTCCGGAGTGATAGTCGTGGTATTCGGATCGGCTCTCTACCTCGCCTCGTTGCTGCTTTCGAACAGAAGGGGTTGGCTCGATCTCCACGAGTTGCGAATGCTCTTGTCACGTGTGATTGATGGAGATCCTCAGAGGTGAGGCTCTGCTGACGAAATGCGCATACGTGCGCGAGAGTGCACGTTTAACGAGAGGATCAACGGAAGTGGCGACTACCCACTGGCTCCACAGCTACCACCATCACCATCACCACACGGCTGTCGGCGGCTCACTGGTGAGCCGTGCCTGGGAAGGTCCCAAGGCACTACAGCTTAGGCGCTGTCATTTAGCATCTTGAGAATGACGGCAGCCTCATCAACGCTTGCAAGGCGGCCACGTGAAGGGTCCAAGAAATCAGTTAGCTGTAGGAATGCGGCATTCTCGGAGCTTCGACACCGAGGCCGGTGATAACCAATCCAGGAAGGTCCAGTGGATTCGCCCGTGCTGAGCCGTCTCCATTGCTGTTCTCCTTCCGGCCGTTGAAAGATCACGGACTCAGCTCCGGGCGGCACCCAAATGCTGCCCAATCGGCTCTCGATCCTCAGGCCGGGCGGTAGCGGATCCGTCCAACTCAGACGGATGGACGCATTGCCACCCGCAAACTCCAGTCCGAGGCTGGCGTTTCGTGCCACGAATTCGGAGGTTGCGTCCGTACTCAAATGGCAGAGATTGGCGGGCCCAAATATCCACGTGAGCAGGTCGAGTATGTGGATGCCTGTATCGCGAACGACTCCGACTCCGCCAGTGGCTCTGCGAAAGTAAAGTTCCGAGACAATTGGCCAGATGTAGCGGTCGCCCTCTGAGTACTGAATCCTGAAATCGCTAGTGTCGATCAGGGAGCTCACGTGATCTCGCAAGAAATTCATCGTGTCGTACTGACGACGAATCATGCCGATCGAGACGCGGTGACGGTCTGGATTCTCCCTCAATGATTCTGTCCCCGCGAAATCTTCAGCGAGGGGCTTCTCGCAGAACACACCCACTCCGCAATTCAGGGCTTCAAGAATGGCATCGACATGCGTGGCAGGTGGAGAAAGCACCATTACTCCAGAAATTTCCTCTTCCAACGCCTCCCTCAGGGTCGAAAAGGACAGAGCGGGTTGAAACCACTCGGCTGCGCGTTTGCGCATCGACGCCATTGGATCCACGACAGCCGCAATCTCCAGCGACCCACGGCGACGTAACCGGTCAATGGCGGGCCGGTGAAGGTTCTCTAAGACCGCACCACAACCAACAATCGCCAATCGAGCGGTCATAGCGTGGCGCTTCCTATACCGAGGTGTTCGAAATAGCCGCTCGCAGACAACCAAGAAGCTGTCCGCCGCAAAGCTCCATCCCGGTCAGTCTGAAGTGGATAGGGACCATCGTCCACTTGGGGGATAGGTGCCGCCCACCTGCTGAACACATCGACGTCGCCAGGGGAGAACCGTCCGGTGCGAATTATCGTCGGGCCTGACATAGACGCCACCTCCAGAGCTTGTGCGCTGACGGCCGGAGGAGGTATCGGACGCCGTAGACGTGCTCTCATCCCAGTGAAAACCGGCTCGGGAAACGACGTCAATAACTGCTTGCCTCGACGGGCCATCACTGGATGATTCGAGAGAAATTCGAACAGCAGCTTTGACGGTGGACCTGCTCGCAACTTACGAGCCAGGACAACTTTCGACGCTGGGATTGCCAAACTGGCGGCTAAGGAGACGAAGTAGTCTTCCCAACTCGACCACCAAGGGTCAGCAAAGTAGCCGGAACCTCCGGCGGCGCCGCTCGTTGCCCATCCCAGCATCTTGGCGGCGAGGTTTTCGCTAAAGGCGAGGTTTGGGGCGGAGGCCTTCGTAGCCTTGCGATCGATCGCGGCAACCGCACCACATGCGATCTCCGTAACGTGCCTGATCGTCCAAGGAGACCGCGGGCCCCAGACAAGGCCCGGTCGGAATACGGCTACCTCTGTGTCCGTCAATTGACTACGCAGTGTCTGTTCCGCCAACAGCTTCTGGCGCCCATAGTAAGTCGGAGGCCTTTCGAGGCTCCAACGATGGCGCTGGAGACTTTGTGCTGCAGCCGAACTTGTGTATATCAATCTCTCTACTTTGGCTTTCTGGCAGGATCGAGCTAAATTCAGAGCTGAGGTCGGGATTTCGGATGCCGTACCAAAGGTCACATCAATTACAGCGTCACACCCAGCGAATGCATCCGCGGCGATATCTGTTCGACCCCCTGTGACGACTACAGCATCACAAAGTCCCAATACGAGGGGAAGCGAACGAGGATGACGTACGATGGCTATTGCCTCGCACTCAGGAACCCTGCGAATCACGCGCAAGAGCGTTGCCCCCAAGAACCCGCCAGCCCCGACAATCGCAATTCGACTCAATGCCACACCAATTCCACAGGAGCTGAGAAATGGCCTCTGTACGAAGATCTCATAGGTTCACATTAGCCGCCTCTATTCGTGTGGCATCACGGCGCCGAAGAGGTGCTCCCCAATTGGATTGTCGAGATCCGATTATTAGCATTCTTTCCCACGGTCGGACTTTCCACCCGACTGGCCGACCAGAGATCCGCTCCGCCCCGTTTTGATCCGTCCTTGGTGCCTCTTGCGCTCGGGCTGCTGCGCGCATGTGGTTGCGCTCATATGGACCCCTTCACGCAGAGGCGCGAAAAGGATGAGTAGGAACAAGGGAAAAGCCCCATCGATGCTAGAAAACAGAGCCAACGGTACTTGTGAGAAACAGTCGACGAGCACTACGACCAGGAGCGGCAGAAGAAGAGCTCTCCGGTAGGTTGACGATCCATAGAGTGGAAGCGCAATCAGGAACAGTGTGAGAGCAGCAGCAGCTACGAAGCCAAACTCGAGAGAATCACTGAGCCATTGATTCTGTGCATCCAATACCTGATTGAGGGCATTGGGGCCCAACACCAACGGGACCAATTGTGGGAAGAACTTCGGGCCATATCCGAAAATCGGCACGTGGTGCAAATAGGGCACCAAGTCATGCCAGATATTGTCGCGGCCTGTGAGGACATCTGTGTTAGCCGATCGCCGAATGTCAACGACCCCCCGCCAAGTCCCAATGCCCACAATGACCAGGAACACCAGCGCTATGGCTCGCTCTGTTAGTCTCCGGCCGGGTCCGAACACCCAGAGCATGACGAGTCCCACCCCCAGCAAGATTATGGCCGTCCTGGAATCGGTCGCGAGAATCGTAAGAATGCCGATTGCTCGTGTGAACCAGGACAACTTTCCAGGTTGCGCAACGAACGCAATGATCGTGACCAGTGCCGCTACGAATCCCAAAGGGTCTGCAGCAGAAGATAAGCCCTGGAGCCGATAGCCACCAATTGAGAAGGCGATTGCGGATCCCGCAGAGGACGGAACAGGCACCAGATGTGCAAATTGCGCGATCCATCCAAGAAGAAGGAGGCAGCACACGGGGGGCAGTACACCGGTCGCTGCAAATCGTATGTCCGTCAATGACATTTCCGTAACCTGGCTCCGAGCGCTAGCTGCCAGTAGCAACAGTGCAAGACCTGGGATCACGTGAACCAGATAGGCCGTTCCTGCACCTCTTTCCACCGAAATCGCCTGCCAGACTACAAGTATGACCAACAGAGCCACGACCACGTCGACGAGCTTGCGTTGCCCGCTGGTCGGCAACCTCATAACAGCTATGGCGCCAATGAGAGGAATGATAGTGAGTACCACTCCCCGCGTGGTCGAGCCAGCTGGTAAGAGCTTGTTCACTGTCGTGAAAGGAGACCACGCAACATACGTGATCACCCCAAACCATGTCGCTCTACCCCAGCGGCGTCTGGCCTCGATTGCCGGATCGCTTGCCCCACTCGTCGTATGAGTCCCTCTCACAGCTTGAGCTGTATTCAAGTGTCGCTCGGAAGCGGACAGGCTCATTCGTTCATGATACAACGTCCAATGCTTTGAGTGAACTCGCGTCCTCACGTCTTCGTCGCCTGGATATTGCTAGATTGGTATGCCAATTGGAGGTCTGGATTCACCGGTGTTATTTGCATCATTTCGCCTTGTCCCTTTGTCTCGATGAGTCGTCCCCTGGCATGACCCAACCAGCGGATCCACCACCTCTGGAAGTCCCCTTGCCTACCATGCTGGGGTCAGGGGGATGATCAACGTGATGCACCGACGTCACCCACCCGGACGGGTCCTGCGCAAGCTGCTCGAAGCCGACCGCCTGCTCAGTGAAGGCGCAGTCATTCCGCTGTCTGCCGGCATCTCGAGGTCTTCAAGCAGACCTATCACCGCTGGCACCAGCAATACGGCTCGTTGGAGGCAGACGACGTGAAACCTCTGGGAGCTCCAGCACGAGAACATCCGGTTCAAGTGCATCGTGGCCGATCAGGCCTGGACATACGGCATTGAACGATGTGTCTGAGGGAGGCTTCTGAGTCCGGCACGACGCCGTCGGGCGGCCAAGATGATCCAAGAAAGACACGTTCTCCGAGCGTCGGCCCTGCAGACTGATGGGCCAACCCGTTGCACCCAGAGGCGGCCACCGGCGCCGATGTCCGACGAGAAGAAGCCATCCCGGCACGGCTGCGGGGCCTTGCTCGAAAGCCCCTCCCCGCCACGGCTATCGCCCGACGATCGCGCTGCCTCCGGGACGAGGGATCCTGCGTCAACCACAAGCGCATCCAGCGCCTATGCCGTGACGAGGGACTCTGCGCTCCAGCGCCCGCAGAAGCGCTACAGGATTGGTGTCTCCACCATGCCGGCCACCAGACTGCGATGCGCCGCGACCATCGACTTCCTCTTCAACCAGACCGCCGATCTGCGGACATTGACGGTCCTCGCCGTCACGGACGAGTTCACCAGGGAGGTGCCCGCCATCGAGGTCGACCGCTCCATCGACGCGGATCACGCCGTGGGGGCCCTGGACGGTATCGTCGCGGTGACGGGACGCCGTCCCGAGCTGCTGCGCATGGACGACGGTCCCGAGTTCACCGCTCACGCCCTTCGAGACTGGTGCCACTTCTTGCACGCAGGCTCGACCTACATCGAACCACAATGCCCCTTGGAGAAACCCTTCATGGAACCGTTTAGCGGCAAGTTGAGAGGAGATCGCTCCGACTGCGAGATCTTCGAAACGCTCTTCGAGGCCAAGGGTGTTGGCCGAGGACTTCCGCATCGACTACAACATCTGTCAACCACGCTCCTCGCTCAGCGACGTGTCGCCATCCCAGTCCGCCGAGCAGTTGCTGATCGACCCGGCACGGACTCTCAGACTTGGTGGACTCGTGATCGGGGGCAGGTCAACACTATTGGAATTGTTGGTGGCAGCCACTACTGGGTTGTCACTTCGCGTCATCTACCAAGCGTTGCAAGCGGATCTGACGGCCTCCACTCGTCACGCGGCAAGGATCGAGGTTCATCGTGAGGGTCCTATGGCTTGCACCGTGGTTCAGGAGCTTTGCTCACATCTATGGAGGTGGTTTGGCCCTTGAGGGCCACGACGTCCAAGTCATCACATCAGACAAGCATCCCGACCCCGCACCTGCGGTTGTAGAAGAGCTTGTCTGCCCGAAGAGCCCCTATGACAAGCGTTGGCCTCAAGCATTTGTGGCGGCAGAGCAGCTTTATCGTCGGTTTCGTCCTCATGTTGTAGTTGCGGAGGAGTTCACCGACCCTATATTTGCGCTCCTGAGGCGACGAATGCGTCCACAGTGGCTGATGATTCACGACGCTTCGCCTCACGATGAAACTCACGAGCTACATGGATTGAGAAAGTTTGTCGAGGCTACCGGCCGACGACAGGCAAGTCACATTCTCACATTCAGCGAGTATGTCGCAAGGGAAGTCGAGACGGCAGAATGGATCCATCCCTCAACCAAGGTCCACCGGGTCAAGCTCCTCAGTGAGGTGCGCGATGAGGATGTACCTGCGTTGCGACCGAAAGACGAGCGGCGTGATTTCGTCCTGATGGGGCGATTGCGCCCTTACAAGAACGTCGATCATGTCTTGCGAGCATGGACGGCACATGTGAACGGTGCTCGGTATCGAGGCGATCGATTGATTGTTTGGAGCAATGCGTGGGAGCAAGGCCTCCCCGTCGAACTGAAAGAATGGATATTGGAGCTCGAGGAGGAACTTCCGTGGAATGGCGGGAAGGTGGATATCGCTATAGCGAAATTCGAGATGGACACTTTTCTGGTTTCAAAGGGAATCTATGTGTGTACTCCGAAGCATCACAGAGTGCCGTGCAAGTGCTTAGTGCCCAACTGGGCGTCGTACCCATCGTATCGAATGTTGGGGCACTACCGGAATATCAAGCTTCAGGTTTGCCGATTCTCGATCCGACTGATTTAGAGGGCCTGATCGAAGTCGCTTGACTATATTGCCGATCCGGATATTGCTACCACACTTGGCCGGATCGCGGGAGTCCTACGCTTCCACCAATTCGGGAGGACGAGTTACGAAGGAGCTGGCCGCAATGCTCGAACAATCGGTTGATCATTCGTGAAGAAACTCAGCGCTCGGTTATTTGGCACCCTCCGCCTTTGCCGACCCCGGTACATCTCGGCGAATGTGGACTCTGGAATGTAGTGGACTCGTACTCGGAAGCAAGTCTCTGCCGGCTTGGCCTAAGCCTTTCAGCAACTTCGTCTCGGAACAGAGCGCTCCATCATCTATAGGCTCTAATCTGCCGATGACTCCATTTCGCCCACTTGTTAGGTCCGAATTCCCTCTTACCAGATTTCCAAGTTATGACTATGGAAAGCTCTAAGTCAGACGTTGGGGTACGCGCTCCCCTGCGGATAGCGTTGATTAGCCCTCCTTTGAATGCGAGCGGCGGTATCGGCAGGCTCATGTCGTATGTACTGGCTCACTTGGACTCCCAGCAGGTTGCCGTACGGCATATCGACTCGCGGGGTCGAAGCTCGCGACCGATTCTCACCTTCTTCCCCATGTTGCGGGCTTCTCTCACGCTCATTGCCCTCAAAGCAACACATCGTGTCGACCTAGTTCATATCAACATTGCTCATCGAGGTAGCACTGTGCGGAAATGCGCCATTGCCTGGTTGTGCTATCTCATGAAGATTCCAACAGTGCTCCACCTGCATTCATTCGAGTATGGGGAGTTCTTTCGGAGACCTTGCCACCATTGTTCCAGTCGGTCATCCGCAATATGTTCCAGCGGGCCGACCACGTCATCGTTCTCGGGCACATCTGGGAGACCTTTCTTGAACGAGGAACTTGGTGTCTCAGAGCGTAACGTGAGCATCCTTTACAACGCAGCACCCGGACCTCTCGAACTTGTATCACGGTATTCGGGGCTGAATAGAGAGAACGTTCGGCTTCTCTTCGTTGGCCAACTCGGCGCACGAAAAGGCGTACCCGAACTACTGCAAGCCCTTTCTCGTATTCCGCGGCTACCTTTCGCATGGTCGATCACGATGGCGGGCGATGGAGATATTGATGGGGCACGGCAGTCAGCGCTCGAGCTCGGGATCCTCGATCGCGTCACTTTCACGGGTTGGCTGGATTCCGCGCAGATTCGAGGTCTGTTGGAGTCCAGCGATGTTCTCATTTTGCCATCGCACGCAGAAGGCTTTCCCATGGCCATCGTCGAAGCCTTTGCTTACGGCGTGGCAGTCATCTCATCGCCCGTTGGCGCCATTTCGGAAATAGTCCTGAACAATGAAAATGGCTTACTCGTTCCGGTTGGCGACGTTGACGGGTTGGAGCAAGCGATCGAAGCTCTCTGCTTAGATGGTCAGTTCCGAGAGAGGCTCGGTCTGGCCGGGCGAAGAGCTTGGGAAAACTTCCTCAACATAGCGACCTACGCCGATCGGCTCGTCGAGATTTGGATTGATGTCGCCGGCCGAGAACGTGCTTCTTCTTAGCCTCAATCCACCGATCCGCCCTCTCGAAATACGTCATGACGCCCTCGGGCAGGGTCAGTAGGTCGCGTTGGGCATCGCCCCCACTTGCAACCAGTGGACGGGCATGGAGCGTCAAGCCCTCGTGATCGTCGCCTCTGTTGTCAGCGCGTGGACTCGTCTGCGGCCGCGCCGGTCCGCCATGGGATGTTCAGATGAGCAGGGGCAAGGCGCGGATGCGGTCGAGAGCGACGGTGAAGCTCGTTGCCCAGGGCCACCGGTCGGGCAGGCGCAGGACGAGCCGACCGCTCCGGTTCACGAGCCGGCCCGGGAGGGCGATCAGACGAGAGCGCACGGTGCGGGCCACGGTGAGGTGATCGTCATGGTGGACATGGCCAAGGCGAGAGGTCCAACGGACGAGGTTGTGCGCAAGCACGGCACAGCCGAGCCACGCCGCGTTGGCGAAGAACCGTCCCGACGGGCAGTGCTCGAGTCCGGCACCCTCCTTCAAGTCGCGGATGGCCAGCTCGACCCTGGCGTGGTCGCGGTGGAACTTGTCGACGTCGATGGTGGGCATCTCGAGATCGGTGATGAATGCGTGATGGCGCCAGTCGGGCCAGAGAGCCTGTTGAGCAGGGTCGGTGAGCCGGGTGCGCCGCACGACCAGGCGCAGGTGTCGGTGGTCGCCCTTGGCACCGGTCAGATAGGTGGTCTCGGCCACCTGGGCGGCACCGCCGTCGGGGTAGACGATGGCCTTCCACGCCGACTCGTCGATGGCCTCGATGCAGGCACGGATCCGGGGGCCGATCTGGACCGTGATCGACCAGGCGACCCCGAGCCGGGTGAGAATGTCGATCAGCGCGTAGGAGAAGAACCCCGCATCGGCTCGCATCACGAGCGGACCACTGGCCCCCGCCCGACGCACCCGGGCCACCAGCTCTTGGACGAACCGCTTGTGGCCGCGCTGCGACGAGCCCTTGCGCAGCCGGGCATGCAGAACCTCGCCGGTCGTCGCCCATGTGGCTACGAGCGGGTGATAGCCGAGGATCCTCGTGTAGCCGTAGGCCGCACCCTGCTTGGCTTTGCCATAGACACCGCAGATCGTCGAGTCCATGTCGATCGTCATCGGCGAGCGGCCCGGACCGGAGCCGAGCGACCAGGCCCGACGGATCGTCTCTGCGATCACGGCGTCGAGCTGGCGGACATGCCCGAAGGTGAACGAGCGCAGGAACGTTCCGAGTGTCGAAGGCGCCATTACCCGGAACGGGAGGACCCGGTGGGTGGCACCCGCCCGCAGCCGGTCGGCGTGATCGATGTGGGAGCCACCCGCCAGGATCGTCGTCACCAATGTGAGCACCTTGCGACCCGGACGGGCTCCGCCCACCCGGCCGACCAGCCTCACTGTGGCATTGACCAGCTCCTCCAACCCCAGCCGGACCATCAGCGTCGCTGGCACAATCAGCCCGGCGTCAGCCACCAGACTCGGATCGTCGAAGGTCACCTCGATGCGGTCAAGACCGCGCGATACTGAAGCCACTGAAAGTGCCTCCTTGGGACTGGACGAAACTGCGACTCGACACCGCAATTTTCCCAGTCCGGGAGGCACTTTCCGCGGATACGCGGATGTCCGTCAGCGCTAGTTCATCGGTGGATCAAGGCTTAGAGGGCGCGCGGATAGGCGCCGACAGACCGCCTCCTAGTGAGCGCGAAAAAGGACCCAGAACGCCTCCTCTTAGCGACCATCCACTGGTCGTTGAATCGGCCCCGAGCAACCGACGATCGAGGAGGTCACCTCCATCATCCGCGCACTGGACCGAGCAGTGGTTAATACAATCTAGAGGGCTGCCATTGCACCGCTCATCCCAGTGCCCGTCGACGACCACCCGGATGTCACCGGCCCCGGGCATCAGACGGGGCCTGTTTCGAGGTGATTCTCGTCCGCCCGGTGACCGGGTGCTCGGGGAGGACGTCGATCACCTCACCGGAGCCGTGGTGAATCGACCCGGGAATCCTGGAGGACCCTGTCATTGAAAGGATGGAGCAATGCCAAGGAGATCCCCCTACCCCTGAGGCCCGTCGTATTCGCTGCCAGCGCACGCCACGAGCTGCCCCAGGCTGAACCCCGTCGCCCCCCGGCCCACCTCAACTACCACCCCGCACGAGGAGTACCCCAGTGGCGTATTGAGTCGAGCCGGTTCATGGCTTGGTACAGGCTGCTCCGCAGCCCTTATTGAGCCACGGTATCGAGCACCCTGCGCACCTGGTCGGAACAGCTCCGTGCCTTGCCCAGGAGCGACATCTTGGCCTCGTGGACCTTCATCATCTCGGTGCCAGTCGGGATGAGCGAATACTCGGAGCGCCCGAGCACGCCGCCGTCCTTGCAGGCTGGTGCGGGGACCTCGAGCAGGCTGAGCTGGCCAGACTTGTAGGTCTGGGCAATCTGCTTCACATCGTCACCCCAGACGCCGCGGCCTGCTGGCACCACAACTCGAGCGTGAGAAGCTGCCAGATCTGCTTGGACCGATCCTCCCGACCGCTTCGCTCCTCCTCGACCAGCCGTCGGAGCGGCGCCTCCTGGAGGAACCCGCGTCCGACCAGCTCACCCGATAAGAGTACGTCGTCCACTAGCTCGACCAAGTCGTGGGAGATCCACGCCCGGAGCGGAACCGCGAAGGACGCCTTCGGGCGGTGCACAATCTCAGCGGGGAGCCAAGCGGCGGCGCCTCCTTCAGGGCTGCTTTCGTCGTCGGACCCTGGATCTTGGTCGCCCTGGTAGGGAGAAGGCGGCCTTCACCACAGCGGGGTCGACGAAGGGCACCCGGACCTCCACCGATGCGGCCATGCTGGCTCGGTCGGTGTAGGCGAGGTTCAAGCCCGGCAGGAACAACCGGGCGTCGGCGAGGCACATGCGATCGACCGGATCATCGAGCGTCGTGTCGTTGTAGATGACGTCGTCCTCGGCCACGACGTCGGCGACGCAAGAGCGGAGGTCCGGGCTAAGCAAGGCTGCCAGTTCGGGGGGGTCATAAAGGGTATAGCTACGCCGGAAGGCAGCGGCCCTGGGAAGGTCACAGAAGGTGAGGAACCGCTTTGTCCAACGAGCGTATCTGAGGCCCCGGCCCCCGGCGACCGCTGGGACGTGGTCGGCCACCCGTCGCACCGAGCCACGCACGACCGAGGGCAGATGGCGGTAGCGGGCCGCCAAGAGGCAGGCTAGGTGCTTCCGGTAGCCGCCGAAGAGCTCGTCGGCGCCCATCCCCGACAATACGACCTTCACCCCAGCCTCCCTTGCCGCCTCGCACATAAGCAGCGTGTTGATGGCGGCAGGGTCGCCGACCGGTTCGTCAAGCACGTCGACGATCCTGGGCAAGAGGCCGGCGACGTCCGGCGAGGCCTCGATCTCGTGCAGTTCGATTCCAAAGCGTGCCGCCACCTTGCGGGCGTAGACGGCATCATCCGGCATCGCCTCGAGCCGGTGGTCCTCGGGCCGAAAAGTGATTGTGTAGGCGTCGACAGCGATGTCGGCCTGCTTGGCGAGCACGGTCACGATGCTCGAGTCGAGGCCGCCGCTCAGGAAGCTCGATACCGGCACGTCAGAGACCAAGTGGGCATCGACGGGCTCTTTGATGACCGCCCGCAGGTCCGCCGGCGGACCTGCGGCCGCTTGCGCCGCCACCTCGGCGATGTCCCAGTACCGGGTAACGCTGGACGTTCCGTCCGGACGAAACTCGGCCCACGCCCCGGGAGCCAGTTTCTCGACGCCCCCGATGGCACACCGTCCCGGCGGGACCCAATAGTACAGAGCGACGCCACAAGGGCACTGGGGTCGGCGACCAGTTCGTCGCTGAAGGCGGCCACGATTCCCTTCAGTTCGGAAGCGAACACCACCCCGTCCTTGCGCGCCAGATAGTGGAGGGGATCCCCAGTTGGTCCCGAGCCAGCACCAGGCTGCCAGTGCGCTCATCGAAGATGGCGAACGCGAACATCCCGCGGAAGCGCTTCAGACACGCCGGGCCCAGCGCCGCCACGACTCCAGAACTACCTCATTGTCGGAATTGGTCGAGAAGCCGACGCCGAGACCGGCCAGCTCGGCCCTTAGCGCCCGGTAGTTGTACAGCTCACCGAGGGTGAAGAACCCTTCGTCGTCTGGTCCACGATGGGCCATGCGGTTGCAACAGAGAGTTAGTCCGCCCGCCGTCAGTGGTTGGTGGCCGCCGGCGCCCAGGTCGATGATCGCGAGCCGCCGGCGCCAGCTGCACGGAAACCTAGTCGCGGTGGGTCGATCATCGTGCGAGCGAGGACCTCGCCGTCGACCTGCTGGTAGCAACCGGCAATCCCGCACACGGCTAGCCCCCCGCCACCGGGCTCGAGACCGACTCCGCCACTGGAACATCCCGGTAGGTAAGCTTGTTGTAGACACCCACATACTTGGCTCGTTGGTGCGCCCAGGCCAGACTGTCGACCACGCGGGCCCGTCCCAGCGCTCCCATGGATCGCCGCCGAGGCTCGTCGTCGATGAGTTCGAGCACCTGTCGCGCCAGATCGGCCACCTCGTTAGGAGAGGCGTAGACAGCAGCGTCGCCCGCCGAGACCCTCGTCTCACGCAGTTCGAAGGCAACAACGGGGAGGGCGAACGCCATGTATTCCATCGTCTTGTTCATCGTCGACACGTCGTTCAGTGGGTTCTTCGGGTCGGGGCACAGTCCGACGTCGGCCGTCGAAAGGATGCTGGCCACGGTTTCGTCGGACACCCTCCCGGTAAACTCGACGTAGTCTTTGAGCCCCAGCTCGTCGCGGAGCGCGACCAGTTGGGCGAAGCTGTCACCCGAGCCGATCAGCGTGAAGCTGATGTCACGACGTCCGCGCTCGTGCACGATGTAGTCAGCTGCCCGCACCGCCAAGTCGACGCCGTCCTGGGGCGCCATAGTCCCGAGATAGGCCACCAAGTGCGGCCGTCCGCGTCGTAGTGGGGGGTCCGGAGAACCCGGCCGGAGCCGGTCGGGGTCCGGCCCGGTCCGTACGACCGTGACATCGCTGTCGCGCTTGCCGCCCCGGGTGAGCGCGATTTGTCGGTACGAGTCGTTCGTGACGATCACGTGGTGCGCTGATTGATGCGTGCACCGCTCGAGGGCCAGCAAAGCGCGGTGCAACACCTTGGACCCTCCGTCGAACCGGGACTCGTAGAGCTCCGGGCATAGGTCATGGTGGTCGAATACGAATCGAACCCCGAGTGCGCGCAGCACCAGAGCGATGGGCCAGAAGATGTCAGGTGGGTTGCACGCTTGCAGGACCTCGAAGCGGCAGCGCCGCCATACCTTGGCGGTCAGCCATGCGGTGGCTGCGAAGGAATAGAGGTACTCGCCCACAAACGCCGCCATGGAGGTGCCGGTGGCATACGGTCGGTACTTGTACAAGGTGACGCCATCGATGACTAGTTCTGAGGGATCTTCAGGCCCCTTTGGGCAGATCACCGACACCGAGTAGCCAGCGGCTGTGAGTGCCTGGCACTCGAGCCACACTCGCCGATCAAACGGAACCGGAAGGTTCTGGACGATGATGAGGATCCCGGGCTTGCGCTCGACCGTGCCCTCGGGCGCGGCAGAAGCTCTCCCTGACGCATTAGGGAATGAGCCTGCCTTCGGAGATAGTCGTCCGTTGATAGGTCGCTCCTTGGCGCAAAAGGAACTCTTCATTGCGGTCGGTCGGCGGGTGACAGCCGCATCCCGCTCAATATGCGCCGGAACGGGCAATGACAGCTCGCAGGGTTCGCACCAAGATCCGGACATCGAGGCCAGGGGACCAGCAACTCACATATAGGTTATCGAGCCGGCACATCTCGTCAAAAGTCAAGTTGTTCCGTCCCGAAACCTGCCACAGGCCGGTGACCCCGGGGCGGACCGAATATCGCCGCTGTGCCCAATCGGTGATCCACACGTCGTCGTCGGGGACAAAGGGCCGCGGACCAACGAGCGACATCTCCCCCCGCATCACATTCCAAAGCTGGGGCAACTCGTCGAGGCTGGTGCGTCGCAGGAACCGACCGATCGAGGTCACCCGAGGATCATCCTTGAGCTTCCGAAACGGCCCCATAGCCGCCTCTCCTCCTAGGTCCGAGGGATGAGACACCGAGTGCTCGACCCGCATCGTCCGGAACTTGTACATCGAGAATGCCTGGCTCCGTTTCCCAACGCGGGTCTGGCGGAAGACCACCGGGCCCTTCGAGGTCGTCCTTATCGCGATTGTCAGGATCAATAGAAGTGGGGAAAACAGGAGTAGCGCCGTGAGCGCTCCAACAAGATCGATCGTTCGTTTGGCCAGCCGTGATCCCCACCCGAAGCTCGCAGGCGCCACGCTGATGCCTGTCAGACCCGAACCGAGATCGTGCAGATTGGCCGTTGCCGGGAGCACATCGAAGAGGCGGGGCACGACGGTGATGGCCACCCGTCCCTGCACCGGGCGCAGGGCCTCGATGATTTCCTCAGATTGGGAGCGAGAAAAAGCAACGATCACGTGATCGACGCTCTCGCGTTCACAGACAAGGGCCAGCTCTCGAAGTTTGCCGAGGCATCCCGTCTTGTCCAACGGGTCGTCATCGACGAACCCCACGACTTCGACCGCCCCGCCGGAATTGAGCTGCTGGGTCACGCGCCCGGCTACGATCCCGCTCCCGACGACGAGCACGCGCCGGTTCCGCCTCCCCTCACGCCGAGGCGGCGTGTGATGGGCCAATCGGACCAACGCCACGGTGAGGAATCCCAGGGCACACATGATCAGGAGTGCATCGGGGCCCGGGGGCCGAACCAGGCCAGCTTCAGAAGCCAGACGCCAGCCCGCCAATGAGATCAACCCGCCGACCGCCAACGCCGGCGCGATGGCGGTCAGCTGCTCACCCAGGGTGGTTCGCAGCCGCCAGCGGGCACCCGAGCCACTGAGCAAGAGAGCCATGAGCGGTACCGAGACGAGGAGCCGGACGAGCGTGGTAGAGAAGACAAAGGTCTGGGCGTGCACCGTGGCATGGGCGTGGAGCAGGGCCCCCGCTCCGGCGGCCCCGATGGCGGCCACGACCAGAGCCATGGCATCGGCAGCCAAGGACGCCAACCCTATGCCGTGGTGTTCTAGAGCGAGTTCGGTGGCGGCGTCGAAGCCGTGCGGATCTTCACGCGGAATGCCACCAAATTCAGCGATCATCTCGGCAGCGGTCTCGCTCGAGCGAGCAGCATTCAGTGAAGAGGTATCAGGTGCGACGCCAGTGTCCCGACGACGCGGTCGCCCATGTGCGAGCATTCCGGTCCAAGAGGTGTTCTCTGGCTCCGCTGAACGCACCGATCCGGATACCACCTCACCGTGCTCTGCTTCCATCAGCGGCCTCTCGCCGGGTCCACCAACCATCGTTGATCCGTCCCCACGTAGCCCATCCACCGCCAGGGGTCTCGCATCAATGCAGGGTGTCGCCGGCCGGGACTCAAGCATGCCACGTATGGGCCCTGGCTGCTCTGGTCAGGTGGCCGATGAGGCAGACGGGGCTCAAGGTGGCGGTGATGCGGTCACCAGGTCGATGGACAGAGCCGGCCGACGCCGTCAGTCGTGTGGCGAATCCGGTCGCCACAGGTTGCCGCGAGCCGGCGAAGGTCGGGCCGCATGGCGGCCCGCAGGCCACTTCTCAAACCCCGTCGGAGCGCCATCGGACGCAACGCCGTTGGTCGACGCCGGCTCCGGCACTGGTCCGTTCTGAGAGTTCGAGGCATACGAGTAGCCGTAGCCATAGCCGTAGTCACTGTCGCCAGTGACCTCGTTGAACACAATCCCGACCCTCTGAGCACTCGCCTGGGTGAGTTGCTCAAGCGCCCGACGAAGCTGCCCCTTCTTGGTGTGCCGGGCCGCCACGACCAGCAACGTGAGGTCGGTCAACCCACACAAGAGGAGAGGATCAGTCACGGGCAGGAGCGGTGGGCTGTCGACAACAACCATGTCGAAACGTTCATTCAACCCTTCGAAGATTTCGGCCGCCCTGGCACTGCTCAAGAGTTCAGCCGGGTCGGGGGGCCGAGGGCCGCATCCCAGCACCGTCAGGCCGGCCACGTGAGGTACGGGCTGCAACACGTCGTCGAGGTCCAAGTCGCCGATCATCACCGAAGTGAATCCGATGCCTTCATTGAGCCCGAAGAAACTCGCAAGCCGAGGGCGCCGAAGGTCCGCCGAGACGAGGACCACCCGTTGGTCCACCTTGGCCAGGACGACTCCGAGGTTCGAGACGGTGGACGTCTTGCCCTCGGTCGCGGTTGGGCTCGTCACCAAAACAGACCGGATCGATCGGTCGAACGCCGCGAACTGCAGTGACGTTCGAAGAGACCTGTAGGCCTCGCTCGCTGGCGACGTGGGTTCTGTCAGGGTGACGACAACGGGGTTGGCTCGATCGCGCCACGACCCGACCACGGGGACCATGGCCATCACGGGAACATTGGGACCCGCGCGCTCGAGGTCGTCCTTCGAATAGATGGCGTCATCCATGCTGTCGATCACGAACGCCGCCCCGAGGCCTAGGAGCAGGCCGACGACGAGACCGAGTACACCGTTCTCGACCTTCTTGGGTGAGCTCGGAGCTGTCGGAACCGTTGCCTGGGCGACGACCTCGACGCCCCCGGAGGTCTCCGCTCCGTACACCTGTAGCTGGGCATACTGCTCCTTGAGCACGGCGTCCTGGTTGGCCAGTGCTGTCCCCTGGGGAGTCCCCGTCAAGGCGGGAAGCTCCTTATCGATCGCAGTGATCTGCTGTTGGAGCTGAACTTCTGCGGTGGTAAGGCTATTTGTAGCCAGGCGGGTTTCATAGTTGACAAATACTTCCGCGTAGCGGTTTGCGACACGTGCCGCCAGAGCCGGATTGGTATTCGTGGCGGTGAGTGAGATCACATCCGTTTGCCCCTGCTGGGCTGCCTTCACGTTGAGCTGGGAGAGGTGGAGGCGCGCCTTCACGGCATCGACCACGGGTGCGCTGGTGAGCAACTGGAGCTCTGTCACCACGTCCGTCGGCGTGATCGTCTGGGGGGTCCCGGCGAACGTCACGGGCCCGTTCTGCGGTTGGACGAGGAGCTGAGCGGTGGCCGAGTACTTCTTCGTAGCGGTGAACGAGTACGCGGCTGCTCCCGCGACGGCCAGTGCGGTACAGACGATCACCCACCACTTGCGACGACGAAGGACGCGCAAGTAGCTCCGAAGGTCCGCTCCGGTTGTATCGTTCATCGCCATTCGAGCGTTCCTCGATCGAAGGGACAGGCTCCGTGACTCACTCGGAGACGGCTCTGGACAATCCCATGAGCGCTAGTGCCTACGTAGATGTGTACGACGACACCGCCGTCTTGAAGAGTCGACACTCTGCCCGTCCGAAACCCCCTGGTCAGGCCACTGAGCATAGCGTTACCCGACCTTCGCCTGAAAGGGCGCCTCTCCGCTTCTTGGGAGAACCCCCTCGCCCATCACCGGAGCACGTGGGGCCTCTATTGATCAGCTCGGGGGCGCCGCCGGCCAGACCAGGTCGAGGAGGCGCCGTAGCGACGAGTGGATCTCGCGTGCGACATCTTGGACGATCGAGGCCGCCGCTCCCGCCGGGTCATCGACATCATCGAGTGATGAGATCCCCAGGAGTTCGGCCCGGGTGCGACCGGCACTCACGGCCTCCAGCCAATGTGGAAGTGACTGCCCTGACCGACGCGGCCCGATCTCGTCGCCGCGGCGCACCAGTTCCTTCAGTGTGAATGTCCGGTTCCAGGCATCGGGTTCGAGCACCACCACGTGGCGAACGTGCTCTCGAGCCAACCCGATGACGAGATCGGCGGCTCGGACGTCATCGACATGAAGCAAACGGCTCTCATACTTGTCCATCGAGGGGTCGACCCTGTCGATCTCTGAGGCCGCGGCCCGAGCGATGGGACGAACTCCTTCGAGTGTCCCGGCAGAAGATGTCGTGCAATCGATCCCCCGCTCCTTGACCTCAGCCCGTGCGAAGGCCTCCGCCATGGGCGAGCGGTAGATGTTGCCCGTGCACACGAACAGCACGTGGACACACATTAGTTGCAGGCGTCGATCAGTCGTGTCACCGGTCCATGACCCCTTCCCGGACGACGGGCGTCACCACACGACGGTAATCCCCCGGTGCAATGGCGTGCCCCGACCAGATCGGAGCCCTTGCCGACGCGCGAAACGGCGGCACTTTCGGGCAACGAGATGCCACCAGAACGCTCGACGCCCTTCGATTACACTCGCACTTCCGGCACTCAAGAAACCGGTCGGGGATGTGACGGATACCATTCGGCTAAACGCCGGCACCGAGCCAAAGCACACCCGGCACCGCCGGCACCGCCGGCGCCGGGTGTCTGCCATCACCGTGTCGGCGCTGGCCGTGGCGGCCGCAATCGCAGGAGCGGCGGCCCGATGCCACCCCACGGGGACGCCGATCGCAGACCCGATCTACTCGGCGGTCTTTGCTGCCGGTGTCACCTACGTCTGTAGCCGAGCCAGCCGTGAGGCACTGCTCGTGTTCTCGGCCGTGGCGGTGGTGATGAGCCGCTCGTGGCTCGAGATCCCGGCGGCGGCAGCGCTACTGATCGCCTTCTTCTCGGTGTTTCCTCTGCACTCGAGGCGCCGAGTGGGGGCGTTGGTCGGCGCTCTCGGCGTCGAAACCCTCCTACGCTGGCCGCCCGTCGCCTTCCACGGCGCCACGGCTGTGGTCGCAGGTGCCGTCTTGGTGCCGGTGGTCATCTCCGCCTACCGACGATTCTCGAAAGCAGAGAAGCGGCGCGCCAAGGGGACGTTCGCTGTGGCCGGGACAGTCGTGGTGGTGCTGTGCGTCCCGCTCCTGATCGCGGCGGCCGTGACCCGCACCGAAATCGATTCCGGCCGCATCGCGGCGCAAGCCGCTCTGAGCGACGTGAGCAACGGCAGCTCTGCTTCAGCTACCACACGCCTCCGAACGGCAACCGCCGATTTCGCCAACGCCTCTTCGACGCTCGGAACCTGGTGGACCTCGGCGGCCAGATTGGTGCCTGTGGTGGCCGAGCAGCGCCAGGCGTTGGCGCTCGGGTCCGCCACGGCGCGCGACCTCCTCGCTGTCGCCGCCCATGAGGCTCCGAGCTTCGACTACCACCAGCTCAACTACCACAAGGGACAGGTCGATCTGGGTCGCATCAGCGCCATGCTCCATCCAGCGCAGACCCTCGATAGGGCACTCTCGCACGCCCAGGCGCGCCTGGCCGCCATGCGAAGTCCCTGGCTGGCGGCACCGATCCAGTCCCCGCTGCAGAGTTTCAACCGAGACCTCGACCGCGCCAAATCGAGCACCGACCTGGCTCTCAAGGCGATCCCCGTCCTCCCCGACATGCTCGGCTCGGCTCGACCGCGCCACTACCTCGTGGCCTTCATGACCCCGGCCGAGAGCAGGGGTCTCGATGGGATCGTCGGCGCCTACGGCGAGCTCACCGCCGAGAACGGTCACATCAGCCTCACTCGTTCCGGCGACGACGTATCACTCGACAATGCACTTCCACCCAGCGGCGCCGTCCTGACGGGACTGCCAGAGTTCATGGCGCGCTACGGGCAGTTCAACCCGGGAAGCTTCTTCCAGGACGCCACCTTCTCGCCCGATCTCCCCACCGTGGCCAGGGTCATCTCCCAGCTCTATTCTCAGGCGGGAGGCGGACAGCTCGATGGCGTGCTCGCAGTCGATCCCTACGGGCTGGCGCCGTTGTTGTCGATCACCGGGCCCATCAGCGTCCCGGGTCTCCCCCAACCTCTGACCGCCAAGAATTCGCCCTCGATCTTGTTGAAGGGCCAGTACCTGACGGCAACGAACGCCGCGTCTCAGGCCGCCCGCCATGACCTGCTGCAAGAAGCCCTGCACCTGACCTTCCAACGGCTGACAAACGGCTCCCTCCCCGCCCCCCGAGTGCTGTCGCGGGTCCTGGAGCCTGCCGTCCTCGCAGGACGGATCGCCTTGTGGAGTGCGCATTCCATCGACGACCCCCTCGTACAAGCACTTCACCTGGACGATGCGTTCCCGAAGCCCAACGGTGGCGACCTGGTGGCCGTGTCAGCACAGAACGCCGGAGCGAACAAGATCGATGCGTATCTTCACCAGTCCACGCTCGACCATGTTCTGTTCAACCCCTCCTCCGGGGCCATCAAGGCCACGGTGGCCGTGTCTCTTCACAACGACGCCCCGGCTGCCGGGCTGCCTCCGATCGTCATCGACAGCCCTGATGCGCCGGGCACACCACCCGGAGCCAACTATGTCTGGCTCTCGGTCTACTCGCCTCTGGCGGTGACACACGTCACGCTCGACGGCTCCTCGGCGACGTTGGCGGTGGGCCGTGAGCTCGGAGTCAATGTCTACAGCCTCTGGGTCCTGGTGCGATCCAAGGCCACAGCCACCCTCAAGCTTTCGCTCGCGGGTACGACACGACCGGGGTCGACCTATGCGTTGCACCTCCGCCAGCAACCCTCAGCCAATCCGGTCACGTTCCAGGCGACGGTCACCTCCACCGATGGACACGGCTCCCGAGGACCTCCGATGACCTGGACCGCTGGCCCCGACGTGGTCCAGACCCACGTCTTCCGAGGTCAATGACCCACGAGCAGCACCAAGCTCAAGAGCAACGCCAACAACGCCGAGGAATACGACTTGACCGCAGATAGTGGACGCCACATGATCGAGATGGTCATTTTCTCGAAACGACCCCCAGGTCAGGACCCGGTTATCCGGATGCTGGACGGCGGGTTCGTCGTGGAGGAGACTGCCGCGAACCGACAATTTGGATTCGGTCGGTACGGCGGTAGGCAGGAAGGTGGCCCCATGAAGGTCTTCGCCAAGATGCGCATCGTCGCGGGGGGCCTGGCAGTGTTCGCAACCGTGGGCGTCACATCATTAGGCGTCACATCGACTGCCTTCGCGCAAGGGAGCCCAGCTTCCCAGAGCAGTTCTTTGACCCCGATTGCCCTGAACGGTGGCACCCTGGGGAACAACAATCGGGATGGGGGCAAGTGTTACGCACCCGATCCAGATGCGCTGCCGCTGCTACACCGAAGGCAACTCCGCTATTCAACGGCAACGGATGTGGCTGTTTCAGCAACGCAAGGGGAACGAGAACGACTCCGCCGCCTTCCGTAATTGCCGCCTTGGCAACGGGAATCGGCAGGACTCCGCTTCTTCAACAAACAACGGCCTGTACAACGACGCCGACAAGGCAACGACAACGGTTGGGCAGGGCGACGGCAAGGGCGACAACGATGGCGACAACGGCACCGGCACCGGCAATGGCGCAACGGTGTCCGGCGGTTCCACGGGGTCGAACGGCGGACTGAACTCGCCCTCGTCTGACCCGGCCTCCGGGGGTTCCACCACACCGCCCACGGGATCGAATGGGGGGGTAACCGACCTGCCTACAGGTGTTTCGTTCTCGGCTTCTTCGGGAGCAGCGGTATCGACGGCGAGCCTCCAGCATCTGGCGCCTCAACGAAGCTTGTGTCTGCGTCGACTGCACCGGCTGGTCTCTCCCGTTCACAGGTGCAGACATCACCCGTCTCGTGGGGGTCGGCGCTAGCGCGATGGCAATCGGCGGCATTTTCATGCTCTCGAGCCGTCGCAGGCGAAGCCACACCGCCTGGCCGCAAGTAGAGGGAGAAGCCTCCGCGGCCTTCGAGGTCGATGCCATCGAAGGTGGCAGGCAGATGCTCCGTTCTCGTGTGTAAGAGAACGGCCCTTCCTTCGGCGAATACCAAAGGTTCCGACCCACGGATTCGGTGTCTGCAGGTTGGGGTCTCGTGCTCCCGGGATTGTTGGACACCGACTAGAGAGGGGCAAGATCGCTCTCATGACGGTGGACACCCAGGACACGGGTGGGAATGTCAACCTGGAATTGGCCCCACGGTGCTCAGCGGATTTGGCCCCCCTGAGGTTCTGAAGGCCTGGGGCGTGCTCGCGTAATCTCGAGGAGTGGCTCCGACTCCTCAACCACCCGGCCAGAGTGCCTTCCGCCTGCGGATGCAGCTGGCCGACATCAATCCGGTGGTCTGGAGACGGGTGCTCGTTCCTGGTGCGGTACGGATGGCCAAGCTGAGCGAGATGCTCCTGGCCACCATCAGAGCTCCACCTTCATTTCCCGGCCGAATCAATCCGATGTCCTTACGGATGTCATTGATGCATCCGTAGGACAACGCGCCGTGGAGCAAGTGCAGCGCCTGTCCCCTTACCCAAGAGCACTTGAAGTGATGTTCCACCCACTCAGAATGAAGTCCAACTCTGCGACCACGTGGATCCTTGTTGACAGCTCGGTGGGGTGGGTGCATCCTGTGTGACCACCACCCTAGGTGAGTGTTGAATACGCCGAGTGGCACTAGGTGGGTCACCTCGGGGCATGAGGAGCCTCCCATGGCACGACAGGTTTGGGTCATACCACCCCCTTGGCCATCGGATGTTCCCGAGGGCGGAGCGATGGGCTCAGCAGCGGTGCCGACGAGGGGTGAAGAGACCACTGGACGCCGATTCGGACGCTTGAGGCCGAAGCGCAAGAAACACCACCTTCCAAACTCATCATCAACGGCGCACCCGACTCCTCCCGAGGGGGGTGGCATCAGTGCTGCGCCCGACGATCCGCATCGACCCAGGCACGGGCCTCGATGATCGGGTTCTCTGAACAATGGCGGAGTCAGGTCGCAGCTGAATCAACACGGTCACGCCTAGGGCGATCCTCCTAAGGGGAATCTGGTGGCAGTCGAGATCGAAAGTGTCATCTGGCACCGGCTGGGGAACCTGATCGAAGTGATCTACGCTGACTCGCGGTCCGAGCACCGTAGAGGAGACCAGTTCGTTGCCACGGCACTGGCCCAGATTGCCGGACTCCAGACTGCGCCCGCTCCCGACGGGGAGTCTCGATGGGTCCGCTACGCAGACTCTTGGCAGGTTGTCCCGCGGGGCGGCGGTGTACATAAGTGAGATCGTCGTTGTCACGTTCACTGCAGAAACGAGAGCCGAAAGCGCGTTCGCTGACGACGGGGCAGGAACAGGCGCCGCGCCGGTACCGCTCGATACGTACGACTCTGAACGATAGTGCTCTCGCGCCCCCGGGATTGTTGGACACCGACTAGGGAGGGGCACGATGGCTCTCATGACGGTGGACACCTAGGACACGGGTGGGAATGTCAACCTGAATCGCCCCACCGTGCTCAGCGGATTTGGCCCCCCTGAGGTTCTTTAGGCCTGGGGCGTGGTCGCGTAATCTCGAGGAGTGACTCCGACTCCTCAACCACCCGGCCAGAGTGTCTTTCGGCTGCGGATGCAGCTGGCCGACGTCAAACCGGTCGTCTGGAGACGGGTGCTCGTCCCTGGTGCGGCACGGATGGCCAAGCTGAGCGAGATGCTCCTGGCCACCATGGGCTGGACAAACTCGCATCTGCACGCCTTTCGAGTGGGCGACAACCGCTATGGGATGTGTTTTGACGAATACCCCGAGGAAGAGATCGATGAGAAGGACGTGACCGTGCTCCAGGCGCTTCGTGAAGAACGCCGGTTCTTCTATGACTATGACTTCGGAGACGGCTGGGAACACGAAGTCGTGATCGAGGAACTGACGTGGTCCCACCTCGGGTTGAAGTTCGGCGTCTGCATCGACGGCCAGAACGCCTGTCCGCCCGAGGACGTCGGTGGCCCCGCTAGCTATGCGGCATTCCTCGACGCCTTGTCGGACCCTAAGCACGAGGAACACGGGAGCTCTCTCGAATGGGTGGGCGGGTCCTTCGACCTCACCGACTTCGATCTGGCGGACATCAACGCCGCACTCCAGCGGGTGCGCTGACCTCCGTGGTCTTCTCCCCGGGCCGCTTGGCCGGGAGCTCGACAGGCGTCTTGCGGCCCGGTCCGTTGGAACGATTCATGCTGCCACCAGAGCTGTCGCCTCGTTAAACGCCTCTTCCGGTGTGCGGTAGCCCAAGCGTTCGATGAGCCAATCGCAGTTGTAGATCAGGGTGGACAGGCTTCGCGGAGTGGCCGACGATCGGACTTCATCCACCTCTCGCGCCCCCGGGATTGTTGGACACCGAATAGAGAGGAGCCAAGATGGCTCTCATGACGGTGAACGACGAGGACACGGGGGACTTCCGCTCCAAGGCTCGGTGGTCGGCAGGCAAGAAGCTCGATCTGGTGCTGTGGCCACGAACTTGTTACAAGATCTTCACGCAGCCCTCACCATTACGGCAGTTTGAAACGCCAAGGGCAGTGCAGGACCTTTGGGGTTTGGGAGGATCAGCGCTCGCTCACACTGGTCGCCGAGCAAACCCGGGTACGGGCCCCTGACAGGGCCAGCATCAGAGCCACAGCAGTGACCTGTATCACGCCCACTATCGCGAGAGAGCCAAGCGGAAGCCCGCCGCCTCCGGTTCTTCACCGCACCTTCACGGCTCTCGGACGCCGATCTGGAGTACCTCACCAATCTTGACTATCACGATCACTTCGCGTGGGCGGCATTCGCGATCGACGAGCCCGGCCAGCCAGGCATCGGCGTCGCTCGCTACATCCGAGACGCCTCCCATCCCCACCACGCCGAGGTAGCGGTGACGGTGCTCGACGACTACCAGCATCGGGGTCTCGGCACCCTTCTTTTGAAGATGCTCGCCGATCACGCCCGCCGCAACGGGATCACGACCTTCGTCAGCCACATCCTCTGGGATAACCGGGAGATCCTCGAGACGCTGGCCGCGGTCGGTGCCCGCATAGAACCAGCGGAGCCAGGGGTCGCACGGGTAGCCATAGAGATCCCGGCACCTGAGAGCCCGACCCTACTCAGCCTGGTCCGGGCCGCCCTGCGGGCTTTCGGGCGAGCAACCCGGGAGGTCCTGGATACAGGGATCGAACCGAAGGCCGAGGGCGGCGAGGTCCAGCGCGAGTAGTCAGGCTGGCTGGAATCGTGCGATGAGCGCGCCCGCCGACGGCGGTGTCGCCTCTAGCTGAGCATCCTGTAAGTGCCGACAGTTGTGCGCCCTGGCTCCCAGGCCACCCCCTCGGAAATGACGCCCTGAGCGATCCTGGGCGGTTCGGCCTGCTGGGCCATTGGGGCAGCCGCACAGATCCGCTACTACCGCTCGGCCTCTCGATCCCCGTACCATTCTCTGACTGATCGCTAGAACACGACTTCACTGGAACTGGAGCCCAGATGCCAGCTTGTTCACTGGAGGAACTCAAAGAAGCTTTCAACGTCTTCTGCCGTGTTGGCAACGAGTGCGCAGCGACCGACGACTACAACGCCTTTGCCGACCTGTTCACCGAGGACTGCCTCTACATCGAGCACTGCTTCGGAACCATGCACGGTCGAGAAGCGGTCCGGAACTGGATCGTGCCCCTCATGCGGGATTATCCGATCAACGAGATGGGCCAATACACCAACGACTGGGTGTACTACGACGAGGCGAACGGGCGTGTCCTGTTCTGCCCCCGCACCCACATGTCCGACCCTGGCGACGGCAGCGAGCACTCCGCGGTCAACTGGAGCCTTGTCGAGTATGCCGGTAACGGTCTTTGGTGCATGGAGGAAGACATCTACAACCCGGAGGAGTGGGGCACACTGTTGAAGAACTGGTTGGCAGTGAAGAAGGCAGCCGAGGCATCAACCTGACCACCGGCATGGGGCGGAACCGGACCGGGCAATAAAGGCCGGAGGCGAGCAGGCCAGATGGTGGTAGCCGCCGCGAGCAGGGATTCGGTGGACGCCCGAAATCGGTCTTAGTTTCCTCGGGGGTCCGCGTCATACAACCCACCACCCCTAAGGTCGAACGCTGCACCGTCCGGTATTGCCGGGAGGAGGATGGCCGAGGGCGCGGCCTCGACCGGCCCCGATGCGCGGTAATGCTCCCGGTCGCGGATACAGCCCGGCCAGCCCCTGGCGAATGCGCCACTCCGGCACTTTGCGAGCACCCCACCAGGCCCTAATGTGGCGGCCATATCGAAAAGGAAGGGGGCTGCGATGCACACCCGTGTCGTGACTTTTACCGGCGTCAAGGACTTCGAGGCCGGGATTGCCTTGGTGCGCGACGAGGTCCTGCCCGTGCTCAATGAACAGAAGGGCTACCGGGGCACCACCGTGAGCGCGGACCACTCCGGGGGTGTCCTCGGAGTCCTGTCATTGTGGGACACGGCGGCAGATCGAGAGGCAAGTTTCGGTGCGTTGGCGAAGGCCCGCCAGCGAGGGGTCGAGGTCACCGGTGCCGAGATGACGATCGAATCGTTCGAGGAACTCGTTGCTGACATCAACGAGGTGCCTGCGGTCGGTTCTGCCCTCATGGTCACCCGGATCAGCATGGACCCGGCCAAGATCGAAGCGAACCTCGAATTCTTCAAGACCGAGGTCCTTCCGCGGATCAAGGCCAACGATGGTTTCCAGGCCCTTCGGAACATGATGAACCGTGAAAGCGGTGAAGGCATTGTCGGCTCGGTGTGGCGGGATCAAGAGGTGATGAAGGCCGCCGCCGCCGGGGCCCTCGCTCGCCGCGGGGATGCCACCGCAAGAGGTGTCGTCTTCGGTGGGGACAGCTACCGCGAACTCCTCCTGATAGAGCTGCGCTAGCAACCTACTCTCCCATCGACTGAATGGTCGGAAGCTCGACCGGGATTGCTCAGGGACCCCTACGGGCCGCGATTATCGGGCGGTTGCGCCTCAAGGCCAGAGGCGATGTAACGGCACTTACCGGATGCCGCCGTATCGGCGCTATCGCTTCTCCCTGCGTGCCGCTATGCCACACCTATGGCACGGCCACCCCCTGCCCTACATGGCCTTTCCGCGAAGGTCAGAGGTTCACCACTGGACAGGTGACCGTGCGCGTGATGCCCTCGATGAACTGGATATGACTGACGACCATGCGGCCGAGGTCGTCCATTGACTCGGCATTGGCACGGACGATCACGTCGAAGGGGCCCGTCACGTCCTCGGCCGAGATGACACCCTCGATCGCAGCGACTTGCGTGGCGACATGCGTCTTGCCGACCTCCGTCTGGATGAGTATGTATGCGGCCACCGGCATGGTCGGCCTCCTCGAATAGGCCCACGAGACGTGGGCCTGCGGACATGGTAGCGGTGCCGGACTATCCGGGATCGCTCCCGGCCGCCGGATATGGTTCAGGTCACCCCCGGAGCCGACGTGCGGACAAACGATGCACTTTTGGTGCGGTCAACAACCTGTACGAGTAGATCATTGCTTGCTCTTGTTAGCATCTGATCGGCCATCGAGTGACCTTCGGCCCTAGCTCCGCAGTGACCTCGGTTGCACGCTGGAAGCATCCGATGACCATGAGTGGAGGGTTGAGGCCATGAGCCACAATCGTGTCTTCGGTGTGCTGGCGTTCGGCGCCGTGGCGGTTGGGGTGACGGTGCTCGAGACCGTCGCTGGTCGGCGCTTCTCCCGCAGATTGGCTCATGCGGTGACCAGGGCGGCGCGCTACCAAAGCGGGCGCCTCGAGGGCTTCCGCTACCGGCTCGCCGGCCGTCACCCTGATCCGACCGTTGAAGACCGAGTGCTCGCCGACAGGGTCCGTTCCGCCCTCGGTCCCCTTGAGCATGACCTCGACATCCCCCGCGTCCACGTGATGGCCGAGGGTCAAGACGTGCTCCTGCACGGAGACGTCGTCTCCGACGAACAGGCGGCCACCCTTGTCGAGGCGGTCCGACGCATCCCCGGAGTGCATGGGGTGGAGTCCCATCTCCACGTGGGCCTCTTCCCTGGTGACACCCGGCCGTCGGAGGGGGAAGAGCATCAAGCTGCGTCGCGCGCCTTGACCGCGGTCCTTGCCGCCGCCCATGGGGGCGGTGCATTGCCCGGTTCGGAGCGCTCTGCCGCGCGAGCTGTGCTGTCCACGTTTGCGGCCCAGTTGCCCCGCGGGGAGCGTCGTCACTTCCTCTCCCACCTGCCGGAGGACCTCCGCGCTCTCGGCGTAGAACCACGCCCGAGAGGAGCCGGGCATCCCCACGTGCGGCGCCTTGAGGACTTCGTCTCCGCCGTCGGACTTCCTCCGGCCGAGCGTGAGCAGCAGGAAGACATCATCGAATCGGTTCTCGGCGCGGTGCGCGAGTTCGTCCCCGAAGAGGCCCTCGACGTTGCGGCCGTGCTGGCGCCAGAGCCACGCCAGCTCTGGAAGACGGCGATCCCTCACTGACGTACTTGGAGTCAAGATGTTCGAGCACATCCTTACCGCGTTAGACGGCTCTTCAACGGGCCGCCCGGCAACGCCTTTGTAATCGACTCCACCACCAGCTCTGGCTCAAGGATCGTGGTCGGATCTCCGATTCAGATCAAGCCTCGCCATCCGGGGCGTCCTTCAGCAACGACCCCCGCTCTCTCCGGGGGTCGTTGCGCGAGGTGACACCGCGCTTGCGGGACGCTGCCACGGACGCCCGGGGGCCAGCATGGAGACCGAGCGATAGCGCCATCGTGATCCCTCAAGATTGCCGGTGTGCGTGGGGGCCAGGGGGAGATCTTGACCGGCTCCGCCATCCGGCCTCGGTCCGTTGGACAGATACCGAGCCATATCGCGCTTGCGCGTAGTGCAGGAGTGCCATTTCTCAGGGCCGCCCGCCGGATGTGGTGAGATGAGGCATGTCCGACGACCCCTCGACCCGGGATGCCCGGCTCCGCCAGGTGGCGGAGTACGAAGCCACCCTCCGCCAAACCTCCTATGCCAGAACACTGCGCTTGCTGGGAAGCACCAAGAGTTTCGCCGCCGTCTACCGCCGCATCGGGCCCAAGCTC
Organism: uncultured Acidimicrobiales bacterium; assembly: GCA_963739765.1. Lineage (GTDB taxonomy): Bacteria > Actinomycetota > Acidimicrobiia > Acidimicrobiales > UBA8190 > Chersky-840. The sequence goes on along the minus strand of CAVUBP010000002.1, from coordinate 477,617 downwards.
GACCCGTGGCTGATGCACAAGTCCCAGGGCCGCATCTTCACCCGCGTCTACGGGACACCAGTTCTCCTTCTCAACACCACCGGCTCGCGATCAGGCCTGGCGCGGACCTCCCCGCTCGTGTACGTACGCGACGGGGACGACTTCGTGGTTGTGGGCACCAACTTCGGCCAGTTGCACCACCCCGCCTGGACCGGCAACCTGCTCGCCCACCCGGATGCCGAGATCGAGGTGGGCCCGGTGCGCCTCGTGGTGACGGCCGACCTTGCCGACAAGGCCGGTTGGGACCGGTTCTGGCCCCGGTTCTGCGCTCTGTATCCCGGCTACGCCAACTATCTGGAGCGATGTGGGGACCGGGTCCCGAGACTGTTCGTCCTCCACCCGAGTGCCTAACGGGTTTGGGGCGACCCCGCACCGTGTCGCGAGGCCGATCAGACCGAGCGCCGCGAGGCTGGCTCGACGAATCGAACGAGCGGGGCCCGCAGGCCCCGCTCTCGATCGGTGACGACACCGCTGAGGTCGGTGTCGCCACAGTGGAGACACCACCGCATCGGGCTTGGCCCTACAGGGTCGCCTCGCTCTCTTCCGGGTCGATCACGGCCGAGGTGATCACACTGCTCGGGCTGCCGAGGTCGTGTGCGAAGCTGTGCGTGATGCCCGTACCGGTGTCGTCACCCAGGCAGACGATCACCTCGGCTTCCTTGGTGTTGTACGCCGGATCCTTCACCTGACCGCTGAGCACGAAGCCCACCTCACCGTTGCACTGGATCCCGGGATCCACCGTCACCAGCTTGTTCTTGAAGGTGGCGGGTTGGCCATTGATCCTGAATGCCAGGGTCTTGATGGACTTCTTGACGGCAGTCGAGCTAGCGAAGAACTGCACAAACGTTCCGTAGGTGTAGGTGCGCGGCTGGTGCTTCACCTTTGGGTCCTTGCTGTTCTTTGTCGTGACGCTCGCGGCTGCCGGTCCGCTGGCGTTCACGTTCGGGCAGGTCAACGTGATCCCCGTGATCGTGGTCGTTGCCGTCTTGCTCAACGAGCCGGAGACACCATTCTTTGAAAGGCCCGGAGCCTGGAAGGTCACCGTACCTCCAAGGTTCTGGCACAGGATTGGGTTGGGCGGCGGCTTCTTGGCGACCGCCGGCGACCCGAGGATTGCCACACCGCTGAGAGGGAGTGCCAGTGCGAGCACCCCCATGACGACCTTGCGGCTGCGGTGGTGGATGGTCATGGACATCGGTGCTCTCCTCTCCGCTCGCTTGCTCTGTTCACGACCGTACGGCGAGGGGGTCGAGGGCTCTAGGGTCTGAAGTGTCCTGTCCGGAGGGCATAAAGCCTCTTTCGCTCCCAGTCCCCGCGATGTAGACACACAGTGACGCTGTGCGTCGAGAAGCTGTGGCATCGACGGGCTGGAACGGCAGCACGCGCAAGTTCTCGATCTGCTCGGGCCGACGAACCCCCGGGCTAGCCGAACCCTGGGATCGCTCCGAGCCGCCCTGTCCGAGCAGGGCGATCCAGGTGCCGGGCGCGAACACGCGCCCTACCGGTCGCCTGTCTTGGCCGCTCTCGTTGGATTGCGAGGTCGGCGTCGGCACCCACGTGGATCGTGACCAGGCACCGGCGACGCTGCATTCGGATACACCCCGCGCCGTCGACTGCCGAGGTCGTCCCGGCCGGCGAAGTGGCTCCCGTAAAGTGCGAACGTTGTGAGCTCCGAGACTGAGATCCCCGCCGCGTTCGGGCTGTCCAGCGCCGAGGCGGCCGAACGCCTCGTCGTAGCAGGCCGGAATGAGATACGCCGTCCCGGACGTCTGTCGGTGTGGTCAAGCATCGGCGCGCAGCTCCGTGACCCGCTGATCGTGGTCCTCCTGGCGGCCTCGGTGTTGACCGTGGCGACCGGCGACTTCGTTGACGCAGCGGTGATCGCCATCGTCATCGTGGCCAACTCGACCGTTGGCGTGACCCAGGAATTGCGCGCCGACCGGGCGATCACTGCTCTTTCCCAGCTGACCGCACCCACCGTCCGGGTGCGCCGCGATGGGAACGAGACCACGGTGGACTCGGCGACGCTCGTGCCCGGTGACATCGTGCTGATAGGCGAGGGTGATGTGGTTCCCGCTGACGCGGAGGTACTCGAGGCCGCAGCGTTCATGGTCGATGAGTCGGCGCTCTCGGGGGAGTCGGTGGCTGCGTCAAAGGGCGGGGCAGACCACGAGGGATCCGGCGACACGGTTTCCGCGGGCACGATCGTGGTGAAAGGTCGGGCGGTGATCGTGGTCACCAACACCGGAGCGAGGAGCGCGTTAGGTCGTATCGCGGGCATTGATGGACTCGCGAGCGAAGGCCACGCCCTTGCAGCGACGACTTGCCGGCTTAGGCCGAGTGCTCGCTGCTGTCGCCATCGCCTTGAGCACGGCGGTTCTCGCCGTCGGGCTGGCCCGTGGCGAACCGACCGAGCTCATGATCGTGATCGCAATCAGCCTGGCGGTGGCCGCAATACCAGAGTCTCTTCCCGCCGTCGTGACGCTAAGCCTCGCACTGGGAGCCCGGCGGATGGCCAACCGAAAAGCGATTGTCCGACGACTCCCAGCGGTCGAGACGCTGGGTTCGGTGACGATCCTGGCGACCGACAAGACGGGAACTCTCACTCAGGGGCGCATGGTGGTGGTCGAAGCGTGGACCCCCTACCGGTCCGTCACGTTCACCGGCGAGGGTTATGAGCCGGCCGGTGAGCTGTTCGAAGCGGACCGCCATTTGGACCTCGACCAGGCGTCCGATGTCGTAGAGCTGCTGACCGCAGCCGCGCTATGCAACGACGCCACGCTGGTGGCACCGGTTGGTGACGTTGATGCGTGGTCGGGGCTCGGCGACCCGACCGAGGTGGCTCTCCTGGCAGCGGCGGGCAAGGTCGGACTTAGCCGAGTCGATCTCGAGCGTCGCCTTCCCCGTCTGCTCGAGATTCCGTTCGAAAGCAGCACGCAGCGAATGACGACCGTCCATGCTGATGGGCTCCGCTATCGTGTCATCACCAAGGGATCGCCGGAGGCTGTGGTCGCGCCACCCGGCGTTCATGGCGAGGGCGCCGATCCAGCCACGATCCTCCGGAGAGCGTCGGAACTCGCTGCACGCGGATACCGCGTGCTGGCGGTGTCCTCCGGCACGTCCGACACTCCCAAGGCAGTCGATGCCGAAGGCGATCGGCACTTCCTCGGGTTGCTCGCAATCGCCGACCCGCCGAAGCCGGCTGCGTCGCGCACCGTGAGCGCGTGCCGCGCCGCTGGGATCACCCCCGTTCTGATCACGGGTGACCATCCCGCGACTGCCCGGGCAATCGCTGAGCAAGTCGGCATCGTGGACCAGTCCGACGGGCATTGTCGTGACCGGCGAGCAGATCCGGGACGGCCAAGTCCCCGACCTCACCGCGGCTCGGGTCTTTGCCCGCACCTCACCGGAACAGAAGCTCGACATCATCCAGGCGTGGCGCGCTCGGGGCGAAGTGGTGGCCATGACCGGAGACGGGGTCAACGACGGGCCCGCACTCCGGCAGTCGGACATAGGAGTTGCCATGGGTAGGCGGGGCACCGAAGTCGCACGTCAAGCCGCTGATCTCGTGCTCGCCGACGACGAACTCGCAACCGTCGTGGCAGCCGTCGAAGAGGGCCGTCGCGTGTACGGGAATATCCGACGGTTCCTCATCTTCGGGCTCGCAGGCGGCGCGGCAGCCATCGCGGTCATGCTCCTCGGGCCACTCGTGGGCCTCGCTGTGCCCCTGCTCGCCTCGCAGATCCTATGGATCAACCTGCTGACGCACGGCCTCACCGGGGTAGCGATGGGTGCCGAACCCGGCGAACCCGGAGCCATGAACCGACCTCCACAACCGCCGGCGCAAAGCGTGCTTGGCGACGGCCTCTGGCAGCGCGTCGTGCGCATCGGCCTTGTCATCACCGCCGTTGCGCTCGCCGTAGGAGTCTGGGGCCGTCACACGGACCGGGGATGGCAGAGCATGCTCTTCCTGGCGCTGACCAGTCTCGAGCTTGGCGTAGCGATTGGGCTCAGATCAAAGGTGTGGACCCGCCAGAATCTCTACCTGCCTGCCGCCGTCACGGGATCCCTGCTCCTCGCCTTGGCCGGCCTGTACGTGCCGGTGTTGCGCGATCTTCTCGGCACCGCATCCCTTCCCGTGTCGGACGCTGCGCTCGCCACGGCGGTTGGTTCTCTTGGTTGGGTAGCGGCTCGAGTCGATCAGCGACTCTTCGGCCACGTTCGATCGGACGTCAGGCCAATTGGCCTGGATGCGACGGCCGGTCGGGGAACCGGCGACAGGTCTGCCCGTTGAACGCCTGATGGGAGGGCGGATGCCGTCTACTTGTTGCCCGTCGCTGGCATACGTACGCCTGCTCGCAGGAGCGAGGCGGAGCAAATCGGGAATGCCGGGATTGTGCGGGCGCGGAGGCAGGCACTCCGACATGACCTGATCCCTATCGCTCCGAGTTGCGATCGCCCGCTGTTCGGACAGCGTCAGAACCATGCCAACTCGGACAGCGCCGAGACTTCCCGATTCGAGGGGCGACTGCCTGAGCAAACGTCTAGCGGGTGAGCAGATCCTTGGCGATATGGGTCACCTGGATCTCGTCCGTTCCCGCGTAGATCTGGAACACTTTCGCGTCGCGGGCCAGCTGTTCGACGCGGAACTCGGCCATGTACCCGTTGCCACCGAACAGCTGCACCGCCTCCAGCGCCACTTCAGAGGCGGCCTGGGCCGAGTAGAGCTTCATGGCCGAGGCTTCAGCAAGCGTTAGGGACTTTCCAGCGGCGGAGAGTTCGATGTGACGGAACACCAGGTTCTGTACGTTGAGGCGGGCAACCTCCATCTTGGCCAGTTTCAACTGGATCAACTGGCGGTCCCCGATGGGCTTTCCCCACAGCATGCGATTCTTCGCGTACTCCACCGACAGCTTCAGGCACTCCTCGATGACCCCCAATGACATCGCCGCCAACCCGGCCCGTTCGGTGACGAAGTTTCCCTTTGCCGAGTCTCGACCACTGCCGGACCGCTCGTCTTCGGTCTCCCCCAATAGGTGATCTCGGTTCACACGGACATCGGAGAGAAACAGCTCTCCGGTGGGAGAGGAATGAAGGCCCATTTTGCGAAACGGCTTCGACTGATCAAGGCCGGCCATTCCTTTGTCGAGCACGAACGTGAGCACTTGGCGATCGCGGATCGGTGTGTCGGATTCGTCATCGAGCTTGGCGTAGAACACGATGGTGTCGGCGTATGGTCCATTGGTGATGAAGGTCTTGTTGCCGTTGAGGATGTACTCGTCACCGTCGCGGCGGGCGGTGGATCTCATTCCGCCCAGCGCGTCAGATCCTGACTCCGGTTCCGTGATGGCCCAGGCGCCCACCTTGTCGCCGGTGAGAAGGTCGAGTCCCCATCGCTCCATCTGGGTCGGCGTGCCCTGTTTCATGATGGTCCCGGCAGCCAATCCGACGCTGACACCCATCGCCGTCACGATGCCCGGGCAGTAGTGACAGAGTTCGATGATCGGAATGAGGGCCATGGCCGCCGCGCCAGCGTCACCCTCGCGCTCGGCCCGCTCGTGCGATTCGACTCCGGACCGTCTGCGCTCAAGTTGCTTCTTGAACCGTTCGCGGGCCATTTGATCCATACCGAAGGTGGCATAGAGCTTGCGGATGATGTCGTACGGCGGGAGATCCCCGTGCTCGAGCGCCTCGATATTGGGGACCACCTCCGCCTCGATGAACCGGCGTACGGCGTCGCGAACCAGAAGTTGCTCCTCAGACCACTCGAACACCGATTCGCCTCCCGTTGTCCCGGCGACTGCCGCAATTGAGTGGCGCGAGTCTATCTGAGCGCCCTTCAGTCGGGATCGGATCTACCGCGCTCGTGCGGTGGCCGGACGCGGTGAGGACCTTGAGGCGGCCCTTCCACACTGCCCGGTACGTGCGGCGCCGTATCGCCGCATAGGTTGCGGGTCGGTTCCTGCCGCGTTGGACTCGGCGTGCGAGATCTAGTCAAGCGAGAACGAGCGAGACAATCGTATGGAGCCGCTCGGCGGACCGCTCGGGTCAGCCCGGGCCGGTGTGCGCGACTCCGGCCCATCCCGGTCGGGTCGACAAGAACGGGAGACTGCCGCACGGCGGACGCAGCCGCGAAGGGAGGAGCCGTCAGGACCACTGGGCCGACGACTGGGCGTGGACCGTGTCGTGGATGAGCATGAACCTCATCGACCAGTACCCCGGTCGTGGCTCAGGAAGCTCGTGCCGGGACCAGAAGAACCCCGCCAACGTGACGGCTCCGGCGGCGAGCCAAATGAACACCCCGACGGCCAGGACCCACGGCGTGGATCCCAACGACATCACGATGAGGCCCGCAATGGCGACGACCAGCCCGACGTACCCCACTCGGGGGGCCCAGACAGCCATCCTCCAGTGTCCGTTGTATTGCAGCTCCGGTGGCTCGTCCATGCCAGGGATTGTTCCACGGGTTGCGCGACCAGGATCATTGGTCCTCGGGATCGGTCCGTCCTCCGGGACCCGGCCGGGTTACCGACTGATGGGGCAGACCATCCTGTCGGTTCCGGAGAGCGGCTCGGCTTGACCCTGCTGTCGGGTCGTCCCTGGACCGGACAGCTGCCCACGAATCAGCGTGTCGGGTCACCTCCACAAGACGGGCCGAGTCCTTGTGGATATGCTTCCGGCACCCAAGGCGGAGGTGCTCAGACACCCTCGCACCCGCGGACGAGGAGACGGTCATGGACAACGTTGCACTCATGAAGCAGGTCATCGCCAGTACGGACAAGGTCGTCAAAGGCACCGAGCCCTCGCAACTCGGCCTCCCGTCTCCCTGTTCGGAGTGGACCGTTCGAGACGTGATCAACCACATCACCGGCGGTTCGACCATGTTCGCGGTCTGCGTCGAGGAAGGGTCGGTCCCCGACGACCTGCTCGGCAAGCTCATGGCCGGTGACAACCTCGGCGACGACTACGTGGGGGCCTGGGAGGCAGCTTCGAGTCGTGCCCTGGCCGCGTTCGAGGCACCAGGTGCGCTCGACAAGACGGTGAAGTTGCCCTTCGGCGAGATGCCAGCCGGCGTCGCCGTCAACATCGCCGTGTTTGACGTTCTCACCCATGCTGCGGACATCGCCAACGCCACCGGTCAGACGATCGACGACACCGCACTGGTGGAGACGGCGCTGGAGGTCGGTCACCAGATGGTCGGCCCCGATCTGCGGGTACCTGGGGTCTTCGACCCCGAGCAGCCAGCACCGGAGGGCGCTACGCCCACCGTGCGGCTCCTCGCTTTTGCCGGACGCAAGGTCTGAGCGAACTCGGCATCGCTTCCAAAGGGCGCTGATCGCCAGCGCGGCGATCCTCGAGGGGTCGTGGCGTCCCGCGGCTCGTGGCCAGGCGTTCATGCCAGTCCCGGATCGCCGGTGCTGGTGATATCGCTCGGGGTCGCCCCGAGACCGAGGCGCTGACACACGGCACGGTCTGATCGAGCCGCACAGATACCCGCTGGGACCGGGATCCCCGAATGCCGGGTTCCCTGGCTCCGCCGACCGTCTGCCCCGAACGCCCGCTGGTAGCAGCACCGCCCCTGCACAGTGGTACTGCTGTCTGTATGCTTTACCTATGACCATAGATAAAGGGTCCAGCGGCGGCGCAGGTGCCTCGCCGCCCGATTCAGGCGGCCACGGCTCGAAGTCGGACGGGCAGAGCAGCCCTGCGTCGCCGATCGAGTTCCGACTCGACTCGGCCTCGGGCGTGCCTACCTACCTGCAGCTCGTGCACCAGGTCGAACACGCGATGCGGCTGGGCTACCTGAAACCCGGCGACCAGCTTCCCAAGGTCCGGGACGTGGTCGCCTCGCTGGTCATCAACCCGAACACGGTGTTGAAGGCCTACCGCGAACTGGAGATGAAGGGTCTCACCGTCGGGCGGCCCGGCCAAGGCACATTCATCGAGGCGACGCTGAGCCAAGTCGCGCTCCCGGAGCTGACCGCGCTTCGCCGCTCCCTGTCGGGCTGGTTTACCGCAGCGATCGGGGCCGGGCTTGACGAGGACGGGATCGTGGCGCTCTTCACAAGCGCGCTGCGGGATTTCTATGAGAGCCGCAACGGGTCGCGCCCGCGGCGACGCGAACGGCGAAACGGAGGGCGTCGCATGAACGTCGTCGAGGCAAGCGGCCTGAGCAAGCGGTACGGCGGCACCTGGGCGCTCCGCGAGTGCACGATGGCGATCCCTGCTGGGCACGTGGCCGCACTGGTCGGCCCGAACGGCTCCGGCAAGACCACGCTGCTGAACCTGGCGGTCGGCCTGGCGGAACCGACCGCGGGCACCGTCACCGTGCTCGGCGGCCAGCCCGCCGGGTCGCCCACCGCGCTGGACGGCATCGCGTTCGTCGCCCAGGACACGGCGCTGTACAAGAACTTGCCGGCCGCGGACATGCTGCACCTGACCCGCAACCTGAGCCGCCGCTTCGACCGGGCATATGCCGTGGCCCGGCTGGCCGAGCTGGGCATCCCGCTGAAGCGGAAGGCCGGGAAGCTGTCCGGTGGCCAGCAGGCGCAGCTTGCGCTGACCCTGGCGCTGGCCCGGCGGCCGCGGCTCTTGGTGCTGGACGAGCCGGTGGCGATGCTGGACCCGATCGCCCGGCACGATTTCATGGCCACGGTGCTGACGGCGGCGGCCGACGAAGGTGTGTCGGTGCTGCTGTCATCGCACGTGCTGGCCGAGCTTGAGCGGGTGACCGACTACCTCATCCTGCTGTCTCAGGGCGGGGTGCAGCTGGCCGGCGAGGTTGACGGCCTGCTCGCCAGCCACCGCGTGCTGACGGGCCCGGCCGCCGAGGCCGACAGGTATTCCGAACGACCGGTGGTGCATGTGAGCCGCGGTGAGGCGCAGGCCCACCTGCTGGTCCGGGCCGCCGCATCGGACCCGGTCCCGCGGGGATGGGAGACGCATCCGGTCGGACTGGAAGAACTCGTCTTGGCCTACCTGCGCGAGCCCGGCGCCGCGGCGCTGCCCGGCCCGGCCCGCGTTCGAATCGCGGAACCGTCGGAGGTGGCGAAATGACCGCGTTGACCATGCTCGCCCGCCCTGAGGAGGACACGAGCCTCCGCCCGGTGCCGTGGCGGCGGATGGGCTGGGTCACCTGGCGGCAGCACCGGATCGCGTTGGGCGGGGTGGTTGTTGTCCTCGGCGCGCTGGCCGTGTACCTGTTGCTCACCGGCCTTCAGATGCATCATGCCTGGGCCGCGGTGGCCTCCTGCCGTCCGAGATTTTCGAGTGCCTGCGCGAGGATGACCAACGACTTCAACAGCGGATACGTGTCACATGCGGTTGCTGCCACAATCATGATGCAGGTGGTACCGGCGCTGCTCGGGGCGTTCGTCGGGGCGCCGGTGCTGGCTCGGGAGCTGGACAGCGGCACCTTCCGGTACGCCTGGACGCAGGGCATCGGCCGGAGGCGATGGACCCTCGGGAAGCTGGTGCCGCTCGCGATCGCGCTTACCGCCGTCGCCGGGGCTTGCAGCGCACTCTTCTCCTGGTATTACCAGCCGTTCTTCGCCGAAGGATTTCAGACCCCTCTCGTTCCCGTCTTGTTCGGCCTGCGCGGGGTCGCGTTCGCCGCTTGGACGCTGGCCGCCTTCTCGATCGGCGCCCTGGCCGGCATGCTGACCCGCCGGGTCGTCCCTGCCATGGTCGCCACCCTGGCCGTCTATACCGGGCTCGCCCTCGCGGCAGGGAACTTTCTGCGCCAGCACTACCTGCCACCGGTTGTCACCCGCAACCTAAACCTGCCCGACTCCGCCTGGATCATCAGCCAGTGGTACACCAAGGGTGGCAAGTTCGCGTTCGCCGGGGTCCAGAAGTCCGGGGACAACGCCGTCCGCCTCCAGCACTTCTGCCCTTCCGCGTCCCCGTCGGAAACACTCGGGCAGTGCCTCTTCCAACACGGGTACACGCAGTGGACCAGCTACCAGCCGGCCGGCAGGTTCTGGCCATTGCAGTGGATCGAGGGCGGCTGGCTGCTCGCGCTCTCCCTGCTCCTCATCACCGCGACTGTCTGGCTGGTCCGCCGTCGAGCGGCCTGAACCGGTTGGCAACCACGAAGCGCAAAACACCCGGGTTGGGACGGAGGTCGAGGAGTGCTGCGGGCTATCTGCGTGTCGATGGCTGTGTTCACGTCACCGGCGGCAGGCGTCTCCCGGATTGGCCTTGTGTACACGTCTCCCAACCACCGTCGCCGCGGTTTCGCCGCCGCCTGCACCGCCGCAGTATCCCAAGCAGCGGTGGGAGCAGGGGCCGAGCAATGTGTGCTCTTCACCCAGCTGAAGAATCCGCAATCGAATGCTATGTACCGGCGACTCGGTTACGAGGCTGCGGCTGAACAGCTTCGTTACGTCTTTGGTGTAGCCGGGCCGACGACTCGCTCAGCGGAATCGAGCAGCTGATACCGAGCGGGTCGTCCTCGACGAAATGGGTATGGATCGGCACGTATCGCCCGCGACATCGAGGTACACGAATCTCCGGGAGTGGCGACTATGGGGCGGGCAGGCTGCCCCAGGGCCGTCGATCCGTCCTCGCCGTGCCCGGCACGTCGTGGTCCGCACGTCGGCTCAGGAGGATGCGAACTACGCCACCACCAGGTTGTGAAGTTCGATGACTTCATGCTTCACCTGGGCGTCAGGCGGGAGGTTTGGCCTGACGTTCTCCTCGAACCACCTCGTGTGCTGTTCGGCGGTCTCCCATATCTCGCCAACCATCATCCCCTCCGGAACCGGGAAGGCACTGTGCATCATGAAGCCCGGTTGCTTCTTGATCAACTCGATCAGGGGCGGTGAGATCTGGTCGTAGGCGGCCGCATCCATCCCAATTGCGGTGTTTCGCACGAGCACTGCCATCGTTAGTCCTCCTCGCACTTCGATTGGCACGAGATGGTAGACGGCATTCTGGAGGCCGTCGAGGGAGGCGCATGACAACGGCCAAATCAGGCCGGATCGTCGCCCCGTCGACGGATAGGGATCCCCAGCGGGACCCGCACGGAAATGTTCGGCGGCGGTGATCCGGGCGGGTCACCGTCCGACCCAGCTACCGGACTCCGACGCAATCCTCATGCCACAGATTGATACACAGGGGCTCGGGATTCCCTGTGCCAGCGCATATCGCATGTCCATATGGGGCCGTGATCGCCGACTCAATGGGCCTCGACCTCTGTCGTCGGCCGCTCAGTTCTCGGTCTCGCCTGCGCCCGCGGCGCCAGCGATATCGGGCTGTGTCCGGTTCTGCTCGTCCACGGCACGCTGGAGGAGAGCCTTCAGCACATCGGCGCTCAGCGCAGCGACCTGGGCGGGGGTTTGGTCACGCTCGACCATTAGCGTCTTGGTCGTGAACGGCGACAGTTGCACGGTGAACGCCGATGCCAGTGAGTCGGGAGCCTGCCCCTTCCCTCCAGCGGCCTGCCAGGCGATCGTGGTGAAGTACTGTATCGCGTTGCGTCGGAAATCGACCTGGGCGTCAATGATCTCCGAGATCATCGCAGGGAGCGCGGCCCCGGGGGCGTGCAGCAGGTCCCAGATCACCTCGCCGAAGATCTGGACGCCTCTCGTGTGCAGCGCCAACGTCAGCCCCTCCAGCCAGCCGTCGAGGTCGTCACTCGGTCGCGGCAGGCCCTCGATCGGCCGGTTCCCCGCCTCGAACATGTCCTGCAACGTGGCAGCGATCAGGGCGCTCTGGCTCTTGTAGTGGCGGAAGATGGTCCGTGGGCTTACGCCCGATAACTCAGCAATCTGGAGCACCGTGGCTTCGAACCCGTGGTGGGCGACCACCTGCATGGCTGCCTGTCGGATCCGCGACCGGGTGAGCTGGCTCTGCTCCTCAGCCAGGGAAGGCTGAGCAGCTCGCGACGTGTCGGACAGCACCCTCTTAGCCTCGCCAGCCAGTACCACTGAGGTAGTTGTGCACATCGAAGAACTGGATCTCGAGGGATGCCGGATTCACCCCGATCTCCTTGATGATGGCGGCTTGCGTCTCGGCGAACTTGTCGAATAGCTCGCGTGAGGCCCACACGTTGACCATGCGGATCCCCGTGTCCGTCTTGGCAACCCAGTGAAACAGTCCGCCGGATGGGAGAAGACCCCCCTGCAAGAACCCGGCGATTTCTGTGGCCAGGTCGTACTGTTCGACGGTGACACCTGGTACATCGATCTGAACTGCAATCGCCATTAGAACTCCCGCCGGGATGGCCAAGGCACTACCGGACCATCCCAAGACTGCTCCGCCCGGGAGCGCAGGCCCAGGGCAATTCGCCTCCGGTGTTCCTGCGCTGGTCCCGATCGACTAGCCAGGTCGTCGGCTCGATACTTGCTTCGAGTTGACTGGTGGGGTGTCGAGGTTCCGGTGGCGGTCGCCGTACAAAGGGATTTCCGGGGCGTCACGCTGAAAACAGTACCAAGGCGGTGTCGAGGCCCTGATCAGCCAGCCCGCTCGGGATCGCTCTGCGCGCACGCCTCCACCGTATCGCTATCGGGGACGACTTCCTGGGCTGATGGACCCGACAAAGCGCTGATCGAGACGCTCGGATGCGGCCGGGCTTCGGAGCCGCGGATATAGCTCGGGTAACCCACCGGGCCGCAGCGAGAAGGACGGCACCTCCCGCCCGGTTCAGGTGAATCACCTGGACATCCACTCGGACAGATTGCGCCTGGGGTTGAACCCTCTTTGGTCAAGGCTGGAACGTCTCGTAAACCGGGAACTCCTCGACCTCCGGGGGTCCCTGCATCGTCACACCAGCCGCCTCAATTGCCTCTTGGACCCGACCCATTCCAGCGTCATAGTCTCGGCGCGACTCCCAGAAGTCGATCACGCTCCACCGCCATCGATCGGCCCTGACGAGTGAAAGATGAGGCCTTTCGGCGGATCACCTGCCGTGACGAGCTTGTGCACGGCATCGAATCCCTCTTGTGTGACACGAACAAGACTTGTATGGATCCGAACGGTCACGATGGACACCTGGCCTTGCTCGCAGTCGTCGAAACTGTATGTCGCAGGCTCCTTTGCACGTGCGATCATCTCCGGTTGAGGTAGCTCGCCGTCCAATGTTGGTCGTTTCAGACGTCTCCTGTCTGGCCGGGCGGTCTCACCACCGACTCTCGCGCTCCACATCCCGAGACGGACCACTCGCAAGTGCCGGCACCTGTACCCCTGGCGGCTCGGGTTGCTCCCGGGCCGGGGTGCGCGACTCCGGCACTTGCCGGACGGTCGGCGGACGACGCTCGGCACGCCCGCTCCGTTGGTCTAGGGGGCCAGCTGCCCGAGCGACACACTCTCGAACATCCTGGCGCGCTCGCCTGGCGTAGCGCTGGTCGTCAATACCTTGAATCGTTCGAGGGCCGGGAACAGTGCCGTCAGGAATCTGTTCTGCAAGTCAGTTACAGCGGCCTCGTCGGGGCTCTGGTCAAGGCCCTTGATGAGATTGAGGCGGGACGATTCCACCCACGCCAACACGTCAGGATCTTCCCGCCACTCCAGCTCGGTTCTCATCCCGGTCAGCAGATGCCGTATCCAATCGAAGGGCGTGTCGAACCACATGTTCGGCAAGCACAGTCGGTTCTTCTCGGTCGTTGACCTCCCCGACGCTTCAACAAAACCAATGAGTCCAGCGGAGAGGCTGAGGCTGACACGAGTTATCGGCTGGAGGAGGATCGTGTCGTCCGTGAAGATCGGCTGCGGAGGATTGTCGCTCAGTCCGGCCGAGGCGCAGTGCACGTGCAGGTGGTCAGGGCTGGTCGCGATTGAACCCTCCTCGAGGGTGATCCTCTCCGAATCGATCCGTGTGACGTGTCCTAATCGGACCACCCTATTGATACTTCGCAACTGATCGAGCTCGCCGAGACTCACCGTGGCGCCTTTGATCATGGACGGCTCGATCGAGGGATCGAGACGAACGATCACCTGAGCCTCTGCGAGCCGATCGAACACCCGCTCGATCGATTCGCACTCGGCCACCGCTTCCAAATCCAGGACGACACCTGCGAACGTCTTCAGTAGACCCTCGCCGGGTTGGAAGAAGGCACGGTTCAGCATCCATGGCTCGCGGGGACGGATCCACTGGATGTCGTCGGGTGGAGTCCCGTTGTCCAGCAACCAGCACACTCCGTCCATGGCCGTCTTGCCGGCGCCGATGATGACATAACCATCGGGGGGCGTCATGACCCTCGTGAGTGCGCCGATCGTGACGCACGTCGCCCCGTCGGCCACCTGGAACGGTGGAGCATCGGTCGCGGGGACGCGAGATGCCATGTAGGTCGCGTTCACGACGCTCTTTCGCACCGTCACTTCCGTCTCGACGCCCGTCAGTCGGGAACGGAATCGACGACCGCCGAGGAAGTCGCACATTGGGAAGAACCGCACTCGACCAGAGGCTAGGAATCGGTGACGCATGATCTCGTCGTAGTATCCGCAGATCTCTGTTCCGCTCGCTCGCTCGTAGAATCCTGCGTCTCGCCCATCGGGCTCGACCCGATCTTGACCCTAGCTGAGTGGAGTTCACCCCATAGTTCATGGATGGTTGGTGCAGCCTCACGAAGGGGTACGAGTCCAGCCAGTGGCCACCGGGGCCGTGGCGCCGATCGACCATGATGACGTCGGCGTCGGAGTGCTCAATTAGGGTGTCGACGAACCCCATCCCGAGCGCACCGGCACCGATCACGAGGTAGTCGGTCTCCATTGCTCCTCCCCCGCTTATCGCATAGTGACTGTATCCACGGCGACGCCCAAGGGATAGGCCACATTCCCGACCGCTATTGCCGGGATTGGGCGCGTGGGCGCGACGCCCGACCCGACTCGGGTTGAGCGGTATCGCTCCGAGCCGCTGATCGCGGGCGGTCGGACCTCAGCGAGTTACCGGCATCGGCACCTTGGGGATGCCCGCCCATGCCGAGACACATGGCGTATTACCGGGCGGGTGCGAACTGACTGGCCGACCTCTTGCCGCGCCCGTGCTATGGGTTCGTCTCGTCAAGAATGTCGAGGTTGTAGAAGCGCGTCTCGCCCTTCATGAGCGGACCGAGCTTGGCGATGCGCTCATGAGTGGCATCACTCTCGGAGTGGCGCATCGCATCTTCATACGAATTGAACCGGAGGATCGTCGCGTAGGTCCTCGGGCGGTCTCGGTCGCGCACCACGATCACGGAGCTTGGCTTCGGTACATCGTCGGGAACCGGCACACTGCTCGCAGCGTTGATCACTGCCTCGATGTCGTCCGACTCGTACTCGACGATCTGGATGTACTCACCCACGGCTCCTCCTCTGGAGACTGTCGGTACGGAGCATTGCGGACGCCGCCCGGGAGGTCAACTGATAGCCAACGCGGCTGGGGTGGGAACTGCCGGCACCGGTTCTAGCATGTTGGAGCTAACTTCCAGGCCAGGTGATCCGAACCCCTCAGGATTGCTCAGATCCGTTGTTCCGATCGGGCAGCGCGGACGCCGGAGTGCGACATACCTACACACACAGGACGGTCGTCGCCGACCCAGATCGAGCCTCTGGCCGCGTAAGAGATCTTGAAGTCGCATCGTTCACTCCCCGAGACCGTCCGCCCGAGCGCAGCTACTCCAGATCAGGCATCATGCTGGAAGTGTCGGATTTCCGGCACAACGGCGTAAAGACCGAACAAGGTGACGTCGCTGTGGTTCAAGCATCGCCCAGCGATGCGGCAGCGATTCTCCGGCTTCGAGATGCGCTGGCAAGTTGGATGGTCGAACGGGGCATCGACCAGTGGCGTCCGGGCGACATGCCACTGCCGTGGATCGAGGAGTGTGCCGCGCAGGGTTGGGTCTTTGCGGCGAGGCGAGGCGAGGCGACATCCTCGTCGGTTCGCTGACATTGGTGTGGGAGGACCCATTCATCTGGGGGGAACGCAACGAACCTGCCGGATACATCCACATGCTGATGGTCGATCGCGCATACGCACGCCTCGGGCTTGGCCGATTCCGGCTTGACTGGGCTGAACGGCGGAACACAGAAGCCCGGCGTCGCCATGCGCGACTCGACTGCGTCCGCACCAATGTGGCCCTCCGCGAGTACTACGAGAACGCGGGGTATGTGCTCGTCGGATATCGCGAATTCGACGCGAACATTCCCAGTGTGGCGCTTTACGAGAAGGCGCTCGCATAGACAGCCCTTTGCGTTGCGCTCCCCGTTCCCCGCTGCCGGTCCGAACATCAGGATCGCACCCGGCCCCGGATACAGTACCAGGTCAACCGCCGATCGGGGTGCACGAATCCGGCGCGTCGCGTTCGGTCAGCTCGGCTCTTCGGGCGTCCCTACTTCGTGCCTACGATGCAGCGGGCCACACCCGGAATCCTTACCTTGCCGTCTTCTTCGTAGGTGCTGGCCTTGGCGATGACAGCCTTCGCGATCCGCGCCCGCGCCGGTTCGTCGACCTGCTGAAGCGCCGCAGCTGCGAGCGAGACGTGCTCGCTGATCATCTCCCAATACTGCGCAGGAGATCGCGTAACGAGTTCGACGTCGACGTTCCACTCGGCAACGTCGCGCAGCCCCGCCGCCTCGTACAGGGCACTGACATATCCCGGGGCAGCGCACCGGAACATAGTCGGCCCGTCCGGGTCGGGTTGTGCCAGCACCACCTCCTTCGCGATTGCCTGCATGGCGATCGTCGTCCACGGGTTCTCCTCCGGTTTGACCCATACCGACGAGCAGAGACGTCCGCCCGGCTTGAGCACGCGTGCGAACTCGGCGGTCGCTTTGCCGCCGTCGGGAAAGAACATATATCCGAACCGTACCGAGATACTGTCGAATGTCGCGTCACCGAATGGCAGGTCGTCGGCGCTGCACACCCTGGTCTCAACATTGGTGATCCCTTGCGCGTTCGCTCGTCGCGCCGCGATGTCGAGCATCTCAACCGCAAGGTCTGTCAGAACGACGCGTCCCATCGGCGCGAGCTTGGCGACGGTCAGCCCCGGCTCACCAGTGCCCGCGGCGATGTCGAGATGCTGCTGATCATCGGCGATGTCGAGACGCTCGATAATCGCTGTGCCGACCGGGCCCAGCTGATCCATGATGACCGAGTCCCACTTCTCCCAGCCCGCCGAAAGTCCGGCCCAGGTCGCTCGCTGAACGTCTCGGATCTCATCGCCGCTCGGCACCGGCCCTCCCGCTATCGGATGCATCCACCGAACACGAAGGCATTCCTTGGTGGGAGTGCATAATGCCCGTTCACGAGCCACCGCGCACCCGCACTGAAATGCCGGGAGGAGTACGGCCCGCGGAGGAGTCCCGACCGGACCCCGGCCAGGATTGCCCTTGGCCGCGGATACGGCTCGGGTCAGTCCGGGGCGGGGTGCGAAAGAGCGGCACTTTGCGAGCTGCCTCACTTGCGGCGTGGTCTCAATCGAGCCTCTGGGGGGTTGGAACGGATGTTGCAGGTGTGGTTATCGACGCCACGAGGGCTGCTTCCCAGTTGAGACCAACGGCGGCGGTTGCGGTCACGGAACCATATGTTCCTTCGCTCAGTGACAGGGGGATCACCGACCGGTGGTATGGGGCTCGTGGCTCGGAGCGGGCGCCAGCGTCCGTAGGAGTGCAGAATCAGGGTGTGGAGGTGGCGCATGGCTGACATGTCCGAGTTCCAGAGGTTCCATCGGAAGGTTCTCCCACGGCTAATCGAACGTCATGGCGCGCTTGCCCTGGTGGATGTTCAAGGGGTCGGGTCATTGGGGATGCGCACCCCGTCGGGTGCGTTCACCTATGTCCCGGGTCCGCAAACGATAGAGATCGTCGAAGGCGACATTGACGCCAGGACCGTGGTGTCGATGGACGACGACGCCTTCAGCGGGCTCGTTGCGGATCTCGAGACAACCCCGGGCCTCCTCTACAGCGGGCGCGTCGAGGTGGTCCGTGGAAATCCCATGCGGTTCGTTCGGTGGGAGCCGGCGCTACGGGCGATCTTCCACGGGAGACCGATCTACGATCCGGCCACGATGTTCCTCCTGGATCGTTCGGGGGCGCCGCTTGACCCGGAGCATTCGTTCACGCTCGAGGACCTCGACCAGTGCCACGACGACGTTCGACACTTCTTCGAGACGGTTGGGTACCTGCATCTCAGTGAGGTTTTCAGCGCCGACGAGGTCACCGAGTTCCTCGGGGAGGCCGCCCTCCTCCACGATCAAGCGGCACCGGGTGACCAGGAGTCGTGGTGGGGTAAGACCACCGACGGAGTGTCGGTCCTGACGCGCGTGCTGAACGGGGCGACCCGCCCGCGTCTGCGGGCGCTCTATGACGACGACCGGGTGCTACGCATCGCCGCGGTTCCGGCGGCGCCGCTCGTCGCCAAGGACACCGAGGGACGCGACGCGGTGACGATCCTGTGGAAGCTCCCCAACATGGCCGAAGGCTTGGCCGATCTGCCGTGGCATCGCGACTGTGGCATGGGCGGCCATGCGTCGATGTGCCCGTCGATCGTGATGACGATCTGCCTCAACGACGGGTCTGCCGAAGCAGGTGAGCTGCGCGTGCTCCCGGGTTCTCACCCCTTGAGCTTCCCGTTCATCGACGGCTCTGACCAGGCCGCGCCCCGTGGCGTCCCCCTTCGTGTCTCAGCCGGGGACGTGACGATCCATTACACCGACGTCATGCACGCGTCGATGCCCCCGACGAGCGACGCCGGCCCTCACCGGATCAGCATCCTGTTGGGCTTCTCCTCGCCCGCCGCCGGCCACCACCGCGGTGAGCGCCACTACAACGACGTTCTCCTCGGTGCCGACGATGGGCAGGTCGCGCATCTTGGCCACGAGGTGAGCCAGCAGTAGGTGCGCGTCAGACCAGTTCGTGACACACGACGTCAAATGCGAAAGCCGGGCTGTCTCATTCGAATATCGGCGCCATCAGGCGCGCACGGGGATACCTCGGACTCGCGTGGCCGATCTGACCGATCTCACGAACGTTCGCGCTGCTCGGCCTCGAGGGCCTGCAGTGCGTAGAAGGACTCGGTGAGCAGTTTGCGCGACACGAGATCCGGGTGCTGCAGACACGTCCCGCCTGACCATTTGTCTACAGACTCCTGGCGCGCGCTCACGGGAGAAGGTCGTCGAGCTCACCAGAGATGGCGTTCGATCGCTCGTCGGAGGCGGCCCAGCCACAACGATGATCGCGTTCGGTGCATCCGTGACCGTCGCGGGCCAGCCGGCTGTGCTCGTCCATCCCCGCCTGGCCGAGGCCCGGGAACGTCTGCGGATGGCGAGCCGAGCGGGCCAGAGCGGCGGGCAAGCCGGCGTTCGTCGTCTTCGACGACAAGATCTGTGGTCCTCTCCGCCGGCAGCGGCATCGTGGACGAGTGCCTGGCCCCCAAGAGGCCACCACTCGGAGGCGGGCTGTCCCGACCTCACCGCCGGTGCTGGACTCCAGGGTCGAGCGGGAGGTTCTTGGGCAGGCCGCTTCGGTGCTCGAAAGAGCCCTTCGGCTCTGGCACCAAGCTGCTGGATCGTCATAAGGAGTAGGTGTGACGACTCTTCTACGCAACCGGGACCATCGAGTGGGGAGCGAGAGGCGATCGGTCGGCGTACCACCCGAACAGGGCGCCACGATCGTTGACGCCTTCATCGCCAACGGGCGGCGCTTTCCCCATCGCCCGGCGATGCGGCACTGCTCGGGCGAGCGTTCGACTCCTGACGGGTGGGAAGTCATTACGTGGGCCGAGTACCTCCTGGCGGCCAGTCAGGTCGCCGGAGGCCTGGCCGAGATCGGCGTCGGCCCCGGTCAGCGGGTGGCAATCTTGTCGGCCAACCGAGTGGAGTGGCACCTGGCGGACCTCGGAACGCTCCTCAACGGGAGCGTGATGGTGCCCCTCTACCCCACGAGCTCACCGGCTCAAGTCGCCTACATCCTCGGCCATGCCAAGGTCGCGGTGTGCTTCGTGGACACCCACGCCCAGCTGGGCAAGGTTCTCGAGGTTCGCGACGAGCTGCCCGCCCTCGAGCGGGTGGTCCTGGCGGACGGCGCACGCCGGGCCGGCGACAGCTTTGTCATCGGCTTCGAGGATCTTCGGGGCCTCGGCGCCGACCGGCTGGTCCGCGATCCCGACGCCGTGAACGAACGGTCCCGTCAGGTGCAGCCCGATGACGTCGCGACGATCGTCTACACGAGCGGCACGAGCGGCCCCCCCAAAGGGGTGGTGATCAGCCACGCCAACATCATGTGGTCGTTGCGTTGCGTCGCCCCTGCCTATGACGTCGGCGAAGGCGAACGCTTCTTGTCGTTCCTGCCGCTCAGCCACATCGCCGAGCGGATGGTCAGCGACTTCATGCCGATCGCCGTGGCCGGCGAGACATGGTTCGCCCGCAGCCTCACCACGGTCGCCGAGGACCTCCCGGCGTGTCGGCCGACCGTGTTCGTGGCCGTGCCCCGGGTGTGGGAGAAGCTGCGCGAAGGTATCGAGAACCACGTGCGGACCCAGGCACTGCCCGTTCGGGCCGCCATCGACCGCTACATCACCCTCGGCCTGCGCAAGGTGGCCGCCGAGCAGGAGGGCACGACTCAGAGCAGGTCCGCGATCGCTCTCCACGAGGTCCTGGACCGCACCATCGGGGCGACCATCCGCCAGCAGCTCGGCCTCGACCGGGCCCACGTCTTGGTCACCGCCGCGGCGCCGATCCACCCCGACCTCATCCGCTGGTTCCACGCCATCGGGCTGCCCCTGATCCAGCTGTACGGCCAGACCGAGGGCTGCGGGGCCGGCCTCGGCAATCCCGCCGATCACATCCGGATCGGCACCGTCGGAACCGCGCTGCCCGGCATCAGCGTCAGGACCGCCGACGACGGAGAGATCCTCCTCAAGGGTGGGAACGTATGTCTCGGCTACCTCGACGAGCCGAAGGCCACGGCCGCGCTCATCGACGCCGAGGGCTGGATGCACAGCGGTGACACAGGAGCCTTCGACTCCGACGGCTCCCTGTGCATGCTCGGACGCAAGAAGGACCTGATCATCACCGCGGCCGGCCAGAACATCGCCCCTCAGGACATCGAGAGCGACCTGCGCAACCAACCCCTTGTCTCCGAGGCGATCGTCGTCGGCGAAGGACGTCGATACCTCGCGGCGCTTCTCACCCTCGACCCCCAGAAGCTCACCCGCTGGGCCCAGCAGCACAACAAGCTCGGCGAGTTGGAATCCCTGGCGGCCGATCCCGACCTGCTCGCCGAGATCCAGGCGGGGATCGATCAGATCAATACCAAGCGGTCACACGCCGAGGGCATCCGCAAGATCCGGGTGCTGGCCCATGACCTGACGGCCGAGGCCGGGGAGCTCACCCCCACCATGAAGGTCAAACGCTCGGTCGTCTACGAACACTACGCCGAGATCATCGACGACCTTTACGCCGGCAGTTGAGTGCCGTTGGTCGGCTTCATTTGGTCCGGCGGGGGGTTGTCGGGAGCGGGTCGAAGGAGGCCGGGTCGCTGAGATACTCGCGGAAGACTTTCGCCATCGCGGCCGCCTGGTAGCCGTCGACGAAGCGGTGGTCGATGATGAAGGCCAGCGGGAGCACCGGTCGAACTGCAGGCTCCCCGTCGACGACCAGCACCTTGTCGGTGACGGTTCCCACGAGGATCGTCACCGGCGGGTGGGCAAAGGGCGGGATCGGGGCGAAGACCCTGTCGAGCCCGTAGGTGCCGACGTTGCTGACGAGGAAAGAGCCATAGGGCCGGGCCTCGAGACCCAGGAACGGGATCGGCAGCTGCAGACTCTCGGTGACGAACCCGATGAGGTCGGTCACCAACCGCAGGGTCATCGGCGGCAGGTTCTTCACCATCGTCTTGGTCTGCTTGAACAACGGGTCCTCGTCGTGGCGGATGAGGCCGGCCCGCTCCGTCAGTTCGGTGGCGATCTGCCAGGGGGTCTTCTCGTCCACCCGCCGCACGACCGTGCCCGACAGATCGGTGGTAGCGGCCTCGCTGCCCATCGCCAAGTCGGTTCGGAGCGATACGACGAAGAAGCCGTCGACGGTGGGCGACGGCAAGAACCGGCCGAACACGACACGGCCGTTCAGTCCCGGCATCGCCGCGAAGACCTTGGCCGACGCCCGCCCGACCAGGTGCATCGGAGTCACGTGCTCGCCAGTGGCCTTCCGAGCGGCATCCAGGTACTCGAGCAGACGGCCGGCGTCCTGGTCGATGGTCGCCAGAATCGCTGGGTCCTTCCTGGGCCGCCAGCTCGCCATGGCGATCTTGCGCCACACCGAGAACGGCAGCGGGTCCTTTGTGACAGCCACCTCGCAGTTCTCCTCTCGGGTCGCGCCCGTGTCTCCACGTCTCTCCTATCACCAGGCCGGATCCCGGAGCAGAGGCTTTGGTCAGAACACTGGTCCTCTCCACGTGCCCGGCTCGGCGCCCGACAGCGCGGCCCAATCCCCCGGAAGCGAGGCCATTCGCCCGGGCAACGAGCTCGAACCGGCCGTGTCGGCGCCGGTCACAGTAGGTTGCCACCCTGTGGCGGACACGGCTCTCAGGTGGCGGCGCAACGACGAGGTCATCGCCTCCCTGATGCGACGGGTGGCCGGTCGCCCGATGCTCTCGCTCGACTTCCTGCTCCGGTTGGAGTGGACGACCAGACGTATGTGGGGCCAACCCTTGTCGTTGCGGGCATGGGACCGAATGACCTTCAACGACAAGGTCACCTACCGACGGCTCCGAGTCCACGACCCGGTGTTCCGGACGTTCTGCGACAAGCTGCGCATGCGTGCCTACGTGGCGGCGCGCCTCGGAGCACCGAGCGTTCCAGAGCTCCTCGGCGTGGGTGAGCGCCCGTCGCTATTCGCCGAGCGGACCGGCCCGTATGTGCTGAAGCCGAATCACAGCTCCGGCATGGTGACGTTCGTCGGTGAGGGTGAGGTCCCGTCGGCGGACCAGTTGCGTGAGGCCGAGCGTTGGCTCGCGCTCGATTACGGTCGGCATTACCGGGAGTGGGGATACGGCGGTGCCCGTCCCCTTCTGCTCGCCGAGGAGGTCCTCCGCAGCCCAGATGGCTCGTACCCTCCCCCGGACTACAAGCTCTTCACCTTCGACGGCGAGGTCGAGCTGGTGGAGGTCGTCCCCGGACCGGGCAGCGGGCACCGATGGACGCTCATGCGACCGGACTGGTCCCGTGTCGTGCCCAAGTCGCTCGATCCCGAGCCCGACACCCCGGATCCGGCTCGCCCCCCCAATCTCGACGTGATGCTGCGGTGGGCCTCGATGCTGGGAGGGGCTGTCGAATTCCTGCGCGTCGACCTGTACGACATGGGCGACCGCGTCCTCGTGGGCGAGCTCACCCCCTATCCCGGTGGCGGCAACGCCACCTTCCATCCCCCGACCTTGGACGCCGAGCTGGGGAGAATGTGGCGCACCAGCCCTCGGCCGGAGGTGAGGGTCGCGTCCCGTGGCAGCTGAGCCGGACGTTCCCGTGGGGTCAGGCGCGGCGGCCCGGGCGGGGATCGGCAGGCTGGCTGCGGGGACCGTTGTCGACCCGGATCGTCACCACGCCGGTGTCGTCGTTGGCGAAACGCTGCTTGTATGCCTCGGCCCCGCGCAGGAACCGGTAGCTGTGCATGCCGTCGTTGAGCGCTTCTCTGACGGCGTGCACCTGTAAGACGAAGCCGACACTGTGACGCCCGAGTGTCGGATCCCGACCGCCCTGGTAGTACCACTCCGAACCACCGAAGCGGAAGTTCAACATGGCGGCGGCCGGCCGGCCATCGAGCTCGAGCGTGCGTAGTCGGAGCCAGCCCCGCCGCAGGGCGGTGGCGGCGAAGTCGTGCAAGAAGGCGCGCTGCTGCGGACCGGCGAATTTCTCTGCGTGGACCCACCCCCAGCGTGCCACGTGGAGCCCGAACAGCGTCTCGAGATCGCGCTCGAGGCGCGCCGGGTCCTCCGTCTCGTACAGGACCACGTCGTGGGACTGCCACAACCGGCGCTCGCGCCCACGGACCTGTCCCCGGAAGTTGGCGCTCCTGGTGGAGAGAAAGTCCGGCCAGCTCATGCCATCGGCGCGCAGTGTCGGGCTGGCCCGCTGTCGGGTGATCGAGCCCCCGAGCAGCTCGTCCCACGCCAGGTCGCCGGGCATGTCGTCGCCCACGAAGGTGTCCCAGGGAAACGGGGCCGCCCTCAGGAGCCGTCCCAGCGCCTCGGCCGCGGCCTTCCGGTCCTCCGGTGCGGATATGGGGCCGAGCTCGTCGCTGGCGCCGTTCCCGAGGAGCAGGAGACGGTCGGCCGCCCGGTAGAGCGGGAGCAGCGCCATGGCCTCACCGCCACGATGGCGGCACATGACCGCCGACAGTTCCCCGCGGCCGACATGGCGCCACCATGCGTCTGTCCACTCCCATGTCGAGAAGAGGTTGCCGCTGCGCTCGGCCAGAGCGGACCACTCCGGGCGGACCGACTCGAGGTCGACGAGCGGCTCCCAGGCGCCTGCGGTTGGCCCGTGGTCACCGTCTCCGGGCGGCCTCCGGTGTGGTGAGCTCACCGTCGTGCGTCTCAGCCGGAGGAGGCGATCACTCGGTCCACGAGCGCCTCGAAGGTTGCGCCCACCGACGCCGCCGCCATGTCGTGGCGCGTGCGGGCGGCGGCCTCGGCCCTGGCCACGTAGTGGTCGTACACCGAAGCGTCGTCCCAGAGGACGCCGAGCTGACGAGTCCACTCGTCGATGGGTGCACCGGGATCGACGACGATGCCGCCGTCGCCCATCGCCTCGGGGATCCCGCCGATGGACGAGGCCAGGACCGGGATGGTGGCGGCCACGGCTTCCGCCGCCACCCGGCCCCAGGCCTCGGGGTAGGTGCTGGGCATGAGCACGACCCGGGCGTCTCCGTAGAGTCGGGCGGGGTCGTCGACGCTGTCGCGCAGCTCGACGTTTCCCAGGGCCTCCACCCGGGCGTGCAGCCGGGCCAGGTCCTGCGGAGGGATGTACCAACACCGCACGAAGGCGAAGGGGATGTCGGGTCGCGCCTCGGCCAGTGACAGAGCCCGGTCGAGCCCTTTCTTCTCGACCGGGTTGACGAACAGGGCCACGCGGCGAGTGGTGGGCACGAGGTACCGGGAACGGTCCACGATCGGGGGCACGACGGACGACGCGATCCCCTGTTCGGCCAGCCGCTCCGCGACGAACCGGGACACGGCCACCACGGCGTCGGCACGTCGCGATCTGTCGAAGGCGCCGACGGTGACACCGACGTCGTGTGCGTACAGGACCGTGGGAAGGGGTGCGGACATCATCAGCATGGTGTCGACCCACGAGGTCAACTCCTGGTGGTACCCGCCCACCACCACGCAGTCCGGAGAGTGCTCCCCGATGACGCCGGGGAGGTCCGTTGCGGTGTCCGACGAATGGATCACCAGGTACCCGTGACCGGAGTCGCGGGGTGGGTGGGGTGCGTCGAAGGGAGGTTGCTGGGCGAACACCGTGACGGTGTGCCCTCGACGGACGAGCTCCTGGACGAGGAAGTGGGTGGTGAGTTGCGCACCCCCGACGGCCGGCAGGTGCGGCTTCGTGACGAACAAGATCCGCATCGAGCCCGATCGGGAACGCACCAACGGATACCCCCACTGTCGATGTTGCATACTACTGGCGGTGAGGATCCTCGACGTCTGCCCCATGTCCTATCCGCCGCTCGACTCAGGGTCGCGCGTCCGTGTGCACAATCTCCTTGAGAATCTCAGCGAGCAGCACGAGGTCCGCCAGTTCTGTCTCTCCTGGGGTGAGCGTCGGCCCCGGCGGGAAACCGTCGCGCGCTCGCAGCTCGCGCCCGACTACCGGCAGTACCGCTACTCGAGTCCCCTCGCCTGGGCGTGTGCCGCGGTTGCACGGCGGTCGTGGGTGCGCGTCCCCTTGGGCAGCGGAGCGGCCCTCCGCCTGACACGTCCCGCGTTGCTCGACGAGCTGCTCGAATGGGCCGACGTCGTGCTGGTGGAGTTTCCCTGGCAGTTCGAGTACTGCCGCCGCCGTCTCCGACATCTCGGGCGCCGGGCACCCCTCGTGTTGGCGGCACACAACCTCGAGCGGCTCAAATTCGAATCGTGGGCCCGTGCCGCGGGCGTGACCGTCTCGAGATTTCCGTGGACGGGATACGTCGGGAGAGCCGAAGCTCGGGCAGTGGCTGCCGCCGAGCTGGTCATCGCCGTCAGTGGCGACGACCGTGATCTGTTCGTCACCCACTACGACGCCGATCCGGCCCGGATCGTCGTCGCTCCCAACGGAGCCGATACCGACACCTACACTCCCTCGGACGACCGTGCCAGACGCCTGGCCAAGCGGCGACTCGGTCTCCCTGACAAGCCCACCGTGATCTTCGCGGGCGGGGACGTGGCGCCCAACCGAGCGGGCCTTCGTCATGTGGAGCGCGTGGCCAACCTGACCAACCGCTTCACGTTCCTGGTGGTGGGACCGGTGGCGAGGTCACGACGGAGCGGCAACATCGTGGCGACCGGGTTCGTAGAGGATCTCCGCCTCTATCTCCAAGCCGCCGACCTGGCGGTCTGTCCGATCGAGCACGGAGGTGGCACGAAGATCAAGCTGCTCGAGGCTCTGGCCGCAGGCCTGCCGACGGTTGCCTTTCCAGAGGCGATCCATGGCCTGGAGATCCGCCCCGGCCAGCACGTGATGGTGGCCGACAAGACGCCGCTGGCAATGCTCGCCGCTCTCGATGAGCTCGCCGGGGACAGGGCACTGGCCCACCGGATGGGCGAGGCCGGTCGCCGCCTGGTCGTCGACCACTACTCCTGGCGCCAGAGTGCCAGACAGCTCGAGGAGGCGCTGTCGGCTCTGAGCGGCTCGCGACTCGGGATGCGATCCGAATGATGTCGGGTCGTTCTCGCGAGATCTCCCTGAGGATGCCTTCGTGACGATTGCTGTTGTCGTACCGGTTCGCAACGGCGCGACGATGGTGACCGGGTGCGTCGCCGCGTGCCTGGCGCAGACCTTGGCACCCGACGAGGTCGTCGTCGTCGACAACGGCTCCACCGACGAAACCGCCGTCGTGGCTACCGGCGCGGGCGCGACCGTGATCTCCGAGCCCCAACGCGGCTCGTACCGGGCGCGCAATCTGGGCTGGAGGTCGACGACCTCGGAGATCGTGGCGTTCACCGACGTGGATTGCCTGCCCGACCCGAACTGGTTGCGCGAGCTCACCCAGCCCTTTGTCGACCCGGCGGTGGTCGCCGTGGGGGGCGCCATCGTCCAGGCGGAGGTGGCGTCGGCGTCTCAGCGGTGGATCATCGAGAGGCGCTTTCTGGACCAGGGCTTCAATGCCTCGGGGGCGTTCATGCCGTTCTTCGCCACCGCCAACGTCGCGTACCGCCGCTCGACTCTCGAGACACTCGACGGATTCGACGAGATCTTCCTGTCGGGCGGTGACAACGACTTCTCATGGCGACTCCAAGCCTTGACAGACGGCCTGCTCGTCTACCGGGCCGAGGCTCGCGTTCGCCACCAGGTCGGTCCGGGCCTTACCGAGGTCACGTCCCGGTGCCGCAGGTACGCGGTCGGCGATTACCTGCTCGAGAAGCGCTGGTCGAGGTGGCCCGGCTATCCCGAACCTGCCGGCTTCCTGAGACGGACGCGTCCGATCTGGCTGCTTCCTGCCTCGCTCGGAAAACGGCTACTCACTCGCCGGCCCTTGTCCATCGCGTTGATCGACGCCGCCACCGCCATCAATATCGAGATGGGACGTCTCCAAGGCAGACGCCATACCAGTCCCTCCCCCGTCGAGCCGTTGCCGAAGACCGGTCCTCCCCGGGCGTGCATCGCACCTGAGCGCTTGGCGGGAAACGGGCGCGCTCGGCTCCTCGACAACTGTCGCCTCGGGCACGCCCTCGCCTGTCGAGGTTAGTGGCCATCGGCTCTCGAGTCCGCCATGCTGGTGCCATGGCAGAGCATCAGTCGTCGGATGCAGAGCCGACGGCTGCTCGACTCCCCAAACGCTTTGCGCGCAACACCGCATCCAACTACGCGCTGACTGCAGTTCTCGTGGGCGTGGCGTTGGTCACCACACCGATCCTGACCCACCATCTGGGCACACAGCGCTTCGGGATCTGGATCTTCGTCGGGTCCACCATCACCTATGTCCAGCTGCTGGATCTCGGCTTCGGCGGAGCCGTTGTCACCACCATCGCTCGTCTGTCGGGCGCAGGGGACGACAACGCATTGGAGCGTGCCCTCAACACGTCGTTCTTCCTCCTCCTCGCCCTGGGTGTGGCGGCCATGGCGATCTGCGGCTTGGCGGCGGCGTTTCTGCCGGCGGCGATGCACCTCAGGCCCTCACTGGCGGGTACCGCCCGCGACCTGTTCCTGCTGTTGGGCTTCGACGTGGCGGTTTCCATCCCGATGGACACATTCGGCTGCGGTCTCGTGGCGCTGCAGCGCTACGACCTGCTGAACGCGTCGCTCATCGGCGTAGCCATCGGGCAGGCGGTCGCATGGACGGTGGTGCTCGTCGCTGGAGGCGGCCTGCTGCTCCTCGGGATCGTCACGGTCGCGCTCAGCCTCCTGGGCCAGGTGGTGCGCTTCATCCTGCTCCGTCGTCTCCTCCCGACCGTCTCGATCGCGTTCTCGCGCTTCGAGCGGGGACAGGTGCGCTCATTGGCCTCGTCGGCCAGTTGGTACGCGTTGGGGGATCTGGTCGACAGCTTTCTCGATCAGGCGAGCGTCCTGGTCCTCGGCCTGGCCAAAGGTGTCACCAGTGCAGGGTTGTTCGCGGTGAGTGACAAGCTCGCGACCTTCGGGACCAAGATGGGCACCCCGGTGACCCAGCCCCTCTTCCCGCATGCCGCCACACTGGTCGGTCGAGGTGAAGGCAGCAGGCTGGCCGAGACGACGCGCGCCGGCACTCGCGTGTCTGCCGGTGTGACGGTCCCGTTCTGCCTCATCGTGGCGCTCTTCGCCCGCCCGGCGCTGATCGCCTGGGTCGGACCCTCCTACGAACTGGTCGCCCCTGCCGTGACGATCCTGGCCGTGGCGTACGGACTGCGGTCCTTCGTCACCGCCCCCATCGTCCTGCTCAGTGGCGCCGGAGGTCAGCGGCTGATCGCCAAGTTGGGGTTGGTCAAGATCGCGCTCCAGGTCGCCCTCACTGCCATCCTCGGCGTCTCCTTTGGTGTCACCGGGGCGGCCGTCGCGATTCTCGTCACGGCCGTCGTCGTGGACGGCGTCGTGATGATGCCCGTGATCACCCGACGCTTGGGGACGCGCGCCGCCTCGGCGGTCTTGCCGGTCGTCCGGACACATGTGTTCGCCTTCGTCGCCGCCGGAGCCGTCGGCGGGTACCTGGCGCAGGGCGCGGTACTCAGCTTCGTGAGATCTCACGCCAGGCTTGCCGGCGTCGCCGTCGTCGCCGCTGCCGGATTGGCGGTCCTGCTCCTCTACGCCGTGGTGTTCCTCCTCACCGGCGTCGATCCCCATGCTCGGCGCCGGGCGATCGCCGAGCTTCGCCACTCCCCTCGCACGGCCCTGCTCGCGCTGTTTCGCTCCGGAAGCCTCCGGAGCGCCGGGCTCGAAGGCTCGGACCATCTCGGGATGCCGGACTCGCTCGAGGACAGCCACCACGACTCGGCGCGGTTGGGTGTGTCGCCGGCCGAATCGGCGCTGGGCTTGTCGACGCCGCGAGACGATCGAACCGACATGTCTGGTGGAGGAAGCCCGGACCAGCGCCCTCGGTCCCGCTGACCCTTCTGCCACCATTGTTCAGGCGTCAGACTCGGGGCCTCGGCGGCCCGGACGCACACCTTCTGGGCTACTCGCCTGGAGATCGTCACGAGCCGTGCCCGGCTGACAATCGCCGTACGACTCAACACCTTCGGGCCGCAGCGCCTTCCAGTCTTGACTACGAGGCAGCGAATGGATGCTCTCGAGAATCGCCGGAACTCCTGCTTGATCGCGTGAAGATCCAAGCCGAGGTAACCGAGTCCACGAACCGGTCCACCGCTCGATTGGCGGAGATCATCGACACCCTCCTCTTTGCCGGTAGAAAACCGATCGACCGCGGAGGTATGTTCCGTTGGAGGGCGAGTCCGGAGGGGACCACGGCGGGACCTGGGGGAAGCGGAGGGTAGTGATGGGTGCCACGCACGAAGATGCAGCTCTGGTGATGCAGATCGTCCGTTGGGGAACGGAGATGGGTCTCGACGAGGCAACGCATGAGATCTTCGCTGATGGGTTCGACCCCGAGGCGGCGAGCGCGGATCACAAGGCGGTCCGGACGATGTTGATGTTCGGCGAGACCGTCGCCACTCTCGTCAAGCACAAGACCCTCGACAAGGACCTCGTCGAGGACCTGTGGTGGGTCGACGGCGCCTGGGCGCGCGTCGGACCTGCCGCAACCAGGGCCCGGGAGCGCCTGGGTGAGCCTCGGCTCTACGAGAACTTCGAGGCGCTGGCAACAGGCTGAACCGCCTGTTGTGTGGACTCGCGGCGCCGTTCCGGAGTCGGTACCCCCAATCCGTCGGCCCTGAGGATTATTGCCCGGCGACGGGCCGGCCAACGGGTCTGAATCCACCTTGATCGACGACCAGTGGAGCGGTGCCGTCAGCACCCCGGACCCCGGGGCGCCCCATCCGCCAACGACGGCTCGTGACTTCAGATTCCTAGCCTGTTTCCGCATCCTTCTTGATCGCCGCGAGCGTTACCGGAATGCCCTTCTCGGCAAGCTCGCGCCGGTTGGCGATCTGCGCCTGAGCATCGGCTCCGAAGCGCTCCTCGAACATGGCGACACCACCGGGTAGGAACTCCCACGTCTCGGTCACCTTCGTCCCCCCATCCAACGGGGCAAAGACATATCCCCACCGCGTCCAGGAGCCATTGACGATGAAGGCGAACTCACGACCTCGATCGGCGGCCACGATCTCCGATCGCGTCTCCCAGGTCCGCTCGGGGAGCTCGTTCCGCCCGCTGAACCAGGCTCCCACCTCGGGGCCGGCACCCTCGTCCCACCAGCAATCCTTACAGACCGGGCTCCACTTCCCCATGCGAGTGATGTCGGAGACCAGGTCGTAGAGGTCCTCCGGCGACCGAGCGATGACGATCGAATCCGAGTGCTTGAGAGTGTCCATCTCCTCAGTCTGGTCATTTCCACGCCTGGCTTCCACAACGGAGACACCCACCCTTGATGTGCAATAGCGCTCGGTCTCCTCACGCTTTCCGAAGAGACCGGCGCCGGCATGGCGCCTATGTCTCGAGACGGTGGGGGAAGTCGCGACCCCTAGCCGAGCCGCAGTGTTTCGAGCGGCTCGAGGCGCGCCGCCTTGATCGACGGGTACAGCCCCGCCACCACCGAGACCAACAAGGCGAGGCCCATCCAGATGGGGATGCGGCTGTAGGCGATCTCGACGATCCAGTGGGCGAAAGCCGAGACCAAGTAGACGACGCCCACCCCGAGCGCCGCTCCCAGCAGCCCACCGAGGAGTCCGACGAAGAGCGACTCCAGCACGAACTGGGCGCCGATCTTGGAGCGACTGTGGCCGACGGCCCGTCGAATGCCGATCTCCGACGACCGCTGGATGACCGAGATCGACATGACGTTGGCGATGCCGAGGCCGCCGACGGCCAGCGCCAGCAGGCCGGCGAACAGGGCCACCTGCTGCAGGGTCTTGTCGGCCTGGGACGCGGCTTGCAGGACGTCGCTCGGGACGTTGGTGGAGGTCTGCTGGGGTCCGCCCAGGCTGATGGCCTTGGGGATGGCGTTGGCCGTCTCCTGGGTCGTGCCGGGGTCGGCCCGGACGTAGAGCTGGTTGGGCTTGCCGTCGGTGCCGAAGACGTTCTTCGCCGCCCACTGCGTCACGAACACGGCGTTGTCGAGCTCCGGGTCGAGCGGGACCGAACCGAGCTCACCGACCACGCCGAAGTTGGTGCTGTTGAGCCGGATGGTGCGAACCTCGCCCGGCAGGTAGGCGTACTTCTTGGCGAGCCCCGACCCGATGACGACCGAGAGAAGGTGCTGGTCGTTGTCGGCCGCGTCCAACCACCGGCCGTCGAGGAGCGGAACCTTGAGGACGGCGGGGAGGTTGAGATCCGCGGCGCGCACCGGGACGGGGAATGCCTGGTAGTAGGTTCCGCCCCCCTGGGTCGGGGTGGCGATGACTCCCGAGAGGTTGGTCGTGGCCGCCGCGTCGAGCACCGTGGGGATGGCGTGCACCCGGTGCACGGCGTCTCCCGGGAACGTGGGGTTCTGCGACCCGAACGTCCCGCCTGCCTGGGCGATGATCAGGTTCGTGCCGAGCTGCGCCAGCTGTTGCTTGAGGGCTCCCTTGGCGCTCTCGGTCAGCCCGACGGCGCCCACCATGGCGGCCACACCGATGATGGGGCCGAGCATGATGAGCAGCGTGCGCACCTTGCGGGCCGTCAGCCCGGTCCAGGCCACGCCGACGAGGTCCCGGGCACGGCTCACGGCGCCACCCGAGCCGTGGCGTCGTCCGCCACGATCGCCCCGTCACGCATGGACACCCGCCGTCGGGCCCGGCCTGCCACGGCCGGGTCGTGGGTCACCATGACGACGGCGCGCTCGGGCGATTCGAGGCCCTCGAAGATCTCGAGAACGTGGGCGGCGTTGACCGAATCGAGCGCCCCCGTGGGCTCGTCGGCCAGGATCATGAGCGGGTCCGTCACGATGGCCCGGGCCAGCGCCACGCGCTGCTGCTCGCCCCCCGACATCTGCACCGGCCGGTGGTGGGCGCGCGGCCCGAGGCCGAGCCGCTCGAGGGCGGTGAAGGCCTTGGCGCGCCGCTCCCGGGGGCGCATGTCCCGGTAGAGCAGGGCCGTCTCCACGTTGCCGAGGGCGGTGAGGTGCGGGATGAGGTGGAACTGCTGGAAGACGAAGCCGATGGACTCGCCCCGCAACCGCGAGCGGGTGGCGTCGTCGAGTGCGCTCACGTCCTGCCCCGCGATTCGGATGGTCCCAGAGGTCGGCAGGTCGAGCACACCCAACAAGCCCAACATGGTCGACTTGCCCGAGCCCGACGGGCCGACGATCGACATGAAGTCTCCCGGGTAGATGTGCAGTGAGACGTCGCGCAAGGCGAACACCTGGACCTGCTCGCCGTATACCCGCGACACGTGGTCGAGCTCGAGCAGCGGCTGCCGGGCACGGGGGACCTCCAGGGTGGGTGCCTCGGCGGACAGCGGTCCGGTCACTGGCTCTGGTTGACGTCCACGATCACCTTCTCATCGCCGGTCAGCCCCTTGGTGATCTCGACGTACGACCCCTCGGTCAAGCCCGTGCTCACAGGGACCTCGGTGACCGTTCCGCCCTTGGCGACGTCGACGACCCGCACGACGTCCTGGCCCACTCCGTTCTGCTTCACCGCCGCGATGGGCACGCTCAGCACATTGGTCTCTTGTTTGTCGATGACGTCGATGGTCACGGCCGCGCCGTCGGCCGCGCCGAGGTCGGGGACCTCGATCTGGCCCTCGTACACCTGTTGCTGGGTCGCGCCCGCGCCGGCTCCCGCGCCGGCGCCCCCACCCGCGCCGGCAGAACTGTCGGATCCGCCGATCAGCGTCTGGTCGGCGTCGAGCTCGGAGATCGTGCCCGATACCTGATTGGTCCCACCCACCAGCTGCACGGTGCAGTGCTGGCCCAGCTGCAGCTTGGTGCGGTCGGATGCCGACGCCTGCAGGGTCACGGTGAAGTTCGGCTCCGTGAGCGACAGGACAGGCGACCCCGGAGCGACGGTGTCGCCCGCCTTGACGTAGATCTGTCCCACCCGGATGGGCCAGGACGCCACGATCATGTCGGTCGGTTCGAACACGACGTCCTTCTCGATCGACTGCAGCACCACCGTGACGGTGGTCTGGCCCGCCTTCAGCAAGGCCGTGCCGACGAGCGGCTCGAAGTCCTGGCCGGGCTGGGCCGTGCCGAGCACGGTGTAGCTGACCGACGTGTCCTTCACCGGGGCCTGGTCGGCGGTGATCGTGAAGACGGCCGATCCCCCCTCGGTCACAGTTGGGGTGTTGATCGTGACCTTGAGCGTGGGGACCACCGACGACGTGATGGTGACCGACGCGCTGGCGGGTGACCCGGTCTGGTACGCCGGGCTCGGCGCCAGCGACACCTTGAGGACCTGATCCGGCTCGACGACGTTGTCCTGGACGGTGGGGATGGTGACGGCGATGCTCGTCTGTCCGGCCGGCACCACGACGCTCCCGGCGGGAACTGTGTAGTCGGTGCCGGCCACGGCCGTGCCCCCGTAGGTGAGGGCGATCGTCAGGGGCGAGCTGACGGCCTGGCTCAGCCCGACCGTGACGGTGTAGGGCTGGCCCTTGGTGAGAGAGGTCGTGGCCGAGCGGAGGGTGACGACGGGGAGGGCCGCGGACCCGGTGGAGCCCTTGACGGTGATCGAGGTGACGCCGGGCGAGCCCACGGTGTAGATGCCGGGGGCGGGGCTGATCGACACGACGACGTGGCGGTCGGGCTGGATGACGGGGTTGACGAGCGTGGTGATCGTGACGCTCGTCGAGGTCGTGCCGGCGTTCAGGGTGAGGACTGGGTTGACCGTCTGGTAGTCGGCACCTGGTGCGGCGTCACCCGAGAACGTCAGAGCCACCGGCGTGTCTTGCAGGGGTGCCTGATCGGCGGTGACGGTCAAGATGACCTGGCTCCCCGGCGATACCGTGGTCCCTCCCGTGATGCTCAGCTTGGGCACGTTGGTGTTGGTGATGGTGGTCTGGGCCGAGTTCTGGCCACCGACGTCGTAGCCCGAGCCCGACGTGATCGTCATCGTGAGCGTCTTGCTGGGCTTCACCAGGTTGTCGAGCCGCGTCGGCACGGACACGGTGACCGAGGTGGCGGCGGCGGGCAAGACGACCGACGTCGGGGGCGTCACGACGTCGTTGCTGTCGGCGGTCCCCCCGCTGTCCAGGTTGATCGTGGTGTCGGCGCCGGGCGCGGCCGAAGCCGTGATCAGAAACGAAGCGGGCGTGCCCTCGGGCACCACCGCGTCGACGGACTGGATCGTCAGCGTGGGCGTGGTGATGTGGGGCCGCACTGAAAGCAGCTCGACCCGCGGGCCCTTCCCAGTGACGGCCGCGGTCGTCTGCCCAGGAGGCGGGCCGATCATCAGTCCGGCCGAGGTCTGGTCGCCCAGCTTGTACCCCGAACCCTGTGTGAGGGCCACCGTCACCGACTGGGGGCCGGCAGTCTTGGCGCTGGGGTAGTGGTGCTGGGCCTGCCAATGCGCCAAGGCGGCCTGGGTCTGTTGGGTGAACTCGGTGTCCATGGTGCCCGGGTCGTCGCCAGCGGCGGCGAGGATCTTCTTCAGCTGCAATACGTCGTCGCCAGAGTCGCCGGGGCCGAGAGGCCGGAAGAAGCTGACCGTGCCAGGTTCCGCAATGGCGTCGCGACCGTCGAGGGCGAAGAGCCGATCGCCGGCCTGGGCGGTGGCACCGGTGGCGGTGTAGATGGAACTGACCCGGCCCTGGGCCACCGGCGTGACCTTGCTGATCTCCTTGCGGGCCAGGGTCCCGTTGAGGGTGATGGTGTCCTGCAACGTCCGGCGCTGCACGTTGGCGAGGATCACGAGGTCCTTGTTGGCGGAGGAGCTCGCTCCGCCGGTCTGCCCCAGGCCGATGCCCGTGCCCGCCACGACCAGGACCAGCGCCCCCGCCCCGAGGAGGACCTTGCGCCGAGCCAAGAACGACCGCAGGGCGGCGAATCGCGCCCGGACCGCCATCAACCGAGCGAGGCCGAACCGGGGACTGCCTTTTCTGCCACGGACGCGCAGTCCTCGAGGTCATGGCTCGACAGGAGCGTCTGGCCCGCCGGCGGGGTGAAGTTCACGCCGGTAGTGGTGCCGCCGAAGGAGAACAACCGACCCTTGGAGTCGGGCACGGGCGGCGGGATACCCCAACCGCGCCCGATCATGCAGGTTCGCCATTTCAGGTAGGCCTTGTTCTCGATGGCGATCTGGGCCGTCGTCAGGTTGTCTTGGGCGCTCTGTGCGGTCTTGAGGGCCTGGAGGATGTTGCTCTGGGCGGCGCAGGTCGTGAGGTTCTTGATGTAGGTCGGGTCGTTGGCCGGGGAGTTCGGGTTGCTCGGGTCGGGTGCCCCGATGAACGTCACCCCGAGGCCGTGTAGGCAGGACTGGAACGACGAGATGGCGGTGAAGAACTGCGAGAGCGAACTCTGCTTTGCGAGCGGCACGGTGGTCCCCGATCCCCCAGAGCCACCCGAGCCGCCCGGCAACTGAATGTTCACCTGGCCATTGCTGATCGTCGACGCCGTTGCCGACTTCCCGCCGCTCCCGCACGCCGCCAGCGTGAGGGCTACGACGGCCACTGGACCGAGTACAGGCGCCAGACGTGCTCCCACCTTGATCGGAGTCAACCCGACACCCTCCCCCTTGGGCCCTCGGTGAACGAAACAACAAGGGACGACCCACCGAATATCGCAGCTCGGGGCGCAACGATACGGCACGAGGGCGGCTGCATGCGAGCCCGGCCCAGAGCGCACTACTCCCGGCCGCACAGGTCGGTGCGCGGCCTCAGTTCGTCCTCGGCCCTGCCGTCGACCCGACTGGCGTCAGCCGGCGGGTCGTCGATCTCTGATCAGCCTTCGGGAAGAGCAGCAAATTCACGCTTTGCCTTCCTGTACCACCCCATTCCCTTGACGGGATTCCTCCACCGGCCCCTCATCTCCTTCAAGGCACTCTCGTGGGTGGTGTCACCCTTGGCGACGATTTCCTTGAGATGACGATCTTGCGCCTTTATGACCTCGTCTGCGGTCATGCCATGATGCGCAAGATCGCACGGACCACCCAATTGTTGACAGGTCATGGTCTTCATGAGCCTTTCTCCTTTCAGTGTCTCGAACCGTCAGATGAGTGCCGACGTGGTCGGTGCGCATCAGCCTCTGAGGCTGTCTTCCGAGCACGGACGACGTCCATGGTCGCCAGCACGTCCGGGTCGGCGATCAGCTCGACTTCGTGCACCAGTCCCGCCTCGACATGGAACACGAAGGCCACCTTGACCACCCCGGCATGGAACCAGGCGGCGCCGAGCTCGCCGTCGATGGTGACAGGT
The DNA here is from genome assembly GCA_963739765.1 of uncultured Acidimicrobiales bacterium. Classification (GTDB taxonomy): domain Bacteria; phylum Actinomycetota; class Acidimicrobiia; order Acidimicrobiales; family UBA8190; genus Chersky-840. The sequence goes on along the minus strand of CAVUBP010000002.1, from coordinate 440,545 downwards.
GCCGCCCCCCGGGCGCCGTTGAAGCGGGCGGCCACGGCAGTTGCGCCGTCGTAGACGGGATCGGTACCCATCTTCTGTCCGACCAGGTCGGCACGCATGACAGCATCGGGCGCGAGGAGCAATAACAAGGTCGTCAGATCCCCGCCGCGGGCGGCGGTGAGGAACGCGTCGACGACGCGGTGGCTCTCGGCGCGCGCCGCCTGCGAGGCAACGGGCTCCGACACGCCCTGCACCTTGCGCCGCGCCCGGCTCGCCAGCTGGCGGACGGCGGTACCCGAGCGCCCCATGACGGCGCTGATCTCGTCGAACCGGTAACCGAAGACATCGTGCAGGACGAACGCCGCCCTCTCGGCCGGGGCCAGCGCGTCGAGGACGACCTGCATGGCGTCGCCCGTCCTCGCGGCGAGCAGCGCGTCGGCCTCCGGGTCGACCGGTGCAGGGTCGGTGGGCGCCTCGGCCTCGGCCACCGACCTGGTGCGTCGCTTGCGCAGCTGGTCGAGGCACAACCGCGTCACGACGGTCGTGAGCCAGGCGGGCGGGTCGTCGATGTCGTCGGTGCGGGAGAGCCGAAGCCACGTCTCCTGCACCACGTCGTCCGCATCGGCCTCCGACCCGAGGATCCGGATGGCGATAGCGGTCAGCCGGGGCCGCTCTGCGTCGAAGTCGGTCGTTTCCATCGTGTTCACATCATGTTGACGTGGACCGCCCCCGGAATGTGACCACCACGCTCGCTGTCACATCGGCGACGTGCACGGGTAGGACCATTCCCCGGCATCTCCGGGTGGGACGTTGCGCCCGCAACGAATGGCAAGGCATCCTGTGAGGGCCCCTCACACTCGACGACGGCTGTACATTCGAGCCAAGGGGGAGAGGACGTATGGGGGTTGGCCGGCTAGTCGACCACGCCGCCGTGACCGGGTCACGTGGCTTCGTCGATCCCCCGCGCCCGCTCCGGCGCCGCGCCCAGCCCAGACGAGGCCGATGACCGTCGGGCGCCGGGTCCGGGGCTATCTGCCTTTGGCCGTCCTCATCGCGGCCCAGGTCCTCATCATCGTGCTCTTCCCCTCGACCTCGCCGGGTCAAGGTTCCTCGGCGTCGGGTTCCGCCGGGGCGAGCCCCACCGTCGGCTTCTCGGGGAGGGCGGGAGGAGCCGGTGACCGGACCCATTGTCGCGGTGGCCGGGAGTTCTCGACGTCGATCGACTACTACGCCCCTGCCTGCACACCCGGGACGATCGGCGGGAGCTACGACAACGGCGGTGCCACCTCCCAGGGGGTGACCGACAAGACCATCACCGTGGTCGACTACTACGCCGACGCGGGCGCCATCGTCGACACCATCCTCCGGGGGGAAGGGCTCTACGTCGATTACGCCCAGACGAAGCAGGTGAACGCGGCGTTTCAGAACTTCGTCAACTCCCATTACGTGCTGTGGGGGCGCAAGCTCAAGATCGAGACCTACAACAGCACCTGCCAAACCGTGCCCCCAGACACTGGCTGTCTGTTGGCCGAGATGGACACCATCGTCCAGACCTACCATCCCTACGCTGTGGCCTGGGGAACCACGCTCTGTTCGGTGTGCTTCGCGCGCCTTGCGCAGGACCACACCATCGCCCTCGGCGGAGTCGGCTTCAGCACTGCCTTCGCCCAGGCCAACGCCCCGTACTTCTGGTCACCCGGTGAGAGCTCGACCAACATCGAGGAGGGCTTCGCCAAGTTCTGGTGCAATCAGCTGACGAGCAAGAACACCGACCGGGTGGTGAGCTTCGCCCAGGACAAGAACGCGGCTCAGAACTTCAACGGCGAGAAGCGGATCCTGGGGGTGATCTCCACCAACGACCCCGACAACGAGGACACCGTCACCAACGTTCTCGTCCCCGCGCTCAACCGCGACTGCGGTGAGGGCGGTGCCATCGCGAAGCACCACTACTTCTATTCCCAGGACATCAGCACGGCGGCGCAGCAGATCAGCGCCGGGGTCTCGGCCATGGACTCGCCGACCGACCCTGCCACCGACGTCGTCTGCCTCTGTGACCCCGTCGCCCCCGAGCTTCTGTACTCGGGGGAGCAGCAGCACAACTACTACCCGGAGAACATCCTCGCCGACGTGCAGGGCATGGGCGTCGATGCCGTCGCGCAGAACTTCGAGTCCACGCCGACCCAGGAATCGCTCGCCTGCGCGCAATGGCAGGCGGGCTGTGAGTTCGACAACGCCTTCGGCATCACGTCGGCCGCCACGCTTCCCCCGCCCTCCCGGGAAGCCGGCCCGATCACCTACAGGCTCGGTGGAGGGACGAACCTCCCGATGAAGCCGTATGTGGCCACCGGCACCTGGGAGATGTGGAACATGCTGGCCAGCCTGGTCGAGAACACCGGCCCTGATCTCACGCCGGCGAGAATGGCGGCGGCCGCCCCCTCGATGGGGACCATCGGAGGAGGGACGACCGGCCACCCCGAGCTCGGGTTCTCCAAGGGCAGCTACAACTGGACGATCGACGCCGCGGTCGTCTACTGGTCCAAGAGCAAGCCCTCGCCCTACGACGGCAAGCCGGGCACCTTCTTGGACATCGAGGGCTCGAGGTTCTTGCCACAGGGCTTCCCCAAGCTGTCGGAGCCACCGATCCCGAAGGCCCGAGCCTCGTGAGGTCCTCACTGCTCCCCCGGTCGCTCACCCCCGTGGTCGAGGCGGCCCGAGGGCCGAGCTGGCCGGCGCGGGTCGGCCGCTGGCTCACCGCCATCGCCGTCTTCGTCGCCGTCGTGGAGCTCATCTTCGGGCTCTCGGCTCCCGACTTCGTCTCCGGGCTGGCGCTCGGCTCGCTCTACGGCATCATCGGCGTCGGGATCGTCCTCATCTACAGGACGACGCGCGTCATCAATTTCGCCGCCGGCGCCGTGGGTGCGGTGCCCGTGGTGATCGCGCTGGTGCTCGTGCTGGACTACGGCGCCAGCTACCTGACGGTCCTTCCGATCGTGCTGGTGGGGGGGCCGGTCCTGGGGCTGCTCGCCGACCTCGTCATGCGCCGGTTCGACGCCGTGCCCCGGCTCATCGCCACGGTCATGACCATCGCCGTGGCGCAGAGCTTGGCCGTCCTCGGGTTCTTCATTCCCGTATGGCTCGGCCAGAGAGCCACCAGCTCGGGGACGACGGTCACCACGCCGTGGCAGCACCTGGTGTGGCACACGAGCCGCGGGCAGCCGTTGCTCACCGGGAACGAGGTCGCCGCATTCCTGACGGTCGTGGTGGTGACCGTCGGCCTCGCCGCGTTCCTGCGCCTCACCCGGCTCGGAATCGCGCTGCGCGCCTCGGCCGAAAACGCGGACCGGGCGCTCCTCCTGGGCATCCCGGTCCGCCGGGTCAGCGCAGCAGCCTGGGCATTGGCGGGCCTGCTGGCGGCGCTGGCGATCTACGTGCAGGTGCCGCTCATCGGGACACCCAACGACGCCACGTTGGGCCTCGACACCTTGCTCTATGCACTTGCCGCGGCGGTGGTGTCGCGCATGGAGCGATTCGGGGTTGCGCTGGCGGCAGGCATGGGCATCGGCGTGCTCATCACCGCCACCATCATCAACTCCGGGGACAACAGCATCTCCTCGTCGATCATGGTGCTCGTCATCTTGGGGGCGCTGCTCACCCAGCCCCGCCGGACGGCCCGCGCCCTGGACGCCGGCGAGGGCCGGTGGCAGACGGTCAAGCAGTACCGGGTCATCCCCACCGAGCTGCGCAGGCTCCCCGAGGTCGCCGCGGCCCGGCGGGGCATGGTCGTCGTCGGTGCCGGCCTGATGATCGCTCTGCCCTACATCCTGGGCGTCGACAACGTCTCGTACCTGCTCCTGCTCCCCCTCTACGGGATCGTGGCGGTGTCCCTGGTCGTGCTGACGGGGTGGGCCGGGCAGATCAGCCTCGGGCAGTTCGGTCTCGTGGGTGCGTCTGCGGGCGTCGCCGGGGGCCTCGTCGCCAACCACAACATCGACTTCTTCGCCGCGTTGGGCGTCGGCATCCTCACCGGAGTCGTCGCCGCGGTGATCGTCGGCCTGCCGTCACTGCGCATCCAGGGTCTCTATCTCGCCGTCACGACCCTGGCCTTCGGCTACGCCGTGCCGAACTACCTCCTCAACTCGCACTACTGGATCGGCGCGCACATCCTGCCGTCAGGCCTGTCCGCGCATCTCAGCCGCCCCGTGCTGTACGGCCGGATCGATCTGTCGGGGGACCGGGCCTTCTACTACGTCTGCCTGGCGTTCCTGGCGCTGGTCATGATGGCGGCCCTCGCCTTCCGCCGGAACCGGTCGGGCCGGGTGTTGATCGCCCTGCGCGACAACGAGCGCGCCGCCGCCGCCTTCGCCGTGAACCCGGCGCGCAGCCGCCTGGCGGCGTTCGCCATCTCGGGTGGGATCGCCGGCCTGGCCGGGGTGCTCTTCGCCTACGCCCAGCAGAACGTGGTGCCCGGGACCTACGAGCCGCAGGCCAGCCTCACCATCTTCCTCGCCGTGGCCATCGCCGGCGTCAGCTCGGTTCCCTGGGCCGTGGTGGGGGCCATGACCATCGAGGTGGCCGTCGTGTTCGGGCCCCGGGTCTACGACCTTTTCCACTCCACCACGATCGAGACCACGCTGCCGCTCCTGCTGACCGGCCCGGTCCTGCTCATCAACGCCTACTTCAACCCGGGCGGGACCGCCGAGCTGGCTATGAACAAGCGCGACGACTGGCTGCGGTGGGTGGCGAAGCGCCGAGGGATCTCGGTTCCGGCGCTGGCGTCGGATCCGCGCTCCAAGCGCGGAGCCCGTCCCCGTGCCCTCCCCTCTCGCCCCGGCGCCATCGCCCGACCCAGCCCTGGCCGGCGTGACCGCCAGGGCCGAACCGGGCCCGTCGCCGCATCCGCCCTCTCCCCACGGTGCGGCCGTGCCGTGATCACCTTCGGCGTCGTCTCGCTGGCAGTGGTGGTGGTGACGTTCGGGCTCGTCTTCGACGTCCGGCACTGGCTCGCCTTGAGAGGCGACGACTCGGCTCACAGACACTCCCCCGCCCAAGCCCCACCGGTCGTCCCGAGACCGCCCCCGCCTCCGCCACCCCCCGATGTCGCCTCGCCGGCACCGCTGGTTCCCGGCGTGCCTCCGCCGCCGGTCACCGTGGCGGTCCCGATGCCGTCGGCCGGGCCGCCGCCGCCGGGAGGAGCGCCGCTCCTCGTGTGCCGGGGCGTGCACGTCGCCTACGACAAGGTGCGGGTGCTGTTCGGGGTCGACATCGAGATCCGCCCAGGTGAGATCGTCGCCCTGCTGGGCACGAACGGGGCCGGGAAGTCCACGCTGTTGAAGGCGGTCTCCGGGCTGGTCGAGCCGCTCGACGGCTCGATCGTCTTCGACGGTCGAGACATCACCCACGCCGATCCGGTCGAGCGCGCCCGGTTGGGGATCGTGCAAGTGCCCGGGGGCAGAGCGGTGTTCCCCACGCTCACCGTCGCCGAGCACTTCAAGGCGGCGGCGTGGCTGTTCGCCAAGGAGGACGCCGCCGAGGTCCACGCACGCACGCAACGGGTCCTGGAGTTGTTCCCACGGCTGAAGGACCGTTGGCACCAGATGGCGGGGAACCTCTCCGGCGGCGAACAGCAGCAGCTCGGCCTGGGCATGGCATTCGTGGCCAAGCCCCGCCTGCTCATCATCGACGAGCTGTCCCTCGGCCTGGCCCCGGCCGTCGTCGAGCAGCTCCTGGAGATCGTCCGGGCCATCCACGCCGAGGGATGCCCGGTCATCCTGGTGGAGCAGTCGGTCAACGTGGCGCTGACCATCGCGCAACGCGCCTACTTCATGGAGAAGGGCGAGGTCCGGTTCGAGGGGGCCGCGGCCGAGCTCCTGGCTCGGGGGGACCTCCTGCGATCGGTCTTCCTCGAAGGGGCGGTCCCCAACGGCACCACCGCCCCCGCGGTGCGGGTCGGCGGCCAGGTGCGGCGCGACGGCGATGCCGATCCACTGGCGTCGCAGCCGGTCGTCCTCGCCACCCGCGGCCTCACCAAACGCTTCGGCGGGATCCTCGCCGTCGACGATGTCACGCTCGAGCTGCGTCGTGGTGAGACCCTGGGGCTGATCGGCCCCAACGGGGCGGGCAAGACAACGGTCTTGGACCTCATCTCCGGGGTCCTCCCGGCCGACCTCGGTCGGATCGAGCTGGGCGGCGTCGACATCGGCACCTGGTCGCCGAGCCGCCGGTCGGTGGCCGGCCTGGGGCGGTCGTTCCAGGACGCTCGGATCTTCCCCTCCCTCACCGTCTCGGAGAACATCGCCATGGGCCTCGAACGGCATATCGCCACGCGGGACCATCTGGCGGCGCTGCTCGACCTACCGGCGATCCAGCAGTCCGAGCGCCAGGTCGCGCGGCGGGTGGCGGAGCTCATCGAGCTGATGAACCTCCAGTCCTATCGGGACAAGTTCGTCTCCGAGCTCTCCACCGGCGTGCGGCGCATCGTCGACCTGACCATGGTCATCGCCCACGACCCGACGGTGCTGCTGCTCGACGAGCCGTCATCGGGTGTCGCCCAGCGAGAAACAGAGGCACTGGGCCCCCTCCTCAAGGACATGCAGCGTGCCACGCAGTGCTCGATCGTCATCATCGAGCACGACATGCCGCTCATCAGTGCCGTCTCCGACGAGATCATCGCTCTGGACCTCGGGCGGGTGGTGGCGCGGGGATCGCCGTCCGCCGTCCTGTCCCATGCACGAGTCGTGGCCTCGTATCTCGGTGACGACGTGGGCGTCATCCAACGGTCGGGCAGCGCGCCAGGAGTTCCGGTGCCGGTGCAAGGGGCCGGCTGGCATCCCGGGCAACGGGCGGCTGTCGATCAGGTGATTCCCCACCGCTGACCCTTGCTCGGGTCGCCACGACCGAGACGAAGGGGAGCAACGGACTCGTCTCTCCTACGAAATGGTGCGGATGAGGGCCCCGGAGTCCGAATCCATCTCCGTCAGCGAACTGCTGGCCTTGTTCACCACCCAGAGGTTCGAGCCGGCCACGACCACCGCTTGAGGGTCGCTGAACAGATACGGACCATTGGCGTTGCACATCATCCACGTGACGGTTCCGTCATCGGGGGTGATTTGGCTCACCATCGGGGAGTCTCCTGGTGGGCTCAGAGTGAACACGTATCCGGCGCCAACGGTGACGGGTCCGGGAGTCGGGAGGTTCGTGTGATCGACCACCACCCGCACCACCCGGCCCGTGTCGGCCGCGATCTCGGTGACCGAGTCACCGGTCTGGTTCGTGACCCACAGATGGCCTCTGTCGGCGACCACACCCATGGGCCGCGCGAACTTGAAGCGCGGTCCCTGCAACGTCGTCAGTGCCGTCATGGTCTTCGCATCGATCTCGGTCACCGAATTGGCGGCACTGTTGGTCACGAACAGGTCGCGACCGGAGGAGGTGATAGCCGATGGGACGTCGAACCCGAACTGCGGACCCGACGCAAGGCCGACCTGGTTGCCCGATTCCATCGACACCTTGGCCACCGAGCCCGAGCTGTTCACGACATAGAGGTAATCGCCCGAGGCGGCCATCGCCACCGGATCCGAGAATCCTGAGATCGACGCGCACGAGCCCACGGGTGCTCGCGTCGATCTCGGTGATCGCACCGCCCGCACCATTGGCAACGAACAGGTCGGGCCCAACCGCAACCATCGCCGTCGGCTCGTCGAAATCGAACGAGGCGCCGGAGATCGTCGCGACGTGCGCGCCGGACGAGGCATTGACCTCGGTCACCGAGTCACCCGATCCGTTGGCGATGAAGAGGTCCGAGCCCACAGCGACCGCCGATGTCGGTGCGTCGAGGCCGTAGCCGGCCGAAGGTTGCGCGACCGACGGAGCAGAGAAGCTCAGCCTGTGCATTGCCCTCAGCCCACCCACACCGGCCAGGGCCCCCACGACGAGGACCGCCACCAATCCCCCGAGCGCCCGAACGATGTGGGCGAAACGATGCGGACCTCCCGAACTGGACATGGTGCTTCGCCGACCCACGCTTTCTCAGACTCCCTTCAATGGAGCGAGCCCGGGCGCGGCCTGATACCCAACCGGGGTGACCCGGCCGAAGACCGCGGTGACCGTAGGGAAATACCGCGGCGGACCACCGTCTTGCCCGTGACGAGCGTCCTGTTGACACAGAATTGATCAGGATGCGGTTCGGTATTGATCCGACAGGCGCACGATCGGAGATTCAGAACCCGTGGGTCGATGGGGTTGTCCCGATCGGCGCGGGTGGAGGCGGCATGCGGCTTTTCAAGAACGAGAAATCCACGGAAGTGGTCAGGGACAGCGAGAAGAAGGGTCCCGGCGACCCTCGGAACCAGAGCGCCCCTTCACAGGATGCCGCCACTGCAACCGCGCCCGAGGCGGCCTATGACCCCTCGGCGCCGGCAGGGTGGTATCCCGACCCGGTCGATCCCTCGGCTGTCCGCTACTGGGACGGAGCTGCGTGGGCCGAACGAACCCAACCCATCTCCTCGCCCCCGCCGGCGCCGGCGCCGGTCGGTCAGGTCGTCGCCCCTGCGCTGCCCGAGGTCCAGACACCGGCCAAGCCCGAACCCGCCCCGCCCGGGGAAGCCACCAATGATGGCGGGACCGCACGGGCCGAGAGCACAGTCGACGACACGCCGGCCACGAAGCAAGACACCGATACCTGGGTGGCGATGACCGAGAAGGCCGTGGCGAATGCGCGGTCAACCGGCACGGCGGCAGCCTGGCGTAACGCGGCCCAGGCCGCCGGCGTCGTGGCGGACATGGCGCAGACCATGCGCGTGACTGCTCACGCGCACCAGATCGCCGAGCAATTGGCTCAAGCGGCCACGACCGCAGCACAACAGGCGCACACCGCCACGCTGGCAGCTGCCGACGCCACGCGGACCGCCGAGCAGACAGCCCAGGCGGCCAAGGTGGCGGCGCAACAGGCTCGTGCCGCCACGCTGGCGGCCACGAGCGCCAGGCAGAAGGCCGAGCAGACGGCGCAGGCCGCGCCCAGGGCAGTGGAGTCGGCGCAGGTCGCCACCCAGGCGGCCGCCAACGCCAAGAGCACGGTGGACCAGCTCGACCACGCCGTCGCAAACGCTCGACAAGCCAACACGCCAGAAGCGTGGAGCAAAGCCCTGCAGATGGCCACTGCGGCATGGACGATCGACGCGGACCAGGCCTCGCCTCCGGCCGATGAAACGAATCGCCCGGTCGAAGACCCAGGGGCCGACTGAGGCCGCAGTCCGGGCCTGAACGACGACGGGAGCTGTCGGACTGCGGGCCGATCGCCTTTGGGCGATGGGCGTCACGACCGCCCCTTCGGTCAGCCAACACCGGATCCGCCCAGGCGCCAGGCTCACAACAGCAGGCGGTCTCTGACCGATCCCGGACGCTGCGATGTGCTCTCGACCCCCTCTCGAGCGGGTTCCCGGTCATTCGTCCTCCGACCAGAAAGAACAGTGACCAAGGTTGCCGCTGTGGCAGGTGATGAAGAGTCGTCGTTGCCCGTTCCCCGGCGTCTAACCAGTTTTGATGAGGCAACGACATAGAGCGACCTCATTTTGTTTACCAGCGTGTTACGACATCGCGGCAAGCGGAGACGTGTCCTCATTTTTGACATGAGCATGACAATCGAATTCGACCCATTTGTCATCACTTCGGCCGGAGGTATTTGGACCGTTTGTCACAAGAACGGGTGCAAGAGACAGGCTTTTGTCTTTGGGCCCTCCTCCGACAATCATCAATATCGATGATGACTGTCCCTTAAATGTCGGGCATTATCCTGACTTGTGGCCGGTCGCGCGCTCCCCAATAGCCTCACCCAGGATTTCGGGGTGCCCAGTGCAAGTAATCGCGCTTACCGCCGCACTGATCGCACCGTTATCGTCAAAGAGTACGCGGGGACCGGCATCGACACGGCGTCCGTCGCGACCCTGGTCGAATCGGCCGGAGAGGGTGACCAACAAGCCTGGCGGGAGCTCGTGCTCCGCTTCGGCGGGATGATCGCCTCGGTGGGCCGTCGGTACGGACTCTCTGCTGCCGATATCGGTGAGCTACAGCAAACGACGTGGTTGCGGCTCGTCGAGAACCTCCATCGGATCGAGCAGCCCGAGCGCGTGGGCGGATGGCTGGCCACGACCGCCTCCCGCCAGAGTCTGCAGCTGCTCAAGCGAGCATCGCGCTACACCGTCGGCGCCGATCAGATGCTCGCCAACCTCCCCGACGACCACACCTTCGAGGTCGATGCGTTGCCGGCGGGCGAGGAGCGCAAAGCGCTGCTACGCGGATGGAACCGACTCAAGCCCCGTTGCCAGGAGCTGCTCACCCTGCTCATTTCCGACGATGCGGTCGGGTACAAGGAGTTGTCACAGCTGTTGGACATGCCGATCGGCAGCATCGGTCCCACTCGCGCCCGGTGCCTCGAGCATCTGCGGCGTCTCATCGCCGAAGAGGGCATCACCAAATTCGAGGTCTAGGGCGACGACAGATCGCGCGTCGCGTCGTTACCTTCTTCGCCGACGCTCGTCGCTCACACCGACGGGGCCGCGCTTCGGATCAACTCGTCGAGCGCAGGCCCACTCCGTGAGCCATCGCCTCGGCGATGGCAAGAACGTCCTTCTCCCCCATCTCCCGTTCTCCTCGGTCGCCCCCGAGAATGGCGTGGAGGTTGTCGTGGAGGACGGGGTGGAAGTGCACGTGGGCATCGGGCCCCGAGGCGTCTGCGGGATGGGCCTGGATCTCGACGTCGTCCAACCCGCAGGTCTGCCTGACGGCGAGCGAAAGCCTGGAGATGCCGGCGAGCACGGCGGCCATGGCGTCGGGCGACAGGTCCGTGAGGACCGGCGCGTGGGTCTTGGGAACAAGGGTGAGACCGTCGCCGGTGCAGCCTTCGGCTCCGGGGGCGAGAACCACGTAGGCCTCGTCCTCATGGAGAACGGGCCATGCGGTCTCCAGCCACTCACACCAGCGACAGGCCACCGTGCTGCCAACCTTTCCCAGAGCCGGGCCGGGGTATCAACGGGCGCGGCCTGCCCCTCTTTCCAAGTACATGAACGCTTTGCACCCCACTCTTGATACGTCTCTTGATAGGTCACGTACCCACCCCCGTGACTTCTCTAACACAGCGGCGTCGCTGCCCGCATGGCTCTTGCAGTGAGCAAGCGAGCGGCGGGGCATACCGAGGAACGCGTGCAGCCCACGCGTGCCCACGCATGGTGAGACTGTCGCGCTGTGTGCGGGAATCGGGACCACTCCCGTCCCTCGTCGACACCGGCTCGGGGCACGGCTGACGTGATGACGCCTCCCGTCCCGCCGCACCTGCCCATGGACCCGGCCCCGGGCAACCTCGTCGCCGTGGGGATCGACCTGGCGAGCGTGTCGCAGGTACGCCGCTCTCTGCGCGACTTCGGGGATCGGTATCTGCACCGCGTCTATACGCCGACCGAGATCGCCGACTGTTCTGCATCGCACGATCCCGCACCGGGTTTGGCCGCTCGGTTCGCAGCCAAAGAGGCCACGATCAAGGCATTGATGGTCGAAGACGTCCAGCCCCCGTGGAGATCTATCGAGGTGCGGCGCCATCCCTCGGGATGGTGCGAGATCCACCTCACGGGTGAGGCGGCGCGGCTCGCCCAGGACCGGGGCATCGGCAGGCTTGCCCTGAGCCTCAGCCACGAAGAGGATCTCGCCGCCGCTGTCGTGATGGCGACGACAGGAGCTGAGCGGCCCCTGGCACGGAGCTAGTGGTTTCGAGCCTCGAGCTCCCGTTCGCGGGCCCGGCCGACGTATCTCCTTGCCGTCTGGACCCTCGATACCTGTGGAGCGTGATCTCGCATGCATGCTCCTGGAGGGTCGATGTCCGCCACGCCTATCTGGTTCGGACCTGAAAACAGGCCCCTACTGGGGTGGTTCCACAGCCCGCCTGATGGCCGAGCCCGGGCAGGCGTCGTCGTCTGCCCGCCCATTGGGCGCGACTACCTCCAAGCGCATTATGCGCTGCGCTTGCTTGCCGAGGAACTGGCCGAGCTCGGGTTGTGCGTCTTGCGCTTCGACTACGACGGGACGGGAGACTCGGCGGGCGACGACACCGATCCCGACCGGGTGGCGTCGTGGACGGCATCGGTCAGGTCGGCTCTCGCGGTCGTCCGAGCGATGGCGCCGATACCGCTGAGCCTGGTGGGAATGCGGGTCGGCGCCATGCTCGCCGCGATGGTCGCCGAGTCCGAGGAGGGGATCGACAGCCTGGTGCTGTGGGATCCCGTGGTGTCGGGCCGGGCCTATCTCAACGAGCAACGCGCCCTGAGCGCCCTGTCGTCGACGATACCCGGAGTCCCATCGAGGACGGTGCGGTCGAGGCGCCGGGAATGATCTTTGCTCCCGCCACGGCGCAAGCGCTCCGATCGATCGACCTGACGCGCGGCTCGGGCCCGCTCGCTCGCCGGGTGCTCGTCCTGACCAGGCCCGACCGCTCATCGGGGCGGCTGGCGCAACGGCTGGCGATGCCCCACGTCGAGTGGGCGCACGCCACCGGCCAGGCCGAGTTGATGGACGTCGGACCTCCCGAGCAGGCCCTCCCGCTTGGCCACCATCACCCGGGTGGCGACCTGGGTGGCGGACACGGCGCCGGCGCGGCGCCGAGGCCATCGAGCTGCCGGCCCCGGCCGGACCTGCCGTCGTGGCGCACACGTCGTCGGGGGAAGCGGTGACCGAGACACCCGTCTTCGTGGCGCCCAAGGGGCTCTTCGGGATTCTCTGCGAGGCCACTGGCGTTGTCTCGGGCCCCACCATCGTGTTCCTGAGCGTCGCCAACGAGCATCGCATGGGGCCGTGCCGGCTGTGGGTCGACCTCTCCCGCCGGTGGGCGGCGGCCGGATTGCGCTGCTTCAGGATCGACCTGAGCAGCCTGGGCGACAGTCCGCTGCGCCATCCCGATCAGCCCCGCTTCCGGGCCCGTCGGCGTCGAGGCCTTCGACGACGTCAACGACGCCATGACGTTCCTGTGTGCCGATGATCCGTCCAACGTCATCCTCGTGGGTCTGTGCTCTTCCGCGTATCAGGCACTGGAGAGCGCCCTCGAAAGCCATCCGCGCGGAGTGGTGGCGGTCCAGCCGGTCCTGTCCTTCCGGCCTCGCGAAATGGCGATGGGTCGTCCGATGGACCCTCGCCGGCGGATCGCCATGCCCCGGAACTCGCTCGTTCAGGCGTTCCACGCCGATGGACCCTTGTCCGGGACTCCGGCGGCGATTCCCCGATGTGGGATGGCGCATACGGCTCTGGGCTGCGCCGCGCCGGCGACCGAGCGCCTGGCTGCGCAATCTCAGTCGGGGAGGGGTCGACCTCCTTCTCATATGCGGCGAGTGGGAGGGCACGGGCCATTCGCCAGGGCGCCTCGGCGGGGACGTTGAAGCGGCTGCGACGGACGGGCAGGTTCCGTTTCGAGTACCACCCCGAGCTGCAGCACGGGCTCCTGATCGCGAGTCAGCGAACGGCGGTGGTCGAGATGGTCACCGATCATGTCCTCGGTCACTTCGCCCCGCCCCGCCTCGCTCCTTCGGGGCACGGCGCAGGCACAGGACGGCGTCGAGCGGTCGTCGACCAACTCCTCGCGACGGTGCCGAGCCCAGCCCTCCCTCGGGCGCGACCGGGAGGATGACCGACCCCAAGCTTCCCGACGTCACTGAGCGATCTCGTGGCCGCTCTCCGTAGCAGTTCAATGGAGCCCCCTACGTATCAGCAGGGGTGGGCCAGTCTCGTTCTTGGGGAGGGAGGTGCTGAGGTGATCGATGGGATCGATGACGAGATCCGCCGGATCGTCGGCTCGCATGGGCGGCTTTCCGTGGACGTGGACGGCGTCGGGCCCGGGGACAACCTCTACCGGCTCGGCATGACGTCGCATGCGACGGTCAACGTCATGCTCGCACTCGAGGAGGCCTTCGACGTCGAGTTCCCCGACGCGCTGCTCGAAAGGGCGACCTTCGAGTCCTTCTCGGCGATGAGCACGACGATCTCCGGACTGGTCGACCAACGGCGGACTGCGTGACGCCGACCGAGGTGGCGGTCGTGGGGCTCGGGCCCTGGGGCCTGGCCACCGTCGAGCGGCTGGTCACGGTGGCAGGGCGCCGGCAGACGCCTTTGGCGATCCACGTGATCGAACCGGGTGTGCCCGGCGCCGGGATCTTCTCGGTCGACGGCCCGGACTACCTGCCTCTCAACACGCCCTGCGGCCAGCACGTGATGTTCCCGAACATCGGGCCGCGGCGAGCCCCCGCCGTACGCGAAGAGCCTGTACGCACTGGGCCCGGCAGGAGGGGTACCGCTGGGTGGCCGATCAGTGCCGCAAGACCCGACTGGGGCGGTCCATCACCCCCGACGATTTCCTGCCCCAGCGGCTCATGGGCGAGTGGCTCCACTGGTCCTACACCCAGTTGGTCGCCAGCCTGCCCCCGTTGGGTGTCGGTGCACCACCACCAGAGCGTCCGCCACCGACATCGAGCCGACCACCGACAATCGCGAGCTCGTATCCCTGGCCGGCGGCGAGACGATCCTCGTCGACCACGTGGTGCTGACCACCGGCCACACCCCTGACGAACCCGAGCTCTGTCGTGGCGTCAACGAGTTGTCGCCGTATCCCGTCACCGAGCTCCATGACCACATCGCGCCCGGCGAGTCGGTGGCGGTGGCCGGGCTCGGTCTGGTCGCCTTCGACGTGGTCGCCGCCCTCACGGTCGGACGCGGCGGGGTGTTCAGGCGGTCCGGTGAACGGCTTCGCTACAAGCCGAGCGGTCGTGAGCCGACGATCCATCTCTTCTCGAGGAGCGGACAGCCGTACGCCGCCAAGGCGGTGGGGGCGACCGATCCCACCGGGCAGTACGTCCCGGTCATCTGCACGCCTGCGGCGGCAGCGGGGCTTCGCATCTCGCCGCGACGGCGTCCAGAACAAGGGCCTGGTCGACTTCCGGCGGGACTTCCTGCCGCTCATCCTCGCCGAGATGCAGGTCCGCTTCTACCGCCAGAAGGCACTCCTCGAGGAGAACGACGAGGCGGCGGCCGACGAGGTCACCACGACGCTCGCCCGAGCCTGGTCCGACGGGCGCTTCGATGCCGCCATCGAGCACTACGTGTCCCGGTACGGCGCCTTCGACGTGGAGTCCCACCTCCTCGGGACGACCGATGACTCGCAGTACTCGACGACCGTCGACTACGAGAAGCAGGTCTACGCCACGATCGAGGATGACGCGGCGGAGGCCATGAGCAAAGAGGCCAGCCCCGTCAAGGCCGCCTACGAGACGGTGAGGGCCCTTCGCGACACCATGCGATCGGTCATCGAGTTCCAGGGCCTCGAGCTGGAGTCGTACCTCGACTTCCAGGCCCTGCTGTCGAACCGGTTCAAGGCGCTTGTCGCCGGACCTCCCGTGCGCCGGGTGCTCGAGCTGCTGGCCTTGATGGACGCCGGGGTCGTGCACATTCCCTGGGGACCGTCACCATTGGTGGAGCCGGCCGAAACGCGGTGGGTTCCGGATCAGTTCGACCCGATTGGCCGAGCCGTTCGCACTGCACGTCGACCACCTGGTGCGAGGACATCTGGGCGAGCCGACGATCTCGCGGACCCGGTCTCCGTTGCTCGGTCACCTGTCGAACCGCGGGCGGATCCAGCCGCTGCGCTACGGCGACGTCGAGGTTGGCAGCATCGAGCTCACCAACGACTCGCATCCCGTCGGGCTCGACTCCGACGTCCAGGAACGACTCTGGGTCTTCGGGTCGCTCACCGAGGGCATCCGCTACTTCACCCAGTATGTGCCGTCCCCGAAGAGCCGGGTCCGCGCCTTCGTCGACGCCGAGGCCTGTGCCGAGCAGATCCTCGGCGATACTTCTGTGGCGGGCCGCCGCCGGCACGGCGGATGTCTACGGCACGCTGCTTTCGTCAGGCTGAATCCGCGGACTCGAGAGGCGAGTCCCCCGGCTGCTGAGCCGGCTCGGGCGACGAGTCCCCCCATACTCGACATCCAACTGCTTTCTTCAAGGCCTGGAGGTCGATCTTGCCCGTCGACGTGGTGGGAAACTCGTCGACCACAACGATCCTGTCGGGCAGCATGGTGCTCGGAAGGTGCGACCCGGCGCTCTCGAGGAGTCCCGGAACAGTCACATCCGCGGCGGCCCTCACGAACGCCGCGATCCCGAGTCGGCCATCGATCTCCACCGGAACACAGACGGCCCCCGAAACGCCGTCCATCGAGCGCATCACCCGGCCGACCTCAGCCAGGGATATGCGGACGCCGCGTCGCTTGACCACGTCATCGGCGCGACCCAAGTAGATGTACCGGCCCTGCTCGTCTCGACGGGCAAGGTCCCCCGTCCGGTACACGAGCTCCCCAGGTACGAGGTCGTCGCGCAGCACCGCGCTCGAAAGTGACGTGTCTCCCCAGTAGCCCTTCATGAGCTGGTTTCCGGCGATATGGATCTCGCCCACCTCGTTCGGACCCTCGATCGGCCGTCCCTTCGAATCGAGGAGGTAGAACCGTACGCCCGGATGCGGCACTCCGATCGGGACTGCCCCGGATCGGATGGTCGACCGATCGAGCTCGTAGGTCGTCACCTCGATCGTTGATTCCGTCGGGCCGTAGAAGTTGAAGACCCGGAGACCGGGAAGCACCTCCCACAGCACAGCCAGATCTTCAGCCAGTACCTCCTCGCCGCCGAGCCCCATGGTCTGCAGCCCGCTCCCCGCCAGGGCATGCAGTTTCGGCGATGCCAGCACCAGCCGTAGGTAGCTGGGCGAGAAGCTGGTGTGGGTGATTCCCTCCTCGAGGACGGCGCTGAAGAACTTGCGCACGAAGAGCAGCTGCTCGCGCTTGGGGATCACGACGCGCCCACCCGCGACCAGCGAGGGGAACAGAGTCGCATAAGACCCGTCGAAATGAAACGGGGAAACGCACAGCGAGCGGGTGGAGACATCGAGGCCCAGGCATTGGGCCGTGGCCGAGATGGCCCATCCGAAGGACCCCACCGATATGCGAACACCCTTGGGTGACCCCGTGGTGCCCGACGTGTAGATCATGTACGCGTCCCGCTCGGGATCCCGGGCCCGCTCGGGAACAGCACCCCCCTTGCTCCGGATCTCGTCCGGACCGGCCATTGCCCGACCGCAGACCCCGGGAACGGCCTGGTCGCCGCCGTGAGCCACCACGAGCGATGGACCACAGTCGGTCAGTATCTGCTCGACCCGTCGGGCCGGATCGTCGACGGAGATGGGTACGAACGGCGCACCCAGCCACAGGCAGGCCAGGGCGACGGTGAGGAATCCGACGGAATTCGGCAGACGCAGCGCCACGCGGTCACCCGGACCGACTCCGAGCGACGACAGACCCGCGGCGGTCGCCGCCACCCGGTCGCGGAGTTGCGCGTACGTGAGTGCCTCCGAGTCGTCCTGAGCAGAGAGGGCTCCGGGGCGTGCAGCGGCGTGGCGGAGCAGCGCCATGGCGAGGGGGTCTCGATGGCCCTCGTACTCAGTACCGGTCATGGCCATCATGTGCGGATCTGGCTGTTCGTCAAGAAGTAGCCGGAGTGGATCGCTTCGCAGCATCCTCGATCCAATTCGCGAATAGGCGTTTCGAGGTGTGCTCCCACCGGAAGTCCACGTGCTTCGCCGCTTCTTCGTAGGGGAACGCATCGAGTGGTGCACCCGACCGGCTCTCGCACCTCGTCCGGAATGACTCCAGCAGCTCGATCCCGGTGGCATCGAGGTAGTCCAACGGGATGGCCGGGTGAGCCGGCAGGACGCCCTCGAAGAATCGCCTGACGTCGCGGCGGTATTCCTTGAGCAGGGTGAGTCGACCGTACTCAGGGTGCCCCTGCAGGAGGACGAGCACCCGGCCCTCACTCTGCCGGGTCGCCACCGACCAGCCAGACAGCGCCGACGCGACGACGAGACGGTACCGGGCGTTCAAGGTTGCAGCCGGAATGTCGTTGTACCGGGAGTGAGGCAACGACACCACCCGCTCGAGTCCCGCACCCAGGGGGTGGTCCGGATCGACCTCCTGTCCGTAGACCCCGCTCTGCTTGGAAGGCAGTGGGTGACGCGAGATGCCGTCCAGGGCGAGCGCGGCGGCGTGCGATGCCAGGCACGACAGGATCGTCGACGGAACCGTCGCTTGCGCCCATCGCAGGAGGTGCGCCAGGTCCTCCCAGTACGGCTCATCGGCCAGATCGGTGAGTCTTGGTTCCAAACCGGTGACGATGAGCGCGTCGGGAGGGTCCGCGTAGAGGCACGTCACGTCTTCGTAGTTGAGGGCGGCGGCGCTCAGGACGGACTCGCTCCGGGGAATTTGGTGAAGACGATAACCACGCAGGTTGACCCCGAAACCGTGGTCGTCGGCCCCGAGCAGCCCGACGAACTGCCGGTAGGTGTCTTCGAATGCCGCATCGGGCATGTTGTTGACAAAGCCAACCGTAAGCACGGACCGGTCGGTGTCACGGCGCGGTGGGCCGCCGTCGGAGACTCCGACCCTCGCGACCTGCGATTCGATGACCATCGTGCACCTCTCGGAGCGGCCCACCATCCGCCGTCAGGGACAGAGACGCCCGCTGGAATGAGGCCGGGTCGCCCTTCCGAGATACATCGGGGCTGGACCGGCGGCGGTGCCAGAAGGTCACGGGCTGTGGCCGGCGAAGGGCGGACCTCCCCTGCGCTGTGCTCGCCCGCCAGGAGCCGAGCGGTCCGCCACATGCGATTCCGAAGGGCCGTCGGACCGAAGCGTTGTGCGAGCCCTTGCACCAGCTCGCCAAGAGACGTCGCCGACTCACTCGTGACAGAGTGCTGCGTTCCCGAACCAGAAGGGGTCCAGCAAAATGACGAAGGGTCTCCGATACGAATGCACTCGGTCAACTCGCGAAGCGCCGCTATATCGCAAGATAAGCAACAAGGGATTGCCAGCAAGAAGCGATCCAAGCAGGGACACCAATGCACTCGAGATATCGAGTGCATTGCCTGCAGCGCCAACCACACCGAAGAGTTGCCGACTGTGATCCGGACGCTCGACCCACTGGGTGGTCGCGATCCTTCGCCCCGAATTACGACATTTGATTCCGGTAATGAACCGCAAGGATCCGCTAGCCGGGCAAACAGCTGTGACCGCATGTTCACACAAAGGAAACCATCGGATCGTTGACATCCCTGGTAGACGTCTTCTGACACCGCGCCGATGAGCATCGTGCAACCCATCTGAATTGGTGCATTTGCCGCCTTCTAGACTCGCCGGGGTGAGACTCGCTTCGAAGTTTTTCGGGTTTTGTTCAGGGGCACTCGGTTTGCGACCGAAACACAAGGGGGTAGGCAACTACCGTCGCAAACTCCAAAGTCGACTGGAGCAAACCCCGATGTTGAGGCTGACAGAGAACCGGCGAACGTCTGTCGGAGTCGTCATCGTCGTCAGCGCGCTTCTCATCTCGCTCGTGGTAGCACTGCCGAGATTCGCAGGTGCCGCCATTCAGGCGCCGACCTCACCCCCCGCCGGAACCCAGCTCTGCAACGGGGGGCCCGACTCCTCTCTGCTGGCGGGCCCCTCGACGGCACCGGCCGGCGCGGTGACGGTCCCCGCGGGCGACGACTCCCCCTACTTCGAGCAACCGTTTGTGTATTCGCTGCCGGCCAACACGACCTACTGGTTCGCACCCGGGGTCCACACCATCGGGACGTCGCAATACGGACAGATCGACCCCTCGGCCGGAGACACCTTCATGGGGGCACCGGGAGCCATCCTCAGCGGCCAGGGGGTCAACGACGCCGCTTTCGAGCAGACGGCCACCGGTGTCACGATCGAGTACCTCACCATCGAGAACTTCGTGCCTGGCGCGGACTCCATCGCCGTCAACCACGACACGGGGCCGAACTGGACCATCAAGTACAACACGATCAAGGACAACACCGGCGCCGGGGTGGGGCTCGGGACACATGATGTCGTCGAGGACAACTGCCTGACCGCCAACGACCAGTACGGCTTCAACGTCGAAGGCGGATCGTCCGACGTCACGCTCTCGAACAACGAGATCAGCTCCAACGACACCAACGGCACCTACGACCAGTCGTCGTTCGTGGTGAGTTATGCGGTCTCGAGTGATGTCGCCACCATCGTGACGAAGGTGCCGATGAACCTGGTGGTGGGCCATCAGGTCGACATCGGCGTCTCGGGTCAGTGCAACTTCGGGTGGTGCACCAACCTCAGCCTCGGAGCACTCAACGGCGTGCACACCATCACCGAGGTGGCCACCTCACCACTGACCACGTCGTTCCAGTTCGCCGTGAGCACGGCCAACGTGGGCACCACCAGCGATCAGACGGGAACCGTCGCTGATGCCCAGGTGGCCGAGGGCGGGTCGGGGGCCGGGAAGTTCTGGGACACCAGTGGGGCCGTGGTCACCGGCAACTACGTCCACGACAACGGCGACACCGGGTTCTGGCTCGACACCGACAACACGGGCTTTGACATCTCGGGCAACTACATCGCCCACAACTGGTCCGACGGCCTCATCTACGAGATCAGCTACAACGGGTCGATCCAGGACAACACCTTCCTCGACAACGCCTGGGGGTCGGGGCCCTCGCCCAACCTCGGTGGGTTCCCTGACGCTGCGATCTACCTCAACGGCTCCGGGGGGGACGCCAACGTGGCGCTGCCTGCCGGTGGATTCGCCTATCAAGGGACTTCTCTTCTCATCGAGAGCAACGACTTCGTCGACAACTGGGGTGGCGTCGTCCTCTACGAGAACTCCGACCGAGGGTGCGCACTGAGCTCGGACAACTACTGCACCCTGGACAACACCAGCACCTACACCATGGCCTCATGCGCTCAGAACCTCCCGGGCGCGGTGATCGGGGGGACACACAGCGCCTACGCCGAAGGGTGTCGGTGGAAGACCCAGAACGTCACGGTCTCTGACAACACCTTCGACTTCACACCCAGTGACATCGGGTCGGACTGCACGACCTCGGTCTATTGCGGGTTCAACGGGTTGTTCGCCACCGGAGGATCGACCCCGGGCGCGCTGGCCTCTGTGGGCTTCACCGGGGGCTCGCAATACACCGGCGGCTCCTTCGCCGTCTCCTCCACGCCCAGCACGTTGACGGTGTCCTCGACCGAGTCGTGCGGAGGGCAAACGGTCCAGAACCCAGGGGAGACCTGCTTCGCCCCGGGCTCGCCGAGTCCTGCCTATCTCGACATCAATGGGGATGTGTTCAGCTATACCGGTGTCTCGCCCACGTCGTTCACCGGCGTGAGCTATGACGTCGCCGCCAGCACCGGACCCAGCACGCTCTCGGCCACGAGCTGTGGCGGTCCTTGCAACGTCTCGCAGTTCTGGAACCCCGGAGCCAACTACCCCTTCGGGGGCGACGCCATCCCCAACCAGATCAGCAACAACCAGAACAACAGCTTCGCCAGCAATACCTACTGCGGAGCTTGGAACTTCGTGGGATTCGTCCAGGGCAACTCCATGACCCCATCGCAATGGACATCAGGGCAAAGCAACGCCGCCGCTTCGGGTAACGCGTTCCACGGGCAGGACGCCGGGAGTACATTCGCTACGGGCGCGTGCACGACCGCGGGCACCACCACGACCGGTACGGTGACGACGACCTCCCCGACCACGACGACGACGTCCGCGGGCACCACCACGACGACGTCCGCGGGCACCACCACGACGACGTCCGCGGGCACCACCACGACGACGTCCGCGGGCACCACCACGACGACGTCCGCGGGCACCACCACGACGACGTCCGCCGCCACCACGACGACGACGTCCGCGGGCACCACCACGACGACGTCTCCCCCACCCGACGACGACCACCACGACGACGTCTCCCCCACCCACGACGACCACAACGACGACGTCTCCCCCACCCACGACGACCACCACGACGACGTCTCCCCCACCCCCACCCCCGCCTCCTCCCCTGCCTCCGGGTTACGACCTCGTGGGCCAGGACGGTGGGGTGTTCGTCTTCCCGACCGGACAATTCGGCGGCTTCTACGGATCACTCCCCGGGCTCGGGGTCTCGGTCAACGACATCGTGGGCATGGTTCCCTCTCCCGATGACCGGGGGTACTTCCTCGTCGGCCAGGACGGTGGGGTATTCGCCTTCGGGGACGCCCCGTTCCTGGGGTCGCTTCCGGGGATCGGGATCTCGGTCAACGACATCACGGGCATCCTGGCCACACGCGACAACCGGGGATACCTCCTCGTGGATCAACACGGTGGGGTGTTCACCTTCGGTGACGCCTCCTTCGAGGGATCCCTGCCAGGCACCGGGGTCGTCGTCAACGACATCATCGGCATCGCAGCGTCGCATTCGGGCCAGGGCTACTGGCTGGTGGCCGCCAACGGCACGGTCTACGCCTTCGGGAACGCCGCCCATCTGGGCTCGGCCACGGGTACGCCCTCTCCGGTGGCGGGAATCTCCGCCACCCACGACGGGAACGGATATTGGATCGTGACCCAGGACGGGCAGGTCTACACCTTCGGGGACGCCGGGTACTACATGTCCCTGCCTGCCCTGGGCGTGACCCCGGCTCTTCCCGTGGTGGGCCTGGTGCCGACTTCTGACAGCCAGGGCTACTGGCTGGTGGCGTCGGACGGCGGGATCTTCGCCTTCGGTGACGCCGACTTCGTGGGATCGCCCCCAGGGATCGGCATCCACATCACGAATATCGCCGGAGCAGTGCCGACGAACCAGTGAGCGGTCCGCCTCCCACCGAGGAGCGCTGGAGGTGACCAGGGTTGCCTCTGTGGTAGGTGATGAAGAGGTCGTCGTCGGCCTGGGCACCGCAGGAAGTCCGGTCCCCCACCGCTGAGGACGTATCTGTGGTGGGACCGCCAACCTCCTAGGGCCGTGGCCGCAGCGCGCTCAATTCCGAGGGTCCGGTGAAGGTCGCGTTGCTCGGGCTGGACTCCTTGGGTCGTGTCGGCTCGGGTCCTGTCGGCGCCCGCGGTCTCCGTGTTGAGCGTCAGCTACCGGTGCCTTCGCCCGGCGTCCGCCTCGCCCCTGACGCGGGCACTACGGTCTGATCGTGTGCGGCATCGCGGGCACCTACCAGCAGGGCAACGGCGAATCAGCAGCCCGGGTGATGAGCAAGACGCTCGCGCACCGGGGACCCGACGACGAAGGGCTCTATTCCTTTGCCGATGACCGCGTCGACGTGCACCTCGCCCACCGGCGCCTTTCGATCATCGACCTCGCCACCGGCCAACAGCCGCTCTCGAAGCAGGGCCTCACGCTTTGCTACAACGGCGAGCTCTACAACTACCGGGAGCTCAGAAGGGTCCTGACCGGGCTGGGCGTGTCCTTCACGACGTCGTCGGACACCGAGGTCGTGCTCGAGTCGTGGCGACGCTGGGGCCCGGACTGCCTTTCGAAGTTCAGGGGCATGTTCGCCTTTGCCCTGTTCGACCAGGCGAGCGGATCGCTGTACCTGGCACGCGACCACCTCGGAATCAAGCCGTTGCACTACATCAGGCGAGGCGACGGCGTGGTCTTCTCCTCCGAGGTCAAGGCGCTCGTAGCGGCATTCGGTCACGAGCTGCACATCGAGCCTGGCGCCCTGGTCGCCTCCATCCTGTATTTCTGGGTGCCCGAGAGCAGGTGCTCGATCCGTGAGGTCGAGAAGCTCCAGCCCGGGACGTGGGCGGAGTTCCGGCCCGACGGGACCTCCCGCCGCGGCACCTATTGGGACGCCGCCGAGGTCGCAGCCTCAGCCGCGGCGGGGCCGCCGGTCGACCTGGGCGAGATCATCGAAGCCTCGGTAGCGGCGCACCTGGTGGCCGACGTGCCCGTCGCCACCTTCTTGTCGGGTGGGCTCGACTCGAGCATCGTCTCGGTCCTGGCCAAGCGGGCCAACCCGGATCTCGAGGCGTACACGATCAGGTTCCGGCCCGAGGACCATCGGCTCGAAGCAACGCCCGACGATGCCGTCTACGCCCGCCTGGTGGCGCGCCGGCACGACATCCGGCTGCACGAGATCGAGATAGCTCCGGACGTGGTGAACCTGCTGCCGCGCATGGTCGACATCCTCGACGAGCCCATCGGGGACCCCGCGGCGATCAACACCCTGCTCATATGCGAAGCGGCTCGGGACGCGGGGGTGAAGGTCCTGTTGTCGGGCACCGGTGCCGACGAGCTCTTCGGCGGCTATCGCAAGCACCTGGCCTGCATCATGGCGGCCCGATACCAGCGCATGCCGGATTTCGCTCTCGGCGCGGTCAACGCCGTGGTGGACCACATACCCGTGACCGCCGCGGGGCGAGGACTGCGCTACGCCCGGTGGGCCAAGCGGTTCTTGACCTTCTCCCAGCTGCCCGAAGAGGCGGCGTTCCGCCGCAGCTACACCCTTTACGACCCCGAAGACCTGGCGGCGCTGGTGAGCCCGGACCTCGACGCCCAGGTGGGAGCCGTGATCGACGAGCACCTCGCGGTCTACGACGACAACGACCTGGCCGACCACGTCAACCGGATGTGCCTAGCCGACTCCCGGCTCTTTCTCCCCGGCCTCAACCTCGCGTACACCGACCGGGCCAGCATGGCCGCCTCCACCGAGGTCCGCGTGCCCTTCGTGGACCCCGTGGTCTTCCGGGCCGCCTTCTCGCTGCCCGGCGACCAGAAGGTCCATGGCCGGACACAGAAGTTCGCCCTCAAAGAAGCAGCACGGCGCTGGCTACCCAAAGAGGTCGTCGAGCGTCCCAAGGCCTCGTTCTCCGCACCGCTGCGAGCGTGGGTCGCCCACGATCTGCGCGAGCTCATCGACGACGTGCTCGTCCGTGGCGAGCTCGTCGAGGCGGGCTTCCTCCGTCGCCAGGCGGTGAACAGGCTCATCGAGGAGGAACGCAGCGGTCGCGAGGACCGGTCCAAGCACATCTGGCAGTTGCTGACGCTCGAGCTGTGGTATCGCCAGACCCGCCTGGCCGGAGTGCAGCTCTAGCGATCGGATGGCGATGCCGTCCGGCGCAGCCCCGGCAGGACCCGCCGTGCCAACCGGGCAACGTCGCCCGATACGGGACTGCCACTCAGGTACCTCTGCCCCAATCGGGCGTGTGGCGACGGCCATAGCTGTCGATCTGGTCGGGGCATAGCTCGCATCCAGAAGGTTGGGCGGCGCAGATCAAGAGGTTCCGCGCTTGGAGGTGTTGCCGTGCGAAACCGGTAGGGCCTACCTGAGGTGGCGAGTGATCTTCGCTGAGTCCTCTTGCGTCTGGTTGGACAGGAATCGTTGACCTGAGCGACCCTGCCGTTTGCGCGGGGTGATGGTCATCGATTTCTGCCAACGGGCGGCAAGAGCGTCCAAAAACAGGGCCGTGAAGCCGCTGACGGACAGGCCCAGTGGTATAGCGGCGACCACATCGCTCATGTAATGGAGTTGCAGGGCGACCATGGCCACGCCGATTGCGCAGGATACAGCGAGAACGATGGCCACGAGCAGGTGGCGAAACGCGGGCCGCACGAGATGCGCCAACGGGCGATCTGCGCCAGCGGCCATGATCACCGCACCTGCCAAGGCGACTGATACTGCGGTATGACCAGACGGGAAGACCGGACCTGGGAGGCTGCCCAGGCGGCGGTCGAAGAATGGTTTGAGTACCTCCTCGACCAGAAACACAGCAAACACGACGCTCATGACGGTGGCCATAGCCGCCCGGTGATCACCCAAGAGGACGAGCGCCAATGCAACGAGCGCCGTGATTGTGACGAAGACCTTCGGATGTCCGACCTCGCTGAGCAGTCCTGCCAGTCGGTTCTGTAGTCCCGAGGTTCGCCGCAAGAACGCGTCAACGCTGGAGTCGAACAGCAGGGGACGACTGGCGTTGCGCGCGGCGAAGCCGAAGCCCGAGAGACATGCGATTGTCACGAGGCTCAGGACGAGAACTGAACGACGGAGCCGGTTGGATACTAGAGGCGGCCCTGCGAACAGCCGGTCGAAGACACGAGTTGCATCGTTCGCACGCACAAATCTACGAGGTTTAGGGGCAGCGCGAAGATACATCCAGAGACTCGCTGCCGATCCCGTTCGGGTGCAGAATGGCAGATCACTTGATTCCGGCCCACCATCGAGAGGCCGCTCGTAGTCGGCGATCTGTCTGGTCGTCGGGCCTCCGGAAACAGGGCAAACGTTTCCTGACGCGGCACTAGGAGACTGTTGAATAATTCGCCGAATTGATGCTCGCGATTTGGGCGCGGATCGTCGAGAATTGGCAGGTGCAAGGACACAGCGAATCCAACCGTGAGCTCCTCGACGCGGCGGCCCTGTGCCGCCAGCTCGTTCCCGAAGGGAGCGTCGAGGCCTTCCTGGCCGACCACCGCCACGACTGTTCCCCGACGAGATGTTCGAGGACCTGTTCCCCTCGGGGCGGGGTCGGCCCTCGATCCCCGCCGACGTGGTGGCGTCGGTCATGGTCCTCCAGGCCCTCGAAGGGCTGTCCGACCGCGACGCCGCCCGGGCCCTGCGTGACCGGATCAGCTGGAAGGTGGCCTGTGGCCTGGCCCTCGACGACGAGGGCTTCGACTTCTCGGTGCTCACCTATTGGCGCACCAGGCTGCGCGACGTCGGAGCGCCCCGAGCGGATCTTCGACGCCGTGCGCTCGGTCATCGACGCCACCGGGGTCCTGAAGGGCAGGACCCGCCGGGCCCTCGACTCGACGCTCCTCGACGACGCCGTGGCCACCCAGGACACCGTCACCCAGCTGATCGCCGCCATCCGCCGGGTGCGCCGGGTCGTCCCCGGGGCCGGAGACGTCGCGCCTCGGTGCCCATGACTACGAGGCCTCGGGCAAACCGCTGATCGCCTGGGACGACCCGGTGGCCAAGGCGGCACTGGTCGATGGGCTGGTGCACGATGCCCTCACCCTCCTGGCCGCCTTCGAGGAGAGCACCGAGGAGGCCGACGCCACCACCGCCCTCGGACTGCTGGCCCTGGTGGCGGGCCAAGACGTCGAGCAAGGACGACGACGGGACCTGGAAGATCGCCCAGAAAGTGGCCCCTGACCGGGTGATTTCGACCGTCGACCCCGAAGCCCGCCACATGCACAAGTCCCGCTCCGAATACCGCGACGGCTACAAGGCCCACGTCGCCATCGAGCCCGAGACCGGGCTCGTCACCGCCACCGCCCTCACCCCGGCCAACGCCCCCGACGGACAGACCGGGGTCGACGCTGCTGGCCGGCGAAGAACCCGGGCTCCAGGTCCTGGGCGACGGTGCCTATGGATCGGGCGAGACGCTCGCCGCCTTGGGCCAGGCCAAGCACCGCCTGGCCATCAAGCCCTGGCCGCTGCAACGCCGCGGTCCCCGGTGGGTTCGACCGAGACGACTTCATGTCGATTGACGAAGCTCGGCACCGCCACGTGCCCGGCCGGCACACCGTCACGATCACCCCCAGGCGGCCTGCTGTCTTCGGGTCCGGTGCCGCGGCTGTCCGCTCCGAGAACGCTGCACACGATCCAAGGACGGCAGGACCCTCAGCGTCCACCCTCATGACGCTGAGCTCGTCGAGTCCCGCCGGGCCTGGCGCGACGGTGACTTCGCCGAGGACTACCGACGCTGGCGACCGATGGTCGAACGCTCCATCGCGTGGCTTGTGGCCGACGGCAACCGACGGGTCCGATTCCGTGGTGTGGAGAGGAACCAGCTCGGTCTCTCGCTGCGGGTCGCGGCGATCAACCTCCGACGGCTCGTCAACCTCGGGCTTGATCAACGACGGAGAGTGGAGACTCAGAGACGCCTGACCACGGACGCGCAAGCCCGGGTCGTCAAAAAGGGACCGCTCTTCGGGCAGTGCCCACCTGGGTGGCCGACTTCAACCCTTTTCATGCCGGCGCTTCGGTCGGACATATCCCGAGCTTGCGACGGTCAACTTACGCCCAAGCACCGGCTTTGTTCAACAGGTCTCCTAGTTGGAGACGGTCCGGATCAGCGCGCCGGAGTCGGTGTCCATCTGGGTGAGCGAGTTCCCACCCTCGTTGACGATCCAGAGGTTGCTCCCGGTCACGACCGCCGCCTGCGGGTTGTTGAAGAGGTAGGGCCCGTTGGTGTTGCACATCATCCACTCCACCGTGGGCGACGGCGGTGATCTGGATCTGGCTCACCATGGGGGACCCCCCGGGGGGGCTGAGGGTGAACACGTACTCGTCTCCGAAGATGATCGGACCGACACTGGGCAGGTTGGTGGTGTCCACCAGCACGTCCAGTGCCTGCAGCGTGGTGGGAGAGATCTCGGTGACCGAGTCCGCACTCTGGTTGGTGACCCAGACGTGCGTGCCGTCGAAGGCGACGCCGATCGGGGTGTCGAAGCCGTACGACGGGCCCGACAGCGTTCCGATCAACGCTCTGGTCTGGGCATTGATCACGGTGAGCGTGTTGCCCGTGCTGTTGGCCACGAAGACCTTCCCGTCGGCGACGGCGAGACCGGTCGGCGTGTGGAATCCGAACGCCGGCCCCGAAACCGTGCCGATGAGCGCCCCCGTTCCGGCCGAGATCTCGGTCATCGATCCTGAGCCGTTGAGAACGAACAGGTCCGGACCGGACGAAGCCAGGGCGACGGGGTCGGCGAAGTGGTACTTCGGCCGGCGGATGGTGCGGACGTGCTTGAGGTCGGTCGCGCTGAGCTCGGTGACGGAGTTTCCGCTGGCATTGGCGACGAAGAGGTCCGTGCCGACCGCCACGATGGCCGACGGATGTTGGAACTTGTAGCGCCGGGCCGAGATCCCGGCCACGAATGCCCCCGTGGAGGCAGAGACCTCGGTCACGGTGTTGTTGCCGCCGTTGGTCACGAAGAGGTGACCGCCGACCACGGCCGCTGACGTCGGCGCCTTGAAGTTGTAGGAGTTCCCGGTCGAGCGAGTGCGGGCCGAGTGACCCTGGGCGGCGGCCGCAGGTCCTGCGGCGATCACGCCGGTGGCCACCAGCAGCGGCGCCGACGAGCGAGACGGCGAACCCTTGACGCGAAAGCCGAGCCAACCTACCCATGGCACCCATGGTGACTCCTCTTCTCGCCACAGCCCGGATCGGCTCCGAACCGCGGCGGCCAATTCCCTGCGCACGGTACCACGCCATGGTGTCCACGACCCGACGATCTTGGGCATGTTCCCGGGACCCTTCCCCGTGGCGATGTCCCGGACCTTTCTTCTGTGGTGCGCCACCTGTCGTTGTCCGGGCAACGTCCCACAGTCGTCGGGGGCATGTCATCGAAAAGTCGGTGACAAAGTCTGCACGCGCTCCTCGAGGATCCCGGCGTCGACCCGTGCGAGTCGTTCTGGGATCGGTGCATCGTCACGCAGT
The DNA here is from genome assembly GCA_963739765.1 of uncultured Acidimicrobiales bacterium. Classification (GTDB taxonomy): domain Bacteria; phylum Actinomycetota; class Acidimicrobiia; order Acidimicrobiales; family UBA8190; genus Chersky-840. The sequence goes on along the minus strand of CAVUBP010000002.1, from coordinate 411,247 downwards.
TGTCACGCGGCCCCAACGCCCGTTCAGACGTGCTCGCAGTGTCGTGAGGACGAGCAGCACACCCGCATCGAACTCGTGTCGACTCGTGTGGCCCCGATGTATCTGGGCACGGCTCCCGACGCTCTTGCCAGGGACGAAGCCATTGGTCGATAGCCGGTCCGGGAGAGGCTCATCTCAGCCTCCCTTGTGCGCCGCGCTCATTGTGAACTCCGGATCGGAGAGTCGGTTGGGCACGCTGGTTGCGCGACGAAGTGGGTCGACACCCACGGCTCATGGTTCGAGCCCACGACCGGGAATCCTCTTGGATCGCGACGGCACGATCATCGTCGACCACGGCTATGTCGGCTCTGTCGAGCGCGTCGAGTTGATCGACGGGGCGGCCGACGCCATCGCCGAGATGAACCGGGCTCGAATCCCGGTGGCCGTGGTCACGAACCAGTCCGGGGTGGCGCGGGGGCTCTACGGGATCGACGACGTGGCGCGAGTACACCACCACATCGCCGAGAGGCTGGCCGAGTTCGGGGCCCACGTCGACCTCTTCCTCTACTGCCCCTATCACCCCGACGGGGTCGTCGAGGCGTTCGCCCGCTCCAGCGAGGACCGCAAGCCACGCCCCGGCATGGCCAAGGCGGCGGCACAGGCCCTCAACCTGAACCTCGCCGCGTCGTGGGTGGTCGGTGACCGTCCCGAGGACATGGGCCTGGCCCAGGCGGTCGACGCGTCGGCGGTCTACCTGGGGCCTGCGAGCTCGGCACCGCCCGGTGTCCAGCGATGCCCCGACCTCGTCTCGGCCACAGCGTTCATCCTCGAACGGATCGCGGCATGACCTCCACCGTCGATCTCGAGATCCTCGCGCCCGCAGCTCCGGGCCAGGTGGCGAAGTTCCCCACCGTCCCGCACCGGCGGGCTGCCTCGTACTGCGGGGCGTACCTCGAGGAGTCGGTGCGGGCGGCAAGCTCGATCGACCTGGCCGCGGTGGAGCGGGCCGCCGCCATCCTGCTCAAGGCGTACTCGCGTGGAGCCGCCGTGTTCTCCTGCGGCAACGGCGGCTCGGCCTCGGTCGCCAATCATCTGCAGTGCGACCACACCAAGGGCGTACGGACCGACACCGATCTGACGCCCCGCGTGACGAGCCTGAGCACCAACGTGGAGCTCATCACCGCCATCGCCAACGACATCGCATACGAGCAGGTCTTCACGCTACCAGCTGCAGTCCCAGGCCCGGTCCGGAGACGTCCTGGTGGCGATCTCGTCGTCGGGCTGCTCGCCCAACATCGTCAACGCGCTCTCGTTCGCCCGCGACAACGGCATCCGCACCATCGCGCTGACCGGCTTCACCGGAGGCGACCTGCAGTCGATCGCCGATGTCGCCATCCACGTGGACTGCACCAACTACGGCGTGGTCGAGGACATGCACCAGGCCATCATGCACGCCATCGCCCAATTCGTCCGTCAGTCGCGGATGACCCCGAGCGCGATCGCGGCGACCACCTTCTGACCCATGGATGCCCGAACGAAGGTCCAGCCCAGGCCCACACCCGGTCACCGCGCCCCCGCCGCATCCGGCCAGAGGCCGCGACCATGCCATGCGGGTGGGGATCAACCTCCTGACCGAGGACCCCCGCATCCCCTCGGGAGCGCACTGGTTCTGGACCCGGATCATCCCGGAAATGGCCAGGCGACTGGAACCGGCCGAGGAGCTCCACCTGCTCGTGAGCCCGATGTCGCGGGCCGTGCACCAGGACTACGGACCCAACGTCCACTACATCACCTATCCGTGGTCCAACGAGCGGCGGACGCTGCGCACGCTGAGCGAGCACCTCTACTCTCCGCTGCGCCTGCCGTTTCGCCGCATCGACGTCCTCAACACCTTGATGGCGCCCATCGCGAACCCCACGTGGTCGCTCGTCATCCACATGAAGACGATGCACGCCTACACGGCCCCCGAGGCGCTGGCCCCCGCGGCCCGTGCCTACCGACGGATGAACTACCCCCGATCGGCCAGGGTCGCCGACGCCATCATCATCAACTCCGACAGCCTGCGCTCGGAGATCGAGCGCTATCTCGATGTCGACCCCAGGAAGCTGAAGCTCATCTACGAAGCGGTCGACCACGACCTCTTCAAGCCCGACGACGCGGCGCTGGCGAGGAGGCATGTGGCGAGATTCGGCGTCACCAAGCCCTTCGTGCTCTTCGTGTCCTCGCTGTGGCGCTACAAGAACTGCGACGGGTTGCTCCGGGCGTGGGTGACCGCTCGCGAGCAGCTCAGAGGTCGCCAGCTGGCCATCGTCGGCCACGGCCGCGACGAGACCTACGCCACCGAGCTGCGCGCACTCGCAACCGAGCTCGGCATCGCCGAGGACGTGGTCTTCGTCGGCGGCGTCCCGCTCGAAGAGACCGCCCGCTTCTACCAGGCCGCCGAAGCACTCGTGTACCCGTCGTTCAACGAGACCTTCGGCCTCCCCATCCTCGAGGCGATGGCGTGCGGCTGCCCGGTCGTGACATCGAACGTCAGTGCCATGCCGGAGATCGCCGGAGGTGCGGCTCTGCTGTGTGACCCGAAGGACCCGGCGTCGATCGCCCGGGCCATCGTCGACGCGGCCGGGCCCCAGGCGGACCGCTTGCGCCATCTGGGCCTGCAGCGTGCCGGCCACTTCACCTGGGGAGCCACCGCCGCGGCCACGCTCGACGTCTACCGCGAGGTGGCCGACCGCCGACGGCACCGGCGCCGATGAAGATCCTCGTGACAGGGGGTGCGGGGTTCATCGGCTCGCACACCTGCGAACGGCTCCTCTCCCTGGGCCACGACGTGGTGGTGCTCGACGCCCTCACGCCTCCGGTCCACCAGGGACCGCCCACCCATCTGAGCCCGGACGTCGAGTTCTACGAGGGCGACGTCCGGAACCGTGAGCTGCTCACCAACCTGCTGCGCCGTGTGGACGCCGTGTTCCACCTCGCCGCCTATCAGGACTACCTGACCGACTTCGCCCGGTTCTCCGACGTGAACGTCGTCTCCACCGCCCTGCTGTACGAGATCATCGTGGCCGAGCACCTCGACCTGGCCCGCGTCGTCGTGGCCTCGTCCCAGGCCGCCATGGGCGAAGGCCTCTACGAGTGCCCCGTCCATGGCGAGCGGCTGCCCGGGATGCGTCCCGAATCCGCCCTGGCGGCCGGACAATGGGAGATTCGCTGTTCGGAGTGCGGGGGACCGCTCCAGTTGCGGACCACACCCGAACGCGATCTCCAACCCCCAGAACGCCTACGGGATGTCGAAGCTGGGTCAGGAGATGGTGGCGGTCAACCTCGGACGCCGCTACGGCGTCCCGACCGTGGCATTGCGCTACAGCATCGTCCAGGGCCCCGGGCAGTCCGTCTACAACGCCTACTCCGGGGCGTGTCGCATCTTCTGCCTGCACTACATGCAGGGCGAGGAGCCGACGCTCTACGAGGACGGCGGGGCCATCCGCGACTACGTGAACATCGAGGACGTCGTCGACGCCAACGTCCTGGTGCTCGAAGACGACCGGGCCGCGGGACAGGTGTTCAACGTCGGAGGGGGCAAGCAGGTCACCACCCGCGAGTTCGCCGACGTCGTCAGGCGCCAGTACGGATCGGATCTTCCGGGCAAGGTGACCGGCGAGTACCGGTTCGGCGACACCCGTCACATCGTGTCCGACATCGGGGCCCTCCAGGCGCTCGGGTGGAAGCCCCGACGAACCCCGGCCGAGTCGGTCGCCGCCTACGCGGCCTGGCTCGAGGGCATGGACGGCCTCGACGGCATCCTGGCCCAGGCGAACGAGCGCATGCGGGCTCTCGGTGTCGTGCGGAGGGCAGGCGGGTGAAGGCGTTCCTGCTGGCGGCGGGCCTCGGAACCCGCTTGCGGCCGCTCACCGACCACATCCCGAAGTGCATGCTCGAGATCGACGGACGCCCGCTGCTCGACATCTGGCTGGACGAGTTCGACCGGGCCGGTGTCGACGAGGTCCTCGTGAACGTGCACCGTCTGGCCGATATCGTGCAGGCGCACGTCGAGCGCCGTGACCGCCCCCCGAAGGTGCACACCTTCTACGAGGCCGAGCTGCTCGGCAGTCTCGGGACCCTCGTCGCCAACCGGGAGTGGGTGGCCGGTGAGGAGCTCTTCCTGGCCTGCAACGCCGACAACCTCACCGACTTCGACCTGCGGACACTGATCGAGTTCCACCGCCGGGGCGACGGTGCCGCGACCTTGACGCTGTTCCACGCCCCGTGCCCGTCGGCGTGCGGCATCGTCGAGCTCGACGCCGCCGGTCGTGTCGTCGGGTTCGCGGAGAAGCCCAGCAACCCGGTGAGCGACCTGGCCAATGCCGGGATCTACGCGTTCGATCCGAGCGTCCTCGACGATGTCGCCGGCGACCCTCCGCTCGACATCGGCTTCGACCTGCTCCCCGGCCTCGTCGGCCGGGCGAGGGCCGTCGAGATCGGCGGGTATTTCCGCGACATCGGCACCGCCGACGCCTACCGCCTGGCGCAGCAGGAGTGGCGTCCACGGGTGGTGCGATGATCGTCGCCCAGACGCCACTGCGCATCGGCCTCGTCGGTGGGGGCACCGACCTGCCGGGGTACTACCTCGATCACGGCGGCAGGGTCCTCAACTGTGCCATCGACAAGTACGTCTACGTCATCGTCAAGCAGCGTTTCGACGGCGACATCTACGTCAACTACTCGAAGAAGGAGATCGTCTCCCGGGTGGAGGACCTCGAGCACGAGCTCGTCCGCGAGGCGATGCAGATGACGGGCGTGACCGGGGGGGTCGAGATCACCACCTTGGCCGACATTCCCTCCACCGGTTCTGGCCTCGGGTCCTCGTCGTCGGTGACCGTCGGACTGCTCCACGCCCTGTTCGCCTACCAGGGACGGCAGGTGTCGGCCGAGGACCTCGCCGAACGGGCCTGCACCATCGAGATCGACCTGTGCGGAAAGCGCATCGGCAAGCAGGACCAGTACATCGCCGCACTGGGCGGGATCCGCGACATCAGGTTCGGGCCCGGCGACCGGGTGGTCGCCGAGGAGTTGCAGCTCTCGGCCCTCGAGCGCCGTGCCCTGCAGGAGCAGGTCCTGCTCTTCTACACCGGGGTCACCCGCAGTGCCGACGCCATCCTGCGCGAGCAGGACGCCAACATCGAATGCACCCTCGATCAGCTCCACCTCCTGCGCGACCTGGCGGGGACGGCCGTCCACCGCCTGAACCACGGCGATCTGGACGCGCTCGGCGACGCCCTGCGAGAGGGTTGGTACATCAAGCGCAAACTGGCCGCCGGGGTCTCCAACGACCAGATCGACGTGGCGGTCGACCGGGCCATGGACGCCGGTGCTTCGGGGGCGAAGGTGACCGGTGCCGGCGGCGGCGGGTTCCTGCTCGTGATCTGCCCCATCGAGAGCCAGGGTGCGGTCCGTCGCAGCCTGGCCGACATGCCCGAGCTGCCCATCAGGCTCGATCGGTTCGGCTCCCGGGTGATGCTCAACATGGTGCACGACATCTGGAATTGAGAGACCGAGCGCGATGACCGATGACACCGAGCAGGCCGGCCCCGGGGAACGGGCTCCCACCGCCGCCCTCCGGCACAGGTTCGTGCCCGGCCCGCTCCTGCCCATGGCACGGGCGACTCCGGCGGTTCCAGGCCCGCGGTCCACGCTTGAGCGCCTACGCCCCGGTCTCGACTCTCGAGCTGCCGTCGCACGCTCCTTCTCACGCCCGGGTCCCCGCCGTCGACTTCCACACCCATCTGGGGCGCTGGTTGGCCGACAAGGGCGCAGTGGATGCAGCACGACATGGGCCGGGTCCTGGACCTGATGGACTCGGTCAACGTCGACCGCCCTGGTCAACCTCGACGGGCGCTGGGGCCGGGAGCTCGAGCAGAACCTCGATCGCTACGACCGCGCCCACCCCGGCCGGTTCTTCACCTTCTGCCACCTGGATTGGCGTGCGTTGAGCGAGTCCGACGGCCCGGAGCGCTTGGTCGAATCCCTCCGCCGGTCCGTCGCGGCGGGGGCCCGGGGCCTGAAGGTCTGGAAGGACCTGGGCATGAAGGTGGAGGTCCGAGGCCGCCGCATCCTGCCCGACGACGCCATGCTCGATGCCGTGTGGGAGGAGGCCGGCGCCCTCGGCATCCCGGTCCTCATCCACGTGGGTGACCCTCTCGCCTTCTTCCAGCCCGTCGACCGCCACAACGAACGCCTCGAAGAGCTCCTGCGGCACCCCCGGGAATTCTCGTCAGCAGGGCGGGGTGGCGGAGTTCCACCGACTCGTGGACTGCTTCGAGCACCTCGTCGCATCCCATCCCCGGACGGTCTTCGTGGGTGCGCACGGCCTCTACGCCGAGAACCTCGGGCGCGTGTCGGAGATGTTCGATCGCTACCCCAACCTCTGCGTCGACATCGCCTGGGTCGCCCTCCAACTGGGGCGCCAGCCCCGCGCCGCCCGGGCGCTGCTCATGAAGCACCCGGACCGGGTGCTCTTCGGGACCGATGTGTTCCCGCTCCGGGCCGGCATCTTCCATGTGAACTTCCGGCTCCTCGAGACCGCGGACGAGGCGTTCTCCTACACCGACGATCCCGTCCCGGGATCGGGCCGCTGGCCCATCTACGGCCTCGACCTGCCGCACCACGTCCTCGAGCAGGTCTACCGGGACAACGCCCGACGGCTGCTCGGACTGCGGTCGCCGGGCACCGAGCCCCGGGACCGGCAGGTCGCCGCGGCGCAGTCCCGGCCCTGAGGCCCGGTCCTCGATGCTCGGGCCGGCCCTGGCGGCCCACGTATCAACAGACACCGCTCTTTGCTCTCATATCCGGTCCCTCACATCGCAATGAGGGATCTGGCGGAGCGCGTGCAGTGAGGAATGTGGCGTGGTGTCGACGAAGCGCATGCTGCCCGAGCAACCCTCGGTCAGCAGCATGATCGCGGTACCCGACGGCATGGGCTCCCCCGACGTCGAGGGCCGCCCGCTCATGGGCGGAAACGGCCTCGGCGCCCCCGGGCCGGTCCGCAGGCGCTGGCGGGCGCCGTCGGGCACGCCGAGGCGGACCCTGGTGATCGGCGACGTGGTGGCCCTGGCCGCGGCGTGGACGGCGCCGGCACTCTACGGCAACGCGCTGGCCTGGGAGCGCCGGGCCCTGTGCTCGGCGGCGGCGGTGATCGTCACCATGCTGAGCATGCACCGCGCCGGGCTGTACCGGTCACGGGTGTGCGCGCTGCGATCCACAGAGGCGGCGAGGACCGTGGCGGCGGCGGCGCTCGGCGGCGGTGTGTTCGCCGCATCCGAATGGCTGGCCGGTTCGGCCTCGGCGTGGCCGGCGATCGGAGGCGCGGCCTCGGCCTCGGTCGCGGTCCTCGTCGTCCGCTGGCGCTTCGGGCGTTGGCTCAAGGCGAGGCGGTCCGAGGGCTGGTTCCTGCGCACCGTCGTCCTCGTCGGCACCAACGAGGACGGCGCGGCCCTGTGGAAGATGTTCACCGACGAGCCCGAGCTGGGGTACCGCGTCGGCGCGGTCATCGGCGACCGGACACTCCACGAGCCCTGGAATCGCCTCGACGGGTGTGCCGACGTGGACGGGCTCGAAACGCTGGCGAAGCGGGTCGGCGCCACCGGCGTCATCGTGGTGGGGAGCGCGGTGGGATTCAGCACCGGGTCCGAGGCCGTGAGCAGGGCCCTGAGAGCGGGCCTCCACGTGCAGTTCTGCCCCGGCTTCCACGGCCTGTCGAGCAGGCGCATCCGCATGGCGCCGGTCTCGGGCGTGCCCATGCTCTACGTCGAGCCCAGGGACGTGGCCAAGTGGCGCCTGTTGACCAAGCGCGCCATCGACCTGACGGTGACCGTTGCGCTGTGTCCCGTGGCGTTGCCCCTGCTCGCCATGGCGGCGCTGTTGATCAAGCTCGAAGACCGCGGCCCGGTGATCCACCGCCACTCGGTCATCGGCCGGTTCGGTGCACCCATCACCGTCCTGAAGCTGCGCACCATGGTCCCCAATGCCGAGCAGATGATCGCGCACGTCGCCGGGCTCAACGAGAGGACGGGCGGGCCCCTGTTCAAGGCGACCTATGACCCGCGCGTCACGCGCATCGGGCGCTTCTTGCGGGCCACCAGCGTCGACGAGCTGCCCCAGCTGTGGAACGTCCTCAACGGGACCATGAGCCTGGTCGGCCCCCGGTTCGCCCTCCCCTACGAGGTCGCGCAGTTCGACGAGGAGCTCCGTCGCCGTGTCGACATGCGGCCCGGGATCACGGGCCTGTGGCAGAGCGAGGCGCGCGACAACCCCTCGTTCAGCGCCTACCGGCGGCTCGACCTCTTCTATGTCGACAACTGGTCACTGTCGATGGATATCGGGATCCTCGTCAACACCGTGCACGCCATCAGCGTCCGGTTCCTGCGGACGGTGCTCTCACGGTCGCCCCGCCCCTCACAGGGCCGCCAGGGTGTGCAGGAGCCGATGTCCGACGTTTCCTCGGGGGACGTGGCGCGACCCGAGTTGGCGACGAGCGATCAGGTGTGAGCCTGTCGCCCGGCGGCTCCCGCCGTGGCCCGGCCCTCCCACGGTGCCGTGGTGCAGGTGCCCGTGTATCTCTCGGGCGCCGGCGCGCTCCTCATGGTGACAAGGGGCATCGCCCCGGCATCGACGCGAGGGCTCAGGGATGAAGCACGGACACCGAGGGCGGATCCTGATCATCGTGCAGAACCTCCCGGTGCCCTTCGACCGGCGTGTCTGGCTGGAGTGCGGGACATTGACCGATGCCGGCTACCAGGTGGCCGTGGTCTGCCCCAAGGGGCCCGGCGACCCGTCGTACGCGGTGGTCGACGGCGTCGAGCTCTACAAGTACCGGGCCTACGCCCCGGGCGGGCCCAAGGTGTCGTTCGTGGCGGAGTACCTCTACTCCTTCATGGCAACCCTGTGGCTCACGATCAAGGCGGCCCGGCGTGGTCGCTTCGCGGCGATCCAGAGCTGCAACCCGCCCGACATCTTCTGGCCCATCGGCGTCCTGTTCCGTGTCCTGCACGGGTCACGCTTCGTCTTCGATCACCACGACCTGTGCCCGGAGACCTACGTGTTCCGCTTTCCCGACGGCACCCGGGTGATCCACAGGGCACTGCTGCTGTTGGAACGGAGCACCCTCCGTTGCGCCGATCACGTCATCTCCACCAACGACTCCTACCGGGCCATCGCCATCGAACGCGACGGGGTCGACCCTCGCGACGTCACCGTGGTCCGCACCGGGCCCGACCCCGAGCGACTCCGCGCCGTGTCTCCGGACCCGCAGCTGCTCGGGGACCGGCGCCACCTGGTGGCCTACATCGGGGTGATGGGCCCCCAGGACGGGGTCGACCTCGTCCTCGAGGTGGCCGACGTCATCGTCAACCAGCTGGGCCGGCGCGACATCGGCTTCGTCCTCATCGGGTCCGGAGACTGTTTCAACGAGCTGGTCGAGATGCGCGACCGGCTGGAGCTGGCCGAATTCGTCGAATTCACCGGCAGGGTCCCCGACGACACCGTGGCCGCGATCCTGTCGACCGCCGACGTCGGGATCTCGCCCGACCCGGAGAACCAACTCAACGAGTTCTGCACGATGAACAAGACGATGGAGTACATGGCCTTCGGCCTCCCCGTCGTCGCCTTCGACCTGCGTGAGACGCGGGTGTCGGCGGCCGATGCCGCGGTGTACGCCACGCCGAACGACGTGCACGAGCTCACCCGCCTGCTGGTGGAGCTGATCGACGACGGGCCCCGGTGCCGCGCCATGGGGGCCTCCGGGCGCGCCCGCGTGGAGCAGGAGCTCGCCTGGAGCCATCAGGCCAGGCGGTACCTCGGCGTCTACGAGCACCTCATCGGGACAGGTTCGGATGCGCCTGGGCGTGAGGACGTGCGGATCGCATGAAACAGGTGGCGCAGAACTACCGCTCGGGGGAGTTGGTCGTGTTGGACGTGCCCGCCCCGACCTGCGCGCCCGGGGGGGTCCTGGTGCGGTCGCTGTACTCGCTCATCTCCACCGGAACCGAGCTCATGAAGGTCGGCGAGTCCAAGATGTCGCTGCTCAGCAAGGCGCGGGCGCGCCCGGACCAGGTGAAGAAGGTGCTCGACACCGCGTACCAGCAGGGGCCGCTGACCGCCTACAAGAAGGCGATGAACCGCCTCGACTCCTACACCCCGCTCGGCTACTCCCTGGCCGGGGTCGTGGTCGAGGTGGGAGCCGGTGCCGACGAGTTCTCGGTGGGCCAGGTCGTCGCCTGCGCGGGCAACGAGTTCGCCTTTCACGCCGAGGTCAACTGGGTGCCGGTGAACCTCTGCGTCGCGGTCCCCGATGCGGTCGACCCCCGCCTGGCGGCCTTCGCCACCGTCGGCGCCATCGCCATGCAGGGTGTGCGCCAGGGCGACGCCCAGATCGGTGACACGGCGTGCGTCATCGGCCTCGGGCTCGTCGGCCAGCTCGTCGTCCGTCTGCTCGTGGCCTCGGGGGTCCAGGTGGTGGGCCTCGACGTGGTGGCCGAGCGATGCGGGCTCGCCGAGAAAGCCGGGGCGGTGCTGTGTCGGGCCCCGGACGACGAAGGTCTGGCCGCGGTCGAACACGCCCTGGCCAAGGCGTCGGGGGGGCTGGGTGCGGACCGCGTGTTCCTGGTGGCCGGCGGGGACTCCAACGAACCGGCGGAGGTGGCCGCACGCCTGGCGCGGGACCGGGCCACGGTCGTCGACATCGGCAAGTGCAAGCTCGACCTGCCCTGGAGCGCCTACTACGAGAAGGAGCTCGACCTTCGCTTCTCGCGCTCGTACGGGCCCGGCCGCTACGACCCGCAGTACGAGGTCCAAGGGGTGGACTATCCCGCCGGGTACGTCCGCTGGACCGAACGACGGAACCTGGCGTGCTTCGTGGACCTGATCGCCAGAGGCGAGATCGATCTCGAGCCGCTCGTGGCGGCGACGTTCCCGTTGACCGAGGCCGTCGCGGTCTACGAGCGACTCCGGGCCGGCGCCGTGCCCGGTGTCGGCTTTCTGTTCGAGTACCCCCAGCCCGACGACTCGTCTCCCACCGAGACGAGCTCTGTGGCCAAGCTCCCCGCCACCCCCCGGGCCCCGTCGACGGTGACGGCGGCAACGACCGGGACGTTCCGTGCCGGCGGGGCGATGGCGAAGCCGCTGCGGGTGGGTTTCATCGGAGCCGGCAACTACGCCCGCTCGATGCTCCTTCCCCACCTGGCGGGCCAGTCCGACGTCGAACTGGCGCGCGTGGCGACGCTCAGCTCGCTCTCCGCCATCAACGCCCAGCGCAAGTTCGGGTTCACCGCCGTCGGCACCGACGCCGAGGGCGTGCTGGGCGATGACTCCATCGACGCCGTGTTCATCGTCACCCGACACAGCTCCCACGCCGCTCTGGCGTGTCGGGCCCTCGAAGCCGGCAAGGCCGTGTTCGTCGAGAAGCCCCTGGCCCTGCGCGTCACCGAGCTCGAACAGATCCTGACGACGGTCGACGCCACCGGCAACGACCGCCTCATGGTCGGCTTCAACCGCCGGTTCGCACCGATGCTCCTGGACATGCGCTCGCGCTTCGGCCGTTCCACCGAGCCCACCGTGGCCCGCTACCTGGTCAACGCCGGTCCGGTGTCGGCCGACAGCTGGTACCGCAACGAGGAGGTCGAAGGGTCGCGCTTTGTGGGGGAGGGCGGGCACTTCGTGGACACGATGAGCTGGTGGATCGGGAGCGATCCCGTCGACGTCGCCGCCCAGTGCGCCGCTGCGCGCGACGACCTGCAGGTCACCCTCCGCTATGGCGACGGATCGCTGGCGACGATCACCTATCTGGTGAACGGCCATCCCCGCTTCCCGAAGGAGACGTTCGAGGTCTTCAGCGCCGGGCGCTCCGCCCGCCTCGACAACTTCCGGCGGGCCACGGTGTGGGCGGGCCGTCGGCGGGTGACGAACCGGTCGTGGAGCGCCCCCGACAAGGGCCAGCGCCGCGAGGTGGGCGCATTCTTGGACTCGGTTCGCAGTGGCGCACCCATGCCCATCCCCCTCGGCTCGCTGCTGGCCACGACCCGCGCCACCCTCGGTGCCGCGGCCAGCCTCACCAGCGGGGCTCCGGAGACGGTGGCCGAGGCCGGGGCCCGGCCCCGGGAACGGGTCGCGGTCCCCGACGAACGGTGAACTCCTCGAGGATCGAGTGGTATCTCCGGCGGCTGGAGAAGATGTCCGCCTCGGAGGTGGCGTGGCGGCTCTCGGACTACGGGAGGAAGGTGGCCTGGGCCCGCCACCAGGTCCCGGTCCCCGGCGCCGGGGCGACGCCGGCTCGTCGCTCGCTCGCGCCGCACCGGCCGGGGCGCGCCCCGGCGCTGCGCAAAGGGTTCGACGCCGTCCTCGACCCCGGCGTGCTCGGAACCGTCGCGCCCGAGGCGCGCCGGCGCGCCGTCGCGGCCGCCGACCAGATCCTCGCCGGCCGCTTCGAGGTCCTGGGCGTGATGCGCAAGGACCTCGAGGACCCGGATTGGTTCTTCGACCCCGTGACGGGCCGCCGGGCACCCCAGGCCGACTACTGCTTCAGGATCGACCACCGTTCCGAGGACGTCACGGGCAACGTGAAGCAGGTGTGGGAGCTCTCGCGCATGCACCACCTCACCGTCCTGGCCGCCGCCTTCGCCTTCACGGGCGACGAGCGCTACGCCACGAGGGTGCGACGCCATCTCCGCTCGTGGTGGGAGCAGAACCCGTTCCTGTCAGGGGTGCACTGGACATGTGGGATCGAGGTCGGGCTGCGGCTCATCGCCTGGGTGTGGATCCGGAGGCTGCTCGAGGGCTGGGAGCACGCGCCGGCGCTGTTCGAGCACAACGAGGTGGCGCTGGCGCAGATCCGGTGGCACCAGCGTTACCTGGCGGGCTTCCGGAGCCGGGGGTCGTCGGCCAACAACCACGTGATCGCCGAGGCGGCCGGACAGCTCGTGGCGGCCCTCGCCTTCGACTGGTTCGCCGAGAGCCCGAGATGGGCGGCTCAGGCCGCCACGGTGCTCGAGGCCGAGCTCGCCAAGAACACCTTCCCGAGCGGTGTCAACCGGGAGATGGCCACCGACTACCACGGCTTCGTCGCCGAGCTGGGGCTGGTGGCGGCGGCCGAGGCCGACCGGGCCGACCGGCCGCTTCGTGAGGACACCTGGCAGCTGCTCGGCCGCATGCTCGACGTCGTGGCGGCCGTGGTCGACGTGCGCCTGCAGGCGCCGCGCCAGGGCGACGGCGACGACGGGCGTGCCCTTGTGCTCACGCCACCCGGTGCCGACAGGTGGGGCGGTCTTCTCGCCCTGGGTGAGACGGTGTTCGACGCTCCCGACTGGTGGCCGGCGACCGAAGCCGATGCGGCGAGCACCCTGGTGGGATCGATGGCCCGACGCCATCACAGGCCGGGCGTTCCCGAGCGTCGCCCGCCGCACTTCGACGACGCCGGCCTGACCGTCATGCGCAGCTCGCCCGGCGACGGGCCCGAGATCTGGTGCCGGTGCGACGCCGGACCCCACGGGTTCCTGTCGATCGCCGCCCACGCCCATGCCGACGCCCTGGCCGTCGAGGTCCGCCACGACGGGGTCGAGATCCTCGCCGACCCCGGGACGTACTGCTACCAGGGTGAGCCCAGCTGGCGCAGCTACTTCCGCTCGACCCTGGGCCACAACACCGTCGAGGTCGCCCACCAGAACCAGTCGGAGTCGGCGGGGTCGACGCTGTGGCGGCGGCACGCCCACTGCCGCCTCGTCCGGCTCGACCTGGGCGCGGACGGCGAGGTACGGCGCTGGTCGGCGGAGCACGACGGGTACGCCGTCTTGGAGCCCCCTGTCGGTCATCGGCGCACGGTGCGGCTGTCGACCCGAGACCGGCGCCTCGACATCCTCGACGAGATCGAGACGTCGGGCCGTCACGACGTTCGTGTGGCGTTCCACCTCGGGCCCCTCGTCGGCGCCGAGATCCACGGCCGTGGTGTCACGCTCGGTTGGACGACCGTCGAGGGTGACACCGTCTCGGCGACCATGTCCCTGCCCGAGGGCCTGAGCTGGCGCCTCGTCCGGGGCGGGACCGACCCGGTCCTGGGGTGGTACTCCGCCCACTTCGGAGAGAAGCAGCCGACCACGACGATCGTGGGTGAAGGCACCTGCCACGGCCGCGAGGAGATCGAGACCGTCGTGCAGTTCCACTTCTGAGCGCTGTTCAGTTCCTCTCCGCGCCGACAGCCGGGGCGAACTGGATCGAAGGACGCGGGACGCGGATGCTCCGCCTGCGTGCGGAGGGGATCACGAGCAGTGAAGCGGCCACGGTGAGGTCGAGGAGGTACGTCGAGGCCTCGCCCATCCCGGTCTCGGTGAACGACGCAAAGAGGCAGTACACGATCAGGAAGAGCGCCAAGGCGCGGGTTGGGCCTCGCGGTCGCGACAGAGCCATGCCCGACAGGACCAGGAACATGACCGCTTCGAGCACGACGCCGACGACCCCCTGGTCCTGATAGGTGGCGATCCAACTGCTATCGATCGGTAGCCCATTGACCGCTGCGTTTTGCCCGATCACACTGGCGTTCGACAGTCCAGAACCGAAGATCTTGTTCGTTTCGGGCCGGGGCTCCGAAAGGACCAGGGGCCAGACCTTGGTGCGCCCGGACAGATTGGTCAACTGCGACGTCGTTTGGCCTCGGACCAGCCAGTTGCTCAGCAGCGGTGCGAGGGGCACCAACACGAATATCGCGATGATGCTGGCCGATGCCAGGGTCCTACGCACACGCCGGTTCGTTGTGAAAAGGCTCAGGCAAGCGACTACCAGGGCAATGAGCATCCCGATGATTGCCGTGCGCGTATGCGTGGCGACGAGCGCCGCGATGCTCGGCACCACGACGAGTATTGCTCGCCGGCGTGTGACGAGTCCGCACATCCACATCAAGAGGGTCAATCCCGCCAACTCTGCCATGTAGTGTGCGACCTGCGTGGCTGGAATCGGCCAGATCGCTCCGCTAGCCGCCGACTGCCGAAGTTCACCGCCAAGGCTTTGTGCGGCGAGATCAGTAATCCCAATCCGATGGAAGCAAGCACGACCACGAGGAAGCGCAGCTGGCTTCGGAGCAGGACGACGTCTCGACGGCCCCACCACGGAGTGAGCAACCACAGCACCACAACGAAACCGAACAACCGAAATGCCCGATACGTCGTCCCGATGCCGATGAATCGGATGCTCATGGCAAGCGAAACAATGGCGAGCACACTGTAGAGACCCAGGAACAGATTGGGCCGGACCTTCACCTTCGGGTTGATCGTGAGAGCCAGGACAAAGGCCACGACCAATGCACCTTGGGTCAGGGCCTGCCCGACCTTATGAGGGATGGGCACGACCGTCGCCATCGTCGAGAAGGAGAGGACGTTGAAGAACAGGAGGGCCCAGACGACCCATACCCGGTGAAGGCGCTTGTCCTCGGCCGAGGTCTTCGTCCGCCGGAAGGCAAAGCTAGGAGAAGTCACCGACGGGAGGCTTGCAAGACGCCGCTGGCGCGTGGCTCACTCTCGCTGGGCCAATCTGCGCCCAGTCCGCCGGCACTCTCGTCGTCCTCCGGATCGGCTCCGATGAGGATTGCGGATCTGATAGCGATTCCCGCCCGCCGCAGCAACTGGCCAGTCGCCGTGATGGTCGCCGCTCTTGCCTTGCTGGTGTCCACCACCACAACCGCTTTGTTTGCCCATGCCGCAAGGTGCTCTGCGCCGAAGGCTGGATCGACACTGGCCAACACCAATAGGGCGTCGGCTCCATTGGGAATCCAATCGTCCTCCAACTCGGCCGGGTCGTCAGGTCCGACGATCAAGAATGCCGATTCGTCTCCGACGGTGACCGTGTGGAGCTTCCTCTCTCGGCTCGTCACGGCAAAGAGCGAAGCAAGGGGGCGCCCCTTCGCCATGTCGGTCATCACCACCCTCATCCCTTCAGAGGTCAACGACGCGGCGAGAACTGCCACCGCCAGAGCACAGGACTGTGCCGACTCGACCTCCACAACCACCAGCGCCGCGCCGCCCGGGGATTGGAAATGTGCCCGCAACCTTCGTGCGATCATGCTCAACTCGGGAGTGGGCCGCATCAGAAGCTTGTGACGGCGTCGCCCTCGCATCCAACGACGCGGTGCAAAACGGAACATGCTCAGCTCGACGGGAGCTCCCAGGGCCGCTGCCACCTCCTCTCGACTACGGAGTCGGTCCGACAGCAACACTCCGACGACGAGGGCCACGATCGCCAGACCCAAGCCTCCGATGAATCCCGAGAGTGCGTCCATGATGGTGACCTTCTTGGCTGACACCTTGACCGGTGCCGCAGGGTCAAGCACTTGACTGGCTTGGGTCACCGACGATTCGTTGAGGTGCACTTGCTGCATCTGAGATTCCACCTGAGCCACCTGAGAAGTGTCTTCGCTCCGCTGCTCGACCAGATCGGCCAGCTCGGTGCTGGACTGGGACCCAGCCGGGGTTGCCGAGAGTACGTCGATGGATGAGCTCAGATTGGTGATCTCATGATCGAGAGCATTCACCTGCGCCTGGAGACCGCGTACCACCACTTGAGTCTGAAGATTGAGCTCGTCCGTCCGGACCCGGAGAAATGCTTGGGCTACCGCATTCCCCCTTGACACCGCGTCGGCTTGAGAGTGGGCACTGAGCGTGATCGACAAGATCGCATTGCTGAGTGCCAAGCCTTTGTACGAGGCGAGGAAGCTGTCGGGGGTGGTGTGAAGGTGAAGAGCAGTGACGGCGCTCTTGGCTACGGCACGCGTTTGGAGGAGACTCGTGTCGTTGGCCATGGCTTGCGCCGGGTCCGAAGCGGCGGGCTCGGTGAGAAAGAGGTCGGTCGTCGACGCGTATTTGCGTGGCACCACGAGATGGAACCCGGCACCCAAAAGCAACCCCATGAGCGCAGTGATCGACAACAGCCGCCAGTGCCGCCCGGCGGCCGCGGTGAGGGCGTGCAGGCTGACGAACGCGCCGGGTTGGCCCTCCGGTTCCCCGTGGTCCAGCATCGCCACCTTGCCATTGGTGACGCTGCCGTTTGTGGCGCCCGATGCCACCTCGGTTCCTGCCGTCACGGTGGGCCCGATGCCGTGGAGCAATCGCTGCGCGGACGTCCATTCGTGGCGCGACAGTGTCTGGCCAGTGAAGTCGCTATCAGACCCGGAGCCGGTCGTGTCGTCGCTGGCGTCGGGGTTGACCACGACGATCCCGTCGAATTGGTGGCCGATGTCTACCGCGGCAAGGGCCAACCGGGCCAATACATCGGCGGTCGCGAACCCCGCCGAGATGGCCAGGAGCACCACCCCTGGAGCTGGATCGAGCTCGGGGCGCATCGCGTCCACCGCCACGGCCGACACGTTCAGATGGCCGCCGAACGGGTCGAAGCCATACCCTTGCGCCCTCGAGGTGATGGGGTCCCTCGAAGGAGCCGGTCCTGGCCGAGTTGCGTACGCTGCCCGCAGCGGTGCGAGCACCTCGTGGTCACTGCACAAGAGAGTCGTCGGTACGCCGAGTTCTTCAGCGAACATGGCGAGCAATGGTCCGGTCGCCAGCGCGGCGTTGTCGTCAGCAAACGACACCACCCGGATCTCCGATCCTCCATCGGCATACTCAGACGCGAGACGGACGAGTACCTGGTGCAGGTTCCACTCGTCGACTGGAGAGAGGCAGTACCTCTCGAGAATCACGGTCCAGTCCGCTGTCGTCTTGTGCCGCTGCGCTTCGATCGAACCGAGCACGGGCACGGCGATGGCGCCGGCGATCTCGTCACGAGAGCGAAGGCGGCGATCGCGGCGGGAGCGCCAGAGCGCGAACGGAATGCCGCCGAACAGTCCCAGGACGAGCCCGATCCCGCCAGTGGAGAAAACAGAGAGATTCGACGACGGCACGACAGTGGTGGCCCTTTGAAGGAACCGAGTGCCCTGCGCGGCAGCGGCGCCTGATAGCTGAGTAGTGACCACCTGGTTGTTTACGTTGACGAGGCTAAGCGACGCCTCTCGTTGGGCATTGCTCAGTGAGCCGAGTAGAGAGGAGTCCTGCTGGCCGTTGGGCGAAGAAGCGCCCTCAGCGGTCACTCGCGCGGAGACGGTGTTGATCTGGCTCTGCAGGTTCTGGATCTGCTGGGTCAGCTGAGCAGACTCATGTCGCAGGCCGGCCAGCGCACTCCCGGTCGAGGTGCCGCCAGACGTGGCGACGTAGCGGATGTAGCCGTTGGCGACAGCATTGGCGAGTCGTTCAGCGTCAACGGCGCGAGAGGATCGGACCTGGATCTGCAGGATGTCCTGCGTGGGAGCCGTGACGGCAACTTGACCCTTGAGCTTGATCGCTGGGATCGCTGGCGATACCGACTTCCCTGCAGCTGAAATACCGGGAACGCTTTGGGCGATGGCGATCTCGGTGTTCACATCGCGCGCCGCCGTGCCCGACGAGGTCAGGCCCGTCGGAGGCAAGAGCACCAAGGCCTCTGCACTCGACATAGCGGGCTGGATAGCTCCGTATACCAGCCCTCCGAGGAGCCCGATCGCCGCGACTGCACCCACGACACGCCGACGCCGCCAGATCACCGCGACCGACGCCCTGAGATCAAGAGGCTGTTCGCTCAAGGAACTTCCTCTCAATCGGAATTCGCGTGCCGCGGGCCATCCAGCGCACGTCGTCGGTGCCGGCATCTGTCGACACATCGGCGTGCAACGCATAGGCGGCTATCTGGGCACGGCTGTGCACCGCCAGCTTGCGGTAGACGCGACTCACATAGTTGCGGACCGTTTTTTCGCCGAGTTGGAGCCGTTCGGCGATCTCCCTGTTCCCCACGCCCTCGGCCATCATCGCCAAGACCTCGGTCTCGTGCCGCGTGAGGCGGCGCACCGATGCCTTGCCGTTGACCCAATTAATGGCCTCACGACATAGCACTTGCTCGCCGAGGTGCACGGCGACCACTGCAGACATGATTGCCTCTGGCTGTGCGTCTTTGAGGAGGAAACCCGCCGCGCCCGAGCCGATGGCGGGGACCACTCCCCAATCCGCCGCCGATGCCACGACCAAGACCCTTGTGCTCGGAGCGACAGCCGAGAGCCTGCGGATCAGCTCGATCCCGTCCATCTTCGGCAATCGGAGGTCCGTGACGACGACGTCTACCGACATTGCGGCACAGAGCTCAGGGACTTCGGGGCCACCCTCGGAGACGGCGACCACTTCCAGACGGTCGTCCTCACCGAGCAGCCGGGCCAGTCCGGAACGAAACACTGCCTGCCCATCCACGACCATCACCGATATCGGCGGCCGGCGATCGACCAGCCAGGCCTTGGCAGCCGCCCAGTCGTGGGGCAGCCCAACGGCCGACTCGGCCTTGGTCGGCGATGTCAAGATTGTGTTTTGGCTGGCCATTGGTCTCCCAGGCGCCCCACCGAATCCGGACGAACGGATCGATCTGCCTCAGCGTGAAGCTGGAACCCCCCGCCTAGATAGAGGTCGTGGCGGCTACGCAGATACGTCGCATGGGACTTGGCCGGTTCCACTTCGGTGACTGTCCCACCCCGGCACCGACGGGCGGCTGGTCCCCTCCATCGGAGGGCGACCCCAGCCACAGCCTCTCCGACGCGACCCGCGGACTCGCCCCCCGCTGCTTGCGCACGGAATGACCTGTGTACCCGGTGCTGCGCCCACAGTGCCCCGGTCACGCTCGCGCTTTGAGCGACGATGGCGGCCGCCGCGGCTCCTGTCACCCCGTAGGCGATTGACAGGGCGGCCACGCTGCAGAGCGACACCGCCAGGGTCGCGAGCTCGGTGTGGAACAGCCATCGTGTGTTCCGGGTCGCCTTGAGGACCAGAATCGGCCCGAGGGTCAAGGAGCAGACGACGTAGGAGATGGCCATGAGCAAGGCGACGAGCTCGAGATGGCCGAATGTCGGTCCGTATATCGCCGAGAGCAGAGATCTGCCGAAGATAGCGATTACGACACCCCCGACGAGAAAACTGAAGAACCCCGAGAGCGTCACCAGTCTGCCACTCGACTGAGTCCTGACCACCCCTTCTCTTTGAATGCCTTGGTCGCCTCGGGCAATCCGATGCTTCCACCGGCGATGATGAGCACCCCTGTGGGTCCCGCCACGAGCGTCTGCGCAGCTTTCAGCCCACCCAGGCCGGCGGGCCCGAGTATGGCACCCATGATGAACACCGACACTTGGCCGCCCCCGGAGACCGAGAGCGACATTCCCGCCAGCCACTTGCTCACGGACCAATGGTCGAGGAGCATGCGCACCCCGCCGGCGAGCGAGGGCAGCACGCGGTGCTGCCATAGCCCGTAGAGGGCTCCGGCCAGGCTTCCGAGACCCCAGCACGCGATCACCGCCACGATGGAATGCGTATGGATCGCGAAGACAGCGACAAAGGCCGCTCCTTGCACGCAGTTGAACACCGTGTCGTTGGCGAGGGCCCACCCGGGTCGCCGGGTCATGAACCCGACCCACCGCCAGTAGTCCTGCACCAACAACAACGGGAGCCACGGGGCCAGAGCCAGCATCGCCAGACCGAACGTCCGCTGTCCGAAGAGCATGAGGGCGCCCCCGACAAGGGCAAAGACCGATGCCGCGGCTGCCCCCAGCAGCATCTCGGCAGCAAATCCCCTCTTGATCCCCCCGCGAACCCTCGCATCGTGTACATCACCGCTGGCGTGGTACACGTCACCTGCGATCGCCATCGGATCAGTGACGAGAGAGCGGTGCATCCCTGCGACCACTTGCCAGCCGGCGTAGGCCAACGAGAAGCCCCCCAGCCCGGAAGCTCCGGCGACCCTCGCCACCGCCACTCCCACTGCGAAGTTCGACACGGACGAGAAGCCCTGATCGATGAGGGTCGTGGCGGCACGGCGCCCACCGGAGCGGACAGCCGCCAGGGGACGGAGAGTGGCTTCCTTGTCACTATTCGTGCTGGTCGACCGACGCCGGAGAGGCCACATCAGTGCACAGCCGGGCAGCTCGACGCAGGGCGCGACGCCTCCGCGCTGCCGTAGCTTGACGTCACCCTTCTTACGAGCGCAGAAACCGTGCCGAAATACTTGGGGACGCGACCCTCACTCGGAGCGGGGCGCCTCTCCACGTGTGTCGGCAAAGCACGCCAAGATCAGCAGTTTCGATAGATGAACAGGGCTTTTGCCAGGGCGCCCCACTCGTAGATCACGTCGTAGGGAATGTGCAGGACCTGGACAGGCGCCGCAACCACGGTGACGTGCCCCGAGTAGCACCGATTCATGAGCAGACGGGCTCGTGTCACCTGGGCCCGGCCCGGCACGATCATCAAGCTGCGCCAACCATGCCGACGGGCGTCGAGAGCGGCGAATTTGACCTCGCCGGCAGTCCTACCCGGGTAGGCCGAGAAGCACACGACCGAAACCCGTGGCACCCTCGGGCAGGGCGTGGTGTGGGAGTTCCCCTGGGAGAACAGGAGAACAGGGGCGTAGCCTCGCTCGGCCAGGGAGATCGAGAGCCTCTCCCGAGCCGCCTCGTTGTCGCCATTGAGGCTCAAGATGGCATCGACGTGACGCGGCTGGTTGGTGGCCGGCCACACGAACAACAGCGCGCTCGCGGTCACGAAGACGATGACGGCAAGCCCAATTATGGCGATCAGCCAGCGCAATCGGACACGCCGTCGTCGGCGTCCCGTTTCGGCTGGCAACCTGTTGGCCCCTATGAGCATGTGATTCAACGTGGCACCCTGTAAACGAGCGCCGCCTGAAGTCCGGGATACACGTGGATCGCCCCACCCGGATCGTCCGCCCTGGCCTGAACCGGCTCTCGCTGCGCCTGCACCCTCACATTCGGCCAGGGCCAGTCCGCCAGAGATGTATTACGAGAGCAGCGCAAATTCTTCTTGTCCCTGATGGCCCGCGATATCGAGCAGCATCGTCCGCCCAGCGGACCGCCCACGAGCAATGCTTCCCCGTCGTTGCTGATCGCCACGATATTGCGCCCGGAGGGAAGCACGGGCGTCCACACCCATGTTCGGCAATTTCGTCGTTACCTCGACAAATCCGGGATCGCCGTCGAGCTCCTCACGCCGTTCTCGTGGGGTCGGGAGCTCCGTCAGCCCGTGTTTGGCGTGCGACTCCTGCTCGAACGTTACAGTGGCGCCGCCAGCGTCCTCTGGTACCGCCACTGGCACGAGATATTTCTCCGCAAGGCACTGCGCAAGCGGTTGGCGGGGATCGGCGACTCGGTCATATACGCCCAAGGCCCTCTGGAGGCGCAAGCCGCGTTGCTCGCACGTCGGGGCTCCCATCAACGCGTCGTGATGGCCGTTCACTTCCAGATCTCCCAGGCCAACGAGTGGGTCGGCAAGCGATACATCCAATCTGACGGGCACGTGTTCCGGGCCATCCGTCGGCTCGAAAAGAACGTGATCCCCCAACTCGACGGAATCGTGTACGTGTCCAAATCAGCACGCCAAAGCCTCTTGAGCTGGCTCCCGGAGGCTGCCGCCGTCCCCTCCACGGTGATACCCAATTTTGTCGAGACACTCGAGACCCGCCCCGAGCCACGGGTCCGGGGCGACTTGGTCACCGTCGGGGGCCTCGAGATCGGGAAGAACCACCGATTCCTGATCCAGGTCCTGGCTGAGGCAAAGAACTCGGGGAGGACGCTCACCCTCGACCTGTTCGGAGAAGGACCGTGTCGAAGAGATCTCGGTCGGCTTGCGCAGTCACTCGGCCTCGAACGACAGGTGCGGTTCCAAGGCTTCCGTCCCGACGTGCGCGAGCTTCTGCCGGGCTATCGGGCTTACGTCCACTCTTCGGTCTACGAAACAGGCCCCCTGGCCATCATCGAGGCCATGGCCGCCGGCCTTCCCATCTTTGCCGGTCACGTCGGAGGCATCCCAGAACTCTACGAAGACGGCGTCGGGGGGTGGTTCTGGCCTCTCGACGATCCGGTCAAAGCAGCTGGCATGCTGATCGACCTCCTCGACTCCGAGCCGGAACGATCCGCCGCGGGAGCAGCCTCGGCCCGAAGACAGCAATGCAACTTCGACATGGACGTACTGGCCCCCGAGCTGTGGTCGTTTCTGCAGGACTCTCAGGTTCCCGCCGGTGAAACCACGTCCTGAGCCGAGGTCAAGGGGAGGCCGAGGACCCGGGGGGATGGTCAGGACATCGCGCCGCTGAGCGCCTGATCGAGGTCCTCGATCAAATCGTCGATGTGCTCGATACCGATCGACAGTCGAATCATGTCAGGGGTGATGCCCACCGCGCCCAGTTCCTTCGGAGTCAGCTGCCTATGCGTGGTGGAGGCAGGGTGGCTTACAAGAGACTTGGCGTCTCCCATGTTCACCAGCCGCAAGAACAGCTGCACTCCGTCGAAAAGGCGGATTCCAGCGTCATATCCTCCGACCACCCCGAAGGTCAGGATCGACGGGTACCGGCCACCGCAGAGGCGCTGGGCCAAATGGTGATGGGGATGACCGGCCAAACCTGACCAGCTGACCCAGGCCACTCGAGGATCTGACTCCAGCCAACGGGCGATGGCCTCGGCGTTGGCTCGTTGCCGTTCGAGACGTACAGCCAACGTCTCGAGACCTTGGAGGAGCAGGAAGGCATTGAAAGGGGCCAGTGTAGCCCCGCCGTTTCGCATGCCGATGGTGCGACAGCGGACGATGTAGGCCTTGTCAGGAAAGTCCCGCGCGTACACGACGTCGTGGAAGGCGGGCTCCGGGCGCGAGAACATGGGAAACCGCGCTGGGTGCTCAGCCCACGGAAAACTGCCACCGTCGACGATCAGACCTCCCAGCGTGGTTCCATGGCCGCCCACGAACTTGGTGAGGGAATGGATGACGATGTCGGCGCCGAGTTCGAACGGCTTGAGAAGCAAAGGGGTGGCCACGGTGTTGTCGACGATGACCGGAACATGACGCGAGTGGGCCATTTCGCAGACCGCCGGGAGGTCGACGATGTTGCCGGCAGGATTGCCGATGGACTCGCAGAAGACAGCAGCAGTGCTGTCGTCGATCAGTGCGTCGAGGGATTCCGGTCGATCATCCTCGGCGAATCGGACTTCCACTCCCTCCTCAGGCAGGAGGTGGGCGAAGAGCGTGAAGGTGGCGCCGTAGAGCTGTGGAGCTGCCACGATGGTGGAGCCCGACGTGGTGACGTTCCGCACGGCGTACCGCACCGCTGCCATCCCCGACGCCAGAGCGAGGGCCCCCACTCCGCCTTCGAGAGCGGCCATCCGTTTCTCCAACACCTCGACGGTGGGGTTGTTGATCCTGTTGTAGTGAAAGCCCGGAATCTCAAGGTCGAAGATCGCCGCGGCGTGATCGGCGTCGATGAAATCATGAGCGACCGTCTGGTAGATCGGCACCGCAACCGACCGGGTGGCATCGGCCTGGTAGTGGCCGTGGATAGCGATCGTCTCGTCGCGCACAGTCACCTACCTTGTCCATGACCTCTGCCCGCGGGTGACGGGAGAGGGTCGTTGAGAACGCCTGTTCGGGTGCGAGAACGTTACCTGGTGGTGTCGAGTCCACCGGGCGATGATCGCCAGGATCCACGACAGCAAGCCATCCCGTACCAACCGACGAACCGTTGACCTCCTTGGCAGCGCCCGCTCGACTCTTGCGCCGAGCGCCGCAACTCCAGGCGGGCGATGACCCGGGCGCCGACCGTCCTCATCTGTATCAGAGGGGAATGGCCGGCCGTCCTGACCATTGTGAACCCCGGATTCCCGCGGGATGCTCCGCAGTCGGCGGACCCGGGTGGCCGGGGCCGTAGCTGCGGCCTTGGTCCTCGCCGGTGCGATCACCGCGGTCGTGGTGAGCTCGGGCTCGGCACCTCGCAACCACCCCGTCCATCGAGGAAAGGCTCTGAGTGGGCCCCCCGCCGGAACCCAGCTCTGCAACGGGGGGCCCGACTCCTCTCTGCTGGCGGGCCCCTCGACGGCACCGGCCGGCGCGGTGACGGTCCCCGCGGGCGACGACTCCCCCTACTTCGAGCAACCGTTTGTGTATTCGCTGCCGGCCAACACGACCTACTGGTTCGCACCCGGGGTCCACACCATCGGGACGTCGCAATACGGACAGATCGACCCCTCGGCCGGAGACACCTTCATGGGGGCACCGGGAGCCATCCTCAGCGGCCAGGGGGTCAACGACGCCGCTTTCGAGCAGACGGCCACCGGTGTCACGATCGAGTACCTCACCATCGAGAACTTCGTGCCTGGCGCGGACTCCATCGCCGTCAACCACGACACGGGGCCGAACTGGACCATCAAGTACAACACGATCAAGGACAACACCGGCGCCGGGGTGGGGCTCGGGACACATGATGTCGTCGAGGACAACTGCCTGACCGCCAACGACCAGTACGGCTTCAACGTCGAAGGCGGATCGTCCGACGTCACGCTCTCGAACAACGAGATCAGCTCCAACGACACCAACGGCACCTACGACCAGTCGTCGTTCGTGGTGAGTTATGCGGTCTCGAGTGATGTCGCCACCATCGTGACGAAGGTGCCGATGAACCTGGTGGTGGGCCATCAGGTCGACATCGGCGTCTCGGGTCAGTGCAACTTCGGGTGGTGCACCAACCTCAGCCTCGGAGCACTCAACGGCGTGCACACCATCACCGAGGTGGCCACCTCACCACTGACCACGTCGTTCCAGTTCGCCGTGAGCACGGCCAACGTGGGCACCACCAGCGATCAGACGGGAACCGTCGCTGATGCCCAGGTGGCCGAGGGCGGGTCGGGGGCCGGGAAGTTCTGGGACACCAGTGGGGCCGTGGTCACCGGCAACTACGTCCACGACAACGGCGACACCGGGTTCTGGCTCGACACCGACAACACGGGCTTTGACATCTCGGGCAACTACATCGCCCACAACTGGTCCGACGGCCTCATCTACGAGATCAGCTACAACGGGTCGATCCAGGACAACACCTTCCTCGACAACGCCTGGGGGTCGGGGCCCTCGCCCAACCTCGGTGGGTTCCCTGACGCTGCGATCTACCTCAACGGCTCCGGGGGGGACGCCAACGTGGCGCTGCCTGCCGGTGGATTCGCCTATCAAGGGACTTCTCTTCTCATCGAGAGCAACGACTTCGTCGACAACTGGGGTGGCGTCGTCCTCTACGAGAACTCCGACCGAGGGTGCGCACTGAGCTCGGACAACTACTGCACCCTGGACAACACCAGCACCTACACCATGGCCTCATGCGCTCAGAACCTCCCGGGCGCGGTGATCGGGGGGACACACAGCGCCTACGCCGAAGGGTGTCGGTGGAAGACCCAGAACGTCACGGTCTCTGACAACACCTTCGACTTCACACCCAGTGACATCGGGTCGGACTGCACGACCTCGGTCTATTGCGGGTTCAACGGGTTGTTCGCCACCGGAGGATCGACCCCGGGCGCGCTGGCCTCTGTGGGCTTCACCGGGGGCTCGCAATACACCGGCGGCTCCTTCGCCGTCTCCTCCACGCCCAGCACGTTGACGGTGTCCTCGACCGAGTCGTGCGGAGGGCAAACGGTCCAGAACCCAGGGGAGACCTGCTTCGCCCCGGGCTCGCCGAGTCCTGCCTATCTCGACATCAATGGGGATGTGTTCAGCTATACCGGTGTCTCGCCCACGTCGTTCACCGGCGTGAGCTATGACGTCGCCGCCAGCACCGGACCCAGCACGCTCTCGGCCACGAGCTGTGGCGGTCCTTGCAACGTCTCGCAGTTCTGGAACCCCGGAGCCAACTACCCCTTCGGGGGCGACGCCATCCCCAACCAGATCAGCAACAACCAGAACAACAGCTTCGCCAGCAATACCTACTGCGGAGCTTGGAACTTCGTGGGATTCGTCCAGGGCAACTCCATGACCCCATCGCAATGGACATCAGGGCAAAGGCGGATCACCAAGGCGAAGGGCAGGTTTCGTGCGCAGGACTCCAAAAGCACCTTCGCCTCCAGCGGATGCCCTCACTAGTACGAACCCGGATTGAACACCCGGTGCACACCGACACGGTTGAACTCCGCGTCGTTCACGCGCGTTGGGGACGGCGATGTTCCTGCGGTGAGGGCCGCCACGCGTCCGTCGGCTGGCCGGGCTCCCCGTCACATTCAGAGTCCGACCGCGTTTTAGCTACGCCCGTCCTCGGACGGGGATGTCGTCGTCGGTGTCGACCAGGAGGTCCAGCACTTCGCCGATCGTCCGCTCGCGCCCGGTCTCCTCGGGCAGGGGCAGATGCGCCTGGATGCGGTAGCGATTGCGACGGCCGTCTTTGACCTTGACGATGTAGCCGGCCGTGGTGAGGTCGGTGACGATGCCGAAGGCACTGCGCTCGGTGATGCTCAACGAGCTGGCGATGTCGCGCAGGCGGACACCGGGGTCGTGCGCGATGCACACGAGCGCTCGCGCGTGGTTCGTGAGAAAGCCCCACTCCACCGGAGAATGATGCACCTGGCTGCCGCTCTGCTCTGCCACGAAGCGCCCACCGTACGCCCGACCACCGCCCGTGTCCACGAGCCACGCTACGTGGTGACCGCACCCGTCCCCGCGAGACAATTCGTGACTGGCCGGGGGTACTCGGGTCGCCGGGTCGAGCGAGGCGCCGACCGTTCGTTGCCTTGGCGAACAACGACACCCCTCCCCGGATCTGCGGTGCCGTGGAAGGACCCGACGTGAATCAGGCGTTCGCCGACGTGCCCCCGGCCATCGTCCCCTCCTGGCCTCGCCATGCGGCGCACGAGACGGCGGTCGTCATCGGTGGGCTCGGTTCCGGGCCCGGGCAGGCGAACGTCTCGTCGGGTGGGCCAAGAAGACGCAGTCGCGCCCACCCGGGCACGCACCGAGGGGACCGCGGTGGGCCAGTGCGGTGCGCACGAGGGCTCCTTCGAGGTCGCGATGATCGACGCCGGCGGCCGCGGACAGCGACCGCACCCTGCCCAGGGCGTTGCCGGCGCGCCCGTCGATGAGACCGAGGTGACGGGCACAGGCTTCCGCCCGCGCATCGAGGGCGGGCGCGGCGAGGGGCCATACACCACGCAGCTCGCGCAGGAACACGCCGACCGTGACGGGACCCCACCCGGGCAGGTCGTCCAAGGCAGCTTCGAGCTCGGCCGGCGATCGCGCCCGGTCCGGGATCGCGCACACACGGCCGCCGTAGCGCTCACCGAGCACGTCGCACAGTGCGTGTAGACGCGAGGCCGTCTTGAAGTCGTAGCGGGCGTACCCGCCCCGATCGAGCAGGGCGACGAGGTCATCCCAGGAGAAGGCTCGAGCCCCGGCGACGGTCACCCCGGCCCCGTCGAGCACCTCGAAGGTGCGCCCTGCGGTCGCGGTCGGAATCCGTGCCCCGAACAAGGTGGCCGCCAGGAACCACCGGTCGATCTGGGCTTCACCAGCCTCGACGTCGATCCCCAGCGCCGTCGAGAACCGGCCGCCTCCGGCCACGAGGCGCCGAACCATGCCGGTGCGGGATGGTCGTGCCCTGCGTGCCGGGGCCGCGGCAACCATGTCCACCCCGTCACCGTCGCTCACGTCGGCCGGTGTCGCAAGTGCGCAAGGTCACTCGCGGCGAAGAATCTGGGATGTCCCAGACGAGGAGGTCCGGTTTCTCCTCTGGACTTTCGGCCCTGGTGGGGATCGAGGCAAGCGAGGACGCTGGGAGTTGTGAATGACGACACGAATCGTGAGGATGCCGGGAAGGCCGACGAGGTCGAGTCGCCGTCCGCTCACCCACACCTGCATCCGCACCCCCACGCCGATGTGTGTGAGCGCTGCGGCTCCAATGACAGCGTCCACAAGGGTCTCTGCCATCGGTGTCGGCAGATCTTGCTCGGCGAGGGCACGGTGGTTCCGCCCGAGCACGAGGAGAAGCCACATCAGGCGCAGCCCGAACCTCTACACAGCCCGCCGTGGCGGCGCCGCGGCGCATAGTGGAACGTCGGCCCTCTCACCGGCATCGCGAGTCTGATCATCATCATGGGCAGGACACTCGATCATCACGCTGCAGGGGTTGATCCGGTTCGTCGAGTTGCGGGCGGGTCTGGCCGGAGTTCCGGGCCGTGACCGACCCGAAGCATGGGGTCGTGCCCCGTCGACATTCGCGGGCTGATCCCGATCAGCACTCGGTCGGCGACGAGCTGGCGGGCCTCGAATCACTCCTGCATCACGTGGAGCAGGCCCACGGTGAAGACATCGCCAGTGTCCACGGCGCCCACCGACTGGACGCGGTCAACCTCGTCCACTACCTCACACTTCGACGTGAAGACGTCCGCCAGCTGCAGCGGAGGTTGGCAGAGCGCGGTCTCTCGTCGTTGGGGCGATGCGAGCCTCACGTGCTTGCCACCGTCGAGAGCGTCCGCGCCGCTCTCGACGGGAGTGTGCCTCACCTCGGACCGACCACACTGAGCTTTGAAGAGGGGCGTCGTGCCCTCGACCGCAACACCGATGCCCTTTTCGGCCACCGCCCCTCGGGTCGGGTTTCCCGCATCATGGTGACTCTCCCCACAGAAGCCGCCGACGACTACCTTCTGGTGCGGCACCTCGTCGCTCGGGGTATGGACGTCGCCCGCATCAATGGAGCCCACGACGACCCGGATCGGTGGGAGCGCATGGCGTGCAACGTGCGTAGAGCTTCGGCCGAGATCCACCGTCACTGCCAGGTGTCGATCGACCTGCCGGGGCCCAAGATGCGAACCGGCCCCTTGGTCGACGGGCCCCGGGTCGTGAAACTTCGTCCCCAGCGCGACCCGCGGGGCGTGCCGATCGTCCCGGCTTTCGCCACACTCGTGCCCTACACCTCGAACCTTCACCCCCGGGTGCTCCCCGTTGACCGGTTGTGGATCGAGCGTCGTCACGTGGGAGACGTGGTCGCCATGATCGACACGCGCGGATCGCCTCGCGAGCTACAGGTGGTCGAAGCTACCCCCGGGAGGCTTGTCGTCGAGGTCTGGGACACCACGTACGTGGAAACCGAGGCAACGCTGGCGTGCGGTGATGACACGACCCGAGTGGGTGTCATGGCGCCTATCCCCCAATACCACGTCCTATGCGTCGGAGATCTGCTCGTGCTGATCAACGACAACAACCCCGTTGCCCCCTGGCGTCACGGGCAGCCTGAATGCGCCCGAATCGGTTGCAGCCTCCCCGTCGCCTTCGAAGCCGCCAAGGTCGGGCAACGGGTGATCCTCGACGACGGGAAGATGACCGGCATGATCGAGGGCGTCGCCGCGGACGAGATCCGAGTCCGGATCCTGACCGCGTCGCCTCGGGGCTCGCGCCTTCGAGCCGAAAAGGGGATAAACCTGCCCGACACTGCTCTTCCCGTCGGCGCCGTGACCGACGCCGACCTTCCTCTGCTCGAAGTGGCTGCCGAGCACGCCGACATGGTGGCGGTCTCGTTCTTGCGTCACGAGCGCGACGTCGACCAAGTGCACGAATACCTCCGGCGCGTCGGGGCGGAACAGCTCGGGCTCATCCTGAAGATCGAGACGACCGCGGCGTTCGCTCGCCTTCCCGAGATTCTGCTGCATGCCATGCGAACACACCTCGTCGGCGTCATGATCGCCCGGGGAGATCTGGCCGTCGAAGCCGGCTACGAACGCCTTGCCGAGGTGCAAGAGGAGATCCTGTGGCTGTGCGAGGCCGCGCACCTGCCGGTGATCTGGGCCACCGAGGTTCTCGACCGGTTGGCGCGCACAGGACACCCGTCTCGCGCCGAGATCACCGACGCGGCCATGGCCCAGCGAGCCGAGTGCGTGATGCTCAACAAAGGCCCCCATATCGATGCCGCCATCGTCGTTCTCGACGACATCCTCCGGCGCATGTCGGGGCACCAGCGCAAGAAGACAGCGTTGCTCCGGCCCCTGCACAGTTGGGTCGAGGCGTCTCCGTAGCCGGGGGACGACCGACCAGCCCGCAGCCAGCACATTGTCGTGCTGTTCGTTCCGCCGCACCTCTCGGGTCGGGCACACAGAGGGTCCGAATCAGTCGTCAGTGCGGTCTTGCCGTCTGTCGCTTACGGAACCGACGAGCAGAGGGATGCTCGAGGGGCGCTCCGGGGTGCTGGCCTTGGCCCCGGTTCGGCAGGAGGACGAGCACGACGAAGGCGGCCAGCCCGACGATCACCGAACCCACGGTGAGGCCGAGGTCCATGCCGCTCACGAACGACCGCCGGGCCACGTCGGCCAGCTGGGCCCCGAGGGGCCCGCCGACGCGCTCGGCCACGGCGAGGGCCCCGCCCACCGATCCCAGGATGAGGTTGTGGATGGCAGCGGGGATGTGCTGATGCGCGAGCACCGGCGTCATGCGCGCTTCGTAGCGAATGTTGAGGGCGGTGCCGAGCACGGCGACCCCGAGAGCGCTCCCGAGCTGCAGGGCGGTGTCGCTGGTCGCTGATCCCACGCCGGCCTCCTCACGAGGGACCGACCCGAGAACCGACTCGATCGAGGGTGCCAACGCCAGGCCCGTACCCAGACCGATGATGGCGAACAGCGGGAGGGCGTCGAGGTACGTGCCGTGGACCGTCGTCCGCGACAGCAGGCCGAGCCCGACGGCGATGAGGGCCATGCCGGAGAAGACCACCGGTTTGGTGCCGACGATCCGTGCCAGGACGCTCGACACCGGCGCCGCGACCAGCAAGACGAGCGCGATAGGCCCGACCCGCACACCGGTCTCCAATGGGCTGTAGCCGAGCGAGAATTGGAGCCACTGGGTGAGAAGGAAGAACATCCCCAACAGACCGAACATGACGAGCCCCATGGCGGCGATGGCCGCACTGAAGCGCCGCGACCGGAAGAAGTCGAGCGGGAGCATCGGGTGATCGCAATGCAACTCCCAGCGCACGAAGGCGCCGAGCATCACGACGGCACCCCCGAGAGCACCCAGCACCAACGGCGACGTCCAGGTGCGGTTCGGTGCCTCGATGATTCCCCACAGCAACACTCCGAGCCCGGTTACAGAGAGGAGGGCACCGACCGGATCCGGACGCTTGGCCGCCACGTTCAGCGAGTTCGGGACGAGGAACACCGCGGCGATGACCCCGACGAGCGCGATCGGCACGTTGACCAGGAACACCGATCCCCACCAGTAATGGGCGAGCAGCCACCCACCGACGATGGGCCCTGCGGCCACACCGAGGCCGGTGGTACCCGACCAGATCCCGATCGCACGCGCCCGGTCCCGCTCTTCTGTGAAGACGTTGGACAGGATGGAGAGCGTCGACGGCATGATCCCGGCCGCCCCGACCCCCATACAGCCACGGGCGATCACGAGGCGATCGGGGGTCCCGGAGAACGCCGACCCGGCGGACCCGGCCGCGAACACGGCCAGCCCGGCCAGGAAGATCCACTTTCGGCCGATCCGGTCACCCAGGCTGCCCAACACCAACAGGAGGCCGGCGAACACCACGGCGTAGGCGTCGACCGTCCACTGCAGCTGACTGGACGTGGCTCGCAGGCGCCGGACAATGGTCGGCATCGCCACGTTGAGGACCGTGGTGTCCAGGCTGATCAACAGCAGGGAGACACACAGGACCGACAGCACGACCCAGCGCCTGACTCCTGCGATCGCCGTCGGCTGCGCACCCTGAGCGCTGGTCCCCAGCCCGCTCCCTCGAGAAGTCATCGAACCACGGCTGCGGCAACGGTCGGCGAAGCCCCAACGATGGCGGAGCGAGCCACGCTCATGCCGGCAAGTTCCTGACGGCGCCTTGCCGGATTCATGATCACCGCACGCTAGCGATCCCAGGGTCAGCGGCGGCGACAATTGCCGCGGTCACGGTGCCGGTGGGCGCGCTCCGTCCAGGCGATCTTGAGCCCGTGCGATCGCTCGCACGGTGTCAGCGGCCACAGGCGCAGGCCATGGCGCGTTGCGCCACTGACGTCGCTGGGCGATCGCCAGCACGACCGTCCCCGCTCCCACCACCCCGACCACGAACCACAGCCATTCGGCGCGGCTCCGCAATGCGCCTTGTTGGCCCCCTCCGACCCCGAGGGCGACTTGCCCCGGCGTGTAGGGGAGGCCATGAGCGGCAAGAATCGCCTGCTCGACGGCCAACACCGCACTCTGCGGAATCGCCGCGTCGATCCATCTTGCCCGGGTCGTCTGCAGGTAGAGGACGGGCACGTCGTCCTTGCCGTCGAACACCAAGCCCCCCGTCACCTCGTGGAGCGCAAGGTACTCCCCTGCCACCAACGGCGGAACGACGAGCACGTGCGCCGACGGGAACCACCACGGCTGAAGGGTGGTCACGCTGACCCCGGCGCCGACAAG
The DNA here is from genome assembly GCA_963739765.1 of uncultured Acidimicrobiales bacterium. Taxonomy (GTDB): domain Bacteria; phylum Actinomycetota; class Acidimicrobiia; order Acidimicrobiales; family UBA8190; genus Chersky-840. Next base: position 377,990 of record CAVUBP010000002.1, on the reverse strand, counting down.
GGCGACGAGGAGGCCGACGCCCGTGGCTCTGACTCTTCCCTTGGAAATGATGGAGTGGCGATGCCGCCAGCGGGCAATGGCATAGCCGGCCGTTCCCGCAGCCACGGTGAGGGCGAAGATCCCGCCGACGAGGGTGAGCACGACTCGTTGGTCGGTCAGGGTCACGACGGTTGGCATCGCATTGAGCACGAACCACCCGACGACGGCGCCGGTGATGAACGCCCCGCTACCGGCCATCGCCGCCGCCTCGAGGGCCACCACCGGGGACCTCCGGCACAACAGCGTTCCCCGCACCCGGCCCAGGCGAGCCACCCGTTCTCGAATCTCCGGAGGCAACTCGACCGGTTCGACCCCGACAGGACCTGGCACGCTCGGGCCCACACTGCTTCGAATGCCAGGGCGCTTGGCGTTCATCGTCTCCCCTCACCTCGTGACCTTGCCAGGGTCACAGGACTCAGATGTGAGAGCCGCACCGCCCTCCCGGTCGCCACAGCGACGGGACGGCCATTGGTGCGACGTGAGCGACAGGGACGGCGATGAGCGCAGGGCGGCGTTCAGCGTCGTTGTGGACCGGACGACCCCGGGACCACGAGGACCGGGCAGGAGGCGAACTCGAGCACGTGCTCGGTCTCGCTTCCCACGTAGGCGGAGCGAACGCCACGGCGATCCGACACCGCCATCACCACGAGGTCGGCCGGCCATGCGTCGGCCTCTTCGAGGATGCATCGTGAAGGTGATCCCTGGCTCACCACGGTCTCGATCGATTCGGCCGGCGCTCCAACCGCCTGCACCTCCCCGGCGACGTGGGAGAGCAGCTGGTGCGCACCTCGGAGGCGCCGTCTCTTCGTGTCGGGTCCGGCGACACCCTCGACGGCCGCGGCCACGGTGCTGTCCTCGATCACGGTCAGGATCCGCACGGTCGCGCCCCACCCCGCCGCCATCCGGCCTGCCACCCGGGCCGCTTCGAGGCTCTCACGCGAGTCGTCGACCGCGATCAGGACGTGGTCGATCACCCCGACCGCCCCCCATTGGCGACACGCCCCACGCCGTCGCGGGTGGGGGCGTGGCGGAGCGGAAGCCGCCGTTGCGCCCACCGGGCCACAACGTGCTGCTCACGCTCGAGCTCTTCGAGACGAAGCTCCAGCTGCTCGAGGGCCGCCTCGAGCATGGGCACGCGATGACGTTCGATCCCACGCAGGCGACGCTCCGTCGCCCGGAGCTCGGTGTCCACCCTCCGAAAGGCTTCGTCGGCCACCGCGTGCTCGACCGCGGCCTCGAGCGCCTCTCCGTACGCGGCGGCCGCTGGTGCCAGTGCCGCATTCCCCGCGGCCAGCTCTCTCGGCTCGGGAAGGGCGGGGACGCACCGTGCATCGTCGGGGTGCCAGACACCCATGCTGTTGCGCCACGTCACGTCGACGCGGGCCCGTCCTTGCACCGCGCCGGCCGCAAGTGCGGTGTCCGCCGAGCCGCCGAGCAGGCCGGCCCGTAGGCCCCAGCGCTCGGCCTCGGTGCACGACCGATCCCAATGGCGCGCCGTCTCATCACGGAGAAACGCAAGACGTTCCTGCTCGCGCCGCAGCAATTGCCGCTTGCGATCGAGCAGGTCCACGCCCCTTCGGGCGGCAGCCAGCCGGCTGACCAGCCACAACCGCCCGGCACGTCCGGGGGGAACCTGATCAGGCATCGTGTGCCCCGGTGTCGTTGGCCGGGTCTTGGGTCCCGGGGCCGCCGGATCGGTGCTCGAACGACGAGCCGTCGGCATCGAGCTCCACGCCGCCACCGGACCCGTACTTCCCCCCCGCGTAGTACGTCGCGACATCGACAGCGGAGACCATCGTGAGCTCCCGTCTGGGCAGCACCGAGACGCAGCGCCAGGCACGGGTCAAGGTGTCCTCGAGCGTGCGCGACTCGTCGGCTCGCTGGTCGAGCAACCCGACATTGAACGCATCGGCAAATTCGAGGTACCGACGATCGGTCTCGGTGAGCGCCGCCGTCCCGATGAGCTCGGCCAGGTCCCTGGCCTGGTGGGCGTAGGCGAGCGCGGCCACGAGCTGCGCGGCGATGGCGGGATGGTCGGCGCGGGTACGGCCGTCGCCGGTGCCCTTGCGCATCAGCCGAGACAGGGAGCCGAGCACGTCGACGGGGGGGTAGACGCCGAGGCCGTGAACTTGGGGCGACAGGACGATCTGTCCCTCGGTGATGTAGCCCGTGAGGTCCGGCACGGGGTGCGTGATGTCGCCGGCAGGCATGGTGAGCACCGGGACGAGCGTCACCGAGCCCGCCCGGCCGCGCATGCGGCCGCAGCGCTCGTAGAGGGAGGCGAGGTCGCTGTAGAGGTATCCCGGGTAGGCGCGGCGGCCCGGGATCTCGCCGCGGGCGGCCGACACCTCGCGCACCGCTTCGCAGTAGTTGGTCATGTCGGCGAGCACCACGAGCACGTGCTGCCCCAGGTCGAAGGCGAGGTGCTCGGCGACCGTCAGCGCCACGCGCGGCGTGAGGATGCGCTGGACCACCGGGTCGTCGGCGGTGTCCAGGAACAAGGCCAGGTCCCCGGCCGCGCTGCGGGCTTCCAGCACATCACGCATGGCTGCCGCGTCCGCGTGGGTGAGGCCCATGCCCGCCACGATGACCTTGAAGACCTCGCCGCTCACATGCGCCTGCGCGGCGATCTGCGCGGCGAGCTCGTAGTGGGGCAGGCCCGCCGAGGAGAAGATGGGCAGCTTCTGCCCGCGCACGAGCGTGGTGAGCGCGTCGATGACGGAGATGCCGGTCAGCACGGGGTCGCGGGGCACGTCGCGAACCGTCGGGTTGAGCGGCGCACCGGCCACGGGTCGGGTGGTCCTCCCGAGCATCGGGGGGCCCCCGTCGAGCGGATCGCCCATCCCGTTCCACGTGCGCCCGAGCCACCCCTCTCCCATGGGGATCTCGAGGGGACGACCCTCGAAGGCGATCGACACATCGGCCGGGTCGATGCCCGACGTGCCTTGGAGCACCTGCACCACGGCCACGTCCCGGTGCACCTCGAGCACGAGACCCCGGCGCAGCTCCCCCGTTGGCAGTCGAACGCCGGCGATCTCGTCGAAACCCACACCCTCGACGCCGTCGATCACGAGCAGGGGGCCCTCCACGTCGCGCGCCCCCTGGTATTCGATGGGCACGGAGAAGGGCACGCTCCCCCGTGGCCCCTCGCCGTCCACGGTGTCCTCGACAGGCCCGGTGCTCATGTGAGCCCCCGCAGCACGCCGAGCACTTCGTCGCGCCGCTCGACGACGCGCTCGGCGTCGTCGCCGTCGGCCTCGTCGCGGACCCGGGTCAGCCCGGAGAAGTCCACCTCCTCGACGACCGATGCCGGCGCTCCCCGCTCGATGGCGGCGAGGCATTGGTCGTGGACGACGAGGACCATGTCGAGGAGCGCCGCCTGTTTCGTCGGCCCACACCATGCGTCGCGCTCGCTCAAGGCACTCTGCTGCAGGACCGCCTCGCGGAGCAGGCGCGCCGACAGGATGACCATGCGCTCTCGCCCGGGAAGCGCGGCCAACCCGACGAGTTCCACCACCGAGGCCAGGCGGTCGGCCTCGGCCAGCAACGACACGGCCCGGGCCCGGCCTCGGGCCCACCCGGGGCGCCCGGCCGAGGCGTGCCAAGCCCCCACCGTCTCCACGTCCCGAGAGAACGAGCGGCGCCACGTCACGGCGGGGTAATGCCGCGCGTACGCCAGGTCGCGGTCGAGAGACCACAGGCAGCGAACGAATCGATCGGTGTGCGCCGTCACGGGCTCGGTCATGTCTCCGCCCGGAGGCGACACGGCCCCGATCACCGTCACCGAGCCCTCTTTCCCACCCAAGGTCCGCACCCGGCCCGAGCGCTCGTAGAACGCGGCGAGCGCCGATGCCAACCCCGCCGGGTATCCCTCCTCGGCGGGCAGCTCTCCACTGCGCGACGAGAACTCGCGCAGCGCCTCCGCCCAGCGCGAGGTCGAGTCGGCCAGCAACACGGTGTCGTAGCCCATGTCCCGGTAGTACTCCGCCACCGTCATGCCCGTGTAGACGCTCGCCTCGCGCGCCATCACGGGCATGTTCGACGTGTTGGCGATCACCACCGTGCGCTCGAGGAGACTGCGACCCGTCGACGGGTCCTCCAGCTGGCCCAGGTCGGACAGGGCGTCGGCCAGCTCGTTGCCCCGCTCGCCGCAGCCGACGAAGACGATGACGTCGGCGGCGGCCCACTTCACGATCTGCTGGAGCAACACCGTCTTGCCCGTGCCGAATCCCCCGGGCACCGCCGCCGACGCACCCTTGGCCAGTGGGAACAGCAGGTCGACGACGCGCTGGCCGGTGACGAGCGGCCCCGACTGCTCGACTCGGGCCCGCGCCGGACGGGCCACGCGCACCGGCCACCATTCGCACAGGGTGAGCGGTCGCCCGTCCACCTCGGCAACCACCTGGTCCTCGGTCAGCTCGCCCGCTCCGGCAAGCGCGCTCAGACTGCCCGACACCCCGGGAGGCACGAGCACCCGGTGCTCGGGGCCGCCCCGGCCTGCAATCGTGCCCAAGCAGTCGCCCGGGCCGACGGCCTGGGCCCCGCCCGCGGTCGGGACGAAGGGCCATGTCGCCGTGGTGGGCGGCGTGGCCAGAGCACCGGGGGTGAGCCACGTCGGCCCTCCGGCGAGTGGGCGCAGCAGTCCGTCGAAGATGCCACCGAGCAGGCCGGGGCCCAGGCGCGCTGACAGCGGGCGGCCGAGCCCGGTCGCCGGGTCTCCCACCCGGAGGCCACCGGTGTATTCATAGGCCTGGGCGGTGACGAGCCCGCTGCGGATCGACACCACCTCGGCGGACAGGCGGGCATCCCCGACCTCCACCACGTCGAGGACGGCCGTGCCCACGAGACCCTCGACCTCGACGAGCGGGCCGTTCACCCGCACCACACGGCCGGCAGGGCTGGTCACGTCCACAACCCCTCGACCTCGTCGCCCATGGCCCGGAGCTCGTGGTCGACGAGCGCCTCGAGCCGCACCACGGCACGACGTCCGTTCGCCTCGGCGACGACGTCCAGCCCCGCCGGGCCCGAGCGGCGAACGACGGCCCCCGCTCCCACCAGACCCCGCGCCAGCGCCGCCATCCGGTCGAAGAGCGAACGGACCCGCGGTGTCTCGCCGCTCTCCTCCAGCTCCTGGATCGCACCCCCCCGCAGGGAATCGAAGCCTCTCCGGCGGGCGCCGAGGACGAGCGCACGCGCGTCGGCGCGGGCGACGAGAAGATCGGCGGAGGCGGCGCGTCCGGCGGCGGCTTCGCCCTCCGCACGGGCCTGCGCCAGCACCCGGTCCGCCTCGGCACGCGCCTCGCTGAGCGTGCGACGGGCGTCTGCTTCGCCCGCGCCGACCACCTGCGCGACCTCCTCGCGACCCCGCTCCAAGAGCGCCTCCGCCACCGGTCGCAGGGACTCCCGCACGGCGGTCACGGGGGACGCGCTCATGACGGCATCACCACCGTGATCACCCCTTCGGGGACCGCCGGCTCGGGGTCGAGCGCCCACGCCGCGGGCGTCACCACGATGACCTCGACGTCGCCGGGCATCGCGGCCCAAGCCCGACGCACGGCATCACGGTCCTCGGCATGGATCACCGTGGCGCCACTCAACGCGAAGCCGTCGGCGCGGATCGCCTCGCCGAGCACGACGATCCGGCCCACCTCCTCACGCCTTCCCGATCAGGATGACGGCGACGACGAGCCCGTAGATGGCCACCCCTTCGGCCAGGCCGACGATGACCATCGCCCGCCCGAACATCTCCGGACGCTCGCTCATGGCGGCCAATGCAGCCGAGCCGGTGTAGGCGATGCCGATGCCGGCCCCGATGGACGAGCCCGACACGGCGATGGCCGCCCCGATGAGCGCCTGGCCGCTCGAGGCCTTGGTGGCCGCCGCGACCGTCGTGGCCGCCGCGCCCGGGAGGGCCGACACGGCGAGGAGCACGAGCACGCCCGCTCCGAGGAGCAGGGCGACGTTGAAGATGGTCATCACTCGCAGCCCCTGCCTGGGGCGCCGGCGCAACAGGGCTCCGACGCCGAAGACCACCCCGGCGAGGATGGGAAGGCCGATCAGCCAGGCGAACATGGTTCCTCCTTCGATGTGAGGATCGGGACGTGCCACGGCCGGAACGTCCGGCCCTCGGTGATGAAGACGCGCGAGAACAACTCGTAGTACTCGAGGCGCAATGCCTGGACTCCGGCCACGAGGCCCTCGAGCAAGAAGGCGACGGCGTTGCCGGCGACGAACAACAGCGCCGCCACCACCCACAGCGCCGGGCCCCGGCGCCACAACCCGCTCGTGCCCGACCACACCACGCTGCCGAGTGCAGCGTGGGTGAGTCCGAAAGCCGCGAGCCGGGCGAACGACACCGTGTTGGTTCCCAGACGCACGACGGCATCGAAGAGCTCGACGCCGGCCTGCATCACGCCCGATGCGCGGCCCCCGGCCTCGGCGTAGAGCCCGAGGAACCCGAGCACGAGGCCTCCGAGCGCGAGCGCGCCGCCACCGATCTCGAGCGCCACGACGTGCCGGTACCACCCGAGACCGACGAGCGCCACACCTGCGTACATGCCGACACCGGCCACACCCGACACGGCCACGAGCGCGTGCGCGGCGCCGCCCTCGCGCCACCGGTTCACGGTGCCGAACCCGTAGGACACGGCGAGCAGGCCGGCCCCGGCGGCGACAGCCACCGCCAGCAGTGTGGTGGCGTGGTCGAGGGGTGCGAGCCAGAGCACGGGGACCAGTCCGGTGGGACCGAAGGCGTCGCCGTAGGCCAGCCCGAACGCGGCACTGGCCAGCCCGGCGCCGACGACGAACGGTGCGGCCCATTGGAAGCGGGCCAGGCGTGCCGGGCGCCGCCCCCACAGCGCCAGACCGGCAGCGAGCAGGAGCAGCCCGTGCCCGACGTCGCCGAACATCATCCCGAACATGACGACATACGCGAGCCCGGCGAACACCGAGGGATTGAGGTCGGCGTAGGGCACGGTGGCATACGTGTCGACGAGCTTCTGGAAGGCACCCGTGGCGCCGCCTGTCACCACGAGCGTCGGCGGCTCGACGCCCCGCGGCGTCGGGAGCGCGACGACGGCTCCCCCCAACGGGCGCAGCCGGTCCGCAAGCGGGGTCACGGCCGCCGCCGGGCTCCACCCCGCGAAAGCCGCCACCGCACCGCGGCGTACCGCCGAGGCGCTGACCTGCTCGAGCTGGGCTTCCCCCGCGAGCTCCGCCAGGCGGTGGTCGCGGGCGAGCGCCCCCACATCGGGCGCGTCGACCGCCAGCGCGGGGGAAATCGCCGACGCGTCCGGGTCGCGTAGCTCGCGCCCGGCGCGCTGCCACGCTTCGGTGGCCGGGCCCGGTTCGGTCCCTTCGAAGCGCTCGAATTCAACGACGCCGGCGTCGGCGACGGCGACGAGCACGCCACGCAGCTCGCCATGGGGGGCGACCAAGGCCACACGCTGCATCCGAGTGGGCTCGAGGGCATCACGCCACGGCATCGAATTCCTCCCCCATCGGACCGCCGCCGCGCGCCGCTATCTCGAGTGCGGCGCGGACCCGCCAGGCGTCCGCAGCCAGAACACCGAAGACTCCGACAGTGGACGCGTCCCCCGACACCGAACGCGTTGCCAGCGCGCTCCCCTCGGACTCGACCCGGGCCCACCACCGAGCCTCGGCCCTCCACAGCTGGTCGGGAGCCTCGACGCCCTCGAGCACCCATGCCGCCGACCGGGGCACACGCCGCGCCAGATCCTCGATCGAGGTGGCGTCCTCCCACCGGTCACCGAGGAGGTGCCGGGCATCACGCGCAGGTCCCGGGCCGGGCATCGGCAGCGCCCCGACCACGAGCGCCCTCGCCACCACGAGCGCGCCAGCCCCGCTCGCCCACCGGCGAGACTCGGGAGCGCCGTCGACGACGCGCCGCGCCCACGCCAGCTGCAGTGCGAGGCGAACCGACGCGGGGTCCGCCGCTCCGGGGTCCCCCCAGGCCGAGGCCGCCAGCACCCGGCGGACTTCGTCGGGTGAACGTGCTCGTGCCACGCGTGGCCACGCGGTGGCCGTGGCGCCGAGGGCATACGGAGGCTCGGCCGGACGTCCGGCGAGGCTTGCCAGGTGGCCGGTGACGTTGGCGATCTCGAACCCTGTCGCCAGCACCGGGAGCCCGCCGGCGGCCGCCGCGGGGCCCCAGCCGACCAGGACGCGCACGTGCCACAGCAAGGCGGTCGCCACGGCGTGCTGCGCGGTCGCCAGGTCCATGCCTCGTTCCACCTCGCGCCCGTAGGGGGAGCTCGTCAGGGAGTCGACGGCATCGGTCAACGAGCCCGATGCCGCCAGCCGGCGGGCACCGTCGCGCCCCAGCCGGCGCCGGAGAAGGCCCCTCCCGCGCACCCCGGCGGCCACCCAGCCACCTCCGCTCACGGCGCTGACGCCCCGGTGTGGAGCACGCGCCGGACCAGCTCGGCGCGCACCGATGGCGTCCGCTCGGCAGCGACGAGGCCCACACGTTCGGCTTCGGCTCGCCCCTCGGCGAGGACGGCCCTGCACTCATCTCCCGAGCGCGCCAGGGTGGTGGCTGCCGCGTCGGCGCGCTGCGCCTCGACCTGGGCTTGCGCGTCGGCGACGATCCTCCCGGCCTCGTCCGTGGCACGGGCTCGGGCGCGGGCCGCGTCCCGCTCGCCCTCGGCCACGAGCTGCGCGGCACGTCGCTGGGTCTCCTCGAGGAGCTCGAAGATCGGCGCCAGTTCCGCCGTCACCTCGGCGAAGCGATCCGCGGGGACACCCGCCGCCCCCGGCGCCCCCGGCACGCCGTGGATCCGGAGACGGTGCAGGAACGTCTCGAGTGCCGGCACGCCGTTCTCCTTCCGCCCGACAGCAGATCAGCCTGCCTTGAGCGTATGAGGCGGCCCTGCCCATCGACAGGGTACAACGGACCATCCGACCAGGACTCTTCTCGGGGGTCAGGCGGGGGCGGGCGGGTGTGTCAGGCGCTGCAGGAGCGCCACGACCGCAGTGTCGTCCGCATGGGGGTCAAGCGCTGTCCCGCTCCCGGTCGTCGTCGCGCTGGGCGGGAACTCGACACAGACCGGCACGCCGGTGTGGAGGCGTCCATGGGCGTCGAGCAGGGCACGCCCGGCGGGGGTGTCCGGGCTCACGGCATCGATCACGAGATCCGCGGCCGACGCCAGCGGACACGGCTCACCGGCCAGCGCCGGGCAGTGCGTGTGGGCAAGGGGCCCGGGGCAAACGAGCACCTCGAACCCGGCGGCCCGAGCCGCGCTCTCGCCATGCCAACGACCGCCGGGTAGCTTCCACGAGCACGCGTGCCCCGTGGTGCGTCCCGGGCCACGGCGGTGTCCGACTCTCGGTTCCGATCACGACACGCACGATCGACGGCCGTTCGGAATGGTCCATCGTGGCGTATCCCCGCGCCCGCATCAGCGCCAGCATGCGCCGGTTCTCGAGGAGGACATCGGCCTCGAGGCTGGTGACACCACGGACGCGCGCCGCTTCGACCAGGGCGTCGAGCAGGTACGGCCCGAGCCAGCCCCGCGACCCCGCCGCGACCGTGATGCCGAGCTCCGCGCCACCGCCCGGGAGCATCTCGTAGCTCGTCTCGCCCACGATGCGGACGCTCCGGTCGCGGTCCTCGAGCACGGCGACCAGCCCGACCCCGCCCCGCTCGGCGGCGCTCAGGATGCGGGCGATCGTCCTCGCCGTCGGCACGTGGGCCTGGAAGAAGCGTCGGTACAGATCGTCGTCGTCGAGCGATGCGTACATCTGGGTCAACGCGTCGGCGTCGCCCGGGCTCGACGGCCGGATGGTGAGCGTGCGCCCCCCGGGCAGCCCGAGCCGTCTGGGGGAAGACCCGCTGTCACGTCGGCCCGTCGAGGCGCACCGCCCCATCATCAGGGGCCCGGGTCGCCGCGGCCCAGGGCCGAAGGTCACCGGGTTGGCCGAGGCACGAAGTGGCGGGTCCCGGCGCCGTTCCGGCGGGCGAGGTCCCCGGTGGGCCAGGTGGGCGGAGGTGACCTTCGACCCTGGGTGCACCAGGGCCGGACCGCGTAGCGTCGATCGTGCCCGGCGAGCTGCGATCGGGTGCGTTCGACATGTCGTGGGCAAGGGGTGACCGATGTCGTGGGAGACGATCCACAAGAGTGCGACCCCGGGCAATGCCTCCCCCAACATGACCGACTACGACGCCGAGTGCGCCGCGTTCTCCTGGGATGGGGCGCGCCAGGCGCTCGACGGGCTCCCGCACGGCCGTGGGCTCAACATCGCCCACGAGGCGGTGGACCGCCACGCGGCCGGGGCCCGCCGCGACCATGTCGCCCTGCGATGCGTGGATCGCCAGGGGGAGCGCAGCGACCTGACCTACGGCGAGCTGGCCGAGCGCTCGAGCCGGTTCGCGAACGCCCTCGACCGGCTGGGTGTGTCCGCCGGGGCCCGGGTCTACGTGCTGCTCCCCCGCGTGCCGGACCTCTATGTGGCGGTCATCGGAACCCTGAAGCACCGCAGCGTCCTGTGCCCGCTGTTCTCCGCCTTCGGGCCCGCGCCCATCCGAGAGCGCCTTCACCTGGGTCGGGGGAGTGTCTTGGTCACCACCGAGCCGCTGTACCGCCGCAAGGTGGCCAAGATCCGAGCCGACCTGCCGGATCTGCTCCACGTGCTGATCGCCTCCGGTCACGATGCGGCGCGCCGAGCGCCGCTCCCGCCGGACACCCTCGATCTGGCCGCCCTGCTCGAGGAGGCCGATCCCGTCTACGAGATTCCCCCGACCGACCCCACCGACATGGCCCTGCTCCACTTCACCAGCGGGACGACGGGCACACCCAAGGGGGCGGTCCACGTGCACGAGGCCGTGGTGTCGCACCACGCCACCGGGCGCATCGCCCTCGACCTGCATCCCGACGACATCTTCTGGTGCACGGCCGACCCCGGTTGGGTGACGGGCACCTCGTACGGCATCGTGTCACCGCTCGTGCACGGCACCACCAGCATCATCGACGAGGGCGACTTCGACGCCGAGCGGTGGTACGCCACGCTCGAGGCGGAGGCGCGTCACCGTCTGGTACACCGCGCCGACCGCCCTGCGGATGCTCATGCAGGCCGGCCCCGAGGCGGCCAAGACCCACGACCTGAGCCACCTGCGATTCGTCGCCAGCGTCGGCGAGCCGCTCAATCCCGAGGTCGTGGTGTGGGGCCAAGAGGTCCTTGGCCTCCCCATCCACGACAACTGGTGGCAGACCGAGACGGGGGGGATCATGATCGCCAACTACGCCAGCATGGATATCCGCCCCGGTTCGATGGGCCGGCCGCTGCCCGGGATCGAGGCGACGATCCTGGTACGCGACGAGCATGGAGAGATGGTCCGAGCCGAGGACGGCACCGCCGTCGAGGCGCCACCGGGGCAGGAGGGGGAGCTCGCGCTCGGTCCGGGTTGGCCGTCGATGTTCCGCGCCTATCTCGACGACGAGGAGCGGTACCAGGCCTGCTTCGCCGGCGGCTGGTACCTGAGCGGGGACCTTGCCCGTCGGGACGCGGACGGGTACTTCTGGTTCGTCGGGCGCGGCGACGACGTGATCAAGTCGGCCGGGCACCTCATCGGTCCCTTCGAAGTCGAGTCCACCCTCATGGAGCATCCCGCCGTGGCCGAGGCGGGGGTCATCGGCAAGCCCGATCCGGTGGCCGGCGAGGTCGTGAAGGCCTTCGTCGCGTTGCGATCGGGCTTCGTAGCGGGAGATGAATTGCGCCGCGAGCTGATCGGATTCTGCCGAGTCCGACTCGGCGCCGCAGTCGCACCGCGCGAGATCGAATTCGCGCAACGGCTCCCCCACACCCAGAGCGGGAAGATCCTCCGACGGCTGCTGAAGGCCAGGGAGCTCGGGCTCGCCGAAGGCGATACCTCGACGCTGGAGGTGGGCTCGTGACCGACACCGTCCCCGCTCCGGCCGGCGCATCGTCGCCCGAGCCCGCCCACGGCCTGCACCTCCTGCGGGAGATGGTGCGCATCCGTCGCTTCGAGGAACGCTGTGTCGAGCTCTACAGCGACATGCGGATCCGGGGTTTCCTCCATCTCGGCATCGGCGAGGAGGCGTGTGCGGTCGGCGTCATGCAGGCCCTTGACGAGCAGGATGCGGTGGTGGCCACCTATCGCGAGCATGGTCACGCCCTGGCGCGGGGCATGACCATGCGCTCGGCCATGGCCGAGCTCGAGGGAAAGGTGGAGGGGTGCAGCCGGGGTCGTGGCGGGTCGATGCACCTGTTCGACAAGGGCACGCGCTTCTTCGGCGGCAACGCCATCGTCGGCGGGGGACTCCCGCTGGCGGTCGGTCTCGCCTTGGCCGACCGCATGCAGGGTCGGAACCAGGTGACCGCGTGCTTCTTCGGCGACGGAGCGGTGGCCGAGGGTGAGTTCCACGAGTCGATGAACCTCGCCGCGCTCTGGCACCTGCCCGTGCTCTTCTGTTGCGAGAACAACCTCTACGCCATGGGCACCGCGCTGGACAGGTCCGAGTCGGAGACCGACCTCGCGTTGAAGGCGGCCAGCTACCGGGTGCCTTCCTGGGACGTGGACGGCATGGATGTCATGGCGGTCGAAGCGGCCGCCACGGCCGCCACCGAGGCGGTGCGCGGCGGAGGGCCCCACTTTCTCGAGCTGCGGACCTACCGGTTCCGCGCACACTCGATGTACGACCCTGATCGCTACCGCGACAAGGCCGAGATCGAGGGGTGGAAGCACCGGGACCCCATCGCCCATCTGGCAGGCCAGCTGACCACGGCCGGCTCACTCGGGGAGGGCGAGCTCGAGCAGATCGAACGAGAGGTCGACGCCGAGGTCGACGACGCCGTGGCCTTCGCCGATGCCGGCACGCTCGAGCCCGTCGAGGATCTCGAGCGCTTTGTCGTCACCGAGCCCGTGGGGAGGGCAGTCCCATGAGCACCGTCACCTATCGCGAGGCGCTCCGCATGGCACTCGACGACGCGCTCAGGCGCGACGAGCGGGTCTTTCTCATGGGCGAGGACGTCGGGCGCTACGGCGGCTGCTACGCCGTGAGCCTGGGCCTGCTCGAGGAGTTCGGGCCCGAACGGGTTCGGGACACCCCGCTGTCGGAGTCGGGCTTCGTGGGAGCGGGCATCGGTGCCGCACTCGGCGGGATGCGTCCCATCGTCGAGATCATGACCGTGAACTTCAGCTTGCTCGCCCTCGACCAGATCGTGAACAACGCGGCGACGCTCCTCTACATGTCCGGCGGCCAGCTCAACGTCCCGATCGTGATCCGCATGACGACGGGCGCGGGTCGCCAGCTCGGCGCGCAGCACTCCCACAGCCTCGAGGGCTGGTACACCCACATCCCGGGCATCCGTGTGCTGGCGCCTGCGACACTCGAAGACGCCCGGGGCATGTTGTGGCCGGCGCTGTGCGACCCTGACCCGGTGTTGTTGTTCGAGCACGGCGCCCTCTACAACGTCGAGGGTGAGCTCGCCGACGATGCCGGGCCGGTCGACCTCGACTCGGCGATTGTGCGCCGTGAGGGAGCCGACGTCACCGTCATCGCCTACGGCGGGACGCTCCGGGTCGCTCTGGGTGCCGCGGAGACCCTCGCCCAGGAGGGCATCTCGGCGGAAGTGGTCGACCTGCGCAGCCTTCGGCCCCTTGACACCGCCACGATCGTGTCGTCGGTCGTGCGCACCCACCGGGCGGTCGTGGTGGACGAAGGATGGCGAAGCGGGAGCCTCGCAGCGGAAGTCTCGGCTCGCATCGTCGAAGAGGCGTTCTACGACCTCGACGCCCCCGTCGGGCGCGTGTGCACAGCGGAGGTGCCCATGCCCTATGCCAAGCACCTCGAGGACGAGGCCACCCCACAGGTGCGAGACGTCGTCGCCGCCGTCCACGCATTGGGGGCGTGAATGGGCGAGTTCAAGATGCCGTCGCTGGGCGCCGACATGGACGTCGGCAAGGTGGCCAAGTGGTTGGTGAGCCCCGGTGACGTGGTGCGGCGAGGTGACGTGGTGGCGATCGTGGAGACCGAGAAGTCCACGATCGAGGTCGAGATCTTCGAAGCGGGTGTGATCGAGGAGCTCCTCGTCCCCGAGGGTGACGAGGTGCCGGTGGGCACGGTGCTGGCCCGGATCGGCACACCCGACACGGCGCTCGTGGCTCCCGCCCCCGCACCCACTCCCGAGGTGGCGCGCCCGCCCTCGGTGATCGTGACGCCGTCCAAAGCAGCAACCGGCGGGGGGCGCCCCCGTGGGCTCGTTGTCTCGCCGGTGGTGCGCCATCTCGCCGAGCGCCTCGGGGTGGACGTGCACGATCTCGAGGGCAGCGGAGCGGGCGGGGCGATCACCAGGGCCGACGTCGAGAGCACACGGGCGCGCCTTCGTGGCGTGAACCTTTCTCCTGTCGAGGCGGCGCGACCTGCACCACCGCACCGTGGTCGCCCATCACCGACGCCGGTGCATCGAGCGCAACCCTCGCTGACCGGCGTGCGATCATCGCCACTGGCGCGCCGCGTGGCCTCGGAGCTCGGCATCGAGATCGACGCCGTCCGGGGAACCGGGCCCGGCGGCGCCGTCGTCGAGGACGATGTGCGCCGTGAGGTCGATCGCGAGCCGTCGGTGACGGCGCCATCACCCCGCGGGCCAGGCGAGGAGGAGGCGCCCGAGCACGCCGGACCGGCCACCACCACAGGCACCATCGATGCCGAGGCGCGGCAGATGGCGATGCGCAGGGCGATCGGTGCCTTGATGGCCCGGTCCAAGCGCGAGATCCCCCACTACTACCTCAGCACCGACATCGATGTCGGCCGCGCCGTCGCCTGGTTGGAGCAGGCCAACGTCGAGCGTCCGGTCACTGCTCGCCTGGTCGTGCCGGCATTGCTCATCAAGGCGACTGCGCTCGCCGTGGCCAAGGTCCCGGAGATGAACGGCTTCATGGTGGGCGACAGATTCGAGCCGAGCGTGGACGTACACGTCGGAGTGGCGGTCTCGCTGCGCACCGGCGGTGTGATCGCGCCGGCCATCCATCATGCCGATCGGCTCTCTCTCGACGAGCTGATGGCGGCTCTCCAGGATGTGGTCACCCGGGCGCGCGGTGGCGTGCTGCGGAGCTCGGAGATGAGCGACCCCACGATCACCGTCACCAATCTCGGCGATCTGGGCGTCGACTCGGTCTTCGGCGTGATCTACCCGCCTCAGGTCGCCTTGGTGGGTTTCGGTCGTGTCGCCGAGAGACCCTGGGCAGTCGACGGGATGGTCGGGGTGCGGCAATGCACCACGGCGACACTTTCTGCCGACCACCGCGTCAGTGACGGCCATCGCGGTGGTCGGTTCCTGGGCACCATCGATCGCTTGCTGCAACACCCGGAGGAGCTATGACTGACGACGAAGCCCGAAGCCTCATCCGTGCGGTGTTGGGGGAGGTGGCACCCGAAGCCGACCTCGACAGCGTCGGGCCCGACGAGACGATGCAGGAGGCACTCGACCTCGACTCCATCGACTTCCTGAATTTCGTGACCGGCCTGCACGAACGGACAGGGCTCGAGATCCCCGAGCACGACTATCCAGAACTCTCGACAGTGGAAGGTTGTGTGCACTACCTGACCGCGTCGACAGGCTGATCGATACCACTGGGCGGGTTGCGGGAACCACGACCACCGGTACGAGGGGTTGTCAACACAACGTTCCGACACATTCCGTGACCATCGTCGAGGTCCTCGTCGAGACCGGCGCCGGTCCTCCCCGGGAATCAATACGTTCGCACAACGTCGGCACAACGGCCCCGGCTAATCGCACACCCAAGGTTACGATCTTGGGCGGTGGGGGCACCTGGCCGCATCGCGCGGCCGTCATCGGTCACCGCTCAGAACCTCGCGCGGCAGATCGACGACGGACCGAATGCCACTCCGTACATCGTCGCGCCCGTGTCGGCGTCCCCGGTGGCCTCGCCCGTCGATCTCGAGGCGCGATGGTCTGCCCCGTCGTCGGCCGTACAGGGCTCGGGTGTCACCGCGAGGCCGGAGGCACCGGCTCCGAGCGGTGAGCCTGTCGCCACCGCCCTCAGCCGGCTCCGAGAGGTGGGTGAGCTCTTCGGGGACAGCCAACGGGGCGTCGGTGCACAACGGCCCCTGGGAGCCCTGGAGGAAGTGCGGCTGCAGTCGGCGCGTATCGGGGTGGCGTCGACGGTGGCGGTGCTTCTCGTCCTGTTCCTGTACGCGCTGCTTCCCGGGCACTATCCGCTCTCGCGTGCGCCGTTCTTCTCGCTCATCGGGATCGCCGTCGTCGGGACCATCCCCATCGCACTGCTGCCCTGGAACGCCCTCACCCAGCGAGGCCTCGTCCTGCCGGTTCTGTACACGTGGTCCCTGTTCGACATCGCCCTGGTGTCCTACGGCATCGACCTCACCGGCGGCAGCCACTCCGACCTCTATCTCGTCTACCTGTTGCAGTGCGTGTTCATGGCCAATGTCTCGTACCCCCGCCGGGGGCGCATCACCCTGACGGCGCTGACCGTCGGGCGCCTATGTGGCCGCGCTGGGCGGGGCGGGCTGGGACATCGGCCCCGCCACCCTGGTCCTGCGGGTGGGGATGATCCTGGCCACCGCCGGAGCCGCGGACCTGATCTCGGTGCAGCTCACCGGCCAGCTCGTGTTCCGCGAACGCGCCACGGCAGAGCACGAGCACCGGGCCAGCCTGTGGAGCCGGGTGGCCGGGCTGGGGCGGCAGCTGGACTCGCTCGACGAGGACTCCATCCTGGCCTGGGCCGTCGATGCGGTCACCGAGCTCGGCTTCGAGGCCGCCAACGTGTGCGAGCTCCTCGACGACGGGCGGACCTACCGGGTCGTCCACGCCCGGGGGCTCCCCGACTTCCTATGCCGAGGGGGTCCACAGCTCGGACCGGGGCATGGTCGCACTGGTGCAGGCGCAGCGCCGGACCGTCGTCGTCGACGACTACCTCGAGCGCGCCGGTGGGCACCCGGCCCTGCGCGCCGATGGGTTCCGCACCGTGATCGCCACACCCGTGTGGGTGGAAGGGGAGCTGTCGGCGACCTTGGTGGGCGGGACCCGGGTCCAACGCAGCGTCGAGGACCACGAGCTCGCCGCCTTCGAGCTCCTGGCCGCGCACGCCGGCCACGGCCTCGAGAGCGCCCGCCGACTCGAGCACCAGCGTCGTGACGCCGCGCACTTCCGGTCGCTCATCGAGTCGGCACCCGACGCCATGATCGTGATGAGCACCGAGGGGGTCATCCTCGAAGCCAACCATCAGGTCGGCCGTCTCTTCGGCTACGAGCCCGACGAGCTTGCGGGCCGGAGCGTCGAATGCCTCACCACCCCGAGGGTCCAGAGCGTCCTGCGCGAGTACTACGAGGACTTCATGCGCAGCCCCCGCACCCTGGTCATCGGTGATGTGGCGGATGTCTCGGGCGTGCGCAAGGACGGCATGGAATTCCCCATGGAGATCGTCCTGGGCCCGATCGAGACGCCCGAGGGGATCGTGATCACCGCCACGGCCCGCAACGTCACCGAGCGCCGGGAGTTCGAACGTCGCCTGGAGCACCAGGCCACTCACGACCACCTCACCGGGCTGCCCAACCGGGCGCTGTTCGCGGAGCAGCTGGCCGAGACCTTGGCCGCGCGCCCAGCTCCCGGGGCCCCCGATCGCGGTGTGCTTCCTCGACGTCGACCACTTCAAGTACGTGAACGACAGCCGCGGGCACACCACCGGCGACGAGCTCGTGGTCGAGGTGGCTCGCCGCATCGAGTCGACGGCGCGCGCCGGTGACCTGGTGGCGCGCTTCGGTGGGGACGAGTTCGCGGTGTTGGTCGAGGGCCTCGGTGATCGCAAGGGCGCAGTGGCCTACGCCTGGCGGCTCCTGACCGCCTTCGACCGGCCCTTCGTCCTCGACGGGGTCGAGTGCTTCGTCTCGGCCAGTGTGGGCGTCGCCTTCGGGTTGCGCGGTGACGATCCCAATGACGTGCTGCGCCAGGCCGACGCCGCGATGTACCACGCCAAGCAGAGCGGGCGGGCCCGCGTGGAGGTATTCGACGAGACGCTCACCGCCCGGGCTGCCGAGCGCATCGAGATCGAGTCGTCACTGCACCAGGCGCTGCTCGGCGACCAGCTCTCGGTCGCCTATCAACCGGTGGTGGCGATCGACAGCGGCAAGACGGTGGGGGTCGAGGCGCTCGTGCGGTGGAACCACCCCGAGCGCGGTTGGGTCCCCCCTCTGGAATTCATCCCGATCGCCGAGGAGTCCGGCCTGATCCTGCAGATCGGCCGGTGGGTGCTGGCCCAGGCCTGCACCCAGGCGGCGCAGTGGGTCGACGCCATCGGCGACTCGTCGGGGTTCTCGGTGAGCGTGAACGTCTCGAGCCGACAGCTCGAACATGACCGCATGATCGCCGAAGTCGCCGCCGCGCTCGAGGAGAGCGGGCTCCCGCCTCATTGCCTGGTGCTCGAGATCACCGAGAGCTTCTTCATCCGCGACCTCCAGGCCGCCGTGCGCCGGCTTCAGGCCCTCAGACGGCTGGGCCTGCGCATCGCCATCGACGACTTCGGCACGGGATTCTCCTCGCTCAACTCCTTGGCGCGGCTGCCGATCGACGTGGTCAAGATCGACAAGTCCTTCATCGACGCCCTCGGCACCCGCTACGACGCCGTCATCGGTGCCGTCGTCGAGGTGGCCGAAGCGTTCGACCTGACGGTGGTGGCAGAAGGCATCGAGCGCGAGGAGCAGCGAGACCGCCTCATCGACCTCGGGTGCCC
Organism: uncultured Acidimicrobiales bacterium; assembly: GCA_963739765.1. Classification (GTDB taxonomy): domain Bacteria; phylum Actinomycetota; class Acidimicrobiia; order Acidimicrobiales; family UBA8190; genus Chersky-840. Next base: position 359,203 of record CAVUBP010000002.1, on the reverse strand, counting down.
CTTCGCCCAGGGTTACCTGTTCGGCAAGCCCGCCGACCCCTCCGCCCTCGGCCACCTCTTCGTCGCAGCCGGCACATCGGCCTGACGCCGCCGCTCGAGGACAACGATCACGATTCGGCGCGTCGGGGTGTGACGCAATGAGCCACGTCGGCCTGCGAAACGCACGTCATACGGGTGCTCCGGTCTTGCGTGAGGGCTCGGCCATCCGGGCGACGTTCTCACTGCCGGTCAGGCGTGCGGCGATCATGATCGGAATGAACATGAGCACGAGGACGACCGTTACCACCGCGTTCACTTCTGGGAGTTGCTGCCCGAGGCGTATGGCCCCGAAGATCCAGATGGGCAGGGTGTTCTGCGCACCGGCGGTGAACGTGGTCACGATGACCTCGTCGAAGCTCAGGGCGAACGCCAGCAGCGCCCCCGACACCAAAGCGGTCGCGATCAGCGGCATGGTGACGTACCGCAACGTCTGAAGGCCGCTTGCCCCGAGGTCTGCTGACGCCTCCAGGAGCGTCCCGGAGGTGCGGCGCAACCGGGCGATCACGTTGTTGTAGACCACAACGATGCAGAAGATTGCATGGCCGATCACGATGGTCCAGATCGACAGCGCGATACCGGCGTACTGAAAGGCCGAATTCAGGGCGACCCCGGTGATGATCCCCGGCAGCGCGAGCGGGAGGATCAAGAGCAGCGAGATCGAATCGCGGCCGAAGAAGCGGGCCCGGTGGACGCCGAAGGCGGCCAGCGATCCCAGTACCAGCGCGATAAGGGTTGCCATGGCGGCAGCCTTCAGCGACAGGATGAAGGCGGAGCGCACCTGGGCGTCGTGGAACGCGATGGTGAACCAATGCGTCGTCCACCCGCGGATCGGCCAGGTCTCCACCTTCGACTTGTCGAAGGCGAAGAGCACGATGGTGATGATCGGCACGAAGAGGAACAGGAGGACCCCGACCACCCAGGCCCACAGACCGCCTCGCACCAGCTGCCGCCGTCTATAACGCATCGAAGGCGCCGAGCCGCTTGGCCACGACAAGGTAGGCGACCATGATGACGATGGGCACCGTCGCCAAGGCGGCGGCCAACGGCAGGTTCCCGCCGGTGAGGAGGTTGTCGTAGATGGCGTTACCGATGAGCGTCGAGTTGGCTCCTCCCACGAGCAGCGGCGTGACGTAGTCGCCGAGCGTCAGCGAGAACGTGAAGATCGAACCGGCCACCACCCCCGGCAGGGCCAAAGGGAGCACGACGCGGCGCATGGTCGTCCAGCCGGACCCGCCGAGGTCCGCCGAGGCCTCGAGCAGCGAGCTCGGGATCCGCTCGAGGGCGCCGTAGACGGGGACGATCATGTAGGGGAGCCAGATGTAGCAGAAGGCGATCCACATGGCGCCGTTGGTGAACCCCAGGTTCGGGAGCGGGAGCCCAAGTTTGCCGAACGTCCAGTTCAGGGTGCCGCCTTTTTCGAGGATCGAGATCCAGGCGTACACCTTGGCCAGGTAGCTCGCCCATAGGGGCAGGAGGACGGCCACGAGGAGCAGCCGCTGGGTGCGGCGCGTTGCGACCCTGGCCATGACGTAGGCGAATGGGAAGGCCAAGATGGCGTCGGTCACCGTCACGAGCGCAGCGAGCAGCACAGTCCGGCCGATGATCTTCGGATACGAGCCAGTGGCGATCTGGTGGAAGTTCTGGGTAGTGAGCGAGTGGTCGATCGTCTGTGTGAACGAGCTCACGCTCCACAGCGAGGTGATCAGCATGATCACCAGGGAGGCGACGTAGATGACGAGGAACCACGCCAAAGGTGGCGAGAGCAGGAGAGTGGTCCGCAGCCAGGCGCGGCGCATCAACACCGCACTGACCGGGCCCACCCTCCTGCCCGCCGCATCGGGCACCACCGTTGTCACGCGGTGGCTTGGGTCCAAGCGTTTGTCCACTCCGAGTAGGGGATGCAGTTGGTCTGGCCGTTTCCGCAATTGGACAGCGGCGTCTTCCAGAACTTGATGGTGTTGAAGTAGGCGTCAGGCTTGTCCGCGTGGTACCCGGCACAGGATCCGGCCTGCATCTGGTTCATGATCGGGCAGGCCAGGGAGTTGACCGGCGTCTCGCCGAAGCTGATGGCCTGCTCGGCCTGCACGGTGGGCGTCGACACCCAGTTCATCCACTTGTAGGCGCAGTTGGGATGAGGGGCCTTGGTCGCCATCAGCCACGAGTCAGCCCAGCCTGTCGCCCCCTGCGACGGCACCGTGTCGGCCACCGGGGCTTTGTTTCCCTGCAGGGTGTTCGTCTGATACGGCCAGGCCGCGCCCACCACGGTCGTGCCGCTCTGGAACAGGTTGATCTCGTCGCTGGCCAGGTTCCAGTACTTGGCGATCAGCGGCTTCTGAGCCTTGAGCAGCGCGATGGCGGCGTTGAACTGGGGCCGCGTCAACTCATAGGGGTCGGTGATCCCGAGGCTCGGCTTCGTCTTCTCGAGGTAGAGCGCGGCGTCCGCGATCTGGATCGGGTTGTTCGGCACCGTGATCTGGCCCTTGTACTTGGGGTCGTAGATCACGCTCCAGCTGGTGGGCGCCGTCGGGAAGGTCTTGGTCGAGTAGAGCAACACGTTGGGGCCGAATTGCAGGCTCGTCCCGTAGTGGATGCCACCGATGGTGTTGAAGTTCGGCGACTTGAGGAACGGCCGGAATTGTTGCCAATCCTTGACCAGACCCACATTCACCGGCTTGACGTCACCCCCGTAGATGAGGCGGAGGTCCGCGTCCCCCGATGCCGAGACCATGTCGTATTGGCCGCCACCGCCATTGGCCATGAGCGAGACCATCTCGCCCGAGGAACCGGCGTACTTGGCATGCACTTGACACCCCGTCTGCTGCTCGAAGGGCGTGACCCACTGCGCCTGGGTGTAGCCCTCCCAGGCGATCAGGTTCAGCTGCCCTTCACCGGCTCCGATCGAGGTGGGTGGCTTCACTCCGGCCGTGGGTGGTGTCTGTGACGAGGCGGACGGCGTCTTGCTGCTCGAGCACGCCGCCGCTCCGAGGGCGAGTATCGAGACCATCGATATCGCCCCGAGCTGCCGCCCCCTTCCTATCCTCCGGACAATCCCCATTCCCGTGTCCTCCTTCTCTCGGTGTCCCGTGCTCGACGGCTCAGGAGCTGACTGACTCGATCTCGTAGGCTTGACTTGGCTGCCAGGCCACGTCGACACGAAGGCCTCGCAGCTCGGCGACGTCCTCGGCTTGGGTCTCGAGGTTCTGGCGGACGACGGTCAGGGCTCCCCCGGCGTCGAGCGCCACGACGAAGCGCGTGACCATACCGAGGTAGACGACCTCTTCGACGATGCCCTGCTCCACGTGAGCCCCGTCCGGCGCCGCGTCGCCGTGGGCGACGAGCTGGACCTTCTCCGGCCGGACCGTGACTCGGCGGCCGTCGCGCTCGAGGAGGTTGGAGACACCGATGAACCCGGCGACGAACTCGTTGGCGGGGCGCTCATAGATGCGGAACGGGGTGTCGACCTGTTGGAGGACGCCGTGGTCCATAACCGCCACCCGGTCGCTCATGGTGAGGGCTTCCTCCTGATCGTGGGTCACGTAGAGGAAGGTGATGCCCACCCTGCGCTGAATGGCCTTGAGCTCGACTTGCATCTCCTGGCGGAGCTTCAGGTCGAGCGCGCCGAGCGGCTCGTCGAGAAGGAGCACCTCGGGTTCGTTGACAATGGCCCGGGCCAGGGCGACGCGTTGGCGCTGCCCGCCGGAGAGTTGTGCCGGCCGCCGTTCCTCGAACCCCGTGAGCCGGACCATCTCCAGTGCCGCCTTGGCTCGCTGCGCTCGCTCGACCTTTCCCACCTTGGCGACCATCAGGCCGTAGGCGACATTCGACACCACGTCCATATGGGGGAAGAGGGCGTAGTCCTGGAAGACCGTGTTCACATTGCGCGCGTTGGCCGGTAGAAGCGTGGCGTCAACACCACCGAGTTCGATGGCACCTTCGTCGGGGAGTTCGAATCCGGCGATCAACCGCAACAACGTCGTCTTGCCGGACCCGGAGGGGCCCAACATCGTGAAGAACTCCCCTCGCGCGATGTCGAGGTCCACGCCCGCCACAGCGGTGGCATCGCCGAATCGCTTGACGACGCCCCGGAGACGGACGACCGGTTGCGCGTCGGTCACGGTCTTTCCCTCGGCACCGTCGACACATCTCCGGGCGCTGAGGGTTTCACCGGGCCCTCACATCCACCCCTGAGCCAGATTCTGTCGGATTCCGGGCGACGGCACGGCCCGAATGCTACAGAGATTCCGATACCGCCTCATCGACCTCGGGTGGCCCTGTTCGCCCCGGGGCTACCTGCTCGACGAGGCCGCCGACTCCTCTGCACTCGGCGACCTCTTCGTCCCGGCGGGCACATCGGGCCTGACATCGCCACCGCGCCGTTGCCGCGCCCCGTGCCGTGTCGGGGACCGACCCTCGGGTTCAGCGGGGGTCGAGCTCGAATGGGCCGGCGAACAACGGCACCAACGGTCCAAGGAGTCCATGGCCATGCTCGACGCCGGCGACGACCAGCTCGACAACCAGGAGGAGCCCCTCGTCATCGCATGACACATTGTGCGACGTCGACCCCAGACCCTCATCAAGGGCGGGACCCAGACGGTCCGCCCTTGATGGCACTGCTGCAATTGTTGTCCGGAATTGTTGTCTGTGCGTGTTCGACCACATGGGACCGACCCGTGTGTCACACGAGAAAGCCGAAGCGCCCTCGTGCAACACACGGAGATGGTGGCGTTACCGGTACCTGCCCTAGAGGATGGCCACGCTGTGGGCAGAGTCGACGGTGGCCCCGCTCACGGTCTGGTTGGCCGCGCAGCCGGTCGACAGGGCAGTGGAAACTGTCGGCGGTGCGAGGTAGGCCGTGATTTGGTTCAGCGACTTCTCGGAGTACGAGCCCACCACCGCTTTGCCCCCGAAGACGAAGCCCACCTCACCGAAGAAGTTGATGGCTGCCGACGGCGACTTCACGGTGAACGTCGAGCTGCCACCCATACCCCCGGTCCAGTGGACGGTCAAGACCAGATTCTTGAGGGACTTCAGAGTGGCGGTCCCGGCGAAGGCCGGGCAGTACCCGATCTTGTAGTGCTGGACCTTGCCGACCTTGGCGCCCTTGGTCGCCGGAGTCTTGATGACGGTGGTCGGGATGGCCCCGCTGCTCGGAGCGCCCGCGCTGGCAGCGGACAGGCAGTCGGTCAAGCTGCCACCGGTGATCGTGGTCGTCGTCACCGCCGCTTTGTTGGTCGTGTCCGTGCCGGCTTTCGTGAGCGTCGGGCTGAAGGTCACGGTGGCGTTCATCGCGCACACCACGGGATAGGCCGGCACCGCCGCCCCGGCGAACATGCTGGGTGCCCCCAATATCGCGAAACTTGTGACCGGTAGGGCGAGTGTGACTACCCCCAGCAGAATCTTCTTTGGTGCGCGCATGGCTCCTCCTCGTCGTCGTCCTGCTGGTTGACCCTGTTCGCTATCTTCACGATTCGTTCGAAACGTGCTGACAGGCAACGCAACTGGCTTAAGGAGCCAGGGTCGCGCTCACTCTGACGACTGGGTAGAGCCGTTGGTCATCTGTCTTACCCTCCGGATGGTCACGGCGTCCGACCCGACACACAGAGCGAGATACGGCAGCGCAGGTACCGGCCCGACAATCAACTCCGGCGACACCAGTGCGCCAAGGTCCGATCCCATTTCGGACCAATGCCTCTAGGGACGCGCCCTACGGAGTTGCCAACATAGAAGCAGGCCGCCAAGGAGGACGGCCGCGGAAGGTGGGGTGCGGCGCGATGACTACGGCTACGCTGCCCAGGCACCGGTGGGGGGTCCGACAGTCACTGTCCCTTCGGCCTCTGAACGACAGACCGTCGATCGTCGGTCGCCACATCTTCTTGGCGTGTCTCCTGGTGGGCGCCGTCATCGCTGGGATCATCCTGTTCACCGCTGAATACGGTGGTGTTGCGAACAGCTACAGCGCCACTATCGAAGGGATCTTCCCGGTCGGATCAAGCCAGGTCGAGGTGGGCGTGCGGGTGACAAACCTCGGTAGCTCCTCGGCAACGCCGACATGCCGGGTCCAAATGAACTCACCCGACCGGTTCGTCACCGGTGCGGGGACCTTCAAGGCCAACCGCCCCATTCTCGGAGGATCGGGAACCTACTTCGAGATGACGATTCCGGTCACGACCTATGGCGCAGACAGCGTGACTTTCGGCGCCTCGAATGTGAGTTGTCAGTAGTCGGGACCTGAACGTGCGACGCCACGTCAGGGGCGCCGAAAGGCGGCGGGCAGGTTTGCCCGGCGTTCACCGCACCGTGCGGGCGAACTCAGCGGGGGTTGATGCCCCAACGGCCGTTCCAGGATGCACCGGGCTCGAGGCGCACCAGGTCGACCCCGGAACGAAGGGCGTCGGGCGGGCACGACATGGGCTCCACCGCGATCGAGCTCCGACGCCGGCTCACGGGTTCGAGGGTGTCGCCGGTGAACACCATGACGTAGCGGAAGTGCTCGTCCATCCACACCGTGACCCCGCGCTCCCCGGCCGTGTCGTCGAGCTCGACCCGTGCCATCCCGTCCGCGTCGCGCCGGAAGTCGGTGAACGCGGTGTCGAGGACCGTGTCGCCGATCCAACGGCGGGCCGTGAAATCGAGCTCGGAGCCCGACACCGAGGTGCTGGTGGTGGGCAGGCCCCGCTCGTCGGCGACGAGGCGCCGCCGGGCGGGGACGGCGAGAGAGGTCGAGTCGATCGGGCTCGACACCGTCAGATAGGGGTGGAAGCCGATGCCGAAGGGCGCGGCGATGCGATCGAGGTTGGTGGCGCTGGTGGAGACGGTCAGCCCGTCGCGACCCAGTCGGTACTCGACCACGAGCCCCAGTCGCCAGGGGTAGCCGGGCTGCGGGTACAAGGTGCAACCGAGCGAGAGCACGTTCTGCGCCCGCGACAGCACCTGCCAGGGCAACCAGCGCACCAGTCCGTGGATGGCGTTGTGCCGCTCCGGTTCGTCGAGAGCGGCGCGCCCGTCTCTGCCCTCGTAGCTGTAGCGGCCGTCACCCAGACGGTTGGGCCACGGGGCGAGGACCTGGCCTCGGCCCGAGTCGCACACCTCGTCGACCCCGAACCCGTCGAGCACGGCCGCGCCGCCCACGGTGTAGGAACGGAGGGTGGCGCCCACCTCGGTGACGACCACCTGGTGCTGTCCGTGTCCGATCTCGTACTGCACCCCGGAGGGGGCTTGGGTTCCGGTTGCGGTGACAGGCAAGTGGGTGGCTCGTGTCCGGTCGTCGGCGGCGGTACGGGTCTGTGGCGGAGTCGTATGGTAGACGCACGAGCCCACGTCGGCGCAGGAGCTGCGGCCGGCGCACCAGGGTGGGCCGCCCACCGGAGGGTCTTGTGCGAATACTGGTCACCAACGACGACGGCGTGCGCGCCCCGGGCATCGCCGCGCTGGCGCTCATGGCATCCTCCACGGGCCATGACGTCGTGGTCGTGGCCCCGTTGATCGACTACAGCGGGTCGGGGGCGGCGGTGGGCCCGGTCCATTCCCGCGAGGGCGTCGACTACGAGGCCCATGTCATCGAGGGTCTCGGCGACATCCCCACCTACGGCATCGACGGGCCCCCGGCGCTGGCGGTGATCCTCGCCTGTGTGGGCGGATTCGGCCCCCGCCCCGACATCGTGCTCTCGGGGATCAACCACGGCATCAACGTGGGGCGCTCTGCCATGCACTCGGGCACGGTGGGAGCCGCCCTCACCGCAGCGCATTTCGGCCTGCGCTGCCTGGCGGTGTCGATCCGCTGGGGCGACGACCCCGTGCCCTGGGAGACACCGGCGACGATGGCGGCTGCTCTGGTGCCGGTCCTCGAGGCCTCCCCGGCGGGGACGACGCTCAACCTGAACGTCCCCAACGTCGCCCTGGGCGAGCTGCGCGGCCTACGCCACGGGCGCTTGGGGCGCGGCGGCACCATCCGCTCCGCCGTGCACGTAACCGGCGACGACGCCACGCCTCTCCCCCATGTGGCGCTGCCGCCGGGTCAGACCGGGACGTTACGCCTGGACCTCACCGCCCCGGGGAGCAGCACCCGGGTGCATCCCGACACCGACGCGGGGTTGCTGGCTCGCGACTACGCGTCGCTGACGGCCCTCGTGGGGGTGCGCGAAGCCGGCGGGGAAGCCGACGACGTGCTCGACACCGCGCTCGAGGCCCTCTACGGCGTGTCGGGGGTCACGCCGGGACAGGACCCCGAGGACTAGTCGCTCCCCGGTGCCCGCCGTGGTCCCCCGTCGGGCGCGGCGACGGACCGGGGACCCGAAGGATCAGTAGGGACCGTCGCAACACGAGTCGCGCCATCCGCAGCGCGGACACCGGTAGTGCGCGTGCTCGGGTCGCATCGGCGCGCCGCAGGACATGCACGCCGTCGACAGGTCGGCGGGGTCGGCGGGGTCGTCGGGGTCGGTCACCGAGGGTCCCCGCGGCGCGCTGGGGGTGGTGGTCGTCATCGGACCGCAACGCTACCGACGGGTGCTTCTGACCTCGCGGACCCGGTTCGGGGCCGATATCTGACAGGGTGTCAACACCCTCACCCCGAGTGCGAGTGAGCCGACGAAGTCCCTGCTCAGGGGGCCGTGGGGCCGCCCTGACCCCGCTCCTGACCACCGCACAGGGGCCCCCACCAGGCCGATGAGCTTGTGCGCCCATGCGCAAGCGCTTACAATTGTTCCCACTCAAGCCATCGGCAGAGTCCATGCGACAGCAGCGGAGGCTGTCGCCCGGGCCCCAGAGGCCCCGCTCATGTGGACCGCCCGGAACGCTTTGTCCCCTTGCGCCGCGGCGCGCCCGGGGTCCCGGTCTTCGCGCTGCACTGCGCCCCTGCCATGTCGTCGATCGCCGACACCCACCCAGAGGAGGAAGTGCCTTACGCCAGAACCCCGGGTCGCTCCGTCAGCACCTCGTTCGGACCTGCAGTCAGTCCAGGACCGCCCGCCCTTCCCGGCGCCGGCTCTGCGAGACGAATGCACCAGACGACGGGCCGCCCGCATTCCCAAGCCCACCTGGAGCCCTACGGGGATCCCGTGAACTTCAAGGAGGCACAAGATGCGGAACCACCGACTCTTTGGCGTTGCTATCGCCGTGCTGCTCGGCATGAGCTTTCTGCACCAATCGCCGAGTTCTCCTCACCATGACCATCATCAGAACGCCGGTGCCCACCTCGGTGGCGCCGGGATCCACCTTGCGTCGGCGGCATGGGCCGCCGGCCAGCAACCGACCCCCCTCGCCCTCGGCGAGGAGTCGCCGATCGGCCTGTTGCGGCCCGTCGCCACCGACCACCGCCTCGGCGGTGTGCAGCTGGCGTCGGCCACCGTGCCGGCGCCGGCGTCACAGGGCTCTCTGGCCGAAGGCGACGAGATGCACATCGGCCTCCTGCGCCCGGCGGGGACCCGGTACGTGAAGCTGCTCTCTGCCTGGATGGCATACGAAGCAGCCCACGCGCCGCCGCCGGCGCCGAAGGTGGCGGTCGCGGTGGCGGTGGCCAAGCCCAAGGCCACCACGCCGGTGCCACATCCGGCCGCAGTCCCCGCCGCGCCGGTCGCCCCGGCGACGAGCGCCGCCGGCGGTGACGTATGGGCCGGCCTGCGCAGGTGCGAGTCAGGCGGCAACTATGCCGAGAACACCGGCAACGGGTACTACGGCGCCTATCAGTTCAGCCTGGCGACGTGGCACGGCCTCGGATACCCGGGCCTGCCCTCCGCCGCCGCGCCCGCCGTGCAGGACCAGGCCGCCCAGAAGCTCCAGGCCCGAAGCGGCTGGGGTCAGTGGCCGGCGTGCTCCCGCAAGCTCCGGCTCATCTAGGCGTCGGGCCCCCCGCCGGTCCCGCGTGGACCGGCGGGGGGTGCCACACGTCGCCACCGGCGCCCGCGGCGACCGTATCGACCACCCAGCCACCCCTGATGACCCCCAGCAACCCCTGATGACCCGCAACAACCCCCGATGAGCAGAGAAAGAGGTGCAGGGGGAAAGGCGACCCGGGTAACGTCGAGGTCCGTGGCGACCGTGGGGGCCGGGCTCGGCACTTCGTCTTCTGCTCCGACCGGGCCGCGCCCCGGACACGACGGGCCCGGGCACGACGGGCCCGGGGTCGACGGGGAGGGCCCCGACGCAGATTCAGACCCGGAGCTGGCGGGCTCGGTGGCCACAGGCCTCACGAGCCTGGCGCCGGTCTCCTGGCTGCGCAGGCTCTTCGAACGGCGTCCCTTCGACGAGGGGACCTTCGAGGTCGAGGGTCTGCGCCTGCACTACGAGCGCCACGGCGAGGGATCGCGGGTCCTCGTCTTCCTCCACGGCCTGTTGCTCGACAACCAGCTCAGTCGGCGCCTGGCCGCCGATCTCGCCGAGCGTGGCTTCCAGGTCCTGCTCCTCGACCTGCCCGGCCACGGGCGGTCGGACAAGCCGAGGCACGCCTCGGCGCACCGCATGGACTCCTACGCCCGCCACGTGGTGGCGCTGCTCGACGAGCTGGGCATCGACCAGGCCGTCGTGGGCGGTGTGTCGCTCGGGGCCAACGTGAGCCTCCAGGTGGCGGTCCAGGCACCCCAACGGGTGCGGGGACTGCTCATCGAGATGCCCGTCCTGGAATGGGCCGTGCCGGGGGCGGCCCTCGTCTTTCTGCCCATGCTCCTCGGCGTCCACTACGCCGCGCCGCTGGTCCGCATCGTGGCCTCTGTGGCCCGGCGTCTGCCCCGCACGACCGTGGCCCCCCTCGACAGCGCCCTCACGATGATCACGGCCGAGCCCGAGGAGATCGCGGCGGTGCTGCACGGCATGCTCGTCGGTCCCATCACCCCGACCTACGAGGCCCGCCACGCCATCGAGGCTCCCGCGCTCGTCATCGGTCACAAGATCGACTTCATCCACCCCTTCACCGACGCCGACCACCTCACGCGCCAGCTCCAGCACGCCCGCCTGGTGGAAGCTCGGTCGATCTTGGAGCTGCGGGTGGCGCCCGACAGGCTCACCGCCGAGATCGCCGGGTTCCTCGACGAGGCCTGGGGCGACGGGACCGAGCCCCGAGCGCTCGGCCAGTCGGCCTGAACCTTCTCAGCGGCGCGGCGCCCAGGCGTCGGGGTCTTCGGTCAGCTTGGCCACGGCGCGCGGCAGGCGCCCGGCCACGACGTCTTCGAGGCTGACCCGCTCGAGCACGTTGCGAAGGCTGGCCCGCACGGCCACCCAGACGTCTTGGAGGTGCTCGGCCGCCCCTTCGTAGTGCGCCGCCTCGGGGCGCAGCCCCCGCACCTCGGCCAGGGGCCCGTCGAGGGCCCGCATCACGTCGGCGACGCTGATGTCCTTGGCCGGTCGGGCCAGGCGGTAGCCACCCTCCGAGCCCCGCTGGCTGGCGACGATGCCGGCCCGGCGCAGCTCGATCAGGATCGCCCCCAGGAACCTCGCCGGGAGGCCCTGGACCTGGGCCAGCGCCTCGGCCGTCGTCGGGTCCTTGCGATCGGCCAGCGCGAGCAGGGCCCGCATGCCGTAGTCAACCTTGGCCGGAATGTGCACGGACCGGATTCTGCCCGTCCGCAGGCGCCTGCGCCCAGCCCCGGCACCGACGAGGCCCCCCGCAGCGGCCCCCGGGCACGGATTCGCTCCTGGCGACCGGGGCGGGCGGGGGCGGCCCCTGGACGATTCCGGCCTTAGTCCTAGTATTTCTATGCAATCGCTATATTCACTGGGATGTAGTGAAGCGAGGGGGGCTCGGCTCCTCCCGCGCGTGGAGAGGAGAGCCCGTGCACCGAGGTGCCGAGACAGCGTCGAGCCCGAGACCCACACGACCAGGCCGGTCAGACCCGGCGCGCCGTCGGACGCCCGGTGGTCGACCCTGGTGCTCTCACTGGGCGCGGTGGCGCTCGTGGCCGCGGCGTGCAGCTCGTCCTCGCCGACCGCGGCGAAGAAGAAGGCGCACAAGCCCACGATCTCGACCACCGACCACGCCGACCGACCACCGCCACGACCGACGACCAGCCGCGGCCGACCACGGCGACCACCGCTGCGCCCGTGGCCCACACCGCCACCACGGTCGCACCCGAAGGCGAGCTCGACCGCGTGCTCGACGCACCGGCGGAGCGCTGAGCGCCACGTGTGACACGCAGTCGCCGTCGTTCAAGCTCGCCGGGGCCGGGAGCGAACTCCATCCAGCCCTTCTTCACGCGCGTCTTCTACTACTACAACCAGGCCGACAAGGGCGTCAGCGTCAACTACTCGCCGGCCGGCAGCAGCGTCGGCGTCACCGACATCCAGCAGAACACCGTCAACTTCGGTGACTCGGAGATCCCCATCAAGACACCGGCCACGGGGACCGCCGGGAACATCCTGCAGGTGCCCGTCGACCTCGGCGGCGTGGCCCTCAGCTACAACCTGCCCGGGGTGTCGGGCGGGCCTGAAGCTCGACGGCCCCACCCTGGCCGGGATCTACCTCGGCAAGATCACCCAATGGAACGACGCCGCCATCGCCGCGCTCAACCCCGGCGTGAGCCTTCCCTCCACCACCATCGTGCCGGTGCGTCGCGCCGACTCCTCGGGACCGGGATACGACCTCGACCAGTACCTCATCGACACGGGCGGATCCGCGTGGACGAGCTCCGCCGCCGGGACCACCGCCTCGACCAAGTGGCCGATCACCAACGTCGGCGTGGGCGAGCAGCTCAACACCGGGGTGGCCGGCTTCATCCAGCAGACCGCCGGGTGCCATCGGGTACGTCGAGTACGCCTACTCCCTGCAGGCGAGCTTCACCAACGCGGCGCTCAAGAATGCCTCGGGCAGCTTCGTGAAGCCGTCGCAGTCGAGCATCGCCGCGGCCGGGCCCAGGCCGCCGAACCTGAGCGCGTCCAACTTCAACATCGTCAACGGGACCGGCGCGGGCACCTACCCGCTCGCCAACTTCAGCTGGACGCTCATCTACCAGAAGCAGTCCAACACCACCCTCGGGCGTCGTGCTCGGCAAGCTCTTCGACTGGGTGACCACCACCGGCCAGCAACAGGCGTCGGCCGCTCGGGTACTCGCCGTCTGCCGGCCAACGTGGTCGCGCTCGCGCACCAGACGCTGCTGACGCTCGCAGAACTCCGCCGGCAAGCCCCTGTTCTCCTGATCGCCGCTCGACCAGGTCGGCCGAAGGGCTGACGACGATGAGCACGACGCTGCTCGAGGAGGTCCCTCCTCCGAGGCTCACCCCGGTCAACGGGGTCAGAGAGGGACTGCAACGACGTTGGGCCCGGCCCGGAGGCCGGGCCTACGCCGTGTTGCGCTGGACCGGGCGCGACGGTCTTCGCCGCCATCGTCCTCGGCCTGCGTGGTCAGCCTCCTGGCGTCGTCGAGCCAGGCCTTCGGCCACTCGGGCGCTGAGCTTTTTGTGGTCGGGGACCTACAACGCCACCAAGGACATCTACCCGACGGGCATCTTCATCGTCGGGACGCTCATCACCACGGCGGTGGCGATCATCCTGGCCGTGCCCATCGGCGTGGGCACCGCCGCCTTTCTCTCCGAGCTCGCCCCGAAATGGCTCGCCGCCCCGTTGTCGGTCCTCATCGACCTCATCGCGGCGGTCCCGAGCATCGTCGTCGGGCTGTGGGGGCTGCTCGTGCTGTCCCCGGCTCTTCGCCCATCACGTCGAGCCCTTCTTCAAGAAGGTCCCGCTCCTCGAATGGTTCTTCCACGGCCCCGCCTACGGGCCGAGCATGCTCCTGGCCGGCACGGTGCTGGCCGTGATGATCCTGCCCACCATCGTGGCGCTGTCGCGCACCGCGCTCTCGGGCGTGGCCGACTGAGGACCGCGAGGCGGCCCGGGCCCTCGGCGCCACACGCTGGCAGGTGGTGCGCACTGCGGTCGTGCCCGGCGCGCGCACCGGCATCGAGGCGGCGGTGATCCTGGCCATGGGCCGCGCCCTGGGCGAGACCATCGCCGTGGCCATGGTCATCGGGAACAACAACGCGCTCCCCCACTCGCTGCTCGCCCCCGGGGCCACCCTCGGGTCCGCCATCATCAACAACTTCGGCGAGGCGAATCCGGGCCTCGACAAGAGCTCGATCATCGGCCTCGTGGTGGTGCTGCTCGCCATCACCGCGCTCGTCAACGTCGGAGGGCAGCTCCTGCTGCGCCGGACGGCTGCGCGCCGTCGGAGCCGTGGCGTGAGCCGTCACGGTGTTCCCGGCCGGTGCCCGGCGACCTCACCGACGCCATCGGCACGCGGCGCGCGCCTGGTGCGTGAGTCGGCCCGGCGCTCACTCGTGCGGCGCCGGATCCTCGGGACGGTTGCGCCATCGTGCTGTGCAGCTTGTCGCGGTGGCGATCTCCCTGGCGCCGCTCGTCGCCCTCGTCGCCTACACCACCAGCCGCGGCATCCGAGCGCTGTCGTGGAGCTTCCTGACCCACGTCCCCACACCGCCGGGCATCCCCGGCGGCGGCATCTCGAGCGCCATCGTGGGGTCGGTGATCATCGTCGGCCTGGCCGCCGCCATCGCGGTGCCGGTGGGAACCATGTGCGCCCTCTTCCTCGTGGAGCGCCGGGGGCGGCTCGCGGGTGCGCTTCGGTTCGCGGCGGACGTGCTCACCGGAGTGCCGTCGATCGCCCTGGGGATCTTCGCTTACGCCGTGCTCATCGGGCCCGGTTCGCTCATCGGCCACTTCTCGGGACTGGCCGGGAGCTTCGCCCTGGCCGTGCTCATGCTCCCCATCGTCATCCGCGCCAGCGAGGCCGCCATGCGGTCGGTGCCGCGCGACCTGTGGGAGGCCGGGCTCGCCCTCGGGGTGCGCCGCTCCCGTGTGGTGCGCTCGGTCGTGCTGCGCGGCGCGCTGCCCGGGCTCGTCACCGGCAACCTCCTGGCCGTGGCTCGGGCCGTGGGCGAGACGGCGCCGTTGTTCGTCACCATCCTCGGGGCCTCGCGCGTTGGTCACGAACCCGCCTCCAGCCCATGGAGGCGCTGTCGCTCACCATCTACGGCAACGCCACCCAGCCCTATCCCGCCGCGCAACAGATCGCCTGGGGAACCGCCTTCGTCCTGTTGACCCTGGTGCTCGTGCTCAGCGTGCGCGGCCCGGTTCGTCTCGGCCCGCCTCAATCGCCAAGCCCGATGTCGAAGCAGCAACACCGTAGGATGCACAGGCCCATCGGAGCACGGAGATGACCATCGACATCACGACCGCCGTCGCAGAAGTCGTCGGGGAGCACTGCCCGAGCGTCGCGGACAGCGCTCCACGCCGCGGCACGACCGCCGCGGCCGTGTCGCTGCGTGACGTCAACGTGTCGTTCGGCAAGCACCGGGTGGTGCGCGACGTCACCCTCGATCTCGTGCGCCAACCGCGTCACCGCCCTCGTGGGCCCGTCGGGTTGTGGCAAGACCACCATCTTGCGGGCCGTCAACCGGCTCCACGACGACACCGGCGGCAAGGTCACCGGTCAGGTCCTCGTCGGGGACCTCGACGTCTACGCCCGCGACACCCAGGCCGAGCTCGTCCGCAGCCGGGTGGGCATGGTCTTCCAGCGACCGAACCCGTTCCCCACCATGAGCATCTTCGACAACGTCGTGGCGGGCCTGCGGCTCAACGGCGTGCGCTCCAAGTCGGTGCTGCAGAGAGGCCGCCGAAGCCGCGCTGCACCACGCCGCGCTGTGGGACCTCGTCAAGGACCGGCTGCACTCACCGGCGGTGAAGCTCTCAGGCGGCCAGCAGCAACGGCTCTGCATCGCCCGCGCGCTGGCGGTGGAGCCCGAGGTGCTCCTCATGGACGAGCCGTGCTCGTCGCTCGACCCCATCGCCACGGCCAAGATCGAGGAGCTCATCACCCACCTCGCCACCGACGTCACCATCGGCCTCGTCACCCACAACATGTTCCAGGCCACCCGGGTGTCGGACTACACGGCCTTCTTCCTTCTGGGCGAGGACCGCGCCACGGGCGAGCTCGTGGAGTTCGGCGAGACGAAGATGATCTTCGACTCGCCGCGCGACCCCCGCACGAGGGCGTACGTGTCGGGCGAGGTGGGCTGAGCCTCGACCCGCTGTCTGTCTGACGCTCCGCTGTCTGTCTGACGCTCCGTCGTCTGTCTGACGCTCCGTCGTCTGTCTGACGCTCCGTCGTCTGTCTGACGCGGGCGAACTCGGGAACTGATGGTCGACCGGCACCGAGACGGGGGGCCGGTTCTCGTGCCGGTCGACCCCTCAGTGCTTGACGGCCAGTCCCACCACCGAGACCGGCGAGGTGAGGGTCACGCCCCCGAAGGCGAGCTCGGCGGGAAGCGAGCCGAAGTACCCGGCGTCGCCGAAGGTGAACACGCCGCCGTCGGCGCCCACGAGCCAGTAGCCCTTGGCGTCGGGCGTCGCCACGATGCCCACGACCGGCGCACTGGGCACGATGCCCGTGGTGAGCGTGGACCCGAAGAAGCCGGCGTCACCGAAGCGCGACACCGCACCGTCGTTCTGGACAACCCAGTAGCCCCCGCCGTCGGGCGTGGCCGTCATGCCCACGATGGGCGAGGGTGCGGGCCCCCCGAGGAGCGAGGCGACGTTGCCGAAGTACCCGGCGTCGCCGAAGGCGAACACGCCGCCGTCGGCCCCGACGAGCCAGTAGCCCTGCCCGTGGGCGTCGGGACGATGCCCACGATGGGCGACGCCGGCGTGAGGTGCAGGGACTGCAGGGAGCCGAAGTACCCGGCGTCGCCGAAGGCGAACACGCCGCCGTCGGCACCCACGAGCCAGTAGCCCTTGGAGTCCGACGTCGTCGCCACCCCGACCACCGCCGCGGCCAGCTTCCTGGTCGTGACGGCGGGGACCGAGCCGAAGTACCCGGCGTCGCCGTAGGTGAACACGCCGCCGTCGGCACCGACGAGCCAGTAGCCCTTGCCCGTCGTGGTCTCGGCGATGCCGGCGACCGGCGCCCCGAGGGCCGTCCCCGACGCGGCGGGGGACCCGTAGACCACCGCCCCGCCGAACCCGAACACCCCTCCGCCGGCCGAGGCCACGTAGTAGCCCGTGCGGCGGGGACGTCGCGGCCGCAGCGGGCAGCGCCGTGGCCCCCGCCATGCCGGCCGATACCGCCGCCACGGCAACTCCTGCCAGCCACCGACGCGCCGGCCGCACGGCCAGACGCCGATGCCTTCGTTGTCGTCCCCGGACCGTGCTCGGACACCGGCTGCTCCTCTCCGTCTCGGTGGCTCTGTCGGGCGACAGAGCGCCACCCCCGTCGTGACCTTAGCCAGTAAATCGCCCGTATTTCTAGATTTACTCCTGTAATAGGGAGTCAAGGCGAGGTACGCCGGGGGCACCGGCGAGGAGACGAGGCGGAGGCCCGCCGGCCCTCGGGATCGACAACGGGCTCGTCGGCCGGAGAAAGGCCTTGCACAGCGGGCTCAGCGGTCCGATGCTGATGCCAGACGGCGATCGCGACCCACCCGGACCCCGGACCCCGGCCCAGGCGGACTCGGCAAGGAGGATTCCTGGCCATGAGACTGGCTGAGAGGCACCGTGAGCCCCTCGAGGCCCACTTCACCGAGGGCGAGCCCGACCTCGAACCGCCCGAGGAGCTCGCCATCGGGGAGCTCGACGACGAGGCCATCCTCGAAGAGGAGCTCGACAACGAGGATCTCCTCGAACAGGACGTGGACGAGGACACCCTCGAGGCATCGCTCGAGGACCTGGTCCACGGGAACGACGCTGACGACGACGGTGTCGACGACGCTGCGGTCGACGGCCAGGTCCATCTGGTCCCCTCGACGGCCGCCACCCCGATCGGCATCGTGGCGGCGGAGCTCGACGACGCGGACGACGACCTCGGTGACGAGGACCTCGAGGAGAGCCTCGACCTGGTCCTGCTCGAGCGCCTGGCCCTCCTCGGCGACGGCGAGGCCGGGGACGAGGACGACGATCCGGCCGGCGTGCGCGGCGTACTGCTGCAGATGCAGACCGACACCGCCGACCCCGTGGACGTGGCGCCGTGCGGTGTCGACGAGTTCGTGTGCCGGTCGTGCTTCTTGGTGCGCAGGCGGGTGCAGCTGGCCGATGCCACCGCCATGGCCTGCCTCGACTGCTGCAGCTGACCGGGGACCGAGAGGCGCGACCCGGGGCTCGTCGGCTACAACGTGCCGCCATGGAGAGCACGCCGCGGCCGGAGATGACCCACGCCCCTCGCCACCGGCGCACCATCGCCGTCACCGGCTCGGGATCGGGGATCGGCGCCGCCGTCAGCAGGCGATTCGAGCGCAGCGGCGTCCGGGTGATCGGCATCGACCTCCACGACGCCCAGGTCACCGCGGATCTCTCGGGCCCCGAGGGCCGGAGACAGGCGCTGGACGCGGTGACAGAGCTGTCGGGCGCCCGACTCGACGGCCTGGTGGTGTGTGCCGGGCTGGGGCCCCAGATCAAGCCCACCGACATGATCTCGCGCGTCAACTTCTTCGGCGCGGTCGAAGTGCTCGACGGCATGCTGCGGCCTGCTCGCCGAGGGTGAGGCCCCCGCGGCGGTGGTCGTCTCGTCGAATTCGGCCAGCCTGACACCGGTCAACGAGGAGTTGCTGGGCCTGCTGCTCGAGGGCGACGAGGACAAGGCCAATGCCTGCGCCGCCGGGCTCGACGGGTCCACCGTCTACGGGATGAGCAAGCTCGCCCTGACCCGGGCCATGCGACGACGAGCCGGTGCCTGGGGCAGGGCCGGGGTGCGGCTCAACGCCGTCGCTCCGGGACCGGTGGACACACCGCTTCTGGCCGGCGGCCTCGAGGATCCCGTGCTCGGACCTCTCATCGAGGCCCTGCCGGTGCCCATGGGTCGCAGGGCCAACGCGGCCGAGATCGCGGCGTCCATCGGGTTCCTCCTCGACCCCGCCAACAGCTACATCCACGGCTCGGTGCTCTTCGTCGACGGCGGCAGCGACGCGCTGTTGCGCCCCGACGGCCTCTGATCAGTCGTCTTCAGCCGATGGTCGGGCCCGGTCGCGCTTGCGGGCCGACTGCCGGCGCTTGTCGGTGAGGCGCCGGGCGCGCGCCGACGCCGATGGTGCGGTGGCGACGCGGGCCCTGTCCACCCGGAGCCCGTCGGCGAGCCGTGTGCGGAGCCGCTCGAGCGCCAGCTCCCGGTTGCGCATCTGGGAACGCTCGTCGCCCGCGGCGGCGCGCACCGTCGGCCCGAGCCGCTCGAGGAGCCGTGCCCGCTGGCGCGGGCCGAGGGACCTCGACCCCGCCACGTCGAAGGACACCTCGGCTCGCGTGCTCGCCTTGTTGGCGTGCTGACCACCGGGGCCACCACTGGGGGTGAATCGCCACTCGAGCTCGTCGGCGGGGATGACCAGACCGCGCGTCACGCGCAGCGAGCCGACGGCGGCGGGCCGGCGGTCAGGGGGCGGGCTCGTGCGCAACGGGGTTCTCGAGGGTCCCGAGGCCCTCGATCTCGATGCGGACGACGTCGCCGTCGACGAGCCAGCGCGGGGGGTCGAAGCTCATCCCCACCCCGGCCGGGGTCCCCGTCGAGATCAGGTCACCGGGTTCGAGTGTGAACACGGTGGACAGGTACTCGACCTGCTCCCAGCACGAGAAGATCATGTCGTCGGTCGACGAGTCCTGGCGCAGGTCGCCGTTCACCCAGGTGCGCAGACGAAGCCCATGGGGATCCCCGACCTCGTCCCCGGTGACGATCCAGGGCCCGACCGGTCCATGGGTGTCGAAGGACTTCCCCAACGTCCACGTGGGGGTCCGCCACTGCCAGTCTCGCACCGTCACGTCGTTCAACACGGTGAAGCCGGCGACGACCGACGCGGCCTCGGCGCCGGGCACGTGTCGACAGCGGCGCCCGATGACCATGGCGAGCTCGCCCTCGTAGTCGACCTGGGCCGAGACCCGGGGGATCTCGATGGCGTCGCCCGGCCCGATCACACAGGTGCGCTGCTTGTTGAACCACACCTGGTGCTCGGGCCGCGTCGCTCCGGTCTCGGCCACGTGCGCGGCGTAGTTGAGACCGATGCCGAGCACCTTGGCCGGATGCGGCACCGGCGGGCGCAGGCGCACCTCGTCGAGCGCCAGCCGACGGGCGCCCGACTCCGTCGCCGCCTCGGCGCGTTCGATGGCTCCGGGCCCCGCCACCAGGAATTCGGTCATGTCACCGGGGAGCGCCACCGACGGGTCGGTGAGGTCCACCACCTCGTCGCCGACCACGACACCGGTCCGGAGGACCGACGGTGCGTCGGGTTCCACGAAGCTCACGAGCCGCATTCCGCCACCGTACCGACAACCTGGTAAGAGAACAGGCACGGCACCGAGCGGATCGGCGCAGGGCGGAGAGAGACGGGGAGACGCACATGCCGGGAAGCCTCCAGGGCAAGGTCGCCCTCGTGACGGGGTCGTCGAGCGGCATCGGAGCCGCCACGGCCCGGGCCCTCGGCGCCGAGGGTGCGGCCGTCGTGGTGAACTCGGCCTCGTCGGTCGACGCCGGTCGGGCACTGGCGGCGGAGCTTCCCGACGCCAGCTACGTCCAGGCCGACATCGCCGACGCGCGAGCAGGCCCGGGACCTCGTGGCGCGAGCCGTGGAGAACCACGGGCGGCTCGACATCCTCGTCAACAACGCCGGGACCACCGAGGTCATCGCCCACCCCGATCTCGAGGCGGCGTCGCCCGAGGTGTGGCGGCGCATCTTCGACGTGAACGTCATCGGCACCTGGCAGGTGACGGTGGCTGCGGTCCCCCACCTGCGCGCCGGCGGCGACGGGGCGGTCGTGAACGTGTCGTCGGTGGCGGGCCACACCACCCGGGGGAGCTCGATCCCCTATGCGACCTCCAAGGCGGCGGTCAGCCACATGACCGAGCTCCTCGCCAACGTCCTCGGCCCCGAGATCCGGGTCAATGCCGTCGCACCCGGGCTCGTGGACACGCCCTGGACCGCCGACTGGGACGTCGTGCGGGAGTTCGTGCGGGCCCAGGCACCGATGCAGCGTTCGGGCACGCCCGAGGACATCGCGCACGTGATCCTCGGCCTGGTGGGCGCCCGGTACGTGACAGGCGAGATCGTGATGGTCGACGGTGGGCTCCACCTGCGCTGACGTCGGCCCGGTTGGCGCAGGTGGCCCGGGACCGGCGCCCTTGCCATGATGGCGGGTGCCGCACTACCAAAAGCCGACCTCCGTCGACAAGGCCTTCAACGCCACCGTGGCCGGCCTCACCCGCCTGGGGGTGAGCGTGTGGGGCTCGCGGGTGCTGCGGGTCCGGGGCAGGAAGTCGGGCCAGTGGCGCAGCCAACCCCGTGAACGTGCTCACCCTCGACGGCCGGCGCTACCTGGTCGCACCCCGGGGCGAGACCGAATGGGTGCGCAACTTCCGCGTCGCCGGCGAGGGCGAGCTCGTGGTCGGACGTCGGGTGGAGCAGTTCCGCGCCGAGGAGCTCGGCGACGACGACAAGGTCGAGGTGCTGCGCGCCTACCTCCGGCGTTGGAAATTCGAGGTCGGGAAGTTCTTCGGTGGCGTCTCTGCCGACTCCTCCGACGTGGACCTGCGCCGTATCGCTCCGGAACATCCGGTCTTCCGCATCACCGCGCCACCGGCTCGGTAGCTGTCGTGGACTTCGACATCTGGCTGCCGACGGCGAGCCCGTTCTCCACACCGGAGTACCTGACGGCCGTCGCCGGTGAGGCCGAGGCACGGGGCGTGCACGGCATCTGGGTGGGAGAGCATGTGGTCACCTTCGAGCGCTACGCGTCGAGGTACCCCTACGCCGAGGACGGCCAGGCGCCCATCCCGCCCGGGTCGGGCCTGCTCGAGCCGTTCACGACGCTGGCCTTCCTGGCCGGGATCACGACGTCGGTGCGCCTGGGGACCGCAATGTGCCTCTTGCCCCAGCGCAACCCCGTCTACACCGCCAAGGAGGTCGCCACCGTCGACTGGTTGTCGGGCGGACGGGTCGACCTTGGGGTGGGCGTGGGTTGGCTGCGCGAGGAGTTCGAGGCGGTCGACGTGCCGTGGGAACGACGCGGCGAGCGCACCGACGAGTACCTCGAGGTGCTGCACGCCCTGTGGAGCGACGACCCGTCGTCGTTCTCCGGGGCCCACTACACCCTGCCTCCGTGCAACTTCCATCCCAAGCCCGTCCAGGACCCGCACCCCCCCATCCACATCGGCGGTGAGAGCGAGCCCGCCATGCGGCGCGTGGCGCGGGCGGGACAGGGTTGGCACACCTTCAACCGCGCCCCGGCCGATCTGCCCGACGCCGTGACGCATCTCGAGGCCTTGCTCGCCGAACAGGGACGGGTGCGCGCCGAGATCACGGTGACGGTATGCCCGTATTTCAAGCCGCTCGACGCGGCGATCACCGAGCAGTACGCCGAGGCAGGCGCGGACGGCGTCTCGGCGCTGTTCTTCGCCATGTCCGCCGACGACGTGCCGGGCGCCTTCGAGGCGCTCGAGCCGTGCATCGATCGGGCCCGAGCGTGCTGAGGGTCGAACGGGGTCCGTCTACTTCGCCGAGGTCACCGACGCCTTGATGGCGCGGACGTCGTCCTGCAACTGCTCGAGGAGCTCGACGATGTGGGCGTTGCTGTAGCGCTTGAGCGCGCCGGGGTGCTCGGGTGGGCGTGGGCTCAGGTCCATCTGCTCGTAGCCGACCGCATTCATGAGGTCGCCGTAGGCCAGTCCGAGCGCCTCGGCGAGCCCGGCCAGTACCCGGGGTGAGGGGGTTCGCACCCGATCCATCTCCAGCTTGTGCACGTACCCCGCCGAACATCCCGCACGCTGCGCGACCTCCTGCAGCGAGAGGTCGTGCGCAGCTCTCGCCTCTCTCAACATCGAACCGATCGACGGTTTGGCCATTGCCCCTCCTCGTTCGTGTCTACTATAGTAGGTGCTTGATTTACTATAGTAGACACAGACGACAGCGGGGTCGGCCAGCGGGGCCGGACAGCCGAGCCTCCGGCCAGGGGGAGTCAGCCGTGCACGATCCGAAGTCGAGCAACGACGAGCACTCGGGCGGGTACCGGCCCGATCCCGAAGCCGAGACCGCCATGACGATCTCGGCGTTCTTCGATGCACTCGTCGAGGAGCTCCCCGGGGAACGGGGTCTCTCCGATCGGCTGGCCCGGCGACACGAGGCGTTGGTGGCCGACCAGCAGCACCGCCTCGTGGACGAGGCTTCTCGGCACAACCTCTCGCTCACCCTGGCGGTGGTGGCGGCGTACCGAGAGCTGCGCGCTCGACACGACGAGGACGAATTGGTCCCCCTCCTGACACGGGCGTTCGTCGCACCGCTCCACGAGGTCGTGCGCGCCGCGACCCGGGCGGCATTGGACTCGGCCGCCGATCCCTTCACGTCGATGGTGCACATAGCCAAAGAGCGCGAGCGACTGGCATTCGGGATCGGCTTCGACTTCGGCCATCCCGAGGACGACGGTGATCGGTACACCGTGGAGGTGAATCGCTGCTACTACCACGATGTCCTGACTGCAAACGGGGCCGGTCAGCTCACGACGGTCTTCTGCGCCTTCGACGCCAATTGGATCGACGCCATCGATCCCGGACACGACGGCTTCGCCTTCGAGCGTCCCACGACGATCGGCACCGGTGGTGCGAGCTGTCCCTTCCGGTTCCGCCGCACGAGCTGAGCCGACCACGAGAGACGCCGATGCTCACGGATCGGCCCCGAAAGCGGACCTGTCCCCCGCCCGCGCGGGGCGGTGCGC
Source organism: uncultured Acidimicrobiales bacterium (assembly GCA_963739765.1). Classification (GTDB taxonomy): domain Bacteria; phylum Actinomycetota; class Acidimicrobiia; order Acidimicrobiales; family UBA8190; genus Chersky-840. The sequence continues at coordinate 335,496 of CAVUBP010000002.1, read as the reverse complement.
CGAGCCTCGCCCGATCCCCGAGGAGCGTCTCCCACCTGGACCGATCCAATTCCGGGATCCGGGTCTCGCAAGTGACAGTAATGTAGTTTTGCGTTCACTGCTGGTGACGACTAAACGGGGAGTTGACATGCAGGACCTGGATGACGATCCACCCGTCGGTCGCAGGCGACTTTCCGCCATCCAGGGTGAGCGAGGAACTCCCACCGTGACCACGCAGGACGCATCAGTGGTTTCCGCGCAACGACTCCTCAAGGTGGCGACCGCGCTGTCCGACGGAGCCACGAAGCTGCACGGGCTGCTCCGCCACCTCGAGCCCTCTGAGCGCGACGCCATCTTGGACCTGGTGGCAGAGCAGGTGATCGAGATCGTCACCTTGTGGGCCGACCTCGTGCGCGGCGTCGTGTCGACCGACGACCCGGGGTCGGCCGATCCGCCTGCGAGCACCGAGACGACGGGGCCTCGAGGTGCGTCACCGTTCGCTTCTCTTCGACACAACGGGGGCGGGGGCGATCATCCGGCTCGGGTCCCGGCACCCGAGCCCGTGCGCACAACCACACCGAAGGCCGTGCCCGACCTCCCGCACCAGCCCCCGGAGCCGGTCGCCCCGCCGGTCGCCCCGCCGGTCGCCGCGCCGGCCCTGCGCCACCTGCCCGCAGACGGCGGGCGCGACTCGGATCGGCTCACCCGCGACGAGCTCACCGGGGTCCTCAACCGCCAAGCCGGTTTCGCCGCGCTCGGACGCGAGATCGACCGGTGTCGTAGGAGCGGCGAGCGGTTCGTCCTCGGCTACCTGAACGTCGACAGGATGAAGGTGGTCAACGACACCCGGGGCTCACGCGCCGGTGACGAGGTCCTGCGCAAGGTCACCGCGGCGCTGCGGGCCACCTTGCGTTCCTACGACGTGATCGCCCGGCTGGGGGGCGACGAGTTCCTCTTCTCGCTGCCCGGGTCGGACATGTCCACGGCCGAGCTCCGCTTCAAGGAGTTCGCCGTCATCCTGTCCGAGGAGGCGCCCGGCTCGACGGCCAGCGTGGGGTTCGGCGATCTCCATCGAACACGACACGCTCGACGACCTCATCGCCGCGGCCGAGACCGCCATGTTGAAGGGCCGCCGGGCTCGCCGGCGCGGCCGCGGGTAACCCTACAACCCCTTGGCGCCTCGCCGATCCCGGGACAAGCCCACACCGACGTCCGATGCCAGCCCCGAGGCCGGTGGGGCCGCGTCGGAGGACGTCTCGATACACCAAGACGCAGACGTCGCCGTCGTCACGCTGCGCCGACCGCCGCACAACCTGCTGACCGAGCCGGTCCTGCGCGCCTTGGCCGACGCCGCTGTCGGGCCTGGCACGGCGTCGCCCGGGCCGCGGTGGTGTGCTCGGAGGGTCGGTCGTTCTGCGCCGGCGCGGACTTCCGTTCCGGCGACGCGCCCGACCCCACCGAGCAGGGGGACTTCGAAGAGCGGACCGGCGCGTTCTACAAGCAGGCGGTGCGGATCTTCGACTCGCCGGTGCCGCTGGTGGCAGCCGTCCAGGGCGCGGCCATCGGCGCCGGGTTCGGACTGGCGCTGGCCTGCGACCTCTGCGTGGTCGGGCGAGCTGGGCTGGTTCCAGGCCAACTTCGTCCGTCTCGGCATCCATCCCGGCTTCGCCCTGAGCACCACCCTGCCCCGCGTCGTGGGGCCCGGGCGTGCCTCGGAGCTGTTCCTCACGGGACGGCGCGTGGTGGCGGCCGAGGCCGGGCGGATCGGCATCGCCCAGCGGGTGGTCCCCGCCGGTGACGAGGTGGCCGTGGCACTCGAGATGGCCGACGCTGATCGCAGCCGGTGCACCTCTGGCGGTCTCGTCGACCAGGGCGACGCTGCGCCATGGCCTGGCCGACGCGGCGCGCCAGGCCATGCGCCACGAGCTGGCGGAACAGGTCGTCCTGGCGGGCACGGCCGACGCCGTCGAAGGTGTGAGCGCCATGCTCGAGGGCCGCGACCCCCGTTTCGAAGGGCGTTGACCCTCGACGAGGACGCCGGGCGCGACGAACGTCAGGTCGCCGTACTCGGCCATCACCCTCGTCGCGAATTCCTCGACCCGATCTCGTCCCTCGCCCGGCCACCCGCACACGAGGTAGCCGACACCGACGTCGCGCATGGCGTCCACGGATCGCGTCGGACCTCGTCCCAGGGCTCGGAGAGCGACAGCGACGACGCTCGCAGGATCGACGCCGGGTCGCGGCCCGCGGCCTCGGCCAGCCGGTCGAGCTCGCGCCGACAGCGTGGCCAGCTGCTCGGGGCTGCCGTAGGTGTGCCAGACGTCGGCCCACTTCGCCGCCAGCGGCAGGGTTCGGCGCCGACCCGAGCCCCCGATCCAGATGGGCGGGTGCGGTCGCTGCACGGGCACAGGGCGCATCTGGGCCCTGTCGAGGCTGAAGTGCGCGCCCTGGTAGGACACGACGTCCCCGGTGAACAGGCGCGTGAGGATCTCGAGCTCGTCCTCCAACCGGTCGAAGCGGCGTCCCGTCGGCGGGAACTCCAATCCGAGCTGGCGGTGCTCGGCGTCGTACCAGGCCGCTCCGAGCGCCAGCTCGAGACGACCCGCACTGGCGTGGTCCACCGTCACCGCCTGGGCGGCGAAGACCGAAGGATGCCGGTAGGTGACGCCGGTCACGAGCAGGCCGAGGCGGATAGTGCTCGTGGCCGACGCCAGCGCCGCCAGCGTCGTCATCCCCTCGAAGCAGTTGCCCGGGCCCTCGCCGTACATCGGGACGAAGTGGTCGAATCCCCACGCCCCGTCGAAGCCGAGGGCCTCGCCGAACCGCACCCGCTCGACGATCTCGCCGAACTCCATCCGCTGCTGGGCAACGTCGATACCGAATCGCATGGCCGCCGACCATACCGGTGTGGCGGCGCCACGGCCCTACCCCGTCGATCCGGGCCCGACCTCCGCGGCACGCTCATCGAGGTACGCCGGGTTCGCCACCGCCAGCTTGTCCGCCACCGTGGCCCGGACCACGGCGCGCACCTCGTCGGCGCGGGAGTCGAGCGCGCCGGAGCGGATGGACGCCGGCGAGCTCGGCGTCGCTGTGCACCCCGAGTCGCTCCAGGCGGGCCTCGTGCGCAGCGGCCTGTTCGGGCCCGAGCACGAGCTCCCTGCGCCACCATGCCGCAGCACGTTGGCCGCCACCCTGGCGTGGAAGCGCACCCTGCCCTCGGTCGCCGGGAGCACGTCGGACTCGAGGAACTCACGCACCGCGTCGAGCAGCTCGGTGGCGGACGGGATGTCGTGGGGCGGCCCACCGCCCCAGCCGCGGTGGTCGGCCGGGCTTCCAGGCCCGGAGGTGGTTCGGGCAGACCGGCCCCGCCACTCACGGCAGGAGCTCCAACAGGTCCCACTCGACCTCGCACACGCGGCGGCCGATGGCGGCGAGCTCGACCGAGCGGACCGCCCCGGTGGTGTGGGTCAGCGCCTGCACGATGCAGATGATCCCCCACCGCAAGTGTGCCCGAGCACCTGCCACCAATGCAGGACCCCGCTGATCGACGCTCCTGCCCACCCGCGCCTTCGTAGGCGCGACCAGCTGCTCGACGGTCCCGAATCCGCCCACCGGCAACGACGAGCCGAACCGCCACGCCTTGACGCACAGCCAGCCGAGGTCCTCGAGGGGGTCTCCCCGATGGGCGAGCTCCCAGTCGAGGACGGCCCGGATGCCCTCGGCCCCGACGATGAGATTGCCGTTGCGGAAGTCCCCGTGGACCACCGTCTCCGCCGAGCGCGGTGGACGGGTCTCGGCCAACCACCGCAGTCCGAGCTCGAAGGCGGGATGCGGCTGGCCCAGTCGGTCGAGCAGACCCCGGAGCTGCTCCACGGGGTCCCCGCCGGCCAGGCCGGGAACCTCCGACCGGGGGATGCGATGGATCGCGGCCAGGGCCCGCCGCACTGCTCGGCCAGGACGGCTCGGACCCCGGCCAGGTGCTCGTCGCGCAGGATGCGGCGCGGGATGGTCTCCCCTTCGACGAAGTCCATGATCATGAAGGTGGCGCCGAGGCCCGCGGACCCGTCCCCCGCCGCCACCACCGTGGGCACCGGCACCTCGGCTCGCGCCGCGGCCTGCAGGAGGTGCGGCCTCGAGCCGCAGTCCCGACACCGGCGCCCCGGGCGGGTCGCGGCGCAGCACGAGCCTCGTGACGCGGCCGTCGGCCCGGCCGCGACCGAGAAGCTCCACGTCTCCCGCGAGGCCCCTCCGGGAAGCCGGGTCAAGCTCTTCGACCTCGACCGGCTTCGCCGAGCGCGGCGCGCCGACGACGGCGCCCAACTGCTCCGGCGAGATCGGTCGCGTCCACGAGCGGACACTAACGACCGTGCCGCCGACGGCGCCGCTAGGGTGGGCGCATCGGAGTCCGCCTCGATCCCGACGACGAGTACATGCACGAGTTGGGCCCCGAGCCCAACTTCAACGAGTCCATGTACTTCAACGCCTATGACCCCGACGCCAACCTGGGTGGGTTCTTCAGGCTGGGGAACCGGGCGAACGAGGGCAGCGGCGAGATGACCATGTGCCTCTACCTTCCCGACGGCCGGGTGGCCTTCATGTTCCGCCGTCCGCAGGTCACGAGCAATGACGCCTTCGACGCGGCCGGCATGCGATTCGAGGTGGTGGAGCCGTTCGTCGAGCTCCGGGTCTCCTACGAGGGCGCCGCTGTCGTCCTGGACGATCCGTTGCAGATGGCCGACCCCCGCCAGGCCTTCACCTCCAACCCCCACACCCGCTGCGCCGTGCACCTCGTCTACCGGGGTGTTCGGCCATGTTCGGCGGTGAGCCCGACCAGCCCGCCGAACGTCCCGGCGAGGAATTCGCCCGCGGACACTACGAACAGCTGGTCGAGGCGACCGGCACGGTGCACGTCGGCGACGAGCAGTGGGAGCTGCACGGCTTCGGGTTGCGCGACCACAGCTGGGGCCCCCGCTACTGGCAGGCCCCGTGGTACTACCGCTGGCTCACCGGCAACGTCGGGCGGACGTTCGGCTTCATGGGCTCGCGCATCGCCCGACGCGACGGGCCCGGGCACGCGTGGCGGTTTCGTCTGGGACGGCGACACCATGCATCTGTGCCGGGACTTCCGCATCCGCTCCACGTGGGACGGCGATGCCCGGTACCACCGCAGCATCGAGGCCGAGCTCGTCACCGACGAGCGGACATGGGTGGTGCGGGGATCGGTGCTCACGGCTCATTCCGCTGCGCAACCGCCGCACTCGACCCCGACGGCAACGAGCTCGTCACACGGATCTCCGAAGGGCTCACGCAGTGGACCCTCGACGACGGGCGCGTCGGCTACGGGCTGTCGGAGTACCTCGACCAGATCGTCGACGGGTCCCCGGTCGGGCCTGGCCGAATAGACCCATGGACCGGGCCACGGTCGACATCTACGAGGAGCGGGGCGGCGAATGGGCGGCACACCACCCGCCCCTGCAGCGCGCCCATGCACTGGCCTTTGCCCGGCGGGTCCCCGCCGGCGCGCTGCCGCATCGACCTGGGATGTGGTGCCGGCCGCTACAGCGCCGACCTCGGGGCCCCGGTCATCGGCCTCGACGCCGCCCGGGCCATGCTCGACCGGTGTCGCGCGCGCGGCCCCCGGTGCTCTGCTCGTCCAGGCCGACCTCGAGGCCCTCCCCTTCGGGCGCGCAGACGGTGCACGGCGGCTGGGCGCACATGAGCTACCTGCATGTGCCGAGTGTCCGGCTTCCCGCGTGCCCTGGCCGACCTGCACCGCACCCTCGTGGTGGGGGCCCCGATGGAGATCCAGGTCCTGGCAGGGCACTACGAGGGTGACGCCCTTGCCCCAAGATCGCATCGGAGGCCGGTTCTTCGCGGCGTGGACACCGCGAGCGGCTGACCGACGTCCTGGTCGGGTGCGGGCTTCGACGTCGGCGACGTCGAGATCGACGGTGACTTCGTCCGCGCCCAGGCGCACGCGGGGCCGCACCCTGGCCGACACGGTGGGACCGGGGATGCGCCTCCTCGTCGTCGGCCTCAACCCCAGCCTCTACTCCGCCGACGCAGGGGTGGGATATGCCCGACCCGGCAACCGCTTCTGGCCCGCGGCTGTCGGTGCCGGCCTGCTGACCCGTGACCGCGACCCGTCCCACGCGCTGGAGGTCCATGGTGTGGGGATGACCGACCTGGTGAAGAGGGCGACCGCCGAATGCCTCCACGCTGTCGAAAGACGAGTACACGACGGGAATGGCACGCGTCGAACGCCTCGTGCGCTGGCTCGAGCCCGCAGCGGTGTGCTTCGTGGGCCTGACCGGATGGCGCCAGCCGTCGACCGCCACGCCGCCGCCGGTGTCCAGCGCCGACACCTGGGCGGTCGACCCGTCTACGTCATGCCGTCGACGAGCGGGGCCAACGCCCACGCTCGTCTCGACTCGCTCCGACACCATCTTCAAGCAGCGCGCTCACTCGCAGCGGAGGCGTGAGGACGTTCCGTCCCCGATGACGAGCGAGACCGCGGCTCTCGCTCGACCTGGCGACCACACTCGGTGTCGCGAAGCACGCTGCACGTCCTTCGCGTTGTGACGGTCCACCAACTTCCATGCCTTGCCCGGTAGCGTCGTGCTCCGTGGTGACCGGCCGCGACACACACGCCGGAGGGCCCGAGGGGGACACGACCATCGACACGTCCTCCGGCCGCCACGCCCGAAAGGCTCCGGTGAGTCGTCGCGCCCGGCCGCAGTGGCGACGCGATCCTGGCTCGCGCCCCGGTTCCCATGACGACGCGACGTCGACGGCGGTCTACGCACAGCACTTCGATCCCGTCTTCGGCCGACGCTTCGCGGAACGGGCCCTCGACTCGCTGGTGGTGGTCCGCGGCGCACGGGTGCTCGACGTGGCCTGCGGCACCGGCATCTTCGCCCGGATGGCCGCGCACGTCGTGGGCCCGGCCGGAACGGTCGTCGGCATCGATCCGTCGCGCGCCGCGGTGGAGGCGGCCCGACGCATCGACGTCACCAGCATCGTCGAATGGCGCAACTGGGAGAGCGCTCCGCTGCCCTTCGACGACGAGACCTTCGACGTCGTGGTGTGCCAGCACGCACTGCACCGCTTCGACGACCCCCGGGCCGTTCTCGAGGACATGCGACGTGTGCTCGCCCCCGGTGGGCGCCTGGGCATCATGACGTGGGGCCCGATCGAGGAGAACCCCGCCTTCGCCGTCGAGCTCGACGCCATCGTCAAGTCCGGCCTCGACCAGTCGGGCGTGGTCGAGATGCTCCTCGATGCGTTCGCCTACCACCGGATCGAGGACCTGCGCTGTCTGGTGCAGCGACGCCGGGTTCACCGACGTGTCGTGCCGGACGGTGCGGATGCTCGCGGCGCTTCCCAGCGTCTCGCAATGGGTTCGGGTCTACCCGTCGCTGCCGCCGCTGTCGCGGGCCTGGCGCGATTGCAGCCAACAGACCCGCGTCCAATTCCTGGCGCGGGCCACCGAGCTGTTGCGACCGTTCGAGCACGAGGGGGTGCTGCGCGTCCAGGCCTCGTCGCGCCTCGTCGTGGCCAGAGCACCTCGTTGGCTGACGCCTTCGCCGCGCCCGGTGACGCGGCACCCGGGGCATAGTCTGATCGCGTGCCGGACGACGCGAGCCCACCTGCCACGGAGGACGCGCCGTCCGAGGTGGGCTCCCCACCCTCTGCGCCCGAGACGGTGACGGGCGACCCGAGCGCGGCCGCGCCGACATCGCCGCCCCCGCCGTCTCCTCCGGGCGACGCGCCCTCTCCCGGGCCCCCGCCACCTCCTCCGGGCCAGGGACCCCTGCCGGCCTCGCCCTATCCCCCCATGCCCGGATACCCACCGGCGCCCGGATACCCGCCGGCTCCGGGGTACCCGCCGGCTCCGGGGTACCCGCCGGCTCCGGGGTACCCGCCGGCTCCGGGCAGCCCGCCTGTGTCGTGGGGCCCGCCACCTCCCCCGGGCCCGCCGGCCCCGGGGGGCCCCGGCGGCGAGTCGGGCCGAGGGCCCCCGACGGACCAGGCGCATCGCGCTGGCGGTGGGGCTCGCCGTCGTCGTCCTGGTGGCGGTGGCGGTGACCCTGATCGTCACGTCGGGCTCGAGCCCGGCGAATCCCGTCGACCCCGCCGCCCAACGACTCGTGCGCGCCGCGTTGAAGTCGACGATCGACGGCGGGTCGTTCCACTACGTGTCGCGATTCACGGCCCAGGGCGCGACCCAGACCACCGTCGGCGATGCCGGGCGCACGTCGGGCCGGCAGGTCATCACGATCGGCATCGGACACCTTCACGGTCCTCGTGGTCGGCACTGCGCTGTTACTTCCAGGGTGACGCCAGGCAGCTGGTCGATCAGCTCGGCCTGCCGGTCCCCATCGCCACCGCGCACGCCGGGCAGTGGATCTCGCTGGCCCCCGGGGATGCCCCCTATGACTCGGTGTACGTGGCGGTGACGACCCGTTCGGCGCTGAACGCCAACATCTCCTTCACCCCGCACCAGGAGTCGGGGACCTCGAGGCGGGCCGGCTACCGGGTGCTCGGGATCACGGGGCCCATGACCGAACGAGGTCGTGAACGGGCAGACCCAGCGGGCCAAGGGCACGGCGGATCTCTACGTCACCACCTCGCGCCCGCATCTCCCCGTCCAGTACACCGAGAACGGCAAGATCGACAAGGTCGCCAGCAAGCTGATCATCACCTTCAGCAGATGGGGCGAGGTCGTGGCCGTGCACGCCCCGGTGGGGGCTGTCAGCTACTCCTCGCTCGGAGCCGGCAACGGCACGACCCCGACCACGGGGCCACCGGTGCTCACCGCCGCCCCGGGTTGAGCGGCGCCAGAGGCCGGGTGCGTCGCTCAGGTGCTGCGGCGATAGCGCCACACCGCCAGAGGGGCGAACACCACCAGCAGCCCGACAGACCACGCCAGCGCCACGACGACGTGTCCGGTGGTGCTGCCCGGAACGTGGCTCGAACCGAGCATGAGGGCGCGCTCGGCGGTGATCACCACGCCGATGGGCTGGTTGTTGGCGAACCCCTGGAGCCAGCCCGGCATCTGGCTCGACCGGCACGAACGCCGGTGAGGCGAAGATCAGCGGGAAGAGGATCGGGAACGCCATGACCTGGGCCGTCTCGCTGTTCGACGCCACGAGCCCGATGACGGCGAACCCCCACAGCAGCGCGTAGGCGAAGAGCAGCACCAGCGCGCAGGCGGCGATGAAGCCCGAGGGCGCCGTTGGGGAAGTCGAACCCCACCAACGCCCCCACGCCGGTCATGAGCAGAAGCACGAACACGTTGCGCACGAGATCGGCGGTGGTCCGTCCGGCGAGCACGGCGGAGCGGGCCATGGGGAGGGCCCGGAACCGTTCGATGAGCCCCTTCTGCAGGTCCTCCGACAGGCCCACGGCGGTGCCGATCCCCCCGAAGCCGACGCTCTGGACGAAGATCCCGGCCATCAGGAAGTCGATGTAGCTGAGGTGGATGCCGGGGTTGATGGCACCGCCGAAGACGTAGCGGAACAGCAGCACGAACATGATGGGCTGCAGCGTCGAGAAGAACAGCGACTCGGGGATGCGGGTGTAGGCGATCAGGTTCCGCTTGGTGATCGTCAGGGTGTCGGCGACGGCCCAGCGCAGCCGTGCCGCCCCGCCCGGCACGGCGGGGCTCGCCAGCCGGGGCGAGCCCGGTCCCGGGTGTGATGGCCGTGGTGGTCGCGCTCATCGTTGACCTCCGTCGCTCGTCGTCGTGGCAGGCGCTCGGTGCCCGGCGCCGGCGCCGGCGGTGCCCGTCGGTCGCGGCCGTCGGTCGATTCGGCGTCGTCGGCTCTCGGCCCGCTTGCCCGTGAGGGCCAGGAACACGTCGTCGAGGCTGGGCTCACGGATCTGGAAGGTGGTGGGGACCAGCGCGTGCTGGTCGAGCAGGCGCAGGACCTCCATGGCCACCCGGGGCCCGTCGTCGACGGGCAGCTCGACGATGGTGCCCGACGACGGTCGGGCTCTTGGCCGCCGACCGACGCCAGGATGCCCGCGGCCTGGCGGGCCAGCTCGGCATCGGCGAGGCCGATGTCGAGCACGGTGGCGCCCAGGTCCGCCTTGAGCTGCGTGGGAGTCCCCTCGGCGATCACACGGCCGTGGTCCACCACGGCGATCGTGACGGGCCAGGGTGTCGGCCTCCTCGAGGTACTGGGTGGTGAGCAGGACGCTGGTGCCCTCGCTCCACCAGGTGATCGATCATCGCCCACACGTCCACTCGGCTCTGGGGGTCGAGCCCGGTGGTGGGCTCGTCGAGGAACAGCACCTTGGGCCGGGCCACCAACGCCGCGGCGACGTCGAGCCGGCGCCGCATGCCGCCGGAGTAGGTCTTGAGGGGTCGGTCGCCGGCGTCGGTGAGTCCGAACTGCTCGAGCAGCTCGACGGCCCGCTTCGCCACCGACGTCACGCGCCAGGTGGTTGAGGCGCCCGACCATGGTGAGGTTCTCGCGCCCGGTGAGGTTCTCGTCGACCGCGGCGTACTGGCCTGCCAGCCCGATGAGTGTCCGGACGTGATCTGCCTGGGTCACGACGTCGTACCCGAGGACGAGCCCGGTGCCGGCGTCGGGCGACAGGATGGTGGTGAGGATGCGCACCGCCGTGGTCTTGCCGGCCCCGTTGGGACCGAGCAGGCCGAAGATCGGTGCCCTCCTCGACGGCGAAGCTCACGCCGTCGAGGGCGCGCACCTCCCCGCCGAAGGTCTTCCTCAGATCGTGTGCCTCGATGGCATGGGTCATGAGAAACGTCTCTCTGGGAGTCCGAGGCGAGGAAGTCGTGCCGGTGGCCCGTGCCCGCCGGGCGACGTCGACTTCACCGGTGCGACCCCGAGCTTACGGGGCCTCGGGCCCGGTCCCGACCAGGCCCTTCATCCCTCGTGCTCCACCACCGACGGCCGCGGTGGGCTGCGACCCGGCGCCGGCACGGGCACCGGCACGGCGACGATCGTGTCCGCCACGGCGCTGTGCCGGGCCGCCTCGAGGACCTCGAGCGTCGCCGAGCGCGTCGTCGGGGTCGACCGGCGGCGGCGCTCCGTCGCGCAGCGACCGCGCCACCGCTTCGTAGAACGTGGACCAGGACCCGCGGGCGCTGCGAACCGGCTCCTGTTCGTCGCCGCGCACGAGCCGCCCCCAACGAGCGGGGGCTCCTCGCCGAACCCCGGTTCGTCGGGCCGGTGACCGGCCCGCAGCGCGTCCTCCTGGCCGTCGAGACATTCGACCACGAACGCCGCGGCGGTGCCGAGGACGCGCAGACGCGGCCCGGGGGCGGCGGCCACCGCGCTCGCCCACAGGTGCGAGTGCGCGCCCGAGCGGTGCTCCAGGGCCACGAACACGTCGTCGTCGGATCCGCCCCGGCGTGCCGCCACCTCGCCGTAGACGTGGGAGACCGGCCCGAGCAGCTGGCGCGCCTGGTCGACGAGGTGCACGCCCAGGTCGAGCAGTACCCCTCCCCCGTCGTCGGCGGGGAGCTCTTCTCGCCATGCGCCCGCGACACGTCGCGGCCGCCACCGCTCGAAGCGTGACTCGTAGCGCACCACCTCGCCGAGGGCGTCGTCGTCGATGAGCCGTCGGAGGGTGAGGTGCTCGGCGTCCCAGCGCCGGTTGTGGAACACCGTCAGCATGACCCGTGCCGTGGCGGCGCGCTCGACCAGCGCCCGGGCGGTGCTCAGCAGCGGCGCCAGGGGCTTCTCGACCACGACGGCAAGGCCGGCGTCGACGGCCCGGGTCGCCAGGGGGGCATGGCTGGCGGTCGGGCTCGCCACCACGACGAGATCGTGCTCCTCGGCCCGAGCCCACACCTCCTGCGCGTCGGGGACGACCCGGGCCCGGGGGAAGTCCTGTGCGGCCCGTGCCCGGCGGCCGGGATCCGCGGTCACGATCGTCGTGACCTCGAGATCCGGCGTGGCCCTCACCAGGGGGCCGTGGAAGACCGCACCGGCCAACCCGTACCCGACGAGCGCGACCCGCAAGGGTGGGGCGCCGCTCGTCGGGGAGCTCACCGGGCCGTGCGCCCCCGTCGGGCCAGGGCGTCGACCGTCACCGCGGCGAGCAGCACCAGCGCGGTCACGATGTACTGGGATGCGGCGCTCAGGCCGAGCAGTCCCATGCCGTTGTAGATGGCGGCGATCACGACACCACCGAGCACGGCGTGCAGCGCCTTGCCCCGGCCACCGAAGAGGCTGGTGCCACCGATGACGGCCGATGCCACGGCGAACAACACCAACTGGCCGCCGTCGAGCGTCGTCGACACCGACCGAAGCCTCGAGGCGAAGATGATCCCGGCGATGCCGGCGGTGAACCCGGCAAGGCAGAACGCCGTCGTGCGGATCAAGCTCAGATTGACCCCGGCGCGCCGGGCCGCTTCGGGGTTGCCACCCACGGCGTACATGTAGCGACCGAACTTGGTGCGGCCCAGGAGGAAGCTCCACATCCCGAGCACGCCCAGGACGATGAGCACGACCCAGGGCAGGCCCCGGATGGGCACGAGCGCCCCGCGGTTGGTGTTGGAGATGAGGACGATGCCGATGCCGAAACCCGCCACCAACGCGATCTTGAGCACGGTCAGGCTGACGGGCGGCGCCACCAGGCCGCTGCGGCGGCGGCGCCCGTCGCGCAGCCACGTCAGCAGGGCATAGCCCCCCACGAGGACGGCCAAGATGATCCACCCCGCCGCCACGGTCAGGTTCCCGTTGGCCAGGTCGTTGAGCACGGCGTCGTTGATGGGCAGGGTGCCGCCCTGGCCGAGGATGATGAGCAGGAGGCCTTGCAGGCCCAGCAGGAAGGCCAGGGTCACGACGAAGGAGGGCAACCCGAGTTGGGTGATGATGAGACCTTCCACCGCACCGATGACCCCGGTGATCAAGACGGCGATGATCAACGCGGCCCACCACGGCCAACCCGTCTGCGCCTTCACCAGCTCGGCGGCGATGACGCCACCGATTCCCGCATTGAAGCCGATGGACAGGTCGATCTCCCCCAACAGGAGTGCGAAGACCTCGGCCATTCCCAACAGCATGAAGGTGGCGCCCTGCACCATCAGGTTCACCAGGTTCCCGGCCGAAAGGAAGTTGTGGTTCTGCACCTGGAAGATGATCCCGATGACCAACAGCCCGACGATGACGGGCAGCACGCCGGTCTCGCCGGCGCTGCACGCGCACCCACCATCCACTGAAGTACTCGCCCAATGTGTTGGCGACGAGCTCGGGGGCGATCGCCCTGTCGACCTCGGCGGCGGCTGCGCCGGTCAGGCGCTCGACTTCGCCGGCCGGCACGTCGGGCTCACGCCCGTCGCGCAGTGACTCGACCCCGCGGGTGGGGTCTCCGATGCGGGCCATGGCCTCAGCCCGGCTCGTGGGGAGACGTCATGTCGCCACCACCGTTCCCCACCGCGCCGCCCGAGCCTGAGGACCCGTACGACTTCGTGAGGGCGGCGGCCGCCGTCGATGCCTCTGTCGTGCCCTCTTCGCCCACCGAACGACTGGCGGTCCCGGTCGTCATGAGCTCGACCACGAGCTGGCGGTCGTACTCCGCTATGGGGCCGCTCGACACCAGTCGCCCCAGGTGCAGGACCGCGATGCGGTCGGCCACCTCGAAGACGTCGTTGAGGTTGTGGGAGATGACGATCACCGCCAAGCCCTTGTCGGCAAGACGTTTGATGAGGTCGAGCACCATCCGCGGTCTGGGCCACGCCCAACGCCGCGGTGGGCTCGTCCATGATGACGAGCTTCGAGTTCCACATGACCGCCTTGGCCACGGCCACCGACTGGCGCTGGCCACCGGACAACGAAGCCACCGGTTGGCGGATCGACCTGACGCTGGTGACCGCCAACCCCGACAACGTCTCGGCCGCGGTCCTCTCCATGTCGTCCTCGTCGAGGACGCCGCGACGAAGCCGCTCGCGTCCGAGGAACATGTTCTGGACGATGTCGAGGTTGTCGGCACAGGGCGAGGTCCTGGTACACGGTCTCGATACCCAGTGCGGCGGAATCCTTGGGCGTGCGGATGTGCACCGGCTGCCCTGCCAAGAGATCTGGCCCCGCTCGGGCTGTGGATGCCGGCGATGCACTTGATGAGCACCGATTTCCCCGCACCGTTGTCCCCCACAGGGCGGTCACCTGGTCCTCGGGAACGTCGAGGTCGACGTCGGTCAGCGCCTGGACGGCACCGAAGTTCTTCGACATGCCCCGGAGCTCGAGAAGAGGCACGCCATCGACAGGCCCGCGTGCTGGCCATGGGGAGATGCCACGCCCGTTTCGCTCGACGCCTCGACCGTGCTCACCGGACCTCACCCCCTGTGCCAGAACTCGAAACAGACCCGGACGGCAGACGGCCGCACCTGCATTCTGGCAGGTGCGGCCCGTCACTGCTCGCGATCCCCACGAATCTGCAATGCGTCGACGCGTGAGGGTTGACGCCGGTCCGCCGCATGTCGCGACGGACCGGCGCAGCTACTGCGTACTAGTGCGTGATGCCCGCCGCTGTGCACTCGGCCGAGAAGGTTCCCGTGCACAGTGCCGAGGCCTCGATGAACTTGTCCGTGATCACAGTGTCGCCATGTTGGCCGCGGTCACCCACTCCGGGGTCAGAAGCACCGAGGGAACGGTGACGTTGGCCGTCGCGTCCTTGGGGCGACTCGTTGATCACCAGACCCGCCGGCGGTGTCTTGCCGGCCCGCAGGTATCAGTCGCCAGAGCCACGGCCGCCTGGGCCTCTAGGTAGATCGGCTTGTACACCGATCCGCACTGGTAACCCGCCAGGACGTTCTGCATGCCCTGCAGCGTGGCGTCCTGCCCGGTCATGGGGATCTTCTTGGCCGACACCTTGTCCTCTTGAAAGCGGGATCACCGCTTGGGCCGAGCCCGTCATTGGCCGAGACCATGACGTTGATCTTCTGGTGCGCGGTGTACTGCTGCGGAAGATCGTCAGCACCTGTGGTTGTCCCAGGCGGTGATCTGGCCTGCTCGCCCCACCCTTGGTGTTGGTCCCGGCCGTGTAGTCGTGGTGGATTCCGATCACCGAGTTGTAGCCCTGGGCGAAGGAGCGTGGCGTTGTTGTCCGTGGCCGATCCGTCGAGCTCGAACACCTGCGGCTTCGTGACGTTCCACGACGAGATGCAGTCGACGACGCCTTGGCCGATGAGCTGACCGACCTTCTTGTTGTCGAAGCTCACGTAGTAGTCACGAGACCCACCCAGCGAGACCCGGTCGTAGTTGATGACCTTGACCCCGTGCTGCTGGGCGTACGTCTGGATCGATCCACCGACACCGGAGTCGAGCCGTCCATGAGCAGGACCGTGGCGCCGGCGGTGATGTCGGCCTGGGCCTGGGTCAGCTCCGTTGCGTCACTGCCCTGGGCGTTGTCGATCTTGTATCTGACTCGAGGTCAGCCCGGCCTTCTGGAACGCTTGGGTCAGGTACGGGGCGTCGAAGGAGACGTACCGGGCCGACGACGTGGTGTCGGGCAGAAGAGCGCCGACCATCCCGTGGCCTTCTGCGGCGAGGCTCTTCAGGCTGGTCATCACTGAGAAATCGCTCGTGAACGATGTCGCCGTGATCTTCGGCAGACCACTGGTGGCGCTCGTCGTGGTGGTGGTGGCTGCTTTGGGTGTGCTGCTGCAGGCGGCAGCCACCATGCCGACGACAAGGACCAGAGAGATCCCCGCCACCCGACTCAACTTACGATTTCGCATCTTCGCCCTCCTGCTTTCATTGGTCTCGTGTTGGTTCGACTGCGCATATCCCTGCACAGCATCTGTGGACCGAGAGGCACGGCAACAGGGCCGAAGGTCCCCCGAGGACCTGCGCCGGGGACGTATCCGAGTACTTCTCATCTACGTCTGTGCAGGCAACATACCCTTCCGTTCGTCACGCGCTTGAAATAACTTCGTTCAGTCGATCACAAGCGTGGCCCGAACGGGGAGATGGTCGGATTCGGTGATGGGCAGGACCTCCCCCGCTTCGACCCGCACCGACCCCCTCACGAGGATGTGGTCGGGCTGCGCCACCGGCCATGCCGACCACGTCGGCCAGGTCCGGCCCCGCACTGCGCGCGACCAACCCGGAAGCAGAAGAACCAGGGGCGGTCCCCACAGGTTCATGTCACCGGCCAGCACGGATGGTACGGGTGTCATGGCGTTGAGCGTTCGTCGCAGGGCGGCGATATGACGCGGCGAGCCCTGGCTGAGATGGGCGAGATGGGTGCCCACCACGTCGCAAGGCCTCGGCGGCACCACGCGAGCTCGACGTCGGCGACGATCGCCCCCCGTCGTGCCGGGTCGGTGGGGAGCTTGCCCAGATCGATGGTCTGCGAGCCCGTCACCGGCAACTTCGACAGCACCGCGATCGTCCATGTGCCCCGCTGCTGACTTGGGTGCCGAGCACGCGACCGGGCCCGCTGTGTCCGTCGACGTCGCATGCCGCCGGTCGAGGCGAAGGCCGTGGACGCTCCGCGTCAACAAGCGCGGGCCCCATCGGTGCTCAGGGCCGATCGGGAGGTGCGAGTGATCCGCCCCCGGGCGAAGGACAGCTCGACGGCCACGTATCCCAACTCGGCTCGCCACCCGCTCGGCCATCGACACCCCGCCGTCGGGGAACCAGCACTCCTGGAGCATCAGGACGTCGGCGCCGATGCGGCGACAGGCGTCGACCACGTCGAAGGGCCGGCCCCACCCGTCCACGCCGCCGTGCACGTTGAAGCTGGCGACGACCACGCTCGGCATTGCACGGGCAGGCTACCGATCGCCCCGTCGGCGGCTGGGCGACCCGGGCCACCGAGGCCGGCGAGCCGCCGCTCCTCGCGGTCGGACCGGCGATCTTCGTGCCCGGTGAGACGCACGATCTCAGGCACGCTGCGTGAGCCCGCTCAACCGCGGGCCAGGAGTGCCGATATGAATTGGGATGACGTTGTTCCCGAGTGCTCTCCGCAGCGACCGCCCCCCGGCGATGGGCACCCCGGTCCGCCCCCTCCTCGGCCTCTGGAACCTCTTCAAGCGGGTCCTCGTCCACCCGCAGGCCGCTCTCGACCCCTGCCCTCTCCTCTCGATCGTCCACGTCGCACGTCGGCGCCCATACGAGCGGCCCGAGCCGACGACTGCGGTGGACCGATCCGCACCGCGCACCGGCCGGCGACTACGCCGCCTCGGCCATCCCCAACGCCGAGCTCGACGTCACCGCCGTCCCCCGGCGGGGCGAGTCCTGGGACGCGGTGTCGGACTTCGCCTTGACCTACGACGGCTACGGATACTGGGACGACCTCCCCACGTTGGCGGGCCGCGTCCTGCAGCGGTGGACGCGACGCCGCTCGCTGCCCGCCACCCTCGACGAGCTCCGGGGCTGCCTCTTCTACGAGCAGCGACGGTGGAACCACTTCGGCGAAGAGCCCACCGGACGGTCCGCCGAGTACATGTGGGCCATCGTCGACGCCATCGGCGCGCTCGTCGACGCCTGTCGTCACGGCGACGGGCCCGGTCCCCGACCCGCGCCGCACCACGGCCCCCGAGGCGCACGTGAAGCTCGTCGCCACCCGGGCCGTGGCGCTGCGGCCCCGTGTCCTCGCCCCATCTCGTCATGCGGCCGCTCCCGGCGCGCGCCGGACGTCTGGTGCCGGTCCCCGCGGCCGAGGCGCATGTCCGCCTGGTCTCCTCCATCGAGAGACACGCGCCGCCCGACGACCCGGCGGGCGCCATGTCGAGGCACCCCTCGCGTACGACACCAGGCAGGCCCGGGGCCACGTGGCGGGCGACCCTGCCGCAGCACCCCGCCATGAACGGCTCGGTCCGAGACCTCAAGCCCATGCCGTCGGCGGAGCCGTTGCCCAAACCCCCGGTGATCGTGCGCCGTTCCCGTCGCCCCGCCTCCGCAGCGCCCAACCGGCCCGGCGGCGCGGTGAACACGGCGCGTGCCGCGGGGACCCCTGGCCTACGACCGGGTCACGCTGGAAGCTCGAGCAGATCGCAGATCCGCCGTCGACCACGTCATCGACGGCGTCGTCGAGCGCGCCGTCGAGCGCGGCAGAAGTGACGCCGATGTGCCACGAGTTCTTCAGCCGACGATCCCGGCTACCGGACCTGGGTGGACACCCACCGCGGGGGCTTCGTCTTGAACCAGCCCCGGGCGCCACGCTCCAAGGCGCCGACCCTGCACCGGGCCGGGTGCGCGGTGGTGGCGTGGCGCGAGGAGGCCGACCCCCGAACCCCCGCCACGGTCAGGGTGTGCGGCCCCGGTGTGGACGCGCTCAGGACGTGGAGCATGGCGCGGGGCACCGGAGAGCCCACCGCCTGCCGGCGCTGCTGCCCGTAACGGCGACCTCAGACGACCGAGGGCGGACGGCCGTAATGTGAGGCGATGCTCCTGGTGGCCGCCTCCCCTGCGCTGGACCACCACGACGTCGGGCCGCACCATCCCGAGCGCCCCGCCCGGGTCCAGGCGGCTCTCGACGGCATCGACGACGCGGGCCTGCGCGACGCCGTCGTCGACCTCGAGCCCCGTCGGGCCACCGAGCACGAGCTCTCCCTCGTCCACCCCGTGTCGTACCTCGAAGCGCTGCGCGCCTTCTGCGAAGCCGGAGGGGGCGCCATCGACCCCGACACCATGGCCTCGCCGGGATCGTGGGACACGGCCTTGTTGGCGGCGGGCGCCGCGCTCGAGGTCGTCGACGGGCTGACCCGGGGCGACGGTGACGTGGGCTTCGTGGCGGCCCGCCCGCCCGGGCACCACGCCCTGGCGTCTGAGCCCATGGGCTTCTGCCTCCTCAACAACGTGGCGGTGGCGGCCGCAACACTGGCCGAGCGCGGCGAGCGGGTCCTCGTCGTCGACTGGGACGTCCACCACGGCAACGGGACCCAGGCCATCTTCTGGGACGACCCCCGGGTGCTCTACGTCTCCACCCACCAGTGGCCTCTGTATCCGGGCACGGGCCGCGTCACCGAGACCGGCGGCCCGGGCGCGCCCGGGCTCACCGTCAACGTGCCGCTGCCGCCGCGCGCCACCGGGGACGTGATCCTCCAAGCGCTCGACGACGTCGTGGCCCCGGTCGTCGAACGGTTCGCCCCCACGTGGGTGCTGGCGTCGGCGGGATACGACGCCCACCGTGCCGATCCCATGGCCGGCCTGAGCCTCACGGCCGGTGACTTCGCCGACATCGCCGGTCGGGTGCGGGCCTTCGCGCCGGGGACCGGGCACCTGGCGCTCATCCTCGAGGGGGGCTACGACCTCGACGCCCTTCGCCTGTCGGTCGGGGCCAGCCTGGCGGCGGCACTCGACGTCGAGTTCCGTCCCGAACACTCCTCGAGCGGCGGTCCGGGCGACGACGCCGTCGACGCCGCCCGAAAGGCGCACGTCGACGACCCACAAGGAGGGTGATCCGATGCACATCAGGAAATTCACCGCAAGCCTGCTCGCCGCTGTGGTCGGTGCCGTGGTGGTGGCCCTCGTCCCGGGAACCGCGGGAGCGGCCCCGGCCCTCGACTACGTGGCCATGGGTGACTCCTACGCCGCGGGCCCGCTCATCCCGAACCAGTCGCTGTCGCCCCTCGGCTGCCTGCGCTCGGACCACAACTACGCCCGCCTGTCGGCATCGGCACTCGGGCTCTCACTCACCGACGTGAGCTGCTCGGGGGCCACCACCACCGACATCTCCCAACCGCAGAGCACGACCATCGGCACCAATCCCGCGCAGGACTCGGTGCTCGGCTCCGCCACGAACGTGGTGACCCTGCAGATGGGCGGGAACGACATCGGCTTCACGAGCATCATCGAGAGCTGCGTCGCGGTGCTGCCCTTCGGCAGCCCGTGCAAGAACAAGTACGACGCCAACGGCAACGACCAGCTCCTGGCGCGCATCAACGCCACGGCGCCGAAGATCGCGGCCAGCCTGCAGACGATCAAGGCGTTGGCACCGCAGGCGACGGTCTTCGTGGTGGGCTACGGCGACATCCTCCCGGGTTCGGGCAGCGGATGCTGGCCGGTCATGCCCTTCGCCCCCAACGACATCTCGTACCTGAACACCACCGAGCTGGAGCTCAATGCCATGTTGGCCACCGAAGCCGCCGCCAACGGGGCCACCTACGTGGACACCTACACGCCCAGCAAGGCCCACAACACCTGCACCGGGTCGGGGACGCGCTGGATCGAGCCGATCGTGCCCACCACCGCCGCGGCCCCCGTGCACCCGAACGCGATCGGGATGCAGAATTTCGCCGCCGTCGTCGAGAGCGTGATGCGAGCCCACGGGATCTCGTAGCGGCGGGGCCCGGGGCCCCCGTTACCGGGCCGACCCGTCGACGACGCCCTGGGCCAACTCGATCACCGCACGCCGGTCGGCGAGCACGGACTCGACCGCGCCACCCCGGGTCCTCACGGCCCGGGCACCGGCCACCGCGCCACCGACCCGCTTGACGCGCTCGGACAGCAGGACCGTCACGTAGCCGCACGCCGGGGCGGCGACAAAGGCGACGATCCCCGCGACGACGCCGAACCGTGTGCCGAACACCACCCCCAGCGCCACGTAGAGCAACGTGAACGACGCGAAACACCCGAGGAGCTTGACCGTCGCCCTCATGCCTTCGTTGGCAGGCACTGTGCCGACCAGCGGCTGGAGGCTGGGCTCGTCGTGGCTGATGCCCTCGGGGAACAGCGCCACCATGCCGCCACCGGCCAACAGGCTGCGGCACACGGCGAACGCCCCGCTGTTCCTCGCCGTCGACCCGCCGTCTTTGGCCCGGTAGACCGGCACCACCCCGGCCAGCTTGAGAAAGGGCCACAGGGGGAGGATCCTGAACAACGTGGACTTCCCCAGAAAGCGCGGATAGCGCCGCAGGGCCGACATGAGCAGGAGCGCGTCCACGAGGCCGTTGGTGTGGTTGGCCACGAGCACCGTGGGCACGCCCGGGGCGATGGCCTCACCGTGTTCCACCTCCACCTTGCGGAAGAAGACGTGGACGAGCACCCGGGCCAGTGCCCCCATGACGCCGTCGGCAACCCTGCGCACGGCGTGATCCTAGGGTGGTATGACGACGGGATGACCTCGACGAACCGCGACCATCCCCGCTCCACGAGCTCCCCCCGCCGCGGACACGACGAGGTGGCCGAGCGCGTCTACGCCTACATCCAGCCCGACGGCGGCTGGTGGATCAACAACACCGGGTTCGTCCTCGGCGACCGCACGGTGCTGTGCATCGACAGCTGTGCCACCGAGCGCCGCACCCGTGCCTTTCTCGACGCCGTCGACGCGGTGCGCCACGACGTGCACCTCACCGGGGGCGGCCGCGCGCGCTGCTCGTGAACACCCATCAACACGGCGACCACACCAACGGAAACTGTGTGATGCCCGACGCCACCATCATCGGCCACCAACGCTGCCGCGAGGCCATCGAGGCCATGGGGATCCTCCGGCCCGACGGTCTGTGGGAGCCCGTGGAGTGGGGCGAGCTCGAGCCCGCCCCGCCGTTCGTCACCTTCGAGCACCGCCTCGACCTGTACGTCGACGACCTGCTCGTGGAGCTGCACCACTTCGGCACCGCGGCGCACACCACCAACGACGTGGTGGCGTGGATCCCCGAACACCGGGTGTTGTTCACCGGCGACCTCGTCTTCAACGGGGGCACGCCCTTCGTGCTCATGGGGTCGGTGGCGGGCTCGTTCGTGGCGCTCGACTGCGTGATGGAGCTCGACCCCGCGGTGATCGTCCCCGGTCACGGCGAGGTGTGCGGGCCCGAGGTGATCGACGTCGCCGGGGAGTACCTCCGATTCCTGCAACAGGTCACCGTCGAAGCCAGAGACGCCGGGTCTCACCCCCCTCGAGGCCGCCCGCCAGACCGACCTCGGGCGCTTCGCCGAGCTCTCGCATCCCGAGCGCCTGGCCGGCAACCTCCACCGCGCCTTCGCCGAGTGCGACGGGAGCCCGCCCCGGCGACCCCATCGACGTGGCCGCCGCGCTCTTCGACATGGTCGCCCTCAACGACGGCAGGCCCCTGACCTGCAATGCCTGAGCACCGGGGCGCCTGAGCGGTCCGGGCCTGGCGCCGAGGACCAGCAGAAGCGCCCGGACCGGGTTGACCGATTGTTGTGGCGGGATAGAGGATCCGGTGAGCCGGACGTGGGAGGGTGGGGCCCACGAAGGCGGCCGGACCAGGGGCGGCCGCTTCTTGCCGGGGGGCCCATGTCCATCGTCGACGACCGTATGCACGTCGCAGCGGAGCAGCGCGCGGCACGAACGGCTCTGGCAGACGACAGACCCGACGCCGTCGGTGGCCGGCCCGACCGCCACGACACCGAGCGCGACCTCGAGCCACCCGAGCCGCCCGAGCCACCCGAGCAACGGGCAGGCCACCGACGTCTTCGCCCGGACCGGTCCCGGCGACCAGCTGTGGCAGGCCCGGATCGGCCTCGTGGTGTCGTCGGGCCTCTCGGGCGACGCGGCTCGCAAGTCGCACGAGGACGCCGACCGGGCGCAGTCGCAGGCCTCGTTCGACGCGGTACGCCGAGTTGTGCCAGGACGAGCTGCGGCCCGTGCTCGAGTGCAGCGCCGAGATGCTCGGCGAATGGGGCCTCTCGGCCCGGGTGACCGAGACGCTGCGCGACGACCCGGCACGCGTGCCCCGCAGCTTCGACCTCGCCTTGTGGATCGACCGCTTCGGTGACCGGGGACCGGGCAAGCTCACCATCACCGCCACCGAAGGATGCGACTTCGTCCGGGTCAAGTTGGCGGCGGGCCCCTCGAGAATGGGTGGCGACATGAGCGAGCACGTGGGGACGACCATCGTGCGAGACCTCTCCGACGCCCTTGTCGGGGGTCTGGTGGCGACCTTGGTGGAGCAGATCTTCAGCTCGTGACCGCCAGGCGCTGGGCCAGATACGCCAGCGACAGCGGGTAGCGCCATGCGATGCCACCGTGGCCGGCGTCGAAGAGCTCGAAGTGCACGTCGGTCACGCCGATCTCGGCCAAGGCGTCTCTGAAGGCGACCGCTCCGAGGTCCAGGTACCACTCGTCACGTGTCCCGCCGTCGATCCACACCGCCTGCAGGGATCGCAGCGCTTCGGCGTAGGCGGGCACCATCCGGACCGGGTCCCACGCCAGCCATCGCGCCCACACCTCGTCGCGCAGCCGCCCGGTGCCGGCCTCGAACGGCAGCACCGGCGTGCCGTCGTCCTCGGCCGAGAAGCACGCCGACACCCCGAGCATCATGAGCAGCAGGTGGTCCTCTTGCCGGGTGAACGCCGGCCTCGTCTGAAAGTCCGCCCACCACGCGCCGATGTCGCCGTCCCAGGCGCGTAGCGCCCGCACGGCCTTGGGGAACTCGGGGATGTAGCAGCACTCGTACAGCGCGTCGCCGGCGTGGGTGGCGAGGCCACCGAAGAGATCGGGCCGAAGCATGGGCGTGATCATGGCGCCGAACCCGCCGCTCGACTTGCCCTGGATGCCGCGATGTGCGGGCGAGTCGAGCGTCCGGTAGCGCCCGTCGACGAAGGGCACCACGTCGTCGCAAAGATAGGAGTGGTAGTTGCCCGTACCCGGCGAGTCCACGAACTGCGACCCCCCGTACGCCGTCCAGGCATCGACCCACACCACGATGCACGCAGGTGCCTGGCCCGAGGCGAACACGGCGTCGGCGGTCTCGGGGAAGGGCCGGTGGTACGCGTCGCGGTTGGCCCACATGGTGAGGTATCCCGTGTAGCCCTGGATGACGTAGATCGACGGCAGCCGCTGCTCGCCGTCCTCGTAGCCGGGCGGGACATACACCCACAGGGGTCGCTCGACCGGGTCTCCGAGGGGGTTGCCCGCCAACGCGGTCGAGGTCACCACGTGCTCGTCGATCCGACCGGCGAGCTGTCCGCTCCACGGCAGCGGCACGGGCCCTCCTCTTCGTGCTCTCGAGCGCATGTGCTCATCGGGCTCGCCGAGCGCATCGAGCTCGACGGGGCGGCGGTCGACCGCCCGCCCAGGATGGCACGTCGCCGAGGGCTCAGACCGCGTGGGTGGAGGGCTGAGGGGCGGCGGAGAGCCATCCCCGCAGCTGCTCGGCGGGCATGGGCCGGGCCAACAGGAATCCCTGGGCCAGGTCGCAGCCCGCGTCGCGCAGCGTGGCGAAGACGTCGTCGGTCTCGACCCCCTCGCCCACGACCTGCAGCGACAGGTTGTGGCCCAGGTCGACGATGGACCGCACGATGGCGGCGTGCGCCGGGTTGGCCATCATGTCCATGACGAAGCTCTTGTCGATCTTGAGCTCGTGCACCGGCAGGGACGACAGGTACCCGAGCGACGTCTGCCCGATGCCGAAATCGTCGAGGCTCACCCGCACGCCGATGGCATCGAGCTGGGCCAGGACCGCGGCGGCCCGGGGCGGGTCGGTGAGCAGGGCCGTCTCGGTGATCTCGATGATCAACCGCTCGGGCGGGACGCCGAGCTCGCCGAGCACGGCGATGACCTGCTCGGCGAATCGGGCCCGACCCAGCGTGCGCGCCGACACGTTGACCGACACCGCCATGTCGCCGAGGTCACGGATGTCGATGAGCGACGTGCGCATCACCCACGTCGTGAGCCTGTCGATGAGGTCGGTCTGCTCGCACAGGGGGATGAACCGGTCCGGGTACAACAGGCCCAGGGTGGGGTGCTGCCAGCGCACCAGGGCCTCGACCGCCGCCACGTGGCCGTCCTCCAGGGCGGCCTTGGGCTGATAATGCATCACGAGCTCATCGGCGTCGATGGCACGGCGCAGATCGGCGATGAGGCCGAGGTTGGCGGCGTCGTAGTGGTCGTGCTCGGCGTCGTAGCGCACGACACCGGCGTGCTGGGCCTTGGCCACGTACATGGCCACGTCCGCGTGCTGCATGAGGTCGTCGACGTCGATGCCGTCGTCGGGGGAGATGACGTAGCCGATGCTCGACTCCACCGACAGCGGGAGCCCGCTGACCTCGACTTCGTGCTCGATGACCTCGCGCAGGCGCCGGAGCACCTCCTCGGCCTCGCCGACCTCGGAAAGGATGACGCCGAACTCGTCCCCACCGAGGCGCGCCACCGCGTCCTGGGGCCGGATGTGGTCGGCGAGGCGTTGGGCCAGCAGGGTCAGCAGCTGGTCACCGCTGTCGTGGCCCAGGGTGTCGTTGACCTCCTTGAACCGGTCCAGGTCGACGATGGCGATCGCGGCGCGTGAGTCGCTGCGCACGGCATGCACGACCGCCTCCTCGGCGCGCTGGTGGAACAACGACCGGTTGGGGAGCTCGGTGAGCGCGTCGTGCTCGGCCAGGAACTTGTTCTCCTTCACCTGCTGGCGCAGGCGACGGCTGACCGACACCGAGATGACGAAGAGCGCGACGTACAGCGCCCCCAGACCCAGGAGGAGGTCGCGGTACAGCGAGTGCAGGCCCGCGCCCACGTCGACGGCGATGGGCGCGTAGGGCAGGTACACCTCGAACACCCCGACCACGTGCTCGGGCGATCCTGCGGTGAGCGGCAGGTACACCTCGACCGCCTTGGGGCCGGCCGGCCCGACGTCGTTGGCGTCGGCGTTCAGGCGGGTGACCTTGGCGAAGACCGTGCCCCGGCCGGCGTCGATGGCCTCGTCCTCGGGCGTCTGCGCGAACCCCGAGCCGTCGTCGGAGTAGACGACATGGCCCGACAGGTCGCGCAGGCGCATGCGCAAGACGTTGTGGTCGCCCACGGCCCGCTTGACGAGGCGGTTCAACGCCGCGACCTCGGTCGGGCTCAGCCCCTGGCCCAGGGGACGGCCGTCGAGGATGGGCTCGACGGCGGTCTGGGCCACGAGGGCCGCCTCGGACCGGCCCACCGAGACACCGCGCCCGTTGGCCTCGGACCGGTAGCTGGCCGCCAGGACCAGGCCCAGGAGCACCACCGGCACCGCGGTGATGAGCGCGTAGGTGACGAACAGACGCGCCAACGAGCGCGCTCGAGGCGCAGGAGACATCACACAGGACAATTTCGGAAATTCTTGCCCGAAACTTGATAGAGAGCCCGCGACCAGGGATCTTCCCCCTCTCGGCGGGCGATCCGGCACGTACCGGTGCCCGGGATCTGCGCCTCAACGCCCGGGCACAACGAGTCGATACCCCCGATGTGCGCAGCGACGGCCGGCTCGACCCCACGATCATCGAGTCGGCGCTGTCGACCCTCCTGGCCCGGCATCCCGGGGCCCCGGTGTGCGCCATCGGCCCCGACGGGCTCATGGTGGAGATGCCCCGGACGGTCCCCCTGGAGGGACGCCGCGTGGTGAAGGCACGATCGGCGCTCAACCTCGTGGTCGCCGCCGATCGGGTCGTGATGATCGCCGCCTGGGAGCGGGCCCGCGCCGTGGGGGCGTCGCGGGCCCCGGTGCGCCTGGCCTCGGACCCGGCGCGGCCGGTGGTCCTGCACATCATCGACGCCCGCAAGAGCTACGGCGTCTACCTGGGCGTGGTCGGCGCCGCCGTCGGTGACGACGCCACGGTGTTCGATCCCCGCACCCCGGCCGTGCCCCCCCGGTTCGCGCGGGCCGGCAAGAACGTGCTCGAGACCACAGCCGAGCTCCTGCGCGCTCGCGAGCACCTGCTGGCGCGGCTGGCGGAGGTGGTGCCCGTCGGTGTGCTCCAGATCGACGCGCTCGGGCGCGTCGTCTTCACCAACGACCGTCTCCACGACATCCTGGGCTGCCCGCCCGCGGCCACCCTCGACGAGCAGTTGGCGACGGTCCTCGAACGGGACCGTCGTCTGGCGCGGGCCGGCGTCGACTCCGTGCTGCGCGACGGGGTGGACGACGATGTCGACGTCGTCGTCCGGCCGCCGTGGGCCGAGGACAGCGACGTGCGGCGATGCACATTGCACCTCCGGGCCCTGACCGACGACGACGGGGAGACCACGGGTGCGATCGTGTGCGTGTCCGATGTCACCGACGTCGCCGCCAGACGTGACGGAATGCATCTGCGCGCCACCTTCGACACCCTCACCCGGTGCCACAACCGGGAGTCCACCATGACCGCGCTGGCGGCGTTGCTGGCCGGGGCGGGCGACGGGTCCAGCCCGGCGGCCATCCTCGTCGACCTCTACAACTTCAAGGAGCTCAACGACGGGCACGGACAGGGCGCCGGCGACGAGTTCCTGGGTGTGGTGGCAAGACGGCTGCGCGGCGCGGTGCGCGAGGACGACGTCGTCGGTCGGATCGGCGGCGACACGTTCCTCGTCCTGTGCCCGGGCATCGCCACCGCGGCCGAGGCGCTGCGGACGGCCACCAGGGTGGCGGAGTCGCTCGGCCACGAGATCCAGCTCAAAGACGTCAGGGTCGGCTCACGGGCGAGCATCGGGGTGGCGTGGTCGAGCGAGCACGACATCGATGCCGACACGCTGCTGTCGCACGCCGACGCCGCGGTGCAGGAGTCGAAGCGCCGTGGGGTGGGACGACCGGTGCTGTTCACGCCGGCGCTCGAGGATGTGCCCCCGCCGCCGGTCGACGCGCGCCACGCGCGGCCGGGCTGAGGCGACGGTCAGGTCTCGACGATCTCGGCCACGGGGTCACCCACCTGGTAGGTCGTGCCCTCGTCGGCGATGCGTCGCAGGCGGCCGGTCGTGGGGGACTCGATCTCGTTCGTGACCTTGTCGGTCTCCATCTCGTACAGCGCCTGGCCCTTGGCCACCGTGGCCCCGTCCTCGACCAGCCAGGTGGCCAGGACGGCCTCGGTCATCTCCATCCCGATCTTGGGGAGCCGCAGCAGCACGCGGCTCAACCCTCGTAGGCCATGACCCACTCGAGCGCCTCGAGCAGGCGCGCCGGGCCCGGCAGCGCCAGGCGTTCGAGCCCGCGCGCGTAGGGCAGCGGGGCGCCCAGCGCTCCCACGCGCAGCACCGGGGCGACCAACCGGCCGAAGAGCGCCTCGGAGATCCCCGCCGCCAGCTCGGCGCCGAAGCCACCGGTCACCACCGCCTCGTGCAGGACGACGGCCCGGCGCGTGCGACCGACCGACTCGAGCACGGCCGCCTCGTCCAGAGGGACGAGGGATCGGAGGTCGAGCACCTCGACCTCGACACCTCGGGTCGCCAACGTGTCGGCCACGGCGATGGCCTCGTGGACCTGCCGGCCGTAGGTCACGACGGTCACGTCTCGGCCCGGTCGCTTGACGTCGGCCGCTCCGAGGGCGACGGGGGTGTCGTCGACCACGCTCTTGCGCGACAGGAGCATGACCTGCTCGATGAAGACGCACGGGTCCTCGTCCGCGATGCACGACGCCAGCAGGGCCCGGGCGTCGGACGCGGTGGAGGGGACCACGACCTTGAGGCCCGGGACATGGGTGAGCCACGCCTCGAGCATCTGCGAGTGCTGGGCGCCCACCTGCAGGCCACCGCCCACGGCGGTGCGCAGGACCATGGGGACCGGCGTGAGGCCCCCGGACATGTACCGCAGCTTGGCGGCGTGATTGGCGAGCTGGTCGAGGCACAGGCCGAGGAAGTCCATGAACATGATCTCGGCCACGGGCCGCAGGCCACCGAGCGCGGCGCCTACCGCGGCGCCCACGATGGCCTGTTCCGAGATGGGCGTGTCCCGGACGCGCCCTGCGCCGTGTTTGGCGGCGAGGCCTCTGGTCACGCCGAACACGCCGTTGTCGGCGATGTCCTCCCCGAGCAGCACCACCCGGTCGTCCGACGCCAGGGCCTCGTCGAGGGCGAGGGTGATGGCCGAACGGACGCTCATCTCCCCGTGCCCACCCGCCGGCGCCGCCCCGGGCGCCGCCGCGGGCGCGGACACCACGACGGGCGCCACGACGTCGGTCAGCACCTCGTCGTCGCCGGGCTCGGGGAGCTCGAGCACCTCGGCCAGGGTGGCCGTGGCGGTGGCGGCACTCCGCTCCTGCACCGCGGCCGCCTCCGCGTCGGA
Source organism: uncultured Acidimicrobiales bacterium (assembly GCA_963739765.1). Lineage (GTDB taxonomy): Bacteria > Actinomycetota > Acidimicrobiia > Acidimicrobiales > UBA8190 > Chersky-840. The sequence continues at coordinate 306,635 of CAVUBP010000002.1, read as the reverse complement.
GAGCAGCGCCCGCTCCACCAGCGCGTGACGGAAACGGGCCACGGGCTCGTGCTCCCACGCCTCTTTCAGCTCGGCCGGATCGACATAGGCCATGCGGTCGCCGAAGACGTGGCCGAAGAGGCGGTAGGTCACCGCTTCGACGAGGGTCGGCCCTTCTCCCGCCCGGGCCCGCGCCGCGGCCTCCGACACCGCGGCGTACACCGCCACCGGGTCGTTGCCGTCCACGGTCACCCCGGGCATGCCGTAGGCGGCGGCCCTGTCGGCCACGTGCTCGACGCGCAGGTGATCGGCAAAGGCGGTGTGCTCGCCGTACCCGTTGTTCTGGCACAGGAAGATCACCGGGAGCCCCCACACCGCGGCCAGATTGGCGGCCTCGTGGAAGGCGCCGATGTTGGTGGCGCCGTCGCCGAACGAGGCAACGGTCACCCGCCCCTCTCCTTGGCGTGACGCCGCCCAGGCGAGGCCGTCGGCGATGGGCAGGCCCGAGCCCACCACGCCCGTGGTCATCATGAGCCCGACGCCGGGCCACGACACGTGCATGGGGCCGCCCTTGCCCTTCCCCGTGCCCTCGGCCCGGCCGAGCATCTCGGCGAGCAGCGGACGGAGGGGGACGCCCTTGGCGACCTGGTCGTGCAGGCCCCGGTACGTCGTCACCAGATAGTCGTCCGGTCGCAGCGCGGCGGCGAACCCCGCGGCGACGGCCTCCTGTCCCCGGGGCGAGTAGTAGGCGAGGGTGACGCTTCCCGCCGAGATGGCGTTGCGCAGGACGTCGTCGGTGGCGGCGACGAGGGCCATCGTGTCGAACATCCGGAGCAGGGTCGCGTCGTCGGGGTCCGTCGTCGTCGCCGTCATCGGCCCAAGTATGCCGCCGGCGGACCACGGTCGTCGGCTGCAAGCACCGCGTGACACCGGACGTACCCAGGCACGAGCTCGGTCCACGTGGGACTTTGGACCCTTGTCCCGTCGCCCCCCGGCGCGGAGAGTGTCTGTTGTGAAGACATCGGAATCGTCGGTGCAAGGCCTGCGCGCCACCGGGGTGAGCGCGGGAGAGCAGGATCTCGTCGAGTGGATCAACCGCCATGGACAGGAGGAAGGCGTCCTTCTCGAGCGCTACGAGCACTTCGCCCGGGAGTCCTCGTCCCCGGTCATCGCCTATCTCGTGGGTCTCATCGTCGAGGACGAGCGCAGGCACCACCGTGTACTCGCCGAGATCGCCCATGCCATCGCGTGGGGGACCCTCACGAACGCCGAGCCCGCCGTGCCCCGCACGGTCGCAGGTGCCGCGGACGCTCAGCTGCTGGCGCAGACCAAGGAGCTGTTGGCGTCGGAGAAGAAGGACCGAACCGAGTTGCGACGACTGCGTCGGCGGCTGCGGAACTACAGCGGGACGATCTGGCCCCTGTTGGTCGACCTCATGCTGCGCGACACCGACAAGCACACCCGCATCCTGCGCCACATCGTCAAGCACCGCCTCGCATAGCCGTCACCGCCTCGCGTCGCCCTCAGCGGGCATGACCCTCAGCGGTCGTCACCGATCAGCGGTCGTCACCGATCAGCGGTCGTCACCGATCAGCGGTCGTCACCGATCAGCGGTCGTCACCGATCAGCGGGCACCGCGCAGCAGCGCTCCCGGCCGCGCTCCGGTGTCGCGCCCGCAGTCGAAGGTGACCTCCCCCGCCTTGATGGTGGCCACGTAGCCCACGGCGTCCTGCACGAGGCGCCTCCCCCCGCCGGCAGGTCGGTGACGACTTTGGGCGTGCCCAGCTGGAGGTGCTCGTAGTCGATGACGTTCACGTCGGCGAGGGCCCCGGGCTCGAGGGTGCCCCGGTCACCGAGCCCGTAGAGGCGGGCGGTGTCAGAGGTCTGCTTCTTCACCACCCACTCGAGCGGCAACAGCTCGCCCCGGGTGCGGTCACGGGTCCAGTGCGACAGCATGAACGTCGGCTGGGGCGAGTCGCAGATCACGCCGCAGTGCGCCCCGCCGTCGCCCAGCCCGGCGACAGAGCGCGGGTGCAGGAGCATCTCCCGGATCGGCTCCAGGCTCATCGAGGCGTAGTTGAGGATGGGGAAGTAGAGAAGCCCGTGCCCGTCGTCTTCGAGCATCACCTCGTAGGCCACCTCGAGCGGGTGGCGCCCCGCCGCGGCTGCGATCGACGCCAGCGAGCGCTCCGGGCCCGGCTCGTAGTCCGGCGGCGAGCCGAGGACGAAGTTGACCGCATAGGCACGCTCGAGCGCGGCACGGTGATCGGGCGCAGGCTCGAACGACACGATCGATTCACGCATCGAGGGATCACACAGCGCCCGCACCAACTGCTCGTCGCCGAGGTTTCGGGCTTTGAGCGCCTGGTAGGCGGGGATGGAGTCGAAGAGGCAGTACGACGTGTGCAGCCCGGTGAGCAACCCCGTGGCGCGCGCCGCGACCTGGGGCCACAACTGGGCCCCTTCGTCGGCGGCGCGCAGCGACTCGCCCATGAGCTCGCGCCACAGGTCCGGCGCGTCCCCGATCTGCAACAGGGCGAAGGTGACGGGGCGCCCGATGGCCACCGAGAGCCGGCGCATCCAGTCCACTTCCTTTGCCGGCGCGACCACGTCCTCCCCCGCCACCCCCGTGGGGGCCAGCTCGAAGATCCCCGCTCCCAGCTCGCCGAGGGCGGCGCCGATCCCGAACAGCTCGTCCTCCGCCGCGAAGGTCCCGGGCACGGGCTCGCCGTCGATGGCACGGTGGGCGATGGTCCGTGAGGTCGAGAAGCCGAGCGCACCGGCCGCGATGGCCTCTTTGACGATGGCCCGCATCGCCGCGATGTCGTCGGGGCCAGCCGGCTCGTTGCGCGCCCCGCGCTCGCCCATCACGTAGGCGCGCACCGCACCGTGGGCGATCTGCGTGCCGACGTCGACGGTGAAGCGGCGACGTCCGAGCGCGTCGAGGTACTCGGGGAAGCTCTCCCAGTCCCACTCCATGCCCTCGGCCAGGGCGGTGCCGGGGATGTCCTCGACCCCTTCCATGAGCCCGATGAGCCAGTCGTGGCGGTCCGGGCGGGCCGGCGCGAAGCCGACACCGCAATTGCCGGTGACGATGGTCGTCACCCCGTGCCAGGCGCTCGGGGCGAGGACCTCGTCCCACGTGGCCTGGCCGTCGTAGTGGGTGTGGATGTCGACCCAGCCCGGTGTGACCAGCGCGCCGTCGGCGTCGATCGTGTGCCGGGCGCCGACCCCGTTCAGCGCGCCCACGGCGGTGATCCGGCCGTCGTCGACCGCGACGTCGGCGGTGCGTGCGGGCGCTCCGGTGCCGTCGACCACGGTTCCGCCTCGTACGACCAGGTCGTGCACGGGCTCCCTCCCCCTCAGGCCTTCATGGTGGCATCGGGCCCGTCGAGGGCACAAGCCTTCGCCCGCCCGGTCAGCCGGTGCCCAGGCGGGTGGGGATGGACTGGGCGAAATGGAACACGTCGTCGGGGTCGTATGTCGCCTTCACTCGCACGAGTCGGCCGAGATTCGCCCCGTAGTACGCCTTCGGCCAGTCGACCAGGGTGGGGTCGATGTAGTTCTGATACGCCGATCCGTCGACATAGCGAGACACGGTCGAGGCGAAATGGGCCAACCAGGACCGGCCCTGCTCCGCCGCCGCCGCGCCGGCGCCGGTGGCCACGCTCGCCTGGATCCCGCTCAGGGCGTTGCGGTGGACGAAGGCGGTGTCGCCCGGCTTGACCGCGTTGATGGCGCCCCCGAGCGCGTCGAAGGCGACACCACCCCCGAGACCGGGAAGGGTCCGGCCGAGATCGTTGACGGTCTGCACGAACGCGTCGATGCCCGCCGAGGGCGGCAGCACCGACACGTACGCCGACGAGGCCACCGATCCGGAGCGGTCGAGCGTCCCCGCCGGGCTCTGCGTGGTGAGATGGCACTGGGCGACGTCGAGGTTCTCGCAGCCCGCCTCGACGAGCATGGCGTGGAGGTACTGCTCGGGCCCCACGAACCGGTACGAGGGCTGGCTCCCCACCGCGGTCACGAGCGACGCCACCAACGAGCCGAGCGAGGCCGACGAGCCGACGAACGTCCCCGACGTCCGGACCTGCAGTCCGGCGTTCCCACCCCACAGGAGCTGGCAGTTGGACCACAGCTCGTCGGGGCCGGCGTGCTGCCATCCGAACCACGCGCCGAGGACGTCCGCCGCGGCCGACGACGGCCAGTCGAGGGTGAACAGTGCCAGTGCGGGGATCGGCGCGGTGCGGAAGGTGAAGGAGGTCACCACGCCGAAGTTCCCGCCTCCCCCACCCCGACAGGCCCAGTAGAGGTCGTCGTGACCGGTGGCGTCGCAGGTGAGGAGGCGGCCGTCAGCGGTGACGACCTGCACGGACTCGATGGCGTCACACGTGAGGCCGTACTTGCGCCCGACGACCCCCACCCCGCCGCCGAGCGCCAACCCCGAGATCCCCACGGTCGGGCACGACCCTCCGGGGACGAGCACGCCCGCCTGTGACAACTGGTTGTAGAGGTCGACGAGAAGCGTCCCCGAGCCGACCACCGCGCTCGAACCGCCCGCGGCGCCCCCGACCGTCACGGTGTTCATGGGCGTGACGTCGACGACGAGGCCCGGGCCGCTCGAGTAGCCGCCGTAGCTGTGACCCCCGCAGCGCGGGATCGGTTGGATCCCGTGCGCACGCGCGAACCCGACACAGCGCTGGACGTCGGCGGGCGAGACGCAATAGGCCACCGCGGCGGGATTGAGGTTGTCGAAACGACGGTCATAGAGCAGGCGCGCTGTGGCGTAGCTCGGGCTCGAGGGAAGGACCAGGCGACCCGACAGCGAAGAGGCCAGTGCCGACCATGCCGCCGCGTCCAGGGCCGCAGTCGTCGAGGTCGTGCCCGATGACGATATGGACGAAGGCGAATGCGACGCGCCTTTCGACGAGTCCGCGCACCCGAGGAGCACCGCGGACGCGGCGCCGGCCGCCACCAGACCGCCGCCCCGGAGGAATCGGCGCCGGTCGAGGCGGTCCGATCCGTCCACGCCGTCGGCTCGGTCCACGTCCGGACCTTACCGACGACCCCCGAGCTGGTCCCGGACCACGTGTTTCTGGACTTTGCCGGACGCGGTGCGCGGCAGGTCGTCGGCGAGCACCCAGCGCCGGGGCACCTTGAACGCGGCCATGCGTTCGCGCAGGTACGCCTCGAGGTCGGCTGGTTGCGGGGACCGGTCGGGGGTCGGCACGATCACGGCCACCGGCGCCTCACCCCAGCGTCGGTCGGCCACCCCCACCACCGCGACCTGGGCCACGTCGGGATGTTCGAGAAGTGCGTTCTCGATCTCCACCGGGAAGATGTTCTCGCCCCCCGAGACGATCATCTCCTTGAGCCGGCCCGCCATGCGCAGGTATCCACGGTCGTCCATCGTGACCAGGTCCCCCGTCCGCAGCCACCCGCCGGATCGGGTGGCGGCCGCGGTGTCCTCGGGCAGCTCGTGGTAGCCGGCCATGACGTTGGGGCCGCGCACCTCGAGCTCCCCCACCTCGCCACGCCCCAACGCCGCCCCCGTGGCGGGGTCGACCACCCGTGCACTGACGCCGGGCAGGGGTGTGCCGAGGGTGGCGCCTTTGTCCTCCGCGGCGTCCTCGAGATGGGTCTGGGAGATGAACCCCGATGCTTCGGTCTGGCCGAACACGACGGCGAATTGGACACCCAACGCGCCTTCGATGTGGCGCACGAGCTCGGCGGGCACGACCGCACCTCCCCCGCTCACCGCCCGCAACGACGACAGGTCTCGCCTCGCGAAGTCGGGGTGGTCCACGAGCGCGAGCAACATGGTGGGCACTCCGCAGGTGAGCGTGGCCGCCTCGGCCTCGATGAGCTCGAGGACCAGGCCCGGCTCGAACGCCGGCACCAGCACGGCCGTGGCCGAGAGCTGGCACAGCTGGAACGACACCACCTGCCCCCCGACGTGGAACAGCGGCATGGTCTGCACGTAGACGTCGCCGGGTCGCATGCCGAAACGCATCGCCCCGAATCGCGCCGCATTGGTCATGCCCCGGTGGGTGAGCAAGGCACCTTTCGGTGACCCGGTGGTTCCCGACGTGTACACGAGCTGGGCGATGTCGTCGGGCGCCACCGTCCTCGCCGGTGCGGGTACCGGTGCCGGTGCGGAGGAGACGAACGCGTCCCACTCGTCGAAGGCCACCACCTGGCGCAACCCCGGCAGGTCCGGGCCGAGCCCGGCGAGGGTCCGGGCCAGGTCGTGTCCCCGGTACTCGGGCACGACGAAGGCACCCGCGCAGGCCGACTGCGCGAGCACGTGGCGGAGCTCAGCTTCCCGCAGGGCCGGGTTCACCGGCACGAGCACGAGCCCCGCCAGCGCGGTCGCGTAGGTGAGGATGAGCGACTCGGGGATGCTGGTGGCCGCCACCGCGATCCGCTCGCCGGGCTCGAACCACCTTGCCAGTGCCGCCGCGGCGCACTCGGCATCGGCGAGGAGCTCGAGATAGGTCCAGCGCCGCCGCGACGCCGGGTCGGCGGCCCCGGCCACCAGTGCCGTCGTCTCGGGGCTGCGTCGCGCCGCGTCGCGCAGGATCGATGCCACGGTCGTCTCGAGCACCGGCTCCCTGCCGTCCGCGATCCAGATCGACCCGGCTTCTGTCGCCGGCCGGGGCACGGTCAACCCTCGAGGTACTCGCCGAGCGTGGCGTGGAAGTGACGGATGCGACTCTCCTGGTAGCGGGCCAGGGTGACGTCGGGCCGGTCCGCCGATTCCAGGCCCGACTGGACGCGCGCCAGGGTGGCGGTGTCCTGGTCGAGGATGCGGCCGAGGTACCCGAGCTCGGGTGCGTCCGCCCACCGCTGGCCGGCATCGAGGTGGCGCGTGGGCGCGGCCGGGGGTCGAGGCCCCGACAGCGGCACCGGTTCCAACAGCATGACGTCCATCACCGCCGACGTGTGGTCGTCGCCGTGCGGCCGGAACCGATAGACGAGAGGGGTCGTGTACCCGGCCCAAGGAACGAAGTTGGGGAACACGAAGTACTCGATGGCATCGAGCGCCTCGCAGTCGGTGATCGACGAGTAGTCGCGTCCGGTACGGTCGGCCAGTTGTCGGCGGGTCCGCTCGGCCAGCACCTGACGGGCCGTGGCGCCTTCGGGCACGAGCGCGTCGTCATCCTTGGTGAGGAACATGGCGTCGAGGATGTCCTGCTCCCCCACCGCCTCGGCGTGCTCGCTGGCGATCCCGACCGGGGTGATCATGCGGTTCACATGGCGGACACCCTCGTACACGTCGTATTGCGTCTGGGTGTCACCACTGGTCTTGAGGAGCTGGGGGTGGACGGCGACGGTGTGGTAGCTCTCGATGAAGGCCTCGAGGGCCACCTTCCAGTTGCAGGGGACGACGCGCACGACATGTGCGCTCAGGTACCGGTCCCCGAGATCCCATGACGCGAAGTGCTCGGGAAGGACCTCGAGGTACTCGTCGAGGCTGACGGGATCGGGATCGGTGGTGACGAACACGAAGCCGCCCCACGTCCCCACCTGCGCCTCGGGCAGGCAGAAGGCGGCCGTATCGACGTGGGGGAAGTCCCATGGGCACGGCATCCCCGCGAAACTGCCGTCGAGGTTCCAGGTGAAGCCGTGGAAGGGGCAGCGAAGCTCGTCGAGGTGACCGGGTTGGGTGCGCAACCGCGTCCCCCGGTGCAGACAGGTGTTGTGAAAGGCGCGGATCTCGGCGGGTCCGCTGCGCACGACCACGAGCGACATCCCCGGTGCGCAGTAGACGACGGAGTCGCCGACTTCGGGAATCTGCTCCTGGCGGCACGCCATCTGCCACGCGCGCCGCCACACCTTGTCGATCTCGAGGTCGTGCACCTCTCGGCTCGTGTAGCGCTCCCGGGGGACCGACGAGGTCCGCAGTGCGGCGTCGCCGACCGCCCGCAGGACCGGGGGGACCGGCCGGGTGTCGTGGTCGAGCAATTCCTGCATGAGGCGCGCTCCGTGGGGGAGCTCGACCACGCGCTCTTCGGCCGACGCGCCCGTGTCCTTCGTCTTGCTCACGGGTCGCCCGCCGCCGCCTCGCCGGCTCGGAAGCCGAACACCAGCGCGGGCCCGAGGGTGGCACCCCCGGCGGCGGTGGCCGTTCCGAACGGGCTCGCCGCCGCATTGCCCGCGGCGTAGAGCCCGGCAACCGGGGCCCGCCGCGACGACAGCACCCGGCCTCGGTCATCGGTGCGGGGACCACCCTTGGTCCCCATGCAGCCGAGGTGGATCTCGAGGGCGTAGAAGGGGGCCTCGCACAGTGGGGCCAACGTCGGATGAGGGGCGTCGACGTCACCGATCCAACGGTCATAGGGGAACGAGCCCCGTCCGAAGTCGGGGTCCTCGCCGATCGCCGCACCCGCGTTGAACCGTGTCACCGAATTCTCCAGTGTGCCCGATACGACGCCGGTGAGCCGCGCCAGTTCGTCGAGGTCGCGGGCTCGGACGAGCCACGCCGGGTCCGCCGAGCCGGGCTCGAGGGGCCCGACCGGATAGCGGCCCCGGTAGGCGGAGTCGAACACCAACCAGCACGGCGCGTTCGGGTACCGCATCGTCCCGGAGCGCGCACCTCGCATGGCGCGGCCCACGGCGCCGTAGTCCTGTGCCTCGTCGACGAATCGCCGTCCCGTGCGGTCGACCATGATCGCCCCGGGCTGGGCCCGCTCGCCGTGCAGGGGGCGGTAGTGCGCGACGCCCTCGACCTCCTCGCCCGGAACATGCATGGCCGGCATCCACCAACCCTCGGCAGTGTTCCCGAGCATGGCGGCGACCGCCGTCGCCATGCGCAGGCCGTCGCCGTCACAACCTGCGGTCCCCATGGGGACGATGGGGGGTCCCGAGAGGTACTCCTCGACGAGCCCGGCGTCGTGCTGGAAGCCCCCTGACGCCAGCACCACTCGACCCCGCTCGAGGTGGCCGTCGACGACGACACCGACCACGCGATCGCCTTCGACGACCAGGCGGGTGGCGCGCGCTCGGGCACGGATGTCGACTCCGGCGTCGATGACCGCCGTCAGCAGACCACCGACAAGTGCCCGGCCCCGCACATGTCCGCGCAGGACCACCCCGTCGTTGGCCGGGGTCGATCCCATTGAAGCCGCGTCCATCGTGGCCCTTCCGGACGCGACGCGGTCGGACGCGACGCGGTCGGACGCGACGCGGTCGGACGCGCCGCTGTCGGACGCGCCGCGGTCGAACGCGATGGAGTGCGCTGCGGTCGGGGAAGGCTGGTCGAAGGCACGCTGGACGCGAGCTTCGACTTCCGGTGCCAGGCGAAGCGACCGGGGCCAAAGCGACCGCCCGCCTGCTCTGGCACCGGGGAGCTCTCCCCGGTAGTCGGGCCAGTGCTCGAGGACCTCCCAATCGATGGGCGTCCGCTGCTCTATCTCGTCGGCGACGCGGCGGGCATCGTCGACAAAGGCCCGGATGAGCTCCACATCGACATCGCCTTCCGCGGCCGCACCCAGGTATGCCATGGCATCTTCGGTGCTGTCGGTGATGGTGGTGGTGGGTCCGTCGCGGCCGTGGGCCGGCATCCAGACGACACCGCCGGACATGGCCGTCGTGCCTCCGACCGACGGGGCGCGCTCCACCAGGAGCACCTCCGCGCCGGCGCCGGACGCGGCCAGGGCGGCCGCCAGCCCGGCGGCACCGGACCCCACGACGACGACCGACCGGGTGTCGGGCACGGGCCCAGGGTACGTCCCCTCCCTCTCCCCGCGAGGATGTCGGTATCGCCGGTGGGACGGGCCTCCTACGATCGGGCCATGGCCCTCCCTCCCCCGTCACCCACGTCCACCGCCCTCGTCACCGGCGCGTCATCAGGCATCGGCGCCGATCTGGCCCGCGAATTGGCAAAGCGAGGGCACGGTGTCACCTTGCTCGCCCGCCGAGAGGCACGGCTCACCGAGCTCGCGGCCGAGCTCGAGAAGGCGCACGGTGTGCGAAGCGAGGTGATCGCGCTCGACCTCACCGACCCCGCGGCGCGAGGTGGCATCCTCGGCACTTTGGCGGAACGCGGCCTGACCGTCGGCGTCCTCGTCAACAACGCCGGTTTCAGCACGACCGGACCGGTGCACCGCAGTGACCGTGAGCGGGAGATGGCGATGATCCGTACCGATGTCGAGGCCGTCATCGATCTCTGCAGCATCTTCCTCCCCGGAATGGTGCAGCGCGGTGGTGGTGCGGTGCTCAATGTCGCGTCGACCGCCGCATTCCAGCCGCTGCCCGGCCAAGCCGGGTACGGAGGGTCGAAGGCGTTCGTGCTCTCCTACAGTCGCGCCGTCCGTGCCGAGCTGCGCGGGACCGGTGTCACCCTCACCGTGTTGTGCCCGGGCCCGGTGCAGACCGAATTCGCCGAGTCGGCGGGGTTCACGAAAGAGGAGTCCGAGAACTCTCTACCCAAGTTCATGTGGCTCCCCGCCGCCGAGGTGGCTCGTGTCGCGATCGAGGGCCTGGAACAGGGCAAGGGGGTGGTGATCCCGGGTTTCGCCAACAAGGTGGGTGCGCAGTTCGCCCGCAACGCCCCGCACCAGGCCCTGGCGGCATTCCTCGCCCGACAGCACCCCGCACTCAAGTAGACGGCGCTCGAGGTCCGCGCTGGCGTCGTGTCGAAGTGACGCAGTACCCGTCACAGAGAATGCACAAGAACCTCCAAGGTTTCTCCAACTCGGGCGCGCCAAATTCATTCCCGGTGATCGGCCCCGGGGGAAGGCTCAAGGGGCGCTCGGCCGACGGGGGTTGTTACCGCGGGGCTGGTCACCACCAGATGGGATGAGGAGGCACGAGTAGGCTGGACCCCTGGCGCTTGCCGATCCGGGGACGAGACGCTGGCGTGCGTCAGGGGCTCCTGCCCCGACCAAATAATGATCAGGCGCATGCCGGGTTGGGTCCCCAGGGGGATTGGCGCTTTGGGATTGCCGTGATCCAGCCGTACGCCCAACGACGAATACTGGGCAGATCCCCACCATAAGGAGTTCACCTCCCGTGATTGCCGTCTACATAGTCACCAAGAACATGACTCTTGAGCAGCACACCAAGGGGCGCGACCGTCTCCGCCAGGCTGGGGCACCTGAAAGCCCCATGAAGCTCCACTCATGCTTCGGTGAAGATGGCCAGCTTCAGGTCTTCGACGTCTGGGAGAGCCAGGAGGCGTTCGATGAGTTCCTGAAGTACCTCGGGCCGGTCATGGAGGAGCTGGGCATCGAGCTGGCGCAGCCACCAGCCATCATGCCGATTGTTGACCTTGTCCAGCAATAGCGGCTGACGCCGACGACGGCCACGAATCCCCGGGGGGGCGGTAGTGCCAGATCCCGGGCACCCACCGTGCGCCGTCCAGAAACATTTGCGCACGCTGGCGTGAGCAAGTCAGCTTTCTCTCACCCAGGGCGGATAGTGCCGCTGGGTGCTCTGCTACGTCTTCCGAACTCGGCGAGCTGATCGGTCAGGCGGCTCGTCAGCCAACTCGCGGGCGACACTCTGCACCTTTGCCACGATCTCAAGCAAGCGGCGCTGCTCGTCTTTAGTCAGAGCGGCTTCAATGAGCCTGCGTTCACGGTCATGCAGTGACGGGAGCAATTCATCGAGAATGGTCCTGGCTTCATCGGTCACATCCACGAGAAGCTTGCGACGATCCCCTGGGTGTGGCATCCGCCGCACGAGGCCACGACGCTCGAGGGTATCGAGCATCGACGTCATCGATCCCGACGTGATGATGAGCCGCTCGGCGATCACACTCGGTTCGAGCGGCTCATGTGCCCCTTCTATGACGGCAAGCGCCATCCGGGCCGTTGCCGAGAGTCCGTAGTCGTCCCAAGCCTGGCGGTTATGCAACCCGATCAGCATGTCACCCGTACGGATCAGGTTGGCATAACACTCCGTCGCCAGAGGATCGGCACCGGGGAACTCGACTTCGAAGTCCTCGCCGACCCTGATAACGGGCTCAGACGCGCGCCGACGAGGACGGCGATTGCCGTCCTCTCGGCGTCCGGATTGGTTGGTGGAGACGTCGCTCAGCTGTCAGCCTTTTCGTAGAACTCGATCCGAGGGGCGCCGATCACGCCGGACTTCTCCATAGCCTCACGCAACGACGGGTCGTTGGCGAAGGCATGGGCGTTCTCGAGGCTCGGCCAGTTGATCAGCACCAGGACCTCGTTGGGGTCCGAGGCGCCCCGCAGCACCGTGGCGCCTGTGCTCCCGCTCTCCTTGCGCGCCGTCCCGTGTTCGTCGAATCCGATCTTCCAGGCGTCGAAATCGGCGACCCGGTGACGCACTGCAACTGTGGCCATGTTCCTATCCTCCTTGAGTTCCAGTAACTTGAATTCAAGATACATTACTTCCAACGACGAGTCAATTGATTCTCGGGTGCCAATCCCCCAAATCGAGATCCAGCTCTGAGGCGAGGGCGCTCGCCTGGTTGCTCTGAAGATATTCCCGCACGCTCGCATGGGCGGGCGACGTCTTCCCCGGTCGGGGGAGGACGCTTCTCGGTTCCGTAATTCGTGAGACACCCGGTTGACCGTCATTCCAGAACGGCCCCGAGCCCCGAGCCCCGAGCCGGGACGTTCGACCCTGGCAGTCCCCACTGGGCCGTCGGACACTGGATGTGGAGGGGAGGGTAGGTCATGAGAACAATCGAGCAGGTACGTCAGCCTGTTGAAGCACCACCTCCTATGCCGAGGAGTCCCCTAGGTCGGGCCTGGGTCGCGATTGCGCTGATACCGGTGTTCTTCGTCCTCGCCATGGCCGCGGGCGAGGGCACGATCTCCGGGCTTGGCTATCCGGTTGGTGGTGACTATCCGTGGTGGGTGAGCCTTCTTTCCGACCTTGCTGCCGTCGTGGTGGTCCTGGCCCCTTGCGTTGCGGCGGTCATCTTCGGCGCCAAGGCCAAGAGGACCGGGGCCCGGCGGGCACTGATCCCCATCGTCATTGGGGCAGTGGTGGGGGTGGCATGGCTGGTCCTCACCATCGTCTCGGAAATCGGCCCCGTGAGTTGATCTGCTGGTGGGGGTACGCCACCGCCGTCGGCGCCACGCATCCCGCCACGATCCCCGCCTTCTAGAGACATTGCCCCATCGTGGAGGACGGCGGTATCACGGTGATCGAGATCTGGGACTCGATCGCTCAGCACGACGCCTGGTTCAATGAGGTCGTCAAGCCGCACCTCCCTCCCGACACACCTGAGCCCAAGTTCGCCGAGGTGCACAACAGCAACACCAAGTAGCAGAGCGACTCGACGAACCCGGCGGCTTGGGCGTCTGACCCCGAGCCGCCGGGGTCGGGTGTCCCGGGCTCGCCGCCGACTCGCCGAGCAGGATGCGTCTCGCTCGGAATGTCACCAACTCAGGCGTTCGCCGGGGCCGTTGCGTCGACCGGAAGAAGCCGCACCGGTTCAGGTAGGGACCTCCAGCTTCGAGAGACACTTGGCGCGCGCTGGAATGAGCCGGTGGGTTCTTCTCCGATCGGGAACTGAACACTGTGGGTGCTCGTAGCCTGTCCGCGATTGGCTGCGTAGCTACAGCTCCTAGTTAGGCCACGGGTTGTCGAGGACCCCCAGCTGAATGAACAGGCCGAGTTTGTCGGCTCCGATCCATTCCCTGACGACCTTGTCGCCCTCGAAGTGCATGATGGTGACCGCCCATTCGTCCACGGGCCGGCCCGTCGGGGCCCGTCCCACGTATCCCCCCGTGTCGGTGCCGCGGAATGTCACCCTGAGGACGGCCGTGTCGCCGGCCACGATCAGTTCCTCGATGTCCAGGTGGAGATCCGGAAACGCCTGGTGGTAGAGGCGGATCGGCTCGACTCTGGCCGAGGGACCGGCCCCAAACGGGTTGACGTAATTCTCGCCGTAGAGGTCAGCAGCCGCCTCGTAGTTTCTGCCATTCCAGACCTCGTCGACGAACCTCCGCACTTGCCTCTCGCGCTCGGAGACTTCCATCGCTCACCCCGTTCTCTAGCTGTAGAGATTCCACAAGATCGCCGAAGCCCATGCAACCTTCCGGGCCTACCAACCCGCGAGCCCATCGCCCGGTCTTGCCGGATCCCCGAACCAACGCCTCTAGAGACATTTGCGAACGCTGGCATGTGTCAGTGGCGTCTTCTTTGGCCAGCGATGAGTTGATGAGCTTTGAGAGGTTCCGGGAGACCCCGAACACGCAGCCGCCAAGATCCCAGTCGCCAGTACCGACCCCGCAGCAACCCTCGCTCTCCGCACCAAGAACAGATCTACTCGCTCCCCGCCCGGGCTTGCCGGGTCCCAGGCACTGGTTCTCGGCCATCGAATTCCTTCGGCCTTATGACGAGGGACGCACGATCGGCTTGTAGCCGCGCTCCTTCAGGAAGCCGGCGTTCCCGCAGTAGAACCCGGTGGGCGGGGTGGGAGAAACCCGCTTGATCACCCCGTGCTGGACCTGGGCCAGGAGAAAGCAGCCCGAGGGCACGCCGGCGGCGGGGTCGCTCGGTGGGATCAGTCCCCCGGCGTCGAACAAGGTCACCTTGTTCAAGGCTCGCAGAAGGCCGTCCCGGGTAGGAGGATTGCCCGCCTGGGCAAGGGCCTGGACGAAGAGCTCGGCTGCGGTCCAGCCGAAGACCGACTCGATTTCGAAGTTGGGGTTGGAGGAGACCTTGTTCATCCACTTGTCGAACAGCGCCACGGCGGGAGCGGTCTTGGCATCCTGTCCGAGGTAGAGGGCGTAGCTCTGCTCGATGTACATATTGTTGGCGGAGCTCCCCGCCAGCTTCAGGAGTTGGGCCGAGTATGCGGCGGCCTCGACGTCGATCGCCTTGAAGCTCTGCTGCTGGAACTGCTTGGTCAGCGTTGCCGTGTAGTTGTCGGGCAGCTCGGTCGAGAAGAACAACTTCACGCCCTTGCTCTTCATGGAGATGATGTCGGGCAGGAAGTTGGTGTCGAAGGGACCCACGCCGTGGTCGTAGACGATCTTCCACCCGGCCGCCTTCATGCCCGATTCCACGGCGTCTTCGTTCGCCTTGGTGGAAGCGGTGGCATTCTCCCAGATGATGCCGACCTTCTTCACCGCCTGCGGGTACGTGCCTGCGAAATACTTGAAGAAGTTCAGTGGGTAATTGCCGATGGGGTTGGGAACGGGGCTGTAGAGGTTGGGGTCGGTCACCAGTCCCGGGTTGAGCGAGATGCCCACGTCGGGCATGTGGGCCAGATCGATGATGGGCTGCTCGGCCTGGTCCAGCAAGGAGAACCCCCCCACCAAGGCGAAGTCACTCTTGGCCTGCGAGGCCGTCGCCGTCGCCACCTGGCCACCCTGGAAGGTGCTGTCCTGGGCGTCAAGGTGGATCTTCCTGCCGTTCACACCGCCCTTGGAGTTGATGTAGGCGAAGTACGCCTCGGTCCCCTCCTGAGCTCCCTTGAACAGCCCCGGGATCGGAGATGACAGGTCGTCGACCTGGCCCACGGTGATCGAGTTGGCCGTGACTCCCGGGGAGGGTCCGGTGCCGCCCGAGCCGTTCGGGGTCGACGTGGCCGACGCGGCCCCGGAGTTGGTCGAAGGTGCGGGTGTCGAGCTCGACGTGGAGGAGCAGGAGGCCAACCCCACGAAGAGCACGCACAACCCGGCCAGAAGTGCACCCCGTGACGTGACCCGCTCGACCCGTGCATATGCCGCGCACGAACGGGTACGCCCTCGATTCACATCCACTCCGCTCCCCTCGGCGTCCTCATCTCCAGGCGATCCAGCCCCTCCCTGGGAAGGTCTATGCGCCGCCGACCTGACAGCAGAAGCCTTCGCCCGGTCAAGGACAACTTCAGCGCACCGGCCTCGACGGGGCGGCACCTCTAAGGTGAAGCGCAAGCCCCGATCACGAGACGGTCAAGACCAGCTCCCGCGTGGCCTTCTGGGCTGGATGGCCCTTTGCCCTCTTCGTCTTGGCTTGCACCATGAAGACGTAGGGACCGGGCTGACTCGCCAGCTTCGCCGTCCCCGACAGCAGCCCGGATGGGTGCAGTTTCAGCCCTTTGGGAAGGGTGCCGATCAACGTCCATCGATACGGTACTGCGCCCCCGGTGGCGTAGAGCTGGTCTTTGTAGACCGCACCTCTCGCGGCATTCGCCAGTGAAGTGGTTGTGATGAGGAAGCTGCTCGTGGTGGGCGCCGTCGGTACGACGGCGTTCGACGGTGCCGAAGCGGCCCCAGTGCCGTTGACGTTGGTGGCCGCCACAGTGAAGGTGTAGCTGTCACCGTTGGTAAGCCCCGGGACGGTGATCGGGCTCGAGCCGCCGCTTGCCGTCTGGCCGCCGTTCGCCGAGTCGGTGGTGTCGACGGCGGTGGTGATGTACGACATGATCGGGCTCCCGCCATCCGAGAGCGGCGCCGTGAAGCTGACCGTCGCCGAGGTGTCACCTGCGGTCGCGCCGTCCATCGAGGGCGCCCCCGGGGCGTTGGTGGCAGTCGCCGTGTACGTAAACACGTCGGCGGGGGTGGGAGCACTGGTTCCCCCGATCGTCGTCACGGTGACGGCCACGGAGTCCGCCGCCTCCCCCAGGGGTGCGTACGCCGTGATCGACGTGTCGTCGTTCACGAGGAATCCGCAGGGGGTATCGCCGAAGGAGACCAGGGTGGCACCTGTGAGATTGACCCCGGTGACGGTGACCGTCGTGCTCGGGGTGAGGGGACCGCTGTCTGGGCTGAGCCCGGTGACGATGGGCGCCCCCACGAAGGTGAACTGATCCGCCACGTCCGTCGCGCTCGTGCCACCACTGCTCGCCACGGTCACGTGCACCGTGCCCGCAGTGCTCACCGGTGACACCGCGGTGATGGACGTGTCACTGTTCACCGTGTAGCTCGCCGCGGCTACCGTGCCGAAGGCGACCGACGTGGCGGCGGTGAACCCGGTGCCCGTGATTGCCAGGCTCGTGCCACCCGTAGCCGGCCCCGACGGGGTAGAAACGCCGGTGACCCTCGGCGTGGGGACGAACGCGGGATTGAGGCTGAGGAGCGCGCTGTTGGACAGGTTGTAGACCTCGTTGCCGTTGGCGTCGAACTCCGAGAAGGTGGGGTTGACGCTCGGTACCGAGGACAGCGCGGCCGAGGTGACCACCGCACCGGTGAAATCCCATGTCACCCCGGCCCAAGCCGTGTACGTGGTGACGTGGTATCCACCGCCCCTTCCACTGCCGCCACAGCGGGTCGATAGGTATACGTCGCCCGTCGGATAGCCGCTGGTCGGGTCGAAGCCCGTGGCGTACGCCTTTTCCTGGATGCCCCCGCACGAGTGCCCCAGATAGGAAAACGCCGTCGACTGAGGGAGAAGAAGCGAGATCGTCGACGCCGACGCGGGGAGCGACGATATGCCGACCAGTCCGAGGATTGCGACCCCTGCACTCAGCACGAGGACGACGACTCTGCGAGTCACCGGCTCCCCCTTTCCCCCCAAGGCATTGTGGCTTTCGAGGCGTGATCGTAGAGCGTTCGCCGGCGTCGGACAACGGTTATTTCGCTACGGGGACCGTCGAATCTGGGTCGCCGACATCCCACGAGACCGGGCGGCCCACGAGACCGGGCGGCAGCCCGAAGGGGACGGGACCACCGCCAATGCTTCGACAGCCTTTAAGATTTCATCGTAAGAATTGACGAGAAGCCATGCCGCACCCGGCCTCGCGTGGAACGCACGTCGACACGGAGCGTGAACGATGAACGTGAGCTTCTTCTCATAACCAGAAACACCCTTGACCAACACCCCGCGGGCGTTACGATGACACTGCTTTTCCGAGCGGCTGGCCAACCTGGCGCAAACGGAAAAGCACGGCATCGGTGCGCCAGAGCGAGGGGGCTGACATGAAGACGGGAAAGAGCAGGCTCGGCAAGTGGACTGCGACGGCGGCCGCAACGGTGGCCGTGGTGGGCATCGTTGGCGTGGGGGCGTCGACCGCCCAAGCCCGTTCCCATGTGGTGGCTGCACCCGTCGTCATGCACGGCTACAAGTGCACCGTGGTGGCCACCAAGCACCATCGCAAGGTAATTGGTCGCGCCGGAGCGGTGGTGTGCGGCGTAAGTGGCAACGACGTCCTCCGTGCGGTCGGTGCCGGACGTGTGGTGCTGATCGCCGGTCCGGGGCGGGACAAGCTCATCGCATCCTCGACACCGAAGAGCCAGGACACCCTCATCGGCGGTTCGGGAGACGACACCTTGGAGGCCGGTTCCAGCGGCGACGACGTCATCGAGGCAGGCACGGGGCCCGACACCATCGACTGCGGTGGGAGCGGGAGCAGCGGTGGCGGCGGTTCCGACCAATCGGCTCGCAGAGGATCCGCGCAGGTGACCATCGTGGGCGCCGACTCTGGAGACGACACTGAGAACTCGGACTGCCAGGGCGGCGGCGTCGACAGTGCGGCGCTCGAGTTCCAGGGACTGGTGAACAGCACCGACGGGTCGAGCACGATGAACGTCCAGGTTCGGGACGCCAATGACGCCGCTCAGACGTGGCTGACTGCAAACGGCAACCCATCGACGGTAGACATCTCGCTGACCGGCGCCAGCATTGAGGTGGACAACGGCGGAACTCTGGCGGCCGGGGAGGATGTCGAGGTGGCGGCCAACGCCAGTGGGTCGAGCCTCACGGCGGTCGACGTACAGGCCCAGGCCCCGGGGAACTCGGGGCTCGAAGACTGAGCGGTTTCCCCGCGAGCTCTGGCGAGAGCGGACCGTCGTCGCCATAGCCAACGCTGACCCACATCGGCGGCACCGCAATGGGGGGGGCGCGCGCCCTTGTCAGTTCTCTGTCCGACGGATGACCGCCACTGGGCAGGAGGCGTGCGTCACACAGCGCCCACTGACCGAACCCAGTAGAGCCCCGGCAAGAGCTCCCCGGCCGCTCCTTCCCACGACGAGGAGCTCGGCATCCTGCGCGTATTCGAGGAGGACGGGTGCGGGCGCTCCGTGTACCACGTCGCGGAGCACGATGATCCCTGGATGAGCGTCGAGAACCTCTTCCACCAGCGTGTCGAGTGCCAGGCGAGCTTCCTCGATGGGGTCGAAGGTAATGGGGAGCTCGGGGACGATGCCGAATGGTGTTGCGTGTTCCGGGTAGTCCCACGCCGTGACGACGCAGAGCGTTGCCCCGGTCAGCCGAGCCTGGCCTGCCGCCCAGCGGAGGGCCTCCACCGAGGAGTCCGAACCGTCGACACCGACCACGATCCGCGGCCTGTGTCCGGAGCGGTAGGCCATTTCACCCCTCCTTCTCATGCAGGTCCTCTCCGGCACCCCTGATCATCGCCCGCGTCGAGCATGGCAGCACCGGCCCCTTGGGAGAAAGCCAGACATCGGGCGGCGCTCGAGTCCTGGGGCCTTGGACCCTGGTCGATCGGGCGCTCTCGGGTGCAGGCTGGATCCGTGGAACCTCCGGAGCTGTGGTGAGCGCGCATCCCGACACGCCCCCATCTGTGACGACCACCGGCCTCCGGCCTGATGTCTCTGAACCAACGCCTCTCGAAGGTCATGCCTCCGGGCTGACGAGTGATGAAGTGGAGCTGCGCGTCCTTGGGGGCAACGCCAACACCGCACCCAACCGATCAGGGCGCACGGTGGCCCAGATCCTGCGGGCCAATGTCCTTACACGGTTCAACGCCATCCTCGGGAGCCTTGTCCTGGTGGTGGCATTCGTGGGGCCCCCTCAGGACGGCCTCTTCGGAGTGATCCTCGTGGTGAATGCGGCGATCGGCATCGCTCAGGAACTTCGGGCCAAGCGCACTCTCGACCGTTTGGCCGTGCTCACCGCGCCCACTGCCCGCGTCCGCCGCGATGGCGTGTTGGCTGAGCTCGCCATCGACAAGGTCGTCATTGACGACGTTCTCGAGCTCCACCCTGGTGACCAGGTGGTCGTCGACGGGACCGTTCTCTCCGCCGACGGCCTCGAGGTCGACGAGTCTCTGCTCACGGGCGAGGTTGAACCGGCTGCCAAGGCCGAGTCGGACGAGGTGTTGTCGGGGAGCTTCGTCGTCGCCGGCACCGGTGTCGCACGCGCAACGCACGTGGGCACAGACGCCTATGCACAGAGACTTCAGGCCGACGCGCGCCGCTTCGACCTGGTCCGTTCCGAGCTGGTGCAGGGAACGAACCACATCCTGCGCGTCGTCACATGGGTGATGGTCCCCGCGGCAGCGCTCCTGGTGACGAGTCAGCTCCTCCGTTCGGGACAGCCGCTCGCGGATGCACTGCGTGGATCCGTCGCCGGGGTGTCTGCCATGGTTCCGGAGGGTCTTGTCCTCCTGACGACGATCGCATTCGCCCTGGGCGCCATCCGGCTGGCGGGGCGGCGAGTCCTCGTGCAAGAGCTGGCGGCCATCGAGGGCCTCGCCCGCGTCGACATCGTGTGCATCGACAAGACCGGGACATTGACCGAACGGGGGATGGTCGTGGACCACATTGAATCCCTCGACCCCAATCCGAACGGAGAGCCGCTCGGGGACGTGCTCGGAGCGATCGCCGGTTCCGACCCCGCGCCCAACGCAACCCTCCAGGCCATTGCGGCTGCCTTTGCGTCGCCGCTCGGGTGGCGTTCGGTGGCACGAGTGCCGTTCTCGTCGGCTCGCAAGTGGAGTGCGGCGACCTTCGACGACCGCGGGACATGGGTACTCGGGGCGCCCGACGTTCTGCTGGATCATCTCCGACCGGAGTCCCTTCGGGCATCCGCCATCGACCCTCACACCCAATCCGGCCAGCGCGTCCTCCTCGTGGCACGGGTCGGTGAGCTCATCGACGACATCCTCCCCCCGAAGGACCTCGAGCCCGTCGGCGTCGTGGTCCTGGAGGAACGGGTCCGCGCCGATGCCGGGCCGACGGTTCGGTACCTGCTCGGCCAGGGCGTGCTCCCCAAGGTCCTGTCGGGGGACGATCCCCGGACCGTGGCGGCCATTGCCGCCCGCGTCGGCATCCCGCATGCCGACGCACCCGTCGACGCCCGCCAACTCCCCGATGACCAAGGCGCGCTCATCGCCGCTCTCGAGTCGTCGTCGGTGTTCGGACGGGTCCAACCCCATCAGAAGCGGGCCATGGTCGAGGCACTCCAGGCCGCCGGTCACGTCGTGGCCATGATCGGAGACGGTGTCAACGACGTCCCTGCGCTCAAGCAGGCCGACATCGGTATCGCCATGGGGACGGGCAGCCAGGCGAGTCGATCGGTGGGCAGGATCGTCCTGCTCGACAGTGCCTTTGCAGCGTTCCCGAGCGTCGTGGAGGAGGGACGGCGCGTCATCGCCAACATCGAACGGGTGGCCAACCTCTTCGTCACCAAGACGGTGTACGCGGCGCTCCTGGCGATCGCGGTGGGGGTGCTCGGGGTCCCGTTCCCGTTCTATCCCCGGCACCTGACCGTGGTCAGCACGCTGACCATCGGGGTGCCAGGCTTCTTCCTGGCGCTCGCATCGAGGGCACCGCGTGCCCGCCCCGGCTTTACCCGCCGGGTGGCACGGTTCACGCTGCCCGCCGGGACCGCCGCCGCCGCTTCGACCTTCGCCGCGTACGCCGTGGCGCGAGCCTCGCCTCACACTTCGGTGACCCAGGCCCGGACGGCGGCCACCATCGTCCTTCTGAGTCTGGGGCTCTGGGTTTTGGCCTACCTGGCTCGACCGCTCGATGTGACCTCGATCGGTCTGGTCGTCGCCATGGCGGCAGGAGGTGGTCTGGCCCTGGCATTGCCCTTGTCGCAGCGGATCTTCGCGTTCGACCTCCCGCCCCTCGCCGTGATCGCCAGCATCCTGTCGATCGCGGCCGGCGGTGCTTTGTCGATATCGGTCTTGATCAGGAAGACCGGGGGCCTGCGTGACCCCGCCACCTCTGAGGCGGACCTTCGGCCCTGGCGGTGAGCCGTCGGGGCAGAGACGATGACTACGGTGCTCAAGAGCCGACAGGGCGGGTTCAAGGCTGCGTGGATCCCGTCGTGGGAAACCATGTTCTCCTTCGCAACCATTGCCGGGTTGGCGGGCGGTGGCCTCGTACACATTCTCGGGGCGCGCCATGCGGCCACGGTGACGTGGACGCTCACCACGGCCCTCGGGACTCTGGGCGCCGCCTGGTGGGTGGTCGACGGCCTCCGGAACCGCCGTTTCGGGGTCGACGTGATCGCCCTGTTGGCGCTCGGCGGCGCCCTGGCCGTGCACGAGGAGCTGGCCGGAGCCGTCATCAGCGTCATGCTCGCCTCGGGTCGGACCCTCGAGGCGTGGGCCGCGGGGCGCGCCCGTCGTGAGCTGCGATCACTGATCGAGCGTGCACCGAGCGAGGCCCATCGTCACGGGGCCGGCGGGCTCGAAACGGTCGTCCTCGACGTGTTGGCGCCGGGAGACCTCGTCCTGGTGCGCTCGGGAGAGGTGGTGCCCATCGATGGCAACGTCGTCGCCACGACTGCGGTGATCGACGAATCAGCGCTCACGGGCGAGGCACTGCCCGTCGAACACCCGCCCGGAGACCCGGTCCGCAGCGGGGTCGTGAACGCCGGTGCCCCGTTCGACCTTCGCGTCACCACCACCTCCGCCGAGAGCACCTATGCCGGGATCATCCGCTTGGTGAAGGAGTCGGAGCAGTCGACGGCACCGTTCGTCCGTCTCGCCGACCGCTATGCAGTGTGGTTCCTGTTCGTCACCCTGGCGGCCGCCACTCTTGCATGGGTGCTCTCGGGTGGCCTCGCCCGCGCCGTCGCCGTCCTCGTCGTTGCGACTCCCTGCCCGCTCATCCTGGCGGCGCCGGTGGCGTTCGTGGCCGGACTGTCCCGATCAGCCAAGCGGGGTGTGATCGTGAAGGGCGGGGGAACGCTCGAGCGACTGGCGAAGTGCCGGACCCTGCTGTTCGACAAGACGGGCACGTTGACGGCGGGGCGCCCGAGCGTGACCACCATCGTGACGCCGAACGGGTCGTTGCCCGACGAAATCCTGCGTTGGGCGGCCTCCCTCGACCAGGTGTCGCCCCATGTGCTCGCCACGGCCGTTGTGAAAGCCGCCATGGAGCGCAACCTGGTGCTCAGCCTGCCCTCGAGTGTCGATGAGGTGCCTGGCCAGGGTGTGCGTGGGAATGTGGACGGTCACGAGGTGTCGGTCGGCAAGGCCGAGTGGGTGGGCATGCTCGGGAACGCCCCCTGGGCCCGCAACACCAGACGGCGGGCCGAGCTCGAGGGTGCCACGGCCGTATTCGTCGGAGTCGACGGGGCACCCGCGGGGCTCCTCGTGCTCGATGACCCCATCCGCCCAGACGCCAGCCGGACCATCCGCGATCTCCGCCGTGGTGGCATTGACCGGATCGTGATGGTGACGGGCGACAGGGCGGTCGTGGCAGACACCGTAGGGGCAGCCATCGGTGTGGACGAGGTGCTGGCCGAGCGTACTCCCGTCGAGAAAGTCGAAGCGGTGCGCATCGAGCGTCATCGAGCGCCCACGATCATGGTTGGTGACGGCATCAATGACGCGCCCGCGCTGGCACTGGCCGACGTCGGCGTTGCCATTGGCGCCCGGGGTGCGACGGCGTCCTCGGAGGCTGCCGATGCCGTGCTCGCCGTCGACCGGTTGGATCGGCTCGGGGAGGTGCTGGCCATAGCGCGCCGTTCCCGGCGGATTGCTCAGCAGAGCGTGATCGCAGGTATGGGGATGTCGTTGGCGGCGATGGGCGTGGCCGCGTTCGGCTACCTTCCCGCGATCTGGGGAGCGCTGCTCCAAGAAGCCATCGACGTGGCGGTGATCCTCAATGCGCTCCGGGTGCTCCTGCCCGGTGAGCGCACGCTCCGGCTGGTCGAGCAGGACGCCGATCTTGCTCGCCGGTTCAGTGCCGAACACCTGGTGATCCGGGCTGACCTCGAACAGCTCCGCCAGGCAGCCGACGCTCTCGGGACACAGGTGATGCCCGACGCCATGGCGCGCCTTGGACACGTGTACAAGCTCCTCGTGGACGAGGTGTTGCCTCACGAGCAGGCCGAGGACGACGTTCTGTACCCCGCCTTGGCCAAGGTCCTCGGCGGGACCGACCCCCTGGGCCCCATGAGCAGGGCGCACGCAGAGATCTCCCACCTCGTTCGACGTCTCGGGTGCCTGCTCGACGATGTCGAGCCCGGAGGTCCGGACGGTGTGGACATCGCCGAGTTGCGACGCATTCTGTACGGCCTCTATGCCATCTTGCGTCTCCACACCTCCCAGGAGGAGGAGAGCTACCTATCGCTCGCGGAACCCGAGCTCCGTTCCCCACATCCCTGAACGTCCCTCCCGCCGAGCCCGATGGTCCCGATCGGCAATCCGGGGGATCCCGGGCACCCACGCCTCACCCTGGAGAGACATCTCCGAACGCCGGCCTTCTCAACACGACGATCTCCGAACGGCGCCACCCGCCCGCACTGTTTCGGGCCGACGGAAGGTTGACTCGCTGGTGCCGGCACGACCACCGACAGATCGTTATGCCGCTTCGATCGGCTGACGCAGGATGGTACGGAGTTTCTCCGGCGCAGAGGTCCGGGGATCACCCAGGTAGATCTCGTGGTGCCGACCGCGGGGTCGCGACTTGTGCTCAGCGATGGCCCTGTGGAGTGCGACGACGCTGGTCGACTCTGTGGCGTAGGGCCCGACGTGCATGATCTGGGCACTCGGTCCCTCGGTCCATCGCTCATACCGCAGCAAGTTCAAGGCCGCGATGTCCCGCTTTGCCCTGGCCGCGGTGATCGCTTGCTCGACTACCACGTCGTCGATGGGCGGGAGCTGCATGATCATCGCCCGCCAGCACCAATCGTCGCGGTCGGATTCGGCGATGCTCGCCTCACCTGCGGCGATACGCTCCATCGTCACCTGCGCATCGACTCCCTCGACCCACCAGAGTGCCTCGAGGGCCATCACCCTGGGAGCCGTGCCTGTCGACTTCTTCACGGCAAAGTGGGCACCGTAACTCACCGAGTACAGCGCTTGGAGGGCGTCGGCAAATGCCGACCCATCAGGAGGCCCGCTTCCGTCAAGGGTGACGAATCCGAGCTCGGGCACGTCGACGAACGCGACCTCCCCCTTGGGCACTTGGTAGAGCGCGTCCAGCGAGGCGCTGCCGGTCGTTCTCATCGCCATGGCGACATGCTCATCGAGCGCCGCGCCGCCCGACAGAGGCAAAGGTCCCCGTACGGGGCCCCCGGTTTTTCCCACACATGATGGGCTCAGAGGACTTCGACACAGTGACGCGATGGAGCCCTTGGACGGGCGCTCTTGGACCCGATCGCCATGATTCCGAGCACCGACACATCCAAGCGGGGCCATCGGACTCGTCTCCAAGAGGCCGACGAGGAGATCCTCCACGTCCCGGTCAGGTGGGCAGTGGCGGGTACTGGGGCGGAGCAGAAGCCGCGCCCGATGCCCGTGCCTCCCACCGCCTGCGTGGGGTGCCCGGTGACCGGAGAATCGCTTCCGGAGTGCCGTGGAACGGGCATCCCGACCTCGAAATGGGACGTTCTCCTCTGGACGGACAGGAGCGACAAGAGCACGCTGAGTGGTGACACGATCGGTGCAGTGAGGACAGCAGAACCGCCACCACCGATAGTGGGCAAAGGAGGAGCGCGATGAGAAGGCAGTTCCTCGTTTTGGGACTACTCCTGGCGGTGACCACTTTGGGTGTGATTACGGTCCCTGTCAGGGCATATGCCGATTCGACCTGTTACACGGGGTGCACGACGTCGATCACAGGCAACTCGACGACCCCCGTGACCGTGGCGGCAACGGTGGTGACCACCCCTCCGATCGAGCCCAAGACGGCAACGTCCTCGGGCGGCCTGGCCCTCACCGGCGCGGACATCGGAGCCATGGCGACTATCGGTGCCGGCGCCCTCCTGGTCGGCGGCCTCATGATTCGCCGCAGCCGTCGGCACCGAGCCGCGGCCTAGTCCGCACGCCGAACCTCGACCTGTCGACCAAAAGCTCGTGAGAGCCATGTCCGTCGCTCAGAGCTACCAGTCCCCGGTCGGCATCCGACCCGCCGCGGCCAAGGGGCAGGCCGTTTCTCTGCAAACCCGCGCCACTGCCAGGGCGGCAATGGCGGTGGTCTTGTCTCTCGACGCCGTTCTCTTCGTCGTGGTGGTGGTCGCGATGGGCCTACCTTTGACGGCCTGGTGGTCATGGGCGAGCCCGGCCGCGGCCGTGGGCGCGTTGGTGCTCACCGGCCACTATCGCCCGCGCATCACCCTGAGCGTGGCCCGAGAAGCTGGCGCGCTGGCGGCCTGCGCCTCGTTACCGTTCCTGATCTTGGCGCTGGTAAAGGTGAATGGACCGTCCACTGCCCGGCTCGTCATGACCGCGGCGATCGTGGCGGTCGCCGTCATCGTCTCCCGGTGCGGCCAGTACTGGCTCGTGCGCGTCCTGCGGACCAAGGGCTGGTTCGCCGAACGGACCTTGTTCGTGGGTGCCGGTGATGTCAGTTCCAAGCTGGCATCGACGCTCGACGAACACCCCGAGTACGGCCTGCGTCCGGTCGGGTTCCTGGACGAGGTCGACAGCACCGGTCTCCCACTCCCGCTCTTCGGTCGGGTGGACATGCTCCGGATGGTGTTGTCTGTCGAGCGGATCGACCGCGTTATCGTGGGTTTCGGCGTCACCCGCGAAGCGGAAATGGTCGACGTCTTCCGGGCATGTGAGAGCGCGTCGGTCGAGATTCACGTCCTTCCTCGGTTCTTCGAGCTTGCCACGGTGATGAACAACCGCAACGTGGACGACGTGTGGGGCTACCCGCTCCTGCACCTGCGCCAATCTCTGGTGCGTCACAACGCCCGCATCGTGAAGCGGGCCTTCGACGCCTCAGTGGCTGCTCTTGCGTTGCTCATCGTGGCTCCCTTCTACGCCTCGATCGCAGCGGTCGTGAAGCTCACAAGCCCCGGCCCGGTCCACTTCCGCCAACAACGAGTGGGCCAGCGCGGCGTCATCGTCGATGTCCTCAAGTTCCGGTCCATGCGCGCCAACCCACGCTCCGACGTCGAGTGGAACCCGACAAACGACAGCGTGACAAGGATCGGTCGCGTCCTGCGGGTCACGGGCCTGGACGAGCTCCCACAGCTGTGGAACATCTTGAAAGGCGACATGTCCCTCGTTGGTCCGCGCCCCGAGCGCCCGTACTTCGTCGAGCAGTTCAAGGCCGAGGTGCCACGCTACGATGCCCGGCACCGGGTGCCTGTCGGCCTCACGGGGCTCGCCCAGGTCCACGGACTGCGCGGCGACACGTCGATCGTCGAGCGCGCCAGGCTGGACAACCAGTACATAGAGAACTGGTCGCTGTGGCGCGACTTCGTGATCTTGTTCCAGACGGTCTCGGCCGTGATCCGCAACACTTTCGAATCCTCTCGCAATGTGACGCGGATCGATGATGCCGCCGTTCCCTGCTCATCGACGAATAGGCCTCTAGGACACAACGTCTATTGGCGCCCCCATCCACAATCGGTGTCCGGAGATGGGCTCATCACGTCGGAGCAGCGAGATCAGGCCACAATGCCAATGGGAGTTCGCGATGCCGGTCACCCGAGCCGCTCGGGTTCGAGCATCTCGGGTCATCTCACCCTTGCTCACCCGCCGGCGAAGCGACCGGTATACGACGCCCCGTCCCCTCCGAACCGGGGCTACCTCCGAGCACGACCGCACGGAATCGATCCCGCCGAGCGATGGTGCGCCGGCCGGGCCGCCGGAGATTTGCTGTCACCGGGGGAGCGTTCGCGGGTGCCAGGCATGGAACTTCCTTCCGGGCACCACCACGCACCGGGGCGCTAGCGTCCGCCCCGCGCCGTGAGCGACGTTGAGCCAGGGTGGGGATGGCGTTGTTGGACTTCGCTCTCGACTGGCGGTGGTCTGGTCATTCCTCCACCCACGAATCCCCGCCCCATCGTCTCCGTGCTGTCCAGGCGTGTCCGTCCCAGTACGCCTGCTCGCTGAGACTGCCTCCGACCGGATACCAGCCGGGTCCCTGTCCCTGGTTCGTCAGCGGAACGGCATCCTCCTTGGCTGCACCGGCGGCGCCCTGGGTGGCGTACCGCTGCATCTCAAAGGGAACAGGGGGCCTTGCCCGCTGAGCTCGGAGCTCTCTCTGAACGGGCCACTCGGCAAAGGCGAAGACCAAGAAGAAGACCCACACCAGCACACCGCAGACGAAATCGAGGATCCAAAGGCCCTCGATGCTCCTCACGTCGAAACTCGACACGCCCCCGGTCAGCGACGTCCTCACGTCGTAGACGAAGACGGCGAAGGTGATGATGTACATCACGATCGGGGACAGCGGGACCAGGATCCACCAGCCGGAGTACCCCGCCTTGGTGATGATCTTCACGGTTGCGACCAGGTTCAGGACCGCCAGACCGATGAACACGACGAGCTCGAGGGCTCCCGGCAACCCGAACGACCCTGCAATGATCGGCAAAAGAACTCGACCCCCACCACGTTCAATTCCGGGACTGCGCAGTCTCCGCCCTGCGGCCGGATCCGAAGAGCACCCCCGACCTGCGAACGACGACCCCTTGACCGTCTCAATCCTGCCAGCCGCCGGGAGGACCATCGGGTATGTTGACGCCACCGGCTGGCTGGGTCGGGCTCGGAAATGGGGGTTTCCGTCATGTACCGTCGTCACCTCGGACCGGTCAGTGTTGCGATCGGCATTCTCGTGATGGGTGCCTCGATCATGGCGACCGGCGTTGCCGCCGCCGGTAAACCTGATATTCCGCCGCCGGCTGGGCTTCCCGCGTTCTACAGCGTGCCTCAGCCGCTCCCGCCGGGGCCGGCGGGCACCCTGATCAAGTCCGAGGTCGTATCCGACCCGAATCTCGTCGGCGCCACCATGCACCTGGTGATGTACAAATCGAAGGGGCCCAAGAATCGGCTCGTCCCCGTGACGGGCATGGTCGCCGTGCCCGACGGAACGCCGCCTGTCGGCGGATGGCCCGTGGTGACATGGGGCCACGGGACCAACGGAATGGCCGACGTCTGTGCCCCGAGCCTGGCCGGGTCATCACAGGTCCCGGGGATGAACCAGCTCGTCGCGGCCGGCTACGCGGTCACCGCTAGCGACTACCAGGGCGAGGGGACGCCCGGCCTGATGCCCTACATCGTCGGTGCTTCGGCCGCCGAAGACACCGTCATGATCGTGCAGGCCGCTCGCTCGCTTCCATCGGTCTCGATGAGCTCCAGCTACGTGGTGTGGGGACACTCCGAAGGTGGCCAGACCGCCATGTTCTCGATCTACGACCACAAGTACGCACCCCACTTGAACCTGCGCGGCGTTGTGGCAGGTGCGCCGCCCTCTCAGTTCTCTCTCCTCTACACCTTCCTCGTGACCAGCCCGTTCGACTACTACCTCATGATGGTGGCCGGTTCGTACAACAGCTACTACGGGAACAAGAAGGCGCCTCTGGCGTCGATCATGACTCCACAGGCGCAGGGGTTGATTCCCCAGCTCAACAACGGGTGCTCGAGCTATGTCCAGGGTGTCGTCGACGCCGCGGTGGCAACCACCCCGCACCATTCCCTCGCGGACCTCATCCCGAAGAATCCCTTCACCGTCAAGACGTGGTCCAAGCTGTTTACGGCCAATGACCCTGGGTCGTTCAAGAAGAAGACCTCCACCCCCTTGCTGATCATCCAAGGGGGCAGCGACGAGCAGATCCCGGTGGTCTCCACCCAGATCCTCCAAGACCACTTGTGCAAGATCGGGCAACCCACCGAGCGCTGGGTGTACTCGGACCAGAGTCATGCCGGCGTCATCGAACCAAGCTTCTACGACATGCTGCACTGGATGGGTGACCGCTTCACGTCCAACACCACGGTCGACCCGTACATCCCGACCGCCGGCGGAAACACGACCATCACCATTGCCCAGAGGACCTGCGGCTGATGTCTCACCCGGTCATCAGCAGGAGGCCCGAGCGATGCGAATCGTGATGGTCGAGCCGGCCAACACGGCGTTTCCTGCCTCGGGATCCTGAGAGACCACGGTCCCGTCCTGAGTCGGGCTGGTCCTCATCTGACACGTCGTGGCCGAGGTCAGACCCAAAGAGCCAAGAGTTGATCCAGCCACGTCGCCGGTGTCGCCCACAACATCGGGCACGAGGACCGAGGCATCGTCTCCGGAGACGACGAAGCTGACCTCCGACCGGCTCGCCACCTCCTGACCCGCCGACGGGCTCGTGCCGATGACGTCGCCTTGCGGGACCGCACTACTGGCTCGTGTCTCGTTGCGCCCGCAGGTCAAGCCGACGGCGGTGACGACCGTGCAGGCCGAACCGGCACGTTCGCCAACGACATCGGGGACCTTCACCAGCCCCGGGGGAAGCGTCTGCACGGGCTTCGGCCTGACGGACGGGCCGGTTCCTCCGCAATTGCCCAGGGCTGCCACCATCAGCAGCGCTCCGAGCGAGCCCGGCCATGACCGCATGTCTACGAGTCAACACCGCTCGCTGGAGACGCGCTTTGCCCGATGCTGACCCGGCCCGACCCGATGCCACAGCCTCGTGGTACCGTGTGCGTTGACAAAACCCAGCGTTGAACAGGTGTTTCGCCAACTTTCCGTCCTCTAACCCTACTTTTCCTTGCTTCTCTTCGTTGCCCCGTCACCACTTCTGGTGGCTGGAACAGATATTACATGAAATGCTCTGGCATTATACCACATGGAGTGAGACTACGCAAGCAGGGGGTAGGCGGGATGGGACCCGAAGCAATAGGCACTTGTCTCGGATTACCCTGGAACGATGCTCGGTACCGCTCTGTGGTTCGGAGTCCCGTGGTCTAACGCTCTGACTGCCATAGGAACCACCTTTCTTGGCCTCTTCGGTATCACTGCAGTCGTCGGCTATTTCGTGTCTTGGCGCTCCGTGCTTGAGGGATCCAAAGCTCAACAAACCCAGGTCTACAAAGACATTGCGCTGCGTTGGGATCACGACGATCTGGTTGAGATTCGAGCGAAGGTCGGCGTTATGAGCCCGATCGAATTTCGCAACTACTACCGAGGCCTTGAGGAATCGAATTCCACCAAAGAGTTGATCAAAATTGACCGTTTGGCCAACTTTTTCGAAGACCTAGGCGTACTTGAATCTCGTCAAAGCATTGATATCCAATGGATCGAAGAGTCCTTGGGCGGGGCGATGTGCAAATACTGGAAGCGATGGGAACTGGTCACGATTGAGGATCGCGGCGAAGCAATCGCCTCAGCGGCAGAAGACGGTGATTTGCTCTATCGGAATTGGGAATTACTCGCCAGGAGAGTCCAGGTCCAGCGAGAGCGACGACAGTTTCATCATCCCGATGTGCGGCATCGCCGCAGACACTATTAGCGGTCCTTGCGATCTTTCGTCACCGTCGTCTCCTTCCGCTCCCTACACCTACGAAACCATCATAACTTGTTGGTCAACACCTTGTGTCCCACCGGGCGCCTTTTTCCTGGTCAGAGTGCCATTTCTAGGTGCTTAGGCGGTCAACTAACCCCTCTCCGGCCTGTGGACAAATGCCCACGCC
Organism: uncultured Acidimicrobiales bacterium; assembly: GCA_963739765.1. Taxonomy (GTDB): domain Bacteria; phylum Actinomycetota; class Acidimicrobiia; order Acidimicrobiales; family UBA8190; genus Chersky-840. Next base: position 275,182 of record CAVUBP010000002.1, on the reverse strand, counting down.
GTAGATTACGCTGGTGTCATTGTTCCGACCGTGCCGGGCGGCGCTGATAGGAGGAAAACCAATGGCAGAGACCCGCAAGGGAACAAGCTCGTCCGGGTGCCGGGCTACAGAAAGCGTGACGGGACCAAAGTCCATGCGCATGACCGGTCCACGCCACGGACTTCTCGGGGTGTTCGCAAAACCGGGCGAAAAGAGTCTCGCTGATTACCCTCTCGCCGGAGTCTCCGTAGCGGAGATTCCGACATCATCGTCATCCGGTGGGCGCGGAAGGTATGAGACGAAGATCCACGTAATCTCTCTGGCGGAAACAATCAGGCGAGCAAAGGTAGTTTCATTTTCCAGGCCGCCCTTTCGTATCTTGATCGGCTTAGCCAAAATGATGTCGCGATCGGGAACCTCGTCCAGTTCGGTGCTGAACCAACTCACATACCCGCTCACATATGTTCCGTCTTTGAGGTAGATACCTACGTAAGGAACAAGACCAGGAGCCTTGCGTTTCCTCTGGTTTCGCTTCTTCTCCTTGACCTGATCACCCGGATTCTTTGGAACAGCGTCCTTAACCTTGATCCACCGATGAACTAGCGCTGACGGACATCCGCGTTCCGTGGAAAGTGCCTCCCGGACTGGGAAAATTGCGGTGTCGAGTCGCAGTTTCGTCCAGTCCCAAGGAGGCACTTTCAGTGGCTTCAGTATCGCGCGGTCTTGACCGCATCGAGGTGACCTTCGACGATCCGAGTCTGGTGGCTGACGCCGGGCTGATTGTGCCAGCGACGCTGATGGTCCGGCTGGGGTTGGAGGAGCTGGTCAATGCCACAGTGAGGCTGGTCGGCCGGGTGGGCGGAGCCCGTCCGGGTCGCAAGGTGCTCACATTGGTGACGACGATCCTGGCGGGTGGCTCCCACATCGATCACGCCGACCGGCTGCGGGCGGGTGCCACCCACCGGGTCCTCCCGTTCCGGGTAATGGCGCCTTCGACACTCGGAACGTTCCTGCGCTCGTTCACCTTCGGGCATGTCCGCCAGCTCGACGCCGTGATCGCAGAGACGATCCGTCGGGCCTGGTCGCTCGGCTCCGGTCCGGGCCGCTCGCCGATGACGATCGACATGGACTCGACGATCTGCGGTGTCTATGGCAAAGCCAAGCAGGGTGCGGCCTACGGCTACACGAGGATCCTCGGCTATCACCCGCTCGTAGCCACATGGGCGACGACCGGCGAGGTTCTGCATGCCCGGCTGCGCAAGGGCTCGTCGCAGCGCGGCCACAAGCGGTTCGTCCAAGAGCTGGTGGCCCGGGTGCGTCGGGCGGGGGCCAGTGGTCCGCTCGTGATGCGAGCCGATGCGGGGTTCTTCTCCTACGCGCTGATCGACATTCTCACCCGGCTCGGGGTCGCCTGGTCGATCACGGTCCAGATCGGCCCCCGGATCCGTGCCTGCATCGAGGCCATCGACGAGTCGGCGTGGAAGGCCATCGTCTACCCCGACGGCGGTGCCGCCCAGGTGGCCGAGACCACCTATCTGACCGGCGCCAAGGGCGACCACCGACACCTGCGCCTGGTCGTGCGGCGCACCCGGCTCACCGACCCTGCTCAACAGGCTCTCTGGCCCGACTGGCGCCATCACGCATTCATCACCGATCTCGAGATGCCCACCATCGACGTCGACAAGTTCCACCGCGACCACGCCAGGGTCGAGCTGGCCATCCGCGACTTGAAGGAGGTGCCGGACTCGAGCACTGCCCGTCGGGACGGTTCTTCGCCAACGCGGCGTGGCTCGGCTGTGCCGTGCTTGCGCACAACCTCGTCCGTTGGACCTCTCGCCTTGGCCATGTCCACCATGACGATCACCTCACCGTGGCCCGCACCGTGCGCTCCCGTCTGATCGCCCTCCCGGGCCGGCTCGTGAACCGGAGCGGTCGGCTCGTCCTCGCCTGCCCGACCGGTGGCCCTGGGCAACGAGCTTCACCGTCGCTCTCGACCGCATCCGCGCCTTGCCCCTGCTCATCTGAACATCCCATGGCGGACCGGCGCGGCCGCAGACGAGTCCACGCGCTGACAACAGAGGCGACGATCACGAGGGCTTGACGCTCCATGCCCGTCCACTGGTTGCAAGTGGGGGCGATGCCCAACGCGACCTACTGACCCTGCCCGAGGGCGTCATGACGTATTTCGAGAGGGCGGATCGGTGGATTGAGGCTTAAAGAGATGCATCCACGCAGAAGACTGCACGATGTCGGGTGCAAGCCACCGAATATTGATCTTTGTGCGACTCAAGAGTGCGATCAGAAAGGCAAAGGCCGCCGAAATAATCAGCAGGGCCAAGCCCCAAAGCAGAATGTACCCAGGCCGCGCCCACACATATTTCCAACCCTGATGTGCCATAACACGGATATCTGGTGTGTGGGCTGGAGCGATCCACCTAACAAGAGCAAAGACACCCAACGAAAGCAGATTCGTCAGAACTGAAACACTCACGAAGCGGGCTGTTTCTACAAGAGCCGACTCGCTCTTGAGTTCAACCCACCTGCGACGCTGGACGTAATAGAGGAATCCTGGAACAAGGAATACGACAAACAGCAGGATGCCGCCAACGGTTGACGGCATCCTCTACCGCTATTCCGAGTTGTCTCGCCGCGGTGGTTCTGGGTCTGGAGGCGCGGGGGGAGTCTGTTGCGCGTGGGGTGGAGGCGGCGCCGTTGGCGGCTGTCGTCCGCCCTTCTTGACGATGTTGGTGTCCTCGTCGGGCATCCAATACTCCTTAGCCCTGCTGAGGCGGCTCGGGGTCGGGTGCGGGTGGGGGCGTTTTCTGTCCCTGCGGGGGCGGCGGGGGCGTGGGCGGGGGTGTCCCCCGTTCCCCGAAGTCTCGATCTGAACTGGTGTCTTCGCGTGCCATATGGGGAGCGTAGACCCGTCTGTGTCCGGCTCGACCCACATGTGGAATACTCGCTGGTCAGACGTATCGACCGCCCCGGTCGTGGTAAGTGTGGTCATTGTGAAACCCTTCTGATTTGGGTGTTACAGCCCCCTGCCACAATGGGCAAATGAGCAGAGTAACGATTGCCTCGCTGAGCAGCGATATTGCGACCGAGGCTGACGGCCCTATTCCTACCTTGAGGATTTGCGCTGGAACGGCAACCCCATTTGCCCCCATTGCCACAGTGAGAACGTCTACCTTATTGCCGCCAAGAACGGGGTTTCCCGCAAGACGCGCACTGGCGCCCTGAGCGAACGGCGGGTGTGGAAGTGCCGTGGGTGTGGCAAGCAGTTCTCGGTTCTGACCGGCACCATCCTCCACGGCACGAAGGTTCCGGTTCGGACTTGGGTCCTTGTGTTCTTTGACTTCATGGCCGCAAAGAACGGGATGAGTGCTCGGGAGATTGAGCGCAAATACGGGGTGTGCCCGCGGACGGCATGGTTTGTCTTGCAGCGCATTCGCCACGCCATGGCCGGTGAGGGCTTGTTCGGAACGCTCCGAGGGACCATCGTGGCCGACGAAACCTTCTACGGCGGAATGCTCAAGAACCGCCACGTCATGGAGCGCACCATCGGCCGGACCGAAGCCAAGACCGACAAGATTCCGATTATGACCCTCATCGACGCCGACACCCGCGAGGTTCGTTCTCGGGTCGTCCCCGACGTGACCGGCGCCACGCTTGCCAAGGTCATTACCCAGCACGTCGACATGGGCGCCTCGGTTCTCCACACCGACGAGTCTCAGTCCTACAAGGCAATCGAAAGCACTTCCAGGCGCACCGGTCGGTCAACCACAGTGTCGGGGAGTACGTCCGTAGCGGAGTCAGCACGAACAAGGCTGAGAACTTCTTTAGCCAGTTGAAGCGGAGTCTGGACGGGACTCACCACCACGTTTCCGTGGAGCACCTGCCGAATTACTTGGCCGAGTTTGGATACCGCTGGCAAACCTGCAAGATGACCGATGCCGCCCGCATGGGGCACCTGGCGGGGCAACTGGAAGGGCGCCTGACCTACAAGAGGCTTAAGGTTTCCTAGTCCTCTTCCTCGTAGTCCTCGGGCTTGGCACCCTGACCTTGCAACAGGCGTTTCAAGGCTTCCTCGGGGTCGTCTACTTCGGGAGCCTTGATCTTTTCGTCCAGGTCGGGACGCTTGGGCTGATGCCGTTTCACGGTTCCAATGTACCCAACTAATCAGGGAGCGATTCACCAGCCACCCCTAAGATTTGTGCCACCTTCTGAATACCGCTTCGATTAGTTCGATACTCAAACCAATGTCGGTCCTCTTCCCTTACGAGCCCATGGGCCTTCAGACGGTCAAACATGGCCACGGCCTTATCTCCATACCTGTGATAACGAGTCCTGGTTTTGTTTCCAAAATCAATGACCTGTTCGGTGGATTTTTGGAACGCCTCCTGACGTTTAGCTTTGGACGCTCTTGAAGACAGTCCATGCCAGAAGGGGATATTCGTCGGACTGTCTTCGCGAAAGGTCAGCAGCAAGCTGGTGGAGCTGTTGCGAAAGTGCCAAGCATTCCCGCTTGGTCTGTGCCGTGGGACGATGTCCCTCTCTCCTAAAAAGCCAGATCGCCCACAGGATCCCAAGCCCCACAAGGACCCAAAGGACATTGGCAAGTGTTCGATTATGATACCCGCCGACTGAGAGAGCTACCGCTCCCGCCGCAAGTATCAACTCGATAACGAGAGCAAAAAGCGGGGAACGCCACGCGAACTCTCGAAAATGCTCCGCAGTCGTTTGGCGACACGGGAGCGAATCGCTTTGATCGAGAGCACCACAACGACCCCCGCAACCATAAGACAGGCGATCCCCGTGAGCAGGCGCCACAGAATGAGGGCCTCCACCACCAAGAGGCTAAGTGGTGCGGCTGCGATGGGGCCGGTTCACGGTGCCATTCTATAGGCCACCCATCTGTCCTTACGGAAACAGGAAAACAAAAGGTAACGGCCCATGTCTCAGTCATTCAGCCATCGCCACAAGCTCGCCCGAGCAGAATTCCATATCAAGGAAATCGAAGCATCGCTCGCTGTCTGGGCGTCCGATGGCTATCGAGTCTTTCAACAGACCAACAGCCAGGGGCGCTTCGAACTCTGCGCAGAGCAATTGAAGCCACTCCCTGACGAACTCCCCCTCGTCATCGGGGACGCTCTCCAAAACCTTCGGAATAGCCTCGACAACCTCGCCTTTGCTCTGGCCAGGAAGTACACGCCTACGATGACGCCCGAGGATGAAGAAACAATCTCCTTCCCCTGCCATGGATACCGGACTCCCGAAGTCGGCAAGGGATCCATCAGGTTCATGGACCCGGCCGCTCAAGCCCATGTCTGCGCTCTTGCACCAGACCCCGGACGGGATCAGCTCGACCAGCATCCCCTCTGGCTTCTCAACAAAATGAACAACCGGGATAAGCATCGAGAAATCTTGATTGTCGCCTGCGTGATTCCGCCCAGCATCGGGATTCAACAAATGAGGGGTGGGTACTTCCATCTCATTGGCCCCGCACATCTTCAACCGGGTGCAGGTCCGGTGGCGATGATGGAATGGGACTCTGACCCGTACTTCGTAGCGCAGGTAGGAGCGCCCCTCCAGGTAACTTTCGACAAGGCGACCGAGGTCGGGGATCGGCAAGTGGTCCCCGCTCTCCGGGGGTTCCACGACCACGTCCAGGACGCTGTCTTCAAGCGCCTTGAAAAACACCTCTGAGCACCCCGAGCGCCCGCGGCGCCCCACCGGAGGGCTACTTCAGAGGGAAGGGCGGGGAAGCCAAAAGGCAGTCCGAAATCCGCTCAGAATCACGGGGAACTGATTTTGTCATCGCACACATCACCGCCTCGTGAGCATGGAAGGAGACAGATACCCATAAGAAGGAGTCGAGAGTCCGGAGTGGTCCGCCTGGACCTTCAGGCAGGCGCCTCGACGACCGATATCTCTTCGGTGGAGCAGCTCTTGACCCAGCCGGTCCGGGATCTGGCCGAACGAGGGTTTGCGGCCCTCGTGGAGCACTCGTCGGACATCATCTTCGTGGTCGACGAGGCGGGAATCCTCCGCTACGCGAATCCCGCTGCTTCGGGCGTATTCGGCATCTCTCCCGAGGATGCGGTGGGGACACTGGCCTTCCGTTTCCTCCATCCCGATGACGTCGACCTCCTCATCGCCAAGCACGTCGCACTGGTGGAGTCACCAGGTGAGTCGCTGGCATTGACACTGCGCTTCGTCTCGGTCACCGGGGAGGTCCGAGTGCTCGAGACGGTGGCGACCAATTGCCTCGACATCGCTCAGGTCGCCGGCCTCGTCATCAACGGTCGTGACGTCACCGAACGTAACGACTACATGACGAAGCTCGAGAACAGCTTCGATGCCATCACTGTCGCGATCGCCAATGCGCTCGACCTCCGCGATCCCTACACAGCCGGCCACCAACGTGAGGTGGCGGGGATCGCCACTGCCGTCGCTCGAGATCTCGCGCTGCCCGAAGGTGAGATCAAAGGCATCGAGGTGGCGGCGACGCTCCACGACATCGGGAAGATCGCCATCCCCTCGGAGATCCTCAGCCGGCCTGGGCGATTGAGCGTCCTCGAGTTCGAGATCGTGAAGACCCATTCCGAGTCGGGTTGGCGCATCGTCGCCGATGTCCCGTTCCCTTGGCCGGTGGCCGAGATGATCCTGCAACACCACGAGCGTCTCGATGGATCCGGCTACCCCCGCGGCCTCAGGGGAGACGACATCCTGCTCGGATCGCGCATCATCGCCGTGGCGGATGTCATCTCGGCCATGTCAGCGCATCGCCCGTACCGTCCCGCGGTAGGTCTGGCCGCCGCGTTGGCGGAGGTCGAGTCGAACCGTGGGCGGCTCTATGACCCCAGGGTCGTCGACGCCTGCCTGCACCTGTTTGATGGCCTCAACTCGTTGTTGACCCAGCCGTCGGAGGAGCCGGTCGCTTCGGGGTCACTGCCCTCAAGGGCCTGAGCCCGCAGGTGTCCGGGGGCGGCGGGGGCGGTCGCCACGCGGCCACTGCCGGCGTGATCAGAAGCGGTCCGGGCTCTCGAGCACCCTGTAGACGCTGACCTCGGGCGGACCCTCGACGCCTGTCTCGGCCATGAACCCCGCGATCGTGGGGTTGTTGAAGAAGCCCTCGAACGAAGAAGCGTCGTCCCACTCGTCCACGATCACCACCTCTCCATCTCCCGCGGCAAAGAAATGGTGGAGGGCACCCGCGCTCTGGGCTTGGTCCCTCACGGACTCGAGCTCGCGGGCTCGATCGGCAAAGAGCTTCTCCATCCTCGCCGGGTCGACCTTCAGCCTCACGATGACACACGCAGACACTTGCTTGATCCTCCTCGGCAACGGTGCACTGTCACGACGTCACTGAGTTCGGCTCCGGGCGCCGATCTGGATCACCCGGACCGGCCATGCCCGAGGCGGGACATCTGATCTCGCACCCGTCGGTTCGGGCCCATGGGTCCCAGAGGCCTGACCGGGAAACCGAAGGGGGTTGATCCGGGTCGCTTCATTCGGCGCGCAGGAGGATCGCCGTGGTCGTGCGGGCCGCGATCCGCCCGGGAATGGCGGCCACGACGTTGGCGAAGACCAACGCGCCGAGCGCAATGATGACGACCGACAGGACCGGCACGGCAGGATCGGGAACCGCCGAGATCCCCCGGGCGAACAGCGTCCACAGCCATTTACCGAGAATGATGCCGAGGGGCACGCCGAAGACGACTCCGACGGCAACGGACACCGACGACTGCCAGGCCACCGTCGCTGCCAGCTGTCTCTGGGTGTAGCCGAGGGCCTTGAACAGTGCGAACTCTCTTCGGCGCCGGCGGACCGACGCCACCAGGGTCAACGCCATCGCACCCAGCGCGCCTGCGGCCAGGACGCCGGCGAGGGCGGCCGGGGTCGACCCCACTGCGCGGTAGTCGGCGATCTCCGCCGGGCGCAGGACCGAGACCACGCCACTGGCGGGGGCGTCCTGGCCCGAAGGTCGGCTGAGCGCCCGGTCGATGCGCTGGAGCGAGCGCAGAGCGGTCGAGGCGTTCACACCGGGCCGGACGGTGATGAACACGGCGTTGGGGCCAGGTATCGGACTCCCCTGCTGGTTGAGATCGGCGGCGGAATACAACGACGATGAGACGACCGCACCGATTCCCATCTGGAGCGCCGGATCACCGGAGGCTCCGATGGTGGGCATCGTCGCCGTACCCACGATACGGAGCCGGGTCGGCGAGCGCCCCCCGGTGCCGGCCAGCACGGTGTCGCCGATGTGCTTGTGGAGCTCGGCCAAGGTGACGGGCCCCAGCACCACCTCGTCGGCTGATCGCAGCGGTTGTCCTGACAGCAGCGTCGGGCCGACTTCGGCGTTGGGCCTGACGGCAAGGGCGGGCACCGACTGCCCGTGGAGTTGCACGTCCACGAAATTCACACCTGCCCATTTCACATCCGGGTCGTGATTGAACAACGCGGCCGTCTGCCCGGCCGGCAGGTCCTCCGCGCCCGAGAAGCCCGACAGGAGTGCGTAGTCCCAGTTCCACCCGTACTGGGCGGGATGAGAGACCAACGAGTTGAGACTCGCGCCGAAGACGATGGAGGTGACGACGACCGCCACCGCCAGCACCGCGCCCAGCACGGCGGAGCGCACGGGTGCTGCATCGCGGCCCGAGTCGCTGCCCAAAGCCGAACGGATCCCTGTGACTGCGGCCGGCGGCAAGCCCGAGGCGGCGGCCGCCCGGACAAGCCGCGACGTGCGCGCCACGCTCCCACCGCTCGTCGAAACGGCGCGGTGCGGAGATACGCGGTAGGCAATCAGGAGGGCCGTGGCGCCGAGCACGACGACCAGGAGCGCGAAACCGAGACCGAGAACGGTCCAGTCGAAGGCGATGCCTCGATCGGGATAGACGGGCCGCACCGCGCCGATGGGTGCCAACGGGGACAACGCGACGGCCACGACGACCGCCAGGATCGCCCCCGACGCGACCGCTCCCAGCACGCCGACGAGCCCGTCCACCGTCGTCATGACGGGCCCGGCTCCGAGGGACCGGAGCACTCCCCCGTCGTCGCCGTTGCGCCGTACCAGGCGGGCGATGACCTGGCCGCAGATGAGCAGGGCGGCAAGGGCGGCGATGAGCCCGAACACGGTGAAGGCGATGGCCTCGGGCCGGACGACCCGCTCAGCTTTGGCCACCAGGGCGGCGTTGGTCTGGGGACCTTGCATGGAGCTGTAACTGGGCACCAGCTTCTCGACGGCCGAGATGACCGAGCCCCGGTGCCGGGCGCCGCCGTCGATCTGCAGCCCGACGTACGAGTAATAGGCGCAGCACGTTGCCAGGCGACGCGTCAGCGCCGGGGTGGCGACGGCCAACTGGTCGCCGAGGGCGGCGTCGTCGTCCTGGACGACCTGCTGGGCCGCCTCGACGATGCCGACCAGCTTCATGTCGATCGACAGGTGAGGCTTGTCCGTGGGGTAGCCGGCGAACGTCGGTGAGCCCGCCTGTGCATCGGTGAAGAACCCCAGAGGCAGGATCGACCCGAGATGTAATCCGAGCTCCTGGGCGCCACCGGCCGAGATGACGAACTCGTCCTCACGACGCGGGTCGGCCATCCGACCCTTGATCAGCGTCACCCGGTCCTGGGTGAGGTACTCGCCGTTCAAGCTCCCCTCGAAGGCAGGAGGCGCCTCCCCCGGGGCTGCGTCGTTGGGGAGAGCTCGCAGCGGCTGGAGGGTGCCGTCGAAGCCGATGAGGTCGACCGCACGCTTGACGTAGGGGATCCGGGAGATGGCGCGTTCGAGGCGCGGGGAGTACCCGATCTTCGTGATGGGAGCGAACTCCATGGCGAACAGCACGTCCGACGGGTTGGTACTGGCCAGGTAGACGGGGAACGAGGCCTGCGTGCGGCGGGCGCCCGCCACCGCCCCCATCGCCAGGCCACCGACCAGGCCCACGAGCAGGACCAGCGCCAGATACCCACCCCAGCGCTGGCGGAATGTTGCCCGGAACCGGTAGGTCGCCACACGCAGTGCGCTCCTGGTCACCGCCACGCACCACCCAAGAGTCGCGCCCTCACACTCCCGCCATCCTCGGCCCGAGACACGATCTGTCGCCTCGAAGTATGCCTGAGGCGAGGTCCAGAACCAAGGTGGTCACCCGGTCCATCGGCCCTCGTGCCAGCACCCGTGGCACCTTCGCACGCTCCTGCCGGTGGGCTCTGGCCCACCGACACCCTCTGGGCGACCGTAGGGCCGGCCTCCGACGTGGGTTCGTGCCAGGCACCCGCCGCTCTGCGAGGTCCTCGACCGGTGGCAGGTCCTTTGCCTCTGGCGGATTCCCTGGGCCCGGACTCACAGTGGAGGTAAGGCCTTCTGGTCGAGGAAGGGGGTCGGGCGTGACCGACAGCAACGGCTCGGGCAACAACGGTTCGGGCAGCAACGGCTCGAGCGACAACGGCTCGGGCCTGAAACTGAAAGAGGTCCGGACCTCGAATTCGTTTCGGCTCCGTACCGTTCGGATCCACGGCCACGACGTGACCTACCGAATGGCCGGAGAGGGACCGACCGTGGTGTTGATCCACGGGATCGCGGGGAGCTCGACGACATGGCGGGCCGTCATGCCGGCGCTGGCCGCCGAATACACCGTGATCGCGCCGGACCTGCTCGGTCACGGGCATTCGGCGAAACCCCGAGGCGACTACTCGCTCGGAGCCTACGCCAGCGGCATACGCGACCTCCTGGCCGTGCTCGGCCAAGAGCGTGGCACCGTTGTCGGTCACTCGCTCGGGGGCGGCGTGGCCATGCAGTTCGCCTACCAGTTCCCAGAGCGCGTGCAACGGCTGGTGCTGGTGGCATCAGGGGGGCTCGGCAAGGAAGTCAGCCCCCTGTTGAAGGCGGTCACCCTGCCCGGTGCCGAGTACGTGCTTCCGTTGCTGCTGCATCGTCGGATCCGAGAAGCCAGCGAATGGCCCGGGACCCAGGCCCGCCGGATTGGATGGCGACCCAGCGAAGCCCTCACCGAGGTGTGGCGCAGCTACACGACACTGACCGATCGGCACGCCCAACAAGCCTTCATCCACACCATCCGTTCGGTCATCGATGTCGCCGGGCAGCGGGTCAGTGCACACGACCGGCTGTACCTGGCCGAGGCGCTGCCGACCTTGATCGTCTGGGGCGACCGGGACCGAATCATTCCCGTGACCCACGCCTACCGGGCCGCCGAGGCCATCCCTGGCGCCCGTCTCGAGATCCTCGAAGGGGCCGGCCACTTCCTCCCCTGGCGCGACGCGGACCGGTTCCTTCCCATCCTCGAGGACTTCTTGAAATCGACGACGCCAGCGCACGTGCCCGAGGAGCATTGGCGCGAGCTCCTGGTCAGTGCTGCACCCGATGACGAGGAGGAGTGACTCGACGCCGATCAGAGCGCCAGAGGGCCACACGCCACCCCGGCCGGGTCGGCACGCGCCGCCTCAGTCGGGTCTTTGATCACCACGCAGCGCTTCGCCGAACTCCGCGGCGAGGGCCGTCGCGGTGTCCCGTAGCTGGGCCCTGTCCGGTCCGCCACAGAGGAGCGATCGTGACGAGCTCGGAATCACGCGGTCGGGACAGGGGGCGAACACTCGGGCCACGTCCATCGAGGTAGCCCCCTGTGCACCGACACCGGGGGCGAGGAACAGCCCCCCGACGGCCGCCAGGTCGAGCGCCGGGTCCATACGGGTAGGACCGACCACGGCCCCGATCGGCCCGATCTCGCCCGGCGCCAGCCGAGCGTTCAGGGCGCCGACGTCGAGAAGGATCTGCCGCTCGACCCTCCGGCCGGACCCCTCGAGCGCCGACTGGAGCGCCCTGCCTTCGGGGTTGGAGGAGCGGGTGACCACGAAGAGGCAGCTTCCGGCGGCGTGGGCGCGAGCGACAAACGAGCCCATGGCCCCCACGCCGAGGTAGGGGTGGACGGGCCACACCCTCATCCTGGCCCATGGGGTGATATGGAGCCCGGAGCCCGGAGCCGGCAGGTTCCCCCGGCGGCGTCAGTCGTCCTTGCGAACCCCCGCGGGCGTCGTGTTGGCGCTCTTCGCACTCTTTGGGGTCGACGACTGCCCGGAGCCCGAGGCCACCGCGGTCCCACCCGACACCACGGTCGCGGTGCTGGCGGTCGACCTGGGTGCACTGACCGACGACGAGCCCGCCACCGACGAGCCGGTCGTCGATCCCGTGACCGGCTGGGCGATCGCGCTCGTGACCGGGGCCCGCGCGGACTCGACGAACCCGATTGCGGTTGCGGCGCTCACCGCGACGATCGCCACACAACCCGAGAGCCAGCGCACCTTGGACACGGCAAACTGCCGTCGCTCTGCTCCCGAGGGTGCACCGTGTCGGGTTGGTGACGCCGGATCAGCGTCCATGTCATGCGGCCAGCTCACGGGCGTTCTCCTCTCGGTGTGTCGTTGGCTTGGGGCATTGCACCATGTGAACCTCGCGGTCTCCGCACAGCCACCTGAGAGTCGCCTGGGGATCGACCGGGGCCAGAGACACCTGACCAGGGCTCGTCTCCTTCGGCGCACCGTCCCTCGTGGACCACACCCGCGCCGGATGACCCCTCTCGAATAGGGCCGAAAGACCCTACGGTCCCCCCGGCAATGGCGCCGATGCTCATTCGCAAGAGGGGCAAGGCCGAAATGGAGCAACATGGCCGAGTTCATCGAAGTTGTCGGCCCCAATCGGTCGGGTGAGTTCATCGCCTCGTTGCCCACCGGAGAGACGTCCGTCCTGGTCTGCTGGGAGGATCTCGAGGCGCTCGAGGTGGTCTGGGGTGTCGAACAGGTTCACGGCAACCTGCTCAACCTGAGCCGCCGGTCCCGAAGTGACACCTGCGTGGCGACCCCGGGGGACGACATGCCACCGACGTAGCCGGGCCATGGAGTCGGTGCGGCGTCGAGATCAGGCTCAATTAGGCAATTAGGGTCGAAAGGCCCCTCTTGTGCACAACTATGAAGTCGATCATGAACAGACATGGAACCTGGCGCCGGTGAGAGGACATATGACACTGTCGCCGCTGCTGCGGCCTCGGCCGAGGCACGAGAGCCTTCTGCAGCCGGGCACCAGCACCGCGTTGCCGACATCGCGGCGGCGATCGCCACAGAACTCGGCCTCACCGAAGATGCGGTCAACGGCGTCCGGGTGGCGGGGCAGCTCCATGATGTCGGCAAGATCGGCGTTCCGACCAATATCCTCGCCCGCACGGGCCACTTGGACTTCACCGAGTGGGAGCTCCTCAAGAGCCACTGCCAAGCCGGGTATGAGATCGTGGTCGGTGTCTGGTTGGAATCGCCGGTAGCCGAGATGGTCCTCCAACATCATGAACGGCTCGACGGCAGTGGATACCCGGCAGGCCTTCGGGGCCAGGAGATCCTTCTGGGGGCTCGCATCATCGCCGTCGCCGACACCGTGGAAGACGAGATGTCACGTCACCCCGAAGGGGTGGAAACCGGTCTGAATGTCGCCCTCGACACGATCACGGCGGGACGTGGGGTGCTCTTCGATCGTCACGTCGTCGACGCGTGTCGGCATGTGCTTCGGGAGAACCCCGAACTCCTGAATCGGTAGTCGTCCAACCCCCCTCCTCCGACGCGCCGACGTGACCACTGGAATCGCTCCGCCGTCAGCGGATGCCCTCGGCGGATCCACCGTTGGCCTTCAGCTGGCACCGGTTGCGTCCTCAGGACCGCAGCGCATGCCGTCGGCAGACGAACGCAGCCGACTGGCTGGTCGGAGTACGAAGTCCGGACTCCGGATCACGGCATCCTGCCAGGGTCGACGAGCGACCAGGCCATCGGACTTCGACCGGCCCGATCCGCACGGACTCGGTGCCGTGACATCGGCCCGGTAGTAGCGTCTTGCCATGGCACGGATCTCCTTTCCCGAGCGGGGCTACGGCGAGCACGTGGACTGGGCGTTGTTGCGCCCGAAGATGGCGGCGGGCATGGGTGCCCTTTCCCAAGCCGTCTATGAGAACAGCCGACTGCCCGTGCGCGAGCGAGAGGCCGCCCGTTGGACCATCGCCCTGATCAACGACTGCGTCGTGTGCCAGGACACGCGCGCCCGCGACGGCCAGGCCGCCGGGGTCGACGAAGGTTTCTACGGGGAGGTCGCCGACTGGCGGACGAGCACGGCCCTGAGCGACAGAGAACGCCTGGCCGCGGAGTTCGCGCAGCATTTCGCCCTCGACCACCTGAACATGGGCGACGAGCTGTGGGGCCGTCTCCGTGCCGCGTTCTCCGACGACGAGCTGGCGGACCTCACCATGTGTTGCGGGATGTTCCTCGGGCTCGGGCGGGTGCTGGCCGTCGTGGGGGTACGCGCCCCCGACGAACGCATCCTGGTCTGATTCCTCCCCGGTCGGGCCGATCACCGCGGCCGACCCGATGATCAGAAGTGGCCGAGGACGGGATGAGGAGCGTAGGGCTCCTCCAGCCTGGTCATCTCCCCGGGGCTGAGAGCGAGCTTCTCTGCCGCCAGCGCGTCGGTGAGATGGCCGAGCTTGGTGGCACCCACGATGGGGGCGGTCACCCCGGGGCGGTGAAGCAACCAGGCCAGCGCCACCTGGGCAGGAGCCACGCCCCGGGCCGCGGCCACCTCGGCCACACGGTCCACGACGTCGAAGTCCGACGGCTGGCTGTAGAGGTAGTCGGTGAAGGGGTCGGTCCCCGATCTCGTCGTCCGCTTCTCACCGTCTCGAGTTCGGTTGCCGGCGAGCACGCCGCGGGCCAACGGGCTCCATGGGATGACCCCGATGCCTTGGTCGAGGCAGAGCGGGATCATCTCCCGCTCCTCTTCCCGGTAGAGCAGGTTGTAGTGGGGCTGCATCGACACGAAGCGTGTCCATCCCCTCTGGTCGGCCACGTGCTGCGCCTTGGCGAACTGCCATGAGAACATGCTGCTGGCACCGATGTAGCGCGCCTTTCCTGCCCGGACGACGTCGTGGAGCGCGCCCATCGTCTCCTCGATCGGCGTGCGGGGGTCCCAGCGGTGGATCTGGTAGAGATCGACGTAGTCCATCCCCAGCCGGCTGAGCGACGCGTCGATGGCCGAGAGCACGTGCTTGCGCGACAGCCCTCCCCCGTTCTCCCCCGGCGTCACGGGCATGAACACCTTGGTGGCGATCACCACTTCGTCACGCGTGAGCATCTTGCTCACGAGTCGACCCGTCGCCACCTCGCTGGCGCCGCCGGAGTAGGCGTCGGCCGTGTCGAAGAAGGTGACACCACCTTCCACGGCGGCACGCACGATGGGCTCGGCGCCGTCCTCGTCGAGGACCCAGGCGCGGTCACTGTCGTTGCCGAAGCTCATCATCCCGAGACAGACGCGAGACACTCGCATGCCGGTGCTGCCCAGATTCACATACTCCATCGATAACCTCACCGCTCACGCCCGGTCGCGGCTTCCGGGTCGGAGGCCACACCTTACGCTGGCCGGGCGAGATGCCGTGGGCCGAGCCGGCTCAGTCCGGGGGCGACTCGTCGCCGGCGGCGGCGCGTGACCACAGCCGCTTCGTCGCCAGGTCCGCTCCGGCCCTCAGTGCACCGAGTTTCTCCCACACCACCGACGGAGCGATGTCACCGATTCCCGCGGAAGTGTCAAATCCACAATCGGTGCCGGCGATGACACGGCGGGGGTCCCCGACGGCACCCGCCACCCGTACCAGGCGATCAGCCACGACTTCGGGGTGCTCCACGTAGTTGGTGGTGGTGTCGATCACGCCGGCCACGAGGACCATGTCGTCGGGCAACGGATGGCGCTCGAAGCACCGGTACTCGTGCGCATGGCGGGGGTTGGCCATCGACACCACGAGTGCGCCGACGTGGGCCTCGTAGAGGAGGGGGAGGATGGCTTGCAGGGCGACGTCGAGCGTGTGCGGGCCCTCGTAGTTTCCCCAGCACACGTGCAGCCGCACCCGCCCAGGGTCGACTCCCGCCAGCGCGCCGTTGATCGCATCGACGACCAGCGACACCCAGTCCAGGAACTCGGTGAGGGGCCGGTCGGCGAACAACGTGTGGCGCTCGAGCGCGAGGTCCGGAGCGTCGATCTGGAGCAGGAGCCCGCGGTCGACGATGGCGTGATACTCGGATCCGAGCGCGTCGGCGACCGCGAGCACGTACTCCTGCATCGACGGGTAGTGACGGTTCTCCAGGGCCGACGCCACGATGCCCGGGGACGCGGCTGTCATGAACGTCTCGACGAAGGGAGCCGAGGCCACCAGCGCGCACTCGGCCTCGATCTCGGCGGTGTCGCGGTAGGCGACAGCCGTCATCGCCGCCGGGGCGGCCATCAGGTTCACCTGCCGGCGGAGGTGTCGTGGCACGACGAGGTCCAAGAAGTCCGGATGGTCGAGCAGGTCTTGCATGAGCTTTCGCCGACTGGTTCCGCCGAAGCCCGTCATCCGGTGTTGGACATAGGTGACGAAGCTCTCGCGCGCCTGCTCCCCGTCGTTTCCGATGTCGATCCCGGCTTCGACCTGCGCGGCCACGACGGCGGCGGTGGCCTCCCTCACCGCCTGCTCGAGCGCCGAGTCGTCGACGTCCTCACCCCGGCTCCGGCGGCCGTGCAGCTCGGCGAGAGCCCGGGGCCGAGGCAGGCTCCCCGCGTGGGTGGTGAGGATGCGGCCCTCGCTGCGCAGCACCGTCGGCCTACCGCGCCGCGACGCCGATGAGCTCGATCTGCACACCGTCGGGGTCGCGCAGCGTCGCCATCGGGACAGGTCCTGTCGGGCCGGGTTGCTCGATGCGGCGGGCCGGGCCGAAGCCGAGATCGTCCAGACGGGAGAGGACCACGTCGACCTCGACGTAGAACGACAACAAGAAGAATCCCGCGCTGGTGGGCGAGGACTCTGACGGCGGCGCGTCCCCCTCGCCGAACACGACGAGCTCGACGACACCGGCTTCGGGACGCCGGCGGTCGCCGAGGAAGACCGAGCGCAGCGTGGTCGAGCGAGCCTCGAAGAGCGTGGGCCAATCCCCCTCGAAGACGTGGTCCATGAGAACCTCGAGACCGAGACCGTCACGGTAGAAGCGAAGGCTCGCGTCGATGTCGTTGACCTGGATGGCGCTGTGGTGGACCCGGGCCGACATCACTGGCCCATGCTCTCGGCCGGGTCGATCGGGCTCCAAAGCGACACTCCGCCGTCGGCCGCCAGGATCTGGCCGGTCACCCAGTCCAATTCGAGAAGTGCCCGGATTGCTTTGGCGACGCCGTCGGGGGTCCCGACCTCGCCCAACGCGGCGCGCTCGGCCACCCGCTCGCGGTATCCGGGGAGACGCTTCGTCGAGGCGAACATCGGCGTGTCGGTCGTTCCTGGGGCGACGGCGTTCACCCGGATGCCGAACGGCCCGAGCTCACGGGCCGCCACACGCACGAGCTCGGCCACGCCCGCCTTGGACACGCTGTAGTGGCCCATCATCCGGTCGGCGAGGAAGCCCGAGATCGAGCTCACCGCCACGATCGCCCCGCCTCGACCCCCGGCCACCATGGCCCGGCCCACCTGTCGCAGGCACAGGAACGTTCCCCGCAGGTTGACCCCGAGCACCCGGTCCCATTCGGCGCTCGTCAGGTCCACCAGCGCCCCGAACCCGCCGACGCCGGCGTTGAGCACCGCCACGTCGAGACCGCCGAAAGCATCGTGGACCTGCCCGATGGCACCGACGACCTCTTCCTCGACCGAGATGTCACAGCGGACGTAGAGCTCGGCGGGCCCCGGTCCCTGTTGGACGTCGATGACCGCGACATGGGCCCCTGCGGCGTGCAACAGCTCGACTGTGGCAAGCCCGATCCCACTCGCCCCCCCGGTGACGATGGCCGCCGACCCCGCAAGCTCCACTGACCCTCCTCAGTCCGCTTCGACGAGGAAGCCTTCCACCTGGGCGGCCACATCGGGGCGTTCGAGGGCAAGGCAGTGTCCGGAGCTGGGAATCTCGATGAGTCGCGCCCCGGGCACCGCACCCACCCACGCCCGTCCGGCCTCCTCGGGAACGAGGCGGTCCTGCGATCCGCGCACGACGAGCGTCGACACGCGCACGCGCCCGAGCCGCTCGGTCAACTTCCGGCTCTGGAAGTGCGGGGCTTTCCACCCCAGCCGCGCCGCCCCGGCGAGACCGGCGAACCACAGGAGCTGCTGCTCGGTCGTCATGACGTCGGGGAGCGCCTCGGTCGCCACGGTCCCCTCGGGCTCCGCGAAGAGGAGGCGCCGGGCCTCGCCCATGCCGCCGATCCCCCTCGGCGCCACCGCGCCGAAGAACGGCGGGATCTCGAGACCTCGCACGTGGAGGCCCAGGGGATCGAGCAACACCAGCCGTCGCACCAGGTCCGGTCGCCTGAGAGCGAGCTCCGCCGCGAACCACCCGCCGAGGCTGTGCCCGACGACGGCGACCTCTGCCAGGCCGGTGTCCCGGCACAGATCGACGACGTGCCACACATAGTCCTCCACGTCGTCGAAGTCCTCGAGGCCGGTGCTGGCGTTGTACCCCGGCAGGGCGGGGGCGATGACGTCGAAGCGAGCCGCCAACCGGTCGAGAAACGGCGTCCACGTGTCACCGGCCCCGATGGCGTGGATGTCGCAAAGCCCGTGCAGGTAGAGAAGCGGGATGCCGGCCCCGCCGCGCACGACCGTGACGTCTCGGCCCCCGACCTGCAGTGTGGCGCGAGTGGGGCCGACGCCCCGGTCGGTGACCGTCATCACGCCCACCCCTGCGCCGAGAAATGCTTTTCAGCGTGCTCCCGCACGTAGGGCACGACCTCAGTGGCGTAGAGCCGCGTCGATCGCGCCGTGAGCTCGGCCGGGAGCGACCCGAACTGCAAGAGGGCCAGGACGGTGCCGAGCCCCAGCTCGTTCACGTACGCGAGCAGCCTCTCGCGCACCGTGGCCGGGCTGCCGATCAGCGGCGAGCGCTTCCACACCGCGGCGGCGGCGTCAGAGGGCCTCGGGCCCTGCACCATGGCACGCAGATCTCCCAGGAACTGCACCAGGGCCGGGGGGTCGATGTACCCCGGGGGCATCCACACCTTGCCGGGCCCCACGAATCCGGCCGCCAGGGTCCCCTGGAAGTAGGCGAGATGCGAAGCGGCCTCCTCCACGGCCTGCTCGTCGGTCTCGGCCACGTAGACGGTGGTGAGCCAGCCCAGCAGCTCCGGGTCGAAGGCGCGCCCCGAGGCGGCGACGGCGTCGCGATAGGCGACGGCCTGGCGAACAAAGGTCTCGGGCGGCGCGTAGTACGCGACGCCCATGTAGCCGAACCCCTTCTCCACGCAGTAGGTGATGGTGCTCGGCGATCCGAGTCCGGGGATCCACACTGGTGGATGTGGCTGCTGCAGGGGTCGGGGCCAAGGGTTCACGTACGGCAGCTGGTAGTACTCACCGTCGAACGCGAACGGGCCGGGTCGTGTCCAGGCCTGGATGACGAGTTCGACCGCCTCGCGGAAACGGGGCCGGGCGTCGGTGGGGTTCACGTTGGTGGAGTAGTACTCGGGGCCCCCACCCACCACCAGCCCGGCGATGAGCCGACCGCCGCTCATGACGTCGAGCATGGCCATCTCCTCGGCCACCCGGGTCGGCGGGTTGTACAGCGGGAGCGCGTTGCCGAGGACGCAGATCTTCACCCGCGACGTCTCGCGCGTGAGGGCGGCGGCCACGAGGTTCGGCGAGGGCATCAACCCGTAGGCATTCTGGTGGTGCTCGTTCACCACGACACCGTCGAGGCCGAGCTCCTCGGCCACCACGAGCTCGGAGATGTACCGGTCGTAGAGGGCCTTTCCTCGGGTCGGGTCGTAGTTGGCGTTCGACAGCGTGACCCACGCCGCTTCGTTGGCGGCCAGGAACTCACGGGGTGCGGCCAGGTACGGCCACGGCATGAGGTGGAACGAGAAGAAGTTCACCGTCGACCCGCCGCCATCCCACCCGCCGACGCTCCGGCCGGGGCCGGTGCTGTCCCCGTCGCGTCCGCCCCGGGCGCGGCGGATTCAGCGGTGCGCGGCTCCTTGGCCACCGTGTCGTGCAGTGGAGCGTCTTTGAGCAGCAGCGCGCAGAGGAAGGCCAGGCCGGCAAGGGGGATCCCCACCATGAACACGACGTGCAACGATCTGACGAACGACTCCACGACCCCGGCGCGCACGGCCGGAGGCAGTCGGCGCAACGCGTCCGGGGTGATCGTGAACGACTGTGACAGATTGAGTCCGCTGTGGCCGGGGACCAGTCGCGGCAGCCAGAACCCGAGCCGGCTCACCAGGACCGTGCCCAGCAGAGCGGTCCCGCAGGCTGCGCCGATGTTACGGAAGAAGCTCACCGCCGAGGTCGAGCTCCCCAGGTCGCGGCGCTCGACGGCGTTCTGGACGGCGACCACGACGATCTGCAGGGTCATGCCCATCCCTATCCCGAAGACCACCATGTACCCGCTGGCGACACCCAAGGACGTGTGGTCCCCGAGATGGGTGAAGAGCCACATCCCGACGGTCATGAGCGCGGTGCCGAACACCGGATAGACCTTGTAACGGCCGAAGCGCGTCACCAACCTCCCGGAGATGATCGACGTGGTGAGCATCCCTCCCATGAGCGGGAGGAGGAGCACCCCGGAGCGGGTGGCCGACACGCCGTCGACCAATTGCAGGTACACCGGGATGTAGATGATGGCTGCGAACATGGTGGCCGTCACGAAGAACGTCATCCCCAACCCCGACCGGACGATCGAGTTGGCGAACACCCGGGGCGGGAATATCGGCTCGCGAGCCCTGCGCTCCCACCACACGACGGCGCCGATCATCACCAACGACACCGCCACGAGGCCGATGATGGTCGGAGAGGCCCACGGGAACGTCCGGCCCCCCCACACCGTGACGAGGATCAACGGGGTCACCGCCACCACGAGGAGACCGGCTCCGGTGTAGTCGATCGACTGCACGGTCCGTTTGGGGAGAGGCAGACGGAGAACGGTGCTCGTGATGAACAGGGCCAGGACGCCCACCGGGACGTTGATGTAGAAGATCCACCGCCAGGTGAGGTGATCGGTCAGGAACCCCCCGGCGAGAGGGCCCCCGATGCTGGCCAGCGCGAACACGCCGCCGAAATAGCCCTGGTACCGGCCTCGCTCCCGCGGGCTCACGATGTCGCCGACGATGGCCATGGCCAGCGCCATCAGGCCGCCGCCACCGAGCCCCTGCACGGCGCGGAACGCGATGAGCTGGTCCATGTTGCGACTCAGTCCCGACAGGGCGGAGCCGATCAGGAAGATGACGATGGCAATCTGAAAGATCGTCTTGCGGCCGTGGAGGTCGGAGATCTTGCCGTACAGAGGCGTCGACAACGTGGTGGTGAGGAGGTAGGCCGTCACCACCCACGACAGATGGTTGAGCCCGTGGAGGTCGCCCACGATCGTGGGGAGTGCCGTGGCCACGATGGTCTGATCCAGGGCGGCGAGCAGCATGCCCAGCATCAGCCCGCTCAGGATGATCAGGACCTGGCGGTGCGTCAGGCCGCCACTGGTCTGGTCCTCGGGGATGCCGCTTCTTGGCTCGGACATGACCCGCCCGAGGCTAATCCCGGTGCACCGGACCTCGGACATGGGCGTGTGGGCAAGGCGGGGACCCTGAACGCCCTCACGAGACAAGCGGTGCGAAGAGATCGCCCATGGTCTCCACCCGCGCCAGGACGTCGTGCGGGCCGAGCCCGAGGAGCTTCTCCCCGTGGCCCTCTGCGCCTTCCTCGACTTCGTCCCAGGTGAGCGGAGTCGACACCGAAGGCCGGTCGAGCGCGCGGAGTGAGTAGGGAGACACTGTGGTCTTGGCCGTGTTGTTCTGGCTCCAATCGATGAACACCCGGCCGATACGCAGGGACTTGGCCATACGGGAGACGGCGAGGTCAGGAGCGGACTGCTCGAGCTCCTGGGCCAGAGCGTGCGCATAGCTGTTCGTACGATCCTCGGGCCAGCGCTTGCCCCCCACGGCGCCGTAGAGCTGCATTCCCTTCGAGCCGCTCGTCTTCGGAACGAGCTCGATGCCGTCCCTGCCCGCCCGGTCTCGCAGCGCGATGGCGATCCGACAGCACTCCGAGATGGTGGCCGGCAGACCGGGATCGAGATCGAACACGACCAGGTCCGGTGGACGCGGCTGGTCCTTCGGCCCCGTCTGCCACATCGGCGTGTGGAACTCCACCGATGCCAGATTGACCAGCCACATGAGGGTGGCGAGCCCGTCCACGACGACGAATTGCGTGGTCTCCCGATCGTTGCCCTGGCTCGCCGGCTTCCCCCATCGGTCCGTGCCCTTGCGCGGGAGGGTGACGGTGCGGATCCAGTCAGGTGCGTGCTTGGGCACGTTCTTCTCGATGAAGCCCTTGTGGTGGACGCCTTGGGGGAATCGCTTCACCGTCACCGGCCTCCTTGCCAGATGCGGGAGCATGACCGGCGCGATCCGGGCGTAGTAGTCGAGCATGTCGCCCTTGGTGAACCCCGTCGGAAAGAGCGGCTTGTCCAGATTGGAGAGCTGGAGCTCGCGGTCCCCGACGCTGACGGTGACTCGTTGGCTTTCAGGACTCACGACGAACCTCCTGGGGAGCCTTGTCGTCCCGGAGACCGCGCCACGACGGATGGCGCATGCGGCCGTCCTTGGTCCATTCGCTGAAGCGCACCTCTCCGACCAGCGTCGGCTCGACCCACGTGGCGGCTCGTTGGTACCGGCTCGGGACCGGCGTGACGAACGGGTTGCGCTTCGACCGCAGGGGATCGAGTCGTCGAGACAAGTCGTCGAGGATCGAGGCGGTGAAGCCCGTCCCGACCTGGCCGATGTACCGGAGTCCGTCCCCCGACGGGACGCCGAGCAGCAGCGAGCCCAGCCGGCCCCGTCGACTTCCTTCGCCCGGTGTCCAGCCGCCCACGATCGCCTCCTGGGTCAGGAGGTTCTTGACCTTCGTCCAGCTGGGTGATCGCTTGCCCGGGAGGTAGGGCGAATCGAGCCGCTTGGCGACGACACCCTCGAGACCTTGGGTCCTGCTGGCGAGCAGGACGTCGGCCCCGGGTCCGGCGAAGTTCGGGCTCAGCGTCCAGTGTTCGGTCTTCTTGGTCACGAGCCCGAGGTCTCCGAGGATCCGGCGCCGTTCGACATAGGGGCGGGGCATGAGCGAGGCACCATCGACGTAGAGGACGTCGAAGATCACGTAGACGACGGGTTGATCGGAAGCCAGGTGCCTCGCCTTGGTTGCGTCCGAGGCATGGATGCGCGGCTGCAGGAGTTGGAAGCGAGGATGTCCAGCCTCGTCGAACGCCACGATCTCGCCGTCGAGGACGACCTGACGAGATCCCAGTTGCTCGCCGAGTGCCCGAAGCTCGGGGAACGAATCGGTCAGGTCGTTGCCGTTCCTGGATTCGACGCGGATTCGGCCCCCGTCGACATATGACAGGGCACGGACGCCGTCCCATTTGAATTCGTAGGCCCAGGCATCATCGTCCTCGGGCAGCTCGCCCAGCGTGGCGAGCATCGGCCGGAGATCGCGGGGAGGGGGCTCGTACCCTTGGGGGGCTTCGTCCATGCGGTGGATCATCCAGGAACGGCCCCGGGTCTTTGCACCTCCACGGCGCGGGCCATCGGTGGCGAACAGCACGTAGGTCCCCTGGATCCGTTGGCCGTGGAGCACGACCATGACCTCGCGATCGGACCATTTGAGCTCGTCGTAGGTGCCGTGATCCCAGACGATCACCTCGCCGCCGCCGTACTCGCCCTGCGGAATCGTCCCTGAGAACGAGGCGTATTCCATCGGATGGTCTTCGGTGTGGACCGCCAGATGGTTGGTCTTGTTGTCGACAGGGAGGCCCTTCGGGACCGCCCAGCTCACGAGGACGCCATCACGCTCGAGCCTGAAGTCCCAGTGCAGTGCGCGGGCGTGGTGCTCCTGGATCACGAAGATCCTCGGCGCCACCACGCCACCTTTGCGTTTGCCTCGTCCGGCACCGACGCCGGGGACCGGCTCGGGCGTGATCGACGGATCCCGTCGTTGCCGGTACTCCGCGAGCTTGTCGCTCGCCTCCGCCTTGCGGGGGCTGGTTGCCTTGGCGGGCCGCGCCGGTGTCACGAGGCGCGCCCGAGCAACGATGGGCCCGAAGCGGTGTCAGCCCGCAAGACGACCGTGGCCGGCCGCCGCTCTTCAGCCGGCGAGGGCGACGGGCGCCGCAGCTTCGCGCTCGTCGAGAAACGCCCACCACGCGGCGGCGGCCCGGGCCGCGGCGTCGCGGACCTCGTCGGTGTCGCAGGCGAGCTCAGCGAGAGCCTCCACGATCCATGCGCCGTGGACCTCGTCCACCCCCGAGTGGACGTCCCAGAAGAGGGCCCCGGCGTCGGTCACGCCGTAGCGAGAGCGCAGGCCGTCGGCCTTCGACGTCGCGATCTCCGATGCCTGGACCTCGTACGCTGCCAAGGCGGCCAGCGCTTTCACCGGTGACTCGTCCGCAACTGTCGTGTACAGCTCCACCAACGCGGTGGTGACGGGCGTCGCGTCGGCGTCGGCGGGCGCGCCCACTGCTTCGGCGAAGCCCTCGAAGAGCTCGACGTGCGGTGCCGGGACCCCCCGCTCGTCGTCGAGGTTGGCCTGAACGAGGTCACGGGCCTTGGGGTTGTCGATGTTCTGCACCACGTGTTCGAGGACACCGGGCAGAGCTGTCTCGAAGTGTCGGTATTGCGCGGCGTAGGCGGCCAGCTCGCCACGCTCGAGTGTTCCCGCCTCCCAGCGGCGGTAGAAGGGATGGGCGAGGAGCCGGCGGTCCCGGAGCACCTCGACGAGGACGGTGTCGATCTCTGTTCGCAGCATGCGGGGATCGTACCCGGTCGCCGGCAGCGAGGTGGTTCTTGCCCGGTCCATCTGACGGGCGCCGTCCGCGGCCACGTCATCAACAATGACGAAGTCCCGGCGCGCGTCATCCAAACGACCGCAGTGCACCGAAGATCTACCGACACTCCGGAACACCAGTGGTGATACCGGGGACATGCCGATCGATTCCGTGTGCTGGTCGTTCGCGCCCTGACGGCGTCGAGTTGACCAGCAAAGCGGAGTGGAGGTTCGAGAATGGCCGGAGTAAGCAGGCGCACGTTTCTCGGCAGAGGCTCGATGGCGGTCGCCGCCGCGGGCGTGCTGTCGTCGGTCCCGGGACTCTCGAGCCTCCTCAGCGCCGGGGAGACCGAGGCACCGGCCGCCGATGCCTCGATCGCCGGCGCCGACGCAGGAGCGGCAGACCTCTCCGAGCCGCTGGTGGCGCACGTCCGCGATCTCTCGACAGGTGAGATCAGCCTCTTCAACGGCACCAGAGAAGTGATCGTTCGGAATCCGCAACTCGCCAGTCAGCTGGCGCGAGCAGCCCGTTGATTCAGAGCAACACCCATCGCCGTCTGACACGTCAAGCACCGCCCCTACGAGCAACTGGAGTGAGCCATGTCATCGCACCGTGAAGCGCCCGAGATCTCCAAGGACCCGGTCGCAGACAGCACCGACCTGTACGCATTCGTGAGCCCGGACGAGCCCGACACCGTGACGATCATCGCCAACTACGTGCCGCTCGAGGGACCCGACGGCGGGCCGAACTTCTACGAGTTCGGAAACGACGTGCTCTACGCCATCAGCATCGACAACGACAACGACGGCGACGCGGACATCGTCTACGAGTTCCAGTTCCAGACCCAGGTGACCAACCCGGGCACCTTCTTGTACAACACCGGGCCCATCCAGTCGCTCACCGATCCCAACTGGAACCGTCGCCAGACCTACTCGGTGACGCGGGTCGACAACAGCCGCGGGGGATCCCGGAGCACGGTGCTCGGAACCGGGCTGGCCTGCCCACCGTGCAACATCGGGCCGCTCTCGACCCCCGACTACGAGGCGCTCGCCGCTGCCGCGGTGCACACCCTGCCCGGCGACGTCCAGGTGTTCGCCGGTCAGCGCGCCGAGGGCTTCTACGTCGACCTCGGGGCCATCTTCGACCTGGGCATCCTGCGGCCCTTCGAGCAGGCGCACGCCACCTTCGGCCTCAAGAACACGGGCCTCGGCCAAATGGCGGCCGGGATCAACTCCACCAAGGCGCTGAACGTGCACAGCATCGCCATTCAGGTGCCCATGAGCGAGTTCGGCAGCACCTGGGGCAGGTCGCGTCACTCGTCGTCTCCCAATTCGGTCATCGGCGTGTGGACGTCCGCGTACCGTCAGAAGGTGCGCGTGCGGGACGACTTCGGTGAGCACTTCTGCACCGGGCCCTACGTCCAGGTGTCGCGTCTGGGCAACCCGCTGGTGAACGAGGTGCTCATCCCCATGGGAAAGAAGGACTACTGGAACTCCCAGGCCCCTGCGGCCGACAGCCAGTTCGCGTCTTTCTACTCGGACCCGCAGCTCGCACAGCTCCTGCCGGTCCTCTACCCCGGCGTGTTCCCCATGTTGGCCGCGTACAACGCGGGACCGCCCGCGCCCAACCGGGCGGATCTCGTCGCCATCCTCCTCACCGGGATCCCCCCCGGCCTCATCTCGGGGTTCCAGAACTTCACGGGGACGACGCAAGCCGACATGCTCCGCCTCAACATGGCGATCCCCCCGTCGAAGAGCCCGGCCAACACCGGATTGCTCGGCAACGACGTCGCCGGCTTCCCCAACGGCCGCCGGGTGTTCGACGACGTGGTCACCATCGAGCTGCGGTGCCTGGCCGGCGCGGTGTTGAAACTGGTGGACCCGTCGTTCACGCCCGACGCCGCGGCCAGCGCCATCGACGAGGGGCTCACGTCCAATGCCTCGGATCTCACCGCCATGGGCACCGAGAACTACCTCCCCTCGTTCCCCTACCTGGGCGTGCCCCACAGCGGCTTCTTGGTCCCGGCGAGTTGACGGTGGGCTCCGGCCACCGTCACGACCACCGGGGTCACGACCACCGGGGTCACGACCACCGGGGTCACGAGCACCACGGTCACGAGCACCGGGGAGACGGTGGCGGTCCCGGGCCCGAGGGGCCCCTGGCCCCGAGCGGCGAGGCAACCGTGGTGCTCGACATCGGCCCCCACGCAGGAGCGTTGGTGCTGTACTCGAACGAGGACCTGGCCGGGGCGGAGATCGAGATCCGCCCCGGTGGGGGGGCCTGGCTCGGGACCCACACCGCGGTCCGTGAACGACACGTGAGGGGCCGGGTGCTCTACGCCGGGGTCTTCGGGTCTCTCCCCCCCGGCCCCTACGACCTGCGGCTCAAAGGGGGAGGGCCTCTGTCGTTCAGTCTGGGCGTGGAGGTCGTGGCAGGCGCCGTGGCGGAAGCCACGCTCCCCCTCCGGCGCGGCTCTCGGGCACGGCTCCCCGGCGCTCCGACCGGGTAGGGCCCGCGGCGCGGGCACAATAGAAGGAGACGCCGGGTCCCAGGCTGCCGCCGAGCACGCGCACAGGTAGCAGCGGTCCACTCGGACGCAGACAAGGCAACGCACCCGCTGCCCCGAGCCCGTGAGGATGGGCGTTGAGCGACACATTCGACCCGGATGCCACCCCAGAGCCACCCGGGCATCCCCGCGTCCCCGACTCGCCCGCCACGTCTGGCCCTCCGGCCGCCGGCCCCCCGCCATCCCCGGGCAACGTCGGCTATCCCTCTCTTCCTGGATACCCCCCGGGCCCGTGGGGCGCACCGGGACCTTCGCAACCATGGGACGGCGCAGGACAGTGGACACCGGGCCAGTGGGGCGGTCCACCTATCTGGCTCCCCCCCACCAACCTGCCCGCAACCGTCCGCTCCACGTGCTGGCGGTCGGTGCACTGGTGACCCTCGTGGCCCTGCTCGGCGTGGCGGTGGGTCGCAAGACGATCCAGAACCAGGTGGGGTCGGGCCTGCCCTTCGGCACCCTGCCGTCCCCGGGCGCGTCGGAGACCGGCACCATCGCGTCGAAGGTGGACCCCGGCGTGGTCGACATCACCACCCGACTCGGCTTCCAGGGTGGTGAGGCCGCCGGCACCGGCATGGTCCTCAATTCCTCGGGCGACGTGCTCACCAACAACCACGTCGTCGAGGGCGCCACGAGCATCAGCGTGACCGACGTCGGCAACGGACAGACCTACTCGGCCACCGTGGTGGGAACCGACAAGACCCAGGACATCGCGGTCGTGAAGCTTGCACAGGCCACCGGGCTCAGGACGGTGGCCCTGGGGAACTCCTCGACCTTGGCCGTCGGTGCCGCGGTCACCGCCATCGGGAACGCCGGCGGTGTCGGAGGCACTCCCAGTGTCGCCACGGGGCACGTCACCGACCTCGACCAGGCCATCACCGCCAGCGATCAATCAGACAACAGCACCGAGCAGCTGACCGGCCTCATCCAGACCGATGCCGCGCTCAGGCCCGGGGACTCGGGCGGACCGCTCGTCAACTCCCAGGGGGTCGTGATGGGAATCGACACCGCGGCCTCGAGCGGATTCCAATTCCAGGCAGGGACCGAGGGATTCGCCATCCCGATCAACCAGGCGATCGCCATCGCCAGGCAGATCATGGCCGGACAATCCTCTGACACCGTGCACATCGGTGCCGCCGCGCTCATCGGTGTCGAGGTGGAGGACGGATCGCTCAACTCCGGTGCCCACGTCGTGACGGTGGAGACGGGCTCGCCCGCCGACTCGGCCGGCCTGGTCGCCGGCGACGTCATCAACACCCTCGCCGGTCAGAACGTGGGGAGCGCCACCTCGCTCACCAATCTGATGCAGCGGCACCACCCGGGACAGAAGGTGCAGCTGGGTTGGATCGACACGTCGGGCCAACAGCAACGTGCCACCATCCAACTGGCCGCCGGGCCCGCCGGCTGACCGAGGTGCCGACGCGCTGCCAGGATGGGCGACGTGCTGGCACCTGATTCGAAGCAGTCGACGACACAGCCGTCGAAGGCGCGGGCTTCGAAAGCGGCGGCGGCGAAACCGCGGGCGCGCGGGGTGGCCGGGCTCGTTCTCGCTCCCGGGGCAAGTGCAGGACGCGATCAGCCCGCCCTCGTGGCGATCGACGATGCGGTGTCGGCATCGGGCGTCGAGGTGCTACGCATCGACTTCCCCTACCGGCTGGCGGGCCGGCGCGCTCCGGACCGCCCCCCGGTGCTGATCGCCACCGTGGTCGACGCGGCACAGACACTGGCACGCACGCTGCGAATCGCTCCCCGCAGGATCGCACTGGGGGGCCGGTCCATGGGCGGGCGCATGTGCTCCATGGCGGTCGCCGACGGCTTGCCGGCGGCAGCCCTGGTGCTGGTCAGCTATCCCCTGCACCCCCCCGGGAAGCCGGATCGGCTCCGGACCGAGCATTTCGGTGCTCTGGCGGTGCCGTGTCTCTTCGTGTCCGGGACCCGCGACGCCTTCGGGTCCCGACAAGAGCTCGAGACAGCCACCGGCGGCATCCCGGGGCCGGTGACCCACGTCTGGTTGGAGGGCGGTGATCACAGCCTCCGGGGCAAGGACTCCCAGGTGGCAGGGGTCGTCCGGGACTGGGTCACGGCATTGTGAGAACACCCGCCTGACCCCGGCGCTCGACTTCGGCCCACCGATGTCTTCACTGGCCCTCCGCGGACGCCGATGAACCTTCGATGCGTGGAAGCCAGTCAGAGCCCGCCGCGGGTGGTGGGCGTCCCGAGTCGCGCACCACACCGACACGGCGGCACCGGCCCCGGCACGCCCGGCGTCGTGGGCCGGTGCGGACGCTCGCTTCGGTTCTGACCGGAGTCGTCGTCGGACCATTGGGGCTGGTGTTGTGGCAGGCAGGTGGGGGGAGCGCCGATACGGCCTTCGCGGCGACGGCCACGGTGCGGCCCGGCGACACGCTCAGCGCCATCGCCACGCGATATGACACCACGGTGGCCGCGCTCGCCGCTGCCAACGGGATCAGCAATCCCGACGAGATCTACGCCGGGGCCACCCTCCAGGTCCCGGGCACGACACCGGCTCCGCACGCCGCCGCGTCCTCATCGACACCCTCACCGGCGCCGACGCCGGTTGCAGCGCCCAACGCGATCGTGGTCGTGCACATGGGCGACACCCTGAGCTCCATCGCGGCGCGCCATCACACGACGGTCGCAGCCCTCGTGACGGCCAACAGGATCGCCAACCCGAACCTCGTGTTCGCGGGCACCCGTCTCACGTTGCCCGGACCGGTGCTGCCTCCGGGGTGGGGGCCGGGAGGCCCTCTCCCGGTGGCCCTGCTCGCCCATCCCGATCGTCTCGCCCTGCGGCCCGCCTTCGTGAGCGCGGCCACTGTCTCGGGGGTCTCGCCCAGCCTCCTCGAGGCGCTGTGCTGGTGGGAGTCGGGATGGCAATCCACCGCGACGTCACCGACCGGGGCCATCGGCCTGTGCCAGCTCGAGCCGTCCACCGTCCACTATGCGCAGGCGGTGCTCCTGCACAATCCCAACCTCGATCCCCGTGCCGCTCCCGACAACATCGCCATGGCCGCCGCATACCTCCACGACCTAACGGTGCGCGACGGCGGCAACGTCCGCACCGCGGTGGCCGCCTACTACCAAGGTCTGGGCTCGGTGCAGCAAGAGGGACTGCTCGCCTCGACCCAGAGCTACGTCACCGGCATCTTCAACTACGCCGCACTCTTCGCCGCTGCCGGTTGACAGCGGATCTCACGGCCGGGTGCCGGGGCTCTAGTCTCGAGACATGGCTGCACCGGGCGACTCGGCCCCGCTCCCGGTCGAAGCACTCCGGGCTGCCCTTCGTCCCTTCGGTGAGAGCCGGCTCCTGCCCCGCTCCGCCTATGTCGACCACGCCGTGTTCGACTGGGAGGAACGGCATTTCTTCCGGGGCGGCTGGATGTGTGTCGCCCGCAGCGAGGACATCGCCCGGGTCGGCGACCAGCGGGCCGAGTCCATCGGGACGGCCGGGGTGTTGCTGGTGCGAGGGGAGGACGGGCAGTTGCGCGGCTTCGCCAACGCCTGTCGTCATCGAGGTCATGAGCTGCTGCCCTGCGGCGAGACTCGCAACCTGCGCATCGTGGTGTGCCCGTACCACTCGTGGTCGTATCGCCTCGACGGTTCGTTGCGCAACGCGCCACGATTCGACGAATGGGGGGCCTTCGAGCCCGAGGAGAACGGCCTCGTGGAGCTTTCGGTCCACGAGTGGCACGGGCTCGTCTACGTCGACGCATCGGGAAGCGCGCCGCCGCTGGCCGAGCACTTCGCCCGGCTCGAGCACCTCGTCGCCGCGCACGAGCCCGAACGACTGCGGGTCGCCGCCCATCACGACTATGTCGTGGAGGCCAACTGGAAGATCCTGGCCGAGAACTATCAGGAGTGCTACCACTGCGCCACGATCCATCCCGAGCTCTGCTCGGTGAGCGCCCCTCGCAGTGGGGAGAACTACCGGGTGGCCGATGCCGGTGCCTGGGTGGGGGGCTGGATGGCGCTGCGGGACGGGGCCGAGACGATGTCGCTCAGTGGGGAATCGAACGGCACGGTGCTCCGGGGCCTCGATGCCCGAGCGAGCCGCGAGGTCGCCTATCTGGTGTTGCTCCCCAACGTGTTGTTGAGCCTGCACCCCGACTATGTGATGACACACCTGCTCACACCGCTCGGGCCCACCCGCACCCGGGTCCGCTGCAGCTGGGCCTTCTCCCCTGAGGACCTCGACCGCCCCGGCTTCGACCCTTCCTACGCCGTCGACTTCTGGGACGTCACCAACCGCCAGGACTGGTCGGCGTGCGAATCGGTCCAACGGGGTCTCGCCTCCGAGCACTGGGTGCCGGGACAGCTCGCTCCCGAGGAGGACGGCGTGTACCAATTCGTCACCATGATCGCCAGGGCGTACGAGGGACTTCCTTTGAGAGCGGGGCCGTCCGGATCCTCCTGAGGACCTCAGCTCGACCCCTCGTGCCGGATCATCAATCGCCGCCCAGACTCGCGCTGGACCAGGCGAGTGCGGCCCGCACTCCGCGACTTTGGGCCCCCGGGCATGTTCGACAACAACGACGTGGTCGAGATCACTTCTCACTCCCACGGGTGGTCCGATACCTTGCGTGACGCGCTCGACCTGGTACCACGGCACGTGGCCCGGGCGGACGGGTCGTGCAGCACCGAGCCCCGAAGAGGAGAACTGATGGCACACGAGGTGCGCGGCGTCGTCGCCCGGTCCAAGGGCGCTCCGGTCTCTCTCGAGACCGTGCTCGTCCCCGACCCCGGACCGGGCGAGGCGCTCGTGCGCGTCCAGGCCTGTGGGGTGTGCCACACCGACCTGCACTACCGGGAGGGGGGCATCAACGACGACTTCCCCTTCCTGCTCGGCCACGAAGCCGCCGGCATTGTCGAGTCCGTGGGCGGCGACGTCACCTCGGTCGCGCCCGGGGACTTCGTCATCCTCAACTGGCGGGCGGTGTGCGGTGAGTGCCGCTCGTGCCGGCGCGGGCGCCCGTGGTACTGCTTCTCCACCCACAACGCCTCGCAGAAGATGACCCTGGCCGACGGCACCGCGCTCGTCGCCCGCTCTGGGCATCGGCGCCTTCGCCGAGAAGACGCTCGTCGCCGCGGGCCAGTGCACCAAGGTGGACCCCCGCGCCCGGCCCGAGGCCGCCGGGCTCCTCGGCTGCGGCGTCATGGCGGGCCTCGGTGCGGCCATGTTCACCGGCGAGGTCGGCCTCGGGGACTCCGTGGCGGTCTTCGGGTGCGGCGGCGTGGGGTGCGCGGCGGTGGCGGGCTCGGTGCTGGCGGGCGCCTCGCAGGTCATCGCCGTCGACCTCGACCCGAAGAAGCTCGAGCTGGCCCGGCGCTTCGGCGCCACCGACACCGTCGACGCGTCACAGCGAGATCCGGTGGAGGCGGTGCGCGCGCTCACCGGGGGCAACGGGGCCGACGTGTGCGTCGAGGCCGTGGGGAACCCCAAGGTCATGGAACAGGCGTTCTTCGCCCGCGACCTGGCTGGCACCCTCGTCCAGGTGGGGGTGCCCACCCCCGACATGCGCATCGACCTGCCCATGATCGAGTTCTTCGGACGCGGCGGTCGGCTCAAGCCCAGCTGGTACGGGGACTGCCTGCCCTCGAGGGACTTCCCCATGCTCATCGACCTCTATCTCCAGGGACGGCTCGACCTCGACGGCTTCGTGTCCGAGACCATCGCCCTCGATGGGGTCGAGGACGCCTTCCACCGCATGGAGCGTGGCGAGGTGCTGCGCTCGGTCGTCGTGATCGGCGCCTGACCGACGTGACCGGGCCGGCGCGGATCGACCTGACCACGGCGCGACCGACGTGACCGGGCCGGCGCGGATCGACCTCGTGCGGACCAACGGGATCTTCTCGCTCGACGGACAGGACTTCGAGGTCGAGAACAACGTGTGGTTGGTCGGCGACGACGAGCAGGTGCTCGTGGTCGACGCCGCCCATGACGCCGACCCCATCGTGGCCGCGGTGGGGAGCCGTCGGGTGCTCCTCATCGTGAGCACACACGGGCACAACGACCACATCAACGCCGCGCAGGACCTGGCCCGACGCACCGGGGCCCCGGTGGCCCTGCATCGCGACGACGCCGCGCTGTGGGCCGCGGTCTATCCCGGCCACGACCCCGACCGGGCCCTGGCCGACGGCGAGGAGCTCGCGGTGGGAGACCACCGGCTGACGGTCATCCACACGCCGGGCCACTCGCCGGGCGGGGTCTGTCTCTACGACCCCGACGCCGGCGTGGTGTTCTCGGGCGACACGTTGTTCCAGGGTGGCCCGGGCGCCACGGGTCGCTCGATGTCGAGCTTCCCCGACATCATCGAGTCGATCCGCACCCGCCTCCTGACCCTGCCCGGGTCCACCACGGTGCATCCGGGCCACGGTGCCGACACCACCATCGGCGCCGAGGCGCCGCACCTCCAGGAATGGATCGACCGGGGCCGTTGATGGCGACGAGTGCACGCCGGGCCCGGCGCATCGAGGGGGCGGGGCGCTACCGCGCCCCCACCGAGGGCACGACGCACTGGGTGGAGCACATGCGAAGCGACCACCTGAGCGTGGGCACCTACTCCGTGGCGGCGGGGGGGACCGACGACCAGGTGCCGCACACCGAGGACGAGGTGTACGTCGTCACCGCCGGGCGCGCCCGGCTCTCGACCCCCTCGGGCGCGATCCCGGTCGAGACGGGGGACGCCGTCTTCGTCCCCGCCCGCGAGCCGCACTCCTTCGTGGAGGTGAGCGAGGACTTTGCCGTCTTCGTGATCTTCGCCCCACCCGAGGTCGACCCGGCGTAGAGCCCCGGGGCCGGGCGGCGCGGTGCCGCGGCCCGGGGTGGAGCATGATCGGGCCATGCGAATCGGACTCCAGATCCCCAATTTCACCCTCGGCGTTCCCGACGACCAGCTCTTCGAGGCGGTGGTCCGGCTGGCGGTGGCCGCCGAGGACTCGGGCTTCGAGTCCCTGTGGGTGATGGACCACTTCTACCAACTGCCCGCGCTGGGTGGGCCCGGCCAACCGATGCTGGAGTCCTACACGCTGCTCGGCGGACTGGCGGCGCGCACGAGCCGGATCAGGCTGGGGACCATGGTCACCGGGGTCACCTACCGGAACCCCGCGCTGCTGGCCAAGATCGTCACCACGCTCGACGTGATCAGCGCGGGGCGGGCCATGCTCGGCATCGGGGCGGCCTGGTACGACGTCGAGCACGAGGGCCTCGGGGTGGAGTTCCCCCCCGTCGGCGAACGGATGGACCGGCTCGATGAGGCCGTGCAGATCTGCCGGGCGATGTTCCGCGACGACGTCGCCGACTTCACGGGCCGGTACTACTCGGTGCACGAGGCGAGGAACCTCCCCCGCCCCGTCCAGCCCGGCGGCCCGCCCATCCTCATCGGCGGCGGGGGCGAGAAACGCACGCTGCGGCTCGTGGCCCGCTACGCCGACTACTGCAACATCGTCGGGGACGTCGCCACCATCAGCCACAAGATCGCCGTCCTGCGCGAGCACTGCGAGGCGGTGGGGCGGGACCCGGCCTCGATCACCGTCAGCCGGTTGAGCACGCTGGTCATCACCGACTCGACCGAAGAGACCGAGGCCGTCTGGGAGCTGCTGCGCGGCGCGGCCGGAGACGACGCCGGCGCCTTCAACGTCGGGACCGAGGACGAGATCGTGGCCCAGGTCGACGAGCTCGCCGCCGCGGGCGTCGAGTACTGCATCTTCAACATGCCCACCTCCGGCGCGGAGGCCATCGCTCGTGCCGGGGGGCTGCTGGGCGGTCGCTAGCTCCTCAGGAGCGGCGACCGGTGGTGGAGATCTCGGCGAGATCGCCACCCACCACCGACAGGCGGGCCCCGGCCTCCTCGGCGATGCACGAGGGGTGGACGCTCGTGTCGACGATGTGGCGGTACTCCCCCGGGGGCAAGAGGCCGCCCCAGTTCTGGCGGTAGTAGTCCTGGCGCATGTCCGACGATCCCGCGGCGTCGTCCGACGCCGTCGCGTCGATGCCCGCACAGACCACCGGGAGCTGGCCCGGAGCGCCGAAGACCCAGGGGCCGTAGGCCACCCGGTACCGGACCCCGACGGTGTCGAGGCCGTCGTTGTGGGTCGCGCCCTGGGTGTTCAAGGCGATGTGGGAACCCAGGGTGGTCGTCCAGTAGCCCGGGTCGAAGGGCGTGCCGGCGGGCGCCCGGTGGTCGTCGAGCCAGGACTGCCAATAGGCCGCGAGCATGGCCGGCACCGATGCGGGAGGGTACGCAGCGCCCGTCGTGGCCGGCGACGGAGTCAGGTACGCGGGCAGCGAACCCATGGTGGTGTAGTCCGTCGTGAACGTCACCCGCCACGGTGTCGACGAAGCGCGCTTGGTGATGACGAGGAGGGTGACGTCCTCCTGACCGGCGCCGACGACCGGTGTGGCCACCTCTCCCAGGAAGGCCAGCGGGTACGTCGTGGCGAGCGAGGACAGCGTGATCTGCCCGGTGTCGGGAAGCTTCGGCAGCGGATGCGAGATCTGCCCTCCTTCGGCGGTCAGCTCGACGAGGGCCTTGTCCGTGGCGAACGCCTCGCTGCCCGGTTGGTCGACCACCGCGAGCTGGTCGGGGTCCAACCCGACGAGGGCATCCTGGCGGGCGCTCCACAAGGTCTCGGTCACCTGGTCCTCGAGCGTCCCGCTCAGCGTGCCGTCGGCCTGCGGCCCGCTGGAACTCATCCAGGCCGGGAGCGGGGTGACCCCGTGGGTGAGCGGGTGGGTGACGAACCCCGGAGGCGGGCTCTCCGGAAGCGACGAGCCGTTGTTGGTGCCGGCCAACGTGAAGGGCAGGATCACGAGCAAGGCGAAGAGCGACGCCACGACGAACCCCACGATGATCCCGGCCAGGGCCATTCCCGAGCCCGTCTGCCACCCGTTGGACCGGCGGATCTGGGCCCGCGCCACGAATCCGAGGACGACCCCGACGATGCTGGACAAGCCGAAGGACATGAAGCCGGCCACCGAGCACACGAGCGACGCGATGGCGAGCGGATTGGTCTTCGGCAGAGCCGGCGCTGCGCCCCAGTACCCGGAGGCGGGCCAGTACCCGGAGGCGGGCCGGTACCCGGAGGCGGGCCGGTACCCGGAGGCGGGCCCGTACCCCGGTGTTGCCGGCCAGGCGCTCGGCGAGACACCCGGCGCGCCCACCGGCGCGGTTCCCGGCGCGCCCACCGGCGCGGTTCCCGGCGCGCCCACGGCGCGGTTCCGGCGTGCCCACCGGCGCCCACCGGCGCGACACCGGGCACCGCCGCTCCCTGGTTCGGCGGGCCCGACGGATGCCCTCCCGGAGGGGATCAGGTCGTTGACGACGATGGTGTCGGCGACCTTGTCGTGGAGACATTGCCGCTTGTCGTCCCACAGGCACCACAGGGGGTCGAGCAGCCCGATCCAGCTCAAGAAGCCCAAGCCCGCACGCGTCGCGCTCCTCCCCAGGGCGCGCCACCCGCTGAGCGCCGTGCCGTCGACACGCAGAGGGCGGACATGCATCCAACGCTTCCCGAGGGTCCGTCCGTATCGGGCGGTGGCGAAGGTCTCGTAGGCGATCGAGACGAGAGAGGTGAGCAGCCCGCAACCGGCCACAGCGACGTACAGCCAGACCAGTCCCGGAACGGGTTGCGGGGCATCGGGGTTCGACGGCGTCTTGGGGAAGATCGGGCCGACATGGGGGGCGACGATGGGGATGGTGATGGCGCAGAAGACTGCGAACACCCCGAACAGCAACACGCCGTCGAGGAGCTGGGCGGCGAGGCGTCGGCCCGGGTCGGCCAGGGCACCGGGGCCCGAGTGTGGTCGGCCGAGCTCCGCACCCTTCCACAGAGGCGACCACGCGCCGTATCCCCCGTAAGGCTGCGGTGCGTACGGCCCCGGGACGTAGGGCGGCGGTACATGAGGCGCCGAGCCATAGGGCGGTTGTCCGGAGGGAGGCACCCCGGGGCGGAATGGTCGGAGGCGGCGGAATGGTCGGAGGCGGCGGAATGGTCGGAGGCGGCGGGGCCGGCGGGACCAGGTGCTCGGTCCAGGTCGTGCCGTCGAAGTACCGCTGCCCGCCCGAGCCCGCGGGATCGGGGAACCAACCCGCCCCCGGGCCCGAAATAGTCACGATCCTCCTCCGACGGACGCCTCGTCCCATTGTGGTCCGGCCGCCACCGGTACCTCGGACCTCGGACCTCGCGTCAACCGGGCACGAAGCGCGTGTAGTCGTCGAGGGTGCGCACCATCTCGTCCTCGGGCCCCGAGGGGATGCGCAGCACGACTTCGGTGCAACCGATCGACGTGTAGTGCGCCAGCTTGCCCTCGTCGGGGACGGTGCCGAAGGGGACCACCTCGAGGGTGCCGGGGTCGCGTCCCGCGTCGGTGAAGGCGCGGCGCAGGTCGTCGAGCGCGGTGCCGATGCCCTTCCCGCCGATGGGCATCCAACCATCCGCGTACTCGGCGATCGCCGCGAACAGCACCGGCCCTGCCCCACCGCCGACGAGCGTGCGGACGCGCGGCTGCTGCATCGGCTTGGGCCACGAGAACGACGGCGGGAGCGACACGTGCACCCCGTGGAACTCGGCCTCGTCGCGCGACCACAGCTCCTGCATGCACAGGACCTTCTCCCGGGCCACGGCGCGCCGTTGGGTGAAGTCCACGCCGTGGTCGGCCGCCTCGGCACGGTTCCAGCCGTACCCCATGCCGAGCACGAAACGACCACCCGACAAGCGATCGAGGGTGGCGATCTGCTTGGCCAGGACGATGGGGTCGTGCTGGGCCACGAGCGCGACCCCGGTGCCGAGCAGGATGCGGTCGGTCACCGCGGCGGCGGCCGCCAACGACACGAAGGGGTCGAGGCTCCGCTTGTAGTCGTCGAGATGCACGCCTTCCACCAGGGCCGGCGGTGAGGCGAGGGCCACCGGCAGGTGCGTGTGCTCGGGCAGGTAGAGCGAGTCGTATCCACGCGCCTCCACGGCGCGGGCGAAATCGTCGGCCCGCATGGACCGGTCGGTCAGGAAGGCGGTGACGCCGACGCGCACGGAGGTCCGGCCGCGCTAGGTGTCGTCGTCGTCGGGCTCGCCCGACCACCACTGCGGCGGATCGCTGGCGGGGAACGACTCGTCGCTCGCCTCGTCGATCTCCTCCTCGCTGCCGTGCTCGCGGCGCCCCGGCGCGGCGGGCTCGACCGGGCCCGCCTCGTGCGTGGCGTCGGGACCCTCGGGGAGCTCGGCCCGGGAGCCCGCAGGAGAATCGGTCACGACGCCGACCCTACCCCCCGCCCAGCTCCTTCCACCGTGGGCACGACGTCACGTGGTCGTTCACGAGCCCCGCCGCCTGCATGGTGGAGTAGCACGTCACGGGGCCCACGAACCGGAACCCGCGGCGGCGCAGCTCCGCGCTCATGGCCTTCGACGCCGGTGTCCACGAGGGGAGCCGACCGAGATCGGCCCACGTGTTGTGAAGGGTCTCGTCGGCGACGAACGACCACAGCAGCTCGGCCAGGGTGTCGCCCGCCCCGTGCATGGCGTCGATGACGCGGGCGTTGGACACCGTGGACTCGACCTTCTGGCGGTTGCGGACGATGGACGCGTCGGTGACGAGCCGCTCCACGTCCTCGGGGCCGAACCGGGCCACGAGGTCGGGGGCGAAACCACAGAAGGCCTTCCGGTACCCCTCGCGCTTGGCCAGGATGACGGACCACGACAGCCCGGCCTGTGCGCCCTCGAGGGTGAGCAGCTCGAACAGCGTCCGCTCGTCGCGCGCGGGCACGCCCCACTCGAGGTCGTGATAGGCGCCCATCTCGGGGCTGCTCGTGGCCCAGGCGCACCGGCCGCCGGGGCCGTCGTCGGAGGGCGGGCCCACGCCGACAGGTTACGTGGACGTGGCTCCAGGGTTGCCAGGGCGGTCCGGCGGTGTTTGGCTGTCGGCCCATGCGCGTCGTCCTCGGATGTGACCATGCCGGCTTCCACCTCAAGCAGGTGGTGGCCGCCCACCTGCGGGACAAGGGGTTCGACGTCGAGGACATCGGCACCTTCTCCGACGATCCCGTGGACTACCCCTGGTTCTGTGCCACCGCGGCGCGCGCCGTGGTCACGGGGGCGGCCGATCGCGCCGTGGTCCTCGGCGGCAGCGGCCAAGGTGAGGCCATCTCGGCCAACAAGGTCCGCGGCGCGCGGGCGGCGCTGTGTCACGACGAGACGACGGCCCGCCTGGCCCGGCTCCACAACGACGCCAACGTGCTGTCGTTGGGGGCACGCATCCTCGGCCCCGACCTCGCCCTCGCCATCGTCGACGTCTTCTTCTCCACGGAATTCGAGGGGGGACGCCACGTCCAGCGGCTGGCCGAGGTGGCGAACATCGAGACAGAGGAGCACGAACGCTGACCGAAGCCGTTCGCGAGCGACGAGTGGGTACTCTCGGGGTCCGGTGGCCCACTACCAAATTCTCGTGCCTCCGCCCCGACGCCATCGACGGGCCTGGACCTTCCTGATCATCGCCCTCGTCGTCGTGGTCGTCGCCGGGGGCGCCTTCCTGGTCGGAAGACACGTCCAGGACCATCGTCACGCGGCGCGGTCCCAGGGTGGAGGAAGCGCAGGCACTGCCGCCGCCAAGGCGCTGGCCGTGGTGTCGACCACGCCGCCGACCGGCGCCACCGGCGTGCCGTCGAACCAGGTCGTCACCGTCCGCCTGTCGTTGCCCCTCGACAGCGCGGCGGGCATGCCGGCCTTCAACCCGCCCGTGACCGGGACGTGGACCAAGGTCGGCGCCAAGACCCTGTCGTTCAGGGCCGCCGCACCCTTCATCCCCACGAGCACCGAGACCCTCGTCATCCCGGGAGGGTCCGCCGGTCCCCACAGCACCGACGGCAAAGTGCTGGACGGTCCGGTCACGGTCTCGTTCACCGTGGCCCAGGCCAGCACCGAACGTCTCCAGCAGGTCCTGGCCCAGCTGAACTACCTCCCGCTCTCGTTCACCCCGACCGGTGCCCTGCGATCGCCCGCCGACGCCACCACCGCCCAGGCCGGGACGTTCGCGTGGCGGTGGGCCAACCAACCGGATTCGCTCACCACCTTGTGGACCGAGGGCTACGAGAACGTGATCACCAAAGGTGCGGTGATGGATTTCGAGAACCACAACGGCCTGACCGTGGACGGACTGGCCGGGCCGCGGGTGTGGTCGACGTTGCTCACCGAACTGGCCACGGCGAAGGTCGACCCCGATCCCTACACCTACGTCGTGGTGTCGAAGGATCGTCCCGAGTCCTTGACGCTCTACGACAACGGCGCGCCGGCACTGGTCGGCATCCCGGTCAACACCGGAGCCCCCGGAGCCGACACCGTCGACGGCACCTTCCCGGTGTTCGAGCACGTCACGGCGTCTCGGATGCAGGGGACGAACCCCGACGGCACCAAGTACGACGACCCGAACGTCCCGTGGGCGAGCTACTTCAACGGTGGCGACGCGTTGCACGGCTTCGTGCGGGCGACCTACGGATCGCCCCAGAGCAACGGTTGTGTCGAGATGAAGATCGCCGACGCGGCGAAGGTGTGGCCGCTTGCGCCCATCGGCACGCTCGTGACGGTGGTGGGCCCGGCGTCCTAGCGACCCGAACGCCCCGGCGTCCTAGCGACCCGAACGCCCCGGCGTCCAGCGACCCGAAGGGCCCGGCGTCCTCGCGACCCGAAGGGCCCGGCGTCCTCGCGACCCGAAGGCCCCGGCGTCCAGCGACCCGAAGGCCCCGGCGTCGACGAGATCGTTGCGTCGAAAAGGTCGTGTGGCCCTAGCCAATCATGGCGCGAGAGCCAAGACTGGAAGTGGAGAACATTGCGAATGCCGGCGCTTCGAGTCGGGGCGCTCATCTCCTTGTCTCAACGGACAATGGGGAGGCTCATGTGACGAGACGTCGTTCAGCTGCTGGGTGTGTGTCGGTAGCCATCGTCGGTCTCGCACTTCTCGCCGCCAGTTGTGGTGGTGGCAAGGCCGCCACCACAACCAGTACGCCGGTGACGAACGGCTCGACGCCCACGACGACCAGCAGCACGGCGACGACGAACAGCTCGACGCCCTGGAGCGCCGGCGATGTCGCCCTCAACGTCCCGGCAAGCGGCAGCGGTGGGTTCAACTACACCCAGGGCAGCTACATGGAAGGGTTCGAGTTCACCGCCGGCAGTGCAATGTCGATCACCAAGCTGGGCGCGTACGATTCGAACCTCTCGAGCCTGTCCGGCGGCTCCGAGAGCTTCGCAACCGTTCCCGTCGCGGTGTACGACCTCTCCTCGCATACGCGTCTGGGTGGTGTCGATGTGCGTGCCTCGGACCCGCCGACCGGCATCTACCGGTACGCCGCGCTCTCGAGGCCCATCGCCCTGCAGAAGACCGACACCTATGCAGTCGTCTGGATCTCGCTCTCGAACAACTACATCGCATCACCCACACTGGTCGCCTCGGACGTGAATCCGGCCATCACCTACCTGGCCATGGCCGGCTACGGCCCCGGTGGGCTCACGATGACGAACACGATGGCAGAGCCCAACTGGTTCTTCACCGTGAGCAAGAACGGCCTGCACGCGCTCAACTACGACCTGGGGCCGAACTTCATGTTCACGACGTCGCACTGATGCCCGTGGTTGGCGCCGCGACAGCTCATCGGCTCTAGGACCGACCAGGCGCCAGACACCGACCTCGCACAATCGCGGTACCCGTCGGGCCCGAAGGTTCCGGGAGGCGACCACACCCCTCGGGGCGGGACCCGTCCCCAGCGACGTCTAGGCAAGCACCCGGCGCAGCCGCAACGTGGCAATGACGAGAAACACGGCCGCGAACGCCGCCAGTGCCGCCAGCTGGGGGGCGATGGACACCAGTGTCCCACCCCGGGCCAGGAGGCTGGTCCATGCGTCGACGGCCCAGGCTTGGGGGGTTGCGTGACCGACCTGGCGCATCGTGCTGCTCACGATGGACAGGGGCCACATGCACCCGCCCAGCATGCCGAGCGCGATGCCCGCCGCCGGACCAATGGCCCCGGCCTGCTCGGGGGTGCGGAAGAGCGTGCCGGAGAGCATGCCCGCACCCGCGCCGACCACGGACCAGGCCAGGATGAGCACGACTGCGGCCAAGGGATTGCCCCATGACACGCCGAAGACAATTGCCCCCACGAGAACGATGAGCACGGACTGCATCAGCGCAATCGTCACATAGGTCAACGTCTCGCCCAGCGACGATGGTGCGCGGCGCGAACCGGCGCGGCAGCCATGCGGTCGTACATGCCGAGCCGCCGGGTCTCGATGATCACCGCCCCTCCGGCGAGGGCGTTGATGAACACGAACAGCACGAGCTCGGTCGGGGCGCTGTAGCTGAATCCCCCGGGCAGCGTGTTGGCCTTGGATTCGGCCTGGACGGTGCGGACCTCCACCCGCTCTTGCTGTGGCGCGATCGACGAGGCGCGCCCCAGGTTCACTTCGAAGCTTCCCGAGCCGTGGACGGTGGCGAAGCGGGCGGCCTGAACCGTGCCCCCTGCGAGGTGATGGCCGAGGACACCGCCGTCACCGCGGCCTGCTGCGTGCTGTTGGACTGCTCGGCCAGGACGCCGATGGTGGCAGTCCCTCCCCTGCGCTCGGTGACGTCCATACCGGCGGGGAGGACGACCCCCGCACTGACTTCGGATCGAGCCACGCCTTTGGTCAATGCGGCGACTGAGCCGTAGCGGTCACGTTGAGGTTCCCGGCATGATCGAGGGCCGCGATCACCTGCCCACCGGCCTGACCGGCACCGAGGTCGACGACGCCCACCCGGAACGTCGAGAACCCCCGCACCGTGGCGCCGATGATGACGATCACGATGATGGGCAGCACCACGATGAAGAACAGCGCGGTGCGGTCGCGCACGACGCGACGGATCGACACCCCGGCGATGGCCAGAACGGTCATGCCGTCACCGCCCTCGGGGCGAGCAGGGCGGCGCCGATCCCGACGACCGCACTGAAGACGAGGATGGCGGCGACCGGCACCACGACCGTCCCCAAGCCGCCTCCGATCGTCGCCAGGTCCGTGAAACCTCGCATGGCCCAGCCGTTCGGGGTGAGCAGAGCCAGGTGGCGCATCAGCGGCGGCTCGGACGACACGAAGACGAAGTTGCCGCCCAAGAGCGCGAGGCCGAAGATCACGATTGAGGAGAACCCCTCGGCCTGCCGTTGCGTGCGCGCCAGGCCGATCACGAATGCGGTGAGGCACACCACGGAGAAGACCAACGCCAGGCCCAAGACCGCTGCAGCGAGTGGGTTCCCCCAGTTCGCGCCGAAGACCGCCGTCGTGATCACGGCGACGGTGGCAAGACTGACCGTTCCGTAGGCGAACACCGACACGGCCTTGCCGGCCAGGATCTCGAAAGGACGGATCGGGGCCGCTCGCATCCGCTCGATCATCCCTTGGGAGCGGTCCACGAAGAAGCTGCGGGCCGTGAAGCTCACGGTGAACAGCAGGAAGAAGATGGCCATGGCGGGGCTGTAGTAGCTGATCGTCTTGAGCTCATGAGCGCCGAGCGGGCGCGAAACCGTCTGATCGGGGATGCGGAGGCCTGCCGCCAACGCCTCGAGGTGCGTGACCTCCGAGGCAGGAACCCCGGCCGCGATGGCGGTTGCCACAGACAACCGATCGGCGTTGAGCTGGGCGACGAACGACGACGCGATGGACACCGCGATGCTTCCCGCGATGGTGTTGTTCACACTTGTCACTGTGGTGAGCGGCAGGGGGTGGCCGCCGGCGACGGCGGCTGAGAAGCCTGCTCGGAATCACCAGAGCAGCCGCCATCTTCTGGTTCCGCACTGCCGCACTGGCCGCCGACTGCGATGCCACGGGTGTGATCGTCACGATCTGTCGCAAGCGGGGACTGTCGAGGGTCTGGACCAACGCCGCGGCCACAGATCCGTGGTCGGCGTCAACGACGCCGAGGGTGAAATGGAAGGTGTCGGTCCCCTTGAATGCGAAGCTCATCAGCGCGGCGATTCCCAACGGTGCCACCAGC
Source organism: uncultured Acidimicrobiales bacterium (assembly GCA_963739765.1). Lineage (GTDB taxonomy): Bacteria > Actinomycetota > Acidimicrobiia > Acidimicrobiales > UBA8190 > Chersky-840. The sequence continues at coordinate 230,777 of CAVUBP010000002.1, read as the reverse complement.
CCGAGGACGATGGCCGATCGGTCGCGCAGGCGCTGGCGAAGATCCTTGCGAGCGATGACGAGGATGGTCGGGATCATCTGTGCGCTACCTGCATGTCACTCCCGGAGCGCAGTGCCGGTCAGGTGGAGGAAGACCGCTTCGAGGTCGGGCTCGACCACGTCCACGCTGTTCACGGCCACGCCGCTGTGCTCGGCCGCTTCGAGAACGGCGGGGAGCAGGCGCCTTCCCTCGCTGACGACGAGGTGCACGGCATGGTCGGCGGTGGCGGCGTTCTCGACCCCCGGGACCGCGCGGACCGCCTCGGCCAGCCGGGCCAGGTCCCCCGTGGCGCCCAGTTCGATGCGATCTCGTTCGCCCAGGCGGGCAACGAGCTCCCGCCGGGTCCCTTCGGCGACGAGGCGCCCGTGGTCGACGATCCCGACCCGGTCGCAGACTCGTTCGGCCTCCTCCATGTAATGCGTCGTGTAGAGCACCGCCATCCCGCCGCGCCCGAAAGCCTGGACCCGTTCGAGGATGGCGTGGCGGCTCTGGGGGTCGACACCCACCGTGGGCTCGTCGAGCACGAGCAACATGGGATGGTGAAGCAGGCCCGCGGCGATGTTGAGCCGGCGCTTCATCCCGCCGGAGAACGAGTCCACACGGTCCTCCGAGCGGTCCGAGAGGTCCGTGAGCGAGAGGGCCTCGTCCACCCGCTCGTCGAGGAGCGCGCCGTGGAGTTTGTAGAGACGACCGAGGAACGCCAGGTTCTCTCGCGCCGTGAGGTCGGGGTACAGGGCGACGTCCTGGGGCACGTAGCCGACCAAGCTCTTCACTGACAGATCGTCGCCGGCCCGCTTGCCGTCGATCGTGATCGTGCCCCGGTCGGCGACGAGCAATCCGCACACCATCTTGATCGTCGTGGTCTTGCCCGCGCCGTTGGGACCGAGCAGACCGTAGATCTCGCCCGGGGCCACGGTGAAGCTGACGTCGTCGACGGCGAGACGGTCACCGAAACTCTTGGTCAGACCTTGGCAGAGCAACAGCTCGTCGTCGGCCACGCCCACACTCTTGCCAGCTCCGACCGGGTCGGCAAGGGCCAGAAGTCCCTGGCAACGTGGGCTGACGCCGGGTCTGTGGCACGGGATCGTGCGTGCACGATGTCTCGTCTCCCCCGGTCTTCCCGGTCTTCCCGGTCTTCCCGGTCCGGGCGCCACGCACCCATACGCGCCACACCGTGGCCCTGCACGCCCGGAGACTGCTGCCGCCGCCGCCGGATCGCGCCCGGTCTCCGCTCTCCTTGCCGGTGCACTCAGCTCGCTTCGGAGTCGGGACGGGTGCGATCATCGGCCCGTGCGCGTCCGCCGGGCTTTCGCCTTCCTCGACCTGTCGGGGTTCACCGCGCTCACGGAGTCCGAAGGCGATGAACGCGCCGTGGCCGTCCTCGGGGTCTTCCGGGCTGCCCTGCGCGACATCTGCTCCCGCCGGGCCGTGCGCATCGCCAAGTGGCTCGGTGACGGCGCCATGCTCGTGAGCATCGACACCATGCCCCTCGTGGCCGCCACCTTGGAGATGAAAGCGGCCATCGACGTGGCCCCCGAGCCCGTCACGATCAAGTGCGGGGTCACCACCGGCACCGTCATACTGCTCGAGGGCGACGACTACATCGGCCACGCCGTCAACGTGGCGGCCCGGCTGTGCGACCTCGCCGTGGGCCGCGAGGTGCTGGCGGTGTCGTCGGTGGTGGCCGAGCTCCCCCCCTGGGCCACGGTGGAGGCAGCCGACCAGATCTCGGTGCGGGGTCTCGGGCAACCCATCGACGTGGTGCGGGTCGGTCTGCCCGAGTCCGGGCCCGACACCCAACCCGACCCCGTGTGCCGCATCCCCCTCACCCACGCCACGGCCGTGGCCCGGCGCCACGACGGGGACGGCCGGGAGCTGCTGTTCTGTGCCGAGAGCTGTGCGGAGATGTGGGAGCAGCGACGTCGTGGACCGTCGGACATCGAAGCCGGGAGCGTCCGCGAGGTGTGGATGCGCTGACGGCCCGCGATCGCGGGCCGGCCCACGGCGTGCTGTGCCCTCCTGCTACCTGTTCGTCCCGGGATGGCGCGTCAGGTCGGTGGCCTTGGTCATCCTGGGCCCCTTGGGGCGGTTCCCGGGCCGCGGCGTCACGTCCACGTCGACGGCCTGGGCGCGCAGCGCCCCCACCGTGCACTGCTCCTTGGGCCGGTGCGCGAAAGGATCGAACCGGTAGTGGCGCATGGCGTTTCGGTGCGTGAACTTCTCGATGTCGTCGTCGGGAACCCCGTCGAGTGACTTCATGAGCATCTCCGGGGACTGGGGCCACGTCGAGTCGGAGTGCGGATAGTCGGCCTCCCAGCACATCGAGTCGATGCCCACCCGGTGCCGGAGCTCGACGCCGGCGGGGTCGTCGATGAAACACGTGACGATCTGCTCGGCGAAGACCTGGCTCGGCAGCTTGTTGCCGAAGTCCTGTCCCGTCCAGCCGTGGTGGCGCGTGTAGATCCAGTCCATGCGATCGAGGAAGTACGGGATCCAGCCGATCCCGCCTTCGGACAGGGCCACGCGCAGGTCCGGGAACTTCCGGAGCACCGGCGACCACAGCAGGTCGGCGGCGGCCTGGACGATGTTGACGGGCTGCAGCCCGATGAGGACGTCGATGGGGGCGTCGGGCGCGGTCACCACCAGCGACGACGACGATCCGATGTGCAAGCACACGATCGTCCCCTCATCGCTGCAGGCCGCCCAGAACGGGTCCCAATGGTCAGTGTGGAAACTGGGCAGCTTGAGCTTCGAGGGGTTCTCCGAGAACGACACGGCGTGACATCCCTTGGCCGCCACCCGCCGTACCTCGTCGGCCATGGCGGCGGGGTCCCAGATGGGCGGAAGCGACAAGGGGATGAACCGGCCCGGGTAGGCACCGCACCACCCGTCGATGTGCCAGTCGTTGTAGGCCCGGAGCACGGCCAGGCCGAGCTCGGGATCCGAGGCCTTGGCGAAGAGCTGGCCGCACAGCTGGGGGAACGACGGGAAGCACATCGAGGCGATGACCCCGTTGGCGTCCATGTCCCGCACGCGGTCGTGGATGTCGTAGCAACCCGACCGGATCTCGGCGAACGACGTGGGCTCGATGCCGTACTCCTCCACCGGGCGGCCGGCCACGGCGTTGAGCCCGATGTTGGTGGCCTCCTTGCCGTCGAATCGCCAGATCTCGGTGCCGTCGTCGCGTACGTCGACACGTGGGGCCTGGTCGGCGAAACGCGCCGGCATCCGACCCTCGAACATGTCCGGAGGCTCGACCACGTGGTCGTCCACGCTGACGAGCACCAGGTCCTCGAGCTGCATGGGCCCTCCCGTCCCCCGCCGGTGGCGCCCAGCCGGACGTCAGGCCGGGGCGCCGTTCCCTGACACGCGTGTCGGAGATCACTGTATCGTCGGCGCCGTGACGCCACAGGATCGGGGGGGCGGGGGGAACCGGACGCGGCACCGCGCGTGGCGTCGAGGGCGGCGTCGGGGACGGCACCGGGCGCGGCACCGGCCATGGCGCTCGAGGGCCTGCGCATCCTCGACTTCACCCGACTGGGCTTCGGGGCCCAGGCCACCCTCATCGCCGGCTGCCTGGGTGCAGAGGTCATCAGGGTGGAGAGCACCCGCTTCCCCGACGCCATCCGGGTCATGCCGCCGTTCGTCCCCGAGCCCGGCGAACGGGGCGAGGCCTTCGGCGCCGCCACGCTCGCCAACGCCACCGGAGCGCCCAGCCCCAACCGCGGCGGGATCTTCTACAAGTACAACACGGGGGGAAAGAAGAGCATCACCGTCGACGCCCGCCATCCCAAGGGCCTGGCCCTGTTGAAGGACCTCGTGGCGCGCTCCGACGTCGTGACCGAGAGCTTCGCGGCGGGGACGCTCGCCCGCTGGGGGCTCTCCTACGACGTGATGCGCGAGATCCGTCCCGACGTCATCTACGTCTCGATGTGCGGATTCGGCCACGAGGGCCCTGACACCGACCACGTCACCATGGGCCCGACGGCCCAGGCCCTGACCGGCCTCACCTTCATGGTGGGCCTGCCCCACCGGCCCCCGGCCGGATGGTCGTTCTCGTACCTCGACCACGTGGGCGGCTATCTCGGTGCCATCGCCGTGCTGGCGGGGGTCATCCATCGCCGCCGCACCGGAGAGGGACAGCACATCGACGTCTCGCAGCTCGAGCCGGCGACCGCCCTGTCGGGGGCGCTGCTCCTCGACGCCATGCTCAACCACCGGCCCAGCCGTCGCCCGGGCTTCCCGACGGGCAACCGGCGCGCCCATCCCCCCTCGTCTCCGTCGGGGGCCTATCGCGCCCGGGGCGACGACAAGTGGGTCGTGGTGTCGTGCCGCACCGACCAACAGTGGGAGGCGCTCGTCCAAGCCATGGGCCGGCCGCAATGGGCCGACGACGCGCGCTTCGCCACCGTGGCGGGGCGAGTCGAGAACGCCGACGACCTCGACGCCAAGCTCGAGGCATGGACCTCTGAGCGCGACCGCTACGAGGTGATGGAGCTCCTCCAACGCTCCGGCGTGCCGGCCGGCGCGGTACAGGACGCCGCGGATCGGCTCGAGCGCGACCCGCAGCTGGCGGCCCGGGGCCACTACACGATGCTCGGCAACGACGAGGTCGATGCCATGCCGCTCGAGGGCGTCCCCTTCCGGATGTCGACGACTCCACCGCACACCGGGGGCCTCTTGCACCGGGGACCGCCCTGCCTCGGCGAGGACAACCGGTCCGTGCTGGGCGAGGTGCTCGGGATGAGCGCCGACGACGTCGCCGCGCTGACGGCGGAGGGGGCCCTGTCGTGAACCGCCTTCTCCGAAGGGTCGTCGTGCCGTGACCGCTCCTCTGGCGGGGGTGCGCGTCCTCGAGCTCACCGACGAGTCCGCCGAGTACTGCGGGAGGCTCCTGGCCGGGCTCGGTGCCGACGTGGTGAAGCTGGAACCGGCCGACGGCGCCCCGTCGCGCCACGTCGGGCCGTTCCTCGGCGACGAGCCCGGTCCCGACCGGAGCCTGGCCTTCTGGGCCGACAACGTGGGCAAGCGCTCGGTCGTCGTCGACGACGACGCCGAGGTCCTGGCGTTGTGCGACGCCGCGGACGTGCTCGTGCACACGCTGCGGCCGGCCCCGGCCGAGGCCCGGGGACTGGACTTCGCCTCCCTGCACGGTCGCACCCCGGGCCTGGTGGTGTGCGCGGTCACGCCCTTCGGGTCCGACGGTCCGTGGGCCGACTATCTCGCCGACGACCTCGTGCTCATGGCGCTCGGAGGGTCCATGGCGGCCTGCGGCTACGGGCCCGGCGCGGACGGCGTCTACGACACTCCCCCGCTGGCCTGTCACGGCGACCAGGCGTGGCGCACGGCGTCGACGTATGCCGCCATCGCGGTGCTGGGCGCGCTGTGCTGGCGCTTGGAGTCCGGCGTGGGCCAGCTCCTCGACGTCTCGGCCCACGAGTGCTCGGCCAGCATGACCGAGTGGCACCTCATGACGTACCTGTGCTCGGGGGGCGTCCATCGACGCGGGCCGCACCCCACCCTCACCGCCGCCGACGGCCGCCAGGTGGCCGCGCTCAACCCCGACTTCCTCGGCCCGCACGTGTTCGCCGGCATGCTCGAGATGCTCGAGGAACAAGGAGTGGCCGGCCCCCTGTCGGATCCCGCCTTCGCCGACCCCGTGCACCGCGCCGGCAACTACCGGGAGGTGTGGCGGGCGTTGAAGCGATTGGCCGAGAACAACGACGGCGAGACCCTCTATCAGCTGGGCCAGGGCGCGGGCCTCCCCTGGGGTGTCATCCGGTCCCCCGAGGAGGTCCTCGCTGACCGGCACCTCCAAGCCCGGGGCCACTTCGTCGGGCTCGAGCACCCCGAGATCGACCGGACGGTGACGTACGCGGGCGCGCCCTTCCTGGCGCACGGCTCGCCGTGGGTGATGGACCGGCGGCCGCCCCTGCTGGGTGAGCACACCGAAGAGGTCCGCACCCAGTGGTCCCCACGGTGACGACCGGCGGCCGCGCCGCCTGTCTCGTCGGCGTAGGTGAGACGCGCTACGCCAAGTGGGGCGGAATCACCGGGACCAGTGAGTACCAGCTGGCGGTCGAGGCGGTCCTCGCCGCGATCGCCGATGCCGGGATGACCGCCGACGACATCGACGGCCTGGCGTCGTTCGCCGAGGACCGCAACGAAGCCACGTTCATGGCGGCGGACCTGGGGCTGCCGGAGCTGCGCTACGCCAACCTGTCGTGGCTCCCCGGTGGAGGTGGTGCCTGCGCCGCGATCGCCAACGCGGCGATGGCCGTGGAGAGCGGCACGGCGGAAGCCGTCGTCGTGTACCGGTCGCTGTGCCAGGGCCAGTTCCGTCGCTTCGGCCAGGGCCCGGGCAACATGCCGGCACATGTCGGGCCCCCGCGCGTGCCCCACGTGCGGCGCGCCACCAGCCTGTTGGAGGCGCACGTCGCCTTCACCATGCCCTTCGGCATGTTCAGCCCTCCGATCGCGTACGCCATGGTGCTGCGCCGCCACATGCACCGGTTCGGCACCACCGTCGAGCAGATGGGCCATGTGGCGGTGACCACGAGGGCACATGCGGCCCGAAACCCCCGCGCCGTGATGGGCGATCGCCCCATGACGATGGACGACTACCTGGCATCGCGCCTGGTGTCGGAGCCCTTCCGCCTCTTCGACTGCTGCCTCGAGAACGACGGGGCCTGCGCCGTGGTGGTGACGACGGCCGAGCGCGCCGCGGACAGCGCCAAGGGGCCCGTCGCCCTCCTCGGCGCGGCGCAGGGCGCACTGCGGGGCTTCGGCCACGGGCAGTACTCCAACGTCGGCATGCCCGACGACGACTACGCCAGTGCCGGGGCCCGAGGGGTAGCGGCGCGGCATGTGGGCCCGGGCAGGAGTCGGCCCGGGCGACATCGACGTGGCACAGATCTACGACCATTTCACCGGGCTCGTCCTGCTCAGCCTGGAGGACTTCGGGTTCTGCGAGCGGGGCGACGGGGGCCCCTACGCGGCATCGGGGGCGTTGGCCTGGCCCGACGGCGCCCTTCCCACCAACACCCACGGCGGCAGCCTGTCCGAGGCCTACATCCACGGTCTCAACCACGTCGTCGAGGGGGTGCGGCAACTGCGGGGCGAGTCGACCTCCCAGGTCGAGGGGGCCGAGACCTGTCTCGTCACGAGCGCGGCGGGCGTGCCCACGAGCGCGCTGGTGCTGGGCCGGCCATGACCGAGCGCTGGTTCCCCGACGAGATGCCGATGCCCGCCGCCAACGCCGAGACCGTCGGTTGGTGGGAGGCCGCCGCCGATCACCGCCTGGTGGTGCAGCGCTGCACCGGGTGCGGCGACCACGCGCCATCCCCCCGGGCCCGTGTGCCCGAGGTGTCGAAGCACGGCGTCGGAGTGGCTCGCGCTGGCGGGCACGGGGACGGTGTACACCTACACGGTCGTGCGCCAAGCCTTCATCCCGTCCCTGCAGGACAGGCTCCCCTATGTCGTCATCGCCGTCGATCTCGACGGCGCGCACGGAGCCCGCATCGTGTCGAACCTGGTCGACGTCGAACCCGAGGAGGTGACCGTGGGCATGCCCGTCGAGGTGGCATGGGAGGACATGGGGCCCGAACTCGCCGTCCCCCGCTTCCGCTCCGCACCCGCTGCGACCGGTGGCAGCGGAGCGAGTCGATGAGCCCGCCCCGCGGCCGCAGGGCCGTGATCGCCGGGGTGGCGACGTCGGACTACCCGCATCTGCCGCACCTGTCGGAGCACGCCGTGCACGGCCAGGCCGCCGATCGCGCCCTGGCGGACGCCGGGTTGACCTTCGCGGATGTCGACGGCTTCGCCACCACCGGCTTCTTCCCCATGTACGCCACGGGCGTGGCCGAGTACCTCGGCCTGCACCCGCTCTACTTCGACGAGACCAACTCCGGGGGGTCGTCGTTCGAGGTGCTCGTGGAGCACGCCGCCTACGCGGTGGAGGCCGGGGCGGCGGACGTGGTGCTCGTCACCTACGGCAGTGTGCAGCTCTCCCAGATGGGGCGCAGACTGGGCACCGGCGGGGGCGGCGGGGGCGGCTTCGCCCCGGGGCCCGCCATCTACGACGCCCTGTGGGGCAACACGCTGGTGGGCAACTACGCCATGGCGGCGCGTCGCCACATGTACGAATTCGGCACCACCGCCGAGCAGCTGGCCGCCGTGGCGGTGACCATGCGCAAGCATGCGGCGAGCAATCCCCAGGCCCAGGAGCGTGAGCCGATCACCGTCGAGGACGTCGTCTCGTCCCGGCTCGTGGCCGACCCGCTGCACAAGCTCGACTGCTGCGTGATCTCCGACGGCGGAGGGGCGTGTGTGGTCACGACCGAGGAGCGCGCCGCCGATCTGCCCCGGGACCCCGTCTACGTGCTCGGTGCGGCGCATGCCACCACGCATCACCTCAACCTCTCGGCCATGCCGAGCCTGACGGTCACCCCCGCCGCGCAGTGCGGGCCCGTCGCCTTCGCCCGGGCCGGCGTCACCCCCGCCGACGTCGACGTGGCGCAGCTCTACGACTCGTTCACCATCACCGTGGTGCTGACGGTGGAGGACCTCGGCTTCTGCGCCAAGGGCGAGGGCGGTGCCTTCGTGGAGGACGGTGGGCTCGAGGTCGGCGGCCGGCTCCCGACCAACACCGACGGCGGAGGCCTCTCCGCCTGTCATCCCGGGATGCGGGGCATGTTCCTCATCGTCGAGGCGGTGCGACAGCTCCGAGGTGAGGGGGGCGCCACCCAGGTGCCCGACGCGCGCATCGCCGTGGCCCACGGCACCGGCGGCATGCTGTCGACCGGCGCCACCCTCGTGCTCGGACGGGAGGCCCCATGACCGATCGTTCCCAACGCCCCGGCGACGAGCGCCCGCCCAAGCCTCGTCCCGCACCGGTACCCGACGCCGATTCCGCCCCGTACTGGGCCGCGGCGCACGACGGGCGACTCGTCGTCCAACGCTGCACGAGTTGCGGCGCCCGGCAGCTCTATCCCCGCGACCGGTGCCTGGTGTGCCGTGGCCCTGTCGAGTGGGTCGAGGCGAGCGGGCGGGGCACCGTCTACAGCTTCACCGTGATCCGCCAGAACTACTCCCGTCCCTTCCGGGACTGGATCCCGTACGTCGTGGCGCTCGTGGACCTCGACGAGGGCCCTCGGGTCATGACCAACATCGTGGACTGCGAGCCCGAAGCGGTGCGCATCGGAATGGCTGTCGAGGCCCGGTTCGAGCCGGTGTCCGACGACGCCGGGATCGCGCTCTTCTCGCCCGCGGACCGAGGCGGTGACGTCTGATCGGGTCGGCGGCTTGCCCACCGGTGCTGTGCATGGGATCGTTCGGGATGGCCCCTCCGGGGCGAGAAGGCCACGGGTGGTGCGCGAAGCGCCACCCGGGAGAGGAGTCACGATGTCGGACAAGCCCAGCTACCTCGGCCTGCTGAACGCCATCGCGGTGAACGAAGCCCGCGCCCATCAGTACCTGCAGGTGTGGATCGACACGACGACTGACCCCGACGTGAAGGCCGTGCTGCGCACGGTGGCCTGGCGCGAGGGTGAGCACGGCATGAGCTTCGCCAAGCGGGTCGACGAGCTCGGCTACGAGCTGCGCGACCGCGACGACCTCAACCTGGCCGAGCGGTTGGCGGTGGCCGCGTCGGACCGCAGCGACCTCGAGAAGATGGAGTACTTCGGCCAGGACCGCCTCGACGAGGTCCTGGGTGCGTTCGACACCATCTTCTCTGACCACACCATCGACATCCAGACCGGCGAGCTGCTCGGGCGCTACGTCGCCGAGGAGTTCGACACGGCCCGGCTCCTGCGCTGTTGCTACGACCAGCTCAAGGCGCGACAGGGTGCGGTGCCCTCGGCATCCGCGGCGGCGGGACCGCGGGACCGGCGGGACCGGCGGGATCGGCGGGAGCCGGATCGGCGGCGGTGGCTTCGAGTGAGCTTGCCGCCCTCAACGACAAGGTGGACGCGTTGTGCCGCGCCGTCGAGGAGCTCCGCCAGATCGTGTGCGCGCAGAGCATGCCGACCAAGGCGTCCTGAGCACCGGGCTCCCATGTCCCTCGGAGAGACGGCGCCCGACGTGGGCGTGACCGGCGTCGCCGTCGCCGTTCGAGAGGGTCTTTTCACCGACACCGACCCCCCGCGGCTCCTCGGCAGCCGATGCCAGGCATGCGGGCGCCATCACTTCCCCCGTCACGAGACGTGCCCGTACTGCGCGGCGGAAGGAGCCCTTCCCGTGGAGTTGTCGGGGACGGGCCGATTGTGGAGCTGGACCACGGTCACCACCGCGCCCCCGGGATACGGCGGCGAGGTCCCCTACGGCTTCGGCGTGGTCGAGCTGCCCGAGCGACTGCGGGTGGTGACCCGGCTGACCGAGGTCGACCCCTCCCGCCTGTCGGCCGGCCTCGCCATGGAACTCGTCGTGGTCCCCGTCCGCGTCGACGACGACGGTCACCGGGTCGTCACCTACGCCTTCGCACCCCAGAGCGACCGATGAAGGGTGTCGACATCGCGGGGGTGGGGATCCACCCCTTCGGACGCTTCGAGGACCGGACCATCACCGACATGGGGGTGACGGCGGTCAGAGCTGCACTGGCCGAGGCGGGTCTGGGACAAGGGGGGTTCCAGGCCGCCTTCTGTGCCACCGCCTACGGCGGGGTGGCGTCGGGGCACAAGGTGTTGTCCCGGATCGGCATGACGGGGATGCCCATCGTCGACGTCGAGGCCGGGTGCGCCAGTGGCGGGGCGGCGCTCATGTTGGGGGCCGGGGCCATCGCAGCCGGGGCCTATGACACGGTGCTCGTGTTCGGGGTCGAGAAGATGCCCAAGGGCATGATCCGTTCGTCGTTCTTCGAGCCGTGGCAGGAAGAGTCGGGCCTCGCCGCCACGCCCGCCTATTTCGCGCTGCGGGCCCAACGGCTCATGCAGGACTCGGGCGTGACCAAAGACCATCTGGCCCAGGTGGTCGTGAAGAACCGTCGCCACGGTGTGCACAACCCCGACGCCATGTTCCGCTCGGAGGTCGACGTTGCGGCCGTGCTGCGGTCGCGGGTGGTCTGCGAGCCCCTTCACCTGTGGATGCTCTGCACGCCCAACGAAGGTGCCGCCGCGGTCGTGCTGACGCGGGCCGGGTCCACCGCCGGCGTCGGCACCGGCACCGGCACCGGCACCGGCACCGGGGCGCGCCACGCTCCCGACCGAGGACCTGCCCGAAGCCCGGTCCACCTCAACGCCGCGGTGCTGCGCTCGCACCTGCCGGGGTCGGTGCTCAACGAGTCGACGCCCATGTCGGGACTCGCCGACGAATCGGTCCCCGCCCCGAGCACCCTGGCCGCCACAGCCGCCTACGAGGAGGCCGGGATCGGGCCCGAAGACCTCGACGTGGTGGAATGCCAGGACACCGATGCCGCGCGCGAGCTGCTCTCCTACGAGGAGCTCGGGCTGTGTGCCCCGGGTGGGGCGGCGGCGCTCTGTGACCAGGGCGCCACCGCGCTCGGGGGACCCATGCCGGTCAACCCGAGCGGGGGGCTGCTGTCCAAGGGCGAGCCGCTCGGGGCCTCGGCGCTCGGTCAGGTGGTCACGCTCGTCCACCAATTGCGAGGTGACGCCGGTCACAACCAGGTCGAGGGGGCCCGGGTGGCGCTGGCCCACACCGTGGGCCGCGGCGCCAATGCCAGTGTCGTCGTCCTCACCCGCTGACCACTCGTCCAAAGGGGTCTCATGTCCAATCCGGCCGGCACCACCGCACCGATCCTCGTCGGTGTCCTCTACGACTTCCCCCAAGCCGACAACGGGGCGCTCTTCGAGGACGCCGTGCGCATGGGGATCGACGAGGTGGCCGCCACGGGCCGCCTCGACCGCCCCCTCGAATTGCTGGCCCGCCACGCCCACGGCCTGCCCGCCGGCACCGCCTTCGACGTCGAGAAGACATTCGCCGAGCTCGTCGACGCGGGGGCGCTCGTCGTTCTCGGCCCGTCGATCAGTGACAACGGGCTGATCGTGGGACCGCTCGCCGACGCGGCGGGGGTGCCCTGCATCAACTACACCGGTGGAGAGCGGACCCGGGGCGAGTTCATGTTCCACTACCAGGTGGGCTCGCTCGAAGAGGAGCCGGCCGTCCTGGCGAGATACGTGGCGAGCCAGGGACGCGGCAGCGTGGCGGTCGCGCACGACCACTCCCCCGTGGGTCGCCGGTACGCCGAGTTCTTCGCCGAGGCGTGCGGTGCGCTCGGCATCGACATCACCGGGGTGGCGGCGATCTCGCCGCTGGCCGATGACGTCTCCCCGGTGGTGGCCCGCCTGCGATCGGGGGGGCCCGAGGGTCTCGTCTACCTCGGTTTGGGGGTCGCGGCGCGCGCCGTGGCCGTGGCTGTCGAGTCCGAGAACTGGCGCGTGCCGGTCGTGGCCAACTCCGCGCTCATGTTCGGCTACGCCCGGCGTGACTGGCGGGCGGGATGGGAAGGGTGGGTCTACGTCGACAGCGTGGCCGACGACAACCGCGTCCGGGCCGCCTTGCGAGAGCGTTCGCCGCGCAGCGCGGCGGGCCCCATCGGGGTCGCCGCCTATGACATGGGTCGTCTCGTGGCCGAAGCCGTGGCCCGCGCCGCCCACCTCACCCGGGCCGGGATCAAAGACGGACTCGAGCGCGTCAAGCAACTCCCGGCGTCGAGCGGCATGGACGGCACCACCATGGGCTTCGGGCACTACGACCACGGGGCCTTGAAGGGTCGCTATCTGGTGCTGCGCCAGTGGTTGGACGGCAAGACCGTCCAGGTCGCCGAGCAGTAACACCCGTCGGCAACCGATCGCGGCTGGCGGCTGGCGGGCGGCTGGATGGCGGCCGGAAACAGGCAACTGTCGGCCGGCGGCGGGCGGCTGGATGGCGGCCGGTAACAGGCAACTGTCGGCCGGCGGCTGCGAGCACCGTCAGGGCATAGCGGGGACCTCGCCCAGGCGCTGGATGTAGATGGCGATGTGGGCGATCTTGCCGTCGCCGTTCAGATCGAAAAGCAGCGCCTCGGGTGTCTCGAGCGGCGAGCCGCCGATGTCGACGGTCTCGGTCAGCTCCACCACCACCGTTGCCCCGATGCTCAGCACGCGGTCGATGCGCATGGAGTAGCCGGGCAGCGCCGGCATGAGCTCGGAGAGGAAGGCCACGTAGGGATCCCGGGGTGCGTAGGTGTCGCCAAAGGGGCCCACCCGCACCACCTCCGCGGCCAGGCAGTCGGCCATGGCCTCCCAGTCGTGCGCCACCATCCGGTCGAGGTAACGGCGGACGACCCCCTCCGCAAGGGGCGCGCCTGCTGTGTCGGTCACGTTGTCGTCTCCTGTCTCGTCGGTTCAGTGGAACGTCACGAACATGTGCTTGACCCCGGCGTGCTTGTTGGTGCGGAACCGCTCGATGGGTCCGACCAGTGACAACCGTTCGAACCGGGCCTGGAGCTCCTCGAGCATGATGCGGATCTCGAGTCGGGCCAGGTTCGCCCCCAGGCAGAAGTGGCTCCGGTGGCCGAAGGCCAGGTGGGGGTTCGGGCTGCGACGGATGTCGAAGGCGAACGGGTCGTCGAAGACCATCTCGTCGCGATTGGCCGAGGCCCACCACAAGGTGACCTTGTCCCCTGCTCGGATCGTCTGTCCCGACACCTCCACGTCACGGGTGGCGGTCCTCCGGTTGTAGAGCGTCGGGCTCGACCACCGCAGGACCTCCTCGACCGCGCCCGACCACACCGTCGGTGCACGACGCAGCAACTCCCATTGCTCGGGATGCTCGATGAACGCCGCCATGCCCAGCGCGATGGCGTTGCGCGTCGTCTCGCTGCCCGCCGCGATGAGGAGGTTGAAGAACATGAGCAACTCGAGGTCGGACAGCGGCTCGAGATCGCCGTCGTCGTCCTCGACTGCGGCTCGGGCGACAGTGGCGACGATGTCGTCACCTCCCTCGGCGCGCTTTCTCTCGATCAGCGCGGTGCCGTACGCGGCCATGGCCGCCGCCGCCTGCTCGGAGCCCGCACTGCGGGTCCCGAGCTCGCGGTCGTCATAGGTGAGCGTGGCGTTGGTCCACGTCATCAGGGCGTGTCGGTCCTCGTCGGGCACGCCCATCAACATGGCGATGGCCTGCAGTGGCAGCTCGACGGCCACGTCGACCAAGAAGTCGCACCCACCCTGCGCCGCCACACCGTCGAGGATGGCCGCGGTACGCGCCCGGAGCTCTGCTTCGAGCAGGGCGAGCGCTCGTGGCGCCACCGCCGGCGTGACCAGTCGTCGGATTCGGTGGTGCCGGGGGTCGTCCATCATGTTGAGCAACACCCCGGCCGCGAACCCGTAGGGCAGGTCCTCGATGAGCGTCCCGCCGCCCGGTGCATCGGGCGCACGGGCCGAGGAGAACGTCTGGGCGTCCGAAGCGACGGCCTGGACCTCTGTGTGCCGGCTCACCACCCAGAACCCGTTGCCGTCGGGAGTGTGGACCGTCGGCTCGTGCCACCACACCGGTGCTTGGCGACGCAGTCGGGTGAAGGCGTCGTCGGGGAACCCCCCGGCGAACACCGCCAGGTCGGTCAGGTCGATGTCACCGAGACCCACGCACCGGCTCCCTTCCTGTCAGGCTCCGACATTCGACCACACCGTCACGGCCGCGACCTGCGCTCATGGCAGCACCGGGTTCGAAGAAGGCGAGCTCACCTCGGGCACATAGTCGCCGAACAACCAGAACGTGACGTGCATGACAGGATCGAAGGTGAGCACCACCACCCTCGACGCCACCCGCGTCATCTCGCGCAGGCCGCCGCCGACGTCACTCCAGTGGTGGATGGTGAGCACCGCCAGAGCCGCGTCGAAGGAGTCGACGCCAAACGGAAGGCCCTCGGCCCCGGCTCGTACCAAGGGGCAGCACCGATGGCGCGTTGGGCGGCCATGGCCGGTGACGGCTCCACCGCCACGACCGCCTCGTCTGCGGGCTCGTAGGAGCCGGTGCCGACGTCCACGACGGTCCGGGCGTCGCCCAGGGCCTCGGCGATCGGGGGATGTACCGGATGCGGCGAAGCCCCACCCCTACTTCTCGGGCGCGTCGACGGGGTCTTCGTGACAGGGGCACTCGCACGGGACGACCACCCGCCGGTCGCAGCTTCCGTGGTCGTCTCCTCGACACGCTGTCGACACGTATGCGTCCGGCCGCGGTTCGGGGGGAGTGGTCATCACACTCACGCTCGCACGGGGAGCACCCTCGGCGCCAGGACGCGGAAATGGGGGGGCCGGGCACCGCACGTCCCGGGAACGGCCCACGATGTGGCTAAGTACCCTGGGAGGACGATCACCTCGGGCGTACCGTCGCGTTGTGGACGGCCTCTGAGTCGAAGCCCCCATGTTCCTCAGGGGCCCTCCGGGCGGGGTGCGGGCGACGCATCATGCGGCTCAGCACCCCGCCCTTTTACCGGGGTGCGAGCCCTTCACCGTGCGTGCTCTAAAGGCCGTGCCTGCTCGAGAGGCCGTGCCTGCTCGAGGCCGGGCGTGCCGTTACAACAACGGGAACGCCAACGACAGGAGCAAACCCGTGGTCGTCGTGGTGGGTGGCGCGGCTGTGGTCGTCGTGGTGGGTGGCGCGGCTGTGGTCGTGGTGGTGGGTGGCGCGGCAGTGGTCGTCGTGGTGGGTGGCGCGGCAGTGGTCGTCGTGGTGGGTCGGGGTGCCCTGGTGGTCGTGGTGGTGGGTCGGGGGGCCCTGGTCGTCGTGGTGGTGGGTCGGGGTGCCCTGGTGGTCGTGGTGGTCGGAGCCCGCGTGGTCGTCGTGCCGTTGGCGCCCGTCGTGGTGGTCGAGGGCTTGGTCGTCGTCGTCGCCTTCGTGGTGTCGGTGGGCTTGGTGGTCGTCGACCCACCCGAGGCCGGCTTCCCCGACACGGCCCCCGAGGCCAGTGACGCCTTGATGGGCCGACTGCCGCTCTTCGCGGCGGCCACGACGGGCGGAGCCGAGGACGCCGACGACGACGTGCCAGGCGGCTGGCTGGACGAGCCGGCCCCCGTCGAGCCGGGCCCCGAGCCGGTGTCCGGCGGAGCCCCCGTGCCGTGAGCCGGGGCGGCGCCGGAAGTCGTCGAAGGTGCCTGGGCGCTCGTGGCCACCCCTGCGATCGATGCCACCCCCACGGTGACCCCGAGCACCACGGCCACGACCAACGCCGAGCGAAGCCTGGTCGAACCCGCACTGAGGAGGAACACCGGCCGGGCCCGCAACCGCTCGCCGGCAAACCGACGACCGGCGTCGGAGAAGCGTCGGAACGCCGGCTCGCGCGTCACCCGAGGGCTGGTCCGCAGGGCATGGCCCACCGGAGCGAAGGCTCCGAGCATGGCGATCGTCTCGTTGGGCAGCTCGTGGGTGGGCACGAGGAGCCGGACCGGCCAACCGTTGACGATCACGTCCAGCGCCGTCGCCTCACGCCCGTCGGGCGTCTTGCCGGCGCCCCGGACGATCTCGAGGCCACCGATCGCGTCCCAGGACCACAGTCGCTCGACGCTGGGCTCCTCAGCGTCGGTCAGTGTCCAACCGGTGGCCTCGACCCTGAGGTCGAAGGCGGCGAACCGAGCGTCCGCGTTGCCCGATCCACCTTCGACCACCCAAACGTTGGTGAGTTTCACGCTACGTGCAATTCTCTTACCGTCACCGCGTCCTCGCCCTCCACGGTCTCCGATGCTAAGAGTTGGACGCGGTTCATGGAAATCCAACCACGAGCCGTAAGAACCACCTCACGCATCGTCGATTGCGTTATATCAGAGGGCTTGCGCGCAGCCGGGGATGCTGCGCGCGACCGCGTGCTACGGCGCCAATACCTCGGGCCCGACGAGCAGATGACGGCTCACGTCACCCATCAGATCGGTCGTGAACCGCCGCTCCGCGAAACGCCATCCGCCGTCTCGGTACTCGAAGACGTCGCGGTACCGCCCGGCCACGATGGGCTGCAGGGGCAGGTCCGGGAGCGCTTGGAACACCGTCACGTACGAGTGCGCCACCGCGGTCCCCGACCCGTCGTCGACGTCGATGCGGATGTTGGTCGTGACGTGCTTGGTACGCGGGGTGCCGTCCTCGTAGACGCGCACCATCCCCCGAAAGACCTTCTCGACCGCCTCCCGACCGCGGACCACCGCGTCCCCCTCACCGCCGAACACCGCGTCGGAGAAGAGCTCACCCAAGCCGGTGAAATCGCCGGCGTCGATGAGCTCGGCGTACCGGGCGATCAGGTTCTCGATGGACCGGGCGCTGTGCTCGTGCTCGGGGACCGCCACGCCCGTGACCGTAGTGCGGTGCTCATCCGGGAAGGTGCATCAACTCGACCCGGACCCCGTCGGGGTCGGTGCAATAGACGAAGTCGAGGGCTCCCGACGACCCGAACGTCGTACGCGTGCTCCGCAGGACGCTCCCCCCGAGTGACTCGACCAGCTCGGCCACGGCGTCGACGTCCCGAACCTTGAGCGACAAGTGGGTGAGCCCCAACTGGTTCATGGGCCGGCGAACCGGCTCGCCCGAGTATCCCGGAGACTCGAAGTGCAGCAGTTCGATCGAGACACCGTCGCGACGGAGGAACCGCGACTGGAGGTCGACCTCGTCGAGTTCCATGAGCCGTCCGAACTCCGGGCCCACCGAGTGGGACTGCAGAAGCTCGAAGCCGAGCCCTTCGCAGTAGAAGCGAATCGATCGCTCGAGGTCGCTCACGCAGATCCCGATGTGCGAGAAGCTCACGTCCTGCTCCGCCACCGCATCCCCGTTCCCGTCCTCATCTGTGACCTTGTCCCTGTCTCGGTCCACCTGCTCTCCATTCGCCGGCATCGTCGTCCGTGACGACATCGTCGACATCGTCCTCGCCGTGACCGGCCATCGCTGTCACCCAAGCTTGGCCGGTGTGGTGGCCGGGGTCAGATCCTTGACTCGCGACCCCCGGCGGGAGAATCTCACCGGGTGACGCCGGCAGGTGTGTCCGACGAGGACCCCGTCTTCGAGATCCCGAGGATCCCGGCGTCGGCCGGGGCCCTGATCTTCGACCGGGCCGGCCGTCTTCTCGTGCTGAAGCCGACGTACAAGAGCGGGTGGACCATTCCCGGAGGTCAGATGGAGGACGATGGCGAGAGCCCGTGGGAGGCGTGCCGGCGCGAAGTGCGCGAGGAGACCAACCTGGTCGTCGACACCGGTCGACTGGTGTGCGTGGACTTCCTGCGCCCGCGCCCCGAGCGACCCGGCGGCATGCGCTTCCTCTTCCACTGTGGTGCCCTCGACGACTCGGCGCTGAGCACCATCGTCGTGCAACAAGTCGAGATCTCGGAGTACCGCCTCGAGGAGGTGGAAGACGCCCTCGATCTCCTCAGCGGTCCCGTGCGCCGGCGCGTGCGGGCCGGCGTCGGGGCCCGCTGCACCGTCTATCTCGAAGACGGTCGACCCCTCGACGCGGTGGAAGCCGGACCCGGGGAGACCCGCGCTGGCAGCTGAAGCGACGCGGTAACGGCTGAAGAGACGGGGGGCCGGACGAGACCGGCGGCAGAGTGCGCGAGACCGACGGCAGTACCCGGACGAGACCGGCGGCAGAGTGCGCGAGACCGGGTGGCCTCAGCTGCGCAGGAGCTTGCCCGGGCGCGAGTCGAGGCCCTCGGGCACCGGCTCGCCGTCGACGCGGATGGGCACCCCGTTGACGAGCACGTGGGTCATCCCGAGCGGTTGGTCGGCGGTCAGCCGTTCCCCATGGGCGGGGAAGTCGTAGACGCGGCGCAACGGGCCCGGCCCGACGACGGCGGGATCGAAGACACACAGGTCCGCGGCCTTGCCGACCTCGACACTGCCCCGGTCGCTGAGCCCGTACACGCCGGCGGGCTCGGCCGTGAGCTTGTGCACGGCCCGCTCGAGGGTCATGACACCTCGATCGCGCACCCAGTTGCCGAGCAGGTCGGTGGCGAAGCAGGCGTCGCACAGCTGCGAGACGTGGGCCCCGGAGTCGGCCAGGCCCAGCAGGACGTTGTCGCGTGGCAGGAGCCAGGCGATGGCGTCGGGGTCGTTGTTGGCCAGCACCGACCAGAACCGCGCCTTCAAGTCGTCGTCGAGCGAGATGTCGAGGATGGCGTCGAGCGGGGTGCATCCGCGCTCGGCGGCGATGTCGACGAGGGCTCGGTCCACGAGCTCGGGATGTGACGCCGACTCCGCCACCGACACCGACGGCCAGTTGAAGGGGAGCCCCGCCACCGCCACCGCCGCCGCCGCTGCCGCCCGAGAGCTCCTCCCAGGTCGCGGCCCGCCACGCCGGATCGCGATACGCCGCCTTGCGCTGCTCGTGGTCGAGCCCCATGAGCTGGGAGAAGCTGGAGCGGGTGTTCAAGGTGAAGGGCTCGGCCAGGTTCATCTGGAAGACGAGCGGCCGGCACGAGACCTGGGGCCATACCTCGACCCCGTCCTCCCACGCCGCGTCGTTCTCGGCGACGACCTTCTCGTGGTACGGGAACCCCTTGACCGTGAGCAGCGCGGTCCACGTGATGGGCCGGCCCACGTCGCGCTGGATGTCGAAGAGCTGACGGTTGGGGATGACACCTCCGGGGAGAAGGGCGACGACCCCCTTGCCCGAGTCGTGCACCGGGACGAGCAGGGCCCGCAGCTCGTCGAGATCCGCCACGCGCGAGGGGACGGGCCGTCCGCCGTCACCGTTGTGCGTCGGTGACGCGCTCGACGCGAACCCCATGGCACCCGCCGCCATGGACTCGGCCACCACCGCCTGCATGCGCGCCAGCTCCTCGGAGGTGGCGGCCCGCTCGTAGGACTCCTCCCCCATCACGTACATCCGCACGGCGGTGTGCCCCACGTAGCACCCGTAGTTGAGCGCCGTGCCGCGCCGCTCGACGGCGTCGAGGTACTGCGGGAACGTCTCGAACTCGTCCCAGGGCACGCCGACGGCCAGCGTCTCGAAGCTCATGTCCTCCACGTGCTGCAGCGTGCGGGCGAGCAGTGACACCAGCTCGGGACGGATCGGGGCGATGGAGAAACCGCAATTGCCGGCGACGACGCTCGTCACCCCGTGGAACGACGACGGTGTGAGCCAGGGATCCCAGAACACCTGGGCGTCGTAGTGGGTGTGGATGTCGATGAACCCGGGGGCGACGACCTGGCCCGAGGCGTCGAGCTCACGCTCGCCCCGGAGACCCTGGCCCACCCCGACGATGCGCCCGTCGGCCACCGCCACGTCGGCGGCCCGGGCGGGGGCGCCGCTCCCGTCGATCAGCGAACCTCCCCGGATCACGATGTCGCCGTCCACGGTCGCCTCCTCGGTTCGCGCTCCCCCGGCCGCCGGCACGCGGCGGCACCCACCTGCATCGTCGCAGACCGGCGGGGCCGGTGCCCAGGTCGCGCGCCGAACGCAGCCGACCGGCGCGCCGGGTTCAACCGGTGTCGAGCAGCGGTGCGCCGGTCTCGAAGCTGCAGCCTCCCGGCGGTGCCCGCCACTGCCAGGCCCCGGCCCCGCTGGTGAGGACGTATCCCTCGTAGGTGAGCAACCCGTGGTGCCAGGAGCACACCCGGGCCAGGCCGGCCAGGGTGCTCGTCCCGCACTGGGCGTAGGGCACGTCCCAGTGGTGGTTCTCGAGCCCGAGGGCGGTGTCACACCCCGGCACCACGCACCTCGGGTCGCGCTCGTCGAGCGCGCTTTGGACATGGGCCGGAACACTGCGTCCCACGTGGCAGACGGTGGTGACGTCTCTGCCCCGGTGCACGAGGATCTTGACAAAGGCGTCGGAGAGCTGGCGCCGGAGCGCGGCGACGGGCACCGGGCCCACCCCGGCGATGGCACAGGTCTCGCCCTCTTGCACATAGCCCCGCTCGAGGGCGGCGGCGTCGACCCGGATGCACACCGTCGCACGCGGGCCCGGACGCGAGCCCTTCGAAGACGAGTCCTTCGAAGACGAGTCCTTCGTGATCGCCTCGCCGGTGACGAGAGCCACAAGGGCGTCGGCGCGATAGGCGCCCGGCGGTTCCTGTTCCCCGGCCCGGCGGGCCTGGGCGAACCGGGCGTCGGCTTCGACCTGGAGGATAGAGAGCAGCTTGGCCCCGGCGTCGGGGGTGAGCCTGGCCTCGAGGCGCAAGGCCCCGTCGGGGTCGGCCCAGTGCCGCAGGGACCGGCGGCGGTGGATGGCGAGATAGCGCGCCGCTTCTTCTTGGGCCGAGGTGGCCGCGGCGCGCACCAGGGCGGCGCGCTCTTTGAGGGCCTTGAGGCTCTGGCGGGCCGCGGTGTCGAGCAGCTCGCGCTCGGCGCTGGGGTGCTGGGTGGCCGCGGCGGCGATGACCTTCACCTGGGGAGCCGACAGCTCCCCCCGGCGCAGGGCTTCGGTGGTCTCGGGCAACCAGGCCAAGGCGCCGGCGGTGTCGAGCACCGCCAGCGCGTCTCCCAGTGCGGTGCCGGTCGTCTCCGCCATCCACGCCGCAGCCGAGCGGTGCCCCTCGTCACGCCACACCGTGGAGTCCGCCGCCCGTCTGGAGAACAGGACCTTGCCTGCGGCTCCCAGGCGCTCGATCTCGGCGAACAGCGCCATCACCTTGGCCGCCTGGGAGGCGGTGACCCGGTCGGGGTCGGCCGCCGCCAGCCGGTCGGCGATGGTGCGGCGGGCGTCCTCCAGGGCGTCGAGCACGAGAGCCAGTGTCACATGAGGGTGTATCAGTGCCCCTCAGAGATCATGAGTGACACGAGTGTTCCATGAGGTGAATGTGGCAGATGGGATGGCAGGAGGGGGCGGGCTGGATGGCGTCACGACGGTGGGCGGCGGTGGGTCGCATCCACCGACGTGGGCACCCTCACCGACCCGCCCTGCACCACCGGAGTCCCCCCTTGTCATTCCTCGCCGGATGAGTAGGATACTCAGTATGCTACTTAATCGGACACAACCATGAGCGTCCGCCACGCCCTGTTGGCGTTGCTGAGCGAGGGGCCGAAGTACGGCCTGCAGCTGCGCCAGGACTTCGAGGCCCGGACCGGCGAGGTGTGGCCTCTGAACGTGGGCCAGGTGTACACCACGCTGCAGCGGCTAGAGCGCGATGGGCTGGTCGAGTCCGACGACGCGGCAGAGGAGGGCCCCCAGAAGGGCTTCCGCATCACACCCGAGGGCGAGGCCGAGCTGGCGCAGTGGCTCCACACGCCGCCCGACCTGAGCTCGCCGCCGCGCGACGAGCTCGTCATCAAGGTCCTGGTGGCGGCGCGGATGCCCGGGGTGGACGTCCACGAGGTGATCCAGTCGCACCGGCGCTACCTGGTGGAGCTGATGCAGCAATGGACGCGCCTCAAAGAGGACGAGGCCGAGTTCGACCTGGGCCTGGCGCTGGTGGTCGACGCCGAGCTGTTCCGGCTGGACTCGGTGATCCGGTGGCTCGACGCCGCCGACGGCCGTATCAAGCGTGCGGCGGTCGAGCCGACCGCACCGGTTCGCTCGGCGTTGCCGAGATTGCGACGGAGAATTGGGGTACCGCGATGAGTTTCCTCGAACTGCGCAACGTGTCGAAGAGCTACGGCATCGGGCCGACCGAGGTCCACGCCCTGAGCGGCATCGACCTGTCGGTCGACGCCGGGTCACTGGTGGCGGTGATGGGACCGAGCGGGTCGGGCAAGAGCACCCTGTTGACCATCGCCGGCAGCCTCGAGGACCCGACGAGAGGCGAGGTGCTCATCGACGGCGTCGCCTTGGCGACGATGTCGCGCAACGACAAGGCCCGCCTCCGGCGCCGGTCGATCGGGTACGTGTTCCAGGACTTCAACCTCCTGGCCGGGCTCACCGCGGTCGAGAACGTGTCGCTCCCCCTCGAGCTCGACGGGATCCCGGCCCGAAAGGCGCAGGCGGCGGGGATCGAGGCCCTCGAGGATCTCGGCCTCGCCGACCGCGCCCCGCACTTCCCCGACGAGCTCTCCGGTGGTGAGCGCCAGCGGGTGGCCATCGCCCGCGCCGTGGTGGGAAACCGCCACCTGTTGCTGGCCGACGAGCCGTCGGGCGCCCTCGACTCGGCCAACGGCGAGGCGGTCATGCGGCTCGTGCTGGCCGCCTGTCGGCGCGGCGTGGCCGCGGTGATGGTGACCCACGACGCCCAGCTCGCCTCGTGGGCCGACCGGGTGGTGTTCCTCCGCGACGGGCGGGTGGTCGACCAGACCAAGCCACCGCTGAGCCCCGAGTCGCTCCTGCTCCACAGCCCCCTCCCATGAGCACCACCCTGCTGGAGCGCCCCGTCGAGCTGGGCTCGGGCAACGGCGGGGTCCCGGCGCGCCGCGCCGTCACCCGCTGGGCGTGGCGCCTCTTCCGGCGCGAATGGCGCCAGCAACTTCTCGTCCTGGCCCTGATCGTGGTGGCCGTGGCGGCGACGATCGTCGGGGCCACCGTCGCCACCGACTCGCCGGCGCAACTCAACGCCGGCTTCGGCACCGCCGACCATCTCGCCACGGTGCCCGGCTCCGATCCCCGTCTCGCCGCCGACATCGGCGCCCTGGAGTCCCATTTCGGCACCGTCGAGGTCATCGAGAACCAGACCGTCTCGGTCCCCGGCTCCATCGAGACCTTCGACCTGCGCGCCCAGAACCCGCACGGTCCCTACGGCGGGCCCATGCTCCGTCTCGTCTCGGGCCGGTACCCCACCGGAGGGGGCGAGGCGGCGGTCACGGACCAGGTGGCGTCGGAGTTCGGCCTCACGATCGGTGTCCTCTGGCACCACGCCGGCGTGGACCGGCGCGTCGTCGGCATCGTCGAGAACCCCCAGAGCCTCCTCGACGAGTTCGCCCTGGTGACCCCGGGCCAGGTGACCGCCCCCACCGCGGTCACGGCCCTGTTCGACGCCCCGCCGTCGGCCGCGTCGGCGTTCCGGTTCCCCGGCGGTGCCTCCAACCGTGCAAGCATCCAGATCCCCCCGACGAGCAGCGGCGGCGGCTTCAATCCCGCCACCATCGTGCTCATCCTGGCCACGCTGGGCATGCTCCTCATCGGCCTCGTGGCGGTGGCCGGCTTCACCGTGCTGGCCCAACGGCGGCTGCGCTCGATCGGCATGCTGGGCGCCCTCGGCGCCACCGACGACAACATCCGTCTCGTCGTCCGCGCCAACGGTGTGGTGGTGGGTGTCGTCGGAACCCTCCTCGGTGCCGCGCTGGGCCTCGTGGCCTGGCTGGCCTACCGTCCGCATCTCGAAGCCAGCTCGCATCACCTGATCGGCGCCTGGCAGCTGCCATGGACCGTGGTCGTCATCGCCATGGCCCTCGCCGTGGTCACCGCGTTCCTCGCCGCCTCGCGCCCGGCGCGCACGGTGACCCGGATCCCCGTCGTGACGGCCCTGTCGGGGCGACCCGGTCCCCCGAAGAAGGCCCATCGCTCCGCGGTGCCCGGCGTCGTGTTCCTCGTCATCGCCTTCCTGCTGCTCACCGCGGCCGGCGCCAGCAACGGCAACGGGGCAGGCGCGGGCGGGCTCGTCTTCGGTTTCGTGGCCCTCATCATCGCCATCATCTTCCTCGCCCCTCTGTGCGTGTCGGCACTGGCGACGACGGGCCGACGCGCCCCCATCGCCTTCCGGCTGGCGCTGCGTGACCTGGCCCGCTACCGGTCCCGGTCGGGCTCGTCGCTGGCGGCGATCAGCCTCGGTGTACTGGTGGCGGTGCTCGTCTGCGTCGCTGCCAACGTCCGGTACTCCGACGTCCTCGACTACGCCGGGCCCAACCTGGCCTCCAACCAGCTCGTCGTGTACGCCCCGAACAGCCCCAACAGCCCCGGTCCGGGCCCGGTCGGCGTGGGCAACGGCCCGGGCCCCAACGGCAACGGCACTGCTCAGACCACCGACACCGACACCGACACCGACGCCGACACCGACACCGAGCGCAACGTCGCCGGCGGACGGCGCAATCGGCATCGCCACCGCGCTCGGATCGCATGACGTGGTCCAACTCGACACCACCAGCGCCAGCCTGGATCTGACGACCCCCAGCTCCGACAACTTCAACGGCCAGATCTACGTCGCCACCCCGGCCCTCCTGCGGGCCTTCGGGATCACGGCGGGCCAGGTCGAGCACAACGCGGAGATTCTCACGATACGCCCGGGGCTCGGCTCGATGACCAACCTCGCCCTCGTCGCGGGCGGCGACGTCAAGGGCGGCGCGCCACCTGTCGCCAACGACCAGGGACCCTGTCCCAAGAGCAGCTGCATCGCCCATCCCAGGATCCAGACGGTCCCCGCGTTGCCCTCGGGCGTCTCGGCACCCAACACCGTCATCACCGAGCACGCCATCCGCGAGCTCGGGCTGCGGGGCTCGATCACCACCGACGGTTGGCTCATCGAGACGCCCAAGCCCCTCACCGCGGCGCAGATCAGCAACGCCCGGAGCACCGCCGCCGCAGCCGACCTGTCGATCGAGACCAAGAACGACCAACCCACCTCCGCCGAGGTCATCAACTGGGCCACGGCCGCGGGCATGCTCCTCGCCCTGGCGGTGCTGGCCATGACCGTCGGCCTGATCCGCAGCGAGACCGCCGGCGACCTCCGTACCCTCGCCGCCACCGGAGCGAGCAGCACGACACGGCGCGCCATCACCGCCGCCACCGCCGGCGCCCTCGCCCTTCTGGGCGCGTTGATCGGGACCGCGGCCGCCTATCTCGCCGCCCTGGCCTGGTTCCGCCACAGCCGGCTCACCGGTCTGGCCGGCGTGTTCACCCACACCCCGGTGAGGAACCTGGCGGTGATCCTCGTCGGCCTCCCTGTCGTCGCGGCGGTCGGCGGTTGGCTGTTCGCCGGGCGCGAGCCGCCCATGATCGCCCGCCGGCCCGACGAATAGCCACGGGAGCAACGCCTCCGCGGACGGGACTCCCGGCGCTTAATCCACGCCGATGGTCAAGGTCGTGGTGGCCGACCGACGCCACCGAGGACGATGCCACGTTGAAACAGCTCGAGGCTCCGGGGTGCAATCTCGCTCAGGGGTACCACCTGGCTCGTCCCATGCCCGCCCGGGCTCTGGACGAGTGGCTCAACGCCAGATCCCGTCACGGACCATCCACCCGACTCAACGAGGTTCTTCCCTTCGCCCCCGGGGCCGAAATACTGAGCTCCCTTTCAGAGTAGATGTCGGCTCCGGCGCGTCGGCGGAGACGCCGAGCATCCGGGTCACGCCGCAGTGGCGCCCGCTCGTATGGCCGCGTCTCAGATCCGCTGGCCGACCTCGGCCTCTTGGAGCTGCTTGGCCTCCATGACACCGAGGGGGCTGAGGCACAGGGGAAACCAAGACACGCTGTCGTCGGCCAAGACCTCTCGCCCGATGCGGACAAGTCCACGAGTTCCCAGGGACGTGATGGCATCGGGGAACTTCGACCAGACCGCGTCGCGATCTCGACCGCCGACCATGCCGGCCAGAAGGACCCTCTTCTCTTCCTCGTTGTAGTCGCTCACCGTGCAAAGCCCTCTGTGTGTTTCCCCGCAAGACTCACAGGGGTGACCTATCGGCCCGCAGTGCCACCAGCATGATCAACAACGCACCAACGTGACGCGGGAAGGGCACCGTTCACACGGTGCGACGGGCAGCCCCAGGAGTCGTTGGCCGAGAGACGCGTCCCCACGCTCGAGGCTCGGCGGAACAGGCCAATACCAGAGATCGGGACACCCTTCCCACACAGTGAACCGCAACGACCCCTGGGCGCACCCTGGGGGTCGTTGCGCGAGAAGCCGAAGGGACTGGGCCCGGGGTCCCGGCACCTGTGTCTCAGGGTGCGCGCACCGTGCGCCGAGGCTGGGGCGGGTCGACGAGGCATGGGGAACGCCATCACGCGGGGGCGCTGCCCATGCCTCGTCTTCCCCCCACCGGGATAGCCACTGCGAGAGGCCACGGGGCAGGACTTCGGGGGAACCGTCGTCCTGCCCGACTCCCGTCGGGCGACCCACGAGAATGGGGTTGCGGGGCCCCCAAGCCGCCCACGAGCAAGGTACGCCGGGCCACGCAGAAGGACCAGACGAGGAACCACCTGAGTGGAATCACGCTCTCATCGGTCCATCGAGTGATGCCGATGTCGCCGTGGCGACAACTCGAGAACACGGGCGTTCCGGGCTGGCGAAAGGAGCGGCCGGTGATGCATCAACTGAGGCGATTCCTGCCACGGCAGTATGTCGATTGGGGCGGTAGCTACCTCGTCGAATCCGACCCGGAGGTGCGGTGGCGGGACTGTCGCGTCATCGACATCTCGCCGGCAGGGGCCGGGGTCGAGTTGACCGATGCCCCGTGGGAAACCGCCGAGGGGAATCACGTCCTCATCGCCGTGCACCTGCGAGGAGAGATTCGACACACCGGACCGCCCAGGGACGATCGGCTGCGAATCGGGACACAGTTCGTCGACCTCAGCGATGCGGAGCGCGACTACCTCTCATCGCTCACTGACGTCGAAGCTCGCTGGTAGCAGTCCGGAGTGGGCGGCAGTCGGTGACCAGAGCGAGGGTCTTGACCTTTCACGTCGACGGCGACGAGCTTCTCGGTTTGTCCGAGGCTCTCGACGGCATCGCCGAGATTCTCGCGCACCGCTCGGGCTTCGGCGGTCTGCTGTGTCTGGCGCACGACAGCCTCCGCAAGGAGGTCATGGTCATCACCTTGTGGGACGGTGGGGGCCTCGAAGAGACCGGGGAAGGGTCCGAAAGAGCACGGCAACGGATCGCGGCGTCCACCGACCTTGGTGTGAGCAGCAAGCATTACGACGTCCTCCGCTCGATCCAAGGGACGCTGTCTGTAGCCCATGCCCGCGGCGACGACTCCGACATCCTGGGCCACCGGTACTTGCAACCCCGGCCCGTGGGCTGAGCATCGACCACTGCTCGCCATCTCAGCCGGGTGGCAGCATCGCAGAGAGGGCCGGGTCCCGTGCCACCAGGGTTGGTACGGCACCGGGGCGCGAGCCCACGGCAGGGAAAAGCAGTCGGAAGCAAGGCCCCCGATGCCATGGCGCCCCGGTGCCGAATCCGAGAGTACCGGGCGATGGCAGTCATGTCTGTCACCTTGGCTCACATACGTGACATGAGCCCCCACCCCGCTGGACGCTGGCTCGACCCGGGTCTGGCCTCGCATCAGCAGGATCAAACGTATGTTCGCTTCAGCGCCTCGCCGGCCCGAGGCGCCACTGTGCCTGAACCCGGCTACGGAGCGTCGGCGGAGAGGCCGGGCATCTGGGTCACGCCGTGATCGCGCCCGGCGGTGTAGCCGCCGTCGACCACCAGGGCGTGGCCGGTGATGAATGACGCATCGGCTGAGAACAAGAAGGCCGCCGCCGCCGCGATCTCCTCGGGCTGGCCGTAGCGCGCGAGCTTGTGCTCGGCGATGATCTCCCGTCGGGCGCGCTCCATCCCCTCGCCGAATATGGCTTTGGTCATCGGCGTGCCGATGAAGCAGTATCGGGCGTCCAAGGCCAGATCGAGCACCAACTCCGCACGTCCCGGCATGACCTCGAGTACCGGGGCGTCCCGACCCTCGATCTGCGGCACCGACCACCGCTCAGGCACATTACGGATGGGGGTCCTCGACACCCGTTTGTCCGCCCAGGAGTAAGACTGGGGTCTGTGACCAACCGCCTCTTCTGGGCCGTGTCGGTGACGTGTGGCGCCATGCTGGCTGCGTGTAGCGGAGGTTCGCCTACAAGCCCATCCGGAGTTGTCGCTGGTGTCGCCACGCCTTGCGTTGGCGCCTACAGGCCACAGGCTCAGATTGCCAACATTCCGGTACATGTGACGGTCAAGCAGGGGTCGAGCACAATCGCAAGCCAGACGGTCCGAGGAAGCCATGTCTACGCATTCACTCTGCCTCCGGGCCGCTACGTGGTGTCCTCGGATGCACTCGGCGGGAACCATCCATCTCGAATCAGTCTGCACGCCGGTCAAGTGATTCAAACGAACTTGTACTCGATGTGTATCTAGGCGGCGGCTAACCCCCTTTGGGTTTCCGGATGTAGCACGCCCCACGTCGGTCCAGGAGGGGCAAGCCTGGGTGGTCGATACCCCCGTTACCGGGGTGTAAGCCAGGCACAGGAAGGCCTTCTCTGAATCGTCAAGGCCCCGACAGGCCGAGCATCTCTGTGACACCGTGATCTCGCCCTGCCGTGTAGCCGCCGTCGACCACGAGGGCGTGGCCGGTCACGAACGAGGCGTCGCCCGAGAGCAAGAAGGCGGCCGCCGCCGCGATCTCCTCGGGCTGGCCGTAGCGCCCGAGCTTGTGCTCCTTGGTGATCTCCCGCTTGGCCCGCTCCATGCCCTCCATACCGAAGATCGCCTCGGTCATGGGCGTCTCGATGAACCCGGGACAGATCGTGTTCACGCGGATGCCGCGCCCGGCGTAGTCGATGGCCATGTTCTTGGTGAGGATGACGACACCCCCCTTGGACGCGCTGTAGGCGCTCCCGCCGGCTGTGCCTTCTATGCCTTCGATGCTGGCGATGGTGACCACCGCGCCGCGCTCGCCGTCGAGCAGGGGCTGATCGAGCATGCGGGTGATGGCGTACTTGGCCGTCAGGAACGTGCCGTAGAGGTTGACGCCGACGACGCGGTTCCACTCGGCGGTGTCGACCATGTGCACCGGGCCACCGCCGGCCACGCCCGCCGCGTTCACCAGACCGTCGACGCGCCCGAAGGCACGGGCAGCCTCGTCGACGAGACGGGTGACCGAGGCCTCGTCGGTGACGTCGACCCTGGTGAAGGCCCACGCGCCGTCCCTGGGGGCACACCCGGAGCGTCGCCCCCGGAGGCGAGGTCGGCGCCCATCACACTGGCGCCCTCTTCGAGAAGGCGCGCCGCGCACGCCCGGCCGATCCCCGAGGCCGCGCCCGTGACGATCACGTTCTTGCCGGCCAGCCCACGCATGGGACCCCCTCGGTGTCTCTTCGCCGCCGCGGTTTGTCGGCGGGTGGGCTGGATGATAGGACCCTGCACCGTGCAGTTCGCCTTGTTCTACGAGATCCCCGTCGCCGAGCCCTGGGGGCCCGACAGCGAACACACCGCCTACAAGAACGTCCTGGCCCAGGCGGTGGCGGGCGAGCGCTACGGGTGGGACGCGTTCTGGACCGTCGAACACCACTTCCTCTCGGAGTTCTCGCACTGCTCGAATCCCGAAGTCCTCTACGGAGCCGTGGCCGCGCTCACCGAGCGCATCCGCATCGGCTACGGGGTGCGGCTCATGCCGAAGCCCTACAACCATCCCGTGCGGACGGCGGAGTCGGTGGCGGTCCTCGACTTGCTGTCGGACGGTCGGGTGGACCTCGGGACGGGGCGGTCCTCGACCAGGGCCGAGCTCGAAGGGTTCGGGGTCGACCCGGCCGAGACACGCGCCATGTGGCAGGAGGCCATCGGCCACGTGGTGGGGTGCTGGACCAACGACGAGTACGAGCTGGCCGGCACGCACTGGCAGATGCCCAAGCGCCGCGTCCTGCCCAAACCCCGCCAGCGCCCGCACCCGCCCATCTGGGGTGCCACCAGCAGCGAGGACGGCCATCGCCAGGTCGGATCGCTGGGCCTCGGGCTGTGCTCGTTCGCCGTCGGGGTCTCGCCCCAGGAGGTGAAGACCAAGGTCGACATCTACCGCGAGGCCGTCGGGAACTGCACCGAGCCCATCGGGGCCTTCGTCAACAACCAGGCCGCCACCTTCACCATGGCGCTGTGTGGCCCCGACCGACAGGCCGCGCACGACCTCGCCCGTGAGTCCTTCGAGTGGTACCCGAAGACCGGCGCCCGCCACATCGCGTCGATGACCGACTGGATGGTCGAACGGAACCAGGACCTGGGCTCCTACGCCTACGCGGCGGACATGAAGAAGATCGACGACGAGGGGGCGCTCGACCTGCTCTCACTCGAGTACCTGGTGGAGGCCAACGCCTGCGTGCTCGGCACGCCCGAGGACTGCGTCAAGACGGTCGAGCTCTACGAGGAAGCCGGCATCGACCTCCTGCTGTGCCTGGTGAACCCCTACAAGATCCCCCACGAAGCCGTCATGCAGACCATCGAGCTCATGGGGAAAGAGGTCATCCCCCACTTCCGTCACTGAGGACATGGCCGTGACCACACCGATGCCACCTCTCGACCCCGAGCTCGCCGCGGTGCTGGCGGGCTTCCCGCAAGGGGTGGACCCCGGCGGGAACCTCCGGGACATGAACGTCATCCGCATGCTGCGCTCCACCCTGGACCTGCTCGGCGTCATGGGCGGCACCTTGCCCACCGACGAGCGCGTCGTGGCGCAGGACCGGTCGATGCCCGGCGTCGCGCCCGGCACCGAGATCCCCTTGCGCGTCTATGCCCCGATCACCCGCGACCGAGGGCCGGCCCCCGCTCTGGTGTTCTTCCACGGTGGTGCCTTCGTGCTCGGCGACCGCTACACCGAGGAGCTGCGCTGCCTGCGCTACGCGGCCGAGGCCGGGTGCGTCGTGGTGTCGGTGGACTACCGGCTCGCCCCCGAGCACCCCTTCCCTGCCGGCGTCGACGACTGCTACGCCGGCCTCGAGTGGACCGTGGCGCACGCGGCGGAGCTCGGCATCGACCCGGGCCGCGTCGGGGTCGGCGGGAGCAGCGCCGGCGGAGCGCTGACCGCGGCCGTCGCTCTCATGGCCCGCGACCGGGGTGGGCCTGCGCTGGCGGTGCAGATCCTCAACTACCCGGTCATCGACGACCGCATGCAGAGCGCGTCCATGCGGGCCTTTCACTCCACGCCCATGTGGACGAGCGGGTCCAACGCGGACATGTGGGAGCACTACCTCGGCGATCCTTCCGAGCGAGGCGAGGTGTCCGCCTACGCCGCCCCGGGTCGCGCCACGGACCTGCGGGGGCTTCCCGCCGCCTATGTCCTGACCGCGGAGCTCGACCCCCTGCGCGACGAGGGCATCGCGTACGCCACCCGGCTCATGGAAGCCGGCGTGCCCACCGAGCTGCACACCGTGGCGGGGGCGTGCCACGGGTTCGACATCATCGCCGCGGCCGGCACCCTCGGGCAGCGCGCCATCGAGGAACAGGTGCGCGCCCTGGTACGGGGGCTCGCCCCCGCCGCCCCCTGAGGCGCGCCGACACCTGAGGCGCGCCGACACCTGAGGCGCGCCGACTCCTGAGGCGCGCCGACACCTGAGGCGCGACGCGCCGACACCTGCGACGCGCCACCACCTGCGACGCGCGACGGGTTGAGGTGCGCCTGCTCCTGAGACGCGTGACCGGTTGAGGTGCGCGTCCGATGAGTGGGGCTAGCGGCGGACGTTGGAGCCCGGACGCCCCGACACGAGCCCGTCGAGCAGCGCCCGCGTCGACCGGGCGATGTCGTCGACAGCGCTCTCGAAGGCTACCCGGTTGGCTTCGGACGGAGCGCGATACCCGCTCACCTTCCTGACGTATTGGAGCGCCGCAGCCCGGACGTCTTCGTCGGGAACGGCTTCGGGGCTGCGCAGGGTGACGATGCTTCGGCACATACCGACACCGTGCCACATCGGCAGAGCCCTCGCGGCGTCGGGACCAATGGCCCTGACCACTGACCCCCAACGGCCCTAGGAGCACGCCCTCGAGAAAGCGCATCGTTACGAGACCCGCTGAACGAACAGACGAGCGACAAATGACCCCTGGCCAGCGTTGTGACGAGATCATCAGGATGATCGACGAGGTGCTCAACGCCGGGCCGGGCACCGAGGTCCTCACCGCCGAGGCCGCTCCGAACGGCTCCACAGCCTGATCGACAGTTCGCACTGGCGAGATTCGAGGGCCGGTCGTGAAGCAGTTGCGGATCCATCACCGTGGGTACTCCTTCTGGTGGGACCTGGTCGACCTGGCACGGTCGGCCGTGCACTTCACCGCCCGCT
Organism: uncultured Acidimicrobiales bacterium; assembly: GCA_963739765.1. Classification (GTDB taxonomy): domain Bacteria; phylum Actinomycetota; class Acidimicrobiia; order Acidimicrobiales; family UBA8190; genus Chersky-840. Next base: position 197,940 of record CAVUBP010000002.1, on the reverse strand, counting down.
GACAGCACCGGAGCATCGGTGGGGGCATGATGGGGTCGTGGCGATCGGCTTCGTCCTCGACAGTTGCGACCCCGACGCGTTGGCCCCGTTCTGGGCCGCTGCCCTCGGGTACGTCGTGGTCGGATCGGTCGACAACTACGTGCTGTTGCTGCCCGACGGAGGCGAGGGCCCCAAGCTGCTGATCCAGCGGGTGCCCGAGGCCAAGGCCTGCAAGAACCGCATGCATCTCGACGTCGAGGTGGCCGACATCGAGGCGAGGGCATCGGCGCTCGCGGCGCTGGGGGCCACGCGGGTCGAGGCCGAGGCCCGAGACGAACACGACTGCCGCTGGATCGTCATGGCCGACCCCGAGGGCAACGAGTTCTGCCTGTGCTCCACCGGGGGGTATTGACACCGGTGATGGACAGCGCGGAGGTCCTCGCCATCCACGATCTGCTGGCGCGCTACGGGCACGTCGTCGACGATGCCGACTGGCAGCTGCTGTCCGAGGTGTTCTGCGACGACGGGGAGTTCGACCTCGAGGCCATCGGGCGAGGGAGCGCTCGGGGGATGGAGGAGCTGCGCGCCTGTTTCGCCCAGCTGGACCACCCACTGGCCCACCACACCACCAACGTGACCGTCGAGCCTGACGGCGCGAGTCGCGCCCGTGTCCGCTCGAAGTACATCGTCGTCTCCAACGACGGAAGGGCACGCACCGGCGAGTACCACGACGATGTCGTGCAAACGCCGGTCGGGTGGCGCATCGAGCGACGCACCGTGGTGCCGCGCCGGGCCCGCCCGGGGCAGGCGTAGACCCGGCCCGACGCGATACGGTCGCCGCCTGTGGGGCCGGACGCGGGGGGCATGCCTGAAGTCACGTGGGGACTCGTCGGCCACGACACCTTGCGCCGGGTGGTCGTGGTGTCCCCGCACTTCGACGACGCCGTCCTCGGTGCCGCGCACCTCATCGCCGGCCACCCGGACACGACGGTCATCACGGTGCTGGGCGGACGTCCACCGAGGTACCCCGACGTGCCCACGTCGTGGGATGCGTGCGGAGGCTTCGGTCCCGGCGACGACGTCGTCGCCCTCCGGCAGGAGGAGGACCGTGCCGCCATGGCATTTCTCGGTGCCACGCCGGTGTGGCTCGACTTCCCCGACCACCAGTACCTCGCCAAGTCCGAGCGCCCCCACCCCGAGCAGGTCGCGCCGGTGCTGCACGAGGCGCTCACCGCGGCGTCGCCCAGTGCCGTGTTCCTGCCCATGGGCCTCGCCAACCCCGATCACGTCCTCACCCACGACGCCGGACTGCTGGTACGCCACGCGCTGGCCGGGTCCGACGGCCCGCCGGCCTGGTTCTGCTACGAGGACCACGGGTACAAGCACATCCCCGGGATCCTGGCCTGGCGAGTGGCGAAGCTCTTCAAGAGCGGCCTGTGGCCGACCCCTGCCGTCGTGCCGATCGAGCCCGACATGGCCCGCAAGCGCGCCGCCATCGAGCTCTACAAGAGCCAGGTGCCGCCGTTGCAACGCGACCACGTGCTCGACGAGCGCCTGGACGCAAATGTTCCCGAGCAGTATTGGCGGCTCGAGCCTCCCCCGCCGGGGTGGGAAGTCCTCGCCGACACGGTGTAGCGGTCAGCGTCTGAAGGAGGGTTGGTCGATGAAGGGACTGCTCTACGGGGTGCGGCCCGACACATGGGAGGCACCCGACGATTCCAATGCACTGCTCGTGGGGTTGGCGCGCACGCCGATGAAGCTCGTCGACCTCGACGAGCCCCGACCCGACCCGGCCCGGATGGGTCATGGCCAAGACCCGGATGACCGGGATCTGCGGTTCCGAGGCCAAGCAGGTCTTCATGGACTTCGGCGAGGCCAACACCGACAGCCCGTTGGCGAACCTGTTCACCTTCCCCACCGTCCTCGGCCACGAGGTCGTGGCCGACGTCGCCGACGTCGGGCCCGGGAGTCCCGGACCTCGAGGTCGGCCAGCGCGTGGTCCTCAATCCCTGGCTGTCGTGCGCGCCCCGCGGCATCGACCCGGTGTGCCCCGCTTGTGAGGCGGGCGACTACAGCCTGTGCTGGCACTTCACCGAGGGCCCCTTGGCGGCCGGCATCCACACCGGCACGTGCAAGGACGCGCCCGGGGGCTTTGCCGACTATTTCCCCGCGCATCACACCATGCTCTTCCCGGTTCCCGACGGCGTCCCCGACGAGATGGCCGTGTTCGCGGATCCCTTCGCGGTGTCACTGCACTCGGTGACCCGCCACCCACCACCTCCCGGGGGCCGCGCCCTCGTGTACGGCGCGCGGAGCCCTCGGCACAACCGCCACCGCGCATCCTGCGCGCCTTGTACCCCGATGTGGAGGTCATGGTGGTGGCGCGCTTTGCTGCGCAGGCCGACCTGGCGCGCCGGCTGGGGGCCACCGTGGTCGCACCCGAACCGCGCGCCGCGCTCATCGAGGAGGCCGCGGCATGGTCGGGAGGCGTCCTGCAACCGGTGCACGGCGGATTGCCGATGGCGCATCCCGGCGGGATCGACGTCGTCTACGACACCATCGGGAAGCCCGAGACCTTCGAGGTCGGCGTTCGACTCTTGAAGGCCCGGGGAACACTGGTGAAGAGCGGGGTCCACGGCCCCGGGCGCTGGGAGTACTCGCCGCTCTATTTCAAAGAGATCACCTGGGTGGGGTCCAACGCGTTCGGCGTGGAAGAGGTCGACGGCGTGCGCAAGCACGGTATCGCCCATTTCCTGGACCTGGCGTCTCAGGGAAGGGTCGACCTCGCCGGGAATGCTCACCCACACGTTCCGACTCGAGCAGTGGCGCGAGGCCTTCACCGTCCTCGCCCAACAGGAGAGCAGCGGCGCCATCAAGGTTGCCTTCGACTTCCGCTGATCGACCCCGCCTCACCGAGTTATCCGCACCCCATCCACAGCTCTGTGGACGGGGTGCGTGAACAACCCGGGTCGGACGCGTGCCTGGAGGTGAAATCGCGCTGAACGTTGCGTGACAACGGGCGCGACACCGCAGCGAACGGACGTGGACCTCCCTACACCTATGCCGCCACCGGGCTCGCGGCCTCACCCGCCGCCGCGCCGTCCAAGGCGGCGGCGAGCACATCGCCCACGGTCTCGGCGAGATGGAACGTCATCTCCTGACGCACGCTCTCGGGCACGTCCTCGAGATCCGGTCCGTTGCGCACGGGCAGGACCACCTCGGTCAGGCCGGCCCGGTGGGCGGCGAGCACCTTCTGCTTCACGCCGCCGATGGGCAGCACCCGACCCTGCAATGTGACCTCGCCGGTCATCCCCACGACCGGGCGGACGGCCCGGTCCAGGAGCAGGCTGACCAGGGCCGTGGTCATGGTGACCCCGGCCGAGGGCCCGTCCTTGGGCACCGCTCCGGCGGGAACGTGCAGATGGAATCGCTTGCCGGCGAAGGCGCTCGGGTCGATCCCGAGCTCGGCCGCGTGCGACCGCACGTAGGACAGCGCGATCTCCGCAGACTCCTTCATGACGTCACCGAGCTGTCCGGTCAGGGTCAGGCCCTCGGTGCCGTCCATGACGGTGGCTTCGACGAAGAGCACGTCGCCACCGGTACCGGTGACCGCCAGCCCCGTCGCCACGCCCGGAACACTCGTACGATCGGCCGCTTCGAAGAAGAAGCGCGGTCGACCCAGCCACGTGCGCACGTCGTCAGCCCCGACCACGACCGGAGCGGTCACGTTGCCCGACGCCAGCTTGGTGGCGACCTTGCGCAACAGCCGTCCGATCTCACGCTCGAGGTTCCGGACCCCGGCCTCTCGCGTGTAGTCGGCGGAGATGGCGCGCAGCGCCTCGTCGGACACCTCCACCTCGTCGGCCCGCAGGCCGGTCCGGTCGAGTTGGCGCCGCAGCAGGTGATGCCGGGCAATGGTGACCTTCTCGTCCTCGGTGTAGCCGTCGAGCCGGATGACCTCCATGCGGTCGAGAAGCGGGCCGGGGATGGTCTCGGCCACGTTCGCGGTCGCCAGGAACAGGACCTTGGACAGGTCGAGCTCCACCTCGAGGTAGTGATCACGGAAGGTGTGGTTCTGCGCCGGGTCGAGGACCTCGAGCAGCGCCGATGACGGGTCGCCCCGGTAGTCGGCTCCCAGCTTGTCCACCTCGTCCAGCACGATCACCGGGTTCATGGTCCCCGCCTCGCGCAGCGCCCGCACCAGTCGCCCGGGTTGCGCGCCGACATAGGTGCGGCGGTGACCACGGATCTCGGCCTCGTCGCGCACGCCTCCCAGGGCGACCCGCACGAACTTGCGCCCGAGGGCGCGCGCCACCGACTCGCCGAGCGAGGTCTTGCCCACACCCGGAGGCCCGACCAGCGCCAGGATGGCGCCCGAGCCGCGCGGGCCAGTGGACACGAGGCCGCGATCGGTCCGAAGCTTGCGCACCGCAAGGTGCTCGAGGATGCGCTCCTTGACGTCGTTGAGCCCGTCGTGGTCCTCGTCGAGGATCCCCGCGGCCGCGCCGACGTCGAGATTGTCTTCGGACTGCACGCCCCACGGCACCTCGAACACGGTGTCCAGCCACGTCCGGATCCACCCGTGCTCGGGGCTCTGCTCGCTGGTGCGCTCGAGCTTGTCGACTTCGCGCAACACCGCGGTCCTCACGGCATCAGGGAGGTCGCGCGCCCTCCGCCTTGGCCCGGTAGTCGTCCACCGACCCTTCGTCGGCGGCGCCGTCGAGCTCGTTGAGCTCCTTGCGGATGGCCTCGAGTTGACGGCGCAGGAGGAACTCGCGCTGGGTCTTCTCCATCCCCTCTTCGACGTTGGTCTTGATCTGCTCGCGCAGGGTCAGGTCCGCCAGCGTCTCGCGGGCCCAGCCGAGGACGAGGCGCAGGCGCGCCTCGAGGTCGATGGTCTCGAGCACCTCGACCTTCTGTGCCAGGCTCAGGTCCGGCGAGTATCCCGAGAGATCGGCGATCTGCGAAGCGTCGGTGATGTCGCGCAGGCGCTCCGCCATGCGGCGTGCGCCCCGGGTCAGGAGGATGTTCTCCAACACGGCGCGGTACTCGCGCGCCAGCTCGAGCGCCCTCGGGGACTCGGGGTCCTCGACCACGGGGTCGACCTGGACCCACAGGGCTTGGCCGGTCCCGGGCACCGCGGTGCCGATGGTGGCCCGTCGCAGGCCGCTCACGACCACCGCCACGGGGCCCCCGGGCAGCTCCCCGGTCTCGAGGATCTTCGAGATCACTCCCACCGAGGCGTAGCGCCCGTCGATGTGGGGCACGAGCACGAGCTCGCCGCCCACCGAGCCCGGCCGCGTCCGCGGCGGTCTTGGCCTCGTCGGTCTCGAGGGCCATGGTGAACACCATGCCCGGGAGCACGACCCCCGAGGTCAGGGGCAGCAGTGGCAATGTCTGGTTCAGCTCGGTCATGTCTTCCCGGTCCCTCTCCCGCCCCGGACGCACTCCGTGCGCCCCGGAATCGTTGCACTAGCAAGCAACAACGGGGAGGGTACCGGGATTCCCGTTCGGGCCGGCCACCACCCCGGCCAGGGGCTCGGGCCTGGTCCGACCGGTCGCGGGCCCCGTCGGTCCGAGGGCCCCGTCGGTCCGAGGGGCGGGTCGGTCCGAGGGGCGGGTCGGTCCGAGGGGCGGGTCAGTCCGAGGGGCGGGGGGCGTCGTCGCGGGCCATGTGGGCCGCCACGAAGAGCTTCCCGTTCACCATCACGGGCTGGAGCCGGCCCGTGATGGGCACGACCTCGCCTTCGGAGGTCTCGGCCTCGGGATACAGGCCCGGGTCCATCTCCCGGTCCCTCGGCTCGACCAGGTACCCACGACGGTAGGCCTGGTGCCCCCAACGCTTCTTCGTGGGTACGAGCATCTCGACGAACTCGCCCGCGATGTCGGCGCTCTGCATCTTGAACAGCTCCTCGGCGGGCTTGTTCAACCCCAGGACCACGCCCTGGAAGTCCACGATGACCACCGCCCCGTCGTCGTTGCCGTACTCGGGGACGGCGGAGAGCACCTCGTCGGGGATCGCAAGGCTGGGCATCTCGGGAGAGCTCACGGAAACGGACTCCTGTCGTCAGATGTCGGCTCTCCGAGCCGGCGACGATCCGGGTGCGGGGCTGGGCGTGAGCGTACCTGGAGCGACACGCCGTCCGAGACCCCCGCCCCACGTCGACCTCGACCTCGCGCCGCTAGGTTCTTCCCGTTGCACGTCGGTCGGAACGCGTCTCCTCGCCAGAGCCTGGGGGCCGACCGGTTCCGCGGTGGGCGGACCGTGACCGGCGCAGGGCGGCGCGTCGAAGCCCGGTCCGGCCGAACGGCACGGTCGGCCCGGCGCCAAAGGTGAGGGGACGGACATGACCGAGGGAGCACTGGCCGCGTCCAACGACGCCATGATCCGGGAGTTCATCGCCGCCTGGGAGCGGCGTGACACCGGGTTCATCCTGGACTGCTTCACCGACGACGCCGTGTACCACAGCGTCCCGTTGACCCCCATCGTCGGCAAGGAGGCGATCCGGGAGTTCGTGACCGGATTCGCCGACGTCGCGCCCGGCCGACTGGAGATTCACCACCAGGTCGCCGCGGGCGACATCGTGATGAACGAGCGAACCGATCACATCACGCTCAACGACAAGCCTGTCGTCCTGCCCATCTGCGGAGTGTTCGAGATCGAAGGCGGGCGCATCAAGGCGTGGCGGGAGTACTTCGATCTCGCACCGGCCAAGGCTGCCTACGCCCCGGCCTGACGGTCCCGACACCGACAGGCCCTCTCGCGATGCGGGAAACGCCCGTGACCCTCCGTCGTGCTGTGGCGGACGAGGCCGAGGTGCTGAGCGAGCTCGCGCTGCGGTCCAAGGCACATTGGGGTTACGACGCCGACTTCATCGAAGCGTGCCGTGAAGAGCTCACGGTCGGGCCCGAGGAGATAGGGCTCGACCGGCTGACCGTCGCCGTGGAGGAGACCACGAATCGCGTGCTGGGGTTCTACGGCCTCAGCGCGACGACGAGCGATGTCGCCGAGCTCTCGGCGCTGTTCGTCGAGCCCGACGCCATGGGAACCGGGGTGGGCCGGCTCCTGTTCGACGACGCACGACGGGTGGCGCGCGATGCGGGCTTCCGGCGCCTGCGGATCGAGGCCGATCCCTTCGCCGCCGACTTCTACGAGCACATGGGGGCGACCGTCGCCGGCAGTACGCCGTCGCGCTCCATCGCGAACCGCGAGCTTCCGCTGTACCTCATCGACGTCGGAAGCGGACCCGACGCTCTCGACGGATAGGAACCCGCGAAGGGGAGCCTCAGAGAGGCCGGGCGACAGACCCCGTTCCCCTGTAGAGGGCGAACCCCACCAGGGCACCGACCACGACGCCGACCGGCACGAACACCTCCCAGCTGTCCAAGACGCCGTAGCCGACCAACACCGCCAGACCGACACCCGCCGTGAGGCCCCACACGAGGCCGACGCAGACCCCCAGCGCGATCGATGCGGCCAGCCGGTTGTCCTGCCTCCATCGGGCCAGGCGAGGCTCGCCAGTCGACCAGCGCGTTTCGGACATCGACACCATCATGCCGCCGTGGGGACGGAACCGCTTGAATCCGCACATTCCGGGAGCAGGTCGCCAGGTTCGAGCGGACCCTCCCCTGCGGGCGACGGGCCCCGGGCACCTCAGGGGTCGCCGTCGACCCGGGGAAGGTCGAGACCGAGGAGCCGGTCGACACGGTGGAACAGGCCGTTGTCGGTGAGCGGCGCCTCGGAGGTGTCCCCGATTCGGAACGACACGCCCCCGCACCCGTTGGTGTCGTCGTGGACGACGACCTCGGGGATGCCTCGGCCCGAGAAGACCACGTCGAGCTGAGGGGCGGTCCCATTGTCGGAGGGACAACTGCGGGCTCCGGGCACGGCCAGGGGAAGCGAGTCGACGATGTGCGCGAGGAGCCGCACCACCGACGGGTCGACGAAGGTCGCGGCGCCGAGAACCGTCTCGGCCGAGCCGGACAGGTGATCCCGCGTGTACACGGTGGCGGTGGCCCTGGTGACACCGGGAGGGACCACTTCGGCGGCGGGACGTGATGGGAACCACACGACCTGGGCATCGATCCGGATGCCGGTTCCGCCTCGCGCCAGGGGCCCGAGGGCGACCAGGAGCTGGCGGCTCTGGAAGTGTCGGGCGACGGGCGGGTACGCGTAAGTGCGGTCGGTCTCGAGGAGCCGGCCGTAGCGGTTGCTCGAACCGCTTCCGGCCCATGTGGAGCCCGCCGGCGGATGAGCCGAAACCCAGGCCTGGACCTCGGTCGAGGTCCCCGACGTACGCCACAGCCGATAGAGGTCGACGATGTCAGGGGTCGCCTCGACAGCGGCGGGGGCCGCCAGGGACAGCGCGGGTGGCGCGGAGACCGGCGTCCATCCCGGGGCCGGGTCCACGAGGCCCGACAGGCGTTGCCCTTCGGCCACGGCCGCCGCCTCGTTGGGGTCGGCCGCAGCCGTCGACGGTGGCAGGTGCGGGTCATGCCACTGCCTGGCAAGGGCCGGGGACGGCGCGGTGGCGAGCGAGGCTCCTGCGGCCGCGGCGATCGCCATCACCAGGATGGCGATCAGGACGTAGGGCAGCGCCCGGGGGCGGATCGTCATGACCGGGTCACGGCCCCACTGCTGTCCACACGCTTCTTTCGACGCTCGGCAGGTCGTGGAGGTTCCCGACAGGTACCGGCGGTGACGGGTCACCGACCCGGCCCGGCGGCCCGGCACCAAGCAGTGGCAGAAGCCGAGTAAGAAAGGACCGAGACGTCGGCGAGTCGCGAGAGAAACGGTGCACAGGAGGGGGCGGAGCATGGTGGTTCTCGTGACCGGGGCGACCGGGTTCGTCGGGTCGCACGCGGTGGCGGCGCTGCGGCGCGACGGCCACGACGTGCGCATCCTCGTGCGGAACCCCGATCGCATCGCTGCTGCTCTGGAGCCTCACGGGGTACGGGTGTCGGCGGTCACAGGAGACATGACCGATCCGGTCTCGGTCGCCGCCGCGGTGAAGGGGTGCGATGCCGTCATCCACGCCGCCGGTGAGGTGGGGGTGGAAGGCGGCACCGGGCCCAAGACGACGGCGAACGTGGACGGGGTGCGCACCGTCGTCTCGGCTGCGCTCGAGGCGGGCGTGGACCCCGTCGTCTACACCTCGACCATCACGGTGCATCTCCCGACCGATGAACCGGTGATCACCCCCGACAGCCCGCTGGCGCAACCGCTCTCGACCTACGGGGCCTCCAAACGCGACGCCGAGCTCCTGGTGCGGCAGTGGCAGGCGCAGGGTGCACCCGTGACCAGCTTCACCATCGGAGGGGTCTACGGGCCGGTGTCACCTCACCTCGACGGGAGCTTCGGGGCCGTGCTGGCCGCGCTCGAGACCTTCATGCTGGTGCCGCCCGGAGGCCTCGGTGTCGTCGATGTGCGTGACCTGGCCACGATGCTGGCGCGTGCCGTCGAGCCCGGGCGCGGGCCTCGCCGCTACCTCGCCGGTGGTCAGTACGTGACCTGGGCGCAATGGACGCGGGCACTCGGCGAGGCTGCCGGCGTCGACGTGGCCCACCAGGACGTGACCGCAGCCGAGATGATCGATCTGGGTCGGCAGTGCGACCTCCTCCGGGCCGAGGGGAAGCGCTCCGCGCCGCTTTCCGAAGAGGCGGCGATCATCATGACCAGCGGAGTGCCCACCGATGACGGCGCCACGCTCGCGGATCTGGGCTGCACGTACCGGCCGCTGGCCGAGACCTTCGCCGACACGGTCGGCTACCTCCGAGCCATCGGTCGGCTCCCGAAATGAGCCCGACGGGTCAAGGCGACCGAGGTGCCCGCCGCAACCACCAGGTCGGTGGCCCCGACTCGATGTGCAGTGGGGTCACCTCGGTGAACCCGCGTCGCTCGTAGAACCTCCGGTTGCGGATGGTCGAGGTCTCCAGACAACAGGCGACACCTTGGCTGTCGGCCTCCTCGAGCACAGGCGCCATGACCGCGGTCGCCAGTCCCTCGCCCTGACGGTCGGGCCGGGTGGCGAGCACCCCGAGGTACCAATGCGCTGCGCTCGGCCGAGCCGTGTCGAGGGCCCGCTCGTACGCGCTGAGCCGCTCCCACGCGGGCTCTCCCGCCGCCGCCCGGTACCTCTTCCACACCGCATCGGATGCAGCGCCGGGCGCCTCGGCGGTGCCCGGCGCCTCCCACATGGCCACCGCGGCGAGGTCGCCCGTGACCCACACGCTCCCCGACCCGACCCTGGTGTCGAACAGCGCGCCCGCGAACAGAGGGGCCAGCCGCGCATAGTCGTCGCCGAGGAGGAACGCCCATGCCGGGTCGCGGGAAAAGGCGGCGGCGACATTCGACGTCAACGGCGCTCTGTCACCGGGCTGTGCCACCCGGACCCCGCCCATGGACAACGGTAACCCGTACACCGTGGCGGACCGTCGGGCCCGAGCGCCGCTCCGGACGGTTGACACTGCCCGGAGCGCCGAGATAGGCAACCACCCGTGACCGCACCCCGTACCCCGGTGCGCCGAGTGCCCGACCCCGATCAGACGGGCCCGATGACGACCGTCCGGCGGCAACCCGAAGATGGTGGCGCGATGCGTCTGGTGGGCCTGCTCGTGCTCGTCCTCGGGTTGCTCGTGGTCCTGGTGGTCGATGTCGACGGCGATCCCTCGACCACGAACGTCACGTCGGCGGTGTTGGGGGACGAGACGGCGGTCGCCGCTCACACCGACGCCTGCCACGACGCCACGGAGCCCACTGAGGCGGTCGGTCGCCGGAAGCTCTGTGTGTTGCGTCGCAAGGTCGGCGAGTGGTTGGGGAATCAGCACCGCTGGCACCCGCGAGTCGGGCCCATTCGAGGTCCCTGAACCGGCGCGTCTGCTCACGTGGTCGAGCGGCCGGTCCATGGAGGTCGCAGCGAAATGCAGCACGACATATACCCGACCAGATCCGTTGAAGCGCTCGACGAGGGTCCTCGTGGCGCCCGGGTCTGGGTGAACCTGGAGGGATGCAGATATGGCTGGAATGATCCGCAAGAGCCTCGACACACCTGACGAAACCCGCCCGTTCGTCGGCGACATGGGCAAGCTGGAGCTCGTGGACACCGACTCGGGACCTGTGGGTCGCGCCACGTTCAAGCCGGGATGGAAGTGGTCCCTGCACGTCAAGCCCATCTCCCAGACCGACAGTTGCCAGGCCGCCCACCTCGGCTACTACGTCTCGGGGCGGATGCACGTCCGCATGGACGACGGCGAGGAAGCTGAGTACGGACCGGGCGACTTCGCGGTCATCCCGCCCGGCCACGACGCCTGGATCGTCGGCGACGAGGCTTGTGTCGTCATCGACTGGCAAGGCTTCGCGGACTACGCCAAGGGTTAGTGGTCCTTTCCGTCCGATCCGAAGACACCGACGAGTCGATCAATCGTCCTCAGCGCGAGAAGAGACGAGGCGCACCCCCCGAGGGTCGCCCCGAGCCGAAGGGAAGTTGACAATGCCGTTCATCCAGATCACCGAGTACCGCACGTCTCGCCCCGACGAGATGCAAGCAGTGGCCGACGAGTGGGAAAAGGCCACCGAAGGAAAGAGGACGGTTCGTCGGAGGATCCTCTGCCAGGATCGCGACGATCCCGGGCGTTATCTCAACGTCGTCTTCTTCGACACCTACGAAGCGGCGATGCAGAACTCGGCGCTGCCCGAGACCGACTCGCTATCGAAGAAGTTCGCCGGTCTGGCCGACGGCCCCGCCCGGTTCCACAACCTCGACGTCGTCGACGATCGAGAGTAGGGGCCGTGTCGGTCAGAACCCCCGGGAGCCTCAGGTCGGGGGTTCTGACCGACGTCCCGAGGCGATGACGAGACCGACACGTTCACGGATCGGCCTCTGGGGCGTCGGCGTCCGGGGCGTCGGCGTCTGGGGCGTCGGCATCTGGGGCGTCGGCGTCTGGGGCGTCGACGTCCCTCGACGAGCGTTGCTCCTCGACGGCACGAGCCACGAAAGCCTTCAGGATGTCGGCGGTCAGGACCCCCACCTCTGTCGGCGTACGGTCGAAGTCGATCATCAGTGCCTGCGTGGTGAACGCCGAGAGGTTGAGGGCGAATGCCAACACCACTTCCTTCGGAGGCTCACCGACGCCCCCTGCGGTCCCCCACGCCAAGGCGGCGAGGTACCCGACACCTTGGAGTCGGAACTCACGCCGCAGCGCAGCCAACTCGGTGAGCGCTTCGGTCGCCTTGCTGCTCGGTGCGTGGATGTCCCAGAAGGCTCTCCCGAAGATGCGGGCGGACCTGGTGTGGATCGTGACCGACAGGTTCTGGAGCCAGCTGTCGAGGTCGTCGACACTTCGAGGTAGGCCCTCGATCCAACCGCTCACGTCGTCGACGAGTCGCGGCACGCCCTCGATCGGGTATTGGCCACACGCTTCGAACATGTCCCTGACGGTGGCGGCGATCAACCGGTCGTGGCTGATGTAGTGACGAAAGATGGTGCGTGGGCTTACGCCCGACAATTGGGCGATCTCTTCCACGGTGGCGTCGAAACCCCGGAGGGCGACGACTTCCATGGCCGCTTGTGCGATCCGGGACCGCGTGAGCTGCTGCTGGTCTCCGGCCAATGAGGATGGGGGTTGTCGTCCCTGAGACTCGTTCACAAACTTCCTCTTTCGGAAGGTTCGCTCGGTCGGTGCGCTGTATGAACAGTGGCCATTGCGTCGCCACGATGTCGCTGACCGTTGAGCGTCAACTGCCCACCCTCGAGCAGCGTGAAGCGACCCTGCAGACATTATTGGGCGTCAGCAGTGGAACCGTGCAATGCGGTGGCCAGGTTGTCTGACGGAGCCGTCAGGCTCTCCAGTGACCTCCGGCGAAATAGTTGTGCACCTCGAAGTATTGGATCTCGGGTGGAAACACCACCCCCACCTCGGATGCGACAACACGAAGCTTCGCCTCCAGAAACTGCTCGAATGCCTCGCGTGACTCCCAGACGTCGATGACCCGGAAGCCGTCGTCGGTCTTCGTCACCCAGTGGAAGAGCTCGCGCGGCAAGCTGGGCCCCCCGGGCAAGAGCCCCAACCGCTCGACGGCCTCGTCGTACTGGTCGAGCGTTCCACCCCTGAAGTCGATTTGCACTCCGACTGCCACCGGCATCCCCACGTGCAGTTGGCGCTGAGCGAGACCGCGGTCTCGGAACGCCGCAAGCTTAGGCATCTTGGTGCGCGAGAGAAACAGGCACGAGCACGCGAGAGGACTGGCCCACCTGGGCGTTCGGGCCGCCCCGACCGGATGGCAGGTCCAGGTGCCACGGCGACAGGCGACGGTGCTCGTCATTCTTGGGGATGGCGCTCTCGACGTGGCGGAGACATCCTCCAGGGATCCGGATACCGACGCAGCCTTGATCACGAGCTGCTCACAGCGACGTGGGGACCGTCAGGCCATACCCCCGTGGCCTGACGACCCACGCCGAACCGCCCACCACGCATATCGTTGACCCGCAGTAGGCGGTGGAGCTGCCCCTCCGACCGCCCCCGCGCATCATCGGTCTCAACGACCGACCCCGAAGTGCACGGTGGTGCCCACGCCGCGTTGCACCGACGCCTGGGCGCGTTCCGTCGTCGCCGGCATCGCCCTACACGGCGACGAGTTCGAGGGCCTCGGCGATCTCCCCGAGGACTCGCAGATGGTCGTCGACGGTGGCCAGTCCCGACCCCATGGTGTTCACCGAGACGTGCGAGGCGCCCGCGTCGGCGCCACCGACCGACCTGTTCGACCAGCTTGCCGACGGTCTTGTCGCCCCAGCTGACCCGACCCTCCATGCCGAGCGCGGAAGGATCGCGCCCGACGTCACGCGCCGCCTGCTCGACGATGGCCCGGGCCTCGTCGAGCTTGGGACCGGGCGGCACCTGCGGGAACCAGCCGTCGCCGAGTCGACCGGCGCGCCGGTAGGCGGGGGGCGACTGCGCCCCGAACCACACCGGGATGGGCCGCTGGGCCGGAAGTGGTGCGAGGCCCGCGCCGGTCACGTGCTCGTTGGTGCCGTGGAAGGTGACCGACGGCTCGGTCCACAACCGTCGGAGCAGCTCGACCTGCTCGTCGACCCTCTTGCCGCGGTCGGAGAACGACTTCCCGAGGGCCTCGTACTCCACGGCGTTCCAGCCCAGGCCCACACCCAGTCGCAGTCGCCCGCCGCAGAGGAGGTCCACCTCGGCCGCCTGCTTGGCCACCAGGGCGGTCTGGCGCTGGGGCAGGATGATGATCCCGGTGGCGAACTCGAGCGAGGTGAAGCCGGCCAGGAACCCGAACAACACGAAGGGCTCGTGGAACGTGGAGTCCAGGTTGTACGGGCCCGACCACCCGGTGTGCACCGCGGGATCGGCCCCGAGGACGTGGTCGTAGGCCAGGACGTGGGTGAAGCCGAGGCGTTGGACCTGCTCGGCGTAGGCGCGCACGGCCCCGGCGTCGGCACCGATCTCGGTCTGGGGGAAGACGACTCCGGTTCTCATGTCACTCTGTCTACCCTCCACCTCGTCGCGCCGCGCCCTCGCTGGTGTGGCGGTCCGTCGGCCGCCGTCACACGGAGATGATGGAATGGTCCCGATGCCCACTACGGATCGCCCGGCGGACCCCGCCCGCCACGGCGGGTTGGACGGGTTCCATCCCGCCGTCGCCACCTGGTTCGCCCGGCGGTTCCCCGCCGGGCCCTCCGAGCCTCAGGAGCAGGGCTGGCCGCTCATCGCCGGGGGCACCGACACCCTGATCGCCGCGCCGACCGGGTCGGGCAAGACGCTGGCCGGGTTCCTCGTGGCCATCGACGCCGTCTACCGGGCCGACGCAGCGCGGCGAGGACATCGGCGGCGCCGTACGGGTCGTCTACGTGTCCCCCCTCAAGGCCCTGGCCGTCGACATCCACCAGAACCTCGAGCGGCCCCTGGCCGAGATCGCGGAGGTGGCCCGCGAGCTCGGCCTGGCCGTCCCCCCGTCACCGTGGCGGTGCGCACCGGCGACACCACCGCCGGGGCCCGGACCGCCATGGTGAAGACCCCGCCGACCTTCCTGGTGACGACGCCCGGAGAGCCTCTACCTCCTCGTCACGGCCGAGCGCAGCCGGGCCGTGCTCGGGCAGCGTGGCCACGGTGATCGTGGACGAGATCCACGCCCTGGCCCGCGACAAGCGGGGCTCGCACCTGGCGCATCACCCTCGAACGGCTCGAGCACCTCCAGCTCGGCCGGCGGCCCCAGCGCATCGGCCTGTCGGCCACACAGCGCCCGATCGAGCACACGGCGCGCCTGCTGAGCGGGGCGGGCGACCACCGAGCAGACCGCCATCGTCGACTGCGGCCACGCCCGGCGCCTGTCGGTCCGCATCGAGCTCCCCGAGACCGAGCTGGCGGCGGTGTCCTCGACCGAGCAGTTCGGCGAGGTCATCGACCGCATCGCCGGCCACGTCGCGCGAGCACCGCACCACGCTCGTCTTCGTCAACACCCGGCGGATGTCAGAGCGCCTCGCCCACCTGCTCGGCGAGCGCCTCGGGCCCGAGCAGGTCGCCGCCCACCACGGCAGCCTGTCCAAGGACCGTCGCCTGCGCGTGGAGGACCGGCTGCGGGCCGGGGACCTGCGCGCCCTGGTGGCCACGGCGTCGCTCGAGCTCGGCATCGACATCGGGCCGGTGGAGCTCGTCTGCCAGGTGGGATCGCCCCGGGCCATCGCCACGTTCCTGCAACGGGTGGGACGCTCGAACCACTCCCGGGGCGGCACACCCGAGGGGATCCTCTATCCCATGACGCGCGACGAGCTGGTGGAGTGCGCGGCGCTGTTGGCGGCGGTGCGTGCCGGTCGGCTCGACGCCACCGTGTCAACCGGTCGCCCCCCTCGACATCCTCGCCCAGCAGATCGTGGCCGAGGTGGCCGCGGCCGAGGAATGGACCGAGGACGAGCTCTTCGAGTTGGTGCGCCGGTCGGCCCCCTACGCCGAGCTCGATCGGGCCGACTTCGACGCCGTCGTCGAGCTCGTGTCCGAGGGCATCACCACCGGACGCGGCAAGCGCATGGCCTACGTGCACCGCGACGGTGTCCACGGTGTGCTGCGGCCCCGGCGCGGCGCCCGCCTGGCCGCGCTCACGAGCGGTGGCGCCATCGCCGAGGTCGGCGACTACCGCGTCGTCGCCGAGCCCGACGACACCCCGGTGGGCACCGTGAACGAGGACTTCGCCATCGAGTCGATGGTGGGCGACGTCTTTCTCCTCGGCACCCACTCGTGGCGGATCCGGCGGGTGACCCAGGGCGAGGTGCGGGTGACCGACGCCGAAGGCGCGCACCCCACCATCCCGTTCTGGGTCGGGGAGGCGCCGAGCCGGACCGAAGAGCTGTCCGAGGAGGTTTCTCGGCTGCGCCGCGCCGTGGGCGAGCTCCTCACCGGTGCCGACGGCACCGACGCAGCCCCCCGGCGCCTCGAGGTGGCCCGGTCGCACGTCGAGCAGGCGTGCGGGCTCGACACCGACGCGGCCGAGCAGCTCGTCCAGTACCTGGCGGCCGCCCTGGGCGAGCTGGGCACGCTCCCGACCGGCGACGACATCGTGTTCGAGCGGTTCTTCGACGAGGCCGGTGGCATGCAGATGGTGGTGCACGCGCCGCTGGGCGGGCGCATCAACCGGGGCCTCGGCCTGGCGCTGCGCAAGCGCTTCTGCGCCACCTTCGACTTCGAGCTCCAGGCGGCCGCCAGCGACGATTCGGTGGTGCTGTCGCTCGGTCCCCAGCACAGCTTCCCGCTCGACAGCGCCCCACGGCTGCTGCGGTCGGAGACCGCCGAGGGCGTCCTGCGCCAGGCCGTGCTGGCGTCGCCCATGTTCGCGGCACGCTGGCGCTGGAACCTGAACCGGTCCCTGGCCGTGCTGCGCTTCCGGGGCGGGAAGAAGAACCCCCTCCCCATCCAGCGCATGGAGGCCGACGACCTCATGGCGGCGGTCTTCCCGGCTCTGGCCGCCTGCCAGGAGAACACGCCGGGCGGGCCCGGTGGTGATCCCCGACCACGTGCTCGTGCGCCAGACGCTGCTCGACTGCCTGCACGAGGCCATGGACGTGGACGGCCTCGTCGCCCTGCTGCGGCCGCATGGAGGCCGGGCGCGGTGCGCGTGCACTTCGTCGAGTCCACCGAGCCCTCGGTGTTGGCGCACGAGATCCTCAACGGCAAGCCCTACACCTTCCTCGACGACGCGCCGCTCGAGGAACGACGCACCCGTGCGGTGCAGCTGCGCCGGGGCCTGCCCGTGCATGCCGAAGCCCTGGGACGGCTCGATGCCGCCGCCCTCGAACGGGTGCGCGCCGAGGCCGCACCCGATGTCCGCGGGCCCGAGGAGCTCCACGACCTCCTGCTCTCGACGGTCGTCTGGCGCCCGCAGGAGGACTACGCGGCTCTGGTTCGCCGCCCTGGCCGAGTCCGGACGGGCCGCCCACGTGACCGTCGGCACCGACGCCGACACCGGCACCGGTGGCCGAGGCTCGACGACGAAGTGGGGCCGGCCCTCGAGCTGTGGTGCGCCACCGAGCGCCGTCGGTGGGTGGAGTCGGCGTTCCCCCGGGCGCTGTTCCACCCCGATCGCGCCCCCGAATCGGTGGCGGCCGCAGGAGGTGCCCGACGCCGACGTGGTGGCGGCTGAAGCGGTCCGCGGCCACCTCGACGTGACCGGCCCGGTGACGGTGTCCGAGCTGGCGGCGCGCACCGGCCTCGCCACCACGAGGGTCCAGGTGGGACTGGGGCGACTCGAAGCCGAGGGCTTCGCCATGCGCGGCGCCTTCGACGCCGGCGTCGAGGACGAGCAGTGGTGCGCACGCCGGCTCCTGGCCCGCATCCACGCCTACACCCAGCACCGCCTCCGGCGCGAGATCGAGCCCGTCACGGCCCAGGAGTTCATGCGGTTCCTCCTGCAGTGGCAGCACGTCGCCCCCGGGGCCCAACGCCAAGGGCGGGCCGGCGTGCTGGCGGTGGTCGACCAGCTCCAGGGATTCGAGATCCCCGCCGGGGCGTGGGAGGAGGCGGTCCTCCCGGCCCGGGTCGAGGGCTACCAACACCGCTGGCTCGAAGACCTCTGTCACTCCGGGGAGCTCGTCTGGGGACGCCTCTCCCCCCGACCCGCCGACGCCGAGGGAACCGTCCGGCGGGGGTCGGCGACACCGTCGCGTGCCACGCCGGTCACCTTCGCCCTGCGCGAGGACCTGGCCTGGCTCCTGACCGCGGCACGCGGCGACGTCGTGCCGGCCGAGCCCGTCCACGGAGCGGCACGCGACGTGCTCGACGCGCTTGCGGTCCGGGGGCGCGATGTTCCACTCCGAGCTCCGCAACGCCACCGGACGCCTTCCGGTCGAGGTGGAAGAAGGGCTGTGGGACCTGGTGGCGCGAGGCATCGTCACCGCCGACGGCTTCCAGGCCGTGCGCTCGCTGCTCTCGGCCCGCCAGGCCTGGAAGCGGCGCCAGCGCCACGAGCAGCGCCTCCGCCCCGGAGCACGGCGCTCCCCACCTGGCGCGAGGGCGGCGAGGGCCGCTGGGCCCTGCTGCCCACGGGCGGGCCCCGACGACGAGACCGACCGGGAGACCCTGGCCGAGCAGGTGGCGGGGCAGCTCCTGGCCCGCTGGGGCGTGGTCTTCTGGGATCTCATGGCACGCGAGAACCTGGCCCTGCCCGTGGCGCGAGGTGGTGTGGGCACTCCGGAGGCTCGAGGCACGCGGCATCGTGCGCGGTGGCCGTTTCGTCACCGGTCCCGCCGGCGAGCAGTACGCGCTCCCCGAAGCCGTCGAGGAGCTTCGCCGGGTGCGACGCACCCATCGCAATGGGCAGACGGTGCGGCTGAACGCGGCCGACCCGCTCAACCTGGTGGGGATCATCCTCCCCGGGGCTCGCGTCACGGCCGTGCGCACGAACTCGATCACCTACCTCGACGGCGCCCCCGTTCCCGACGAGGACGGCAAGGCGCCGGCCCCCGAGGCCGGCCGCCTGGTCGGCCTCGACATCGGCTTGAGCACCAACGGGCCCGACGCCGTGGCGCCCTTCCCGGGCGCCGCCACCTTCGTGGCGGCCATGCGCCTCGAGGCCCTCGCCATCGGCGGGAAGGTCGTCAGAACCGGCATGGGCCACGTGCGCGCCCACGCCGCGGCTCAGCGACCTGGCGCGCGGCATCGCACCCGGTGCCCCTGTCGTCCTGGCCGGGATCTCGGGGGGCTCGATCCGGCGTTGCGGCCCGGCGAGATCGTGGTGGCGACGTCGGTGCGCGGGCCCGACGGTGAGGAGCTCGGCCTCTCGCTGGCCGACGCCGCCGCCGTGGCGAAGGAGCTGCGCGGCACGGGCCGCAGCGTCCACCTCGGGCCGATCGTGTCGTCGAAGACCCTGGTGCACGGCGAGCGCCGGGCCGAGCTCGCCGCGCGGTGGCGCTCTGGCCGTCGACATGGAATCGGCCTGGGTGGCGCGCGCGCTTGCGGACCACCGTCTCGTGATCGTGCGGCTCGTCGCCGACACGGCGGGCAACGTCGTCGTGGGCCTGGTGAAGGGGCTCGTCGCTCTTCGTCATGTGCGGGCCGCGGTCGACCTGTGGCCCGGATCCGAGGCGTGACCCCGGGGCTATCTCGAGAGCTCCGCCGCCGGCCCGGCTGCCTGGTCCCCTGTCGATGACCGGGGCCCGGTCGACGGGCTGGGGGTGACGCACGACGGCGACGAGCGACGTCACACCGGGGAGAGATACCACCACGGCCGTGGTGAGCACGAGCCACCCGGCTCCCAGGTACAGCGTCCCGTCGACACCCAACAGCCGGGCCAAGGTGCCGGCACAGGCGTAGCCCAGAGGCAGGAACACCATGGACCCGAACCAGTCATAGGCACTGGCGCGCGACAAGACCTCGGGCGGCAGCTGGCTCTGCATCGTCGTGTCCCACAGCGGGCCGAAGACGCCGATCGACGCCCCGGAGACGAACGCCGTGGGCACCAAGACCGCGAGTGGGGCGCCGGCCGCCAGCGCCAGCAGCGGGAGCGCGAAGCCGAACAACGCCAGCTCGGCCACGACCAACGGACGGCGAGGCCGGACGCGCAACATCACCACGCTCCCGAGCACCGACCCGAGCCCTTGCACGGCGAGGACCGTCCCCCACGCCGCCGCGCCCCCGAGGGACTTCTCGGCCACGACGGCGCCGAGGACGAAGAACGGCGCGAACACGAAGAACCCGTAGGACGAGAACTGTGCGACGATCGACCACAACCACGGGCGCGAGCTGAACGCCCTCCAGCCGGTGCGCAGCTGGGCGAGGAAGGACTCGGTGGCGGTGGTCCCCGACCAGCCCACCCGCAGGCTCGCCAGACAGAGCGCGCTCACGAGGTAGGTGACGGCGTCGGCCACCACTGCCCATCCGGGGCCTGCGGTCGCGACGATCACCCCGGCCAGAGCGGGACCGAAGAGACGACCCGACCATTCCGCCATGCTGTTGAGGACGTTCGCCTGCTGCAGCGAGGTGGCGGGGGCGACCTCGGGGATCAGCCCCGTCATGGCCGGCGTGAAGAAGGCGTTCCCCGTTCCCACCAGCGCCTGGGTGGACAGGAACCCCCACAGCGGCGGATGGCCGACGAGGATCCAGGCGCCGAGCACGCCCTGGGCAACAGCTCGCAGGACATCGGCGCCGAGCATCACGACACGCCGGTTCAACCGGTCCGCAGCAGCCCCGCCCACCAGGAGGAACAACACGAGTGGGAGCGTCTCGGCGCCGAGCACGTACCCGACCTCGGAGGTCGACCCGTGCCGCCCGAGCACCGCGAAGGCCAACGCCACGGGCAGCATGCCGGTCCCGACGAACGAGGTCAGCCGGCCCACGAGAAAAAGACGGAAGTCGCGCGACGAGAGCGGGCCTGACCGGCGAACGGTCCTCACGACGCGAGGCTACGACCTGGTCGCGGGCTCTTCCCCGGGGCATGACCTCTGGCCCGGTGTGCTAGTCAGAGACGGTGCTCGAGTTCGACGGCCTCACCCGCCGCTTCGGGGAGGTCGTCGCCCTCGACGACCTGTCGTTCGCCGTGCAACCGGGAGAGGTCTTCGGATTCCTCGGCCCCAACGGCGCAGGCAAGACGACCGCCATGCGCGCCGTGTTCGACCTCATCGGGCTGGACGCGGGGGTCGTGCGGTGGAAGGGGTTGCCCGTGACCTCTCAGGTCCGGCGGCGCTTCGGCTACATGCCCGAGGAGCGTGGTCTGTATCCGGGGATGGTGGTCGTCGACCAGATCCAGTACCTGGCCCGGCTGCACGGCGTGGCCTCCCACGACGCCCGGGGCGCGGCGATGCACTGGCTCGAGAAGGTCGGCGTGGCGGAGCGCGCCACCAGCAAGCTCGAGGCGCTGTCGCTCGGGAACCAGCAGCGCGTGCAGCTGGCGGCCGCCCTCGTGCACGAGCCCGAGCTCCTGGTGCTCGACGAGCCCCTGTCGGGTCTCGACCCGGTGGGCGTCGACGCCATCAGCGCGGTGCTCGTCGAAGAAGCCGCCGCCGGACGCGGCGTGCTGTTCTCGAGCCACCAGATCGACCTGGTCGAGGACCTGTGCAAGTCGGTGGCCATCATCGACCACGGCCGCCTGGTCGCACACGGGACCGTGGACGGGCTCACGGCGGGAGGACGGCGCCGCCTGGTGGTCAGGGTGGACGGCGACTTCGCCGGCGACTGGGCCCGGAGCGTGGACGGCGTGACGATCTCGCGCGTCGAGGGCGGGGCCGTGCGTCTGGTCCTCGGCGAGCGCACCGACCCCCAGGCGGTCCTGGCGGCGGCCATGCGGGCCGGCCCGGTGGAGCAGTTCGGGTTCGAGAGACAGCGGCTCTCGGAGGTCTTCCGTGAGGCGCTGGCGTGAAGTACTTCCTCATTCCGGTCCTGGCCGCGCTGGTGGCCCTGCGGCTGTGGCGCCACCGCCTGGTACGCCGCCGCCTCGGCGACTCCTCGGGGACCGCCGCCACGGCGCGCCGATCGGGCATCGGGGCGGCGCTGGACACCCTCGGTGGCGACGTCGGCCTCGTGGCGCGCCGTGAAGTGCGCGAGCGCGTGCGGGGCCGGACGTTCCGGATCGGGACGGCGATCATCCTGTTGGCGGTGGCAGCGGCGGTGACGATCCCCGTGTTGCGCAAGGGCAGCCACGGCCACGAGCACGTCGGTGTGGTCGGCACCCTGTCGGCGCCGCTGCGCGCCACGGTCGTGGCGGCGGGACCGGCGCTGGGGACCAAGGTCAGCATCGTCCCCGAAGCCTCGCTGGCGTCGGCCGAACGTGCCCTGGCCGCCGGTCGGCTCGACCTGGTGCTGGTGGGAACCGATCGGATCGTGGTCGACCAATCGCTCGACCCCACCGACACCTCGACGACCGCCCTGTTGGTGCGCACCATCGCGGCGTCGGTCAGCCTCCAAGGGGGGATCGAGGCGGCAGGCATCTCCCCCGCCTCCGCCTTCCGCCTGGCGCATCCCCCACCCTTGCCGGTCCACAGCCTGCAACCCCCCCGGCACAACGAGACCGGCCGAGACCACGGCGGTCTACGGGCTCATCCTCACCTACGTGCTCCTGACTCAATTCGGCACGTGGCTGCTCATGGGCGTGGTGGAAGAGAAGTCGTCACGCGTGATCGAGGTCCTGCTGTCGACGCTTCGGCCCGCGCAACTCCTGGCCGGCAAGGTCATCGGCATCGGGGCCGTGGGCCTGCTCCAGGCCGCCCTCATCGTGGCCGTCGCCCTCGGGCTGGGGGCGGCGGAGGGCTCGACCCTCGTCCACGGGACCGCCGCTCTCGAGGTCGTGAGCGCCCTGCTGTGGGTGGTGCTCGGCTACGCCTTCTACTGCTGGGTGTACGCGGCGGGTGGCTCGCTGGCGGACCGCCAGGAGCAGGTCCAGAGCCTGGCCTTCCCGCTCCAGCTGCCGCTGCTCTTCGGCTACATCGTGTCGTTCACCGCCCTCGGCTCGGGCCAGCCCTCCGAGCTCGTGAAGGTCCTCGCCTACCTGCCGCCCACCGCCCCCTTCGCCATGCCCGTGCTCGTCGGGCTGGGTGATGTCTCGTGGTGGGGGTTCACGGTGTCGGTGGCCCTCATGCTCGTCGCCACCGTCGGGGTGGCCCGGCTGGCCTCGACGGTCTACCGGCGCGCCATCCTGCGCACCGGGGGGCGCGTCCACGTGCGCGAGCTCTTCTCGCCGCGCCACCTAGCCGTGGGGGGCCTGCAGCAACGGCCCGTGCATCAGAATGAGGGCGTGCCCGTCCCCGGTGCCGATGCCCCGAGCCCCGACTTCGTGCCCGTGACCGACGTCAGGCCGGATGACGTGGTGTGGCCGGCCATGTCCTGGCCGCCGGCGCCCGACACCGTGCTGGTCGGTCGCTTCGTCGAGGCCGCCCCGGCCGACCCCGGCCGCGACGCGCCGGAGCTGTTCGAAGCGCTCGAGGACGACCGGGTGTGGGAGCACGTCCCTTTCCGGCCCTCGGGCCCCGACGCTCTCGCCGAGCACCTGAGTGGTCGCGCCGGCACGGGCATGTTCCCCTGGGTGGTACGCCTCCGGGTGCCGTACCGGGGCCTGGCGGCCCGGTCCGTGGTCGGCACGTCGTGCTACCTCGACGTCTCGGTCGGTGACGCCCGGCTCGAGATCGGCGCCACCCTCTACCGGCACTCGATGTGGGCGACGGCGGTCAACCCCGACACCAAGCTGCTGCTTCTGCGCTACGCCTTCGAGGCGCTGCACGTCGGTCGGGTGCAGTTGAAGACCGACGTGCGCAACACGCGCTCGCAACGCGCCATCGCCCGGCTCGGTGCCCGCTACGAGGGGACGCTGGGCCGCTACCAACGCCGGGCCGACGGCACGGTCCGCGACACGGTGCTGTTCTCGGTGCTGGCCGAGGACTGGCCCCGCGTCCGGGGCGGTCTCGAGCAGCGCGTGGCCGGCGCCCCGACTCAGGAGTCGCCGAAGGGACCGAAACCGACCGCGGACATTCCCATCTCGCGGGTCGAGCAGTAGAGCTCGGATTCGATGTCGGTCTGGTCGCCGTCCTCGACCTGGTCGCCGACGCCTTCGCTGTCACCGGTCGGCCCGGTGCGCTCGGCCTCGGTCGTCTCGGTGGCAACCGCGCCGGTGGACTGATCGACCGTCGGGTCCATCGAGCCCTCCTTCCACGAGGGGCACCCGCTCCGGGGATGAGCGGGATCTCCCTCAACCAGTCCTACTCCTCCAGTCCTACTCCTCAGCGGCGCCCATTGGAAGGACCCAGGCGCCACACCGACGACCGGTCGGTCAGAGCTTCTTGGCGAAGTGCCCCAGATGGGCGTTCTTGAGCAGCCCGCCCAGGACATTGGTGATGACCGAGAGCGGGATGGGCCGAACCTGCGAGGACGGTGGGGCGGTGATGGTGACCGGAGCGTCGTAGCCGCTGAAGTCCACAACCGCGGAGATGCCCACGGCTCGGTGCCCTCCGGCAAGGCCGCCCGCCACCTTGGCCTGGACGAGCTGGCCCGACGAGTTCGCCCACAAGGTGGCGACGATGCCGAGGCGTTTCACATGAGCAGTGACCTTGCTGCCGGTCACCGCCGTGCCGTCGACGGTCGAGGACCCCAGCGAGTGCACCGAGGCGTGATGGGACTGGGCGAAGTCGAGGATCTCGTTGACGTCACCCAGGGCACCGCCGACCGTGGTGAACACCCCGGGGATGGCCGAGGTGGCACTCGACGGCAGGGCCACGGAGATCCACGGCTCGCCGATCAGCGTGGCGAGCGACGGCACCTCGACGTAGACGGTGCCACCCGAGAACACCGCGTTGACGACCTCGGATCCACCCGAGCCGCCGGGGATCAATTTCGGCCACCGACGCGGGCAGGGTCACCGACACCGAGACGGCGTCGTTGACGAAGTCCGCCTGACCGCTGCCGCTCACGCTGATCGTCCCCAGGTTCTTGGTGAGCCCACTCACCGACGCCGTGAAGTTGAACGACGCCGTGGTCACCGGGGCCGTGGCGGTGACCGGCGCGGTGTGGACGTGGTGGTGCTTGGGCCGCGCCTTGGCCGAGGCGCTCGGGGCGAGCACGGTCGCGGCCCCGATCCCCAATGTGGCGACCAACCCCAGCGATGCCAGCCACTTCACCCGGCGTGTCACAACCCCACCCCCATCGTCGACCGATACCGCCCACGCCCCCGACCTTGTGCGACGGTGTCCGCAGCTTAGGCGGGTCGCCGACCGCCGACCCGGAGGCCATGGGGACCGCTCACCGGGTCCGGGCCCTGGCGGGGGTCACTCCTGGGCCACGGGGCCCGGATCACGGGGGACCGAATCACGGGGGCCCGGCAGCGGTCGGGAGTACGGGACCCGGCCCAGTGAACGGCGGCCCCCCGTGCCAGCCCCAGTTAGCTCCCTGAGATCGAGCCGTGGTCGCCTCCAATACGCCAGGTACGAAATGCTCCGCGCCCCGAAGCGCCGTCGAATCATGAGGAGCCACCGCAGGCGATCGGCATATGGCGGCCTTTCCGACGCACCCGGGCCTGTCGTTCCTGTGGGGTACGGATTCAGCCACATGGCTGGCCGGGGCTCCGACGACTCGTGCCCCTAGCACGTTCCGGGCGTAGACCGGCCCGGACGCACGGGTCGCCGGATACGATTCCGTTGACGTGAACGTAAAGCAAGGACGCCCTGACCAGACCGGGGACCGCTACAAGTGGGTGGCGCTGATCAACACCACGCTCGGCGTCGTGATGGCCACGATCGACGGCTCGATCATGCTCATCTCCCTGCCCGACATCTTCCGAGGCATCCACCTCGACCCCCTGCAGCCAGGCAACAGCTTCTACCTGCTGTGGATGATCCTGAGCTTCCTGGTGGTGACCAGCGTGCTCGTGGTCAACCTCGGCCGCCTCGGCGACATCTACGGGCGGGTCCGCATGTACAACCTGGGCTTCGCCATCTTCACCTTCTTCTCGTTGCTGCTGACGATCACGTGGATGAGCGGGGCGGCGGCGGGGTTGTGGCTGATCGTCGTCCGGGTGTTCCAGGGCATCGGGGCCGCCTTCCTCGTCGCCAACTCGTCGGCCATCCTCACCGACGCCTTTCCCGAGGATCAGCGGGGTATGGCCCTCGGGATCAACCAGGCCGCCGCCATCAGCGGCACCTTCATCGGGCTCGTCCTCGGAGGGGTGCTGGCGCCGATCAACTGGCGGCTCATCTTCTTGGTGTCGGTCCCCATCGGCCTGTTCGGGACGGTGTGGGGTTACCTGCAGCTGCGCGAGGTGAGCCGACCGAGCCGCGCCAAGATCGACTGGCCGGGCAACCTGACCTTCGCCTTCGGCCTGGTGTCGCTCATGATCGGCATTACCTACGGCATCGAGCCGCACGGCACCCACACCATGGGCTGGACGGCACCGGCGGTGCTCGCCGAGCTCGGGGCGGGAGTGGCGTTGCTGAGCGCGTTCGCCATCATCGAGACCCGGGTGGCGGACCCGATGTTCCGCCTCCCGCTCTTCCGCATCCGCGCCTTCACCGCCGGCGTGCTGGCCAGCTTCCTGGCGGCGGTCGGGCGCGGGGGGCTCATGTTCATGCTCATCATCTGGTTGCAGGGGATATGGCTTCCCTTGCACGGTTACGACTTCGCCCGGACGCCTCTGTGGGCGGGTATCGCCATGCTCCCGCTCACTTCCGGCTTCCTCATCGCCGGACCGTTGTCGGGCGTGCTCTCGGACCGCTACGGGGCGCGTCCCTTCGCCACGGGCGGCATGCTCGGATCCGCCTGCTCCTTCGTGGCGCTCGAGCTCCTGCCCGTCAACTTCTCGTACTGGGTCTTCGGGCTGATCTTGTTGATCCTCGGCCTCACCATGGGCGCCTTCGGGTCACCCAACCGCGCCGGCGTCATGAACAGCCTGCCGCCCCAGCACCGAGGGGCGGGCTCGGGGATGAACTCCACCTTCCAGAACTCGGCACAGGTCCTGTCCATCGGCATCTTCTTCACCTTGATGATCGTGGGGCTCTCGGCGTCGCTCCCCGGCGCCATGTACCACGGGTTGGTCGCCCAGGGTGTGCCCAGCGGTGCGGCCGACCGGGTGGCCCATCTGCCCCCGGTGTCGACGTTGTTCGCCGCTTTCCTCGGGTACAACCCCATGCAGCATCTGCTCGGCAACTCGGTGCTCGCCCATCTCTCTGCTGCGAACCGCGCCGCGATCACCGGCCGTGGCTTCTTCCCCACCCTCATCGCCGTTCCATTTCGCCAGGGGCTCCACGCGGCCTTCGACTTCGCCATCGTGGCGTGCCTGGTGGCGGCGGCGGCGTCGTGGATGCGCGGTGGGAAGTACGTCTACGTCGAACCCTCGCCGACCGCCCCGCGAGGCGTCGCCGCCCCGAGCGGACGGGAGGCGCAGAATTCCCTGCCCATCCTGGAACGCGAGGGCGTGTGACGACGCGTCGCCGCCTACCCGCCGAGCCGACGGACCGACCGCGCTCGAGGAGCCCGCGGACCGACCGGCGCTCGAGCACACCCTGCGCATCGGGGAGGTGGCGAGGCTCTGCGGCGTCACCACCCGCACCCTGCGGTACTGGGAGGAGATCGGGCTGCTGGCGCCGAGCGAGCAGCGCCTCGGAAGCGAACGGGTCTATGCCGGCCCCGAAGTCGAGCGGGCCCGGCGCATCCGCGAGCTCCAGGCCCACTTGGGCTTCTCGTTGGCCGAGATCCGGGTGGTGCTCGAGACCGAGGACGTCCTCGACGAGCTCCGCAGCGCCTACAAGGCCGACGCCCGGCCCGAGCTCCAGCGCCGGCTCCTCAGCAACGCCATCACGGCCAACGACAACCTCGTGGCCCGGCTCGACGACACCCTGGCGCGTGTCAAGGCCTTCCGCGACGAGCGCGTGGCCAAGGCCGAGCGCATGCGCGCCCGGGCCGCCGAGCTCGACACCGAGATCGTGAACACCGCCCACCGCAAGCGGCGCTGAGGTCGTTCATCGTGCTCTGTCGTCCCGACACTGCCGGTCGATACACGACTGCGACCGGTGACGACCGGAGCCCGACACAGTCGATAGCCTTGCCGATCGAGCACCCATGACCACGCGCAGTGTCGACACAGAACCGAAGTTCACCGGCTCCGAAGGCATCGTCCGCACGCTGAGCCTGACGAAGGTCTACGCGGGCACCGACTTCCGCGCCGTCGACGAGCTCAACCTGTCGGTGGCCATGGGTGAGATCTTCGGGCTTCTCGGCCCCAACGGCGCGGGCAAGACGACCACGGCCGGGATCCTCACCACCCGGGTCATCCCCACGTCGGGCCAGGCGTTCATCGCCGAGATCGATGTCGTGGCCCACCCCGCCCTGGCCAAGCAGCTCGTCGGCGTCGTCTCGCAGACCAACACGCTCGACCGACAGCTCAACGTGTGGGAGAACCTCTACTTCCACGGCCGCCTGTTCGGGATCGGCGCGGCCCAGTCGCGCAGGACCGCCGACGAGCTCCTCGAGCAGTTCCAGCTCTCGAAATGGGCGAAGGCGTCGGTCTACGCCCTCTCGGGGGGCATGGCCCAGCGGCTCATGGTGGCCCGGTCGATCTTCCACAAGCCCGCCGTCTTGTTCATGGACGAGCCGACCGCCGGTCTCGACCCGCAGAGCCGCCTCGTCCTGTGGGACATCCTGCGCGAGCTCAACGCGCGACGGTCAGACGATCCTCCTCACCACCCACTACATGGAGGAAGCGGACCAGCTCTGCGGCCGGGTGGCCATCATGGACCACGGCAAGATCCTGGCCCTCGACACCCCCGCCCGCCTCAAAGAGGGGGTCGGGGCCGACACGATCGTGACGGTCAAGGCGCCGGGCGACCAGCAGCGGCTGGCCGAGGTCCTGCAACGCGAGGTCGCGGAGATCAGCCGTGTCCGGCCGACAGAGGCCGGTCTCGAGCTGCACGTCCGCGGGAGGAACCGTCTCCTGCCCCGGCTCGTGGCCGCGGCCGAGAGTGACGGCTTCGAGGTCGCCGACCTGTCGGTGGCCGAGCCCAGCCTCGAGACCGTGTTCATCAACCTCACCGGCAGGGAGCTGCGCGACTGATGACGACGACGGTGCCGAGCCCCGCGGCCCACGCCCCCATCACCACCAAGCCGATTCGCTCTGCCGCGTCGGCCAGCCGCATCGCCCTGCAGGCCCTGATCCTTCGCGACCTGGCGGTGCTGTGGAAGCACAAGTTCGAGTTCGTCGCCCGTACCGTGGTGCAGCCGTTCCTCCTCTGCTTCGTCTTCCTCTACGTCTTCCCGAAGATCGGCCAGGCCGTGGGTGGAGCGGGCGGTTCCGGCGCCAGAGGCAGCGCGGCGGCTTCGTCGGCGTTCGCCACGGTGCTCGTTCCCGGCGTGGTGGGGATCTCCATCATGTTCCAGGGTGTGCAATCCGTGGCGTTGCAGATGGCCCAGGAGTTCGGCTTCACCCGTGAGATCGAGGACCGCGTCCAGGCGCCCTGTCCCATCTGGCTGGTCGCCGCGGCCAAGGTCCTGTCGGGAGTCGATCCAGGGCGTGATCTCCGCCGTCATCGTCCTCCCCATCGCCTCGCTGGTGCACGCCGCGGGCGTCGAGGCCCAGCTCAACCTGCACTGGTGGGTCGTGCTGACGCTGGTCCCGATCTCCTGCGTGGCCATGGCCTCGCTCGGGCTCGTGCTCGGGACCAGCTTCGAGCCTCGCAACATCGGCCTGATGTTCGGCTTCGTCGTCCTTCCCATCACCTTCCTCGGCGGCACCTATTACCAGTGGACCCGCCTCGTCCCGGTGAAGGTCGGGGCCTGGCACTGGCTGCAGACCCTCGTGCTCGTGAACCCGCTCATCTACGTGAACGAGGGCATGCGCGCCGCCTTCACCAACGCCCAGCACATGCATCTCTATGTCATCTACCCGGTGCTCCTCGGCTTCTGCGCCCTGTTCCTCCGGATCGGCCTGCGCAACTTCCGCCGCCGGGTCCTGGCCTGAGCCTCCGTCGTGGGCCCGTCGGTTCGCCGGTCACGACGGGCGGTGCTGGTGACGGTCGTGGCCGGGATGTCGGGCCTCGTCCCGGCATGCGCCGGTGGAGCGCCGCCCCGGTCGAGCCACGCCGGCACTGCCGCGACGGCGATGTCCACGGCGCTGCAGCGGGCAAGCCCTACACCTGTGCTCCGGGCCCGAACGAGGCCGTGCAGGGCACCTACGGTGATGCCTCGGCCATCGGCTGGGCAGGAAACGACGAAGGTGTCGTGGCCTGTCTGGGCGGCAGCTTCTACGTCCGAGGGCGTGGACCAGACCTACGGCTACGGCGTCTACGACGACAGCAAGACGACGTGGACGAACCTCGACGGCTACCTCCCGGCGTTGGTCACGGCCTTCCACCGCTTCGGCACCGACATCTCCATCACGAACTTCGGCGACGAGCTTGCGCTTCGGCGCCAACGACTACGTGGCGATCTACAGCCGGGTCGCGGTCCACAACCCGACGGGCCACACGGTCCGCGTCGACCCCGAGGCCTCGGCCGGGCTCGTCGCGCTCGACCTCGGCTCCCTCCACGTAAGAGCGCATTCCACGGTCGACCACGACTACGTCGTCGCCGTCGACCGCTTCGGCCAGAGCTACCCGTGGCCCTCGGTCGCGGCGCTCGCCGGTGCGGGGGGCTTCGACCAACACCTGGCGCACATGCGGTCGTTCTGGAACGGGCAGCTGGCCGGCATCACCCGGCTGCAACTGCCCGACGCACCAGCTCGTCGACGCATATCGCAGCGGCTTCATCTACACCCAGATCGCCAGGAGCGGCGTCCACCTGAACACCGGGTCAACAACTACCAGTCCGAGTTCAGCCACGACGTCGTGGGGATCCTCGCCAACCTGTTCACCCAGGGGGACTTCGCCGACGCCCAGGCGCTGCTGACCGACGCCCGCGAGTGTGGTCGGATCACAGCTGCAATACGAGGACGGCGTGTGGACCTACGCCTGGCCCTGGGCCATCTACCTGCTCAAGACCGGCGACATCGGCTTCGTCCGCGCCAACTTCTCGACCGAGGGCCCGATCGGGGCCAGCGAGCCGAGCATCGAGGACAGCGCCCACCGCATCGCCGCCGATCGGACCGGGCCGGGCGGGATCATGCGCCAGACCGACGACATCGACTCCAACGGCCTCTGGACCATCGACGACTACGAGGCGCTGATGGGCCTGGCCGCCTACCGCTACCTCGCCCAGCGCCTGGGAGACGCCACCGAGACGACGTGGGCGACCGGCCAGTACGACAGCCTGTTGGCCGCCACCAACAGCACGCTCGACGCCACCATCGGCCGGTACCACCTCGACTACCTCCCCTGCTCCATGGTGCAGCCGAACTCGTCGAACCGGTGCCACAACCCCGAGGACGCCAACTGGGCCGCGCCCATTCCTCTCCGGCCGGTGGGCCTGGGACGGATCGCTCTTCGGGGCCACGCTGTCGGGCCCCGGCGTCGACCTCATCGACGCCACCTACGCCTACGGGTTCGCCCGGCTCGCCGGCAAGCTCCCGGCCAACACCGTCGGCGGCTACCCCGTCGCCTACTACTACTCCTCGGGCTACAACGCCGGCTACGGCAGTTGGGGCCTGGCCAGCCAGAAGACCACCGGGACCAAGGGATCCTCGGCTACGAGTTCATGATCGACCACTCCCAGAGCGGGCCCTATTCGTGGTGGGAGAGCGCCGACGCCCCCGAACGGGGCTCACCGTGGGTCGGAAGCCATCCCGGCGGTGGCCAAGGATCCTCTCCCCATAGCCTGGGGCATCGCCAACGCCAACAAGGTGCTCCTGGACTCCCTGGCCGCGCAGCGATCCGACGGCTCGCTCGATCATCGGCCGCGGCGTCCCCGACGCCTGGCTGCGCAGCGGCACGACCTTGGCGGTGTCGAACTTCCCCACCACCGACGGAGCAGCGCCTGGGCTTCACCATCTCGGCCCACGGTGGCAGTCGTCACGTTCGCCCTCGACGGTGGCCAACCCTCGGGCCCGGTGCTCCTCGAGCTTCCGGCCTTCGTGGACAACATCGCCCGCTCGACCGCCGGCACCGTCGACGAGACGTCGGGCACCGTCACGCTCCCGCCGAACGTCACGACGGTGAACGTCGACCTGACGCACTCGCGGTGACCTGAGCACGACATCGTCACCGCGTCGACCCGGCCGTAACGCTCGCTCGGGCGATACCGAGACTGCGGCCACCACGACCCCTTTCCGTGCCCATTCCGTCACGGTTCAAACGGCACAGAGGCTCCCGGTCCGCACCTCCGACGCGCTGGGCACCAACGTCACCCTCACCCCGGATCCGCCCCGGACCAGGGCCCGGCTGTCTCCCAGCCAATAGCATCACGGCGGATCGCCGGAGATCTTCGGCACGGCCGCAAGGGATGGCGCTCGTGAAGACGTTCCTGAGTGAGATTCGAGAGACGGTATTCCCGGGTCGCGAAAGTGCGTTCGGCCCGCTCCCGCCGTTGCTCCTCGCCTTGACGGTGGTAACCGGTCTCGTCGATTCGTTCAGCTACCTCGCCCTCGGTCATGTCTTCGTGGCCAACATGACCGGGAACGTGGTGTTCCTGGCCTTCGCCCTGGTCGGTGCGCGGGGCTTCTCGATCCCGGCCTCGATCACAGCTCTGGGTGCATTCGGGCTCGGTGCCACGGTCGGCGGCCGCGTGTCATCCACGCTGGCACGACACCGAGCCCGGCTGCTGAGCGCGTCCACGATCATCCAGACGCTCTTCATCGCCGGTGCCGTAGTACTTGCCGCATTGAGCGGCACACCGGTCACGTCTGGATCCCGCTACGGCCTGATCGTCGTGCTCGGGATCTCCATGGGCATCCAGAATGCCGCCGCCCGGAAGCTGGCGGTGCCCGACATGACCACGACGGTGCTGACCATGACGATCACCGGGATCACCGCTGACAGCTTCATCGCGGGCAGGAGCGGGGCCAGGACCGGACGCCGCGGCCTCACCGTGGTGGCGATGTTCGGGGGGGCCGTCGTCGGGGCCGTGCTCATCGTGCATTCCCAGATCGTCTATCCGCTCGCCATCGCCCTCGTCGTGTCCGCCACCGTGGGTGGGACCACCCGGGTGCTCGGCGCCGCCAACCCCACCTGGGCGCTCGTCGACCACTGACGGGGACCTGCCGGGGCGGCGAAGTCGTCGGTGATCAGGCGGGAACCGGTGGAACCGGCCGGTTGCTGCGGGGCCGGGTGATCTCGAAGAACCCCGGCTCCGCCGCCACGACCTGGATGGCGTCCCACAGTCGGGCGGCGGCGGCGCCGGTCGGGGCGGGCGCCATCACCGGGCCCTTGAACCCGTACGGGGGATCGGCCCTGACGACGATCGTCGGCGTCTGGGTCTTGGGCCCACCGAAGGCGTAGGCGACCTCCATGGCCTCGACGATCGGGGTGTCCCACCTGTCGTCGTCGGCGGCGTCGACGAGGTCGGCCGGGAGCGCACTCGCCGCCACGCACTCCGAGAGGAGCGCGTCACCTCGCGGCGAACGGTCGCCGAAGAACCGCCGCCCCCATTCGGTGAAGAGCGCGTCGACAGCCGCTTCCCCGGCGCGGGCCCGGGCCGCCTCGAATATCCGCAGCATGCGGTGAGCGACGGCGTGACCCGAAAGGGCGGCCTCGCGCAGGCGCTCGGGCACGGTCGGAGCCAGGCCGTAGTCGTCACGGATCTCGAGGCAGTACGACCGCCAGGTCACAGCCAGGTCGCGCTGCGGCGCGATCTCCTTGACCCACAGAGACGTGATCCACGCCCACGGGCAACTCGGGTCCACGAACACCTCGACACCGGGCACGTTGCCACGCTATACGGCGCCGTCAGGGATTCAACCTCGGCTCGGACCGTTGTGGCAGGGGCCGCCGTCTCCCGAGGACCACCTACGGGAACGACCGACGACGACGACCTACGACGACGACTTGGGCGTGGTCGTGATCGTGGCGCCCGGCGGCAGCTCGAACAGCGATGCCGGTGGCGACGCCGAGTAGCTCTTGATCTCGAAGCTCGTTGAATCCCCGGCGACGTTGACGTACCCGAGGATGCCCTGGGCGGTGCTGCAGATGGTGCTCGTCCCCGGGACCCCCGAGGCACGGAAGTCGACGCAATTCATGCTGAACCCGTTGACGCTCATGGTGGAGGACGTGACCTTGTCGCCGGCCAGACCGGCAGCGAGGGAGAAGTCCTTCAGGAACGTGGTCCAGTGTGACGGGGTATAGAGGTTGAAGATCTGGTTCTGTGCGGTGGCGTCGGCGGTTCCCAACTTCTGGCACGTCGACGCCGAGCTCGACCCCGAGCCTGAAGAGGGGGGCGCACACGAGTACTCGCCCGACGAGTTGACGATGATGTCCACGTTGGGGGCGCCGGCTCCCGACGGCGTGTCTTGGAAGGCGAGGCCCTTGGGCGGCTGAACGGCGTAGACGACAGTCGCCGGCGAGCTCCCCGTCGTCACGTAGGTCGCCTCGAACGTCGTGCCCTGGCTGGATGCAATCGTGTTCGTGAAGTTGTCGATGGTCGCCTTGTTGCCTTTCACATCGTGCTCGACCTTCCGTACTGCATTGACGACCCCACAGCTTGTGAGCCCGAAACTACCCACCACCAGTGCGGCGGCGAGGATGGCGGCGCTGCGACGGAGGGGGAGCAAGGCGGCGGACCGATGGGTGTCAAGATTCATTTCGCTGCCTCCCGCGACGATGGGCCACGAAGCGCGTGGACTCAGAAGCTCCTGAGCCGAGGATACGGCGTCCGGGTTGGGTTTGTAACGAATTTGCAAAGACGATCCCCCTGGTGTGCGCTCGGCCCGAGGGTCCATGATGAGGACGGTGCCCTTAGCCCGCTCCCGCGAAGTCCGCCGCCAGTGGTTCACCGACGCCCGGGACGACGGCAGGCGCATGGACGTCTCCTGGCACGCCGACGAGAGGATCGTCATCGTCAGCCTCTGGCACGGCTCGATCTGCAGAGCGACATTCCGAATGCCCGTCGAGCAAGCCCCAGGACTGATCGAGTCCCTGGCGGACGCGCTGGGCGACGCCGTGCTCGTTGAAGGGTCGGCCGAGCGCAAGGGTCGCCGGGCCTCGCTGCTCGAGACGGGCCGAGAGCGACTGAAGAGACATGTCGCCGACATCGTGGCGCTGGAGCGACACCCCCGGGCCTGACACCCGGGCCACGCCGCTCACTCCGCGGTTGCGAGGCCGGCCGGCCCGTCGGTAGGGCCAGGTACACATCCGGACGCGGGCCTCAGCGACTGTGGACCAGCTCGGGTTCGTCGGAGGTCAGCTCCTCGGGAACCCTGTCGGCGCTCGCCCATTTCCGATTCGGCCACCAGATCCAGTCACCCAACTCGAGGTTGAGCGCCGTGACCAGGACCGATCGAACGATGATGGTGTCGAGCAGCACGCCGAAGGCGACGGCAAACCCGATCTCGACGAAGGTGGTCAGGGGCAGCGTGGCGAGCACGGAGAACGTGCCCGCAAGGACGAACCCCGCCGACGTGATCACGCCACCGGTGGCGGCAAGGGCCGTGATCGCGCCCAGCCGCGTCCCCTGTCGTCTCGACTCCTCACGGACTCGGGACATGAGGAAGATGTTGTAATCGATCCCCAAGGCAACGAGGAAGACAAAGACGTACAGGGGGAGAGCGGTGTCGGCCCCTGCGAATCCGAACACGTGTTTGAACACCACGGCGCTGACGCCGAGGGCGGCCAGGAACGAGAGCACGACCGTGGCGATGAGCAGGATGGGTGCCACGAGGGCCCGGAGCAACAAGGCGAGAATGGCGAGCACCACCAGCAACACGACGGGGATGATCAGATCGCGGTCGTGGGCCGCGGCACGCTGGACGTCGAGGTTGATCGCCGTTTCGCCGCCGACCTGGGCGTGGGCTCCGGCAACCATGTGAACCGAGTCGCGCACCTGCTGGACCACAGCGTATGCCGCATTGCTGTCGGGCGGAACACTGAGCGTTCCCTGCAGGTAGACGAGGCCGTCGCGGGTCACCGGGGTGGCAACGGCGGCGATGCCGGGCGTCTGCGCAACGGCCCGTTGCACGTCGGCTCGCGCTCGGGCGTCTGCGATCACGATCACGGGACTGCCCACACCCGCCGGGAAGTGGCGGGCGAGGACGTTCTCCCCCACCACGGCGCTCGGGTTCCCCCTGTACGACTGGCTGTTCGTGAGCCCGCTCGCGTGCAGGGTCGTCACACCGAGCGCCATGACTCCGAGTAGAAGGGCCGTGGTGACCCAGACGCGGCGGGGGTGCCGAGCGATTCGGCTGCCCATGCGCGCCCAGGCGCCGGTGGCGGTGGGTTCCGGCGATCCGTATCTCGGGTGGACGGGCCAGAACATCCATCGTCCCACGATCACGAGGAGTGCAGGGAGCAACGTGATCATCGACAACAGACCGACGCCGATCCCGATGGCAGCCACGGGCCCTAGGCCCTTGGTGGAGTTCGTCTCGGCGAACACCAGGCACAGCAGGCCCAGGATCACCGTGCTGGCACTGGCGATGATGGCAGGACTGGCTCGACGCAGTGCAACCTGCATCGCCTGGTGGCGATCCTGATTTCGGCGCAGCTCCTCCCGGTACCGCGCCGAGAGGAGCAGGGCATAGTCCGTCCCGGCCCCGAAGACGAGCACGGTCAGGATTCCCGCACTCTGGGCGTTGACCGTCAACCCGGCGTGCTTGGCCAGCAGGTAGACCACGGCCTCGGCACTGGTCAGGGCCACACCGGCGGAGACGACGGGGAGGATCCACAGGATCGGGCTGCGGTATGTCAGCAGCAGGATGAGCACGACAACGAGAAGCGTCCCGTAGAGCAACGTGCTGTCGATCCCCTTGAAGGCGTTCGACGAGTTCGCCGCATAGCCCGCCGGACCGGTGACGTGGACCGACAGACCGGGCTGGCCCTGCGCCATCGTGGTCATCTCGGCGACCACCTTGCCGACGCGTGTCCAACCGTTGGGCCCGAGGTCGAGCGGCACGATCACCTCGGCCGCCTTCCCGTCCTTCGAGAACACCGGTCCGGTGACCGTTCCGTCGAGGTGGGCCACCGAGGCGAAGCGGTGGGCGTCGGAGGCAACCTTGGCCCGGTCGCCCGCAGTCAGGGTGGCCGCGCTGTCGTAGACCACGACGGCGGGCATCAGGTTCGGCGACCGGAAGGACTCCTCGATGTCGAGGACCTTGGTCGACTCTGCGTTCCCCGGCAGCCACGACTTGGCATCGTTCTTCTCTGCTCCGGAGAGCCTGCCGGCGAGCGGTCCGGCCACGACCACCAGGGCCAGCCAGAAGATGAGGACCAGGTACTTCGTACGCCGACCGACGATTGCCCGGACCGCGAACCCGACCACTTTCGTCCCCACTTCCTTTCTCCAGACGTCGAGTCTCACGCCCCGTTGGAAGACGGCACCGCCAGGAACACCCATCTCCGATCGAGACTGCGACCGGACTCTGTTCAGTTCGCTCGGTACTCCATGGCCATCATCGAGTCCACACGTGCAAGCTGCCAGAGTCGAAGGTCCCAGGGGATCGTGACCGGAGCGGATTGGTACTCGATGCACGCTCGGCCCGCCGTCGAGCCGCGTGGTCGGTGCCTATCGGTTCGTCGCCGACGGCCCGCGATCGGGACGCGTCCTGGCCGCGCCGCCGACGCACGCCTCCAGTGCGGGGCCGGGAAGCACCTGGTAGCCGAGCGACCCGGGTCGGCACAGGAGCCGGAGAACGCCGACGATGTATCGGCCGTAGGCGTCGGCCTCCTCGGCCGAAACCCAGGAATACAGCCCGCCGTAGTCCGAGGTGTCGGGATCGACCATCCACAACTTCGTGCGATAGCCGTCGAAGCCCGCGAAGAGGACGGTGTTCAACAGGCAGAGGCGCTCGAACGCATAGCGGCGGGCTCGGGCGCCGGCGGGGATCGCTCGGAGGTGGAACCACGCCACCAAGGTGACCTGCTCGACACCGGGGTCGCCGTCGCACGTCGGCTCGCGGAACACCTCGAAGGCCCGGCCATCTGGCAAGGTGGCGACAGCACCGACACGCGTGCGGCGGAGGTGGAGTCGACGCCGGGCCAGCAGGACGAAGGTGCGTCCTGCTGACGTCGCCGCCTGAAGGAGCAATGCAGCAGCACCTGGTTCACTGTCAGGTGCCTGGGGACGCGACGTCGCAGCATTCGACGAAGCCACGAGGTGATGGCGCTAACTCAGGCGCGCCGCGATCGCACGGGCCCGCTTCACCAGCGCGTCGGACTCGTGCCCCGGGGTGGTGTGGTGGACGAATCGAGCCAGGGCCTCGACCATGGCGGCGAGCTCGGCCAGATCTTGGCTCGGTTCTTGGACCTGGATCTTCGAGAACGGCAGCGCCACGTTGACTCTCGTCGAGGGGGCGACCAACTCCGGTGCGTGCGATCGCTCTTTGGTGTCGTGCTCCACCGCTTCGCCGACCACTTCTCGTCCTGCCACTTTGCCATCGATGCTCGCCATACTCTGAGCAAACACGAGTTTGCGCTCGCCGGGTAGGGGCCGAACGGCCCTAAAGCGGGCCACGACCCGGCGCCACCTTCGTCTGCGTCGCACTGACACAACGTGACCTGACGATTAGCGCGGGCGGCCCCGATCGGCAACGATCGCGCCGTGCGGATCCTGTCGCTGTTGCCGTCCGCAACCGAGATCGTCTACGCCTTGGGCCTGGAGGACGACCTCGTGGGGGTCACCCACGAATGTGACTGGCCCCCCGCCGCCCGGGCCAAGCGCTCGGTATCCTTCTCGGCCCTGCCTCCGGCAGCCGATCCGGCCGAGGTCGACCGGTTGGTGAGCGCGAGCATCGACGGTGGTGAGCCGATCTACCGGCTCGACAACGAGGCGGTTCGAGAGCTCCGCCCGGACCTCGTGCTCACCCAGGACCTGTGTGCGGTGTGCGCCGTGCCGTCCGGACACGTCAACGACGCACTCGAGCTCCTCGGGTGTCGCGCCCAGGTCGTCTCCATGGACCCGAGCTCGCTCGACGACGTGCTCGCGTGCATCCTCCACGTCGGTGACGTGACCGGGACCGAGGGCGCCGCACGGGCCCTGGTCGACCGACTGCGCCACAGGCTCGAAGTCGTCGCCGACAGTGTGGCCACGAGACCGAGGCCAAGGACCTTTGCCCTCGAGTGGTCGGATCCCCCGTTCAACGGCGGCCATTGGGTACCCGAGATGGTCGAGCTCGCCGGAGGCGAGGCGGTCCTCGCCAGCCGGGGGACGCCGTCGGTGCGAGTGACCTGGCAGCAGATCGTCTCCGCCGCGCCCGACGTCGTCGTCTTCATGCCCTGCGGTTACGACCTCGATGGAGCGGCTGCCGAGGCCTCCTCGCTCCTCGACCGTGACGAATTGTCGGGTACGACGTTCATCGCCGTCGATGCCAGCGCGTACTTCTCCCGTCCGGGGCCGCGCCTGGTCGACGGCGTGGAGATCCTGGCCTCCGCGTTGCATCCCGGAGCAGTGCCCGAGAGCCCTCCCGGTACCATGCGGCGCCTCCGGTAGCCGATCGAACGAGCCCAGGTCATCTGCTCATGACACCATCGACCCTCTCCTACGACCCTTTCGACGTCGCCTTCTGGCGCGACCCGTACCCGATCTACGAGCGCCTGCGCGACGAGGACCCTGTCCACTTCGTGCGCGATCGAGGCTTCTGGGTCCTGTCGCGGTTCTCCGATGTCATGGCCGCCACGTGTGACACCGGGACCTTCTCCTCTGCTCACGGCCTCACCTTCGAGGAGGACGAGATCACGAAACTGGGGCTCATGCCCACCTTGGTCATGATGGACCGGCCCCGTCACACCCTCTACCGCCGGCTGGTCAATTCCATGTTCACCCCGCGGGCGGTGGCCGAGCGCGAGAGTGCGGTACGCGCCTTCACCCGGTCTCGCATCGAGCGCATGGCCGAGATGGGCGAGGCCGACTTCGTCGCCGAGCTCGCCTCCCCCCTGCCTTCGTTCGTGGTGGCCGACTACCTCGGTGTCCCCCCGCAGGACCGTTCGGCCTTCGGCGCCTGGAGCAGTGCGATCGTGCAAGCCAACGCGGGCGGCAACGTGCTGTCGGCGGGGCGGGCCATCGGGGAGCTGTACGGGTACTTCACCGAGCTCGCCTCGGCCAAGAAGGGCAGGGCCGGCACCGACATGATCTCGGTGCTTCTCGAGTCCGAGGTCGACGGCCGTGGGGTCGAGATCGAAGAGATCCTCGGCTTCTGCTTCGTCATGATCGCCGGCGGGAACGACACTGCCGCGGGCCTCATCGGGGGCACCGCTGCCCTGCTGAGCGAGCACCCCGACCAACGAAGCCTCCTGGCTGTCGAACCCGACCTGGTGCCCAACGCGGTCGAGGAGCTCCTGCGCTTCCTCTCCCCCGTCCAGGGTCTGTCACGCACCTCGACGACAGCGGTGACGATGAGCAGCCCGCATGGGCAGGTCACGATTCCGGCCGGAGCCAAGGTGCACCTCCTGTTCGCCTCGGCGAACCGCGATCCTCGGGAATTCGGCCCCGAGGCGGGCCACCTCGATGTGACCCGCACCATCACCCGGGCCCTGGCGTTCAGCTCGGGGCCCCACCACTGCCTGGGGGCTGCCGCCGCCAGGCTCGAGGGCCGAGTCGTCGTCGAGGAGCTGCTGCGGGCGATGCCGCACTTCGTGGCCGACACCACGGCGGCCCGTTACGCGCCCGGCCCGTTCACCCGTCGATTCGAGTACCTGCCCATCCACGTGGGGAGCTGATCGCCGTGATGTCAGGGGTATCGGCGAGACATCTGGCGTAGGGATCCGTTACGCGGGCGGAGGAGGGCGCCCGATCGAACGGGCCACGCGGTGTCCCGAGCGGACG
Organism: uncultured Acidimicrobiales bacterium; assembly: GCA_963739765.1. GTDB lineage: Bacteria > Actinomycetota > Acidimicrobiia > Acidimicrobiales > UBA8190 > Chersky-840. Next base: position 157,161 of record CAVUBP010000002.1, on the reverse strand, counting down.
GCGCTCTCCATGTACCCGGCCAGCGTCTCGGTGTGTTCGCCGGCGAACCACATCCGACCATGCGGTGCTCGCAGCACCGGCCAGAACGGCAAGAATTGGCCGGGGGCGAACACCGCGTACCCGCCGCCGGTGTAGGGCTCGTCCGCCCAGGCCATGGTCGACCGCCGCGAGCTGCTGAGGGCCACACCTTCGGGGTACACGCGGTCGAGTTGGGTGCCGAACGAGGTGATCCTCGTCGGGTCTCGCAGCTTCGCTCCCGCCGCGGCGGCGTCGCCGGTCACGAACTGGGTCAGGATCCCGGGGTCCGAGTCCGCTCCGGGCTGGGAGTCGGTGGCTTCCCAGGCCACGGCGAACGGGAGGTCGGTAACGGTGAACCCCGAGAGGCCCTCCCGACGCCAGAACCGGCGGGTGTACTGCCTCGACACCTTCAGCGCCGAGCCCAGGCGGAGCTGGTCGACCATGGAGGCGACAGGGGCCGGAAGCGCGGGATCGAAGGTGATGCGTCGCAAAGGTGGAGGGGGTACGGCCAGCACGACGTGGGCGGCGTCGTAGCTCTTGGCGCCGGCAGAGACCCGCACTCCCCACGATTGCCGGGAGACTCGGGTCACCGGAACCCCCAGCATCAGTCGGTCACCCAGAACGTTCGCCAGAGCCTGGGGAAGGCGGTCGTTGCCCCCGGCGATGCGCATCGTCTCGACCCCCGATTCCGAGAGGCTCGCGTCGACAACCGCCTGCTGGGCGGCAAAGAGCAAGGAGACACCTGTGAGCTCGGCGTTGTAGTTGCCCCGGTAGTCGGTGCGCACCAGGAATGCGGCTGCGTCGGTGAGATGTTGGTCGGCGAGGAAGTCCTCCAACGACCGCGAGTCGAGCCTCGCCGCGTCGGCGGCGCGCTCGGGGTGCTCCGGGTCGAGGTCGCCGGCAATGTCGATGAGCGCCTGGTCGAATCCCAGGTACCCGGTGGTCGTGGCACCTCCGTCTTGTTGGAGCAACGCGCCGAGTGTCGTGTGCTCGCCTCGCCTGAAGACCGAAGCCCGTTCCAACTTGTCAGGGGGCCGGTGCGCAAGTGGTAATCCGTAATGGCGGGCGAGCGCCTGAATGGCGGTGTGGTTGTCGTCGATGGACTCCCCGCCCGCCTCGGCGTACTGGCCGTCATCGAAAGGCTCGTGAAGCGTCAGCACGCGCCCGCCCACCCGGTGGCGCGCTTCGAGGACGGTCACGTCCCAACCGGCGGAGCGGAGATCGACAGCCGCCGTCAGCCCGGCGAGCCCCGCTCCCACGACGATCACGTGACGCGGTGTGCCGGTGGCGGGCCTGTTGCCCCCGGCGCACGACGCCAGGATCGCACCGGCTCCGGCGGCGGCGCCCAGCAGGGTCCGCCGAGACATCACTGTTCCGCGTTGCCTTCCAGGACTGGCGTCCATGGGGTCAGACCGACGACAGGGCCGGCGCGAGCTCTCGATACTCGGCCAGGGGGAACGACTCCCGGGACGACACGACCTGCACACAGACGTGATCTGCGCCGGCTTCGACGTGCTCGCGCACCCGAGCGGCAATGGTGTCGGGATCACCCCAGCACACCACGGCATCGACGAGACGGTCACTTCCGGCACCCGTCAGGTCATCGTCGCCGAAGCCAAGGCTGCGCAGGTTGTTGGTGTAGTTCGGAAGCGTCAGGTAGCCCGCGGTGAAGGTCCTGGCCAACTCGCGCGCCGTGGCCGGATCCCGCTCGAGCACCACTGTCACTTCCGGAGCCAGGAGCGGCCCGCTTCCCAAGAGCTCACGCGCTCGGGCGGTGTGCTCCACGGGCACGAAGTAGGGATGTGCCCCCGCCGCTCGTTCGGCCGACAAGCGGAGCATGCGGGGCCCGAGTGCCGCCAGAACCCGTCGGTCCTTCGCCACCGAGGGACCGGCCCCGTCCAGGGCGTCGAGGTAGCGCTCCATCTGCGCAAAGGGTCGGGCGTAATTCTCGACCAGAGGTGCGTGGCTCGCTCCCAGGCCCAGGACGAAGCGGCCTGGGTACCTGGCGTCGAGGTCCGCGGCGGCCTCGGCGACATCAGATGGAGAGGCTCGCCAGATGTTCACGATGCCGCTCGCCACCGAGAGGTGGGTCGTGGAGGCGAGCAGGCGGCCGAAGTGCGCCGAGAGGCCGGGGTCGAATCCACCCGAGGACCACAGTGCGGTGTAGCCGAGGTTCTCCACCTCCGCCGCGACGTCGATCGAGGTGTCCTGGGCTCGCCAGGAGCCGCTCCACCAGATGCCCGTTCGTCCCAGGTTCATCGGCTGGATCGTATCCACGAACGAGTGGCGTGGAGTTGTGTCAGGAGATCGTCGCGGCGAAATCGGGGACGTGGCGGAACCGCTCGCGGGGCGGTCGCTGGTAATTGCCGGCCGGGGGCCGCGGGGGGAGCTTGATCTTGGCTTGCTTGCGGCTCTGATACGGCACCACCGAGAGGAGATGGGCGATGCAGTTGATGCGGGCCCTCCTCTTGTCGTCGGCCTCGACCTCGTACCAGGGCGAGTCCGGCAGGTCGCAGTGGGCGAACATCTCGTCCTTGGCCTTGGAGTACTCGACCCAGCGGTTGCGGCCTTCGAGGTCCATCTGGCTCAGCTTCCACCGTTTGAGGGGTGCGTTGAGGCGTTCTTTGAACCTCCGCTCCTGCTCCTCGTCGCTCACCGAGAACCAGTACTTGATCAGGATGATGCCGTCGTCGAGGAGCATCCGCTCGAATGCCGGGCACTGGCGGAGGAAACGGTGGTACTCCTCGTCGGTGCAGAGCCCCATGACTCGCTCGACCCCGGCCCGGTTGTACCAACTCCGGTCGAAGAGGACGATCTCCCCGCCGGCGGGGAGATGGGCGATGTAGCGCTGGAAGTACCACTCGGTCTTCTCCCGGTCGCTCGGGACCGGGAGCGCCGCCACGCGGCACCAACGAGGGTTCAGGTACTCGGTGATGCGCTTGATCACCCCCCCCTTTCCCGCTGCATCGCGACCTTCGACGACGATGACGACGCGATTCCCCTCGTCACGGACCCATTGCTGCATCTTCACCAGCTCCTCTTGGAGCCCGAGGAGCGCTTTGTCGAGGACATTCCGGTCAGCCATGGGTCCATCCTGCCCCACAGCCGGGAGAGCGACGCTGACCACACTCGGGGTGCCGGTCCGGCACCCGCCCTCAGAACGAGGCTCGGGGCGATCCGCCGAGTGATCTGTCCCCGGTGGTGGCGGCGAAAGGGGTTCAACAACGGCGCTCCATCCACCTACGCACGGAGAGGCTCCCCATGGCAGGTTCACCCACGCACGCCATCGTTGTCCGGGTGACGTTCAAGCCCGGCCTGGCAGAAGCCGCGGCGAAGGTCCTCGACACCGAGGTCGTCCCCGGGGCGAAGGCAGCGCCCGGGTTCGTGGCCGGGTACTGGATGCACTCCGAGGACGGGCGCACCGGCACATCGGTGGAGCTCTTCGACAGCGTGGAGAACGCCCGGGCCGAGTTGGGACGGCGGAGCACTTCCATGCCACCCGAATCACCGGTGACGGTCGACGGCGCGGAGATCCTGGAGATCGCGGCGAGCGCCTGATTCCCCCTGTCAAGGAGCGGGCGCGCCCCCTCCTGGCTCGGTCGCCCCCGGCTCTGGCGTTCGGTGCCGATCCGACCCGTCGGGGCCGCCGTCCAACGCTTGGTGGCCGCCATCCACCGCTTGATGGAGGATGGTCTGCAGGATTCGGGCGCACAGCAACCCGACCCGCGTCGGTGAGCACCCGAAGTCGGTCATGAGTGCCTGGGTGGTGTGGGCCGACAGGTGCAGGGCGAAGGCCAGGGTCACCTCCTCGGGGGGCTCGCCTTCGCCCCCGGCGGAGCGCCAGGCCAGCGCGGCCATGTAGTGCATCCCGCGCAGGCGATAGGCCCGGCAGAGCTCGGCCACCTCGGCCAGGGCCTCGGACCCGGGCCGCGGTGGGGCGTAGATGTCCCAGAAGGCGAAGCCGAAGACCTCGGCCATTCGGGTGTGGATGGTCACCGCCAGGGCCTCGAGCCAGGCGTCAACATCGTCGACGTGCTGAGGCAGGCCGTCGATCCAGGCGGCGAGGTCTTCGACGTCCCGGGGCGAGCCCACGTCGGGATAACGGCCGCACGCCTCGAACATGTCCCGGACGGTCTCGGCGATCAAGCGGTCATGACTGCCGTAGTGCCGGAAGATGGTGCGGGGGCTCACCCCCGAGAGCTCTGCGATCTGCTCCACCGTGGTGTTGAAGCCGTGCTGGGCGACCGCGGCCATGGCGGCCCGACGGATGCGGGTCCTGGTCAGCTCCTGGCGCTCTGCCGCCAGAGAGTTCGGGCGATTGTCACCCTGGTCCGCCGCTAGGTCCGGCACTTCCATGCTCGCCACTGCTCCCGGCTCCCCCACCAGGCGTCCTCAAATCGTAGTGGATCCCGGGCTGGTCGAACCCGTTGCGTGGCTGTCGCCCCATCGAGCGCGACGACGTGTGAGATCTCGTGAAATGTCAGCGGGAAATCGCGTTTGGTGACATCGCGCCGCTTCGGATACTCCAGTTCGCACCAATCGGGTCGCGGAGGCTCACAGAGGAGCTTGGGCTGGGCGGCAAAGCCCTGCCTAGCGGAACTTGTCGAGCGCCGTCCCCAGCCGGGCGAGAAAGACACGTCCGAAGTCGCTGTCCCCACCGACGGCAATGCCCGCGAGATACGCGTGGAGGCGCCACAGATCGCGACGTTCGGCGAAGCCGCCGTCGATGGGGAGCTGTTCTCGGTAGCTGTCGAAGACCGCTTTGGGGGCAGGTTCGAAGTAGTCCACGAGGGCGAGGTCCATCTCCGGGTGACCGAAATAGGGAGCGGCATCAACAATCGCAGCTCCGGCGTCGGTGCTGACGAAGTTGTTCTGCTGCGCGTCTCCGTGGAGCAAGGTGGGTACGGGCTCCGGCCCGGACAGGCGGTCCAGTCTTTGGAGGATTGCTTCGACCCGAGAGGCCAATGTCGCAGGAAGGCGCCGTGAGTCCACCGCGTCCCGGAGGCGCGGACGAAGTCGGCGTTCGGCGTAGAACTCGGCCCAGGTCCCGGCGTTGATGGGCCGATTGTCCTGAGGGAGCGGCCCGAAGAAGCCGTCGAAGGCCTCCAGTCCGAAATGCTCCCCGTGCACGGCGTGCACGGCCGCAAGCGTGGTCCCGATCGAGATCCAGTCCTCCGGGAGCCGGTCAATGCCGCGACGTCCTTCGAGCGCCTCGACAACGAAGATGACGCCAGAGGAGACCCGCACGACGCCGTCGCCAACGACGGCGGGGGTGGCGACCCCGGCCAGGCGAGCGAGGAGGGCGAGACCCCGAAGCTCGGCGTCGAACATGGCCGGCCCGGTACGGTCGGCGTTGAGTTTGGCGAAGACCGACAGGCCCTGACCGCGGAGAATGCCGCAGGGGTGCGAGGCCAGATCGTCGAGGTCGTCGAATGTCTCCAGGTCCCATCGACGGCCGAGATACGACGACACCATCTTCCCGACAGCCGTGACCACCTCGGGGTCCAGCAACGGATGCCGCCCGCTCGCCGGAGACGCGGCAGCTCTGCCTCTGTCCGCGTGGTCGATGGGGTGCACGTCACCCATCGTGCCGCATGACGCCTCTCGCACACCTACCACCTGCCTGGAGAGGTCGTCGGAGGAGTCGGAGGAGTCGGAGCCGGTGCTCACGAGGTGCCGTGATGGTGGCCCTGGAGTTTCCCGTGGCCACTGGGCATGACTGTTGCTCGCATTCCGATGTCACCCGCACGAACAATCCGGCTACATCTCGTGCAAGAAGTCGAGAGTCACGGGCGCGGTTTCACACGACGTGTGAGATGGGCGCTTGCGCTCGGGGCCCGCTCGAAACCGACGACTTCAGGCGGCCGACGCCACCTCCCCCACGAGCAGGATGGTCTTCGGCGGCGCACTCCCGCAGATCCTCACCAGTCAAAGGGGCCGTACCACTGCTCAAAGGGTTGGACCAGCGTGGCCTTGAGCTCGACCTCGTGGCGGTCGAAGAACGCCAGCTCCTCCCCGTTGGGCGGCGCGTGCTCCACCGCCGAGCGGCAGGCGACCCCGGGTAGCCCGTCGACCCAGGCACCCTGTCCGATGGGTTGACAGCGAGTGCGTGGGACGACCTGGCCCGAGTCGTCGAACGGGTACGTCGCCGGGAGCCCCTTGGCGATGATCGCGTCACGAGTCACGACATCGAGGTAGTCGCGCGCTGGCACGGTCGCCCACACCAACACCGGGAGCTGGGCGGGGTCGAGATCCTCGGCCACGAAAGGCTGGCCCCCCAGCTGCTCGGACAGCAGATGCCGGGCATTGGCCCTTGCCGTGTCGAGATCCCCGTTGAGGTAGACCACCGGGAAGCTGCCGGACGGATTCCAGCGGCCGCCAAAGCGCATCGAGTACGACCCGTCGAGGGGGTCATCCCAGTCGGGGTCGGCGACGCGACAGTGCTCGCCGCCGCGCTCGATCACCTCCATGAGAAGGGCTCCGCCCGGGGAGACGCAGGACTCACGCCGTGCTCGACCAATCCAAGGCCCGTTCGGTGAGCTCCCGCAGCTCGGCGTCGTGGTCGTCGCGGACCATCTCCAGCAACGTCCGTCCGCCGTAGGCGTCGGCCCGCCGGCGCGCAACCAAGGGAAGGCGCCCGGGCCGGAGCTTGCGCTCGAGGGTCTCCCCCACCGACAGCAGGTTGGCCAGCTTCTCGCGCCTGGCGCCGGGGACATCCCCGGCGCGCTCCCAGTGCTCGACGGCTTGGCGACGAACACCGAAGAGGCCCGCGATCTCGGCGGTGGTCAGGTCGAACATGGAGCGCACCTGGTCGAGCGGGGGTTGCATCTGGCGCAGAGCGATCTCCACGAGGCGCCGGTAGCGCGCCACGTCTGCCCCCTCGGGCCAATCGGGCCAGCCGGCGGAGGCCTCGATGCGCAGGCGCTGGCACCCCGGCAGCAGGGCGCGCAAGGCGTCGACGGCCACCACCCCCACACCGACATCGCGGCCGAAGCTGGCCAGCATGGGCGAGAAGGGGACGTCGCCGATGAGGTGCTCGAGGTAGCCGACGGGCTCCCCGCTCAGGTGGTGGGCGGCCGTGAGGATGCCGAGGTGGCCCCCGACGGGGGCCACCTGCTCGGGGAGCTGGACGGCAGCGGCCTCCAGGAGCTCGCCGACGAAGCCGTGCCAACGGTTCACCACGGCCTGGACCGAAGCCCACTCGCCCAAGACGGCGTGGGGGAGGGCCGCGGCGAAGACGTCGAAGCGCTCGCGGTGGTCCGCCAGCAGCTTGGCGCACTCCTCCGCGCTCTCGACCAGCAGCGCCTCTCCGAGGTCATGTCCTCCGTACCGGGCCATACCTCGATTGTACCCTCATGCAAGTAAAACGCAAGCTAGTAGGCAAGCATCCATGCAAGACAGCCGGAGCAGTAGCCACCGCAGGGGTTCTGACCAGGAGCTCTGAGGGGATCTGGTGTCCGCCGCTCAGGGCGACAGGCACTTTCGCCATCGCAAGCGCGGAGGCACCACCATCGACGAGTCGTCAGCTGCTCCCACCGCACGCGTCCGTCCGGAAGCGCCAAACATGCAGACCGGCGATAGATGAGGTGCCTTGACGCTGGCTCCTGGCGGCTGACAACACTGTGCGTCTCGGTGGCTAGCTCGGTTCGGGAAAGCGGTCCATCAATTGGCGCATTGCCGGCTCAGCTATCGCTCCGTCAGGGTAGTAGCGGTTGAAGAGCTCTTCGGCCGTTCCAGCAGCATTGACCCCACATGCGTCGAGAAGCCGGTCGATGTCTCCCGCATCACGTCGCCCCCGTCCCGCATGGAGTTTCATGGCGAGCAGCAATTGAGGTCGAGCGACAAAGACAGCCACTCCTTCCTCCTCCATCCGAAGCTCCCAGTCCCCATCGGTGACGTAGTGGCTCATGTACATCTTGACCGCATCACTTAGCCATGTCGGAGGCCAGTTCCTCGCCTCGGCGATGCGCTCGACTGCCGACTTGACCTCTGGGGACGATCCATACAGAGCGTCGATATCCTCGGTCAGCCCCTCACGCCCGACTTGCATCTCCACGGCGGCGCCACCGACGATCCGGATCTTGGCCTCGTCACCTGCGTCGACGAGCTCCCTCACGAGAGCGCGTAGCGCCTCCTCGAGGTCGTCGGCGCCGAACAGCACGTCAGACGCTTTCGAGCTCGGAGGCTGCCAGCAGGACACCGTGGCGCCGGAAAGCCTTCGGAACAGTGCGGAGATCGGTGTAGGGCGAAACGACCCACGACTCCTTCAGCACCCGCGATGGTTCGTGGACCCAGTCCGGAACGGGCGACTTGGCCACAGAGAGTTGGTGCTCGACGAGGGCAGCAATGGCGGCGTCGAACCGGGGATCGCCACAAGGTGCCGGTGGTGTGACGCACAAGGCGACTCGAAGTGGCCTCGACACCGAGGCGAGGTCATCGTTGAGGCCGATCAGCGCACGGAATGCGACGGCTTCACTTCCCCTCGGGGACCGGAGCTCTTCGTAGATGAAGTCGGCCCAGTCGGCGGCCGAACGGGCCGAGGTCGGGAGGACGGCCAGCCGGTAACCGGCGGCGTTCACGAGGCGATCGAGCTGCTCTCCCCGTGTGTCGTGAGCAGAGCGCTCAATGTCAGCGAGCGCGGGCTGTCGCAGCCCGGCTTTGGCCGCCAAGGCGCGCTGGGAGAGCCCGCTACCTCTCCTGGCCTCTCGCACCAGCTGCGCCGTCGGCATGTGGCCGCCTTACTTGGGAGTTGATATGATTTCTCATATCATAGTGCGGTACCCAGAAGGGGACACACCATGGCCGAAATCGACTTTGACCAGCTCAGGGGCACAGTGAACCTGGCCAGCTCGTTCAGCTCTCCGCTGGCTGCCCATGGCAGTCCGGTCGAGCCCCACCGGAAGCGATTTGATGACATCGGGCCCGGTTCGGATACTCCGGTTGGCACGAATCAGGCTCGCCCTGAAGAGCGTGCGGGACAGGAAGACCCCTGCCCGTTCCACCGCGCTCAACCCACTCGCCGTGGAAGGCCACAAGACAGCCATGACCGGGGCGACGACGGCCAGGACTCCCACGCAGAAGACGCGTGAGTAATTCCGGCGCTTCGCCCGCCGGTACATCTGGCGCTGGCGATTAGCAGCCAGAGCGCAGAGGGCGCGTCCTGCCGCTCGAGGATTTCAGCCCCGGTAGCGGCAAGCGCCATCTCCTCCGTCATCCTGCCTATCCATCACCTCAGGACACCGAGGTGCTCACTCTCGCACGCACTCGCGTGTCACCAAATGAGAAGTCGCGTGTCGCTTGGCGCGAACAACCGCGTCACTTGGCGCGAATTGTCGAGAGTCACCGGACGAGACTTCACACTACGAACAGCCGCTCGTCGTCCCGCAGCTGGTGCACAGGTAGCAGGAGCCCGCTCGCTGCATGACCATGCCGCACTGGTAGCAAAGCGGCGCGTTGCTCTGCTCCGCACGCACTGACGCTGTGCCCGCCGTCGACGCTGACGTCGTCCGAGCCATCGTCGGGGCCCCGCCGTCGAGCCCAGAGCGTGGCACCGAGCTGATCCCGGCCTCCTCGACGAGGTCCTCCTCGGGTGTGGCGGCTTCCTCCACCCCCGGCAGGGTCGGCTGCATGCGCTCGGATGTGGACAGGACGCCGAGGTCCTCGCGCTCGTTGAGCGTCAGGTAGTCGACGGCCAGCCGACGGAAGATGTAATCCACCAGACTGGTGGCGATGCGCAGTTCCGGGTCGTCGGTGATCCCCGCCGGCTCGAAGCGCATGCTGGTGTACTTGCGGACATACGTGGCCAGCGGGACCCCGTGCTGGAGCCCCAAGCTGACCGATATCGAGAAGGCGTCCATGATCCCCGCCAGGGTGGAGCCCTGCTTGGAGACCTTCATGAACACCTCGCCCGGCCGCCCGTCGTCGTACTCTCCGACGGTCACGTACCCTTCGCAGTCGGCCACCCGGAAGGCGAAGGTGCTCGACTTGCGTCGCCGCGGCAGCCGCTCCCGGACCGCCCCCACCACCACCGTGTCACGAGACCGGTTCTCGGCTTGGGCGAGTGCCGATTCGAGCTCGGCGATCTTGGCCGCCGCAGCCCGGTCCCGCGCTTCGGCGTCGGATCCGGGTGGAGCGAAGTCGCCCCCCTCCCCTAGCGCCGTCGCCTTCTTGGTGGTGGAGAGTGGTTGGGCAACCTTGCAGTTGTCGCGGTAGATGGCGACGGCTTTGATGCCCATCCGCCAGGCATCGAGGTGCAGCTGCTCGATGTCCTCGACGGTGACGTCCTCGGGCAAATTGACCGTCTTTGAAATGGCTCCGCTGATGAAGGGCTGGACCGCTCCCATCATCCGGACGTGGCCCGTGTAGTGGATCGTGTTGTCTCCCATGGAGCAGGCGAACACCGCCATGTGCTCTGCCGCCAGGTGCGGAGCACCCACGATGGACTTGTGCTCGTCGACGTACGAGATGATGTCGTCGATCTGCTCGGGCATGTAGCGGAGTCTCGCCAGCGCGCGGGGGACGGTCTGGTTGACGATGGACATCGTCCCGCCCCCGACGAGCTTCTTCGTCTTCACCAGGCCGAGGTCCGGCTCGACCCCGGTGGTGTCACAGTCGAGCATCAGTGCGATGGTGCCCGTCGGAGCGAGGACACTCGCTTGAGAGTTGCGCACGCCGAATTGCTCCCCGAGCTCGACCGCGTCGTCCCACGCTTCTTGAGCGGCGGAGAGCAGTTCCATGGGAACGAGCTCCTCGTCGATCTTGGCCACCTCGGCACGGTGCATCTGCAGGACGTTGAGCATCGCCTCGCGATCGGAGTGGAACCCGGCGAACGGGCCCATGCGTGAAGCGGTCCGGGCGGACACGGCGTAGGCGTGGCCGGTCATGAGCGCCGTGATCGAGGCGGCCCAGGCACGACCCTCGTCGGAGTCGTAGGGCAGGCCCTGCGCCATGAGCAGCGCTCCCAGGTTGGCGTACCCGAGACCGAGCTCCCGATAGCGGCGCGAGTTCTCGGCGATCTTCTCCGTCGGGTAGTCGGCGTTGCCGACGAGGATCTCCTGCGCCGTGAAGACCACGTCCACGGTGGCGTTGAAGCTCTCGGCGTCGAAGCTGTCGTCGTCGCGCAGGTACTTGAGCAGGTTGATCGACGCCAGATTGCAGGCGCTGTTGTCGATATGCATGTACTCGGAGCAGTTGCGGACGACTACCCCGTCGACGACATACGAGTGGTTCCGAGGCTCCGAGAGATTGTATGTGAGCTCGACGCCATCATCGATCCACTCATCAAGGCGGGTGGTCCGACGAACGTCGTAGAACCCCTTCTCGCCCTCGACGACAATCTCCCGAAGAAGCGCCGCCTTCCGTGAAAGCGAGAAGCCAACATTCTGAGCAAAGGACACGATCGATCCCGAGGTGATGCGCAGGTCATAAGCGGCAGCGTGGCCGTAGCTCACTGTGCTGCCAGCTTTGTTGGTGTAGCTGAAAGCACCTGACTCAGCCGAATTGCGGGTCTTGTAGATACGGCTCGAAACTCCGAAAGTGGTGAGCAATCGCTGCACTCCCCGAAGCAGATCGGTGGAGATCGAGCCGAGGCCGACGTATGAGCCCTTTTCCCGATTCACCACCGCACATCCGTCGGCATCGAACAATCCCTGCAAGAAGCTCGCTACGACCTCAGGCGGAGCTTGCTCGATCGACCACGGAACCGACTTCTCCGGACCCTTCACTGATTTGACGCCGAGAGCCTCGAGGAACCGCTTGAACGGCCGGCGCGCCGAACCGTAGCTGCGCGGTCCCATTCGCTTGCTCCGAGAGCTTCAGCGGCCGGTCGCCGTTGATCCATTCCACGAGGTCGGTGTGTCGAGGGAGAACCTCGTCCCGGTCCTCCGCACTCCCGTAGATCGTGGTGGTTGTCGAGCCTGACGTGCTGCCGTCCCCTACCAGCCAACCGAGATAGTGGGCGAAATCCGATGTCCACACATCAGGGAACCGCAGTTCGTCTCCGTGATCGCCCTTGGTCCGATAGTCATCGGCGTCCGATGACACAGGCAACACTGACTCTGCATTGACCGCTGGGGTCGGGAGGTCTAGGACCTTGACTTCATCGTCACTGCGCAGATCGGAAGCCTCGACGTAACCACGATTTGTGGTGAAGATCTTGTGGCCGGGCGTGCAGCGCAACTCCATCCCGTTCTCGAAGCGGAGGCGGACGATGTCGTTGAACCCGGTGATCATGAAGGCCTCTGGCGTCGTGATCTCGACGCGCTGCGCCGGAGTGTCACTGTTCGTGGCATCGTGCGTGTAGACACCAAAGGTCTCGCCCCTGTTCACTCGGTCGACGAGATCCGAGAACGGCACCAGGCCCTTGTCTGTGTGAACACGCGCACTACCTGGGAAACAAGGGTTGCTTCCGTTGATCCGGCCGGCGTTGGGAGCGGTGTGCCAACGGTTGATCGTGGTGTCAAATTGCATTCCGGGGTCTGCACATTCCCAGGCGGCGTGGGCAATTTGCCTGAACAGGTCGCGCGCCTTGACGATGCGGACGGCCGAGCCATCGGTGCGGGCCGTGAGCGCCCAGTCGGCGTCGTCGAGAACCGCCTGCATGAACTCGTCGGTCACGCGCACGGAGTTGTTCGCGTTCTGGTACTGGATGGAGAACGAGTCGGATCCGTCCAGGTCCATGTCGAACCCACCATCGCGAAGGACACGGGCCTTGCGCTCCTCGAGCGCCTTGCACCAGATGAAGTCCTCGATGTCGGGGTGGTCGTCGTTGAGTATCACCATCTTTGCTGCCCGACGGGTCTTCCCGCCCGACTTGATCGTCCCCGCCGACGCGTCCGCACCTCGCATGAACGAGACCGGGCCTGATGCCGTTCCGCCTCCCTGCAGTCTCTCCACCGAGGCACGGATGCTCGAGAGGTTGACACCGGCGCCCGACCCGCCCTTGAAGATGATGCCCTCTTCCCGGTACCAGTTCAGGATCGAGTCCATCGAGTCGTCGACGGCGAGGATGAAGCACGCGCTGCCCTGCTGCGGGACACCCTGGACGCCGATGTTGAACCACACCGGGGAGTTGAAGGCGGCGCGCTGGTTCACGATGATGTGCTTGAGCTCGTGGCGGAAGGTCTCCGCCTCGCTGTCGTCCTCGAAGTAGCCGTCCTTGATGCCCCAGGCGGTGATGGTGTCGACCACCCGGTCTGCGACTTGCTTCAGCGAGGTCTCGCGCTCGGCGGTCCCGGGGGTCCCCCTGAAGTACTTCTGGGCCAGGATGTTGGTGGCGTTGAGGCTCCACGTGGCCGGGACCTCGACCTCGAGCTGCTCGAAGGCGACGCTGCCGTCGCGGTAGTCGGTGATACGCGAATCGCGCCGCTCCCATGCGAGCTCGTCGTAGGGGTGGACCCCTTCGGTGGTGAAGTACCGCCGGATGCCGATAGCGGTCCGCTGCGGGGCGATTGCCATGATCGTTGTTCCACCCTTTCCTTGGTTCCCAGCGTAGGTGCCGACCTTCGGAAGAAGGCAGGGCTCCCCGCCCCATTTCCCTCTCCGACCACAAGATGTTGTGGTCTCCCCTGAAGTGGCCCCCAGATGCAGTGGCCATTACAGCACTGTAGTTACGAAGGTGTCAATGGCTGGTCTCCACCATCCGCCCTGGTCGCGACCCGTTCGCGAAGGTTTGCACCCGGGGCCCGGAGCCCGGCGCCGGACGAGACCCACCGGGGCAAGCGGGTCGGCCCCGATAGGGTCGCCGCCCGTGGCTTGCGTGATCGCCATCGATGCGGGGACGACCGGTGTCCGGGCGCTGGCGGTGGACGAGGCCGGGGCCGTCGTCGACGTCTCGTACCGCGAACTCACCCAGTACTACCCCCGCCCGGGATGGGTCGAGCACGACCCCGCCGAGATCTGGGACCGCGTCGTGACCACGGTGGCGGAGGTGGCCGCCCGTCGGCACGAGGCGGGCGACAGCGTCGCCGCTCTCGGCATCACCAATCAGCGCGAGACGGTGGTCGCCTGGGACCGCGCCACCGGCCGTCCCCTGCACCGGGCCATCGTGTGGCAGGACCGGCGGACCGCGCCGCGCTGCGACCAGCTTCGGGCCGAGGGCCACCTTCCCGTGGTGCGCGAGCGCACGGGGCTCGTCCTCGACCCCTATTTCTCGGGCACGAAGATGGAGTGGCTGCTGGGCCCCGGCGGGGTGGCGGTCACCGACGACCTCGTGCTCGCCACGGTCGACGCCTGGCTGATCTGGAACCTCACCGGGGGGACCGACGGCGGGGTCCTCGCCACCGACGCCACCAACGCCTCGCGGACCCTGCTCTATGACATACGCGAACGGTCCTGGTCCGACGAGCTGTGCGACATCTTCGGGGTACCACGCGCCGCGCTCCCCGAGGTCCGCGCTTCGTGCGGGCGCTTCGGGGTCGTGCGGGGCGTGCTCGGTGCCAACGCGTCGGCCATGGCCGGTGTCCCGGTGAGCGGAGTGGCGGGCGATCAACAGGCGGCGCTCTTCGGCCAGGCGTGCGTGTCGAAGGGCATGGCGAAGGTGACCTATGGGACGGGGAGCTTCGTGCTGTTGAACGTCGGTGAGCGCTGCCCGCCGCCTTCGGAGGGTCTCCTCACCACAGTGGCGTGGGACCTGGGCGAGCACGGCGGCTCGTCACCCGTGGCCTACGCGCTCGAGGGGGCGGTGTTCGTGACGGGTGCCGCCATCCAGTGGCTGCGCGACGGGCTCGGGCTCATCGACGCCGCGGCGGACATCGGGCCGCTCGCCCAGCAGGTGGCCGGGAGCGAGGGTGTCTACGTGGTGCCCGCCTTCACGGGCCTCGGGAGCCCGTGGTGGGACCCCTATGCCCGAGGGACGATCACCGGCCTCACGCGCGGCGTGGGTGCGGCACACGTCGCCCGCGCCGTGGTCGAAGCCATGGCGTACCAGGTGCGCGACGTGGTCGATGCCATGAAGGGTGTGGGAACCGAGCTCGCCGCCTTGCGCGTCGACGGTGGTGCTGCTGTGCTCGACCTGCTGCTGCAGATCCAGGCCGACCAGGTCCGTGTGCCGGTGTCGCGTCCGGCCACCACCGAGACCACGGCCTTGGGAGCCGCAACCCTGGCGGGGGTGGCCGAGGGCGTCTGGGCGTCGGTCGAGGACCTGGAGTCGATCTGGGTCCTCGATGCCCGGTTCGAGGCGAAGGCCTCGGCGTTGGCCGCGGACCGCGCCCATCTCGGTTGGCACAATGCCGTCGAGCGTTCATTGGGGTGGGCCGTCCCGGGGAGCTGAAGACCCGGCGTCGGGAGCCTTTTCACCGCGACCGTCGCCCTCGGGTGCCTCGGCGCGACGTCGTTTGCGGCGCCCCCCTTCGTACGATGGCAGCACCCGGGCGCCGAGAGGGCCCCGGAGAGAGGTCCGCCGGGCGTGCTCCTGCTGTATGTCATCGGATTCGTGGCGGGGATCATCGCCGGCATCTCCCCTTGCATCTTGCCGGTCCTGCCCGTCGTCCTGGTGGCCGGCGCCACGGTCCCGACCACCGGCGCTGCCGCCCGCTCCCGCAGCTACCGCGCCTACGCGGTGGTCGCCGGCCTGGTCGTCAGCTTCAGCATCGTCACCTTGGTGGGGTCCTCGTTGCTGAGCGCGGTCGGCCTGCCCCAGGACTTCCTCACCGACACCGGCCTCGTGATCCTCGGGATCGTCGCCGCCGGGCTCATCGTCCCGCCCCTCGGGCACCTGCTCGAACGCCCCTTCGCCCGGGTGGCGCAGCGCCAGCCCAACGGCAACACGGGCGGGTTCGTCCTCGGGCTCGGACTGGGCGCGCTCTTCATCCCCTGTGCGGGACCGGTGCTGACCGCCATCTCGGTCGTGAGCAGCCATCATCGCGTCGGCTTCGGTGCGGTGGTGCTCACCGTCGACTTCGCGCTGGGCGCGGCGGTGCCGCTTCTGGTCTTCGCCCTGGCCGGCCAGCGCGTCGCCGAGCGGGTCTCGGCCTTCAAGGCGCATGCCGGCCTCGCGAGGCAGATCGGCGGGGTCGTGCTCCTGACCATGACGCTGCTGATCGCGTTCAACGTCACCGACGGCCTGCAACGCGTGGTACCGGGCTACACCCACGCCTTGCAGAACCACGTCGAAGGTGGTTCCTACGCCAAGCGGCAACTGGCCGCGCTCACCGGTGCGAAGAGGACGGGAAGGCTGGGCAACTGCGCGCCCGGGCTGTCGACACTCGAGGGCTGCGGCGCCGCGCCGGACTTCACCGGCATCTCGGCCTGGCTCAACACGCCGGGCGACCGCGCCCTGTCGCTGGCGTCGCTCAGGGGCAAGGTCGTGCTGGTCGACTTCTGGACGTACTCGTGCATCAACTGCCAGCGGTCTCTGCCCCATGTCGAATCCTGGTACTCCCGGTACCACAACGACGGGTTCGAGGTCGTGGGCGTGCACACGCCGGAGTTCGCCTTCGAGCACGTCGTCTCCAACGTCTCGCAGGCCGCGAGACAACTGGGCGTGGGCTACCCCGTCGCCGTGGACAACGGCTACAAGACCTGGGACGCCTACCAGAACAACGCGTGGCCGGCCGAGTACCTCATCGATGCCACCGGCCAGGTCCGCCACGCCGAGTTCGGCGAGGGCGACTACGGGGGTACCGAGTCGCTCATCCGCACGCTCCTGACCGCGGCCCACCCCAAGGTGATCCTTCCGAGGCCCACCGACGTCCCCGACAAGACCCCGAGGGTCGCCCTCACGCCCGAGTCCTATCTGGGCTACCAATACGGGTTGCCGAATTACGACGGCGCGACCATCACCGAGAACCGACCCGCGCTGTACACGTTCCCGAGCTCTCTGCCCCCCGGTGCCCTGGCCTTCGCCGGCACGTGGACCGTGGGCGCGGAGAAGATCTCCTCGGGCACCGGCGCCCGGGTCGAGCTCGCCTTCACCGCCAGCCACGTCTACCTGGTCCTGGGGGGCACCGGCACCGTCAAGGTCGCGGTGGGGTCACACACCCAGACCCTCGACGTGGCCGGCATCCCGCAGCTCTACACCCTCGTGTCTTCGCCCGACATCGAGTCCGCCACGCTCGTGCTCGACTTCTCGCCGGGTGTCGACGCCTACGACTTCACCTTCGGTTGACCGCGCCGCCGGGGTCGCCTGTCTGATTTGATTGTGGCGCCACCGGACGCGGGAGGTTGTCGCATGGTGGGAGACCTGTCTGATCCCCGTCGCGTCGAGCCACCGTACGTGGACGGCGAACGGGCCATGCTCGAAGGGTGGCTCGAGTTCCACCGCGCCACGCTGATGCTCAAGTGCGAGGGGCTCTCAGACGCGGCGCGCAAAGCCCGACCCGTCCCCACCTCGAAACTGTCGCTGCACGGCCTGGTGCGGCACATGGGCGAGGTCGAACGCGGCTGGTTCCGGCGGACACTGCTGCGCGACCCCGACGCCCCACCGATCTGGTACGACCCCGCCATAGAAGACAGCGAGCTCGTCCCCCTCGACGACGCCGACTGGGACCGCGACCTGACCACGTGGCTCGAGGAGTGCCAACGCAGCAGGACCGCAGCGGCGCGGTTCTCGCTCGACGACACCGGGCTCCGGGAGGGCGAGCCGTGCTCGCTGCGGTGGATCTACCTGCACATGGTCGAGGAATACGCTCGGCACAACGGCCACGCCGATCTCATCCGGGAGCTGGTCGACGGCGCCGTCGGCTGGTAGACGCTCACCTGCCTGGACCGGCGTAGCCGGGGGCGAGGAGCCGCCAAACCGCCGGGTACCCACGGTCGGTAACAGAGCGGCCAGAACTAGCCTTGTGACAGGCGACGTGTGGCGCGGGGGCGTCGGTGACCATTGGCGAACCAGGTACGAGCGACGTCGAACCCTCGCAGCCGCCCTCTGAGGCCCAGTGGGCAGACTATGGATTCGCTCCGTGGGTCCAGCCCGCATATGTGCGCCTCCGGCGCGCCGCCGGGCGTGTCGCGAGCACGACGCAACCTTGGCTCAGGCCCGAGTTCGTCCTGGCGGGGATCGTCCTCGCCTATGTGGTCATCTTCGGCAGGCTGACCTGGATCCAGCAGTCGAACTTCGGCACCACGGACTACGACATGGGCGTCTTCGACCAGGAGATCTGGCTGGCAGCCCACCACCTGAACCCGTTCCTCACGATACGCGGCCTCAACATGTGGGCCAACCACGTGAACCCCATCATCTACCTGCTGGTGCCGTTCTACTGGCTGGGCGCGGGGCCGCACTTCCTCTTCGTCGTCGAGACACTCGCCTTCGGCGCCGCCGCCATCCCCTTGTGGCTCCTCGCCCGGGACCGCTTCGCGTCCGGTTGGCTGGCGCTGTGGATCCCGCTGGCGTGGTTCCTCTACCCCGCGGTGGAGTGGATGAACCGCGACCAGTTCCATCCCGAGATGCTCGGCATCCCGGCGTTCATCTTCGCCTACTGGCTGGCGGACCGGGGCTACTGGCGCTGGTACGGGGTCTGTGTCGTCCTGGTGCTGGCGTGCAAGGAAGATGCCGCGCTGCCGATCATCGCCCTGGGCGTCGTTCTTGCGCTGCGCCGGCACTGGCGGGCCGGGATCGTCACCGTCGTGGGGGCGGTCGCGTGGTTCGTGCTCTGCGCGGAGCTGATCATCCCGACGGCCATGGGCGGCTCGGCGCCCTTCTTCCTCTACCAGTACGCGGCGCTCGGTGACTCGATGGGCCAGATCCTGTTCAACTTCGTCCGCCACCCGTCGCGCGTCCTGAGCCTGGTGTTCCATCATGACCGCTACCGGTACTACGAGCAGTTGTTCCTCCCGGTGGCGGGGTTGGTGGTCCTGGCGCCGGTGACGTTGCTCCTGATCGTGCCCACACTGGTCGAGAACGTCACCAACAACCAGGGCTACCCCTACAACATCCAGTACCAATACGGTGCCTTCGTCGCGGCCGGCATCTTCCTCGCCGTCGTCGAGGCGATAGGCCGGTACCGACGGCGCGCTCTGCGGTACCTCCTCGTCGGGCTCGTGGCTGTCTGTGTGGTGGTGTCCAACGCCGTGTGGTCGCCGTCGCCTCTCGACGCCAAGGTGTACAACGGCGGCTTCTGGGTCCTGACCTCGAGCCCGCAACGGCAGACCCTCGACCAGATGATCCACATGGTCCCCGCCACCGCAGTGGTGTCGGCCACGTACTCCGAAGTGCCGCACCTCTCGCACCGGGACCAGATCTACACCTGGCCGAACCCTTGGGTGCGGTCGTACTACGGAATCAGCGACACACAACCCCCCGAGCACCCGGGCTCGGTGCAGTACCTGCTCTTCGACCTGACCGAGGTCTCGCCCACCGGTCAGCTCCTGATGTGGAAGCTCACCCGGCCCGGGGGACCGTTCCGCATCGTCATGGAGCGCAACGAGGCGCTGCTGGCGGTTCGTCGACCGTCGTCATGAGATCGCCCTGAGGGCGGGCCTGACGAAGCAGACCGTGGCGCTTGGCCCTGTCGCTCAGGCGGCCGGCTCCGAGCCGGCGCGGGCGTGCTCCGGAGTCCGGGGCGGGGTCGGGGTCGGGGTCGGGGTCGGCCCGTAGCCGTCACCGTTGGACGAGGCGCGGACATGGGCGACGTCGGCACCGCCCACGACGTTGTGGCGCTTGGCGTAGCGGTCGACGTAGTCCTGTCCCGACAGGTTGCGGATCTCGAACATCAGCTCGTCGGTGGCCGCCCGCAGGGTCATGGGGTCGCCCACCGCCTGGCCCTCGAAGCGCGACAGGTCGAGCGGGACGCCGAAGCGCACCGTCACCTTCTTGAACGGACGCGGCCGGTTCGATCCAGGGGGCTGGATCGCCGAGGTCCCCACCAACCCCACCGGGATGACGGGCGCACCGCACCCCAAGGCCAGGCGCGCCGCCCCGGTGTGGCCGCGGTACAGCCGGCCGTCGGGCGAGCGCGTGCCCTCGGGGTAGATCCCGAGCACCTTGCCCGAGGTGAGCACGTCGCGGGCCGCTGCCAATGCCCGCTCCGAGGCGCTCCCCCCTTCGCGGCGCATGGGGATCTGTCCCGCGGCGCGGAAGAACCATGCCGTCTTCCACGAGTCGAAGTACTCGGCCTTGGCCACGAAGGTCACTCGCCGGCGCAGCACCAGGGGGAGGAACATCGAATCCAGGAACGTCACGTGGTTGGGTGCCAGGATCACGGGCCCGTGACGCTGGGATGTGTTCCCGTCCCTCGACCTTGATCCGCCACACCAGGTAGAAGATGGGGCTGAGCAGGACCTTCAGCACCCAGTAGGCCACGCCCACACGGTAGCGCGCCGCGTGATGCGGGGAAATGCACAACGCGTGCACCCGGTGATGCGGCCTGCGCCACGGGTAGCGTCTGACCGATGGCACGCCGGTTGACCGCACGGGGACAACGGCGGCGCCTCGAGCTGCTCGACTACTCGGCCCGCCAGTTCGCCTCCCAGGGATACCACCCCACGTCGGTCACCGACATCGTCGACGGCCTGGGTGTGGGCAAGGGCGTCTTCTACTGGTACTTCGCCTCCAAAGAGGAGCTGCTGCGCCAGATCCTGACCGACGCGCAGCGCGACCTCCGCCGGACACAGCGTCAGGCCATCGCGGATGAGCCCGATCCCGTGCGCCGCATCGAGGCGGGCATCCGGGCGTCGGTGGCGTGGCTCGACGCCAACCGCCATCTCTTCGTGCTGCTGGAGTTCGCCCGCACCGAGGAGCGGTTCGCCCCCCTCATCCGTCAGGGCGAGGAGCAGGCCGTGGCCGACGCCCTCCCCCATGTGAAGGCCGGTATCGCGGCGAGCATGATCCGCCGAGACGACCCCTTGGTCCTGGCCCATGCCATCCTGGGCGTGACCGACCGCCTGGCCAGGGTGCTCGTGCTGGAACAGGGCCGGCCCGCCGACGAGGCCGGCGACGCGGCGGTGGCCTTCTGCCTCGAGGGCATCCTCTCCCCCGCCGCCGCCCAACGCCGGCTCGGCCGCGGCTCGGGCTGAGCGGCCCCACCCAGCCGTCTCGTTGGGCCGTCTCGTTGGGCCGTCTCGTTGGGCCGTCTCGTTGGGCCGTCTGTTGGGCCGTCTCGTTGGGCCGTCCTATTGGGCCGCGAACCGCGCCAACGCGTCGAGCTGGGCGGCGGTACCCACGCCGATGAGGATGTCGCCCGCCTCGATGGTGACCTCGGAGGACGGGTTGGTGGCGAAGCTCCCGTCGCCACGGCGGATGGCGAGCACGAGTGCGCCGGTCCGGTCGTGGAGCTGCACGGAATGCAGCGTGTTGCCGGTGAGGGGGGACCCGGCCGACACCGAGAGCTCCTCCAACCGGAACTCGAGGGTGCCGTCGTGCATGACCACGTCCACGAAGTCGACGACATGGGGCTGGGTGACGAACGCCGCCATGCGGTCACCGCCGAGCTGCTGGGGGTTGACCACCCGATTGGCCCCGGCGCGCAGGAGCTTGGGCTCCGAGGACTCGTTGCGGGCTCGGGCGATGATCTGCATGTCGGGGCGCATGGACCGGACCGCCAAGGTGACGTAGAGGTTGTCGGCGTCGGTGTCGAGGGCGGCCACCAAGGTGCCGGCGCGCTCCACCCCGGCCTGGACGAGGGTCTCGTCGTCGGTCACGTCCCCGACGACCCACGGATAGGACACCTCCTCCATCCGCGAGCCGTCGCGGTCGACCACCACGACCTCGCGCCCCGCGGCGGCAAGGAAGCGGGCCACTTCGCGCCCGACGCGTCCCCACCCGCACACCACGACGTGCCCCGACATGCGGGCGATGTTGCGCTCCATGCTCCGCCTCCTCACCAGGTCCCGCATGTGGCCCTCGATCAGCAGCTCGAGGACGACCGAGAACGAATAGAGCGCGGTGCCCACACCCCCGAGGATCAGGAAGATGGTGAACACCTTCCCGGCGATGTGCAGGGGGTGCGGGAACCCGTATCCCACCGTGGTGATGGTGACCACGGTCTGGTAGACGGCGTCGAGAAAGCCGAAACCCAGCACCATGTAGCCCACGGTGCCGGCCACCAGGACGAGCACCAGGGCGGCCAGGCCGATTCTGACCCGCCGGAAGGGATCGCGCACGGGCGCCATCATGCCCGACGGTCTGCCCCGACCCGTTCCCCGGGGTCGCCAACTGGCACACTGGCGCCCCCATGACATCGACGGCTTCGTTCGGCTTCCGCTACGGCGCGTTGCGCCCCTTGCTGTCGGCTCTGGGCATGGGCCCGGCATTCTCGAGCGTCGAGCTCGAAGGCGACACCCTGGGCGTGCGCATGGGCTGGGCCTTTCGCGCCGCCGTCCCGGTGCGTCAGATCACCGCCGTCGAACCGCGCCGAGGCATCGTGGGCGGGATCGGCGTGCACGGCTGGAGGGGTCGCTGGCTCGTGAACGGCGCCGCCACCGGGCTCCTCGTGATCACCGTCGACCCCCCGGTGCGCGCCTGGGCCACGGGCATCCCCGTCCAGCTGCGGGAGCTCACGGTGAGCCTCGAGGACCCCGACGCCTTGGTGGCCGCCCTGGGCCGCTGACGGACAGGCCCGTGCGCCTGGCCGGGAGGCCGCGCCCGGCCGAGAGGCCGCGCCTGCCCGAGAGGCCCATGCGTGGCGGCGCCGGTGGCGTCGGTCAGTGCAGCTTGGTGAGTGCCTTGCGCAGGTTGCGGACGGCCTGGCCGATGCGCTGCTCGTTCTCGATGAGGGCGAAGCGCACGTGGCCGTCGCCCCCGGGCCCGAACCCGACCCCCGGGGAGGTGGCCACCTCGGCCTCGGACACGAGGAACGACGCGAACTCGAGTGACCCCATCTCGCGGTAGGGCTCGGGGATGGGCGCCCACACGAACATCGTCCCCTTGGGCGGCGTCAGGTTCCACCCGATGCGGTTCAGGCCGTCGCACAGCGCGTCGCGCCGGGCCTGGTAGGTCTCGTTGACCCACTTGGGGTAGTCGGGCACCTCGTTCATGGCCACGATGGCCGCGATCTGGATGGGCTGGAAGGTCCCGTAGTCGAGGTAGCTCTTGAGCTTGGTGAGCGCGGCGACGATCTCGGCGTTGCCCGACCAGGAACGCCACGCGCCACCCCGCCATCGAGAACGACTTGGTCAGCGAGTACAGCTCGACCGCCACGTCCTTGGCCCCGGGCACCTGGAGGATCGACGGCGGTTGGTAGCCGTCGAAGGCGATGTCGGCGTAGGCGAAGTCGTGGACGAGGACGATGTCGTGCTCGCGGGCGAAGTCGACGATGCGCTGCATCCAGGCCAGGTCGACACAGGCGGTGGTCGGGTTGTGCGGGAACGACAGGACGATGACGCGGGGCTTGGGCCACGCCGACTCCCACGACTCCATGAGGTTGTCGAAGAACGCCTCGGACGCCGGCGGGCCCTCGGTGTCGGTGGCCTGCTCCAAGCGCACCTGGCGGACCTCGGCGCCGGCGAAGAGCGGCGCGTAGATGTGGATCGGATACGACGGCGACGGCACCGAGCGGCGCTGTCGCCGGGGCCGAGCAGCACCCACATGAGGTGCGACAGCCCTTCCTTGGCCCCGATGGTCGTCACCACCTCGGTCTCGGGGTCGAGCTCGACCCCGAACCGGCGCAGGTAGAGCGCCGAGATGGCCTGGCGGAGCTTGGGGATGCCCTTGCTCGACGAGTACCGGTGGTTCTTCGGATTGTGGACGGCTTCGGCGAGCTTCTCGACCGCGGCGTCGGGCGAGGGCAGGTCGGGGTTCCCGAACGCCGAGGTCGACGACGTCGCGACCGGCTCGACGGGCCGCCAGCTTCAGCGCCTCGATGTGCGCGAAGACGTAGGGGGGCAGGCCGTTGATCCGTCGGAACTCCATCGCCCGAGGTTAGTCCCCGCCCTGCACGCCCTGCGCCGCGCCCGGCCCGCCCGCGGCCGACGGCGCGATGCCGTTCAGGCGCCGCGCACGAAGGCGGCCGCCTCGGCCACGGCCTCGATGGACTCGGGCCATGCGCACACCGCCCAGGTCGCCCCGGCGCCGGCCACCTCTTCCAGCCACTGCGCGATCTCGGGGACCTCGCCCGCCACGGGGCCGGCCCAGGTCACCTCGCAGCGCGGCGCCAACCCGGCCACCGCGGCGGGCTGGCCCTCCCACAGGTTGACCGCGGCACCGGGGCCGAGCTCCACGGCGAGCTCGACCGTGGACGGGGCTCCTCCCCCCACCCACACCGGCACCCCGGCACTCGAGCACGTACCGCGCGCACTCGGCGCAGCGCCACGCCGGCGCTCGTCGGGCGGGTCGAAGGGGATCCCGAAGGCGAGGTTCTCGGCCGCGCTCTTGGAGTCGCCGGTCCCGAGCCCGGCGATGAGCCGGCCCGGCGCCATCGCGGTCCAACGACAGCAGCTCGGCCACCAGGATCTCGTCGGGCACGAGCCCGATGCGCGCCACCAGCGGGCCGAAGCAGATCCGGCTCGTGGCGGCGGCCACCGCGCCGAGCACCGGGAAGGCGGACAGCGCCGGGCGCCCGGGCGCGCCCAGGGGCCACAGGTGGTCGAAGACGAACACGCCGTCGAGGCCGAGCTCCTCGGCCCGCTGCGCCGCGCTCGAGGGCGAGCGGCGTCGTCGACGGAACGTCGGAAGCGTGACCCCGACCCGCACGACGTCACGGCCACGACGATCAGGCCACGTCGACCCGGTAGCGGTCGCCGGCCCGGGCCACGAGCGCGGCCCCGATGGCGCCGGCCTGCTCGCCGAGCAAGGCGGGCACGATCTTCACCTCGGGCCGATAGGCATGGCCCTCGAGCAGCTCGTCGAAGGCGGCTGCGCACCTTGTCGAGCACCAGCGTCACGGTCTCGACCAGCCCACCGCCGTACACCATGACGGCGGGATCGAGGACCAGCGGCCAGGTTCGAGAGCCCGAGGGCCAGCCACCACCCGAGCTCGCCGAGCACGGCCAGCGCGCCGGCGTCGCCGGCCTTGGCCGCCACCGTCACGTGCTCGCCCCGCACCGACTCCGCATCCCCACCGGCGAGGCTCACCACCTCGTCGAGACGTCCGGCATGGGCCGCCTCGCGGGCCAGTCGCCCGAGACCGCTCCCCGAGGCGAATCGCTCCCAGCAACCCCGCTTGCCGCACGGGCACGGCGGCCCCGTGGGGTCGACCACCATGTGGCCGATCTCCCCGGCGAAGCCCGACGCCCCCCGCACCACGTGGCCACCGGCGATGATCGCCGCCGCCGATGCCGGTGCCGAGCGTCACCATCACGGCGTCGGTGACCCCGGCCGCGGCGCCGAAGGCCCACTCCGCCACCGTGGCGCAGGTGGCGTCGTTGTCGACGACGGTCCGCATGCCACCGAGGCGGGCCGAGAGGCCGACCGGCGATGTCGAGGCCGTTGCCGCCGGGAAGGTTGGGCGCGTAGCGCAGCACGCCGGTGTTGTCGACCAGGCCCGGCGCGCCCGACCCCGACCGACGCCACCTCGGCGTCGATGGCGTCGCGGAACTGCTCGGTCACCGATGCCAGGGCCTCGATCACCGAGCTCGAACCCTTCGGTACCGGGCTCGCCGCCGGTCCCGCCCGCGCCCGACGCTGCGGCGCCGGGCGTGGGCACCCGCACCTCGGCCAACACCACGCCCTCGTCGTCGACGGCGAGGCCGAGCACCTTGGTGCCACCCATGTCGATCCCGATCGTCACCTGCCCCGCCACGCCGACCTCCTATCCAGTTGCCCGGCGGCCGGCGGCGGTCCCGCGCTCACGTCGTGAGCGAGGACTCGACGCGTGCCTTGAGCTCCTCGAGGGCGGTGTGCATGATCCGGCTCTGGGCCCGGCGCTTGATGAACCCCGGGAGCGGCACCCGCAGCTCGACCTCGAGGTTGTAGGTGACCTCGGTGGAGCCGTCTCCCGGCGGCATCGAAGCGGTAGCTCCCGTCGAGCTTGGAGGTGAGGTCGCCGGCGGTCTGCTTCCAGGCCAGGGTCCGGGGGGCGCCGGAGTAGTCGTAGGAGAGGGTGTAGCTGGTGGAGCGGCCGAAGGCCCCGGCCCGGAAGGTCGCCTCCGGCGGGCCGCCCCTCGCCGTCGCGCCGCTCGACCACGACCTGCTTGATGTCGGCCGCCCATTCCGGGTACCGCTCGATGTCGCTCACCACGGCGAAGCACTGCTCCGGCGTGGCGGTGACGACCATTCGCTCGGTGGCCAGTTCCGCCACAGACACTCCTTTTCGTTGTCTGTCTCGTCCGACGGTCGTGCGGTGTCATCGGCTCGGAGAAGGCACCGGTCAGGTGCCTCACCTGGGCTCGGGCGGGGTGGGCGGCGTTCAGCCTTCCACGTCCTGCAATGCCGCGGCCAGCCTATGTGCGAGGAGGTCCCAGGCGAAGCCTGTCCGGGCCCGGCGCCGGGCGGCCCGCCCCATCTTGCGCCGCAGCTCGTCGTCGGTGAGCAGGCGGCGCAGGGCCCCGGCCACCCGGCCGGGGTCGCTCGGATCGTCGACGACCAGGCCCGTCTGGCCGTCGACGACGGCCTCGTCCGCACCACCGCTGCGCCCGGCCACCTGCGGCACCCCGCACGCGGCGGCCTCCAGGAAGACGATGCCGAAGCCCTCCTGCTCGAGGCCCAGCCACCGGTCGCGACAGGCCATCACGAAGACGTCGGCCACCCCGTAGAGAAGGGGGAGCTCGTCGTCGGGGACCGCACCCGAGCATCCGCACCGGCGCGCCGCTGTCTCTCACCCGGGCGTCGAGCCGGGCCCGGTCGCGCCCGGCCCCGGCGATGACCACGGTGAGGTCGGGAAACGACGGCACCAGCGCGGCGGCGGCGTCGATGAGGACGTCCATCCCCTTGCGCGGCACGAGTCGGCTCACGCTCACCACCACGGGGCCGTCGACGGGCAGGCCCAGCGCGGCTCGGGCCTTGCGCCGGGCACGCTGCGGTGAGCGGGTCGCAACCGATCGAGGTCCACGCCGGGCGGGACCTCCACCACCGGCGGCATGCGGTCGCCTGCCACCCGCCGGGCCTCGGCGGCGGGATACCCGCCGGCACACACCGCCAGGACCGACCGCGACAACACGTGGCGAGGGCCCGGCGCGACCCCGGGAGCCGGCCCGGCACCGTCACCTCGGCGCCGTGCAGCACCACCGCGTAGGGCAGACCGCCGAGCGACGGCCCGACGAGCCCCAGCGGCAGCGCGGGGTCGAGGACGACGAGCGACGCCCCGACGTCGTGCGGCCGTGGTCCGGATGCGGCGCGCCGTCGCCGGCGTCGGCAGCAACACCCGGCTCGGGACCCGCTCGATCCGGAACCCGAGACCCTTCTGCTCGGCGTCGAACGCGGCCGCGTCCGGGTGCGACGAGGCGGTGAGGACGGCGAAGGTCGAGGGGTCCAGCCGACGCCACAGCTCCCACAGGTAGGCCTGGATGCCTCCCACCTTGGGAGGGAAGTCGTTGGTGACGAGGAGGTGGGTCATCCCCCGCCTCGGCTCCCCGGTGTGTCGCACCGGCCCATGCTGACATGCCGCGGGCTCGGCCCCCGCCGGCGAAGGTGCCCCGGGCCGGTGCGGCCGGGGGCGACGCGGCCCGGGCCCGTGCGGTCGGGGAGCTCTCGCCCTCTTAGCCGGTGGCCCACTCCCGGTCGACCCCCGAATGGCGCAACCGGGGCACGAGGCCGGCGCGCGACAGCATCCGCATGGCCCGGGCCTCCTCGACGTCGACGACGACGGCGTCGTCGGGCTCGCGCCCGAGCACGAAGCTCACCAGGCAGTCCTCGCACGCGGTCGTGTGCTGGAGCTCGCAGTCGTCGCAGCTGATGCTGATGGTGCCGTCGGTCGGTCACGTGAGGCCCTTTCGGTCCGTCCCGCCCGTCGGTGTCATCGACGACAGCGTCGCACCGGGGTGTAACGCCGTCCCGCGGGCTCAGGCCGAGGGGCCCCCCGTCTCGGCCGCGGCGGAGGCTTCCTCGTCGTCGAGGACCTCGATCGACCGGCCGTGCCCGCACCACCGGCAGCTCACCTCGACCACGGACTCCGACAGCACCTCCACGTCCTCCACCGTCAGCTCGCCCCCCACGCTGTAGTGGTGAAAGGCCTTGGCACGACGGTCGGTGACGACGTCGAACCGGGTGAGGTTCCCGCACGCTCGACAGCGGTACCGGCTCGGGCTCTGGCTCACGGGCTCACGTTACCGTCCGCGTGAGCGAACACCCTCGTGCTTAGCATTGCCCCGTGGCGATCGGCGCCCCCTCTCGTTGGGCTCGGTGGGTGGGCCTCACCGCCCGGCGCGCGGGCCGGAGCCCCGTCGGTGCCGCCTCGTCTCCCGACGCCGGGGTCGTGTCCCTGTCGGGTCTCGACGCCGGACAGGACGACGGGCCCGCCGTCGATCTGGGCGCACCGTTGTTCGAGGTGTCCTTCGCCGTGGTGGACGTCGAGACCACCGGAGGGTCACCGGCCACGGCCGCGCTGACCGAGATCGCGGCGGCCAAGTACCAGGGGGGCGAGTGTGTCGGCGAGTTCCAGTCGCTGGTCGACCCCGGACGCGAGGTCCCGCCACTGATCTCGTTGCTCACCGGGATCACCGACGACATGGTGCTCGGTGCCCCACCGGTGTCGAGCGTGTTGCCGTCGCTGCTCGAGTTCGTGCACGGTTCGGTGATCGTCGGCCACAACGTCGGGTTCGACCTTTCGTTCCTCGACGCGGCGCTCGCCGACAACGGGTACGAGCCCCTCGGGAACACGGTCGTCGACACCCTGGCCCTGGCGCGCCGGCTGGTGAGGCCCGACGTCCCCAACTGCAAGCTCCGCACCCTCGCCACCTCGCTGCGCCTGGAGCACCTTCCCTCGCACCGCGCCCTCGACGACGTGCGCGCCACCGCGGACCTGCTGCACCGCCTGATCGAACAGGCCACGGGGTACGACGTCTTCGTGCTCGGAGACCTCGTCGACCTGATGACAAAGCCGGCACCGCGCGCCGCCCGGGTGTCGGAGGTGAGCTGAGAAGGACGGCCCTCCAGGGGCCGGCCCGGGCCGGCCGTCCGGGACCCCGGCCGTCCGGGGACGACCGCCCTTCGGTCCCGGGACCACGTGGAATCACCTGGTCGTCGCGAGTGAAAGCACCGAAGATCGGCGAGCGGAGAAATGCGACGAATGATCCGGACTCCGTATCAGGCGACTCAGAGGTGGAGCGGTGCGCTCTCGTCGATCAATTCGGCTCCCGGCGGTGGCACCCTCCGCCGAGCGCGGGCGGGCGGACGACCCCGGAGTCCCGAGCGGTCCCACCGAGCGAGGCTCCTCGGGGCAGCGACACAGAAGGCAACCCGCGCGCCGGCGGTGTCGGGTGGCGAACCCCACCACCGTGGTGGTGGTGTTTACGGTGGCGCTTTCGACGGCCGCCGCCATGTCCGGTGGCGGCGCGGCGGCGGCCGACACGGTGCACGTCCAGAACCACCACGCGACGTCCGGGACCGTGACCTCGGTCAACGGCACCAGCGTGACCGGCACGTGCGGGACGGCGGGGTCGCCGGGGGACTTCGGCGTGATGGCACAGAACACGGGGTACACCGTCGACGTGGGAGTGCCGTCGACGACGTTCAAAGAGCACCGCGTGAGCGAGCCGACCTTCGCCGATGTCTGTGTGGGGGACCAGGCCCGAGCCCTGGGCAGCGTGTCGACCGACGACATCGTGACGGCCACCGAGGTGATCGTGGTCCCGCCCCCGCTCCAGAAGGTGTCGGGCACGGTGACCTCGGTCGACGGCGCCGGCGTTGCCGGCACGTGCGGGACGGCGGGCTCGCCCGGGGACTTCGGCGTCGTGTCGCAGAACACGGGGTACACCGTCGACGTGGGAGTGCCGTCGACGACGTTCAAAGAGCACGGGGTGAGCGAGCCGACCTTCGCCGATGTCTGTATGGGTGACCAGGCCCGAGCCCTGGGCAGCGTGTCGAACGACGTCGTGACGGCCACCGAGGTCATCGTGGTCCCGCCCTCGCCCCAGAGGGCGTCGGGCACGGTGACTTCGGTCAACGGCGCCGGCGGTGCCGGCGCGTGCGGGACGGCCGGCTCGCCCGGCGAATTCGTCCTGAGCTCGAAGGGAACGCCCTTCACCGTCGATGTGGCGGTGCCCTCGACCACCTTCGTGGATCGCGGCGTCAGCGCGCCGAGCTTCGCTGATGTCTGTGTGGGCGACAGGACCCGGGCGCTGGGCGCGATATCGAACGAGGTCGTCACGGCGACCGAGGTCATCGTGGTCCCGGCCCGTCCCCGGACGGTGTCGGGAACGGTCACCTCGGTGAACGGCACCGCCGCCGGCGGCGGCTGCGGAACCTCGGACGCGCCCGGCGATTTCGTCTTGCGCGCCAAAGGCGCCACCTTCGTCGTGGACGTGGGAGCGACGTCGACCCGCTTCCAGGAGAAGGGCGTGAGCGCCGCCACCTTTGCCGATGTCTGTGTGGGGGATCAGGCCCGGAGCCTCGGCACCGTCTCGAACGACGTCGTGACGGCCGCGGAGGTCGTCGTCGTCCCGCCCCGTCCCCAGAAGGTGTCGGGGACCGTGACCTCGGTCAACGGCAAGAGCAGGTGCGGTAAGGCCGGCATGGCCGGGGCCTTCACGCTCACGTCGCACGACGTCGTCTACACGGTCGACGTCGGTGACCCGTCGACCACCTTCGAGGAACGTGGTGTGAAAGCACCTTCCTTCGCCCTCGTGTGCGCAGGTGACAAGGTGCGAGCGAGCGGCACGGTTTCCAACAACGACGTCGTCACGGCCAGCGACGTGTTGGTGACGGTGCCCTCCCGATGACGCCCGGCCGCGGATCACTAGCCCGTCGTGGTGGGCGCCGCCGCCGGCACGCCGAGGGACAGATGCCACCGGCCGTCGACGTGGTCGATCACGCTGCGGGCGAGCAGGGCGGCGCCTGCCGGCGTGAGGTGCACGCCGTCAGGGGTCCGCAGGGCCACCGGGTGACCCGACGCATCGTCACCGGTGGTCTCGTACAGACCCGACGAGGTCCCGAGCACCGGGGATGAGGCGACGTAGAGCGCCCCGGGGAAGGCCGCCGTCTCGCGCTCGAAGACGACGTCTTCGCGTTGCATGGCGGCATCGAGGGAAGGGCTCTGCATCGGGGGCATGCCCACCCACACCAACCGGGCCCCCGCGCTCGTCACCTCCCTCGCCACGTCGTCGACCCGTTGCGCGTAGCCGACGACCCAGGCCCGGCTTCCCGGCGCGGCTGGGGCCCCGTCGAAATAGAGGCCCTGGTCGTCGTTGGCTCCGATGAAGACCACCACCACCTGGGGGTGGTCGACGGCCAACAAGGTGACGAGGTGCGCGGGCCAGTCGTAGTACCTGACGTTGGCCAGGCCCGAATCACCCACCGACGCCATGGTGGTGCGAGCCAGTGGCGTGGCGTCGAGCTGCGACTGGAGCTGGTCCCCGAGGTCGATCCCCAGGGAGTCGCCGATCTCGACCACGCGCAGCGGCGACGCGGCTGTGGGCGCCAGCGGGAGGACGGCGGTGGGGTCCCGGGTGGTCGACGGAGAAGGGTGGTGCGCGCCGGCCGCCGTCGGGCCCGAAGCCAGGGCACGTCCCGATGGCCGGGAAGGTCCGTCCGGGAGGGTCACGACGACCACCAGGGCGAGCACGACGATGGCGCCCGACAGCACGATCACCGGACGCCGTCGGCGGCGGGGTTCGCCCCGGACCGAGATGCTCACCGCTGCGCCGCGCCCTTCACAGCTCTCTCACGAACGAGTCGCAGACGGCGTTGACGACCGTGGTGCGCCCGGGGACGGTTCGAGGCGAGAACCGGCCATGGCGTCGAGGGGCGGGGTCGGGTCGCGTCGTGCGTGCCCGGGGAGTGCAGGTCCGAAGCGTTCGACCCCTGGTCGCATCTGTCTCGTCCCCTGGTTCGGTCTCTGAGCCCCGAGGGTATTCCAAGGTCTCGCCCGGTTGCTCCGTTGTCCGCGAGGCGCGCTGAGTAGGCTGCGGGCGTGCTTCACGCCTTCGTGCTCGTCGATGCCGAGCCATCGCGCATCGCGGCGTTGTGCGAGGAGCTGGCAGGCACCGACGGGATCACCGAGGTCTTCTCCGTCGCCGGGGGTGTGGCCGACCTCATCGCCATCGTGCGGGTGCGTCACCACGACGACCTCGTCGACGTGGTGACGCGGCGCATCGCCACACTGCCGGGAATCGAATCGACGACGACGCTGGTGGCCTTCAAGGCCTACAGCCGCCACGACCTCGAGGCCATCTGGGACCTCGGCCCCGGCTGACCCGCGCCCGCTTCGACTGACAAGTCGTCGGCCCCGGCTGACCGCGCCGGCGCCCCTGCGCCCTCGGGGACGCAGGGGGTCTACGAGGATTCGGCGGCCGCCTCCTGCGACACGCGCACCAGGTTCTCGAGCACGTCGGCGCGCCGCCCCTTCGTCGATGACCGCAGCGGCGCAGGTCGACGCCTTCGGCCAGGTCGACGCTCAACCCGGCCACGACGAGACCGGCGGCGGCATTCAGCACGGCGATGTCACGGTGCGGGCCCTTCTTGCCCGCCAGCACGCGCCGCACCACCTCCGCGTTGGCGGCGGCGTCCCCCCGCGCAGCTCCTCGAGCGACGCCGGCGCCAGCCCGAGGTCGGCCGGGTCCACGGTGTAGCGACGGATCTCGGCGTCGGCACCGACGTCGAGGACGGTGGAGGGGCCCGTGGTCGAGCAATTCGTCGAGGCCGTCGGCGCCGTGGACCACCATGGCCCGTTGGCGACCCGTTGGACACCAGGACACCGAGCATCTTCTCCGCCATGGCGGGATCGCTCACACCGACGACCTGCAGTCCCGCCCGGGCCGGGTTGGCCAGCGGCCCGAGGAAGTTGAAGACCGTGGCCACGCCGAGCTCGCGGCGCACGGGGATGGCGAAGCGCATGGCGGGATGAAAGCGCGGCGCGAAGCAGAACCCGATGCCCGCCTCCTCGATGCAGCGGGCCACACCGACGGGCCCGAGGTCGATGACGACACCGAGCGCCTCGAGGACGTCGGCCGACCCGGTCGCCGACGACGCGGCGCGGCCCCCGTGCTTGCACACCCTCGCCCCCGCGCCGGCCACCACCAGGGCGGCGATGGTCGACACGTTGATCGACCGGCTGCGGTCACCACCGGTCCCGCACGTGTCGACGATGTCCTCGGGGTCGTGGCACGGGCAGCGGCTCGGCGTGGGCCAGCATGGCCCGCACCAGGCCGGTCATCTCCTCGACCGTCTCGCCCTTGATGCGCAAGGCGGTGATGAACGAGGCGATCTGTGCCGGCGTGGCCGCCCCCGCGAGGACCTCGCCGAGCGACGACCGCGGCCTCGTCCGCGCTCAGGTCGCCCCGCCCGAACAGCCGTCCCAGCACGGCCGGCCAGCCGCCCAGCGCCGCGAACACGGTCTCGAGCCGCGCCGTCTCGTTCGTCGTCGCTCACGGCCATGCCCTCACGACACCACGTCAGTCCCACCACAGGTCGTGGTCGAGCACGCCCCGGGCCACGAGCCCGAGCTGGACCTGGCTCGTGCCCTCCACGATGGTGAGCTGCTTGGCGTCGCGGTACCACTGCTCGGTGGGGTGGTCCTCCATGTAGCCCGCCGCGCCCAGGAGCTGCACCGCCAGGCCCGACGCCCGCACGGCCAGCTCGGTGGCGTGGTACTTGGCCGCCGACAGCAGGGGCACCCACTCCTTGGTGAACTTGCCCTGGTCCGCCAGCCACGCGGCGCGGTAGGTGAGCAGCCGGGCCGCCTCGAGGTCGACGGCGCACTTGGCGATCTCCCATTGGACGCCCTGGAAGTCGGCGATCGTCTTCCCGAACGCGGCGCGTTGTCGGACGTAGTCGGTGGCGTACATGAGCGCCCCTTCGGCGAGCCCGATGCCGCGGGCCGCCACCACGGGGCGCATCGAATTGAGCCCCAGCATGGCCAGGCGGAAACCCCCCACCTCGCCGATGACGTTGGCGGGCGGGACGCGGACGTCGGTGAGCAGGAGCTCCCCGGTGTCGACGCCGCGCACGCCCATCTTGTGGTCGGTCCGACCGACGTCGACGCCGGGCCAACCCCGTTCGACGATGAAGGCGGTCACCGAGTCATGGGCGCGGCTGGTGGGCTCGGCGGTCTTGGCGAACACCGTGTACCAGTCGGCTTCGCGCACACCCGACATCCAGCACTTGGTGCCGTTGAGCACCCAGCCGCCCGCGGTGTCGGGGTCGGGCGTGGCGCGCGTGCGCATGCCCATCACGTCGCTGCCGGCCTGGGGCTCCGACAGGCCGAAGGCGGCGCGCGCGGACCCCGAGGCGATGTCGGGCAGGTAGCGATGCTTCTGCTCCTCGGTCCCCGCGATCATCACCGGCCCGGTGGGCAGTCGGGTCAGCAGCAACATGAGCGCGGCGGTGTTGGAGTACTTGGCCACCTCTTCGATGGCGATCGTCAGGCCCAGGATCCCCGCGCCCGAGCCCCCGTACTCCTCGGGGATGCACAGCCCGAGCAGCCCGGCGTCGCGAAAGGCCTCGAAGATGTCGGTCGGATACGAGCCGCTACGGTCGATCTCCCGGGCCCGGGGCTTCACCTTGTCGCGCGCCAGGCGGCGGACCGTGGCTTGTAGGTCCGACAGCTCGGGCGAGAGATCGAAATCCATCGTCGGGAGGCTACGCCCCCCGGCGCGGCCGACGCCCACCCACCGAAGCGGGCCGGGTCGCCGCGGCGCGGCGCCCTACCCGCGCAGCGCCACGGTGACCTCGATCTCGACGGCTCCGCCCCGGGGCAGCGCCGCCACCCCGATGGCGGACCGGGTGTGGCGGCCGTCGTCACCGAAGACGCGATGGAGCAAGCGGCTGGCCCCGTCCACCACGGCCGGTTGCTCGTGGAAGTCGGGCGTCGAGGCCACGAAGCCCGTCACGGTGAGGACACGGGCCACGCGGTCGAGGCTGCCGAGCTCGTGCTCGAGCACCGCCAGGGCGTTGAGCGCGCACACCTCGGCCGCGCTGTGCTCCTTGCTCCACGGTGACGTCGTCGCCGAGCGTGCCCACGCAGGTCAGTTGCCGTCGATGCGGGGGAGCTGTCCCGATGTCCGGGCCACGTCCCCGTGCACGACCACGGCGTCGAGTGGGTCGTGCGGTGGATGCGGTCCGTACAGGGTCAGTCCGAGTGTCGCCAGGCGCTCCTGGATGCGTCCGCTCACGCCGGCAGCGTAGGGATCCGGCGTTCAGGCCGACTTGCGACGCTGCCTCAGGATCCGACGACGCTCGCGCTCGGTGGCTCCACCCCAGACGCCCTCGCGCTCGCGGTGGGCCAGGGCGTGCTCGAGGCAGGCCTGGCGGACCGGGCATACGGCGCAGATCGCCTTGGCCTCCTCGGCGTCCTCATCGGACACCGGGTAGAAGACCTCAGGGTCGATGCCCTGGCAGGCGGCTCTCTTGCGCCACGTGGCGACGGAGGGGGCGGTCATTGGAGTCACTTCCTCAAGCACTCTGTGTGGTTTGCATTATTACTCTTATGTGGGGTTTTCCGCCAATAACCCGTGACCAGGGACAATGGTCCCCTCAAAGGAGAATCAGCGGAACAACAAGTATGGCGCACGGTCGGGACCGTGTAAAGAACACCCCTGGTGCGGAGGCCCCTGACGGCGCCCCGACGACGCCCCGCCGCTCCGCCGCTGCACCCGTCGGTTCCCCGGCCCCGGGGGACAAAGGCCCAGGTGGAAGAGGTCGGGTCAGGGGCGGAGGTCGGTGAGGAGCTCGGCCCGGACCTCGTCGGACAGCAGCGACTCGGCGCGGTACTCGGGGTGGTCCACGGCCAGGGCCACCGGGCCGGCGGCGAAACGCTCCACCTGGGCGGGGTCGAGGGCGAAGCGGATGTAGTGCACCGATGCGGTGATGTCGGGCCGGGTGAGGGCCTCCTCGTGGGAGGCCTCGGGCACGGCCCGCACGACCTGCTCACCGGCCAGGTCCCCACCATCCCCGCCGCCTCGGGCCGAGCGTCCCCGCCAGGCGCAGGACCACGGAGTGCTCGATCCCCACCAGTCGGGGCAGCCAGTCCGCAGGGCGTCCTCCCCGGTCAGCTCGATGAACAGCGTGGCCGAGAGCTCGCCGGGCTCGGGGATGAGCGCGTTGTAGATGTCGAGCTCCTTCTGGATCTGCTCGTCGGAGACCATCTTCTCGGCCCGGGCCATCTCCTGGATCTGCGAGCGCATGGTCTCGCGGTTCTCGAACACCACCGACACGATGGGCCCGACCGCCACCCGCCGGCGCCGCTTGAGCTCGATGACCTGGCGCCGGTAGGCCTCGCGGTCGCGCTCGTAGGCGCGCAGGTCGGCGATGTCGTCGAGGGTGAGCATGCGGGTGCGGGCGTCCATGGGTCTGGTGCTCCTGTTCACAGCTGCGTCGGGTGTTCACAGCTGCGTCGGGCCGGCCCCGAGGCAGCCGGGCCGGCCCGCGCAGTCACGTCTCCGGCGCACGCGCCGGTCGGGCACCGCTTCGACGAGCGGTGCGGATCGGCTCAGGTCAGCGACTTGAGGCCCTCGGTGAAGCGACCGGCGTGGCTCTTCTCGGCGCGGGCCAGGGTCTCGAGCCAGTCGGCGATGTCCTCGAAGCCCTCGTCGCGCGCGGTGCGGGCGAAGCCCGGGTACATCTCGGTGTACTCGTAGGTCTCGCCCTCGACGGCCGACTTGAGGTTGTCGGCGGTGGGCCCCACCGGGACGCCGGTCACCGGGTCCCCGACCTCACGCAGGAAGTCGAAGTGCCCGAAGGCGTGGCCGGTCTCGCCTTCGGCGACGGAGCGGAACAGGGCGGCGACGTCGGGGTAGCCCTCCACGTCGGCCTTCTGGGCGAAGTAGAGGTAGCGGCGGTTCGCCTGGCTCTCGCCCGCGAACGCCTCCTTCAGGTTGGTCTCGGTCTGGGATCCCTTCAGTTTGGGCACGGTGTTCCCTTTCTCCTTCATCGGTTGGGTTTGCGGATCTGGTTCGGACGACGGTCGGCGGCGGGCCCTCAGGCCGTGGTGGCCGCCTTCACCCGCCGCGGTGACACGGGGCGCGCACGCCGGCAATCGCGACAGCGACCGCGGAACACGACCTCGGCCTCGCCGACGTCGAAGCCCTCGTCGGCGCCGGTCGGCACCGTGACGCGGCTGAAGTCGGCGTGGAGGTCGCGCACCTTGCCGCACGCCGCGGCACACGAGATGGTGGTGGACGCCTTCGACGTTGGGGTCGAAACGGGTCATACCCGTCCCGAGGTCGAGCGCGGCGATCTCGCCCATCGCGGCCAGCTCGTGCAGCGTCTGGTAGACGGTCTTGAGCGAGATGGTCTCCATCTGGGCCTTGGCCGCGGCGTGGATGGACTCGGCCGTGGGATGGCTCACGTCACCGTGGAGCACGCGGAAGATGCACTGGCGTTGGGCGGTGACCTTGCGCCCTGGGCGCGGAACAGCGCGGTGAGCTCTTCGGGGGACCGCATGGCGACACGCACTTTATCACCAACGATTGTTTCTTGACAACCGTTGTCGAAATCTGGTGCCGGGGCAGCCCACGGGTGGGGGAATGGCCGCCCGGTCCCGCGTTCCCGGCTGTGGCAGGCTGGCCGGGTGCCGTCGGCCCACGCCTCTGCCCCCCCGGCGCGCGGCACGTTCGACCGGGCCGAGTCCCTGCGCCGGCTCGCACGAGGAGACCTTCGACGTCCTCGTGATCGGGGGCGGGATCACCGGTGCCGGTGTCGCCCTCGACGCCGCCGTCGCGTGGGCTGCGCACCGCGCTCGTCGAGCGCCACGACTTCGCCTCGGGCACGTCGTCGAAGTCCTCGAAGATGGTGCACGGGGGCCTGCGCTACCTCCAGCAGCGCGACTTCCGGCTGGTCTACGAGGCACTGCACGAGCGCCAGCGCCTGCTCGAGAACGCGCCGCACCTCGTCGCGCCCGCTGCCGTTCCTCATCCCGCTGTTCGGGCGGACGGCGTCGGTCAACAAGAGCGTGGCGCGGACCTACGCCACGGCGCTCACCCTCTACGACCTCACCGGTGGGCTGCGCATCGGCAAGCGCCACCGGCGCGATCACCCGGGCCGAGACGCTCGCGCCACCTCCCCACCCTGCGCACCGACCGCCTCGTCGCCGGCTTCCTCTACTACGACGCCCGGGCCGACGACGCCCGGCTCACCCTGGCCATCGCCCGCACCGCCGCGCTCGACCACGGTGCGGTGCTGGCCAACTACACCGAGGTGGTGAGCCTCGTCAGCGACACCTCGGGCGTGGTGATGGGCGCCCGGGTGCGACCGGCGGTGCCCGACACGCGACGCCGGGCCGCGACCGCCGGCGCCACCCTCGACGGTGCGAAAGCCCGGATCGGAGGTGCGGGCACACCGGACGAATTCGAAGTGCGCGCCCACGTCGTGGTGAACGCCACCGGGGTGTGGGCCGACGACGTGCGCGCCCTCGACGAGCCGTCACACCCGCACTCGATCCGGCCCGCCAAGGGCATCCACGTCACCGTGCCGCGTTCCAAGCTCCCCGCCGACATCGCCGCGGTCATCCCCGTCCCGAAGGATCGGCGGTCGATCTTCGTCGTGCCCTGGCCCGACGGCGACGACGTCTACCTCGGCACGACCGACACCGACTGGGACGGCCCTCTCGACGACCCCGCCTGCCTGCCCGGGGATGTCGACTACGTGCTCGACGCGGCCAACGGCGTGGTGACCGAGCCCCTCGGTCGCCAGGACGTCACCGGCGTGTGGGCCGGGCTGCGCCCGCTTCTCGCCCCGCCCGAGGGCCGCCACGTGAGCGACCGCACCGCCGACCTGTCGCGCCGCCACACCGTGCGGGTCTCGGACCACGGCCTGATCACGGTGACCGGCGGCAAGCTCACCACCTACCGGAGGATGGCCGAGGACACCGTGGACGCGGTGGTGAAGCGCCTGGGGCCGCGCCTGCCCTCCGGGGCGCGCCGGTGCCGGACCAGGCGGCTGGCCCTGCTGGGCTCGTCAGGGCTCGAGCAGCTGCGCGGCGCGGCGGCGGCCGCCCGGCTCGGTGTCGACGAGGACGTGCTCGTCGCCCTCGTCGGTCGCCACGGCGGCGAGACACCGGCGGTGCTCGAGTTGGCCTCGGGCCGGCCCGAGCTCCTCGAGCCTCTGGTCCCGGGCCTCCCGCACCTGCGCGTCGAGGCGCTGTGGGCCGTGCGCCACGAGATGGCCATGACCGTCGACGACGTGCTGTCGCGCCGCACCCGCGCTGTGTTGCGGCGGGCCGCTGGCCGCCGCGGACGCGGCTCCCGCCGTCGCCGAGCTCCTGGCGCCGGAATGGGGTCGCGACGAGGCCGACACCGCCCGGGGACGCGGCCGCCTTCGCGGAGTCGGCTCGCCGGGACCTCGCCCGTGCCGGGCTCGAGACCGTGCCGGACCCGATGACCGGCGCCCGCCCGATGACCGGCCCCGCCCGATGACCGGGACGCCCACCCCGGTCACACCCATCGACGCGCCCGCGGCCGAGGTGACCGACCGCCTCCTCGGCCCCCGCGTTCCCGTCGACGACGCCCTGCTCGGTCGCCTGCGCGGCGTGTGCGCGGAGGTGACGCTCGACGACGCGGCCCGTGCCGAGGCCGGACGAGACTGGTGGCCGCTCGCCATCCGGTGGGCCACCCGGGGATCGGTCCCGGCGCGCCCCGCCGTGGTGGCCCGGCCCACCGACGCCCAACAGGTCGCCGCGGTGCTCGGCCGCGTGTCACGACGGCCGGGTGCCGGTGACGGCCGTCGCCGGCCGGTCCGGGGTGTGCGGGTCGAGCGTCCCGGTCTTCGGCGGGGTGGCGCTCGATCTCTGCGGCTTGGCCGGCATCGTCGACGTCGACACCACGTCGTTGCTGGCCGACGTGCTGCCCGGGACCTTCGGGCCCGACCTCGAGGCCGGGCTGCGGGCCCAGGACGTCACGCTCGGGCACTGGCCCCAGTCGATGGACCTCTCGACGGTGGGTGGTTGGGTGGCGTGTCGGGGTGCGGGCCAGTACTCCACCCGCTACGGCAAGATCGAGGACATGGTCACCGGGCTCGAGGTGGCGCTGGCCGACGGGCGCGTCGATCAGGACCGGTGGTTCGGGCCCGCGTGCCGCGCTCGGCCCCGACCTGTCGCAGCTCTTCGTCGGGTCCGAAGGGACGCTGGGCGTCATCACCGAGGCCCAGCTGCGGCTGCACCCGGTGGCTCCGCGCCGAAGGTCGTCGGGCCTATTCGTTCGCCGGGTTCGCCGAGGGGCTCGAGGTGTGCCGCCGCGTCCTGCGGCGCGGCGCCACGCCGGCGGTGCTTCGCCTCTACGACCACGTCGAGTCGGCCCGGAACTTCGAGCTGGCCGACCAGTGCGCGCTCGTGGTCCTCGACGAGGCCGACGAGGGCCTGCTCGGATGCCACGCTGGCCGTCGTCGACGCCGAGTGCGCCGCGGCCGGGGCGCGACCGCTCGACGAGGCCGTCGTCGAGCGATGGGTGGGGCACCGAAACGACGTCTCGGCCCTGGCGCCGCTGTACCGGGCCGGGATCGTGGTCGACACCATCGAGATCGCGGCGCGCTGGTCGACGCTGCCGGTGCTCTACGACGCCTGTGTGTCGGCGCTCCTCGGCATCGACGGCACGCTGGCCGCCTCGGCCCACCAGAGCCACGCCTACGTCGACGGCGCCTGTCTGTACTTCACCTTCGCCGGACGGATGCCCGACGCGCCGTCCCCCCGGACGGAGGGGCGGCGCCGGGGGCGCAAGCAGAGGCCGACAGGCGCGCCGACGCCTGGGCCGAGCGCTACTACACCTCCGCCTGGCGACGTCGTCATGGACGCGGTGCGGGCGCACGGTGGGGCCATCAGCCACCATCACGGGGTGGGCATCAACCGGGGCCGGTTCATGGCCGACGCCCTCGGCCCGGCGCTTCGACGTGCTCGTGAGCCTGAAGGAGGTCCCTCGACCCCCGCGGCATCCTCAATCCGGGGAAGCTCGGTCTGCCTTCGCCCTTCGGAGAGGTCCGGTGGCCCTGAGCACGATCCTCGTCGTCGACGTCGGGACCTCGGGCGTGCGTGCCGGCGTGGTCGACGGCCGACGGGACGATCGACCACGTCCACTACGTCCGAGGTGCTGCCGTCGTCCCCGGCGCCCGGCTTCGTCGAGTTCGACGCGCTCGCCATGGCCTCGGCGGTGCTCGAGGTGGCCGGGGCCGCGCTCGGCGCGGGCGGGCCGGTGGGCGGTGTGGGTATCGCCAACCAGCGGGGCTCGACCATCGTCTGGGACCGCGTCAGCGGTGAGCCGGTGGGCCCGGGCATCGGCTGGCAGGACCTGCGCACGGTGGGGACGTGTCTGGTGCTGCGGGACCAGGGCATCCGGGTCGCGCCCAACGAGTCGGCCACCAAGCTCTCCATGCTCCTCGACATGGCCGACCCCGACCGCAGCCGCGACCTGTGCTTCGGCACCGTCGACACGCTGGGTGGCCTGGACGCTGTCGAGGCGGTGCGCTGCACGTCACCGACGCCACCAACGCCGGCCGTCACCGGGTCTGCTGACGCCCGACGGGGCGGACTGGGACGACACCATGCTCGACGCGCTGCGCATCCCCCGCCGGCGTGCTTCCCGACATCGTCGACTCCTCGGGCGCCGTGGGAGAGGCCGACGCGCGCTGGCCGGCGCGCCCGGTCATCTGCGGGATCGCCGGCGACCAGCAGGCGTCGCTCGTCGGGCCAGGGATGCACGCGACCGGGGCTGGCCAAGGCCACCTTCGGCACCGGCGGCATGCTCGACCTGTGCGTCGGGCGACCTACGGCCCGGGTTCGCCCGGCGCGGCGGGGCCGGGCACCTTCCCGATCGTGGCGTGGCAGCGCGCGGGTCGACAAGACCTGGGGCGTCGAAGCCGTCATGCTCTCGGCCGGCATGTGCGTGGAGTGGCTGCGCGACGACCTCGGCATCATCGACAGCTCGGCGGACTCGCACCGCGTGGCCGCCGCCGTGCGACGACACCGGCGACGTGTGGTTCGTCCCCGCCCTGCTCGGGCCTCGGCGCACCGGTGTGGGACTTCGGCGCCCGCGGCACGTTCGTGGGCATCACGCGCGGCACGGGCCGGCCCGAGATGGTGCGCGCCGTGCTCGAGGGGGTGGCCCATCGCGGTGCCGATCTGCTCGAGTCGGCCGAGGCCGACACCGGCCATGACCATCGGGACGCTGCGGATCGACGGCGGGATGTCGGCCAACCCCACGTTCGTCGCCGCCCTGGCCGACGCGGTGGGGAGGCCGGTCGAGATCTCGCCGGTCACCGAGGCCACCACTCTCGGTGCCGCCTACCTGGCCGGCATCGCCCTCGGGGTGTGGGCCGACGAGGACGAGGTGGCCGCGGCGTGGCGGCCCTCGGCGGTGGTCGAGCCGACTGCCACCGAGGTCAAGCGGGCCGGAGCTCGTTCTCGCTGGCTGGCGGCGCGCGAGCGGGCCGTGGCCACGGTGCCGGAGCTGTCGCGCCCTCGAGTTCT
Source organism: uncultured Acidimicrobiales bacterium (assembly GCA_963739765.1). Lineage (GTDB taxonomy): Bacteria > Actinomycetota > Acidimicrobiia > Acidimicrobiales > UBA8190 > Chersky-840. The sequence continues at coordinate 114,790 of CAVUBP010000002.1, read as the reverse complement.
GAGCCGCGTCGCCGCCCGGGGCGTTGTCCCTGGTGACGCGTTCAGTTCGGCCGTAGACGTGCCGATAACGTGGACCTGATGGAGCCCGCCCACTCCGGGGAGCGCGAGGCGACCACCGACCGCGTCATGAGCGTGGCCGGGAGCCGCCGCGTCGGAATGGGCTCGCCGACATCGAGGTCCTCGACGGCCCCGGCCACGCTCGGGGATCGACCCGTCGACGGCGCCATCGCCCTGGGTCGGGCGCTCGTCGACAACCTGAGCAAGGTCCTGCTCGGCACGCCCGGGAGCGCTCACCGCAGCTGCCATGGCGGCACTGTCGGGCGGCCACCTGCTCATCGAGGACGTGCCCGGTGTGGGCAAGACCGTGCTGGCCCGGGCCCTCGCCACGTCGCTGGGTGCCGAGCTGTCGCGCGTCCAGGGCCACCCGGACCTGCTGCCCTCCGACGTCACCGGCGTGTCGGTGTTCGCTCCCGACACCGGCACCTGGGAGTTCCGTCCCGGGCCGGTGTTCGCGCACGTCGTGCTCGTCGACGAGCTCAACCGCACGCCGCCACGCACCCAGGCCGCCCTGCTCGAGACCATGGAGGAGCAGCAGGTGAGCGTGGACGGCGAGTCGTGGCCGCTGCCGCGGCCCCACCTCGTCATCGCCACCCAGAACCCCTTCTCCCAGCTCGGGACGTACCCGCTCGTCGAGAGCCAGCTCGACCGGTTCGCGCTGGCGACGGCGATCGGCTATCCCGATTCCGACACCGAGGCGCGGCTCGTCCAGCACGGCGGCGGGAAGTTCGCCCTCGGCGAGCTCCGTCCCGTGTGCACCACCGCAGCAGTGGCTCGGCGGCCCAGCGCGCCACCGAGTCCGTCGACGTGGCGTCGAGCGTCGCCGAGTACGCGGTGGCGCTGTGCCGCGCCAGCCGCAGCGCTCCCGGGTGTGCGACTCGGCGCCAGCCCACGCGCCGCGATCTGGCTCATCCGGGCCGCGCAGGCCCACGCGGTGTTGTCGGCGCGGGCGTTCGTCACGCCCGACGACGTGAAGGCCGTGGCGGTGGCGTGCCTGGCCCACCGGCTCCTCACCGACGAAGGTGTCGAGCAAGGTGTCGCCGCGGTCCGGGGTCTGCTCGACACCACTCCTGCCCCCCGACCGTGACCGGTCGCGCCGGTCGGGCGAGCCCGGTCGGCGACCACCGCCCGCCGGCGCCGGTTCGTCCGGCCCGTCCGTCCCCTGGTCCCGCTCGTGAGCTGCGCCGGCGTGCTCTTGGCGTGGGGGCTCGTCGCCCACAACAGCGGGGCCGGGTGGGTCCAGGCCGTGGGGGACGCGCTGGCCGGCATCCTCGGCGTCGGGCTCGTCGGCTCCGGCGGTCGTCGCGGCCCGCGCCAGGGCTGGCGATCGTCGAGGCCCCGAGCGACGGGACCGCCGGCCTCCCGTGGAGCTGCTGGCGACGTCGTCCACCCGCGCTGCGGGTCCGGCCGCTCGACCCGCCCGGCCCCGAGGCGTTCGTCGGGCCGCACCGGACACCGGCGGGCGCCCGGACGCACCCCGCACTCCGAGACGGCCTCGCCGCCCGAGCGCGCCGCAGGGCGCGGAGCCGGTCACGCTGCTGCCCGCAGGCCGCGGCGTGCTACGACCGCGTCGTGCTCGAGGTCGCCACCGCGGCCCCTTCGGGTTGTTGTGGTGGCGCAAGACCGTCGTCGTCGGACTCGCCCGTACGCTGCACGTGGGACCGCGCCTGGGTCGGCCTCTGCCCCTGCCCCCGGGACGGCGAGGACACCACCGGCGGCGGGGTCCTCGACTCGTCGGTCCAGGTCGGCGAGCCCCGCGGCGTGCGCCCTACCGGCCCGGGGACCACCGACGCTGGGTGCACTGGCCCGCCACGGCCCACAGCGGGGAGCTGATGGTGCGCGAGATGGAGGGCCCGACCGCCGAGCCCGTCACCTTGGAGATCCACCTGCCCGCCGACACCGACGCCGCCGAGCGGCTGGCGGAGCGGGCCATGGCGACGGTCGTCGCGCTCGTCGACCGGGGAGCGTCGGTGCTCCTGGCCACGACCGAGGACGGCGGGCCCGCGGATCGGGCCCGTCGGCGACCGCCGCAGCGCCGGCCGTCGCCTGGCGCGCGCCGTGGGCGAGCCCGACGGGCCTGTCCCCGCCGCCACGCCGGGCGCGCCGAGAAATCCATGAGCCTCTTCGAGCCGTCAAGCGCGCCAACCGGCCGGGGCCGCCCGAGCACTCGGTCACGCTGCGCGTGGCCTGCGCCGGGGCGGTGATCACGGGCATCGCCGCCTGCCGGGCCGAGGGCGAGCTGTCGTGGACCGTGGCGGGCGGCTCGATCACGCTCGTCATGGTCGGCATGGTCCTCGCCTACCGGACCCGCGAGCGGCCCTTGCCGTGGATCAAGCCCATCCTCGCCCTGAGCGCGGTGGCGGCGTTCGTGTGGTTCTTCCGCCAGTTGACCGGCCAGACCATCTACGACGTGAGCACGGTGGAGAATCCCCTCGCCGTGTTGTTCGTCTGGGTGCAGGTGGCCCACGCCTTCGACGTCCCGGCGCGACGCGACCTCGCCTTCTCCCTGGCCGGGTCGGCCAGCCTCATGGCCGTGGCCGCGGCCCAGGCGATCGATCTCGCCTTCGGGGTCTACGTGGTCGCTGTGGTTGGCCTGCGGGCTGGCGGGGCTCGTCGCCATGTGGGGATCGGCCAGCGACGGGGGGCGCCTCCGGGCCGGTGGTGTGCTCGCCGCTCTGGGATCTGTGGCCGTGACCGGCACCGCGGTCCTCGCCGTCCTGCCCGCCCCGCACGTGGCGGGGCGCATCGACTTCCCCTCCGACGCCGGGCCCCGGCGCCCCGCTACCCGGTGCCGGGGGGCCTGGCCGGTGACGGCAAGGTGGCCCAGTTGGCCAAGCCCGGGACCACCGCCGGCGCCACCCGGGTCGGGGGGTACCTGGGGTTCTCCAACCGACTCGACACCGCGCTGCGCGGCGCGCTGGGCGACACCGTCGTCATGCGGGTGCGCGCCGACCGGCCCTCGTACTGGATCGGCGAGACGTTCGACACCTGGGACGGCGCCAATTGGACCGCGACACCCACGCCGCGCAGCTCCGTAGCGCCTGCAGGAAGACTCACCGTTCATCCTCCCCGGCCCGACACCCGCCCCGGGGACAGCGGAGACCGACCTCCAGACGTTCTATGTCGTGCAGTCGTCGCCCAACCTGGTGTTCCACGCCGACACCGCCCACGAGGTGTGGTTCCCGACCCACGACCTCTTCGTCTCGGACCACGACTCCATCGTCTCCCCCATCGGCCTGGGCCCGGGAGCGATCTACACGGTGGAGTCGTTCGTGACACGCACCGTCGGCGGACCAGCTCCGCGCTGCGGCCGACGCCGAGTCGCGGTGCCGGCGTCGATCCGGCGCCGACACCAAGGTCCCCCACCCCTATCCCGCGTGCCCAGGCACTGGCCGCAGTCGGTCACCGCCGGCGACACGACCACCTACGACAAGGTGCAGAGCCTCATCGGCTGGATCGGCAAGCACACCCACTACTCCACCGACATCCCTCCGCTCGCGGCCGGGCCAGGACACCGTCGACGAGTTCCTCTTCGGGAACCGCACCGGCTTCTGCGAGCAGATCTCCACCGCGCTGGCGGTGATGCTGCGCTCCATCGGCATCCCGGCGCGCGAGGCGGTCGGATACGTGCCCGGGGCCGTACAACCCGATCACCGACCTCTACGACATCCAGGCCCAAGACGCCCATGCCTGGGTCCAGGTGTGGTTCCCGGGCTACGGCTGGCAGAGCTTCGATCCCGACCGCGGTGGTGCCGCTCGCCAACCCCTCGCCGGGGTCGACCCTGCTGGCACGAGGCCGACCGCGGCACTGGGGCGGCTCCCGTGGGCCGCCATCGGCGCTCGTCCTCGGCGTGAGCCTGTGCCGTGACATTCGTCGTCGTGGTGCGGCGGCGCCGGCCCCGCACCTGGGCCGAGCGAGGCGGCTCGCAGCATCGAGATCGCCGGGCGCCGGGCGGGACGCCGGCGTCGTGCCGACGAGACGCTCACCGAGTACGCCGCGGCCATCGACCGAATTGGCGGGCGACCGGTCCGGGACCTGGCAGGCGCTGGCGGCGGTGGTCGAGGCCAGCGCCTACGGCGGTCGCCACCCCACACCCGAGGACGACCGTCAGATCCGGGCGTCGATGCGCGCCCTTGCGGGCCGAGCTGCCGCGCGCGCGGTGTCCTGGTCGGGCCCGGGGGCGCTCAGGCGGGGCGCTGGGCCAGAGCGTCGTCGAAGCTCGCCCCCGCCTCGAGAAGGGGGCGGTACCCCATCAGCTGGCGGGGACGGCTGAAGCCGAGCGCGGCGGTGAGCCTGCCGGCGCGCCCGTAGAGCGCCACGAACCGGCGCTCGCGCAGCGACCCGTCCACCACCACGACCTCGTCGTCGGGGCTCGGGGTGCCCGATCACCTGGATCTTCACGTCGTACTGGTCGGACCAGAAGTACGGCACCGGGACGTAGGCGCTGCGCGTCGGCACGCCCGGCCAACAGGTTGCGGGCCGCGGCCACGCCCTGCTCGGCGGCGTTGGTCCAGTGCTCGATCCGGACGTGGTGCCGCCGAGACCTTCGTCGAACCAGCGGGCCATGTCCCCGGCCACGACCACGTCGTCGGCGACGTGCAGGGTGGCGTCGGCCACGACCCCGTCGGAGATCTCGAGCCCCGAGCCTTCGAGCCACGCCGTGGTGGGCACGACACCGATGCCGATCACCACGACGTCGGCGTCGAGCACGGTGCCGTCGTCGAGCTCGACCCCGGCGACCGGGGCAGCCTCCGCCGCGCCGCCATCCGCCCGCAGGTCGCAACGCCGCCACTCCCACCTCGGTGAGCACCTCGACGCCGTGGTCGCAGTGCAGCGCGCCGCACGCCGCTCCCATCTCGTCGCCGAGCACGCGGGCGAGGGTTGGGCGAGGGCCTCGACCACGGTGACGGCGGCCCCGAGACCTCGGCACGTGGCCGCCACCTCGGACCCGATGAACCCCGCTCCCACGACGACGACGCGCAGCCCCTCTTCGCGGACGGCCGCTCCCAATGCGATGGAGTCCTCCAGTGTCCGCAGCATGTGGACCCCGGGCGACGTGGGCCGCTCCGGGCAGGGGACGGGGGTGGGCGCCGGTGGCGAGCACCAGTCCGTCGAATCGCACGTCGCTCCCGTCGTCGAGCGTCGAGCGTGTGGCCCTCGAGGTCGAGTGCCCCGGCGCTGTGGCCCAGGCGAAGGTCGAGCCCGAGGGCGGCGATCTTCTCGGCCGGTCGCAGCAGCACGCGATCGAGACCCCACGTGCCGGCCAGGAACTGCTTGGACAGCGGCGGGCGGTCATAGGGGAGGTGGGGCTCGGCGCCGATCACGACGACCGGGCCGCGTGGCCCTCGGCCCGCAGGGTCTCGGCGGCGCGCAGCCCGGCCAGGGACGCGCCGACGACGGCGATGGTGGAGTCGGGGTCGAGGACCATGGGCGGGGCTGACCCTAATGGCGCCGCGTGTGCCGTTCGGTCACCGGATCACGATCCGAACATCGTCATCCACTGCTCAGGCGTGCGGAGACGGAAGACGTAGTTGCGCTTCGCCGCGTCTCTCCCATGCTGGCCGACGGCTCAGGGGAGTAGAGGTGGCCGGGATACAGGATCGTGTCGTCCCCGAACCGCGCCAGACGTGTCGTGAGCGACTCGTACATCTGCTCCGGGTCGCCACCGGGGAGGTCGGTACGACCGCAGCCGTCGAGGAACAAGGTGTCTCCCGCCACCAGGCGCCCGTCGACGGAGAAGCACTGGCTGCCCGGGGTGTGGCCCGGGGTGTGGACCAGCTCGATGTCGACGTCGCCGACCATGACGACGTCCCCGCTCGAGTGCTCGACGAGCTCGGCCGCCGATACCCCGGTGGCGCGTACCACCCATGGGGCTTCTGCCGCCTGGACGTGCACCGGGACCTGGACCGCTTCGAGGAGGTTCGTCACCCCCTCGATCCGGTACCCCATGAGGTCGCCACCGACGTGGTCGGGATGGAAGTGCGTGGCGAGCACGCCGACACAGCGCATGTCGTCGGCGGCCAGGATGCCCAGGAGCCCTCCGACGTCGTAGGCGGGGTCGACGATGACCGCCTCGCCGGAGTGGCGGTCGCCGATCAGGTAGCAGAAGTTCACCATCTGTCCCGCCACCGGATCGTGAGCGGCGAAGTCGCGACCCGAGAGCAGCTGGCGGAAGTAGAGGCGATCGTCTGGCATCTTCCCGATGGTAAGGGGCGCCGGGTCCGCGAGCACGCCCCGCGGCCCCGGGAGCGACATACAGTGTGCCGGGCCAGAGGCGACATCCGCGGCCGGCAGGAGGGGGGACGATGCGGCGTTCGAGCGTGGCCGGCATGTTCCGGGCCAATGTCGCCGACTTCGGCGGCCAACCGATGTTCCGCTTCCAGGGGTCGACGGTCACCTGGGCCGAGCACTACCGGCGCGCCTGTCGCGTGGCCCAGGCGTTGCTGGCCGAGGGTGTCGGCATCGGCGACAGGGTCGCGTTCCTCGATCGCAACGGGCTCGAGTATTTCGAAGTGCTGTTCGGAGGCTCGCTGGGCGGAGCCGTCAACGTGGCGGTCAACTGGCGCCTGGCGCCGGCCGAGATGGCGGCGGTGATCGACGACTCGAGAGCCAAGATCCTCGTCCTCCACCCCGAATTCGTACCGTGCCTGGCGGCGATGGAGAGCGGGCTGCCATGGGTGTCGCGCGTCGTGGTCCTCGGGGACCCCAAGCTCGACGGCGACGTCGGCGGGTGCCTCGGATCTCGCCCGCCGTGTCGGCTACGAGGACTGGCTCGCCGGTCACGACCGCGACAGACCCCGGTCACGAGGGCGGTCCCGACGAAGTGTCGATGCAGCTCTACACCTCGGGCACGACCGGACTGCCCAAGGGCGTGATGCTGGCCAACCGCAATGTGGCGGTCATGCTGGATCTGGCCGCGGGGGACGCGTTCGAGATCGACGACCGGACGGTCAGCCTGGTGGCGATGCCGCTGTTCCACATCGGCGGGTCCGGCTGGGCCTTGAGCGGCATGTCACGCGGCGGGACCTCGGTGATCCTGCGGGACATGGACCCCGTCGAGCTCCTGCGCTTGGTGGCCGCCGAGCGGATCACCCACGCCTTCCTCGTCCCCGCGGTGCTCATGGCGCTGGTGGCGACACCGGGCGTTACCGAGACCGACCTGTCCAGCCTCGACACCATCTTCTACGGGGCCTCCCCCATCGCCGAGGACGTGCTCGTCCGGTGCATGGAGATCTTCGGGTGCCGATTCGCACAGGTCTACGGAATGACCGAGACCACCGGAGCCATCGTCCGCCTCGCCCACGAGGACCACGATCCCCACGGCCCACGCCAGAATCTCTTGCGCGCCGCGGGAAAGCCGCTGGCGGGAGTGGAGCTCCGAATCGTGGACCCCGACACCGGAGCCGAGGTGCCACCGGGCGCCGTGGGCGAGGTGCGCACCCGCTCGGGGTTCAACATGCTCGGCTACTGGGACAAGCCCGCAAGACACGGCGCGCACCATCGACGAGGACGGGTGGCTGCGCACCGGCGACGCCGGATACCTCGACGAGGAGGGCTACCTGTTCCTCCACGACCGGATCAAGGACATGGTGGTGTCCGGAGGGCGAGAACATCTACCCGGCCGAGGTCGAGAACGTGCTGCTGGCCATACCCGGAGTGGCCGATGCCGCGGTCATCGGTGTCCCCCACGAGAAATGGGGCGAGACGGTCAAGGCCGTCGTCGTGTGCGCGCCCGAGACGGCATTGGACGAGGATTCGATCATCGCCTTCTGCCGGGAGCGGCTGGCACACTACAAATGCCCGACGTCGGTCGACTTCGTGGCCGTCCTTCCCCGCAACCCCTCGGGGAAGGTGCTCAAGCGCGAACTGCGCGAGCCCTTCTGGCGGCACGGTGAGCGCCGGATCCACTGATCGATGACCGGGCCCGTCGACGCTCGACCCCGACGCCGAACTGGTGGCGCTCTTGGCCACCCCCGACGGGCGCGCCGACCCGTATCCCCACTACGCCCGCATCCGGGAGCACGCGCCGCTGTTCCGCTCGACCATGGGCAGTTGGATCGTCACGCGCTTCGCCGACTGCCAACAGGTCCTGCGGGCTCCGCACTTCGGCAAGGGCGCCGATCACGACGCCACGGCGCGGATGCGGATCGACCGATGGGGGATCCCGGCCGACGAGGCGGCGGAATTCTTCGAGTTCTTCGAGAGTCGGCAGTCGATGCTCACGCTCAATCCCCCCGACCACACGCGGCTTCGTGGCCTCGTCGCCCGTGCCTTCACGCCGAGCACGGTCGAGGCCCTTCGTCCCCACGTCGTCGCGCTGTGCGACGGACTTCTCGACGTCATGGCCGATCTCGCCGGCGGCGACCAGGGCGTCGACGTGATGCGCGAGCTCGCCTTTCCCCTTCCCGTGGCCGTGATCGGTGAGCTCCTCGGTGTCCCGGTGCCGGACCGGGCCCAGTTCCAGGCCCTGGTTCGTGCCGCCACGGTCATCCTCGAACCGATGTCGAACCTCGAGGACCTTCGCAGTGCTCGTGCCGCGAGGATCTCGATGGAGCAGTACTTCGAGGATCTCATCACCGAACGGCGCCGTCGTCCCGCCGACGACCTGCTGTCAGAGCTCATCGCGGTGTCCGACGGCTCGGACCGGCTCACCCAGCAAGAGGTCATCTCGACGGCGGTCTTGCTCTTCGCCGCGGGTTTCGAGACCACCACGAACCTCATCGGTAACGGCCTGTGGGCGCTGCTGGGCCATCCCGACCAGCTGGAGGACCTGCGCTCGTCGGTCGATGACCATGGCGCGCTGCAGAGGGCGGTCGAAGAGCTGCTGCGCTGGGACAGCCCAGTCCAGCTCGACGGCCGGATGGTCTTGCGCGACGCCGAGATCGAGGGCCAACGCCTCGCTCCCGGCGACCAGGTCATGACGTTGCTCGGAGCCGCCAACCGCGACCCACGTCGCTTCCGTGATCCCGAGACGCTCGACCTGGCACGCGACCAGGGCGCGCCGATGAGCTTCGGAAGCGGGATCCACTACTGCCTGGGAGCGGCCCTCGCCCGGCTCGAGGGGCAAGTGTGCTTCGGTCGCCTGCTCACGCGCTTCAGGCACATCGAGCTCACCGGCGCCGGGATCGCCCATCGCGACTCGATCACGCTGCGGGGCCTCGTCCGCCTGCCGGTGGCGCTCACCCCGGCCTGAAGGCCGGCGCCCTCAGAAAGGAAGCGTCTCCCCGCTGCGCCCGCCGTCTTCGGAACCGGTCGCCGGCGCCCCGTCGTCGCCGACGTCGGCCCCCTCCCCCGCACCGGCGTCGTCGCCGGCGATCGCCGCGGTGGAGGCTGAGCGGCCGGCGGCCTCGAGCTTCGGGACGAGCTCCTCGACCTGGGCGTGGGTGCTCCGGATCCGTCGATCGAGCTCGTCGACGATGGCTGTCGCCCGCTCGAGCCGCGCCACGAGCTGATCGACGTCGACCTCGCTCTTCTCGAAGAACTCGACGATGCTGTCGAGCTCTCGGCTCGCAGCCATGTAGCTGAGCTCGGCCACCGGGTCGACGTCGTCGGGTGCGCCCTTGTCGTCGCGTCGTTCCGCGTTCATGTCTGTCCTTCGGTCGCCGATCGATACTCTGTTGCGTCGACGGTCGAGCGCACTCGCCCGTCCGCGAACCTTGTGGTCAACCTGGACCCGGCCTCGAGCTCCGAGACCGAGCGCACCACGGTGCCGTCGGGCCCGAGCGTGATCGTGTAGCCCCGCTCGAGCTGACGCTCGATGTCATAGGCGGCCAGCAACCGCCGCCACGAGTCCGCCCTGTCCTGTTGGCGGTCGAGCACGCTCAGCACACGCGGGCCGAAACCCGCCGCGCGCCGCCCAACGGCACCCCCGGCGAGCTCGAGCTGCCGGCGGGCGTTGGTGGAGATCTGTGCCGCCCTGCGATCCAGGCGTTCGGAATGCCGTGACAGCTGGTTACGGGTGGCGGTGCCCAGGCGTCGCCGAGCCGTGGCGTCGCGCCTCGCCGCAGCTTCCAGTGCGTCGGCCGCGCACCTTCCGACGCGGGCACCCGAGTGCGCCACCGAGTCCCACCAGTCGCCCACCCGGGCGACGAGCTCCTGCGCGCACGCCGTCGGTGTCACGAAGGCGCTGTGAGCGACGATGTCGGCCACGGACTGGTCCCCGGTGTGCCCGATCCCCGTCCACAAGGGAATCGGCAACAAGGCGATGGCGCGAGCGACGGGCTCGGAGTCGAACGCGGCCAGATCGCCCCGGGAACCACCACCACGAACGAGCACCGCGACATCGCATTCGGCGCCCGACACCGCGTGCAGGGCCCTGGCCACCGAGCCCGGCGCCCCGGCGCCTTGGACGTTGGCGCGGAACAGGACGACGGAAAAGGCGAGATCCGATCCGAGCAGTTGGCCGACGAAGTCGTTGTAGCCCTCCGATCCCAGGCTCGCCACGAGGCCGACGCGCAGCGGGACCGGTGGCACGCCCAACGTCTGGTTGCGTCGCAGCAAGCCCTCGCTCTCCAACGTATGGAGAAGAGCAGCGCGGCGCGCCGCCAGCCGGCCGAGCAGAGCAGTGACGTCGACGTCCGAGGTGATGAAGTTGATCTGGCCCTTGGGAGGGTAGAACTCCACCCGACCCCGCAACGACACCACCATGCCGGGCTCGAGCACGATGCCCTGGCGCCCGAGCGTCGTCTTGAGCGGGCCCCAGGTCCTTCCCCAGCAGTTGACCTTCAGCACCGGGGTGTCGCGGCCTCGGGGCGAGTCGGGGTCGACGAGATCCATGTAGCAGTGCCCGGTGCGATCCGAGATGCTCTGGATCTCACCTCGCACCCATTGCAGGTGGCCGCGCGGGAACGACGCGGTGACCGCGGCCTGCACCTGCCGGTAGAGCGCCGCGATGGAGAGGGGTTCGGGCTGCTCGACCAGGGCCAGCCGCTCGGGCTGCGAATCCATGTCGCAACCCTATCGAGGGGGGTGGTCGCCGAAGGCCCCCCGAGGCCGGTGCCGGGCCGTGTCGTTGTGCCTGTTGACCTGGCAGACTGAACGAGACGGTGAGTCGGCCGGGTGGCCGCGCCACGGGCTCGTCCTCGGACGGGGACCGGGGCGAGGAAGGTCGGGGCTCCAAAGGGCAGGGTGCTGGCTAACGGCCAGTCGGGGCGACCCGAAGGAAAGTGCAACAGAAAGCAGACCGCCGATGGCGGGCACGAGCCCGTACAGGCAAGGGTGAAACGGTGCGGCAAGAGCGCACCAGCGGCCGGGGTGACTCGGCCGGCTCGGTAAACCCCACCCGGAGCAAGGCCGAACGTGGGACATGGGTAGCCCGCCCGCTCCCCGTGAGCAGTCCCCAGGTAGGCCGCTGAGATGGATGGCCACCTCGCCCGCAAGGGCGAACAGAACCCCGCCTACAGGCCGACTCACCGTCACGAGGCCCTCTACCCGGGGACGTCATCCGACCGGACCGCGGAAGCGAGCATGGAGTCGACAGCTTCGCGGGTCCGGTCCTCGGAATCAGGCCAAGATCGGCATAGGTGTCCAGGGTCTCGGTGGCACTGGCGTGCCCCATTCGGGCCTGCACCGTCTTCACCCATTCCCCATGTCGGATCAGGAGGCCGGCGTCGTAGTGCCGAAGGTCGTGAAAGCGCATCCCTTGGCACCGACCGGCACCCGCCACAGTCGGACGCCTGACGCGTTCGGAGAACCTTTGTGGTGCCGTCGTCCTGGACTGCGTGGCGAATGGGTGGCTGGACCACACGGCCGGAGTGCCGCAATCATCGGCGTAGGCCTCCCACCTGTTGTGGCAAAGTCAGCGCTCCGTCATCTGGTATTGCCGCTCTTGCGCGGGCGGTGTCAGGGGGTCGCCGGGCCGGGCTGGGCCGGGCCGTATCGCTCCGGACCGCGATTTGCGGGCCGTGGTGCTCAGGTGTCAGGCGAGCTGTAGCGGCACTCCCGGATGGGTCGAGGACGGCTTTGCCCCCTGTCTACCGGCCGGACGCTTGCCTCCTTCTGACAGCAATCAGTTCCCTGACAAGCGCCTTGGGGAGCGGTCGATCGACGGGGAACTGGAGGGCGCCCGACGAAGTCTTGTACTGGGCGATCTCGTCACCGAGTTCCGGGAACACGGATCCACTGTGCGGCAGGTAGCTCAGGTGGTTCTTGAAGGCCGCGAAGCCGGCGACAACCTTGCCATCCAACCTGAAGGCGGGCACGCCATAGGAGATGCCCTGTTCTGCCTCCGGGATGGTTTCCAGGATCGCCTGACGGAGCGCCTCAAGGGTGCTTCGTTTCGGCTCGTCTAACGACGCCAAGTAGCGGTCGACCTCTTGCTTGGACACGAAGCTCAGTCTCGCGGGTGCCGGGAGGCCTGGGCCAGTGCTGGGGACACGGCCGGCCCATCTGGAACTATCGAAACGCCCCGGATTGCTGTCAAGCGCTGAAGCGGAGCGGTTCGGTCCCTCGTCCGACCCCCAGAACGGCACGTTGCGATCGGGCGCGCGATGGCGCGTTCTGGGCGTTATGCGCCACTCCGGCCTCGTTGACTCATCGCCGACAAAGCTGGCCTTGGACGCGGCGATCTCGGCGTCGAGGCGTCTGACGTCAGCCACGAAACCGAGGGCCATTCGCGCGCTCGGCGTCCACCGCATTTCCTGGCCGCATGCTGCGGAGCACCGCGGCAGCACGGTCCGTCGAGAGCCGCGTCCCACCTGGGACTGGGCACCGAACCACGGCATGGAGCCGACACCTGGCCTGGGTGCGTAGTGAGCCCACGTCGTGATGGTGATCGGCGAGCAAGCGCAAGACGGCCCCGTGGTTCTCGGCCACGACGGTGCGCGGTGTCTTGGCCCTCAACGCCGCGATGGCGGTGGACGAGGCGTCGTTTGGGTCGTTGTTCTGGGACGTGCCCGAGCCCAGCACACCGACTCGAGCCGCCAAGATGGGCGGGACGTCGACGACGACTTCGCCCGCAGCGACGAGCTGCTGGGCCAACAAGAACCCAAGCCCGTTGGCCGACTCGATGGCCCACCGTCTCCCTGGGAAGTCGATCGCCTCTTTGAGGAGGCGCTCGACCTGATGACGGTCGCTTTCACCGTCAATTCGTCCGAGCGTTGTTCCTTCTGTGTGGACCGCCACGGCGGTGTGGCTCGCCTTGTACGGATCGACACCGATGAGCACCATCGTGTTGCTCCCCGTCTCTGGTGGGAAGCCGCGCCGGGCACTCCTGAAGAGACTGTGTGCTCGCCTCCTTCGAGCGACGCCGTGGCCAAGGAACTCGGCGGCTGACACTTCGTTACAAGAGACCAACCCGTAGACGACAGGCACGTGCAGAGCCAGCCCGTCAAGCTCTCGAGAACCAAGCCCCGGGTCGCCACAATCATGAATCAGGCACCTATTGGTCGCCCTGCAAGGCCGTTGGGTGGGCGTAATCTGGGTCTTTCCTCCTCCTCTTCGGGACTTATGGCGGGGGCTCATCACGCCGATAAGTAGGGCATGGAGTCTGCCGTTCTGGGTGCCGCTTCTTCTCGCGCTCAAGCCCAGGGCAAAGGTCGGAACCAGAGCCCGCTGACGACCATTGCAGCCGTGGGCTTCGGGCTGCTCGGGATCGCGGTCGTCGGCTACATCGCCTCACTCGTTGGACATCCACGAGGTCCCTTGTGGTCCTTTGTCAACAACTGGGGGGTCATAGGTGTCGAGGTCCTCGCGAGCGGGCTGTGCCTCGCCCGAGCGCTCGTAGCCCGTCCCGGTCGAGGGGTGGCCCTGGCCCTCGGAAGTGGTCTGCTGGCCTGGTCCCTGGGGGACATGGTCTGGACGATCGAGACGCAGGGTGGGGGGAACCCGGAGACACCTTCACTTGCTGACGCCTTCTACCTCGCGTTCTACCCTCTTGCCTATCTCGGGCTGATGCTCCTGATGCGGACGGAAGTCAAGGACCTGCGGCTCAGCACTTGGCTCGACGGCGCGATAGCTGGTCTTGGGGCCGCGGCGGTAGCGGCGGCATTCGCATTCGAAAGCATCTTGCGGACCGTAGGCGGTGCCCCTGCCGAGCTTGCCACCAACCTCGCCTATCCGATCGCAGATCTTGTGCTTCTTGCACTGGTCATGGGAGCGCTGGCGATGCTCCCAACGTGGCGGAGTCGCCGATGGCTGATTCTGGCTGCGGGGTGCGTCGTGGACGCGGTTGGCGACACGATCTACCTGTTTCAGTCGTCGGCCGGCACCTACCAGGTGGGCACCATTCTGGATGCCACATGGCCAACGGCCATTCTGTTGACCTCGTTTGCCGTGTGGCAGCCGGCACATAGCTCGAAGAAGTCTCCGTCTGAGACAACCCCTCGATTCGCGGTGCCGGCCATCGCTGCCGCATGTGGTCTCGGTGTCCTTCTCGCCGGTTCGGTGGGACACATCGGTCGGGTAGCCATTGCGCTGGCGACGGCGACGATGCTCGCCGCGGGGATACGATCTGTTCTCTCGTTGCACGATCTGCGCAGGCTGACCGATTCACGCAAGCAACAGGCGCTGACGGACGAACTGACAGGGCTCGGCAACCGACGCCACCTGATGAGCGTGCTCGAAGCGTTCTTTGCCGATGGAGCGTCGGCGGTCGGAGACAACCAACGCCTTGCCTTGTTAGTGATCGACCTTGACCACTTCAAGGAGATCAACGATTCTTTCGGTCATCCAGTCGGGGATGAGGTTCTCAAGATGTTGGGTCCGCGTCTCCAAGGTGTGCTGCGAAGCTCTGATGTTCTCACACGTATCGGTGGCGATGAGTTTGCCGTGGTGCTGACTGCGGCTGATTCGGACTATGCGGCGACTATCGCCGAACGCGTGACCAAACAGATCGAGGAACCGTTTGGTCTCGACGTGGCGAGCCTTCACGTCAGCGGAAGTATCGGCATCGCGCTTGCCCCAATCGATGCGTCCGGCAGCGCCGAGCTGCTTCGTTGCGCTGATGTCGCCATGTACCGGGCCAAGGCTGCGCGTTGCCCCTTCGAGAGATACGAGCGAACCATCGATGAGGGACAGAATCATTTTCGACTCTTAGAGCTGCTTCGCGATGCGATTGAGACCAAAGCACTGCAGCTGTACTACCAGCCACAGTTCGATCTGCGAACGGGGACGATTCCTGCCGTCGAAGCCCTGGTTCGTTGGCCCCACCCCGACCTTGGGGTCATCTCACCAGAGGAATTCATCCCGCTGGCGGAAGAGGCGGGGCTTATGCGACCGCTCACCGATTTGGTCCTGGAATCTGCACTTGCGCAGTGTGGCACGTGGCAGGTACACGGCCGCCATGTCTCCGTGTCGGTGAATCTCTCCGCTACAAATCTGCTCGATGCCGAGCTTCCGGATCAGATCCGGTCGCTGCTCGCACGACATGGACTGGGGCCAGAGTCTCTGGTCCTGGAGGTCACCGAGACAACCATGATGGCTGATCGGGAGCGATCTCAAGAGGTCATCCAGCGGCTCCAGGATCTTGGACTCGTCGTCTCTATCGATGACTTCGGAACGGGCTTTTCGTCCCTCGCGTATCTGAGCGAGCTTGCGGTCGGCGAACTCAAGATCGATCGGGCCCTTACAGAGCGCCTCATCTCCGGGGGTGATCGAAGGAACAAGGAGATCATCCGGGCCACGATCGACCTTGGGCACTCGTTGGGTCTGCGCGTCGTGGCGGAGGGTGTTGAGAACGCAGAGACTTATGAACTGCTGGCGTTGCTCGGATGTGATCTTGCACAAGGGTTCTTCATGTGTGGACCACTTCCAGCCGATCAACTCACGTTTCGACCGATGGCTGCAAGTGCGGACATCAAGAGTGATCACCATGTCGTATTGGATCCGATCGTTCGCTGAGGCAAGGGGACTCGCGAAAGGCGTCTACGGACAAGTGCCTAGCGGTACTGCCGGAACCAGGATGCTCCGGCCGGATCGCACGTCAGGTCCTGAGGGAGCGCAGATCATCCGGGTTGGGATGGAGGTCGATTGGTGCGGCGAGGCGATCCACCGCTGGCTGCGATCCGACCAACCCGCCCGGAATTGACGCGACGTGGCGATTATGAGTGACGTTGCCCTGGCCGGCTGCAGCGCCATCAGACGAGAGTCGGGATGGCCAGGTTGCTATGAGGGCGGCGGGATCCCCGAGTATCGTGCTCGGTCCACCGCAGTCAGTCCGACCTGCGGACCAGTTGTCACCGGCTGGGATGGTCAGCCAATCTTCGGGCCGTTCGGTCTGCCCCCGTGCAATGGTGCACCCCTACTGCGGGTTGCGCCGCGGCCTGATGACAACGGTGAACTGCACGGTTGCCACCTCAGCCCCCCCGCCATCGGTCACGGTCACAGGGACCTCCACCTCTACTGGGACCCCTGCCGACAGTTGGTCTTTGGCCCGTTGCACCACTTCGACATCAATGCATCCTGTGGCATCCAGGACGCCTCTGGCCGGAGCCAAGTACTCGATGCAGGCGCGCCTAACGACGGTGTAGCTCTCGGCCGCGAGGTCCAACATGTCGGCGACAACTGCCCCCGCTCCGGCGATCTCGGCCAACCCATAGATGACAGCAGCGTTGACAGTGCGGTTGTGATTCAGGTGCTCACTCCTGGGCGAGAGTCGGATGATTGCCTTCCCAGCTCCCGCCTCGACCGGCTCGACTCCCAGGAATTGAATGAACCCTTGTTGGCTGAAGTGCTCGACCGGATCCACGCCTAAACAACCAGGCCGTTGCGTCGGCTCGGAGCCGTCCGAGGGCCCACGTTGCGGTGCATACTCACCATCAGGTAACATACTTGCAGTATGAAGGTCATGTCCAGGCAGGCCAGACATACGGCCGACACTCGGCAGGGTCTGATCGATGAGGCCCGCAAGCTGTTCGCTCGACAGGGCTACCACGCGGCCTCGCTCGACGAGGTCTGCGCCCAGGCCGGGGTGACCAAGGGCGCCCTGTACCACCACTTCGAGAACAAGGAAGACCTTTTCTTGGCCGTTCTCGACGACGTCGAGAAGGACTTGGTCAGAGCCGGCACCACCGCCTCGGAGCCGACCAACTCAGAGCCTGCTGGCGACATGTGGGACCAACTGCGCAACGGCTGCCAGGCGTTCCTCGATGTGTGCGTGCACCCCAACACCGGCCGAATTCTGATCGAGGCCCGGTCCGCCGTCGTGTGGGAACGCGCCCGCCAGGTCGAACGCCGTTACCTGGACTTGCTTGGCGACATGCTTGCCAACGCCTCCGCCGAAGGCATCATCGAGACCAGCAGGCCCGCACTTCTGGCCCAACTGCTCTTCGGTCTATTCGCCGAGTCGGCCTCGATGATCGCCAGCGCCCCTGACCCGGCGGTGGAACGACACGACGTGGGCCAGGAACTCGACACCATCCTGGCAGGACTGCGCACGGCACACCGGTGAGCCACAGTCCCATTGCTGGAGGTGCACACCTGTCTACAGCCCCTCAGATCAAGCAGGCGGAACCGAGCGACATTCCGAGGATGGCGACGTCAATGGCCCGCGCCTTCGCCGACGACCCTGTTTCCAACTGGATGCTCCCACGAGCCCGCCGCAACACCCGCATGATCGCCATGTTCACTCTTATGCTGCGCTCCCACGTTTCCTTCGCTGAGACCTACTCCACCCCTGACGGCGTCGGCGCCGCAGTATGGGCACCGCCCGGGCGCTGGCGGCTCGATCTCGACGCGATGGCTGCCTCTGTCCAAGGGTACGCATCGATCTTCGGAGCCAACCTTGCACGGGCCATCGACGTGCACGCGGCGCTCGAGGACAAGCATCCGACCGATCCGCCGCACTGGTATCTGGCAGGACTCGGCACCCATCCTGATTGGCAAGGAAACGGTGTCGGTACGGCACTCATGCAGCCCGTCCTCGCTCGAAGCGACGCCGTGGGTCTTCCCGCTTACCTCGAGTCCTCGAAGGAACGCAACATTGCCTATTATCGGCGAGTGGGCTTCGAAGTGACCGGCGAGATCCACCTGCCCAACGGCGGGCCTAGCCTCTGGTCGATGTGGCGCGAGCCTCAGCTGCGGTAGTCGTCGGATCTTTCGTCCGAACGAGTGCTCGAGCGCGCGACAGCGTCGTCGACGTCCGGGTACACCAGCGCGGATTGCCTGGCCCCGGGTCGGCCCACCTGGCAGTTGTCGGGGCACTACGGCTAGCGCGCACCTCCCACTACACCCACACACGCGACCCACTTCGCGTGGCCGGAAGCTGCTCCCATGCCTTGTGATGGGTTAGAGCCAATGGCGCCGCTTGAAGATGAGATAGAGCGTCGCCGAGGTTGCGAACATGAGAGCGATCGCAAACACATATCCATAGAACCAATGCAACTCGGGCATATGCTTGAAGTTCATCCCGTAGATCGTCCCGACCAGAGTTGGCGCAAACAGTATTGCGGCCCACGCGGAGACCTTCTTGACCTCTTCGTTCTGAGCCAAGCTCGCCTCGGTTAGGCTCCGCATCTCGTCATTCTGCTCCTGACTGACAAGCGTGGACTGCACCATCAGCGCATTCTGCAGTAAGGAACGGAAAGCATCAGCTCGTTCGATGATGCGGATGGCGTGATCCCCGACGTCGCGCAACCTCCGCTGCAATTCAAGGTCCACCTTGTACTTGTCGAACCCCTCCTCAAGGGCAGCGAAGACCGCTAGAAGGGGATGCGTTGCGCGTTGAAACTCGATCACCTCCCGGGAGAGCTCGTAAATGCGTCGTGACACCGTCGGATCGCCCTTGAAGAGCTGGTCTTCGATTTCGTCAATATCGTTCTCGAGGCCGGCAACAACGGGGGCGTATTCGTCGACAACTTGGTCGAGGATGGCGTACAGCACTGCTTCAGGTCCGAGTCGCAGCAACTCCGGTGCCTGCTCGAGTCGTCTTCGTACTTGGCTCAGATCCGGAGTCTCGGCGTGGCGAATCGTCACCACAAAGTCCTCGCCGGTGAAGATGTGCAGTTCCCCGAACTCCACCTCCTCGGTCTCATCCAGGTAGCACGCCGGGCGCAAGACCGTGAAGAGAGTGGTTCCATAGCGTTCAAGTTTCGGCCGTTGGTGGGCTGCAACCGCATCATCGACGGCCAGTTCGTGGAGGTTGAATTCCCGTGCGACAGAGCGGATTTCTTCGGGCTCGGGACGATAGAGCCCGATCCAGGCCATGCCGCGGCGTTCGCGCAGGACCTCGTAGGTCTCTTCCAAGGTGTGCGGATCAGCACTCCGCCGGCCGTTCACGTAGACAGCGTTGTTGACAAGTACCATGGCAGCCTCGGGTTATGGGGACTACCGTCCCCGACTCGCAGTAGCGCTAGGAGACGAGGTGTGCGCTACTTGAAAGCTGACCGTAGCCGCTAGCTGCAGTCTGGGTCATGCCTGACATCCAGCACTGGATCGGTGATCCCACGGATCGCTCTCAATCTTCGAACCCGACAATGCCCGAGAGGTCGCGCCTGAACCCACCCGCCCACTCGTCAATCTTCAGGTGATCCCTCGAGCAAAGCCCCTGTCTTTGAGGGGTACCCGCGCCAACAGCGGTTTGACGGTGGTTTCAAGCTGCGATATGTCCGCGGTGAGCCGCTCACGGCTATCTGCGCTCAGAGCCACCGCCGAGGATGCAGAGATGGTACGAAGCATCGAAACGGAAAATCGCTCGACCTGCCCAAGAACCGACGGGCCACCGGATGATCGAACAACTCGGGGATGCCGTCAGCAACATACCCGCCAGGGTCCGCAGCTTGTCCGCTGCAGTGTTCGAGCGAGGCTTCTCCACCTCGCCGCTCAAGATCGCACTGCACGCTCGTCTGGCCTGGCGGAATTTGATCAATCCTTGAGCTACGGCCAGCACCAAGAGGCTGGACACGATAGAGCTTGTCAGTGCGTGTCGGTCCCACCAGGCCCGGAATCCTCCGATCCAAAATCGCCGGCCCATCAACCCGAAGTGACTCAGTGCTACAGGCGCAGCCGCACCTTGGCGGACGAGAGCGTTCACCCGTGCATCGTCTCACGCGACGGGATCTGCTCACCCGCCGCGCTCGTATGACTTTGCGAGCCTTGTGCCGAACATGGCGTGCACGGTACTGCTGTTCGGCTGGGCCCGGAAGTGACCCTGCGATCGCTCTCGGAGGCCGCTGTCCCGAGTGAGTAGGGTCGGCGCTGTTCAACACGAACAGCGCATCACCAGCGACCGTCTTGTTCACCCGAGTAGCGCTCGGACAGCACCAGCCGTTGTAGACGACCCTCAGCAAGTCTGTGATCTTGCGATCAGGGCGGCTTGGATGGTGCTGGGGCTCCGTGGCCCGGTACCGTGGTCCCGTGAGCAGCTCGCGAGTCGCTGGTGGGGTGGTGCACAAGCTCCCAACAGACCTGCGCAAGGCGCTGATCGCCAACCCCACGGCACTCGATGCCTGGATGGACATCACGCCTCTGGCCCGCAACGAGTTCATCTGCTGGGTCGAAGATGCCAAGCAGGAGATGACCCGAGAACGCCGCATTCGCCGGACCCAGGAGGAGCTCAAGGAAGGCCAGCGTCGGCCTTGCTGCTGGCCAGGGTGCAAGCACCGCGAGCGCACCGGCAAATAGCCTCGACTGGGTGCGCCTTATCGCCGGGTACAGGTACCCAAAGAGCGCCAGTACGACAAACCGTCCGGGATCGACGACCGCTGCGAACACCGATCAAGGTGATTGTCGGAGTGCTCGCTTCCGGTGGGCTACCTCCAGGAGGCGGGAGGCGGACAGCACCTGTGAACCCAGATCCCCGATGCGTGGCTCTGACCACCTTGACCCGACGACCCGTCGCCGGGCGGTACCGACGCACTTTGCGTGCGGGGTCAGCCGGTGACGGAGAATAGGCGCCATGTGCCGGGCACGCCCTTGAGTTCGTGTTCCCCACGTTCCTCGAACTCGACGCTCGACCCGACGACGCTGTCCTTGACCGTCGAGGACACCAGCACCTCGCCGGGACCGGCGAGGGCCGACACCCGGGCACCAATGTGGACGGCCATCCCTGCCACGTCGTCGCCTCGGACCTCGACCTCGCCGGTGTGGATCCCGGCCCTCACCCCGATGTCGGAGGCCTTCAACGTCTCTCGGATGGCCAGGGCGCACTCGATAGCCCGACTGGGACTGTCGAAGGTCGCCACGAATCCGTCGCCCACGGTATTCACCTCACGCCCGCGGAATCGCCCGATCTCAGTGCGCACTCGCTGGTCGTGGCGGTCGAGGAGGTCCCGCCAGCGTTTGTCCCCGAGGTGGGCCGCCCGGTCCG
Source organism: uncultured Acidimicrobiales bacterium (assembly GCA_963739765.1). Classification (GTDB taxonomy): domain Bacteria; phylum Actinomycetota; class Acidimicrobiia; order Acidimicrobiales; family UBA8190; genus Chersky-840. Next base: position 93,491 of record CAVUBP010000002.1, on the reverse strand, counting down.
TGGACCCCACGATGTCGGTGAACAGCACGGTGGCCAGGACCCGCTCGGCCCCCGGCCCGCCCCGGACACCGGTCACGAACTCCTCGACCTCGTCGAGGAGGACTCTGGTGTCGCCCACCCAGTAGAGCGCGTCCGCGCCGGGCAGCTCGATGTACTTGGCACCGGGAACTTGCTCCCCGAGATACCGGCCGTGGCCGACCTCGAGGAAGGGGGCCACGATCTCCTCGCGGTGGAGAACCAAGGTGGGCACCCGGATCTGCGCGAGCAGCGGGCGGACGTCGTTCCCGAACACCTCCGCCCAGTGCGCCTCCGCCATGACGGGCGTGGCGCCGAGGTTGCCCGCCCGGTCGAACCACGCCCGAAAGGCGGGGTCGCCCGCCGCACTCGGCGCCACCATCGTGAGGATGTCCACGCCCCGTTCGACCGCATCGGGTTCGACCACAGGCCGCACCGAGGCGTCGAAACTGTCCCGGTTGAGGCCATGGGGATAGTCCGGGGCCGCCATCAGGCGCGCCGCGCCGTTGACGATGACCAGGTGGGACACACGTTCGGGATGAGTCGCCGCCAGCACAATGCCCTCCGCCGCCGATAGATAGGGGGCGAGCACCGCGGCGCGCTGCGAGCCGGCCGCATTCAACACGGCTACCGCGTCCTCCACCCAGTGTCTCCCGGTTGGGGCAGCCGAAGGCGATCCCCGGTCGGACAGGCCTACACCCCGCTGGTCGAAGCGGATCAGCCGGCCGAAGGTGGCCAGCCGCCGCACGAAGCGGGCCATGGACGGCTCTTCGTCCATGCACTCGATCGGGATGATCGCACCTGTGAAGAGGAGCAGGTCGACCGGGCCATCGCCGAGCACTTGGTAGGCGATGTCCGCTTCTCCCGCTTGGGCGTAACGGGTCCTAATAGGGGCGGACACCCCCGAAAGGGTACTGGGCTGTCTGAATGTCTACCGATTCGTCCTGCTCGCTATTTGCACCGTACATGCTCGGGGTGGCCGGGAAACCCCGACCGGCTCAACCGCCGTATCGGTACCTTGTCCGGGCGTGATGTCACCTCGGGGACCGCGCGCAAGTGCCGGGTACAGGGCGGCCCGAGGGGCCATCAGTGTTGGGCCAAGGGAAGCGCAGAACACCCGGTTGGGGCGGAGGTCGAGGGGTGCTGCGAGCCATCCCACCGATGGTTGCGATCTGACCGACCACTCGGGATTGCGCGACCTCGCGATTATGGGCGCGTGACCCCCGGGCACCGGGGAGCTCCATGGGCCCACGTGTGGGAAGACCAGGCTGGAATGAGGGTCACCGGTACCCCCGATTATCCTGCGCCCTCCCCATCGTATGGAAGGTCTATCGGTCGGCAGTTCCGGTAGTCCGGTTCTGGCTGGAACTCAAACTGCACGGCGGCGATCGTGGAGCGACCTTCAAGCAGTGCCCGGGCGATCCTGTGCATTCCGTCCATGACCCGGCTATCGACGCCAAGGATGATTGGGTACAAGGGGTCGACCTCTTGAACGAGGCGCATGTGCTCGACCACCTTCCGAACGGTCGCCACCTCCATGCTTCCGTCGAACCAGTAGTCCGTATCCACGTCATGAAGGGTATCGAGCGGGACTTCTCGGATCGGGAGTTCCGCACTGAGACGGATCAGTTTGTCGACGTCCCAAGCATCCAAGCCCTGGTCGCCAGGCCAGAAGTGGTACTGCTTACGCACGGAACCCAGTCTGCCGCACCCGAGTTGTCGGATGGCAGACGGCAGGTATCCAGACGCCCCTCTCCGGCACGAACCGCCCAGTCCAGATGGGATACACGACCCACACTGGATCTCCGAGTCTGCGCTAGTTGGTCTAACTCTGGTCGTTGTGTGCGATCCCGGTCGGGAACGGCACCTTCAATATGGTCTGCCTACAGCGGCGGACCATCCGCCTGCGGCACAGCGCTTCCAGGCATCCACCGGAGAGACATTGACCTTTCCCGCTCATGTCGATGAGCCGAGTGCTCCGCCTTGTGTTTCGTTGGATAGGGACCACGCAACTTTCGGACCTCGACGCTTTCTTCGTCACTGGGTCCTTCGGTGTCCCCACACCCCCTGCAGATGACCTCCCACTGAGACTCATCCCAGGAATCAGATGCCCACTGCCCAATCTCGTCCCGGTACCACGCCAGATGGACGTGACGAACATAGGGTTGGTGTTGACTCTCGGGGTCGTTTTCGTTGCCGGTGTAGCCCGGCTCAAATGCGTCGTATCCAGGTGCCATGCCCGATACCTTCGCCTCCAGCTGGCCCCAAGGTTACTCAGCGATCCGATAAAGCGCCTTGCCAGGACCACTCGAGTTCACCCGCACTCGGGCGCCCGTCGGAGCCGGTATGGCGCACGGGATCCCCGACTACCGGTCGCCCGGACGCCACCGAGTGGCCAACCCGCCCCTCGGTCGATAGCGGCATGTTGCGCTGCGGATATCGCGCTCAACTATCTCACGGCGAGCCGAGCACTCGAAGGGCGATGTTGTCCGGGTCCTGATACGACAAGCCTGAGCTGTAACGGGTGCATCGACGCTACCGTTGGTGACGAGGAGCTTGTTCAGATAGCACTCCCACCACGACACCCACACGGTCAACACCCGTATGTTTGGCGTGCTCTTTCTAACGCACCACCTATGTGGCCGGGACACCGCCTCGGCACCACAGGTTCGCCGGCACGTTGACACACGGGTTGGGCATCGAAGGAAGGCTGGGGAGAGGGTGCATGACGACGGCCGTCGCCTGCGGGTACAGCGCTGAGGCACAGCCCGGTCCGCTCAGGACGCCGGCATCGCACTCCACCTGGAGAAGCATGGTCACGTCCGTATTGCTTCCCAACAATCCCGCTTTCGGCGTCTTCGTCCCACAGGTGGTGGGCGTCTGGTCTTGGTGGGAGTCCCCAACGTTGGCGTTCGTCGCCGGTCCCAAGGGGTTCGTGAAGGTGGAGTCCCATTCGGTGTTTCCCGAGAAGCAGTTCACAGGCTCGTGGCCAGCGATCAGGAGGTTGCCGAAGTCGGCGTTGCTCGGGTTGCCCAAAGTGCCATTGCCAGAGAACTGGTTGTTCGACAGGACATCACCCTGGGGATCGAACAGACACGAGACACCGGGGATACCCAGTGCAGTGGCCACAATGCCCTTGGCCTGCTTGCAAGTCTTCCCGTCAGATGTGGTGTTGGCATCCGGATAGGGGAGAAAGAGGATGCCCCAGGCACCATTGTTGAGGAACTGGTTGTTGGCGATGACGTCGTTGCGTCCGCCCGAGATCGTCATGCCGGTACCTGTCGGTCCAAGGCCGGCGGTGCCGGCGATGGGCACGTTCGGGTTGTTGTTGTTCTCGACAAGGTTGTGCTCGAAGATCCAGCAAGACTTGGTCCCCGGGAACGGTGTCGCGGACTTGCCTTGGCAGCGGCCGTCCTGCGGCGGGGGCGGGTCGCCGGTGAGGGCGGTGTTGGTGTCGAAGCCATCTTTGTTGTTATTGAAGACCGAGTTCTTGATGATGATCTGTCCGCCGGAGTTCGTGCCCGAGTAGCCGAGGGCGTTGTTCTCCATCGTGGCGTGGTCGATGGTCACATTGCACACTCGCTTGCAGGCGCCCACGTAGATCCCCGAGTCGGAGAAGTTGTTGGCGTAGACCTGGCTCAGGGTTGCCGGTCCCTGCGACGCCGACGAGAAGATCCCGTAGAGGGCGCACGTGTCGCAAACGCTCGGGTTGCTCTGGGAACTGCCGGCAAAGTAGGTGGACGTCGCTGTCAGGTAGCTGCCGGAGTAGCCCTTAATTCCCATTTTGCCCTTGGCGTTAGCCTGGCCGTTCCACCAGATCTCATTGCCAGAGTCGCCCGAGCCGGCGAGGAAGTTGCATACGGTGAGGTTGTCAACGCTGACGCCTTTGGCCTTCCACACGAGGATGCCGTTGCGCCCGTCGCCATTGAGGAAGTTCTGGTCTCCGGGAGCCGAACTGCAGGGTGTGGCTGATGCAAGCGTACCGTCGACGATCACGGAATTGCGGTCCATACCGCGCAGGTGGATCCCCGGAGTCTCGATGTCGACGCCCCCGTACCAGCCGGTGGAGAGGTCCGACGGGCTCGGCGAGTTGGCACCCATGTCGCCAGTCTCGTGATAGTCGCCCGGCGCGATCAGGATCCAGTCACCCTTCTGAGCGGCATCGACCGCCCCTTGGATGGTCGAGAACGTCGCTGACGGCGGGGTGACGATGCTGTGGAACGAACCCACGTAGAGAGCTTCGGGGATGTGCTTCTTGGCCGAAGCGGCCGATGCACCGACGCCTGCCAACATTGCGCAAACCAACACCCCGGCGAACCCAGCTACCCAAATCCGCCGACGGCCCCACGGCTGTTCTGAACGCATGCCCGACATCCCTTCGGGAGATCACGATCCGTCCGTCCCAGACGACTACTTCGATTGCCCGAGACGGTTACTTCGATTGGTAGCTAATCAGAATGCCGATGATAGCAGCGCCCTCACAATTGACGATCGTCGGTGCGTGCCAGGGGTATTTGGCACTACTGACTCAGTGGCAATTTCGCCGTTCTTGCGGTTTCGAGTAATTCTGCGTGAACCACTCGCAACTGCTACATCCCGATTGGGCCCGTGTGTGGTCGACGGGGCATCGCTTCGCCGGGTCTCGTTAAGTGCGGGGGACTGCCTTCGGAACAGTCACGTAGGTAGCGGTCGCGCGAGCAAGATCGGCGCCCTGGCCCGACCAACCTCACCGGGATCCCCAATGATGGGCGCCTATCGCCGTAGGGCTCGATGACCTCTGGGACCAAACCCTCTACAACCTGAGCGACTGACAGTCGATGCTGTTTGGTGGAGACGTGTGGTCTGGGCGCGGACGAGGAGGTTCCCATGTGGAAGCGTCGCAAGAGACTTGGCCGAGATCTCGCTCACCACTGGAACGACCTGGGGGGGAGAGCGCGAAATGGACGGCCCCCTCGGCGAGTTCTCATCGAAGAACCCGATGCGGCCGAGGCCTTCGCGTATTGGCGCCTCCTCACCGGCAATGGCGATCAGGTGTCGTGGTGTCCCGGTCCCACGGACCAACCACCGGGCCAGTGTCCGCTTGTGGATCACGGCCACTGTGACCTGGTCAAGTGTGCGGATTTGGTCGTGTCATCGCTTCCGCTTGACCGGGAGTCCTCACGGAACGTCATTGCAGCGATTGGAGCCAACTATCCCGATCATTGAAGCTCCTCAACAGCGGCTTGCAGAGTGGGCATCGCTGTTCGAGGGGCGTTCGTGGAGCGCAATTCGTACGCCAGTCACGAGCCAAACACTGCTCGAATCCGACGACCTCGCTCTTGCCCGATCGGCAGGGGAAGGAGAACGTCAAGGCCTCGACGTTCCGGGGACGTGAGGAAGCGGATTCTTTCGGCTCGCTCAGACGGGTGCGGCCAGGGCCACCGCCCCTTGGGTTGCACCCGGGCGGTATAACACCCGGACTCGGGCGGGTGACGTTCCGTCTGCAAGTACCCGAGTGCGAAGGTGACGGACTCGGCTCCCACCCGACCTATCCGCAATCGTTCAGCGACGCGAATACTGTGTGGGTCGCCATCCGGCCCGGCTACCCGAATCCGGTGGAACCTGTCGGACGCAGAGGAAGACACGGGCCACGCATCTAAACAGGACGAACACTCCAAACTCCGGGGATTCTGGGGTCATAGGGTGCGTCGGGTTGATCCCGTCCTGTCTCGTCTCAATGGGCACGCCGGAGCGCTGTAGTGCGACTCCTGGGCTATGAGCGGCGGGCAGGACGGGCCAGCCCGGTGGGCGTGGAGACCCTGTTTGAGGAATTCGGGACTGGCGAGGCCAGAGCCCTCTTAGTGATGTTCGGGACCTTGCGCATCACCGGCCGGCCGTGGATCGACATCGAGCGCGAGCCGAGGAGGGCCTGTGAGCACATTGGGAGTCGACCTGGCGGTGCGGGCTGTGCACGTCGCCACTTTGAGCGACGACCGAGGGGAGGTGATCTGGTCACGTCGGCGCTTTACGAGCCATCCTCATGACCTGGCGGCTCTGAGCGCGGCGGTTGGACCTGCATCGGAGCTGACGGTGGTGATGGAGCCCACCCGCAGTGCGTGGGTGGTCGTGGCGGCGCACTTCCGGGCCACCGGCGCCAAGGTGGTCATGATCGCCCCCGAGCAGTCGGCGGACCTGCGCAACTACTACAAGAAACACACCAAGAACGACCGGCTCGACTCGCTCGTGCTCTCGCGTGTGCCGCTTCTTCATCCCGAGGGGCTCAAAGAGGTGAGCGGGCTCGGGCCCGCTGAGCCGCTCAAGCGAGCGGTGCGTCGGCGAGTGGACCTCGTGGAGCAGCGTGGGGCGTGTCACCAGCGCATCGATGCCATGTTGGACCTGTTGGGCCCCGCCTACAACGAGGCGCTCGGGAGCCGAGGGACCAAAACCTCAGCCGTGGTCCTCGAGCGCTACGGGAACCCGAAAACTCTGCGTCGGCTGGGCCTTTCCCGGCTCACCGACCTGGTGAGAAAGACGAGCGCGGGCCACCTCGATGCCGAGTATGCCGCTCGGCTCCTCGAGGCGGCGACGGAAGCCATCACCTTGTGGGAAGGCGGAGGTCTCGACTTCGACGAGCTGGCCTGGGACCTCGCCCAGGAGATTCGGCTCATCAGTCAGCTCGATGTCGAGATCGAACGACTCGATGGTCGCATCGCCGAGCTCTACCAGCTGGCCGACCCCAAGGGCATCGTGCGCTCCGCACCGGGTGTCGGCCCGGTGCTCTCGGCGGGGATCACCGGGCGCCTGGGCGATGCGACGCGCTTCGCCAACCTGGCGGCCGTTCGCTCGTTCTCGGGGATCGTGCCCGGTGTGAACCAGTCGGGCTTCACCGAAACCCGACCCGGCATCACCAAACAGGGAGACCCCGGCCTGCGCCGTGATCTGTTCCTCGCCGCCGAGCTGGCTCGCCATCAGGATCCCCAGCTGGCCGCCAAGTACTACCGGCTGATCATGGAGCGCCGGCTGCATCACTACTCGGCGATCTGTCACCTGGCCACCACCCTCGTCACCCGGATCGCGGCGTGCATGCGCTCGGGCCAGCTCTACGTGGTGCGAGACGTCGACGGCACTCCGGTCGACACTGAAGTGGCCAGAGCGATCATCGCCAAGCGCTACTCGATCCCACCTGCAACCCGCCGTCGGTCTCGAATCCCTGACGCGGTGAGCGAGCCAACGATATAGGGGTCGCCATTGGCGCCCCGCGCTGGCTCGCTCAGCAGACGAGGCTACGCCCCCTTGACGCGGTTAGGAATTTCATAGCCCCGAATACGGGCCCCCTACCGTCCGAAGCAGCGAGCTGGCCGTGCCCGTATTCAAGACGATGGACAGGGTGACCGTCTCTCGGGCAGCGGGAGTGAACCGCCGCACCTTGGAGCGGTGGCTATGCAAGGGGGTACAGCTACATGCGAGGCGGGAGCAAGTGCTGACGGAACTGGCCAGGAGGCATGCCTCTACCAGCCTCAGAGAGCGGGGGAAGGCCGCTTCTCGGGATTTGAGGGCGGCATTGCACCTGGACATCAGTGTGCGGTGAAAGAGTGAGACCTAATAGCGCCCGATGTCCTGGCGTACTGCCACCAGGTCATACATGGATGCCAAGTCATCTCCGATTGCCGCTCGGGTCGCCTTTGGATCTTTCGTCAACTCGATTGCTCTGATTCAGGAGGGGTGGAAGACTCCCGGCATAGAGGCAGTCAGGCGTGGCGGCGCTGATTTCGTCAAGGCGATGCCTGCGAGGAGAGCCAGTAGTCCGCCGGAGAGGGGCCTCGATGGTCGGCGGATCGTGGCGGAGGTACGGGTGGTGGCGGTCGTCGGTCGGAAGACGGGCGGTCATCGTTGTCTTCGGTCTTGCGCTCATTACTGGCGTCGTGGTGCCTTCGTCGGCATCTGGTCCTGCTTATGGCCGCGCCGCAACCGATTCGACGTCGACGCAGAGTCCCCTTCATTGGTGGAAGGCCGACGGTACCGCCAACGATTCGATCGGCAAACGGATGGGAGACGCTGATGCGAGCTTGCTCTAGGGCGCTGTCTGGAAGAGTCGCAAAGACGCTCAGCGCATGCGCTATTTGCATTGTCAGCTTAGTGGCAGTGGTTGTGGGCGTGCCCTTGGGAGTACAGTCCGCCGCCGCAACGGGCGATCCGCTGGTCGGCCCATGGACGGTGTGTTATGGCGATTGCATCCCAGTCAATATCACTCTGTCGAGCGGCACCTACAGCGTGACATCGGAAGCTCCGACGAGACTTGGCTTGGGGGGCGTACCCGCCAGTTCTTGCTACATCCCAACAGGTACCCTCCTCGCGACTTTCTCTGGATCAGCCCCTAACTACTGGGTCAGCAGGGTCTCTGGTACACGTCGAACTGCTCATTTGGCATATGGGACACTATGAGTCTCACGATCGTGAACTCGTCGATGCTCACGCAGATCAACGCAAATGGATACGGCACAGACACTTACACTCGCCCCCCACCCAGCGGATCTTTGGTGTTGCTCAACAATTTCCAAGTTCAGAGTTGCAAGCACCATGCATGCGGAACGGCAACGGTAACGGCTGAGTTGCAGGATTGGAGTGGGTCGCCGATCGCTAATCAAACCGTGACGCTCAAAGTAACATCGACGCTCTCTGCCAAACACTCTCCACCCTTTCAGCCTCCTTCACCTAAACAAACCGACTCAAGCGGCCGCGCCGTTTTTTCTCTTTCTGCCACGTCTCCCGAGGATGTTGGCTTGCAAGCGACCGCTCTCGACCCAGGGACCGGCAAGACCCTGACCTCGAATACTGCAAACGTCGTCTTTAGCCCGCACCCGACTCGCCTCTCCCCGATTGGCGCCCTCGTGTACACCCCTCTGGGAGGCAACTGTAGTGGTTCTGTTATTCATAGTTCGTCTGGCTTGGTAGTCGTTACTGCTGCACACTGTGTTACTGACGCAGAGAGCGAAGGTCCCGGCCATTGGATCTTCGGGCCAGCTTACAACTTTGGCAACAACTATGCGCCCTACGGGGTTTGGACTGTCACGGGATATGTAATTGATCGCAATAACTTCCCGGGTAACGAGTCCTATGACTATGCGTTCTTCGTCATTGGACGAGATGACAATGGGCGCACCCTTGAGCAAGTAGCTGGCGCATTTAGGGATGACTTTGTCGCTACCCCAGGAAAAGGTTGGACGCAGTATGCGTACCCTGCCGCCGCCAGTTCCTATGGCCCCGCAGGGCTCGTTACGTGCATGCCGAAGCACGGGACAACAGGTTCGGAGTCATCGCCTGACTCAAACGGAGCGTCGAGGTACAACCTCAATTGCGATAACTACAACGCGTTCATTGGCTCGAGCAGCGGAGGTCCGCTGATAGGTCCGCATCATTCCATAGGCGGCGTCCTGCAGGGGCCTAAGCCACCAGACCTCTTCTTTAGTGGCGGTGTTGCAGGCGCGTTTCTCGGCTCCTCGGCGATTCCGCTTTTCAATTCGGCCAATGCGGCGGCTGGCTAAGAAGCCCCGTATGGTCCGAACCGCGGGCGAACTTCCGCGGCCGCCATCAAACGTCGCCTCCGTCGTGCCAACGATCCGATCGACTCTCGTGTGGAGTCGGGTCTAAACACCGGGCGATGTCCGTCAGACGCATCTCCTTAGATCTGGAGAGAATTCTTCAGACTTCATCCGAATGGCGCCTTACAGACGATGAGTGAGTACCGAATTGGAGAGCGCGCTTCTGCGTTGGACGCGCTGATGACCGCCCGGACCCATCCGTAACGCGCCAGCGTCGCGGCAAGAGATTTAGGCACCGAGCGGCTCGGGTTGGAGCCCTCGGCGTGAGGGGCGCACGCGGTCCCGCCGACCACCCCCGTGGCATGCGGCGTTTTGATTCCCCTTATCTCCTATCCCGCTCTGCAGGTGCGAGTCGAGTACGCGGCTGACACGGTGGACGAATCCGGAGGCAGCCGACCGACTCATGGGCCTAAATGATGATCGTGGTGGTGAGGGTCGGGAGACCGCTCGCAAGTGCTGGATCTGTGCGCCGTAGCAGGGCCAGTCCGACCCCTCGGGCACCGAGCGCTATCACCCGTTCTCGGGGCGCACGACGGCGGACTGGGCCAGGTAGCCGTGCTGGCTACCCGGGACGGGCCCAAGCTCTCTCAGGGGCTGGGCGCTACCCGGTATTCGCGCTGGCGATCAGAGCGACATGCCCTCGCTTCGAGCGCGCCTCCGAGCCCGCTGCGCAGCTGGGCGAACGTGTCCCAGTCGCGGGCGGCCGGCACCCGGTCCTCCCCTGTTGGCCCCGATGCGTCAGCCTCAGGTTCCGCTGCACGTCATGCTGGCGAGATACGCGGCCATCAGATCTTGGGTTCCTCGTGTGGGCAACGCCTGCGTGGTACCGCTCTCTTGGGGTGACAGAGAGCGTTTGCGGCGCGATGATGACGCCGTGCCCACGTGGGGTGTTCGGAGCCTTCAGACGGTGTTTGTCGTCGCCTCAGGCGCGGCATTCTGTCTGACGGGGATGACCGCCGTGTTCCTGGCGACGGGGTTCGTGAACGTCACCCCGGACTGCACGATGGGTCATCTGGCTCAACAGAGTTCGTTCACGCTCTTCGGCAACGACTGTGTCAAGCCACCCGGGTACATTCCGTGGATGGGCGTGTTCGGCGTTGTCGGAGCCGCGCTCGGCCTGTCGGTCGCAATGGGCGTGATCCACCTGTTCAGCCGGATTCGATCTCGGCGCTGGCGAACCGGACTCGCCGTCTGAGCGCCAGCCGAGCCAGTCGGGTCCGTACCGCCCTCACACCGCACATGCCGGCCGTGGCGCCTCGTCGTCATACCACTCGGGTGTACATGAGGTCGAAGTCGTGTAACCAACGGGAGCCGTCGCTCGAACTCTCCCAGCGTTTGGCAATCGTGTTGACGTCCTCGCTGAAGCGGCCGGTGAAGCGCTGGGAGAAGTCGGGGGATTCCGCAAGCCGTTGAAGAGTCCAGACCTTGTCGTCGAAGGTCATGTCGTACGGGCGCACCACCCCGCGAGAGTCGAAGTAGTGCTGGACGTAGATTGCCCTGGTCGGGTCGAAGCCGATCACGGCGATGCCATCTGGGGCGTCCGGGTGGTCGACGTCCCATCGCTGGACAAGGAAACGCCTTCCCGAAAGCCAATCGAAGGTGGTGAGTGCACGCGGAGCATCAGCTGGGTTCGGGGAGAATCCCAAGGTCATGCGCCACCGGCCGACGAACGGCTCTAGAGCACCGAGTGCCCTTGGATCCGTGGTCTCGGTCATGGTGCTCCCTTCCGTCTCGGATACGACGTCTTCAAAGGGTTGGACGGACGGCCTCGCCGGGAATCATCGAGGGGGTTCTTGGAGCCTCGAGGCAACCGGCCGGCGTCCACACCTCTGACCCCCTCGGCAAGCCACCACCCGAGAATCCGGTCCCGTCGAGATCATGAACAGCCTTCCCGATATCATGGGAAATGGCGCAACCATGAGGAGGCGCCCATGTGGATCATTGCCGGAGTCCTGCTGGGACTCGTCGTTCTCACTTCGCTGGTGGGCTTTCACTCTGGGCCCCACGTGCACGTCGTGGCTGGCGTCATCGGTGTCCTCGCCGCCGCTTGGCTCATCGTGATGGTCGTCGACGGGCGATCCGCGCCGATCCTCTGGGCGCTCTTGAGCGCCGACCTCGTGGTCTCGGCCGGCGTTGGGGTCATGGCGTGGTACGGCTTGTCTGGGCGCGCCATGGTCGGGCGGCACGTCGTCTCCATCGAAGGGGCGGAGGGCGTCGCGGTCAGCGATTTGGCTCCCGAGGGCGTCGTCCGGGTTCGTGGGGAGCAGTGGTCTGCGGTGTCGGTGAACGGGACGGTGCGAGCGGGTGCTCGGGTACAAGTGCTGCGAACCTCGGGGGTCCATCTCGAAGTCTGGGGCGAAGACCAGGTGGCGACGCCTGCGGACAGGACGTTGAGCCACACCGAGGGCGAGAGCAAGGAGCAAGGCACATGATCGTTGGCGTCATCGTCGGGGTGGTGGTCCTGTTCCTGCTCATCGTGTTTGCACTCTCGGTGAAGATCGTCCGGGAGTACCAGCGCATCGTGCTGTTCCGGCTCGGTCGGGCCATCGGACTCCGGGGTCCGGGGCTCATCTTCGTCAACCCTGTGACCGACAGGACTTCGTGGGTCGATCTTCGCGAACAATTCCTCGAGATCCCACACCAGACCGCGATCACAAAGGACAACGCCTCGATCTCGATCGACTTCATCATCTTCTACAAGGTCGTGGACCCCGCCATGACCGTGCTCCAGGTCCAGAACTTCGCCGCCGCCGCGCAAAACGTCGCAGCCACCACGCTTCGCAGTGTGGTCGGCGACATGCCTCTCGACGACGTGCTCTCGAAGCGCGAGGACATGAACGCCTCGCTTCGCGTCCGGCTGGACGAGGTCACGGAGCGCTGGGGGGTGAAGGTCACCACGGTGGAGGTGCGCGAAGTGAACCCCCCTGCCGGTGTCCTCGAAGCGATGACGCGCCAGATGTCTGCTGAACGCACGCGGCGGGCGGCGATCACAGAGGCCGAGGGTCAGAAGCAGGCAGCCATCACGCTCGCCGAGGGCACCAAGCAGGCGGCGATCCTCGGCGCGGAAGGAGAGCGGCAATCCGCCATTCTCCGCGCCGAGGGGTTGGCGGCCGGTCTCGAGAAGATCTTCGTCGTGGGACGAGGCCTCGATCGGAACACCATGCAGCTCCAGTACCTCGAGACGCTGAAGCATGTCGGCGCGGCCCCCTCGACGAAGATCGTGGTGCCGATGGACTTGCTCGGGGGGATCGCCAACGGGTTGCGAGGGATGTCGCCGACTGCGCCGGCGAGCGGATCCACAGCATCCGGCGACGGCGGTTCGTCTGCGTTGCAGTCAGGCATCGACTCGGACACCCACGCCGAACTCGACGACGGCAGAGCGCCCTGAGACATCGTCCTGGTCCCGGATCCCCGTTCCGGCGGGTATCAGCACGGCGTCAAGCAACCGAATGACAATATTCGGTCATCTCGGTGCCGGGTCCTGGAAAACACAGTTGGAACAACAGCGACCACGTGAGGACCAAGGCCCCTAGCCTTCGCCCGGACTGGGGTCGATACTGCCTTTCATGACCCCGTTGTCGGTTCGTGGCCGTGTGTGGAAGTCACTCGCTCTTGCTGTTCCCCTGGCGCTGGTCGCGGTGCTCTCGGCCTGCTCGTCGGGCTCGAGCAGCACCAGCACCACGAAGGCGTCGACCACATCGACCCCGACGACCACGTCGACCACTGCGGCGGCCTCCGGCGTGACGCCCGAGACCGTGGCCGGCGGTGCCGTCGCCACGGGCAGCGTGACGTGCACCAACGTCACCGGAACGATCACCTTCTCCCCGCCGTTGTCCAACACCGGCACGAAGCCCGAGACGACCCACATCGTGCTCACCGCCACCGGGTGCACCACGGCCGGGTCGAGCGGTACCCAGGTGACGAGCGCAACAGCGACTGCCACGATCCAGAGCCCGACCAACGGCTGCGTCAGCCTGCTCTCCTCGAAGCCCGTCGCGGTGGCGGTGGCGTGGAGCCCGAGCTCGATCCACGCCACCGTGGCGTCGTTCTCGGGTTATGCCATCGTGAGCGACGCCACCCAGCACATCGGGTTCGGCTTGCCCAACGCCAAGGGCTCGGTCAGGGTGACCGGATCGTTCGCGGGGAGCGACAATGGCGCCAAGTCGACCGCCTCCACCTACTCCGACCTCACGAGCACGAAGCTCTTCGTTGCCTGCGGGACGGCCCCGGGCGTGGCGACACTGGCGATCGCCACCGGAACGGTGACGTTCTCGTAGTGTTCTGACCCCAGACATTTCCGCGAGGGTGATGCGACGATCCATTGGGGCCACGGCACGTTGCGAGCGGGGTGATCCCTTGCCAATCAAAGAGGCGTACGGTTCCAGATCCCTCATGGAGATTCGGGCTTCGGTAGGCGGGCTCACGTTCTGCCTGATGGGGCATCCAGCCAGTCGCGCATCGCCTCGTAGACCGAGGGGTGGTTGAGGAGATCGAAGTGGTGTAGCCCTCCAAAATGGCGCGTGTGCTCGACGGGGAATCGCACGTGACTTCCATGACGTGTTCGGCCGCGGGCACTGGCGGGCTGGACGAGAAGGTCGCCCACCCATCGACCGAGTGGGTTGCGGCGGCTCGTCGTGATGGTCGCGCTTACTGCGTAGTGGTTCGACCAGGGGATGAGGGGGACGTCATCGCTCGGACACCTGGGCCTCGGCCCGGCGTCGCCCCAATGCTCATCGAGCAAATTGCCGGCGTACAGATCCTTGATCCCCGCACTGCGCCTGTCCAGGATCGCAGCCAGCGGGCGGCTCTCGTCGAGCATGGCGAGCACGCTGCTCAGGCGGCTGACCCACTGCTCGAGTCCAGCGCCCAGATGAGGGCAGCCCAGGTAGACGACGTGGTGCACCATCGACACCCATGAGTGCTTTGTCCGCTGTGCATAGTGGCACGCGCTGCGAGCAACCAGACCGCCCATCGAGTGTCCCACTAGGAGCATCTCGACTACCGGAACGGGCCAAGCAGCAACCAGACCGTTGAGGAGGGTAGTGAGGTGCCGCCCGTTCTCGGAAACGTGGAGTCCGGTGTTATAGCGCAGATAGACGGGGGTGTACCCGAGGTCTTGGGCGAGCCGCGACCCATAGGTGGACTCGGTTCCGCAGCCGTGGCGATCCGCGTTCAGCCTCCACGAATCCTCGTTCTCCCCCAAACCATGAAGGAAGACCGCCACCCTCGTGGTCGCCCTGGGAAAGGATACTTCGAGAGCGTCGCGCCGAAGCGCGACGTCTGCTCTGGCGCGTCGCAAAGCCATCAGGATCGCCAACGGGCTGTCCTGGTCGGCAAGCTCATCTCCCAGGGTGGCATTCAGCACTGCTAATGCCAGATTGCTCCGGGGAGTCGACCCGATGGGAAGCCCTGAGGTCGTCGCAGCAGCGAGGACCTCGCTGGCGGCCATCCCCGCGACGAGGCCGGCCCCGCGGATCGCCGCGTAGACACCCCGGGCAATGCCGTCGTGGACGACCCGAACCGGGAGACTGGCCGGGGCGGTCAGTGCGAACGCCCGGGCGGCGACGGCGTGATGCACCTGCTCGGCGTGTGAGACCGTGTCAGCCAGGGTGAGCGCCGCCAACCGCCCGGTCGCTCGCATTTCCTCAGGGTTCATCGTCCCCCCCGAAACGAGGCTGGATCCTGTCAGTGTGGCATTCGGAGGCCGGCCATCGCCGGATGCACGACGAGGGCCGGCCGTTGTGACAGGGGGTCGGACGGATGTTCACGGTGCAGGCATGCCGGGTTTCGATCAACTGGTGGTGTTCGTGCGCGGTCGGTGGCGAACCGGATCAGGAATCTCCGGTCGGTACCACCGGTCCGTAGACGGTGTCCCTGGCGTCGAGCGTGCATACCGTGGTCGCCCCGGACACTCTTGCGACTTCACCTGGGAATCGGGCCAGGTCGACGCCGAGAGTAAAGCGCATCGGCCCATCGAGCGGGGCGAAGAAGTCGTCGAAATGGGTGGGGACGATCACCTGCGGATCCAGTCGAGGGATGACCCGCTCGAGGTAGCGGGGGCTGCACTGACGACCGGCGATGCCGCACAGAAACACGTCGACTCCCCGGGTGAGTTCAGCGTCGTCGACGAGGTCGGCGGAGCCTTGGTGGTAGAAGGTGACACCTCCCACGGCTATGTGGATGCCCCAGACCTGTCCGCAGCGAAAGGCCCGGGGGGCCAATTGCTCGGCGTGGTCGCAGGTGATCTCCCCGGCTGCCGGTACCCGCCATCCCATCAACAGCTTGCTGTGGGCACTGGGGACGAACCTGACCGAAAACGGTCCGATCTCGTGCCGTTCGTACTGCTGAACGACGACTGACTGTTGCTGTAGATGATGGAGATCCATCAAGCGGGCGACCGACGTTCCCCCGTACACCGGGCAGCCGTCGCGCGCCGGCGATGGCGGGTACGTCGAGGGCGTGGTCGAAGTGGGTGTGTCCTACGAGCACGGCGTCAGCGGTTGGCACCCACTTCGTCAGAGCTTCCCCGGAGGATCGAACCACCCGCCCGAGGAGTACGTCTACGAGCTTGAGGCGGGTTACGTATGGATCGACCAACAGCGTGGTGCCCTCGTAGGTCATCGCGAAGCCGGCTGTACCCAGCCAGCGAAGTGACAATCCCGGAGGGAGGATATCCAGACCAGGTGAGCCAAGTCGTGGCAGGTCGCCGAGAACGGCACGGTCCGCACGTTCGCGGTTCGGCGCGATCGGCAGCCGCTCCGATCGCTGAGGCGAGCAGTCCCACCTCCGTTGTATACCATCGTGACTACGAGGACCCCACGTCCGGGCAAGAACGATGGACACGAGCGCTGGCCCGCGTGTCGAGCAGACTTCGACGCCGCACGTTCTCTGGGAGGAGAGCGGAGTGATGTTGACGGGGCTCCGATGGTCGGACTACACGGGACGCATCGTTGGTACTACGACACACCGATGGAGCGGCCGGGCCTTCAAAGACCGGCCAGAATCCTGGCGATGCGGTCCTTCACGGCGGTCGGGACCAGGGACTGCGCCGCGACAACGCCCTGCGCGTCCCAGCCGACCAGGTACCGAGCCCGGGGCGCACCCGCGGTGAGGGCCTTGCCGATGACCTTGGCCACCGCTTCGGGTCCGGCCATCACGGCTGTATACGGCTTCAGGAGGGTGAGGACCCTGCGATACTCCGACTCGTAGCTCGAGCCGGCGCGCCGGGCCACGTCAGCCTCCATCTCTTGCCAGATGTTGGTCTTCACACCGCCCGGTTCGATCAGGATGACCTTGATGCCGTCGCGGGCGATCTCGACACGTAAGGCGTCGGAGGTGGCTTCGAGGGCATGCTTGGATGCCTGGTACCAGCCGCTGAACGGGGTCGTTGTCACGCCGTAGATCGAAGAGACGTTGACGATTCGACCTTGGCCGGCGGCGCGCATGTGGGGAAGCGCCAGCCGGGCCAGCCGCATGGGTGCCACCACCATCGTCTCGAGTTGGAGGCGCGCCTCTTCATCGGTGACATCCTCGATGGCGCCGACGCCCGAGTAGCCCGCGTTGTTGACGAGCCCCCACGGGCGCAGCTCGTCAACGACCTCCCGGCAGCGCTCAGCGTCGCTGACGTCGAGGATGACCGTCTCTACGGTCACTGCGGCAGTCGTGGCGGCCTCGACCACCCGTGCCGCCTTGGCCCGTGACCGGACCGAGCCCACCGAACGGAAACCGAGGCCGGCGAGGTGCAGTACCGTCGCCAGGCCGACGCCCGAGTTCGCCCCGGTGGTCAGCACGGTCCGGTCGCCGCCCGGAGTCATGGGCCGCCCTCGCCCTGGGGGGGCATGGAGGTCGGACCGGCTGGTCGTGGCCGGGCCGCCAGGTTGGAGACCGAGACCGCCGGCGGAGACCCCGGAATCGAAGAACCAGTCATAGACGCACCTCCCGATCCGGCGAAGTCGGCAATTCTGTGCTGTCGCCGCGGTCGCGGTTCCATCCAACGACTCTCCACGTCGGCCAACCAGGGGCGGAGGTCCCAATCCGGATATGGCGGATGGGTCCGCCCGTGACGGAGCGTCGCCGAAAGCGGACCTTTGGCCCTTCGCCTCGCCGACTGGCCCTCGTATGGTTCAGGTAGCACCCCGCGATGGGGAAGGTGGCCGATGGAGCGAATGAGCACGCTCGACGCCGAGTTCCTCCACCTGGAGGACGGGGTCGGCCACATGCATATCGGCGCGGTCTGCGTATTTGCCGACCCGCCTCCGTCGTTCGATGACATAGCGGGCATGCTGGCTGCCAAGTTGCACCTCATCCCCCGCTACCGCCAGCGAGTGCGCACGGTCCCCTTCGAGCTCGGTCGACCGGTCTGGGTCGACGATCCCCACTTCTCGCTCGAATACCATTTGCGACACACGGCGCTGCCCGCCCCCGGTGACGATGTCGCGTTCTGCCGCCTGATGGGGCGGATCATGTCCCAGCCGCTCGACCGTGACCGGCCTCTGTGGGAGAACTGGGTCGTCGAAGGTCTCGAGGGTGGGCGTTGGGCGGTCGTGTGCAAGATCCACCACTGCATGGTCGACGGCATCGCCGGTGTCGACCTGCTCCGCGTGATGCTGGACCTCGAGCCCGATACCGAGGTGGGGGTCCCCGAGCCATGGGAGCCCCGATCAGAACCGGGCGGCGCGGCAAAGGTGCTCGACGCATGGGGTGGCCTCGCCACCAATGTCATCGCCACCGCACTCGAGCTTCCCCGAGCCATCACCCACCCGCTGGATACCATCCACTCGGCCGCCGGGACCGCCTGCGGGCTCGCCCGCTTCGCCGGCGACCTCGCCGCCACGCCACCACTGTCGATCGAGGGCAGCATCGGCCCCCACCGCACCTGGGCTCATTCGTCGGCGAGCCTTGCCGACGTCCGAACGATCCGCTCGGCGTTCGGCGGGACGATCAACGACGTGGTGCTGGCTGCGGTCAGCGGTGGGTACCGGGAGCTGCTCCTCTCACGAGGCGAAGACGCCGATCGAGCCCGCGTCCGGTCCATGGTGCCCGTGTCGACTCGGCACGACGACGGCCGTGGCGTGCCCGACAATCGGGTCTCGATCCTCCTCTACGACCTTCCGGTCCACATCGCCGATCCGGTCGAGCGACTCGGATTGGTCCACGAGCAGATGACAGAACTGAAGGAGTCGCACATGGCCGAAGCCGGCGAGGCCGTCGTTGCTCTCGGCAACCTCGCGCCGCCCATGGTCGTGGGTGGCCTGAGCCGGATGACGATCCGTGCCCTGCACCGGCTCCCCCAGCGCTCGATCAACACCGTCACCACCAACGTGCCCGGGCCGCAGTTCCCTCTCTACTTCCTCGGTCACGAAATGCTCGAGGACCGACCGTTCGTCCCCATCAGCCACGGAGTCCGCGTGAGCACCGCCATCCTGTCCTACAACGGCAGCCTGTTCTTCGGCATCACGGGTGACTACGCGACAGCACCTGATGTGCATGTGCTCGCTCGAGCCGCGTCGACAGGCATCGAAGAGCTCCGCCGACTCGCCCTCGCCCGCCCCGCCAAGATCCGATCCCCGAGATCTCCTTCCGGACGAGCCCGACCCGAGACCGGTGGATGAGCACCGCAGGACCGGTCTGATCGGCCTCGGGCCGATTTCTCGCCGCCGGGCATCTCGACGCTGTAACCGGCACGCTCTCTGAGCGTGCCGAGGACGGGCCCCGGAGCATCGATCGTCCCTAGTCGTTAGGGTGATCGTGCGTCTGGACCTCGCCGGTGGATTCCCAATCCGTCTCATAGGCTCCCCGGTGGGTGTCCAGGCGCGCCTGAGCTCAGAGCCCCATGTGAGGACGAGCGGCGGGACAGGTCACATGAACTGCTCGCGTTTGATCACTTCCAGCGTGTCTTCGAGTAGCGATCTGTTCACACGAATGAGGTTGGCGACGATGCCCAGCGTCACCGAGACGAAGGAGGCATTGAGCAGCACCGCTCCGATTACGAGCGATTGCAGGTGATGGGCACCGTTGGGATTCTTGACCGTGAGCACTAGATACAGATAGTGAACGAAGGGGACCAAGCCGAGGACGAAGAAGATTCCCCCGATGCTGAGGAAGACCGTATAGGGCTTGTACATGGTGAAGCTGTTGAGCATCGCAACCGTGCTCTTGCGCACGTGCTCCCAAGAGGACTTGAACAGCCGTGACTCACGGGTCTTGGGGTTGGTCTCGATGGTGATGGTGGCAAGAGCGAGCCTCTTGTTCGCCGCTTGAATCGTCGTCTCCGCCGCGAAGTTGAAGCGACCGATCAGGTTGAGCTTGATGGCGGCCTCTTTCGAGTAGGCCCGAAATCCGCTGGTCCCGTCGGGCAGGTCGGTTCCCGCCGCCAGATTCATAACCTTGGTGCCGAGCTTCTGCAGGACCTTCTTCGTGGGCGAGAAGTGCTCGATCGTCTGGACCTGGCGATCAGCGATGACGGTGTCCGCCTCTCCTTCGAGGATGGGGCGAATCAGGTCCGGGATGCGCTCCTGTGGATACTGGTTGTCCCCGTCGGTCAGGACCAGGATGTCCGCACCCAGCTCCAGAGCTCTTTGGATTCCGTCGCGCAGAGAGTGTGCGAGGCCGCGGTTCTGAGGATGGTGAACGAACTGGGTCACCCCGAGGTTCTTGGCGACCTCGACGGTCTTGTCGGTGGAGCCATCGTCTATGACCAGGACCTCGATCGTGTCGACGCCCTCGATCGTCTTGGGGATGGTGCTCAGGACCAACGGAAGGGTCGGCTCTTCGTTCAGACACGGGATCATGACGACGAGTTTCATGCCCGTGGAGGCTATCCCACACCTGGATAACCGAACTCGGAATGTCGAGCCTGATGCCCTCCTCGACGCAACGTCGTCAGGACGATTCGAAGGTGGACCGCCCCGGAGCCCGACCCATCCCGACGCTCGTCAGTTCGGCCATGTCCCGGAAGTGCCTTTCGGCATCGAGTCTGTCATCATGATCAGCCGTGGCCAGTCAGCTCAGACCGCCGAGACATCGGATCAAGGTGCGGAATCGTCGCGACCTCTGGGTCGTGTCCTGCTCGTGCGACTGGTCCGAGGAGACGGTCTCGAGGTTCAGCGCCTTGATGGCATCGCGTCGCCACCATGAGACCCAGGAACGACCGCACCCCCGGGACGAAGTCCGCCAGGCTTAGGGTCGATTCCGGTCGGGCTCCAGTGCCTCGACGAGTCCGTCGAGGTCGGCCACGGTGACCGTCAACGCCGAGTGCCCTTTGCGGCTGACAGGTGACTTGACCTTCTCCCGGAAGTGCACGCACACCCCGGCCTTGGTATTGGCGCCGAAGGTCAACCCATCGTCGACGAACGAGGCCCGCACGCCGACGGCAGTCCACCACCGATAGCCCGTGGTGATGTGGGCTCCGGTCACATTGTCGAGGGGAGTCTCCAGTCCGAGGAATCCGAAGGTGGCCCGGAAGCGCCCATCGTCGCCGATGGTCACACCGTCCTTTGACGGCCGGAGGCCGAAGGCGAGCCAGATCGGAGCGAACCTCATGTCGACTGCGTAGGTGAACAGTTGGCTCATCGCAATCCCTTCAGCCGACAGACTCTCTCGCGGCCACAGAGTACGGGAACAGTCGCACTCTGCATCGAGATCCAGGTGCGAGAGGTCACGGGCATCCTGCAACGTGTTCTTGTGAGACCTCGACAAGAGAGAAGAGCGTGAGGTCGTGCCTACTTTGCGCTGGATGCGCGATTCGATCAGGCCCGAGCCGCGGTATTCGTCGGACTGTGCCGTAGTCCTCTATTCGTCGCGACCGACACCTGCCACAGTTGAATTGTCCTGCCCCCCGATGGGGCGGCTCGGGGGGGGAAACGTCCCATCGGGGACAGGCAGACTCCCACTGGCACGCCATGCAGCGGACCACGCCGCGGCGCTGAGGACCCGGGTCGACCCTCGATCTGCGTGGGGTGGGCCGACCGGGTTCCTCGTGCACGGGCGGGTCATCGGGTGGGCAAGCTGCCCAGAGAAGCCAGAGGCCGCACGAAGAGGAGACGGGCGTTCGGGTAACCGACCGCACCGGGCAACCACGCGTGGAAGGCGATCCACGGGTTTCCTCGTGGGTCTCGAAACAGCGACGCGCCACCTGGCCCCGCCAGGCTCGACGTCGACGCGTAGAAGGGGCCGCCCAGCGGTTTGGCACACGGGCCGAGGGGGCCTCGGCACACCGCGACACCGATGGCATACGACGCGCTGTTCCAGTTGTTGCCCGAGTAGAAGAGGTAGTAGGAGCCGCTCGACGACCACATGAAGGGGCCCTCCACCACTGACGCCTCCCAGGGTTGGCTGGGCCGGAGCAGAGGTGTCGGCGAGCTGTGCGGCGCCATGGTCATCGCGGACGGCGAAAGGGCCTCGGCCCAGATCGTTGCCGGCAGGCCGCCGGCTCCGTTCGACTTCCAGGCGAGGTAGGGCTTGCCCGACCCGTCGGTGTAGGGCGCGGGATCGATAGACCCGCCGAGGGTGGCCTGACAGACCAGAGGCGCACGGGAGGAGTCGACGAACGGACCTCCGGGATGGCGCGCCGTCGCCACCGAGATGCACTGCTTGGCCCCGAGGCCCGGGCCGCCGACGGTGGCGTAGTAGAGGAGGAACCGCCGACGGTGACGGAGGACTGCCGGGGCCCAGATGGAGCCGGTCGAAGTCCACGCCGGGGGCTTGGGCAACGCATCGCCCACCGTCTTCCAATGTGAGAGATCATTCGACTCGATGATCTGGACGTTCCCGCCGGCCGAATTGGTCCCGTAGGCGAAGTACGTCCGACTCACGTCGAGAACGTCCGGGTCGGGAAAGTCGAACGGATAGGCGGGCCCGCCCAGTGTGTTTCCCTGCAGGCTTTCGCAGGGGCTTGCCACGCCGCCGATGCTCTTGATCGCCGCTTGTGCATCCCCCCCTTGGAGGTCCTTGATCGCTTGCTGCACGCCCGACACGCAGGTGTTGAGGGTCGTGATGTCGAAATTCTGGAGCTCCAAACCCTTCTTGGCCTGCGCGAGATGCAGCTGGGCCAACGCCAGTCGGCCCGCGAGCTGGTTGAGGTTCGCCTGGTTCACCGCCTTCGTGGCGTTGGTGGCCCCCAGGGTCTTCTCCGTGCCGGCCAAGTGCCGGGAGGTCGTCTCGAGCACACGCCGGGTGAGCACCAGGTCGGTCTGCACGTGGTGTAGTCGCACCTGTGCCCGAATCTCGTCGACGAGGCCGTAGGAGAGCACCCCGAGGATTGCCAGGCACCCGGCGCTCCACCGCATCCGCCGGCGGTGGCGTCCCCGCTCACCGGACTCGCCCACTCCCACGGCTACCCCGCCGCGGGTCTCGCTGCGTTGCAGCTCGGCGATACGGTCCCGAGTGACGACAGTGCACCCTGGGTCTGCCCGACCGCCACCTGGTCGAGTGCCTGGGTCACCCCGCCGAGGCAGGTGTTGAGCGAAGAGACGTCGAATCCCCCGAAGACGAGGCCTCGTTCAATCGACGAGATAGCGGCATTCGAGGAGTCCAGAGAGACCTCGGTCCGGGAGATGGCCGCTTCGAGCGTCCGCAATTCGGAGACCGTCGTTGCGATCTCGCCCTGCGCGATCACGAGACGTGTCTGTTCTCGCCTCTGTCGATTCTGCGCCGACGTCAGTGCCTGTGTGGTCCGGCTCACCTCGCCACGCGCTCGTAGGTCGGTCACCAGAACGACACAACCAGCACCCAGAACCGCCAGTGTGAGCGTCGAGATCGCCATCTTCTTGCTGAGCAGCTTGCGCATCACCGATCGTGGATCTCACTCGCCTGGTCGGGCCTTGATTGCCTTCATCTTCCTGGTTCAGCGCCGGTCGTGTCGGATGGCCCCGGAAACTTCGTTACGACCGTAGTTGCTCACTCGCAGCCTGACCCTTGTGGGGCGTGCCTGGAGATCGACGGTGCACGGCGCACCGACGGGGCTCCGCCCGGCTCCCTATGATCGATCGGGACAGGGACTCGGGAGGCGCCATGGCCGACGACGAGCAGGACAACCGGGGACCACGGTCTGATCCGACCGGCAGTCAACCGCTCCCGCCCGACTATCCCCCGCCATCCGCTCCGTTCCCGGGCGCGCCCGGCGTCGGAGCAACTCCCGGGCCTCCGCCGATGCCGACCGCCGACCGCGTGCGTGCAGCCTGGCAGCGACGAGGCGACACCGACTACATCTTCGATTACTGGACGGCGCTGGGCTGGACCGTCCTCACACTCGGGATCTACAGCCTCTACGTCTTCTACCAGCTCGTGCGTCGGATGCGCGATCACAATCAGCGCCGAGTCGAGCTCTTCGACGCTGCCCTGGCTTTCGGCTGGGAGGAGGCCGGCCGGCGTGGGCTCCAGTCCGAGTTGACGCCGTCTTTCCAGCGGGCCAATGCGCACATGGACGTCCTGCGACGCATGACCAGCGACTTTCGGGACCCGGTCATCTGGGTCGTCCTGGCCGTCGTGGCCCGGGGAATCGTCGAGTTCATCGCCTTCATCCTCTTGGACCAGGACCTGGTCAAGCACGATCGGTCTGAGGTCGGCGTCGAGTACGAGTTGGCTGTGATCTTCGGGCGTTTCGGCCAGGTCGTGCCGGCACCCGACCAGGCTCGTGTGAAGGGTCAGAACAACTACGTGGGACGGATCGTGGCGACGATCTTCTCGTTGGGCGTCTACCTCTTCTGGTGGTACTACAACCAGATGATCGTCCCCAACCTCCATTTCCAGGCGAACTGGGCCCAGGAGGACACGTTGGTGGCGGCGACCCAGGCGCTTCGCTGACACTCCGTGGGTTCTCCGCATCCCAAGGCGGCCCCGAGGGAGAGGGCGGCGGCCGGTTCGGCGAGGGCGCCATCGCGACATGGCTGTGATGGCGTCACGCCACGTGCCGACCTCTGATCGGTTCCCGGAGGAGGGCACCGGGTTGACCGGGGCCGGTTATCCCACGGAGGACGAGGGCCGCCATATACGTGTCGCCCTGTCGGGATGCCCTCGTCGTCTTCGACACCTCGGACCGTCGACTGCGACCAGAGTCGCGATCGCAGACCGGTGGGTCGGCCACACCGCGACGGGCCACCCAGACACCGGGGGTCGTCTGGCGCCAGACAGCCCCCGAGGAGACGTCCTCGACGGACTCCCTCGCCTGTTCCACCGAAGGCCAACTGCTGTCGGCGCCTCGGCAGAACACGGTGCACGTGCCATCGTCGCGTTCGACAACGACCGCGATGACCCCGTCCTCGCCCTTGGCCCCGGGCCGCGGACCGACCGTTGCCGAAGGGTCTGCACCTGCCCGGATCCCGGTGACCATGTGGAGATCGCCCTCGGTCTTCACGTCAGCAGGTGGGTGGCGATCTCGAGGGCCGACAAGGCGGCCGTGGCGACAAGACCGACAATCGCGGTGTTCACCACGATGATGAGCGACAGGTGACAGTGTTGCGGCTCGGGCGCGTCGAGCACCGCCACCCCGAGCTCCACGCACGACGACCCTGCGTCAAGGGCAATGCGCGGGGGACCACGACGATGGTCACGCATGCGAATGTCCGCACCCTTGCTCTCGGTCAAGCCGGGCAACACTGAAGATCCACCGGGATCAGCTGGCATCTGCATGGCTCCCTCACGTCGGCCTCAACGCAAGGACAACTATCCGACAAGAGATGCCGTCGGCCCATAGGTTCGCGGACCCAATCTGCGACGGGAACAGCGAAAACCTTGGGCCTTGCGACCTAGTTCAAATCGAGACGGTCGCCTCCAACGGCAGGTTGGTCGACGAGTCGCCGACCATCACCGTGTACTGGCCGGGCGTTTCCGTCCACGTCTGGTGCGTGCTGTCCCAGGTGGAGAAGGACTGTGGGCCGAGCGTGATGGTGACCTGCGCACTTTGGCCGGGCGCCAAGGACACCTTGTCGAAGCCCTTCAACTGCTCGGGGGGCTCGCCTGTCGACGTCGGGTCACCCACATAGGCCTGCACCGTGTCCGCCCCGGCGACCTGCCCGGTGTTGGTGACGTCGACTGTCGCTGTCACAGTGTCCTGGGGCAAGAGGGTGGACGGCGTCACGCTCAGGTTCGAGAACGAGAAGGTCGTGTACGAGAGGCCGAACCCGAAGGGGAAGAGCGGGGTGATCCCCTTGGCGTCGTACCAGCGGTACCCGACGAGCAGTCCCTCGGAGTACGACACCTTCCGGTTGGCCCCTGGCCACTGGGCCGGCGTGGACGCCGGGACGTCGGCAAGCCTGACGGGGAAGGTGACAGGAAGCTTCCCCGAAGGGTCGACCTTGCCGTAGAGGATGTCGGCGATGGCGTCGCCGTCCTCCTGCCCCGGGTACCAGGCCTCGAGAACGGCCTTCACCGAGCCCAGCCACGGCATCGTCACCGCCGAGCCGGTGTTGAGCACGACGACAGTGTTGGGATTGGCTCGGGCGACGGCGCTGATGAGCTTGTTCTCCGCCGGTGAGAGGTCGATGCTCGAGAGATCGGCCCCCTCCTGCTCGAGCAGCCCGACGAAGACCACCGCCACCGAGGCGCGCCCTGCTGCTGCGGCTGCTTGGGCCTGCAGTCCCGAGTTGCCCTGCGGCTGGGTGGGCGAGTACCCCCGCGAGTACGTCACGACCGCGCCCCTGCCGGCGGCCGCGGCGATGCCTTGGTACGGCGTCACCACGTGAGGAGCGACCACGTGCGTGCTGCCACCACCGGAGGTGACGGCCCCCGGTCCCGCATCGTCACCGATGACCGCGATCGACGATCCGCTTCGGACCGGGAGGAGGCCACCGGCGTTGTGCAGGAGCACGGTTCCTTGTTCGGCCACCGAGCGGGCCACCGCGGTGTGCGCCGGGGAGGTGACGACGTTGGTCAACGATCCGGTGGGGGCCCGGTCGAAGAGGCCGAAGGCGAACATGGTGGTGAGCACCCGGGTGGCCATCGACCGGAGCGTGCTCAGCGCCACCTGGCCACTCTGGACGGCCCGCACGAGCGGGGCTCCGAAATGCTGGCCACCGCGGCTCTCCATGTCGTCGAGCCCGGCGTTGGCCGCGGCCACGGTGGAGTGGGTGGCTCCCCCGTCCGACATCACGAAGCCGCCGAAGGCCCACTGGCCGTCGAGGATACGGGTGAGGTACGGGTCCTGACAGGCACCGACCCCGTTGATGGTCGAGTACGAGCACATCACGGCCCCCGCCCCGCCCTGTTGGATGGCCGCCTCGAACTGGGGCAGGTAGATCTCGTGGGCGACCTGGTCCGAGACGATCACGTTGTCCGCCGCGGTGTTGCGGTACGTCTCCTGGTTGTACAGCGCGAAGTGCTTGACCATCGCGATCGGCCCCTGGCTCTGGACACCTTCGACATCCGCCGCGGCGATCTGGCCGGAGAGGTAGGGGTCTTCGCCGTAGGACTCGAAGGCCCGGCCCCATCTCGGGTCGCGGACGATGTTCACGGTGGGACCGAGTTCGACGTTGACACCCTTTCTGGCGAGCTCGCTGCCGGTCACGGCGCCGAAGCGCTGGACGAGAGACGGATCCCAGGACGCCGCGGCGCTCACCGCCGACGGAAGTCGTGTCACGCCGCTCAGGTGTGGTCCGGGCCCGGCCGGGCCCCCGGACATGTCCAACGCCGGAACACAAAGAGACGGGATGGCGAGCGTGTTCCCCTCGTAGGGCCCCGTCACCCTGTGCACCATGTCATCGAGCTGCGCAACAGTCATGTGCGCGACCACCATGGCGGCGCGTGCTGCCGGCGACGCGGTGGAGGTGGTCCACGGGCAGTTGGGGCCGGCCTGGACCGACCGGGCGCGCGGCCGGGGTTTCGGGGTACGGCGTGCGTGGTGCGCACCACGGGGCGTGTGCCTCGGCACATGACGGGCAGCGGCGGCGGGGCTCGCCGCCGAAGGAGGAACCGCCACCCCCATGGCCAGCGCCAAACCGGCGGTGACGACGAGGGCTCGTCGTCCGGGCCATCGGGCACGCAATCCGCCGAGCATGGAACCCCCCGCGGGCAGGCTCCCGGTCAACACGCCCGATCCCCGCCCCATCCAGCTGACTGGCTTCCCGCGCCAGACGGCCACCTTTCACCAAGCTTTTCACTCGCGCCGTGTGGGGGCAACTGCCCGGCGACCCCGGCCAGGGCATCGACGAGACGACCCGGAGCGGTCACGAGCACCGCACGTAAGCTTCGGGCGTGCGCCTACGCGACCTCGCCGCCGTCGGCCTGGCAGCCGGGCTGATCGCAGCGGCCCTGACCGTGTCCGAGGGCTGGGCGATCTTCACCCTCTCGAGCGGGGCAGGATTGTGCATCGGGTTGGCAGGCTGGGATGCCTGGCGCAGCGTGCGCAACGAACAGTGAGCTCCCGACGCCAGCGCGTCGCCATGTCGGCGCCGGTCAGCTGCCCCGGTGGCCGTCCTGGCTGATCGGTCCCTGGAAAGAGAAGATGGCGGGTCTCGCGTCCAAACCCTCGCCGTGCAACGCAGGCCCGATGACCCTTCATTCTCCCTCGGCCGCCGGGTTCAGCGCCGGGCCGTCTGCGCCCGGGCCCTGCTCACCCCGCGGCACGGGGCCGGCGGTGCACAGCCGGCGTGTCGGCACCGGTGCGGCGATATGCTCGACCACGGCTGCGGCTCGGGATCGAACCTCCACTCGCTTGGGGGGAGCGTGACAATGCGACGGTTGCCGAAACTCCTCGTCGGCTTCTTCCTCGTGCTGGCCGGCACGGGCCTCGCGTCGGCACCTCGGGCCGGAGCGTCGACGTGGTGGGCTCCTGCGCTCGGAGGTCAACCGTGGCAGTGGGAGCTCGGGCACCCGCTCAAACTGACCAATGCGCGGGACATGGGTAGCGCCGACAAGCTGCCCAGCGGCAAGCATGCCCCGGCACCGGTGATCTACGACATCGACGGCATCATCAACCCGAGATCGACGGTCAACGCGTTGCATGCCCGGGGAAAGCACGTCGTCTGTTATGTCGAGGTCGGAGCCGCCGGGAATTACTACTCCCCGGGCGAGGAGGGCGTGGCCACGACCTACTACCAGCAGCTTCACGCCGCTGGCGTGTTCGGCGACAAGGTCCCCGGCTATCCCGAGTACTACCTGAACATCGGGTCTCCCTCGACGGTGTCCATCGTCGAGTCGATGATCGCCAAGCAGTGTGCGGCCAAGGGGTTCGACGCGGTCGAGACCGACATCGACGAGGAGTACACAGACCCCAGTGGCTTCCACCTGACCAGGGCCATGGAGGAGTCGTACATGACGACCCTGGCCAACTACATGCACGGCCTGGGCCTCGGGTGGTGGATCAAGAACCCCGACGACACCGGCGACAGCTACGCCTCGGACATGTACCCCCTTGCCGACGCGGTACTGACCGAGCAGTGCAACCAATTCCACACTTGCGGGTCGCTGTCCGCGTACGTGGGGCACAAGGCGGTCTTCAACGCGGAGTATCGCTCGAGCACGACGTCGTTCTGCCCCGGCGACGACGTGCGGGGCTTCAACGGCGCCAAGTTCAACCTCGGGCTCACCGGCATCAGGAAACCGTGTCGGTAGCGCGCCTCAGCTCGACGGAGCGAAACCGCCTGGCGCCACCGTCCGGGCCAGGATCCCGAGGGTGGCCCGCAGCGCCCCTTCGGGGATGACGGGGAAGACTCCGCTCTCCTTCCACGTGGCGTCGGTGGCCGACCAGTCGTAGTACGACGTGACCATGGTGCCGCCGTCAATGGGCTCGAGCGTATAGCCGTAGACGTGGCCCATCCCGGGACGGATCTGCCCGAGGATGGTCCAGGCGATCTCGCGATCAGGCACCAAGCGTGCGATCGTGACGGTCACGTCGTAGCGTCCCATCGGGTAGTCGTTGAGGGATTCGCGGTCCATGTGCACCACGAAGCTGTCGCCCACGGCGGTGACGGGCTCTCCTGTGGCGTCCATGAGCATCCCCGAGCTGTCGATGGCCACGTGGCCCTTGGGGTCACAGAGCACGCGGAAGATCGACGCCGGGTCAGCGGCGATGGCCCGGCGGACCTCCAAGCGTTCACTGGTCATCGCCACATCCTGCCACGGCCCACCGCCCCGGCTTCGGGCGTCACACCTCGGGGTGCTCGCACATGTCTGTCCACGGGGTGCCACGCTGTGTCCATGATCACCGGGAGCCACACCGTCATCTACGCCGAGGACGCCGACCGGGCTCGGGCCTTTTTCCGGGACGTCCTCGGTCTTCCCTATGTCGACGCCCATGATGGCTGGCTCATCTTCAAGCTGCCTCCCGCGGAGCTGGGAATCCACCCCGCAGGCGACGCGGGCGATCCGAGCAGCGGAGCGCCGAACGGGCACCACGAGGTCTACCTGATGTGCGATGACGTCGAGGCCACGGTGGCCGACCTCACGGCCAAGGGTGTCGAGTTCACCTCACCCATCGAAGAGCAGCGATTCGGACGGCTCACCCGGCTCCGCATCCCCGGGGCCAGAGAGATCGGTCTGTACCAGCCGAGCCACACCGTGGCCTACGACCTCGACGGTTGACAGGCCGATCCACCACATCGGTGGCGACACCGACGGCCGAGAGGGGCGCGCCCTGCCGGTCATCTTCGGAGTCAGGCGGATGGTTCGCCGGCCGGCGACGGTGTTCGCCATGTGCAGCGGCTGCGGCTCGCCCGCGGCACAGGAGATCGCCCGGCGCAGCACGTGGTTCTCGCTCTTCTTCATCCCGGGTCATCCCCCTCGGGATCGAGTACTCCTCCACCTGCACGCTCTGCGGAGTTGCGACACGGCTCCACCAGGACCAGGCACTGCACACGGTCGAGCTCGCGCACGGGCATCGACGCCGTCTCCTCGGAGCCGGCCGAGCGGCCTCGATGCGCCGACGAGAGATGCCTGACGGTCGGAGCTGCCGTCGGTAGCCTCGTGAGATGTCTTCGAGCGGGGATGACTCCGAGGACGCCTCTGCCGTCGAGGGACCCGGAGCGAACTGGGCCAGTCGCCTCCTTTGGACGATAAGGACATCGTGGGAGCTTCCCGAGCTCGGCGCGGTCGGGATCCTGATCGCCATCGCCGTCCTGGCCGTGGCAGGCCTGGCGTCGGGGATCGTCGGCAGCACGACGCAGAGCATCGGGTTCCCTCCCCACCTGTTGTTGGCCCAGGTCCTTTTCGAATCCACCCAATGGGCCGGGGTGTCCGCCGCGTTCCTTCTCCTTGCCGCCACGGGCCTGATCTGGTGGCAGGTCCAGGGCTGGAGCGAGGCTCTCGAGGACGATGCCGCGGACTCCACCGCTCGTCGCCACCTCCGGCGCGGCCGGGCGCTGGCCCTGTGGACGGGGGTGTCACTCGTGATCTCCTCGGTGGCGACCATCGGAACTCTGGTCGGAGTGCTCTGGGAGGAAGGGGCCACGCCGTTGCAACAGTGGATCAGCGCCTCCGGAGAAGTGGCGGCGGCGTTGATCCTGGCCGCGGTCGGCATCACCGCCCTCGTCGCCATCCGTGCGCGCTGCGACGCTGCGTGCGCCGATGCACAGGACGCGACCGAGGCCGCTCCCTCCTGATCAGGGGAGCGGGCGGCGGTAGCGGACCTCGTCGACGGTGAGGTTCCAGACCTCGGCAGTCCGGCGGCCCCCCTCGAGAGCCCAGCCGTCGATTTGGTAGAAGCGCTGTGCTCGGTCGTTTCCCACCAGGACCCACAAGACGGCTTCGGTGCAGCCGCGTGCCACGAGATGCTTCCGAGCGTGGGCCAACAGACGCCGCCCCACACCGACTCCCCATGCCTCGGGATCGACGTACAGGGCGAGGACCTCTCCCCTGCCGGTGAGGCCGGGGGCGTCTGCAGGTCCCGTCGTGACGAACCCGCGGATGACGCCGTCGTCGGCGGCCACGATCGTCGAGGGGTCGGCGGGGTCAGAAGAGCCCAGCGCGTAGTGGCTCATGCGATCCTCGGGGCGAAGCCGATCGAGGTAGTCGTCAGGAAGCAGCCCTCGGTATGCCACCTGCCACGAGCGCACGTGCACGCGCGCCACCTCGGCCGCGTCGTCCTGTCGGGCCGGGCGGAGGCGCAGCACGGGACAGATTCTCGCATCGACCGAAGGGCTCACCTCCCAGGTAGCTGGGCGCCGGTCCCTGGGCCGCGGTCGCGCGGCCCGAAGAACGCGCCGGGCAGGCGTTAGGCTTGGCAGGGGCCGTCACCGCCGGGAGGTGGTGGCCCTCAGGGAGTGGTGCATGCGTAGGGGGGGACTCGGGGTGGCGCTGGTGGTGCTCGCCCTGTCGACGGTCACGGGGTGCTCGCTGCCGCACGCCTCGTCGAACGCGTTGGGCTTCTTCGTGTCCTCCCAGAGCCCCAAGGACGTCGGTGCGCTCGCCGGCCATCTGGGCGTCTCGGTGCAGGGCGTCTCGGCCTACACCAGTCAGTCCTCGTGGGCCGCCATCGGCGCCTACCAGCCGCCCACGACGGCGTTGCGCCTGTACCTCGGTGTGGCCATGTCGCCGACCGGCTCGAGCCCGGCCCAGACCCCCGCCAACCTCGGCGTCTACCAGCAGCTGGCCCGGAGCCTCGTCGACGCCGGACAGTCCTATGCCATCCTTCGCGTGGGATGGGAATGGTCGACGACGTATGTCCCCTGGGGGGTGCAGAACACGGCTCCATCGCAATACGTCACGGCCTTCGACGACATCGTGACGACGATGCGCAGCGTCCCCGGGCAGCATTTCCTCTTCGACTGGTGCGCGGCTGCCGACATCACGCCCACCAACGGCTCGTACGCGGCGTCGTACCCCGGTGACCAGTACGTCGACTACATCGGCACCGATCAGTACGACAACCCCGGGTACAGCTGGACCGCCACCCTCGACACCGTGGGCGGCCTGTCGTACACGGTCAATTTCGCCAAAGCCCACGGGAAGTTCGTGAGCGTCCCCGAGTGGGGGCTCAACGGGGCCGACGACCCCGCCTTCGTCAACGACATGTTCGGGTTCATCTCCAACCCGAGCAACGACGTGGGCTACAGCTCGTATTTCTCCTACGACGGCGCCGTCGACTCCGCCATCACCCAGTTCCCCAACTCCGAAGCCGCCTTCACCCAGGACTTCGGCTAGGGCCGACCCCGGTCAGTCCGACAGCTGGCTCATGAACTGGTTGAGGTCGAAGTAGTCCCGCCACGCCTTGATGAGGTCGCCCTCGAGCTCGAAGGTGCCCATCACCGGGAGGCTCACGGTGCGCTCGGGCGAGATGAAATGGTCCACCCTCTCGGTGAGGACCACGTTCCCCTGGGCCACGGCATGGCGGACCTCGAAGTCCACCCGGTCCCATCCGGCGCTGAACCCGACGATCATGGCCTGGATGTTGTCACGTCCGACGACCGGGTCCACCGGGATGTTGTGGTACACGGCGTCGGGGTGGAAGTACCCCATCATCTCGTCGATGTCGAGCTTCGACCACACGGCGCAGAAGCTCGTGACGACGTCAAGTGGCGCTTTGGACACCTGGATCACCTCTCCCTCGGCAGCTCGCAATGCGTAGCATCGCCGGGCCTGTCCCGGCATCTTTGCGCAACGTGGCCACATCTTGACCATTTTCGGCGCGATGCTGGGGGCGTGCGGGCCGATCGCCTCGTCGCCACCCTCCTCTTCCTGCAGGCGCGGGGGCGGGCGACGGTCGCCGAGGTCGCCGAGGAGCTCGAGATCTCGGACCGCACCGCCCGCCGGGACCTCGAGGCCCTCGCCATGGCGGGGGTCCCGGTGTACTCCCAGTCGGGACGGGGCGGTGGCTGGTCCCTGGTCGGTGGGGCACGAACCGATCTCAGCGGGCTGAGCGCGGCGGAGGCCCGGGCGCTGTTCCTGGTGGCCGGTCCCGGCGCGGCGACTCCCGAGGTGAAGGCCGCGCTGAGAAAGCTGGTCCGGGCGCTGCCCGAGACCTTCCGCGCCAGCGCCCGGGCGGCGGGAGGAGCCGTCGTCGTCGATGCGTCGGACTGGGACCGCCTCCCGGTCGACCCCCCCGAGCACCTCGGCGCGCTGCAACAGGCGGTCGTCGACGGCGTCCAGGTGCGGCTCCACTATGCGGGCCGCGACCGCGAGCCCGGCGAGCGCACCGTCCACCCCCTCGGCCTCGTGGCCAAACGTCAGACGTGGTACCTCATCGCCGACACCGACGCCGGCCTGCGGACGTTTCGCGTGAGCCGGGTTCGGGGCGTGGTGCTCACCGAGCACCCGGTGCGACGACCCGCCGGCTTCGACCTGGCCGAGACGTGGCAGGCCGTCCTGTCGACGCTCGACGAGCGTCGCACCCCGTGCAAGGTGACCGCCCTCGCCGACGCCCTCATCGTCGGCGTCCTGCACAGCGTCCTGGGGACGCGCCTGCACGTCGGGGAGCCCGCCCACGACGGGCGGGTCGCCATCGAGGTTCGCGGCCACTCGGCGCAGATCCTGGCGGCCGAGCTGGCCGGGTTCGCCGACCACATCGAGGTGACCGCGCCCGATGCGGTGCGCGCCCACCTCGCCCATCTGGGCACCCGGCTCACCGATCGCTACGGGGCCGGGTAGCCCCGGGGGCTGAGCGTTCAGCCCGCGGCGTCGCGGACGTCGAGCGCGGCGGGCAGGGGGCGCAGGCCGGCCTCGTCCTCGTGGGTCTGGCCCTGGACGAGCTGGCTCCGGCTGATGGCCACGACCCCGGCCACGAGGGCCCCCAGCGCCGCGGCCTCGACGACGACGGCGAAAGGCGACAGTTGGAGGTGCTCTGCGAAGATGAACACGCCGAGCAGGCTGGCCACAAGAGGGTCGACGATCGTGAATCCCGGTTGCGACGCCGCCAGGGGACCGGCCTGGAAGGCATGCGTCGACAACAGCATCGATGCCGCCCCCACCACGAGCAACGCATAGGGCGACCACGTGAGGAAGATGCCGAAGCCCGAGCTCGTGTGCGAGCTGAGCTCCTTGATCACCGCGGCCACGAATCCCCACGAGATCCCCGTGGCCACCCCGAGTGTCGCGGCCTTTCGGGCCGGGGAAGGAGCGCGACCGCGGTGCAGGGGTGTGAACGCCACGACCGTGGCCACAAGGGCCAGTCCGAGCGCGGAGATCCCCGCGAACCACCACGACGCCGCCGGCGCATGGAGGTGGCCGCCCGACGGGCTGGCCGTGAAGAGAAAGACGCCGAGCCCCGCCGCCATGGCGGCGGCGGCCATCCAGTCGTGGCGCAGGACGCGGCCCGTCCCGATGACGGCCATGTAGGCGAACACGAAGAGCAGCTCGGTGGCGAGGATGGGCTGCACCAGGGCGAGGTCGCCGTAGTGGAGTGCGGCGACCTGGAAGATGAAGCCCAGGATCATGCTGGCGATACCGGCGAGCCACACGGGTTGGCGGACCAGGTACAGCAGCAGCCGCGGGCTGAAGCGCTCACCCCCGGGGGCGGTGGCGGCGCCCAGGCGCTGGCAGACCGAGGAGGTGGCCGTGCAGAAGCTCGCCGCCAGCGCCAGCAACACCGCCTTCACCATGAGCCGAGTCCCTGCGCCATTGACCTTCCCGTGCCCTACCCCCCACCGTGCATGCTATTTGCTCGGCGGGACGACGCCGATCTTCGGCTCAGCAGGGGTCGACCATCGACCCCGGGGCCCGCAGCGCCAGCCGGGGTCGGACGCCGCTGGCAGGTGCCTCGGTCCCGACCAGACGCCAACCCGTCCGGATGAGCAGCTCCCCGAAGTACCGGGTCGCCCTGCGGTTGACCACAGCCGACCCACCCGGGCCGGCCAGGCGCGCCTCGCGCGAGGCCCGGGCACAGAGCGCGCCCCGCATGAGCTCGTGTCTGTGCTCCTGGGCCCATCGCTGCATCGTCCACGGGTGCATCGCTGTCTCCTGAAGAACCGAGATGGGGGTGGTGAGGTTGCCGGCGGCACGCCCTGCTTGCCCTTGCATTCTACGAATATATACGTATATAGTCAAACTACTATGCCTTCTCTGGACGACGCCGGAGCCGTGGCGCCGAGGCCGAGGGTGACGGTGCGGCCCTCGGCTCCGGTGGAACTGTGCTGGGCCCTGCACGCCGCGGTGAAACAGGAGTTCCGAGAGGAGCACCCGGCGTTGCGGGCCCTCTACGAGGAGCATCCCGAGCTCCTCGAGCAGGCCGCGACGTTCTGGCAGGACGACGCCTCGCCGGGCCTCGGCTTTCTCGAGCTCCTCGTCCTCGCCCACGAGGGTGACGAGCTCTTCGCCGTCGACCTCGACGCGCTGTTCTCCAAGCTCGACGCGCTCGGCACCGCCGCGCAACCGCATCTCTCCCTGGCGTCGGAGAGCAAGGGGGATCGCCAGGTCGTGATCGACCGCCTCGCCCGGCTCCGGCGATCTCGACGGTTGCGTCAGGGCTACCGCGCCTTGCTCGAGTCGATGTGGAGCGCCATCGGCCCCACGTGGCAGCAGGTGGGTCGGCGGGCGGCGGAGAGGGTGTGTGCCGACAAGCGCGAGCAGCTGGCTCGCGGCGCCCAGTGGCCCGAGATCACCCGCCTCGAGTGCGACATCGGCGACCTCTTGCCGCGCCTCGTGGCGGCGGTCACCCCCGACGGGGAGCTGGCCGTCGTTCCCGCGTACTTCACCCACAAGAGCATGCTCTTCGACCTTCCCGGCCTCGTGGTCGTGGGGGTGCGCGCCGACCCCTCCGATGCCGAGAGCCGGGCCCGCACCCAGTCGCTCGCCCGCCGGCTCAAAACACTGGCGGACCCCACCCGCCTGGGCATGGTCGACCATCTCGTGCGCGGCCCGAGCACGGTGTCGGAGTTGGCCCGCCAGTTCGGGATCGCCCAGCCCACGGCGTCGAACCACGTGAAGCTGCTGCGCGACGCGGGGCTCGTCACCGACGTGCGCGTCGGCAGCCAGCGCCGGCTCACCCTCGACCCCTCCACCGTCGGGGACCTCCTCGACCACCTCCGGGCCATGCTCGAGCCCTCCGAAGGCGACTGACCTCTCCTCTTTCCTACGGGCTCCCTGCGGGCGATCCCCCTCCGGGCGGGAAAAGCCCTTGCCCGGGAAATAAAGATAGATAAAACTATCTTTATATAGGTGGGCTGCACATCGGCTCGGAGGAGGGTGTCCACATGTCCGTCGCACTGGTGACCGGAGCTTCGAGAGGGCTGGGACGGGCCCTGGCGCAGGAGCTGGCCGAACGGGGCTGGACCCTCGTGCTCGACGCCCGCGGTCAAGACGGGCTGGCCGAGACCGACAAGGCGATCCGCCCCTGCCTGGCACCAGGGGCGTCGCTCGTCACCGTGGCCGGGGACGTGGCCGATGCCCGGCACCGGCGGGACCTGGTGGACGCGGCCCGGGAACTGGGGGGTCTCGACCTCCTCGTCAACAACGCCGGCACCCTCGGCGCCACACCCCTTCCGGGCCTTGTCTCCTATCCCCTCGGTGACCTGACGACGGCGTTGCAGGTCAATGTGGTGGCAGCGCTCGCCCTGGTCCAGGAAGCGGTGGAGCTGTTGCGCGGCTCGGCCCGGCCGGCCGTGGTCAACGTCACCTCCGACGCCTCGGTCGAGGCCTACGAAGGGTGGGGAGGCTACGGCCTGTCCAAGGCGGCCCTCGACCACCTGAGCGCGGTCCTGGCCGTCGAGGAGCCGTGGTTGCTCGTGTGGGCCGTCGATCCGGGTGACATGCGGACCCAGATGCACCAGGACGCCTTCCCCGGGCAGGACATCTCCGACCGACCGTTGCCCGCCGAGGTCGTCCCCGACCTCGTGCACCTGGTCGAGGCGGGACTGCGAAGTGGGCGCTACCGGCTCTCGGACCTGCGGGCCCGGGAAGAGCCCGCGCTCGGGCCCCGCTCATGACCACGCTGTCGCCCACCGGGATCGACGCGGCGGAGGGTGACGTCGCGCCGCGTCGCGACCCCGAGAGCGGCGCGCTCATGGGACTGCCGGCCTTCGAGCTCCCCCCCGAGCTCGAAGCGGGCTCGCCACCCGAGGCCCGCGGCATGACCAGGGACGCGGTCAGGATGCTCGTCGCGCACCGGGGCGACGGGGCCCTCGTGCACTCGCACTTCTCGGAGCTGCCGCGCTTTCTCGATGACGGCGACCTCCTCGTGATCAACACCTCGGGAACGCTCGCCGCCGCTGTCCCGGGTGTCGATCGGGCCGGTCGCGCCCTGGCGGTGCACTTCTCCACGCGCCTGCCCGCCGAGCTCTGGACCGTGGAGCTGCGTCGCGGGGACGAGCCGTGGTTCGGGGCCGAGCCCGGCGAGGTGGTCGAGCTCGAGGGAGGTGGGCGCGTCGAGCTGTTGACGCCCTACGCCGCGCACGCCCGCGGGGTCAGGCTGTGGATCACCGCCGTCCGCACCCCGGGGCCGCTGCACACCTACCTGGCGGTGCACGGCCACCCCATCCGCTACGGCTACGTGCGGGGCAGCTGGCCCATCTCGACGTATCAGAACGTGTACTCGACCGAGCCGGGCTCCGCCGAGATGCCGAGTGCGGGGCGGCCCTTCACCCCCGAGGTCCTGACGCGGCTGGTGGCCCGGGGGGTTGGGGTCGCTCCGATCGTGCTGCACACCGGTGTGGCGTCACTCGAGGCGTCCGAGCCCCCGTACCCCGAGTACTACCGGGTGACACGGGCCACGGCGCATCGGGTCAACGACACGAGGCGCGAGGGTGGCAGGGTGATCGCCGTCGGCACCACCGTGGTGCGGGCCCTGGAGACGGTGGTGGACTCGAGGGACGAGGTGCACGCCGGCAACGGGTGGACCGACACGGTGGTGACCCCGCAGCGCCCGGTAACGTCGGTCGACGGAATGCTGACCGGCTGGCACGAGCCGCAGGCGTCGCATCTGGCCATGCTGGAGGCCATCGCCGGCAGGGCGTTGCTCGAGCGGTCGTACGCGGCGGCGATCTCCGAGGGGTACCTGTGGCACGAGTTCGGCGACGTCCATCTGATCCTGCCGTGAGCGAGCCCGGCGCGCCGGTCGAGCCGCCTCCGGCCGCGGCACCGGTCGAGCCGCCTCTGGCCGCGGCACCGGTCGAGCCGCCTCTGGCCGCGATGCCGACGACGCGACGCGCCATCCTCCTGGCGCTGAAGCGGAACGGGTCGATGCGCGCCCACGACCTGGCCGAGCAACTGGGCATCACCGTCGCCGCGGTGCGCCAACAACTCGTGCGCCTGAGCGAGGACGAGCTCGTGACCCATCGCCGCGACCCAGAGGGCAGGGGTCGGCCCTCGCACTCCTACGAGCTGGCGCCGGCGGCCGAGATGCTCTTCCCCAAACGCTACGGCGATCTCACCACCGAACTGCTCGGCTATCTGGGGGGGCCCGACAGCAAGGAGGTGGGCGAGCTCTTCGAGCAGCGCCGCAAGCGTCGACTCGCCGGCGCCCGGACCCGCCTGGCGGCGATGGCCCTCGACGAACAGGTGGCCGAGCTCACGCGCATCCTCGACGAAGACGGGTACCTGGCCGACGTCGAACGCCTCGAGGGCGGAGGTTGGCGCATCACCGAGCACAACTGCGCCATCCTGTCGGTGGCCACCGGTTTCCGCCAGGCCTGTTCCAGTGAGATCGCCTTCATCCGTGACGCCCTGCCCGGTGCCCGCGTGGAGCGCGTGGCCCATCTCATGGACGGTGCGCACGTATGCGCTTACGAGGTCCACGCCTCCTAAGCTTGGCGCACGACGACCCGAACGCGAGAGGCCCGCATGCAGACGACGACCGGTCACGTTCCCCAGAGCCGGCTGGTGCGGACCGCGATCCCCGGGCCCCTCTCACTCGAGCTCATGGGTCGCCGCGGCGCGGCCGTACCGGCGGGAGTGGGCACGACGCTGGGTGTGTTCGTGGCCCGGGCCGGCGGCGGGATCATCGAGGACGTGGACGGCAACCGCCTGATCGACCTGGCGTCGGGGATCTCGGTGACAAACGTCGGCAACAGCGCGCCGCGCGTCGTCGCCGCCGTGCACGAACAGGTCGAGCGCTTCACCCACACGTGTTTCCAGGTGACGCCGTACCTCGGGTACGTGGAGGTGTGCGAACGCCTCAACCGGCTGACACCGGGCATGCACGAGAAGCGCACCTTTCTCGTGAACTCCGGGGCCGAGGCGGTCGAGAACGCCGTCAAGGTGGCCCGCTACGCCACCGGTCGCAGCGGAGTCGTCGCCTTCGACCACGGCTTCCACGGCCGGACCCTGATGGGGATGACCCTCACCGGCAAGGCCATGCCCTACAAGACGGGGTTCGGTCCCTTCGCGCCCGAGGTCTACCGGGCTCCGTACTCCGATCCCTTCCGGGGCCGCGGCACCCTGGCCGAGACCCTCGACGTCCTCGAGACCATGGTGGGGGCGGCGAGCGTCGCGTGCGTCGTCGTCGAGCCCATCGCCGGTGAGGGCGGGTTCGTGGTCCCCGAGCCGGGCTGGCTGGCGGGGCTGGCCGAGTGGTGCCGCGCCAACGGGGTGGTGTTCGTCGCCGACGAGATCCAGTCCGGGTTCGGCCGGACCGGCACGTGGTTCGCGTGCGAGCACGAGGGCGTCGTGCCCGACATCGTCACGACCGCCAAGAGCCTGGGCGGGGGGTTGCCCATCGCCGCGGTGACGGGACGGGCCGACCTCATGGACAAGGTCCACGCCGGGGGCCTCGGTGGCACCTTCGGCGGCAATCCGCTGGCGTGCGCGGCGGCGCTGGCGGCCATCGACACCATGGAGAGCGACGGGCTTCTCGATCGGGCCCGGCGCATCGGCGCGGTGATGCTCGGGCGGCTCGAGGCCATGGCGGCGTCGCACCCGGCCGTGGGCGAGGCACGCGGCCGGGGGGCCATGGTGGCCATCGAGCTCGTGGGGCCCGACGGCATCACCCCCGACAAGGCGGCCACGGCCCGGGTGGCGGCCGCCTGCCACGCGCAGGGACTGCTCGTGCTCAGCGCAGGCACCTACGGCAACGTGCTTCGGCTGCTGCCACCGCTCGTGATCCCCGACGACCTCCTCGACGAGGGCCTCGGCATCCTCGAGGCGGCGTTCTCCGCAGCCTGACGGCCCCCGAACGCGGGGCGTCGCGCTAGGAGTCGAGGGCGGACATGACGTGCTTGATGCGCGTGTAGTCCTCGAACCCGTACATCGACAGGTCCTTGCCGTACCCCGAGTGCCGGAAGCCCCCGTGCGGCATCTCCGCCACGAGGGGGATGTGGGTGTTGATCCACACACACCCGAAGTCGAGCCGCTTGGCCATGCGCATGGCCCGCCCGTGGTCACGCGTCCACACCGACGACGCCAGGCCGTACTCCACACCGTTGGCCCACGCCACCGCCTGGTCCTCGTCGGTGAAGCGCTGCACCGTGATCACGGGGCCGAACACCTCCTGCTGGACGATGTCGTCGGACTGCACCACGTCGCTCACCACCGTGGGCTCGTAGAAGAAGCCGCGGTCACCCACCTGGTGACCGCCGGTGCGCAGCGCGGCGTGGGCGGGCAGCCCGTCGATGAAGCCCCGGACCCGGGCCAACTGGTCGGTGTTGTTGAGCGGGCCGAAATCGGCCCCCTCGACCTCGGGACCCGCCACGGTCTGGCCCTGGGCGTGTTCGACCAGGGCCGCGGTGAGGTCGTCGTGGACACCGGGCGCGGCCAGGACCCTGGTCGCCGCGGTGCAGTCCTGGCCCGCGTTGAAGTAGCCGGCGATGGCGATGGCCTCGGCGGCCTTGGCGATGTCGGCGTCGTCGAAGACCACCACCGGGGCCTTGCCGCCGAGCTCGAGGTGCACGCGCTTGATGTCCTGCGCCGCGGCGATGGCCACCTCGCGGCCGGCCCGCACGCTGCCGGTGATCGACACCATCCGCGGCACGGGGTGCGACACGAGCGCCCGACCGGTGTCGCGATCGCCACACACGACGTTGAAGACCCCGGGCGCCACGAACTCCGCCGCGATCTCCGCCAACAGCAGCGTCGAGACCGGCGTGGTGGGAGCGGGCTTCAGCACGACGGTGTTGCCCGCCGCGATGGCGGGTGCGAACTTCCACACGGCCATCATCATCGGGTAGTTCCACGGCGTGACCTGCGCGCAGACACCGACGGGCTCGCGCCGGACATAGGAGGTGAACCCGGTCATGTACTCCCCCGCCGAGCGGCCCTCGAGCAGGCGCGCCGCGCCGGCGTAGAAGCGGATCTGGTCGACCATGGGGGGGATCTCCTCGGACATGGTCAGGGCCTTGGGCTTGCCGGTGTTCTCGCACTCGGCGTCGACGAGCTCCTCGGCGCGTGCCTCGATGGCATCGGCGATGCGGAAGAGGGCCAGGCTGCGCTCAGAAGGCGTGGTCTCGCGCCATGCCTCGAAGGCGCTCGACGCGGAGCCGAAGGCGCGGTCGACGTCGACCTCCCCCGAATCGGGCATCGTGGCGAACACTTCTCCTGTCGAAGGGTTCACGACGTCTCTGACCGCTCCGTCCTTGGTGTCGGTGTACTCCCCGCCGACGAAATTCCTCAGCACGCGGTCCCCTGTCATCGATGCTCCCTCTCCCCCGGTGTCGGGTGGCCACGTGGTGCGACGACCCCGTCCTCGAAACCCACAATCGCACTCAGGGCAGCTGCGGACAAGGGAGGGCGGACCCGGCCCGGCCATGGCTCGAGGTCTCGGCCCCTTCGTCGGCGCCGGTACTGTCGGGGCGACAGGAGGGGGACGGCGATGCGCGTGCTGCTGGTGGGGGCCGGTGGGGTGGGAACGGCGTTCGCCCGGACCGCGGCGCGCCGGGGGGTGTTCGAGCACATCGTCGTGGCCGACTACTCGCTCGAGCGCGCCCAGCGGGCTGCTCACGCTGGGGGCGACCGCTTCGAGGCGGTGGCCCTCGACGCCTCTGACGAGAGCGCGATCGAGGACCTCGTGCGCGCCAAGCGTTGTGACGCCCTCGTCAATGCCGTCGATCCTCGCTTCGTCATGCCCCTGTTCAACGCGGCGCTGCACGCCGGGGTCACCTACCTCGACATGGCCATGTCGCTGTCACGACCCCATCCCGAGCGCCCCTATGCCGACACCGGGGTCAAGCTCGGTGACGAGCAGTTCGCTCTCGCCGCCGCCTGGGAGGCCCGAGGGCAGCTGGCGCTGGTGGGCATGGGCGTCGAGCCGGGGCTGTCCGACGTCTTCGCCCGGCATGCTGCCGACGACCTGTTCTCCCAGGTCGACGAGGTCGGCGTGCGCGACGGTGCCAACCTCGTGGTCGACGGCTACGAATTCGCGCCCACCTTCTCCATCTGGACGACGATCGAGGAGTGCCTCAACCCTCCGGTCATCTGGGAGCGCGACCGGGGGTGGTTCACGACCGAGCCCTTCAGCGAGCTCGAGGTGTTCGAGTTCCCGGCCGGCATCGGCGCCGTGGAATGTGTGAACGTCGAGCACGAGGAGGTCCTCCTCGTACCGCGTTGGGTGGACGCACAACGGGTCACGTTCAAGTACGGGCTGGGCGAGGAGTTCATCTGGGTGCTCAAGACCCTGCACAAGCTCGGTCTCGACTCCACGACGCCGCTGAGGGTCGGCGGGGTCGAGGTGTCGCCGCGGGACGTGGTGGCAGCCGCGTTGCCCGACCCCGCCGAGCTCGGCGACCGCATGCACGGGGTCACCTGCGCCGGTACCTGGGTGACCGGCACCGGGACAGACGCCAGGCCCCGGGAGGTCTACCTGTACCACGCCGTCGACAACGCCTGGACGATGGCCGAGTACGGCTCGCAGGCGGTCGTGTGGCAGACCGCGGTCAACCCCGTCGTCGCGCTCGAGCTCGTGGCCGAGGGGGCATGGGCGGGCGCGGGCGTCCTCGGCCCCGAGGCGTTCCCCGCCGGTCCGTTCCTCGAGCTCCTGGGCGAGCACGGCGCCCCGTGGGGTCTCGACGAACGCGTGCCGGGGCGCCGCTGACCCGGTCAGTCGGGTCGGGTGGGCCCCTCGGGCCAAGGCGGCGACGACTCCAGAGGAGCGTCGCCGAAGTCGAGGTCACCCAGGGCGTGCTCGAGGACGAGCTCGGACAGCTCGGCCGCGCTGGCGTCGAGGATCCGAGTGTTGAGCGCCACCCGCCGGGCCTCGGCCTGCGCAGCTTCGAACTGCTCCTCGAGTCGCCGGCGACGACGGGTCCAGTGCAAGAGCCCCGCCGCCGCGGCGCAACCCAGCAGCAGCACCTCTGCGGCCAGCGCGAACGCCAGGGCCGTGGTCACCCCCCCACCCCCATGAGGCCAGCGTACTGCGATTCCCGATTCTGTGACTCGGGGCCTTCAGCGACTCGGGGCCTTCAGCGACTCGGGGACGCGGGCTCGGGCGATGCGGTCAATCCTCGGGAGCAGGGACCACCAGGACCGGCACCGTGGAGCGGTGCAGCAGCTTGTGGGGCACCGAGCCGAGGATCGCCCCCACGATGGGGCGCTCGCCGCTCCCGCCCACCACGATGACCCGGGCGTCGCGTTCGAGCGACGCCTCGAGCAGTGACTCCACCGGGCGCAACGCGGCGACGATCGGCTCGACCCTCACCGAGGGGTCGATGGCCTTCGCCTCGCTGACGGCGGCGGCGAGATAGTCGCTCCCGATCTTCTCGAGCTGGTTCTTGTAGTCGGCGGTCTCCCCACCCATCGGGTTCGGCTCGTACCCGAAGACGACCGTCAGCGGCGCGTCGAAGGCCTTGGCCACCGCCACCGCCACCGCCAGGGCCGCCTTGGACCCCTCGGAGCCGTCGTAGCCGAGGATGATGTCGCCGGCCATCAGTCGGTCACCGG
Organism: uncultured Acidimicrobiales bacterium; assembly: GCA_963739765.1. GTDB lineage: Bacteria > Actinomycetota > Acidimicrobiia > Acidimicrobiales > UBA8190 > Chersky-840. The sequence continues at coordinate 49,236 of CAVUBP010000002.1, read as the reverse complement.
GGTGACACCGGCGGTCAGCGGTGGCGCCGGCGCGTCCACCGAGACTGCAACCTCGCGGTCACGCTTGAAGAAGTCCGAGTTGCGCATTCTCCAGATCAACATAATCGGGACCCCGAGGAGCAGGAGGCCGATCCCGAGAACTAGCGGTGGACCGAGCCCCTTCTTCACGTAGATGTGCCAGTGGAAGATGCGGAAACTGAAGTGGATGAACGGGAGCCAGGCCTGTGACCCCGAGGCGGAATTGACCGGGTCGGAGTAGTAGAAGATGGCGACGACGAAGAGGACCGTGAGGATGGCGGCCCCGAGGAACGGCGCCAGCCCGATGAAGATGAAGTTCTTGAAGCTCCTGAAGATGTGGCGGCGGTAGTAGATGACACAGGCGAAGCCCGTCAGGCCGTAGTAGAACGCGATACCGAAGCCGAGCGCTTCGATGGAGTTGGCCAGCACGTCGTTGGGGCTGATCAGGGTCAGCGCCACGTACCACACGACGGCGATGGCTCCGAACAGCAGCGTCGAGAACCCCGGCGAGAGGAACCGGGGATGGATGTCGGCGAAGCGCTTCGGGAGTGCCTTGTGCACGGCCATCGACAGCGACGAGCGCGCTGCGGGCAGGATGGTGGTCTGCGTCGAGGCCGATGCCGAGGTGAGCACGGCGATGAGGACCAGCTTGCTCCACGGGGAGCCGAGCACCGCCGACGCCAGCGCATTGAGGACGTCACCGATGTTGTTGTCCGTCGTCAGGAAGTTGACCCCGTGGAAGGACTGGGCCGCCACCGAGACCACCACGTAGATCGCCAACAGGACGAGCGTGGACCACAATGCGGCACGACCGGGCGTGCGCCGCGAGTCCTTGGCCTCCTCGTTCACGGTGACGGCGGTGTCCCAGCCCCAGTAGATGAAGACCGCCAGGAGCATGCCGGCCGAAAGCGCGCCGACGGGATGGATCCTGAACGGGTTGAGCCACTCGAACGACGGGCGGATGCTGTGGGCGATGTGGCCCGTGTACACCTTGACCAGCGCCACCGCGGCGAAGAGGAACAGGATGATGATCTCGGCGCCGAGCAAGGCCACCTGGGTCCGAGCCGACAATTCGATGCCGATGTAGCAGATGGCCGTCATGACGATGATCCAGATGACCCCGACGACGGTCACCCAGAAGCCCGAGCTGTTGGCGGCGATGCCATGGGCGCCGAAGAGGTGGAAGGTGTAGACGCCGGCGACCGAGGCCAAGTTGGGCATCACCACCAGGTCGGTGACGAGGATGCCCCAGCCGGCCAACCACCCGGTGTTGGGTCCGATGGCCCGGGTCACCCAGGTGAAGGTGGTGCCGCAGTCGGGGTCGGCCCGGTTCAGGTAGTAGTAGGCCGCGGCGATGAACAGCATGGGCACGAAGGCCAGCAGCATGACCGCCGGCGAGCGGAGGCCGACGACGAGCGCCACGAAGCCGAGCGTGGCCGCCAGGCTGTAGGCCGGGGCCGTCGAGGCCACGCCGATGACCAGGCTCGAGATCATCCCGAGCGCACCGGTCTTGAGGCCCTTGCCTCCGGGTGGCTCGTTGGTCGGCGTGGATCCGAGTTCTCCGGAGTCCGCGGTGGTCGTCGTCAATTGACCCCTCCCCCGTCGCGCTGCGAGCATATTCGCAGACGAAATGCCTCCTGACAAGCAATCTCGTTGCATAATGGGAGGTACGGCCGCTGATTCGCACCGCGTTCCGGAGGTCGGTCCGGAGCACGAACCGACAGGCGGCGGAGAGGACCCGGAGCGATGACCCAAGCCAACGACCACACCACCGGTTCGGCAGGAACCGGAGCCGACGACGAGCGACTGGGGCGCGGGCCCGCGAGCTGTTCGCCGAGGAGCACGCGGCCCTCGTCGAGGCCACGCCGCAGTCGCGCCGGCTCTTCGAGCGCGCCCGGAGGTCCCTGCCCCTCGGGGTGACGTCGTCGTTCCAGGCGGCGGACCCCTACCCCATCTACCTGGCGCGCGGGCTCGGCGCCCGGGTCTGGGACGTCGACGGCCGGGACTACTACGACTTCCACAACGGCTTCGGCTCGACCGCGGCGGGCCACGCCCATCCCCGGTTGGTGGCCGCCATCGAAGGCGCATCGCGTTCGGGCACCCAGTTCGCGGTGACCACGGAACCGGCGGTCCGGTTGGCAGAGGAGCTGTGCCGACGGTTCCGGCTCGAGCGCGTCCGGTTCACCAACTCCGGGACCGAGTCCACCATGGACGCCATACGCCTGGCGCGCGGGGTGACAGGACGCGACGTCGTGTGCAAGATCGAGGGCGCCTACCACGGGCATCACGACACGGTCATGTTCTCGGTCGCCCCCAGCCTCAACCTCATCGAGGCCACCGAGCAGACGGGGCTCCACCCTCCTGCCTCCAAGGGCATCCCCCTCGAGATGGGGAAATGGACGCTGGTCGTCCCCTACAACGACCTCGGTGCCCTCGAACGGCTCTTCGCCGAGCGCGGTGACGAGATCGCCTGCTTCATCCTCGAGCCCGTCATGATGAACATCGGCATCGTGCTGCCCCGGCCGGGATATCTCGAAGGAGTGCGCGAGCTGTGCACGCGTCATGGCGTCGTGCTCATCTTCGACGAGGTCAAGTGCGGCGCCACCATCGCGGCGGGTGGTGCCATCGAGCGCTTCGGGGTCCAGCCGGACCTGGCGTGCTTCGCCAAGTCGATCACCGGCGGGGTACCGGCGGGCGCCTTCGGCGGACGGGCCGACCTCATGGACGAGATCGGGAACGGCATCGCCCAACAGGGCACGTTCAACGGGAACCCGTTGGCCGCCGCCGCCGGGCTGGCATCGATGACCGAGGTCCTCACCCCCGATGCCTACGAGCACTTCAAGCAGATGGGCAGTCGCCTCGCCGACGGATGTGCGCAGGCCATCGCGGCGAACGACATCCCGGCCCACGTCATCGACCTGGGCTGCAAGGGATGCGTGTCGTACCGGCGCCAGCCCCTGGTGGACTACCGGAGCTTCCTCGAGACCGACGCCGATCTCTTCGACGCCTCGTGGGCATGGCTCGTGAACCGGGGCATCTTCATGACGCCGGGAAACGAGGAGCAGTGGACGCTCTCGGTGCAGCACGACGCGGAGCACATCGACCGGTTCGTCGACGTCTTCGCCGAGTTCTGCGCCACGGTCGCCGGTTGAGGGCCCCGTGTCGTGACCGCGGTCGGACCCATTCAGCGCCCCAACGCGTCCCGCAGGCGGAACCCCAGCCCCGCCACCGCCAGTAGCGACGGGACCTGCGCGGGCCAGGGCACGGCCCGCCAGGGCCGGCCGGCGAACGCCGGGAGGTCGCCGCGGCCACACAGCCACCGCCCGACGGCCCGGCCGAAGTGAACCGACAGCGCCACACCGCTTCCGCAGTACCCCATGGCGTAGACGACGCCGGTGTCGCCGTGACGGCCCACATGAGGGAAGCGGTCGGCCGTGAGCGCGACCTGGCCTCCCCAGGCCCGTTCGACACGGACGCCCGCAAGCTGAGGATGGATCGCGACCATGGCCCGGTAAAGCAGGTCCCGGGACCTCTCGACCGTGGTGGGCGTGAGCGACGTCCGGCCGCCGAACAGGACGCGCCTTCCGTCGGGCGACAGTCGCCAATAGTGCAGCAGGTTCCTCGTGTCGAAGAACATGCGTCCATGGGGGTCGACCGATTCCGCGAGGCCGGCCTCGAGAGGCTCCGTGGCGATCATGTAGCTCCCGATTCGCAGGACGCGCCGCCCGAGCCACGGCACGGGCCGGCGACCGGTGGTGCCGTTGGTCGCCACCACGACCTCACCACAGCGCAGCGCCCCCCGCGACGTCTCGAGCGCGTACCCCTGTCCCCGTCGCTCCACGGCGAGGACGGCGGTGGCGCCCTGGAGCACCGCACCCGACGCCGAGGCGGCGCGGGCGAGACCCGCCGCCAACTTCGCCGGGTGGAGCCCAGCACTGCGGGTGACGAGAAGGCCTCCGCAGAACCGGCTGGTCCCGATCTCGGATCCGCAATTCGGTGGCGTCGAGGAAGCGGGCCTCCTCGCCGATCGAGCCGTAGGCATCGGCGACGGCGCGCTGGAGCAGGGCGACACGGGGATGGTGGGCGAGCTCGAGATGCCCTCGGCGTTGCCAGTCGAACTCGGTGCCCAGCTCGGTCGCGGAGCGCAGCCAACCCCTCGAAGGCGGCCACGGTCTCGGCCCAGAGCTGCTGACCGTCGGCCTCGGCGAGGAACTCCGACACCGAATGCTTGCCTCCGGGGTGCGCCATGCCGCCGTTGCGACTGCTCGCTCCCGCCCCGATGTCGTCACGATCGAGCACGATCACGGCTCGACCCGCTCTCGAGATCTCCCAGGCCGCCGCCAAACCCGTGTAGCCGCCTCCCACCACGACCACGTCGGCCGTCGCCGGCAGCGGCACAGGGTCGGGTTGGGGCAGCTCGACCCCGTCCCACCAATACGGCCGCGCCTGGTAGGTCGGAGCTGAGGGGTGCGGCTCGTGCCATGGGGCAAGGTTCGCATCGGGCGCCCAGATCGACAACAACGGAGACCGGTCGTGAGGCCCGAGGGCAAGGTCGTGCTCGACGAGATCGACAAGCGGATCATCGAACAGCTCCAGCAGGACGGCCGGCGGCCCTATACGCAGATCGCGCCGGCGGTGGGGCTGTCGGAGGCGGCGGTGCGCCAACGCGTCCAGCGGCTCATCGACTCGGGCGTCATGCAGATCGTCGGGGTCACCGACCCGAAGATGATCGGCTTCGGCCGCCAGGCCATGATCGGGCTGTCGGTCGAAGGAGACACCCGCAGCATCGCCGACGCACTGGCGGCGCTGGACGAGGTCGTCTACGTGGTCCTGACGGCGGGGTCTCTCGACGTGCTGGTCGAGGTCGTGGTGGAGGACGACGAGCATCTGTTGGAGCTCCTCAACGACAAGATCCGTTCCATCGACGGCGTCCGGGACACCGAGACGTTCATGTACCTGCGGATCCACAAGGAGACCTACGCCTGGGGCACGCCGTGAGCCGCGAGGCGGACCGGCTCCAGGCCGAGGCCCGACGTCACCTGTGGATGCACTTCTCGCGCCTCGGGGGATACGAGCACCACGACATCCCGATCTTCACCCGGGGATCGGGGGCCCGCCTCTACGACGTCCGCGGTCGGTCCTTCCTCGACGCACTGGCGAGCTTGTTCGTGGTGCAGGCCGGGCACGGGCGGGCCGACCTCGCCGAGGCGGGGCGACGCCAGGCACAGGAGCTCGCGTACTACCCGATCTGGTCCGCAGCCCACCCGGCGGCCATCGACCTGGCGACGCGATTGGCCGAGCTCGCCCCCGGCGACCTCAACCGGGTGTTCTTCACCACCGGCGGGTCCGAAGCGGTCGAGTCGGCGTGGAAGCTGGCCCGCGCCTACTTCAAGGCGATCGGCCAGCCGCAGCGCACCAAGGTGATCGCCCGTGACCTCGCGTACCACGGCACCACCATGGGCGCTCTCGCCATCACCGGGCTACCCGCGTTGCGCGACCAGTTCGAGCCGGTGATGCCCGGCACGGCGCATGTCGCCAACACCAACCGTTTCCGGTCTCCGTTCGGGCCCGACGTGGCTGCCGACGACGCACGGTTCGCGGCCGCGTGCGCGGACGCCATCGAGAGCGCCATCCTGGCCGAGGGGCCCGACACCGTGGCGGCGGTGTTCCTCGAGCCGTTGCAGAACACCGGGGGATGCTTCGTGGCTCCCCCCGGCTACTTCGCCCGGGTGCGCGACATCTGCGACCGCCATGGCGTGCTGCTCGTGTCCGACGAGGTGATCTGCGCCTTTGGCCGCCTGGGCGCGTGGTTCGGCGCCGAGCGCTACGGCTATCTGCCCGACATGCTGACCTTCGCCAAGGGGGTGACGTCGGGCTACGCCCCGCTCGCCGGAGTGCTGTGCCGTGACTTCTTGGCCGAGCCGTTCCTCGCCGGCGATGCCAGCTTCTCCCACGGCATCACCTTCGGCGGCCACCCCGTCTCGTGCGCCGTGGCGCTGGCCAACCTGGCGGTGCTCGACGACGAGGGCCTCATCGAGCACGTCGCCGATCTGGGCCCCGCCTTCGGTGCGCGCCTCGAGTCCCTGCGTGACGTGCCGATCGTGGGGGACGTCCGGGGCGACGGGTTCTTCTGGGCGGTCGAGCTGGTCAAGGACCCCGAGCACCCCGAGGTGCGTTTCACCCCCGAGGAGCGCACGGAGCTGATGCGACGGCTCGTGGCTCCGAGGTTGTTCGAGGAGGGACTGGTGTGCCGGGCCGACGACCGGGTCGACCCCGTCGTCCAACTGGCGCCCGTCCTGACGTGCGGAGAGGACGAGCTCGACGAGATCGAGGCGACACTGCGCGCCGTCCTCACCGAGGCGGGCAAGCACCTGTCGCTGTCGTAGCGGCGCAGGGCCGGGCCGGCACCGGAGCTCGGCGCGCGGCCTCGGTACACTGGCCCGTCGACGGCGTGACGCGAGCGCCGTCGAGCCATCTGTCGGTGACCCCTCAGGAGCCCCGTGGACCCTTCGGAGATCGAAGCCATCTGTCAGCTCAAGTACGCCTACTTCCGGCTCCTCGACTTGAAGCGCTTCACCGAGCTCGGGGAACTGCTGGCCGAGGATGCCACCACCGCGTACCAGTCCGGAGAGCTGTGCCAGAGCGGCCGGGAGGCGATCGTGGCCTTCCTCCAGGAGTCCCTCGGGGACCCCGGCATCGTCACCATGCACAACGGGCACCACCCCGAGATCGAGATCGCTGACGCCAGTGCCGCCACCGGCCGGTGGTATCTCGAGGACCGGGTCATCGTCCCCGCCCACGACTTCGAGCTGCACGGCACCGCGCTGTACGAGGACCGCTACACCAAGATCCACGGCGTCTGGAAGATCGCCCACACCGGGTACGAACGCATCTACGAGGAGCACATCCGCTACTCGAGTGGCGCGGTCCGCTCGATCCGGGCCGGCGGGCAGACCACGACCTTCTGAGCCCGGACCGCCCACGCCGCCGGTTTGGTTCGACCGTCAGGGAACCAGGACGACCTTTCCCGTGACCGTGCGGTCGAGCAGCGAGGCCATGACCTGTGCGGCCTCGTCCAGCGGGCGCTCGGTCGGTTCGATCGGGTGCAGACGGCCGCTCTGGACCATCTCCATGAGCTCGTCGAGCATGGCCCGGTGGCCCTCGGGGTCTCGCATGGCCCACGCTCCCCAGTCGACGCCCACGACGGTGCGGTTGTTGAGCAGTACGTGATTGAGCGGGACCGAGGCGATCGGGCCCGCGGCGAACCCGATGACACAGAACCTCCCGAAGGTCCGCAGGGCGCGCAGGGCGGGCTCACTGTGGCGTCCCCCCACGGGGTCCACGACCACGTCCACCCCCCCGTCGGTGAGCTCGCGGACACGGGACTTCAGGTCCTCGCTCTCGTAGGCGATGGTGCCGTGGGCACCCATGCTCCGTGCCGCCTGCAGCTTCTCCTCGCTCGACGCCGCCGCCACGACCCGCGCCCCGAGCGCGAGGGCGACGTCGACGGCGGCCAACCCGATGCCACCCCCCGCCCCGAGGACGAGCACCCACTCGCCTTCGCTCACGCTGGTGCGGCGTGCCAGCGCGAACCAGGCGGTGCAGTAGCTCTGGATGAACGTGGCGGCCTGGCTGAACGTGAGCACACCGGGCACCGAGTCGAGCGACGCCTCGGCCACCGTGACCTGCTCGGCAAAGGCGCCGAAGCCCGTCATGGCCATGACCCGCTCCCCCACCTGCACCCGGGTGACGCCCTCTCCCACCGCGCTCACGACGCCGGCGATCTCCCCGCCGGGCACATAGGGCACCGCCGGCTTCATCTGGTAGCGGCCCTGGCAGATCAGGCCGTCGACGTAGTTCACGCCCGCGGCTCGCACGTCCACCACCACGTGTCCGGGGCCGGGCACCGGCGAGGCGCGCTCCTCGACGACGACGTTGTCGAGCGGGCCCAGGTCCGTTGCACACCACCACGCGCATCGTGGGCGACACTAGGGCACCGGGCCTCTCCACCGACCCCCTGAGCCCGGAGGAGCCGGCCCGAGCCGAAGAACTCCTTGCATCGGGAATGCAAGTTTCTTAGCATTCGAGCCGTGCCCTCCCTCGCCGCGCACAAGACCGGCGACGGGCGGGTGGCCCGGGGGGAGCGGACGCGGCGAGCCCTGGCCGAAGCGCTGATCGCCCTCCTCGAGGAAGGCGGTGCCCAGCCCACGGCCCGGCGGATCGCCGAGCGGGCCGGGGTGTCGCTGCGCCTCGTCTTCCACCACTTCGACGACCTCGAATCGATCCTCGCGCGACGCGGTGCGGATCCAGGAACACCGGCACTGGCGCCACGTGCGGCCGGTCGAGTCCACGCTTCCGGTCCGAGAGCGGGTGGCGACGGTGGTGCGCCAGCGGGCCACGGTCTTCGAAGCCACAGCACCGGTGCGCCGCTCGGCCGAGCTCCTCACCCACAGCTCCCCCACGGTGGCGGCCGAACTCGCACGGGGACGCGAGTGGCTCCGGGCCCAGCTCCGGGCGACCTTCGCCCCCGAGCTCGAGCCCAGACGCCCGGCCGAGGCCCGGCTCCTTCTCGACTCGCTGGAGGTGGCCACCTCCTGGGAGACCTGGGAACAGCTCGTGGCGCTGGGCCGCCCGTCGGCCACCTGCCGACGGACCATGGAAGCACTCACCCTCGCCGCACTGTCCGTGCCGCCGGCCAGAGGAGGCCCATGAACATCCTTCGAACGCCCGAGGAGCGCTTCGCAGAGCTCCCCGGATTCGACTTCTCTCCGAACTACGTCGAGGTTCCCTGTGGCGAGGGAGGCGGGAGCCTCCGGGTGCACTATCTCGACGAGGGCCCGGCATCGGGCTCCGAGAAGATCCTCCTCATGCACGGCGAGCCTTCGTGGTGCTACCTCTATCGCAAGATGATCCCGCCGCTCACGAGTGCGGGCTTTCGGGTCATCGCGCCGGACCTGGTCGGCTTCGGTCGCTCCGACAAGCCCGCCAGTCGTGGTGACTACTCCTATGCCGCGCCACGTGGAGTGGATGCGGGCGACGCTGTTCGACGAGCTCGACCTGTCGGATCTGACCCTCGTCGGCCAGGACTGGGGCGGGCTCATCGGCCTGCGCCTCGTGGCAGAGCATCCCGATCGCTTCCGCCGAGTGGTGGCGGCCAACACCGGGCTGCCCACCGGCGATCTGGACATGGGCGAGGCGTTCCTGGCGTGGCAGAAATTCTCCCAGGAAGTGCCGACTCTGCCCGTGGGTCGCATCGTGGGCGGTGGCTGTGTGTCGGATCCGGCCGCGCCGGTGATCGCGGCCTACGACGCGCCGTTTCCCGACGAGTCGTACAAAGAAGGGGCGCGCCAGTTCCCCCTGCTCGTGCCCTCTCGCCCCGACGACCCCGCCTCGGGCGCCAACCGCAGGGCGTGGGAGGTGCTGCGTGAGTTCGACAAGCCGTTCTTGTGCGCCTTCAGCGACCGCGACCCGATCACCAAGGGCGCCGACCGGCTGTTCTGTGACCTCGTGCCCGGAACACTCGGCCAGGACCACACCACCATCACCGACGCCGGGCATTTCCTGCAGGAGGACAAGGGGGAGGATCTCGCCACCGTCGTGATCGACTTCGTCCACCTCAACACCGGCCCCTGATCCGGCTCGCGACCGCCACGACCCCACCGACAGATCGGATCACCATGGGCCGCAAGATCCTCTTCGTCACCACCGACCAGCAGCGCTATGACGCCCTCGGGTGCACGGGCAACACCGTGGCCCGCACACCGGTGGTCGACTCGCTCGCAGCCACGGGCATCCTCTACCGGCGCGCCCACAACCAGAACACCGTGTGCACGCCGGCGAGGTCGACGATGATCACCGGGCAGTACGTGCGGACCCACGGGGTGGTCGCCAATGGCGTGCCGCTGCCGGTCGACGCGCCCTCGGTGGCGGAGCACCTCCACGACACGGTGGGCTACCGCACCGCCCTGGTGGGCAAGGCACACTTCCAGCCCGCCTTCGACCCCGGCGGCAAATGGACGGAGAACTGCCTGGCCGGGGACGGCTCGACCGGGCCCTACCGAGGCTTCGACCACGTCGAGCTGGCCATGCACGGGTATCTGCGGCGCTGGCACTACGACAAATGGCTCGAGGCCAACGGCCCGCAGTGGCTCGACGCCTACTACCCGCTCATCAACTTCGCCAGCATGGGCCTCAACGACGAGGGGGGCGGGGACACCGACGCCCCCGAGGTCAAGCACAACCCCATGCCCCGCGGGATGTACCACACCGACTGGGTCGCCGATCGCACCATCGCCTGGTTGGACTCGCTCGACCCCGCCGACGACTGGTTCTGCTGGATGAGCTTCCCTGATCCCCACCATCCCTGGGACCCCCCCGTCGACGAGGTGCGCCGCCGCGTCGACTGGCGCGAGCTGGACCTGCCGCCGGGCCATCCGGGATCGGCCGAAAAAGCGGTGGAGATCCTGGCGCAGAAACCGCACCACTGGCTCGACTGGTACGAGGGGCGCTTCCAGAACATGGAGGGCGGGCCCATGAAGTTCGTGCCGGGGAAGATGTCGCACGACCAGGTCCGGGAGGTGAGCGCGCTCATCCATGTCGAGAACGAGCTCATCGACGAGGCACTCGGTCGGGTGATGGCCCGCATCGACGAGCGCGGCTGGGGTGCCGACACCGACGTCGTGTTCACCACGGACCACGGCGAGCTTCAAGGAGACTTCGGCCTGTTGTTCAAGGGCCCCTATCACGTGGACGCGCTGATGCGTGTCCCTCTGGTGTGGCGACCGGCTCCGAGCACGGGCGTCACCCCGGCCGAGGTCGACGAGCCCGTCGGCCATGTCGATCTCGTCCCGACCTTCTGCGGGATCGCCGGCGCGGCCGTGCCCGACTGGGCCCAGGGCCTGGCTCTGCCCACCGCCCGGGGCTCGGACCGGCAGTGGGCCATCACCGAGTGGGACAGCCAATTCCCGCACATCGGCATGCATCTGCGCTCCATCTTCCGCGACGGGTGGCTCTGCACCGCCTACGAGCCGGGCCCGCTCTACGAAGGCACCGAGGGTGAGCTCTATGCACTCGCCGAGGACCCCCTGCAGTGGCGAAACCTCTGGGACGACCCCGCCTACAGGTCCCGACGTGACGAGCTCGTCACCGACCTGTACGACAACCTGCCCCCCGAGCGCGAGACCAAGCTCGCCGTCGAAGCCCCCGTCTGAGCCCGGGACGACCGGGCGTCACGACAGACGATTCGAGGGCACGGTCTCGTTGTAGCGGTGCAACACGGGGCTGCCGTTCCTCCACCCGATGCGGGTGATCGACGCCGTGGCGAGATAGAGGCGCCACACCACCTGGTCCCCGGCGCCCAGTGCCCAGGCCACCGCCGCCTTGATGGGCGACACGTGGCTCACCACCACGACATCGGTGTCCCCGCGCGCCCCCTCACCGGCGCGCGCGAACAACTCGTCGCACGCGCCTCGAACCCGGACGCCGACCTCTGCCAGCGATTCCCCACCGGGGGGCCGGAAGGTCGGATCGGACCTCCAGCGCGACCACAGCTCGGCGGGGACGGCCTCGAGCGCCCAACCCTCGTACTCGCCGTAGTCGACCTCGATCCACCGTTCGTCGACCTCGACGGGAACGTCCAGTGCGAGGGCCTCGGCGGTGTGGCGCGCCCGTCCGAGCGGGCTGGAGAGGAGCCTCCCTACCGGACCCAGCGCCTGGTGCAGCGCGGTCGCATCGGCGCGGCCCTTGTCCGTGAGCGGTGACTCGCGCCGTCCGAGGAGCTGCCCGGCCGCGTTCCCCGTTGTCTCGCCGTGCCGAACGAGGACGAGCACGACGGCGTCAGGGCACCAGGATCCGGCCGCACTGCTCGCAGGTGATCACGGCGTCGGGGGGCGCCTTGCGGACGCGGTCGAGCTCCATGGAGGACAACGCCAGATGGCATCCGCTGCACGAGCCACCCACCAGGCGCGCCGCTCCGGTGCCCCCGAGCTTCGCACGCAGCTGCTCGTACCGGGCGAGGAGGTCGTCTCGCACCGCCGATGCGGCCGCGACGCGAGCGACGTTCTCCGCGGCGAGCTCGGCATCGATCTCGGCCTCGGCGGTGGCGATGGCCGACCGCAGACGCTCGGCGTCGTCATCGAGCCCGTGGCGCGTCGCCTCCCCGGCGTGCAGCTCCCGGTCGAGAGGTTCGAGCACCTCCATGACCTCGATCTCCCGGTCCTCGAGCTCACTGATGTGGCGGGCGAGGTGCGTCACCTCTTCGTTCATGGCCTGGAGCTCTCGCGAGGCGACGACCTGACCACTGAACAATCGCTTCTCGAGGCCGTCGCGCCGCGCCCGTGACGCCTCGATCTGCTGCTCGAATGCCGCCTGGCGGGAACCGAGCTCGTCGCGCTGCAGGCGGACCTCCTTGGTGCGCAGCTCGAGCGCACCCAGCTGCCTGTCCACCGCGGCCAGCTCGGCCCGTGCCGGCAACGTCGCCCGACGGTGGCGGAGCTGGTCGATCACCGTGTCGTGGTCCTGGACGTCGAGCAGACGGGCGGGCGGGCGGGCGGGAGCCTCGGGCGCGGGCCGGCCCGGCTCGTCCGCACCGTTTCCTGTGGTCATCCCGCCCGTCATGTCGTGCCGTCCGCGTCTCGTCGTCTCGGGAGTCGGTCCCCATTGTGCCGGGGAGCGCGGCCCTCGCCGACCGCGTCTGACGACACCCGCCGCTCGGGCCCGCCCTCGGCACGAGCCTCGGCCTGGATCCGGGCGGCGCGCAGCGCTCCGACAAGGGCCGGGTCGGCCACGGCGGTGGCCTCCTCCCACCCGAACCATCGGGCCTCGGGACTCTCGTCGGGCGGGGGCGACGGGTCCCTGTCGGGAGCGATCAGGAGGTAGCGCAGGTCAAGATGGGTGTGCCCGTTGGCGGCGCGGTGCACGTCCACGTGGATGAGGAGGGGCAGCCCGCCAGGGTGGGCGAGCGTGAGACCGGTCTCCTCCTGGCTCTCTCGCAGTGCCGCGTCCCACGGCCCCTCGCCGGGCTCGAGATGCCCTCCGGGTTGCAACCACCGGTGCAGGCGCTTGTGCATGTGGAGCACGGTCCCGCGGGGCCCGACGACCACCGCTGACCCCGTGACGTGCTCGGGATCCTGTTCGTCGAACGGGCGCTCACCGGTGGCAAGGACCTCCACCACGACCGCCAGCGCCCGGGCTTCGCGCTCATCGGCGGGCACGTGGGCATCGATCGTGGCCCGGACGCGCGCGGCGAGCTCGGGGGGCCAAACGCCTCTTCCGACCTGCCGCCGGACACCTTGCGACACGTTGCATCACTACCACACGGCGCCACCGCCGATGCCGGGAGAACCGGGACGGGATCGACCAGCGTCGAGACCACTGACGAGCAACGTGCACAGGGTGACCACCACGACCCGCTCCGACGCTCCAAGATGGAGCCATGAAGCAGAGCATCAGGCTCGGTCGGATCGGTGGCGTCCCCGTCGGGGTGCATTGGAGCGTGGCCGTCATCTTCGGCCTGGTGACCTGGGAGCTCGCCACGGTCGTGTTCCCCGGCACCTACGGCGGTGATGCACCCCCCCAGTACTGGGTGGCGGCGATCCTCGCGGCGACGCTGTTCTTCGCCTCGTTGCTCGCCCACGAGGGCTCGCACGCCGTCGTGGCCCGGAGACACGGGGTCGGGGTGCGCTCGATCACGTTGTGGCTGTTCGGTGGCGTTGCCCAGCTCGAAGGTGAGGCGCACGATCCCGGAGCCGACTTCACCATCGCGGCCGTCGGCCCGGGCACGAGCGTCGTGCTGGCGGGCGTGTTCGCGGCCGCGCAGGCCCTGTTCGAGCAGGCCGGGGGCCACGGCCTGGTCGTGGGCGTCTGCTCGTGGCTGTGGCAGATCAATCTTCTCCTGGCGGGGTTCAACCTCATCCCCGCCGCACCGCTCGACGGTGGCCGCATCCTGCGGGCCGCCATCTGGAGGGTCACGGGAAACCGCCGGCGCGCCGCGGTCCTCGCGGCGCGGGCCGGCATGGGATTCGGCGCGGTGGTGATCGCCCTCGGCTTCGTCGAGTTCGCCCTGGGCAACCCCGTCGGTCTGTGGCCCGCCTTCCTCGGATGGTTCCTCCTGGCCGCGGCACGAGCCGAGGAGGGCGCCGCCCGAGCGTCGGGGGAGGTCGAGGGGCTCACCGTGGGCGCGGTCATGTCCCCGCAGCCGCCGGTCGTGCCCGCCGCCATGACCGTGTCCGAGTTGCTCGCCGGGCCCGTGCACTGGTGGGACGGCCGTGACGCGGCGGCGGTCGTGGGACCGACGGGGTGGCTCGAAGGGGTGGTGACCCTGGAGCGGATCTGGGCCGTGCCCGCGGACCGACACCCGATCACCCGCCTCGGGGACATCGCCGAGCGGATCGACGCGATCCCGGTGGGTCGGCCCGAGGAGCCGATGACGGTCCTCCTCGCCCGCATGGACGCCGCAGGGGGCCTCCCGGCCGTGGTGCTCGACGCTTCGAACCGGCTCGCAGGCATCGTCACCCTCCACGACGTCGGACGCTCGGACCGGCAAGGTGGGCGCGCCGCCACTCCCGTCTCCTGAGCGCCCCCGGGCCGGGCGGTAGCGTCTCGACCATGTCGGAGCCCGTGGCCGAGATCGCATTCGACGCCGTGTTCGCACCTCGTCGGCGCCGTCCCGGTGCGCTCGCGGAGCTCCCTGTCGAGGCCTCCACGCGCTTCGCCACGCCGGGCGAGGGTCCCGTCCCCGCCACGTGCCCTGTCCGTGGTGCGTGAGGGCAGGGTCCGCTCGTGACCGACGCCCCGGAGCTCGCACGTGAGGTCTCGGCCGCCCGCACGCGCCTGATCGAGTTCGTCGGCCGATGCACCGACGATCACTGGACGTCGCGTCCGTTGGCCGACGACGACCCCCGTACGGTGGGCGTGATCGTCGATCACGTCGCCGACGCCTATGAGTACCTCGCCACGTTCGTGACCAAGCTCACACGAGGCGAGCCCGTCGAGGTGTCGCCTCAGATCGTGGACGATCTCAATGCACGCCATGCCGCGGCCGTGCCGTCTGTGTCCCGGGAAGCCGCCGTCGAGCACCTCATGCGCAGTGGTGATGCCTTCGTGGCGCTCATCGAGCCGCTCGGCGCGGAGCAATTGTCGGTCGGCGAGGGCCGGGTCGCCAGGCTCGCCGGGATCGCCGCGCTCCACGCCGACGGCCATCGGGTCGAGCTCGAGGAATCGCTCGGGCTCACCTGACGACGCGGTCGCCCCGGCGGGTCGCTGCGGACTACGCCCGGATGGGGAGACGTCGCCGCACGCGGGGGGCCGCGAGAACGGCCAGGTAGACGCCGGCTGCCACGGCGATGACACAGAAGCTCGGTGGAAGGTGGGGGAAGGCGTAGCTCAGGACGAGCCCCGTCCACATCTCCGCCACCGCCAGGGCACATGACAGCGCCAATGCCCGGTAGGGCCGGGGCGTCAGCCGCTGCGCCGTGCCGGCCGGCGCGGCCAACAAGCCCAGGAGCAAGAGCGCTCCGACGGCCTGGGTCGCCTCGGCGGCACACGCGCCGACCGAGCGCGAGAAACCCGAGGCCGAGGACCACCACAGGGACTCGGCGCGCCGATGCCACGCCGGGATCGATGCTCGCGAACATGAGCGGTCGGGCGATGAGGACCATGGCTCCGACCACGACCACGGCGACCACCGTGGCCACGACGGCCTGGCTGTGGCTGAGGCCGAAGATGGAGCCGAAGAGGACGCTCACTCCGGCTGTGCTGTCGGCGGTGCTCTTCGACGTCGTGTAGATCGTGAGGAACAGCGCCCCGAGGCCGAGGATCCAGGCGAAGACACTGCCGACGACGACGTCGTCGGCTTGACCACGCGGGCCGAGGGTGCCCATGAGGATCCCGACAGCGATCGTGGAGACGAAGAGCCCCAGGCGGGGGTCGACGCCGAAGGACAACGCGCCGAGCGCGCCGGCGAATGCCACGTGGCTGAGTGCGTCCCCGGTGAACACCTGGCTGCGCAGCACGAGGAAATAGCCGACCAGCCCGCAGGCGGCCGCGATCGCCGTTCCCGCCAGAAAGGCATTGCGCAGGAACTGCTGGGAGAAGAGCCCGGCCACTCCCGAGGAGGACGTCAGCGCGGCGAAACCCGGCACCGCGCTCACGCCGGCGCCCTCAGGGTCCATCTCGAACCCGGTCTTCTGGCGCCGAGAGCGGAGACGAGATACGCGCCGAAGGCAAAGGTGGTCACCCAGAAGCCGATCGGGTAGGGGGAGTAGTAGGCGACGGCGAGCCCGAGCCACGTGACCGCCAGCCCGATGCCGACGGCGATGAGACCTCCGAGGAGCGGGCGGGGCGTGAGGCGCTGCGCGGCGGCGGCGGGCATGACCAAGAGCGCGAACACGAGCAGTGCGCCGGTGATCTGGCTGGCCTCGGCGGCGGCCAAGCCCAGCAGGAGGAGAAACAGCAACGACACCCGACCGACCGGCACTCCGCGTGCCGCGGCGACGTCGGGATCGATCGAGGCGAACAGCAGCGGCCGGCTGATGGCGGCGAGGACGCCGAGTGCAGCCGACGCCACCAGGAACAGGGTCACGACCTGCCCGTCGGTTATCCCCAGGAAGTTCCCGAAGAGCAGCGAGTTGATGCCGTTGAGGTTGCCCCGGTAGAGGCTCACGAAGAGGAAACCCAGGGCGAGCAGGAGCGTCTGCACGGTACCGGTGACGGCGTTCTCCTGGCTGAAGGCCCGTCCTCGCGAATGGGGCACGGCCGAGATGAGCAACGACGCCAAGACGCAGAACGTGAAGTACCCGTACAGGGCGCTCACGCCGATCAACGTCGCTCCCGCCGCACCGGGGAAGCCCACGACGGCGATGGTGTGGCCGGCGAAGCTTTGCCGGCGGACGACCATGAACCACCCGATGGCCGCCGCCATGACGGCCACGACGGTCCCGGCGCTGCAGCGCGTTGACCATGAACCCGAACCGGAAGAGCTGATCGACGTCTTGCACCAGGTTCCAGCTCAGTCCGGGACCGGCGCTAGTGGGGCCCATGGAATGCTCCCCCGTGGCGATCGGCGTGATGGGCGGGGGCTTCGGGCTGGCCGACGACGACGAGCCTTCCGTCGCTGGTCGTGAGCACTTCGATGGGCGTCTTGTAGAGGCGGCTCAGCGTCGCGCTCGTGACCACCTCGCGGGGCGTCCCTGCCGCCACCCCACCCTCGGCGATGTACACGACACGGTCGAGGTACGGGAGAATCGGGTTGACGTCGTGCGCCACCATCATCACGCTCACCTCGGCCTCGCGGCAGATGGTGCTGACGAGAGCGGCCACCGCACTCTGATTGGGCAGGTCGAGGCTGTCGAGGGGCTCGTCGAGGAGAAGCAGGGCGGGCCGGCGTACCAGGGCCTGCGCGATCAGGATCCTCTGCTGCTCTCCGCCCGAGAGCTCGCCGATGGGGCGGTCGACGAGCGTCGAGGCGTCGACCAGGTCGATGACCTCGCTGATCCGTTGCTCCTCGGCGCGGCGCCGCTGCCGGGCGCGGCGGGTGATGAGAAGCGGGATCCCGAAGCGCTCGCCACTGAGGCCGAGCCGCACGATGTCGACCCCCCGCACCCGCAGGGACGGTTCGAAATTGCGGCGTTGCGGAAGGTACCCGATGCGGTCGTTGTGCTGGCCCGGCCGGTCGTCGAACACCGTGACCACGCCGGCGGAGACCGGCAGCAACCCGAGGATGACCTTGACCAGCGTGGACTTGCCCACCCCGTTGGGACCGAGCACCGCCACGAACTCACCGGCGCCGACCGAGAGGTCGACCCCCGCCCACAGTGTCCGGCCGCCGACCCGGACTGCCGCCCCTGTCAGCTTCAGGACATCGCTCGGTCGGGACCCCATCTCAACGTCCGCCGTCGTGGGCGAGGGCACCCTCGAGGCCCCGCAGCTGGCTCACCTGCCAGGCCTCGAAGGTGGCATCGGCGGGAGCCAGTGTCTCGGTCACGGTGGCGACCGGGATGCCCTGGGCCCTCGCCGCTCGCACCTGGGCCGCGACGTCGGGGGTGGCGTTCTGGCTGTTGTAGACGTAGACCTTGATCCGTCGCTGTCGGATCTGGGTGTCGATCGTGGCCTTGTCCGCCGCGGTCGGATCGTTTCCCTCACTGATGGCGTCGAGGAAGGATCGAGGGGTGAGCAATCGCAACCCGAGCGCGGCCGCCAAAGGGGCCACGATGCTCTCCGACGCCCCGATGGGTGTCCCCGCGTACTTGGCCCGGATGTCTGCGATCAGCCTGTCGTACTGGGCCAAGCCCCGCGACACGAAGGAGTGCTCCTGCGAAGCGAAGTACGAGGCCTCGTCGGGTTCGATGCGCGTGTAGTCGGCGGTCAACTGCTCGATGACGCTGGTGGACGTCGGCGGGGTCGTACCAGCGATGCGGGTTTCCTCCGGCCGCGACGCCGACGAGCCTGCCGACGTCGAGCACCGTCCGCCCCGTCGCCGAATCGGCGGCGAGCAAGCTCTGTGCCCACGGGTCGTAGCCCACCCCGTTGACGACGACGAGCTGTGCGGTGGCGAAGGTGCGCCCGTCCTGGGCGGTGGCCTCGTAGGAATGCGGATCGGTGTCGGGGTTGGTGATGATGCTCGTCACCGTGACGTGGTCTCCCCCGACCTGTCTGGCGATGCTGCCCCAGAAGTTCTCGGCCGCCACTACCGAGATCCTCCCCTTCGCCGCCGATCTCACCCCGCCCGAGCCGCTGGCGCAGCCGGCCACGGCGGGCACGAGCAGGACGACCACAACCGTGGCCCGGACCGTCCTCCGTCGCCTGCGGGCCCGAGCGGTCCGCGGCTCTGGCGCGTCGGGGCGGGTCACGGTGTCCAGGCTAAACGAGAGTGATTCTCAATACAAGGTAGGATTCGGGCCCCGGGCCCGGTCGAGGTCGGCCGGGTCCCACGGCCGGCGGAGGTGGGCGCATGGCGCAATGGCATAGTGATCCGGTGGTCGAGGACCTGTCGTCGGGCGAGGTGAGCTTCGGTGGCGCGCCCCGCCACACCCGTCAGCGGCGCGCCGTGCTGGCCGCGCTCGGCCAGACCGGGAGCTTCCGCAGCGCCCAGGCCATCCACGCCTCGATCCGACAGACGGGCGAGAAGATCGGGCTCGCCACGGTCTACCGGGCACTGAAGATGCTCAGTGACGCCGGTGAGGTCGACGTCGTGCGTGACGACGCCGGTGAGCAGCTCTACCGTCGCTGCGGGACGTCACACCATCACCACCTGGTGTGTGTCTCGTGCGGCACGGCCGTCGAGGTCGAGTCGGCACCGATGGAGCGCTGGGCGGTGAAGGTGGGCGAGGCACACGGCTTCACCGACGTCTGGCACTCGCTCGAGGTGTTCGGCACGTGCACCCGCTGTGCCGGTGGCGTCGATCGGGCCGCGGGCGAGAGCGCTCGGTAGCCGACCACCGCCGCCGTCACGGGTGGCTCAGAGCTCGAAGCGGAAGAAGGGGTTCCACAGCACGATCCCCCGCTCGTCGGCGAGCGCGGTGCCCTCCACCGTGCACTGCACTCCTTCGACCATCCCCGGTACGGGGCGCACGCCGCCGAAGACGAGGCTCAGCCGGCCCGTGCCGTCGTCGAGCGCAAAGGCGTGCGCCGCCGACCCACGCCAGATACACGGTCGCGCATCGACGACCTTCCCGGTGACGACCACCCGCCGACGCGCTCGGGCATCGGCGATGCGGCGGGCGATGGGTCGTCCGCCCCAGCAGTCCCCGGTGGTTGGCTCCCAGCGGCTCACCGCAGCTGGGCGAGGGCCTCGTTCAACTGCAGGACGTCGACGTAGCTGCTGCCCATGAAACCCAGCACTGCGCTGTTGGTCTCCCGGGCGATGAGAGCCCGCAGGGTCGACGGGGCGATGCCGGTGGCCTTGGACACCATGGGGATCTGCACCACAGCGTCCTGGGGTGCGATGTCGGGGTCCAGCCCGCTGCCCGAGGTGGTCACGAGGTCCGGTGTGGGGTCGACGCCGCGCTTGTGCCAGTAGGCCACCAACTGCTGGGTATTCGCCAAGAGGACCTTCGACCGTGGGCCCAGGTTGGTGGCGGCCGACTCGCCACTCTTACCGTTGGCCACGAGGGGGTTGTCCCCGCTGTAGGGGCCGAGATCGTCGGGCCGGCCCTGAAAGACACAGCTGCCCGGTGGGTTTCCTGGGCACTTCGTGGCCGACCAGTTCTGGCCGATCAGCGTCGATCCGTTGGCCGTGATCGATCCGTCGGCCTGGTGCTTGAAGAGGACCTGGGCAACTCCCGTGCCGGCGAAGGCGTAGACAAACCCGAAAATGGCCGTGAACACCACGATCGAGATGATTGAACGACGGAGATGGGCGATCATGTTGGGCGCTCGCGATCAGTAGGCGTGGAGGGCGACCAGGATGAGGTCGATGAGCTTGATGAAGATGAAGGGCACGATGATCCCGCCCACCCCGTAGATCCACACGTTGCGACGCAAGATGGCGGCCGAGGACGCGGCACGGAACTTGACGCCGCGCAGTGCCAAGGGGATCAATGCCACGATGACCAGGGCGTTGAAGATCACGGCCGAGAGCACCGCGCTCTCCGGGTTGTGCAGCTTCATGATGTTGAGCGTGTTGAGGGGCCCGGGTACCCCGTGGCGCGTTTCGTAGAGGGTGGCAAACAAGGCCGGGATGATGGCGAAGTACTTGGCGATGTCGTTGGCGATGGAGAAGGTGGTGAGCGAGCCCCGGGTGATGAGCAGTTGCTTGCCGATCTCGACGACGTCGATCAGCTTCGTGGGATTCGAGTCGAGGTCGACCATGTTCCCGGCCTCTTTGGCCGCGGTGGTCCCCGTATTCATGGCCACCCCGACATCGGCCTGAGCGAGGGCGGGGGCGTCGTTGGTCCCGTCGCCGGTCATGGCGACGAGCTTCCCGCCCTCCTGCTCGGTCCGGATCAGTGCCATCTTGGCCTCGGGGGTGGCTTCGGCCAGGTAGTCGTCGACGCCGGCCTCCTGGGCGATGGCGGCAGCCGTCAGCGGATTGTCGCCGGTGATCATCACGGTGCGGATGCCCATTTGGCGCATCTCGTCGAACTTGTCCCGGATGCCCTGCTTCACGACGTCCTTGAGCTCGATGACGCCGAGGATGCGCGTGCCATCGGCCACCACCAGGGGCGTCGATCCCGCCCGGGAAAGGCGCTCGACGATCTCGTTGAGCCCCTCGGGGCTCGTGCCACCCTGCTCCTCGACCCACTTCCGGACGGAGTCGGCGGCACCCTTGCGGATGTGGCGGTCATCGATGTCGATGCCCGACATGCGGGTGGTGGCCGAGAAGGGGACGAAGCTGTGCTCGGCGCCGAGTTCACGTTCGCGGATGGCGAAGCGCTCCTTGGCGAGCACGACGATGGAGCGTCCTTCGGGGGTCTCGTCGGCCAGCGACGCCAACTGGGCGGCATCGGCGAGCTCCTCCTCGCTGTTGCCGCCGGCGGGGAAGAACGCAGACGCCATGCGGTTCCCGAGGGTGATGGTGCCCGTCTTGTCGAGCAGCAGCGTCTGCACGTCGCCGGCCGCCTCGACGGCCCGACCGCTCATGGCGAGCACGTTGCGCTGCACCAGGCGGTCCATGCCGGCGATGCCGATGGCCGATAGCAGCGCCCCGATGGTGGTGGGGATCAGGCAGACCAACAGGGACACCAGGACCACGACCGACACCGAAGTCCCCGAGAAATGAGCGAAGGGCTGCAGGGAAACGACGACGGGCAGGAACACGATGGTGAGCACGGCCAAGAGGATGGTCAGCGCGATCTCGTTGGGGGTCTTCTGCCGGTTGGCCCCCTCCACCAGGGTGATCATGCGGTCGAGGAAGGTGTGGCCGCGTTCCGCGGTGATTCGCACCACGAGCCGGTCGGAGAGAACCTTGGTCCCGCCCGTGACAGCCGAGCGGTCGCCGCCCGACTCGCGGATCACGGGGGCGGACTCCCCGGTGATGGCCGACTCGTCGACCGAGGCGATGCCCTCGACGATCTCACCGTCGGAGGGGATGAGGTCGCCGGCCTCGCACACGACGAGGTCGCCCTTCCCCAATTCCGCCGCCGCCAACCGCTCCTCGGTGCCGTCGGGACGGAGGCGACGGGCTTCGGTCTCGGATCGCATCTTGCGCAGGGTGTCGGCTTGAGCCTTGCCACGACCCTCGGCCATGGCTTCGGCGAAGTTGGCGAAGATGACCGTCAGGAAGAGCCAGATGGTGATGGACCAGGTGAAGATGCCCGGATGGGCGATCGCCTCGATGAAGGTGATGATCGTCCCCACCAGCACCACGAACATGACCGGGTTCTTGATCTGCACCCTGGGATCGAGCTTCTTGAAGGCGTCGATCAGCGCCCGGCCGAGGATCTCGCGGTCGAAGAGGCCGCGAGCCTCGGCCACGCCATGCGGGCTCGAGCCGGGCTGTGGTTGGGGCTGAGTGGTCAAGGTTGTCATCAGAAGAACTTTCCGTGGCTGAGCTGCTCGACGATGGGGCCGAGAGCGACGGCGGGGAAGAAGGTGAGGCCACCGATGATGATGATCACGCCGATGGTCAGGCCCACGAACATGCCGTTGTCGGTCCTGAACGTCCCCAGCGATTCCGGGACCACGTTCTTCGCCGCCAGTGAGCCGGCAAGCGCCAGGGCTGGGATCATGATGCCGAACCGGCCGATCAACATGTCGATGCCGCCGATGACGTTGTAGAAGGCGGTGTTGCCGGTGAGGCCCGCCATGGCCGAGCCGTTGTTGTTGCCCTGCGACGTCAGCCCGTAGAGGATCTCGGTGAACCCGTGCGGCCCGGAGTTGAGCGGGCCGGCCCGCCCGGCATGGATCGACACCGCGATGGCGGTGAGGACGAGCACGGCGATCGGCATGACCAGCGCCCCCAGCCCGGCCAGCTTCACCTCCTTGGCCTGGATCTTCTTGCCCAGGTACTCCGGCGTTCGCCCGATCATGAGGCCGCCGATGAACACGGCGATGATGGCGTAGATGAGGATCGTGTAGAGCCCGCTTCCGGTTCCCCCGGGGGTGACCTCACCCAGCATCATGCCGGTGAGCGGGCCGAAGCCGCCCATGGCGTTGAACGAGTCGGTCTGGCCGTCGATGGCACCGTCGGAGGTCTGGGTCATCGACACGTTGAACATGGCGGTGGTCGTGTCGCCGAAGCGCACCTCCTTGCCTTCGGTGTTGCCCACCGTGGAATGCACACCGGCGGCGACCACCGCGGGGTTGTTCGTGTGCTCGGAGTAGCTGGTGAAACCGACCCAGACACCGAAGATCAGCACCATGGCGGCCAGCAGGGCGACGCCGTGGCGGATGCTCCCCACCATCTTGCCGAAGGTGTAGGTCAGGGCGAAGGGGATGGAGAGGGTGAGCCAGACGTAGAGCAGGTTGGTGAACGCTGTGGGGTTCTCGAAGGGGTGGGCCAGGTCGACGTCGAAGAACCCACCGCCGTTGGTCCCGAGCTGCATGATGGGACCCATGAACCCCGCAGGACCGCGGGGGATGGTCTGGGTCACGCCGTTCAGCGAGTCATGGATCGTCACCGGCCCGGCCAGGGTCTGCACGGCGCCGGCGGCGACGACCACGATGCCGGCCAGGAACGCGATCGGGAGGAGGATGTAGAGCATGCAGCGGGTGACGTCCACCCAGAAGTTGCCGATCGTCGGGGACTCGCGACGGGAGAAGCCCCGCACCACAGCGATGGCCACCGCGATCCCGACCGCCGCGCTCACGAACTGCTGCACCGTGAGCACGCCGATCTGGGAGAAGTACGACATGGTCGTCTCGCCGCCGTAGTTCTGCCAGTTCGTGTTGGTCACGAACGACGAGATCGTGTTGAAGCTGAGTCCCGGCGGTACGGCCCCGAAGTGCTGGGGGTTGAGCGGAAGCGACCCTTGAATCCGCAGCAGCAGGTAGCCCACCCCGAGGAAGACGGCGGAGAAGATCACCGTCGAGCCGGCGTAGCGCTTCCAGGTCTGCTCGTGGTCGGGCCCGGTGCCGAGGAGTCGGTAGAAGGGCCGCTCGGCCCAGCCCAGGAAGTGCACCCGGCCGTCGAACACGGCGGCCATGTACGAGCCCAGGTACCGCCAGGTGATGCCGAGGGCGACGACCAGGACGACGATGCTCCAGAAGAAGCCCATCAGAACCACTCAGGCTTGAACAGAGCCACGCCCAGGTAGATGAACATGATGATGGCGACGGCGAGGAGGATGCCCTGGACGACGGTCATACGTGCTCCAGACCCCAGATCAGCCCGAGCATCACCAGCGCGAAGGCGATGATACCGAGCACTGCGAAGAAATCACCCATACGACGAAGTATGAGCAGAGCTGCATAAACGTGCTGTGAACAGGGCCCCGCAGATATAAAAAAGAGGTGAACGAGGACACCAGCGCTTCGGGTCGAGACGATGCGACCGACGATGCAGGAAGATCGTCGGGACCTATGATCTTTCGGTGTCCGAGACAGCCGAGCGTTACGACAGGATCGCCGCTGGATTCACGGCCCGAGTGCTCCCCGTCTCGGCCGAGCAGTGGTCAGCTCCGACGCCGTGTCCTGATTGGAGCGTGCGCGATCTGGTCACCCACGTGATCGGGACCCAACGGGGCGTGATGACCCGAATCAACGGTGCCGATCCGGTCGTGGTGGACCGCAACGGTGACCTGGTCGCGCAGTGGCGGGAGGCGAGCCGGGCCATCGCCGGTGCCGTGCGCGATGAGACCCGGGCCTCCACCATCGTGGGAGGGATGTTCGGCGAGCAGCCCTTCGAGTCTCTGGTGGGTCGCCTGGTGTGCACCGATCTGCTCGTCCATACCTGGGATCTGGCCCGCGCCACCGGTCAGGACGAGACGCTCGACCCTGGGGGCGTTTCGGCCGCGCAGGTGTTCCTCAGCTCCATCGACGACGCCATACGGGTGCCGGGCGGGTTCGCCGACAAGATCACCCCCGCAGCCGACGCCGACGCCCAGACCCGGTTCCTCAACTTCTGTGGGCGCGCCGTCTGAGGGGCCGTCAGCCACGGTGTGCAGGGAGGTGCGGGGGCAGCGACCCCTCAGGGCCAGGTGCGCCAGGATTCGACACGGATGGCCAGCACCGGCCCGGGCGGAGGGACGGACCGGTACTGCGCATACTTCGCGGAAAGCAATCCGATGGCCCGGTGTCGTTCGACGCCTTCGTCGACTGTCGCTGCGGTCCCATCGACGCGCACCCACCACAGGTTGGTCCAGTCCTCCTCGTAATGATCCACGAGGAGCGACGCCACGCCGTTGGACCTGATGTTCTGCAGACGCCGAAGTTCGAGGGTGGACTTGGGTTTGGCGTCGATCGCCGAATAGACGGTGTCGGAGTCGAGCACGAAGCAACACGGCACGAGATGGGGGCGGTCGTCGGGGGTCACCGTCGCCAGGTGCCCGACTCGGGCCGAGCTCAGCCGGCGTCGAGCGGTGCGCACGTCCACGTCCAGACTGTATCGACCTACCCGTCGAGCAGGTCGCGGGCTCCGTTGGTGACACAGGGGTGCCGAAGCTTCGACATGGCCTTGGCCTCGATCTGCCGAATGCGCTCACGCGTGAGATTGAAGTGCCTTCCGATCTCTTCGAGGGTCCTCGGCTGACTCTGGTCGAGCCCGAACCGCAGGCGGATGATGGTGGCCTCGCGCTCGTCGAGGGGGGCAAGGAGGCGGGTGATCTCGTCGGCGAGAAGAGAGTCCGCGGCATAGTCGAAGGGCGAGACGGCATTTGCGTCGGCCACCAGGTCGCCGAAGTCGCTGTCGCGCTCGTCACCGAGCGGCTCCGACAGCGAAAGCGGCTCGGACCTCCACCGCAGGGCTTCGACGAGCTTGTCCCGAGACAGATCGGCCTCGGACGCCAATTCGTCCAACGTGGGTCGACGGCCGAGCTTGAGCTCGAGCGAGGTCCGGGACCAGTGGATCCGCGTCAGCAGGTCCCCTGCGTGGGTCGGCAACCGTATGGTCCGCCCGGTGTTGGCGATTCCCCTGCTGATGGCCTGTCGGATCCACCACGTGGCATAGGTCGAGAACTTGAAGCCCTTGTTCCAATCGAACTTCCCCACGGCGTGGATCAGCCCCAGGTTCCCTTCCTGGACCAGGTCGAGGAGCGGAAGTCCCGACGCCTGGTATTTCTTGGCGATGGACACGACCAGCCGGAGGTTGGCATGGACGAAGGCTTGATGTGCCTCTTCACCTTGGACCACGGCGCGACGCAGCGCACGTCTCTCGACCGCGGTGAGCCCCGGAGTGGACTTCTCGATGGCGGACGCCTCGCGACCGGCGTCGATCAACTTGGCCAGGTGCGTCTCCTGGAGCTTGCTCAGAAGCGCGTACTGCCCGATGCCCCTCAGGTAGAGCTTGACGATGTCGGAGTCGTCGCGTTCGACGCGCTGTCCCGCTGACACCATGGACCTCCTCGACCCGGCAACGATCGACACCTGCACTCAGAGCCGAGGGTGAGAGTCAGTCGGGCTCCGTGGGGGTGCCGAATTCACATCCGCCGTCACTGATCCCGTCTTTCAACACTACCAGGTGGGCCACGCTGCCTCGTCCTTCCCGTCACGATGTCGTCATGCGCGACATGACGTCAGTGTTCCGCGCCGACGAGGGACGATGGCTTGGAAGACCGCAACCCGATAGGATGGTTGGGAGTCGACCCGGTCCCAACAGCCAGAAGGCCGTTCCCGAGCGATGCGTTCAGCTCGTGAATGGAGAGACGATGGCCACCGGTACGGTCCAGCGGTACGACACCGCCCACAGTTCTGATCCGCTTTCATGCCACCGCTCGAGCGCGTGCGCACCACGTTGCGACGTAGCTGCAGCGGCGCAACGGACGAAGGCGGTGCGTTGTGCCTAGGGGCCGAGAGCCCCGATCACGGGACCAGGACCGCGAGAGCGATCGCGAGCGCAAGGACTCCCGCGGCCCGCGTCGAGGGAGTAGCGACGAGGATGCGTTGCGGCTTCGTGAAGAGGGCCGCTCCTACGCCGCCGTTGCTCGCTCTCTGAACCTGAAGCGTTCCAACGACGCCCTTGCCGCCTTCCTGCGTGCGATGCATCAACGCCCCGACGCAGAGAGAGCCGAGTTGATCGGTCGGGAGCAGGCCCGTTTGGACCTGCTCGAAGTCCGCATCCGCGATCGGGACAAGGACGACCCGACACGACTCGATCGCCGCCTCGGCGCTCTCGAGAAGTTGCGGAGCTCGCTCTCCTGACGATCTGAGCTCGAGTCGAGCTCAGATGACCATCACGTTTCGGGCCTCGTCCCCCTTGCGGCCCGTCGTCATCTCGAAGCGGACGAGTTGGCCCGGACGCAAGATGGCGGGACCGAGTCCTTGGACGGCGCTGGCATGGACGAAGACGTCCCCGGCACCGTCGGGCCTGGAGAGGAACCCGTAGCCCTTCTTGGCGTCGAAGAATCGCACCGTTCCCACAGGTGCTCCCTTGGGCCGCCGACCGACATCACCGCGCGCCGTCCCACGGGGCCCTTGCGTTCGGGGGACGCGGCGCGGCGGTGCACTGTTGGCTCCGGGCTTCACCCTCGGTGGACGATGGCGCGCCGTCACGGGGGCTCTGGCCGGGAGCTCGGGCCGGGCCGTGCTGGGGGGGGAATCCCCTGCGACCCTCGATTCGCGTCTCGGGCTCAGTGATGACTCTCTGGGGTGCACCACGGTCTCGAAGCCGAGCGACCGCTGCAGGGCGCGGTTGGACGAGCGTTGCTCTTCACCCACGAGTGACACGACGATGCCGGTCTTGCCGGCCCGGCCGGTACGTCCCGACCGGTGCAGATAGTCGGTGTGGTCGGCGGGCGGGTCGAAGTGCACGACACAGGGCAGATCGTCGACATGGATTCCCCGAGCGGCCACATCGGTCGCCACCAGCGCCCCGGCTCTGCCGTCGGCAAAAGCGGCCAGTGCCCGTTCGCGTTGGGCTTGCGTCTTGCCACCATGGATGGCAAGGGCCTTCACTCCGCCGGTGTTGAGCTGACCGGTCACGCGGTCTGCGCCGCGTCGCGTGCGGCAGAACACCAGTGCCCGCCCGTGTTCGCCGACGAGCCCGACGGTCACCGGAACTCGGTCCTGTCGTGGGACGTTCCAGAACAGGTGCGACACGTCGGATTCATCGGGTTGGTCTCCGGCCACGTCGTGGCGAGCGGGGTCCGTCTGATAGCGGTTGACCAGGGTCTCGATCTCGGGTCCCAGAGTCGCCGAGAAGAGCATCACCTGGCGGTCCGATGCGGTGAGGTCGAGGAGGCGACGCACCGACGGGAGAAATCCCATATCGGCCATCCGGTCCGCTTCGTCGACGACGAC
The DNA here is from genome assembly GCA_963739765.1 of uncultured Acidimicrobiales bacterium. Taxonomy (GTDB): domain Bacteria; phylum Actinomycetota; class Acidimicrobiia; order Acidimicrobiales; family UBA8190; genus Chersky-840. Next base: position 20,889 of record CAVUBP010000002.1, on the reverse strand, counting down.
GGTGCGAACTGCACCCAGGTTGATGGCGCCTTGGGCAACGAGGTCCTCGAGACGGCCCGGACAGGCCACGACCGTGTCGACCCCGCGAGCGAGCGCTTGGCGCGTGGCTCCGTATCCCGTACCGCCGTAGATGGCGATGACGCGCCCACGTCCCTGTCCGGAAAGCAACGCGAGCTCGCGCTGCACCTGGGCGGCCAGCTCTCGAGTCGGAACGAGGATCAGCGCTCCGGGGCGCCCCGGCTTCGATCCACTGGTCCGGCTGACGACGGCCAACCCGAAGGCCAGGGTCTTTCCCGACCCCGTTGGCGCGCGACCACAGACGTCGCGACCCGCGAGCGCGTCGGGGAGCGTCGCCTCTTGGATGGGGAACGGGCTGGTCAGGCCGCGGGCGTGCAGGCGGGCAACCAGTTCGGGGCGCACCCCGAGATCGGCAAACGAGACGGTCACGTGACTCCAGACGAGTAGTAGGCCAACTCGAACTGGAATCGAATCCGCCCTGTCGCCATTGGCGACGATCGGTCGGCGAACGCCGACCTCGTGGAACCAGACTAGCAGATCATCGCCATGACCAGGCCGAACGCCGTGAAGTTCTGTCGTCGTGACTGTCAGCGGGAGCTTCTACCCACCCGGTTCGAGCTTCCCCCGACGAGATGCGCCCGACATGCCGGCCCAGCCTGCACCCCTCGAGGGATAAGCATTCACATAGGAGGGACGCTCGGTACCCGGAGGGAGGACTCCGTCGGTTACGGCGGCGCCGGCGACGATGGACAACGGAATCTCCCCCGCCCAGATCGGCTCTTCCAGGTCGCCGGGCTCGTCGATCGGCCCACCGGTTCGGATCTTCACCGACCCTTCCGCGACAGGGATCCGGATCATGAGAGCGGCACGAAGCTCCTCTGCCGACGGGGCACGGGCGTGCGCGCTCCGACCGGGAACGATGTGCTCGAGCAACGCTGTCGTGGCTTGAAATTTCTCGGCTTCGTCCTCGACCCGGGTGGCGGTCCCGAAGAGCATGACCGAGCGGAAGTTCATCGAGTGGTGGAAGGCGGAACGAGCGAGCACCAACGCGTCGAGCAATGTGACGGTGACACAGACTTCGGCTCCTTGCGCCAGATGGCGAAGCATGCGGTTGCCGGTGGCGCCGTGGAGATAGAGCGTGTCTCCGATCGCGCGCATACGCCATCGGGATGACGAAGGGCGAGTCTTCGATGCTGAAGCCGACATGACACAGCAACCCCTCGTCGAGGATGGCGTTGACCATGTCCCGGTCGTAGGTGCCGCGGTCCCTCTTGCGGCGAAGGGTCGTGCGATCGGTGAGGGCCAGCGTGTCGGCGGAGTTGGAGGGACGGGCCGGATCTGCCACCTTCACATGATGCCCGATGACACGGGGGCTCTGAACCCCCGAGCCAGGGTCGGGCTCGACCCCGTCTTCGTCACCGCATCAGCTCCGTCCCCGTCAAAGGTCGATACGCATGGCGATACGGACACCGAGGTCGTCGAGCCCGATCATCGTCTCGCGGTCGCGTATGGCCGCCAGTTCCGGGAGCGGGTCGTCGATCGCGTGGAAGCCCAGCCCGCGATAGAAGGGACCGTTCCATGCGACGTCCCGAAAGGTCGTCAGTGTGACGCCCCGGTAGCCATTGGAGGCCGCCCAGCCACATACGGCAGCGACCAGAGCCCTCCCCCGGCCACGCCGGGACTCCGACGGATGGACCGAGAGCTGCCAGAGGTGCGCCGAGCCATCGACGATCCCCACGCAGGCGAACCCCGCAGCAGGATCACCCGAGACGAACACGATCGCCGCGTCCTCGAGATGGCTGTCGTCACCTCCGTCGGGAAACGGCCCCATCCCGGCATCAGCGAACAATCGACCGGAGGCCTCCTCGACCTCCAGGAGACGATCGAACTCCTCTCGGACAGCGATCCGGACACCGGGTCCGGGTGGATGCGGTCCCATTTTCTCCAGCTTCTCAGGTTCTCGTCGGACGGCCGACCTGGTCACATGGCCAAAGGAACGGGCTCGTGGCTCTCTCCGCAGTCGGCCGCTGAGCCGCTCGCCGCGTCCCGACGGAGCTCCACGACCCGAGACCCGGGCCGGCGAAGGCCAGGATCGCCGGTAGGCGTCGTCACGACCCCTCTGGCTGGGAACATGGGTGGGTGCACCCCGACGACGGGCCCAAGGCGGCCTCGCTCCGCTCTTGGCGTTCGATCGTGCCGAAGTGGCTGCGACACGGTCTGCTCGTCTTCTTGGTCCTGCTCATCGTCGAGTACCTCGTCATCCCCGAGCTCGTGGGTGCGAGCAAGAACCTGCACCTGCTCAGCAGGCTCAACATCGGGTGGCTCGTCGCCGGGATCGCACTCGAGGCGGGCTCGATCGTGTGTTACGCCCTCCTCACCCGCACGTTGCTGCCCGGTGGAGGCCCAGGGCTCTTCAAGCTCGTCCGGATCGTCCTGGCAACGTCGGCAGTCGCCCACGTGATCCCCGGCGGGGCCGCCGGGGGTGCCGGCGTCGGGTACCGCCTGCTCACGTCCAACGGTGTCGAGGGGACAGACGCAGGTTTCGCCATGGCCACCGAGGCCATCGGTTCTGCCCTTGTGCTCAACGTCATGTTGTGGCTCGCGCTCTTGATCTCGATCCCACTGGCCGGGCTGCACCCCATCTACGTGGTCACCGCGCTCGTGGGGCTGCTCGCCCTGTTCGGAGCCGCCATGCTCGCCTACGCGTTCACCCGAGGTGGAGAACGAGCGGTGCAGGTGGTCCGGGCCGTCGGTCGGCGCATACCACGAGTGGGCGCCGACCGGCTGGAACGTCTCGTCCGGCAAGTCGGCGACTCCGTGGTGCAACTCGCCCGGGACCGTGAGGTCCTCAAACGCGCGCTGCTGTGGGCGGGGCTCAACTGGCTCCTCGACGCCGCCTCCCTGTGGTCCTTTGTCACCGCCTTCGGGCACTTCGTCGACCCGATCGAGCTCTTCGCCGCGTACGGCATCGCCAACGTGCTCGGCGCCATCCCGATCACCCCGGGAGGTCTCGGCGTGATCGAGGCGTCGGCCGCGACGCTGCTCGTCTCCTTCGGTGTCACACGCAACGTCGCCACCCTGGCCGTGCTCGGCTGGCGCCTCGTGAACTTCTGGCTCCCGATCCCCGTCGGTGGTGTGGCCTACATATCGCTCCGAGTCCCTCGCGGTGCCGGCCTACGAGCCCAGCGCCAGGCCCTGGCCGACATGGCGGCCGACGCCAAGCGGCCTGGTCAGGACCCGGGGCCCGGCCCGACCGCCGAGGGCGCCACGCCGTGAGGCCAGGGGCGGGCTCCCTCCTGAGCTTCGGGGTCTTCCACCACCACGTCGGACGCGGGCTCGTTTCGATCGTCTTGTTCTCGTTGGCGAGCGCGGCGTCGTACGGGATGGCGGCCGTTCTCCAGCACCAGGCCGCGATCCGAGAGCCGCCCGAATTGTCTCTCCGGGCCGGCCTCCTCGTGAGCCTGGCCCGCCGGCCTTTGTGGCTCGTCGGAAACGCCCTCGACGTCGTGGGCTACCTCTTCCAATTCTTGGCGCTGCGACGCGGGTCACTGGCCCTGGTCGAGCCGCTCCTCGTCCTGAGCCTGGTGTTCGCCCTCCCCGTGGGCGCATGGCTCGAACATCGTCGAGCGTCTGCGGCCGACGTCATGGCAACCGTCGTCATCGCCGCGGGGCTGGCTCTGTTTCTCGGCGTGGCGCGGCCTGGCATCGGCCACCCCCACGCCTCGGACGCGGCATGGGCGGTCCTGACCGCCGCCATCGCGCTCGGTTGTGGCGCCATGGTCGTCGGCGCGCGGGGTGGAAGCCGTCGGCGCGCCGCGGTGCTCCTCGCCGCCGGGTCGGGCACGGCTTTCGGGTACGTGGCTGCGGTCACCGAGCGCATTGGACACATCCTCGACGGAGGCGTCGTGCACACCTTGACGACGTGGGCACCCTACGCGTTGTTGGTAGGCGGGGTCGGCGCGTTGCTTCTCACCCAGAGCGCCTTTCACGCCGGCGCACTGCGCCTTTCGCTGCCCACGTTGACCGTCGCGCAGCCCCTGGTGGCGGTGGCCATCGGCTTGGGGTTCTTCGGAGAGCACGCCAACTCGCACGGTTTGGCGCCGGTCTTCGAGATCCTCGGCCTCGGGCTGGTGACCGTGGGGGTCTTCCTCCTGGCCAGGTCCCCGCTCATCGGGGTGCAAGAACCCTGACGTGAGCGCCGACGGTGCTCGGGCCCCCGGTCTCGACGATCAGGGGTGTCCAAGACCAGGGGCGGGGTCCGCCATCGTGGCCGTCGACGTCAGGGATGCGAGGGGGCAGGTGGTTTGTCGGCCAGTTCGTAGGCCAACTCGTCGATGAAGCACCAGTACCACTCCTCACCGGGCTCGTAGGAGCGGACGATGGGATGTGAGACGGCGTGGAAGTGGGCGGTGGCATGGAGGCCCGGAGAGCTGTCGCAACAACCCACATGTCCACAGCTCTGGCACACGCGGAGGTGCACCCAGTCCCGCCGTCCGGCCGCCAGACAGTCCTCGCACCCCCACGAAGAAGGAGTGGGATCTGCGATCTGGTCGAGATGGGTGCACAGCGGTTGGCTCATGGTGTCGCTCCGCGTGGGTCCGAGGGTGACCAAAGGGACAATGGAACTCATCGTAAGTCACCGCCGGCCCGTCACGATGTCGACGTCGCCGATGGTCACCCCGTGGACGGGAACGAGCCCTGCTGCCAACCGATCGTCCCCGGTCCTCCTGCACCCGGGGTGGGAGCGGTGCTCATCGGCTGGGCGACGCATGAGGTCGAGTCCGGCTCGAAGCCGTACCACGTCGCTGCTGTCGAGAACCACACGAACCAGCACGTCCCTGATTTCGCCTCCGCCGCCAGCGTCACGCTTCCGAACCCGGCTGGACCGTCGACCACGCCGCTTGGCGCCGCGGGGGCGGCTACGGCGCCACTGACCGCCGAGGACGCGTCCGACGGGCCCTGCCGCACGCCGTACTGGGCGAGGTCGGCGTTGGACAGCGCTCCGTTGCTGATGGCACCGTCGCGCACGTTCTGCATCGCGCTCGACAATGCGGACTGCGCCTGAACGTCATAGGCCTGGTTTACCGGGGGGCTCAGTGCCTGGGACCCTGAACCGGCCCCACCGGCAAAGGCCTTCAGGGCACCCACGCTCACGAGCGCCACGATCAGGAGCGAGACGACGATGCTCACGAGGCCGAGCCCCGCGTCGCCCCTGGAAGATCGAGGTGTCAGACCGACGTCACCCACCAGTGTCTCATCGGCACACAGGTGCCTCGGGGTTTAGCAACCGCAGAGCCCCTGATCCCCCGCTCAGGGCTCATTCACTTGACGTCTCCGGGCCACCGGCGTCGCCCTCGTCGTGGCACAGGGTTCGCGACGACGGTCAAGCCAATGCCTCGGAGATCCGGGCTCCGATGGCCTCGGTCTCGACCAGGAACCCGTCATGGCCGACGAGGGACTGCACGATCCCGACCTCAGGTGCACCGGGAAGGTGCCGGGCCAGCGCGTACTGGAGCTCGACCGGGTAGAGCCGGTCCGAGGAGATGCCCACGACCGTGACGTCGGCCTCCACCGCGGCAAGAGCCGACGCGACACCACCCCGACCGCGGCCGATGTCGTGGTGGTTCATGGCCTCGCTCAGCACGATGTACGAGTTCGCATCGAAGCGTCGGAGCAACGTGTCACCATGATGTTCGAGGTAGGACTCGATGCTGTACCGACCACCTTTCAGCGGTCGCTCGGCGCCTTGGGCCTCCCGGCCGAACCGACGGTCGAGCTCCGAAGCCGTCCGATAGCTCACCTGACCGATCCCCCGCGCGATGGCCATCCCCTGCGTGGGGCCCTCGTCGTTGTCGTAGTAGTCGCCCCCGGAGAACGCGGGGTCGGCACGTATCGCTCGGACCTGCAACGAGCACAACCCGATCTGCTCTGCCGTTGCGGCCGCTCCGACCGCGATCACCACCGCCCGGGCAACACGCTCGGGGAACCCCACGCACCATTCGAGGACGCGCATGCCACCCATCGAGCCCCCGACCACGGCGGCCCACCGGGTTATGCCGAGATGGTCTGCCAGCAACGCTTCGACGTGGACCTGGTCCCGAATCGTGATGATGGGAAAGCGTGACCCGTAGCGCTTTCCATCGCGGGCGGGCGATGCCGGCCCGGTGCTTCCCTGGCATCCTCCGAGCACATTCGGGCAGACAACGAAGAAACGGTCCGTGTCGATGGGAGCCCCCGGCCCGATGATGTCGGGCCACCACCCCGGGCTCGGGTGTCCGGACTTGACGGGGCCCGACGCATGGGAGTCCCCGGTGAGGGCGTGAAGGACGAGCACGGCATTGCCCGCGACAGCGTCGAGCTCGCCCCATGTCTCGTAGGCCACGTCCACCGGGCCCAGGAGGCCACCGGCCTCGAGGTTCAGCCCGTCGACACCCGTCACACGGGCGAACCGCCGGTCACCGGTCTCGTCGCCGGGGCTCCAGGCTCCCGTTGAGCTGATCCGTTCAACCGACCTTGGCGGCACGGAAACCCGCGTCAAGGTCGGCCAGGATGTCATCGATCGTCTCCAGCCCGACACACAGTCGTACGAGGTCAGCGCTGACGCCGGTGGTGAGTTGCTCCGCCTCGGTGAGCTGCGAATGGGTGGTGGACGCCGGGTGGATCGCCAGGCTCCGGACGTCACCGACGTTGGCGAGGTGGCTGAACAATTCCAGCCCCTCGATGAACCGACGACCGGCCTCGGCGCCCCCGGCGATGCCGAAGGCCAAGATGGCTCCCCCGCCATTGGGCAGGTACCGCTTCTGGCGCTCGTGCCATGGGCTCGACTCGAGACCTGCGTACGCCACCCAGGAGACCTCATCGCGCTGTTCGAGCCACTCCGCCACCTGTTGGGCGTTGGCGACATGACGTTCCATTCGGAGGCTCAATGTCTCGAGACCTTGCAAGAACAGGAACGAGTTCAACGGGGCGATGGACGGACCCATGTCGCGCAGGTACTGGAGGCGGGCTTTCAAGACGAACCGGGCCGGGAACAACGGTTCGGGAAGTTGCGAGAAGACCAGCCCGTGATAGCTGGGGTCGGGCTCCGTGAAGTTCGGGAACCGACCACTGCCCTCGTAGTCGAACGTTCCGCCGTCGACGATGATCCCGCCGATCGATGTCCCGTGGCCACCGATGAACTTCGTCGCCGAGTGGACCACGATGTCGGCACCGTGGCGCAGGGGCTGGGCCAGATACGGGGTGGCCACGGTGTTGTCCACCACGAGCGGGATCCCGTGCTCATGGGCGATGCTCGAGACGCCCTCGAAGTCGAGTACGTCGCCCTTGGGGTTTCCGATGGTCTCGGCAAAGAATGCCTTGGTGTTCCCCCGCACCGCGCGCCGCCATGAATCGAGGTCGTCGGGATCGTCGACGAAGCTCACCTCGATGCCGAGTTTCGGCAACGTGTAGTGGAAGAGGTTGTAGGTCCCTCCGTAGAGCGAGGCGGAGGACACGATATGACCACCGTTCTCGGCCAGGTTCAGCAGGCTGATGGTCTCGGCCGCTTGCCCGCTGGCCACCGCCAGAGCGGCGACACCTCCTTCGAGAGCAGCCACGCGCTCTTCGAAGACGGCTTGCGTGGGGTTCATGATGCGCGTGTAGATGTTGCCGAGCTCCTCGAGTCCGAAGAGGGCTGCAGCATGCGCCGTGTCGCGAAAGGTGTAGCTGGTCGTCTGGTAGATCGGGACGGCCCGGGCTCCCGTGGTCGGATCGGGGACGGCGCCCGCGTGGATCTGTCGAGTCTCAAAGCCCCATTGCGGCATGGCGATCTCCTCGTTGGCGGGGCGCCGCACCAACGGCGCCGTCACGAAGTCTATGCAGGCGCTGCGTCCGCGATCTCCTGCAAACCATCGGAGAGGTCGGAGGGCCCGGGCGCGGCGTGGTCCGGCTTCGACCGCTGCGGGGGCTCGCGTCGATGAGCGAACCACTCGCTCCATGCCTGGTAGCCGCCGACCAGGTCGGCAGAGCGCTCGAAGCCCAAGTCGGCGAGCGATGCTGCCGCCAGGCTCGACGCGTAGCCGGCCGAACACACCACCACGACAGGCTGGTGGAGGTCCCTGACATCAGGTAGCCGATGCTCAGAGCCAGGGTCCAGGCGCCACTCGAGCACGTTCCGCTCCACCACAAGGGCGCCGGGCAGCGCGCCTTCACATCGCCTTTGCGCAGCCGGCCGGATGTCGATGACCAACCCACCCTCGGCGAGGAGGCCGTCAAGCTCGTGGGGGCCCACGCGTCGTATGCGTCGTCGAGCGCGCTCCACCAGGTCGTCGATCGAGGTGCTCACGCGACGGCCTCGCCGAATCGGTAACGGACGGTGGCTTCCGCCTCGAGAGCACCGTCGGTCATGCGGTAATAGGTCATCGAGGTCAGGCGCGGAGCATAGACGTGCACGCTGATGGCCGGGGCGTCTGCATCGTTGACGACGTCGTGAACGTGTCGTCCGGCGAAGGAGATGGACTGGCCCACCCCGATCCTTCTGGTGCCCAACGTGACCCTTCCCAAGGGCTGCGACTCGATCCGTGTCTCGGTCAGCTCGCCTGCGGCAACGACGACCGCTCCCGAGGATCCCCCGTGGTCGTGGAGCTCGATGGCCCCGCCCGGCGGCCAGCCGATGACCCAAGCCTCGTAGGAGTCGGCCACCGCCATCAGGTCCCAGCGTCGCCGCGTCGGGCGGGCCATGCCTGGCCACGATGGTGCTCGCGTCGCCAGCTGCCGGGCGATCGCCAACAACTCGTCCGCGGTGGAACACTCGTTCCGGTCGACGACGGTCGAGGTACCTGGTGGCCGGCCCGGCAAGGAGATGGCGACCTTCCGAGGGCTCACGCCCCCGTCGTGCTGGGGGAATACGACAGGGGGGCTCCCGGCGATCGCCATGCCAGGACTCTAGGGCCTAAAGTCGATTAAGTCAATCGGCTTTAGCGGAATAGATGATCGGAGGACCGGACCACGGCGCCCCCGCGCGACAGGCCACGTGCATGCGTGCGGCGTCCTTCACCGCGCCGCGAGGGCACTCCGGTGGCGAGGGGCGACCCGGAACCGAGCGCGGCCCACCCGAACACGAAACGGCACAGTGGCGGTTCGTAACGCCGGCGGGGCGCGGCCCCGGCGCGACCCCGCTGGGCGCGACCCTGCTGGGCGCGACCCCGCTGGGCTCCGGACCTACGCCTTGTGGCGAGGAGCTAGCGGCCCAACAACCATGCGGCCGTTCGGGAGGACACCGATACCACCCGATGCGTCAGCCCTTGGGCCACGCCCGGGACACCGGCAAGTCTGTTTCCGAGACGATGCCCGATGTCGTCGATTCCCCCGCTACGACTCGACGTGGCCTTCGCCACCCGACTCGCCAGGGACCGGCCAGAGTCATGATCGACCGGCGCGGTCGCGTCACGGACTCCGCTGCGGCCGAACACGCCGTTCCCCTCCCGGTCGAACACGCCGGCGAAGGCGCGCTGGGGAATGTCCAACATGACCAGGAGCAGGAGCAGTCCGAAGAGGAGGAGCACCCCACCGACGACACCCAGCAATCCGATGCCTCGTCCCGGCCCGGTGGCAGCCAGAGTTCCAGAGGCGGCAGCCGCGGCCGTGGTGGGGGTTGCCGATCCTCCACCAGCCCCGGTGGCCGGGGCGACGGTGGTGGCCGTGGTCGCAGCCTTGGTGGTGGCGGTGGTGGGTGCCACGGTGGTCGGAGGCGCGGTCGTGGCCGGCGTCGACCCCTGGAAGGAGAGCGTCGCCATGGCACTGTCGCCGGCGGCGTCGCCGTAATTGAGTTGACAGATGACACCCGCAGCCTGCTGGGCGGCCGTGGGCGGACACGGATAGTTGGCGGCATCAGCGGTCGGGCTCTGCCCAGCACTGTCGGTGGCGGGACACGTCACCGCAGCGGGAGCTGCGCCACACGGAGGTCCGACTGTTCCCTGGACGACCTTGAATGTCGTGCCGGCCTTGATCGCCCCCGTCGAATCCGTCTGCACGAGCTGCGTGAGCGATGGTGCACTACAGCCGACCCCGACATCGCTGTTGATAGGCGAACCGAGCGTGACCGTTGGTTCGTTGGGGGCGTTGTTGCACTCCAGGAGATTGCCGATCGAGCTGGCAGTGAAGCCGCTCCCGGCAACCGCCACCGAAGTGCCGTTGGTCAAGCCGGTGCTCGGCGTCAGCGTGAGGGTCCCGGTCACTCCCGCCGCGGACGCAGAACCGGCGCTGGCCAAGATCGTGAGACCGGTGATCACGAGCGCGGTCGCCCCGACGGTAACGAGCCGGGACCGGATCCGCCCGTGCTTACCGGACCGCAAAGCGTTGTGCGATCCGGAATGAGTCAAACCAGGTTCAGACAAGAGTCACCCCCACCAGAGGGGACCGGCCCCTCAGTTCCTGGGTGCCAGGATATTTGAGCATCTGACACCGCACATCATCACTATTGAGTACGTGAGGCGTGCCTCGCAACACATCCGCGACGCCGGCATTGCGCACGATGATCCTCGGCAGTGTGGCCCTTCACGGTCACGCCGTTCATGATCGCGATGACCGCGCGGTCACAAGTGGTGCGGCCGCACAACCTCATCAAAAATGAGGATTCCAGGGGGGCGTGGCTCCCATATTCTCAGTACTGGGAACGTGTGCGTGGATGTTGGCGGCAACGCGCGAGGACATCAGCACTCGTCTGAAGCGTTCGAAGCGGGGGGTTGGCCGTGATCAGGTCGGGTCGGTCGGGAATCGCCACTGTCCTTGCAGGGGGCCGCGACGCCCGGGCGAAAAGCCTCATGGTCCTCGCTTCGGTTCTCGTGGTGGCGGGCTCGGTCCTGATCGGCACGACCATGTCTGCTTTCGCGGCGACCACCATGACGGTGACCCCGAAGACGGGTCTCGCCAACGGCACCGCGGTGACCATCACCGGGGCTGGGTTCGCCAAGAACTCGATCGGCAACATCCTCGAGTGCAACAGTGACGCGAACCAGCCGACCGTCGCGCTTCCCAGCCCCGTCAGCTCGACCATCTCGGTCAGCTGCACCGCCCCGTCGTTCGCGGCACTCGTGACCACCAATGGGGCGGGGAAGATCTCGACCGTCTACCACGTGGTGCAGGGAACCGTCGGCCCTCCGTGTGGTCCGAGCCCTGCTGTCGTGACCTGTCCTCCCACCGACTCGGCCGGGAAGGCGCCGTTGACCGACGCCGCGCTCTACCCCTGTCCCCCCACGCCTGCTCAGCAGGCCGCCGGTGACGTCTGCACCCTGACCTACGGCGACGAATCAAACGACAGCGCCACGGTCACCATCCTCTTCGGCACCGAGACCCTGCCGACGACGACTACGACGAAGGCCGGGGGCACGACCACCACCTCGGGTGCCACCACCACGACGTCGGGGGCGACGACCACCGACCACGGGGGCGACGACCACCACCACCGAGGGGTCGACGACGACGACCGAAGGGGCCACCACGACCACCGAGGCCCCGACGACGACCACCGAGGCCCCGACGACGACCACCGAGGCCCCGACGACCACCACCGAGGCGCCGACGACCACCACCGAGGCGCCGACGACCACCACCGAGGCCCCCACCACCACCACCACCGAGGGGTCGACGACCACCACCGCACCGCCCACCACCATCACCGGGGCCTACGAGCTGTACTGCCCGGGCACCCCGGTGGGCAACGTGGTGCTCAACGACGCGGTGACCTCGGCCACGCTGTCGCCGGCGCAGCCGACCTCGGGCCAGTCCTTCACCCTCACCGGCTACCAGACGGTGGTGAACCTGCCCGCCTCGCTGGCCGGTGCCGCGGCGGCACTGCAGCCCAACCTGACCGGCTCGGCCACGGCCCAGATCGACGCCAGCGGGGCCACCCCGGCCACCACCTCGGAGGGCCCGCTCGACTTCAACGTGCCCATCCCGAGCCCCGTGCCCGACGCCGGGGTGTCGCTGTCGCTGCCGTCCACCGCCGCGACGGTGAGCGGCTTCACCGCCACCTCGGGGGCCATCACCATCCAAGAGGACGCCTCGGCCAGCCTGTCGCTGACCGTGGCCGGCAACGCCCTGGCCCTCACCTGCACGGCCTATCCCAACAACTCGGTGACGCCCTCGGGCATCACCACCTCGGCCCCCACGGCCAGCCCCATCGCCCCGGTCATCGCCGTGGCCGGGGGCGGGTCCGCCTCGACCACCACCGTGGCCCCGGTCACCACCACCACCAAGGCCGGCGGCGGCACCACCACGCCGACCACCTCGGGCGGCGGGGGCGGCTCCAAGGTCGTCACGGCCCCGTCGAGGTCCCTGGCCTTCACCGGGCCGGGACCGGGCATCGGGGTCCTCGGGGTCATCGGCGGGGCGCTCATCCTCCTCGGCCTGGCCCTGCTGGTCCTGGTCGACGCCCCCCGGCGGGCCATGGCGCAGTTCGCCGTCCTGGGCCCCGCCACCTGGCGGCGGATGCGGGCAGGCGAGCGACACGGCACCCTGGCGAAGCAGATGGCGTACAACGGTCGCCACATCACACTCAGGGGTGTGCGGATGGCCAGACAGACCGGACGGTGGTTCCTCGGCCGTTGACGCACCGGGTCCGTCGACTTCGACCCTGCGTCCAAGAGTTGGGCAGCGCCGCGGTCACGGCAGCCTGATCAGACCAGAATCCTGGTCCATCCCTCTCCCAGAGGTGCCATGAACACCGTCGTGAGCTTCATCGACCGGTGCAGCCATACTCCGTCGCTGCATGTGTACTCGTCGTCCTCGTAGCCGCACATCCAGTACGACGTGCCATCGGCGCGACGGCACGGGCTCAGCAGGTCCCACCTGGCCCGGGCCGTGTCGCCGTCCACCTCGATGCGCGGGTTGACAAAGAAATGACGTGAGAACACGAGCGTAGGCTGACGGAGACGCTCGGCAATGGCTTGACGACCAGTCGCTCTCCCGAGGCCGGGCCCTCCGTCCCACACGCCTTGCGAGGTGAACAGCGCCGCCACGTCGTCGGCGACTCGGGCCAGGGTGTCGGCGTCGACGACCGCGCCTGCCGAGAACCGACGGTCGACGAGCTCCGCGTATCGTGCTTTGAGGGATTGGATGGCGAGCACACTCTCGCTCGAGGCCACTCGCAGTGTGAGCGCCGCAACCTCAGCCGCTAGCTCCTCAACCGTGTTCATCGTGCCCGTCCGCCTTCCGTCTCCCGGTTCACGGTTGGCCCATTATGGGCGACGGTGTCATTCGGTGCCCCTCGGATCGTGCGCTGCCTCATCTCGGGCGCGAAGGCTCCAAAGCGGGCTGTCTGGCTCATCCGATATCTTCGCAGGATGCGAATCCTGGTGCTCGGTGGGGGCTTCGGCGGCCTGGAGTTGTCGACGAGACTGTCGGACGAGTTCGGCGAGGCACTCGAGGTTGTGCTGATCGACCAGAGCGAAGGGTTCGTCTTCGGATTCTCGAAACTCGATGTCATGTTCGGTCGGGCCCTACCGTCGACTGTCGTTCATCCCTACCGGGACCTTTCCAAGCCGGGCCTCCGTTTCGTGCAGAGCACCATCAGGTCGATCGACCCCACGGCAAAACGGGTTCAGACCGACTCCGGCCCGTACGACGCCGACATCATGGTCGTGGCGTTGGGAGCCGATCTGGACCCGTCAGCCACGCCGGGGCTCGTCGAAGGTGGCCATGAGTTCTATACCGAGCCCGGGGCATTTGCGCTGCGTGATGTGTTGTCGAGCTTCCAAGGGGGCAGAGTCATCGTCGGCGTCACGTCCACACCGTTCAAGTGCCCTCCAGCTCCGAGCGAGACCGCCCTTCTCATGCACGACTTCCTTGCCGACCGGGGGCTTCGGGAGCATTCCGACATATCGCTGGTCATGCCGCTGGGCGTCCCCATCCCACCCTCACCGGCGGCATCGGAGGCGCTGCTCGTGGCGTTTGCCGAACGCGACATCAACTGGCATCCCGAGCGGCTGGTGCGCGCCTTGGATCCCGATCGAAAAGTGGTGATGCTCAGCGACGGATCCGAGATGCCCTACGACCTCTTCCTCGGCGTCCCGGTTCACAGAGCTCCTGCTGTCGTGGTGGAGTCCGGGATGACTGTCGACGGGTGGATCGCGGTAAATCCCCTGACGTTGGAGACCGAGTTTCCCGACGTGTACGCCATCGGAGACGTGGCGAGTGTGGGAACACCGAAAGCCGGTGTCTTCGCCGAGGGGCAAGCCTCGGTGGTCGCAGAACAGATCATCTCGCGTATTCGTGGTGGTTCGAGCTCCGCGACGTACGACGGCCACGGGACGTGCTATCTCGAGTTCGGTCGCGACCAGGTCGCTCGCGTCGACGTCACGTTCTTGAGTGGGGCAACGCCGGTCGGGGGCCTCGAAGGCCCGTCGGAGGTGATCACAGCCGACAAGAGCGAATTCGGCACGAGCCGCATCCGACGATGGTTCGATCGGCACTGGACAGCCGTCGGGCCACCCGCTCTCTGACCACCCGAAGCGGTCCTGGAGCAGGCCGTGTGGGAGCAGGGCGTCAGGCCATGAGAGCCGACGCCGGCGGGATGGTACCCAGGCGTCCGCCCGGATTCCCAGCTGCTCCCCCGCCTCCTGTATTGCCACGGTACGTCCTCGCGGTAGTCGTTGTCGCTCGTCGGCACGCCGCGCACGAAGGTTGCCCGATGCCATCGGTCGGTTCTACGGCGCGAGCCCCGACGGACCGCTACCATCCGCTTGCATCGGTCATGGGGCCGAGCAACACCGGTCCACTGACACGACCGCCACCGACGTCAAGCAGGCCCACCGAGGACGGACTGTCCGACGCCGAGAAGAAAGGGGATTCTCATGGTCGCCGAGTTGATTCTGGAGTTCGAAGGCGTCACGACCAAGGAGTACGAGGCCGTCAACGCGGCACTGGGCATTGACATGGACACCGGGAAAGGTGACTGGCCCGACGGGTTGATCACTCATGCAGCGGGCCTCAACGACGATGGCCACTTGGTCGTGACCGAGGTGTGGGACACACCCGAGCACCAGGCGCGATTCATGGAGCAACGCCTAGCGGCGGCGCTCGCCACGGGGGGGATCACCGGTCCACCGTCGAGCATCACCTGGATCGAGCTCATCGCGCACCACCGGCCGGGAGGCTGATGCCCCAACGGCGTGCGGGGGCGGCATTGCCACCGTCGGGTACGGCGCCAGACCGCCATCGTCGGCGCCAGGGTGATGGGCAGGCGTAGGACCGGGGTGGGCACGTGGGGTGGGCCCGCTACCGGTCCCCGCCACCCTCGGGGATTGCCATCTCCGCCAACTCGGACCAGTCGCTCCCAGGGATTTCGACGTTGACGATCTGCGGGATCCTGGCCAGCATCGAGGGCTGATCTCTGATGGCCGCCTTGAAGTGCTCGGACTGGACGTGCTCGGCGCCGGCGTTGCCGTCGCGGAATGCCTCGAGCAAGACGAACTGGCTCGGGTCCTCCACACTTCGTGACCATTCGAACCACAAGCAACCCGGTTCCTGCCCCGTCGCCGTCGTGAAGTCGTCGGTCCGCGCTATCCATTCGTCGGCAAACTCGGGCTTTACCGTGAACTTCACCACGATGAAGATCATCGACACGTCCTTCACAATCCGGCGGGTGATCCTCGACCGCCACCTCGGTCACGTGGCACCGACACTAGTTCCCCCGCTGAGATGAGGACCCGGGACAGCCGGCCACGGCCGGTTGGATGGAGACGGACCACCCTCTCACCAGTAGGGAGCCGTGGAACGTACGATTGGCGGAATGGATCCCGCTGAAACGCTTCGCGAAGCACGGAGAAAGCAAGATCACACACGCAGAGTGTACGAAGACGCGAAGCGCAAGGTGCTGTCTCCTGATGAGTCAGCGCAGGAGTGGTCTCAGCACCTACACGAACTCCAAGAAGCTGCCGAGGCCGCCGATGCCGAGATGTTGCGCCTGCGGCCGGAGCGGCCTCGAGCTGACGACTCAACCCACGATGGGTACGTTCCCCCTATGGCGCCAGGCGCGTCCAACTGATTCATCGCACACCCGTTGCGCTTGGCCCGGGTCGCGTGAGCGCAGAGGGGCGTGCCCCGGGGGAAGTCAGGCGCCGGCCTGTGCCGGTAGGGTTTGAGCGTGGGTTTCATCTTTCGCAAGTTGCTCGCCATCCTGAGAGTGCGACGGGAACGCCGCAACCGGGCGCGGGGGCGATGACCATGATCGAGTGCGTTCGGTCCGTCGCGGACTGAGGCTGGGAAAGCACCGTGTCCCGGTGCCTGCGATGGTCCGTGGGGCCTGCCGCCTGCCGCCTGCCGCGACGACTCCAGCTCGTCGCTCATCGGGTCAGAGCAACGGCGGTCTGCGATGGAGTTCCTCGGGTATCGCCGCTTGTTCGAAAGCGTCCGAGATGAATGCAAGAAGTTCACTGTCGGCGTGCAGGTACATATAGGCGAACCGCATCTCCGAGAGCTCGAGCGGTGTTGCCTCCCCGATCCGCTCGGTGATGTCCCGCTCCCCTTCGTACCAGGCGAGACCGACGATCTGGTGGTTGCGATCATGCTTCAGGTCGAACCGGCAAAGCGTCGGCCAACGGAACTCCGCGAACGGATGCCTGTCCTTGGCATCGAGCAGAACAAGGCCCACTTTTCCCACCACGACGACCACACCTGTCACGGTGTAGTCCGGGGTGTGGAAGAGCCCGAATGTGACCATCGCCGGATCGTCTTCCAACTCTCTGACGATCTCCGCGACGTGTTCCACGAACCCTGGCTCCGACGTGGCCCTCGCTTCGAGTTGCTCCAACAGCGTCCTTGCGCTCTTCGGAACACCGACGATCATTGCTCTCTGGCGCCAGTCCAACGGCATCCTCGTCCCGTCGATTCCTGGCTTGAGCTTCCTGCCGCGCAGCAGGGACATGACGCAACCCTCCAGGGTCGATCCTAAGAGTCCACCGGTTAGATCGGTCCCGCCGTCGGCCTGCTTTAGGCGCAGGGGGAAGCGTCGAATGGCCGTGACCTGGGCCAATGCCAGAAATCGTTCGCCCCGTCTCGAGATGGGGTGGACCGCGATGAGCCCAACCGACCTCCGGGCTCCGTTCAGCCCTTGGTCGGGTCCACCCTTCACCGCCGCAGGTGCCGACCATCGGCTCAGGGCCAAACCACGATGTTGCATCTGGGGAATCGACGCGCGCATCCTTTTCCGATAGCCGAGACAGCACCGATCCTTCGGGGATGGTGTGAGAGGTGATCAATGGCCGTTGTCAGTATTGCCACAGCCGGCGAAGTGCCGGCCTACCTGGCCATCCCCCCCGGCCAAGGTCCGTGGCCGGGGGTCGTCGTGATCCACGACGCCTTGGGAATGAGCCAAGACGTACAGAACCAAGCCAATTGGCTGGCAAGCGAGGGGTACTTGGCAGTCGCACCCGACTTGTTCCATTGGGGCAAGAAGATGACGTGTGTGCGGTCCGTCTTCGGCGATCTTCGGGCCCGCCACGGAAGGGCGTTCGACGACGTGGACGCAGTGCGCAATTGGTTGGTCGAGCGCGACGACTGCACGGGCCAGATCGGCGTCATCGGCTATTGCATGGGGGGCGGATTCGCCCTTCTCCTCGCTCCCGGCCACGGATTCTCGGTGTCGAGCGTCAACTACGGGCAGGTGCCGAAGGACGCTGACAGCTTCTTGTCGGGGGCATGTCCGATCGTCGGGAGCTTCGGCGCCAAGGACCGCACACTGCGCGGTGCCGCGGACCGGCTGGAGCGCGCCCTCGTCGCGGGCGGTGTGGACCACGACGTGAAGGAGTACCCCGAGGCCGGGCACTCGTTCCTCAACGACCACGACAGCGCGTTGTTCGCGGTGATGGGGAGGATCATCGGGGGCGGATATGACGAGCCGTCGGCTCAAGATGCCCGCAGGAGAATCGTCGCCTTCTTCGACACCCACTTGAAGTCATAGATCCCGGCGTTTCTCACTGAGTTCGCTGGAGCTGCCCGGGTTGAGACCTCGTGGCGACGAGAGCGGACGCGAGGGCACGCAGGTTGGCGAGGCGAGGCGACCAAGAAGGTCAGCCGGTGTGCGGGTCTCGTGCCAACACCCGTCTTGCCGGCCATGGGGGGCTCGGCTGACCGACCGACGATGTGGCGGGCGCCTCCCCTGCTCCACCTCGACAACGTCGCCAGGATCTTCCCCGACGAGTCCGATTGCCCGTCGTCGTCCGGCAACGCACACCGGGGGTCGTCCCGGTCAATCACGATCATGTACGGCTGATCTTCGCCTCCAAGGCATCGATTCGGTCAGCCAGATCCTTGAGCCCACCATCGGTGTGTATGTCGAGCCTGTCCAGGATCTGCACCGTGTCGTCATAGGTGCGTTGCGATCGGATGTCGCTCGCCACACTCTGCACGTTCTGACCCACCATGATCACAGACAGAAGCACCAACTGGAGGAACGTCTGCGCGATCCACGCGATGATGCCCTCGCCGCCAGGTCTCAATGCGGCCGGTAGTCCGATCAGGGCGATGCCGGCAAAGACATAGGCGCACCACATGGATCCAACAATGTTGGTCAGGAAGACTGCGATCTTGGCGTTGAGTCCATCGGCCCTCGTGACTTCGGCTCGGAGCCCACGAACACTGATCGCTTGGCCGATGTGATGGCGCGTCTTGACGGGCTGCTGTATCGGATTGTCGATCATCGCGTCTCCCTTGTGAAGGCCTTCGTGAGCATGGCATTCGTCGACCTTGATGGCCGCCAGCGCTGGCGCACCGGCCAACGGTATCGATTCTCGGGAGCGACAGCGGTCACACGGGGGACGGCGCATCCGGAGTCAGGAGGTTCCCTCAGTCGCGGCCCCTCCCGGTGGCGACATCGGCCTCGAGCCCCAGCCCAGGCTGAGCCATCGGGAATCACCTTCGCCCGTCGTCTGGGGTCCGGGTACCCGAAACCTTGACCTGATCGCCCGCTGGTCTACCTGGGGCTCATCCGGCCTGTGGACGCCGCCTCGGATCTCCCCGACGTGCTTGCGACCATTGCACGCACACGAGATGATGCTCGTCATGAACCACGTCGAAGACAGCATCATCATCGATGCCGATGCAACGACCGTCTACGCCATGGTGACTGATATCGCTCGAATGGGAGATTGGAGCCCGGAGAACGTCGGCGGGAGATGGCTGGGCGCCACGACGTTGGAGGTGGGCGCAATGTTCCGGGGCGACAATCGCAGAGGCTTACGCGGCCCCAACCCCAACGGTGCGCTCCGTTGGCACACGGTGTGCACGGTCACCGAAGTCGATCCCGGACACCGGTTTGCATTCACCGTTGCGTTCCTTGGCAGGAAGGTGGCGGAATGGTGCTACTGCTTCGAGGGGGCCGGTGGGAGTTGCACGGTGACCGAGCGCTGGACGGATCGCCGGTCCGAACCGGACCGCCACATCGACGACGCCTATGTGCGCTTCGCTCTCCGTATGAAGGACCGGGGGCAATGGAACCTCCAGAACATCCGCACCACTCTCGCCAACTTGAAGGAAGAGGCCGAAGCCCCGACGAGCTAGGCCGGGGTTTCCGGGACAGCGCCCCAGGCGGGCAGCGGGCGAACCGGCGCGATATCGTGGAATAGCACCCACAACAGGGGGTCCCAGTGGCAGTTGCGGTGCAGCTTGATTTTCGGGGCGCCACGCTCGAGCAGTACGACGAGATAAACGAGCGGATCGGGCTCCTGCCAGGAGGGCCGCCCTCGCCTCAGGAGCTCTTTCATTGGGTCGCGAAGACCGACGACGGTTTTCGCGTCGTTGACGTGTGGGAATCGCGAGACACGTTCGAGACGTTCGAGCGGGGAGAAGCTCAATCCGATCTATGGAGAGGTCGGCATACCCCGACCGCCCGAGACTCAGTTCTTCGAGATTCACAACTACCTGGCGGGTGGGCGCTGGAGGGGCTGACGGGCACGCTGGAGGTCTGACCCGGTGGCGCGTGTCCGAGGGCTTCTCCGATGGCTGCATCCCAAGAGCGACCTCTTGGCGACTCGTGGCGCGTGGCGCCTTGATCAGTGGTCGCCGGCATCGACCTCGAGGATGACGTCGTCCTCCGTCGAACGCTGCGCTTGGAGGGCGCGTCGGAGCAGCATCTTCAAGATCTCAGCGGTCAGTGCCCCGATTTCGACCGGTGTCTGGTCGAAGTCCACCATGAGCGCCTGGGTGGCGAACACTGAGAGATATAGGGCGAAGGCCAATACCAACTCCTCCGGCGGCTCTCCCCCACCGCCGGCCGTCCGCCAGGCGAGGTTCGCCGCGTGGCTCATCCCTCGGAGCCGGTACTCACGTCTGAGGGCGTCCACTTGGGAGAGGACCTCTGATACCTGGGGACGTGGGGCGCAGATGTCCCAGAAGGCCGCCCCGAAGATCGACGCGCTTCGGCTGTGGAACCTCACTGCCATTCCTTCGATCAGGCTGTCGACGTCGTCAAAGAGGCGAGGGAGGTCCTCGATCCATCCGGCTAGGTCGTCCACCACCCGAGGCAGGCCGCAGGCCTCGAACATGTCCTTGACCGTGGCGGCGACCAACTGATCATGGCTCGCGTAGTGGCGAAAGATGGTGCGAGGGCTCACCCCGGATTCTCGAGCGATCTCGTCGACAGTGGCGTCGAAGCCGCGTCGTGCCACGACGGTCATAGCAGCTCGCCTGATGCGAGAACGGGTGAGCTCCTGCTGCTCGTCAGCCAGCGAAGGTGTGATCTCCGGCGCCCTGTCCACCACTACCTCATCTCGGGGGTTGGTATCGGTCCCCCAGCACCGTTGTCCGTCGTCCATGGTAGAGCCGATCGGGGATCGGGTGTCCATACCTGTTGACAGCCCTGCCCCAATCGGCAAGGCTATGGCTTGAGGCCGTGGCTCG
>CAVUBP010000001.1:0-303936 GCA_963739765.1 uncultured Acidimicrobiales bacterium | reverse complement strand
GGAGGGAGTGGGATTCGAACCCACGAGCCTTTTGGGCCAAGGCTTTTCAAGAGCCTCGCATTCGTCCGCTCTGCCATCCCTCCCGAAACGCCAGGGTACCGCCGCTCAGGACGGGCGGATCTGTGATCGCAGCGAGTCGACCCACGCGTCGGCTTCCCGCCACGCCGTGTCGGCGCGGGCGCGCACGGCCGGGCCATGATCTCCCGCCGCAGGGTACGAGCCCAGGAACTTCACGCCCGGCGAGCTCGGCATGCAGGACACGAAGGCAATCGGCCACCACCTCGTCGGCCAGGTGACCCTCGAGGTCGATCAGAAAACAGTAATTGCCCAATCCTCGCTTGGACGGCCGTGACTCGAGCTTGGTCAGGTTGATGCTGCGGGCCGCGAACTCGCTCAGGATCCCGTGCAGGCTGCCCGGGCGGTCCTCGCGCTGGAAGCAGACGATGCTCGTCTTGTCGTGTCCGGTGGGTGCGGGCAGCCCGACCGGCGCCAAGGCCACGAACCGGGTCTGGTTGTCCGGAATGGTCCTCCACGCTCGTCGGCGACCACCTCGAGGCCGTAGAGCTCCGCCGCGAGCCGCGGGGCCAGCGCGGCGGTGCCCGGTTGGGTTCGGTGCTGACGATGCGGGCCGCCTCGGCGGTGGAGTTGGTGGCCACGATCTCGGCGTTCGGGAGGTGTGCGGCGAGGTACCTGCGGCATTGCGCCGATGCCACGGGGATCGACAGGACGCGGGTGATCGTCGCCGAGCTCGGTCCCGGGTCGGGCGGCCAGGTGGAGGTGGATGTCGAGGACCACCTCGCGTTGGATGAGCAGGTCCACCTCGAAGACGAGGCTGTCCACGGTGGCGTTCACCGCACCCTCGATCGAGTTCTCGATGGGCACGAAGGCCAGTGTCGGCCGGCCCACTGCCGACGGCCTCGAGGGCCTCGGTGAGCGTGGCGGCGGGGACGAGGTCGGCCGACGCGTAGTCGGGCTGCGTGAACAGGGCCTCTTCGGTGAAGGTCCCTGCCGGGCCGAGGAAGCTGATCGTGTCCCATGCTCGCGGACCGGGGATCGCAGCCGCATCCATGTGCGGCAGGATAGTGGGCACCCATGGACGAGCCCGCCCTGCGCCAGCTGCTCGACGACGTCCGTGCCGGAGTGCTCGGTCCCGACGATGCCGTCGCCCGATTGCGTCGGCTCCCCTTCGTCGACCTCGGCTTCGCGCGCGTCGACCATCACCGTGCCCTGCGCCAGCGCGCCGGCGAGGCCGTCTACGCGCCGGGGAAGACGCCGCAACAGTGTGCGCGAGATCGTCGCCGAGCTCCTGGCCGAGCCGGGACAGACCCCGGTGCTGCTGACCCGGGCCGACGACGAACAGGTCGCCGCCTCGTTGGACATCGCCCCCGACGGGGACGGTGACGACGATCGGGGTCGCTTGTCCACCGTGTGCTGGCGCCTCGCCCCGGCAGCGGACCGGTCGGGTCGTAGTCGTGACGGCGGGCACCGCGGATCTCCCTGTCGCCGAAGAGTGCCTGGCGGTGCTGCGAGCCTTCGGGTTCTGCCCCACGCTCGTGGCCGATTGTGGCGTGGCGGGTGTCCACCGCCTCCTGGCGTCGGTCGACGATGTCGCCGACGCCGACGCGGTCGTCGTGGTGGCCGGGATGGAGGGCGCGCTTGCCAGCCTGGTGGCCGGGATCACCGCCGCGCCCGGTCGTGGCCGTACCGGTGTCGACGGGCTATGGAGCGGCGCTCGACGGCATCACCGCGTTGCTCGCCATGCACGCGTCGTGTGCGGCGGGGCTCACCGTCGTCGGGATCGACAACGGGTTCGGCGCTGCCTGCGCCGTCGCCCGGATGCTGCCGTGAGCGCCGTGCCCGCCGCTGAGGATGGCACGTCCGGCCCCGCCAGCCGGGACGTCGCCGGCCGAACGACGGCCGGACACGCGTGGCCTGGTTCCACTGCTTCGCGGGCATCGCCGGCGACATGGCGCTGGGCAGCCTCCTCGACGCCGGCGCGGACTTCTCCGAAGTGCTTTCGATGTTGCAGCGCCTGCCCCTCGGGGGGTGGAGTCTTCGGGCCGAGCCCGTGCTCCGTGCCGGGATCGCGGCCACGCGGGCCGTGGTGGAGACCGACCGACGACGTCGTGGTGCGGACCCATGCCCACATCGTCGGTCTCGTCGAAGAGGCCCGCCTGCCCGAGCGGGTGACCCGCCGGGCTCTGGACACGTTCGCGGTGCTGGCCGAGGTCGAGGGTGAGGCTCCATCGCCGCCCTCCCCGAGCAGGTCCATTTCCATGAAGTCGGGTCGCACGACACCGTGATCGACGTGGTCGGCACCGCCGCGGCCGCGATGGAGATCCTCGGCATCGACGAAGTGGCGGCTTCGCCCGTGGCGACGGGCATGGGCACCGTCCGCAGCGCGCACGGGTTCCTGCCCAACCCCTCGCCGGCGGTGGTCCGGTTGCTACGCGGGATCCCGACGTGGGGCCGGGACCTGCCCGTCGAGCTCACCACGCCGACCGGCGCCGCCATCCTGGCCGCGACTGGCCATCGAGCTTCGGGCCCCTGCCCCCCATGCGCATCGCCGCCACCGGCTTCGGCGCCGGGTCGCACGAGATCGACGGGCTTCCCAATTGCACCCAGGTGGTCGTGGGCGAGTCCTTGGCCGACTCCGCACCGTCCAGGGACAACCGGTCATGTTGCTCGAGACCAACCTCGACGACGTCACGGGAGAGGTCCTGGCCCATGCCGTGGAGACGCTGCTGAGCGCCGGGGCATATGACGCATGGATCACGCCGGTCGTCATGAAGAAGGGACGGCCGGGCTACACCGTGAGCGTCCTCGTCGATCCGATCCTGACCGAGCCGCTCCGTGCCACCCTCCAGGCCGAGACCGGGAGCCTGGGTGTGCGTGGCGCCCTCCTCGAGCGGTGGCCCTCGGCTCGGGTGATGGACGAGGTGGAGGTCGACGGCGCACCGGTGCAGGTCAAGGTCAGCCCCGGCCGTGTGAAGGTCGAGCAGCGCGACGCGCTGCGGGTGGCGATCTCGCAGCGGCCTCCCGTTGCGCGACGTCCTCTACCGCGCCGAGACGGTGTGGCGGCGGCGCGAGGCGAGCCGCGCCCGAGCCCGACGGTTCGCCCGCGGCCACCGCCTGAGGGCCCGGCGTCCGCGTAGCGACGCTGGATCGCCGTGGGCTCGGACGGGCGACGGTCGATGCGCCACGACCTCCCCGGTACCGTGGGAGCGATGGACGGACCAGAGCGCAGTGATCCCGGCGGGCCCCCGCAGGACCCCGAGTCCTGGACCGACGAGCAGTGGATCTCCTGGCTCGAGGCGACCGACGACCCCGACCGCGCGGGCGACGCCGGCGCGGCCCGGCCGCGCCACTGGAGTCGAGGACGTCCCGCCAGCATGCTCGGGGCGGCCATGCTCGGGCTCCACGAGGTCATCTACGGCCCGCACGGCGACGAGATCGTCATCGTCGTCGACGCCGGCGGTGAGCCACCCGGCGATGATCTGCCCGAGGTGCATCTCGACCCCGAGCACCCCGAGCGCTCCGAGGTCATCGTCCGGCTCGGCCCACCCACCCCGCCACCCGACCAACCGGGCTCCCGCCGGGCCGACCTGAGCACGACCCCCCATGCGGTGGGGTCAGCCGATGTCGACGGTCAGCGGGCCAGGGCGAGAAGGTCGTCGAGGATGTGATCGAAGGCCCCCAGGCACAGCGAGATGTGGCCCTCGTCGGGCAGCAGGTGCGGACGGGCGCCGGGGACATGGGATGCGAGCCATACCCCGTGCGCGTAGGGCACCATGCGATCCTCCGCTCCCTGCCAGATGGCGACCGGGCACTCGATGCGAGCCAGGTCGAATCCCCAGTCGCCCAGGAACGCCATGTCGTCGTCGTGCCACCCGCCGGTGCCGCCCGATCCCGCCGCGGCCAGGGCCCTCGCCATGAAGTCGGCGAACTCCCCGGTGAGCGCGGCCTTGTCCACATCCGACACCAGGCCCCCGAGGGAGTCGGCGATGTCGGGACCGGTGAGCTCGGAGAACGCCGCCGACTCGCGTGGCCAGGAATCGTCGAAGGGCTGCTCCGCCCGCGGCGGCCAGCCCGAACTCCTCGATGTTCTCGGGCCCCATGCCCGTCGAGGAAGTCCAGGCCCTCGGCGTCGAAGGGGGCGACGCCGGCGATGACGGCGGCGGATCGGCATCGTCTCGGGCATGAGCGCGGCGCAGGCGAGGGCATGGGGGCCGCCCCCGGACCATCCGATGGTCACGAACCGGTCGTGGCCGAGCGCGTCGAGGACCTCGCGTGCGTCAGCGGCCACGTCGGCCACGCGGCGACCGGGTTGAGCCGTCGATCCCGCATAGCCCGGGCCGCGACCAGTAGACGAGGCGCGCCGTCCGGGCCGAGACGCCGAGGGCGGCAGCCCGGTAGGCCACCGCGGCGAAAGGGGTGCCGTGATGGAAGACGACGGGAGTCCCGCCGGGCGGGCCCGTGGTGAGCACCTCGAGGACCCGGCCGTCACGCACGACGACCCTGTCGACCTCGGTGCTCGGTGCGTCGTCGGGGCGGTGGTCATGTTCGTTCATGGTCGCGTCCTCGGGTCGGTCGGTCATGGCCTGAACCTCGTGCCGGCGCCACACGACATGTCAGCCGGAGCCCGCACCATGTCCCTGTGTCCACTCCAGCAGCTGGGCCATGGGCCAGGTGTTGACGATGCGCTCGGGAGGTACCTCGGCGTCGGCTGCCTTCTCACAGCCGTTCCCGAGCCATTCGAGCTGCCCGGGCGCATGGGCGTCGGTGTCGATCGACACCAGGCAACCCGCTTCGATGGCGGCTCGGAGGAGCGGGTCGGGCGGGTCGAGGCGTTCGGGTCGCGAGTTGATCTCGACCGCCGTGCCCGTGCGGGCGCACGCGTCGAACACCTCGGTCGTGGTCGAAGCGCGACTCCGGTCGACCACGGCCCACGAGGATGCGTCCGGTGCAGTGCCCGAGGATGTCGGTGTGCGGGCTCTCGATGGCGGCCACCATCCGACGGGTCATCTGGGCCGGGTCCATCTTGAGCTTCGAGTGCACACTGGCCACGACGACGTCGAGCCGACCCAGGAGCTCGGGCTCCTGGTCGAGCGAACCGTCCTCGAGGATGTCGACTTCGATGCCGGTGAGAATCCGAAACGGCGCCAGCTCCGCATTCAACGTCTCGACCACCTCGAGCTGTCGCGCCAGCCGCTCGGGATCGAGACCGTGCGCGACGGTGAGTCGGGGGCTGTGGTCGGTGAGCGCCAGGTACTCGTGTCCGAGTGCCGCGGCGGCTTCGGCCATCTCGGCGATGGGGCTGCCGCCGTCGGACCAGTCGGAGTGACTGTGGCAGTCGCCTCGCAGCAGGCCACGGAGCTCGGCGGCGCGCCCGGTCGAGTGTGGGCTTGGCCTCTTCCTCGAGTTGGAGGAGGTAGGCGGGCGTCTGACCCGCCATGGCCTCGGCGATCACCCGTGCCGTGGTGTCGCCCACACCGGGGAGGTCGGTGAGACGGCCCGAGGCGGCCCGCCGGGCCAGGACGTCGGGGTCGACCTCGTCCACCGTCGCCGCGGCGCGTCGAAAGGCACGGACCTTGTAGGACTCGGCTCGCCGAGTCTCGAGGAGATAGGCGATGCGCCGGAGAGCGACGTCGGGATCCATCATGATCGAGGCTACCGACTGCCCGTGACCGAGGCGGGAGGACGGCGAGCGGTCCGGGCGCGACGACGCGCCGAGCCCTGCACGGCTCGTCACCGTGGCGGATCCGTGTCAGCATCGATCCATGGCTGCCGGGGTCCCCGCTGTCGCGGTCGAGGTCGACGGGCGGAGCGTGAAGGTCTCGAACCCCGACAAGGTGTTCTTCTCCGCCCGGGGGGAGACCAAGCTCGATCTGGTCTGGTACTACTTCGCCGTGGGCCCCGGCGCCCTGCGCGGCGTGCGTGAACGTCCCACGGTGCTCAAGCGGTACCCCGACGGCGCCGAGGGGCCGTTCTTCTACCAAAAACGGGTGCCGGCGAGCCGTCCACCGTGGCTCGAGACCGTGACGGTCACCTTCCCGAGTGGCCGAAGTGCCGAGGAGCTGTGCCCCGTGGACGTTGCCCACATCCTGTGGGCGGTCAACCTGGGGTGTCTCGATCTCAACCCGTGGCCGGTGCGACGCCAGGACACCGACCATCCCGATGAGCTGCGCGTCGACCTCGACCCGCAGCCCGGCGTCAGCTTCGACGCCGTTCGGCGGGTGGCGCTCGAGGCGCGAGCCGTCCTCGAAGAGCACGCGCTCGTGGGCTTTCCCAAGACCTCGGGGTCGCGTGGCATCCACGTGAACGTTCCCATCGAGCCGCGCTGGAACTTCACCGATGTACGGCGGGCCGCCCTGGCGCTGGCGCGCGAGCTGGAGCGACGGATGCCCGACACCGCCACCTCGGCGTGGTGGAAAGAGCAACGCGGCGAGCGGGTGTTCGTCGACTACAACCAGAACGCCCGGGACCGGACCGTGGCGTCGGCTTACTCGGTCAGAGCCAACCCCGAGGCGCGGGTGTCGTGCCCGCTCGAGTGGGACGAAGTGGCCGACGTCGATCCCGGCGACCTGACCATCGCCACCGTGCCGGGCCGCTTCGCGACCCGGGGCGACCCGGCACAGAACATCGACGAGGCGCGCCATGACCTCGGGCCGCTGCTCGAGCTGTCCTATCGCGACGAGGTCGACGGCCTGGGGGACGCGCCGTGGCCCCCGAACTTCCCCAAGCAGAAGGGCGAGCCGCACCGGGCGGCACCGAGTCGGTCGCGACAGAAGCCCCAGGGGCCCGAGTCAGGCGCCGAAGACTGATTCGAGCTCCGCGGGCACGACCACCTCCAGCTGGGCGTAGGTGCACGATTCAGGCCGACGGTCCGGACGCCAGCGACGGAACGTGGTGGCATGGCGGAATCGGTCCCCTTGCAGGTGGTCGTAGGCCACCTCGCACACGAGGCCGAGATCGACCGGCTCCCAACCCAGGTCCTTGCCGGCGTTCCACCGCGACGGTGCCCCGGGCTTGCGCCGAGGCGCGTCGTCGGTGTCGAGCTCCGCCCAGGCCGCCCAGGGATGGCCTTCCAACGTCGTGGCGCGGTACGGAGCCAGTTCGTCGACCAGCTCGGCCCGTCGTTTGGCGGTGAAGGAGGCGGAGACCCCGACGTGATGGAGGACGCCGTTGTCGTCGTAGAGCCCGAGGAGCAACGAGCCCACCACGCCCCCGGACTTGTGCCAGCGGAAGCCCGCCACCGCACAATCGGCAGTGCGCTCGTGCTTCACCTTGGCCATGACGCGCTCGCCCTCGCGATAGGTGAGGTCCGGGCGCTTGGCCACCACGCCGTCGAGCCCCGCCCCTTCGAAGCGCGAGAACCAGTCGTCGGCGACCGCGGGGTCGGTCGTCGACGGGGTCAGGTGCACAGGGGGAGAAGATCCGCCCAACACTTGTTCGAGCAGCACCCGCCGGGTCGAGAAGGGCTCCCCTCGAAGGTCCTTGTCGCCCAGTGCCAGGAGGTCGAAGGCGACGAAGGAGGCCGGGGTGGACTGCGCCAGCATCGCCACGCGAGACGCGGCCGGGTGGATGCGCTGCAACAGGGCGTTGAAGTCGAGGCCGTGCGGTCCGGCGATGACGATCTCCCCGTCGACGACGGCGCGTGGCGGGAAGGAGGACCGAATCGGGTCGACCAGCTCGGGGAAGTACCTCGTGAGCGGGCGCTCGTTGCGGCTGCCCAGCTCCACTTCGGCGCCGTCTCGGAACGCCACGCACCGGAACCCGTCCCATTTCGGCTCGTACAGCATGCCCGGGCCGGTCGGGAGCTCCCGGGCCAGCTTGGCGAGCATGGGGGAGACCGGCGGCATGACGGGGAGGTCCATGCCCCCACGCTGCCACGTCGGTGCGGGGGAGGTGGATCAGTGTCGACGGGCCCGGAGGGTGCGATCCTGGTGGCAGGAGGCGAGATCGTGGCGAATCCCATGTACGTGATGGACGAGCACATGGAGGAAATGGTCTTCGACTATTGCCGGAAACGACTCGCCCTCGACCCGGTGGCCCTCGACTTCGGCGGCGGCCGGGAGTCCTTCGACGACGTGCTGTCGGGGCTGATCGGGGAGTCGGGCAATGATCCCGAAGCTGTGCTGGCGCTGTTCTCCGATCACCTGGCGACCGCGGTCATCTCCTGCGACAGCCCGCGCTTTCTGGCGTTCATCCCCGCGGCACCGACGAAGGCCGCGCTCCTGTTCGACATGATCGTGTCGTGCTCCTCGTTGCAAGGAACGTCGTGGTTGGAGGCGGCGGGGGCGGTGGCGGCGGAGAACCAGGTGCTCGCGTTCCTGGCCTCGCTGGCCGGGCTCCCCCCGGGAGCCGGCGGGTGCTTCGTGTCGGGAGGGTCGATCGCCAACCTCTCCGCATTGGTCGTGGCGCGTGACACGGCGGTATTGCGCTGCGAGCGCGACCCTGTCCGTCCGCGCATCGCGGTGAGCGAGGAGACCCACGCCTCTGTGGCCAACGCGCTGCGGATCCTGCGCGTGGAGCCTTTCGTGGTGCCTTCGGTGGACCATCGCCTCACCGGGGACGCGTTGCGGGCCGCGCTCGAGCGCGACGACGATGCCGATGACGTGATCGGCGTCGTCGCCACGGCCGGAACGACCAATGCGGGAATCGTGGACGACCTCGAAGGGATCTCGGCGGTGGCCCGCGAGCGCTCGCTGTGGTTCCACGTCGACGCCGCCTACGGCGGGCCCGGACTGTTCACCCCGCTCGTCCGGGACCGGTACGCGGGCATCGAGAACGCGGACTCCTTCGTCATCGACCCGCACAAGTGGCTCTACGCCCCCTTCGACTGCGCCGCGCTCGTCTACCGCCGGCCCGCGCTGGCCAGGGCGGTGCACTCCCAGGAGGCTTCGTATCTCGACGTCATCCACGACGACGACCACCCCGTGTGGAACCCCAGTGACTACGCCGTGCACCTGACCCGGCGGGCGCGGGGCCTGCCCCTGTGGTTCTCCCTCGCCGTGCACGGCGCCGGCGCGTATCGCGATGCGGTGGAGACCGTGTTGCGCACCGCCTGGCAGAGCGCTGAGCTGATCAGCCGGTCGGCTCATCTCGAGCTCGTGCGCGAGCCCGAGTTGTCGATCGTCCTCTTCCGCCGCAGGGGCTGGAGCGCCGAGGACTATCAGGCCTGGTCGGTTCGCCTCCTGGCCCAGCAGATCGGGTTCGTCACGCCCACCTCGTGGGATGGTGAGACCGTGGCCCGGCTCGCCTTCCTCCATCCCGGCACGACCCTCGCCATGGTCGAGGAGATCGTGGCGACGATGGCCTGACCGACGCCTGATCAGCCGAGGCGGCCGACGCCCTTCGAGCAGGGGTTGTTCGGCGCGGCGGGTGGCTGTGTCGGACCCTGCTCGTCGGCGCCAGGCGATCCCCGACAGGGCCTCGAGCACGACGCGGTTGGCCAGATAGGCGGTCACCTCGGCGTGGTCGTAGGGAGGCGACACCTCGACGACGTCGATGCCGGCCACGGGAAGCTCCATGGTGGCGCGGCGAACGGCGTCGAGGAGTTGCCGGCTCGAGAAACCGCCCGGCTCCGGCGTGCCCGTGCCGGGCGCGAAGCCGGGGTCGACGACGTCGATGTCGACCGACAGGAACACGGCGTCGCACTCGTCGGTGGCGATGGCGAACGCTTCGGTCAGGCAGGCCGGGAGCCCGCGCGCCTCGATCTCGGTCATCTCGAAGCTGCGCATCCCCTGGCCCGCCATCCAGGCCAGGGTGTCGGGGTCGGGCCAATAGCCGCGAAGGCCGATCTGCAAGAAGCGGTCGCCGCGCGCCGCACCGGACTCGATGAGGCGCCGCATCGGCGTCCCGTGACCGTACATGGACCCGAACTGGGTGTCGGCAGTGTCGGCGTGGGCGTCGAAGTGGATGACCGAGACCCGGCCCCACCCGACGTGCCTGGCCACCCCGGTCACATCGGGAAGGGCGATGGTGTGGTCCCCGCCCAGGACGACAGGGATCGAGCCTGAGCGCGAGATCTGTTCCACGGCGCGCTCGAGTCGCTCGAGCGACCCTTCGATCTCCCCGGGCAGCATCTCGACGTCGCCGGCGTCGACTACCCCGAGCTCGACCAAAGGGTCCACGCCCAGAGCAAGATGCGGACGCCGCCCGTCGTGGGGGAGGTAGTCGGTGAGCCGGATCGCCTGGGGGCCGAAGCGGCATCCCGGCCGGTGCGAGGTGCCCGCCGTCGAAGGGAGCGCCGAGGATCACCGCCGCCGGCGGCGCGAAGCTCTGTGGGTCGCCCGAGATCGGCGGGCGGGACGCCTGCGAAGGTGGCGTCGGGCCCGTACATGTTCGGGGTCCTCATCCCGACCATTCTTCCTGTCGTGCGACGTCCGCGCTTGACGCTCGATCTGCCGGTCGTCGCAAGAACGGGGGTCGTCGGCTACTCGAGGGTCTTTCGGTAGACGTTCGTCTCGCGCTGGAGGAAGCCGAGGCGGACATACAGCCGGTTGGCCGCCTCACGTGAGGGGCGCGAGGTCAGGTCGACGGTGCGCGATCCGGCCGCGCCGGCGCGGGCATTGGCCGCGTGCACGAGCGCCGCCCCGACGCCGCGACCGCGTGTCCGGGTGGCGACCACCACGTCCTCGATCCACGCTCGCGGGCCGGTCGGGGCGCTGAACACCACCAGCGTGAGCGACCCCACGATGGCGCCGTCGGCGCCGTCGCGCGCCACGAAAAGCACAGTGGCAGGTGACGCCACGATCTCCTCGAGGGCGTTTCGGGTGAGAGGTGGCGCCGACGAGGACAATTCGGGCACCAAGGCGCGCAGTGCTTCGAGGACCTCGTCGGTGTCACCTCGGTGACCTCGTCGACGACCACGCCGTCGGGCGTGGTCGTGGGCTCCGTCGACGCTCATCGCTCAGCGAGTGTAGCGAGGAGCCACCATCGGTCACGGTGATTCAGAGTGTGTCTCGTGCGTCGCCGCGCTCGTCGCGGTGCGAGCCCCCTCGAGCGAAGTGGTGGTCGAGCTCGGAGTGGTAGTTCGGCGAGTCGTGTCCGAACGGGCCCGAAGGACTGGTGTGGATCACCGCCTCGGCCAGGCGGGACACTTCGTGAAGGAGACGGTGATGGGCTTCGTCGGCGATCGCATGCGCATCCACGAGGTTCAGCGCTGGATCCGAGAGGATCTGGATCTCGGCGCGCAGTTCGTGGCCGACCCACCTGATCCGGACACTGTCGACGCCGTCGACACCGGGTACCCCCGCCAGGACCCGCTCCACCTGGTCGACCAGTGCAGGGTCGACACTGTCCATGAGGCGGCGGTAGATGGTGCGCGCCGCGCCGAAGAGGACCACCGTGACCGCCGCGGTGATCACGACGCCCGACGATCGGGTCGGCACGAGGCGCACCGGCAAAGACGGCGATGGCGCCCACCACGACCGCCAGTGAGGTGAAGCCGTCGGAGCGAGCGTGCAGGCCGTCGGCCACCAGTGCCGCCGAGCCGATGCGCCTTCCCACGCGCACCCGGTACATCGCCACCAGCTCGTTGCCCAGGAACCCGACGCCTCCCGCCGCCATCACCCACCCGGCACCGCTGATGGGGCGGGGATGGATGAGGCGGTCGATGGCCTCATAGGCGGCTACCACGCTCGACGCCGCGATCATGGCCACGATGGCCACGCCGGCGAAGTCCTCGGCCCGGCCGAACCCGTAGGTGTAGCGCCGCGTGGGCGGGCGCCTTCCCACCTTGAAGGCCAGCGCCAGTGGCACCGCCGTGAGCGCGTCGGTGAAGTTGTGAATGGTGTCGGCCAGCAGGGCGACGGAGTGGCTCAGCACCGCCACCACCAGCTCCACCCCGGCGGTGGCGGCCAAGATCCCAAGTGACACAGCGACCGCTCGTATGCCGTCGGAGGAGGACTCGAGGACGCGCTCACCGCTGTGTGCCCCGTGGTCGTGGGGCAGGACCAGCGACCGCACCACCCCGACGAGCCTCCGGCGGTGCTTGGGCGCGTCGACCGGCGCGCCCCGGTGGTGGTGGTCCTCCCTGCGGTCGCCTTCGTGCCCATGGTCGTGGACGTGCGCGCGCCCAGCAGGGTCCCCGTCGTCGTGGCCGGAGTGGTGCCGGGTCGGATGCTCCACGCCACCTCCTTGCCGATCGGGGTCCGGCACAGCCTAAGGTGCGACGGTGCCCGAGACGCAGACGACACAACCGGCCACAGAGCCCAGGGCGCGCCCGAACATCCTCCTCGTCGTATCGGACCAGGAACGCCAGCGCGGCTGGTTGCCCGGGTCGGTCCGCTTGCCATGGCGCGAGCGCCTCATGGCTGAGGGCATCGAGTTCACCCGGTACTTCACGCACTCCTCGCCGTGCTCGCCGAGTCGCGCGAGCCTCCTGACCGGTCGGTACCTGCCGGGCCACGGCGTGATCGACAACGTGATCATGCCCGAGCACACAGAGCTCGACCCTTCCATGGCAACCCTCGGCTCGTTGTTACGGGGGGCCGGCTACCGGTCGTCGTACATCGGGAAATGGCACCTCTCGCAATCCGAGCACCCCGACATGGAGGCCTACGGATTCTCGGACTGGGACGGCAACGATCGGCACTTCATGGGTTGGGCCGGGACCGGTGTCCATTTCGATCCCGTCATTGCGTCCAACGCCGCGCACTGGATCGGTGCCAACGCCCGAGCTCGACCCGGCGCTGCTCCCGAACCCTGGTTCTTGACCGTCGCGCTCGTGAACCCGCACGACGTCATGTGGTTCCCCATCGACCAACCCGGTTACGAGCAGTTGCACCCCGAGGACGTCGCCGCCGTGCGTCGTGTCCTCGATGCCGCGGCGTGGAAGGAAGACGACCCACTCCCGATCTACCGCAAGGACTACGCCGAGGTCGTCGAGGAGCTGCCCGCCAACTTCCACGACGACCTCCACACCAAGCCCGAGGCGCACCGGCAGTGGCGCTGGGACCAGCAGCACGGCCTGTGGGGCTACATCGACCCCGGCGACACCAAAGCCTGGCTCCGCCATCTCGACTACTACGTGGAGCTCCAGCGTCTCGCCGACGAGAGTCTGGGGACGGTGCTCGGCGCCTTGGAGGACAGCGGTGCGTGGGATGACACCGTGGTGATCTTCACCTCCGACCACGGCGACATGTGCGGGTCACACGGCCTGCGCTCGAAGGGCCCCTTCGTCTACGACGAGATCATGCGGGTGCCGCTGTACGTGCGGGTGCCGGGCATGACGACGCCGGGCCCGACCACCGAGGCCCTGGCGACACATGTCGACCTCGCTGCCACGATCTGCGCCCTGGCCGGGGTGGGCTCCGGGCGACGGAATGTCGGGGCTCCAGGGCGTCGACTTGTCGTCGGTGCTGGCCGAGCCCCCGACACGTCGGTGCGTGACCACGTGCTGTTCGCCCAGGACTCGGCGCAGACCCGGAACCTGAACCAGGTCCGGTACGCGTTGCGGGGGTTCTTCGACGGACGGACCAAGTACGCGCGCTACTACGGCGTGGGAGGCGGCAAGCCCTCGAGCGGGCTGTGGGGAAGGGACCCCGGGCAGAAGCTGTTCGACGTCGACTGCGACTTCGACGATCAGGACCACGAGTGGTACGACCACGACGCCGATCCGCTCGAGCTCGTCAACCTCGCCAACGACCGGGCTCGAAGCGCAGCGAACTGCGTGCACTGTTCGAACGGCTCCGCGACTACGAGGCGCAGGAGATGGCGTCGGCACCCTGACGCCATGGCCGACCGCTGAGCGGTCAGGGCCGGTCCGGCAGTCGAACCGTGGGGACGGGCTGAAAGCGACGCTGAGCTTCAGAGGCGAGGCGCGGGGCGAGCCGGCGGCCCGTGGCCAGGAACGACAGGGCGATGCGGGGGCGACCCCCGGCCAGGCTCCAGTCGGCCAGGGCCCGCTCGGCGCGGAACCGCACCTTGCCGCCACCATCCGCGGGGGCTTCCGACGGTCCCGATGATCGTCCGGTTCTCCTGGCCGGTGAACGTCTCGGGATGCGCATGCAGGGTGAGACACGCCGGCCCGGACGTGATCGGCGGGGCGCCGCGCTCCGAGGGTGAGCCGCAAGCCGTCGTCGACGAGCTCGGTCGTGCTGCACCGGAAGGCAGAGGGGGAAGCCGTTGGCGTCGACGGTGGTGAGGTCCTGGGTCGACGAGGCGGCCGGCGTCGTGGGCCGCGGCCCGCCACGACGAAGGGGGAGCCAGCCAGGCGCTGGGTTGTCGGTCCGCTCGGAGCGGGATCCGAGAGCGGCGCCGCGGTCCCCTCGGGGGCGTTCCACGTGTGCGCCGGTTCGTCGAGGCTTCGCCGCGCCCACCACCGCATGTGCAGCGGAGTCACCTCGATCCAGATACGCGCGTAGTACCAGGCCAGGCGGCGGAGAATGAACCGCGGTTGGCCCTTGGTGGCCGCGGGCAGCTTCTCCATGCTGAGCCGGACGTAGCGGTCGGTGTTCGCCTGGAGGTCGGAGTCGCGCACCGTGGCGAGGCCCTGGACGAGGACGACGGGTGGGTCGCTCGAGCCCCGACCCGACCGGGTCCGCGAACAGGAGGCACACCCGCGGGTCACGACGGGCTCGCTCGGCCTTGGCCGGGTAGGTGAGGCCCGTCGACACGTCGATGGTCCGCCCGTCGGCGCCGAGATAGGGCGTCATGGGCACGGTGACCGGTCGGCCGTCGCGCGTCAGGCTGGCGTACTCGACGGTGATCGATCGCTCGAACACCTCGACCAGCTCGTCGGCCCAGGCCGAGGGGATCCGGGGCCGCGGTGAAGACGATGACGGGCTGTCGTCCACGCCTGGGACCCTACTCGCGGCGCTCTCTTGACTGCCTGCCCGGTGGCGGTGGGCACTCCGGTCGCTCGCCTCGCCTCGGGGGTGCGTCAGACGGCGGCGACGAACATCTGCTGGCAGATCGCCGGCCCGAGCGAAACCGTCGTCCCGTCGACGTCGAGGGTGAGCGTCCCGTCCGGGCGCCCGGTCGCTGGACCAGCGCCGAGCGGCCCGGGATGAGCCCGTGCTCGTCGAGGTATTCGAGTGACGCCATGTCGAGCTCGACTTCTTCGGTGATGCGTTCGAGCCGCACCGTCTCACCGGGCTCGACGTCGGCCAGGCTGAGCTGGCTGGCCGTGTGCGCCCGGGCGCCGGGCGCACCGGGGATGGGGTTGCCGTGGGGGCAGGTGGTCGGGTTGCCGAGCAGCTCCACCAGGCGTTCCTCGACCTCGTCGGAGATGACGTGCTCCCACCGGCCCGCCTCGAGATGGGCCTTGTGCCAGGGCAGGCCGATGACGTCGACGAGCAGCCGTTCGGCCAGGCGGTGCTTGCGGATCACGCTGTCGGCCAGCACCCGGCCCTGCTCGGTGAGGGCGATGGTCCGGCCCGAGCGGTGGATGTAGCCGTCCGCGGTCAGGCGGTCGAGCATCTCCGAGACCGACGGGGCCGAGCGCCCCAGGCGCTGGGCGATGCGCGCCTGGATCACCGTCGTCCCCTCTTCGGTGAGGGACTGGATGGTCTCGAGGTACTCCTCGACGGGGGGGTGGAATCCGTCGGTCACGGCTGGAGCCTACCGGGTCGGTCTCTCGGGCTCCCGGCGTTTATCAGGGTCGGTTGACATACGTTTCTTAGGGTTCCCTAACATTGGAATGGGCCACGTCGAAACGCCGCTGGCGGTCGCGGCACAGGCCGACACGGGAACAGGACCCGTTCGGCGACGCCAGCGGAGGGTCGATGGTCGCCACCCTCGTGATCTTCCTCCGAGAGGGGATCGAGGCGAGCATGATCGTCGCCATCCTGCTCGCCTACCTCGACCGGATCGGCCAGCGCCGGACCACTTCGTGGACGTGCTTCAGCGGCGTGGGTGCTGCGCTGTTGCTGGCGAGCGGTGGCGGAGTCGCCGTCTACTTCACGATCCGCTCCTGGAACGGCACGCGGGCCCAGACCATCTTCGAAACCGTCACCTACCTTCTAGCCGCGGTCGTGCTCACGTACATGACGTTCTGGATGCGCAACCACTCCCGGACGTTCAGCTCCGAGCTCCGGACGAAGACCGATGCGGCCATGAGCTCGGGCGCTCGACGGGGACTCTTCCTCCTGGCCTTCCAGGCCGTCGGCCGAGAGGGCCTCGAGACCGTCGTCTTCACCCTCGCCATCATCTTTTCGACCTCGACCAAGGGGCCGTGCTCGGCGCCGCCATTGGCCTGGTCCTGGCGCTCGGCTGCGCCTTCGCCATCTACAGGCTGGGCAAGCGGATCAACGTGGCCGTGTTCTTCAAGGTCTTCGGGGCCCTGCTGATGGTGTTCGCCGCGGGGCTGCTCGTCGACGCCGTCGAGAACCTCCAGTCCCTCGGGTGGCTGCCGATCTTGACCCGACCGCTGTGGGACTCGGGTCGCCTCTTGTCCGAGGACAGCTCGTTCGGAGACGTCATCCACAGCTTCTTCGGCTACGTGAGCCAGCCCACGCCCCTGGAGATCGCGGTGTGGGTGGTGTACGTGGCGGTGGCGGTGACCGCCTTCCTGGGTTTCTGGCACCGCCGTCGGGTCAACCCCGCGGTGCTCGGCGCCACCGAGGGACCCCGCCCCTCCTGACCGCCCACGCGGCCGTTGGGTGCGGGGGTGCCCGGCGGCGCGCTCAGGCGGCCCGGCGGGGAGGCGTGTCACACACCCTTCGGAGCTGGCGGTCGAGCTCGACCACCGAGCGGGTGGCGCGATCAACCTCCAGGAGGGCGTTGCGCTCTGCCCCCGTGCCGCTCAAACGGCGGCCTTTCTCGACGAGGCTCCGGATCAGTCCACGCATGTCCGCCTCCCGGGTTGGTGGGCTTCGGGGGCCGGGTCGGGCCCGACGGGGCCACGGTACGGGGTGGGGGTTTCCGCCTCGTCACGGCGTCGTGAACGGCACACGAATTGTGCATGAGCGCTCCGCCCGCCCTCACCGGGCGCGGGTCGTGCGCCCCGAATTCGCCTAGCGGTCATCCAGAGTTCGTTCTTTGGGCCCACGTTCGTCGCGTCCCGTTCA
The DNA here is from genome assembly GCA_963739765.1 of uncultured Acidimicrobiales bacterium. Lineage (GTDB taxonomy): Bacteria > Actinomycetota > Acidimicrobiia > Acidimicrobiales > UBA8190 > Chersky-840. The sequence goes on along the minus strand of CAVUBP010000001.1, from coordinate 286,918 downwards.
TGGCGCCCGCGTACGGTGAGTCCTGCGGACACGCGCTGTCGGGCGACGGGCGGCGACCGGGAAGGGCACCCACGGAGCGCTCTCACTTTCCTCCCCCCCTCAGGGTGGAAGCGCTTTCCCCGTGCCCGGTCGCCGCCCGCCTCCCGACGCCGGTCTGGGCCTCCCGGGCTGTTCGGGGGGACTGCTCTACCGGTGGTCCTCGGGGTGCCGTCCCTCGCCGTTGCTCGAAGGGCCGGACACCTCGTCGGGCCCGGGATCGGGGACCGAGGCCGGGCGGCTCGGAGGCGTGGGCGCCAATCGATCCCCTGACCACGCCGTGGGCGCCATCCGCGCCGGCAGAGGACCGCCGGGTGCCAGATGCTCGGTGGCCGGCCCCGCGGCCGGATGTCCCGGAGCCTGGGCCGGCAACGAGGGTGGAGGTGAAGTTGCCGGCGGGGTTGCGGGCTGGGTCACCACGGCGGGGGGCCCGGGTGGGCCTGCGGGCCGGGGTACGGCCATGGGCCCGGGTGTGACCGGGGATGGGGCCACCGGGGGCGACGGCCAGCGGTATTGGGAGCCGAGCTCGAGGCGACGCCGTTCCATCAGTGTCGTGAGCTTGCGCCATTCGGAGCCGCCCAGCTCGTGCAGCAGGTCGGGCACCTTTCGGGAGAGTCGCTCCGACTCGTTGCGGTAGCGCTCGGTCAAGCCGCCCATCACGAACACCGTCGTGGTCGAGAGGGTCGACCCCTCGGCCGTCGCCAGTTCCTGCAGCCGGGTGGCCGCCACCCGGGCGTCTTGCATCAGCCCGAGGGCGTCCTGGAGCTTCACCACGTGGCGCAGGTATTTTCGCGGTCCGCCTGTCGTAGATCTCCGACACGAATTCGAGTGCGTAGCGCAGGCGCTTGACGCGGATGCGGGTGCGGTGGAAGTCGGCGGGATCGCCGCTGCGCCGGGCCCGGCGCGCCGCCTTGGTCGCCGATCGGTGGCGGTCCGCCGACGAGGTCGGCACCACCGCCACCGCCGGGGCGCGGGCCGCGGCCGACCGCCGCGAGGGCCCCTGGCGGAGCATGGTGATGAACCCGGCCACGAGGCGCTCGTAGCGGGCGGAGTCGAGGCAGGCCAGCAGGGCGCGCCGGGCGTCGTCGCGCTGGCGGCCGAGCAGTGTGGCCAGGTCGGCGAGCGCGGCGCGGTCCTCGTCGGGCACGTCGCTGGATCCACCCCTCGACCCGCTCGAGCTGGACGTCGAGGTCACGCACCGCGCCCAGGGCGGCGGCCAGCCACCCGAGCTCGGTCCGGACGTGGCGGGCCCGCACCGGCAGGGCCGTCCTCGAACAACGACAGTGCGGCCCGCGTCCGGCGGGTGGCCACCCGCATGTCGTGCAGCTCCTCGGCGTCCTCTCCGAGCCGGGTGCCGGTCTCGTGGGCGAGCACCGCCGCGAAGTTGTCGCCGCAGCACGGCGAAGGCCACCTCGCCGACCGAGGGGTTCGAGTCGAACGAGACGGTGCCCAGACTCCGGCGGCGGTGGTACGCGCAACCCCGCGGCCAGCAGTCCGGCCTCGAACTTCGACAGGGCGGCGGGTTGGAGGCCGCACTCGCGCCGCAGGACGTCGACCACGGGGGTGAGGCGCTCGACCCAGGCCGGCTCGACCTCCACCTCCACCCGCTGCAGGCGCACCGGCTGGTTGTCGAGGCCGACGACGATCGTGGTCTCGTCGAGGGCGGCCTCCGCCACCGTCTCGTCCGAGAGGGACAGGTCGAAGGGGCGTCGCCGGGTCCTCACCTCGAGGATGGCCTGCAAGGGTCGCTTGCCGGCCAGGGCGCGCAGCCGCCAGCCCACCGGCCCCTGTCCCCCGAGCGCCCCGACGCCGTCCACCGGCAAGGGCTCGGTGACCTCGAGTCGTCGTCGGAGCCCGGCCCGTGATTGCGCCAATCCCTTCAAGGTCACTTCTGCGCGCCCTCCGCGGTGGCGTACACGCAAGACGTAGCCGGATCGGCCGATCCGCCAATCAGAGGTGTCGTAGTAGGTATCGACGAGGCGTTCGGCGGTCCTCGGCCTGGCAATCAGTGCGGACAGCACTGCTCCCACCGTGTTCGGCGTCAGGGCGTCGGTGGGACGCTCTGAAGACAGCGCCCCGAACCAACGTTCCGCGGGCCGCAAGTCGAGCGCGTCGAACTGCCATTCGACCTCGATGTCCTTGGGGGCGGCACTCGACACCGCGGCGAGGATATCCCTCACAGCGTCGGCTCATCTCGTGCCCCCCGAACATCGCCACGCCACCCTGTGGCCATCACCGGAAAAGAACGAATTGTGGGCACGTTGGGTGTTGATATCGCCCCCGGCGGGAATGCTACGGTCGGCCCCGTAACGAGCCGCTCCGTTCCGACACCCGATCCGGGTGCATCCCCCTCCGTTAGGAGACCTACGTGAACCACGCTCCCGCGCCAGTCCCGACGTCCGTTCAACGTCACCGAATCCGGCGAACTCACAGACTGAGCGCATTGGTCGTGGCGATCGCCGCCGGCGTGGGCCTGGTGGCCGCACCCGTCGTCCTGAGCGCGACCCCGGCTGCCGCCGCGGCCGGCCCTGCCACCGTCACCGGGGTGAGCCCCGGGTCCGGGATCCAAACCGGCGGCACCATCGTCACCGTCACGGGGACGAACCTCGGGGCGACCGGGACGACCACCGTTCTCTTCGGCGTCACGGCGGCGACCAGCGTCACGGTGAACGCCAACGGCACCTCCCTGACTGCCACCGCTCCCGCCAACCCCAACACTGGTTCGGCGTTCGGATCGACCTTCGACGTCACCGTGAACAACGGCAACGGGGCCAGCGCCACCAACAAGAGCGACAGGTTCACCTACGAGTACGACACGCACACGTGTGGGATCACCCCCTTCTCGTCGAGTTGCGCCGCCACGCTGACCGTGCAGGAGACGTCGCCGGTGACCGGCACTCTGGTCACCGCCACCGCCGGGGGGGCCGACCTGATCCAGGTGCCCGTCAACGCCACCGTGACCGTGGACGCCGGCGACCTGGGCACCCCGTCAGGAGCCAACTTCTCGCTGTCCACCCTCGACGTGTCCACGACCCCCCCGACCATCGAGGACAACATCCACGCCAGCACCACTGACAGCACCACGGTGTCGATGGCCTCGCCGGGCCAGGCCCGCTTCGTGGCCGAGGCCGACCACTGCGCCACCCAGCCGACCTTCCCCTCGGCCCCCACCGTCGGATGCCCGCTCACGCTCACCGGGGGAACTCCGACGCCATCGTGGTGCAGTGGGGAGCCCCCACCGTGACGGCGGTGAGCCCGTCGGCCGGGCCCCTGGGAGGCGGCACGTCGGTGACGCTGACCGGGACCAACTTCACCGGTGCCACCGCCGTCAACTTCGGGGGCACCGCAGGGACCGGAGTCGTCGTCAACAGCGCCACGTCGATCACCGCCGTGGCCCCCGCTGAGGCGGCGGGCACCGTCGACATCACCGTGGTGACCCCTGCGGGCACCACCGCCACCAGCGCCTCCGATCAGTTCACCTACACCTCAGGGCCCTCGGTCAGCTCGGTGAGCCCGGCCGTGGGACCGACCGCCGGCGGCACGTCGGTGACGGTGACCGGCGCCAATCTGTCGGGGGCGACGGCGGTCAACTTCGGAACGACGCCCGGCACGAACGTGGTCGTGAACGGGGGTGGGACCTCGCTCACGGTCACCTCGCCGGCCGGCGCGGTCGGCTCGGTGGACGTCACCGTGACCACGTCGGGCGGCACCAGTTCGACCAGCGCCGCCGACCAGTTCACGTACAAGAACTCGGGCTACTGGATGGTGGGCAACGACGGCGGGATCTTCTCCTTCGGGGCGCGCCCTTCGAGGGCTCGCTCCCCGGCCTCAACATCCATGTCACCAACATCGTGGGCATGGTGCCCACCTCCGACAGCAAGGGCTACTGGATGGTCGGCTCCGACGGCGGGGTGTTCGCCTTCGGCGACGCCGGCTTCGTGGGCTCGCTCCCCGGCCTCAACGTCCACGTCAACAACGTCGTGGGCGCCGTGCCCACCTCGGACGGCAAGGGCTACTGGATGGTGGGCAACGACGGCGGGGTGTTCGCCTTCGGCGACGCCGGCTTCGTGGGCTCGCTCCCGGGCCTCAACGTCCACGTCAGCAACATCGTCGCCGTGGTGCCCACCAGCACGGGCAAGGGCTACTGGATGATCGGCTCCGACGGCGGGGTGTTCGCCTTCGGTGACGCCGGCTTCGTGGGCTCGCTTCCCGGCCTCAACGTCCACGTCAGCAACGTCGTGGGAGCCGTGCCCACCTCTGACGGCAAGGGTTACTGGATGGTGGGCTCCGACGGCGGGGTGTTCGCCTTCGGCGACGCCGGCTTCGTGGGCTCGCTCCCGGGCCTCAACGTCCACGTCAGCAACGTGGTGGGCGTCGTGGCCACCTCCGACGGCAAGGGCTACTGGATGGTCGGCACCGACGGCGGCGTGTTCGCCTTCGGCGACGCCGGCTTCGTCGGGTCGATCCCCGGCCTCGGCATCCACGTCAACAACATCGTCGCCTTCGCCCGCCAGTAGTCGCAGGTCGACCATCCCCGGGCCCGACGTGTGGGCCCGGGGATGGTTTGGCCGAGTATTGAGCACCTGTGGGGGAGTCGTTGACCTCGGTGGTCGAGCCTTGACGCCGGGCAGCTAGTCATCATCTCGGCCGCGACCGGCGCGGGTCTTATGAAGGGCATCGGGTTGAGTCTTTCGACCGTATTCGTCAAGCCTCGCCACGCCCGGTCGCGCCACTCCCGGGGCAGGCGTTCACCGGTGGCGCGGGCAGGCATCCTGGCCGCGATGACCTTGCTGGGCGCGAGCGCTCTCGTCGTCCTGCCGGTGGTCGGAAACGGCCGGTCGTCAGTGGCGGGGGCGGTGTCCGACCCCGTGCTCGTCGTCGCCGGGGATATCTCCTGCGGGCCCACCGACGCGAACTTCGCCGGGGGGAATGCGGCCGATTGCCAGCAGCGGGCCACGGCCAACCTCGTCGCCAGCCTGAACCCTGACTACCTCCTCCCCGGCGGCGACACCCAGTACACCCCGTCGGAGAGCGAAGGCCAGCAACCCTTGTCGTCGGACTACACGTCGGGTTACGGCGCCAGTTGGGGCCAGTTGCAGAACCCGAGCAGCGGCAACTACGTGCCGGGTCTCGTCGTGCGACCGACGCCCGGTGACCACGAGTACGGAGATGCCAACGAGAACGACATGGGGTTGGGCCTGTCGGACGCCTCGAACTACTACAGCTACTTCGGGGGCCTGGGCGACCTTCCCGCCGGGGTGAGCGGGCCCTCGACGGACTTCTACAGCTTCGATGTCCCGGTGAACGGGGGGACGTGGCACATCGTCTCGCTCGACTCCGAGTGCGCCGCGCTCCCGGCGACCTCGGGTGGCGGGCCTTCGGGGAGCGCGGCGGGATGCGCCCCCGGGTCACCCCAGGAGACCTTCTTCAACCACGACCTCGCCACCCACCAGGGGGAGTGCACGCTCATCCACTGGCACGAGCCGGAGTGGTCGGAAGGCGCGAACGGGAACAGCACCGACTACCAGGCGTTCTGGAACGACGCCTACCAGTACCACGTGACCGCCATCGTCAACGGCCACGACCACGACTACGAGCGGTGGATGCCCCTCAACGCCTCGGGAAACCCCGACCCCAACGGCGTGAACCAGATCATCGCGGGCACCGGAGGCAACAGCCACGGACTCGAGTTCAACCCCAGCGGCAGCGTCGTCCACGACGACTTCAGTCACTTCGGGGTACTCGAGCTGACACTGCACGCCGGGAGCGCGGACTTCGCCTTCAAGACCACGAGCGGTACCACCCCCGACAGCGGCACGATCACCTGTGACCCGGTCGTCTCCGGGGTGAGCGCGAGCTCCGGCCCGTTGTCGGGCGGCAACACCGTCACCGTGACCGGGAGCAACTTCGTGGGCACGCCCACGGTTCACTTCGGCTCCAACCTGGCGACCAACGTGAGCGTGACCTCGCCCTCCACGCTGACGGCCAAGGTCCCCTCGGGCACGGCGGGAACCGTCGACGTGACCGTCACCAACGCACCGCCCACTGGGGTGGGGGGCCCGGGGCCGACGAGCCCCACCGGGGCGGCCGACCAGTACACCTACGGGCTCGTCCCGACGGTGACGTCGGTGAGCCCCAACGGGGGGTCACCGTCGGGGGGCACCTCGGTGACGGTGTCGGGGACCAATCTCGGGGGAGCGACGGCTGTCGACTTCGGGGCCAACCCGGCCACGAACGTCGTCGTGAACGGCGGGGGGACGTCGCTCACCGCCACGTCCCCGGCCGGTGCGCTCGGCGCGGTGGACGTCACCGTGACCACCTCGGGGGGCACGAGCGCCACCAGCTCCGCCGACCGGTTCACCTACCAGAAGTCGGGGTACTGGATGGTGGGCAACGACGGCGGCGTCTTCTCCTTCGGCGGGGCGCCCTTCGAGGGCTCGGTGCCCAGCCTCGGGATCCACCTCAACAGCATCGTGGCGATGGTGCCAACCGCCGACAGCAAGGGCTACTGGATGATCGGCTCCGACGGGGGGGTGTTCGCCTTCGGCGACGCCGGCTTCGTGGGGTCCATCCCCGGCCTCCATATCCATCTCACCGACATCGTGGGCGCGGTGCCCACCGCCGACGGCAAGGGCTACTGGATGATCGGCTCCGACGGGGGGGTGTTCGCCTTCGGCGACGCCGGCTTCGTGGGATCCATCCCGGGTCTCAACATCCACGTCAACAACATCGTGGCCGTCGTCCCCACCGCCGACAACAAGGGCTACTGGATGATCGGCTCCGACGGGGGGGTGTTCGCCTTCGGCGACGCCGGCTTCGTGGGATCCCTCCCCGGCATCAACGTCCACGTCAAGAACATCGTGGGCGCGGTCCCGACCTCCGACGGCAAGGGGTACTGGATGGTGGGCAATGACGGAGGGGTGTTCGCCTTCGGCGACGCCGGCTTCGTCGGGTCCCTCCCTGGCCTCAATGTCCACATCAGCAACATCGTGGGCGTGGTGGCCACCCAGGACGGCAGGGGGTACTGGATGGTGGGCAACGACGGAGGGGTGTTCGCCTTCGGCGACGCCGGCTTCGTCGGGTCCCTCCCTGGCCTCAACATCCACGTCAACAACATCGTCGCCTTCGCCCGCCAGTAGGGCGCACGCCGCAAGGGGTCTCTCAGGCTCCGTTGGGTTGCAGTTGCCCCGATGTTGAGATGGCGTGGACAAGGTGTTGAGGCGCATGGTCGAGCCTCGTAGAGAGGCGGGGAAGCCTCGTTGGGTGGCGTCTGCGCGCGCCTCCTCCCATGTCCACCCCCGGGTCCCCATTGGCGAAGGGCGTCTGATGCCGTTGTCCACCGAACCTGACACACAGAGTCACCTCCGGCCCCTGACGGTGATCCCGAAGGTTGCCCTGGCCGCGGTGACCTGCCTGCTGGCCACCGTGGTGCTCGTGGTCCTGCCGTCTACGGGGATCCAACCGGCCAACGTGGCGGCGGCCGCCTCTCTGCCCACCAGCCAATCGGTCGTCGTAGGCGGGGACGTCTCCTGCGGGCCCACCGACTCGAACTTCAACGGGTCGAATTCGAGCACGTGTCAGCAACGGGCCACGGCCAGCCTCATCCACGGCCTGGCGCCCAACTACCTGATCGCCGGAGGTGACACCCAGTACACCCCGACCGCGGTCGAGGGCCAGCAGCCCGCGGCATCGGACTACACCCAGGGCTACGACGCCAGCTGGGGCCAGCTCCAGAATCCGAGCAGCTCGAACTTCGTCTCCGGGCTCGTCGTGCGCCCCACCCCGGGCGACCACGAGTACGGGGATGCCAACGAGACCGACCGGGGGGCGGTCTCGAACGCGTCCAACTACTACGCCAACTTCGGGCCCTCGGGCCTCAACGACCTCCCGGCCGGCGTCACCGGCCCTTCGAGCGACTTCTACAGCTTCGACATCCCTCTCGCCGGTGGCACCTGGCACGTCATCACGCTCGACAGCGAGTGCGCGGCGCTTCCGGCCACACAGGGCGGAGCCCCTTCCCAGGGAGCAAGCGGTTGCGCCTCGGGGTCCCCGGAGGAGACGTTCCTGCGCAACGACCTCATCGCCCACCAGGGGGACTGCACCCTCATCCACTTCCACGAGCCCGAGTTCTCCGACGTCTTCGGTACCGACACCGACTACCAGGCCTTCTGGAACGACGCCGTCCAGTACCACGTCACCGCCATGCTCAACAACCACGCCCACGACTACGAGCGCTTCGTTCCCATGAACGCGAGCGGAGGGGCGAGCTCCACGGGTGTGGCCGAATTCGTGGTGGGTACCGGAGGTGACAGCCACGTCTCGGGCGGCAAGCTCTCGACCGAGCCCTTCCAGGACACCAGCAACTTCGGCGTGCTCCAGATGACGCTCAACGCCACCAGCGCCAACTACGTCTTCGACAAGGTCGGCGGGGGCACCGAGGACAGCGGCACCCTGAACTGCCAGCAGCCCACGGGCTCGGGCGTTCCCACCGTCACCAGCGTGAGCCCGAGCTCGGGCTCGACCGCCGGGGGCACCTCGGTCAGCATCACCGGGACCAACCTCTCGACGGTGAGCGCCGTGCGCTTCGGTTCGGTGGCGGCCTCCACCTTCACGGTCAACTCGGCCACCTCCATCACCGCCACCTCGCCGGCCGGAGCCGTGGGGACGGTGGACGTGAGCGTCACGAGCCCGTCGGGCACGTCGACCACGAGCCCGGCCGACCAGTTCACGTACGCGCCACCGCCCGGGACCCTGGTCCCGGTCGGCACCTTCGGCGCCCATTCAGGGTCGGGGCTCACCACCCTGGCCGTGACGCCGCAGACCGTGGGCGACGTGCTCGTGGTCTATGCCCAGGTGGGCGTGACGACCCTCACGCTGTCCTCGGTCACCGGGGGCGGGGTGACCACATGGACCAAGGGAGTGCAGTTCGGGGGGTCGTCGTTCGGCGGTGACACCGAGATCTGGTTCGGCAAGGTCACCACGGCGGGGTCCTCCACCATCACCTTCAACTGGTCGGGATCGGTCTCCACCCACACCCCGGAGTACGGGGCCCAGGAGTTCACCGCCGGATTGGGATCATCGACGGTGTGGGCGCTCGACAAGTCCGGGACCCTCAACGGGGCCTCGTCGACCAGCGTTCCCTTCCCGAGCCTCACCCCGAGCACCTCGGGTGAGCTGTACTTCGGCTACGGCGGGGTGGCGAACGTCGCCTCGGCCGGATCGACCTCGGGCTTCACCTACGCGGTGACGCCGCAGAGCAACATCTCCGCCTACGACACCACCGTCACCGGCGCGGTGTCCCCGACCGCCACCCAGTCACCGGCGGGGACCTCCTCGTCGATCGGCGTGCTGCTCAAGGCGTCGAGCGGCGCCCCGCCGCCCGCGCCCACGGTCACCAACGTGAGCCCGAGCTCCGGCTCGACCGGCGGGGGCACCTCGGTCACGGTCACCGGGACCAACTTCACCGCGGTCACGGCCGTGAAGTTCGGCACCGTGGCCGGCACCGGCGTGGTCGTCAACAGCGGCCACCTCCATCACCGTCACCTCGCCGGCCGAGGCCGCCGCCACCGTCGACGTGACCGTCACCGCGGCGGGGGGCACCTCGGCGGTCAACGCTCCCGCCGATCAGTTCACCTTCACCACCCCGCCCGCGCCCACGGTCACCAACGTGAGCCCGAGCTCCGGCTCGACCGGCGGCGGCACCTCGGTCACGGTCACCGGGACCAACTTCACCGGGGTCACGGCCGTGAAGTTCGGCACCGTGGCCGGCACCGGCGTGGTCGTCAACAGCGCCACCTCCATCACCGTCACCTCGCCGGCCGAGGCCGCCGCCACCGTCGACGTGACCGTCACCGCGGCGGGGGGCACCTCGGCGGTCAACGCCCCCGCCGATCAGTTCACCTTCACCACCCCGCCCGCGCCCACGGTCACCAACGTGAGCCCGAGCACCGGCTCGACCGGCGGAGGCACCTCGGTCACGGTCACCGGGACCAACTTCACCGCGGTCACGGCCGTGAAGTTCGGCACCGTGGCCGGCACCGGCGTGGTCGTCAACAGCGCCACCTCCATCACCGTCACCTCGCCGGCCGAGGCCGCCGCCACCGTCGACGTGACCGTCACCGCGGCGGGGGGCACCTCGGCGGTCAACGCCCCCGCCGATCAGTTCACCTTCACCACCCCGCCCGCGCCCACGGTCACCAACGTGAGCCCGAGCTCCGGCTCGACCGGCGGCGGCACCTCGGTCACGGTCACCGGGACCAACTTCTCCGGGGTCACGGCCGTGAAGTTCGGCACCGTGGCCGGCACCGGCGTGGTCGTCAACTCGGCCACCTCCATCACCGTCACCTCGCCGGCCGAGGCCGCCGCCACCGTCGACGTGACCGTCACCGCGGCGGGGGGCACCTCGGCGGTCAACGCCCCTGCCGATCAGTTCACCTTCACCACCCCGCCCGCGGGCATCACCGCCGTGGGCACCTTCGTCGCCAAGGCGGGGTCGGGGCTCACCACCCTGGCCGTGACGCCGCAGACCGTGGGCGACGTGCTCGTGGCCTATGCCCAGGTGGGCGTGACGACCCTCACGCTGTCCTCGGTCACCGGGGGCGGGGTGACCACCTGGACCAAGGGAGTGCAGTTCGCGGGGTCGTCGTTCGGCGGTGACACCGAGATCTGGTTCGGCAAGGTCACCACGGCGGGGTCCTCCACCATCACCTTCAACTGGTCGGGATCGGTCTCCACCCACACCCCGGAGTACGGGGCCCAGGAGTTCACCGCCGGATTGGGATCATCGACGGTGTGGGCGCTCGACAAGTCCGGGACCCTCAACGGGGCCTCGTCGACCAGCGTTCCCTTCCCGAGCCTCACCCCGAGCACCTCGGGTGAGCTGTACTTCGGCTACGGCGGGGTGGCGAACGTCGCCTCGGCCGGATCGACCTCGGGCTTCACCTACGCGGTGACGCCGCAGAGCAACATCTCGGCCTACGACACCACCGTCACCGGCGCGGTGTCCCCCACCGCCACCCAGTCACCGGCGGGGACCTCCTCGTCGATCGGCGTGCTGCTCAAGGCGTCGAGCGGCGCCCCGCCGCCCGCGCCCACGGTCACCAACGTGAGCCCGAGCTCCGGCTCGACCGGCGGGGGCACCTCGGTCACGGTCACCGGGACCAACTTCACCGCGGTCACGGCCGTGAAGTTCGGCACCGTGGCCGGCACCGGCGTGGTCGTCAACAGCGCCACCTCCATCACCGTCACCTCGCCGGCCGAGGCCGCCGCCACCGTCGACGTGACCGTCACCGCGGCGGGGGGCACCTCGGCGGTCAACGCCCCCGCCGATCAGTTCACCTTCACCACCCCGCCCGCGCCCACGGTCACCAACGTGAGCCCGAGCTCCGGCTCGACCGGCGGCGGCACCTCGGTCACGGTCACCGGGACCAACTTCTCCGGGGTCACGGCCGTGAAGTTCGGCACCGTGGCCGGCACCGGCGTGGTCGTCAACTCGGCCACCTCCATCACCGTCACCTCGCCGGCCGAGGCCGCCGCCACCGTCGACGTGACCGTCACCGCGGCGGGGGGCACCTCGGCGGTCAACGCTCCTGCCGATCAGTTCACCTTCACCACCCCGCCCGCGGGCATCACCGCCGTGGGCACCTTCGTCGCCAAGGCGGGGTCGGGGCTCACCACCCTGGCCGTGACGCCGCAGACCGTGGGCGACGTGCTCGTGGCCTATGCCCAGGTGGGCGTGACGACCCTCACGCTGTCCTCGGTCACCGGGGGCGGGGTGACCACATGGACCAAGGGAGTGCAGTTCGCGGGGTCGTCGTTCGGCGGTGACACCGAGATCTGGTTCGGCAAGGTCACCACGGCGGGGTCCTCCACCATCACCTTCAACTGGTCGGGATCGGTCTCCACCCACACCCCGGAGTACGGGGCCCAGGAGTTCACCGCCGGATTGGGATCATCGACGGTGTGGGCGCTCGACAAGTCCGGGACCCTCAACGGCGCCTCGTCGACGAGCGTTCCCTTCCCGAGCCTCACCCCGAGCACCTCGGGTGAGCTGTACTTCGGCTACGGCGGGGTGGCGAACGTCGCCAAGGCCGGATCGACCTCGGGCTTCACCTACGCGGTGACGCCGCAGAGCAACATCTCGGCCTACGACACCACCGTCACCGGCGCGGTGTCCCCGACCGCCACCCAGTCACCGGCGGGGACCTCCTCGTCGATCGGCGTGCTGCTCAAGGCGTCGCCGTAGATCGCGCCGGGCGCCCGCGCTGACAGAAGCTCGGTCTCTCGCGTCGGTCTCTCGCGTCGGTTCCCGCTGAGCAGTTGAGGCCTACCGCTACTATCCGCCGTGATGGAAACCCGTCTCGTCAAGGTCAAAGACATCTCCGCCGACGACGAGCGGGCATGGCGCGATCTCGCCGACAGGGCGCTCGAACCCAATCCCTTCTTCGAGCCGGACTTTCTGATGGTGTCGGCCCGGCACTTCGAAGGGTACGCGGACACCACGCTCGTCGTGGCACAGGAACGTGACCGCTTCACCGGCGTGATCCCGATCGTGAGGTTCGACAGGCCGAACCTGCCGCCGCGCAAGGTCGCCACCATGATCGGTTCTCCCACTGCGGTCCGTTCGTTGGGCACGCCGCTCGTCGACGCCGGGTGCGCCGACGCGGCGATGGGTGGCCTTCTCGATGCACTGCACGACGCGGCGAAGACCAGCGGTTGGCCCGGGATCGTGTCGCTGGACAAGATCACCAGTGACGGACCGGTCTTCGACTCCCTGCAGCGCATGTGCGAAGAGCGTGGGCTTCCCGTCTTCACCAAGGATGCGTGGGACCGCGGCCTGGTCCGGAGGGGGGACTCCTGGGAGCACCCTCTGGGCAAGAACCGTCGGCGGCAGGTCGAGCAGAGGCGCAGGGGGCTCAGCCGCGACACCGGCCAGGAGGCGACGCTGGTGGATCGGACCCTCGACCCTTCTGTGGTCGAGGATTTCCTCGCCCTGGAGATGTCGGGGTGGAAGGGGAAAGAGGGGTGGAAGGGGAAAGAGGGTGGCCTCGCCTTCGGAAAGGACGAACGCAAGGTTGCGTGGCTGCGCGAGTGGCACCGACGGTGGGCGCCCACGGGGCGACTGACGGTACTGAGCCTGCAGGTCGGGGACGTCCCTGTCGGCATCGAGTTCTTCGTCCGGGCCGGCGACGGCATCTTCTGCTTTCGAGGCGCCTACGACGACTCGTACGCGAAGTACGGGCCCGGGCTGATGGTGTTCACCGATTGCATGGCGTACCTCCTGGAGCACACCGATGCCCAATGGATGGACTCGGCAACCGACAAGGACAACGCCTTCTTGCTCGAGGTCATGCCCGAGCGCCGCAACCTGTCGGTGCTGTACATCGGTGTCGGGGGGACGCTGGACAAGGGCATCGTACGAGCGCTTCCGGCCATGGTCCGGCTCGTCGCCACCCAGCGCAACCTCCGGGACCGTCGGGCTCGAACCCACGCGAGGACTCCCGCGCCCGCGGCGGGTTGACAGGCTCGGCATCCGGGCCCGACGTCGGCCCGCGAGCGGCGAGCTCTAGACCGCCATCCCGAACTCGGATTGCAGGAGAGAGACGTCGCTCCGGCCCGTGCCCTCGAGCGGGAATCCCGTGTGGAACAACAGTTGCGCGCCAGACGTGAGACAAGGGACGTGGCGTCCGTTGATCGCTCCCACGGTCAGGACCTCGAGGGCGAGCTCCTCGACCGGCCACGTCGACTCCGGTTCACGCGCGGGATCGAGGGCGAAGACCTCCCGCAAGTGGTCCCAATCGATGTCGAGGACCTCGATACGGTGCCCGGCGTCATCCTCGAAATTCGATCGCCGCGGCATCCACACCCCCCCCTTGTCCAGAGTGACGTGGTCGAAACCGAGGGCGTGGAACGCTTTTCTGACCCTCGTCTCGTTGCGCTCGAAGTCGTCGATCACGATGTCGATGTCCTTGTGCCGGCGCGTACACCTCCCGACCAGCGCGTCGACCCCCCACCCACCGGCCAGCCAGTAGGGGATTCCCTCGGATTCGAGCCTCTCGACGACGAGGAGCAGCTCCTCCCACCCCGTCTCCCTCAGCATGCGCTGCTTCACCGATTGCAACACCGTCCCCAACGGGGCGGGGACGGAGTCGACAGCGCGCCAGAACGACTCGGCTCGGGTCATGAGGCTGTCGTGGCTCTTGATGAACCGTCGGACCCGTTCTGCCGCGACCGAAGGCGCCCTGAGTGCGACGGTCGGGCCTGCCTTGTGGCCAATAGCGCTCGTTGACTGGGCCGGTCCTAATTGCCCGGCCGCCGAAGGAGCGACTGCAACCGCGTCGCTACCCAGTGTCGGCTCGGCTTTCCCCCGACGAACGGGCATAAATGCCCCTCCTCCCCCTACCCCAAAATCATTATATGAGATGGTCGGGAGAAGTTCACGGGTCGCCAGGAAGAATCGCTTTCGGCCCCGCTTGTCTATCGAGCTGGAATCGAGAACTCGTTCCAGTGGGGTTCAGGGGCGAGCGGATCCCAACGGGAACGTGTGCTCGACGCCCCAGCGTCCCGACGAATCGGGTGCCATGAGACAGACCTCGCTGGCAACCGCCTTGATGGGCAGCAGTCGTTCCACGCGCCGCGCCGCGCGCCGCAGGCGCGCCGGTCGCAGGCCTTCGCCCACGGTCAGATGGGGGACGACTTCCTCGTAGGCGCCGCCATAGGGGCGATGCTCGGGGAAGTCCGCCGCGATGCGGTTCGTCAGCTCGACAAAGGGTCGGCGCGGAGTCGGGGCGAGGAACATGACGCGCTCGTCGAACCACCCGATCTCGGTCAGCGCGTATTCGAAGGGTTCATGTCCCTGCAGGAGCTGGCCCAGTCGGGCGCGGGATTGCTCGGACAACGACTCCGGAGCAGCGAAGGGGTAGAGGACGCTGATGTGCAGGGGTACGGCCCAGGCGGCCGAGCGATCGAGCCTCCGGCGCAGCTTGCCCACGGTGGCCTCGGCCGAAGGCACCAGGATGACGAGGGTGCTGGCTCGGGAGGAGCCCATTCCTCAGATCGAAGGTGAGTCGGGAACCGCCGCCCCGAGCTCGTCGCGCAGCAACATGACGTCGTGCTGGTGAGACAGGTTGAGGTCGAACAGCATGTGGTAGAGGACTTGGACGTCCGCAGACAGGCACGGGACCCGCCTGCCCCCCACCGTGCCTTCGGTGAACACCCGATGCTCGAATGAGCTGCGATCCGCGTCGTCGGTTCCGGGCGGACCGAATTCACGGGCCAGTATCTCCCAGTTGAGGCTGTCGAGATCCACGCGGCGGCCGGTGTGGTCCTCGAGCACGGAATTCTTGGGCATCCACGCTCTGCGCTCATAGGACGCCACGAGCACGAACCCCAGCGGCGCCAACGCGTCGACCGCGCGCTGCAGGTCCTTGTCGTAGTGGTCGACCACGACATCGAGGTCGTCGTGGGACCGGGACTGTCGTCCCACCAGGGCGTCGACACCCCAACCTCCTGCCAGGCAGAACGGCACCGCGGCCCTCTCCAGGGCGTCGACGACCTCGAGGACGTCCTCGGTGGTCATCGCCCCCCGGATCCCGTCCCGCAGAGGTCCGAGGACGGACCGGATCGGGGAGGTTTCGGGTGCCGCTGTCACGAGACGGCTCAACCACCCGGCGGGGACCCAGAGAATCCGATGACTCTTCACGAACTTGTGCATGGCCCGGGCGGCCTTTCGGGCTCCGTTCCGACTGCTCACGAGACGGCCGGCCCCGATGACTTCACCCACACCATCAGAATCAAGCTGAACACCAGAAACAGGCTACAGCCTGCTCCGAGGGCCGATGGGCGCCCCGCACCGACATCACGGGCCTCGTCGCCACGTCGTTTCGCCGACGCTGGTCCGTGCCGACGAGGCCCCGAGCGCGCCGCAGAGAAGAGCCGACCACGGCGTCCCCCCTGTTGTCGCTGAGCCAAGTGTGGCAAGGGTGCCACCCTAGAGACCTGACCTTACGAGCACGTGAAGCCGTGCAAGGTGGCGGTGCCCACAGCAATGCGCCCCACGGCAATGCGCCCCACGGCATTGCGCCCCACGGCAATGCCGCCTCCGGCAGATGCGAGGGTCAAGGGGTGTCGTCGACGACCCCGACCGCTGACGCCACGTGGGGCTGAGGACGCCACCGGGCCGGCAAGGGGCGAGTGACGAACGCGAGGCCGCGGTGGCGCTCCTCGGGAGAGGCGCCCGTGGCGAAGAACAGCACGAGGTAGGTCACACAGCCCAACCCGGCCTCGCAGAAGAGCCAGATCACAGACTGCGAGGGTACGAGGCGCAGGCCCAGGAGCACGGCGGTGCACCCCACGGCGGGAATCACGTTCGGCACGACCGAGCGCAGGATGACCGTCGAGACCCGCAGCCCCGTGGCACGGCAGCCGGCCACCATGTAGCCCGGGAGGCGGACCAGGAGGATCCCGCCGAGTGTCCCGACCGCCACGCCGACCGGGCCCATGACGAGCGCCAGCGTGATCGACAGCACGAGGTTGACCGTCACCTCGACGCTTCTGATGGCGCAGATGGTCGGGAGCTTCCCCGAGCCGATCAGGATGTTGCCGAGCGCCCTGACCGGTGACGCCAGCGCGGTGGCCACCGCCAACACCACCAGGACCTGGGCCGAGGCGCCGTAGCCGGGCCCGACCCAGGCGTGGATGCCCGGGGATGCCAGCACGATGAACACGAGCGAAGCCATGAGCCCCGCCGCCAGCGTGACGCGCGTCCCGTCGATGGCGATCTCCTGGAGCGCCTCGGGCGCTCTGTTGCGCGCCGCGGAAGATGCATGGGGGAAGAACACCTGGGCCATGGCGTCGAGGCCGTTGATGGCCGCAGCAGCGAGCTTCGACCCCACCGCGTAGATCGCGGCGTCGCGCAGCCCGAGGACGATGCCGACGATCATGACGTCGCCGGTGGCGTAGACCGCGGCCAGAAGCGCCTGGAGCAGGAACCATCCCGACAGGCGGATCGCGTTGCTCCGCTGTTTCTTGTCGACGAGGTGGGGACTGAGTCGCGTTCCCGGCATGATCCGGCTGACCATCGACAGCCGCACCAGATGGAAGAGGATGGAGATCGCCGTGGTGGCGACCGCCAGCATGACGATCCCGCCTCCGGCCACCACCACGCCGATGCTGGCGATGGCGACGGCGACGGTCATCGAGGCGTTGGAGGCGGCCAAGAGGTCGTAACGCTGATGGCCGACGAGCGCGCCACCGAAGGTGTCTCCCGGTATCGACGCGGCCAGGCCCAGCGCCAACACCACCACCACGACGATGACCCCGTCGCGCTGATCGATCGGGACGTGGACCAGATGAGGCAGCGCGAACGACAAGCCCACCCCCACGACCATCGCCAGCACGCCCAGCGGGATCAGGACGAAGAAAGTGGTGTTGAGGGTGCGCAGGGCCGCGGCGGGGCGTACCGAGGCGTCCTCGGCGATGAGCTTGGTGGTCGCCCCTCCAAAACCCAGCTCGAAGAGCTCCAGATAGGCGACCGCCCCGCTGGCCACCACCCACAGGCCGTAGGTGCTCTTGCCGAGGTGGTGGAGCAGGATGGGGGTGAGCACGACGGCGGACAGAGCCGTCAGCCCCTGCGCCGCGTAATTCATGAAGACGTTCTTGCCGAAGCGGGCGGGGAGGCCGCCTTCGGGCGGGCCTGGAGTTCGGGTGGAATCGGGTCCCGGTGCCGCCCCGCCCGGTAGGTGCTCCGCCGTCACGGCGTATCCCGCCCGTCTGACACCCGAGCGCGCATAACGAACCACTCTACGTGATCGCTAGGCATTAGTGAGGGAGCGATGCGGCCCGACGGCCCTGATGCGGCGCCCCACCGAACCTTTGAATGCGGACCGTTTGAGGGCCACCCCGGCCCGCACGGCGACGGTCGGCAGGCGCGCCGCCACGGCCAATTGACGAAGGCCGGGCAGCTCACCTGGGGCGAGGGCCGCCGTCCGGGCGATGGCCGCGGCCCGGGCGACCGACGCCCGCGCCTCGGGAGCGCGGCCCGCCAGGATCAGTGCCCGAGCCCGGCGGAGGTGCCAGCGCGCCCGCTGGCGGCTGGCCAGATCGGCCTGCGCCGCGGGGCGGCCCGTGAGCCAGCCGTCCCAGAAGGCGAGCACGTCGTCGGCCACGCCGAGACCGTGGTCCGACCCGCGCCAAGCTCCGGACTGCCCGCTGTGCTGGACCCAGTGGGCCAGTGGGTCGGGGAGGTAGTACAAGCCCCACCCGGCATCGGCGATGGAGAGGAACAGCTGGAGATCGGCGCAGCACAGCGCGGGCCACTCGCGCGCCGCGCCCTCCCACAGGTCTCCACGCCACATCGTGGAGATCGGCAAGAGGAACCATTCCTCACGCAGCAGGACGTCGATGACGTTGCCGTGCCGTCCCGCGCTGAGCGGGACGGGCCACCGCGACGTCCCCCCCGGGCCGAAGTCGACCACCGTGGCGCAGCAGGCCATGCCGAGCGTGGGATCGGCCTCCAGCACCGCCACCAGAGACGACAGGTAGGTGGGCTCCCACCAGTCGTCGTCGTGCAGGATGGCGACGTAGCGGCCCGTGGCCCGGTCGAGGAGCGCCCCGTGGTTCTTCGTGAAACCCAACCGCTGCGGGTTGCGGTGGTAGTGGAGACGGGGGTCGTCGAGCTCGGCCACAGGTGTCGCGGCGGAACCCGTCTCGTCTCCGATCAGCACCTCGAAGTCGGCGAGATCCTGAGCCAGGACGCTGTCGAGCGCCCGACGGACGACAGTGGCGTCGCGTGAGACGGGCATGCACACCGACACGGTCGGCACCGACGTCATGCCGCGATGCACCTCCTCGTCGTCCGAGTCGTGTTCCGGCCAGCACCCGTCCCGGACCGGCCAGGCACCGCTCTGCATTTTCGCACACCGCCATCAGCCGGGAGCGCCCCTGGTCGGTGGCGGGAGGACGCGACGGTGACAGGTAGTCTGCCTCATCGTGCCGAGCGCCGACGTGACCGCGGAGGCCGTCGCCCATCGCCGTCCGTTGCGCTTGACCTGTTATTTCGACGCCAGCGCCCGGGGCGGTTCCTCGACCGGCCTCGCCGTCCTGCTCAGCGCGCTCGACCCGACGTTCGACGTCACCGTGATGGGAACCTCCGACGAGATGGTCCGCTGGGTGGCCGCGGCGCGCCCGGGCTCGAAGACCCGAGTGCTATCACCGGTCCGGAGCAAGTTCGACCTGCGCGCCATTCGTGAGCACGTCCGCGTGATTCGCGAGCTGCGTCCCGACATCCTCCACGTCAACCTGGACAACCCCTGGACCTCGCAGTACGGCTTGCTTGCCGGTCTCCTGACGCGCATCCCGATGGTCTCGGTGCTGCACCTCCCCACACCACCGTGGAGGCGGCGCCAGCAATGGCTCGTCGTCCCTGTCGCCCGCCGCGTGAGGGCATATGTCTGTGTCTCGCACGACTCGGCCCGCTTCGCCGAGTCCGTGCTCCATATGCGACCGGGATCGGCCCGCGTCATCCACAACGGCATGCCGGTGCCGCGGCAGCTGGCGCCGGCGCCCCCCCCGGGCCCCAGCGGCACACTGCGTATCGGCGCGGTGGGCCGCCTCGACCCGCAGAAGGGCCTCGACGTCCTGATCGAGGCCATGCGGTCGCTCCCGGGCTGCCGGCTCGTCCTGGTGGGCGACGGCCCCGATCGCGCCAAGCTCGAAGCCTTGGTGAAAGCGCGCGCCTTGGGAGACCGTGTCGAGTTCGCGGGATGGATCGATGGCCCCTGGACCGCGAAATGGGCGTTCGACGTTGTCGCCATGCCGTCGATCAACGAGGGGTTCCCCCTGGTCATCGTGGAGTCGATGTTGGCCGGCATCCCGGTGGTGGCGTCCGACGTCGGTGGGATAGCCGAGATCGTCGTCCCCGGTTCCACGGGCCTACTCGTGCCCCCGCGAGACCCCGGAGCCCTGGTCGAGGCCTTGCGCGCCATGGCGGACGACCCTGATCGTCGTCACGAGATGGCGGCCACGTGCCGCTCGGTGGCGCTCGAGGAATTCACCGCCGAGGCGATGGCGGCGCGCTACGAGGCGCTCTACCGGGAGGTGCGTGGGGGCTAGAGCCGACGTCGCTCAACCGGAGAGGTGGTGGTCCAGGGCATCGAGCACGCCACTGTCCACGTCGACGTCGAATTTCCGGGCGAAGAATCGCCCGGTCTTCACGAGCTCGTCCACGTCGTCGGTCTCGAACACGTCGGGGTGCCCGTCGTTCGAGCTGAAACGGACGCAATGCAGGTGCTCGTGAAGCACATGGAGCTCCGGGTCGTTGCACACGATCGTCGCCGTGGCCGACTCGTCGGGTATCACGGTCCGGGAGTAGTGCCGCACATAGTCCGGACGTGCGCGCACGAACCGGTCGACGCTCGATGCGGCGCGGTGCGACAAGGCCATCCACTGCGATCCGTACCAGCACGGGAATGACGAGGAGAACAGGGAGTGCCTCGGTCGCAGCCCCAGCCGCATGGGCAGGGGGTCGGGGTAGCGGTACACCGTCACCTTCCGCTGCAGCTTGTAGAAGACGAAGTTCGCGTAGTTGGCACCGTCCGCAAGGGGACGTCGAACACCCGGTGGAAGGCGCGCCATGAGCCCCGGACGCGGCAGCGCCACGTACCGGTAGTTGTACCGGCGATCACAGTCCATCCGGAGGTCGGGGTCCTCGATGAGCTGGAGAGGGGTCGCCTCGATGAAGGCGTCGGCGCCGGACTCGGCCAGCCTCTGTTCCAGCCGGCCGAGGGGAGCGATCGGATAGTCCTGTTCGGAGAGGAAGATCACCCAGTCGAATTCCAGGTTCTCCACCATCCACGACAGGCTCTTCCAGGTCACGTCGACGATGGAGAAGTCGCCCCACGCGACCGGCGCGTCACTGGTCAGGACATCGACGCCTCCGATGGGCCCGACCAGATCTGCGTTCCACGACGACCGGAACCGGTCGTGGTGGACCACGATCGGGGAGTCGGGCTGCGCCCGCCGCAGCGTTCCGAGGAGCCGCAGCAGTTGGCGTGGTGGTCGGTACGACGTGATCAGGTACGCGACTCGCACCGATGCATCGTAGCTAGTGCGTACCGGTTTTCGAGACGGTTTCCGCCATGGGACCGGGCTCCGGACTGCCCTGCGCCGCGGGAGCCCGTGCCGCTATTCGGGAGACACGCAGCGAGTCGGCGGTCAAGAAGGCCTCGGAGAGCCAGTAGCGCAAGCCCAGCCACCGGAGATAGCGAGCCGAGTAACGCGTGAACGCCAGCACCGTGCGGGGAATGCTCCCGGTGTCGATCACGTCATCGAGGCATGTCGGGAACACCAGGATGCGGACGCCGCTCGTGGGGCTGGTGCGCGTCGGGGGCCTGGTCCGTAGCCCGATGGCGCGGAGATACCCTTCGCTGGTGTCGATGTCGGCCGCCAGGAAGCTGCCCGAACCGCCGAAGGCGCGGGCGTTGAAGTCGATGAGCCAGTCGACCCCCTGCTGATCGCGTATGACGTCCATGTTCACCAGACCGGTGCATCCCACGACGTCGAGGGCTCGGCGCCCGAAAGCCACGAGCTGAGGGTCGTCGATGGTCTCGACCTCGCTGGCTCGACCGGCGGGCTGGCGCCACCGGGTCACCTTGTAGGCGAGCTCCTGCTCGATGCCGATCGGGCTGACCACCGCTGCGTAGTCGAGCTTCGTGCCGTCGACGTACTGCTCGTAGAAGAGGTCTTCGGTGTCACCACCCCAACCCGATGTCGCCGCCACCAGGGCGTCGAGGTCGCGCGACGATGCTGACTCGCTCGCCCCCGTATCCCACCCTCGCCTTCACCACGAGGGGGAACCCGAACCGCTCTGCCATCTCGGCCGGTGTGGCGTCTGCCACGGGCACCACGGAGGGGGTGCGAACCCCCGCGGCGGCGAAGAGCCCCGCGGCGGTGAGCTTGTCGACGACGGTGATGCGCCTCCCCACCTGTTCTGCAACGTCAGGTCGCAACAGATCCGCGTTCTGGCGAACGAGGCCCCCGAGGGACTCCGCGAACTGAATGTCCACGACGTTCTCGGTGCCCAGGATCTCTCGCAGGGCACCGACGTCGGACTCGCCGGGAAGTATGGCGTACCTGTCGAACAGCAGCCACGAGGCGATCCGTGTCTTGCGGCGGCCTTCGGTGCTCACCCGGATCGTCCGCACGCCGGCGCGCCGGAGCAGGGGCGCGAGCTGATGAAATGCGTTCCACCGACAGTCGTCGAGGAAGATCACGCTGGGAGTTCCCCGGGGACGACGGCGGCTGTCTTTCCCCGGTCGCCGTGCGCGCTTGGTCATCGTTGTTCTGGTCCCGGGGTCCTGTCGGTCGCGAGGGTTCGGTCGTCCACGGTCAGCTTAGGCGCCCGACGGGTCTTTCGGGTCCTTCGGCGGGCGGTTCCCACCCCGCACCGCGTGCGATGGCGCGTGACGTGGGCCACCGGTGATTAGGCTCGTATGCCCGGTTACGTGACAGTTGCGTGTCACACTCTGCGTTGGTGCCACGTCGACGGTGCGAGCCGGGCGTAGCGGTCAATTGTCGGGCAAGGATTGGTGCCGGTCGCACTGCCTGGAGGGTTCCCACGCCTGTACGAGCGGACGTCGCCACCGAGGTCGAGCAGCTGGAGGAGATCGCGCCGGGTTGGGACGCGTTGGCCGTCGCCTGCCACCGCCCGCGATCGGCCCCGGTGTGGACCATCGCGTGGTTCCGCCACGCGTTGCCCCCGGGGGCGTTGATCAGGACCGTGGTCGTCCGTGACGGTGACGAGATCGTCGGTACCGCCCCGTTCTTCGTCACGCGCTCGGGCTTCGGCTTCTTCCGCTACACGCCGGCCGCGCCGACGCTGCACGGGGTCGAGCCGTTGTGCTCGCCCGGCCGAGACGGAGATGTCGGGGAGGCGATGGCTCGCGCCCTGGTGGCCGCCGACCCCACGCCCGACATCGTCTCGATCGATTGGATGACCGCAGCCTCGCCCTTGCCCCGGGCGATCCACACCGGTTGGAGCAGACCGCGGCCGGTCCTGATCGACGAGCACCAGTTTCCCGCTCCACGCGTGGTGGCGGCGGGCCTCGACTTCGAGTCCTGGCTCGCGAAACGCTCGAAGAGCTTTCGCCAGGCGTTCCGTTACGACCACCGGCGGCTCGTGGCGGCGGGGTTCGAGCATCGGATGTGGACCGAGGCCCCCGACATCGTGGAGCGGCTCCCCGACATGCAGAGGCTGTACGAGGGTCGCCGGGCGACCAGAGGAGGGGCCGGCCCCGCGTTCGACGACGTCTTCATGGACGTGGTGACCGAGGCCGTCCCGAGATCCGGGCCCGGACGGGTGCGCCTGTCGACCATCGAACGACCCGGG
Organism: uncultured Acidimicrobiales bacterium; assembly: GCA_963739765.1. Lineage (GTDB taxonomy): Bacteria > Actinomycetota > Acidimicrobiia > Acidimicrobiales > UBA8190 > Chersky-840. The sequence continues at coordinate 263,499 of CAVUBP010000001.1, read as the reverse complement.
GAGGTGATCGCCACCGACCTCATCATCAGCGCTGGTGGCGAATCGACCTTCTGGCTGAGCGGCTTCGACGAGGAGTGGGCCGGTTTGGGGCCCAATCGCGTGAACCTGACCCTGTGCATCGCGGACTCCATGCAGCGCCACGACGACGTCTTCGACCTCGGTCCCGGGGCCGAGGCCTACAAGTACCGGTTCACCGGGGACGAGGTGATGCTCCAGGGCCGCACCCTCTCGCGTCGGGGCCTCCGTCCGTTCCATACCCCTGCGCAGTTGTTGCCCTTCCGGGCGCGCCAGGCCGCCGCCCGGGTGGTGGGCCGGCTCAAGCGGACGTTGGAGTCCGGTTCCGATGCCCCGGGCCCCGTCGATGCCGAGGACCAGCAGGTCCCCCTTTAGCGTTCCGGGCGTGGGTAAGTTCGGTTCCATGGGTCGGGTGGCGGCGCGGGTCCTGTGGCCCCGCAAGGTGCGTGATGACGTCGTCCGGGGCGCGGGAGGGATCTTGCTGCGCGAGGTGCGCACCGGCCGGGTCGAGGTCGCGGTCGTCCACCGGCCGAGCAGAAGCGACTGGTCGCTTCCGAAGGGGAAACTCGACCGCGGCGAGTCCTACGAGGACGCTGCCCTGCGCGAGGTGCTCGAGGAGACCGGCTACCGGTGCCGGCTCACGAGCTTCGTCGGGTTCACCGAGTACCGCGACCGCCGGGGTCGACCCAAGGTCGTCGGGTACTGGGTCATGGAGGTCCTCGACGGCGAGTTCGCGGTCTCCGACGAGGTCGACGCGCTGCAGTGGCTCGAGTTGGACCAAGCGGCGCAGATCCTGACCTACGAGCGCGACCGGGAGCTCCTGGCCGAATTGGGCACCATCGGTCTGGCCCGTTCGGGTTGAACGCGGGCGACGGCGCCCACCGGACAGCCCAAGCTCGCTGCCCTCGGGCGCTGCGCGCCACCGGTACCCGATCACCGACAGGAGCCGCGACCCGGCCCGGTCATACGCCGGGCCCGATGTCGCGCTCAGTTAGGATCGTGCCTCCATGAAGACCCGGCTCGTGAGGGTCCAGGACGTCTCACGCGATGACGAGGATGCCTGGCGTCGTCTGGGCGAGCGGGCGTTGGAACCCAACCCTTTCGCGGAGCCCGACTTCTACCTTCTCGCGGCCCGCCATTTCGAGACCTACGCCGACGCCAGGCTGGTCATCGCCCAAGAGGGGACCGAGTTCATGGGCGTGCTCCCCATCGCACGGGTCGACACACCCCGTGTCCCGCCTCGGCGGGTGGCGACCACGCTCGCCGATCCGACGCAGATCTCGGGTCTGAGCACCCCGCTCGTCGATCGAACCGAGCCCCGTCGAACTGTCGACGCGCTTCTGGGGGCGCTGGGCCGGGCGGCGAGGTCCGAGGGTTGGCCGGGCATCGTGCTGCTCCCCGAGTTCGCCAGCGACGGTCCGGTGGCCGAGTCCCTCCTGAAGGTGTGCGAGGAGCGCCGGTACCCCGTCTACGTGAAGGACTCCTGGGAGCGTGGGACAGTCAGTCGCGCCGGGCAATGGGCGAATCCGGTCGACGGGAAACGCCGTCGCGAGATTCGTCGGAGGCAGCGGCTGCTCACCGAGGAGGCGGGTGCGGAGGTCGTCGTGGTCGACCGAAGCCTCGCGCCCACCGCATGTGACGACTTCCTCGCCATGGAGATGGCCGGATGGAAGGGGCGCGGAGGGGGTCACGCGTTCGCCCGCTACCCGAACATGGCCGAGTGGTTCCGGGACTGGCATGCGCGCCTCGTCGCCAGCGGTCGGGTGACCCTCCTTTCTCTCGATGTGGGCTCTCGCCCCATCGCCATGGCGTATGTCGTCCGGGCCGGAGAGGGTCTGTTCTGCTTCCGGATCGCGTTCGACGAGGAGTACGCCAAGTTCGGCCCCGGCCCCATGTTGCTGTCCTCGGCGCTGACCCTTCTGCGCGACACGACCGACGCGGCGTGGTTCGACTCCATGACGAGCAAGGACAACGCGTTCTTCTTGGGGCTGTTGCCCGAGCGTCGGAGGTTGTCGGGGCTCTTCATCGGTACCGGGGGCACCCTGGACAGGTCCCTCGTGTCCGCGCTCCCCGCCATGACGCGGCTCAGTGCGGCGACGCACCAGCTGCGCAAGCGCCTCCAGCGCGCGCCCGAGACCGCGGCCGGCACCCGGGGCTAGGCCGGCCTCTGCTCGGTCGCACGCTCAGGTCGAGAGGGAGCGGCTCAGCTCGACAGGCAGCGGCTCAGGTCGACAGATGGCGACCGAAGAAGTCCCAGATCTTGCTCCAGCCCGCCCGCGTGGCCTCGGGCCGGTAGTTGGGCCTGTTGGTGGCGAAGAACGCGTGCCCGGCGTCCTCGAAGGTGTGGAACTCGAAGGTCTTGTGGTGCTCGGTGAGAATCTGGCCGAGCGCGGCGGTCTCCTCGGGTGAAGGGTGTAGGTCCTGCGCGCCGAAGAGGCCCAGCAATGGGCACGACAGGCTTCCGGCCAGGTGGGCCACGGGGCGGAACCTGAGGGGGGAGTCCTCGGGTGGGCTCACCACGACGAAAGCCCCGTAGCAGTCGACCGCGGCGTCGAGGGACAAGCTGCAGGCGGCCAGGAACGACTGACGACCCCCCGAGCAGTAGCCGATCGTCGCCACCTTGCCGTTGGACGACGCCATGGCCTTCAGGTAGGTGGCAGCGCCGTCGACGTCTCCCACCAATTGCGCGTCGGGCACGCCACCTTCGCCCCGCACCACCGCAGCGGCTTCGTCGGGGGCCGCCCCCGGGGCCTGGCGCCAGTAGAGGTTGGGGCACAGTGCCAGGTACCCGTGCGCGGCGAACCTCCGGGTGATCTCCTTGGTCTCCTCGTCGTAGCCGGGCATGTGGTGGATCACCACCACCGCGCCGAAGGGCCCGGCGGCCAGCGGCTGGGCCAGGTAGGCCTCGATCTCGTCTCGGTCATGTCCGGTGACCCGGACCGTCTCCGCCCGCAACGCGTCGGTCATGAGATCTCCCTCCCGAGCTTTCTTCACGGAATCGCAACCCCGTTCTGATCCTTTTGACAGGTTGAGCAGGCACGATGGAGGTGTGGAGACCCTCGTCCTCGAATCATGCAGCAGCACCTGGCTCTTCGACACCGAGCGGATGCGGTTCCGTCGCGTCCTGAAGGGGGTGGACGTGGGCCGGCATCCCGCCGTCACCGACTGGCGTCGGTACTTCGGGCTCGATGTCGACCCTCGCTCGGAGTCCTTCGTGGTCATGCTCAACGCCGAGGGGACCCGGCTGCTGCGCTCGTGGCGACACACCGAGCAGTGCACCCAGTGCGGTGCTCGGGCGACGGCCGAGCTCTCGCTCGACGAGGTCCGCGCCGCCAGCGCCTGAGAGTCTCAGACGAGACAGGCTCAGAGGAGACTGGTCAGGGCGCGGTCGAGGTCATCGACGAGGTCGTCGACGGCTTCGAGCCCGATGCTCAGGCGGACCAGGTCGCCGGGGACCTCGTTGCTCGAGCCGGCCGCGCTGGCGTGGGTCATGCGGCCGGGATGCTCGATCAGGCTCTCGACCCCCCCGAGGCTCTCGGCCAGCGTGAAGACGCGCGTCCGGGTGCAGAGGTCGAGGGCGGCCTGCTCGCCTCCGTGCAGGGTGAAGCTGACCATGCCACCGAACGCCCGCATCTGCCGGCGCGCCACCTCGTGGCGGGGATGGCCGGCGAGCGAGGGATGCAGGACGCGACTGACCGCCTCGTGACCCGACAGCAGGTCGACGACGGCGAGAGCGTTGGAGCAATGGCGTTCCATCCGTACGGGCAGGGTCATGACGCCCCGCTGGACCAAGAAACAGTCCAGCGGGCCCGGTACCGCCCCCGCGGCGTTCTGGAGGAAGGCCAGGCGTTGGGCGCTGGATGGATCGTTGGTCGCCGCGAAGCCCCCGATGACATCGGAGTGCCCGCCGAGGTACTTGGTGGTCGAGTGCACCACGATGTCGGCGCCGAGGTCGAGAGGTCGTTGGATCCACGGCGTGGCGAAGGTGTTGTCGACCACGACGATCGCACCCTGCCGATGCGCCACTCCGGCCAGGGTCGCGATGTCGATGATGTCGAGGAGCGGGTTCGTCGGCGTCTCCACCCAGACCATGCGCGTCTCGGGCCGCATCACGTCTTTCAGCCTGGAGAGATCCGCGGTGTCGACCTCGATCCCGGCCCGACGGTGGACCTCGGTCGCCAACCGGTACGTCCCGCCGTAGCTGTCGGTCGGCATGACGAGGTGGTCACCGGGATCGAGCAGGCGCATGACGGCGTCCTCCGCCGCCATCCCGCTGGCGAAGGCGAGCCCGAACTCCGCTCCCTCGAGCAGGGCCAGATGGGCCTCGAGACTGGCGCGGCTCGGGTTGCCCGAGCGCGAGTACTCGAACCCGCGGTCCAGGCCCACGGCGTCCTGCTCGAAGGTCGACGAAAGGTAGACCGGCGTGTTCACGGCCCCGGTCGTCGGGTCCGGGCCACCGCCACCGTGCACGGCGCACGTGTCGAACCCGAGCCCGGAGAAGTCCTCTCGATCGCGCATCGTCTCAGCGCGGTCCGGCCGCCAAGGTGGCGAGCACGTCCGATCGCGTGATGACCCCGACAGGATGGCCCCGGTCGAGGACGACCAGCGCCGACGCGCCCTCGAGGCGCCTCACCGCCACGTGGACCTGTTCGCCCGCGCCGATCGTGGGCAACGGTGCTCCCATCACCTCCCCGACGGGACGTTCCAACATCGAAGCGTCGGTGAACACGCTGTCCATGAGGTCGCGCTCGCTGACCCCCCCCACCACCTCGGCCAGTACCACCGGCGGCTCGTGCTTGACGACCGGCATCTGGCTCACGCCGTACTCACGCAGAATGGCGATCGCTTGGCGCACCGTCTCGTCGGGGTGGGTGTGGACGAGCGACGGCAGGGCCGGGTCGCGTGCCGCCAGAAGGTCGCCGACGGTCGTTCCCGCCGCCTGGAGGAACCCGTAGTCCGCCATCCAGGCGTCGTTGTAGATCTTCGAGAGATAGCCGCGTCCGGAGTCGGGGATGTGCACCACGATCACGGCGTCGGGAGACAGGTCGCGCCCGACCACCAGCGCCGCCGCGATGGCGGTCCCCCCGACCCCCCGAGGAGGAGCCCCTCTTCGCGCGTGACCCGCCGAGCCGTGGCGAAGCTCTGCGCGTCGGAGATCGCCACCACCCGGTCCACCACCGAGGGGTCGTAGGTCGAGGGCCAGAAGTCCTCACCGATGCCCTCGACCAGATACGGACGTCCCGACCCCCCGGAGTACACCGAACCGTCGGGATCGGCCCCGATGATCTGTATCGAGCTGTCGTGCTCTTTGAGGAACCGGCCGATCCCGGTGACGGTCCCCCCCGTTCCGATGCCCGCCACGAAGTGCGTCACCCTCCCACGCGTCTGGTCCCAGATCTCCGCGGCCGTGGTGTCGTACTGCGCCTGGGGATTGTGGGGATTGTGGTACTGGTCGGGCTTCCACGCATGCGGCACCTCGCGGGCCAGTCGGTCCGAGACCGAGTAGTAGGACTCGGGGTGCTCGGGTGGCACCGACGTGGGGCACACCACGACCTCGGCTCCGTAGGCGCGCAGGAGCGCGATCTTCTCGGGGCCCACCTTGTCGGGGCATACGAAGATGCAGTTGTAGCCGCGGCGGGCCGCCACGATGGCGAGGCCCACGCCGGTGTTCCCGCTCGTCGGCTCGACGATGGTCCCGCCCGGCTGCAACTGGCCGTCGCGCTCTGCCGCTTCGATCATCGACAGCGCGATGCGGTCTTTCGAGGACCCTCCCGGGTTGAACAGCTCGAGCTTGGCGACGAGTGTGCACTCGAGATCCCGGGCCGTGCGGTCCAACCGGACCATGGGCGTGTTGCCGATCAGCTCGACGAGCGACTCCGCCACGTCCATGGGCGGCCCCGGGTCGGTGACGCGCCGTATCTCGACACCGACCAGTGCCTCGGCGCTGTCCCCGGTGACCGGCTCGTCGCTGAACAGCTCGGTGGGCAGCCCGGCCCGGCGCAGCCCGACAGCCACCGCGGCGGCCTCGGCGACCGGTCCCCACACGCCGACCCGGCGGGGGATGCGGGCCCGCAGCGCCCCGACCAGAGTGGCCAACGGCTCGTCGGCCTGAAACCGGTGGACGTGGAGTGCCCTGTCGGTCAGGCGGGCTGGTGCCGGTTCGGTGCCGACGACGACGAGCACGTCCATAGCGCTTCCTTACTCTACGGCCGGGGTCGGTGTCTTCTTCGGAACCGGTCGGCCATGGCAACACCGGGCTGGTAGCTTCGATGAATCGCTGTGGGAGAGGTGCGAGAGCGGCCGAATCGGACTCACTGCTAATGAGTTGACCTGGGAAACTGGGTCCGAGGGTTCAAATCCCTCCCTCTCCGCTCATCTGACGCGTCGCGACGACGACGGGACGAGGAGTTCTTCGCAAGTAGATTGTCCTAGTGGCCGAGCGTTACTGGTTGGAGACCCTGGGCTGTCCGAAGAACCAGGTCGACTCGGACAAGCTCGCCGGCACCCTCGGTCGCGACGGCTACGTGCCCGCGGCGTCACCCGACGACGCCGATCTCGTGGTGGTCAACACCTGCGCCTTCATCGAGGCGGCCCGCCAGGAGTCGATCGACACCATTCTCGAGCTGGCCGCGGCCCGCCACGAGGGCGCGCGCCTGGTGGTGACGGGGTGCCTGGCCGAGCGCCACGGCGACCAGCTCACGGCGGCGCTGCCCGAGGTCGACCTGGTGGCCGGCTTCGGCGTGCCCGTCACCCTCGGCCGGCGGACCGACGGGCACCCACACCGACGATGCCGCGACCGGCGAGGCCCCCCCGTCGTTCGACCTGTTGAACCTGCCCCGTCCGGCGGCCCAGGCGCCGTGGGCGTACGTGAAGGTGGCCGAGGGCTGTGACCGACGCTGCGGCTTCTGCGCCATCCCGTCGTTCCGCGGCCTGCAGCGGTCGCGCCCCGAAGGAGTCGTGCTGGCCGAGGTGGACGAGCTCGGCGACGATGTCCGCGAAGTGGTCCTCGTGGCCCAGGACCTGGCGTCGTGGGGGCTCGACCGCAGCGCGCCCGACCGCGTGGCGCGTCCGGCGGGCACGGCGCGGCCCATCGTCGGCCTCGTGCGCCGGCTGGCGCAGCGCGTCGAGCGCGTCCGGCTGCTCTACCTGTACCCCTCGGCGCTCGACGACTCGCTCATCGACGCCGTCGTGTCCACCGGCGTGCCCTACTTCGACCTGTCGTTGCAGCACGTGTCGCGGCCTCTGGTCCAGCGCATGCGGCGATGGGGTGACGCGCGAGAAGTTCCTCGAGCGCATCGACACCATCCGCGCCGCCGCGCCCGACGCCGCGCTGCGGTCGTCGTTCATCCTGGGCTACCCGGGCGAGACCGAGGACGACCACGACCTCCTGCTGTCGTTCCTGGCCGAGGCCCGGCTCGACTGGGCGGGCTTCTTCACGTTCTCCGAGGAGCCCGGCACCTACGCCGAGGGGCTGGCCGGGGCGGTGCCGGCCGAGCTCGCCCTGGAGCGGCTGCGCGAATGCTCGGAGCTCCAAGATGCCCTCACCGCCGAGCGGCGGGCCGCCCTCGTGGGCGAGCGCCTCGAGGTCCTCGTCGACGAGCCCGGCGTGGCCCGGTCCCATCGCGAGGCGCCCGACATCGACGGTGTCGTCCACGTCGAGCCGTCGCTGGCGGTGGGCGAGTTCCACAAGGTGGTGGTGACGGGCGCGGCCGGGCCGGACCTGTGGGCGCGAGTCGTGACGCGAGCCGCTGCCGCGAGCGCATGCACGGTGTCGACCTTCGGGCCCTCGGCGCTCAACACGCCGGCCAACGCCATCACCGTGGCCCGCCTGCTGGCCACCCCGGTGCTGGTGGTGATGATCGCCGTGCACGGCGCCGGGGTGGGCCCCGTTCGGCGTGGCGCTGGCCATCGGGCTCACCGACGGGGTCGACGGATGGCTGGCGCGCCGTCAGGGCACCACGCGTTCGGGCGCGTTCCTCGACCCCTTGGCGGACAAGGCCGCCGTGGTGGGCGCCTTGTGCGCCCTGGCGGCCAAGGGAGAGCTGTCGTGGATGCCGGTGGCCATCATCGCGGCGCGCGAGGTGCTGGATGAGCGTGTACCGCATCGCCGTGGGCCGACGCGGCATCTCGATCCCGGCGCGGGCCAGTGCCAAGGTCAAGACGCTCGTCCAGGGCATCGCCATCCTGCTTGTGCCTGGCGCCGTCGGTCGCACCGCATCACCGCGTCCTCGACGTCGGCGGTGTGGGTGGCCGTCGCCTTCACCGTGGTGACCGGGCGCGCAGTATCTCCTCGACGGCCGGCGCGCCGCCCGGGAGCTGCGCCGGTGAGGATCGAGGTACTGGCGGTCGGCACCGAGCTGCTCCTGGGCCAGATCGTCGACACCAACTCGGCGTGGATGGGAGAGCAGCTGGCGCTGGCGGGTATCGACTCCCACTTCCACCAGGTGGTGGGGGACAACCAGGCCCGCATCGTGCTGGCCCTGCGCACGGCCCTGGCCCGCAGCGACGGCGTCGTGGTGTGCGGGGGGCTCGGGCCCACCCACGACGACATCACCCGCGACGCCATCGCCGAGGTGATGGCGGTCCCGCTCGTGCGCGACGACGAGATCGTGAAGCGCATCGCCGAGATGTTCAGCTCGCGCGGTCGTGCCATGCCCGAGAGCAACGGTCGCCAGGCCGATGTGCCCGCCGGGGCGGTGCCCATCCCCCAGCAGCTGGGCACCGCGCCCGGGCTCATCTGTCCGGTGGGCCACAAGGTGATCTACGCCCTTCCCGGGCGTGCCCTACGAGCTGGTCGAGATGTTCAACCGCGCCGTGCTCCCCGACCTGCGCAGCCGGGCCGACCTGGCCGGTGAGGCGGCGGTGATCCTGAGCCGCGTCGTTCGGACGTGGGGGATGAGCGAGTCCGGCCTGGCCGAGCTGCTGGCGCCGCGCATCGAGGCCTCCGACGCCGTCGCCGGGCAGCCCCACCATCGCCTTCCTGGCCAGTGGGATCGAAGGGATCAAGGTGCGGATCACCGCCAAGGCCGCCGACGCCGCCACCGCCGCGGCGCTGCTCGACGCCGAGGAGGCCGAGGTGCGGGCGCTGGTGGGCGAGGTCGTGTTCGGCGTCGACGACACCACCATGGAGGCCGCGGTGGCCGCACTGCTGGTGGAGCGCGGCCTCACGCTTGGGCCTCGCCGAATCGCTCACCGGCGGTCTCGTGGCGTCGCGGCTCGTGGGGGTGCCCGGCGCCAGTGACTGGTTCCGGGGCTGCGGTCGTCAGCTACGCGTCGGAGGTCAAGCACGTCGTGCTGGGCGTGCCCGACGGGACCGGTCGTGACCGAGTCGGCGGCGCGTGCCATGGCCGACGGGGGCCCGCCGGGTCCTCGGCGCGGACGTCGGCCTCGCCCTCACCGGGGTGGCGGGCCCCGACGAACAAGAAGGTGTGGCGCCCGGCACCGTCATCGTCGGCCTGGCGCTGCCCGGGGGCGAAGCCGAGTCCCTCGTGTTCCACCTGCCCGGGGACCGTGAACGGGTCCGGCAGTACGCGGCCATCTCGGCCCTCGACCTGTTGCGCCGGCGACTTCTGGCCGAGGTCCCCGTCGACCGTCAGGACGCTCCGTCGCCGAGCAGGTCGCGGTAGAGCTCGTAGGTGGCGAGGTCGAAGGCCACCAGTCGGACCAGGTCCAACTCCGTGGCAGCCGTGGCGACGGTGTCGACGGCCACCTTGGCGGCCAGGTCGGCCGGGTACCCGTAGACGCCGGTGGAGATGGCGGGAAACGCCACGGACCGGGCCCCGAGCGCGCCGGCGACCTCGAGCGAGCGCCGGTAGCACGACGCCAGGATGGCGGGCTCGCGGCGCGTCCCTCCGTCCCACACCGGACCGACGGTGTGGATGATCCAGCGCGCCGCGAGGGCGAAGCCCGGCGTGGCCTTGGCTTCGCCCGGCTCGCACCCTCCGAGGGCCGCGCACGCGGCGTGCAGGTCGCGCGCCCCGGCGGCTCGATGGATGGCGCCGTCCACCCCGCCACCCCCCGCCAGCCGGTGATTGGCGGCGTTCACGACGGCGTCGGTGTCCTGCGCGGTGATGTCCCCGTGCACCGCCTCGATGCGCGCCACGGCCATGACCGACATGCTCTCACCCACCGCACCGCCTCTCGTCCACCGCCGCCTCTCGCCCACCACCCGTCTGGTCCACGACCCGTTGGTCCACGACCCGTCTAGTCCACGACACTGCACGGGACCGGGCGGCACACTGGGTCGGTGCGCCTGTTCGTGGCGGTGTGGCCCCCCGAGAGCGTGGTCGAGTTGCTGCTCGGCATCGACCGCCCCGAGGTGGCGAACGCTGCGGTGGACGACCGAGCCGCAATGGCACGTGACGCTGCGCTTCCTGGGCGAGGTCGACGACCCGGGCCCCGTGGCCGGGGCGCTCGCGCGCCGTTCCCGACGCGCTGGTGCGGGCGGGGCGTGGCCGAGGTCCGGGCCGTCCTCGGGCCCACCACGGCGTGGTTCCCCGGCCGCCAGGTCCTCCAGGTCCCCGTGGCGGGCCTCGAGGCGCTGGCCGCGGCGGTGCTGGAAGCCACCTCCCCGTGGGGCGGGGCCGGTGACGACCGCCGGTTCTCCGGGCACCTCACCGTGGCGCGCATGCGTGGGCGGGCCCGGGGGCCGGCCAGCCTGGCCGGCGCGTCACTGGCGGCGACGTGGCGCGTGCGGGCGATCGAGCTCGTGTCGTCGGTCCTCGGCCCGGGCGGGTCGCGCTACGACACGGTGAGCACCGTGTGCCCTGCCCGGTGCCGGCCCGGAGCGCCGTCGGGGAAATCCCCCACCGAACAGGTGTTCGTAACTACACTTTCCGACATTCGGAGTCCACAGCCGAGGGATGTCACACCCCGTTCGTAGGGTCGGTCGGGTCAGTCGGTCGGGTCGGAGCGACGTAGCCGGTTCAATCAAGCGAAGAGAGGCATCGGACATATGGAACGCGACAAGGCGCTCGACATGGCGCTGAGCCAGATCGAAAAGCAATTCGGCAAGGGCTCGGTCATGCGGATGGGTGAGAACCTCAACCTGGGGATCGAGTCGATCTCCACCGGGGCGCTGGCGCTCGACCTGGCGCTCGGGATCGGCGGCCTCCCCCGCGGACGCATCGTCGAGATCTACGGCCCCGAGTCGTCGGGCAAGTCCACCCTCGCCATGCACGTGGTGGCCGAGGCACAGCGAAACGGCGGGATCTGCGCCTACATCGACGCCGAGCACGCCATGGACCCGGTGTACGCCGGCGCCATCGGCGTGAACGTCGACGACCTGCTCATCTCCCAGCCCGATACCGGAGAGCAGGCCCTCGAGATCGCCGACATGCTCATCCGCTCGGGCGCGCTCGACGTGCTCGTCATCGACTCGGTGGCGGCCCTCACGCCACGCGCCGAGATCGAAGGGGAGATGGGTGACAGCCACGTCGGCCTGCAGGCCCGGCTGATGTCCCAGGCGCTGCGCAAGCTCACCGGCACGCTGTCGAAGTCCAACACCATCGCCGTCTTCATCAACCAGCTCCGCGAGAAGATCGGCGTGATGTACGGGTCGCCCGAGGTCACCCCGGGTGGCCGGGCGCTCAAGTTCTATTCCTCGGTGCGCCTCGACATCCGCCGGGTCGAGCAGATCAAGGACGGTGCGGAGGTCGTCGGCAGCCGAACGCGGGTCAAGGTCGTCAAGAACAAGGTCAGCTCGCCGTTCAAGCAGGCCGAGTTCGACATCATGTACGGCCGGGGCATCAGTCGCGAGGGCTCGCTCCTCGACGTGGGGGTCGAGCTCGGCCTCATCAAGAAGTCCGGGGCGTGGTTCACCTACGAGGGTGAGCAACTCGGACAGGGTCGCGAGAACGCCAAGCAGTTCCTGGTGGAGACGCCCGAGCTCATGATCGAGATCAACGAGCGCATCCGCTCGCAGCTGGCCGGCACGGTGCTGCCCGCGGGGGCGACCGTCGGTGCCATCGAGGAAGAAGGCGTTCCCGCTGCGGTGCCGGACTGACCGGCTCCTCGTCGGTGTGGTTCGCGGGCCGGGTTGCCGTCGGGCGACCCGGCCCGTCGTAGGTCTGGCCCCGTCGTCTGCGAAGCCCGGTCAGGGCTTGGTCGTGGTGGTCGAGGCCGTCGGGCCGGTGGTCGTGACCGGCACCGTGGAGGGCACGATCTCTACCCAGGTCTGGCCGGGCTGCAGCGCGATGGTCGATCCGTCCGACGCGGTGAGCGTCGTGGGGTCGTTCAGGGCGGCGCGCTTCCACGTCCCGGTGATGGCGACGCCGTTGCGGAGCACCGTGAGAGGACCGCTCCCGGTCATCTGTGACTGCACTTCGAGCCCGCCTTCGCTGTTCTCCAACCACGGCCCGTAGGTGACGTGCACGGTCTGCACCACGATGTTCGTCGTGGCGATCTGTGGACCGTTGGCGATGGTGGCCGGCCTGCCGCTGTAGGACAGCAGCCAACGCCCGCTCGACGCGCTCCACGTCCACAAGGTGTTGTTCGTCCCCGTGAAGGGGATGTGGACCGAGGTCACCGGCGTGCCCGAGGGTGGCGTGGAGGAGTAGTTGAACAACGGCGCCGGCGGAGTGGTGTCGTTGGGCTCGAGACCCCAGCCTGCGGCGGCGGAGATGTAGGTGTCGTAGGGGGCGAAGCGTCCCGGCACCTTCTGGATGACCGATCCGTGGGTGCGCAGGTCGAAGTCCGTCAGGTTGCCGGCCCGGAGGATGGACAGAACGGGGTCGATGCCCCCGACGTGGACGAGGATGGGCTTGCTCAGCTGGTCGAGGATCTGCAGGTCGACGACACGGGCCGAGCGGATGGGCCCGATGAGCGCCGGGCTCTGGCACTGGAACACCGCGGCGAAGCGCGTGATGCCGCCCTCGACGGGCTCCTCGAAGACGACGTCGGCCTGGTCGAGACCCGACTGTGGCCGGGCGTCGGGGTAGTTGTCGATCTTCACCGCCAGAGCGGGCCGGCGCGGCACTGCGCCCCCTGTCGGGGCGAGCCCGGTCAGCGGGCACAGCGGACCCGAGGCGGCGGCCGTGGTCGTCGGGCCCGGGATGTTCGGCGCGCCGTGGGCGGGCTTCTTGGCCCCACCCCCCGAGGTCACCGCCAATGCGATCCCGGCCCCGAGCACCAGCACGGCGAGCGGCCACCAAGGCGATGATCCAGGCGCGCTGCGCCGAGCCCCGCGTGCCGCCGCCGCCGGGGTTGCTCGCCGGTGCGCCCGAAGGCGAGGTCATCGGGCGAGGAGGCGGGCGTGCCCGCCGGCGGGGTGATCCCCGCCATCGACCGGGTGGTGTCGGCCGGGATCGACCGCGTGATGTCCGCGGCCGAGCTGTCGGCCGGGGTCGCCTGCGTGGCGGTGTCCCAGGGCTCGGGAGTCGACGCGTCCGGGCCGACACCCCCGTCGGGGACGTCGTCGGTCGGTCCGGGCGTGGTGTCGTCGGGCATGGGCTCCTCCTGCGACCCCCGAAGCCGGGGTCGCCGTCTCGTCCGCGGCCAGGGGGTCGGTTCCGCACCGGTCTCGAGCGCTGCGGCCGAAAATGGATCCGGCCGAGGCTAGTGCGTGGGCTGGTCCGGACCGAAGCCACAGACTATGACGGGCCCGCATGGGCACCGTGGGAGTGCACCGCGCCGCCACCGCCTTCTCCGGGGCCGCCGCGGTCTACGAGCAGACCCGACCCGGCTACCCGCCCGAAGCCCTCTCCTGGCTCGCGCGGCAGCTCGGCCTGGGGCCGGGGCGCCGTGTCCTCGACCTTGCCGCGGGGACGGGCAAGCTCACGCGAGGCCTCGTGCAATACGGCGCCGCCGTCGTCGCGGTCGAGCCGGTCGAGGGGATGCGCCGGGCGCTGGCGAGCACGGTCCCGAGCGCCGAGGTGGTGGCGGGAGTGGCCCAGGCCATCCCGCTGCGCACGGGGTCGGTCGACGCCCTCACCGTGGCCCAGGCCATGCACTGGTTCGCCGTTCAGCAGGCGATCGACGAGATGCACCGGGTCCTGCGGCCGGGATCACGACTGGCGGTGGTGTGGAACCGACGCGACCTGTCCGACCCCTTGCAGGCGGCTCTCGATCGCCTCATGGCACCGTGGCAGGGAGACACACCCTCAGGCGTCTCCGGCCGGTGGCGGCGCGTGCTGGAGGGCGCAGGTGAGGGCGCACGACGCTTCTCGCCCGCCGCGCAACTGCATGCGCCGTGGCGACAGCCCATCGACGTCGAAGGCGTGGCGGGGCGCGTGGCGTCGGTCAGCTTCGTAGCCGCCATGGACAGGGCGGGGCGCGAGCGTCTCCTCGAGGACGTCCGGCGCGAAGCTCGGCGTCACCCACCTCCACTGGCATTGCCGTACACCACAGAGATCTTCTGTTACCGGCGCGTCGACTGAGCCTGCGATGGGCGGTCGGTCGTGGCACGGGGTACGTTTCGGCGCGTGCCGTCGCCCCGTCAGGTGCCGCCGTGGGCCCGCCGTCTGGCCTCGGTCGCCATCGACATCGGATGGCGATGGGTCTGCGACCTCGGTGCCATCGGGCCGGGCCACCCCCTGGCCCGCCGCTTCGGCGCCTTCGGGGAAGGGAGCTTGATCGCCTTCCCGCCCGGTGCCATCTTCAACGAGCGCTTGATCCGGATCGGCGCGCCACACCATGATCGGGCCCTACGTGTCCCTGTCGGCGGGGATGGCCCCGGGCCAGCAGATGGTGAGCGATCCCGTGGTGTCCATCGGGGATCGCACCCTCATCGGTCGGGGCAGCCACATCGTGGGTCATTTCTGCATCGAGATCGGCGACGACATCCAGACCGGGCCCTACGTCTACATCACCGACCAGAACCACGTCTACAGCGATCCCGACGTACCCATCGGCGCGCAGTGGCCGGTCGAGTCGAGTGTGCACATCGGGTCGGGGAGCTGGTTGGGGACCGGCGTCGTGGTGCTGCCCGGAAGCCGAATCGGTCGCAACGTGGCGGTGGGCGCGGGCTCGGTGGTCACCGGTGAGCTCCCCGACCACTGCGTGGCGGTGGGGTCGCCGGCCAAGGTGGTGAAGCGATACTCCCCCGACGACGGCTGGCGCGCCGCCGACCTCATGGGCGACGACCCGGGCGGGGCGACAGCGGATGCCGCGGCGCTCGTGGTTCAGAAACTGGCGGGGAGCAACGGGCTCACGGCGCCGAAGAAGAAGAAGAGCACCACGAGCGAGATCGCGCCGCCCACGCCGTAGACGATCCAGCGTTGCGAACGTGAGGGTCGTCGACGTGCCAACAACCAGACGAGGGTGATCACGAACACCGACAGCAGTCCCTGCTCCAACGCCGGCGTCCAGTCGCCCTGGCCGCCGGCGAGATCGTTGGCCGCCGCGGCGGACTCCGAACGCGGCGCCGCCTTGGGCTGGTGCGCGGTGGGAGCGGGCGCGGTGGTCAACCGGGCGTGGACCACCAGGCGCTGCGACGCGCTGAAGCGGGGATTGCAGGTGGTGAGGGTCAGCTCGGGAAACGTCGTGTTGTCGACCACCGACGTGTCGTTGGGGCTCACGATCACCGTGCCGGTCACGCTGTAGCGGAACGCGCCCTGGACGGTGGTGATCTCGATGGGGTCGCCGCGGGCCAACTTGTCGAGGTTGTAGAACGGCGCACCGTAGGTGGTGCGGTGCCCGGCGACCGCGGCGTTGCCCTGCTCTCCCGGCAACGGTGTGCCGGGATAGTGCCCAGGGCCCTGGCGCAGGTCCGTGGTGGAGGTGCCTTGCACGATGACCGTGTCGAGGCCGATCTTGGCGATGCGCAGCAGACCGACGGGGTTGCCGTCATCGGGTGCCGCGATCGGCGAGCCGACCGTCGGCTGGTCCCCCGGCCCGGTTGTCGTCGTCGACGAGGACGACGACGCCGCGGTGGTGGTGGTCGACGACGGTGGGTGTGGCGTGACGCGATGCAGTTGGGCGTCGAGTCGCTGGCGGAGCACGGCCTGGCTGTGTGACTCGGCGATGTCGGTGCCCCACAGCTGGTAGGCCACGAAGAGGAGGATGAGGACGCCTCCACCCAGCAGGACCCGGCCCAGTACGCCGGTGATGAGCCCCCGTCGCACGTACTCGACACTACCCACGCATGGCCCCTTTTCATGGGCATGACTTGGGTACACTCAGCTGGTGCAGGTCCTCTTCGTGTGCACGGCCAACATGTGCCGATCTCCGATGGCGGCCGCGCTCTTCGGCCGGCTCGACCTGGTCGGCGGGGACGATGCCTCCGAGGAGGTGTCCGTGGCCTCCGCGGGCCTTCTCCAGGGAGGCTATGCGTCGCCGCCGGAGGTCGTGACCGCCATGGCGGAACTGGACGTCGACCTTTCGCGACACCGCAGCGCGCAGGTCACGCCCGAGCTCGTAGGGGCCTCCGACGTCGTCTTGTGCATGGCGCGTCGTCATGCGCGTGAGGTCGTGCTCCTCGATCCAGAGGCCTGGGGCCGGACCTTCACGTTGAAGGACTTCGTGCGGCGCGGGGACCTGGTGGGGCGGCGTCGCCCCGACGAGGCGCTCGCGTCGTGGCTGGGTCGACTCCACCGGGGGCGCCAACGCACCGATCTCGTGGGTAGTTCCGTTGCCGATGACGTGCCCGACCCGATCGGCGGGCCCCTCGACGGGTACCGGAGAACGGCGCGCGAGCTGGGGGCGTTGGCCGACCGGGCCGCTGCACTTCTGTGGGTTCCCCGCGGGATCCGCACGTTGCCCGGGTGAGCGACACCGACGGACCCGCCGGTACCGCGGACGCGTCGGATCCCTCGGGAGCGTCGGGAGCGTCGGGAGCGTCGGGAGCGTCGGAGGAGCGTCCGACCCTTCGGACCCTTCGGGCTCCCCCTCGACGCCCGTCGCCCGCGCCCGTTCCAGGCCCCGGAGACGACGACGACGCCTGGTGTGGGGGATCGTGGCGGTGGTCGTGCTGTGGCTGGTGTGCGCGGCAGTGGTGATCGGGCTCGGCATCTTGCACGCCAGCCACGGCATCGCCGACGTGACCCAGGCCAAGGCCCATCTCTCCGCGTCCGACGTCGTCGATCGGTCCGCGACTGCACCTCTGCATGCCGCGGTGAGGGAATTCCACTCGGCGGAGGGCCTCTTGCACTCGCCGCTGCTGGCACCGCTCGACATCGTTCCCGTGGTCGGACGGCAACTGCGCTCGGTCCAGGACCTGTCGTCGGCATCGGGACAGGTGGCCCAGATCGGCGCGGGCGCCATCGACCAGGCCCATGCGGTGCTGCAGTCCTCGCACAGCAGCGGGTCGGGCAGGGTGGTCGAACTGCGCAAGCTCGCCGCGCTGGCGGCGAGCACCGACCGCGCCCTGGGGAAGATCGATACCGGCCCTTCCCACGCCCTGGTCTCTCCACTCGCCTCGAAACACGACACGTTCGTGCGCGACCTGACCGATGTTCGCAACCGCCTGCAACACGCCGGCGGGGGTGGCAGGCACCATGGCCGACATCCTCGAAGGCCCCCAGACCTACCTCCTCCTGATGGCGAACAACGCCGAGATGCGAGCGGGCTCGGGCGACTTCCTCGAAGTCGGCGCGCTCACCACCCACGACGGGCACATCAAGCTGTCCAACGTCAACCAGACCGTCAACATCCCGGTGGCGGCGGGCAAGGTGACCGCCACCGGTGACCTCGAGGCCCGGTGGGGTTGGCTCAAGCCCGGCCAAGACTGGCGGAACCTGGGGCTCACCCCCCAGTTCGACGTCAACGCGCCCCTGGCGGCGCAGATGTGGCTGGCCGAGACCGGCCAACAGGTCGACGGGGTGATCGCCGTCGACGTCGAGACGCTGCGGCAGATCCTCGCCGTCACCGGGCCGGTCACCTTGAGCAACGGCACCGTCGTGAACGCCGACAACGTGGTGCAGTTCCTGACCCATGACCAGTACAAGGGCCTGGTCGACCTGCCCACGAACCAGCAGGCCCGGGCCGAGGCGGGTCGCGAGGACAAATTGGGTTCCCTGGCCCAGGCCGCCCTGGCCGCCCTGGAGGGCGAGTCCCTCGACCTCAAGTCCTTGTCCAATGCAATGACCACGGCGACCCGGGGCCGGCACCTGCTCATGTGGTCGAAGCAGCCCCGGGCACAGGCCGACTGGGTGCAGGCCGGGGTGGCGGGCCGGCTCTCGCCGGACTCGATGATGACGGCGGTGATCAACCGGGGGGCGAACAAGCTCGACCAGTACCTGTCGGTGGGCTCCGATCTCGACCTCAAGACCCAGGGCACGCACACCCTGGGCACCCTCACCGTGCACCTCCGGAACTCGACGCCGCCAGGGCAGTCCCAATTCATCGCCGGGCCGTACCCGGGGCTCGGCACGGTATACGGGGAGTACCTCGGGATCCTGGCCGTGAACCTCCCCGGCTACGCCTCGTCCCCGCACATCGACGGCAACCCCCCACTGGACGCGCTGGGTGCCGAGGGCCCCACCTGGGTCATCGCCACGCCGGTCGACGTCAAGGCGGGCCAGGCCCAACAGGTCGTGGTCCGGTTCACCCTGCCCCTGGCCACCGGCCAGCTCGAGGTGCTCCCGACGGCCCGCCTGAACCCCGTGACCTGGCACTACCGGGGGACCACCACCAGCGACGCGGTGCCCTTCACCTTGTCCTGGTGACCTTGGCGACCTGACCGGCGGCCCGTTCGGCGGCCCCGGACGGGCCGACCGGTTCGGCCCGCGACCCCCCGACCAGGGGATTAGGGCCCGAGCCGACGTGGGCAGTTGACCGAATGTTGACTCTCCATAGGGTCTGTGTCGATGCGCATCCGTGACAATCCGTTGTAAGTCGCTCACGGAGTGGTGTGGGCAGAAGGGACCCTCGGGAGTGCCCGAAGTCGGGCATGACAGCCGTAGGGCAAGGTGCAAGTGCAGGTCGGCGGTGGCGGGACCTTCCGCCGGTGGCAGAGAAGGGGCGAGTAGATTTCGGTCACGGAGTGTGGCAGGAGTCTTTGACCGGGCAAACAGAGATGCGGCGGCACGGCTGCTGCGGGGTGAAGGGTTGAAAGCGAAATGAAAAGCAAACTTCTCGGTCTGGGACTGGGCCTGACGCTTGCCACGCTGGGCGTGGCGGCAGTCCCCGCAACGGCGGCCGTTGCCGACACCACGTGCTACACGGGTTGTTCGACGCCGGTCTCCTCCATCCCGCCGCAAGTGACGCCCACGGTGGTCACGACGCCGGCGCCGGAGCCCCCGCTCGTGCAGACCAACGGTGGTGCGCTGCCCTTCACCGGTGCGGACATCGAGGGGATGGCGGCAGTTGGCGCCGGTGCCTTGGTGGTCGGCGGCCTCATGGTGCGTCGCAGCCGCCGGGTTCGTCGGGCCGCGGCGTAGTCCGCAATCCGATTCTCAGACCATCGACCAGAAGCTCGTAGAGCGATGTCCGTCGGGCTGAACTACCAGTCCTGGGTCAGCGCGAGGCCGACCGAGCGCCGAGCGCGGACCGTCCCTCTCCGGGCCCGGGCGACGGCGAGCGCGGCGATGAGAGCCGTGGCGCTCTCCGACGCCGTCCTCCTGGTCGTCGTGTCGGCCGCCCTCGGTTTGTCGCTCGCGACCTGGTGGACGTGGGTGGCGATGGCGACGGCCGTGGGGGCGCTGGCCCTCACCGGGCATTACCGCCCTCGGATCACCTTGAGTGTGGCCCGCGAGGCGGGATCGATCGTCGCTTGCGCCATGGCACCGTTCCTGGTGCTCGCACTGGCCAGGGTGCCCGGGCCCTCCACCGCCCGGTTGATCGTGACGGGGTCGATCGTCGCCGGCAGCATCATCATCGCCCGGTGCGCCACCTACTGGGTCGTGCGACTCATGCGGGCGCGCGGGTGGTTCGCGCGAGCGGACCCTGTTCGTCGGGGCCGGCGACGTCAGCACCAAGATGGCGGCGACGCTCGACGAGCATCCTGAATACGGTCTGCGCCCCGTCGGGTTCCTCGACGAGGTCGACAGTGCCGGTCTGCCGCTCCCGCTCTTCGGCGGGGTGGGCATGCTGCGCATGGTGCTGTCGGAGGAGAGGATCGACCGCGTCGTCGTCGCCTTCGGTGTCACTCGTGAGTCCGACATGGTCGACGTCTTCCGGGCCTGTGAGGACGCCTCGGTCGAGATCCACGTGCTCCCCCGGTTCTTCGAGCTCGCCACGGCGATGAACGGCCGCAACGTGGACGACGTCTGGGGTTACCCCCTGCTTCGCCTGCGTCGCTCCCTGCTGCGACGCAACGCCCGCATCGTCAAGCGGGTCTTCGACGCCACGGTGGCCGCGTTCGCCCTGCTCGTGGTGTCTCCTCTCTACGCCGCCATCGCGGCGGTGGTGAAGCTCATCGAGCCCCGGCCCCGTCCACTTCCGCCAGCAGCGGGTCGGTGAGCGCGGTGTCATCGTCGACGTCCTCAAGTTCCGGTCCATGCGGGTGAACTCGCGCTCGGACGTGGAGTGGAACCCCACCAACGACGCCGTGACGAAGATCGGCCGCATCCTCCGAGTGACTGGACTGGACGAACTTCCCCAGCTGTGGAACATCTTGAAGGGCGACATGTCCCTCGTCGGCCCCCGGCCCGAGCGCCCGTTCTTCGTCGAGCAG
Organism: uncultured Acidimicrobiales bacterium; assembly: GCA_963739765.1. Lineage (GTDB taxonomy): Bacteria > Actinomycetota > Acidimicrobiia > Acidimicrobiales > UBA8190 > Chersky-840. The sequence goes on along the minus strand of CAVUBP010000001.1, from coordinate 242,933 downwards.
TTCAAGGTCGACGTGCCCCGCTACGACGACCGCCATCGGGTGCCGGTCGGGCTCACGGGACTCGCCCAGGTGCACGGGCTGCGCGGCGACACGTCGATCGACGAGCGGGCCAGGCTCGACAATCAGTACATCGAGAACTGGTCCCTGTGGCGCGACGTGGTGATCCTCTTCCAGACCTTCACCGCGGTGATCCGTAACACGTTCGAGCCCAGCGGGGAGACCGGTCGGTCCGAGGCGGCCCCGGTGCTCCGCATCCACCGAGTCGAGGACCAGGCGCCGCAGACCCACGACGACAGCGCGGTCATCGAATCAGCGACACCAGGCGCGAAAGAGGCCTCATCGATCGGGTGAGCACGCGCTCACACCCGCTCCTCGGCGCGGGGTGACGCCGGGTAGCCTCGGGCGGCCTGGCCACGATCATTTCGGCGATCACATGACGATCACATGATCAGGCGATCTGAAGGTCATCTGAGGATCTGACGATCATTGGCTGTACCGCTCGACTCTGGACCGCTCGACACTGGACCGCTCGACTCTGGACCGCTCGACCATGACCGCTCACCCTCTGCCCGACGACATCGACCCGGATCCCCCAGGAGCACCTTCGCCCTCGCCGGGGCCCATGGCGTTGCGGATCCTGCTCGTCGACGCGTCCGACCGCGGAGGGATCGCCCGGTACACCCGGTGTCTGCGTGAAGCCCTGCAGGACGAGCACGTCGAGGTGGCGCTGGCCGCGCCTGCGGGTGTGGGCGACGCCGACCTCGTCCTGCGCGGCCCGCGCTGGGGCCCCGACGTGGCCCGCATGGGGAAGACCCGGCTCTATGCCCTGCGCCTGACCGAGCTCGGTCCCACCGCACTGGCGTTCACCCGGGCCGTGGCCCGGGCTCGAGCGGGCGTGGTGCACGTGCAGACCGAAGTGGTCCCCGGCCTCGACGCCGTGGTGTTGCGCCGGATCTCGCGGCGGGTCCCGGTCGTGCTCACGATCCACGACCCGGTGCCCCTCGAGGGCGGGGCCCGCGCCGCCGCGGACCAGGCCCGGCGGTGGCGGGCCGCCGACGCGCTCATCATCCACGGTGAGGAGCCCCGCTGCTTCGTCGAGGCCAGCGCGCCGGGCGTGCCCGTGCACGTCGTCCCGGTCGACCTGCCCCTGGGCGGTCCGGCCCTGGCGCGCCACGAGGCGAGGGCGCGCCTCGGGCTCGACGACGTCCCGACCGCGCTCCTGCTCGGCCAGGTCCGGCCCTACAAGGGCATCGGGTTGCTGGCCCAGGCCTGGCCCCAGGTCGCCGCGGCGCTACCCACCGCCAGGCTCCTCGTCGTGGGACAGGCCTACGAGTCGGCGGACCTGGCCCTGTTGGAGGCTTCCCCCGGGGTCGAGGTGCGGCGGGGGTTCGTGCCCGAGGGCGACCTCGACCTGTGGGCGGCTGCGGCCGACGTCCTGGTTCTCCCCTATGCGGTGGGCTCGCACTCGGGGGTGCTGCACCGCGGCCTGTCGGCGGGGACTCCGGTCCTCGCGTCGCCACCGCTGGCCGAGGAGGTGCACCGCACGGGAGCTGGGTCGGTGGTCCCCCTCGACCCCGCCGTCTGGACAGAAGCCCTGGTGCGGGCCCTGGGCGACCACCCGTTACCCCGGCCAGCCGCGCCGACCGGACGGGGCACGGCACGGGGGACCCTGGAGGTCTACCGCCAGGTCCTGGAGAGGCGCGCGCGAGGCGTGGCATGAGGCCGGCCACGCTCCGCGGGATTCGAGCGGTGACCGGCCGTTTTCGGGGAGCCGGGGTGCCCGTGGTGGCTACAGAGCGACCTCAAACAAGACGAAACTACTAGGCATGGTCCGACGAACCAGCCTGGGCGTTGGCGCCCTCGTGGCCGCAGCATCGACCGGACACGTGCTGTATCCGGCGTGGTTGGCGGTCGCGTCGCGCCACCGCACGCCGGCACCGCCGTCGGATCCCGAGCAATGGCCCGCGGTCACGGTGCTCGTGGCCGCCTATGCCGAGGCCGAGTGCATCGGGCCCAAGGTGCTCGACGTGTTGGCCAACGGCTACCCCGGGCAGCTCGACGTCATGGTGGTGGCCGATGCCGACGCCGAGACCGCGGCGCGCGCCGAGCACGCGGGCGCGACCGTGGTCACCGCCGGCGACCGTCTCGGCAAGGCACAGGCGATCAACCTCGGGTTCTCCAAAGTCACCGCGCCGGTCGTGGTGCTCACCGATGCCAACAACCTCCTTTCCCCCGGCGCCATCGCGGCATTGGTGCGGCATTTCCACGATCCCCGTGTCGGTGCCGTAGCCGGCGAGAAGGTCGAGGCCGACGGCGGTGGTGAGGATCTCTACTGGCGCTTCGAGTCCTGGCTCAAACAGCGCGAGTGGCGCCTCGGCACCACCATCGGGCTCGTGGGCGAACTGGCCGCCATCCGGACAGACGCCTGGCGACCCATCCCCACCGACATCGCCATCGACGACCTGTGGATCGCGCTCGACCTCTCCGAACGCGGCTATGCCATCGCCTACGAGCCGAGCGCCAAAGCCTTCGAGCCGCCGGTGCACACCGTGCGCCAGCAGTGGGAGCGCCGTACCCGCAGCGTCGCCTGCGCGCTCTTTGTGTTCGAGCGTCGCCGATCGCAGCTCAGGCCCGAAGGTGGGTTGGTGGCCGCCGAGATCTGGGGCCATCGCCTGGCCCGCTACACGGTGTCGCCCTTGGCGCAGGTGGCTCTGCTGACCATGGCGGCGCGACGGGTCCGTTCCAGTCGGTGGGCGAAGCTGTTCCTGCTCGGCCACGTCATCGGTGTCTCCACCGTGGCGCGCCGGGCGGTCGCCGAGAACAGGTCGGCGAGACCACCGGGCGGCTCCGCTGCCACGGCGCCACCGGCGGCTCGTGCCGTGGCCCGGTCGGAACCGGCCTCGTTCGGCGCGGCCGTGGCGCGGCGCATCGCGGATGTGCTCGGTCAAGGGGTGTTCCTTCAGGCCGTCGCCTTGGGGGGGATCATCCGATACCTGCGCGGTGACCGGCCGACGCGGTGGACGACCGTACGGCGCTGAAGGACATGTCGGTGAGCGACACGGACCCCACGCGACTGCGCGTCCTCGAGGTGAGCTACTCCCGCCAGGTGTGGGGGGCCGAGCTCGCCACCATGGCCCTGGCCGGCCCGCTGGCCGAGCGCGGTATCGACCTCACCTTGGGCTCACCTCCCGGCGGTGACCTCGAAGAGCACTGGCGACGCCTCGGCCTGCCCTTCGTCCCGCTGGCCTTCCCCGAGCACCTGGGCCTGCGCGCCGCCGACGCGCGAGAGCCGCCCGTCGTTCGGGCAGTTCGGACGGGAGATCGCCACCACCGGACGATCGGTGCGCATGATCGCCCGGGCGGCCCGCGACTACGACCTGCTGCACTCCAACAGCCTGTGGGCACATCTCGACTGCGCGATCGCCGGCCGCCTGGCCCGACGCCCGTCGATCATCGAGCTCTACGACCTGGTTCGCCCCGGGCTCGGCCGCACGGTGCTCACCGTGGCCGCGGCCCTGTCGACCAATGCCGTGGCCATCAGCCAGGCCGTGGCGGACATCATCGGCCCCCGGGGCTCGGGCCATGTCCGCATCGTGGCCTTGTCGGTCGACCTCGATCGCTTCGGGCCCGGGCCCGCGCCGGCAGAGGTGCGTCGGCTTCTCACCTCGGACGAGCACGCGCCGCTCGTCGGCATCGTGGGCCGGATCGACCCTGAAAAGGGCGTGGACGTGCTCGTCAAGGCCATGGCCCTGCTGGAGGGCCCGGCGGCCGACGCCCATCTCGTGGTGGTCGGGAGCCCCGGGCTCGCCCCCGACGGCTATCCCGAGCGCGTGCGTGCGCGACGCTGAAGCCGCGCTCGGGGACCGGGTCCGTTTCGTCGGCCGCACCAGCGACGTACCCGGCACCATGCGCGCCTTGGACATTCTCGTGAACGCGTCGGTGGCCGAGCCCTTCGGCCTCAGCGTCCTCGAGGCCCAGGCTTCGGGCGTGGCCGTGATCGGGACCCGCGCCGGGGGCATCCCCGACTTCGTCTTCGACGGGGACAACGGGCTGCTCGTCCCGAGCGGGGACGCCGACGCCTTGGCGAAGGCTCTCGATCGCCTCGTCACCGACGGGGAGCTCCGGGCCCGCCTCGCAGGTCGCGGACGCGTCACCGCCCAGGGGCGCGGCATCGAGGCGCGTGCGGACGTGATAGCGGAGATGTACCGCCGAGCGGTCGGTCGATCGGCCCCTGCACCGGGGGGCGCGCCATGAGAGTGCTCATGGTCACCAAGTTCGTCCCGCTCCCCGACAACGACGGGGGGAAGCAGCGCGCCCTCGCCCTCGCCACCCGCCTGGCCCGGGGTGCCGATGTGGTGTTGTGCGCGTATGACGACGGTGCCGGCGACGTGGCGGGCCTCAAGCGTCTCGGTATCGACGTGCGCAGCGTTCCTTGGCGACCCACCCCGGTGCGCGCCGCGCGCGGTGTGCTGCGGACCCGCAGCGTCTCGGCGGGGCGCTTCTACAGCCCCGAGCTCGTCGACGAGGTGCAGCGGGCCGCGTCCGAGGGCCCCGTCGACCTGTTGCAGGTCGAGTACCTGCAGATGGTGCCGCTGGCGCGTGGCGTGCGCCGCGGCGCGGCGCGTCCTGGACCTCCACAACGTGGAGTCGGCCCTGGTGCGCAGCTACGCCCGCGTCGGGAAAGGACCCGCCGCGGTCCTCGCCCATGCCGAGGCCGCCGCGCTGGGTGCGATGGAGCGGGCCCTCTTGCCCTCGTTCGACACCGTCGTGGTGGTGAGCGAAAAGGAACGGCACCGCCTCCCCACCGGTGTTCGCAACATCCTCGTGTGCCCCAACGGCAGGGATCCCGACCCCTTGGGGCCGCCGCCCCCGGCCCCGACCCCGACGGCCGCCTTCGTCGCCACCATGGGCTGGGCCCCCAACGTCGACGCCGCGGTGTGGTTCGCGCAGGACGTGTGGCCCGAGGTGCGCCGCCGCTCCCCGGCGGCCCGCCTCCTGCTCGTGGGGAGGGACCCCGCCCCCGAGGTGCAGGCCCTCGCGTCCTCCTCGATCGAGGTTTCCGGTACCGTTTCCGACGTCCGCCCGTACCTCGCCCAGGCGCGAGTGGCGGTCGCTCCGCTGCGATCCGGAGGAGGGACCCGCCTGAAGATCCTTGAGGCACTCGATGCGGGCCGTCCCGTCGTGGCCACCTCTGTCGCTGTGGACGGGCTCGAAGACCTGATCGGGGAAGGCGTCGTGGTGGCCGACGATCCCGGGTCGATGATCGAGGCGCTCGGTAGTCTGCTCGACGACCCGGACCGGGCCGCGGCGCTCGGCCGCGCCGGCCACGACGCCGTGGCGGCTCGACACACCTGGGACGTCGCCCTGGCACCGCTCCTGCAGAGCGTGGCGCCGTGAACAAGATGATCCTCCTCGCCGGAGCGGGGGCGGTATCGCTGATGCTCCTGTACGTCTTCATGCGCTGGGAGCGATCGGCGCGCGAGCACTGGGTCGTGTTCTTGCTCCTCGGCCTGCTCGTCGTCGACTCGAGCCTGTGGGACAACGAGACCACCGAGCCCCAGGGCCTCTTCCATCCGGGGACGGGCACGCTCAATTTCCGGCTGCCCGAGGTGATCATCACCGTCGCGCTCGTGGCGCGCCTGCTGATCAGAGGGAAGCCCGAACGCGTCGGGCTGCCCGCCCTGCTGTGGCTGGCCGTGGCGGCGTGGTGGACGCTCGAGGCCATGGAGGGGGTGCTCCGGCACAACAGCATGGTGAAGCTCCCCTACGAGGCGAAGGCGATCATCTACGTCATGGGCGCATACGCACTCGCCTCGGGGGTGCCGATCCGGCGGTTCCTCGAAGGTCGCGGTTTCGAACGACTGGTGCGATGGTCGGCTCTCACGGCTGCGCTTCTCCTGGTGCTGCGCTTCGGCCACAAGAAGTTCGCGCTCAACATCCCCGGCCTCCGTCTCCTCGACTTCGGGTCGGTCGGCACCGACGCGGCGACGATCTTCGTGTCCATCGGTGTCATCGGGTTCCTGCTCGAGCTGGGCAAGGAGCAGCGCAGCCGGCTCAACATCCTGTGCACGGTGCCACTGGCGCTGAGCGCGTTCTTCGCCTACCAGCGCGCCGTCCTGCTCACCCTGGGCGCGGTGGTCGCCGTCGTCGTCATCGTGGCGAGTGGTTCCACGGCCCGCCGGCGTCTGCGGATCCGGTCCGGAGAGGTGGCCGTGGCCGCCCTCGCCGTCGTGGGGGTGGTGCTCGGCGTGGCGGTCATTCCCGCCATCACGTCCCAGAAGTCGGTCACCGGCCCGCTGGCGGCCACCATCTCCCGAACAGTCGGAGCCACGTTGAACTCCCAGGCCAAGCAGCAGTCCGCGCAGGACCGCATCAACAAATGGACCGTTTCCTTCGCCGACGCCAAACAGCACCCGATCCTGGGGCAAGGACTGGGATTCGAGTACTCTTATTTTCAAGCCGGGGCCGAATCAATACATCACGACCGACCTGACCGAGAACATCGGCCTCGACCTGTGGCTGCGGACAGGACTCATCGGACTGGCGATCTTCCTGCTGGCGCTGGTGATCTCGCTCGTGAACGGGTTCGCCACCTGGCGGTTGCATCCCGACCCGATGGTGGCGGTCCTCGCCCTCGCCCTCTTCGCCGTGGTCGTCGGGCTCGTGACCAAAGGCCAGGTCGAGTCGATCTTCGAGAACTATCGGCTGGCCACGGTGCTCGGGCTCTCGCTCGGCATGCTCCGCAGCGCGGTGACCTCAGGAGGGGGCGGCCCGGCCGCCATGCGTAACTACCAGGCAATGAGCCACTACGAGGTGGTCTGACACCATGGAGATCCGACAGCTCATCAGAGACGTCCGGCACAATCTCGTCGTCGCCTTGGCGGCGTTCGTCCTGTGCGTCGTCATCGGCGGTGCCGCCGCCTTCCTGCCCGCCAAGCAGTACGCCGCGAGCACACTGTTGACGATCGCAGCCCGCGCCGGGCTTCATCGGCAACAACAGCAATGCGGGGGCGGTGATCTCGATCATCGGTCCCCAGCTCCCCGCCGAGGCCACCAGCACCTCGAACCTGGCCCGTGCGACTGCCAACGTCCCCGAGCCGTACCGCTCCATCGGCGCCTCGGTCGACGCCACCGTCGACCCGGGCACCTTCATCGTCACCATCAAGGCCACCAGCACGCAACAAGGTGGCCGCCTCGAAGTTCGCCAACGCCGTGGCCGACCAGTTGATCGCCTACCAGCCGCGGCCGGCCGAGTCGGGCTACAAGGTGTCGCAGCTGTCCCCGGCCCAACCCCCGACGTCACCGTCGAACCCGCGCACCCCGATCCTGCTCGGCGCGGCCGCGTTCGGCGTCATCGCTCGGGATCTTCGCCGCCATGTGGGCGGCCGGGGATCCGGCGCCGGCTCAGCCGGGTCACCGAGGTGAAGGAGCGCATCGGCGCCACCGTGCTCGGCGAGATCCCACGCGTGGCCGCGTCGGGGCTGCGCCCCACGGACCTGTTCGTGAAGCACAGCGAGCCCATGGCCATGGAGGCGTTCCAGGAGCTGCGCAGCAACCTGCTCATCAGCCTGCCGGCGGGCGCCTCGGCCATGATCGCGGTGACCTCGTGCGACCCCGGTGAAGGAAAGACGTCGGTGTCGACGAACATCGCCTGGGCGCTCGCCGCCCAGGACCGCCACGTGACCGCCATCGACTGCGACCTGCGCAAGCCGGCGCTGCACACCCAGATGGGCGTGCCCTTCGGCCCCGGGGTCACGAGCCGCCGGACCGAGGACGCCCTGGCGCACGCGTCGCGGACGCCGAACCCCTATCTCGACGTGATTCCCGCCGGCATCATCGACCGGCATCCTTCGGACATCGTCTCGGCCCACCTGCCGCTGCTGATCGAGCAGTTGCGCGAGCGCCACGACACCGCCGTCATCGACTGCCCGCCCCTGATCGGCGTGGCCGAGACCGTGCTCATCGCCACCATGGTCGACCTCGTCATCGTGGTGGTGGACGCACGCCGCTTCAACCCCGAGCGCCTCCAGCAGTGCCTGCTGCGCCTCGACACCGCCAACACCAACGTGGCGATCGTGCTCAACCGGGTGCGCTTCAACCGCCGGCGCCGTGACGGCACCTACGGGTACGGCCACTTCCGACGGGCCGACGCTCCGCCTTCGCCCGCGGTCGCTCCCGTGACCCCGAGCAGCATCCCCGCAGCCGCGCGCCGAGGGCACCGCTCGCCAACGGCCGCCGATCCGCCGTCGAACGTTCCGACGCCCTGCGGGTATCGGAACCGACCGTGCTCAGGTCGTCGACCGCCGAGGGCTCCCCGGCGGCACCGACGGGCCCGAAGCCGGTGGAGAACCCGGGCCAGACCGGCTACTGGCAACGCTGAGTCGAGCGTCCTCCCGCCGCTGGCGCAAGCGGGGACAGGTGGTCTCGGCTCGGGGAACCCGAGCCGCGGGGCACTCACACGGCCAGGGCCGCGCCCGCCTTCTCGGTATCGGCGGTGTCGCTCGGCGTCGACGCCCGCGTGTCATCGAGCGCCACGAACCTGAACCGGCGCTCGTGGACCATCTCGATGATCCCGGGAAGTGCTTGCACGGCGCCCGACGTGTCCGCGTCGTGCAAGAGGATCACCGACCCCGGGGTCAGATCGTCTGTCGTCTCACCGACCATGCCCTCGGCGCCGGCGGGCCCGGTGTCGAGGGGACGACCCGTCCACAGCCAGATCTCGAGTCCCAGGGCCGCGAGCACCGACACCACACGCTCGTCGTAGGCGCCGTGGGGGATCTGCACGTGGCGCGGCGTGGTACCGGTGATCTCGTTGATGACGTTGAGTGACTCCTTGACGTCTCGTTCGAGCTCGGCGTCCTCCATCTCGGTGAAGGCCCGACCGCTCCATCCGCTGGTCCCCACGACGTGTCCGGCGGCGACGATCCGTCGCACCACCTCGGGGCGTCGCCGGGCCTGGGCGCCGGTCACGAAGAAGGCGGCGGGGACCCCGAATCGGTGCAGCACCGCCAGCGCGGCTTCGGTGTTCTGCGAGGGGCCGCCCGACAAGGTGAGCGCCACCACGGCTTCGCCGGTGGTGACCACGCGACGACGGATCCCGAAGGGGACCGGAAGCTCCCCGCGTCGCAGGTTCTTCGATTGTCGGACGACGCGGACCTGGTCGACGATCCACCCCGCCTGGTACGCCAGTTGGCCCAGGGCCATGGGGACCGCCAACACGAGCAGCTCCCGATAGGGGCCGGGCCGGGCCCGGTGCCATTCCACCGCGATCCACCGCACGCGTTTGGAGAGTCGCTGCACCGCCCTCAGGACCACGAAGAACGGGCATGCCCAACCGGTGGGCTCCCAGCGCCGACGGAGCCGGCCCGCCGGCAGTCGAAGCGCCTCCTCCCACGAATCGAGCCGGCCCCGGGAGTACTGGTCCCGGATGAAGGTGGCCATGCCGGGCGGCCCGAGGTGGTCGATGCAGACCGAGGGGTCGAACCACGGGTCCACGCCCAGGGCTTGGAGGCGCTCGGCCATCGACGAGTCCTCGTCGGTACGCAGCGTCTCGTCGAAGGGCCCGGCCCGTTCGAGGAGCTCCCGGGTGAACGAGAGGCCATAGGCCTGGTGCGAGCTGGCGGGACCCGGCGTGTGCCCGACGAGGCGCGACGGATGCACCAGGTACAGCCACGCCCGAGCGGCCGACCCGTGGGCCCTGTCGCTCTCCACCGCGCTTGCCACCGCCCTGTGCCCGGCACGGTGCAGGGCGATGCGACTGCTCACCCAATCGGGGCACGCCACGCAGTCGGCCTCGAGGAAGGCGACGACCTCTCCCCGCGCCATCCTGACGCCGAGGTTGCGGACCCCGCCGGGATAGAGGCGGGTCGGCCACTCGGACACGCGGACCTCGGGGTACTGCGCCCGGACGAGGGCACCGGTCCCATCGCCTCCCGATGTCGCCACGACGACCTCGAAGGGGTCCTCGGACTCCTGCTCGACCAGGGACCGAACGGCGCGCAGGACCGTCGCCTCGTTGCGGTACCCGAACACCACGGCCGTGAGGACCGGGTCCTTTTGGTGTGCGGTCATGACCCGCCTTCAGCTGAGGTGACGCCCGGCCATCGGGGTCCGCGCAACCCTCCAGATGGTCTTCGACATCCGGGAACCCACCCTTGAGCGTGCGGTGCCACCCACCGGCGTCAGCGGTCGCTCCTGCCGTGGCTGGGGGCGGGAGCCCGATCGTCGGCCAGGGTAGTGCCTACGGTGACGCCCGGGGTCACGCTGTCGTCGGTCGGACCCACCCCCGGGGCGGGGGCGTCGGGGGCCAGGTGGCGCCGCGCCAGGGGGACCCGGGCGAGCACCGCCCGCCGGTCCGTGCCGTCCAGGCCGGTGAGCGAGAAGACCGCGACGTACAGCGCGAGGACCACCAAGCCCGCACAACCGACGACGGCGATGTCCCCGGTGCGGGTGTGACGCGTGACGAAGTGCCAGAGCGGGCCGTGCGAGAGATACCACCCCAGAGCTCCGGCCGCGGCCACCGGGATGCCGTGGGCGCGCACGGTCGAACCCAAGAGTGGCGACACCCTGATATCCAGGCGCCGGCACACCAGGGGAAGGGTCACACACAGCTCGACGCCCACGACCGTGGCGAGCGCCGCCAGCGCGACGCCGGTGAGGCCGAAGAAGAGCCCGAGCACCGCGGTGAGCGTGATGTTCACCGCCGCTTCGACCGTGCCCATCAGGGACAGCAGCTTCTGGTCGCCGGACCCGCTCACGACCTTGCACGGGGCCGCGCCGAGGGAGCTGACCCCGTAGGCCACGGCGAGAATGGTGACCACCGGCGCGGCCCGGACGAACGAGGGGCCCACCCAGGCGCTCAGCGCGGGGCGAGCGAGGACTCCCACCACCAAGCAGCACGGAATGGTGACGCCGGTGGCGATCCGGGTCCCGGTGCGCGCCGCCTTCCCGAGCCCGGCGCGGTCGCCCGATCCCACCAGCGCGGCTGCATGGGGGAAGTACGGGTCGGTGACCGGTACCCCGAGCTTCGTCCCGAGGAGGGCGAGCTTCTCGCCGACGGCGAAGGCACCAGCGGTGGCGACGTTCCTGACGACGCTGAGGACGAGCACGTTGGCGTAGTCCCGGAACCCGGCGATCGAGCTCGCCAGCGCGAACCAGCCGGCGGGGCCCCGCAACGACCGGAGAACGCTCCTGTCCACGAGCCGTGGCGACACCACCAGCCCGGGTCGGACCCGACGCAGGAGCCGCCACCGGACGACCTGGCCGACCAGGCTGATGGCGACGGTCACGACCCCGAGCTCCAGCAGGCTCCCACCGGTGACGAGGACGACGGTCCACGCCACCGCCTGGACGATCACCACGCCCGCCATGCTCAGGTTGAGCAGCTCGAATCGCTGCAGCGCGACCAGGCCGCAACCGAAGATGTCCATGGGCAGCGACACCGCCATGTCCAAGCCCAAGACGATGAGCAACAAGCGCGTGGTCCCGCGCAGCGCAGGGTCGAGGTGGATGACGTCGGGCACGAACTGGCTGGCGACGATCGTGACGATGAACGCGGCGAGTCCCAGCGCGACGAGCACGAAGAACGAGGTGCTGATCGTCCGGTCCAGCGCATCATCGTCTCCCGCCGCGGACAGGCGTGCGACGAACGAGACCACGGCTCCGCCGAGCCCGAGGTCCAACAACTCGACATAGGCGATGGTGGACCCGGCGAAGATCCAGATCCCGTACTTCTGGGGGCCGAGGTGACCCGTCAGGATGGGCGTGGTGACCAAGGCCACGAGCGCCATGACCACAGCCAGCAGGTAATTCGACCCGGCGTTGCGTGCGAAACGCGTAGGGAGTTCGGTGGCGGTCATGGACCGGAGGCACGTCGAGGCTCGAACGCTCGTGGTGAAGGCGTGTACACGACATTACCGTCCCGGGCCGCGGGCAAAGCGACCCTTCAGCACCGATGACTGTTAACGTCGATCGAGCAGCGGACGCAGTGGTCACTGGGTCCGGGATCTCGGGGAATCGCGCAATGTTGGTCGCTGTCACCGTCGACGTCGAGGACCCCGATCAGCACGGCCACGACAGCCCCGACGCGGTCACCGCCATCCTCGCCGCGCTCGATGCGTCGGGAATCCGGGCCACGTTCTTCGTCCAGGGACGGTGGCTCGCCGCCAATCCCGAGGCGGCATCGGCCATCGCGGCGCACGGCCACCTCGTGGGGAACCACTCCTACTACCACGCCGACACCCGGCTCCTGACCCCGAGGGGCGTGCGCGAGGACGTCACCAGGGCCCACGAAGAGATCCAGGACGCGCTCGGCGTCGATGCCCGACCTTGGTACCGGCTTCCCTACGGGGCCGGATCCGAGAGCCGGGTCATCCGAAGGCGCCTGCGCGGTCTCGGGTACCAGCACGTGGGTTGGGACGTCGACGTGAAGGACTTCTCGGTGACCGACCCCGACGCGCTGGTCCCTTCGATCGCGCAGGCGATCACCCAACGCGAGCGATCGGGCGCCACGCACTCCATCGTGCTCCTGCATTCGTGGACGGCGGTGACGGGCAAGGCGATGCCCGCGTTGTGCCGGTTCCTGCTCGAGCACTGCCAGGGCACGGTGACCGTGGACGAGGTGCCGGGAAGAGGCGCGGTCAAGCCCAGGTCCGCGCTCAACCGCCGGGCACGGGGCCTGGCCTCGCGGACGCGTTCGGCGATCACCCACGAGTCCTGATCTCGCCGGCGCCACCGCGGCGTCGAGTGCCCCGGCACCGCCGGCGAGGGCCGCGTACTATGACGGCCGCGTCAGCCTCAGGGGACGGGGCGTCGCAAGGGGAGCGTGAGATGAGACGTGACGATGCCGGCCGTCGACGGGCGCGCCCCGGGCGACGGGGCCGTGTGCTCGTGGGAGTGGTGGTGAGCGCGCTGACCCTGGCGGCGTGCTCCTCGGGCTCCTCCACCGCCAAGAAGAGCTCGGGCTCCTCCACCAGCGCACCCAAGACCACCGAGTCGACCAACGTCGCCTCCACCGGCCCCATCGCCCCGATAGAGGGTGGGGTGAAAGGCAAGCCGGGCTACCTCGTCTACTGGGACCAGAACGAGGAGGTGGACCTCCTGTCCATGCCCTCGGACACCCAGAGGCAGCTCTTTCCCCCGTGGGACCTCAACGGGCAGATGTGCGTCCTGCCCGACGGCCGCTTCGTCGGGGGCGTATGACCCCACGCTCCCGGGCCAGCACAACCTCGGCAGTGCCAAGCCCTATAAACAACCTGCCGACGGCGAGGAGCTCAACGACCCGAACGGGTCGTTCAGTGGCCAGACCCTGTACGTCCCCGGCCCCTACAAACTGCCCGGCCAGACCATCGGCAGTGACTCGCCTCCCACCGCCGACGGCGTGTTCAACAACAACCAGACCTACACCGGGTGCGCCGTCGACAAGGCCGGCGACGTGTTCGGGAACGACATCGCCACCGCCCAGGGCGCGTACCCTCCGCCGAGCAGTGGACGGCTGGTGGAGTGGTTCGCTCCGAAGTACACGACCTACTGCATCGTCTACGGACCGACCGCCGCAGGGGTGGGGCCGCATCACACCGACGGGACCGGGGGCCTGGCTCAGCCCGGGATGATGGCTCTGGCCGACAACGGCGACGTGCTCGTGCCCAACGTCGGCACCTCGAGCGTGCTGCGCTTCGCCCGCGTCATCGCTCCCGACCGGGGCCTCGCAATGCCCCGGCGGCGTCTACCCGCGGAGCAAGGTGCACCTCTCGGCCTTCGTCAAGAACGTGCCGTTCCCGGCCGGAGTGGCCAAGGACCCGACGTGTGACTGCTTCGCCGTCAGCAGCTACATCGGGAACCCGTCCATCCGTTTCGTGACCAAGGACGGCCAGCCCCAACCGGGGCGGGGATCGGTACCCGGGACGACGATCGCGGAGCTCGGAAAGGCAGCGGGGCAGTTCAACCCCTTCGGCATGGCCTTCGCGCCCGACGGCACGATGTACTTCATCGACATCCACGTGGCGTGCAAAGCGCTGCTGACCGGATGCGGGCCCGCCGACTACGGGGGGCGGGCGATGAAGGTGACCTTCACCAACGGCCAACCGTCCACGCCCGTGGCCGTGGCCACCGGCTTCGACTTCCCGACCAGTGTGACGGTGTGTGTGCCGGCCACGACGGTGTGCCCGTATCCGTCGGGAGCCGTCGTTCCCCCGCTGTCGGGCCCGGCGGAGAACCCCGCGCCGGACAAGGGCCCATCGACCGACGCACCTGCCACGGCAGGCTTCGGGTAACCGACGTTGGGTGAGGGGCGGTCACCGAGGCTCGGGTCACCGCGACCCGGGTCGGAGAACCGTGCGCGCCGGCACCGCGCCGGCACGCGCCGCCTCGTCGCGGCCGTGGCCCTGAGCGCGGCATTGGCGGGTTGCGCCGCGTCGACGCCGGTGCGCGGCACCTCCTCGGCCCCGTCGACCACGGCCACGACCTCGGCCGCGCCCTCCAGCATCCCGACGGCTCCGACCGTGCCGACGAAGGCGGGCGCCTGGGACTGGTCCACCTACGGCCACGACGCCCAGCACACGTTCCACGGCCGGACCACATTGACCCCGACGACGGTGAAGACCTTGAAGAAGGCGTGGGTCTTCACCACCGGTGACGCCGTCACCGCCACGCCGACGGTGGTGGACGGGGTGGTGTACGTGGGCTCGTGGGACGACTACTTCTACGCGATGGATCTCGCCACGGGGACGTTGCGGTGGAAGGTGCGGCTCAAGTCCCAGAACGCGGTCACGCCCTATCCGGGCGAGCCGCATCGCGACCTGACGTCTGACGGCGGGCTCGTCACGTCGTCGGCGTGGTTCGAGCCCGCCGAAGGGACGCGCCCCGCACTGGTCATCTTCGGCGGCGGCTACACGCTGTACGCGCTGAACGCCGCCAACGGCGCGATCTACTGGGAGCACGACTACACGGGCCGTCCCGACGAGCCTCCGAGCCCGGACACCGACGGCACCCGGATCTTCTCGTCACCGGTGGTCGCCGCCGGGGTGGTGATGTTCGGGGTGGACGTCGACGGCCACAACGGGTATGGGGGATATGTGGTGGGTGCGAGCCTCGCCACCGGCGATCCGGTGTGGCAGTACCAGACCGACGTGGACGCCCAGGGACATGTGCTCGACGACGGCTGCGGCAGCGTATGGTCGTCGGGGACCGTGCTCCCCGCCCTGGGGTTGGTCGTGTTCGGCACGGCCGACTGCGGTTTCGCCAACACCCATCCGATGGCGGAGTCCATCGTCGCCCTGCACGTCGGCGACGGGAGGCGGGCGTGGCAGTACACGCCCGGCGCGACCCGACCCCCAGTGTGACTGGGACTTCGGGGCGACCCCCAACGCCGGCGTCGACGCGACCGGGCAAGGCCCGGTTCCTCGGCGAGGGCTCCAAGGACGGCACCTACTACTCGGTGGACCCGAGCACGGGGAAGCTGCGGTGGAAGACCAACGTCGTCTTCGGTGGGTTCTCCGGTGGGTTCATCGCCACCACGGCCTACGACGGGCGGCGCGTCTACGGTGCCACCGCGATCGGCGACTTCGGCCGGTTCGAGAGCAACGGGCCCAAGCAGAAGCGCTGCGATCCGTCCAACCGGCGCGACACGTTGTCGCAGGAGCCCTCCGACATCGCCTTCGACGCGGCCACGGGGAAGGTGGCCTGGCACGAGGACCTCTCCTCGTCGTTTGCTCCCACCACCGTCGCGGGCGGCATGACCTTCAGCGGCCTGGCCCTCTCGGCGCCCGCCATCGACGTGCGCGACGCCAAGACCGGCAAGCTCATCGTCCAGGTCAAGCTGCCCCAGGCGAATTGGTCGGGCATCGCCACGGTGGGCGACGCCGTGGTGCTCGGTCTGGGCAACACCTACAACCCGGCGCACAACGGGATCGAAGCCCTGACCCCCGGCGGGGGCGCCCCGGTGGTGCCGACGCGACCCTGAGCCGGGCTCAGCTCGCGGCGCGTGCCGCCGAGGGCCGGGGGCGCCAGAAGGCGGGGATGTCGCGAGGCCGGCGGGGCTCGGCCAGCAGGTAGCCCTGGTAGAGGTCGCAGCCCAGCTGACGCGCCACGTGGCGCTGCTGGCGGTTCTCGACGCCCTCGGCGATGACCCTGAGCCCGAGCCCGTGACCGAGCTCGGTGATGGCGGCGACGATGCGCTCGTCCTCGGCGTCGGTGCCGAGCCCGCTCACGAAGGAGCGGTCGACCTTGATGTAGCTCACCGGCAGCCGCTTCAGGTAGCTCAGCGACGAGTACCCCGTCCCGAAGTCGTCGATGGCGAGACGCACGCCGAACTCGCGCAGCTCCTCGAGCATGCCGTGGAGGTGCCCGTCGTCGGAGACCAGGCCCGACTCGGTGATCTCGAGCATGAGGGCGCCGGCAGGCAGGCCGCTCTTCTCCAAGGCGTTGCGCAGGGCCGGCATGAGCTCCTGGCCGTCGAGCTGGCGGGGCGAGACGTTGACGGCGAGGAAGGAGTCGGTGGCCTCGGGGTACATGGCCCGCCAGCGCGCCATCTGGGCGCAACCGGCTTCGAGGACCCACCCACCGAGGGCCACGATGAGCTCGGACTCCTCGGCCAAGCCAACGAATCGTGCCGGGAGGAGCAGGCCACGGCGCGGGTGCTCCCAGCGCACGAGCGCCTCGAGGCCGAGCACCCGGCCGTTGGCCAGCGACGCCAGCGGCTGGTACTCCAGGCGCAGCTCGCCGTTCTCCACCGCGGTGCGAAGGTCGTGTTCGAGCTCGAGGCGGTTCCCCACCTCTTCGCGCAGCCCGGCGTCGAAGATGGCCACGCGGCCGCGACCCCTCGTCTTGGCCTGGAGCATGGCCATGTCCGCGTCCTGGAGGACGTCGGAGGCTTCCCGACCGACATCGGCGAGCCGCACCAGCCCGATGCTCGGCGTCACCGACAACATGCGCCCGGTGCTCAGCTGCACCGGACGAGAGAGGATGGTGCGCAGCTCCTCGGCCCGCTGCAACGCCGCGTCGGTATCGGCGACGTTGGGCTCGAGCGCCGCGAACTCGTCGCCGTGGAGCCGGCTCAGGCTGATGACGTCGGGCATGGTGGCGCGCAGGCGCTCGGCCACGGCCAGGAGCACCTCGTCCCCCACGGCGTGACCCAGCGAGTCGTTGACCAGCTTGAACCGGTCGAGGTCGAAGAAGAACATGACCAGCGACTCCAGCGCGGCCTCGTCGCTGTTCTCGATGGCGCCCTGCACCGCGGTGAGGAACCCGCTGCGGTTGGCGAGCCCCGTGAGCGGGTCGTTGCGCGCTTCCCAGGCGAGGCGGTCGAGCAGCTGCTTGCGATCGGTGATGTCGGACACCGAGCACACCACCGTGGCGTTGTCCGCCCCTTCGGAGTCGCCCAGCGGACGCGAGCTCACCGACAGCCACTGGTCCTTGCCGTGCTCGTCGCGTACGCCGATGACGACGTTGGTGGTCGCCTCGCGCCGGGCCAGGGCCACCGCCAGCGGGAGCGCGTCGGGTGGGAAGGGCGAACCGTCCTCGCGCACGGCGCGCCGTCCTCCCGTGAAGATCTCGTCACCGTGCCCGATGTGCAGGCGGGCGCCCGAGGATCCTCGTGGCCGAGTCGTTGGTGGCGGCCACTGCGCCTTCGCGGTCGATCACCACGACGCCCTCTTCGAGGGCGGCCACGGCCGCCGCGTAGCGCCGCTCGATCGCGGCGCGCGCCGCCGCCGCCTCCTCGGCGAGCTTGCGTTCCGAGACGTCGCGCAGGATGACCTGGAAGGCGGGCTTCCCGCCCCAGCTGGTGCGGGCACTGGCGACCTCGACGGGAAGCTCGCTGCCGTCGTCGCGCACCATCATGGCCTCGAAGCCCTTCACCACGTCGCCGGGGTCTTTCAGCTGGGCCAGGCGGGCGATCGTGCTCGTGAGGTCGTCGGGGCTGATGAACGACGTGATCGGCCTCCCGATGGCGGCCTCGAGCGATTTCACCGCGCCCATGCGCAGACCGGCGGGGTTGGTGTAGACGACGAGCCCGTCCTGGTGGACGATGATGGCGTCGGGCGAGTGCTCGACGAGGAGGGTGAGCCGCTCACCGACATCGGCGGTGATCCAGGGCACGTCCCCGGGGTCCGACACATCCGCCACGATGCCGAGGAACCGCGCCGGCACCGAGTCGGGGACGGCCACGGCCCGGACGAGCATGCGGTGGACCTCGCCGTCGGGCGCTTCGAACTCCTGGACCAGCTCGTAGTTCTCCCACGTCACCCCGGCCCGGACCGTCTGCACCAGCGGGGCGAGCACCGCTTCGCCGAGCTCGGTGGCGAAGAGCCGCTTGCCCTCCTCGCCCGGCGGCACCAGGTAGGTGCCGTGCGGGTCCTGTCCCGCCAGCAGGCGCTCGAAGGGGGCGTGCCAGATGATGCCGGCGTCGGGGGCCACGAGCTCCCAGACCACGACGTTGGTGAGATCGGAGATCGCCGTCAGCTGGCGCGACGCGTCGGGCAGGTCCTCGAACGCCCCCGCGGCGGCAAGCGGGGGCGCGGTACGCAGCAGCCCGAGACGTGCGTCGGCCATATGTGCCTATCGGCGCCCGGAAGGGCGATCTTGACCCTGCTCACTCGCAGCGCGACGCGACAGCGGCGAAAGCCACCGAGGGTGTCGGAGGGGGCGGCGCCCGACAACAAAACCACAACAATGTGATTCAACCGAAGCGCTCGGGACGCGGGCCGGACGCGGTCTGGACACGCAGAAATTGCCTTGGGAGTATCGGCAGGTCAGTCGCCACACTGCCCAGAAAAATCACTTTCGCCTCTTTACGAACATCTGTCTCAGGCATACTCTGTTGCCCCTTCCCCGATCGAGCAGAGGAGTTTGGACGGTGTCCGTGGCAACTCGGCAGGACCGAAGGGCGTACGCAGCGCTCGTCCCGACCCCGTCTCGCTGTGCGGGATCGGGGCGGTGACCGGCTACGGCTGGGGCCACAAGCTCCTCATCGAGGGTCTGCTGTCGGGCGAGTCCGCCGTCCGACCCATCTCGGGATTCGCGCCGTACTTCGAGGACGACGTGGTGTGGGGCGCGCCCATCGAGGACAAGGGCAACCCCTCGGACGGATCGAGCACCTTCTCCCAGGCCGTTCGGCACTCGGCGCGCGAGGCGGTCCACAACGCGTACGACCGGGGTTGGCGTCCGGGCCGCGTGGTCGGGGTGATCCACGGACTGGTGCTCGGTGACGTCGCCGCGTGGCGGGGGTTCCACCACCGCAAGGGGTTCCACACCTCGAAGCGACAGATCCTGCAGTTGATGCCGTCGACGGTCCTCACCGCCATCAACCGCGAGTTCGACTTCCACGGACCCACGATGTCGGTCACCGCGATGTGCGCGTCGGGCATCGCGGCGATCCTCACGGCCAAGATGTGGATCGACGCCGGCATCGTCGACGACGTGCTCGTGCTCACCTCGGACATGTCGATCACGCCCGACGGAGCGGCGGCCTTCGCCCAGGTCGGGGTCATGGTCATGGACGGCCCCTCGCTCGAGGTGTGCCGGCCCTTCCAAGAGGGCAGTCGCGGCTTCACCGCCGGCGAGGCCTCGATCGGCTTCGTCATGTCGCGCCGCCCCGAGGGCGCCTACGCCAATGTGCTCGGCGGGGCCATGACCCATGACGGGTACCACGCCATCTCCATCGCGCCCGGCCACCAAGAGGTGCGCCGGGCCTTCACCGACGCACTGCGCAACGCCGGGGTGGCGGCGGACGAGATCGTGTACATGAACGCGCACGGCCCGGGCACCAAGCAGTGCGACACGACCGAGGCGGCGGTGTTCGACGACCTGTTCCCCAACGCCGAGGGCATCTTCTCGGTGAAGCCCCTGGCCGGCCACTGCCAGGCCGCGGCGGGCTCGGTGGAGCTCATCGCCTCGCTGTACGGGTTCGAGCGTGGCGTCATCCCCGCCCCGCCCCGGGTGGCCAAGGGCCACCCCCGCCTGCTCGACGGCCCGACGGCGTGCGTCGAGGGCCCGATCGTGAAGTCCTCGCTCGGCATGGGTGGCCACAACGGGGTCATGGTCCTCGAGGCCGCCTCGGCCTGATCTCGCGCCGGCCTGATCTCGCGCCGGCGTCGATGCTCACCCCCGGCGTCCCCCTGCTGCACCGCCGTCCTGCGGACGCGGGGGTGCCGCCTTCGGACCGGGGCGCGCCGTCGTAGGCTCGCAGCCCGTGGGCAGACCCGCGCCGCGCATCGCCGTCGAACCGGATTGGCCCCAGGCGGCCGAGGCCGTGCGAGCGCGGGTGGCCGGGTCGTGCCGGTCGGGGAGGCCGAGGGCCTGGTGTGGGTGGACTGGTCGGGGCCCGGACGCCTCGGCTCGTTGCTCGAACAGTTCCCCGGGATCCGGTGGGTGCATCTCCCCGGAGCCGGGATCGAGAGCTTCATCGACGCCGGGCTCGTCTCCGACGGCCGCGTCTGGACATGCAGCAAGGGCGCGCACTCGTCGCTCATCGCCGAGCATGCCCTCGCCCTGGCGCTGGCGGGGCTGCACTCGCTCGCCGCCTCGGCCCGGGCGTCGTCGTGGCAGGCGACCCGGGTCACCGCGCTGGCCGGGCAACCGGTCACCATCGTCGGCGGAGGCGGCATCGCCTCGGCGCTCATCGGGTTCCTGGCCCCCTTCGGTGCTCATGTCACCGTGGTGCGCCGCAGCCCCGAGCCCGTGCCCGGCGCCGAGCGCACCCTCACCACCGACTCGCTCCATGACGCCCTACCCGAGGCCCGCCTGGTCGTGCTGGCCCTGGCCCTCACCCCCGAGACCCGGCACATCATCGGGGCGGCCGAGCTCGAGCGCATGCACCGACGGGCCTGGCTCGTCAACGTCTCGCGCGGGGGACATGTCGACACCGACGCGCTCGTCGACGCCCTCGAGCACGACGCCATCGCCGGCGCCGCGCTCGACGTCACCGACCCCGAGCCGCTCCCCGACGGCCACCGCCTGTGGAGCCTTCCCAACTGCATCATCACACCCCACAACGCCGGCAGCTCGGGTGCGGTGATGCGCCTACCTCGCCGCCCGGATGCACGACAACGTGCAACGCCTCGGTGCCGGAGAGCCCCTGCTGGGGGTGATCGACCTCGCCGCCGGCTACTGAGGTGACCGAGGTCGACTCGACCGGGTTGCCGAGGCCGGCCCGGACGGACGGGCCGACCGGACGGGCCGACCGGACCGCACTAGCGTCCCGTCGATGAACACCGGTGACGTCGTTGCGGACTTCGAACTTCCCGATGAGAGCGGGACCAAGCGGCGCCTGAGCGAGTTCCTGGCCAAGGGGCCCGTGGTCCTGTTCTTCTATCCGGCGGCCATGACCATGGGATGCACACGCGAGAGCTGTCACTTCCGGGACCTGAAGTCGGAGTTCGAGGGCCTCGGCGCCCAGCGCATCGGGATCAGCGCCGACACGGTGGCCAAGCAGAAGCAGTTCTCCGACACCCACTCCTTCGACTACCCCCTGTTGTCGGACACCGACCGTGTCGTGGCCAACCAGTTCGGGGTCAAGCGGGGTCTCAACATCCTCCCCAACAAGCGCGCCACCTTCGTCATCGGCACCGACAGCAAGGTGCTGGCCGTCATCAACAGCGAGGTGAACATGGCCAAGCACGCCGACAGCGCGCTCGAGGTCCTGCGCCAGCGCACCCCGTTGACGCCGGCCTCAGCCGATGTGGTCGGCGGGGATGGTGCCCAGCTTGCCGTGCTGGAAGTCGTCGAGCGCCTGGACGATCTCGGCGCGGGTGTTCATGACGAAGGGCCCGTAGGTCACGACCGGCTCACCGATGGGCCGGCCGCCGAGCACGAGCACGTCGAGCTCGGGCGAGCGTGACTCCTGGCGGTCGCGGGCCGAGACGACGACGGTGTCGCCGGCGCCGAACACCGCCAGCTGGCCCATGCGCACCGGTCGGCCCTCGGTCCCGACCGAGCCCTCGCCCCCGAGCACGTAGAGCGAGCGCGTTGTGGTCCGGGTTCCAGGGCAACGTCACACGCGCGCCGGGGCTGACGGTGACGTGAGCCATGGCCATGGGGGTGTGGGTGATGCCGGGCCCGGCGTGGCCGTCGAGCTCGCCGGCGATCACGCGCACCAGCGCGCCACCGTCGGGTGACGCCACCAGCGCCACCTGCCCGGCCCTGATGTCCTGGTAGCGAGGTGCCACCCACTTGTCCTGCGACGGGAGGTTCACCCACAGCTGGATGCCGTGGAAGAGCCCACCCGACGTGACGAGCGCCTCGGGCGGCCGCTCGATGTGGAGGATGCCCGCGCCGGCGGTCATCCACTGGGTGTCGCCGTTGGTGATGACGCCCGCCGCCTCCGGTGGAGTCCTGGTGCTGGAAGGTGCCGTCGATCATGTAGGTCACGGTCTCGAAGCCCCGGTGCGGGTGCCACGAGGTGCCCGCGCGGCTCGCCCGGGCCCGTACTCGACCTCACCCATCTGGTCCATGTGCACGAACGGGTCGAGCTGGGCCAGGTCGACGCCGGCGAAGGCCCGGCGTACGGGGAAGCCCTCGCCCTCGAAGCCCGACGGCGCGTCGGTCACCGAGAGCACCGGCCGCTCCCGCGTCGAGGCGGGGTCGGGCAGGGCCAGGCGGGGCAGGGAGAGGATGTCGTCGACGGTCACGGCCGGCATGGCGTTGCTCCTTGGATCGAGATCACGGTGTCGCTGCGATGCAACACTACTTGCGTACGCAACATTCCTAGGGCAGGGGAGAGCGTCACCTCGTCACCGGCCACGAACCGGGCCCGCGCCGCGGCGTCGAGCACCCACACCGCCCGTTCCCCCTGGACCAGCCACCGCCCGCCCGCCGCCACCAGGGCGGTCTCCTCCTCGATCCCGACGAGGGTCGTGCCCGGCGGTTGCCACGAGGCGAACCATTCGAGTGCACCGGGCCGCAACCGCTCCATCTGGTCGAAGTGGGGGATGACCGCCAGGCCGGCGACCAGGCCGAGCCCGTTGGCGACCCGGGGGTGTGCCGGGGCACGGCGCGCGGCAGCTCCGGTGGGGAGGAGGTTGTCGGGAGCACCCGAGGTGAGTGCCATCGCGCCGGCCGAGCAACCACCGAGCGCCGTCCCCTCCTGCCATGCCGCCGCGATGGCGTGCCACAGCGCCGTGTCGCGCAGGGTGTCGGCCAGATGATGCGGGTCGCCCCCCGACAGGTAGACGAGCCCTGCCCCTTCGACCCGTGCCGCGGTGGCGGGATCGTCGGCCTCGGCGCGCGTGCGCACGTCGAGCAACACGGGCTCGACGCCCATCGCCTCGTAGTGCCGTCGACCGAGCTCGAGCCAGTACGACACGCGGGCGTCGCCCTCGCGTGTCGCCGCGGTGGGAACGACCACGGCGCGCCGGGGCCGACCCTCGAGCAGCCCGGCGTCGACCGGTTCCATGGCGGCCAGGAATTCGCCGCTGCCCACCAGGGCCACCGGTCCCGGTCCGCCTGTCATGACGCCTTCCTCGAGCGTGCCGGGCCTGCCCCGACGCAGCTCTCACGGTACCGCCCCGGGCGCCGCACGGTGCCCGGCGGCGAGTGGCGTCAGCCGGCCGGAGAACCCATCTGGTCCGACGGCGACCGCGCCGACGCGCCCGACGCACCCGACGACATCGACGCCAGGGCCCCGCTGAAACGAACCGTCAGCCCCGCGCCGCGCATGACGCGCACGAACCAGAGCGTCGAGAGGACGATCCCTCCCACCGTGAGCACGGCCGAGACGAGCGAGCGTTCCACGACGAAGGTACGGACCGACGACGCCAGCAGGAGCCACATGACGAACCCGGCCTGGGTGGCGAGGACCACGAACCACAGCAGCGACAACCGCAGGAAGAATCGGCGCACGAAAGGTCGGGCGAACATCTCGGGATCGAGGGGGCAGAAGTCGCGGGCCAGTTTCTCGATGATGGGACGCCGCGCCACCGCGGTGACGAGGAACAGCACCGCCACGAGGAAGGTGCTGGCGGTGGGCTGGACGAAGTACAAGAAGGCGCTACCGGTGACATACGCCACCACGGTGCGGGCGCTCACGAGGACCACGCTCAACACGAGAACGGCCGGGACCTTGTGCCCGCGCACCAGCCGGCGCCCGAGCGCCAGGAACGACCACGCCAGCGCCGCGATCAGCGCGCCGTGGAAGCCGTCGAGCAGCAGCACCAGATAGAAGAGCGCGCCGGGCACGATCGTGCTCTCGAGCAGCGCCGGAAGAGCGTGGCGCACGACGGCGCGCAGGGACGGCAACCGGAGGATGTCGTCCCCCCCGTCGTCTTCTCCGCCTTCGTCGGCCGCCGGGGCCGAGCGCGGTACGGATGCAACTTCCGCCGTGATCCCAACAGCGTACCAACGGACCCATTTCGCGCGCAGGGGGATTTTCCAAATACTTTGGTCATTCCGAGTGATTCCGGATCGGTGCCTGGGTTCCGTCCGCGAATCGCACATTCCGTGAGTGCATCTCACCGTCTTCTGGCACGAAACGTGGCCGATCCGGGGCCAATCCGTGCCCGGGACCGTGAATACCACGCTGCGCAGCCACTCGATTACCACATGCCGTGGGATGTGGTTGTGGGACCCGAGTGCTTTAGGTGGTCAAAGTGAGCGCCGATAGTGGTTATTGGGCCACGAGAAACGTGGCTCGTTGCATTTCGCCACGAGGAGTCACTGGAGCCACATGCGGGGAACATCGATCGGGCGCTTTGTGGGGCCGCCCAAGGAGATCGTGGTCGCCATGCTCGCCGTGGCGATGATCGTGACCCTCGCCGTCGACCTGACCGGGTGCCCGCACCGCGGCCGCGGCCCCGACCATCACCTTCAGCGTGGGCCGCAAGGCCGAGGCCTCCACCACGACCGTTCCGGCCACCACCGTCCCCCCCACCACGACCTCGGTGGCGCCCGTGACAATCCCCGGCGCCGACGACCAGCGCCCCGCAACACATCACGAGCCAAGCCGTGGCGAAGAAGTCGCCGGCGCCGGTGGCGGCGAAGCCCAACCCCGTCGCCGCACCTCCCCACACCTCGCAGTCGATTCCCTTCGGTGTGTATGTGGCTTCGGGCGACCCGTCGGGAGTCGCCGCCTTCGCGGCTGCCACCGGGACGCACCCGACGTATGCCGCGGACTATCTCCCGCGCAACGAGGGGTGGGCGGGGATCTCGAACAACGGCACCGTGTCCTGGCTCACGAGCCAGTGGCGCGGGCACGGGTACACCTTGATCCTGGGCGTGCCCATCATCCCCACCGATGGCGGCGGCAACGCGCAGGGGACCCTGGCCGCCGGGGCCGCGGGCCAGTACAACTCGACCTTCGTCACCCTCGCCCAATCGCTGGTGTCGGGTGGCGCGCCGAATGCGGTGTTGCGCCTCGGATGGGAGTTCACCGGCAACTGGTACCCGTGGCAGGTCACCAACGCCACCGATGCCGCGAACTTCGCGGCGTACTTCCGCAACATCGTGACCTCCATGCGCTCGGTGCCGGGCCAGTCCTTCAAGTTCGTGTGGAACCCGAACGCGGGGAATTCCTTCGGAAACGCCTACACACCTGAACAGGCCTATCCCGGGAGCGCGTACGTCGACTACGTCGCCATCGACACCTACGACGAGGGTTGGTCGACGCCGGCGACACCGCAGAACGCGTGGGCGAACCAACTGGCACAGCCTTGGGGCCTCAATTGGCTGGCGAGCTTCTCCGCCGAACAGGGACGTCCCATGGCGTTCCCCGAATGGGGAACCGACATCACGAGCGACGGTCACGGCATGGGAGACGACCCGTACTTCATCGACCAGTTCGCCTCTTGGATCGCGCAGCACAACGTGGCGTGGACGGCGTACTTCAACTACGACGCGCCCGACGGTTCGCACGACCTGCTCGACGGACAGTTCAACCAGGCGCTGGCGGCGTTCCGCGTGGCATTCGGATGAGCAGTTCATCGAGCGTTGCGCCGCGCTTGTCGAAGTTCGGCGCAGTTCGCGCCGATAGTGAAGATGCACGGTTACACGGCGTGAACACGTAACCGGAACACACAAAGTCACACGAGCTCGGGAAGAGAAAACAACCAGGAAAGAAATGCAATCCCTCTGTCAGGAGGGGACGCACAGCGGCCGGGTTGTCGAATCGGCGGGGGAGCAAGACCAACGAGGCCTTCGCTCCACGCGCCCATTTGCCCAGTCCGGTCTCGGGGGGAGATGAGATCGTGGATAAAGCAAACACGTCGCAGAGGACTCATGGAGCCGGGCGCGCCCGCGATGACGGCGGCGGCCGGGTCGCCGGGTTGCCCCGCACCGTGGCAGGGGGGCTGCTGTGCCTCACCCTCCTGCTCGCTTCGATCGGCGGCCTCTTCTGGGCCAAGACGGCTCTGGCGAGCTCGGGGGCGTCCTCGATCCCGCTGGGCGACTACGTCGGATGGGTGAACCCGTCGGGCCTCGCCGGCTTCGGGTCCAAGACCAACACGCATCCCACGCTGGCCACCGACTACCTCGACCGCACCGACGGTTGGGCCGCCATGGACAACGGCGGGGGCGAGGGTGGTTGGAGCGGCACCGGCTACCGACTGGTGCTCGGCGTCCCCATCATCCCCGGAGGGTCGGGAGGCACCTTGGCTCAAGGTGCCTCCGGTGCCTACAACCAGTACTTCGCCACGCTCGCCCACAACCTCGTGTCGCAAGGCGAGAGCAACGCCATTCTGCGCCTGGGCTGGGAGTTCAACGGCAACTGGTACCCATGGAGCGTCGCCAGCAACACCGACGCCCAGAACTTCGCCTCGTTCTGGCGCCAGATCGTCAACACCATGCGGGCCGTGCCCGGCCAGCAGTTCCAGTTCCTGTGGAATCCCAACTCGGGTGGCCCCACCAGCTGGGACCTGACCCAGGCGTACCCGGGCAGCGCGTACGTGGACTACATCGGCACCGACGTCTACGACGAGTACTGGGGCACGCCCCAGACCCCGCAGAACTCATGGGCCAACGCCATGAACCAGAGCTGGGGCCTCAACTGGCTGTCGAGCTTCGCCGCCTCCGAGGGCAGGCCGATCGCCATGCCCGAATGGTCAGTGTGCTACCGCAGTGACGGCCACGGCCTCGGGGACGACCCCTACTTCATCAACCAGTTCGCCAACTGGGTCGCGTCGAACAACGTGGCGTTCACCAACATCTTCTCGTTCAACGACACCGCGGGCGGACAGGACAACGACATCACCGACGGACGGTTCCCGAATGCCCTGGCGGCGTTCAAGGCGGACTTCGGCGGCGGCAGCGGAGCCAGCATCGGTTCGCCGCCGCCCACCTCGGCTGCGCCCACGACCACGGCAGCGCCCAAGGCCGCCACCACGACGACCACCAAACCACCCACGACGACGTCTTCTAAACCGCACGTGATGGTGGTCATGATGGAGAACGAGGGAGCCGGCAACATCATCGGCAACCCTGCCCTGCCCTATGTCACGACCCTGGCGACCGACTACGGGTCGGCGACGAAGTCGTACGCTTTGGGCCACCCATCACTGCCGAACTACCTCGCCATCACGTCGGGCTCGAACCAAGGCGTGACCGTGGACGAGCCGCCGTCATCGTCAGGGGTCTTCTCCGGCCCGACACTGGCGGACCAGCTCCGGAGCGCGGGCATCAGCCAAGAGGCGTTCGCCGAGAACCTGCCGGCCGATCCCCGCAACGATGCGGGTCTCTACGCCGTGCGGCACTTCCCGTGGGAGTACTTCACCAGTCCTCCGCCGAGCGCCAACGCGTCGACCGCCATGGGCGTCCTCAACAGCTCCAGTGCGCCTGATTTCGTCTGGTACACGCCGAACCTCACCAACGACGGCCACACGGGCGTCCCGGTCGACACCTCGGCACAACAGCTGACCGACAGCGAGGCATTCCTGTCCACGTTCGTCCCGTCGGTGCAGGCGACCTCGTGGTACCGGGCCGGCGGTTCCATCGTGATCGAGTGGGACGAAGCGCTCGCATCGGACACGTCAGGCCTCAACGGCGGCAAAGGGGGCCACGTCGCCACCATCGTCGTCTCCGCCGCTCTGGGCGCACATCCCCAGCAGGACACCACGGCGGTGGACACCGTCGGCGTGTTGCACTCGATCGAGGACGCCTACGGCCTGTCACATCTGGGGGGCTCGTCGGCCGACGGCACCATCGACTCGTTGCTGAGCGCGCAGCCACCGACGACGACGACCACGACACCGCAGAGCACCACCACGACGACGCGGCCGCCGACCACGACGACGACGGCGGGGCCGTCGGCGACCACGGCCGGCACCCCCGGGGCTCCGAGCAACCTCAGAGCCTCGGTGAGCGGCAGCACCGTCACCATCTCGTGGGCCAACCCGTCGAGCACCTTTGGTGACGACGTGTTCCGAGACGGCCAGGAGATCGCCTGGCCCGGTTGGCCCAGCCCGGTGGTGACGTCGTTCCAGGACACCGGTGTCAGCGCGGGTTCCCACACCTACTTCGTGGCCGCCTACAACTCCTCGGGCGTGGGTGCACCGAGCGCCTCGGTCACGGTCTCGGTGGGAGGGTCCGGTGCCACGGGCGGCCCCGGCACCACCACCACGACGTCGACGGCGTCGCATCACCGAAGGCATCACGGGTAGCTGCCCCGCCACCGCGTCAGAGCACCGCTGCCGGGGAGGACCTCGGCGGCGGTGCTCTGCCCGGGCGGCCCCGTTGATCCCGTTGAGGGTACGGCCCCCCGGGCCGAACCCGGATGCCGGGGGTAGGCTCTTCTTCCAGTGAGCCGCCCGAAGTCACCGAGCGCGGGGCGCCTGGCCAGGCTCTTCGCCCGGTCTGAGCCGGAGGCGGGCACCCCCAGCTGGGACTCGACGCCGTCCGATCCCACCGCCATCGTCCCCGACGAACACGGGCCCGAGGCCGACCGGCTCCTGCACCAGGCCCTCGGTCGACACACGTTCCTGGGCGAAGCGGCCCTGGTCGTGGCGTGGGCGCTGTTCTCGTTCGTCGTCTTCCACTTCCTCACCGTCAACCGCACCCTGGCGTGGCTGTTCGTCTTCGTCAGCGCGGTCATGGTCCTCGTCATCCTGGTGTTCCGGCGTGTGGCCGAGCGCCGGATCCGGCTCGGGCTCCACGACGCCGGGGTGGCCCTGCGATCGATCCAGTCGGTCACCGACCCCGGCCTGTCCTTCCTCCCGCTCGACGAGCTGCTCGACGAGCTGCTGGCCCGCACGGGCCACGTCGTGGGCGGCGACGTGGCCACGATCTTCCTCGTGACCGCGGACGGCGCCGAGCCTCACGGTCCGGGCCTCGTACGGCCTCGACACGCGGCGTGACCGAAGGCCTCGAGGTCCGGGTGGGCGAGGGGGTCGTCGGCGAGGTGGCGTCGCGGGCCCAGGCCGTCATCGTCAACGACGTCGGCGAGGCGACCGAGACTGCCCCGCTCCTGCGCCAGCGGGTCTCCTCGCTCGTGGCCGCGCCGCTCCTGGTGGGAGGACAGGTCATCGGCGTCGTCCAGGTCGGGACCCGTGTCCGGCACCGGTTCCAGGAGCGCGACCTCCAGCTGCTCCAGCTCGTGGCCGACCGCTCCGCCGCCTCGATCGAGCGGGCCCGGCTCGACGAGGCCGAGCGTCGGAGCCGCCTGGGCGCCGAGCACGCCCGACAGCACGTCGCCATCCTGGCCCGGGCCGGCGACGTGCTCGCCACCGCCCTCGAGTCCTACGACGAAGCGATGGTGCGCCTCGTCGACGTCGTGGTCCCGTCCTTCGCCGACTGGTTCGCCATCGACGTCGTCGACGAACAGGGCACCCTGCGCCGGGTGGCCCACGGCGCCGAGGGCCGGTGGGCCGCATCGCAGACGCGTCCACCCCCACCCCGACGGCGAGGCGCTGGTCCGACGGGTGCTCGCCAGCGGCCGGCCCGAGGTCGTCATCCGCACGAGGCGCGACGGGCCCCCCCACGGCGGAGAGCCGGCACCGCCGGGGGCTTACAGCGAGACGGAGCTCGACTCGGGCATCGAGTCGATGTTGGTCGTGCCGGTGCACCTGCGGGGCCTGTCCTTCGGCGCCCTGAGCTTCGTGACCGGGGTCGGGCGCCGCGGCTACCGCCGCTCGGACCTCGAGACGGCGGGGGGCCTGGCCGAGCGGGTGGCCATCGCCGTCGAGCGGGTGCTGCTGTGGGGCGAGAGCCGTCAGGCCGAGCAGGCGGCCACGCGCCATGCCGCCCAGTTGCGCCGTCTCATGGAGGCCGCCCTCGCCGTCAACGCGCCCCTGGCCGAGCCGCAGGTGCTGCGGGTGCTGTCCGAGCACGGCCGGCGCGTCCTCGACGCCGAGCAGGCCGTGGTGCTCGTGCTTCCCCCCGGCGAGCTTCCGCACAGGACGCTCTCGTCGACGGACGCCGAACAGGCCGGAGAGGTGGAGGTGAGCGCCCCCACCGCGCTCTGCCGACGCAGTTGTCCCCGGTGGTCCATGCCGCCTCGCGGCTCGTTGCCCGGGCCAACCGGCCCCTACGCAACTCCGGCGGCCTCGACGAGGTCGCGGATCCCGCCATCGCCGCGGAGTTGGCGTCGTCGGGGGCCCGAGCCGTGCCGTGGATGGCCGTCCCGCTCGTCGACTCGACCGGGACGCGCAACCGGGCCATCGTGGTGCTCGGTCGCGAGCCGCGCCGTTCAACGCCGAGGACGAGTCGGTCCTCGTCCTGCTGGCCCAGATGGCGACGGTCGCGCTCGACAACGCCCGCCTGTACCAGGCGGTGCAGGGCAACGAGCAGCGTCTCCAGGCCGTGGTGGAGTCCTCGCCCCTGGCCATCGCCGAGCTCGACCTCTCGGGCGCGGCCCGGTGGTGGAACGGCGCGGCGGGCTCGCTGCTGGGTTGGGACAGCCCGACCAACGGCGCGGTACCCGACGGGCCGCTGCGCATCGCGGCTGCCGACGACGGGGCGGCGTCGGCTCTGGCCCGACTGTGGGACCGGACCCGGCACGGCGAGGCGACGGTGGGAGTCCAACTCGCGGCCCTGCGCGGCGACGAGCTGTTGCAGTTGTCGGTGTCGACCGCTCCGCTGCTCGACCACAACGGCGTCGGTCACCGGGATCCTGGCCGTGGCCGAGGACGTCACCGAACGCCAGCGCATGCTCGAACAGTTCCAGCAGGCCGAGCGGCTCAGCGCCATGGCCCGCCTCGCCGGCGGCGTGGCCCATGACTTCAACAACCTGCTTGACCGTCATCCTCGGATGCAGCGAGATCCTCGCTGCGCCGGATCGAGCCCGGCGATCCGCTCGTGACCGAGGTGGAGGCCATCCAGCGCGCCGGCCACCGCGCCGCCGCGCTCACGAGCCAGCTGCTCGCCATCGGCCACCGGCAGGTGGGCCAGCCCGGGGTCGTCGACCCCGACAGCATCGTGCGGTCCATGGAGCCCATGCTGGTGCGGGTCATGGGCGAGGACGTCCAGCTGGAGCTCGTTCCCCCCGATCCCGGCGGGCGCATCCTCGTCGACCCCGCCGAGATCGAACGGGCCGTGCTGAACCTGGCCATCAACGCACGCGACGCCATGCCCAAAGGCGGCCGACTGGTGATCCGGACCCGCGTGGTCGGAGCCGACCTCCCCGCACCGCAACGCATCGTGGCCCTGGCCGTCTCCGACACCGGGACGGGGATGGACGAAGACACCGCCGAGCACTGCTTCGAGCCCTTCTACACCACCAAGGGCCTGGCCAAGGGCACCGGGCTCGGGTTGGCCGCCGTGCACGCCATGGTCACCCAGGCCGGCGGGCAGGTGAGCCTGGACACCGCCCCGGGCCGGGGCACGACCATCACCTTGTGGTTCCCCGCCGTCGAAGACGACGAAGGAGCCTTCGCCGACGACCACTGCGGAAGAGGACTCGAGCGGCGGTGACGAATTGGTGCTCGTGGTCGAGGACGAGGACGAGCTGCGTCGCCTGGCTGTGCGCGAGCTCGAGGAACTGGGCTACCTCGTGCTGGCCGCGGCCAACGGGGTCGAGGCCTGGCCGTCGCCCGCTCGCTCGAGCGTCCCGTCGACCTGCTCGTCACCGACGTCGTCATGCCCGAGATGAACGGGGTGGAGCTCGCAGAGTCGCTGGTCGACCTGTGGCCCACGCTGGCCGTGCTCTTCATGTCGGGCCACCTCGACGAGGGGGCCATGGAGCGCCATCCCCTCGACCCCGACGCCGATCTGCTCCCCAAGCCCTTCACCCCCGACCAACTGGGGCGCCGGGCGCGCCATGCCCTCGACCGGCGCCACCGACCGCCGGTCCCGGGTGCCCAAGCACCTGCGGGCGCAGGCGACCGGGGCCTGAGCTCAGGGCTCGAAGCGGTATCCCACGCCCCGCACGGTGCGTACCCACCGGGGGCTGTCGGGGTCGACCTCGATCTTGCGGCGGATGCGGCGGATGTGCTCGGTCACCGTGCCGGCGTCCTGCCATTCCGAAGACGAGTCCCAGACCTGCGACAGAAGCTGCTCGCGGGTGAAGACCTGGCGCGGGGACCCGGCCAGGAAGGCGAGCAGGGCGAATTCCTTGGCCGTGGTCTCGACCAGCTTTTCCGAGACCCTGATCTCCCGGGCCAGCGTGTCGATGACCAGATCGCCGAATTCGAGCGTTCCCGAGGACGAGGCGGAGACCCGGTTGGCGCCGCTACGGCGCAGGACCGTGCCCACGCGGGCGGCCAGCTCGGCCGGGGAGAAGGGCTTCACGACGTAGTCGTCCGCGCCGAGCTTCAGGCCCGAGGACCCGGTCGGACTCGTGGCCCTTGGCCGTGACCAGGATCACCGGCACGTCGCTCGTGCGGCGGATGGCGGCCAGGACGTCGAAGCCGTCCTCGGTGGTCAGCATGACGTCGAGGATGACCAGGTCAGGCTGGCCGTTGGCGAGGCTCCCGATGGCCTCGGCCCCGGTCACGGCCTCGGTGACCTTGTAGCCCTCGACCTCGAGCAGGCGGCTTAGCATGCCCCTGACCTCGGGGTCGTCGTCGACCACGAGCAGCTTGCCCACAGATCGGGCCGGCACGGCTGCGGTCCGGACGGATTCCGCCGTTCCCATCTTCGTCACCACCTTCTCGCCTTCCTCCGCCACTGCTACCACCGGCCTTGCCACTTAGCGTAGTGGGCCGCCCCCTCTTATGTGAAGGGTCCGGAGCCACTTTCGGAACCCTACTGCCCGCCTGTGCCCCGGGCTCCCCGGCCAAGTTGGGAGGGGGTTGATCGGCTGTAGGCCAGGTAGTGGTCTTGACGGTCCAGACTCAGGACGTGGCCGCGGCTTTGAGATCCAAGGGGGGTAGCCGACTGGCGCTCGGGCGCGGTGGGTCCTCGATCGAGGAGCCCCGGACGGCGCCGCCCACCGTTCTCGTCGTGGGCACCGACGACTGGGCCATCGAGCAGTCGGCCACCGAGCTCGAGGCCGGGGGGTGCCCGCGTCCTGCGCTGCCACGAGCCGGGCGAGCCGGCCTTCCCCTGCAATGCCCTGCTCGAGGGACGGGCCTGTCCCCTCGACGCCGGGTTCGACGTGGTGGTGACGGTGCGGGCGCGGCCGCTGAGCGAGCCCTGTCAGGCCGAGCTCGGCGTGGTGTGCGCACTGCACCTGGGGATCCCCCTGGTGGTGGCCGGGGTCGCGTCTGAACGGCCGTTCGGCCCGTGGGCGGCGCTGGCGGTCGAACAAGGTGGAGACGTCGTCACCGCGTGTGAGAAGGTGGTGGGCGCGACTCCGGTGGCAATCGCTCCTGGTGCTCGTGCGCATCGTCCCGAGGAGGACGTCTGCCATGCCCAGTAGCACCTCCGCGTAGTCGCAGACCCACTCATGGCCACCAGCCGCAGTACCGCGGATATCGACGTCTGGCTCGAGGAGCTCTGGGACCTGCGCGGCACCGACCTGCTGCTGACCTCGGGCGCACCACCGCTCATCCGGGTCGACGGCGAGATGCGCCCCGTCACCGGGGGCGAGATGTTCAGCCCGATCTCCGTCGAGCGCCTCGTGAAGGAGGTCGTCGGCCCCGATCTCCTCGACCCGCTACGAATCCGAGCGCGAGATCGACTTCGCCTTCAGTTGGAAACGAGCGGGCCCGTCTTCGCTGCAACGCTTTTCACCAGAGAGACACCTGTTCCCTGGCCCTGCGCATCATCCCGTTCGAGATCCCCGGGTTCGCCCAGCTCGGCACTGCCTCCGGCCATCGAATCCCTGGTCGAGCTGCCCGATGGGGCTCGTCATCGTGACCGGCCCGACCGGCTCGGGGAAGTCCACCACCCTGGCGGCGATGATCGACTACATCAACCGCTACCGGCGCTGCCACATCGTGACCATCGAGGACCCCATCGAGTACGTCCACGCCAACCACCGATCGGCCGTCAGCCAGCGCGAGGTGGGAACCGACACCGAGTCATTCTCGCGGGCGCTGCGCTCGGTGCTGCGCGAGGACCCCGACGTCCTGCTCGTGGGCGAGATGCGCGACCAGGAGAGCATCGCCACCACGTTGACCATCGCCGAGACCGGGCACCTGGTGTTCGCCACCCTGCACACCAACGACAGCGCCCAGGCCATCGACCGCATCGTCGACATCTTCCCCTCCGACCGGCGCGAGCAGATCCAGGTGCAGCTGGCCTCGACGCTCGAAGGCGTCATCTACCAGCGGCTCGTTCCCCGGATCGGCGGCGGTCTCGTGGCCGCCTACGAGGTGCTCATGGCCAACCACGCCGTGCGCAACCTCGTGCGGGAGGGCAAGACCCGACAGCTCCGCAACGTCGTGTCCACGCACCAGTCCGAAGGCATGCAGACCCTCGAGATGGGGCTCAACGCCCTGATGGCCGAGGACCTCATCGACTACGAGACGGCCCTGCGGGTCAGCTTGTACCCCAAGGAGGTGGAGCAGCCCCGGCGCTATGCCTCGGCGGGGGACTTCGCCGACCTGGGCCCCCAAGCGGTGGCGGCCGGGCGGGAGAGCCCGCGGGTGACGTCGTTCTGACCGACGGGGTGCTGCCTTGCCTCCTCTCGATACCAAGGCGACTCCCGGGAAAACAGGGCCTGCCATTGTCTGTGGGGCCAAAACCACGGAGAATGGTTGGAGGGGGCCGCAGATGATCGGGGCAGTGGGAGAGAGGTGGGACCGGCACCGCCCGGGTGCCGGCGCGGGGTCGGGTGCCCACGCGCAGCGCCGACGCCATGGAGCGCACCGGCCGCGGCCCGAGGGTGAGGAGGGCTTCACCCTCATCGAGCTCCTCATCGTGCTCGTCATCCTCCCGCTCATCACCGGGGCGATCGCCATGGTGCTGGTCACCACGCTCAAGAACCAGCAGGGCATCCAGGGCAAGGTGACCGACGCCAGCGCGGCGACCACGGCGTCGGCCTACTACGTCCGCGACATCGAGAGCGCCGGGAGCGTGACCACGTCGGCAAGCCCGGCGAGCTCGCCCCCCCAGTGCAGCGCCGTGGGCCTGCCGGGCACTCCGAAACTCCTCCTGGGCCTCCAGCTCCAGGGTGTGTCGACGGTGGTGTCGTATTACACACTGACTCCGGCACCTGGTCCCACCGAGCTGGTGCGCTTCTACTGTCCCAACGGTTCGTCGACCCCGCAGAGCCACGTGGTCCTGTCCGACAATGTCAGCACCACGAATCCCCCGAAGCCGGTGGTGAACTGCATCACCCCTCCCCCCACCGGCATCCCCATCGGGGTGACGTGCACACCCGCCGGCATCGCCGGCGACTGGACCTTCACCTACATGGTGTCGACGGTCACGCTCAACGTCACCCAGGGATGTTCGTCCACGAGTTCAGCCTGCGCGCCGTATCAGTACGCGTTGACCGGCGCCCCGGTGTCGGGCATCCCGGTTCCCCCCATCGTCCAGCCCAACGGCGTGCTCACCCTGCTCGGGACCGGCACTGACATCTCGTTCACCAACTTCAGCTCGGGCCAGAACATCTGCGCGGTGGGGTCGATCCTGCTGGGGTCGGGGTACAACTCCAACGGCAGCAGTCCTGCCGTCAGCTCGGGGCTTCTCACCAGCAACAACAGCGTGACGGCGGGGACCACGACGGCGTGCTCCACTCCGCAGACAAACGGCGTCGAGGTCTACAACTGCCTCAACGACAACTCGACCGGGCAGACCTGTCCGACGAGCGGCACCCACGATTCGGTGACCGGCAATGTCAACGTCAGCCCGAACCCGGTCTCCACGAGCACCAAGGTCGCCGATCCCCTCGCCAGCTGGGCTTCGCAGAACCCGGTGGCGGCCGTCACGTCGCCCGCAGGCTCGTGCTCCGGCTCGTCGACGATGACGTGCTCCCCGGGCCTGTACGCCGCCGGGCTCAACATCCCGAACAACCGGACCGTCAACTTCCAGCCGGGCAACTACCGTTTCGGGACCAATGCGGCCTGCCAGAGCTCCCTGTGTATCGGCAACAGCGACACCGTGAACTTCGGCACGGGGCACTACACCTTCACCGACGGGTTGAACGTCTCGGGATCGGGGAGTGCCCTGTGCGGTGGCGGTGGCGCCACGAGTGCCTGCCCGAGCCCCCCGTCGGGCGGCGTCTTCTTCTACGTTTCGGGGGGGTCGACGGCGCTCGGGAACATCAACGCGGCCAACAACATCCAGCTGGCGCCGATCACCGCGACGTCGGACCCGTACCACGGGGTCCTGTTGTGGCAAAACGGCACCGACACCAACTCGGTGTTCCTGGCCAGCGCGGCGACGTCGGTGAACACCTACGGCGGTGAGATCTACGTCCCCAACTCCACGATCAGCCTGTACGGGTTCGGCAACAACATCAGCACCGGACACATCGTGGCCAACAGCATGCTGTTCGACTTCAGCTTCAACCTCAACGTCATCATCCAATAGGACGGCCCCCGCGGATGGCTCGTAGCAAGAGTGGTCGGTCTCGTGCCGCTGGGAGGATGGGCGCGGCCGTCCGGTCGAAGCCGCCGGGGCTGGTCGAGCGGGCGCATCGGCGTGTCCTACGCTCCGAGGCCGGCGACACCCTGATCGAGATCCTGATCGCCATCGTGATCATCTCGTTGACGGTGACGGCTCTGCTCGGTGCCCTCGTCACGGCCATCACCAGCTCGACGACCGAGCAGAGCCTCTCGACAGTGGATTCGGTCCTCAACGGATTCGCCCAGAGCGCGCTGTTCGAGGTTCAGCAGCCCAACGTCTTCCAGAACTGCACCCCCAGCCCCTACCGGCTCATCGGCGCGCCCATGCCAGCCGCGGGACCGGTGGCCTCCTCGGCGACGGTGTTCGTGACCGGCTTCGCCGCCAACCACACGTTGGCCGTCACCCTGACCTCGGGTTCAACCTCGACTCCGGCCACCGTCACGAGCGGCTCGAAGACAGATGGCAACGGGGATGCCGCGGTGACCTTCACCGTGCCCAACGGGGTGAACGGGTCGCAGATCGTGTCGGTGAGCGACGGTACCGCCACGCCGTCGCCCACCGCCTTCACGGTGGGAGGAACGGTCAAGGGGACCACGCCGGTGGGCTACTCGATCTCCGTCGACAACCCGGTGCTGCAGTGGGACGCGCAGAGCACCAGTTGGGTGGACAGCACGTCGGGCAGCTGCCCGAGGAGCGGCTCGCAGCAGATCACCGTCGTCGCCCGCGCCCCGGACGGTTCTGCCGGATCGCTGAGCTTCGTCGCCCTGGGCCCGGCCACGACCACCGTCATGGTGACCGCGACATCGTCCTCGGCCACGCCCACATTGGGCGACACCTTGACGTTCACGGCCAAGGTGGTCCCGCCCAACAGCACCACCGCTGCTCCCACCGGTTCCGTCCAATGGACATTCACCCAGAGCCCCGGATCACCGTCGTGCGCGAACTCCACGTTGACGACGATCGGCGTTACGAACACGTCGCAAGCGACGTGCAGCGTGAGTGGGGCCCAGGTGGGGACGTATTCGGTGACCGCCGGCTACCCGGCGCCGAGTACTTCGGGCAACTACGGGCCCGGGAGCGGCACGGGAACGATCACCGTCGGCAAGGCCGCCTCGTCGACCTCGGTGGCCGAGGTCTCGGCCCCGACGCCCGCCCAACCGGGGTCGAAGCTGACGTTCACAGCCACCGTCGGGGCAAATCCGGCTGTGGCCGGGGATCCCAAGCCGGCGGGCACCGTGGTGTGGTCGATCACCGCACCGTCGGGCCCCAATCCCACGTGCGCCAACTCCCAGATGCCCGTCGGAGGGACCGGGAGCAACACGGCCACATGCTCGGTGTCGAACGCCGTGGCCGGGACGTACTCGGTCACCGCGTCGTACGGAGGGGACGGCAACTACAACGCAAGCCCTCCGGGACAGACGACGGTCAGTGTGACCAAGGCGACCCCGACGTTCACCTTCACGACGAATCCCTCGAGCCCCCAGCCGGGGGCGAGCTTCACGGTGAAGGTGACCGTGAACGAGCCCAACGGTGGGCCCAACCCCACGGGCACGGCCACCTGGACCATCACGCCACCCTCGGGCACCGCCCCGACCTGCGCGGCGTCGACCCTGGACAACACGGGCAGCGGCACCTGCACCGTCGCCAACGCCCAGAAGGGCACCTACACGGTGGCTGTCGCCTACAGCGGTGACGGCACCTACGCGCCGGCCAACGGTTCGACCACGGTCGTGGTCGCCCTTGCTCCCGGCGGCGCCGACATCCAGACCGTGGGCAGCCCCCAGGACGGCAGACCGGACAGTGGCGACCAGATCGTCTACACCTACAACCAGGCCATGTCGATCGCCTCGATCCAGGGTGGCTGGAACGGGAGCCCGGAGAACGTCACGGCCGCATTCAGCCGTCAGGGCAACCAGACCCAGCTGGCCATCCGGTGCTCCGGCTTCCGGTGCAACCCCATCAACCTCGGCACGGTCGACCTCGGAGACACCTCGGGGTCGCGCTATGTCAACGGCTTCGGCACCGTCGACCTGAACGCCACCATGGCGGCTTCTACCAACGGGGCAGGGCAGACCGTCATCACCATCACGCTCACAGGGTCGAGCGGCAGCCTGTCGACGGTCAACGGCAACACCACGCTGATGTGGACACCCAGTGCCAACGCCACCAACCCTGGCGGCGTCGCCTGCGCCACCACGGCGGTTCCCGAGACGACCGCTCCGAAGAGGAACTTCTGACATGGCTGGCCGCCTGAGAGCTCGGAGAGAGGATGGCGCTGTGCTCGTGCTGGCACTCGTCTTCATGATCGTGATCGCGCTGGTCCTGTTGGGCGTGGTGACGCTTTCGGGGAACGCCCTGTTGAACACGTCGCACCTCCTCGACCAGCAGTCCCTGGAGTACCGCAGCAGCGGCGCCATGCAGGTGGCCATCCAGACCGTGCGCTACACCAACACCACCTTCCCCAGCCCGCCCAACCCGCCCAGCTCGTGCTTCTCCTCGGCCACCGGGATCCGGGTGGGACAGAACTCGCCCCCCGTGTACGTGGACTGTTCGACGGTCCCGCACAGCCAGCTCCCCGCCAACACGGGCGTGTCCCGTGAGGTGAACTTCTACGCCTGCGGAACGTCGTCGACGAGCTGCTCGTCGACGAATTACACGCTGTGGGCGACCGTGGACTTCGTCGACGGGCCCACCTGTGCCTCGGGGTCGTTCGGTGCCTGTGGCACGACCGAGAGCGTCAAGAGCTGGCTCGTCCACAACGCCAACAACTGACCGGTAGCCGCTCCTCGCGTTCTCGGTTGTTCGCTGCGGATCGGTACGGTGATGTCCATGTCCATGTCCATGTCGAGGCCGGGGCCACGGCGGGGGTCTCACCTGCCCTACCGGACCCTCGCCGGCGTCGTCCCCTGTCCCAAGGGCTGGTTGATGGCATCGGCCAAGCTCCAGGGGATCACCATGGCCCCGGAGGAGCCACAGGTCGTCCGGTCCTTCCTCGACATGTTGGACTACAAGCCGGCGTTCCAGGTGGTGGCGCTCTTCTCGCCGGTCGGGCTCCTCGACGAGCCCGACTCCCGGGGCCGGACGTGTGATCGCCAGGCGCGAGCGCTTCTGGGCCGGCCTCGCTCGGGGGCGGTGCTCTCCGCCCCGGTGCGTGGCGCCCTGAAATGCGACTCCTACGGTGAGGCCAAAGAGGCCAATGGCGGGCGGTTGAGCGCCATCGGCTGGCGCATGCTCAAGCGGACAGCGGAAGTGCACGACCAGATGGCGCCCTACTGGCAGCGGACCATCTTCGAGGTGCACCCCGAGCTGAGCTTCTACCAGCTCAACGGGGACAAGCCCGTCCGCTTCTCCAAGCACACCAAAGCGGGGCAGCAAGAGCGACGCGCATTGCTGGACGGGCGCATGCCCGGCGTGGAGCGGATTATCGACGTGAAGCTTCCTGGCGTCACGCCCGCCCATCTCCTCGACGCCGCTGCCTGTCTGTGGACCGCACGGCGGGTCATCGCCAGGGGTGTTGTCCACCTACCCGAGCACCCGGAGTGGGACAGCGAAGGGCTCCGCATGGAGTTCGTCCAGTAGGTCTCAGCTGAACATCGGCACCGGCGGTGCTTGTCGCCCTTGCTCGAGCGCGCGAACCTCCGCGACCGGCGCCACCCGGGCCGGCCATGCGAAGGTCAGCACGGCCGCCGTCAACCCCGTCAACGCCAGCCAGTACTGCC
Source organism: uncultured Acidimicrobiales bacterium (assembly GCA_963739765.1). GTDB lineage: Bacteria > Actinomycetota > Acidimicrobiia > Acidimicrobiales > UBA8190 > Chersky-840. The sequence goes on along the minus strand of CAVUBP010000001.1, from coordinate 202,404 downwards.
AGCGGCCGTGATCGGTGAAGGTCATCACGGTGAGCCCGGCCCCGGCTATGCACACCCCGATCCACCGGAGCGTGTGCCGGCGGGCGGCCACCAGGGCGAGAGCCAGCCCGGGCATCACGTAGTAGGGCACCATGACCGCCTCGAACACCGTCCGGGCGGCGAGCACGAGCGCCGCCAACCAGACGACGCGCCAAAGGTCACGGCGCCAGCGATGGGCCAGGAATCCCGCCCCCACGGCCGAGCGCGCCGTTGAGGAGACGGCCCGGGCCGCCCGACACCAGTGGGCCGTGGCGCAGCTTCGGGGCCAGGGCGAACCATGGCGTGACGTGATTGGGCGTCGGATCCGACGGCTGGTTGATCAGCACCCACGAGGCCGAGTGGAAATCGGGGACGAGCACGGCCACGAGCAAGAAGCCCGGGAGCACGGCGGCCCGGGCCACGACGGCGGCCCCTCGGCGCCAGCCCACGAGCCCGATGAACACGGGGACGAGCATGACGACGACCAGTTGTGTGACGAGAGCGCCGCCCAGGAGCCAGCCCGCCGCGGTCCAGCGCTCGTCGAGGAGCATCAGCAGCACGTAGACCGCCATCCCGAGGGCGAGCGCGTCCTCGGGATGTCCCCACAGGGCGATCACCGGCCACAGTGCCGCCATCTCCGCCACCGACAGCAGGCGTCGTCGACGGGCGGCGACCCCCACGCGCCGGGCCAGGGCGTCGAGGGCGAACAAGGGGAGACGCGGAGCACGCCAGCGAGAGCGGGCCCACCAGCAGCCACTGGGTGGGCCTGAACGGCCCGAGCAGCCCGGGCGCCACCTCCGTGAGGTGCAGAGCCGAGCCGAGCATGACCACCGGTGTCAACAGGAGCTCGAAGCCCGGAAGCGTGACGAGTGCCGAGCGGGAGTTGCTGTAGACGTAGGAGAACGATCCCCACCCGATCCAGTGGGCGGTGCGCACCGTGAACCAGATGTCCCCCGGCGTGGTCCAGTAGGAGGAGTGGTGCCGGACCACCGTCGGCCACCACAGGCTATAGGCCATGCCGGTGACAACCACCACGGCCGTGAGGGCCGCGAGCCACCAGGCATCGGCCTTGGTGCGGGGCTGGGGGTCGTCCATGGTGCAGGTGGCGCTGTCGTGTGCCGGGGGCCCGACGCGGCCGGTGCCGGAGGGCCGCTCGAGCGGTTCCCCCGGCACCGGGTTCACATCGTCGACCCTGTCGACGTCAGCTCGTCACAGAGCGTTGCAGGGGTTCGTCGTCCCCGGGTACGCGAGGTTGTTGACCGACACGTTGCCGTTCGCGCTGTCGAACGAGATGGTGTAGTTGGTCGTCGACGGGGTCTCCTTCAGCCATGGCCCCACGGTTTCGTTCACGCCGTTAACGGTCGTCGTTACCGATGTCGTCAGCGCCGCGATGTTCGCCGGGTAGCTGGTGATTTGGGCCTTGTAGGCCTCAAGGGCCGTCTCGACGCTCTTGGCGTCGGCGTTGCACGAGGACGCGATGGCGTTGGTGTTCGTGCTGCCGACGGCGAAGACGACGATGGCGGCCAGGATGGCCAGGATGATGATGACGATGAGGAGCTCGATCAGGGTGAACCCACCCTGATCCCTCTTCGCCACCATCCTCTGGAGGATGTTGGGTGTGGACTGTTCGTTCATGTCGTTTGGTTCCCTTCGTGAGATGTGTGTGTTGTCCGGATGGGAGGCGCGCCGGCCCGTGTGCCGGTGCTCGACCTCCCTGACGATGTCGGCGTGGTGCACCGTTCCCGCAAACGTTCGAATAGCGTCAACCTCCTAGGGGGTGCTCGGCTGGTTCGATCGAGATGTGCTCGTTCATGTGATGTGCACTTGTCGGTAGATCCCGTACATGGCGGACACGAGGGCGATGGCGACGAAGCCCACGATGACGCCCACGAAGAGGATCACGGCCGGCTCGAACAAGCTGGTGAAGTGCTTGAGCTTGTAGTCGAGCTCCCGGTCGAAGTAATGGGCCGCGGAATCGAGCTGGTGGTCGAGGGTGCCGGTGCTCTCTCCGACGAGGAACATGCGGCGTGCCGCGATGGGGAAGAGCTCGGTCTGCGCCAGAGGGGTGGCGAGCCCCTCGCCTCGGAGCATGCTGTCGCGCGCCGTGCTGAGTCCTCGCCGGAAGACGGCGTTGGTGGTGGCGTTTCCCGTCACCTGGAGGGCTTCGGGAAGCGGCACACCCGCCCCGACCATCGAGCAGAGGATCCGGCAGAACCGCTCCAGGATGGCGGTGCGGATCACGTCTCCGAGCACGGGGACGTGCAGGACCATGACGTCTCTGATCTCACGGCCCCGTCGAGTCGAGGTGCTCAGGATCACCGCCACGACGAACAGGACGACGATCCCCGCAAAGATGAACCAGTCCGTGACGAAGAAGTTCGCAATCGAGATCAGGATCCGTGTCGGGAGGGGCAGCTTGGCGTGCAGCGAACTGAAGAACGTCTTGAACCGGGGAAGCACGAATGACGTGATGACGACGACGGCAACGATCGACAACACCAGGACGATCGCCGGGTAGATCAGCGCCGAGGTGATCTTGCGACGAGCCTCGGTGTCCCGTTCGATGTAATCGGCCAGTTGGTCGAGGACGGTGTCGAGGTTCCCGGTCAGCTCCGCTGACCGGAGTATGCCGAGGTAGTAGGGCGGGAATGCCTCGGGATGCGCATCGGCGGCGCTGGCAAAGGTCTCCCCGGATCGCAGCGCTTCTGACATCTCCGCCAGGATGCGCTGGAAGTTCTTGCTCCCGACCTCCTCCGACAGCACCTCGAGCGCCTCGAGCACGGGGATGCCGGCCTTCATGAAGACCGCGAGCTGTCGCGAGAAGTGCATCAGCTCCCGGCGCGGGACCTTCTCCCGGGTGAGCTCGAACTGGAGGACGCTCTTCTTCTCGATGACGTCGATCGGCGCTAGGTTGCGTTGGATCAGGGCACGTCGGGCCATGCTGGCGGTGACGGCGTTCTCGATCCCCGAGATGGTCGATCCCTCGGGGGTGATCGCCCTGAACTTGAACTTGGCCATGGGGATCTCGCCTCAGGCCGTGTAGATGGATCGGACGACTTCGGAGATCGTCGTCACGTCGTCAGAGACAAGGCGGATCGCCTCGTCGCGGAGGGTCCGCATGCCCTGCGAGGCGGCCATCCTTTGCAACTCTTCCTGCGTGGCCCAGCCGACGATGAGCCGTTTGATCTCGGGCGTGATGCGCATCAGCTCGAACACGCCGATCCGGTCCCGATAGCCGGTGCCGGCACAGAAGTTGCAGCCCTCGCCCTGGAAGAACTGCGCTTTCGGGAGACCGCCGCTCTCGCTGTAGAAGGCCAGCTCTTCGTCTTTGGGCTCGTACGGGGCCTTGCAGGTCTGGCACATCCTCCGCACCAGGCGTTGGCTCACCACCGCCAGGACAGAGGAAGCGACGAGGAACGACTCGATGCCCATGTCCAAGAACCGGTGTAGCGCGGCGGCCGAGTCTGTGGCGTGGAGCGAGGAGAGGACGAGGTGCCCGGTGAGTGCGGACTGCACCGCGATCCGGGCGGTCTCCACGTCCCGGATCTCACCGACGAGGATCACGTCGGGGTCTTGGCGAAGGATGGACCGCAGCCCGTTGGCGAAGCTGATGCCAGCCTGCTCGTTGGTCTGGATCTGGTTGATCGAGGGGAACACGTACTCGACGGGGTCCTCGATGGTCATGATGTTCCGGCTCGGATCGTCGATCTCGGTGAGCGCCGCGTACAGGGTCGTCGTCTTGCCGCTCCCGGTCGGGCCGGCACACAGCACCATCCCGAAGGGGGCTCGGATGAGCCTCGTGAACACCTCGTGGGTGTCGGTGGGCATGCCCAGGTCGGCCATCCTGAACACGGATCGGCTCTTGTCGAGGACCCGGAGCACGCAGCTCTCGCCCCAGATGGTCGCCACCGTCGACACCCGGATGTCGATATCGCGGCCGTCGACGGTCATTGTGATCTGCCCGTCCTGGGGTCGACGGCGCTCGACGATGTTCATCTCGGCCATGATCTTGAGCCGGCTCACGAGCGCCGGCGCCATGCTCGTCGGGAGTTCGACGGCGTCGTGCAGGGCCCCGTCGATGCGGAACCTGACCCGGAGCTGCTGGCCCTGGGGCTCGATGTGGATGTCCGAGGCCCGGTCGCGCATGGCTTGGGTGATGAGCAGGTTCACGACCTGGACGACAGGCGCGTCGGCGGTGTTGACGGTCTGCACCGCGGCGTCGGTGAGCCGCTGCGGGCTCTCGCTCGTCTCCTCGAAGGCTCGAACGTGCTCCCGGATGTTGCCCAGCGCCCGGTACGCGGTGTCAATCGCCCGCTGGACGTCCGATTTCGGCGCGATGACCAGCCGAACGACCCGGCCACAGGCATTGGCCAGGACTTTTGCCAGCTCCGGGGTGGGATCTGACACCGCGATCGTGATCCCGCCTTCGTCGACCACGATGGGGACCGCCAGATGGGCGCGGGCCACGCTCTCGGGCAGCACTTCGGTGGCGTCGGGCGAAGGGGCCTGCTGCGAGAGGTCCACCATGGGGACGAGGAGCTGGGTGGACAGGGCCTTGGCGAGGTCTCGTTCGCTGATCGCCCCCAGCTCCACGAGGGTCGTCCCGATCCTCTTGCCGGAGTTCGACTGCTGGATCAGCGCTTCCGCTAGCTGATCGTGACCGATCAGCTGCGCCGACACGAGAAGCTGCCCCAGTTGGCTCCGGGTGCTCCCGGTGTGGGCGGACCGAGCGGGAGCACCTGCGCCGGCGACGTCGTCGACCCCTGGCGCACTGCCAGTTACGTCGGGCTCCTTGCGCAACTTCATGCCCACTCCCATCACGCGGTTCCCAGATTCACCTTGGGGAGCCGAGAATTCCGTCTGTGACCGCCGGGAACGCGGCCTGCCTGACGCCCCGTCGTCACAGTATCGGAGGCCGGAACCCCTGTTGACCAGGGAGTCTGGCGCCAACTCGGTGCACGTGGCAGCGTCCATCGAGCTCTGGATGAGAGCCCGGGATAGGTCACATCGGGCATCCTGACCCGGTCGTCACACCCGACCCCCTATGGAAGGACAACATTCGGCCAACTCCCCTTGGCATCCGATGATGCAAGCCGACGCCGAGCTCTCCAGGACAGGACAGAACTCCTGGTAGTGGGGTGCGATCAGGACAGGTAGGCCGACTCCTGGCGCCACGTGAAATCGACGCTCGGGACGCCCGAGCTCTCGACGAGCAGCTCCGTCATGCTTGGGTTGCCGCTGTATGCCGTGGCGTCCCACCCGGTCCCCATGAGACACACCGTGCAGGGGAGTCGCAGGAGGATGTTCTCCCGGTGGCCCCAACATCCGGTCTGGTTCGACGAGGTGCAGTCGATGTTGGCCGAGCCCGCACCGTCGTCGTACATCCAGAAGTAGATGGCCTCCAGTGGGTTCCCGACTGCTCCGGCCCAATTCGACCCCCACGACGAATACGGGAAGCCACCGGGCGGCCCTGGATCGGTGTTCTGAGCGGCGCCCCGAGCCGCGGCCTGGTCGAGGGTGCTGTCCATGGCCGTCATCGGTGGCAGCTCCCGGACTGTGCGCTCGAGGTTGGTGGCCACGAAGATCTGCTGGTTGGGCGACAGCTGCCCCCAATTGGTGGGCAACACCATCGGGGGTAGTCCCTCGTGGCTGCGCCCGTTGGTGATCGCCTGGACCGTGGCTGCGACACAGGCCAGCGAATCGTCGTACTGCGACCCCGAGCAGCTCTGGAGGAAGTCGGGTGCGGGGGCGATGTTCGCCGGCAGGACTCCCGGAGCCTTGACCGCCGGCTCGGCCGTCGGGGGTACCGACGGTGTCGGCACCGCGGCCGGAGGCGCTGTCGGGATCACCGGCGCCGGCACCGTGGTGGCTGGGCCGACGGGAGGCGTGGTGGTGGTCGTCGGAGGTGCCGAGGGGCCCCGGGGTGAGGGGTGGCCGGTGCGACCTCCCGACGTCGCCAGATGATCGCGCCCGGGGTTGGCGCCGAGAGCCGCACCGGGGTGGACGACCACCAGGACCAGCATGATCACCTCGCCGATGGCCAGCAGGAAGCCGAACCGGAGCCAGCTGGGGGCGGTGGTAGCGCGGCCCTCTGCCTGGCCCTGCTTGTGTCCACCGGTCATCGGTGAGGTATCGGCAGGATACCGACCTCTCCTGAGTCAGCCGATCGGTCGCCCGGTTCACGGCTCTGAGGCTCATTTCTCCAGCTCACGAGGCTCCAGGGCACCGCCGGGCCACCGTCGGATCCCGGATCCTTGAATCAGGTCCCCGACCTGGGCCCCGCATCCGACACCACGTCGGAGAACTCGGGGTGTCGTTCGAGGTACGCGGCGATGAAGGGGCAGAGCGGGTCGACCTTGAGATTTCGGGCCCGGACGTCGGCCAGCGCGGCGGCCGCCAGTTGCCCTCCCACCCCGTGGCCCTCGAAGCCGACGCCGACCTCGGTGTGGACGAGGATCACCACGCCGGGTCCGGTGCGGTAACTGACGAACCCGGCCAGCTCGTCTCCGAGGTACGCCTCGTACCTATGTCTGTCGGCGTTGTCGACCACTCTCACAGACGGTTCGGGGTCTGGCATCGGATCTCTCCCTCGGCTGCAGTGCCCTCGTTGTATCCGGTTTCACGAGGTGGCGTCTCGCGTCAGGGTGAGTCACAACCCGAGCGCCGATCCCCTAATGTGCAGTGACGGACGAGTTGGCGCCGAACGGTGGGTCCAACCGTCAGGAGTTGCCGTGCTCGACGAGACCGCGGAGAAGAGCCTGCTCTCTGCGATCGACGTGGCGATCAGCAGGTGTGTGGACGCGTTCAACATCGCGTCGGAAGCCGCAGAACAAGAGCTGGCCGAGCGCGCCCGCGCCCAAGTGAACGAGCTCAAGGCGTTCAGAGAAACGGTGCTGGCGAGCCCCACTCGGCGTGCCCGCTGGCAGTTCGGACGGACACCCCGCGGCGACGCCCGATCACGCTGAGAGCTGCGCCCGGAGCCTGGGGCAGGGAGCGCTCCTAACGTGGCGTTGGCGCCGGGCGCCGAGGGCGCAACGGGAGTGGTGAGGGGGATCATGGGCAAGGTTGTGCTGATCACCGGGGCGTCAGCGGGTATCGGTCGTGCCTGTGCGGACCGTTTGCACGGGGCAGGGTGGGACGTCGTGGGGGCGAGTAGGCGCGGGACCTCCTCGGCGGGGTGGCAGGGCCTGGTCATGGACGTCGACAGCGACCAGTCCGTGCGTGACGGGATCGCCGAGGTCCTGACCCGGCATGGACGCATCGACGCTCTGGTGGCATCGGCGGGATTCGGCGTCGCCGGCGCTGTCGAACACACCGCCATAGAAGAGGCCAAGGCACAGGTGGAGACCAACTTCTGGGGGGCGACTCGCGTCGTGCAAGGTGTCTTGCCGGCGATGCGCGCCCGGGGTGCCGGTCGCATCGTCCTCATGAGCTCGATCGGGGGTGTCGTCGCCATCCCGTTCCAGGGGTTCTACAGCGCCAGCAAGTTCGCCCTCGAGGGGCTGGGCGAGGCGCTCGCCTACGAGGTGGCACCCTTCGGGATCAGCGTCACGCTGGTCGAGCCCGGCAACGTCAGGACCGACTTCACCGCCAACCGGAAGATGGCAACAGCGTCCAGCGGTGACGGCCACTACCGCGATGCGCTGAACCTCGCGGTGGGGGTCATGGAACGTGACGAAACGAACGGCGTCGCGCCCGACGACGTTGCCGCAGTGGTGCAGAACGTTCTCGACGCGCGCCGTCCCCCCCGTCGGGTCTCGGTCGGGAAAGCCGGTGAGCGAATCGGCATCCTCGCCAAGCGCCTGCTGCCGCACCGGGTCTTCGAGGCCGCCGCCAAGAGCAGCCTGGGCGTGAAGTAGGTCAGCCCAGGATGGGGTGGATCAGGGGACGACCGTCAGGGTGAAGAGCTGGGTCTTGATCACCTTGGTCCTGCCCTTGCCGTACTTGGCGATGATGGTCAACACGTGGGTGCCCGCAGCCTGACCGGGAACGGGCGTGCCCCAGATCGTCGCCGTCCCGTTGTGGTTGTTGCGGAACCGGAGCCCCTTCGGAAGCTTGCCCTTCTTGTGCAGCGAAGGAGTGGGTGACCCCGTGGCGCTGATCGAGAACAAGAACGCCCTTCCCTGGACGGCCGTGGCGCGGGCGACGGTGGTGATCGACTTTGTCGGCGGCGGGCCGCCCGACGCCGTGCCGAGCAGGGAGTCAATGGTCCCGTTGGCCGAATTCGCAGCGTTGGCGAGATGGGCCACGCCGTAGCGGTCCTCGATCGAACGCAGGATGCCGGCCGTGTCGACCGGTGAACTGTCCTTGATCGGCCGGGCCGCGTTGGCGGCGCTCACGACGATCGTCGGCACGTGGCCTCCGTCCCCGCCGTTGATCCCCGAGTTGTCGTTGTCCGCCTCGTCCCACGTCACGATGATCTGGCCCCCGGCTCTGTACCAGCTCGTGGCCTGCACCGCCGGGATGAAGCTGCTCAGGAAGGCGTCTCCCTGTTGCACGGATCCGTCATGCTCGTCGTTGATCAGGTTCGGCGTGTACCAGACGAAGTCCGGTGGGCTCGCTCGGTTGAGATCGGTCACCATGCTCGAGGAGCTCTTCACGGTGATGGCGGTCCCGGGGAAGTACTCCCAGGGGACGTGGCGCACGGCGTACTGACCCGAGTCGGTCGCCGGGTTGGACGGGAGGTTCTCGGCATACGCCCCAGTCGTGAACCCGGCCGCGGCCAGCTGGTCGGCGATCGTCTTCACACCGCGGAAGCTGTGGCTCGACGGGTCATTGTCGTCGGTCACGCCTTGGTTCGAGCCCGAGACGAACGCGAGGTAGTTCGGCAGCGACGGGTGCCCGAATGCATAGCTCTGTGTGGCGAGCCCGTAGCGCGTGGCCAGGCTGTTGGTGACGGGCTGGTTGGACTTGCCGATGACCTCGGAGAAGTTCTTGTTCTCCATCATGACGACCATGACGTGCGGGGCAGTCGCGGTCCCTGCTGCGGCGGCGACCGACGGACGGGCCGCGGTTGCCAGACCACCGACGACCAGTGCGCCCGCACACGACCAGACCACGGTCCTGAGGAATGGAGCCTTCACCCGGCGCGAGCCGGACTCGACCTCACTGCGCGATTTCGTCGGCACTCTGTGCATAGCACCCCCCCAGGTGGCAACGATCCGTAGCCTACTTCGGACTCGACTCGTGACAATCCGCCTCGTATCGACGTCCGACGGACTGTTCCGCACCAAGAGCGCGTGTAAAGGCACTTTCAGTGGTGACAACAGGGACAGGCCCGAATGCGGCGCCGAGGGCGCCGTCAGTTGCAGCCCGAGGACTGGACGCCGCCCACCCCGTTCGGCGAATACGTGTCGGGGTTCGACCGGCCGGAGAACCGGTCGGCGATCCAGTGCTCGATGTCGCCGGTCGACGGCCCGACGATGGAGTTGTGGTCCAGTCCCGGGTACATCCACAAGAGGACGTCCTGACCGAGTCGGCACAAGTGGTTCGAGAGAAGCTGGGTGTCGCCGGCCGGATCGTTGGTGTCGTCGGTCCCTTGCACGAGGAGCAATGGCGCCGCGCTCACCGCATTCAGGTTGAGCGGGTCGTTGGCATTGAGGAGATTGTGGAAGCTTCGCGACAACTGGGTGGTCTTGAAGACCTGGTCCACTTGGTAGGGGCTTATCGCCTGCGCGAGGGAGTCGTAGCACTCCTGGCCCAGTCGGGAGGCCAGGCGCTGCCCGGTGGCGGTCAGCACCGCCCCCGGACGCACCCTGTTGCCGTAGGCGGCGTGATAGCCGGCCACGTACATGAGCGTGAAGGGCGATGCCGAGTCACTGGGTGCACCGTAGAAGCCGTTGGCGAGATTGGACGGCGGGGCTGTGGACACCACACCGCGCAGATGCAGCTGCGGTGCATAGCTGCGGGCGACGTCGAGCGAGAACGTGGCTGCGCCGCCGCCCTGGGAATATCCCCACACGACGTAATTCGAACTGGGGTCGGCGCCGGGAACCCCGGACGCGGCCCGTACGATGTCGATGATGTTGTGGGCCTCGGGGACGTTCACCCCGTGTTCCTGCAAGCCCCGCGCCGTGGGTGCCAGTTTCTGATTTCCCTCGCCCTGGTAGTCCGTGGCGGCTACTTCCCAGCCGCGGTCGAGCAGGTCGTTGATCGAGGGCACGTCCGACGACGGGTCGAGCGAGGGGGCACACAGGTTTGCCATCCCGTCGGTCGGGTGGCCGTAGGAGACCACCGGCCATCCCCCCGTCGGGGGGGTGCCGAAGGGGACGACGACGAGACCCGTCACCATGCGGGGCCGGTTCGTGACCGACGTCGACCAGTACTTGACCGCATAGGCGGCGCCGTCCACGCCCGACGCGGAGACCCGCATCGAGGTGATCAGCGCTCCTGCCGATCTCGACGACGCCCTGGTCTTGGCGCCGCCGACGGCGGTGCTTCCCACTGCGAACGCGGCGATCACCACGAGTCCCACGAGCGGCTTGGCCACGCCCTTGGCGCGCCGCATCCCACCCCGTCCGGGCCCGACGACGGGGCGACGCGAAACCTCCCCTGGCGTGGGGCCACCGGCGCGGTCGCTTTTCTTCGGGAACATCAATCCGGATCGTCCAAGCTGCGCCGTCGTGTGGCGGCTGCGTTGCACTCCAACCTAACCAGAGTGGGGTGTCGGTGGAATCGGCAGAATTGACGGATTGTCCTGGGAAAGTGCCTCACCTGGTGTTTCGTCGTCCCTCGGTCGAGCGGGGTTGACCGCCTGTTGAGCCCGCGTTGAGCCACGATTGACTCAGCCCCGGTACGGTGCACACTGACCTGGACTGTCTCTGGCCTGCATCGGTCAAGGGTTCGGCGCCGGACGGGACAGGGAATGGCCGGTTGCGTGCCGACCGACCTCGATGGGGGGCATCGGGTGGTTCCAGGGCGGTCGTTGAAGACGGTGGGCACGCTCGTCGTGCTCGGAACCATGGCGTCCCTGGGGCTGACCAGCTGTCATTTCGCCGTTCCCCCCAAGGTCATGGTCGTCATGATGGAGAACCAGGGCTACTCCCAGATCATCGGCCAGTCCGCGCTGCCCTATGCCAACCAGCTGGCCCAGCAGTACGGGCTCGCCACCCGGAGCTACGGCTTCGCCCACATCTCCCTGGCCGATTACCTCGAGCTCGTATCGGGCTCGAACGAGGGCGTGACCGACGACCTCCCGCCATCCGCACACAGCTTCCCGGTGGTGCCGACACTGGCGGACCAATTGGCGGCGGCGGGCTACCGCGTGGGCGCCTACGCCGAGAACCTCCCGTCAGATCCGACCAACGACTCGGGCCTCTATGCCGTGCGGCACAACCCGTGGGCGTACTTCCCCAACGCAGCCATCACGGTCAAGAACTCGTCGGCGCTCATTCCGGACTTGAACAGCGCTTCGCCGCCCGACTTCGTGTGGTACACGCCGAACCTCACCGACGACGGCCATACCGGCGTCCCCACCAACACCGAGGCCAACCAGTTGGCCGGCACCGACGCATTCCTGGCGAGCTTCATTCCCTCGGTGCAGTCCACCGCGTGGTACCAGTCGGGCGGACAGATCATCATCGAGTGGGACGAGGCCCTGCAGACCGACACCTCGTCGATCAACGGCGGCGGCGGCGGCGGGCACGTCGCCACCATCGTCGTCTCGAAGTACCTGGCGGCCAGTCCGACACAGGCCTCGGGGAGCGTCTCGACGGCGGGAATCCTGGCGTCGATAGAACACCTCTACCAGGTGCCGTTCCTCGGCGATGCGGCGAACCCCTCCAACGGCAACATCAACGCCCTGCTCAACTGGTAGCCGGACCCTGGCGCATTTCGCCGCTTCGGGTCTGCATCGTGGACGGGCTCGGTGTCGCTGCGATCAGCCGAAGTCCTCTTTGAACTTGGCCAGAGCCTTCGGGAACGTGCCGTCGAGAAGGTTGTTGCGATAGGTGGAGGACGAGTCGTAGGTCCACACGTTGGCGAAGGCAACGTCGTTGGTGACGAACCAGTCGGCCATGTTGTCGATGAACGCGGGGTCGTCTCCCAGGCCGTGGCCGTCGGTGCGGTACTCGTCGGACCACTCGGGGATGGCGATGGGTTTGTTCTGTTCGGCCGCGAACCCGGCCAGCCACTGCAGACCCCACTGTTGGGAGATCTGATGGGCCCAGGCCGCCGAGGCGGTGAACGGAGTCCCCCAGAAGTTGTCGTAGACGTCGGTCCCGACGTAGTCCACGTAGGCGTTCCCCGGATAGGCCTGGGAGGGGGCGTACGTCGTGGGGCTCGGCCCGTTGGGGTTCCACAGGAACTTGAACTGCTCACCGGGCACAGCCCGCATCGTGGTGACGATCTGGCGCCAGAAGGCGACGAAGTTCGAGGCGTCGGTCGCCGAGGTCACCGACCACGTGAACCAGTTGCCGTTGAACTCCCATCCCAGGCGCAAGATGGCGTTGGCCTCATGGTCGCTCACGAGGTTCTCGCCGAGGATGGTGAAGTACTGGTTGTAGGCGCCCTTGGCCCCTTGGGCCAACGTCCCCGCACCGGGGAGGATGGGAACGCCGATGGCCAGGCGATACGGAGAAGAGCTCCAGGCCTTGATGTTGGCGGCACCGTCCATCGAGGCCCAACCGTCGCCCTTGGGGAGATAGTCGGTGGCATACGTCGGATGGGTTCCCGTGGCGGCCGCGAAAGCGGTCACTCCCGCCGGGTCTGCTTCCCCGGCGTAGTCACCCAGGGGAACGCCGTGCGCGAAGCCGTTGGCGGAATGCGAGGAGGTGACCTGACCCTTGTGTGCACTCGACGTCGTCGTGCCGTTCGGCGTCGTCGTTGTCGTCGCCGACGAGAGCGCCTTGGACGGTCCTGAAACATCAGCGCCGGTTGGTTGGAGTGCGGATGGAGAAGGGTTGTGTGAGATCGTGATGAACGTGACCGAGCCGAGGACCACCGCGACCGAGCCGAGGACCGCCCAGGACCACCACACCCGGTGAAGCGGTCTCCTCGGGCTTCCTGCGAGTGGAGAAGGCGGCCATTGTTGCCCGATGCCGCGGACTCGCCGTGGCACGTGGGCTGCATACGCCCAATGCGGAAGAACCAGTCTCCCGGTGAGAAGGCCGGAACGACGCCGTCGCGATCGACGCCCTCGCGCGAGATGCTGGGGGCCCACGCTCAGGCTGCCCTGCACAACGGGCCGCACAGCAACATCGACATGACTCGTACCCTTCTCAGTGCTGCTCGTGACGCGCGCGCACGTTGCACCTCGGTGCCGTTGGTTGCCCCCCGGACTTGTTCTGGCGGCCCCGATCAGGGCCTCCACTTTAGGGGGTGCCCTCCCCCTGCGGTCAACGGGCCGAGCTCGGCGACCCTGCTCGAGCGGCCGTGCCCTTCGGAGAGATTCCCCTTGTGACGTGGCCCGAGGCCCCGTTCACGTGGACCGACCACCGCGGGGCGCTTCCGCGGGGCCGGTTCTCCGAGGCCTCGCAGTCCGGTGAACCGACGCCACAGAAGATGCCCTCGATCACTGCAGTCACAGAGTCGTCGGTCTGGTGGCCGCAACTCCGAGGCCCGATGACGCACCGACGGTGTGTCGATCGTGGCCACGGCGAGCGCAGCACGGCTTGGGTAGTAGTCTGAAGGCATCCCCCTTGGGAGTGACGCCTCGTTTGGGCAGGACGACCGTTTCCGGGTTGTCGCCCCGTGCAGGCCGGACGCCTCTTCTAGGCACCATCAAAGGAGTGCGTCATGTCGGTTTCCCCTATTCACCCGCCTCTGGCCGCGATCGCGCCGCAGTTGTCGGACTTGGATCCCGAGGACAACGACAGTGGAGAACCCGTAACCAAGTGCGGACGATGTCGCCTCAATTTCGTCCGGCACCCGTCGATCAGTCCGGGCGACTCCCCCAAGTGGTGGCTGTGCCCGCCGTGCAGGAGCCGGCTGCTGGGCGACGAGACCAGGACGAGTTCGCGGTGGTCGTCATGACGCGGTTCGACAACGCCGACGACTGGTCCCGGTCGTGAGTCACCCCCAAGCACCTGTCGGCTGGTGGCAGGACTCCAAAGGACAGATGCAACCCCCGGGGTCGTTCCTGTCCCCCTCGCTCCGCCTTTCACCGGTTGGCTCCAAGCGCACAGGGCCTTTGTCGCCCTCGCCTCGAGGTCGAATCAAGAAGTGGGCCGCGGTGCTGCGGCATCGCCAGCCCTAGGAGCACTCAGGCCGCCCCCGGCCTCCCGAGCCTTCCCTACGACACGGTCTACGACGCCGCTCGCCTCAGGACTTCGAGAAGCGACTGCGTGACCATGGCGCCGGTGATCTCCGACGCGATCCACGAGCCGACGGGTCCTGAGGTTCCACGACCCTTCCACATGTCTCCCTCGACCAGATTGACCTGCTGTCCCACGACGTCGAGGTCAAGTTGGAAGTACGGGTGTTGGTCCTGGCGGGGCCGGCCCAGGAGCTCTCCGGACAACGACATCCAGAGTCTGATGCGCGCCCCGACACCGGCTCCTTGAACGTCGGCACGCTCCTCCAGGAGCCCGCCTCCACCGTTGACGCGCAGGCGATCCAAGAACGCCTGCATCGCCGGTCGGACCTCGTGCGCACAGACCGCCGAGAATTCCTCCTGCAGCATTCGCTCGGTGTCGGCCCGTGACCGCTCGCGTCGGTGCGGTTCAACCCTTGCGCCCGCAGTTCGAAGATACGGTCGACTTCCTCCAACCCATCGGGCAAAGGAACTGCGATCCCGGCGTCCGGCGCGGCGCTCTGCGGACGAAGTGCGTCATCCGCGTGGCGAGATGATGAAGGGAAGTTGAGGATCTGTCCCACCGGGCCGGGTCCCATGATGGACCGCCGATCTTGCCCCCGTAAGCGGGGGTGCTATTGGCTCGAGATGAGCTGTTTCACGATACACCGGATTCGGCATCGTGATACGGCGCAGTGATGTTGATGTCCCGCCCCTCTTGAGCGTGTATCGTCCCCGTCGTGCATCTGCCCCCAGGCCACGCGATCGATACCCTCGCCCTTCTCGCATGACCTTTGTGCTCGTGCACGGCGGCGGGTCGACGGGGCGGTTCTGGGATCGCCTCGTGCCCCACCTCGAGCATCCTGTGTTGGCTGTGGACCTCCCCGGCAGAGGCGGGAAACCCGCCGATCTGGCGACCCTGACCGTTTCCCAGGAAGCCGATTCGGTTCTGAGAGACATCGAGAGGGCGCGCATCGACGGACCGATCGTCATCGTGGCCCACTCCTCGGGTGGGCTGGTCGTCCCCGAAGTCGTCTCGACCCTCGGAGACCGGGTCGTGCACATCGTGCTCAGCGCCGCCCTTGTCCCTCCCGAGGGAGGGTGTGGGATCGACTGCATGAAGCCGCATCATCGAGACGGCCTCGTCCTCACGGTCGAGCGGGCGCGGCGCGAAGGCACCGTCGTGACGTTGCCGGGGCCCCCGGAGGACCCCGAGGCATTTCGGACCGCCTACGGAGGCGATCCGCTCGATGACGAGACGCTCGCCTTCATGGTCGACCCTGTTCGGTGTGTGCCCGATACCGTCCATCACTATTTCCAACCGGTGTTTTGGTCGACCATTTCCGGGTTGCCGGTCACCTACATCATCAACGAGCGCGATCGACCCGTTCCTCGCGAGACACAGGAAGAAATGGTCACCCGGCTCTCCTCTCCCCAGGTGGTGCACCTCGACTGCGGACACCTCCCCCCGGTGACCCAACCCCGAGAATTCGCTTCCCTGCTCGGCTCTGTCCGCCCGTAGCGCGCGGGCGAGTCGCCGACCTGGGATCGGCCGTCCCCACGCGCGCATAACTGGTGGCGACGAACGCTGGTCCACGACAGGGTCCTCGTCTAGTCTCGGCGTCACCATCCCAAGCACGGCTCGAGATTTTGGGGAACGGGTGAACCTGAACCGACGACAGCTCCTGGGCGCGGGTCTGGCCGGTGCGTCGATCATGCTCGGCGCCTGCGGCGGTCAATCGACATCGGGGTCGGATTCGTCGAGCACGACGTCCGCCCGGCGTGTCCTGCGGGCGCCGGGGTCGCGGCCGCGGCCGGATCTGCCCGTGGGAACCGATCAGGTGCCGAAGATCGAGCACATCGTGGTCGTGATGATGGAGAACCATTCGTTCGACAACATTCTCGGGCTGATCGGTCGGGGAGACGGGTTCACCCTCGGGAGCGACGGTCGACCCACGGCCAAGAACCCCGATGGTCACGGCCACGACGTCCACGCGTTTCACATGCCCACCGAATGTCAGACCAAAGGTGTCGGAAACGACTGGAGGGTCACCCACGAAGCGTTTGACAACGGCACCTGCCAGGGCTTCGTGAGGAGCACATCGGCGGAGTCCATGGGGTACTTCACCAGTGACGACCTGCCGTTCACGTGTGGCATGGCGAAGACGTTCCCGATCGCGGATCGCTACTTCTGCTCGGTGATGGCCCAGACAGATCCGAATCGCCGGTACCTCATCGCGGGAACGTCCCTCGGGCTCATCGACGACACGTTCCCATCCGCCCTCCCGCCCAACGGTCTCATATTCCAGCAGTTCAACCGGCACGGGATCACGTGGAAGGACTACTACTCGACCCTGCCCACCATCGGGATCTTCCTGCCGCTGCTGGAGGACCACACCTTGACCGCGGGCCTGGCCCACATCGATCAGTTCTACGCAGACGCCGCCGCGGGGACCCTTCCGTCGTTCAGCCTCGTCGAGCCCGACTACGGCAACCAGTCCGAAGAGGACCCCCAAGACGTCCAGTTCGGCGATCAGTTCATGGGCAAGGTCGTCAACGCGGTGATGTCGGGCCCCAATTGGAGTTCGACCATGCTGATCTGGACCTACGACGAGCACGGGGGCTATTACGACCACGTTCCTCCGCCGCCGGCGGTCCCGCCCGATGACGTGCCGCCGGCCTTGACGGCGGGCGACCCGCCCGGTGGGTTCGACCGGTACGGCTTCCGGGTCCCTTCTGGTGTGGTGAGCCCCTACGCCAAGAAGGACTTCGTGTCGCACACGATCTACGACCACACCTCGATTCTCAAGACCGTCGAGGAGAAATGGAACCTTCCCGCCCTCACGCGGCGCGACGCCAATGCCACCAGCCTCTTCGACATGCTCGACCTCCGCAAGAAGCCGGCCTTCCTGAATCCGCCCACGCTCCCGGCCGCGGCGAACCCCGTGCCCAAAGCCGGGTGCCTGAGCACCGGCGCGGGGACGATCCCCCCTCCATCGGCGGTGACGAGGGCCTGAGCAGGCCATTGCTTCGCTGGCTGTAATCCGGGAAGGACGCTCTGGTCGGAGAGGACCAGCCTTGTGATCTCAGGGGGAGTGCAGACGGTACCCGGCGCCCCGCACCGTTTGGATGAGCGGCGGCAGGCCGGTCCGGTTGACCTTGCGGCGCAGGTAGCCGACGTAGACGTCGACGACGTTGCTCCCGGGGTCGAAGCTGTACTCCCACACCTGGCTCAGGATCCTCGAGCGGCTCAGGACATGGGTGGGGTGACGCATGAACAGTTCGAGCAGCGCCCACTCCCGAGGGGCGAGCTCGATCCGCTGCCCCGCCCGCCACGCCACTTTGGACAACAGGTCGAGCCGGAGGTCATCGACCACGAGCTCGGTGGTCGTCGGTTGCTCGGCGGAGCGGATGGCCGCCCGTATGCGCGCCAACAGCTCCTCGAACGCGAACGGCTTGGTGACATAGTCGTTGGCTCCGATATCCAGTCCCCGAACCTTGTCGCCGATCTCTGCTCGGGCGGTGAGGATGATCACCGGCACAGCGGGATTGCGCTTCCGCAGCCTGCGCAGCACGTCCTCTCCGGACCCGTCGGGCAGGCCGAGGTCGAGCAGCATGAGGCTGATCTCATGGCCGTGCACGATCGACGAGCGTCCGTGGCACTGTCGACGTCGAAGCGCAGCGGTGGTCGTGTACCCCTCGGCGCGTAGACCCTTGTCGAGGAACGTGACGATCCGTCGGGTCATCCTCCACCACGAGCACGTGCATGTCAGGGCGTCCTCATCGGGGCGAGGGACGACGACGACGGCATGACGATGGCCACCCGGGCGCCACCGAGGCTCGAGTCCCCGACTTCGAGGCTGTCCGCCATGGGCCTCGGCGACGGCCTTGGCGATGGCGAGCCCCAACCCCGAACCGTCCTCGCCTCGCGCGCCGGGACGGGCGAAACGGGCGAGGACGGCCTCGCGCTGCGCGAGCGGAATGCCGGGCCCGGAGTCCTCGACGGCCAGTGCCAGGGTCCCCGTGCCGGGGTCGAAGGTTGTCACGAAGTCGATGGTGTCGTCTGGCGCGGTGGCTCGGACCGCGTTGTCGACGAGGTTCAGGATCGCGCCCCGCAGCTTGCCGGCATCGGCGCTGCACGACGACATCGGGGACCGGCGACAACGTCCAGTGTCGGGGAGCGATGACCCGGGCGGCGTCGTAGATGTCCGCCGACGAACGCCCGGGCGTCGACGGGCTCCAGATCGACGAAGTCGGGCTCCATGGCACGCCCGAGGAGCAAGAGCCTCTCGACCAGGCCCCGCATGTGGTCGAGCTCGTCGACGACGAGGTCCACCGTGGCCTCGGCGCCCTCGTTGCGAGCGAGCCCCCCTGTGCGTTGCAGCACCTCGAGGTGGCCGCGCGCCACGGTGAGGGGCGTGCGCAACTGGTGCGAGACGTCGGACAGTAGTCGTCGCTGTGCGGTCATGGCCTCGTCGAGACGGTCGATCATGGTGTCGAAGGTGGTGGCCAGTTGCCCCACCTCGTCGTCGGTCCCTTGATCGCCCAGACGTCGGTCGAGCTCGCCCTGTCCGATCTCTCCGGCGGTCTTGGTGATTCGCCCCACGGTGCGCAACAAGCGCCTGCAGGAGAAGGTACGAGCTCAAGACGCCGGCGAGCAGTGCCACCGTCGCCTCCGCGATCGAGAGCGTCAGGACCCGGGATCGCTGGGCGCGCAGCAGCGACAGGTCCGTCGCGGCCAGCAGCGTGCCGACCGTGCGCGGGCCGATGCGGATCGGTGCGGCCAGGAGCTCGACCTGCTTGGTTCCGACCTGGGTTGCCTCGACCACGCTCGTCGACGGTGGTGTCGCGATCCACTTCGCCGCGCTCGGATCCCTCCGCAATGCATCGGCCCCCGGTGTGGCGATCACGGGCGAGCCCGGGAAGGCGACGACGACGACAGTCCCGACCGGGAGCGATCGCGATTGAAGGTAGGCCACCGAAGCCGCCAGCAGGCTCTTGTCGGGGGGCGTCCGGGACACCGCGGCCGTGTACGACCGCAACTCGTCGACGAGGCCGCTTGCGGCCAGCGCCTCGTAGCTGACCGAGAACTGGTGGACGAGAGCCGCGACGACCACACCGAGAACAACGGCGAGGACGCCGCCGTGGAAGGCCGCCAGCCTGAATGCCGTTCCTGTCCGGCGTCGACGTCGTTGCGCCTCGCCGACCGAGGTGCTCGGACCGGGCGCCGTTGCCACCCGGGCCCCCGCACCTGCGGGCTTGTCCGGGGGAGAGCCGCGATCTGAGCGCAGCGTGTCAACAGAGCGTCGTGGGCGCGCCGGGCGAGGCGCCCAAGGACCCGGCGCCCCGACGGATGCCTCGGCCCCGGACGAGAAGGACTCGACGGCCCGCCCGGTCCCCGAGACCGCCTGCCCCTCTCCCGACGTCGTCACGGGTCCGTCGTGCTCGAGCTCGAGCCGACCGATCCTCCCGACCGTGGCGTCGTGGTCGTCGTCGTCGTCGTGTGTCCGCTCCCGTCGTCGGAGCCGCCGCCGTCGGAGCCGCCGCCCCATTGACCCGGACGCGTCGTCGTGGTGGTGACGTCGGTCGTCGGAGTCGTCGTGCCCGTGGGTGACCCCGACGTTCCGGTCGGCACCGGCTCTCCGGTGGGGTCGTCCGACATGTCGCCGCTTGCATCAGGTTCTGCGCTCGCCGGACCTCCCGCGACGACGGGTGTGGTGCCGGCGGTCCCCGAGTGCCCGACGATCTGGTCCTCGAAGACATCGACCCGGTGGACCGGTGCCACCACCGTCACCGAGCCGGTCTGCACCTCCGGCCCGGGCTGGGGCGCGGGGACGGGGTGCGGCGCCACCGTGGCAGCTCGCGGGAGCGAGAGTACGACCGGCGATCTCCCCAGATACACCGCACTGGCAACGGCTACCGCAGCCGTGACGGTGACCAACACCCCAACAATTCCCGCGTGACCGAAGGCCCGGGCGCCCTCGAGGCGAGCCCGGCGCGTGGTGGCGGGGGCACGCCATCCCCGGCCGTCACCCTCCGGCATGGCTCGAACGGCGCCGTCTGGCGGGACCCTTGCTGTCCGATGATCCGGGGTCCTCCCCCGGGTGGGCCAGCGCCACCAGGCGAGGTCCGGGCTGCGGCGACGGCGCCCGTGACCGCTCCTGGGCCACCAAGGTCAGGGCGCGACGGGGGCACGCCGCCACGGCACGGCGCGCCCGCCGCAACACGCCGCCCTCGGTGACGACTCCATCCTCAACGGCTGCGAAACCCCACTCGTCCAGGGTGACGAGCTCGGGACACCGCAGGGCGCAGATGCCGTGCCCATCGCAGAGCGCGGCGTTGACGACAAGGCGCAGTGGCTCGGTCACCACGGCCCCTCGCCTGTCGGCGTGGTCGACACCGGGAACCACCCGTGACCCTGGATGCTGCGACAGGACCGTCCGCGGGCATGGTCGATGGCATCCTCACCGAAAACCTCGAGCGCGCTCTCGAGCAGGGTGATGGCGCCATCGGGATGCGAGCAGTCACCGCGGCCGCGCAACGCCAGCGCTTTGCGAGCGAGCCGGCGGATGTCACCTCTGCCCGCGTTGCCGTCGACGATCCCGCGTAGTTCGTCGGCGAGTGCGGGCAACCCGAGAACACATGGGCCGCACTGGCCTGCGCTCTGCGACGCGAGGTAGTCGAGGAGGAGCAGGGTCGTGGCCAGACCGCACGACTGCTGGGGGAGTGGCGCGACGAGTCCGCAGCCGAGGCCGACCTCGGCGCGCCGCAGCACGGCGCGGTCCAACGGCGCGTCGAAGGCCGCCTCTCCTCCGACCCACCGTCCGCCGTACCCGCCTATGAGCACGGCCTGCGGGGCGGTGTCGAGCCCGCCGTGGGAGCGCAAGATGTCGCCGAGGCGAACCGGGGCGAGGACCTCGACGACCAGGCCGGGGGCCCTGACCCCGCCGGCCAGGGTCAACAGGGTCGAGCCGGGCGCTTCGGCCGACCCCGCCGCGGTGAACCATTCCACGCCGAAGCGCGCCAGGAGGGCCAGGTGGCTCACGCTCTCGACGTTGCTCACCACCGTCGGCCGGCCCGCCACGCCTGAGGCCGCGACCGGCAGGTGACGACGCTTGGGCAGCGGGCCACCCCCCTCGAGAACCGAGACGACGGCACTGGATTCGCCTGCGACATAGGTGTCGGGCGCAAGAGCCACGTGCACCGGCACGCCGTGGGTTGCACCCGACGTCCTGCGCTCCTGGACGGCACGCGACAGCGCCCGGCGCGTGGCCGACCGGGAGGCGTGGGTGTAGATGACGACCTCCGAAGCCCCGACGGCTCGGGCCGCGACCTCGGCACCGTCGAGGACCAGGTGAGGACGATGCTCGAGGAGGGTCCGATCCTTGCGGCTGGCGGGCTCGCCTTCGGACGCGTTGACCACCACGATCGGAACGCTGCCGGCAGCCGCGGCCGTCGCGAGCTTGCGGGCGACGGGAAACTCCCCTCCCCCCGCCCCACCAGCCGGCTCGACGTCACGAGATCCAGGACCTGCTGGCTCTGGGCGGGAAGGTGCAGTGGCCCCAGCCGAGACAGATGCGAGGACAGTGGTTCCATCCCCTCGTGAGGGGGCGGACCCGCCAGCAGGCGCGTCTGCAGATCGCCCAACGTGCCGAATGCGGGCAGGTTCTCGAACGACGACGTGTCGAGCCCCCCCGACACGTTGGCCAGCTGGCCCAGGGCAGTCATCGTGCCATCTCGCGCCCGGGCGATGCGCCGCCGGCATCGTCGACGCGCCCCGGCCCGATGCCCCGGTGGAGCTGCGAGCTTCGAGCGATCACCCGCGTGAGGTTCAGGGCGGCGAGGGTCGCTCCGGTCAGCGCATAGAAGAGACGGAGACGGAGAGTGTCGGATCCCGCCAGCACGCCGTGGAACCAGACGAGCAACACCATGGGCGTGGCCAGGCGGTGGACGACGAGCCAATGCCTCCCGACGAGCCGCCCGCCGACGGCGGCGGTGGCGGTGATGGCGACGAGACAGTAGAGGGCCAGGACGCCGAGGGTGACGGCGAACGGTCGGTAGGTGGATGCACCCGGGACGAGGGTGCCCGGCCATGGGACGCCCGCATAGCGATCCGCGGCCAGAGCCACCACGTGACCACCGACGAGGAGGCAGGACGCGGCACCCAGGGCGGAATGGAGCCGAAGTCGGGCTTCGGGGTGCAGCAGTGGCCACCGGTGCCGCCACGGGTGACGCAGCCAGGTTCCCAGCACGACGAGAGCCACGAGCGTCACATACGCCGCCAGGCCCAGTGTCCGACCGACTATCCAGGGGAAGTACCGGTTCTGTGTCATCGGCATCGAATAGTGGACCACCAGGTACCCGGTGGGGATGCTGACGCCGAGAACCGCCGCCACGCTCCAACCACCCGATCCCCACGTGCGCGTCATCACCGGGCGCGCCACACCACGAACCTTTCCATTGCCTCACTCACTCCGACCCCGCCGTCGTCAGAGACCCAGCACGCCGCCAGGCAGCGGCGAGCCGCTTCGTCGGCCACGCCCGCCCTGCCGGCCAGGAAGAGGACCTTGCTCCACACCTCGGCTTCGGCGGGGTCGGGTGCCACCACGGTCACCGCGCTCAGACCCGGACCTCCCGGGAGCCCGCTGCGCGGGTCGATGAGGTGGTGCACGGGAACCCCGCCGGCGTTCCATCGTCGAACCCGGGTCGAAGAGGTCGTACAAGCATGGTCCGACAGCGCCAGGACGACGATCGGATCGGGGCCGGTGCACGGATCCTCGACACCGACGTGCCACAGACCCCCATCAGGCGCGTGTCCGGCGCAGTAGCAGTCCCCACCGGCGTTGACGACGTAATCGCGTGTGAGCCGGCGGAGCTCGCTGCTCGCCCACCGCACGGCCAACCCCTTGCCGATTCCCCCGAGGTCGATGGGCAGACCGCCCAGGCAGACCTCTCCTCGGGCCGGTCGGAACCGCGGACACCAGCGGGGGCGCGAGATGCGCCGCCTGGGCGTCGGCGCGTCGACCGACGGTGTGCCCTCGAAAAAGGGGAGCGACGTGTCGTATCCGAGCGCCACCAGATCCGAGAAGACCCTCGGGTCGAACCGCCCCTCGGTCAGCTCGTAGGCCCGCCACGCCTCGACGATGGCTCCTAGACATACCGCCCCCACCCGGTGCCACTCGCGGGGCCGCTCATTGGCCCGCATGAGCGGGCTCGTGGCGTCGAAGCGTGAGCACGCGGCCTCGACATCGCTGAAGATCGCCAGGGCCTGCTCGACCGCCTCATCGCGTTCCGTCTCGCCGGCGGGTGACCGACCCCCTGCCACGCGCACGACGATCTCAGTGGCCATGGCGCGGGTGTGAGCCGAGATCTCACCCGCGCCGACGTCAAGGGACGGCAACTGTCGCCCCCGTGGTGGTGTGGGTGGGCGGCGCCGTCGTCGGCACCGTCGCCGGTGGCACCGTCGGAAGCGGGCCCAGTGGTGCGGCGGGCGCGAGACCCGGAAGCGTGGGGAGCGGCACCGGACCCGAGGCACCTCCCGCCGGAGCACCCACTCCACCGATTCGGGACGAAGGAGCCCCGCCGGACGCGGCGGCGCGGCCGCCCTGCACCGGAGCCGCGCCACTGCCGGCCGACGGCGTGAGCCCGGAGATCGCGGCGTCGTCCGCCGCCAGTGCCTGGCGTATGCGGGCGAGTGCCGCGACGTCGAGGCTCAGCTGCGCTTCGTCGGGACTCGGCGCCGTTGTCGTGGGTGCTGTCGTCATGTGCGTCGTCGCCGGTCTCGTGGCGACCGGCGCCTGTCCGAACACCCATGCACCGATCATGGTGCTGCCGAGCAGCGCGCCCGACCCCGCCACGAGCGGCGGGACGACCCGGCGTCGGGCGCGCCCACGCGCCAGGACCCGTCGAGCCGCCGAACGAGATCGAACGATGCGGGCGTGCTCGTCAGCCAATGCCTCGGGCAAGGCGTGCGCGTTCGCCCCCGGCCCACTCCTGGCCGGCGGGGCCTCGGCGCGGTGGTGACCCGATCGCATACGGTTGTCAGTCACCTTTGGAACCTCGACCACTTGTGGTCGTGGTGGTTGCCGCGGTTTGCTGGGCTTGCGCTGCGGCGAGGGCAGCGGCCTCCTGCTGGAGTTGGGTCTGCTCGGCGCTGAGCTGCTGGCTCTCGGTCCCCAACTGTGCAGACTCGTTGGCTAGTTGCTGGCGTTCGGCGGCCACCGCAGCCTCGTCCGCAGCGAGCTGCTGGCTCTGGGTCGCCAGCGACGAGCTCGAGCTCCCCGCCGGTCCCGTTGTCGTCGGAGGGGAGCTCGTGGTCGACGGTGCCAACGTGGGGCTCGTGCTGCTCAACGAATCGGCCAAGGTGCTCCGTGCCGACGTGATGGCTGTCTGCAGTTGGTTCGCCTCGTTGAGCAGCAGTTGCACGTTGAGATTGGCGGCGGTCAGGCTGCCCGGTGTCGTGGTTGTCGTCACGATGTCGAGCGAGGCGGTCTGCGTCGTGGCGGTGACCGTCGCCCCCGAGCCTGGCGCGGCGTGCGTCAGAGCGACTGCCCCACCTCCAACAATCCCGCAGGTGGCGAGGATGGTGAGCCAGCGCGTCGGTGATCGCATCGGTGCCCCCCGTTCGTCGCGATGCTCGATGAGTATCGGCGGCAACGGTGACCTGTCCATGAGCAGCCGATGAGAATCCTCTCATCGAGGAGACATCCCGGAACCGTCCCCGTGAACCCGCTCTCGTAGGCTTGCGGTCATGCGGGTGCTGGCGGCGTGCTCTCTCGGTGGGGCGGGTCACCTGAACCCGCTCCTGCCGTTCCTCGCTGCCGCTCGGAGGCGAGGAGCCGACACCCTTGTGGCGGGGCCGCCGGCGCTCAGGGAGATGGTCGAGCGGACCGGTTTCTCATTCCGAGCTGGTGGGGAGCCCCCCGAGGAGGTGGTGGCGTCGATACGCGAACGCCTCCCCGTCGCGCCGCCACTCGAGGCATCAGTGCTCGGGAACCGCGACCTCTTCGGTGAGCTGGCGACCACCGCCATGCTTCCCGCCATGGAGGAGCTCTGCCGCACGTGGCGGCCGGATCTCGTGTTGCGAGATCCCTGTGAGTACTCGTCCGCGGTCGCCGCCGGCCGATTGGGCCTCCGGACGGCCCAGGTCGCCATCTCGCTGGCCGAAGGCGAGGCCGCGTCGATCGCCGTGGCCGCACCTGCGCTCGAGAGGCACCGGAAGGGCCTGGTCGAGGAGCTGCACGCCTCGCCCTATCTCACCCGGTTCCCTGCCTCGCTCGATCCCTCTCCCTTCCCACGCACCATTCGCTTCCGGGAGCCGGCCCCCGACGTGAGCGGAGCACTCCCGGATTGGTGGGGCGGATCGACATCGCCGCTCGTCTATCTCTCCTTCGGCACCGTCCTGGGGCACATGTCGATTGCCGCGGATGTCTACCGGACTGCGCTTCAAGCTGTCGGGAGCCTCGCGGTCCGTGGTCTGCTGACCGTGGGACGCCAATTCGACCGCTCCGGTCTGGGCCCGATTCCCGCCGACGTTCGCGTCGAGGCCTGGGTCGACCAAGCCCTGGCCTTCCGCCACGCCGACGTGGTCGTCTGCCACGGAGGCTCGGGCACGGCGTTCGGCGCCCTGGCCGCCGGTATTCCCGTGGTAGTGGTACCCCTGTTCGCCGACCAGTTCGACAACGCTCGGCGCATCGCCGCGGCCGGAGCGGGGATGGTGGTGGAGAAAGAGCCCGGCGCCGGCGATGCCCGCATCGCCGTCGACGAAGAAGACGCTCCTCGCATTGCCCGCGCCATCGCGGCCGTGCTGGGCGACGGCTCGTATCGGGAACAGGCGGCGTCGCGTCTCCATCGAGGTTGCCGCCACGTCGACTGCGGACGAGGTCCTCGACGACCTGCTCACCGGCGACGGGCCCACCCCAGCTGCCCGAGGACCCGAGGCCTGACGGCCCACCGCCACCGTCGGGATCACGCGGCAGCGTTGACCACGAGTGGAACTGCAGGTGGGTAGAGCACCGGCCCGACGCCGGGGCCCTCGGGGTGCATGTACACCACCACGTCGTAGCGCCCCGGCGGCATCGCCGATCCGGGCCCTCCGTCGCAGCGGGCCGTGCCGAAGACGACGGGAATCCTCGCGACGTGTCCCGGTCCGATCTTCGGGCCGTAGCCCGTCCCGGCGATCCCGGCGGCGAAGGTCCCCACCACTCGTCTCGTTCCCGGTCGCACCACTTGGGCGACCAAGGGTTGACCGGTGTCCATCTGGAAGATCCCGGGTCCCTCCTCTGTCACCACGAGCGATCCTTTGCCGAAGTCACCTGTCGTGATTGTTCGCTTGTCGAGGGCGAGTTTGAGGCTCAGCCCCGAGGGAAGAGGGTCGCCAACCGGCATCGACGAGCACTTCGGGCTCCGACCTGGTCCACCGCAGTAGCTGGTCAAGCCGACGGTGATGCTCACCATGGGCCCGAACGTGTGAGCGATCCTGGCTGCGAGAGCCTCGCGTCCTGGCATGAGACCGACTTCGACGGTGGACGCACCAATGCCGACACTGAGGAACTGATTGTTCATGGCCTGCGCCACTTTGTCCCGCGTCGACATCAGCACGGATTCGGAGTACGTCCCGGGCGCCACGACGGAGCTGCACGGCTTGGGTGTGGCGACCACCGGCCCGAGAACTCCTCGTACATGTGTCGTGGAGGAAGTCGACGTCGAAGCAACCGGCGACACCCTCGGGGCAGCGCAGCCAGCCACCCCCGCGGACGCCAGAAGCGCGAGTCCAACCAGCCACACGGGGACCCTGGCCACGACCCCACTGAACCACTCGAGCGCTCGGGTCTTCGTGGGACACCGGATCGGTCTCTGGGCACTGTTCGCGATGCCACGATCCCGGCGATGGCACGCCTGGCGTCGTTGGCGCCGAGGGCATCGGGCCCGGATGAAGCTAGGCGCGTCCATGTGCCATTCGTCGCTGACGATGCGCGCCCTTGGCCAACCATATGGGGCTGGTGACGACGGAAACGATGAACGGGATCACCCCCACCACTGAAGCCAGGGCGATCGTGGCGGTGAACAGCATGAGATCGGCGAGAGTCCCGTCATGGTGAGAACCATCGAGGCCGAGCTGCGACCGCACCGTCGAGAGTGGCAGGTCCATCATGGCTCCGACATCGGCCCCGTAGAGGTTCCTCGACCGGCGACCCCGCACGTACGCGGCGAAGAGTCTCTTGGGCGACTGCAGTATCCCGAGCCCGAGCGCTCCACAGTTGAGCACCCAGGCGGCGGTGTAGTTCCTGCAGCCGCCTCCGAGCTCCCACGCCGCGTTCTCTGCCTCGCCCAGGGCGTCGTGACCGTAGCCGCTCACGAGGTGGTTGAGGTCGTGGATTGGAGTCGCTCGACGGCGCGCCGACACGTTGGGTATGCCGATCGGTATGGGCCCTGCTCGGACTACTGCCCACTTCTCGCTCAGGCCGCCGTCGGGCGGAAACCCGTGCTCGACAAGGTGGAGGCGAAGTGCTTCTCGAAGGGCGATGTCGTCGCGGTCCATCGGACGCTCCTTCCGACGCCCTCCCTCCGGAGCCAAATAGTACGGCGAATCCGATCCGAGCGGAAGACCTACTTCTCGACGTAGACGACCAACGGGGGCAGGACCCCGTGCTTTTCCATGGCCGCCCCGACCTCGGGAGGAGGAGAGGCGAGGGACGCCATAACCCCTGCCACATCGGCCACATCGGCGGAAATCGCCACGGCATTGCTTCCATCGTGCGCGACGTGATCCACCGCATTGGCGCCACCCATGCCGGCGATGGCGTCGGCCCGCTCGGACTTGAACCTCAACCAGTTGTCCACGTCGACGACGCCGTGGGTGATGATCATCTTGGGCATACCGTCTCCTTCGCCTGCAGCGCCGTCCCGATTACGACGCGGGCTCTCTTTCTAGCCGGTATGACTGTTGTGGCGCTGATGGTGGCAGCGCCGCCGGCCAGAGCCTCGAGACGCCCTCTCTATAGCGAAGCATCCATCGGTAGATGCTCCGGCGGCTGACTCCGAACTTCTCGGCCGCCTCGGTCCCGGTCAGTCCGCAAGCATCACCCGAACACGTGTCGGAGATCCGCCGAATAGGAAATGTCGGGGTTCACCCGGAACAACACACACATGGATCGGTGGGCCGCCCGGGGCTCGAACCCGGCACCTTGGGATTAAAAGTCCCCTGCTCTACCCGATGAGCTAGCGGCCCGTCTGGGGAAGTCTGCGGAGAGCAGGATCCACGTCCTATCCTCGTCCACCATCTCCCTCGACCATCTTCGCATGGCCGCCCGGCTCCGCCGTGCAGGAGTGTCTCTGGCGACGGACCCGCGCCCTGGACGGGCCGACGGAGAACGACCTGGTCAAAAGGCGTCTCGGCCGTAGCGAACGCTCGTGGCCGATTGAAGGAAGTACGGGTGTGCGAGCGACGGAGCCGTGAGGGAACCTGACGCGCAAGCGGTCGCTCGGTCGATGACCGGTGACCGGATCGCGTTCCTCGACCTGTTCGATCGCCATGCCGAGTCCGTGCGCGCCTACCTCGAACGGCGAGTCGGCCGTCACGAATCCGACGACCTCCTTGCCGAGGTCTGGCTCCGGGCGTATTCCTCCCGGGAGAGCTACCGCGGCGACTGGCCCGACGGTCGGCCGTGGCTCTACGGGGTGGCGCGCAACACCGTTCGCGAGCATTGGCACCAGCAGTCACGCAACGGGCGAGGGGAGCGGACGGTCCCGTCGGACCCGTGGCCGGAGGTCGACGCCCGCTTGGACGCCCAAGGCCTCGGTACCAGGCTTCGCCGCGCCGTTCTGGCGCTCTCAGAAGACGAGCGCGAGGTCCTCCTCCTCGTGGCATGGGAGCACCTCAGCCCGACCGAAGCGGCGGTCACCCTCGGGATCCCGCCCGGAACGGCGAGGAGTCGGCTCCATCGCGCCCGCATCCTCCTCGGTGAGCAGATGACCGAGGAACTCGGAGCGGCGGAGTCGTGACCGCGGACCCGAGAACGGCGTTGACGTATTCGTCCATCGAAAGGTGACGCCATGCACGTTCTAGAACAACTGGCGGCGGTGGGTGCGGTCGACCCGACGGATCCTGCCGTGCTCCTCCGGGCTCGTGCCGCCCTGGTCGAGGCGACGATGGGCGAAGAGCGGCGAGTCCCCGATGCGGTCGACACCCGCCCTCCGAGATCGAACGGAACGTCGTCAATCGACGACGCAGTGACACGACACGGGGCCCGGCGTCTCATAGGGCCCATGGCCGCGGCGCTGGTAGCGATAGCGGTCGTCGCGTGGCAGCTCACCGATGTCACGGGGCGCCCCAAGGTCGCGCATCACGCCCAGGTCAGGCCGCATCCGAGGATCGGAGCGGCTGCGGAGCTGCGATTGATCGCCACCAATGCCTCTGAGCAGTCGGTCCCGAGCCTCGGCGCAGATCAATTGCTCCTCACCGAATCACAGATGTCCATTCTGGCTCAGGTGTCGGGAGGCGGTTCCTCGACATCCAGTGCACAAGCCACGGTGGGACTTTCTCTCAAGAAGTGGTCGAACAGCACGGGTCAGTCCTGCACCTCGATCACGGCGGATCCCGCCCAGTTCAGTTCAGCTGCCGATCACGGGGCATGGAACGGCATGGGACTGCGCGACAGCCCGGCCACCCAACCGGTGACCGGATGCAGCGCGGACAATGGTGGCGCCGGAGGGGTGGGTGCGACCGCACCGGATTCCATCACGGGGGACGGAGGTGTCCTCAACGTCTCGGGTCTGCCGGTGGACCCATCGGCGTTGGCACAGGACCTCGAGGCGGGGACAACCGGCATCGCGGCGCTCGACCATCTTTCCCAGGGCCCGATCCAGAACATCGCCTTCGCCCGAGTTGCGGTGATCCTGATCGGACCCACGACAGGTGCGAGCGCCGCATTCGGCTCGGCGCTCTTCCGGGCGCTGTCGCTGATCCCCGGAGTCACCGGACTCGGGAAGGTCACCACGCACAAGGGAACGGCCGGCCAGGGATTCTCATATGACTCACCGAACGGGGATACGACGATCATCGTCGACCCGGCCACCGGGACCCTGCTCGAGGCGCGCAACATCGAGGACTCCGCCTCGATCACGACATTGGCGGGCGAGTACCTGGGCCCGGGACCGGTACAGGTCCGAAGCTATGACGCCACGATCCAGTGGATCGACCCGGTCGGCGTGGCGTCGGTCGTCGGGGTCAACTCCCTTCCCTCCGACGTCCCTCTCGACATCTTCGCCACGGTCAAGCCCGGCGTCCCCCAGAGCCAGGTCTTCGCACTCGGAAGTCGTCTGCTGGCGATGTTCGGGCGCCCCGACGGAGCCGATTCGTACGTTGCGGCGGGAGCACATGGGCCCGACTCAGCGTCGATCGTCGAATACGGGTTCACCGGACCGAGCCCGCAATTCCACGGGTACCTCGACACCGTCCGGTCGTCGGGACTCTTCTCCTCGGTGGACGTGATCTGAGGGCTGTCCGGCCTGCCGGCGTGACGGCGCCCCGGGGAGTCAGCGGCCCGCCGGCCAGGTGATGCGCGCCCGCCGGGCGTCTTTGACGTAGCCGTTCTCGACGAACCATCGGGCCGACTCCAAGACGGCGTCCTCAGCCGGGTCGGGGAGCGTACCCGAGCTCTTTGCGCGCCCTGGAGTCGTCGAACGCCATCTGCGTCGTCGACATCCGGGCTGCTTCGAGGGGGACCGAGGGATGTCGCTTCATGAGCCGTCCCTCGACGAACTCCGACAGGTGCGCCACGCCGAGCGACAGGGCCCGCGGCACCCGCAGCCTGGCCTCGGGGAGCCCGGTGCAGGCGGCGAGCGCCCCCAGCAGGTGCTGCAGCGAGTAGTTCTCCCCTCCCAGGATGTAGCTGCGCCCGATGTCGCCGCGTTCGAGGGCGAGGACGTGCCCACCGGCCACGTCGTCGACGTGGGCGACGTTGAGCGTGGTGTCGACGTAGCCCGGGACCCGGCCGTTGAGGTAGTCGAGGACGAGGCGGCCCGTCGGGGTGGGCACCCGGTCGCGCGGGCCGAGGGGGAACGTCGGCATGACGATCGTCACCGGCAGGCCCTGCGCCGCGGCCCTCAGCACCTCGTGCTCGGCGACGTACTTGGATCGCTTGTAGGACCCGAACAGGTGGCTCACGTCGGGGTAGTTGCGCTCGTCGGCGGCCGAGCCGTCGTGCGCGGCGTCGAGCCCGAGTGTCCCCACCGTGCTCGTGTAGACCATCCTCTCGACCCCGGCCGCACGCACCGCGTCCATGACGTTCAACGTCCCCCCCACGTTGATGTCGTAGAACTGCCGGTTGTCGCGCGCCCAGAACCGGTACAGCGCGGCGACGTGGAACACCGCCCGGCAACCCCGTACCGCCTGTCCCACCCTGTCGGCGTCGCGCACGTCGACCTCGATCCGTTCGACGTCGAGCCCGTCGAGGTTCGACGGGATCGGCCCCTGGCTCCAGAAGTGCCACGGCCGTCACGTGCCGACCGAGCACGGCGCGCAGGACCGCAGAGCCGATGAAGCCGCTGGCACCGGTGACCCCGACCCTGTCGCCGGAGCCGAGGGCCAGGGCCTGGTCGCGCCGGTCGTCCTCGGGGGTCGGGCTCACCCCGGGGACCGGCGCAGCGCGCCCTTGGCCATCGTCTTGCCGACCTCCCAGAACAACCCCGACCCCTGCGCCGCGGCGCCGAGCACGTCATCGAGGGCGTCCACGAAGTACTCGACCTCTTCGTCGCCGGCCACGAGGGGCGGCAGCAGCTTCACCACGTTGGTGTTGTCGGCGGCCACCTGGGTGAGGATGCCGTGGCGGTGGTACAGCGGGATGACCACGAGCTGGGAGAACAAGGCGGTGCGCATGGCCTCGAGGGCCGTCCACCGGCGCCGCAGGCCCCGCGACGTGGGCTTGTCGAACACCAACCCGATCATGAGCCCCTTGCCCCGCACCTCGTGCAGGAACTCGTGGCGCTCGACCAGGGGATCGAGGGCCTTGGTGAAGGCTTCGCCCGTCCGCCGGGCGCGGTCGACGATGTCCTCTTCGTCGAACGCCTGCAGCGTGGCCAGACCGGCCACCATGGCGAGCTGGTTCATGGAGAAGGTGGAGGAGTGCACCACGGCGCGGTCCATGGAGCTGAAGACGCTGTCGAAGATCTTGGCCGACGACAGCATCGCCCCCACCGGGACATACCCCCCCGACAACGCTTTGGAGACGGTGATGATGTCGGGCTGCAGTCCCCAGTGCTCGTGGCAGAAGAACCTGCCCGTCCGGCCCAGCCCGGCTTGCACCTCGTCCATCACGAAGAGCGTCTTGTGGCGCCGGCACAGGGCCTGGACCGCGCTGCCAGTACTCCTCGGAGGCGAGGTTCACGCCCTTTCCCTGGATGGGCTCGACCACGAAGGCGGCCACGTCGCCGCGGCGCAGCTCCCGGGCCAGGGCGTCGATGTCGCCGAAGGGAACGCACGTGCGTGGGCAGGAGCGGGCCGAACCCGTCTCGGAACTCCCGCCCGCCGTTGAGCGAGAGGGCCCCGGTGGTGAGCCCGTGGAACCCGTGATCGCAGTAGACGATCCGACTCCGCTTGGTGGCGGCCCGGGCGAACTTGATGGCTGACTCGATGGCCTCGGCCCCGGAGTTGGTGAAGAAGGCACGCTCGATGCCCGGGTGCGATCGGGTCACGAGCGCCTCGGCCAGGAGCCCGGGTAGGAGCGCACAGTCCATCTGCACGAGGTTGGGGAGGTCCGCGTCGAGGGCCTCGTGGATCGCCCGGGTGACGGCGGGGTGGCCGCGTCCCAGGGCGAACACCCCGAACCCCGAAAGGAAGTCGAGGTAGCGCCGGCCCTCGGCGTCATAGAGATAACAGCCTTCGCCGCGCTCGTAGTAGTGGTCGAACCCGATCGTCTTGAGCACCCGGCCCATCTGCGGGTTCATGTACTGCGCCTGCAGGCGGAAGTTCTCACCTCGGCGTGCTCGGAGGACTTCCTTCAGCTCGAACGGCATCCACGACTCCCGGTGTGCCGCGACGCGGCTCAGGATATCGGGGTGCCAACGGCGCTCCTGTCCTCACCGGGCTTTGTTCACACCCTCGAAATCCAGGGCTCGGGCGCCCGTGACGCGCCACGCCGAGGACTGTCGGGCAGGTGTACGGGCGAAGGCGCGGTTTCGCTCGACTCACGTTCCCGTGCGGCGCCACGAGCCGGCCGGGCCGTCACGAGGAGCCGGGCAGTCCCGATGAGGAGGTCCCCTCAGCCACCCATCCCCTCAGCCACCAATCCCCTCAGCCACCATGAGGACGTCCCCTCATCACCCTCGGGCGGCTGGGGCGGGGCCCCGAGATCCTGGCCGTGTCCCGCCCGCCCCGGCCCCGACACGGCGCCGGGGACCAGGACGGATTCGGAGAGTGCCCATTTTTCTCTCTGAGTGAGTTAATAACCTCCCTCAGTGTTCCGATACTGGAGAGGTGACCTCTGACTTCCTGGGGAACAAGCACGTCTCCGCCCGGGCATCCCGACGGCCTCACGGCCGGTGGGCCCGGATCGGCCTGCTGACGGTGGTGGTTGTGACCGTGACGCTGGCGGCCACGCTCGTGCCGGGGAACCGCACGGCCGGCGGCCAGGCGGACCGGACGGGGCCCGCGCCGGTTCCCGTCGCCCCGGCCACCCGGCCAACGCCGGATCGGGGTCGGGCACGGGCCCCGGGACCGACCCGCCCGCCAACATCGCCCCTCGCCCAACTTCCTCAGCAGCTGCAGCGGCGGCTCCTACGACAACTCCCCGGGATGCGAGAACGCCACGCTGGCGGCGATCGCCAACGCCAGGAGACCAAGAAGGCCTGCCGGGAATGGTGCTGCCCTACCGACTGGGCCCAGCTCTCCCCGCAGCAACAGCTGTTCACCGCCACCAACCTGGAGCGCACCGTCCGCGGGCTGCCTGCGCTCTCGGGCTTGGCGACGGCGCTGGACCAGGCTTCGCAGGCCGCGGCGCAGCCAGAACACCGACCCCTCGGCCCCCGGGGGATTCCCGTGGTCGTCATGGGGAGGGAACTGGGCCGGGCGCGGTGGGCAGCCCGCTCGAGGCCATCTACTTCTGGATGTACGACGACGGACTGGGCTCGTACAACATCGACTGCACGCCCTCGAACACCTCGGGCTGCTGGGGACACCGCAACAACGTCTTGATGTCCCTTCGCTGCCAGCCGTGTCTCATGGGCGCGGGCTTCAACGCCACCGCCTACCAGAACAACCCGAGCTGGACCGAGCTCCTCGTCGACTCCTCGGGCAGCCCGGCCCTCGACTTCACGTGGAGCCAGGTCCTCCCCTACCTGCCCGGGCATCCCGGGGGGCCCGGTCCTCGACGCTCCCGCCGTCGGCATCGCCTCGACCCCCGACGGTGCGGGGCTACTGGCTCGTCGCCGCCGACGGCGGCGTCTTCGCCTTCGGCGACCGCCGCCTTCGACGGCTCGATGGGGGGCAAGCCCCTGGCCGCGCCGATCGTCGGCATCGCCTCGACCCCCGACGGCCACGGGCTACTGGTTGGTGGCGGCCGACGGCGGGCTCTTTGCCTTCGGTGACGCCGGCTTCTACGGCTCCATGGGCGGCCACGCCCTGGCCCGGCAAGGTCGTGGGCCTGGCCTCGACCGCCGACGGCCGCGGCTACTGGGAGGTGGCCGCCGACGGCGGGCTCTTCGCCTTCGGCGACGCCGGCTTCTACGGCTCGATGGGCGGACCGACCCCTCACCAAGCCGGTGGTGGGCATGGCCCCGACCCACGACGGCCGCGGCTACTGGGAGGTGGCCTCGGACGGCGGGATCTTCGCCTTCGGCGACGCGCCCTACCTCGGGTCGATGGGCGCGGTCGGCGCTCTTCCGGCCCGTGGTGGCCATGTCGTCGACGCCCGACGGCCACGGCTACTGGCTGACCGCATCCGACGGCGGGATCTTCGCCTTCGGCGACGCGCCCTTCCGGGGATCGACCGGTGGTCAGGCCCTCGCCGCGCCGATCGTGTCGATGACCCCGTCGGCGCACCGCCGGGCTACTGGCTGGCGGCGTCCGACGGCGGCATCTTCAGCTTCGGCGTCCCCTTCCACGGCTCCATGGGCTGAGCCGGGGACCGGCTCGGTCGTCGCACGCCGCCCAAGGCTTGCCCCCGGCGACCTGCACCCGTCAGCCCCGCGCGCACGAGGCGCCGGTCTCGCGCTCGTGGCCCCGCCAGCCCGGCTCGTCGCTCACCGGCCAGAAGTCGCCGGTGTCGGCGTCCTGGACGTAGGGGACCGGAGAGCGTCTCGGCCCGACTCCGCCTGGGCGGCGATGGCGGTGACGGCGCCGAGCAGGGCGTCGACGTCGGACTCGGTGGTCGAGATCCCACAGCTGGCCCGCACCGCCCCGGGCATGAACCGGTGGTCGCCGGCCCGCACCTGCTCCCGGTAGGCGTCGACCTCGGCGCGGGGACAGTCCGAGGAGGCGGACGAGGTAGGGGTGGGCGCAGAAGCAGCCGTGGCGCACCCCGATGCCCCATTCGGCGCTCAACCGGGCCGCCACCAGGGCGTGGTCCACGCCCTCGACCACGAAGGCGGCGATGGCCAGGGTGTCGGTGTCGAGGGACGGGCCGAGCACGCCGCACGCCCGTCGATGGCGGCCAGGCCGCACCGCAGCCGTCGGGCCAGGGCACTGCTCGTGGGCGGAGATCGGCCGTCCCACCCGATGCGGCCGAGCTCGTGGAGGGCGGCTTCGAGGGCCACGGCCCCGATGACGTTGGGCGACCCCGCCTCTTCTCGCTCGGGAGGCTCGGTCCACCACACCTCGTCGAGGTCGACGAGGTCGACGGCCCCCCCGCCGGCCAGGAAGGGGTCACCGTCGGCGAAGGTCGCCGCCGGGCCGACGAGGACTCCGGCACCGAAGGGGGCGTAGAGCTTGTGCCCGCTGAAGGCCACGTAGTCGGCCTCGGCGGGGATGGTCCGGTGTGGTGCGAGCTGCGCGGCGTCGAGGACGACGGGGACCCCTCGGTCGTGGGCGGCCTCGATGATCGCGGACAGCGGCGGCAACCATCCCGTCACGTTGGAGGCGCCGGTGACGGTCGAGCACACGGGGTCGCGGTGTCTGCGTCGAGCCCGGCGATGACGTCGTCGGGGTCGAAGGTCCCGTCGGCCCCGCACTCCACGTAGCGCCGGTTGGCCACGCCGGCCCCACGGCAGCAGGTTGGCGTGATGCTCGACCACGGTGGTGAGGACCACGTCGTCGGGTTCGAGGCGCAGCCGGTAGGCGAGGTGGTTGAGGGCTTCGGTCGTGTTCCGGCACAGGATGGCGATGTCGCCGGCCCGTGCCGGGTGCTCCGGTCCCCGCCGGCGAAGGCGAGGGCGGTCGCCCGGGCCGACTCGTAGGCGGCGTGGCGAGTCGCGACTTGTACCCCGCCCCGCGGTGCACGCTCGAGTACACGGGGACGAACTGGTCGACGGCGGCCATGACCGAGGGGAAAGCGCTGGTGGAGGCGGCCGAGTCGAGGTTCACGTAGCGCCGCTCGATGCCGTCGACGCACGGGACGCGCAGGTCGTCGCCCACCAGCGCGGGCAGGCGGGTCCAACGGCTGCGTCACAGGCGAAGTCTACGGGGGGACCGTCGCGCCCCTCCGCAGTACCGGCCGGTACCATCGCCGGGGTGGATCACGAGCTGGGCGGACCTGACGTCGTGGGTTTCGGGGAGGCTCCGGGCCTCGATCCCGCCGACCGCTCGACACCCCGGTCTCGGTGACCTCCCCGGAGGTCTCTACGACGACGCCGCGGTCGTGACCGAGGAGGTGGCGGGCGTCACCGACGAGCCCGCCGTCGCGACCGGGGAGATGGCGGTGCTCACCGAGTTCGTGACCAGTTCGACGAGGGTCTCGACGACGACGGTCTCGACGACGAGGGTCTCGAGGTCGAGGGTGTCACGGGCGAGGGTGTCACGGGCGAGCTCGACATCGACGGGTCGCTGCTGGACACGATCGAGCAAGAGCTCGCCGACGTGGAGCGTGCCCTCGCCCTGCTGGACGAGGGCACCTACGGCCAGTGCGAGCACTGCCGCGGTGCCATCGACGACGACGTGCTGGCGCGGCACCGACGGCCCGATTCTGCGCAGAGCACCTGCCCCTGTCCCTGCGCTGACCTTCCCCGGGCCTTCCTCGGCAGCCCGGCGGGCCGCCGCCGGCCCGTGCCCTAGCCCTTCTTGGTCTCCCAGAAGATGGTGTCGATCTCGTCGATCTGGTCGAGGAGGCCCTGGGCGACCTTGGGGTCGTTGGTCTTCTTCGTCTCGCCCGCCGCCTTGGTGGCCTTCCAGAACAGCTCGTGGAGCTGGGGGTGCTTGGCGAGGTGCTCGGGCTTGAAGTAGTCGGTCCACAGGACCCACAGGTGGTGCTTGACGAGGTCGGCCCGCTCTTCTTTGATGGCGACGGCCCGCTCCTTGAACACCTCGTCGTCGGACCCGTTGAACTTCTCCATGCACGCCTTGACCGATTCGGCTTCGATCCTCGCCTGGGCGGGGTCGTACACGCCGCAGGGAAGGTCGCAGTGGGCGTGGGCCGATCGGGGGAGGGACGATCCGGTCGACAGACGACAGCAGGCGGTCGAGGATGCGCATGGGCAGGACTCCTTCGTGCAGAGTGAACCGTGGGGGTCGCGCTCACCTTACCCAGAGAAGGCAGATGGTGAACCGGCGACGGTGCCGAGGCCCCTGCCGCGGCCGAGCGGCGCGGTGGGGCTGGTGCGGCGCCGGGCTGGCGGCCGTTGGTCGTGGGACCGGTGGTGCGCCCGCGCCGGGTGGTGGTCGAGGGCAGGAGCATGGAGCCGACCCTGGCGCCAGGCGACCGGCTCCTGGTCGCGCCGCGCGCGGCGGGCTCGGCCCCGGCGACATCGTGGCCGTCGCGATCCCCGGACCCCCGCCGGCTGCTCGTCAAGCGGATCGCCGCGGTCTCGAGCGACGGGATCGTCCTGCGGGGCGACAACCCGGGCGCGTCGAGCACCGACAGTCGGCGCCTTCGGGCCCGTGCCGACGCCAGGCCGTCCTCGGACGGGTCGTCCGCCGCTACAGCCCTGCCGTGGCGGGCCGGCCCGGTGCGATGACCCGGTCCGGCCCGGCGGGGCGTACCGGGAGTGCTCTTCGCCAGGCAGAGCGGGGAGTGCGGGGATCTCCATCGGGGCGGAGTACGCTCGCCGTGATGGCCTGGCTGGAAACGGAGCTCGAGCGGCTGCTCGCCCCTGACTACCTCGACGGGCTGCACGAGCGCTCCCTCGAGGAGGTCCGGGCCATGCGCGCCGAGTGCCAGGAGGCCGAGACGGCGGTCTCCTACCTCCGGCGGATGGCCCAGGGCCGGCTCGACCTCGTCCACGCCTGTCTCGACCACCACGGCGAGCGGCGCGTCGACCTCGACTCGCTCGTCGAGCACCTGCCTTCGATCATCGGCTCGGGACCGGCCCGTCCCCAGGGCTACGGCCGGCTCCCGTCGCAGATGTCGCCCGACCTCGACCGCGACGACCTGACCGAGGAGATCGACGCCGTCCTCGACGCCGACGCACATCGGCGAGCTCACGACCATGAGCGAAGCCGAGCTCCGGACCGTGGGCGAGCAACCTCACCGTCATCGAGCAGCGCATCTCCGACCAGCGGCGCGCCCTGCACGAGCGCATCGACACGCTCCAGGCGGAGATCGTCAGTCGGTACAAGACAGGCGAGGCATCCGTCGACGGCCTGCTGGCCTGACCGAGGGCCCGACCTCCGAGGCGACCGGCGTGCCCAAGCAACTCCCGGATCGCTGGAGCGACCTCGGTGCCTTCATCCGTGAGCAGCGCTCGACGGCCCGCCTGTCGCTGCGACGGCTGTCGGAGCTGGCGGGGATCTCCAACCCCTACCTGAGCCAGATCGAGCGAGGCCTGCGCCGACCGTCGGCGGAGATCCTCCAGCAGATCGCCAAGGCGCTGCGCATCTCGGCCGAGACCCTCTACGTCCAGGCCGGCATCCTCGAGCCCGGCACCGGTGAGACCGACCTGGCGCGCGAGATCCTCGCCGACGCCCACCTCACCGAGGAGCAGAAGCAGGCCCTCATCCGCATCTACCTCTCGTTCCGCCACGAGAACGACGGCCACGCCGGACGCGAGGGCTGCGGCGGGGCCAGAGGAGATCCCCGAGATGGCCTCCGGCCCGGCCGAGACCTCCGCAGGCGTGTAGCCCTGCGCTGAGCATCTGCCGATGTGCCCGGCGCCGTGGCGCCCGACCCGCCGGGCCGTCGAGGGCCGGACCGAAGAGACGAAGGCCCAGGTAGGCTCCTCGCCGGTGCGTCGCCTCTCAGTGCTCTCCCTCCACACGTCGCCGCTGGCCCAACCCGGGACCGGTGACGGCGGGGGAATGAACGTCTACGTCCGGGAGCTCTCCACCGCCCTGGCCCGCGCCGGTGTGGAGTGCGACGTCTACACCCGGGCCTGGTCCGACGAACTGCCGGCCACCGTGGCGGTGGAGCCGGGGCTGCGGGTCCACCACGTGCCCGCCGGCCCGCTGGGCCCCATGGCCAAGGAGGAGCTCCCCTCCGTGGTCGACGAATTCACCGACAACGTCCTGTCCCTCATGACCTCGGGCGCCGGGCGTCGACCCCCTCATGCACGAGGAGACCGGCTTCGACGCCGTGCACGCCAACTACTGGCTGTCGGGCATCGCCGGCCACCGCATCAAGCACGAGCTCGACCTCCCCCTCGTCTCGACCTTCCACACCCTGGCCCGGGTGAAGGCCGAAGCCAGCCCCGAGGAGGTCTCGAGCGACGAGCCCCACCGGCGGGCCGAGGCCGAGGCCACCGTCATGCGCTGCTCGGAGGTCGTGCTGGCGTCGTGCTCGGTGGAAGCGGCCCAACTGGCCGCAGCTCTACGACAGCGACCCGGCTCGCATCCGCGTCGTGGCGCCCGGCGTCGACCACGCCTTCTTCGGTCCCGGCCACCGGCCCCAGGCGCGGCGTGCGCTCGGGCCTGCCGGCCGAGGCGCCCCTGCTGCTGTTCGTGGGCCGGATCCAGCCCCTCAAGGGTGCCGATGTCGCCGTTCGGGCCCTGGCGGCGATGGACCGGACCATCCCGACGCGTATCTCCTCGTCGTGGGGGGCCCGAGCGGTCCACGCGGCGAGGAGCACCTCGCCTCGCTGCGAGAAGCTCGTCGACGACCTGGGGCTGGCCGAGCGCGTCCGCTTCGAGGAGCCGCAACCCCACGAGCTGCTCTCGACCTACTACCGCGCCGCCGATGTCTGCGTCGTCCCCAGCCGTTCGGAGTCCTTCGGCCTCGTGGCCCTGGAAGCCGCCGCGTGCGGGACTCCGGTCGTGGCCGCCGCCGTCGGAGGGCTCACGACCCTCGTCGAGGACGGCCGCACGGGCCTGGTCGTCGATCCCTCGACCCCGATGCGTTCGCCCGCGCCGTCAGCGGGGTCCTCGCCGACCCCCTGCTGGCCGAGCGACTGGCCACCGCGGCGGTGGTCCGTTCCCGCCGCTACACCTGGGCCGCAGGCCGCGTCCTTGCTGCGTGACACCTACGAGGAGCTCACCGCCGAGCGCCTCGTCGACTGCCGCTGACGCCGTAGAACGAGGCCCCTGGTCGCATGCCCGCCGCCGACATCGCCTCCCCGGACGAGCGCGCCGCGTGCGACGCGCGTCATCGAGCGGTGGGCCGCTGCCCGCCTGGCCGAGGGAGGCGCGGTGGTGGCCGTCGACCACCAACCCGAGGCCGGTCGCTGGTACCTGCGGCTGCGTGGGGACGAGAAGGACTTCGTCACGGTGTGGCTGACGGTCCGCCAACGCACGCTCCACCACGAGGCCCAGGTCATGCCGGCGCCCGAGGTGAACATCGAGGCGACCTTCGAGTACCTGTTGCGTCGCAACGTCGACCTGCACCAGATGCGGTTCGCGCTGGGCGCGGAGGACGCGGTCTACCTCGTGGGCGAGATTCCGGTGAGCTCGGTCACCGAGGACGAGCTCGACCGCATCGTGGGCTCGAGCCTCGCACTACGTCGACGACTACTTCCCCACGGCCATGACCATCGGTTTCGCGGGCCGATACCGCCGTCGCCGACCGGCGTGACGCACCACACTGCACACATGTCGCGCGCCTGACGCGACATACGCGCATCACACCTTCACGCGCGCGTCGTGCGCGGGCTAGGGTGCCAGGGCGCACGGCCCGAGGGGCTGGTGATGCCGGTCGATCGGGGAAGTGCGACCGGCATCCAGGGTTCCTCGGGCCGCGCCGCGCCGATCATCGTCAGTAGCGTTGCCCACGATGAATCCAAAGTTGCTCGTCGTCGGGGGCGGCCGCATGGGGGGCGCACTGGTCCAGGGGCTACTCGGCGCCCGGTGGAGCGCGGCCGACATCGTCGTGGTCGAGCCGTCCGCACCGCGCCGGTCAGAGCTCGCCCAGCAGCTCCCGGGGATCGAGGTCCGCGCCGCCGTCACCGACGCGCAGGCCGCGGTCCTCGCCGTCAAGCCGGCAGTGGGGGAAGAGGCGTGCCGGGCGGTGTCGAGCGTCGGGATCCGACGGGTCCTGTCGATCATGGCGGGCGTGCCCCTGGCCCGACTCGAGTCGTGGCTGCCGGGCTCCACCGCGGTCGTGCGGGCCATGCCCAACACGCCGGCCACGGTGGGGGCCGGGATCTCGGCGGTGGCGGGAGGATCGAGGGCGAGCGAGCCCGATCTGGTCTGGGCCGAGGAGCTCCTCGCCTCGGTCGGCCACGTCGTCCGGGTCCCCGAGACGTCGCTCGACGCCGTGACGGGGCTGTCGGGCTCGGGACCTGCCTACCTGTTCCTGGTGGTCGAGGCCCTCATCGGGGCGGGCATGGCGGTGGGGCTGTCCGAGGAGGTGAGCCGCCTCCTCGTCACCGACACCCTGAGCGGGTCGGCTCGGCTCCTGGCCGAGTCGGGCGAGACACCCGAACGGCTGCGGGAAGCGGTCACGTCTCCCGGCGGCACGACCGAAGCGGGCCTGCGGGTGCTCGAGGATCGGGGGGTCCGGGTGGCGATCACGGCCGCGGTGGCGGCCGCCACGGAACGCTCCCGCCAGTTGGCGCGCTGACCACCCCCGGTGGGGGCTGTCGACGGGGATCGGCCGCCCCCGCCGCCCCCCGGCACCCCGGATCCGGCGTCCCCGGGGAACCCCCGTCGTGGAGCCCCCGGACCAGCCGGTCAGGCTGAGCAGCAGTTTTCTGGCCCGCTCTCTTTCCAACATTCACCACATTGGCGTACAGTCGCCTCAGGCGGGAGAGGGGTGATTCCACTGAGCGCAGATGACGTGACCAGCGCTCGCTACCTGACTGTACGCGAGGTAGCGAGCACGCTGAGAGTGTCGAATATGACGGTGTACCGATTGATCAATGCAGGTGAGCTGCCTGCGGTACGCGTTGGCAAGTCGTTCCGTCTCCGTGAGGATGACGTGAACCGCTACCTGGCGGACCGGTACACGCAGGCCGGCTGACTCCCGCCGGCCACCTTGGCGACGAGGGGGGCAGGTGGCAGGGCGCGCCGGCGGGTCGGTCTTTCTGCTGACCGACTACGGGCTCGCCGACGAGTTCGCCGGAGTGGTGCGAGCCTCTGTGCTGCGCCATGCACCGGGCGTTCCGATCGTTGACCTGACGCACGGCGTGACGCCGTTCGACGTCAGGGCGGGCGCGCTGTCGCTGGTGCGCGCCGTGCCACATCTCGGGCCCGGCGTGGTGCTCGCGGTCGTCGACCCTGGTGTCGGCACCGAGAGGCGCGCCGTCGCGATGTCGGTCCGGCCCGGGCCCGACCGCGACCGACCGCACCATCTCGTCGGCCCCGACAACGGGCTGCTCCCGTGGGCGGCCGACGTCCTCGGGGGCGTGGACGTCGTGGTGTCGCTTCCTGCCCCTGCGCGTGCCCGCGGCGCGACGACCTTCGACGGCCGCGACGTCTTCGCGCCGGCCGCGGCCCGGTTGTGGCAGGGCGTGCCGATGCGCGACCTCGGGGACGAGCTCGACCCCTCGTGCCTCGTGCGTCTGGGCGAACCTCGGGTCTCGGCAGCCCCCGGCGTGCTCGAGACCGAGGTGCAGTGGGTCGACCGGTTCGGCAACGTGCAGCTCGCGGCGGGCCCCGACGACGCCGCGGTGGCCGCGCTGGGCGCGGAGATCGAGGTGGTCGGCACCGTGGTCCATCGAGCGCGGCGGGTGCAGGCGTTCGCCGCGCTCTCCCCCGGTGGTCTCGGCCTGATCGTCGACGCCAACGAGCGTCTGGCTCTCGTGTGTGACCGGCAGTCGGCCGCTACCGTGCTCCGGGTGCGACCCGGCGACATCGTCACCCTGCGAGCCGTCGGTCCCGGTCGTGAGTCACCGTGAACCTCGCAGCCCTCGCCGACCACCACGCGGCCGGCACCCGCGCGCTGTATGCCGAGGGCAGATGGCACACCTGGGGTGAGGTGCGCCGTCGGGCGGCAGCACTCGCGGCCGCTCTGGCCGAGCTGGGCGTC
The DNA here is from genome assembly GCA_963739765.1 of uncultured Acidimicrobiales bacterium. Taxonomy (GTDB): domain Bacteria; phylum Actinomycetota; class Acidimicrobiia; order Acidimicrobiales; family UBA8190; genus Chersky-840. Next base: position 158,676 of record CAVUBP010000001.1, on the reverse strand, counting down.
GGCACCGACGACCGGGTGGCGATCGTCTGGCCCACGTCGGTCGATTTCGTCGTCGCCTACCTCGGGGTCCTGGCCGCCGGTGCGGTCGCCGTCCCACTCAACCCCAACAGCCCCCCGAATGAGCTGGGGCGCGAGCTCGCCGTCGTCGAACCGGTCGTGATCCTCGCCGGTGACCTGGTCGGAGCCGTGCCGAGCGTTCCCCACGTGGTGTTACCCGCGGCGGTGGTGGCGGCGGGCGGCGCCGCCACCGGTTCCAAGGTGTGGGAAGAGGTCTCCGCCGCGACGCCGCCGGAGCCGGGCCAACCCAAGGCAGGGGCGAAGCGCGCACCAGCCAGAAGGCCCGAAGCCGGGACGGGGGAGACAGAGCCCGAGGCCCGGGCGGAGGAGACAGAGCCCGAAGCCGGGGCGGGGGAGACAGAGCCCGATGCCGACGACGAGCATCTCCTCCACCCGGTTGAGCGCAACGAGTCGGACCTCGCCGTCTTGTTGTTCACGTCGGGGACGGCGGGGGAACCCAAGGCGGCCATGCTCACCCACGGCAACCTCACGGCGAACCTGCGCCAGATGCTCGGCATCCCCGAGATCCTCCGCGCCGACGACGTCGGGCTCGTCGCCCTGCCGCTGTTCCACATCTTCGGATTGAACGTGGCGTTGGGTCTCTCTCTGGCCACGGGGGCGGCTCTGGTCCTGGACACCCGATTCGACGCGGTCCAGTCGCTCCAACAGGTGCATGGACCTCGGCGTCACGACATTGCTCGGGGTACCCACCATGTTCGCGGCGTGGGCGGATTCCCCCGGTGAAACGCGGGGGCCGTCGCCGCTCGCCGGGGTGCGGCGGGCCATATCGGGCGCGGCGGCACTCGACGCGGACGTCGCGCTTCGATTCGAGCGTCGCTACGGGATCGAGGTCTGGCAGGGGTACGGCCTCACCGAGGCGTCACCGGCGGTGTCCACGTCGATCGGCACGGGCCGCAACCGACCGGGATCGGTCGGCCGGCCGCTTCCCGGTGTTGAGGTGCAGTTGGTCGACGACGAGGGCGAGCCCGTGCTCGAAGGCGACACCGGCGAGATCTGGGTCAGGGGTGAGAACGTGTTCGCCGGCTACTGGCGCGACGCCACGGCGACCTCCCGGGTCCGGACCGACGACGGATGGCTGCGCACCGGCGACATCGGCGTGATCGGCGAGGAAGGTGATCTCTTCGTGGTCGATCGCTCCAAGGACCTCGTCATCGTCTCGGGGTTCAACGTCTTTCCCGCCGAGGTCGAACACGTCGTGGAGTCGGTTCCCGGCGTGGCGGAGGTGGCGGTGATCGGCCGACCCGATCCCGTCACCGGCGAGACCGTCGAAGCCGTGGTCGTGGTGGAACCCGGGGCCGCGGTGACCGAAGAGCTGGTGCGCGCCTACTGCGCGGCGAACCTGTCGCGCTACAAGTGCCCGACGACGATCAGGTTCGTGAGCGAGCTTCCTCGGGGCCTGGTGGGCAAGGCATTGCGGCGGGCACTGCGGGACCAACCGGCCTGAGGAGCAGGGAGGGGCCACACCCCGGCCGCGGCGCAGCGCGTCGGGCGCCTGTCGACTTGGTGCCCGGCGCCTCTGTCTCAGTACGATCCGCGCCATGGTGGTCCCCAGTTCCCGCCGCATCCCCGAGGCCACAGTCGCACGCCTTCCGGTGTACCAGCGGATCCTCCTCGAGTTGGTGCGGGCCGGCACGACCACCGTCTCCTCGGATCAGCTGGCGGACATGGCCCGGGTCAACGCGTCGAAGGTCCGCAAGGACCTTTCGTTCCTCGGCTCGTTCGGGACGCGCGGGTCGGGGTACGAGGCCCAGTTCCTGCTCACCCAGATCGACAGGGAGCTCGGCCTGCACGGCGACTGGCCCGTGGCAATCGTCGGTCTCGGGAACCTGGGTCGGGCGCTCGCCAATTCCCAGGGCTTCACTTCCCGCGGCTTCCGAGTGGCGAGCCTGTTCGACGTGGATCCCGCGCTCCTCGGCAGCGAGATCGGGGGCGTGACCGTCCACCACGTGGACGAGTTCGAACGGGTGTCCGCCGCCGACCCACCCTCGATCGGCGTCATCGCCACGCCTGCCTCGGCCGCCCAGGATGTCGCCGATCGGATGGTGAAGGCCGGGGTGGGGTCCGTGCTGAACTTCGCGCCCCGGGTCCTGACGGTCCCCCCCGAGGTCCTCCTCCGCTACGTCGACCTGTCGATCGAGTTGCAGGTCATGAGCTTCTACCTCTCACACCGTGACGCCCCGGGCACCCCACCCACCTGGTCGCCGCTTCCGCACGCAGTGGGTCTGAGCTCGGCGGAGCCCGGCTGAGCACGCTCCCCGAAAGGGTCGCCCGGTCTGGCACATGGCCCCGCCGACCGGCATCCTTGTAGGGAGAGGGATCTCGCCCACCCAGGGCCCGGTGTCCCGCTGCGGGTGGTCCGCCCGCGCAAGGAGCTCTGCGAGACGTTGTCCGTCATCGTCGTTGGACTCGAGCAGCACCAGGTCCCGCTCGACGTGCTCGAAAAGGTCGCCATCGCCGAGGACGACCTCGGCAAGGTGGTCGCGGGCCTGCGGGACAGGGCGAACCTGGCCGAGGTCGTCGTGCTGTCCACGTGCATGCGGACCGAGATCTACGCCGTCGTGGAACGCTTCCACGAGGGGGTGACCGACCTTCAGGAGTTCCTGGCCGGGATGGCCGGAACCCCCCTGGACGTCCTCGACGGACGCTGGACGGTGCTCTTCGACGACGCCGTGACCGCGGCACCTCTTCGAGGTCGCGGCAGGGCTGCGCTCGAGCGTCCTCGGGGAGACCGAGGTCCTCGGCCAGGTGCGGCGGGCACTCGAGCGGGCCCAGGCCGAGCACGCCAGTGGGCCGGTGTTGGCCGGTCTTTTCCGCCACGCCGTGCAGGCGGGCCGCCATGTCCGTTCGACCACTGCCATCGCCCAGGGCGCGACGTCGTTGTCCCACGTGGCCGTCGAGCTCGCCGCATCGAGGCTCGGTGGCTCGCTCGCCGGGCGGCACGTCGTCGTCGTGGGTGCCGGCGAGATGGGAGAGGGCATGGTCGACGCCCTCGGCGGCCACGCCGACCTCGCCCAGGTCGTGGTGGCCAACCGCACCGTGGGTCGGGCGTCGACCCTCGCCGCCCGGGTGGGGGGCACCGGCGTCGGGCCTCGCCGGTCTCGGGCGAGGCGCTGGTGCCGGCCGACGTGGTGTTCGTGTCCACCGGTGCGACTCTTCCCGTCCTCGACGCCGAGATGCTCGGCTCCGCCGGCGCAGCGCGTGCCGCCACCGCCGGCCTGGCGCCGCTGGTGGTCGTCGACCTCGGGGTGCCGCGCAACGTCGATCCGGCCGTGGCCGGCGTCTCGGGGATCGATCTCCTGGACATGGACGACCTCACCGAGCATGCCGAGCGGGCCATGGCGGGACGCCGGGCCGAGCTGTCGGCGGCCCAGGAGATCGTGGCCCAGGAGGTGGAGCGCTACCGCGCCGAGGAGCGCGCCCGGGGGGCCGCTCCCGTCGTCTCGGCCCTGCGGGCCCGCGTCGAGGAGCTCCGCCGTCTCCGAGCTCGAGCGTCATCGCGGGCGGTTGGGCGACCTCGACGAGCGGCAGTGGCAGGAGGTGGACTCCGTGGTGCGCGACGTGCTCGCCAAGTTGCTCCACCAACCCGACCGTGGCGGTGAAAGAGGCGGCGGGCACCCCGCGTGGAGAGCGCCTGGTCGAGGCGCTGCGCACGCTGTTCGACCTCTGACGAGGTGGTGACCCCGATCGGCGGGGAGCCGACGACGGGCGCTCATTGCGGCTGGCCACGCGGGGGTCGCCTCTGGCGTTGTGGCAGGCGCAGCGCGTCGCCGATCGCCTGTCGGGCCTGCCCGGCGCGCCGCAGTGTGAGCCCGTGGTCGTCCAGACCACGGGCGACACACTGGCCGACGTCCCGGTGGCGCAGCTCGGAGGCCAGGGTGCGTTCGTGAAGGAAGTGCAGATGGCCGTCCTCGACGGCCGAGCCGACCTGGCGGTGCACTCGGCCAAGGACCTGCCGTCGGACACACCGACCGGGCCTGGTGCTGGCCTGTGTCCCCGAGCGCGCCGACCCGCGCGACGCGCTGGTGGGTTGCGCCCTCGAGGACCTGCCGACGGGCGCCACCGTGGCGACGGGTTCGGTGCGTCGCCGGGCCCAGTTGGCGTGGCTGCGTCCCGACCTCACCTTCTGCGACCTGCGCGGCAACATGGCCACGCGGCTCGACCGGGCCCGCCAGGTGGGGGCCGGTGTGCTCGCACTGGCGGCTCTCGAACGCCTCGGGCTCGCCGGACACGTGGCCGAGGTGCTCGATCCCCGCACCCTGCTCCCCCAGGTGGGCCAGGGGGCCCTGGCGGTGGAGTGCCGGCGTGACGACCACGCCGTGCTCGAGCTCCTGGCCGCCATCGACGACCTCGCGGCCCACGCCGCGGTGCTGGCCGAGCGGGGATTCCTGGCCGCGCTGGGCGGAGGGTGCACCCTGCCGCTGGGGGCGCTGGCCGTCCTCACCGACGCCGGTAGCGGGCCTCGCCATCGACGGATGCCTGGCCAGCCGCGACGGGAGGATCCTGTTGCGCCGAAGCCTGCGCGGCCCGGCGTCGGAGCCCGCCGCGCTCGGCCGACGGCTCGCCGGGGTCCTGCTCGACGACTGCGGAGGTCGGTCGCTCGACGACTGGGCCGAGACGCCTGCCGAGCCCCGGGCCGACGATGACCGTCTACCTGGTGGGGGCGGGCCCGGGGGATCCCGGGTCTGCTCACCCGGCGGGGCGCCGAGCTCCTGGGCCAAGCAGACGTGGTCCTGTTCGACCGGCTGGTGGACCCGCGGCTGCTCGACCTGGCACCGGCGGGGGCGCTGCGCATCGACGTGGGCAAGCGGCCCGGTCAGCTCCGGCATCAGGACGAGATCAACGCGCTGCTCCTCGAGCACGCCCGACAGAGCAGCACCGTCGTCCGGCTCAAGGGAGGTGACCCCTTCGTGTTCGGGCGCGGCGGCGAGGAGGCGGAAGCTCTGCTCGCCGCCGGCATCGCCTTCGAGGTCGTCCCCGGCGTCACCTCCGCCTTCGCCGCGCCGGCATGCCGCGGGTGTCCCGGTCACGCATCGGGGACTGTCGTCGTCGGTGACGGTGGTGAGCGGGCACGTCGGCGATCCCGGCGCGCCCGGCGCGGTGGACTGGGCGTCGCTGGCCCGGACCGGCGGCACGTTCGTGGTCCTCATGGGCATGGCCGCCCGCGCCGAGATCGCCCGCCGGCTCATCGAGGCCGGCCGCGACCCCGACACCCCGGTGCTGGTGGTGCACCGCGGCACCACGTCGACCCAGGCCAGCGCGCGGACCACCCTCGCCGGCCTGGCCGAGGTGGATCTCGGGCCTCCGTGCACGATCGTCATCGGCCCCGTCGCCGCGCTCGACCTGCTCGACCCGACGCCACGGTCCCCTGGCCGGGCTCCGGGTGGTCGTCACCCGGGCCCGGGCCCAGGCCGCTGCCCTCGTGGCGGCTCTCGGCGAGGCCGGGGCCTCGGTGATCGAGCTCCCGGTGATCGCCATCGCCGATCCCCCGACGGCGGCGCGGCGCTGCGGACCGAGGCGGAGCACGCCCGGACCTACGACTGGATCGTCTTCACGTCGGCCAACGCCGTGGACCGCTTCGTCGGCCTCCTGCGCGACGGCCGGGCGCTCGGACGGGCCCGGTTGGCGGTCGTGGGCGCGGCCACCGCCCGGGCGCTCGCCCGACACCACCTCGTCGCCGACCTGGTCGCCGAGGAGGAGACCGCCGAGGGGCTGGTGGCCGCCATGCCCGCCGCGCCCTCAGGAGAGGGACGACCGGGGCGCGTGCTCTTCCCGCGAGCGGTCGGGGCGCGCGACGTCGTCGCCCCCGGGCTCCGGCGACAAGGGCTGGGAGGTGACCGAGGTCGACGCGTACCGCACCGTGGCCGCGGGCGTCGCGACAGGGCATCGGAGACGACGAGCTCGACGCCGCCTCGGGCGCCGACGTCATCACCTTCACCTCTCCGTCCACCGTGACCTGTCTACGCGGAGCTCGCCGGGCGACGCCCGCCGCCCCGGGTCGTGGCCTGCATCGGGCCGGTCACCGCCGATGCGGCGCGCCGGGCCGGCTTCGACGTCGACGTGGTCGCCGCCGAGCACAGCGCCGAGGGGCTGGTGGCCGCCCTGTCTGCGCACCTGGGCGCCGTCGTGCCGCCCTCCGACGTAGGCTCGCGCGCCATGGAGAGTCACGCCCGAGCCGGCCGGTCGGCGGCGCCGGATTCCCCGTGCGACGGATGCGCCGGCTGCGTCGCACTCCCGCGCTGCGACGCCTGGTGGCCGAGACGAGTGTCGGTGTCGACGACCTCGTCGCCCCCTTGTTCGTGCGGGCGGGCGTCGACGATCCCGTTCCCATCTCGTCGCTGCCCGGGCACTTCCAGCACTCGTCCGTCGTCGCTGGTGGTCGAGGCCAAGCGCCTGGCGTCGCTGGGGGTCCCCGGGATCGTCCTCTTCGGGGTCCCCGACGAGAAAGACGCGCGTGGGGTCCGGCGCCTGGGATCCCGACGGGGTGGTGCAGGTGGCCCTGTCCGAGCTGCGCAGCGCGCTGGGCGACACCGTGGTGCTCATCGCCGACCTCTGCCTCGACGAGTACACCGACCACGGCCACTGCGGCGTGCTCCGCGCCGACGGGACCGTCGACAACGACGCCACGCTCGAGCTCTACCAGCGGGTGGCCGCTGGCCCAGGCGGTCGCCGGGCGCCGACGTCGTGGCGCCCAGCGGGATGATGGACGGCCAGGTCGGTGCCATCCGAGCCGCCCTCGACGGCGCCGGCCACGTCGACGTGGCGGTGCTCGCCTACGCGGCCAAGTTCGCCTCGGCCCTGTACGGGCCTTTCCGCGACGCCGTCGACGTGACCATCGCCGGCGGAGGGGACCGACGCGGGTACCAGCAGGACCCTCGCAACGGGCGCGAAGCGCTGGCCGAGGTGGCCCTCGACATCGCCGAAGGTGCCGACATGGTGATGGTCAAGCCCGCCCTCGCCTACCTCGACGTGATCGCGGCGGTGGCGGCGCGCGTGCGAGGTCCCCGTGGCCGCGTACCACGTGAGTGGCGAGTACTCGATGGTGAAGGCGGCCGCCGAGCGGGGGTGGATCGACGGCGACGCGGTGGCGCTCGAGCACCTCATCGCGCTCAAGCGGGCCGGGGCCGACATCATCCTGACGTACTTCGCCGGAGAGGTCGCCGAGGCGATGCGTGGCTGAGCAGCCTGCCCCCGGCACCGGGCGAGGCGCCGCGGCCCGCCTGCGACGTCCTCCAACGCACGATGGTTCGAGCGGGCCCGGCGGGTCATCCCCGGAGGCGTGGACTCGCCGGTGCGCTCGTTCGCGGCGGTCGGAGGGACCCCGTACACCGTCGAGCGCGGCGAAGGGCCATACGTGTGGGACGTGGAGGGCCGTCGCTACATCGACATGGTCCAGTCCTACGGCGCGGTGCTCCTCGGCCACGCCCATCCCGTCGTCACCGAGGCGGTGACGCGGCGCCGCGGCCCGGGGCACGACGTTCGGCGCGCCCACCCCGGGCGAGGTGCTGCTGGCCGAGGCCATCTGCGACCGGGTGGCGGGCTGCGAGCAGGTCAGGCTGGTGTCATCGGGCACCGAAGCGGCCATGAGCGCGCGTCCGGCTGGCCCGGGGGTTCACCGGCCGGGACCGCGTGGTGAAGTTCGACGGCTGCTACCACGGGCACTCCGACATGCTCCTGGCCGGTGGGGGGAGCGGCGTGGCCGCCCTCGGCCTCCCCGGTTCGGCCGGGGTTCCCGTCGTCGGCCGTGGCCGACACCATCGTCGTGCCCTACAACGTCGTGCCCGAGCTCGACGAGCGGGTGGCGTGCGTCATCGTCGAGCCGGTGGCGGCCAACATGGGCGTGGTGGCCCCGGCGCCGGGATTCCTCGAGGGGCTGCGCCGGCGCCTGCGACGACGTCGGGCGCGCTCCTCGTGTTCGACGAGGTCATCACCGGGTTCCGGGTGGGGCCCGGGGGGATGTCGGCGCGATCCGGGGTGGTGCCGGACCTGTGGTGCTTCGGCAAGGTGATCGGCGGCGGGCTCCCGGTGGGCGCCTTCGGGGGCCGGCGCGACGTGCTTGCCGCGCTGGCACCGGACGGGCCCGTCTACCAGGCGGGCACGCTGTCGGGGAACCCCCTCGCCACCGCGGCCGGGCTGGCCGTGCTCGAGACCGTGACCGCCGCCGACTACGACGCGCTTGTCCGCGCGTGCCGGGCGTCTGGCGACGGCTCTCGAGGCCGCCATCTCCGGTGCGGGGATCGCCGTCCAGGTCCCGGTGGTGGGGCCCCTCGTCGGCCTGTTCTTCGGAGCCGAGCCCGTGACCGACTACGCCTCGGCCCGGGCGACGGTGGCCGGCGGCGTCTACCCGCAGTTCTTCTCGGCCATGCTCGAGCGGGGTGTGGCCCTGGCGCCGGGGCCCTACGAGGCCATGTTCCCGGGGCTCGCCCATCTCGACGCCCATCTGGACACGGTGGCGGAAGTCGCAGCAGAGGCAGCCGCAGTCGTGGTCCGCCATCGCGCGTCGGTGAGCTGACGCGCGGCTCGCCGTCGGTCCTCGGCGCGCATCGGCTTCCTGCGTTTCTCGGCAAAGATCCCTGGTCACAGACGTTCTTTGCTGTTGCCCGTCGCGGAGCCAGGTTGCCCTTTCGTTTACGATGCAACAGATGGACGGGCTGCAGGCGCCGCCGGCGGAGCCCGGCACCGGACCCGAGAGCGGACCCACCACCGCAGAGCGCGTCGCTCCGCAGGCCCCGTCAACCGGGTTGACGAGGGCTCCCGCCGGGTCCGCCCGTGGCGATGCGCCGGGCGAAGACGAGCCTCCCGAGGGCCGGGGCCTGTCGCCGCGGCTCTCGAAGCTCCTGGTGGTGGGCGCGGTCACGGTCGTCGCCCTCGGTATCGCCCTTCGCTTCGTGGCCAGCTCGGACATGTGGCTCGACGAGGCGTTGACGCTCAACATCTCCCGGCTGCCGCTCGGGCAGATCCACGGAGCGCTGCGGCGCGACGGCGCCCCGCCTCTGTACTACTACCTCCTGCACTTCTGGAGTGGTGCCTTCGGCTCGTCCGACACCGCCGTGCGCGCCCTGTCGGGCGTGCTCAGCTGTGCCACGCTGCCGTTCATCTGGCTGGCGGGCCGGCGCCTCGGTGGCAAGACGGTGGCGGCGGGAGCCCTCGTCCTGGTGGCGACATCACCGTTCGCCGTGCGCTACGCGACCGAGAACCGCATGTACGCGCTCGTCGGACTGCTCACCGCGGCCGGGCTCGTCGCCCTGCAGCAGGTCTTCCGCCGTCGCACCGCCGCCAACGTCGTCGCCGTGGCCCTGCTCACGGGCTTGCTCCTCTACACCCACTACTGGGCGCTCTATCTGGTGGGGGTCACCGGCCTTGTGGCTGGCCTTCCAGGCGTGGCGGGGCCCGGTGGCGCGCCGTCCCGGAGCGCGCGTGGCCCTCGTGGCGGTCGGTGGTCGGCTGTCTGACCTTCGTGCCCTGGGTACCCACGTTCCTCTATCAGGCCCATCACACCGGGACGCCCGTGGGCCAAGCCGGCGGACTTCGCCGCCATGGTCAACGCCGTGACCTCGTTCGCCGGGGGGGCCACGAACCAGGGCCGCGCCCTGGCCCTCGTCTACTTCGCCCTGGTCGGGCTCGGGCTGTTCGGCGCCGCCCGCGGTTCGTTCCACGTCGACCTCGACCTGCGCACCCGGCCCCGGGGCCGGGCCCTGGCGCTGGTGCTCACCGGGACGCTGGCGGTTGCGGTGGTCGGGGGCTACGCCAGCCGCAGCGCCTTCCAGGCCCGCTACGCGTCGGTGGTCTTCGTCCCGCTCGTGCTCCTCGTCGCGCTCGGCCTGGTCACCTTCGCCGACGGCCGCATCAGGGCCGGGGTGCTCACCGCCACCGTGGCGTTCGGCCTGGCCAGCGGCCTTCCGAGCGCCTGGACGAGCCGGACCCAGGCCGGCCAGGTGGCATCGACGCTGGCTCAGCTGGGTCGCCCCGGCGACGTCGTGGCGTACTGCCCGGACCAGATCGGCCCCTCGGTGAACCGGCTCCTGCCCCCGGGCCGGTACCGCGAGATCACCTTCCCGCGCGGGACGGGCCCGCAGTTCGTGAACTGGGTCGACTATGCGACGGCCTCGGCCCGGGGCCATCCGGCCTCCTTCGCCACCCGTCTCGAGCAGCTGAGCGCTGCCCGCCCACCAGATCTGGCTGGTCTGGGCGCCCGGGTACCAGACCTTCGGGACGAAGTGCGAGGAGCTCGAGGCCGCCCTGCTCGGCGACACCTCGCTCGGGGCGCACGAGATGTTCCCGTACCAGCAGGTGACCGACTCCTGGATCACCTACGAGAGCATGGAGTTGGTCCGCTTCGTCCACGTCGGCTGACCGACGTCGACCCCGCCCTGGCTGCCCCACCGGCCTCTGTCGCGATCGAGGCCCGGCAGGCGCTCAGGTTACGAGCCCTTCGTGCCGACACAAGAGCACAGGAAGCAGTCTCATCACAGCGCGCATGGTCGGTGGAGGTCAGCGTGGTTCTGGCTCGGTTGCGCCGGCTGTCGAACATGCCGGCGACTATGCCCACGGATCGGGGCGACCGTGGGTGCCTCCGCGTCCGCTCTCGTGCTTGCGCGCTGGTCGATTCGCCGCGACGGCCCTGACGGTGCGACTCGGCTCGGCCGGCCGCCGCGACGCCACCTGCCGATGCGACCCGGTGTCCTCGTGGCTCCGCGGTCGAGCGGGGACCGGGTGCTCCAGATCGCCCCGTGCCCGGCGAAGGCCACCCCCGCGCTGGGCCCCTTGGGCAACGACAGACAGGGAACCGGGCGCTCAACGCCCGTCGGAGAAGTGAAAGCACAAGCCGCCGGCTGAAAAGCCGAATCGGAGGGGGGCAGGCGATGGGATCACTCGGGCTCGGGAATGGGAGCCTCCGCATGGACGACGTCTACCTGGAGGGGGCCACGCCCGACGGACCGGCCGTCGTCGGCCACCTGTCGGTCATCGTCGACACCGCGGGCATCACGTTCCTCGGACCGGAGCCAGGGGAGCGGCGCACTGTCGGTTGGGAGCGCACGTCCCCTCTCGAGTTCGGACGCCCCGGCCGCCCTGCCCGACGGGGAGCAGGTCACCTCGCTCGAGTTCGTGGTCGACGGTCGCCCGCTGCGGCTTCTGGTGCCTTCCAAGCGAGACCAAGACGGCGCGGCACGAGAGATCGCACCGACCGACGAGGTGTCTGTTGCACCCGTGTCGGTCGACGAGCCACCCGTGTCGGTCGACGAGCCACCGGTGTCGGTGGACGAGCCGCAGATCTCGGTCGCCGAACCACCGGTGTCGGTTGCCGAGCCGCAGATCTCGGTTGCCGAGCCGCAGATCTCGGTCGCCGAACCGCAGATCTCGGTCGCCGAACCGCAGATCTCGGTCGCCGAACCACCGGTGTCGGTCGCCATCCCGGCGGAATCGCCTGCCTTGGTTCGAGCCGAGGTTCCCCCATCGACCCTGTGGGCCGAGCCACCCGAGTCGTTGCTAGCCGAACCACCCGAGTCGTTGCTGGCCGAGCCGCCCATACCGGTCATGGCGACGCCACCGGTCCTGGACGAGGAGCGCATGCTGGCCGAGCCACCCGCTCCGGTCGTGGCGGAGTCCCCGATCTGGCTGAGTGGTCCGCGCCGAGTGGTGTCGTCGAGGACAACTTCGTGGTGACCGAAGCCGGGAGCGAGGCGTGGGACGACACGCCGCCCCCGGCGTGGTACCGCTACGCCCCTCGGCGGCCCCGGGCCGCTCACCGGCCCGCGCCGACGAGCGCGCAGAGGATCTGTGCGGATCGTTCTCTTCACCGTTCTGGCCGGCCTGCTCCCGATCGCGGCGGGGGTCGAGTACTTCCAGATGCAGGGACGACGGGGCACATCTCCGGGGTAGCGCTCTCCGACGCCGCCATCGCCGGGCGCGTCGGGATCCAGCCGGGAGACCTCGCCGGGTGGAGCGCGAGCGCTCCGACGATGGGGAACGTCTTCGCGGCCGGCGCCACGACACACGGCGCGGCCGCGCTGAACACCGCTGAGCAGGCTTCGACGGTGCTGGCGCGCTGCCTGCACGTCCCGGCCTCGGCCGTCGACGGCGCCTTCGGCATGGGAGACGCCATCACGCAGCGCAGCGCCGAGGCGGCGTCGCCTTCCTACGCGGATCCCGCCGGCAACGGTGGCGCGGTGAGCTCGGTGGTCGACGTGGTCAAGACCCCGCAGATCGGGCAGGCCGACGCCGATGGTCTTCCAGGACCCGGCACTGTTCGCCACGTGTTACCAGCCCTTCGTGCAGGCGATGCTGCCCTACGCCGCCGGTGGCGGGGGCGCGGGATTCGCCACCGCCACGGTGCAGCCCGTGGTCGTCCCGGTGCCCGAGGGCCCGGGGGCGGTGCACGGTGGCCGGGTTCCAGATCGCGCGCATCGCCAACGACCACGGGCAGACCAAGACGGTCGTCACCACGGCGACGGCGGTGTTCGACGGGCGCGTGCAGGCCACGCTCGGAACGGTGAGCAACCTCGTGTTCTCCACTCGACGCCCAGAACCAGCTCGTCCGCGCACATCGAGGCCAGGGCCATCGGCGTCGGTCGAGCTCTGACGTCGCCTCGACGGCGAGATTCAGCCCGGCGTCAGCCGGCCGATGGTGCACAGCGCCCGGTAGGCGGCCTCGGCCGGGCCGATCTCCTCGGGACGCACCAGGTTGGCCATGATGCGCAGCAGCCACTCCATGACGCTGCGCGAGTGCATGCCGGTGCTGCACGCAGACCTTCATGAGCTCGGGCCGGCTGATGAGCCGGACGAACTCCCGGGCCATGCGGTAGTAGAGGCCGTAGGCGGCTTGGAGCTGCGACTCGTAGTCGACCAGGGCATGGACGCCCTCGCCCGACAGCGCCCTCGCCACGCAGGCCGCGGCCAGGCGCCCGGTCTCGTAGCCGTAGGCGATGCCCTCGCCGTTGAACGGGTTGATCGAGCCTGCGGCGTCGCCCGATGGCGAGCACGTTGGGGCCGATGCGGGGGCGCACCGACAGGCCCATGGGGAGCTTCCCGCCGGTGGGCGGGCCGCACAGCGTCGTCTTGGAGAGCCCCCAGGACGCGGGGGCCCAGTCGATGAAGGCGTCCATGAGCTGGGTCGTGTTGGCCCCCTTCCAGCGGCCCTCGACCGAGAGGATGCCCACGCCGGCGTTCACCCGCCCGTCGCCGAGGGGGAAGATCCAGCCGTAGCCCGGCACGACCGTTCCCGACGCGTCTCTGATGTCGAGGTGGGACTCGATGAACGGCGTCGTCGTGGCGCGGTGAGCGGAAGTAGCCCCGCAGAGCCATGCCGAGGGGATAGTCCCGGTCCCTCGAGGTGCCCAGCGCCCGGCCGAAGCGCGAGTTCGCCCCGTCGGCCACCACCGTGTAGCGGGCCCGCACCTCGTGCTGCCGTCCGCGCGTCGCGGTCGAGCACCTTGGCCCCGGCACAGCTGGGGAGCACCTCGGCGCTCGTCCCCGCCCCGCCGACCGTGACCGGCGGTGGCCGGGTCGAGGATCGGGCCCGATCGCCTCGGCTCCCTCCCACACCGTGGCGCCGGCCTTGGCGGCCCGTTCGGCGACGAGCTGGTCGAGGTCGTGGCGGGTGATCACGTAGCCCACCGACGGGAACGAGGGGTGATCGGGCCAGGGCATCTCGAGGCTCATCCCGTAGGCGCACGCCCGCAGGCCGTCGAAGCGGTGTGCGCCGGCCAGGGCGCCCGACAGTCCCATGTCGTCGAGTTGGCGTACCGACCGCGGCGTGAGCCCGTCGCCGCAGGTCTTCTCGCGTGGGAAGTGCTTCTTCTCGACGACCACGACGTCCCAGCCGGCGTCGGCCAGCCAGTAGGCGCACGCCGAGCCCGAGGGCCCGCCCCCGACGACGACGACGTCGTGGACACGGGAGTCGTCGACCGACTCGGGACGGCCGGGCGAGGTCGAGGGGGAAGGGGTTCCGGGGTGGGTCACCGGGTAGATCGTAGGGCGACCGAGGGCGCGCCGGCACCCTCGTCCGGTCCCGGCCCGGGCGTCTCGGAGGCCCGGATTCTCAATGTGCCCGTGCGCAGGGTGCCGTGGTAGAACCGCACTCGGTCATGAGCGACTACCTGCCGATCGTGGTGCTCTTCGTGCTGGGCGTGCTCTTCGCGGGCCTGTCCTTCCTGGCGTCGGGCCTCCTCGCCCCCCGCAAGCGTCCGACCGCGGCCAAGCTCGCCCCCTACGAGTGCGGGATCGTCCCCGATCGCGAGCCCCCGCAGCGCTTTCCGGTGCGCTTCTACCTCGTGGCCATGATCTTCATCATCTTCGACATCGAGATCGTCTTCCTCTACCCGTGGGCCGTGGTCTTCCGGTCGGACCTGCACACCTTCGGGCTCATCGAGGTCATGGTGTTCGCGGCTGCGGTCTTCGTCTCCTTCCTCTACCTCGTGAGCAACGGCGCCTTGAACTGGGGGCCGGCCAAGCGCCTCCGCCCGGCCATGCCCGAGCGCACCACCGAGTCGACCATCGCCCGTGTCGGGCCCGGTCAGGGGCCGGACGCCGGACAGGCTGCGTAAGCGGGGCGAGGGCGTCATGGGGCTCGAGGACCTCCAGCACAACTTCCTCACCGGACGGGTCGAGGACCTGGTCAAGTGGGCCCGTCGCAACAGCGTCTGGCCGGTCACCTTCGGATTGGCGTGCTGCGCCATCGAGATGATGTCGGTCGGGGCCGCGGACTTCGACATCAGCCGCTTCGGGATGGAGGTGTTCCGGGCGTCGCCCCGGCAGGCCGACCTCATGATCGTCGCCGGCCGGGTCTCGCAGAAGATGGCCCCGGTGCTGCGCCAGGTCTACGACCAGATGATGGAGCCCAAGTGGGTCATCTCCATGGGCGTGTGCGCGTCGACGGGCGGCATGTTCAACAACTACGCCATCGTCCAGGGCGTCGACCAGGTCGTCCCGGTCGACGTCTACGCCCCGGGGTGCCCCCCCAGCCCCGAGATGCTCCTGCACGCCATCCTGACGCTGCACGAGAAGATCCGGACCGGTGAGATCACCCGCCGGCGGGGCCCGACCTCGCAGCGCCCCGAGGAGCTCGCCGGTTGGGTGCCCGAGCGCCCCGATGCAGTCCGGCTGGGAACCCCGCGTTGACCGTCAGAGACCTCGCCCGTCGACCTGTCGCTCCCCGGCGTGCCCCGATCGACGTCGGTGGACGGGCACGACCTCGCTCTTCCCCGAGCGCGACCGGCTACCACGACGTGGTCGGCCGCGCACCGCGAGGCCGGGTTCGAGATGCTGGCCGATCTCACCGCCGTCGACTATCTCGGACACCCCGGGCGCGACCTCCCCGACGGGGTCGGCGCCCGAGCGCTTCGAGCTGGTGGTCGATGCTCCTGTCGCTGGCGCACGTCCGCCGGGTGCGGATCCGGGTGCAGGTCCCCGAGGACGCAGCCGGAGGTGCCGTCGCTGTGGGACCTCTACCGCGGGGCCGAGGCCATGGAGCGCGAGGTCTACGACATGTACGGCATCGGCTTCACCGGGCATCCCGACCTGACCCGGATCCTCATGCCCGAGGACTGGGAGGGCCACCCCCTGCGCAAGGACTTCGGCGTGGGCCGGGTCCCGGTGCAGTTCAAGCACGCCCCGGGGCCCCGATGAGCGACCCGACACCTCGTCGCCGTTCGTCCGCGAGACCTCCGAGGGGTCCCAGGAGCTCGCCCCGCGCCGGGACACCGCCGCCGGCCGAGCTCGAGCGCGAGGTGGGCTCGGTGCTCCGGCTTCCCGAGAGCCACGGCGTCGACGTCGACCGACATCGACATCGAGCGCCCCGACGACGAGACCATGATCATCAACATGGGGCCCCAGCACCCGTCGACGCACGGGGTGCTGCGCCTCATGATGGAGCTCGACGGCGAGACGGTCCTGCGCACCAAGCCGATCATCGGGTACCTCCACACCGGCATGGAGAAGACGGCGGAGGAGCTCACCTACCAACAGGGCTCCACCAACGTCACGCGCATGGACTACCTGTCGCCGCTCAACAACGAGCTGGTCTTCTCGCTCGCCACCGAGAAGCTGCTCGGCATCGAGCTCCCGCCGCGTGCCGTGTGGATCCGGATGCTGCTGTCCGAGCTCCAGCGGATGTCGTCGCACCTCATGTGGCTGGCCACCAACGGCATGGACGTCGGGTCGACCACGATGATGATCTTCGGCTTCCGCGAGCGCGAGCTCGTGCTGGGGTTCTTCGAGAAGACGACCGGCCTGCGGATGAACCACAACTTCATCCGCCCCGGCGGCACCGCCGCCGATCTCCCCGACGGGTGGGAGGACGACGTCGAGGTGATCCTCGACAACGTGACGCTCGCGCCTGAGCGACTACGACGACCTGCTCACCGGCCAGCCCATCTTCCACGAGCGCATGGAGGGCGTGGGCGTCGCTCAGCGCCGACGAGGCGCTCGCCCTGTCGGCGACGGGGCCGATCCTGCGCTCGACCGGCGTCGCCTGGGACCTGCGCCGGACCATGCCCTACCTCGCCTACGACGAGGTGGACTTCGACGTCATCATCGGCACCTACGGCGACAACTTCGACCGCTACGCCATCCGGATCAACGAGATCCGCGAGTCGGTGCGGATCCTGTGGCAGGTGCTCGACCAGATGCCCCCCGGCGACTACCGGGTGCAGGACAAGAAGGTCACGCCCCCGCCGCGGGCCCGCATCGACGAGTCGATGGAAGCCCTCATCCACCACTTCAAGATCTTCACCGAGGGCTTCAAGGTCCCCGAGGGCGAGGTCTACGTGGCCGATCGAGTCGCCGCGCGGCGAGCTCGGCTGCTACCTCGTGTCCGACGGGTCGTCCAAGCCGTACCGGATGCACATCCGCGCCCCGTCGTTCGTGAACCTCCAGAGCCTCCCGGTCATGATGCACGGGGGGCTCGTGGCCGACGCGGTGGCCACCATCTCCTCGGTCGACCCTGTCATGGGCGAGGTGGACCGGTGACGCCGGCCGGTGCGAGCCACCTCTCGGCGGACATCGTCACGCGGGCCCGGGAGCTCATCGGCGCTGTACCCCCATCCGCGCTCGGCGCTCATCCCCATCTGCCACCTGGCCCAGGAGCAGGACGGCTGGCTGCGCCCCGAGGCCATCGACGAGATCGCCGCGCTTGGTGGGGCTCACCCCGGCCGAGGTCCTCGGGACGGCCTCGTTCTACGAGATGCTCCACACCGAGCCGGTCGGGACGTACGTGATCTCGGTGTGCACCAACATCGCCTGCATGCTGCGCGGCGCCTACGAGCTGCTCGATCACGTCGAGGACACGCCTCGGGGTGCGCGCCGGGGCGACGACCGCCGACGGGATGTTCACCCTCGAGGAGACCGAGTGCATCGCCGACTGCGGCCGGGCCCCGTGCCTGGCCGGTGAACCACCGCTTCGTGGGCGACGTCACCCCCGAGTCGTTCGACGGCCTGGTCGACGGCGCTGCGGGCCGGGACCCTGGCCGACGACATCCCCCGGCACGGCACGCTCGTCCGGGTCCGTCGCCAGGGCGGGCTGCGCGTCGACGACGACGACCATCGTCGCCGAGCGCGAGGCGGCGTCGGCCAAGGCCGCAGGGGGCGAGTGATGGCCGTCACCGAGGCTCCCCGGATCGTGACGTCGCGCCTCGGGCACGAGGACTCCCACACCCTCGAGCGCTACCTGGCCACCGGCGGGTACGAAGGGCTGCGCAAGGCGCTGGGCATGTCCCCCGAGGAGGTCGCCCACGAGGTGGACGCCGTCAGCCTGCTGGGCCGCGGCGGGGCGGGGTTCCCGGCCGGGCGCAAGTGGTCGATGCTGCGCAAGGCACCGACCACCTACCTGGTGGTCAACGGCGACGAGAGCGAGCCGGCCACCTTCAAGGACCACCTGCTCGTCGAGCGCGACCCCCACCAGCTGATCGAGGGCGTCCTCATCGCCGCCTATGCCATCCAGGCGGCGCGGGCCTTCATCTACGTGCGCGGCGAGTTCGCCCTCGGCCTCGAGCGGGTCCAGAGCGCGCTCAACGAGGCCTACGAGCACGGTGCGGTCGGTGCCGGACATCTTCGGGTCGGGCTTCTCCATCGACGTGGTCGTGCACCCCGGGGCGGGCGCCTACATCTGCGGGGAGGAGACGGCGCTGCTCGAGAGCCTCGAGGGCAAGCGGGGATTCCCCCGCATCAAGCCCCCGTACTTCCCCGCCGCCATCGGCCTCTACGGCGAGCCCACCGTGGTCAACAACGTGGAGACCCTGTCCAACCTGCCCTGGGTGATGATCAACGGCTCCGGGGCGTTCACCGCGCTGGGGGCGGGGCGCTCCACCGGCACCCGGTCTGTTCGCCCTGGCCGGGCACGTGCGCAACCCGGGGGTCTACGAGGTCGAGATGGTCAAGACCACCTTCCGCGACCTCATCTTCGCCCCGGTCCTCGGCGGGGGCATCCCCGGAGACCGGGAGCTCGAAGGCCATCATCCCCGGCGGGGTGTCGGCCCCGTGGTTCGGGCCCGAGCACCTCGACCTCCCCCTGGGCCAGGACGAGGTGGGCGAGGCCGGGTCGATGCTCGGGTCGGGCTCGATCGTGGTCATGGACGACACCACCTGCGTCGTGCGCGCCGCATGGCGGATCACCCGGTTCTTCTGGCGCGAGTCGTGCGGGCAGTGCACGCCGTGTCGTGAGGGGAGCGGGTGGCTGGAGAAGATCCTGCGGCGCATCGAGGACGGCGACGGGCGCGAGGCCGATGTCGACCTGCTCATGGACGTCTGCGACAACCTGGCGCCGGGTGTGTCGTGGCCGCCGCAGCAGACGACGATCTGCGTGCTCGGGCTCGTCCATCCCGTCGTCGATCGCCTCGGCCATCCGGATGTTCCGCGACGAGTTCCTCGTGCACGTGAAGGAAGGGGGGTGCCCCCATGGCTGACCCCGTCGTCACGTCGCACCACGGCATCGCCCCCAAGGTCGAGGACGGCGCCACGGTCACCTTCACCCTCGACGGCCGCGAGGTGACGCGCGCCGGCCGGCCAGTTCCTGATCGCCGCGGCCGAGCAGGCCGGGACCTTCATCCCGCGCTTCTGCTACCACCCGCGCATGAAGCCGGTGGGCATGTGCCGGATGTGCCTCGTCGAGGTGACAGGGCCCCGCGGCGCCACCCTGCAGCCCGCCTGCTACGTGCCCGTGGCCGAGGGCATGGAGGTCGACACGACCTCGGACGAAGGTCAAGAAGGCGCAGGACGGGGTGCTCGAGTTCCTCCTCGTGAACCACCCGCTCGACTGCCCGGTGTGCGACAAGGGTGGCGAGTGCCCGCTGCAGGACCAGGTGCTCGCCTACGGGCCCGGCGAGAGCCGGTTCCTCGAGGAGAAGCGGCACTGGGCCAAGCCCATCCCCATCTCCGAGCTGGTGCTGCTCGACCGCGAGCGGTGCATCCAGTGCGGCCGTTGCGTCCGGTTCGCGGCCGAGATCGCCGGCGAGGCGCAGATCGACTTCCTCGGGCGCGGCGACGCCATCGAGGTCAACGTCTTCGAGGACCACGTCTTCACGCTCGTACTTCAGCGGGAACACCGTGCAGATCTGCCCGGTGGGCGCGCTCACGGCGTCGCCCGTACCGGTTCACGGCGCGGCCGTGGGACCTCGACCAGGTCGAGTCGACGTGCACGACCTGTGCGCCTTCGGCTGTCGCGCCGCGGTCCAGTCCTCGTCCAACCGGGTCACGCGCCTGCTCGGCATCGACAGCGACCCGTTGAACCAGAGCTGGCTGTGCGACAAGGGCCGCTTCGGCTTCGAGGCCGTCAACGCCGAGGACCGACTGGTCGAACCGCTCGTGCGCCGCAGCGGTGCAAGGTGCAGACGCCGGTGTCGACGAGCTCGTGCCGGTGTCGTGGAGCGAGGCGCTGACCGTGGTGGCCGAGCGCCTGGCCCGGGTGCGGGCCGAGGAGGGCCCCGAGGCCATCGGGGTGCTCGGCGGGGCCCGGCTCTCCAACGAGGACGCCTACGCGTGGGCCAAGCTGGCCAAGTCGGTGATCGGCACCGACTCGGTCGACGCCCAGCTCGGCGACGGCCTGCCCGCCGAGGTCGTGCTGGGCCTGCCCCGGGCCACCATCGACGAGGCGTGCGCGGCGTCGTGTGTGGTGGTGCTGTCCGGCGACCTGCGCGAGGAATTGCCCGTCCTCTTCCTCCGCCTGCGCGGCGCCGCCATCGACGGGGACGTTCCCGTCGTCGAGCTCGCCCCGCGGGCCGGCGCGCTCGAGCGAGTTCGCCACGGCCGTGCTGGCCTACCGCCCCGGCGAGGCCGCCGCCGCTGGCACGGGCCCTGGCCGGCGGCGACACGGAGCATCCCGACTCGGTCGACGCGCGACGCCTGGGCCGCGGCGCGCCGGGCGCTGGCGCGCGCCGGGGACGGGGGTGAGGGCGTGGTCGTGGTGATCGGCCGCCCGTCGCTGGCCGAGGACGGGGCCCTCGTGGCCGAGGCGGCCGCGGCCATGGCCGAGGCGTGGCCCCAGGCCCGGTTCCTCCCCGCCCTGCGCCGGGGCAACGTGCATGGGTGCCCTCGACATGGGCCTCGCCCCGGGGCTGCTCCCCGGTCGGGTGGGCCTCGACGAGGGCCGGGCCTGGTACGAAGCGGCCTGGGGCTCGGTGCCCGCGCGCCCGGGGCCGGGACGCGACGGCCATGTTGGGGGCGTTGGCGGACGGGTCGATGGAGGCGGTGGTGCTCGTCGGGGTCGGACCCCATGGGCGACTTCCCCGACCGCGCCCTGCGCCGAGGAGGCGCTCGGCGGCGCCGGCGTTCGTGGTGGCGGTGGACGGGTTCCTCTCCCCGTCGGCGGCCCTGGCCGACGTCGTGCTGCCGGTGGCCATCGCCCACGAGCGCACCGGGACCACCACCAACATCGAAGGCCGGGTCACCCGCCTGGCGCAGAAGCTCGTGTCACCGGGCCAGTGCTGGCCCGACTGGATGGTCGCCGCCGAGCTCGCCGATCGGCTCGGCGGCGGACCTCGGCGTCGTCGAGCGCGGCCGAGCTCTGGGACGAGATCGAGCGGCTGGCGCCTTCGCACGCCGGGATCACCCGGGCCGTGCTCGACACCCCGGCGGCGCGCGACGGCATCGTCGCCCCGCTTGCCGGCGTCGCCGGTGCGGATCGCCACGCGCGGCGCGTTGGCGCCGTTCGACCCCATGGCCACGCCGGGCATCGACGCCGTCGAGGCCCAGGGCGCCCCGCCGCGGGCCGGGCCTGGCCGAGCCCCCCGGTGGCGACGAGCCGCTCGACCTCGCCGACGGCTCGTCGGGTGCCGACGGTGAGACGCCGCCACGACCCGGGTCGCTGCGCTGGCCCGTGCCGGTCGAGGCCCCGAACCTGCCCGGCACCGACAGCTACTCGCTGCGGCTCGTGTCGCCGCGGCGGCTCTACGACCACGGCGTGCTGGTCGAGGCGTGTCAGCTCCCTCGCCCCGCTGGCGGCCGCGGCCACGGTGCGGGCCAATCCCCACGACCTCGGGCGCCTCGGCGTCACGACGGCGCGGCGCGGGTCAGGGTCCGCTCGTCGCGCGCCGCGCTCGAGCTCGAGGCCGTCGCCGACGACGGGGTGCCGCGCGGTGTCGCCTGCATCGACTTCAACCTCCGCGGCGACGACCCCGGTGCAGCGGGTGCCGGCGCGTCGGCGCTGATCGACGCCGCGCCAGGCCGTCATCGACGTGCGGCTGGAGACGCTGTGACGGGCGGGCTCCTCGGTCTCGGCGACCCCCTCTACGCGCACGGCGTCCACTGGGTGGAGCTCCTCATCGTCGTCATCAAGGTGCTCGTGGCCTTCGGGGCCCTGTTGGTGTCGGTCATGCTGATGATCTGGTTCGAGCGCAAGGTGATCTCGGACATGCAGGCGCGCGTCGGGCCCAACCGGGCCGGTCCGTGGGGGCTGCTGCAGACCCTGGCGGACGGGATCAAGCTCTTCTTCAAGGAGGACCTCCTTCCCGAGCGCGCCGATCGGACCGTCTTCAAGCTGGCGCCCTACCTGTCGATCCTGCCCGCCTTCCTGTCGCTTCGCCATCGTGCCCGTAGGGGGGCTCGTGACCGTCTTCGGGCACACCTTCGAGCTGCAGGTGGCCGACCCGCCTGTCGGCATCCTGTTCCTGCTGGCCATGTCCTCGATCTCGGTCTACGGCGTCATGCTGGCGGGGTGGTCGTCGGGGTCGAAGTACCCGCTGCTGGGCTCGGTGCGGGCCTCGGCGCAGATGATCTCCTACGAGGCCGCCCTGGGCATGACCGTGACCATGGTGGTGCTGCTGGCCGGGTCGCTGTCGACGCGGGCCATCGTCGAGCACCAGTCCCACACCTTCTTCGGGAGCTGGTACCTCATCCACGCCGGCATCCTTCCCTTCTTCTTGTTCATGATCGCCATCACCGCCGAGCTCACCCGCCCGCCCTTCGACCTGGTCGAAGCGGAGCAGGAGCTGGTGGGCGGGCTTCAACACCGAGTACTCGTCGATCCGGTTCGCGCTGTTCTTCATGGCCGAGTTCATGAACACGATCACGATGTCGGCCATCGTGGTGACGCTGTTCCTGGGCGGTCCCGACGGGCCCACCGCGCACGTGTTCATCCTGTCGTGGGTGATCCCGGTGCTGTGGTTCTTGGGCAAGACCCTCGTCTTCCTCTTCATCTACGTCTGGCTGCGCGCCGCGCTCGCCCCGGCTGCGCTACGACCAGCTCATGGACCTCGGCTGGAAGGTCCTCATCCCCCTGTCGCTGGGGTGGGTCCTCGTCGTGGCCGCCTTCTTGGTGGGGCGGTGGTGGGGTGTCGGCGTGATCGTGGCCCTGCTGGCGGCGGGCGGCCTGCTGCTGCGGTCGGTCATGGTCGGGTCGGGACGCGAGGCCACCGAAGCCTTCGACGTGCCGCGGCGACGACGTGCCGGCAGCCGGCGCGGGGATCGACGCGCCCGGGGGGGTGACGCTGATGGGGCTCTTCGACGGCCTTCGCGACGACCTGAGCTTCTTCGGCGGCTTCAAGGTCACGCTCGAGCAGATGACCGCGCCAGCGGGTCACCCGGCAGTACCCGCGCGAGAAGAAACCCAAGCAGGTCCGCAACCACGGCCGCCACGTCCTCAACCGCTACGAGGACGGCATGGAGAAGTGCATCGGCTGCGAGCTGTGCGCGGGGGTGTGCCCGGCCGACTGCATCTACGTGCGGGGGGCCGACAACCCTCCCGCCGACCCGGTCTCGCCGGGCGAGCGCTACGGGTTCGTCTACGAGATCAACTACCTGCGGTGCATCCACTGCGACCTGTGCGTCGAGGCCTGCCCCACCGAGGCCATCACCGAGTCCAAGCTCTTCGAGTTCTCCTTCACCAACCGGGCCGACGCCATCTACACCAAGGACGAGTTGCTGGTCGACGACGACGGCCGGCCCCAGCGGCTGCCCTGGGAGGACTGGCGCGAGGGCGACGACCTGCACACCTCGGGATGGATGCGGGCCACCTCCCCGTCGGGAGTGGCGGCCTACGAGGGCCGGGTGCAGTGGTCGGGCGAGCTGGGCTACGGCGTGCGCGCCTCCCGAGGGCGGCCAGAGCGAGCAGCGCGACGACGCGCCGACCGGCAGTCGTCAGCTGCGCGAGACCTTCTCCTCGCATCTCGACGACATCGACCGGCTCCCCGACCAACAGGGGATGCGGGGCATCGCCAACCGCATGCGGGCCCGGATGGAGCAGCGCATGCCGCCGCCGCTGCGGGCCCGCATGGAGCGCATGGCGGCGCGCCGGGCCCCGGCCGCGCCCACCGCACCCACGGTGTGGGTGGAGAATCCCACCACCACGAGCGAGACGTGATGTTGACGCCGGTTCTCGCCGCCACCACCGTCGACGCCCTGACCTTCGCCATCGCCGCGGCCATCGTGCTCGCGGCGCCATCGGCGTGGTGGTGGCCCGCAACCCGGTGCACTCCGCGCTCATGCTCGTCATGACGCTGTTCGGCGTGGCCGTCCTCTTCGTCGAGCAGCAGGCCAACTTCCTGGCCGCCGTCCAGGTCATCGTCTACGCCGGCGCCATCGTCGTGCTGTTCCTGTTCGTGATCATGTTCCTCGGCGTCGACCGCGAGGAGAGCCTCGAGAAGGAGCCCCTGCGGGCCCAGCGCCCCCTGGCCGTCGGGCCTCATCGTCCTGGGCCTGGCCGGCCTGCTCCTCATGGGCTTCGGCGCCCACTGGTCGGTGGGGGCGAAGTCGATCGCCGGGCCGTCGCGGAACCAGCCCGGTGGCGACGTGGCCGCGCTCGGCAAGTCGGTGTTCACCACCTACCTGTTCGCCTTCGAGATCACCTCGGCGCTGCTCGTGATCGCCGTGGTGGGTGCGGTGGTCCTGGCGCGGCGCCCCGGTGGCGTGCGCTCGGTGGAGCCGCCCGCCGAACCCGACGAGGCGTCCCCTGGCTCCGACGCGGCACCGGCCGTCGACGCCGCCCCCGACGCCGAGGCGCGAGGAGGTCTCGCCATGAGCCTCAGCGGTGCGTGGTACCTGGGCCTGGCGGCGGTGGTGTTCTCGATCGGCGCCCTGGGCCTGCTCGTGCGGCGCAACGTGCTCGTCATGTTCATGTGCGTCGAGCTCATGCTCAACGCCGCCAACCTCACCTTCGTGACCTTCTCCCGCATGCTCAACGACATCGGCGGCCAGGCGCTCGTGTTCTTCACGCTCGTGGTCGCCGCCGCCGAGGTGGTGGTGGGCCTCGGCATCGTGGTGGCGATCTTCCGCCGCCGCCGGACCGCCACCGCCGACGACTTCCACATCATGCGGGGCTGACCCGACTGCCCCTTCGCCGACGCCCGTCCGCCTGACCCCAACGACCCAAACGATCCGGGACGCCAAACCACATGCTCCACGCCGCCTATCTGATGCCGCTGTTGCCGCTGGCCGGCTTCGTCGTGCTGGCCGCCTTCGGGCGCCGGCTCGGCGACCCCGTGGGCGGGCTGGCTCGGCACGGCCACGGTGGCGGGCTCCTTCGTCGTGGCCTGCATCGTCTACGCCGGGCTCCTGGCCAAGGCCGCACCGGCAGCGGTCGTTCACCCAGGACCTGTTCACCTGGATCCCCGTCGGCGGGCTGCAGGTGCACGCCGCGCTGCTCATCGACCCCCTGTCGATGACGATGGCGCTGTTCGTCACCGGCGTGAGCTCGCTCATCCACCTCTATTCGATCGGGTACATGAAGGGCGACCGCGACTACCCGAAGTTCTTCCTGTACCTGAACCTGTTCGTGGCCTCGATGCTGATCCTGGTGCTGGCCAACAACCTGCTGTTCACCTTCGTGGGCTGGGAGGGCGTGGGGGTGTGCTCGTACTGGCTCGTGTCGTTCTGGTTCGGGCGCGACAGCGCGGCCAGCGCGGGCAAGAAGGCCTTCCTCTACAACCGGCTGGCGGACGTGGGCTTCCTCATCGCCGTGTTCCTGGTGTTCTCCAAGACCGGCACCCTCGATTACAGGGGGATCTTCGCCCACCTGTCGCTCATCGGCGGCGGCACGGGAACGGCCATCTGCCTTCTGCTCTTCGTCGCCGCGGTGGGGAAGTCGGCCCAGCTCCCGCTGTTCCCCTGGCTGGCCGACGCCATGGAGGGCCCGACACCGGTGTCCGCGCTCATCCACGCCGCCACCATGGTCACCGCCGGCGTGTATCTCATGTGCCGGATCAGCCCGGTGCTGTCGCAGCACCACGTCGCCCAGCTGGTGGTGGCGTCGGTCGGTGCCGCCACCGCCTTCGTGGCCGCCACCATCGGGTGCGCCCAGCAGGACATCAAGAAGGTGCTCGCCTACTCCACGGTCTCGCAGCTGGGCTACATGTTCCTGGCCGTGGGCACCGGCGCCTACGAGGCGGCCATCTTCCTCATGGTGGCGCACGCCTTCTTCAAGGCCCTGTTGTTCCTCGGCGCCGGGTCGGTCATCCACGGCCTGCACGACGAGCAGGACCTCAAGCGCATGGGCAACCTGCGTCGCTACATGAAGCTCACCTTCTTCACCTTCGGCATCGGCACGCTGGCCATCGCCGGGATCCCCCCGCTGTCGGGCTTCTTCGCCAAGGGCGACATCCTCGACAACGCCTATGCCCGCTACCCGGTGCTGTGGGCCATCGGCCTGGTGACCGCGGCGCTCACCGCCTACTACATGACCCGGTTGGTGTCCCTGGCGTTCTACGGCGACGACCGGTGGCGCCACGGACCGGCGGTGGCGGTGCCGGCTCGACGGCCATGGCGGGGGTGCCGAACCCCACGAGTCGCCCTGGGTGATGGCACTCCCGTTGGTGGTGCTGGCCGTGCTGGCCTTCTTCGGCGGCGCTCCTGCACCTTCCGTGGCAGCTCGAGCTGGAACCCGCTGGGGTGGTTGGGCCCGGTGTTCGGCGCCGGGCAGTACGAGGCCCACCAGTCGACGGGGACGCAGTGGACGCTCGCCATCGTCGACTCGGTGGTGGCCCTGATCGGCCTGGGGGTGGCCTTCTCCCTGTGGTCGCGCCGCGGCTCGACGTCCCGAGCTCGAGCCGGCCGTGCTGCAGCGGGCCTACTTCCTCGACGACATCTACGACGCCGTGATCGCCCGGCCCGGGCAGGCCTTCGCCCGGTTCTGCGCCACGGTGGTCGAGGTCAAGGTCATCGACGGCGCCGTGAACGGCGTGGGCCGGCTCACCCGGGCCGGCGGGGGGGGCCTGCGCCGGGTCCAGACCGGGCTACGTCCGGCAGTACGCGCTCGGCATCGTGCTGGGTGCTGTCGCTGCTGCTGGCCTGGATGATCTCGAGGGCGGTGTCATGACCCACGACACCGCCTTCCCGTTCCTCACCGTGCTGGTGCTGCTGCCCGCGGGCGCCGCCGTCGTCGCCGCCCTCGTGCCCGCGTCGTTGGGCGAGCGGGCCCAGCGCGCGCGTGGTGTACGCCGTCGGGCTGGCGGGGTCGCTCGCCACGTTGGCCCTGGCCATCACCATCGCGCTGCGCTATCACGCCGGCAACGGCGGGTACCGGCTCGTGAGCCAGCACGTGTGGGCGCAGTCGCTCGGGATCTCGTGGCACCTCGGCGTCGACGGGATCTCCGTGTTCCTCCTGCTCATGGCGGCGGTCCTGTTCCCGCTCGCCATCGTGGCCGGCAAGGTGCCGAGCCGGCCCCGGTCCTTCGTGGCGTGGATGCTGCTGCTCGAGGCGGGATGCCTCGGGAGCTTCGTGTCGCTCGACCTGATCATGTTCTTCTTGTTCTTCGAGCTGACGCTCGTGCCCGTGTACTTCGTCATGACCGGGTGGGGATTCGCGGGACGGGCCTACGCGGCGATCAAGTTCTTCGTCTACACCTTCTTGGGCTCGGCCTTCTTGTTGGTGGGGATCGTGGCCGTCGCCTTCATCCACCAGCGCCAGACCGGCCATCTCACCTTCGACCTCGTCGCGCTCACCACCACCCACCTGGGTCTGGCGTCGCAGGTGCTGCTGTTCCTCGCCTTCACCGCCGCCTTCGCCGTGAAGGCGCCCGATCTTCCCCTTCCACACGTGGTCGCCCGGCGCCTATGCCGAGTCACCCACGGGGGGCGCGGTCATCCTGGCCGCGGTCATGGCCAAGATGGGCACCTACGGCATCATCCGCTTCGACCTCAACCTGTTCCCCCGGGCCGTGGTCGACCTGGCCCCGCTGCTGCTCACCCTGGGCGTGGTCGGCATCCTCTACGGGGCCGTCGTGGCCTGCGTCACACGCGACCTGAAGCGGCTGGTGGCGTACTCGTCGCTGCAGCCACCTCGGGTTCGTGGTGCTCGGGACCTTCGCGCTCACCACCCAGGGGGTGACCGGCGGCGTGCTGCAGATGGTCAACCACGGGCTCATCATCGCCGTGCTGTTCATCGTGATCGGCTGGATCTACGAGCGCCGCCAGACCTGGCAGGTCAACGAGCTGCGAGGGCTGCAGCGCGCCGCCCCGGTCCTGGCGGGCGTGTTCACCGTGGCCATGCTGGCCGCCATCGGGCTGCCCGGGCTCAACGGCTTCGTGGGCGAGTTCCTGGTGCTGAGCGGGACCTTCCTCACCCACCGGTGGTGGGCGGTGGTGGCCACCGGCGGGGTGGTGCTGGCCGCGCTCTATCTCCTGTGGGCCTACCAGCAGGCCTTCCACCACGAGCCCGACGAGGCCGACGCCGCGGTCCGCGACCTGTCGTGGCGCGAGGTCGCGGTGGTGGCGCCGCTCGTCGCGCTCATCGTCGTCCTCGGCGTCTACCCGAAGCCGGTGCTCGACCGCATCACGCCCGTCGGTCACGCGCCTCGTGCAGCACGTCGAGACGAGCACCGGCACCCACCAGCCGGCCGTGGCGACGGGCAGCGCCGCCGCGCCCCCGCCCCGACGGCGTCGACCACGGCGGCGGGCCCGGGGAGGCAGCGCCGTGATCGCATCCCATGGCGATGCGTCGCGCCTGACCGCACCCAAGATCGCCTACCTGTCGCATCCTCCCCGTGCTCGTCATGCTGGGCGGGGCCGTCGCCATCCTGGCGGCCTCGTCGCTGCTGCGCCGGCGCATGGAGCCCGGCGTGGCCACCGTCATGGCGGTCATGACGGGCCTCGCCGCGCTGTCGCTCTCGCTCGTGCAGTGGTTCGACGTCGCCAACCACGGGGCCCATGTCTCCATCGACTCGCGCGGTGGTGGAGGACGGCTTCAGCGCCCTCGTGGCCGTGCTCGTGTCGTGCGCGGCGGTGCTCTCGCGCGCTCGTCGGCGACGGGTGGATGCGGCGCGAGAAGGCGACGGGCCCCGAGTTCCAGGCCCTCATGCTCCTCTCGGCCTCGGGAGCGATGATCATGGGCGAGGCCAACGACCTCATCGTGGTCTTCTTGGGCCTCGAGATCCTGTCCATCGCCCTCTACGTCCTGGCCGCCATGAACGCCCGGCGGGCCGAGTCGGGAGAGGCGGCGCTCAAGTACTTCGTCCTCGGCGCCTTCTCCTCGGCGGTGTTCCTGTACGGGATCGCCCTCGTCTACGGGGCCACGGGGTCGACCAACCTCCCCCAGATCGCCGACTACCTGGCCCGCAACGTGCTGCTGCACAACGGGCTGCTCCTGGCCGGGCTGGCGCTGCTGCTCGTGGGCTTCGGGTTCAAGGTGGCGGCCGTGCCCTTCCACCTGTGGACGCCCGACGTCTACCAGGGCTCGCCCAGCCCGGCCACGGGCTTCATGGCCGCGGTGGCCAAGGCGGGCGGGTTCGCGGCCCTGCTGCGGGTGTTCGTGTCGTCGTTCGGGACCCTGCGCACCGACTGGCAGCCGGCGGTGTGGGTGTTGGCCGCCATCACCTTGCTGCTCGGGGCGGTGGTCGCCCTGGCCCAGCGCGACATCAAGCGGATGCTCGCCTACTCGTCGATCAACCACGCCGGCTTCGTCCTCCTCGGGCCTGCAGGTGGCCACGGCCCGGGGCGTGGCCGGCGTCGCTCTACTACCTCTTCACCTACACCTTCATGGTCATCGGGAGCTTCGCCGTGATCACCGTGGTCGGCGGGACCGGGCGACAACCGCCACGACCTCGACCACTACCGGGGCCTGGCGGCCGCCGGCCGTGGCTGGCGGGCTCGCTGGCGGTGCTCCTCATGGCCCAGGCCGGGCATCCCCTTCACCACCGGCTTCCTGGCCAAGCTGGAGGTGATCTCGGCGTCGGTCGGGCGGCCGGTCGACCGCCCTGGCGGTCATCGCCATGGTCTCCGCCGCCATCGCCGCGTTCTTCTACCTCCGGGTGATCCTGCTCATGTACACGCCCACGGACGGCGTCGGCACCGAGCCGCCGAGCCCTCCGCCGCCCCCGCCGGCGCCGTCCCCGGGCAGCCGCGACGGCCGCCGAGGCGGGCGGCACCCTCACCCTGGTCGAGGCCTCCGAGGATCTGCGGTCGAGTCGCCGGTGAGCGCCGACGACCGATGGCGGCGATGGCGCTGTGCCTGGCCGTCACCGTGCTCTTCGGCCTGTGGCCGGCCCCCGTGGTGGACTTCGCCCACAAGGCGACGCTCCTGTTCAGATAGGGCGCCGGGGCCGCGACGGCCTCCCCGGCCCGCCCGCGCTCAAGGACCCCGGCGGCCGCCGATGTCAATGGGTGAACGCGTGGACCCCGCGGGCGTCATGAGAGCACGACCTGAACTCGGCCTGGACGGCGAGCCCGAGCTCGTCTTCCAGCCCGCGGTCGACCTCGCCACCGGCCGGTTGCTCGGCTTCGAGGCCTTCCTGCGCTGGAACGACCCCGACCTGGGCCCCATCCCGCCGAGCGTCCTCATCCCCTGGGCCGAGTCCAACGGCCACATGGTGGAGCTCAACGCCTGGGTGCTGTCCGAGGCCTGTGCGGCCGCCGCCAGCTGGCAGTCCGACCTCCAGCTGGCGGTCAACTGCTCGGTCTTCCAACTCCGCCAACGCGAGGCGGCCTGCGGCCGCGGCCGCGGCCATCGAGGAGTCGGGATCAACCCCGACCGCCTCACCATCGAGATCACCGAGACCAGCGTGACCGACGACGGGGCGGCCGCCGACCTGCACGCCATGTCGCGACTGGGGATCCAGCTCACCGTGGACGACATCGGGTCGGACTGGTCGACCATCGACAGCCTGCAGCAGTTCTCCATCAACACCATGAAGATCGACGGGTCGCTCATCGAGGGCCTCGACGACGCCGGCGGGCGTCAGCCGGGCCATGGTGGAGACGATCGTGCACGTGAGCCACTCGCTCGGCATCTGCACCGTGGCCGAGAGCGTGGAGACCGCCCAGCAGGTGAAGATCCTGCGCGAGCTCGGCGCCGATGTCGGCCAGGGGTACTTCTTCGCCAAGCCTCTGGCCGTCGAGGATGCCCTCACGCTCACGACCATGGACCCCCTCCCGGTCTTCCCCCTGACCGATCTGGGTGCCGACGCCCCTGACGAGGATCGGTACGACGTTCGGGACGACGAGTCAGTCGATCACCCGGACGAGTCGGACTCCTCGACGAGGGTGTCGGGGATGGCGGCCGAGGTCGCCGCGGTCATGGAGGCGCTGGAGGAGGTCGGCGACCGCACCGAGGACCCCGGCCGGGAGTTCGTGCTCAACGACGACATGCACCTCGAGGCCAACGACGTCTCGCTCGTCTCCAAGCGCGGGCGGCTCCTGGCGTCGTTCCGCAAAGCCAAGCCCGCCTGAGGTCCCGTCACAGCGGGTCGATGCCGGTGACCCCGTCGTCGGCGACGCTCGGGGTCCACGCCGTCCCGTTCCAGTAGCGCCTGATGCGTCGCACTGATCGGCGAACCGCCCGGCCCCATCGCCGGATGCCGGGGCGGAACCATCGCCGGCCCGGACGGCTCGACCCCGGCGGCCCGCCACCCACCGTCACGACTGCCGGCGGGCGCCGCGACTGAGCGTTGCGAGCTCCTCGACCAGGCGGTCGGCCTCGTCCGACCGATCGGTCACCGAATTTCGCCCCGACCCGTCTGCCGGGGACGTCGACGTGCACCGTGGCGAGCCCGAGCGCGCGCTGGACGGGCCCCTGCACCCGGCGGATGCTCTGGGCCTTCTCCAGGGGCACCCAACAGGTGACTCTTTGCACCCTGCCCGTGACGGCGACGGCGAAGGCCTCGTCGTGGCCCGCGGCCAGGAAGTGGAAGCTCAGCGGGGCCTTGAGGCGTGCCGGGCGCGAGGCGCGGGGCAGAGCGACGGCTCGACGGGGCCGATGACTGCGTGGCGCAGGGACAGCGCGGCGTCGGCGCGACCCCACCGGGAGCAGGGCCTTGGTCACGCGGCCGGTCCCGCCGCCCGACGCCCCGTGTCCGGGCACCCCGGCCAGGTCGACCTCGAGCCGGCACCACCCGAACATCCGCCACCAGCAGCGGCTCGATCTGCCGCACCGCCTGGACACGGCGGATGGGGACGGTCTCCGCCACGGTGCTGAGCAGGCCTCGGCGCACCCGGATGCCGTCGGGGGCCAGGGCCACGGTGAAGCGGTACTGCTCGTTGAACCGTCGCCAGATCCCTTGGCCGATCCCGATCGAGGTAGATGAGCAGTGACCCCGCCACCGCCGTGGCGGCCGCGGTCGAGACCCTCGAGAGCCCCACGAGCAGGGCCACGAAGAACACCGCTCCCGCCGTGCTCGCCGACAGGAGTACCGACCCGAGCAGCCGGCCCGGGGGGACCACCGCCACGGGCGCTTCGGCGGGTTCGGGGACCGACTGGTCGAGCCCGTGATGGGTGGCCAGGAGCCGGGCCCGCAGATCCGCAGCCACCGGTGCGGGCAGGTACGACAGATGGTGCGCCGAGTGCGCCCCGGCCACCCGGATGCGGAGCTCGACCAGACCCAGGAGCCGGGCCAGGAACGGGGCCACGAGGTCCACGGCCTGGATCCGGCCCACGGGCAGCTGCTGGGAGTCGCGGCGGACGAGCCCCGTCTCGATCCGCAGCGTGGCGCCGTCGAACGACCACCGGGTCACCAACCAGTGGATGACACCGACCACGACGCTCAAG
The DNA here is from genome assembly GCA_963739765.1 of uncultured Acidimicrobiales bacterium. Taxonomy (GTDB): domain Bacteria; phylum Actinomycetota; class Acidimicrobiia; order Acidimicrobiales; family UBA8190; genus Chersky-840. The sequence goes on along the minus strand of CAVUBP010000001.1, from coordinate 126,206 downwards.
ACGGCGAGCCCGATCCAGACCAAGTCCTGGGTGGCCGACGCCGTGCCCCGGCCCCGCGTCGCACGCCGACCGAGGACAGCGCCCCCAGCACCACCAGGGGCACCAGACCCCGTCCGGCCGCGTACCACGGGGGACAACGGGTGCAGCCGCTGCCATCGGACGACGGCGTCTCCGCCGCCGTTCACAGACCCGCGGCTTTGGCCTCGCCCAGGGCGGCCAGGCGGTCGCGCAGCCGGGCCGCCTCGTCGGGATGAGCCCCGGGATGCGGGCGTCACTGGCCGCCGCGGCGGTGTGGAGCTTGACCGTGGCCAGGCCGAACAGCCGCTCCACGGGCCCGGTGGTGATCTCGACGAACTGCATCCTCCCGTAGGGGACCACCGACAACCGTTGCACCATGACCCCGCGCCGGACCTCCAGGTCCTCGTCGCGCTCGAGATAGCCCCAGGCCCGGAAGCGGTTGCGGACGAACCACCACGACGCACCCGCTGCACAAGGCGATGGCGAGCACCGCGGCCGACGCCGCCACCGGGCTCCCCGCCGACAACGCCACGGGCCCGGCGATCAACGCGAGCACGGCGGTACCACGACGGCGATCTCGGTGAGCCGCATCTTCATGAGCGTCGGCGACAGCGGTGTCCACCCGCCTCGCGACGCGTCACTCATGGTCCCACCCTACGGGTGCGGCCGCTGATCCGATGCCAGGTGCAGGACATAGCGCAGGTCGGTGGCCACGAACGCGCCCCAGTCGTGGAGCTTGCTCGTGCCGTCGGGCCGCCAACCGCGCCGCTCGTAGAACCGCCGGGCGCGAGCGTTGGTGCCGAGCACCCACAGCGTGGCCGTCGCGAACGGCGCCGCCGCGCAGCGCCACCAGCGCCGCCCTCATGAGCAGATCGGCGCCACCGGAGCCGAAGACCGCCGGGTCGAGATAGAACGTCACGATCTCGCCAACGGTGAACGGATCGGCGTCCTCGTCGCGCGTGGGGCCGAACGAGACGAAGCCGGTGATCGGGCCCTCGCCGTCGCGCCCGGGCGGTGCCGGGCCGAGCAGGACGATCACACCGGTGCGGGGCCAGGCCGAGGATTCGAGGGTCTGTTCCCACATGCCGACCCGTTCCCCGGCGGTCGAGCGCGTCGAGGTAGGGCTGGGGGATCAGCCCCGGGTACGCGCCTTTCCACGACCGGACATGGACCGTGGCGATGGACAGGGCGTCGTCGGGCACGGCGCGTCGGATCCGCACGTGTCCTTTCTAGCGTCGCGTCGGTCGCCGGCCGGTGTCCAGGCCCGCCGGGCCGCCTCAGGCGCGTTCGGAGGTGTGCGGTTGGAGCGCCGGGTGCTCGGGATCGTCCTCGGCGGGGCGCGGGCCCCCAGGCGGAGCAGTGACGCCCCGCTTTCGGCGTCGGGGTCGGCGTCGGAGCCCCCGGACTGCGCGGCGGCGTGGGCATCGACGCTCCGAGGCGGCGATCATGCGCCCGATGACGGGGACCTCGGAGAGCGACTCCGCCCGCAAGATGGCGAGCACGACGGGGACGAGGTGCTCGGCGGCGTCGTAGACGACGTAGCGGGGCAGCCACTCCGGCCCGTACTTGGCGTTGAACCGCCACAGGGTCTCGATCTGCAGGAAGCTCGACATCTTCTTGAGCGCCCAGCGCTCGACCCGTTGGGTGGGCCCGTCGCCCGCCCACGCCTTCGAGCACCGACCGCAACGCCGCGAAGTTGAGGCTGATGCCCTGGCAGCCGAGATCGCGGAGGTGCTCGATGGTGGACACGAGGGCGAAGTCGATGAGCCCGTTGGGGTGCTCGCCCGCGGTCGCGGCGCATCAGGTCGAGCGAGTAGCCACCGATGCCCCGGGCCGGGACGAACTGGCACATCGCCGCGGGGTTGCCGTCGGGCCCGGTGACCACGCACAGGATGAGGCTCTCGTCGCGGGGGTCGAAGATCCGTCCGAGGACCATCGAGAACCCTCGCTCGAATTCACCTCGTCGGCCCTGGGACATGAGGCCCGTCGAGCTGCACGGCGGTGGCCCGGTCGAGGCGGGCCGGGTCGTGGAACGAGGCCGTGTACCCGTACTTGGCGATGCGGTTGTAGGCCTGGCGCAGACCCTTCATCTGCCCCCCGGCCAACGAGAACTCCTGTACGTCCACCACGGCTTCGTCACCGATGTAGATGTCGTGCATGCCCGTGGCCCGGTAGATGGGAAGCCAGTGCTCGCTGGCTCCCATGACGGTCACGACCCACCCGCGGTCGTCGGCGAAGCGACGGAACGCCTCCCACACCTGCTCCTGCTCGGCCGAGGGGCCGATGGGATCGGGCGAGACCAGGCAGATGCCGCTGTAGATGGCGTAGGCGACGAGCGAGTCACGGTGGAAGAACCATTGCTTGTCGCTGCGCAGCGCGAAGTAGTCCAGCGTGCCCTCGCCGTGGCGGCGGACGATGTCTCGGGCGCGCGCCTCCGCGGCCCGCCCCGCCGAGCGGCGGCGGTCCACGAGCGGGCGCGTGGCCAGCAGCACCGCCACCGCCGCCAGCGTCGACGCCGATGGCGAGGAGGCTCGGGGAGAGGAAGTCGTCGAGCCGGTCGGGGAGCTTGACGCCCCGCATCCCGACGAGCCGCTCGACACGGCCTGGCCGGCGCGCCACAGCGGGAAGCGGGGCCGGTCGAGGTCGAAGCGCAGCGTGCAGCTCCACCAGCGCCGTGGTGAAGACGGTGATGCCGACCACCCCCACGACGAGGGCGATGACCGCCGAGCGCAGCGAGGGACGGTCCGACGCGGCGGGGAACTCTTTGCGGTTCACGACGAGGAACCCGAGGACGGCCAGGGAGAACAGCGAGTCCCCGACGTCCCCGCCGCGGGCCAGGTGCAGGACGACGCTGATGGCGAGCGCCCACACCGCGATCACGAACGCCCGGCGCTGGCCGCGCCGCACCCCACGGGCCAGGGCCAGGAGGCCGATCCCCACCAGGGCCACCAGGGCACCGGCGGTCTGGCTGGCGACGTAGGGAAGGAGCTGGAGCACCAGGTGCAGGCGGCCCCGCAGGGGTGGTGTGACCGCGGTGAGCACGTCGACGATCCCGGCCACGGCGATCGCTCCCGCCGCCCATCGCCGGACCCGGCGCGAGCGGTTACGGACCGCGCCGAGGTCCGGTGCCGGTGGCCACGAAGCCCCGTGGGGATAGGCGGCGACGACCAGGGGGTGGGTGTCGTGGACCTTGCGATCGCGCGCCGCCACGCGCTCGAGCAGTGTCGCGCCCGGGAGCTCCGACCTCGTGAGCAACAAGCGGGCGTGGAGCTCGGCGCCGGTCTCGAGCTCCACCCAGGCCAGCTGTTGGCACGCCAGGAAGACCGGGAGCAGGCCCAGTCGTCCGTGATGCTCCTCGACGACCTCGCCCGCGGCGCCCGGAGCAGGCGAAGAACCCGGGGCCGAGATGGGTCAGCTCGGCCTGGAGCGTGGTCCCGCTGACGAGCCCGGCGTAGCCCTGGCCGCACAGGGCCCGGGCCGCGTCGCGGACCGTCGTCGTTGGCGGTGGCGCCGGCCGCCGCCAACGTGTCGTCGAAGGGCCCGTCGAGGTCCCCACCGCCGAGGGTCCGCCACGCTTTGCGGGCCACGAAGCCCAACGCCACGGCGAGGATGACGAGCTCGGCGATGCACACCAGGGCGGCGAACAGGAGGCGTGCCCCCCACGGAGCCTCGTGGGCACGCTGGATGGCTCGCGACGGTGCGGGTTGCCCGAAGACGAGATGGTCGAGCGCGGAGGAGACGAACGGGAGTCGCAGGGAGATGGCGATGGCGAAGGGAACGAGCAACCACCACGCGAACCGGGCGAAGCGTCGGTAGAGAAGGCGCGAGGTCAAAAAGCGCGGCGTGCTCGCCGGGTCGGCCAGGCGTCTCGAGGCCGTCCTGCCACTCCGCCGCGGGGTCGGGGGCCAGTGTGAAGGTGCTGCGCTTGGACCGCGGCACCACCGGCGTGTCCGCCCGTGGCGCGGCTGGCACGCCCGCGTCGCTCCCGGGGTCCCCGGCGGGCGCGGGTGTGGGTGTCGCCGCAGACCGCACGCCGGCGTCGACGCGCACGACCCGGGTCCCTGCCGCGGTGGCCATGTGCAGTTCGGTGGCACCGGCGACCTCGACCCCCAGGGCCTCGAGGACGCCGCACGGCGTCGGAGCCGACGGTCGGCGTCGGTCGCGCCGGGGATGGAGATGACCCGGCGGTCGTCAGCTCCGGCGAAGGTCTGAAGGGCCCGGGCCAGCCGGGGATGGGCGGCCAGTGCCGAGGAGGTGGCTGCCGGCGCGTCGGGCTCCCCGGTGAGGTCGAGGAGGTTGCCGGCGACCACGACGAGCCCGGGCCCCTCCCAGGTGTCGAGGGCACGGGCCAGTCCCGACGAGGCCCAGGTCGTGGCCGCAGTGGCCTGTGGTTCGAGCCCGAGGTTGGCGACGATCAGGGCCCGCCGCCCCACCTCGACGGAGACGGTCAGGATGTCGGGCCCGGGGCCGGTCTGGGGAACGGGCACTACGGGTGGGAGCCTCAGAGGCGCCGTCGGCCATGCCCTGCCATCTTGACAGGCCGCGGCTCTGGCAGGCCCCGGCCGGCGCCGTCGGGCACCGGTTGCGAGGAGGGTTGGCTGGTGAGCCGCTTGTATAGGCTCGGCCCGGGCGGTGCGGCGCCGTTGCCGCCGTCTCGTGCAGAGGGGGATCGCCAAGCATGTCGGACGACGGTGGGGCCGCCATCGAGGACTACTACCTCGAGGAGCGCCTGTTCCCTCCTCCGCCGGGCTTCGCCGACCGAGCCGTCGTGGCGGACCGCTCGATCCACGAGCGGGCCGAGCACGACGTCGAGGGGTTCTGGGCCGAGCAGGCCCGCGCCCTCGACTGGTTCGACGCCTGGCACACGGTTCTCGAGTGGGACCTCCCCTTCGCCAGGTGGTTCGTGGGGGGAACCCTGAACGTGTCGTACAACTGCCTCGACCGCCACGTCGCGGCGGGCCTCGGCGGATCGGGTGGCGATCCACTGGGAGGGCGAGCCCGGGCGACACCCGGACGATCACCTACGCCGAGCTGCTCGCCGAGGTGGAGCGGTTCGCCAACGTGCTCAAGGGCCTCGGGGTCCGCCGGGGCGACCGCGTGGCGATCTACATGCCCATGATCCCCGAGCTGCCCGTGGCCATGCTGGCGTGCACCCGGATCGGGGCGCCGCACTCGGTCGTGTTCGGCGGGTTCTCCCCCGACGCGCTGCGCGACCGGATCAACGACGCCGAGGCCAAGGTGCTCGTGACCGCCGACGGCGGATGGCGGCGAGGCGCGGTGGTCGCGCTCAAGGAGAACGCCGACACCGCGTTGGCCGAGACGCGCGTCGATCGAGCACGTGGTCGTGGCCCGGCGCACCGGCGAGGCCGGGGGCACCACGCCCATGACCGAGGGGCGTGACCACTGGTGGGACGAGCTGATGGCGCGGCGCCGCACCGTCGTGCCCGCCCGAGCACATGGACGCCGAGGACCTGCTCTACCTGCTCTACACGTCGGGGACGACGGCCAAGCCCAAGGGGATCATGCACAGCACGGGCGGGTACCTGACCCAGGTGGCCTTCACCCATCGGGCCGTCTTCGACCTGCATCCCGAGCGCGACGTCTACTGGTGCGCGGCCGACATCGGCTGGGTCACCGGCCACAGCTACATCGTCTACGGGCCACTGGCCAACGGGGCCACCAGTGTGATGTACGAGGGCACGCCGGACTTCCCCGACAAGGACCGGTGGTGGGACATCATCGAGCGCTACGGGGTCACGATCCTGTACTGCGCCCCCACCGCCATCCGGACCTTCATGAAGTGGGGCACCGAGTTCCCCGAGCGCCACGACCTGTCCTCGCTGCGCGTGCTCGGCTCGGTGGGCGAGCCCATCAACCCCGAAGCCTGGGTCTGGTACTGGACCCACATCGGCGGAGGGCACTGCCCTGTCGTCGACACCTGGTGGCAGACCGAGACCGGCGCCATCATGATCTCGCCGCTGCCCGGGCTGACGACCTGCAAGCCCGGTTCGGCCACCTTCCCGCTGCCGGGAATCGGGGCCGAGGTCGTCGACGACGCCGGGCGAGCCGGTCGAGCGCGGCGGCGGGTACCTGACCTTGACCCGACCGTGGCCCTCCATGCTCCGGGGTCTCTACGGTGACCCCGAGCGCTACAAGCAGACCTACTGGAGCCGTTTCGAAGGCCGCTACTTCGCCGGGCGACGGAGCCAAGATCGACGACGACGGCTATCTCTGGCTCCTCGGGCGCGTCGACGACGTCATGAACGTCTCGGGCCACCGCATCTCGACCGCCGAGGTCGAGTCCTCGCTCGTCAACCACCCGTCGGTGGCCGAGGCGGCGGTGGTGGGAGCCAAGGACGACACCACCGGCCAGGCCATCATCGCCTTCGTCACCCTCAAGGCCGGACAGGACGAGACCGGCGAGCGGGGCGAGGAGCTCCGAGGACATGTCGCCCGCCACATCGGGCCCATCGCCCGGCCCAAGACCGTGATCTTCACCGACGAGCTGCCCAAGACACGCTCGGGGAAGATCATGCGCCGGCTGCTGCGCGACGTCGCCGAGGGCCGCGACCTCGGGGACACCACGACGCTCGCCGATCCACGGGTCGTGGAGGAGATCAGGCGCCTGTCCACGGCACAGCCGGCCGAGGATTGAGCCCGAGCCGACCGCAGGTGCGGACGTGACAGAAAGGGCCCCGGTGTCCTCCGCGGTCCCTCCCAATTGGCGTTGGCGGGTCGCGGCCTCTCCGCCCGGGCCGGCGGTCATCTTCGACATCGACGGCGTCCTCTCCGACGCGGCGGGACGCCAACACTTCCTCGAATGGGGTCGACGCGACTGGGACGCGTTCTTCGATGCGTGCGGGGAGGACCCTCTCGTCGGTCGAGGTGGCGCGCCTCCTCGAGCTGCTCGACCCCGAGCTGCGCATCGTCCTGCTCACAGGTCGCCCCTTGCGCGTGCAGCCCCAGACCCTGGCGTGGCTCGCGCACAACCGACTGCGCTGGGACGTGCTCGTCATGCGAGATCGGGGCGACTACGCGCAGGCGTCGCGCTTCAAACGCGCGTCGGTGGCCGAGCTCCGGGCTTTGGGCTTCGAGCCGAGGCTCGCCTTCGAGGACGATCCCCGGAACCGCGACATGTTCCACAGCGAAGGCATCCCCTGCATCTACATCCACTCCGGCTACTACGAATGAGGCGTGATGACCCACCCCCGGAAGTTCCGCTTCGCCGCCCAGCTCTCCAAAGCCCCGCAGAACACGGCTCGGTCCTGGGCCGAACAGGCGAAGAAGGCCGAGGACCTCGGCTATTCGACGCTGCTCGTTCCCGACCACTTCGGGGACCAGCTGGCCCCCGTGCCGGCCCTCATGGCTGCGGCCGATGCCACCTCCGACGTTGCGGATCGGCACGCTCGTCTTCGACAACGACTACCGGCACCCCCTGGTCCTGGCCAAAGAGGCCGCCACGCTCGACCTGCTGTCGGAGGGTCGGCTCGAGCTCGGGCTCGGCGCCGGTTGGATGCGTAGCGATTACGAGGAGTCCGGGATCGCCTACGACACCCCGGCGGTGCGAGTCGACCGCTTCGCCGAAGGCGTGGCCGTGATCGCCGGGCTGCTCGAGTCGGACGAGCCCTTCTCGTTCTCGGGCAAGCACTACACCGTGACCGAACACACGCTGCGGCCGAGGCCGGTGCAGCGTCCCCGTCCCCCGCTCATCCTGGGAGGCGGCGGGCGGCGCGTGCTCGACCATCGCCGGGCAGTGGGCCGACATCGTGAGCATCAACGTCGACCTGCGGGCCGGGACCGGAGGTCCAGAAGCGGCTCCCAACGCCTCGCCCGAGGCCACCCGCCAGAAGGTGGCGTGGGTGAAAGACGCCGCCGGGAAGCGGTTCGACGACATCGAGCTCAACTGCCTGATCGGTTTCGCCATCATCACCGACGACGCCCAGAAGATCGTCGATGCCATGGCCCCCACCTTCGGCATCGACCCGTCCGACGCCCTGCACGTGCCGCTGGCGTTGATCGGCACCCTCGACGAGATGGTCGAGGAGCTGCAATGGCGCCGCGAGGAGTACGGGATCTCCTACTTCTCCATCGAGGGCGACTGCTGGGAGTCCCTCGCCCCGGTGATCTCCCGGCTGGCCGGCACCTGAGTCCGGTACCGGCCAGGTCCGTTACCCGGACACCTTGATCTTTGCCGATGCGGAGTTCGACAGGCCGATCCCCAGCAGGTTGGCGTTGAGGAAGACGTTCACCGCGTGCCGGCCTCTCACCTTGGCGATGAAGTAGCCGGACAACTTTGGTGGCGTGAATGTTGTGCCGTCGTAGGTGGCCGGCGTCACCGACGCCTTCGAGAACGCCTTCCGGCCTCCGGACTTCACGACCACGGGGATCGGTCCGCTGCCCCCACCACCCGAGAGACCAGCTTCGAGCGACACCAACGTCGACAGCCACCAGTAGGTCTTGGCGCCCGGGAAGTCACTCAGGGCCACGTGCTGGCCCACTGTGGCGGTATTGGGGGTGAGGAACAAGGTGGGGTTGGTAGCGAACAGGGCCTGCCCCTTGAAGGTGAGCACCATGGTCCCGGCCACCACCGGCTTGAAGCTCTCGAGGTCGATCATGGCCACGGCGCACCCGATCAGCCCGGAGTTGAGCTCGATGGTCGTGGGTGGGCACGTGGCATTGGGGTCGGGGGGCTGCGACGACGGCACGGTGTAGTTGTAATTCAGGACCCCACTCGAGTTCGACGTGGGGAAGGCCACCGACAACGGGTTCAGCTCGGGAAGCGCGGCGATGATGGCCAGGAGCCCCGGGACCGACGTGGCCTGTCCGTCGAGCAAGGGTTTGGCGGCGGGGTCGACGGCGACAAGGAGACTCGCTTCGACCAGGAGGTACGGGTGGTTGGCGGGGAAGTTCTTGCAATTGATGTTGATGGACTCCCCGTAGGAGACGGCGAGGACCAGCTGCCCGATGGCCGGCCCCGTGAACACACACGAGGGGGCGGCCGCGGCGCTCGCCGGCGCCGAACCGCCCTCTGCCACCGTCACTGCACAGGCCACCAGGGCGATGCACAACCCCGCCAGGACGCGCGCGGACCACCCCCGTGCCCTGCTCTGTGTGCGGCGCCGTGTCCTCTGAGACGCTCGAGGACCGATGGCTCCGGCGCGAAGAGCATTCATGACAATCTCCTTCCGAGATCGGTGGTGAAACGTTTCGGCCTAGCCGCGTTTGCGGACGAGATTGAAGGTCGACGTGCCCATCCCGCCCGCCGGCCCGGTGGCCTCGATGGTGTGTTTGCCCGGTTTGCCGGACATGCGCAGGCGCGGGATCTTGCCGTCGCAGCTGAATGTCCCGTTGGCGGCGGCCGTCGTGTGACACAGGACGGTGCTCGCCCGCTTGTGTGCCTTGAGCCCACTGAGATAGGTGATGACGACGGCCTCGCCCGGGGTGAACCCTGCACCGCGGGCGATGACCGGTGACTTCCTCTTGCCCGAGGACGGCGACAGCGCCAGCTGGGGCACCGGCGGTGGCGGCGTCACCGGGACCGTCACGGGTGTCACGGTGAGCGCCGCGGTGCCCGATACGAGCGCGGCGGGGTCGGTGGCAGTGATCGTTGCCACCCCGTCAGCGACCCCGGTGGCGAGGCCCTGGGAGCCCGGGGTGTTCGAGACCGTGGCCGTGCTCGACGACGAGGATGACCACGTCACCGAATCGGTGAGGTCCTGCGTGGTCAGGTCGGAGTAGTTGCCCGTGGCGCTGAACTGTTCGCCGGCACCCACCGCGACGTTGGCCACCGGCGGTGAGACGGTGACGGCGACAAGGACGGCGGGGACAGGGGGCAGCGGTGTGACGGTGAGCGCGGCGGTGCCCGACACCAGCGCGGCGGAATCGGTGGCGGTGATCGTCGCCACCCCGTCGGCGACCCCGGTGGCGAGGCCCTTGGTCGAGACCGTGGCCGTGCTCGACGAGGACGAGGCCCACGTCACCGAATCGGTGAGGTCCTGCGTGCTCAGGTCGGAGTAGGTGCCCGTGGCGCTGAACTGTTCGCCGGCACCCACGGCGACGTTGGCCACCGGCGGTGAGACGGTGATCGAGACGAGGACGGCGGGAAGCGAAGGCAGGGTGGTCGGGACCGGCGGAAGGGTGGTCGGGACCGGCGGAAGGGTGGTCGGGACCGGCGGAAGGGTAGTCGGCACCGTCACGGGTGTCACGGTGAGCGCCGCGGTGCCCGACAGGAGGGCGGAGGTGTCCTTGGCGGTGATGGTGGTGACGCCGGTGCCCACACCTGTCGCAACGCCCTGCGAGCCGTGCGTGTTGGAGACCGTGGCGGCAGACGAGACCGACGACGACCATGTCACCGTGTCGGTGAGGTCCTTCGTCGTGAGGTCGGAGTAGTTGCCGGTGGCGGTGAACTGCTGGGTGTCACCTGGCGCGATCGACGCCACCGCCGGCGACACCGTGATCGATAGGAGGATCGCCGGCCCCAGCGCCCCGGCCGAGTCGGCCTCGCTCGCCCCGAACAACCCGACAACGAGTGCCAGTGGCAGTAGACGTGCCGTCAACCGTAGAACGCGGCGTCGCACCATTCTCCCCATCCCCCAGGCCCACTCGCATCCAGGGCGCCACGGTGGGCGTCCCTGCGGTGGAACCTGTCTCAGTGTTGACCGGGCGTGGACAGGCGAGAAAGCGGGTGATCACCCGGCTGTCACCGGGTGATTCCACCTATGGCGACGGTCATGGGCGCTCGGGACCACCGGTCCATTCCACGCCCTGACCGGGAAGCGCACGCTCAGCCCGAGCCGGCCCGAAGTAGGAGGTGGCCAACGCTTCGGCCTGCTGTCTATCCAGGTGGCGCCGGTCGTCGCGCCCGTCGAGGTGCGAGACGCGAGCAACACCGATCCGGCCCCCCAGGCCACTGGGGTGCCACGTGATCGACAGCACGACGTCACCGGCCCCGAATCCCACCGCTCTCGATCCTTCACTCGCCGCCGTTGCGGTGGACGTTCTTTCCCGTCGGCGTTGCGGAGAAACAATCCCGACGCGCCCTTGACCGACGGCGAGCCCACCACCGACAGGGGTGGGGACAAATTCGGCGTGGCAGCTACAGCTCACCGGATCGGGTGGCGGCTTGGCCAGGGCCGGGGCCCCAGGCCGGTGGTTGCACCCTGGGCACGCAGGTGATTCCCCGCGCTCGCCGGACCGTCCCTCATGGACCTGAGCAGCCCGGCTGCCCTTCGCCGGGTCGGCTGCTCCCCGCGGATTTGGGCAGTGAGCAGGTACAATCCTGAGGAGGCCTGGAGCACCCTCGATCCAGCGGGGAGGCGCGATGAGAGACAGCACCTGGCGGGCGTCGCCGCTCGCCCTGGTCAGTGCGCTGGTCATCGCCGCAGCTGCGGTTCTCGGCTTCTTCCTGGCCAAACACAGCGTCGAGAGCCAGAACCAGGCGCTGCTGAAGGAGGACGCCACCCAGGCAGCCGGGTACGTGTCGTCGTTGACGTCCACGCTGAGCTCCACGCTCGACGCACTCGCTCCCGGTGTCACGTCGACCAATGGTTCGCCGCTGGCGTTCGAGACCCAGGCCAAGCCGCTCGCGGGCGGGCCGCTCACCTTGCTGCTGGCCCACCAGGACCGTGGGCAGTTCGTCGCCACCGCCGTCGCCGGGACGGGGTTCACAACCGGTGAGGTTCTGGATGCCGGTCTCACCGCGACGCTCGACAAGGCGGGGGCGAATGTCACCTCCGGTCCCGTGCACTACGACGGGAAGACGACGACCTTCGGGTTGGCCCTTGGTCCTCCGCTCGTCCCTCCGGGGTTCGCCCTCTACGAGCTCGTGACGCTCGACCCCTTCGTGGCGACGACGGCCACCCAGGCTGCTCCGTTCCACGTGCTTCAGGCCGCGGTGTATGCCACGCACACCCCGACGACGGATCAGCTGGTCCTGGCCAACACCCGTGCCCTGCCGTTGCACGGTGCGACGTTCGAGGGCGCGTGTGCCGGTGGGCTCCGGCGTGTGGTGGCTCGTGGCGGCGGCCAAGAGCCCCTTGGCGGGCCGCTTCCCGAATGCCGCGCCCTATGTCGTCCTCGTCTTCGTCCTGCTCCTTGCGCTCGCGGTCGGCAGCGTCATCGAGGTGGTGGTGCGCCGTCAGCGCTACGCCAACTCGCTCGTGGAACAGCGGACCGCCGAGTTGCTGGCCTCCCAAGAAGCGCTCGTGCTGAGCGAGCGGTTGTCGGCGGTGGGGCAGATGACCACGGTGGTCGGCCACGAATTGCGCAACCCCCTCGGTGCGGTCATGAACGCGCTTGTACATGTTGCGCCGATCGCTCGATAACCCTTTGGTGGCCGAGTCGCATCTCGCAGTGGCCGAGCGTCAAACCGCTCGCGCCGTCAACCTCGCTCAGGACCTGACGGCGTACATGCGCGAGAGGGAGCCCGAGGTCGCGCCCATGGACCTGCGCGACGTGCTGAGCGATGTTCTCGAGGCGACGCCGAAGCCCGCCAATATCGTGGTGGTCGAGGACGTGGGCCCGGTCGAGTTGAACGCGGATGCCAAACAAGTTGCCCAGATCCTGACCAACCTCATCGACAACGCATACCAGGCCATGCCCGACGGCGGTTCCCTTCGCATCGCTGCTCGCGTCGACGGCGCCACGGCGGTCATCACGGTCGAGGACAGCGGGGAGGGAGTCGACCCCGAGCTCATCGAGCGGTTCTTCGAGCCTTTCTTCACGACGAGATCCGATGGGACGGGTCTGGGCCTGGCGATCGTTCGGCGCCTGACCGAAGGGCACGGAGGGCAGATCTCCATCGCCAACGGGGAGTCCGGTGGAACGGTCGTCACCGTGCGTCTCCCCATCGAGCCGGTTCGGGAGCTGGCATGGCGGTAGACCTCCAACCGCGTGCGTTGGTGTCCTACGCTCCGACGTGGTGGGCGCCACAGTGCGAGAGCAAGGGAGATGGCGCGGCTGGTCGGAGCAAGCTCGCATCCTCGCCTTCGCCGCAGGCTCCGAGCGCGTCCGGTACCCGGGGTGACCCTCGTGCCGAGGACGACATGGTGACGGTGCCGAGTGTGACGAAGCAGACGAGCGCGGACGTGCTCGTGGTCGATGACGACGGCGATGTCCGCTGGACGGTGGCCGAGATCCTGCGATCGGCCGGTTTCACCGTGGCCGAAGCCGAGGACGGGGAGATCGCTCTGGATTTGCTGAGCACCGGGAATTACCGGATGGTTCTGCTCGACATGAGGATGCCCAAACGCGACGGGGTGTCGCTCATCGAAGCCGCAGGCGATGTCCCCCCGGTCATCGTCCACTCGGCGTATTCACTCAACGCGACCGACCGCGAGCGCCTCGGCTCCAGGGTGGTCGACTATCTGCACAAGCCTGTATCGCCTCAAAAGCTCCTCCGGGCAGTCGAGGCCGTCCTCGGGCGTCGAGCGTGACCCCGGGTTCTGCGGCCTCGCCGCTGGACTCAGCGAAATCCCAGGTTCGTCGCCAACGGCAACGTCTCTCGGAACGACGACTGATCCACCTCGCCCTGGCGCGTTGTCGCCAGCCCGCGTCGGGGTCCGGGCCGGGAGTGCTTTCAGCTCCAGGGCTATCATCGATCCGGTGAGTGACGGTGCCGCGGGGGCGGAGACTGGCCTGCACGACGGGGTCATTCGAATACTGATCGTCGATGATCACGAGGTTCTGCGAACGGGGACCCGACAGGTGCTCGACGCGTCCGATGACATCGTGGTCGTGGGCGAGGCCGATGACGGCAAGGCCGCCTTGGCCGTGATCGACGACCTCGAGCCCAACGTCGTCCTCATCGACATTCGGCTCCCGGACCGCAGCGGCATCGACGTTGCCCGCCAACTCACCCTCACGCATCCGGAAGTTCGGGTGGTGATCCTCTCAGCCTATGACGACGAGGAATTCGTGCGCGCTGCGCTCGAGGTCGGGGCGACGGGGTACTTGTTGAAGACCATGGCGCGCGATGACCTTGTCGCCGCCATCAGAGCGGCAGCCCAGGGAACCACGGTGCTCGACCCGGTCCTGTCCCCCCGTCTCGCCGGCACCCACAGATCCTGGGGAGCCGGCAGCGGGCCGCGCCTCACCTGGCGCGAGCGCGAGACCGTGGAACTGGTGGCGGAGGGGCTGTCCAACAAGGCCATCGCGGCGCGACTGGGAGTCAGTGTCCGGACCGTCGAGGGTCACCTGAACCACGTCTTCACCAAGCTCGGTGTCGAGTCGCGTACCGAATTGGTCCGGTTCGTGCTGACTCAAGGACTGATCTCTTCGACACCTTCGAGTGGCATCGAGCCGTAGAAGGCCGCCTCGGTGGCGCCGGCACGGCGCCGGGGCGCCGGGCGCCCGGTCGAAGCGCCCGGAGTCGCCGGCCACGAGACACGAGCCCTCGCGCCCAGGTGAATTCCCGCGCCCACACCCAGGTGGAACCCCGCTAGGCGTACCGCCACAACGGGCGTAGCGTTGTTCTCGGCGACTCCGGGGAACCCCGCATCCCCTTCCTGACCGAGTCGCCGTACAGAGAGCGGTGCGGCGCAGTAGCTCCCTGCGCTCACCGTCTCCCTGGAGCATGGCGTGTGCGATATCCCCGCACCAACGGGAGCGGTGGGGCATGGGCAGTGTTTTCGACGTGTTGGCGCGGCCCGTGCCCCACCACCCGTTGTCGAGCCCGAGCCGCCCGCCCGAAGACCCCGGACCCAGTCCGCACACCCGATCAGGGGAAAGAACCATGACCGTCTGCAAGGGCAGCCTCATCGTGCACCGGGACGGGACTCCGGTGTTCTGCACCGAGGAGCTCTCGGGTCGGCGCTGCGGGGACCTCAGCTACGAGCGCCACCGGATCTTCCGCTCGTGTGGACTGACCTTTCTCCGTGGATGTCCGCAGTGTGAAAGTCGACCGGGAGCTGCGTCCGCGCCATCGGGAGCCCGGGTGGCCGCGGGTGGATGACATCGAATCCATCATCGGGGCCGCCGCCCGCTTCGTGTTGTCGTGGTCCGCGGCCGTCGGATTCGAGGGCGACGCACTCCCGCCCGCGGACCTGGTGGTCGAAGTGCACGAGGCGGCGCGCGCCCTGATCCGGGCCACGGGGGCCCGGGATCTCCGGGCCGCCTATGACGTGCTCGACCGGTTGGCGCTCGAGATGAGGGCCGCCAATCGGGCGGTGATCTGAACCGGGGAACCGCTCACCCGGCTCGGACGCGGCCGACCTCCCCGGCACCACGCGTTGTCGGGCACCGCGCTGGCAGGGGTCGGGCATCGTCGGCAGATTGGCGGGAAGCGGGTGCATGGTGATCACGGTGAGCTGGGGATAGCTCGACCCCGGTGGGCACGCTCCGAAACCCGTGTCGCAGAGGACCTGCCCCAGCAGCGCGCCACCGGCGTTGGAGACGGCGCGGGACCCGTCACACGTGGGCTGACTCTGTTCGAGGCCCGCCGGGGCACTTCCCGCCGGTGCGGTGTTGCCCGCAAAACAGTTACGGGACCCGTTCCCGTTGATCACGATCTGACCGAAGTCCGCATTGGACTGGTTCCCGAAGTACGCGTCGTGCGTGAAGGTGTTGCCGAGCAGGGCATTGCCCTTGGGGTCGAAGACACAGCCGAAGCCCGAGAGCTCGGCTCCCCCGGTACCCGTGCAGGTCTGGCCGAGCACGGGCGGATTGCTGTCGGGGTAGGGAACGAAGAGGATCCCCCACGCCCCGTTGTCGGAGAAGGTGTTGTCCATGACGGTGTCGTTGGTTCCCCCCGAGATCGTCATCCCGGTCCCCGTGGGCCCGGCGCTGGCGCTCCCCGCCTGGGGGACGTTCGGGTTGTTGTTGTCGTGGACCGAGTTGTGGATGAAGACCCAGCACGAGTGGGTGTGGGTGATCGGGCTGGTGCCGTTGCCCGGGCAGGCGCCGTTCTGAGGCGCGGGGGCGTCGCCGTCGATCTGTGTGTTGGTGTCGACCCCGTCCTTGTTGTTGTCGAACTGCGAGTTCTCGATGACGATGGACCCACCCGAGTTCGTCCCCGAATACCCGAGGGCGCTGAACTCCATCCAGGCGTTGTCGATGGTCGTCGCACACAGCCTGGTGGCACGCCCCCACGTACATGCCGGAGTCGTTGAAGTTGCTGGCGTAGATCTGGTCCCACGATCCGGGGCCCTGCGCGTTGGACGAGAAGATTCCGTATTGCGCGGCGCTGGCCTCACCTCCGTAGTAGGTCGATGTGGCCGTGAGGTACCGACCGGTGTAGCCATGCAGGCCGATGAGGCCTGATCCGTCTCCGCCGTTCCACCAGATCTCGTTGCCGGTATCCCCGGACCCGCTGAGGAAGTTGCAGGTCGTCAGGTTCTCGACGCTCACGTCGTTCGCCTTCCACACCACGATGCCATTGCGGCCGGCGGCCTTCCCGTCGGACCCCACCGCCCCGAAGCTCTGTTGGGCGGGGGCGGCGCTGCACGGGGTGGAGGAGCCCGCTCTGGTGCCGTCCACGATCACGGTGCCTCGGTCCATCCCCCGCAGGTGGATGTCCGACTTCGTGATGAGGACGCCGGCGAAGTCACCGTGGTGGGTGTCGGTCGGAGGGCTCTCTTCGTCGTCACTCTCGTGGTAGTCACCGGGCGCCACGAGGATCCAGTCTCCGGGCCGGGCGTCGTTGACGGCGGACTGAATGGTCCGGTACCTGCCCGCATGTCCCTCGAAGGTCCCGACGAGCAGCACCCGACCCTTCGTGGCGCCCGCCGTGGCCGACCCCGTCCCTTTGGCCGAGCCCGTTCCCGAGCTGCACGCTGCCAGGGTCCCGGCGACGAGGATCGTGCCCAGGAGACAGAACGAGCGCCGACGTCGGCGCCAAGGTACCCGAGCCACGCCATCCACCTCCGACCCCACCGCCGATCCGGCGCATCGCTGCGCCCCCTGCGCGGCGACGTTGCGAACTTAGCAACACTGCGTTGGGTGGGGAACGAGACGTGATTGCGCCGGGCCCACGACGGAGCCGTATTGTCGGCGCGGTCGGACAGCGAGCGATGGTGGAGGGGGAAGGCACAGATGGACGCAGAACCGCTGCGGGGGGCGAAGATCGTCGTCACCGGCGTCACGGGCCAGGTGGCCGAGCCGCTGGCCTGCGCGTTGGCGCGCGACAACGAGGTGTACGGGGCGGCACGGTTCAACGACGCGGAGGCGCGCCGTCGGTTGGAGGAGGCCGGGGTCCGGTGTGTCGTGGTCGACCTGCTCGACGGCGAGCCCGAGGCCCTTCCCGCCGATGCGGACTACGTGCTCAATCTTCGCCGTCACCAAGACCAACGACTGGGACATCGACCTGCAGGCGAACTGCGGGGGCCTGGCGTGGCTGATGGAGCACCATCGCAACGCGCGTGCCTTCCTGCACTGCTCCACGACGGCGGTGTACAAGCCGTTGGGTCATCACGTGTTCGCCGAGGATGGGCCCGCTCGGTGACAATCACGGCGTGTGGCCCTTTCTCCGGACCTACAGCATCTGCAAGATCGCGGCGGAGGCGACCGCCCGGTGGGCGGCGCAACGCTTCGATCTCCCCACGGTGATCACGCGATTGTCGGTTCCCTATGGGGAGCGCGGCGGTTGGCCGGCGGTGCACCTGCACATGATGATGCAGGGATCGGCGATCCCGGTCCACCGTCGACGCCCCGAGCGTCTACCACCCGCTGCACGAACGCGACATCGTCCGCATGGTGCCGGCCTTCCTCGAGTCGGCGTCGGTGCCGGCCACCGTGGTGAACTGGGGTGGTGATGCCGCGGTGAGCATCGAAGAATGGTGCACCTATCTGGCCGCGCATCACGGGGCTCGAAGCGCGCTTCGAGCCGACCGAGCACACCATCGACAGTGTGCAGCTCGACCTGACACGAATGCACGAGCTCGCCGGGCCGACCCTCGTCGACTGGAAGGACGGCATGCGGCAGATGGTCGCAAGCCCGTCACGGCGAGCTGCTGTCGGGCTGAGGCCGCGGTGGCTCAGGGCTTCGTGCGCAGCATCCGTCTCTGCATGAAGGCGTGACGTTCGCGCCGCGCCGCGGCGGTGCGCTCGGGATCGGCATCGGCTCCGAACGCTGTGAGCCAGCCGAGGACCACGAGCACACCCGACAGCACGAGCACCGGAAGGTCGCCGAGCCGTTCATAGACGGTGCGACCGCTCCGTAGTGCCACGTCCCGTACGATGAGGGCGCGCTCCCCGAGGCCGGTGCGCGCCAGGACGCGGCCCCGGTGGTCGATCACTGCACTGAACCCCGTTGGTGCCGCCTGGACCACGTCGCGCCCTTCGGAGATCGCCTGGAGTCGGGCCGCGGCGATCTCCTGGGTCGGTACCTGGCTCGTCCGGTACGAAGAGGTGTTGGTGGGATCGACGAGCAGTCGCGCGCCGGCGCGGGTGGTGATCCACCCCCGCTCCGCGTAGAAGACCTCGTACGAGACGAGTGTCCCGAGCGGGCCGACGGGGGTGTCCAGGACGCCGTTGCCGTGCCCGGGGATCGCATCGAGCGGGACGCTCGAGAGGTCGGCCAGGTGCTTGAAGAAGCCGCGGTAGGGGACGTACTCGCCAAAGGGCACTCGATGGACCTTCTCGAAGCGCGCCACCAGGGTGCCCGTGGGTGAGAACGCCACGATCTCGTTGCGGAAGCTCCGGGCCGACACCGTCTCGGTGACGCCGGCCACGAGCGTGGTGTGCTGGTGCCTCGCCAGCGCGGCCAGGGCCTTCTCGGCTCGGGTCCCGTCGATGGGCGTGTCGAGCGACACGACGTCTTCGGGCCAGAGCACCAGCGACGGCGCCCGGGCTCCGTCGTGGGCGGCGATCTCCTCGGTGGCCGCGAACTGCGCGGCGGTCACAGTGGCGGGGTCGACCTGGGACTTGCGCAGGCCGCGCACCCCGCCACCCTGCACCGATGCGACGCGCACGGTGGCGGTCGCCGATCCTCCGTCGGGCGCCATCGCCCCCCACGTGGCGAGGGCGGCGACGAGCGCCAGTGCGCCTGCCCCCAGCGCGGCGCGCGCGCGCCGGGGATCCGGCGCGCTCGGTCCGGCTCCTGCGGACCGGGGCCACGCGACCCGCCGCCGCCGCCAGGATCGCCAACCCCGCGCCCCCGAGCCACACCATGCCGACGAGGAGCAACGGGCCCCCGAGCCGGGCCGCGCCACCCAGGGGACCCGACGCCTGGCCCAGGGCGACGCCGCCCATGGGCAGGCCCCCGAAGGGCCATGTCGATCGCAGGGCCTCGGCGAGCACCATGGCACCGGTGAGCGCGGCGGTCCGGCCCCGGGCCCCGCCGGGGACCAGCGCGCAGGCGAGTGCGGGAGCCAGGGACTCCACCGCCATGAGCACGAGGCCGCCATAGGTGTTGAAGGTCGTCGCCCACCACAGGCCCGGGACGAACAGTCCGAGCCCGGCGGCCCAGCCGGCGAGGACCCGGGCCCCGATCCCCAGGCCGCCCAAGCGCCACCAGAGCAGACCGGCGGCGGGGAAGGCGAGAACCCAGAACCCCCAGGGGGGAAGCGACAACGCGAGGCCCAGCCCCGCCACCGAGTGCGGGGACGACGACGCGGCCCCGCCGTCCGCTCCGCCGGGGCCGACCGTGGCGCGGCGCCACGGCGGCGGCGCGCGCGTCGGTCATCGTGTCGCGGGCCCGACGGCGACGCTGCGCCCGAGCACAGCTGCCGCGGCCTGTCGACCGCTGGCGATGCACGCCGGAATGCCCACACCGTGGTAGGCCGCGCCCGCCAGTGCGATGGCGGGCAACAGGGACACGGCATGCTCGATCGACGACACGCGCTCGAGCATGGCCCACGCCGTACTGGGGGAAGGCCCCGGACCAACGCGTCACCACCACGTCGATCGGCTGGGCGCGCAACCCCAGCATGGGTTCGAGGTCTTCGAGGACGCCGCGGACGATCTCCTCGTCGGACATGGCACCGGGACGGTCGTCACCGGAGCGGCCCAGTGAGGCGCGCAGCAAGACGTCCCCGGGGCGCTGCAGCTCGGGCCATTTCGACGTGAGCCACGTGCACGCCGTGATCAGGCGGCCGGCACTGGCGGGGACGAGGAAGCCCGTACCCTCGAGCGGGCGCCCGACGCCGTCGGCGGGCAATTGCAGCGTGACGAGCGTGACATCGGCATAGTCGATCGCTCCCAACATGGCGGCGACCGTCGCTTCGACGGGCGCCAGCAGGGCCGCCGCCGGAGCAGCAGGGATGGCGACGACCACGGCGTCGGCCTCCACCGTTGTGCCCGCGCCGTGCAGGGCCCATCGCTTCGCCGCGCCTCGGGCCTCGGGCCCCCCGGCGCTCTCGAGATCCCGCCGCTCGTGATCGCGCAGCTCGAGCCGTTGCACCGGGGATTGCAGGCGCACCTCCACGCCGCGAGCGCCGAGTGCCACCGCCAGCGCGTCGACGAGGCGCGACAACCCGCCCCGCACCGTGTGGAAGACGGGGGGCTCGGCTCCCGGCGGCGCGGTCGGGCCCGTCGCCCCGGGAGTCGCCCCCGGGGCGGGTCGCAGGGCACGCATGAGGCTCCCTCCACGCGCGGCAGCGTCGAGAAGGGCGGGGAACACCGCGGCGGAGCTCATCCTGGCCGTGTCCCCGGCGTGGATCCCCCCGATGAGCGGATCGACCAGGCGTGCGGTGACTTCGTGTCCCAAGTGCCGTCGGGTGATGTCGGCCACGGCCCGGTCCGGCCCCGGCGGTGGGCCGGTTCCCGACCGCGCCGGCCACCGCAGGAGGTCGAGGGAGGCACGCCCCACGCCCCAGGGCGAGAGGATGCCCGAACGGGCCAGCGGGCCCAGACGGGTCGGCACGCCCGAGCGCGAGCCCGCCGGGCAGAGGACGAAGCTTGCCTCGGGCCCACACATAGGCGATTCGGCTGCCCGGTGACACGAGCTCGCCGTCGAGCCCGAGCTCGCGGCACAGGCGCCACCGCCTCGGGGCGCCGGGCCAGGAAGGCGTCGGGCCCGAGGTCGACGGCGCGCCCGCCGATCGTCCCCGTGTGCAGCTTCCCACCGAGGCGATCACCGGACTCCAGGACGACCACCCGGGCCCAAGGTGCGGTGGAGGTCAGGGCCCACGCCGCGCTCAGCCCGGCGATGCCGCCGCCCACGACCGCGACGGTGACATCGGGTACCGCGCCCTCGGCGTTGCCGTGAGAGACGGCGCCAGGCATCGTCAGGCGCGCGCGGTTTCGACCAGGTCCAGCACCACGCCGGCGAGCACGTCGCAGAATGCGGGGTCGTCGTTGAGCGACGCCGTGCGGGCGAAGGGGATCCCGGCATCGTCGGCCACGGCGCGCGCTTCGATGTCGAGGTCGTAGAGGACCTCGAGGTGGTCGGATACGAATCCCACCGGGCACACCACGACGGCCGAGGCACCGCTGCGCGGGCAGCGTCGGGATCACGTCGCGGAGATCGGGGACCGAGCCACGCGTCGGCGGTGCGCCCCGCGCTCTGCCACGCCACCGACCACCGGTCGAGCCCGGCCGCCTCGGCGATGGCCGTCGCCGACTCGAGTACCTGTGCCGGCGTAGGGGTCGCCGTCGTCGACGAGTCGGGCCGGGATGCTGTGCGCCGTGAAGAGGACCGACGGCGTCGGCGCGCGCGCGTCGGGCAGCAGGCGACACGACGGCGTCGCGCACGCGGTCGGCCATGAGCGGCGACGAATCCGGGAGCGAGGTGCCAGTGGTCGACCATCTCGACGTCGAGAGGCCCACCCTCGTCGGGGCCCAGCGCGTCGGCCGCGGCGCGGGCCCGTCGGGCGTAGTCACCCGACGCTGGCGGCCGAGAAATGCGGGGCGAGGACGAGGCCGATCGAGCGCGGCCCACGCCGGCCCGCCCCAGCTCGGCGACGGCGTCGGCGATCCGGGGTGCGGCGAACTTGGCGCCCGGCGGCGACGACGAAGCGCCCCGGCGCCCGCTGCCTCGAGGGCGCTGCCGGATCCCGTCGACCTGCGCGCGCGGTGCGCTCGTTGAGCGGGGAGGTCCCCCCGATGGCGGGTAGCGGCGCTCGAGATCGGCGAGCAGTTCGGCGGGAGGCGGGCTGCCCCGACGGATCTCGGTGTAGAAGGCGGGAAGCTCGTCGAGCGACGGGGGGTGCCGTGCGCCATGACCAGGACGCCGACCGGCTTCACGGCGCGGCCCGCGGTGTCGATGCATCGGCGGGGGACGATCTCGTGGACGAGCTCCACGATCGCGGGCCAGCACGTCGGGATCGGTCTCGGGCAGCACGCCGTGGCCCAGGTTGAAGACGTGACCCGTCCCACCACCGCGCTCGAGCACGTCGCGGGTCTGGGCCTCGACCACCTCCCACGGCGCCAGGCAGGTGGTGGGGTCCAGGTTCCCCTGGAGCGCGTACCCCGGGCCCACGCGACGCCGGGCCTCGTCGAGCGGCACCCGCCAGTCGACGCCGACGACCTCGGCGCCCGCGCCCGCCATCAGGGCCAGGAGCTCGCCGGTCCCCACGCCGAAGTGGATGCGAGGCACGCCCGAGGTCGGCCAACCCCTCGAAGACCTTGCGGGTGGCCGGGCAGCACGTGCCGGTCGTAGTCGGCCGGTGACAGAGCCCCCACCCAGCTGTCGAAGAGCTGGACGGCCGACGCTCCCGCCTGCGACCTGGGCCCGCAGCGACGCCAACGCCATGTCGGCCAGGG
Source organism: uncultured Acidimicrobiales bacterium (assembly GCA_963739765.1). Classification (GTDB taxonomy): domain Bacteria; phylum Actinomycetota; class Acidimicrobiia; order Acidimicrobiales; family UBA8190; genus Chersky-840. The sequence continues at coordinate 103,550 of CAVUBP010000001.1, read as the reverse complement.
CGTCGAGCAGCCGGGCGAACAGCGCCGGGTTCCCCCCGCATGAGCGCCTTGGTGTGGGCGTAGACGCGAGACGGGCCCGCCCTCGACCAGGTAGCTGGCCACCGTGAACGGCGCCCCGGCGAAGCCGATGAGCGGGATGCCGAGCGGGTCGAGCTCTCGCGTGACCAGGCGGACGGCCTCGAGGACGTAGCCGGTGTCGGCCTCGGGCTCGAGCGGGCGGAGCCGGGCCAGGTCCTCGGCACTCCGGAACGGCCGGTCGACCACCGGGCCCCGACCCTGCTCGACCTCGACGCCGAACCCCACCGCGGCGACCGGCACCACGATGTCGCTGAAGAGGATGGCGGCGTCGACGCCGTAGCGGCGCACGGGTTGCAGGGTCAGCTCGGCGGCGAGCTCGGGTTGGCGGATGGCGTCGAGGACGCTTCCCTCGCCGCGCGCCGCCCGGTACTCGGGCAGCGAGCGTCCCGCCTGGCGCATGAACCACACCGGGACCCTGTCCACCGGCTGGCACCGGCAGGCTCGCACGAACGCCGAGTCGGCCACTGGCACGGCAGCGACGCTACTTGACGGCGCCTGGCCACAAACCTCCTGCTCGAGCGGCGGTCCTGCTTCAGTCCTCGTCGCGTGGCGACGAAAAGCCCTGTGGTGGCCAGGCGAGTAGGCCATGCCCGGGCGATATGATCGATGGTTCACTGCGCACCGGGGTGGAGAGGGAGCGGCTGTGGCAACGCATCCTGAGCTCGAGGCGGAACAGGCCCATGTGGACCGGGCCTACGAGCGCCTCGACCAGTTGCGATCGGACACCGAGGAGCTCATCCGCTCCGTGATCGACCAGGGTCGCGGGGGCACGCACCAATTCCGCGAGGAGCGCGACGTCATCGTCCGCACGAGCCTCGCCCGCCTCGACCAGCTCGACATCGGCGAGCAGGCGCTGTGCTTCGGCCGGATCGACCGGCGCGAGGACGGTGACCGGGCGCCGGGGGCCCGGGCACCGAGAGCTTCCACATCGGCCGCCTGGGGATCTCGGGCGAGGACCTCGAGCCCCTGGTGGTGGACTGGCGGGCACCGGTGGCCGAGCCCTTCTACCGGGCCACGGGCCGCGAGCCCATGGGCCTGGTGCTGCGCCGCCATCTGGCCGCCCAGGGCCGGCGGATCGTGGGGGTCGAGGACGAGCGGTTCGGCTCCTCCCCGGCGATGAACGGCTCGGCGCACTCGGCGCGGCCACCACCGAGACCCCGGACCGGGACGAACGCGGCGGGCTGGGACGACCAGGCGTCGGGCGACGGCGGGGACGGCGAGCTCGAGCTCGGGGGCCCCGGCGCCCTCCTGGCCGCCCTCGAGGGGGCCCGGACCGGGGCCATGCGCGACATCGTCGCCACCATCCAACGGGAGCAGGACGAGATCATCCGCTCCGCGCTCCCGGGCGTCATGGTCGTCCAAGGCGGTCCCGGCACCGGCAAGACGGCGGTGGCGCTGCACCGGGCGGCATACCTTCTCTATACGCACCGTTTCCCGCTGGAGCGCCAAGGGGTGCTCGTGATCGGGCCCAACCCCCTGTTCCTGCGCTACATCGAGCACGTGCTGCCCTCGCTGGGCGAGAGCGGGGTCACCCTGTCCACCATCGAGGGGCTCGTCCACGGCGTGCAGGTCAAGGCGGAGGACGGCTCGGGCGTCGCCCGCCTCAAGGGTGAGGCCCGGATGTCGATCGTCGTGGGCCGGGCCGTGCGCAGCCGGCAGCGCCCCCTGCGGCGCGACGCCGAGGTGCCCTTCGGGGCCACGATCCTGCGCCTCACGGCCGAGGCGTCGGCCGGCATCGTGTCGGCGGCCCGGCGGCGTCCCGGTTCCCACAACGCCCGACGCCGGTTCCTGGAGCAGCTCGTGGTGCGCAGGCTGGCCGACGAGTACCTGCGGGCGCTGAGCATTCACGGGCTCGCGCCCCGGGGTGCCCCGGACCCGGACCTGGCCGCCTTCGACCCCGGCGCTCGGGCCGATCCCGGCGTGCCCGCCGACGGCCCGGCGGGACAACGGCCACGGCCACGTCGCCCGCCAAGACGGGCCGACCAACGGGGCGCCGGCCGGGGACGACGGTCGACGAGGAAAGCGGCTTCGACCTGGGAGAATTCTCCCGCCAGGTCCGGCGCCTGCCCGAGGTGGCCGACGCCCTCGACCGGATGTGGCCCCGGCTGAGCGCCGAGGAGCTGCTCCACGACCTGTTCGGGTCCCGGCCTCTCCTGGCCCTGGCGGCCAAGGGCGTGCTCAGCGCCGGCCGAGCAGCACCTGCTCCTGCGGCCCCGCAGCGCCACGTTGGCCGAGATCCCCTGGACGGTCGCCGATCTCGCCCTGATCGACGAGGCACGCGTCCTGCTCGGCCCCCGTCGACCCCGTGCCGGGGGTGGGGGTGAGCACGACGAGCCCCGTACCTACGGCCACATCGTGGTCGACGAGGCCCAGGACCTCTCCCCGATGCAGCTGCGCTCGGTGGCGCGCCGGTCGCTGTCGGGATCGATCACCATGGTGGGCGACATCGGCCAGGCCACCGGGCCCTGGGCCCCCGCCGGCTGGGACGAGGTCACCGCCCACCTCCCGGGCCAGCGGGCGCCCCGCCTGGTCGAGCTCACGGTGAGCTACCGGACGCCCGCCGAGGTGGTGGAGGTGGCCGCCCGGGTGCTGGCCGAGACCGCACCGGGCCTTCGGCCCCCCACGCCGGTGCGCCGGACCGGGGTGGCCCCGCACTTCGAGCAGGTCGAGATGCGACGGTCTGGCCGAGCGGGTGGCGGCGCTGTCCACCCAGGCCTGTCGCGACGTCGCGCCCGGGACCGCCGCGGTCCTGGCCCCGGCGTCGCTCGTGGCCGACCTGGCCGTGGCGCTCGACGCGGCCGGTGTCGAGGCCAGCGACCCCCGGCGCGACGGCCTCGGAGCGCCGCTGAGCCTCCTGCCCGTCGACCTGGCCAACGGCCTCGAGTTCGACGCCGTCGTCGTGGTCGAGCCGGCCGCCATCGTGGACGAGTCTCCCCAGGGCCTGCGCGCGCTGTACGTCGCCCTCACCCGTCCGACCCGCCGGCTGACGGTCATCCACACCGAGGCCCCTCCCGGGCGCCCTCCGGGCCTGATCGCGACGCCGCCGGCGCGGCGCACGCGCGCCCGCCCGAGTCGGGTTCCACCGGGGCGGGTCGGTCGGGTGGGCGCGTGCCCACGGTGTTGGCGCGGAAGGGTCGCCGTCAACTAGGAAAGACCCCGTGACGCAGGCCTTGTCGGTGGAGCACCGGGCGCGCGCCCCACGCCACGTCGCTGACCGACCCCCGTTGCTCGCCGTCGGGGTCATGATCTGGCTGGGCTCGGAGCTCATGTTCTTCAGCGGCCTCTTCGCCGCGTACTTCACCATCCGCGCCCACGCCGCCACGTGGCCGCCGCTCGCGGGTGCCCATCTCGACTACGTCCAGGCCGGGATCTTCAGCGTCGTGCTCCTCGTGTCGAGCCCGACGTTCCAGTTCGGTGTGTGGGCCCAGGAGCGGGGCGAGCGGCGCAAAGCCGTGAACTGGATCGTGATCAGCTTCCTCCTGGGCGCGGCGTTCCTCGGCAACACCCTCTACGAATGGCACGACTTCGCGGGCTCGCACCACGGGCCGGCGCTCAACGCCTACTGGTCGCTGTTCTTCGTCATGACCGGCATCCACGGGCTACACGTGGCGCTCGGGTCTGGTGGCCATGATCTTCCTCCTGGGCCGCATGGGTGGCAAGGGCGGCGACCCCGGCGAGACCAACGTCTTCCAGGCCGTCGGCTACTACTGGCACTTCGTCGACTTCATGTGGATCGGCATCTTCAGCTGCCTGTTCCTGTTGAAGACCGGTTGAGCTCCCGGGACTGCGAGGACATGCGTAAGAAGCTCCGTGTGCGCTACCTGTTGCCGGGACTGCTGGTGGCCGGGGTGGCGGTGGTGGGACTGTTCGACGGCGGGGGCCTCGCCCTCCCAGGCGACGCCGCCACCGGCCAAACACGCCGCCGACGTGGCCCTGAAGTCGGCCACGAGCGCGACGAGCGGCGTCATCACGTACCACCTGCCGCCCGAGCTCGTACATCGCGCCGGGGCAGACGTCTGTTCGAGCTGAACTGCTCGAGCTGCCACGGCGCGGATGCCTCGGGCACCGACCGGGCCCCGAACCTCCAGGGCCTCGGGCCCGCCACGGTCGACTTCTGGGTGTCGACGGGGCGCATGCCCCTGGCGGTGGCGACCGCGCAGCCCGTCCAGAAGCCGGCGCGCTTCAGCCGCGACCGAGACACTGCAGATCGTGGCGTTCGTGAACTCCCTGGCGCCGGCCGCGCCCGACTACCCCGCAGGCATCCCCAAGGTCGACCTTTCGGCCGGCGACCTGGCCGAGGGCAACTCGCTGTTCGTGCTCAATTGCGCGGGGTGCCACACCATCACGGGGGCCGGTGACGCGCTCTCCAACGGGTTCTACGCCCCGTCGCTGCACAAGATCTATCCGCGCCAGATCGTCGAGGCCATCCGCACCGGCCCGACGCAGATGCCGCACTTCGGGCCGGGCAACCTCTCGAACCAGCAGGTGGCCGACATCGTCAAGTACGTCACGACCTCCATCCAGCACCCCACCAACCAAGGCGGCCTCGGCCTCGGCGGCATCGGGCCCGTGGCCGAGGGCTTCATCGGGCTCCTCTTCGGCGTCGGCGGCATCATGCTGGTGGCGTTCTGGCTCGGGGACCGCAAGTGAGCGACAGCACCGCAGATCGAGCGAAGACACAGACATCACGTCGGGCAATGGCGCGCAGGCCGGCGTGCCACTGACGAAGTTCGACGATCCCCATCTCCAGCCCTACGCCAAGAACCCGCGGCGGGCCGAGATGCTCATCGGCGTGATCCTCCTGCTCGGCCTGGCCGGGTTCTGCGCCTACGGGGCTTGTACTGGGTCGGCGGCCAGACCCAGTGGGAGGCGGTGTTCGGCGGGGTCGGGTTCTTCGCCTTCGGTTTCGGCCTCTCGGCGTGGGGCAAGTACCTCCTGCCCCAGGGCCCGTTCGTCGAGGAGCGCCACGACCTGAGGTCGACCGAGCCCGAGATCGAGGCCATGGCGGCGGCCATCGAGGACCGGGGCAAGATGGTGTTCCGCCGGCGCGGCTTCCTCGGCACCATCCTCGGTGCCGGGGCCGGGGTGATGGGCGTCGTGCTCGCCTTCCCCCTGCTGCGCTCGCTCGGGCCCTCAGCCCAAGAAGACCTTCGACACCACCGACTGGCGCACCGGCTCGCATCGTCGTCGACCTCGACGGCAAGCGCATCCACCAGGCCGACCTCGAGGTGGGTGGGTCGCTCACGGTCTTCCCCGAGGGATTCGCGGGGTCCTCGGTGAGCCAGACCATGCTGATCCGACCGGGCCGCCACCGACCGGACATCGTCACCCTGCCCGGGCGCGAGACCTGGGGGCCCAAGGGGTACCTGGCGTACTCCAAGCTCTGCACCCACGCCGGCTGCCCGGTGGGCCTGTACGAGGAGACGCTGCAGAAGTTGCTGTGCCCGTGTCACCAGTCGCTGTTCAACGTCCTGACGGGCGCCAACCCGGTGTTCGGCCCCGCACCGCGGCCGTTGCCGCAGCTGCCCCTCACGATCGACAGCGCCGGGTTCCTGGTGGCGCAGGCGGGCTACGACCAGCCGGTCGGCCCCGGCTTCTGGGAGCGGTCATGAGCGCCCTCACGTCACGGTCCGGCCGCCGCGCCGGGGGTCGGCGGGGCGCCAAGGGCCCCAAGAAGGACCCCGTCGTCGCCGGCGTGCGCTGGCTCGACGAGCGCCTCGGCGTGGCCAAGGGCGGGCGGACCCTGCTCGACAAGATCTTCCCCGACCACTGGTCGTTCCTGCTCGGGGAGATCGCCCTCTACTCCTTCGTGGTGCTGATCGCCACGGGCGTGTTCCTGAGCCTCTACTTCATCCCCTCGGCCAAGGAGCTCGTCTATCCCCTCAACGGCTCCTACGCACCGCTGCGCGGGTCCAGGGTGTCCGCCGCGTTCCTGTCGACGGTGGACCTGTCGTTCAACGTGCGCAGCGGGCTCGTCATCCGGCAGATGCACCACTGGGCCGCCGACGTGTTCGTGGGTGCGATCGCCGTGCACATGTGCCGGATCTTCTTCACCGGCGCGTTCCGCAAGCCGCGCGAGCTCAACTGGATGATCGGGATCACGCTGCTCATCCTGGCCCTGACGAACGGGTTCATCGGGTACTCGCTGCCCGACGACCTCGTGTCGGGGACCGGTCTGCGCATCATGTTCTCGATCGTGCTGTCGATCCCGATCGTGGGCTCGTACCTGGCCACGTTCCTCTTCGGTGGGAACTTCCCCGGCGACGGCACGATCATCCCGCGGCTGTTCATCATCCACGTCCTGGTGGTGCCGCTCATCATCCTGGGCCTGCTCGCGGCCCACCTGGGCCTGCTCGTGCGCCAGAAGCACACGCAGTTCCCCGGGCACGGCCGCACCGAGAAGAACGTGGTGGGCTCGCCCATGTACCCCACGTTCATCGCCAAGACGACGGGTTTCCTCTTCGTGACCACGGGGGTGCTGTGGGCGCTGGGGGGCCTGGCCCAGATCAACCCGATCTGGCAGTTCGGCCAGTACGAGCCGTACAAGATCAGCTACGCCGTGCAACCCGACTGGTACATGGGCTGGCTCGACGGCGCCCTGCGCATCATGCCGCCCATCTCCTGGACGTTGTGGGGCCACACCATCCCGTTCGTGATCCTGTTCCCGGCCGTGCTGTTCCCCGGCATCTGCTTCAACCTCTTCTACGTGTGGCCCATCGTCGAAGCCAAGGTGACCGGTGACCGTGCCGAGCACAACCTCCTCGACCGGCCCCGTGACAGGCCGAAGCGCACCGCCATCGGGGTGGCCTCGCTGGCGTTCTTCTTCACGCTCTTCGCGGCGAGCTCGACCGACGTGCTGGCCAACTACTTCAAGATCTCGCTCAACGAGGTCCTGTGGTTCTTCCGCTTCGCGGTGTTCGTCGTGCCCAGCGCCGCAGGCATCTTCGCCTACTACCTGTGCCGCGAGATGTCGGGCGTGCCGGGCATCGGGAGGCGCAAGCGGGCCGTGGTCATCACCCGCAGCGCCGAGGGCGAGTACGAGAGCGTGTCCACAGCTCCCCGGCCCGGCGACGGCCAGGAGGAGCTCGCGCCCACGCCGGTGCCCGAGCGCATCGAGCTCGACGGTGAGCTCGAGCCGGTCGAGGCGGCCGGCTCCGGGCGTTCGTCGCATTCCCCGCCGCTGAGCGTTCGGTTGATCCGCTCGGCGCGTCCCGACGACGCCGACGAGGTCGTCCGGTTGGCCGAGCTCATGTACCGGTCGCTGGGCCTCGCGTTCGACGAGGTCGCGTGGGAGAGGTGGCGGTCCGCCGCGGTGGGCGACCGTGACGGCGCGCCTCGGAGACGACCTCACGGTGGTCGTGGCCGAGGACCCCGGGGCACCGCGCCGCCTGGTGGCGTGCGGGGCAGGAGCGATCTCGGAGCGGCTCCCGAGCCCCGCGCACGCCAGCGCCCGGGTGGGATATGTCCAGTGGATGTCCACCGAGCCGGGCTTCCGCCGACGCGGGCTCGGCCGGGCCGTGCTGCGGGCCCTGCTCGACTGGTTCGAGTCCAACGGCGTCGACAACGTGGAGCTGCACGCGTCGACAGACGGGGAGCGGCTCTACCGCTCGGAGGGCTTCTGGGAGGGCGGCACCGCGCTCGCCCTGCGCCGGCGCCCCTGGGACCCGGCTCCGCAGTCGTGAGCCCCTCGGTGAGCCCGGGCGGCTACTCGGGGACCCCGCTCGCCCGCAAGCTCGGGGTCCGCCCGGGCGACGTCGTGGCGCTGGTGAGCGCCCCCCGGGGCTGGACCGTGCCCGACCTGCCCGAGGGCGCCCGGGTGCGGCGCTCGTTGGGCAAGGGAGCCGAGGTGGTGATCGCCTTCGTCCGGCGTGCCGCCGACCTCGAACGGGTCGTCGGCCAGGTCGGCGCCGTCCTCGGCCCCGAGGACGCCATGTGGCTGCTGTGGCCGCGGCGCGCCGCCGGTCACGACAGCGACGTGACCGAGGGTCTCCTGCGCGACGCGGTCCTTCCCACCGGGCTGGTGGACGTCAAGGTGGCGGCGGTGGGCGAGGACTGGTCGGGCCTGCGCTTCGTGTGGCGACGACAGGTGCGTGCCGGCCTGGGCGACCGCTCGAGGAGCTGACCGAGTCGTCATCGGCCCCTGGCCGGCGGCTGCCGACCCGACATCGACGGCCCCGGGCACATTACGGTTGCCGGTCATGAGCGTGGACGTGCGCACGCGGGTCGACGGGGAGCAGGCGTCGTTCGATCCCGCCCGGTTCTTCGAAGACGACCTGCCCGCGGCCCTGGACGCCGCCGCCCCGCTGCTGGTCGAGGCTCGAGCCTCGCTGCGGCTCCCGCCCCTGGTGATCGACGTCGACGGAGCGACGTGGACGTTGGCGGCCGACGCCTCGGGCATCGTGGTGGTCCCGGGCGCGAGCGGTGCCGAGGGTGCTCTGCGATTGCGGCTCGACGCCTCGCAGCTGGCGGATCTCGTCGCCGATCAGGTCACCCCCATGGGGTGGTTCTCGAGCGGGGCGCTCGCCCTGCAGGGCCGGCTCGAACGCCTCCTCGACTGGTGGCTGGTGCTGCGCGCCGCGCTCGACGGGGTCGCCCCGCACGTGGCGCAGACCATGGCCTTCGAGGACGCCGGGGGGGTGCCGTTGGACCTCACGCGGCTGTTTCGGTTGGGACGACCCCGACGAGGAGATGGACACGTTCCTCGGCCAGGCCGGGTTCCTCCACGTCTCGGGTGTGTTCACCGAGGACGAGATGGCGGCTGTCTCCGCCGACATGGACCGCGCCGCGCCGTCCTATGCCCAGGGAGACGGAAGGTCGTGGTGGGCCCGGACCGACGACGGTGCGGACCGGTTGGTCCGCATGCAGGGCTTCGACGCCATGTCACCGACGGCAGCCGCACTGGTCGCCGACGGGCGCCTGGCGCGCCTGGGGGCGCTCACCGGTGACGGGCACGAGTGGGGTGGGATGGACTCCAACGCCCTCGAGGCGCTGGTCAAGCCGATCGGCGTCGTCGAGGGCATCTCCGACGTCCCCTGGCACAAGGACTGCTCTCTCGGTCGCCACAGCTACGAGTGCTGCTCGCTCACCGTCGGCATCTCGGTCACGGGGGCCGACGAGACCTCGGGTCAGCTCAAGGTGGTGGCCGGGAGCCACCGGGCTCTCATGTGGCCCGCCTTCTTGCGCCGCGACAATGCCCTCCCCGTCGTCGACCTGCCCACCCGGACCGGCGACGTCACGGTGCATCTCAGCTGCACGATGCACATGGCCCAGCCGCCGGTCGAGCGCGAGCGGCGGGTGATGTACACCGGTTTCCGTCTTGCCCCCGCTGCGGCCCGACGCCGACCGCCGCGGCGCGCCGGCGTCTCCGGGACGTGCGCGAGACCGCGGCAACGACGGTGTCGCAGCCTCCGAGCACCGTGCGCAGCTAGCGCCGCCGCCGGCGACGCCATTGCCGGGCGATACCCCAGACCCGCGTGGCGTAGCTCGACACTCCGGGACGCGCCGCACCGTCGGCGCCGCGCTGGCCGGTTTCGTGGGCATGGCGCTGGTGGTGCTCGGAGTGGCGCAGCCCAACTCGCCTTTCACCTCGAAACTTCCCGGCTCGTGGTTCTTCGGCCTTCCCTCGGCCCGGCTCGTCACCGGCGCCGCATCCGCTGCTGGGCATCGCCGTGGTCTACGGGGGGATGCTCGTGGTGCTCTGCTCGTGGTACTGCATCGTGACGTTCCCCGGGCCGAAGGACCGTCGGGCGCTGGCCGGATTGACCGGGGTGTTCGCGCTCTGGGTGTCGCCCCTGCTCGTCGCTCCTCCGCTGTTCAGTCGCGATGCCTACACCTACGGCGCCGAGGGCGAGCTCGTCTCTCGAGGCATCAATCCCTACACCCACGGGCTGCAGGCCCTCGGGAGGTCGACGTTTCTCCACGTTGGCCGATCCTCTGTGGCAACACGTCCATGCGCCCTACGGCCCGGTCTTCTTCGAGATCGCCCGCGCCGACGCCCACCTCACGAACAGTGTCGTCGCCACCTTGGAGGGGTATCGACTCGTGGCGCTGCTCGGCGTGGTGCTCATCGCGACGTGTGTGCCCGTCCTGGCCCGGTCCTATGGCCACGATCCGACGACGGCGTTCGCGCTGGCCGCGCTCAATCCCCTGGTCTTGCTCTCGTTGATCGGCGGGATGCACAACGACGCCATCATGTTGGGCCTGTTGGTGGCCGGCCTGACCCTCGCACGGCTCGGCCACCCGGTGCTCGGGATCGTCCTGTGCGCCCTGGGCGCGCTGGTCAAGGTCCCGTGTCTCCTCGGGGTGGTCTTCATCGGGTGGGAGTGGGCCGGCCCCCACGCGGCGCCGCGTCGCCGTGCCGAGCACGTCGTCGGGTCCGTCGGCTCGGCGCTGGCCGTCATGGCGGTGGTGTCCGCGGCTGTCGGGGCTCGGCTGGGACTGGCTCGTCAACCTTTCGGACCCCGGAAGGGTGAGCTCGTGGCTCGATCCCGCCACCGCCGTGGGATTGGCGATCTCGCACCTCTCGCAGGCGGTCGGCGCGGGGTGGCACCCCCACACCCTGGTCAACGTCACCCGAGGGGTGGCGTTGTTCGGCGCAGGGGTGATCGTGTGCGTCCTGCTGGTCCGCAGTGACCGGTACGGGACCCCGAGAGCGCTCGGCTGGAGCTTGTTGGCGGTGGTCTTCCTCGGGCCCATCGTGTGGCCCTGGTATGAGACGTGGGGGCTCGTGTTCCTGGCGCTGGCCGGCGACGCCTGGTCGCGCCGCGTCGTGCTCGTGCTCTCGGCGGTGGCCTGCTTCGCCACCGTCCCCTCCCACCTGCGCGCCACCACCACCGACGTCGTGGTGGCGGTGGTCGGGCTGCTCGTGGTGGTGGGGGGAGCGGCCTGGGCCCTGCGCCGGGCCCGCGACGCCCATGTGGTCGAGGCGGCCGGGCGGGGGCTCTCGGGGCCGGTTCCGACCCCGCTCGGTCCGGGCCACGCCGGGCGGCCTGCGCGCCACGGGGACAGTTGACCCGATGTTGGGGAGAGGGTGGATGCCGGTTGATCCTCGGGGAGGACGCTGACCTGGTTACCCGAGGGGGGTCAGGATCCGGGCGACGCACCCGTGATCCGCGGGATCAGGCTCGGCACCGGGTTTTGCGGCCCGGTGCCGAGCCTGCCCGGGTTCTTCGGCCTGTCGGCGCGTTCTCGGCGTCCCCGTCGGCGCTCGTGCCCGCCGGTGCTCGTTCCCGTCGGTGCTCGTGCGCCCTGGGCTCAGGGCGCGGTGCTCAGATGGTCCCGCCGCGCCGGCTCTCCACGGTCACGCCGATGACGGCCGAGATGACCAGCGCAGCACCCGGGGCGATGAGCCACAGCCCGAACACCATCGACAGCACCATCAGGAACAGGCCCATGCCGAGCACGAAGGGCCAGATGCTCGAGCCGGGGAACGAGCCGATCACCCCGGCCCCGTCCTCCATGGTGGCGTCGGGCGGTCCTCGGGGCGTGGCTTCATGCGGTGCGACCACCACAGGTAGTAGCTCCCGGGCAGGAGCCCGAGGAGAGTGGTGCCGATGAGCATGACGAAGCCGCCCTGCTCGTAGGCCCAGAACCAGTAGACGATGCCGACCATGGCGAAGAAGACGGCCACCCCGAGCAAGAACAGTGCTTCGACGCGCATGACGGGCCCCTATGCCTCGTGGCCGGTGTCGACACCGGCCACGGCATCCGCGCCGGCCAGGCGACCGTGCCCGTTGCCGCTGGTTCCGGGGTGGCCGTGGGCGACCGTGCGGTCGTCGGGGTGGTGGTAGTCCCACACCGGTCGCTCCGAGCGGATGGGGGGGAGCTTCTCGAAGTTGTGGTGCGAGGGCGGCGACGTGGCGAACCACTCCAGGGTGTGCGCGTCCCACGGGTTGTCGCCGGCGGGGACGGGCTTGCGCCACGACACCCACAGGTTCACGAGGAAGAACACGAAGGAGATCGCCGATGATGAAGGCGCCGACGGTCGACACCACGTTCAGTGTCTGCCATCCCAGGTTGGCCGGGTAGGAGGCCACCCGTCGGGGCATGCCCCACAGGCCCAGGACGTACTGGGGCATGAAGGTCACCCAGAAGCCGATGGTGAGCAGCCAGAAATGCCACTTGCCCATCCACTCGCGGTACATCCGGCCGAAGAACTTCGGGTACCAGTAGTACAGCCCCGCGAACCCGGCGTAGACGGCGGTCCCGAACAGCACCTGGTGGAAGTGGGCCACCACGAAGTAGGTGTCGTGGGTGGCGAAGTCGATGGGGGGTGATGCCAACATGACGCCGGTGAGGCCACCCATCAAGAAGGCGAACAGGAACCCGATGCAGAACAGCATGGGCGTCGTGAAGGTCAGCTGGCCCCGCCACATGGTGCCGATCCAGTTGAAGAACTTGATGCCGGTCGGCACGGCGATGAGCAGCGACAACAGCGAGAAGAAGGGGAGGAGCACGACACCGGTGGTGAACATGTGGTGCGCCCACACGCCGGTGGACAGCGCCGCGATCGCCATGGTGGCGAAGACCATGCCCTTGTAGCCGAAGAGCGGCTTCTTCGAGAAGACCGGGATGACGTCGGTCACGATGCCGAAATAGGGCAGGGCCAGGATGTAGACCTCGGGATGGCCGAAGAACCAGAAGAGGTTCTGATACAGGATCGGTGACCCGCCGCCGGCCGTGGAGTAGATGTGGGTCCCGAAGTGGCGGTCGGCGAACAGCAGCACCATGGCCGCGGTGAGGATGGGGAAGGCGATGAGGATCAGGATGGCGGTGACCAGCATGTTCCAGGTGAAGATGGGCAGCCGGAACATGGTCATCCCCGGGGCGCGGAGGTAGAAGGTCGTCGTCACCAGGTTGACGCCGGTGAAGATGGCCGAGAAGCCGGTGAGGGCGATGCCCAGGATCCACAGGTCGGGTGCGGATCCCGGCGAGAACTGCACCGACGAGAGCGGCGCGTAGGCCACCCACCCGAAGGCGGCGGCGCCCGCCGGCCACGAGGAAGCCGAGCAGCATCGTGATCGAGCCGCTCAGGTACAGCCAGTACGACAGGGCGTTGAGGCGGGGGAACGCCATGTCGGGCGCGCCGACCTGCAGCGGCAGGATGTAGTTGGCCAGGCCGCCGAAGGCGAAGGGCCCGGCGAAGAGATACAGCATCAGGCTGCCGTGCATGGTGAACAGCGCGTTGTACGACTGGAAGCTGAGCAGGGAGCCGTCGGGAGTCGCCAGCTGCGCCCGCAGTGCCAGAGCCATGAGCCCGGCCAGGAAGAACATGACGAGCGACGTCACCATGTAGTTCATGCCGATCAGCTTGTGATCGGTGCTGGTGAGCCACTTCAACAGGCCCGTGGGCCCCTCGTGGTGCTCGTGCTCGTGCTCGTGGGTGACCGGGCGATCGGCGAGAACGGTCATGCGGCCGCCTTCGTGGTCGAGTTGGACGCGGAGGCGGCCGAGGCCGCCTTGGCCAGGCTGCTGCTGCGAGCTCAGCCACGCCCGGAACTGGTTCGGGGGCAGCGCCACCACGTGGAAGAACATGAGCGAGTGGTACAGCCCGCACAGCTGGGTGCACTGGGCCCGGTAGATGCCGGACGTGCTCGACGGTGAGGTCGAAGACGTTGGTCACGCCCGGGCTGGGCGTAGCGGCTGAAGTTGAACTCCGGCACGTAGAACCCGTGGATGACGTCCTGGGAATCGAGCGTGATCCGTGTGGTCTGGCCGGCCGGGACCACGAGGCCCGGGCCCAGGCAGTCGACCGCCGGGGCGCACGGCGGCCCCGTTGAGCCCGATCGGGTCGGGGTCCTCGGTGGTCACACCCGTGACGTCGACCTTGCCCGGGTACTGGTACTTCCAGCCCCACTGGAACGCGGTGACGTGCACCTTCACCGCCGGGGTGGGGCTCACGGCGTCCACCTGGTTCTCGGTGTACACGGTGAACCCGAACAGGATCGAGGACCATGATGACGGGGACCACGATGTAGGTGATCTCGAGGGGGATGTGGTACTGGAACTGGCGGGGGATCTCGTCGGACTTCTTGCGGTACCGGATGATGGACCACACGATCAGCCCGCCCACGAGGACGCCCACGACGATGGCGGCGATCATGGTCCCGATCCACAACAGCGACTCGTCGTGGCCCTGTTTGGTCGACCCCCGATAGCCGTAGAAGGTGGGGAGCTGGCACCCCCCGAGCACGATCGGCAGGGCCGCGGCGGCGATGACCCCGAAGGCCCGGCGACGCCACCGGGACGCGTCCGTGCTGCTCGATTCGGCGGCGCGGGGGCTCACGGCGACGACACTAGCCAACCGGCGATCCGCGAGTAGTAGTTGAGAGCGGAGCCTCAACCGGGCTCTCCGGCCCGCCCCTCGGAGTCCCGCGCCGTCCAGCTGAACACGCCTTTCGCCATGGTCGAGGTGGCCGTCTCGCGACAGCCGGGCGAACACCTCGGCGCGCGCCCTGTGGACAGCCGGGTCCGATCGGCGCCGCCAGGGCCGCCAGCTCCGCCAGGTGGCCCGCCAGCCGCAGCGAGACGGCGGGGTCGTCGCCCCCCGGCGCCTGGGCCTGCAGCAGGGCCAGGGCGCGTTCGGCCAGGACGCCGGCGCCTCCGGCCAGGGCGGCCAGCTCGCCGGCCAGGGCCGACTCGGGTGCGGGCTTGAGCGAGGCCGGGTTCCCGTCCCACCAGCCCGCCGTACAGGCGCCACACGTTGCGCACCACGAACTCGGGCTCGTCGTAGACGGGCCGGAGGTACGGACGTTCGGCGAGGTGGGCGGGCAGCGCTCACGGTGTGGAGGACCTCGTCGAGCCGGGCCCCGGCGTTCATGAGCTCCAGGGTCTGGTCGACCAGGGAGTCGAGGAGATCGGCGGTGTCGGTGAGCGCCTGGCGGACCCGCGTCCGCGCCGACGACGGGGAAGCCGTGGCCGGGCAGCAGCACCTCGGGCTCGAGCCGGATCATCTCCCGCAGGGCGACGGCCCACTCGCGGGGATAGCGCTGCACCTTCTGGGGGTTGCCGGCGTTCGGCGACGCCCAGATGAAGAGGTCGCCGCAGCACAGCACGCGGGCGCCGGGCACCCAGGTCCAGGTGTGGTCGTCGGTCTCGCCCCGGGCGTGGTGGAGCTCGAGGCCCACGCCCCCCACGTCGAGCTCGAGGCGCTGCGCGTAGGTGCGGTCGGGATAGCGGTACTCGGTGGGCCACCGCAGGCCCGGCACCCCGAACTGCCGTTGGTTGATGATCTCGTTGTACCCGGCGGTCACGATGTAGCGGTCGAAGCGCGCCGGCACCGCGTCGTGGGCCACGACCACCGGTGCGGGCCAGCCCTCGCGCGCCGGACTCCTCTTCCCACACGCCCACGCCGAAGACGTGGTCGATGTGGCCGTGGGAGTAGATGGCGGTGTTGAGCCGCTGCCGCCGACCACCCCCGCAGCGCCTCGTGCACGGCGCCCGCCACGAAGCTCGAGCCCGTGTCGACGAGGACGAGCCCGTCGTCGGTGGCGAAGGCCGAGACGTTGGCGAACTGCGGGACGAAGGAGACGCCGGTGGCGACCTCGGCCACGCCGCCCATGTACCCACCCACGGGGTGGATCTCCACGATGTCGATGTCGCCGCGCCAGAGCTTGTCGGCGAGCTCGAGTACGTCGTCGGCCATGGCCGTCCCGCCTTTGCGTGGGGTTCCAGGTGGGGAGCTGGGTCCGCATGGGATCACGTGGACGGCGCCGAGCCTACGATGCCGGGCCCCGACCCCACCGGCCCGGCGTTCGACCGTGTGCCGCTGCGCTGGCCGACCGTCGCCGCTGTGGCCTCAGCTCGTCGGATTGCGCCAGGTGCGGTGCAACCGGGCGGCGTGGCGCCCCGCCTGGCGCGCGCCGGTGCGCAGCTTCTCCTCGGCCTCGGGGAGCCGACGCGCCGATCGGCCCGCCAGGATGCCCAGGCCGCGCAGCACCACCGCGCCCGGTGCGGGGGGCGCCGGCACGTCGACCGGACCGGTGCCTCGGGTGACGGGGTCGGCGGGGACGGGGGGACCGGCGAGTCGGGGGGCGTCGTCGGCCGGCGCAGGGGCTCGCGTGTACCGGGTCAATGTCGCCAGGCGCACCCACGCCAGTGCGGCCACCTCCACCACCACGATGCCGGTGATGTCGGGTCGCAGGGCCGGGACGATGGGTGCCGCCGCCACGGCGAGGGCGACGACGATGTCGAGCGTGGCGTGGAGCCTGGGCCCGCACACCCGGGCCAGGCCCAGCGGACCGCGGGCGGTGAGGGCCAGGAGGGCGAAGGCCGCCGCGGCGGCGAGGAGCAGGCCGCTGTGGGCGATGTGGACGGACAACTCGGCCAGTGCACCGGCGACGAGGTACTCGAGCAGCTGGTGCGCGAGGAAAGGGATCGGCCGCCGACGGGGTGCGTGCCCGCCGCCGGGTCCACGCCGGTGGAGCCGGCGGAGATAGGAGGGCTACCCCGAGGCCGCGGACGGCTTGTCGCTGTCCTTGGCGGCCGCGGTGTCACCGGTGCCGGCGGCGTCGGCGCCGGGCCCAGAGCCGTCGCCCTTCTTGCCCTCGGCGAGGCCCTTCTTGAATTCCGACTGAGCCGACCCGAGTGACCTGGCCAGCTTGGGGAGCTGGCTACCGCCGAAGACGCAGCACCACCACCACCAGGATGATGATGATCCCCCACTCGCTCTCGAGTACTCCGATCATGGGCATCTCGTTTCTGGGACCGCCGCTCACCGAGCGAAGTCGTCGCCCACAAGATTAGACCGCCGGTGGTCGGGCCGGACAGCGGAACCCTCCGTCGTGCCCGGCCGGCGACGGCTCATCCGGCGAGGAAGACCCCCATGACCAGGGCGGCGAGCGACGACAGGGTGGCGAGGGCACCCCAGACGGCGAGACCGCGCGTGGTCGACGGCCCGGGTGTGGAGAAACGCCGCCAGCCCGGCCAGGGCCACCACCACGATCTTCACCACCAGCACGACCGCCCAGGCGTGGGGCTGCCCGGCATGGACGGCGGAGACGTTCCACAGGCCGGTGACGACGAGCAGGGCGTAGGCGGGCCATTGCATGCGGCCGAAGGCTCGGGCCAGGGCCCGCGGCGCCCCTTCCCCGAGGCCGCGCGCCGTGGGCACGAGCCCGGCCATGGTGATCTGTCCGCCGACCCACACCGTGGCCGCCAGCACGTGCACCGACAGCCGGATGCCGTCGAGCGCTGGATGAGAGGCCGCGTGCACGGACGCCGCGTCCGTTTCGCTACTTGCCCTGCCAGTTGGGCTTGCGCTTCTCGGCGAAGGCGACCGGGCCCTCCATGGCGTCGGCGGAGGAGAACACCGCCCCCACCGCCTCGGCGTTGAGCTTCCAGCCCTCCTCCTCGGACACGCCGGCGGCGCGCACCATGACGTGCTTGGACCACCGCACCGCCAGTGGCGCGTTGTCGGCGATGACGCCGGCCAGGGCGAGGGTCTCCTCCATGAGCTGCGCCGCAGGGACGACGCGGTTGATGAGGCCGAGCTGCAGGGCCCGCGCCGCGTCGATCGACTCGCCGGTGAGCGCGAGCTCCAGGGCGATGGCGATGGGAAGTCGCTTGGGGAGGCGGATGAGCCCACCGGCGCCGGCGACCAGTCCACGCTTGGCCTCGGGGATCCCGAAGGTGGCGTGGTCGGCCGCCACCACGAGGTCGCACGACGAGCATGATCTCGCAGCCGCCGGCCAGGGCGGCACCGTTCACCGCGGCGATGATCGGCTTGGGGAACTGCCGTTGGGTGATGCCGGCGAAACCCCCCGAGCCTCCCATGATGGCCCCTCCTTCACCCGGCGGCGAAGGCCTTGAGGTCCATGCCGGCCGAGAAGGCCTTCTCGCCGGCCCCGGTGACGACGACGACCCAGCACCCGTCGTCGGCCTCGAGCTCGTCGAGGGCGGCGGCCATGCCCACGCTCACGTCGCCGTTGATGGCGTTGCGGGCCTCGGGCCGGTTGATGGTGAGGATCTCGACGTGTCCCCGGCGCTCGCGTTCGACTGCGGGCATCGGCTGCTCCTTGCCCTCGGTTCGGCTCGAAGTCTGACCGGGCTGGCCCGGCACCGCCACCCGGCGAGGGCCCGGCCGGCGACCGGGGCTCAAGCTGTCGAGCCGGTACCGGGGCGGGGTGCCCGAGACCTCGATCGCGGTGGCCGACGAGGTCCCGACCGGCCAGGGCGGCGAGCTCGTCGGGTTCGGCGGCGGCCGCGATCCGGCGCCCGTCGGGGAGCCGGGCGATCGACCGGGGCCGCCGTCACCGCGCCGCTCGGGCCCCGCCACCACGGTGGCCGCCACGACCACGCGCGGGGCTCGTGCGGCCTCGGTGGCCACCGGTACGCGCCGAGGCGTCGATGGCGCGCTGGGCCGTCGTCGGTGTCGCCCCGGCGCCACCCTCGTGGCGGGGGGGTGGCGCCGTAGACGCCCACGGCGTGCTTGGTGGCGTACCAGCCCATGGCGCTGACCAGCCCCGTGCCCGCCGTGCGCGCGCGGAGCCGGTCCGCCATGGTGGCCACGCGCGTGCAGGGAGTAGTTGTTCCCCGGCCCGCCGAAATACGGAAGCCCGCCGGTGACGGTGAGCCCCCGGGCGTCGTCGGGGGCGATGCCGAGCGCCTCGGCCGCCATCTCGACCGCACAGGGGAAGCACGAGTAGAGGTCGAAGGCGTCGATGTCGTCGACGCCGATGCCCGCCGCGGCGAGGGCCGCCTGGGCCGCGGCGCGCGAGGCCCGGGGACGAACCGAGGTCGGGCCGGGCCGTGGGGAACCAGACGTCGGTCGCCTCGGCTCCCGACCAGCAGAAGACCGCCCCGTCGGCGACCCCGCGGCCCGCGCCGCCGCCAGCGACGTCACCAGGACCGCGGCGCCCTGGTTCACGTGCAAGAACGCGCACATCCGCTTCGGGTAGGGCTCGGCCACCAGGCGGTTGTCCGGCGGTCACCGTGGCCAGTTCGGCCGGGGTGCGGGCCTCACCGGAACCACGCGACGGGGTGGGTGGCGGCCACCTCGGTGAATCGGGGCCATGAGTCTCGCCGAGCGCGCGTCGTTGCTCGGCGCAGCTCCGTCCGGCGCGGTGCGCGATCGCGCTCTCGAAGAGCGCGTACACGTGCACGGGGGCGACGAGCCCGACGGCGAGCTCGGGGTCGCCGACCCCGGCGCGGTCGTCGCCGACGACGGGGTCGCGACGACGCTCGCTGTCGGAGCCGTCGGAGCTGTCGGGCGCGGCACGCTGATCTCGAGGTCGTGCCCCCGGCGCCGGCCCGCGGCCTTGGCCGAGTGCTGGGCCTCGGCTCCCGACCACGAGCGCGACGTCGAGCTCGCCGGCGGCGATGGCGGCCGCGGCCCGGCTGACCAGCCACTGCGGGGAGTTCCCGCCGATGGTGGTGACCTCGGTCGCGCGTCGGCGCCAGCCCCAGAGCCGCCGGGCGACAGGCGGCGGCGGGCGCCGGCCCCGCGCTGGACATGACGTTCACCACCGACACCAGCTGGACCCGGGCCCGCAGGCTCGGGGCCTCGTCGAGGGCCTGCTCGCGCGGCGCGCGCCGCCAGGTCGAGCGCCGACACCGTCGGGTCGCGGTCGATCGCACTGGCCCGCCGCGACCACCACCGGGACCCTGGTCTCGTCGAGCGCCACGGCCGACGTCGTTCAGCGCGGGAGCAGGCCGTTGAGCAACAGCGACACCACGAAGTCGGCCGCGACCTCGGCCGACAGCCCGTCGTCGGTGACGAGTCGGCGATGGGCGATCTGGCCCACGAGCGCGGCGACCGAGCACGCCACCATGCGCGGCGGTGCCTCGACGATGAGGCCCCGCCGCTGGGCGTCCTCGACGATCTTCTCGATGTCGCTGATGAAGGCCTCGAAGATGCCGAAGAGGTGCTTCTCGAAGCGGTCGCCGAGGGCGTAGGAGTCGCGGAACAGCAGCTTCACCAGCGCTCGGTCGGACTCGAAGAACTCGAAGGTGGTCTGCACCGCGGCGCGGAACGGTGCGTCGGGCGACCCGCGTGCCGGCGTGGAGAGCATGCGCCTCGGTGACGTGGTCACGCAGCGCCTGGCCCTCGGCCTCCATGAGCGCGTGGAACAGCGCGTCCTTGGAATCGAAGTACCAGTAGATCGACCCGTACGAGAGCTTCGCCGCCTTGGCGATGTCGGCGATGGTGGTGGCGTGGTACCCCTTGCGGGCGAACACCTTCTTGGCCGCGGCCAGGATGTCGGTCCGGCGCCCCTCTTTCTCCTTGTCGCTCATGGCGCGCCGCACCGCACGCGCCGGGCGGGATGTACCGTGGGTACCGGGCGCGATGTACCGGTGGGTACCGGGGAAGCGCCCGCCATGCGTGCAGGCTACCAAACTGACCTATCAGTCAATCAGGTCGGGCCTGGGTCACGGCCGTCGACCGATCTCGGCGTGCGCGCTGGCGCGCAGACTGCCAGTGCCCCTCGACCTCCCACGCCGCCCGCCGGTGCTCGAGGACGATCTCGGCGTCGGCGACCTCGCTGTTGACACACGTGGCCGTCGGCCCCGTCGGGATCGACGTAGCCGACCGCACCGCAGCCGGCCTCGGGCATGGTCGACCTCGGCCCGCAGGCGCCAGCGCCCGACGGTGCCGCGCACGTGCCAGGTCGGAAGGCCGAGCTGGGTGCGGAACAGCGGCGCGGCCACCAGCGGGTCACGCGGCCAGTCACGGCCCCCCAGGCGCAGCTGCACGAAGGCGAGGGGCGGGAGGTGGTCGAGCCCCGGTCGCCGGCTCACGGCGCTCACGATCTCGAGCACGTCTCCGTCGCCGAGCTCCGCGTGCAACCACCCCCACCGCTGCGCGTTGCCGTGCCCGTAGATGTGACTGACGCCACCGCGGGTCCTGCGGCGACAGCGTCACGCACGTCGCGCCCGACCCGGATGGTTCCGTCGAACGGCGCGCTCGGGCACCGCCACCACCTGCGCGGCGGGAAGTGCCTCGCGCTCCCATGCCCATGCCGGAAAGGTGAACAGCGGTGGGCCCGGGTGCTCGGGATCGGCGCGCCATCGCAGGTCCCAGGCCAATCGGCCCGGTCTCGCCCGCAGGTTGCGGAGGGTCGAGCACCGCGCCACCCCCGAGCAACGGGCGCCGCGCCCGCGCATGTCGGCACTGACGAGCGAGCCGGACCGAACCGCTCGAGCACGGGCGTCGTGCCGGGACGGAAGACCGCGGTCCAGCCATGGGCGTAGGGGTCGCCCGACACCGGGGAGACGAGCTCGTGATGGACCCAACAGCCCATACCGGTACGCGGGGTCGGTCAGGGTGACGTACCAGACCTCGAGCCGGGGACGCTGCCCGCGCCAGCGCTGTGCCAGCACGTCGGGGGCATCGAGCCGAGGCCCTTGTCCGAGCCCGCCCGGCAGGCGACCGCGCATTGGACCACCCTACGTTCGGGTTCCGGGGCCGTGCCATGCTGGGCCCCGTGCCCGACCCCGTTGACGCACCGTCTCCCCGGGCACGGCCTCCGGCCCGAGCCAACGGCATCCTCCCGGCGGGGTTCCGCTTCGGGGTGGCCACGGCCGGGTTCCAGATCGAGGGCGGCTACAACGGCCCGGGGGAGCCCGCCAACAACTGGGTCCGGTGGGAGCGGGCGGGACGCGTCGAGCCGTCGGGCCTGGCCGTGGACTTCTGGAACCGCCACGAGGAGCACCTCGACCGGGCCGCGGCGCTCGGCTGCGACGCCTTGCGCCTCGGGGTCGAGTGGGCGAGGGTCGAACCGGCACCGGGCCAGATCGACGACGGCGCCCTCGAGCGCTACGCCACGATCCTCGAGGGCTGCCGGTCCCGGGGCCTGGAGCCACTGGTGACGCTGCACCACTTCACCCACCCTGCCTGGCTCGGTGAGGACTTCTGGTTGTCGGGGCAGTCCCCTGATCGCTACGCGTCGTGGGTCGAGACCGCGGTGGGGAGGTTGCGCCCGTGGTGCTCGACGTGGGTCACCCTCAACGAGGTCAATGCGCTCGCCGTGGGGTCGTATCTCGTCGGGTTGTTCCCCCCGGTCGATCCCTCGCCTTCGGCGACCTGGCCGTGGCGCTCGACCATCTCGTCACCGCCCACGTCAAGGGCTACGAGGTCATCCACCGCCTGCAACCCGAAGCCACCGTCACCACCAACAACGTGGCGCTGAGCCTGTACGAACTCGATCGGATCGTGATCGACGTGCTCCTGGCGCGACGCGAGGGCGTGGCACGAGACGACGTCGGCGCCTTCATCGGGCAGCGGCGATCGGAGTGGTACCGGGGCATCGCCCCGGCCGGGATGCTCGAGAGGGCACTGCGCCGGACCACCGCGGCGCAGTGGGAGCGCGGCGGGGGCTTCCCGAGGGCCCTCGACGCGCTGTGGGCGAGTCCCCATCCGTGCACGCTGGACGTGGTGGGCATCGACTACTACGCGCCCGTCGCCGCGGAGTTCTTCTGTGTGCCCGGTCGCCGGACGGCGGGCGGCAGGTCGTGGCAGCCCGGGAACCATCTGTGGGACGACCGCGTCGACCCCGCGGGCCTGCTCGAGTATGCCGGGCGCCAATGTGGCGTCGGGTCTCGACCTGTGGGTCGTGGAGAACGGGCTGTGCAACCGGGTGCGGCGGGGGCGGAGCTTCCCGCGTCTCGACGGGCTCGATCGCGGCCGCTATCTGCGGGCCATCCTCGGCGCCCTCGTTGACGCCATCGACGCCGGCGTGCCGGTGGGGGCGTACTACCACTGGACCCTCGTCGACAACTACGAGTGGGGAAGCTACGAGCCGCGCTTCGGGATCCACGGGGTCGACCGGGAGCGGGGCCTGCGGGTCCTCGACGCCGACGCCATGGGTTTCGACGCCGCCGGCTCCTACCGGCGCATCATCGAAGGGCTGCGGGCCGGCGATCGATCGGTGCTCGCGGAAACGACCTGACCGGCGTGACGCCCGCACCGGCACCCGCGCCGGCCCGCGCCGCGCCGCCCACCCGGGCGCTATCCGGCGGCGAAGCTCTCGGGGTCGACGGCGATGAACAGGCCCTCGCCGTGGGCGATGACGGTGGAGCCGTGACGGGCGTCGGCCTCGATGTGGAGCTTGCGACCGTGGCGCGAGTGCAGCCGGGCACGCATCTCGAGCTCCACGCCCAGCGGTGTGGGGGCCCGGTAGGTGACGGTCAGGCGGCCGGTGTAGGCCGGGGTGGCGTTGATCGAGAGCACGAACCCCATGACCTCGTCGATGAGCGCGGCCACCGCACCACCGTGGGCCCGTCCCGGTGCGCCTTCGAAGGCGGGGCCGAGCGTGGTCCGCGAGCACGGCCACGTCGCCTTCGCGGGTGATGTCGGCGGCCATGCCCAGCGGGTTCGCCTTCCCGGTGACGATGTCGTCGGGGAAGTTGGTGCGCCCCCGCCCGTCGGGCGGCGGGACGACGAACACGGCGTGGACCATGTCGAGCGGGGCGCGGATCCGGTCCGGGGTCGCCTCCACGACGCGCCAGCAGCTCCTGCGCCTCGGCGGTGATGCGCTCGAAGAGGTCGTCGCCGACCTCGTGGGCCACGATGGCGTGACCGAGGCGCGCGCAGCACGCCGGCGGCCTCGAGCCGTGCCGCCGAGGCCGGACCGTCGCCCGGGCGGTCGGGGCCTCGTCGACCGAACCCGGCGCCGTGCCGTCGGCGACGTCGTCGACGGTGGTCAACTGCGTTCGACCTCCGCCCAGGCGACGTCCTTGTCGACCTCGACGTCTCGGGGCAGGCCGAGGATCCGCTCCGCCATCTGATTGCGCAGGACCTCGGAGGTCCCGCCCTCGATGGTGTTGGCCCGCGCCCGCAGGAACGTCGTGGCCCGCGCCTCGGCCCGGGTGTCGCCGGGCAGCCATGCCGTCGCCGCGATGCCGTTGGCGTCCACGGCGAAGTTCGAGCGTCGCTGGTTGTACTCGGCGTTGAACACCTTGTTGACCGAGCCTTCGGGGCCCGGCTGCTGGCCCCGCAGGCGCGCCGAGTTGGCCCGGAAGGCGGTGATCTCCTTCACCTCGGACTCGATGTAGAACTGCGCCAGTCGCTGACGGACGCTCGGGTCGGTGCGGTCGGGGATCCCGTCGAGGTAGGACTGCCAGGGGTCGCGCCGAACGCCTCCGGTGAACGACACGGGGTCGAGCGAGATGCCGGCCAGCGCCACGCGCTCGTTCATGAGCGTGGTGCGTGCGCAGCGCCAGCCGTCTCCGACGTCGCCCACGCGGTTGGCGTCGGGGATCCGCACGTCGGTGAGGAACACCTCGTTGAACTCCGACGACCCCGTCATCTGCTTGAGGGGCCGGACATCGACACCCGGAGACTTCATGTCCAGGATGAAGTAGCTGAGCCCCTCGTGCTTGGGGACGTCGGGGTTCGGTGCGGGCGAGGAGCATGCCGAACTTGGCGAACTGGGCGATCGTGGTCCACACCTTCTGGCCGTTGACGACCCACTCGTCCCCGTCGCGCACCGCCCGCGTCGAGAGCGACGCCAGGTCCGAGCCCGAGCCGGGCTCGCTGAAGAGCTGGCACCAGATCTCTTCGGCGGAGAGGATCTTGCGCAGGTACCGCTCCTTCTGCGCCTGGGTCCCGTGCGCGATGAGCGTGGGGCCGGCGAGTCCCACGCCGAGAAGGTTGATCGAGACGGTCGGCAGCCGGTAGCGGACCAGCTCCGAGCGGATGACCGTCTGCATCCACACCTCGCCCGAGAGCCCCCCGAACTCCTCGGGCCACAGCGGAGCCGCATAGGGACTGCGCCCGATGGTCCCCTGCCAGGTGAAGGGATTGAACCCGCTGTCGGCCTTCAGCTTCTCGAGCTTGTCGTCGTCGCCGTTCTCGGCCGCCTCCATCCACCCGGCGGGCAGGCTGTCGGTGCAGCCATGAGCGGAAGCCGGCGCGGAACTCCTGCTGCTCGGGAGTGTCCTCGTTGCTCCAGCGCATGGCGCGTGCCTCCCCTCGGTCGACCGGTCCCCGACGACCGTCGCGCCGACGCTCACGTGTCGGGCCCGCGGCCCGGTCCAGTGTACGGGCGTCACCGCACGACCCTCCAGCGAACTGCGCCGCGGTGGCGCCGTTCAGCGCAGGAGGTGGATCGGTGCCGCCGTTGCCCCGCCTGCCATGTGGTGCACCGCGGGCTCGGGCTCGGACCCGTCGGCCGCCAGGAGGATCCTGGCGACGGGCGAGCACGTCGGCGACGAAGTCCCGGCCGCGCCGGAGATGCCGCAGGATGTCGCCCTGGCCCTGGGGGCGCGGCAGCATCCAGGAGTGGCCCACCGGGAACCCACACGATGTCGATGCCCGTGAGCTCGGCGAACTCCCGGGCCGTGTCGGGATTCACGATCCGGTCGAAGCAACCCCAGACCGGGAGGAGGGGCATGCCGCCCGCCACGATGCGCTCGACCTCGGGGCGCAGGTCCATGCGCCATGAGCATCGATCCCACGGGCAACGTGCGTCCCATCGAACGGAGGTTGCGGTGCGCGTCGGGCCACAGCCCCCGCAGGGTCGAGGCCAGGCGTCGACCCGACGAACAGGTCCGGCGTGTCGAGGACCGCCGCCATGAGGAGGTCGGCGACGCCGGCCATGTCGGGAAGTACGGGCGACAACAGCGACACGAGCACGCCGCGCCGGTGCTTCCAGCCCGGTGTGGCCGCGCCGTCGCGGTAGACGATGCCGAGCACCCGCTCGGGGTGGGCATCGGCGAACTGCACCGCCACCGCACCGCCCATGGAGTGCCCGAGCAGGATGGCCCGTCGGCGCCCCGACCTCGTCGAGCAGATGCCCGACCACATCGGCGATCTCGCGGATGGTGACCCGCTCCCACGGCAGCGGGTCGCTGCCGGCGAATCCCGGCAGGCTGGGGTTGAGCACGCGCCAGCCGAGCGCCTCGGCGAGGTGGCTGCTCTCTCGCCAGTACATCCCGCCACCGGCGAAGTACCCGTGGAGGTTGACGGCCCAGATGGGCTCGCTCCCCGGGCCCTTCGGGACCGTGCGCGTCGCGCGTTGTCCGACATGGCGTAGCGCATCGCGTCGGCCGTCGACGACGAGCTTGTGGGGGATCATCCGCACCGAGACGTCGCGCCCCAGCGGCGAAGCCAGGCACCGGGGCGGGCGCGGCCCGGTCCCGATCGGTGTGACGACGCGAAGCGAACGCGGAAGCTTGCATGGTGACCGTGACGACCCTACCTCAGCACGGGCCCCTACCCGCGGTACGTGGTCTTCGGGCACGCACCGTCATCCGATGGACCGGGCCCCGGCGCACGCCACGCGTGCCGGGCACGTAGCCTCGCCATTCGTGGCCCCGCCCACGAACGACGTTGCGCCGCGCCACCACCCAGGCCCGGGTCACGGCCCACGCCGTCCATCATCTCGGACTCCACACCGTCGGCCTGATCCTCGCCAACTCGGCGCGACGGCATTTGCAACGGACGCGGACCGGCGCCGCGCCGCGCCGCGACGCCGCTCCGGTGTCGCCCGGGCCGACTCGAGCGCGTCGAGGTCTGGAACCCCGCAGCCGGGAACGGCCCAGTTCCATTTCGAGCGGGCCCGGCTCGAGGTGTCCTTCCTCGCCGCCGACACCGTCCGCGTGTCGTGGGGACCCGGGCCCGGCCCCGGTCCCCTATGCCATCGCCGGGGGCATCGCGGGCCCGGTCCCGGTGGTCCAGGCCCATCCCATCGACGCCCTGCGCGCCGACGGCGCCTGGGTGCTGCGCAGCGAGGCGCTCGAAGTCACGGTGTCTGCCCGACGGTTCGCTCCGCACGGCGCGACCCGACGGCACCCTGCTGCGCAGCCGAGTCGGCCCCGGCCCGGCGCGGCGCGGCGTGGGAGCAGTCGTTCTCGCATGCGCGCCGGTGAGCGGATGTGCGGGCTCGGCGAACAGGCCCTGGGCATCGACCGGCGCGGCGCCGCGGTCACCTTGTGGAACACCGACCCGGGTGGTTCGTGGGGCCCGGGGAAGAGCCCGCTCTATCTCGGCATCCCGGTCGTGGTCTCGACCCATGCCGACGGGGACGTCCTCGTGCTTCTACGAGAACTCGACCCGCGCCACCTTCGACTTCGGCGAGCCCGCCGGGACACGCGGTGACGAAGCCGGGACCGCCACGGTGCGGTTCGCCGGTGGCGTGCTCCGCCGGTACCTGATCGCCGGGACCCGTGCCCCATCTCGTCGACCGCTACACCGAGCTCACGGGACGCCCCGCCCTGGCCCCGCGCTGGGCGCTGGGCTATCACCAGAGTCGCTGGGGATACAAGAACGAAGTCCGACGTGCGTGCCATCACCGACGGCTTCGCGAAGCTCGGCCTCCCCCTCAGCGCGGTCCACCTCGACATCGACTACATGCGCGGCTTCCGGGTCTTCACGGTCGATCCCGACAAGTTCCCCGATCTCGGTCGCCTGGCACGACGGAGGTGGCCGCCACCGGGGCGCGCGTGGTGACGATCGTCGACGCGGGGGTGAAGATCGACCCCGACTACGACGTGTTCCGCGAAGGCCGCGACCAGCACCGCTTCTGCACCGACGCCCACGGGCATCTGGCCGAAGGCATCGTCTGGCCCGGGCGCAGCGCCTTCCCCGACTTCACCGACCCCGGCACCCGGTCGTGGTGGGCGGGGAAGTACCGCACGCTCACCGACGCCGGTGTGGCGGGGATCTGGCACGACATGAACGAGCCCACGTCGATCGCGTTGCTCGGTGACCCGACGCTTCCCGACCTCGACCCGCCACCACTTCGACGGACGCGGCGGGGACCACGCCGAGGGCCACAACCTCTACGGGCTGCTCATGAACCGGGCCGGGTACGAAGGCCTCCGCCAGGCGGTGCCCGACCGACGGCCCTTCATCGTGTCGCGCTCGGGTTGGGCGGGCATGCAGCGCTGGGCCTGGAACTGGACCGGGGACGTCGCGTCGACGTGGGAGTCGATGCGCCAGCAGGTCGCCACCGTCGTCGGGCTCGGGCTGTCGGGGGTCCCCTACTCGGGATCGGACATCGGCGGCTTCAGCGGCATCCCCGACGACGAGCTCTACCTCCGCTGGTTGCAGATGAGCGTCTTCATGCCCTATTGCCGCACCCACTCGGTGCGCGGCGTCCCGCCCCGTGAGCCGTGGTGCTTCGCCGAGCCCACCCGCCAACTGGTGGCGGCCTGGATCCGGTTCCGGTACCGCCTGCTGCCCTATCTCTACACCCTGGCCCACCTGGCGTCTGAGACCGGCGCCCCGCTTCATCCGCCCGTTGTGGTGGTCGCGCCAGCGACCGGACGCCGACACCGGCACCGGCACCGGCACCGGCACCGGCGCGATCGAGGTCGACGATGCCTTTCTCCTCGGTGACGCGCTGCTGGTGGCACCGGTCACCGAGCCCGGTGGCGCGCCGGCCGCGCTGGTGCTTCACGTCCGGGCCGGTGGACGGCATCTGGGCCGGTGACCTGTCGGCGATGCCGCGACCGCGTCGACGGCGACGGTGGCGTCGGCCCCGTTGGACCGGATCCCCGTCCTGGCCCGGGCCGGGCTCGGTCATCCCGCTCGACGACGGATGGGCGGATCCGGGCGGGCTCTGTCGACGTCGACGGTGACACCGGCGGCCACCGGCGCGCGTCGGGTGCGGCGTCGGACCGGTTGGCTCTCGACCACGCCCCGCGCCATCTCGCCTTTCACTGCTGGCCCGACGAGGACGGTGTGCGCGGCAGGGCGTGTGCATCGACGACGCCGGAGACGGCGACGGCCCGGTCCGACGCGACACGCTCCGCGTGGAGGGAGCACGCCCCGGGTCGACCGCCACGGTGACGTGGGAGCGCGCCGGCGACTTCGCACCGCCCACGGCGGTCCGGGTGGTCCTGCACGGGCTCGACCGGCGCAGCGGGCCGTCGCCGACGGTGCCGAGGTGCCCGGTGTCGGGGAGTGCCGTCGAGTGTCACCGCCTTCTCCGAGCTGACACTGGAGGGGTTGCGGCCGCGCCACCCCGCGCCGGGCCTGAGGAGCCGGCCCGTGCGACGTCGCGGCCGACGCGATCGGGGACGCGCGGTCGCGCCCTGGTCGCCCCCGAAGAGGTCGAAGCGCGACGGCGTCGATCCTGCGCCGCCTGACCGTCGACGACGCCCCCGCCGTGGCGACGGCGGCCACCGAGAGCCTCGAGCACCTCCGGCCCTGGATGCCATGGGCCACGCCCGAAGGCACCTCGCTCGAGACCCAGCGCGAACGCCTCCTCGGCCCCGCCACCGCTGTGGAACTCGGGCAGCGGCTACGAGTACGGCATCTTCCTCCCCGACGGACGCTGGTGGGCGGGTGCGGCCTGCACCGTCGGATCGGGCCCAGCGCGCTCGAGATCGGCTACTGGGTCCACGTCGACCACACCCGCCGGGGCATCGCCACGGCGTCGCGCCGGCGCGCTCGACGCGCGGTCGGGTTCGGGTTGCGCGGCATCGAGCGCATGGAGATCCACTGCGACGAGGCCAACATCGCCAGCGCCTCGGTCCCCCCCAAGCTCGGCTACCGGCTGACCGGGACGCGTCGAGCACGAGCCC
Source organism: uncultured Acidimicrobiales bacterium (assembly GCA_963739765.1). GTDB lineage: Bacteria > Actinomycetota > Acidimicrobiia > Acidimicrobiales > UBA8190 > Chersky-840. The sequence continues at coordinate 74,003 of CAVUBP010000001.1, read as the reverse complement.
GAAGCGCCCGGCGAGACGGGGTCCCGGTTGATCTGGGTCCTCTACCGCCGCGAGTGGGAGGCCCGTGCCCCGCGCCCGGCACCGGCGCCGCCCGTAGATTCGAGCCCCGTGCCCGACACCGATCCGTCCGCGACCGGAGCGTTCGGTCCCGGCCCCGCTCACCGCGGCGGTGTTCCACGAGATCCTCGACGAGCTGCGCGCGCTCGAGGACCGCATGTTCCTCCCCGACGTGCCCCTCGACGAGCTGAGCGTCCTCGAGGGCTACAAGTGGATCTTCTCCATCCTGGCCGTGGGCCTCGACGCCCATGTCTGGGCCGACCCGGCCCGGCCGCGCTTCGTCGACATCGTCGGCCCGTACCGCAAGTGGGGCGGCGACAACGCGGATGCCTTCTACCAGTACGCGCCGATCGACCCCGACCGGACCTACGTGGTCACCGGGGCACGGGGAGACGCCGACTACCTCTCGCTCACCGTCTACGGCGGGCCGTCCGACGGGCGCTACTCCGAGCGCATCGTGGGCACGGTCAACGACCGGGCGCTCGACATCGCCGACGACGGGTCCTTCTCGATCGTGCTCAGCGCCGAGCCCCACGAGGGTGCATGGTTGAAGCTCGAGCCCGACGCGGTGTGCGCCATCACCCGGGACTACCTCGCCGACCCGGTGGCGGGTCGCCGGGCGCAGTGGCACATCGAGGCGCTCGATCCTCCCGCCACCCGCATCGAGGACGACGCCGATCTCGCCCGCCGCTTCCGGGCCACGCTCACCTGGATCCGCGACCAGGCGCGGCATCGTGCCCATCCCGCTGGGCACGCCCAACACCGTGGACGAGCCCTACGGTGTCCCCAGCCAGACCTTCGGATGGGCGGCGGGCGACGCCGCCTATGCCATGGGCTCCTACGAGCTCGACGAGGACGAGGCGCTCGTCATCGAGGGCCGCTCCCCGGTGTGCGCGTTCTGGAACGTCTGTCTGTGGAACCAATTCCTGCACACCTACGACTACGCCTACGAGCGCGTCACCCTCAACGGCGACCAGGCGGTCTACGAGCCCGACGGCTCGTGGCGGGTGGTGGTGGCGCGCCGCGACCCGGGCCATCCCAACTGGATCTCGACCGCCGGGCACTCCCGGGGCCGGATCTGGTTCCGGTGGTTCCTCCCCGAGGCCACCCCGTCGCGACCGACCGCACGCGTGGTCCGGGTCGCCGACGTCGCCGGGTCGTCCGGAGTCGACAAGGAGCAGCGCCGCTCCTGAGCCCTGGCCCGGGGCCGGGGTGGATCGCGACTATTCGGATGTGGGTTGCGACTGTTCGCCCGGCCCGGGGTGCAAGGCGCTCACCGCCTCGTCGATGGTCGAGAAGACCCGGCCGCCGCCGATGCGATCGAGCAACCCGCTGCGGCGGAGGTTCCGGGGCGCACCGCCCACCGCCCGCGCCACCCCCACGACGATGTGGGACCGGTCGAGGTCGTCGATGAGGGCGCGCACCGCCCTGGTGGCGGTGTAGTCGATGTCGGAGATGGCATCGGCGTCGATCACGAGCACGGTGGGGGGGCTCGTCGCCTCGGCCAGCGCCTTGTGGATCTCGGCCTGGAACACCGAGGCGTTGGCGTAGTACACCGGCGCCAACCACTGCACGACGACGACGCCGGGCACGGTCACCGGCCGGTCGTGGTGGTGCAGTGGCTCCCAGCTCGTCGTCCCGGGGATCTTCCCGAGCACGTAGCTGCGCGGACGCGGCCGAGCGCCGCGTGCGGTCGAGGATGGCGAGCCCGACGGCCACGCCGATCCCCTGCTCGACGCCGACGAAGGCCACGGTGAGCAGCGTCACCACGGCGAGCCCGAACTCCCAGCGGTCGAAGCGAAAGACCGACGCCAGCTGCCCGACGCGGAAGAGCCGGGTGGCCACGAAGATGAGGATCGCCGCCAGCGTGGCCAGCGGCACGTCCTTGAGCAGCCCGGCGGCGGGCACCACGAGTGCGACGCCGGCGGCCGCGGCGAGGCCCGACAACTGGGTCCGGCCCCCCGCCGATGCCACCGCGCCGGTCCGGGCCGGGCTGGCGTTGGTGGCGAACGACCCCGTCACGCCGGCCACGATGCTGCCCGCCCCGACGCCGACGAAGTCGCGGTTCACGTCGACGCGGTAGCCACCCAAGTCCGAGAAGGCCCGCGTGGTGGCGGCGGTCTGGCTGAGCACGACGAGCGCCACCACGGCCGCGACGGGAATCACCTGGCCCAGTGACGACAACGACAGGTCAGCGAGGCCCAGGTGCGGTGGGCCGTGGGCCACGGTCCCGAGCACCGGGACCCCGTGGGCGTGGAGCCCGGCGACGGCGACCACGACGGTGGAGCCCACCAGGCCCAGCAACGCCCCGGGGAGCTTGCGGTCGATGCGCTCCGCCGCCGAGACCAGAGCGAAGACGGCCACGCCGATGCCGAGGGCCCACCGTTGGCCCGCCCGAGGTGGCGCACCACGTCGCTCACGCGGTGCACGGTGGAGCCCGAGACCGGCGCCAGCGCGAAGAGGTCGGGCAGCTGGTGCACGACGATGATCACCGCCACACCGGCGAGGAACCCCGTGATGATCGGCGCCGAGAGGAAGTCCGCGATCCATCCCAGCCGCAACAGGCCCACGATCGCCACGAGCACGCCCACGGTGACCGCCAGCAGCGACACGAGAGCCAGGTAGTTCGCCGAACCGGTGGGCGCGAGGCGGGCGATCCCGGCTGCGAACAGCGGTGCGATGGTGGAGTCGGCTCCCACCGACAGCTGAGGGGCCGAGCCCAGCACCGCGAAGGCGAGGGTTCCCGCGATGAACGACGTACAGCCCGGTCACCGGAGGCATGCCGGCCAGGCGCGAGGTGGCCAGTTGCTCGGGCACGGCGATGGCGAGCAGGGTGATCCCGGCCAGCAGGTCCGGCCCCAACCACTGCCGGCGGTAGCCGGCCAGCGATCCCATGAGCGGGGGCATCCGCAGCCAGGGCCGCGCCGGGTGCGGCGCCGTCATCGGGTCACCGTCATCGGGTCACCGTCATCGGGTCACCGTCATCGGCTCGGTTCCCCTCTCCGCCCCGAGGCGGTGGTCACGGGTCCAGGTCGAGCCAGTGTCGCACGCTGGAGACGACGGTGACCTCGGGGTGCGACCAGACGAACCGCTCCACCCGGTCGAGGATCTCCTCCACGTGGTGGGCGTCGGGGGCGACGGTGCAGAAACCGATGGCCGTCCGCTGCCACAGGTCGTGGTGGGCGACCTCCGAAGCCGAGACCCCGAAGCGGCGCCGGGCCGTCTCGACGAGGTGTCGGACCACGGCGCGCTTGGCCTTGAGCGAGTCGCTCGCACCGATGTGGAGCTCCATCTCGAGGGCGGCGACGTGCATGGCGCTCACGGCCCGGTGAGGCTAGCGCTGGGTGGGTGGCGGCGCCCGCGGGCACGGTGCGCGTCGCGGCGCCGATGGTACGGTGACGCCGATGTCAGCGAGGGGGGCCATGGCGAGGTGGCGCGGCACGTCGACGTGCAGCCGTCGCCACGACTGATGCCTCGGTGGCTCACCGACGACGAGTTCCGCATCCTGTGCGCGGCGTGTGACCGGCTCGTGCCCGAGGACGACACCGCCGGTGCGACGAGCGCCGGGGTGCCGGAGTACATCGACGGGCTGCTCGGGGCCTTTCTCGTCGACCCGCCGCGGATCTGGGCCGGGGGCCCGACCTCGGGGCGTCACGGCGGCGACGCCGCGTTCGCCCGCTTCCACCGGTTGAGCGCGCTCGACGAGTTGGCGTGGCGGACGCGGATCGAAGGGTCGCGCGGCCTGCCCGAGCGCGAGTTCAACGGGCCGGTCGAGGGCCTCCAGGAGCGGTACCGCGCGGGGTTGGCGGAGCTCGGTGCCGGAGTTCTGCGACCTCGCGCCCGAGGACCAGGACGAGCGGCTGCGGAGCTGTCGCGCCTTCACCGCGCTGGTCTACGAGCACTGCTGCGAAGGCATGTACGGCGCTCCGGAGTACGGAGGGAACCGCGACGGCGTGGGTTGGGACGCCATCGAGTACCCCGGCGACGTCCAACCCCGGGGATGGACCGACGCCGAGGTGGCGGGCCCGTGACCGTCGACGCCGTCATCGTGGGGTCGGGCCCCGGCGGCGCCACGGTGGCCGACGTGCTCACCCGTGCGGGCTGGACCGTGGTCATCGTCGAGAAGGGCCGCAACCACCTCCTCGACCCCGACGACCTGTCGCGGCCGGCGGCGGACTACTCCAACGACGAGCTCAAGTTCCTGTACCGGCACTTCCTCGGTCCCGACCCCCTCATCGAGCCGCGGACCTTCCGGCGCGGCGAGGAGGAGGGAGACCACAGCTACGTGGGCGAGGTCAACTCCATCCCGACGACGGTGGGCGGGGGTGGGACCCACGCCGACGGCAAGGTGCCGCGCTTTCGGGAGGAGGACTTCGCCCTCCTGAGCACCCACGGCCCCGTCGAGGGGGCGGAGGTGGCCGACTGGCCGCTGTCCTACGACGACCTCGAGCCGTTCTACGCGGAGGCCGAGCGCTCCATCGGCGTGGCCGGCGAGGCGGGGGCCAATCCCTCTGGCGGCGTGGCGGTCGGGCCCGTACCCCATGCCGTCGGGGGCACCGATGTACGGGGCGCGTGCGCTCGAGCGCGGCCGCCGAGGCGTCTGGGCCTGCATCCCTACGCCGGCGCCCACCGCCGCGAACTCGGTGCCCTACGACGGGCGCCCGGCGTGCAACAACTGCGGGTTCTGCGCCTTCTTCGGCTGCCCCATCCACGCCAAGGGCGACCCGATCGCGCTGTTGCTGCGGGCCATGGCGTCGGGGAACGCCGAGCTGCTGTCGGAGACCTTCGTGTCGCGACTGCGTCACCGACGGGCGCCGGGCCACCGGGGTCGAGGTGATCGGCCCCGACGGTGCGACCGGAGCGATCGAGGCCCGCCACGTCGTGATCGCCGGCCGGTGCCGTCGAGACGCCGCGCCTGCTGCTGTTGTCGGGGATCGACCATCCCCTCGTGGGCCGGAACTTCATGGTCCACTTCCAGACCTTTGTCATCGGGATCCTCCCCGAGCGGGTCCACGGCCACAAGGGCCGGGCGGTGACGCATGTGCACGACGACGCCATGATCGTCGACGACGCGGCCCGCGCCGCGGCGGCCGAAGCCGGGTTGCCGTGGATCCGCGGCGGCCTGGTCGAGCACGGCGGGCCCAGCCTGCCGGTGATGGAGGCCAAGATCTACCCGTGGGGGGCGAAGCACAAGTCGCTCATGCGCGCCTCGCCGATGCGCGACCGCATGTGGGCCTTCACCATGCAGGGCGAGGACCTTCCCCAGCTCACCAACCGCGTGGACCTCGACCCCACCGTCCGCGACGTCCGCGGGTTCCCCGTGGCCCGTGTCACCTACCGGCCCCACCGCCACGAGATCGTGGCCTCGGCCCATCACGCCCCGCGCCTGGTGCGCGTCCTCGAGGACATGGGCGCCACCTGGACGATGACCTCCACCTCGCCGCTGGTCGAGGGCGAGGACCGACGGGGCGCGCTGTCGGCCATCCCCATGAGCCGCCACGTCATGGGCACCACCCGCATGGGAGACGACCCGAAGACCTCGGTGGTCGACGCGTTCGGCCGCATGCACGGGCTCGAGAACGTCGTCGTGGCCGACTCGTCGGTGTTCGTGACCTCGGCGGGCTACGGGCCCACCCTCACGCTCGTGGCGCTGGCGGCGCGCGCCGCCACGGCGCTGGTGGGGGAGCGGGCCCCGCGTGCGTCAGCGTCCTCGTGACTCCATCCGGCGGAGCTCGGCGTCCACGTCGGCCTCGCTCACCGGACCGCGCAGGTAGTCCCAGACCCCGAAGACCATGCCGAGGCCCCAGGCGGCGATGACCCAGGCGGGCCAGAAGTAGCCGCCGCCGGACAGGGCCCACACGCCTACCAGGAAGGCGTTGACGATCACATAGGCGGCGAAGCCGCCTTGGAGCCCGCGCCGCTTCTCGATGTGCTTCCGAGCCTCGACCCTGGCCTGACCGTCGGGCTCGTGGGTGTCGGGCCCGCCTGTCTCGGGCCTCGTCACCGTCTCGGGACTCGTCACGGCTTTGAATTCCTCGGTCCCCGCATGCTGCATCACTGGCATCATTGGCCGCCCTCCTTCGTGCTGAGTCGAACCAAGATCCTCCAATCCCATCTTGCGTCGCGGCCGGCGTCGTTCCAAGGGCCGGAAGTCCCGCCGACGCGTGGCACCTGTAGGTTCTGGGCTCGATGGGGTTGGTCGTCGAAACCACGGGGGACGTCGGGGTGACCCGGTTGTCGCGCTCGGATCTTCAACTGCTACCTCATTCACGACGGCGGTGGCGGCCGGCCGGTGGTGGTCGACGCGGGGCTCCCGGGCCTGAGCGACGACATCGTCCCGGTCATGGCCCGCCTCGGCCTCGATCCCCGGGCGTTGGCCGGCATCGTCGCCACCCACGGGCACAGCGATCACGTGGGCGGGGCCCCGACCCTGTCGAGCCGGACCGGCGCCACGGTGCACCTCCCCGAGCCCACCCGCCGCTACCTGGAGGGGGCGACACCTCGGACGCCGCGCCTGGCGGTGATCGCCAAGATCTGGCCGACGGTCTTCGACCAACCCTTCGACCCCCAGGGGTTGATCGGCGGCGCCCGGGGCGCCCGGGTCGCCGGGTACGGAACGTCGGCCGGGATGCGCTGGCCGGAGCCGCGTGCCGTCGAGTTCCTGGCCGAGGGAGACACCTTGCCCGGTGCCCCGGAGTGGGAGGTGCTCGCCACCCCCGGGCACACCGACGACAGCATGGCGTTCTGGCATGCGAGGACGCGCACCTTGCTGTCGGGAGACGCCGTGCTGTCGGTGGGGGGCCGGGCCTGGGTCACGCCCGAGACCGTCGACGATGCCGCCGGTGCCGACACCGCGGGCGTCTCCGGGGCCTGGACGTGGCGCACCTGTTCCCCGGGCACGGCCGTCCCGTCCACGGCGAGGCCGTCACCGCCGGTGCCCTGGGCCCCGGCGAGGGACCCGAGGGTATGGCGGCGTTCTTCGCCGCCATGGCCCGCTGCCTGGCGGGCCGGGTCCCCCCTCGGTCAGTCGAGCAGGTGTGAGGCCAGGAGCTCGCCGCTCGCGGCGAATTCCTCGGCCGGGACCTCGGCGTGCATCCCCGGGCTCACGTGCATGCGCTTGTCGGTGCTGCCGAGGGCCTCGAACAGGGCGAAGGCCCGCTCGCGGGGGAAGATCTCGTCGTGCCACTGCACCAGGAAGAGCAGTGGGCACCGCACCGAGCCGGCATCGGCCGCGAAGCGGTCCTGGGTGGGCCCGGCGATCCCCATGAGGCCGAGGACCGCCACCACCACGCGCGGCTCGGCGGCGACGGTGGGGAGGCCGAAGATCGTCCCCATCGACAGCCCCCAGTAGCCGCAAGGTCCCGGGGTCACCTCGGGCAACGCCTGCACGGCGTCGAGCGTGGCGCCCCAGTCGGCCACCATGTCGTCGATGAGCCCGGGGTCCGACGACCACCGTTGCACGAAGTCGGCGAAAGGGAGGCCCGCCACCGCACCCTTGTCGGCGCGGCGATCCCCGTGCACGGGCCCGTCGATGGCGACCGCACTGAGCCCGTGGTGGCGCACCAGGCCGCGGGCCAGCGCCACGATGTAGTCCTCTGTCTTGGAGCCCGCCGCCCCGTGCCCGAGCATGACCACGGGACGGGGCTGGTCGTCCTCGGCCGCGGTCCACAGCAGACCCGGGGACGCGTCGCTCGCCGCTCGTGACCTCGAAGCTCCGTTCGCGGACGCCCTTGGCGGCGACGTCGGACCCGAACCGCAGGGGGGCGACGGTCCCGGTCAACTGCGGGGCACCTCCGACCAGGCCATGTCCTTGTCCATGCGGGGCTCCCCGGGGAGGCCGAGCACGCGCTCGCCCAGGATGTTGCGCATGATCTCCGACGTCCCGCCCTCGATGGAGTTGGCCCGGGAGCGCAGGAAGGTGTGGCGGGGGTCGGCCCCGCCGGAGAACACGGCCCGGTCGGGCCGGCGCATCTCGTAGTGGGTGGGGAAGAGGGTGCCGGTCATGCCGAGGAGGTCGACGCAGAACTCGTAGACGCGCTTGGTTGAGCTCGGCCCCCACCAGCTTGGCCACCGAGCCCTCGGGCCCCGGGGTCCCGGCCCGTGCGCAGGGCCCGGGCCCGCATGTTGGTGAGCCGCGCCACCTCGGCCTCGACCCACAGCGTCCATCAGGCGGTCGCGTTGGGTCGCCGGTCTTGTCGGCCTTGTCCTTCCAGATCCGCAGGGCCTCGTGGATGGGGCCCGAGCTGCGCGCCACCACGCCCGCCGCCGATGGCGACGCGCTCGTTCATCAACGTGGTGGTGGCCACCCGCCATCCCGCCCCCACCGCGTCGAGGCGCTTGGCTGTCGGGGATGCGGACGTCGGTGAAGAAGACCTCGTTGAACTCGGCCTCGCCGGTGATCTGGCGCAGCGGGCGGACCTCGACCCCCGGGGCGTGCATGTCCACGATGAAGTACGTCATGCCCGCGGTGCTTGGGGACGTCGGGGTCGGTGCGGGCCACGAGCAGTCCCCAGCGGGCGGTATGGGCCAGGGTGGTCCACACCTTCTGGCCGTTGACGACCCACTCGTCACCGTCGCGCACCGCCCGGGTGGCGAGCCCGGCCACGTCCGATCCCGCACCGGGCTCACTGAAGAGCTGGCACCAGACCTCCTCGCAGGTGAAGAGCGGGCGCAGGTACCGCGCCGCGCTGCTCGTCGGTCCCGTGGGTGAGGACGGTGGGCGCCGCCATGCCGTAGCCGATGACGTTGCGGTCCGCCTCGTTGGGCGCGCCCGACCGCCCGCAGCTCGCGGTCGACGAGTCCCTGGAGATCGGGGCTCACCCCGAGGCCCCCGAGCCCGACCGGGAAGTACACCCAGGCGAGGCCGGCGTCGAAGCGGGCGCCCAGGAACTCCACCGCCGGCGTGGAGGCGGGGTCGTGCTGCGCGAGGAGGTCCCGGAGCCGGGAGCGGACGAGGTCCTCGTCGGTTGTCACGGTGTCGGTGAGGGGCATAGGCCAACGTTAACGAGAGAGCACGACATGCGTCGGGGCGCGCCGGGCCCCGGGGAGGGGGCGCTGCGGGTGGCTCGACACGGACGGCGCGGGCGGGTGCCGGTGGCGGTCCCGCCCACGCCCGCCCCCGTGTCGCCTCAGGCGGGTCCGGGTGTCGGATTGAGGTGTCCAGAGGTATCGGCCGGTGCCGGGCGGGCCTTGAACGGCGCCGTAGAGTCCCAGCCGTGGACGGCAGCGGCGGTGACGACGGCGTCGACCCGGCCTTCGCCCAGAACCGGGCCAGTTGGGACGAGCGGGTGCCCATCCACGTGGCGTCGGAGTTCTACGACGTGGAGGGGTGGTTGCGCGAGGGCCGCGGGCCGCGTCCCGAGGAGGCCGCCGCGGTGGGCGACGTCACGGGGCTCGACCTCGTGCACCTGCAGTGCCATTTCGGCCTCGACACCTTGGCCTGGGCCCGCGCCGGGGCGCGGGTCACCGGCCTCGACTTCTCCGGGCCCGCCATCGAGCAGGCGCGCGTGCTGGCCACGCGGGCCGGGCTCGAGGACCGGGCGACCTTCGTGTGCGCCAACGTCTACGACGCCGTCGACGCGCTCGACCACCGGACCTTCGACGTCGTCTACGTGAGCCTGGGCGCATTGAACTGGCTTCCCAGCGTCGACCGGTGGGCATCGGTCGCCGCCGCGTTGGCGCGACCGGGGGGCCGGCTCTTCCTCCACGAAGTGCACCCGCTGTCCGACGCGCTCGGCGATGCGGAGCTCGTTCTCGAGCACACCTACTTCGAGGAGCCCGAGCCCTTCATCGACGACTCGGGCCTCACCTACACCGACGGGACGTACCCGGCCTCGACGGAGAGGAACTACTCCTGGAACCACAGCCTGGGGGAGATCGTCACCGCCGTCGTCGACCACGGCTTCGTCCTCGAGGGTCTCGAGGAGCACGACTGGACGTCGTTCGCCCGGTTCCCGTGGCTCGTGCGTGAAGGGGATCAGCGCTATGTCCTCCCGCCCGGTCGCCCCCGGATACCCCTCAGCTTCAGTCTCCGCGCCCGGCGTTTGTAGAGTCGGGCCCGCGTCGGTCACGACCGGGGCGCTGAGGCCGAGCCGACGGGAGGGTGACGTGGAGCGAGTGGAGTTCGAGACGATCGTCTACGAGAAGGACGGGGGGGTGGCCCGCATCGTCCTCAACACTCCCGACAAGGCCAACATCCAGACCGCCCAGCAGGTGTGGGACATGGACGAGGCCCTGGTCCTCGCCGACGACGACGACGACGTCAAGGTGCTCGTGCTCAAGGCCAACGGCGAGGGCTTCTGCGCCGGCCACGCCATCGTGGGCATCGACGAGATGCCCGAGGTCTACCCGACCACCGGGCCCACCCCCGAGCGGACCTGGCGGCGTCATCACCAGGGGCTGTTCCTGTGGCCGCCCCTGCGACTGTGGGAGTTCCCCGAAGGCCACCATCGCCCAGGTCCACGGGTACTGCGTCGGGGGAGGCACGGTGTACGGACTGCTGACCGACCTCACCATCGTCTCCGAGGACGCCTACTTCCAGATGCCGCTCCCCCAGGGCTTCGGGCTCCCCGGGGCCCAGACCATGATCGAGCCGTGGGTCCTCATGAACTTCAAGCGCGCCGCCGAGTACCTGTTCCTGGCGCCCACCATCAGCGCCACCCAGGCGCTCGACTGGGGGATGGTCAACCGGATCGTGCCCCGCGCCGATCTGGAGGAGACCGTGGAGGAGATCGCCGCCACCATCGCCAAGATGCCGCTCACCACCATCCTCGCCACCAAGCAGGGGCTCACCCGGGCGTGGGAGATGATGGGGATGCGCATGCACCTCCAGCAGTCCACCGACCTCGTGGCGCTGTGCACCGGTGCCAGCGACGTGCGCAGCTACATGGCGTCACTCGGGGGGAAGCGCCCGCGCCAGAAGGCCGCCGATCACGCCGCGACCGAGTGAGCGCCCCTAGGAGCTCCCGGCACAGGCCGGCTCGGACAGGGTCATCCCCGCCCCGAGGCAGTACGACGACAGGCGCAGGGTGAAATACGCCGGCCCGGCGCCGGTCAGCGTGGCGCTCTCGGGGCCGAACTCCATGCCGAAGGGGACGGTGTCGAGCCAGTAGGTGCTGCGGAAGTTGCTCCAGCCGTAGGTGTGCTCGAGCAACGTGCCGACCTCGGACAGCACGGTGCTGAGGTCGACGCCCACGGTCCCGCTGCGCACGACGTCGGCGCTGTCCAGGATGAAGTAGACCGTGCCGCCCCACGGCTGGGTGTGGCCGTTGCCGAAGACGTTGTCGGCGTAGACGGCCCAGGCGCCGGTGCCGGGGTGCAGTGTCCCGTCGACGGTGAAGGGGACGCTGGCGGTCCCTGCCCGCACGCTCCCGGGAAGCAGCGCGCGCTCGGCGTAGTCCGTCCAGACCATGACCTCGAGCGTGCCGTCTCTCTTGCACGGGGTCGTGGTGTCGGAGTTGCTGAGCCACATGTCGTAGGCGATGTCGTAGGTGACGTGCGGCGCGTGGGAGGCATAGGCCGTCGTCCCGATGAGGTCGGGGGGGATGGCAGCGACCTGCATGGGGAGCCGGAGGCGGGGCGAGACCGGCGGGGAGGTGCGGGCGGAGCATTGGTTGATCCCGTACAGCACGCTCGGGTAGCCGCGTACCCAGGTGTTGGCGCTCGGCGCGATGCATGTGGGATCGGTGCACGGCGGCGCGCTGGGGAGGTTCCCCTGCACGGTCAAGGCGCCCCGGGCGTCGACCGACATGTCCAGTGCCCCGGCATCGCCCGGGCCGTCCCCGAGGTTCCACTCGTCGCCGTTCAGCTGCGCCGGCCCCAGGTTCGGGCCCGAGGGGGCACAGGCGCGGGCGGTACGCGGGCCGAGGGGGCACGCCGGGGTCCACCGCCAGGTGGTGTTCTTGGCGGCGGCGTCGGGGAGAAGCGAGACACCGCGCTCGGCCGCGGGGGACCCGCAGGCGGTCAGGGCGACCGCGACGAGACCGCACACGATGACAGGGATGTGCCCGGATCGCCGTCGTGCTCGTTGCGTCGCACGCCGGCGGGGCTTCGGCGCCAGGACCACTCGGGCTCCAGGCTAGATGGCGCCGTCAGGGCGCGCCGTGTCGGCGTCCACCGTCAGGCGACGTTGCAGACGTTGCACAGGGCCCGGCGGTGCGATGGTTCAGAAGACGTGGACGTAGGGGTGTCCCCCCCGCAGGAAGATGCTCACGACCCTGCCCACGACCGACGATGCGGGAACGGCGCCGAAGGAACGGGAGTCACAGGACTGGGAGGGGTTGTCCCCCATCACGAAGTACTCGCCCGCCGGGACCGTGGTCAGGGGTATCGGCTTCGGTCGCGCCGTCCCGGGCCCCGAGCCCGGCAGGTGGAGGTTGTGCACGGCGTGCCCGTCGACGTAGACCGTGTCGCGCACCGACCAGATGCTCTGGCCCGGCATGCCGATCACGCGCTGCACGAGGTCCTGTTCGCCACTCGCACCCGCACGGCACGAATAGGGCTGCGGACGGTGGAAGACGATGATGCTCCCCCGCTCGATGGGGCCCGCCAGCCAGCGCGACTTCACGACCACGATGCGGTCGCCCGCCTGGATAGTCGGTGCCATCGCCGCCGACGGCACCGCGAAGGGCTCGACGACGTTCAGCCGCAGCACCAGCGCGATCACCGTGGCCAGGATCACGACGACGGCCCATCCCATGGCGACCCGGCGACGGTGCCGGCGGTTGGGGGGGTCGGTCCGGACCGGGAGCACCGGAGCATCGCTTCTCTTCTGCGCCCCGAGGTCGAGACCCCGCAGGCGGTAGTCGACGCGTCGCCGCGTGCGCGGCGTGACGATGTGCGCCGTGGGCGGGCTGGCGTCGCCGTTGTCGAAGGTCACGACGGGATCGGTCGCGGCGTCCGGAGGCGTCCCGACCGACACCGATGACCGCTGTTGTCCGTTGGTGGAGTGCACGCTCATGGCATCGGGCCCTTCAGGAGTTCCGCGGGGCGCCCGACATCGCCAGAAGACGTTGGACGTTCTCGGACTGCTCGTCGTCGAGCTGGTCGAACGCGAGCCCGAAGTGGGTGCCACGCCCGGTGTCGCTTCGCCACGTGACGGTGCCACCCACGTCCAGCATGATCCAGGTGTCGTCGGCGCTGAGCACGAGGGGCGCGTCGAGCCTCGTCCCGGCCGCCACGACGGCCTTCGAACCGAGCACCACGCAGTGCATGCCGCCCCGGCTGATGTCGACGAGGTCGGCGGACGCCGTGGCGCCATCGAGCCGGATCTCGGCCCGTCCACCGACGCGCACCCGGATGTGGAGTCGCCGCTCTGCCACCGCCGACCGCTTGCGACGGCGCCGGGAGCCACCGCCGGCCGGTCCGCTGCGGGCCTGGCGCCCCGCCTTGGCGCGCCGTCGTGTCAGGACGTACTCGAGTGACCACGCCCGCTTCTCGGCGGGCGCCAGGTTGGACCAGTTGGCCGGCATGCGCCGGATGACCGGCGGCAGGGAACTGCCGACCGCCGTGTCGGAGGTGAGCAGCACCCCCCAGCCCGCCGCGATGGCGGCGCCCTCGCCGAGGGTCACCGGCGCACTACCCGGGTCGTAGGGCAGGTCGAACAGGCCGGGGTCGTCCTGCCACTCGCGACACCCTGCGGTGATGGCCTGGGCGACCTCGGGCCAGCGCACCCGGGCCAGCAGGTAGGGGCCCGAGCGGTCGGCGAGCACGTAGTACTGCACCTCGGCGGCGGTCACGGGCGTACGGGTCGGTTCCACGGGCACCTCTACCTGACACCGGTCGGCGTCGGCGCCGATGTCCCCGATGCCGCGCTTCCCGCCGGCGCGTGGTCGGCCGGGGTGCCGGGCAGGAGCTCGTTGGGCGCAGCCACCGCCGCAGCCCCCACGCCGACCACTGCGGCCAGGAACAGCGCGGCGACGGGGCGGATCACCCGGAACGTGGGCCGCTTGCTGTTCGCCAGGCGCAGACGATGCGCCTCGTAACGGCGCCGGTACTCGTGTGCCGACACCAGCTGGGCCCGCAGGTTCCACAAGGACGCGATCGGGGAGCACGCATAGACGCTGCCCTGAATGGCGATGATGATGATCAACAGGATCGGCGGGTGCTGCGATGCGGCCAGCAGGCCCGCCGACACATAGAGGGTGACCGCCAGCAGCGTCTCCCAGCGGCTCAACCGGAACGCGCTGCGCACCCGGTGACGACTGGCGCCGGTCTTCGACGTCCGCAGGAAGACGCCTTCGCGTCGGGCCATGCCCTCGATGCAGGCGATGGCCGTGATGAAGCTGGCGGAGAGGCTGATGACGAGGCCGAGCACGGATCGTCGGCGTGAGATCGGTGTCCAATGGCGAAGGGTCCACATCATGCTGATCGTGGCGATGATGATGAGCGACATGGGCAGGAGCGACCTGTCGCCGCCGAGCGGCGTGAGCGCGAATTTGGAGCCCGACAGCAGGAGCCCGGTGATGGCCAGGAGCAAGAGGGCGAAGGTGAGCATCAACAGGTCCCGGAACCATCCCATCGATGCCATCAGGTAGTCGCGGCGCTGACTGCTGGTGAGATGGTTCTCGGGTGAGCGGTCCCAGGGCATGAGGCTGCGCCAGTGGAGCCGGAGGATCTGCATGGCGCCGAAGCACCAGCGGTGGCGCTGGGTGTTGAGGCCGGCATAGGTGGGCGGCACCACACCCCGACCGAAACAGCGCGGGACGTACAGGCCCGACCAGCCCGCCTTGAGCACCCGGAGCGAGGCCTCGGTGTCCTCGCTGATGCACCATTCGTTCCAGCCCCCGACGCCCTCGAGGGCGCTGCGGCGGAAGAGGCCCATCGTGCCCACGAAGGGGACCGAGTCCCGCTCGTTGCGAGACGACATGATCGCCAGGTAGAAGCCCTGGTAGGAATCGACACATGCCGTGTAGTACGCGCTGCCCTCGTAGTCCCGGTTGCCCTCGAAGCTCTGGACGAAGCCCACGCGTTGGTCGGAGAAGTACGACGCCATCTCGCGCAGGTAGTACGGCTGGACGATGTCATCGGCATCGATCAAGCCGATGATCTCGGCCCGCGGGTCGGTGTAGGTCCGCAGGGCCAGGTTGCACGCCCCCGCCTTGTAGCCCGTCAACTGCTCGACGTGGACGAACCGGACGCGCTCGCGGCCCCGGCAGTACTCCTCCACCGGTCCGTACACGGCGGGGTCGGTGGTGTTGTTGTCGAGGACGACCACCTCGAAGTTGGGATAGTCGATCTGCTCGACCGCCTTGATCGTCGCGATCAGCATCTCGGGAGGCTCGTTGTAGGCCGGGATGTGCAACGACACCATGGGCAGGTACGTGGGATCGGCCTCGGGAAGTGGACGTGAGTGGCGGGTGCGGCACAGCACGTCGCTCACGTAGTTGATGTTGGAGTTCCACACCAGGAAGGCGGCGAGGTCGAGGAGGATCAACAGGGTCGATGTCAGCGCTTCCACGATCGAGTGCGTCGCCGCGGTCGCCACCAGGGCGGCGAAGGCGAGGAAGGTGAACCCCGCCGCCGCGAACGAGGCGTAGAAGACCTGGCCGACGACGTTGGTGTCGGGGCGCAGGACGATGACGACCACCGAGCAGATCGTGAGCAGGTAGGCGGCCGTCTCCAGCCCGTCCAGGCGCAGGCCCCAGATCTCGGTGGTGAGGAAGCAGGCCAGCGCCGAGACCGCCGCCGCGCCCACCGCGGCCACCAGGACCTCGGTGATCCTCGATCCCGTCCAGCGGAACCGGAGGCCCAGGTACCGGGCCGGGCTGAGGATCAGAACGGTGGAGACGATCAACTGCACGAACGAGAGGACGAAGAGGTCGTAGAGGTTGAAGTCATGCAGCACGGGAGCCTCCTGGAGTAGGGGCTCGGGTGCAGAGCGCGGCCAACTGGGCACGAGAGACGCGGACTGTGTCGCCGCTTCGGGTGATCACCCTACGAAGAGTGGGCGAGAAACCTCATGAGGTTGTCAACGGATTCACAATCTGCCAACAACTTGCCGCTACAACCACTCCCGGGGGAGCGCGGCCACGGGCCGTGGCGGGCGACCCGGAGCCCCCCTCAGCCCCGGGGCTCGACCAGGAGGCTCTGCAGGGAGTGCCCGACGGGCCCGCTCGTGTCCCACAACGCCGAGCGGGCCAGTCCCAGCCCCGGGGCGCCGATACGGGTGGAGGCGTCGAGGCACACCCACTCGCCGACGGCCGGCCGGTGCACGTACACGGTGAGGTCGGGGTTGATGAAGACATGGCGGGTGAAGTCGAGCTCGGCGCTCACCCCGTTGCCGAAGTCCGCCGCGGCCACCACCCGCTGCAGCGCACTGGGCTCTTCCCCCGGGACCACCGGCACCGCCAGGCGGACCCATACCGTGGCGGGCCCGGGCCGGGAGAAGTGCCCGGCCACGTACAGCAGCTCCGCCCCGGCGTTGTGGAAGGCCGCGATAGGCGCCGATGGGCGCCTCTGAGCCGTACCCGACGTCGGGGCCCGGAGGTGCACCGGGGTCGAGGCCGGGCACGGGGCCGTCGTCGGCGCGGGTCGCCGCGTTGTCGGGTGCGTCGGCGTCGGGGAAGTCGGTGTCGGGCCGCAGCCTGATGCGCAACGCCCGGCCCCACGCCACGTCGCGGTCGCCGCTCGAGATCGTGGCCTCGACGAGCTGGACCTTGCGGCCCGGGCGCGTCACCGACGCCGACACCGACAACGGGGCCAAGGGGACCGGTCGCAGGAGCTCGACGGTGAGCCGGGTGACGCACATGGGCCCGTCGGTCGGGAGCGACTCGACGGCGCGGGCGAGCAGCGCGGCCACGGGGCCGCCGTGCAACGCGTCGGGAGCCCACGGCCCCCGCGGCGAACTCGGTCGGCACCACGTGGTCCCCGTCGGGCTGGAACAGGGCGTCGCCCCCCGCGGCCGAGGTCAGGGGCGAGGTCACGCGTCGGGCGGCTCGAGCCGGTCGAGCACCCACGCCGGCGGTCGGGCGGTGAAGCCGTCGTCGGGCCAGTCCATCCAGCCCGACATGGCCAGTGCCCCGCCGTCGGGGTGCAGGGTCGTGCCCGTGATGTAGGAGGACAGCTCCGACGCCAGGAACAGCACGCAGTTGCCCACGTCGGTGACCTCGCCCTTGCGGCGCAGGGGGATGGTGAGCCAGTCGCCGGGGTCGGTGCCATCGCCCGCGGCGGCGGCACGCTGTCCGGCCGATCCCGCCCGCCCGGCCACGCCGGCGAGGCCGGCGGTGGGGACGAAGTCCGGTGCCACGCAGTTGATCCGGATGCCGGCCGCCCCGAGCTCGACCGCCAGTGTCCGGGTGAGGTGGGTCACCGCCGCCTTCATGGACGCGTAGACGGCGTAGCCGGGCGCGGCCCGGTGGGCCTCGATGGAGGTGATGGTGATGATGCTCCCGCCGCGCCCCGCCGCCGTCATGCGCAGGGCGGCCCGCTGGGTGGCGTCGACCACCCAGGTGAAGTTGGTACGGACGAGCGCGTCGCGCCCTTTGGCGCTCACGTCGGTGAAGGGCGAGCGGAAGGTCCCGCCCACCACGTTGACGAGGATGTCGAGGTGACCGAGGGCCTCGTCGCAGGTTTCGAACACCGCGGCCAACGCGTCGGGGTCGCGCACGTCGACGACGGCGTCGACCACCTCGACGCCGAGCGAGCCGCGCCTCGTCGGCCGTGGCGCGCAGGGCGTCGCCGTCGACGTCGGCCAGAGCCAGCGCCACCCCGGCGCGCGCCAGGTCGAGGGCGCCGGCCCGGCCCAGGCCGCCACCACCGCCGGCGATCACCGCCACCTTCCCGGCCAGCCCGGCCCGCTCGTCGAGGAACGACACCGGTCTCTGCGAGCTCAGTCGCGCTCGGTGCCGACCACCGACACGAACGACACCATCTCGCCCGGGTACCCGCCCAGGTTGTGGGTGAGGGCCAGGCCCCGCCCGTTGTCGATCTGGCGCTCGGGGGTGGCCTCGCCCCGCAGCTGGAGCCAGCATTCGAAGAACATGCGCAGCCCCGAGGCCCCCACCGGGTGCCCGAAGCTCTTGAGCCCGCCGTCGGGGTTGACCGGGAGCTCCCCGTGGAGGTCGTAGGTCCCGGCCAGGACCTCTTTCCATGCGGTCCCCCGGTCGGCGAACCCGAGGTCCTCCATGAGCACGAGCTCGGTGGGGGTGAAGCAGTCGTGGACCTCGGCCATGGCCAGCTGTCTGCGGGGGTCGGTGATGCCGGCCTGGAGATAGGCGTCGGCGGCGGCCGCCTCGCACTCGGGGAAGTGGGTGTAGTCGTAGCCGGGGTCGATGAGGCCCGAGCCGTTGCCGGCGGCGAAGGAGAGCGCCTTGATGTAGAGCGGCTTGTCGGTGTAGCGAAGGGCGTCCTCGGCGCGCACCACGACGGCCGCGGCGGCCCCGTCGGCCACGCCGGCGCAGTCGAACACCCCGAGCCGGCCCGCCACGCGCGGCGACTTCAGGACCGTCTCCTTGGTGATCTCGCGTCGGAACTGGGCGCGGGGGTTGCGGGCCCCGTTGTAGTGGTTCTTGACCGAGATGGTGGCGAGCACGTCGGTCATCTGCTCCTCGTCGACGCCGTACTTCTGGGCGTAGGCCGGGGCCACCATGGAGAACATGGCCGCCGCGGTGAGGGTGCGGGCCGTGCCGTCGTTGGGAGGGCCCGCCGCGTTGAGGCCCTGGTACCCGCTGTCCTTCACCTTCTCGGCGCCGACGGCCATGGCCACGTCGTACGCGCCCGAGGCCACGGCGTAGGCCGCGGCGCGCAGCGCCTCGGACCCGGTGGTGCAGTAATTCTCGACCCGCGTGACCGGCTTGCGGTCGAGCTGCAGGGGCCGGGCCAAGGTGATGCCGCTCATCCCGGACTGGGCGGTGCCGAACCAGTAGGCGTCGACGGCTTCCTTGGTGACGCCCGCCGACGCGAAGGCGTCGGTCGAGGCCTCGACGATCAGGTCGTCGAGGCCCTTGTCCCAGTGCTCCCCGAAGGGCGTGCAGCCCATGCCGACGATCGCCACCCGGTCGCAGATCCCGTGCGATGCCATGGGTCTCCTCCTCGCCTCGTCCGCTCAGCCCCGGGGCGCGGGCCGCGACGTGGCCCCGGCCGGGCGCGCCTTCCAGAAGTAGTCGTGGATGCCGTCCGCGCTGTAGAGGCGGCGGAAGGTCATCTCCAGGCGGTCCCCGATGTGCACCGCCTCGGCGTCGACGTCGGTCAGCTCCACCGGGAAGCGGCCCCCGCCGTCGAAGTCCACCACCGCGAACACGATGGGCGGGCTGGGCGAGTAGGCCAGGCGGTCCACGGTGTAGGTCACGACGGTGCCCGACCAGGTCGGCCATGGCCGCGGGCTCCATGTCGTCGAGCGCGCCCCCCGCCATCGAGATCGCGCGCCGGGGGCATGTGCACGCCACCGCTGGTGCGGTCCCGGGATCCCACGAAGCCGAACTTCCACGACTCGCTGCGCCAGGCCGCAGGGGCCGAGACCCGCTGGGGCTCGGGGCGCCGGGGCGGCTCGGGGCTCACCATGCCCCGCCACGACAGGAACTTCCCGTAGGAGAGGGGAGCGCCGTCGTCGACCTGGGCCGCCACGGGGCGGGCCGGAGCCGAGCCCGCCATGGCCTCGGTGGTGCGGAAGACGAGGGCGTCGGCACCGTCGGCCAGATGCACCAGGGCGACGGTCTCGTCGCGGCCCGGCGGTCTCGAGCACCGAGGTCAGCACCAGCCCGGGATGGGCCGTGCCCGACTGGCCCACCGAGGCGGAGAGGTCGTCGGCCGCCACATCGGCGCGCACGCCGAGCTTCGACGCCAGGGCCTTGGCGGCCCGGGTGTGCATGCCCGTGACCACCAGGTGGTCCACGTCTCCCGCCTCGATGCCCGCCGCCTTGAGGGCGCGCGCACCACGCGTCGAGCCCGAGGGCCAGGTACCGGGTCTCGCCGAAGCGCTCCTCCCACGCCTTGGAGCGGCGCTCGCCCGGGGCGCGCCAGCGGTCGAGGATCTCGTCGGTGGCCGACGCCCCCCCCAGGTAGCGCGCCACGATCGGGGCGCCGGGGCTGTCGCCGCCCACCACCAGGGCCGCGGCGGCGTCGCCCCCGGCCGACTCGTCCGCACCCCCGGGCAGCCCGTCGCGCTGGTCGGCCATGACCACCAGGGTGGTCGTCGTGCTGTGCAGCGCGCTCAGGAGGGCGCCCACCCCCGACCGCAGGGCCCCGCCGAAGTCGAGGGCGGGGACGTCCCCGGGGAGCCGCAGCGCGGCGTGGAGGGCGGTGGCGTTGGTCTTGTCCAGGTAGGCGGGCGAGGCGGTGGCGAACCACAACGCGCCGAGCGCGGCGGCCGGGGCCCGCCGCAGGGCGGTGCGCGCCGCCTCGACCCCCATGGTGGTGGTGTCCTCGTCGTGCGAGGCCACGGCCCGGGTGCCTTTGCCGCCCCCCGACCCGAGGAACTCGGCCACGTCGGACCGCCGTAGCCGGGCCCGTGGCACGTAGCCGCCGGCGCTCACGATCCCCCGCACAGCCTCACCCGACCCCGGCGCTCCCGGCACGGCGGCGATGGTAGCCGATACGATCTGACGACCAGTCAGGAATCACGGCCGGGACCCCCGGGGGGAGCACGTGCGGCGGGTGCGGGCCGTCGAGTGCACCGCCGTAGGAAACGGCGCATGAACGTCGTAGGGAAAGGCAGCGGTATGGACTTCGAGTTCTCGCCCGAGCAGCTCTCCTTCGTGGCCGAGGTCGAGCGCTTCCTCGACGACCACGACGACCCCGAGGTCTTCGACGTCACCCGGGAGAACATGGCCCAGATCGTCGACACCCCCGAGCGCCGGGCCTTCATGGCCGAGATGGGCGGTCAGGGTTGGCTGGGGATCACCTGGCCCAAGGAGTACGGGGGCCAGGAGGGCGACGGCGTCTACGAGTACCTCTTGAACGAGTCCCTGGCGCGCCGGGGCGGGCCCCAGATCGGCAAGGGCGTGGGGATCGTGGGCAAGACGATCATCCGCCACGGCAGCGACCGCCTCAAGGCCGAGTTCCTGCCCAAGATCCTGCGCAACGAAGTCGAGTTCGCCGTCGGCTACTCCGAGCCCAACGCCGGGTCCGACGCGGCCTCGATGCAGTTGAAGGCCACGCGTGACGGCGACGGCTGGCGGCTCAACGGACAGAAGACGTGGACGACGTCCGCGCACTTCGCCGAGTGGTACTGGGTGGGGGCGCGCACCGACCCGACGTCCAAGCACTGCCGGCATCACGTTGTTCCTCGTCCCGCTCGACCAACCCGGCATCACCGTCAACGCCATCTGGACCATGGGCGACGAGCGCACCAACGAGGTCCACCTCGACAACGTGTTCGTGCCCGACGACTACGTCGTGGGGGAGCTCAACCACGGCTTCCAGTACATCTCCGAGGCCCTCGACCTCGAGCGCTTCACCATGTTCACCTTCTCGCCCATCAAGCAGCGTCTCGACCTGCTGTGCGAGTACGTGGCCGGGGCGACGCGCGACGGCCGCCGCTTGAAAGACGACCCGGTCGTCCGCCACCGCATCGCCGAGCTCGCCACCCAGGCCGAGGTGGCCCGGGTGCTCGGGCTGCGCTTCGTCAACGAGTCGCAGAAGGGCGGCGCGGCCCCCACCACGCACGCGTCGGAGTACAAGCTCTATGCCACCGAGCTCTCCCGGCGCCTGGCCGACGCGTCGATGGACATCGCCGGTCCCGGCTCGCAGCTGCGGGTGAAGACCCCCGACGCGCCCATGGAGGGCCGGGCCGAGTCGACCTACCGCTACACCGTGATCGACACCATCGGCGGCGGGACCTCGGAGATCCAGAAGAACATCATCGCCCGCCGACGCCTCGGGCTCCCCAAGAACTTCTGATGGACCCGGCTTCGCCCACGCGCCGGGCCCCCTGACGGGCGTCGTCGTGCTCGACCTGTCGAGCGTCGGGCCCGCGGCGCGCTGCACCCGGCTGCTGGCGGACTACGGGGCGACCGTGGTGAAGATCGGACCGGTGCCCGGCCGGGGCCCCGCCCCGGTGACCCCGCCGTTCTTCGCCTACAGCGCCCAGCGGGGCATGCGGCGCGTGCAGCTCGACGTGCGCGACACCGACGGCCGCGACGCCTTCCTGGCCCTGGCGGCCGGGGCCGACGTGGTGGTCGAGAGCTTCCGGCCCGGTGTGGTCGACCGCCTCGGCATCGGCTACGAGGCGCTGCGCGGCCGTGAACCCGCGCATCGTCTACTGCTCGACGAGCGGGTTCGGCCAGGACGGGCCGCGCTCGGGGTGGGCCGGCCACGACCTCGACTACCTGGCGGTGGGCGGCTACCTGGCCGCCACCGGCCCGCGCGCCGACGGCGGGCCCCCCGTCCCCGGCGCCACCATCGCCGACGCCGCGGGCGGCGGCATGCACGCCGCGCTGGCGGTGTGCGCCGCGCTCGTGGGCCGAGCCACCACCGGTGAGGGCACCTTCCTCGACGTGTCGGTGGCCGACGGGGTCCTCTGGCTCATGTCGCTGGCCGTCGACGAGCACCTCGCCACGGGGACCGAGCCCGGTCCCGGGCACGACGTGCTCACCGGTCGCTACGCCTGCTACGACACCTACCGCGCCGCCGACGGCAAGTGGTTGGCGGTGGCCGCCATCGAGGCCAAGTTCTTCGCCAACCTGTGCCGGGCGCTCGGGCTGTGAGCAGTGGGTCGACCACCAGTACGACGACGACGTCCAGGACGAGCTGCGCCGGCGACCTGGCCGTCGGCCTTCGCCCGGCGCGACCGGGACGACTGGGTGACCGAGCTGTCGGGGGCCGACACCTGTGTCGCCCCGGTCCAGGCCGTGGCGGAGATCGGCGCCGACCCGCAGTACGCGTGGCGCGGCGCGGTGGTCGAGGCCAAGCACGCCGGGCGCGGCGCGTTCCGTCAGGTGGGCGCCGTGCTGGCGGGCATGGCGCCGGTGGCCGAGCCGGTGTGCGTGCCCGACATCGAGGTCACCGACACCGACGAGCTGCTGGCGGCGGCCGGGGTGCCGGCCGAACGGTGGCCGAGCTGCGCGCCCGGAAGGTGGTCGCATGAGCGTCGCGTCGACGACGCCCGCGCCCTGGTCGGGCGTGGCGCAGTACGAGGAGACGGGCGAGTTCCCCGTCGAGCGCAGCTACATCTGGACCATGTGCGCGGCGGTGGAGAACGGCAACCCGCTGTTCTGGGACGAGGCCGTGGCCGACGAGATCACCGGCGGGCCCGTCGCCCCCCCGACCATGATGTCGGTGTGGTTCCGGCCGCACCACTGGGCGCCGGGCCGCACCGAGCAGCACCTCCCCTTGAAGGTCCATTTCGACCTGAAGGAGCGCCTCGGGCTGCCCGAGGCGGTCATGACCGACAACACCATCGTCTTCCACGAGCCGGTGCGGCCCGGCGACATGCTGACCACGCGCCAGATCCTGCGCTC
This sequence comes from uncultured Acidimicrobiales bacterium, assembly GCA_963739765.1. Classification (GTDB taxonomy): domain Bacteria; phylum Actinomycetota; class Acidimicrobiia; order Acidimicrobiales; family UBA8190; genus Chersky-840. The sequence continues at coordinate 50,553 of CAVUBP010000001.1, read as the reverse complement.
GGTGAGCGACGAGAAGACGACCAAGCTCGGCACCGGGCGCTTCTGGGTCATCGACGTCGAGTACACCAACCAGAAGGGCGAGACCGTCGGGGTCGAGAGCTACACCGGCTTCGGCTACCGGCGCGGGTCGACGCCGGCGAGCGCGTCGTGAGCCCGCCCGCTCCCCTCCTCGTGTTCGGCGACGTGGCCGAGGGCGACCGCCTGCCGGCGCTGCGCCACGAGGTCACCGCCACCACGGTGGTGCTCGGCGCCCTGGCCACGCGCGACTGGCGGCCCATGCACCACGACAAGGACTTCGCCGTCGAGCGCAACGGCACGCGCGACATCTTCCTGAACACCCCCAACCAGGCGGCGTGGTTCGAGCGCTACATCACGGACTGGACCGGTCCCCACGGCCGGATGGGCCGCGTCACCTTCCGCATGCGCGACTCGGTCTTCCCCGGCGACACCATGGTGCTCGACGGGGTCGTGTCCGAGGTCGCGGTGGACGACGCCGGGTGCGGATGGGTCGGCCTCGACATCACCTTGTCGGTCGACGGCGACGTGAAGAGCACGTGCACCGCACGCGTGGCGTTGCCGGTGGACGACGACGACAACCCGTGGCATCGCCGCGGCGACCGCTGGAAGCCCTGAGAGGAGCTCGGACGTGCTGGACCTCGAATTCAGCCCGGAGCAGGACATGCTGCGCGAGACGGTGCGCAAGGTGTGTGCCACCTCGAGCCCCCTGTCGGTGGTCCGCGAGCTCGAGGACGACCCCGTCGGGTACTCGACCGACCTGTGGAAGCAGATGGCCGAGCTCGACCTCATCGGGCTCCTGCTCCCCGAGGAGCACGGCGGCTCGGGGATGGGCGCGCTCGAGGGCGTCGTCCTCTACGAGGAGCTCGGGTCGCGCCCTCGCCCCCACGCCGCATTTCGCCAGCGCGGTGCTGTGCGGCGGGGCACTGGCCCGGCCGGGATCGGCCGAGCAGCAGGCGCGGTGGCTGCGCGCCAGTCGCCCGGGGCGACGCCATCCTCACCCCGGCGTGGTTCGAGCCCGAGAACAGCTGCGGGCCCACCGGGGTCCAGATGCGGGCCGAGCCCGACGGCGACGGCTACCGCCTGACCGGGACCAAGCGCCACGTCCCCTTCGCCTCGTCGGCCGCGCGCCTCGTGGTCCTGGCCCGCACCGGGGACGGCCCCCACGACGTCGACCTCTTCCTCGTCGACCCCGCCGTCCGACGGGGTCACGCTGCAGCCAGCAGCTGACGGTGGCCTCGGACACCCAGTACCGGGTGACCTTCGACGCCGTGGCGCTGCGCGCCGAGGACCGCATCGGGGCCCCGGCGTCGGGGTGGGCGAACCTGGGACGCCGTCATGCACGACGGCTGCATCCTCCTCGGCCGCCCAGGCCATGGGGGGCGCCGCAGCAGGCGCTCGACATCACCGTGCAGTACGCCAAGGACCGCGAGCAGTTCGACAAGCCCCTGGGTGCCTTCCAGGCCATCGCCCACTACCTGGCCGACGCCGTCACCGCCGTCGACGGGGGCACCACCCTCGTCCACGAAGCGGCCTGGGCCCGGGCCGAGGGCCGGCCGGTCGACACGCTGGCGCCCATGGCGAAGCTCTTCGCCTGCCGCACCTACCGCGACGTCACGGCCATGGCCCAACAGGTCTTCGGGGGCATCGGCTTCACCGTCGACTTCGACATCCAGCTCTACTTCCGCCGGGCCAAGGCGCTCCAGGTGTCGTGGTGGGACACCCGCTACCTCGAGGAGCTGGTGGCCACCGCCGTCCTCGACGGGCGCGCCTGAGCGACAGGCCCGCGGCGCAGGGTCAGGCCGACGCGGTCTCCTGGCCGAGGGTGTAGCCGGCCAGGAAGGTGTCGGCCTCCTCGGTCCGGGGGTAGCGGTTGGCCAGGCGGCGGAAGCGGGCCGAGTGCGTGGGCTCGATCAGGTGGGCGAGCTCGTGGACGAGGACGGCGTCGAGCACCCAGCCGGGCACGAACCGCAGGCGCTCGGAGATGCGGATCTCGCCGGTCCGGGACGTGCACGAGCCCCACCGGTGCTGCTGGTTGCCGACCCACCGGATCGACCGGGCCCGCACGCCGCCGAGGTACTCGTCGGACGAGCGCCGCCGCCCGCCTCTGGAGGTCGCGGTCCGAGGTGGTGACGTTGGGGCGCTGGGCCAGGACGCGCTGGACGAGGCCCTCGACGAGCTCCACCCGGTCGGCCTTGCTGAGGCGGGCCGGGACGAGGATGACCACCCGGCCGTCCTGCCAGAAGCCGCTGGCGGTCTTGCGCCGGCGCGGGCTGGTGCGCACCTCGACCGGCGGACGCGCCGGGCGCCGATCGCTCATCTCGGGCTCCGCCTCGTCCGCGAACCCGGGCAGACATGTCTGTGTGCACGTCGTCGCCGACGTGTCGGCCCCGCGGTCGTGCCCCCCTCGAACTCCATGTCCCCAATAGATGCCGACGCGGTGGCGAAGCGCAAGACCTGGCGTGTGAATTTTCTGCGACATTGCCGCCGCGCCCGGCGCCGCCGGGCCCGCCCCTTCGACACCGCCGTGCTGCGGGTCACCATCGCTTCTGCCTCCCGCTGGCATTGAGCTCCGCCAGGTACCGGTTGTAGGCCGCCAACTCGTCGTCGATCTCGTCCGGACCGACCCGCTCGCCGGGGTCGTCGGGGTCGTCGGGTTGGTTGTGGTCGTCAGGGCCGGCAGGGCCGTCACCGCCGGCGGCACCGGCGGGCCCGGCCGGGACCGCCCCCCGGGCCGAGGCCGAGACGGGCTCCTCGTGGACGAGCTTCCACCACATGTAGGTGGCGTAGGCGGCGAAGATCGGCCATTCGAAGGTGTAGACCCAGCTGAGGGTGTTGCCCTCCAGGGCCCGCGCCGCCTGCCACCAGGTGAGGGCCACACAGGCGGGGACGAAGAGCGCCAGCGCCACGTGCAACGAGACCGCACGGCCCGAGGTCCACACGCGCTCGCACCGCCGCCAAGGCTACCGACCGACACCTCGGGACCGGCGGCCACCGACGACCGGTCCCGGTCCTTCCCGGTCCTGGACACCGGGCCGCGGCACGAAGGAGACTCTCCGTTCGAGTCGCACGCCGGTGCCACGGGAGGGGCGCCCGCCGGCGGGAGGAGGGCAGGTGGCCGCGAAGGGATCGTCCGAGCCACGGGTCGGAACGGGGGCACGGATCGCCACTGGTGGACCCTCATCGCCGTGTGCGGGGCGACGTTCATGCTCCTCGTGGACATCACCATCGTCCAGGTGGCGCTGCCCACCATGCAGCGGTCGCTGCACGCCAGCTTCAGCGACCTGCAGTGGGTCATCTCGGCCTATGCCCTGAGCCTGTCGGCCCTGATCCTCACCCAGGGGGCGCTGGCCGACCGCTTCGGGCGCAAGCGCATCTTCATGATCGGCCTGGCCGTGTTCACCCTGGCCTCTCTGGCCTGCGGGATGGCGCACGACCCCGGCCGAGCTCATCGCGGCGAGGGCCGTCCAGGGCATCGGGCGGGGCGGCCATGTTCGCCACCTCGCTGGCCCTCATCGGCCAGGACTTCCAGGGCTCGGCCCGATCCGCGGCCATCGCGGCGTGGGGAGCGACCGTGGGCGGCGCGGTGGCCATCGGCCCGCTGGTCGGCGGTGCGCTCACGAGTGCGTTCGGATGGCAGTGGATCTTCTACGTGAACGTCCCCATCGGGGTCGCTCACCCTGCCTCGTGAGCCGGCGCATGGTGAACATGGCCGACCCCGGGTGCCAAGCAGCTCGACTGGACCGGCCTCCTCACCTTCTCCGGGGGCCTGTTCCTCCTCGTCCTCGGTCTCACCCGGGGCAACGACGACGGGTGGTCGAGCCGCAAGATCGTCTTCACCCTCGGCGCCGCGGCCTTCTTCTGTTGCTGTTCGTGATCGTGGAGATGCGCCAGGAACGCCCCATGTTCGACCTGTCGCTCTTCCGCAAGCCGGCGTTCACCGGGGTGTCGATCGCCACCTTCGGCATCGGCGCCGGCATGTTCGCCCTGCTCCCGTACCTCACCCTCTACCTCCAGAACGACCTCGGGCTGTCGCCGCTCCAAGGCGGTGAGCGCCTCCTGCCCCTGACGACGCTGTCGTTCGTGGTGCCCCTGGCGTCGCGGGCTCTGACCGAGCGGGTCCCGGCCGGCCTGTCGTTGTGCGTGGGACTGGCGATCTCGGCCGTGGGCATCTGGCTCTTCACCGGCCTGACCGTGGCGTCGGGCTGGACGGCGCTCTTGCCCGGGCTCCTCGTCGGCGGCGTCGGCATCGGCCTCGCCAATCCCGCCATCGCCAAGATCGCGCTGGGTGTCGTCCCGCCCCAGCGCGCCGGCATGGCGTCGGGGATCAACAACACCTTCCGCATCGGGGGCGTCGCCACCGGCGTCGCCGCGCTCGGGGCCGTCTTCCAGCACCGCCTGCAGTCCACGTTGCACGGCCTCGTCGGGGGCGCGCCAGGCGCCCGTCCCTCGCCCGGGCCGTCGCCGCCGGAGGGTCCCAGGCGGCGGCCAAGGTGTCGGGGGGCCGCCCCGAGGTCGTGCGTGGCCGCGCACCACGCCTTTGTCAACGGGATGAACGAGGTCATCGCGGTGGGTGCGGTGACCGTGGCCGTCGGGGCGGTGTTCGCCGTGCTGGTGCGGCGCAAGGACTTCTACTCGCGCCGCAGGGACGGGTACCGTCCGCCGGTCCCCGCCCCCGAGCGCGACCTCGTGCCCGAGGCGGTGGGATGAGCGCGCCATGGTGAGCCCGGCGCGCCCCTCGGGCCCGCTCCCGTCGGTGATGCAGTCGGCGGTGTACCGCCGTCCGGGCGACATCGGCGTGGAGGAGCGCCCGGTGCCCGTTCCCGGCCCCGGCGAGGTCCTCGTCGAGGTGGCCTACTGCGGGATCTGCGGGTCCGACCTCCACATCATGATCGAGGGCTGGGGCAAGCCCGGGACGGTGGGCGGCCACGAGTACACCGGGACCGTCGCCGCGGTGGGCGAAGGCGTGACGAGCTGGGCGCCCGGTGACGCCGTGGTGTGCGGCCCGTCCCCTCGTTGTGGAGAATGCCGTCGGTGCCGCGAGGGCAAGCCGTCGCAGTGCGAGCGTCGCTCCGCGCCGGTCGACAGCAACCTGGGCGGGGCCTTCGCCGGGTACGTGGTCACCGACGCCCGCTCCCTGTTGGCGCTGCCCGACGGGATGTCCCCCCGGGTGGCGGCGCTGGCCGAGCCCCTCGCCGTGGCGCTGCACGGCATCACCCGGTCGGGCATCGTCGCCGGTGACGCGGCCATGGTCTTCGGAGCCGGGCCCATCGGTGCGCTCACCATCGCCGCGCTGGCCGCCATGGACCTGGGCCCCGTGATCGTGGTGGAGCCCGGCGAGAGCCGTCGGCGCCTGGCCGCCGAGCTCGGCGCGGCCGAGGTGCTCGACCCGACGGAGCTCGAGACCTATCCGCCCCTGGGAGCCCGAACGACAGTCACGGCGCGCCGTCGACGTGGTGTTCGAGTGCTCGGGCAAGAAGGCCGCCATGGAGTGCGGCTTCCACCAGCTGCGCCGGGGCGGGCACCTGGTGCTGGTGGGGGCGGGCATCGAGGCGCCGAGCTTCGACCCCAACCGCCTGATCCTCAACGAGCTCACGGTGACGCGGCTCGTTCGTCTACGACGCCGATGGGTTCGAGCGGGCCCTCGAGCTGTTGGGGTCGGGTCGACTGCCCGTCGACGTGCTCATCGATCCCGACGACGTCTCGCTGTCGGGGCCTCGGCGACGCCATGCAGGGACTGGCCGAGGGCAGGATCGCCGGCAAGGTCATGGTGGTCCCCGGTCAGGGCGAACCGGCGCCCGACGCCACGGGCCCTCGAGCGGAGGCCGACTGATGCCACATCCCTACTACCCTTCGGGCAACCCCCGCTTCAACCACGTTGCGCTGAGCGTGGCCGCCGACCTTCTCGACGAGACCAACCGGGCCGACATCTGTGGCTTCTGGGGGCAGGTCCTCGGTTTCGACGAGATGCCCACCATGACCCTCGACCGCAAGCGCCTGATCCTGTCGTGCGTGCACTGGGACCAGTTCATCTTCCTCATCGCCGAGGACGACCCGATGCGCTGCCCGCGTATGGACCATTTCGGCTTCGCCGTCGGAGCCCTCGACGAGCTGGTCGCGGCGCGCGACCGTGCGGTGGAGTTCCGCAAGAGCGATCCACGCGTCGATCTCATCGACCTCGCCGTCGACGACCGGGGGCCGATCAAGATCCACTCGATCTACGTCGGCTACATCCTCCCGATGCTGTGCGAGCTGCAGTACTGGGAGTTCGAGCGCACCTGAGCGCCCGGGCCGCTCAGCCGGCGACGGACTCCTCGGTCTCGGAGCCGTGGGTGCCGGAGGTGTCCTCGAACCTGCGGCGCAGGGCGATGCGCGTCGTCTCGGACCCACCGTCGAGGTCGACGACGTGCATCGGCGGATAGCCCTGGCACGGATGGTTCGCCCGGGCCTGGGCCCGGCGGGCGTGCTTGCCCCGAGGGCCCCGGCGCAACGACGGCCGGCAGCAGGTCCCGGCGCGGGGCCCGGGCCGAGAAGAAGAAGTCGGGCCCGCTCAACGACATCGCACCGGCGGTCCACTCGTCGTCGGACTCGACCACCGGGAGGGCGCGTCGTCGACCCCTCGCTCGGACCTGGTTCGCACGTGTCCCCTCCGCCTCACGGGCCCGCGACGAATTCACGGGGAGGGTCAGCGTGAACGGTGTCGATCAACTCCCATCCAAGGCGTTCTCAACAACTCGGCAACGAAGGGGTCTCCGGACCGAACCCGGCCCAGGAGGAGCCTCCGGAGCGCCAACGGGCCCGGACCGGACCCGGTCAGGTCACGGTCAGGACGAAGGCCTGGGTGATGACGTGCTTGGTCTTGCCCTTGCCGTAGGTGGCCAGGATGGTGAAGTGATAGACGCCGATGCCCTTGGTGAGGCTGGGGATCCCCGTCAGCGAGGCCGTGCCGTTGTGGTTCTTGACGAAGTGCACGCCCTTGGGGAGCTTGCCCTTCTTCTTGAGCGTGGGCGTGGGGGCGCCCCGACGTCGTCACCAGGAACGACAAGGAGAAGCCCGCCCTGGCCGAGGTGTTGGGCGCGCTCGTGATGGCGTCGTTCGACGGGGGCTCGACGAGCAGGCACTCGTCGGAATCGAGGTTGGACGAGCTCGTGTTGTCGGAGGACCCCGAGTAGGTCGTGTTGCCGGCGTAGACCGCGGAGAAGCACCACGAGCCCACCGAGTTCGGGACGAAGACGCTGCGACGAGGCCGCCGAGGTGGCCCCCGCGCCGGTCAGCAACCCCTCGCCGGCGTCCTCGGGGGTGCCACCGGCGGCACAGGGAGCGGCGGTGAGGACGCCGGTGATGCTCGTATGGCAGACGTAGAAGGTGACGCTCCCGGTGGGGGCCCCGCCCACCACGTTCCCGAGGACGGTCACCGTGTCGGTCACCGAGTTCAGCGGTCCCAGGGTGAGCTTGACCGAGGAGATGAACGTCGAGGTCGTCGAGGGGGAGGGGTTCACCAGCACGCACTCGTTGGCGTCGAGGTTGGACGAGGTCGTGTTGTCGTTGGACCCGGTGTAGATGGTGTCACCGGCGTAGACCGCGGAGAAGCACCACGAGCCGGCCGAGGTGGGGGTGAAGGACCCGGACGAGGCGGTGGCGGTGTTGCCCGTCCCGGCGGTGAGATGGGCGATGGCGAGGTGCGAACCGGACGTAGCCGCGCACGGTCCTCGTACCAAGGTCTTGGCGGTGCCGGTCTGGCAGACGTAGAAGTTCACGTTCCCGGTGGGACTGCCGTGGGCGGAGGTGCCCTGCACGGTGACGGTGTCGCTGACGGTCCCCGACGTTCCCAGCGTGACCGCGCCGGCGCTCACCTGGGTCGCCGTCGTGGTGCTGGTGGGAGAGGTCGTCGTCGTGGTGGAGCTGGTGGTCGTGGTGGTGGCGCCGGTGGTCGTGGTCGCACCGCCGGTCGTGGTCGTCCCGCCGGTGGCGGTTGTGGTGGTGCCGCCGGGCTTGGTCGTGGTCGTGCTGGTGGGAAGGGTCTCGGTCCCGAAGAGGATGGTGCCCACGGCACGGTCACCGTCGATGTCGCCGATGGCGAGCACGCAGGTGGCGCCCGCCGCCTGCTGGGCAGGCGTGGGAGGACACGGGTAGAGCGCCGCGTCGGTGTTCTCGTTCCCGCTCGTCGAACACCCCGTGATGGCCGAGGTGGAGGGGACCGTCTGGGTGCACGTCGGCGCGGTGTTGGGCACGGGTGGGCCGGTCGTCCCGGTCTTGAGGATCTTCGATCCCGTCAAGGTCCCTTTGGTCTTCCCCGAGCTCGGGATGGTGACGAGGGCGAGGGATGTGCAACTGACCGGGAGGTCATTGCCGAGGTAGAGCAGCACGGGCTGACTGGGGGTGGAGTTGCACTGCACGATCGATGCGAGTGCGCCGGGGGCGAAGCCGGTTCCGTGGAGGTTGACGGTCTCCCCTGCGGCCAAGCCGCTGCAGATGGGATCGGAAGGGTTGGTGTTGTTGCACTTCGCCCCGGCGGCCGTCGTGGAAAGTGACAGCGTCGTGGTGGTGGCCGCCCCGCTGACGCCGACCACGTTGGTGGCCAACACCGTCCCCCCGGCCATCACCGATACCAGGCCCAGCGTCGTCAGGAGCCGGATCACTCGTGAGCGCGGGATCGGCCGGGAACCGGGTGCAGCCATGGGCAGGCCTCGCTCGCTTTGCGGTCCGTCTGCCCGGAGACACGGACAGGGACAAAGGAAGGTGCTTCCCCCGCCCATCTCTACCCCCAACGGGGGTCGGATTCAACCGTGATTTCTCCCTGCCCACACAGTGTGAGTCGGGGACCGCGGCAGGTGTGCGGTCGGGTCACACCCACCTGGCGTTGCCCCCGCACGTGAAGGTGCGGATCGGCTCGCCGGTGCCGACGACCGGGCTTACGTCCGAGCGGCAGCGCATCTCTTGACCCCCCGCCCGTGCGCGCCAACCGCCACCGTTCTCGGCCACCGGTCTCGTCCTGTCCACCCGTGTTGTCGGACACGGGTCGCTCCCGACTTCTCGAGCAGACCTCTTCGGGGTGTGGGCTCGCGTTGGACCTCGTTCGTCGTCACGTCTCGATGCTGTGACGACGCTGAGATTCAGGGAGTTACAGACCTCTCTGCGTGATGGGACGAACGCTGCGATGGTTGCGGGAAGAACCGGGTGACTAAAGGCTCTATTGGGCTACGACGAAGTGCGCGACGGTGATTGCGTTGCTTTGTTTCGACGTCGCGAATTGGGGCGGGGGGGACATCGCGATCAACGAAAACACATCGTCAGAAACCAAAGGAGCACCAAATCATGCGTCGCAAAATTCTTATGGGCGTCTTCGCACTGGCCCTGCCTCTGGGCACCGTTGCCGGGTTCAGCTCGGCGTCCTACGCCAAGAAACCACCGCCCAATCCCACCACCTGCCATCTGGCCACGACGGTGAACATCTCGCCGCCGCTCACGGTGAAGGGAGTCGCATCGGTCAAGGGTGCGGTCGGGACCACCACGGTCCACGTCACCTACAACACTTGTACCAATGGCACTCCGGGAGCCAACACGATCACCGTCGTCACCAAGGCCGCCAAGGACAAGAGCTGGGCGACCGACGGGAATGACAAGAAGACCTTCTACACCGGGCTGTGCAGCTCCTTCGCCAGCACGAGCACGACCAAGGGCTTGGGCAAGGCCGTCAAGAACCTTCCCGTTGCCGGCGGCCAGCTCAAGGGCGCCAAGGCCGCGGCGGGGTCCGTAAGCGGAGAGACCGGCTTCATCATCAGCCACGGCACGGTCAAGGGCGGGACCTTCTCGACCGCGAGCCACGCCGCGCTGATCAAGGCCGGCCTCATCAACGATGCCAACAACACCAACCTGATCACCGGCTGCCACTCCGGACCGGTGAGCACCATCGACATCGACCCGGCTACGAGCTCGGCGACGCTGTAAGTAGGGAATCGGTACCAAGTAGGGAACTGCGGGCCTAGGCGTCTGGAAAGGCGGCACTAGGGACCAGGTGCACCGAGGGCGAGGCCATTGTGGCCCGCCCTCGGTGCGCGTATGACACCTGGCGACGAGCGTGCGGAAGCGATGGCCTCAAGGCCCAGGGCCTCCCTGCCGATGCTGGTCACGTGGCCGAGAGTGCTCAAGTCAGTGTCCCAGGCGGTGCTTCGCTTCGCACGAGGCAGCACGCCGTTCAGCGGAGGGCCGAGGCCCTGCCCGGGGTCAAGCTGAGGCAGCGCTCCGGGCGCTACTGGCTGGACGGCATCGAGGGCAACGTCGTCGCCATCAGCCCGCCGATGACGCTCGACGAGGTCGAGCGGGAGCTGACAAGGCTGACGAGGGACCACGTCGACGGCTGCCAGGGGTAGTTCCGCCTGTCGCAACGTCGCACCCCTGGCCGGTACGGCGGGGCGACAGGACAACCAAGACGTCGGCTCGACACTCGTCCCTTGAGTCGGTCGGAGCAGTGTGAGTCGGAGTGGAGCCAATAACTAGGCTTCGGCTGCCTCGCCCCCGTAGCTCAGAGGATAGAGCGTCGGTTTCCTAAACCGTGCGTCGCAGGTTCGAGTCCTGCCGGGGGCGCCAAACCACCCGGGCCGCGAACCTTCTTGGATTCGTCGCCCCGGACCCGGAACCGATTGCCCACCGCTGACCTGCCGACGAAGTGCTTGCCACGCCGCTCGCAGACAATCAGTCCGGCCAAAAGTATCCAGATAGCGCCGACGCCCGCTTGGAGTAGTCCTTGCCGCGCTCTGTGAGCAGTGCTTGGACTTGATCAGAGAGCTCTTCGTTCACCAGGTCTCGGCACGTACCGAATGGTCATTGCGATGGCAGGGCTCAACAGGCATTGATCTGGACAGCCCAGCCCTGACCCGCTGTGTACTGGGCGGTGAACAAGATCCCGGCCATGTCGCCGTCCCACGAGTTGCCACCGGGAGACATCGGCGCCACATGGTGCCAGTTGATCGCAGGAATGGCGGTGACCCGGAAGTCGCCGCACATCATGCAGCCTGCGTTGGCCAGGACGAGGTAATGCAACCACAGAGCGAGATCGGCGGCCGCACGCGAGCTGGGGTCGACGGCGACAACCGGAGGGGCATGGGACGCTGCCGCTTGAGCGGCCGCTAGGTCGAGGGGGAACGATGCGGCTGGCTTGCTTCCGTTCTGGAGGCACGACAGCAGGTAGGCGGCCCGCTCATCAGACCGCAGGATGGTCTCGGGCTCGCCTTGTTGGGTGACCAGAACTGTGAACCCTCGGAAGGCATAGAAGCGCGACAACAGGTCGCGTTGGACCCTCAGCACTGGCTGCATCACGTCCGGGGCGAGGCCCGCGGGGATGTCGTTCGCCGCTGGTGTGGGGTCGGCGGCGGCAATGGTGTCGAGTGTCGCCTTGCTGACCGTGATCTTGGTCGCCCCGATGTTCCCATTGGCGGCGGCAGCAGCCGACTTCAGACGGTGGTCAATCTCGGTAACATCTCTGAAGAACGCTGCGAGGTTGTCCAGCGCGCTCGGCGGGCGGGTGGTCGACGACGTCGCGCTGGTCGAAGGCGAACCGGTGCCCCTCGGGCTCGTGACCGGTGCGCTCGTGCACGAAGCGCCGACGAGCGCCGCCAGCACTACCGCGACCACCGCTTTGTGCACGACCTACCTCCACCGATCGACGTCAAGACCCCGCACCGTCGATTATCGAACGGGTGTGCCCATCCCGGGCAGGGCCAGAAGTCCCGGTCGAGGTGAGGTGCCCGATCTCGGGGTGGGCCCGGCGGGCCCCGGCAGTGATCAGGCGATCCGGTAACGCTTTCCTTTCAGATTGAGAAGGTGTGGGATTCGCTCCCCAATACTGGCGCGTCCGATAGCGACGGAGACGGTGGTCCTCATTTCGGCGTGCCCGTCACGGCGGACCTTGGTATGTCGGGCGGCCAGGCTGATGACTCGGCCTTCCGCCAATGGAGCAACGTTGGCGTTCTGTCCGGCCGAGGGCGCCGATTGGTGTGTGTGTGTGTGACCACGGGTGATCTGTAACGGATCGAACACGCTCGATCTGAAACTCCGTCACGCCTGATACGTGACTCTGCAACTGGTGATCTGTCACAGAGTCAGAGGGCTCATGTGCTCCGAGTTGCGGTCCCAGGTGCACCCTGCGCATCGGACAGGGGCTCTCGTCGAGCCCCTGTCCGGTTGCGCATTCGTCTGCCGTCGAAGGAGTCAGGTCACCAATCTCAGCGGTAGGTGAACTGGTCCTTCGAGCTGATGGCGCTGGTGCCCAGCGGCGTGGTCACCGTGACATCAACAGGCCCGACGCTCCCGGCGGGAGACGTCGCCAGCACGATCTTGCCCGAGATGACCCTGACATGAGTGGCGGGGTTGGAGCCGAAGTCCACCACGGTGGCGCCGGTGAGGTTCTTGCCATTGATGGCCACCACCGTTCCCCCGGCAGCCGGCCCCTTACGGGGAGCGACGTGGTTGACGACCGGACCGAAGGAGCCGTAGGTGAACTGGTCTCCGGTGTCGGTCTGGCTCGTGCCCAGAGGTGTGGTCACGGTGACGTCAACGGTCCCGGCGCTTCCTGCGGGCGAGGTGGCGGTGATCAGATGACTCGTGATCACGGTGACGTCTGTGGCGGGGTTCGCCCCGAAGTCCACGACCGATGCCCCGGAGAGGTTGGACCCACTGATGGTGACCGCCGTCCCCCCGCTCGTCGATCCGCGATGCGGGTTCACGTGGGTGACGATCGGAGTCGTCTTGGAGTTGTACGTGAATTGGTCCTTGCGGTTCACCGCGCTCGTGCCCAGGGGTGTCGTCACCGTGATGTCAACGATCCCTGTTCCTGCCGGCGACTTGGCCGTGACCAGATGATGCGAGAAGACCATCACGTCGGTGGCCGCGTTGGCGCCGAAATTCACCGCCGTCGCTCCCTCGAGGTCGTTGCCGATGATGGTGACCACAGTGCCGCCCGCGGGCCGGCCGTGACTCGGAACGACGTGGGTCACCACAGGCACCCGCTGTCCCGAATACGTGAATTGGTCGGTCTTGCTTATCGCGCTGGTCCCAGCCGATGTCGTCACCGTGATGTCGACGATCCCCGTCCCCGATGGTGAGCGGGCGATGATGACGCGATGCGACACGACGGAGAAGGATCGGGCGGGCTTGCCACCGAAGTCCACCGCGTTGACGCCCACGTAGTTCGCTCCCGAGAGAGCCACCTCGGTCCCACCGTTGGCCGGACCATGATGCGGCGCAATGTGTCTGACCGTCGGCGGATTGCCCGACGCGCTCGCCACACCGGGTGCGACGGCGAGGACAAGACCGACAGGCAACAGGACGACTGCAGCGCCAAGAGCAAGCTTGCGCAACATTGGAAACCTCCCCCTAGGTGACGTGGTCATCTTCACTCGGCAATCGTCGAGTGTCCAGGGGCGAGGAACCCATCCGCCAACCCATCACACTTTGCTCACATCTCGCCACACGCTCCGCCGACTCGGCACACGCGTGCGGGCATCAACAAGCGAACGCATCGCGTGCTTCCAATGACGCAGAACGTCGCGAGACCTCATGTCTCGATGGAAGATTGCACGCCTGCCCGTGGATTACCTACGTCGTTTGGGCCCGGTGCGTTGAAGAACCGATGCTGCTCGGGGCGGACTTCTCGGCGCGGACTCAGGTTCTTCCCAGGTTGATCTCAGTCCCCGGTTCTGGGACGAGGCGAGATCGGGCTAGCGGTGGACAGGGGTCATGTCCCCGTAGCGATCGCCGGCGGCGGTGCCGTTCGGAAGCACCTCGTCGATCCGACGGAGCTCCGCGTCGGTGAGCCTGATGTCGTCGGCGGCAACGTTCTGCTCCAGGTAGGTGCGCCGCTTGGTCCCGGGAATCGGCACCACATCGTCGCCCTGGGCCAGGACCCACGCCAGCGCCAGCTGGGACGGCGCCACGCCTTTGGCCTCGGCCAGCTGCTTCACGTGCTCGACCAGCTCCAGGTTCTTCTGGAAGTTCTCTCCCTGGAAGCGGGGGTTGTGCCGGCGGAAGTCGTCCTCCGCCAGGTCCTCGACCTTCTGGAACGCCCCCGAGAGAAAGCCGCGCCCGAGCGGTGAGTAGGCGACGAAGCCGATGCCCAGCTGGCGCACGGTCTCGAGCACGCCGTCGGTCTCGGGGTCCCGAGTCCACAGGGACCACTCGGACTGCAGCGCGGTGATCGGGTGGACCGCATGCGCTCGGCGAATGGTGTCGGGTGCGGCTTCGGACAGCCCGAGGTGGCGCACCTTCCCGGCTTCCACGAGCTCCGCCATGGCGCCGACGGTGTCCTCGATGGGCGTGTCGGGGTCGACGCGATGCTGGTAGTAGAGGTCGATGTGGTCGACGCCGAGGCGGCGCAGAGAAGCGTCGCACGCCGTGTGGACGTACTCGGGCCGGCCGCTCACACCGAGTCGGGCCCCGTCAGCTGCGCGCTGGATCCCGAACTTGGTGGCGAGGACCACCTCGTGGCGTCGCCCCGAGAGGGCCCTGCCGACCAATTCCTCGTTGGTGAACGGCCCGTACATGTCGGCGGTGTCGAGCAAGGTCACGCCGAGATCGAGGGCGCGCTGGATCGTGGCGACCGACTCCGAATCGTCCCCCGCACCGTAGAACTCGCTCATACCCATGCAGCCGAGACCCTGGGCGGAGACGGTCAGGCCCTGTCCGAGTGTTCGTGTTCGCATGCTCTGGGTCTACCGTGCCCGGCGACGGGGTCGGTCCGGAGCCCCCGTGACCTTCGACCGCGGCCAGGGTCGTCAGTCGAAGTCGGCCCGGAACCGTGCCAGAGCCCTGGGGAAGGTGCCGTCGAGGAGGTTGTTCCTATAGGTCGGAGAGCTGTCATAGGACAGGATGTCGGCAAAGGCCACATTGTTGGTGACGAACCAGTTGGCCATGTCGTCGATGAAGGCCGGGTCGTCCCCGAGGCCGCGCCCGTCGGGACGGAATTCATCGGACCACTCGGGGATGGCGAGAGGTTTGCCGTGCTCCACGGCGAACGCGGCCAGCCAATCAAGCCCCCATTGCTGGGTCAGTTGCTGCACCCACGCCGCCCCCGGGGTGAACGGGGTTCCCCAGAAGTTGTCGTAGACATCGGTCCCGACGTAGTCCACGTAGGCGTTCCCCGGATAGGCCTGGGCGGGGGTGTAGGACGTGGGGCTCGGAGCGTTGGGGTTCCAGAGGAACTTGAACTGCTGACCGGGCACGGACCGCATGGTGGTGACGATCTGGCGCCAGAAGGACACGAAGTTCGCCGCGTCTGCGGCATTCCGCACCGACCATGGGAACCAATTCCCGTTGAATTCCCACCCGAGGCGCAGTATGGCGCTGGCCTCGTTGTCGTTGACCAGGTTCGCCGCCAGCGTGGCGAAGTACGAGTTGTAGGCACCCTTCGCACCCTGCGCCAGCGTTCCCACTCCGGGGAGGATGGGGACCCCCAACACCAGGTGGTAGCGCGTGGGGCTCCAGGCCGTGACGTTGCCGGCGCTGTCCATCGCCGCCCAGCCACCGGTCTTCTCCAGGTAGTCCGTGGCGTAGGACGGGAGGGTGCCCGTCTGCAATCCGAAGGTGGCGACCCCGAACGGGTTGGCTTCGCCGGCGTAGTCCCCCAGGGGGATCTTGTGCGCCACACCGTTGCTCGACGGTGGAGAGACGACCGCGCCTTGTCGATCGCTCGACGATGGCGCCCCCTGCCCCGCCACGGTCGTGGTGGAAGCGCCGCTTTGCGGCGAGTGGGTCACTGCGGGTGCACTCTCCGAAGCGGTGACGAACGTGATCGAGGCGAGGACCATGACGACCGAGCCCAGTACCGCCCACACCCACCACACGCGGTAGATGGGCCGGGTCACGCGGGGTTCCAGCAGAGGTGGTGGCGGCCATTGTCGAATGACCCCCCCGACCCGGGTGGTGCGATTGGCGTACATCCAGCGCGGGATGCCGAGCCCGTGGGTCAGAGAACCGACGCGTCGTCGTTGATCCCGCATGTTCCTGCTCGCATGGGCGCGCTCTCGACCGGGCCCGTGCGCCACGGTGCGTGTCCCACTCGGTCCTTTTCCACCCTGGCTAATCGGCAGGTCCGACACCGGACATTAGGGTCCTCGCCTTCGGGTGGGGTGCGTCGACATCTTCGATCATCCCTGGTAGAGGGGGCTATGAGGGTCGAGCTGGCGGCGCCGAGGCGCCGACGGGCGTCGGCGCCTCGGCGCCTGTACCGGTCCCCGGGCGCCGTTCCCCTCGGGCTGCGTGAGCCCAAGCCCTAGCCTGGCCGGCGTGGCCGGCATGATCCCGTTCCATCCTCGTGTGGCGGCGCGCGGGATGGTGAGCGCGGCCGATCAGCTGGCGAGCTCTGCCGGTATTGCGATGCTCGATCGGGGCGGCACCGCCGGCGATGCCATGGTGGCCGCCGCCGCGGTGATGGCGGTGGTCGGGCCCCATCTGTGCGGTCTCGGTGGTGACGTGCTGGCGATGGTCAAGGCTCCCGGCGCGCCACCCCGGGCGCTTCTGTCGGTAGGGAGAGCAGGGTCCGGGGCAGACCCCGACCGTCTGCGCGCCGAAGGGCATGAGGACATGCCGCTGCGCGGCAACGTCGCCAGTGTTCCTGTCCCCGGTGCCGTTGACGGATGGCTGGCGCTGCACGAACGCTACGGACGCCTCGGGTGGGACGCGGTCCTCGAGCCCGCCATTGCGCTGGCCGCCGACGGCTTCGCGGCGTCGCTGCTCCTCGCTTTTGCCAGCCATCTCGTGGCCCAGGTTCCCGGTGCGTCGCAGCTCTTCTCCGACGGACCGCTCGAACCGGGGAGGCTCGTCCGTCTTCCGGGTGTCGCTCGAACCCTTCGGGAGCTGGCGGGGCGAGGGCGAGAAGGCTTCTACGGTGGGGAGTTCGGCCGGGCCCTCCTCGAACTGGGTGGCGGGGAGTACACCGCCGACGATCTGGCGCGACCTTTGGCCCAGTGGGCCGACCCACTGGTGCTGCGGGCCTTCGGCCACGACCTCTGGACCGTCCCTCCCCCTTCCCAGGGCTATGTCACGTTGGCCGGTGCCTGGATCGCCGACCAGGTCGGGATCCCCGACGATCCCGCCGACCCGCTGTGGCCGCACCTGCTCGCCGAAGCAGGGCGCGCCGCCGGCTTCGACCGACCATCGGTCCTCTACGACGGTGCCGACGGGGCCGCCCTGCTCTCGCCGGAGCGGCTCGGTCCTCGAGCATCGTCCATCGACCCCGGGAAGCCGGCTTCGCCCCCGCCCAACGACGGTCCCCACCGGCCACGGGCAGCCGCATTCTCCGACGGGGACACCACCCACCTGTGCGCGGTCGACGCCGATGGTCTCGGGATCTCACTCACCCAGTCCAACGCCCTCGACTTCGGCGCGCATCTCGCTCGCGGGCGAGACGGGGATCTTCCTCCACAATCGCGGTGTCGGTTTCTCCCTCGAGCCCGGCCATCCCGCCGAGTACGGCCCGCGCCGACGTCCGACCCACACGCTCTCGCCTGCCCTGGCCACCCGACCCGACGGCTCTTTGGCCCAGGTCATCGGGACCATGGGGGGCGACGTCCAACCCCAGATCATCCTGGGGCTGCTGGCGCGCCTCCTGCACACCGGTCAGGATCCGGCCACCGCCATCTCCGCTGCGCGTGTCGTGCACGAGGCGCCCGGGGCTCCTCCGTTCCGTCTCTGGCACGCCCCGGCGCAGTCATTGCTCTTGGAGTCGAACGCTCCTGAGGGCTGGCGCGATGGCCTCGAATCCCGCGGCCACCGGGTGCGGGTCGTGGGAGCCTTCAACCCAGTGGATGTCGGATGTTCACAGATCATCTCGGTCGACACCGTCGACGGCCATCTCACCTTCACCGGAGCGTCAGATCCCCGCAGTCCCGACGGTGCCGCCCTGGGCCGTTAGCTCAGCTCCGCAACCCGACTCTGCGTGCCGTGAGGACGGCTATGCACGAGGTCAACCGGCGCCGGTTTCTTGTTGCAGCTCGATGGTGTTGCCCGCCGGATCACGGATCCAGATCTGGACCGTGTCTTCGCCTTGGATGGCGCGTTGGTAGGCGATGCCACGCTCCTCGAGCTCGGCCACCGCGGCGTCGAGGTCGGAGACGCCCACGCAGAAATGGTGTCCAGTGGGGTCGATCGGGGTCCCTCGTGGAGGGGCGCCGACCAGGTGGAGCTCCTGATCACCGACGACGTTCCAGTGCCCGGGCACGCCGGGGATGTCCGGACGTGCCTTTCCCTCCAGACCGAGCACGTCGCGGTAGAAGTCGGCGAGGTCGTCGAGCGGTGTCCCGTTGGTGTTGACCGAGACGTGATGGAAGCGGGTCACCTTCACGAGCGCGCTCCTTCTGGTGCGGGACGGCGGGGGGGCGGGGGCTCGATCTGCTCCATGAACTCGAGGCGGATGCCTCCGGGCGCGCTGACGAAGGCGATACGACGCTTGCCGAAATTCCCTTCGACGACGGCGGGGCCCCAGATGACATCGTGACCCTCGAGCTCGCCGTCCAGGTCGTCGGTGAACAGCGCAGGGTGGAGGAAGCCCTCGGCGGGAAGGTCCACCGACGTCTTCGTAGATGGCGTGGGTGAACAGTGTGATCATGACGGGGCCCAGGTATACGTCGGCGCGCTCGCCGTTGTTCCAGTGCATCCGGTCGCGGACCTCGGCCCCAGCGGCCTCGTAGAACGACACCGCGGCATCGAGATCGGCCACCTTCACCGCCAGGTTCGCCATTCCGGTGACCGCCACCGCTCCTCCTCGGGGTCGTCGACGCCAGCAGCGTACCGAGCGCACCGTTCCACTACCGTCTGCGACGTGCGGGCGCCCGGGCCGTTGCTGGCATCAGGAAGGGACGCCGACATCTTCGAGTACGGCCCCGGGCTGGTGCTGCGCCGCTCCCGGAGGGGCGATCCATGGCCGGCGAGGCGCGGACCATGGAATATCTGCGAGGTCACGGCTATCCGGTCCCGGCCGTCGACGAGGTGGGTGACGACGGGACCGACCTTGTCATGGAGCGCATCGACGGCACCTCCATGGTCGACTTCATGAGCAGACGGCCGTGGGCGATCCGGCGTCAGGGCGCGCTACTGGCCACCCTTCATCGACGTCTGCACGCCATCGCGCCTCCTGATTTCCTGCCACCCGCACCGGTCGGATCAGGAGACTGCTTCCTCCACATGGACCTTCATCCCCTGAACGTCATGATCGGGGTCAAGGGGCCCGTGGTCATCGACTGGCCCAACGCGGCGCGTGGGGATGCCCGGGTCGACGTCGTCCTGGCCTGGGTGCTCATGGCTGCGGGCGAGATACCGCTCGAATCCCCTGATCGCCGCCGTGCTCGGTTGGGGGAGGTCGGTGCTGGTGAACGGCTTCCTGGCCAACGTCGAACCGGACATCGACCAGGTGAAGCGCAAGCTCCGAGAGGTCGTGGAGTTCAAGGTCCGGGACCCCAACATGAGCGCGCGAGAACAGCGTGCGATGTGGCGGGTGGTCGAGAAGTTCGAGACGCCGACCTAGCCGGATCTCGCCATGGTCGACGAACTCCTGACGCCGCATCTGCGTTTGCGCCGATGGGACCGTGGTGACGTGACGGCGCTGGCAGAGATCTTCGCCAAACCGGAGGTGTGGCGGTTCCCGTTCGGCCGAGGGTTCACCACCGAGGAGACCGAGGCATTCCTGGCCTACAGGATCGCCGAGCAGACGACCGGGGGCTGGTCGGAATGGGCTGCGGAATCGAGAGGGAGCGGACGGCTCATCGGCTACGTCGGGCTGTCGGTGCCGCATTTCCTTCCGGAGCTCATGCCGACGGTCGAAGTTGGCTGGCGACTCGATCCCGCCGCATGGGGTCGGGGATTGGCGACCGAAGGTGCACGAGCCGCTCTCGCCGACGGATTCTCGAACCCCGGGCTCGATGAAGTCGTGAGCATCTACCAACCCGAGAACGCCGCGTCGGGGCGGGTGATGGCAAAGCTCGGGATGCAGTTCGACCGCGACACGCTGCATCCCAAGCGTGACCTGGCATTGCGTGTCTTCCGGCTCTCGCGAGCCCGTTGGCTGACGATGACGCGACGATGCCGACGAATCGCCCTAGCAGCAGAGCGTCGCTCAGCGGAAATGGCGGTCGATCTCGTTGGCATAGCGTCGGCCGAGTATCTCGGCGTGGTCGGCCAGCCAGTGCGACACCGCGATCGTGCCCGTGGCTTCCCCGTCGGTGTCGGCGAGCCCGGCGGCCATGGCCTGGTATTCCTCCCGGGACAACAGCACATCCCGGAGCACGAGCCCGAGCGCCGAGGAGAGGGCCGGCATGATCGCGCCCGGGACGTTGCACGATGCGGGTGCGGCTTCCCGACCGTGTCCCGGATCAGCCGGACCAGCTCGTCGAAGGTCGGGCGTTCCGGGCCCACGGCATCGACCACCGTTGTGTCTGCGTTGCGCGCCCAGGCTCACGCTCAAGCGAGCCAGGTCGTCGATGTGGATCGGACGGATGCGGTAGCTCCCCCGACCGCCTATGGCGAACACCGGCAGGCGGCGCAGGAGCCAGGCGATGTTGTTGAGCAGGACGCCGTCCCCGCCGAAGAGGATGGCGGGGCGAAGGACGCCGTAGGAGACTCCCACTTCGGCGAGCACCCGCTCCACTTCTGCCTTTCCCCGGAAGTAGGGGTAGGGCGAGGTGATGCCCGGGTGCGTGATCGAGACATGGACGATGCGCTCCACGCCTGCGTGGCGGGCCGCGTAGAAGAGGGTGCGGGAATTGGCCACGGCCGCCTCGTGGTCGATGCGCCCGTGGGGGAACCGGACCCAGTAGGTGTTGTAGAACGTGGTCGCGCCCCGCAGGGACTCCACCAGGCCGACCGGATCGTCGAAGTCCAGTGGACGGACGTCGACGGAGTGATCCCCCTTGGCTCGTTCGGGATGCCCGGTGAGGGTTCGCACGCCTGCGGCCCGCGGCCAGGAGCTCCCGGGCGATGGCCGCGCCCGAGTAGCTGAACGCGCCGGTGACCACATCGAATCCGTCGGTGGACGACGTCTCGGCCGTGGCGGTCCGCGGGATTGTCAACTGGCTCATGGTTCCTCCTTCGTCGCCGGGACGGCCCCGAACACACCCAATGCGCCCAGGAGACCGGCGATCTGTCTCGCTCGTTCGAACAAGGCCAAGGCGGCGGAGCGATCGCCGTCGAGGTGGGCCAGCATCTCGAGGCCGAGATAGAGCGCCACGATCCGCGTGGGCGAGCTCCTCGGGGGCGAGCAGCTGCGAAAGGGGAGTGTCGGCGAAGGTGTCGCGCACCGCATCAGCGGCGAAAGCGCGCCAAGGGGCGACGCGGGTCGCGACCTCGGCACCGAGCCCGGGAGTCGACGAGGCGCCGGCGATCATCTCGGCCAGCACGGAGATGTGCCCGGAATCGAGGTCCTCGTGGAAGACCGACTCGGCGGTCTCGACCAGCGCGCCGAGAGTGTGCGCTTCGTCCGATCGCGCCTCGATAGCGCGTCATGCGTAGCGCGCTGACCTCGTCGAGCGCGGCCAGGAGGAGGCTCGTCACCGAACCGAAGTGGTAGAAGACCAGGCCCTGGTTGCAACCGGCCCGCCGGGCGATCTCGCGTGCGCTGGCCCCCGAGAACCCCTCCTCACGCAAGGCCTCGATGGCGGCGTCCACCAGCCCCCGGCGGGTGTCCTCGGATCCCGTCGACGCCCCCTGCCCCACGCTCCGCTTCGCTCCCGCCCTGGCCATCGTCCACCGTCCTGAGCATTCGATTTGAGCAATTGCTTAAATCGTACCCGGTGTCAGGGGCGGACGCAACGTGGTGCCAAGAGCGTCTGGTCCGCCGGCGGGCGCTGTTCACCGCCCGTGCCGGCGTGACGGGCGCGACGGTTGCAACTTGCCTGAGAAAGGCCGGAGAAGGTCCGGAGCACGAATGTCAGCCGGACGCCGCCGGGCGTGTGCCCTTCGGGAGGCGCCCGGGGAAGGGCGCAATGGGCTACGCCGCTCGTGCCGCCCAGGTGTGGGGGGCCATCTCGTTCCAGATCAGGATCTCTCCGACGACGCTGTCGACCGCATTCATGGCCTCGCGACGGGTCTGCCACTCTTCGGGCCTGCTGTTGAAGGTCCGCCAGATGCCCGCCCACAGGACGGTGCACGTGCCGTCGATGCGCTCGACGACCACGGCGGCGATCTCGCCTCGATGGGCCTCGGCCTCCGGGTGGTGCCGCTCGTTGCGATGCGTCGTGGCGGGCCGCGTCTTCAGCTGAGAATTGGTCATATA
Organism: uncultured Acidimicrobiales bacterium; assembly: GCA_963739765.1. Lineage (GTDB taxonomy): Bacteria > Actinomycetota > Acidimicrobiia > Acidimicrobiales > UBA8190 > Chersky-840. Next base: position 28,283 of record CAVUBP010000001.1, on the reverse strand, counting down.
TGAGTGGTCGGCTCTTTCGACGTTTTCCTTGATCGACAGCGCGCTGCCACGCACAGACCCAACGCTCTCAGCGCGTACTGACGTCACCACCGCCACGCCGGGTGTTCTCGCTGGTCAGGCACGTCGCAAGGACTCTTCGTCCTGTCTGGCGTCGAAAAGCGTCTTGTGCGTGCGTCGACGGCGTACTCGATCCCGTCTTCGGACCCCGAGATCATGCATCTCGAGAATCGTCGTCTTTCCTTCACGTTCTCGTCGCTGCGTTCTTGCAGCTCGATCGTGGTCGCCTTCGATGAAGGTCTCCCCCGGCACGACGTCGGGGTCCGGTGCCCCGGTTCAGGTCGCCGGGACGACTCCCTGACGGGTCCCGCCTCCGCCGGGCTCGCCGGTCGTCAGCGCGGTGCCCTGAGGAGCAACCGGCACCTGATCGGTCTCGGGGGCGTGATACGCCGGCACCGCCCACAGCGGGTTCCTGGTGGGATCTTTGGCCATGGACTCGGACTCGTCCACGAGCAGCTGACACTTGGAACAGCGCCTCGGGATCATCGTCTGCGTCCACGTCCGATGTGGTTCGCGCGTGGAGCGGAACCCGCACAGCGCGGTCGACGCATTCCCGTACGCCGGGACGGCATGCCAAGCACGTGGCAGTCGGTACCCGCGTCGGAGAAGCGTTCCGTGCAACTTCCTCGACCACCGGCGTGGCATCTGGGCGACGGCTAGGTACTCCACCGCCCGCATACTGCCATCGACGGCAAGGGCGCGCACGCCCGCCGCGGTTCGGCGCCCGAGCGAAGCAGCACGGCACGACGGCGCTCGAACCGATGGGAGCGAGAGGTCCGGGAGTCGTCTTCGACACGGGCGCGTCGTCAGGCGCAGAGACTCGGTCGAGGATCGACCCGACGCCCACGGACCCCGATGGAGCCTCACTGTGTGTGAGTACAGAACACTCTGCGTGGATACTGATCGAGATCCGCGTGGACACGGCGCGCCTCGGTGCGTGTGGCGCGTCCGCAGCTCTTCAGCTGTTCGACCCTGAGGCCGATAGCAATTGCGATGTCCATGGTGGATTCGAGGCCGATCGCCTCAGCGCAGCCTCGTGAGCGCCGCAACGTCAAGCCGTTGGTGTACGCCGGTCGTGGTCGTGTCGGTCATCGTGGCGGCCGTGGTCACGATGGCGTTGAAAGACGGCGCCAGTGGCGCGGTCGTGACGGGACTGCTCGCCTTGGCGGTCATCGGGACGGCGGTCGGTGTGTGGGGCACGGCGATGGCGGTCAAAGAGACCGAGAACTTCGGGTCGTCCACCGAGGATTGAATCGTCGCTCGACGATCTCCGCGACGTCAGCGACGAACAGCCCTCGGCGCCCCCGGCGACCGCATTTCCGACGCCTCGAGGTCCAGAAGGTGTCGCTTGGCCCTGAGGCCCCCGCCGTATCCGGTGAGCGCACCCGATGCACCGATGACGCGGTGGCACGGGACGATGACCGCGATCGGGTTTCGGGCATTGGCGTGGCCGACGGCGCGGGCCGCGCCCGTCCTGCCGAGCCGGGCGGCCAATTGCCCGTAGCTCACCGTGGTGCCGAACGGGATCAGCAGCAAATGGGCCCATACCTGGCGCTGGAACGCAGAGCCCTCCATCGCCAACTCCACGTCGAAGGACTTCCGTGCGCCGGCGAAGTACTCGTCGAGCTGCGCGGCCGCGTCGTCGAGCGTCCGCCGCGCCACCGGAGACGCGTCGGTGTCGGAGCGACGTCGGGTCTCGGGCTCGGCGGGTACCGCACCGATGCGAAGCTCGGTCAACCGACCCGAGGAGTCCGCGCCGAGGTGGAGCACCCCGAGAGGGCTGTCCACGGCGCGGTGCAGGCTCGTCACGACGCCCGCACCGGTTCGTCGGGGCGGCACCCCCAGAGATGAAGGGTGGCGTACGAACGCCAGGGTCGCCACCTGCGTGCCACTTCGTCGACGGCCGCCGGAGTGGAGGCCAGTCCCAAGCGGGCGAAGGCGTGGTGCACCCCGAGGTCCCCCGGCAGCATCACGTCGGGGTGCCCGAGCCCGCGCATGGCGATGTAGTCGGCGGTCCAGCTCCCGATGCCGGGGAGCGCCCGCAGCGACCAACGCGCCGCTTCGGCGTCGGCACCGACGTCGAGCGCGATCTTCCCGCTGGCAAGTGCATCCGCCAACGCCACCACGGTGCGTGCCCGGCGCCGGGGAAGGGGAAGGCGCTCGGGGTCGATGGCGGCGATCGTCGCCATGTCCGGAAAACGACGGGTGAGCGCTTGGACCGGATCCTCGACTCCGGGTGCGTGGGGAATGCGGCGCGTCGGAGCCGTGCTCGGCTACCAGCCGGCCCAGGACACGCCGGGCGCTCGCCACCGACACCTGCTGGCCGATGACGGCGCGCAGCGCGAGCTCGTGGGGGTCCACGGTCCCCGGGACCCGAAGTCCCGGTGCCCGGCGGGCCAGGCCCCCGATCACCGCATCGGCAGTCAAGTGGTCGGCCACCGCCACGGGGTCCGCATCCAGGTCGAGCAGGTGTCGGCATCGCTGGACGGCCGGCGTCAGATCCCGGAGATCGTCGAGGCGCAGCCGGGCCCGCACGTATCCCTCCTCGGGAACGAGCTCGACCGTGCCCCCGCCGTGGGGGAGGGTGAGCGTCCGGGCGAATCGCGTCGACGACCCGACCTCGACGCCGGGGACGGCGCGCTGTCGCCAGGAATGTCAGCGCGCCGAGCGCGTCAAAGGGAAGGCGGTGTGCCAGGCGCAGGCTCAGCGTGTCCGGCGACTGGGCCGGTCCCGGCTTCGGGCGCCGGCGAAGTTCCGTCGGGGTGCACGCGAAGACCTGGCGGATGGTGTCGTTGAATTGCCGGACGCTCGCGAACCCCGCGGCGAAGGCCACCGACGTGACCGGGAGCTCGGTGGTCTCCACCAGCACCCGTGCGGTCTGGGCCCGCTGGGCGCGGGCCAGCGCCAGTGGCCCTGCTCCGACCTCGCTCACGAGGAGTCGATTGAGCTGCCTCGGGCTGTAGGCGAGCCGTCCGGCCAACCCCTCCACGCCCTCGCGGTCGACGACCCCTTCGCCGATCATGCGCATGGCCCGGGCGACGACGTCCTGGCGCACGTTCCATTCCGGCGATCCCGGTGATGCGTCGGGGCGGCAGCGCTTGCAGGCGCGGAACCCGGCGCGCTGCGCCCCGGCGGAGCTGGGGTAGAACCGGACGTTGCGGCGGGCCGGGCGTGCGGGCCGGGCAGCTCGGCCGGCAGTAGATGTGGGTCGAGGTGACCGCGGTCACGAACCAACCGTCGAACCGGCCGTCGCGTGCCAGGACGGCTCGGTAGCAACGTTCGAAATCCTCGACCATCGGCCCATCCTTCCCGACACAGCCCGATCCGGCTAGCGGGTTTCGGACAGGGTGGTGGACCGCGTCCGGTCGCCCCACAAGAAGCCCGCGAGCGGGCCAGCGGCGGGGTCCTCTTCGTTCCAGCTGACCGGTCGTGTCCGGCACCGCCGGCCCCACAACGCCAGCAGTCGGTGCGCCAGGCTCGGCGCGCGCACACCATGGGCCCGGGGCTCGTCGAGCTCGAGACGCGCCCCGTCGCGGTCGACGATGAGGACCACGTCGTGCTGCCCGGGAGCGGCGAAGTTCGCTCGCACCTCGGCGATGCCCATGGCCGTGGCGCGTGCCGTGACGGCTTCGGGGAATCTTCCAGCATGGTGTTGAGCACCCCGACGGCGTGCACGGTGAGCTCGGGCTGGGCCAGGAGCTCCTCGCTGATGTCGTCGTCGCCGGCGAGGTCCCATCGGTGCAGAGCGGCCTCGCTGCGGCCGTGCATCGCCAGCTCGCCCGCGCGCAGTCGACGTCCGGCGAAGGGAACGGTCAGTTCGGGGACGGCGGCATCGAGGGCCTCGACGGCGGTGCTCAGGCGAATCGCCTCGACGACCAGCCGGTCGCGCAGCACGTCGTCGGGCATGGCCACGTACGGGGCCTCGCGCGCCGCGAATGGCGCGGTGGCGCGTTCGCCTCGTCGGCTGATCACGCCCTCGGTGAGCTCGGCCATCTCGGCCGCACCGGCGGTCAGGTGGGCCACCAGGTGGTGCGCCGTCCACCGCGCGCACGCCGTCGGCGCGTCCGGGGCCGTCGACTCCAGGGTGTCGAGAGAAACGCCGTGGCTTCGTCCATGGCGCCATGCTGGCAGGGGGCGGCGGAGGCGGTCTGGCGGGAATCGGACAGCGCGGTGGGCTGCGAGAACAGATCACGAGGTCTGCAGCGTCACAGCTCCACCGTGGAGGCGTCGGGTCGATGGCCGGCTCGGCGCAAGCGCCCTGGCCTTGGTGCGCATGAGCGCGTCGCGGGGGCCACGCGCCACCATCGCCGCGGTCCGGGCGGCCTCGACGGTCGAGCTCGTCGATCGCCACCACGCTCGATACCAGGCCCATCCGCAAGGCCGCGTCGGCGTCGATGGTCCGACCGGTGAGACAGAGGTCCCGTGCTGTGGCCCGACCCGACCAGGTCGGCCAGGGGAGCGAAGACCACGTCGGACCAACGTTGCTCGGGATGGCCGAAGGTGGCGTCGGTCGCCGCCACCCGGATGTCGCACATCACCGCCAGATCCAATCCACCGGCCAGTGCCGGGCCCCGGACGGCGGCGACGATCGGCAGCGGGAACAGCAAGACGGTTCGATGGAAACGGTCCGCCGATCGCCACAGCCGCTCCTGGAAGCCCGGCTCGTCCACCGAGAACTCCGTCAGGTCGAACCCGGCGCAGAAGGTGTCTCCTTCGCGCCGCCAAGACCACGACCCGTACCGTCCTCGTCGGACGTCAGCCGGTCCAGGGCGTCGCTCACCTCGTCGCGCAGCTCGATCGAGAGGGCGTTCTTCTTCTGGGGCCGGTCGAGCACGACCCAGACGACACCGTCTTCGACCTCGGTGACCTGGACCAGCTCGCTCATCGAGCCCTCCCGCCACTCACTGTGCATGACCGTCGACGCGATCGGCAAGAATCTCGACGTGCTCGCCCCGATAGCCAGTGCCGACCAGAGACCCGGTGCCGTCGGGGGCGTCCCGTCGCCTCGATGAGCCCGAGCTCCGAGGCCTCAGCGCCCCTCGACCTGGCGACGCGTGCCCGGGAGCATCCCGACGCCACCGCCGTGATCATGGGAGGACGGCCGAGACCCTCGCGTACCGGGAGCTCGACGAGCGTTCCCGTCGCCTGGCGGGGCTGCTGCGCGACAGGGGGCTCACGGTCGGCGACCACATCGCCATCCTCATGGAGAACTGCGCGGCCTACCTCGAGGTGGCGTGGGCCGCCCAGCGCTCGGGGCTGTACTACACCGCGCTGAACAGCCATCTGCGCAGCGCCGAGGTGCAGTACATCCTCGACGACTGCGGCGCCGCCGCGCTCTGGTGACGACCCCGGCCATGGCCGACGCCGTCTCGAGGCTCGACCTGTCCCGGGTCCCGGTGCGGCTCTCGGTCGGAGGCGAGCTGCCCGGGTTCGACGCCTACGAGCAGGCGGTGGCCGCCGTTGCGCGCCCACCCCGCTCGCCGACGAGTCGCGAGGGGCGCGAGATGCTCTACTCGTCGGGCACGACGGGTCGACCCAAGGGCGTGCGCAAAGAGCTGCCGAACACCGCCATGGGTGACGTGTCGGCCGCCCCGGTACAGATCGCGCTGGGCCTGGTCCGGCGGGGTGCCGGGCCCGGATTCGGTCTACCTCTCGCCCGCGCCGCTGTATCACTCGGCCCCGCTCGTCTACTGCATGTCGATGCTCCGTCTCGGCGCCACCGTCGTGGTGATGGAGCATTTCGACCCGGCGCAGTGCCTCGAGCTGATCGAACGGCACCGGGTCACCCACGCCCAATTCGTCCCCACCATGTTCGTTCGGATGCTGCACCTGCCCCGAGGCCGAGCGCGGGCGCTACGACCTCTCGAGCCTGCGGTCCGTCGTGCACGCCGCCGCGCCGTGTCCGGTTCCGGTCAAGCGCCAGATGCTCGAATGGTGGGGCCCGATCATCGACGAGTACTACGCCGGGACCGAGGACATCGGATCGACGTGGATCACCGCCGACGGAGTGGCTGGCACATCCCGGGTCGGTCGGTCGCCCCCTCACGCCGGCCCATGTGATCGGGCCCGACGGCGAGGAGCTCGGGCCCGGGCACGAGGGTGTCGTCTACTTCGAGGGCGGCCGGCCCTTCGAGTACCACAACGATCCCTCGGCCACGGCCTCGATGGTCGATGCCCGCGGCTGGCGGACGCTCGGCGACATCGGGTTGCTCGACGACGACGGATACCTGTACCTCACCGACCGGCAGGCGCACATGATCATCTCCGGGGGTGTGAACATCTACCCCCAGGAAGCCGAGAACGTCCTCGCCGGTGATCCGCGGGTGGCCGACGTGGCGGTGATCGGCGTGCCCGACCCGGAGATGGGCGAAGCGGTGAAGGCGGTGATCGAGCTGGTCGACCCGTCGACGGCGGGGCCCGACCTCGAAGCCGAGCTGATCGCCGCGTGCCGGAGAGCAGCTGGCCGCCTACAAGTGCCCCCGCAGGTGGACTTCGTCGCCGAGCTTCCCCGTGACCCCAACGGCAAGCTCTACAAGCGGCTCCTGAAGGAGCGGTACTGGGAGGGCCACGACACGCGGGTGGTGTGACGCGGCGTCAGTGCCCGGGTGACGTCGTCGTGGTCGTCGACGTCGACGTCGTCGTGGTCGAGCCCGGGTCGGGCGGGGTCGTCGTCGTGGTGGTCGTCGGCGCCCCTCCGGGCGGGCCGACGGGGACGGTGAACTCCCACGTTCCCGCCGCGCAGTCGGCGGGTGGGCCGGTCGTGACCACGTAGGTGCCCGGCGAGCCCGACGAGGGCGGTGACCGACAATGCCGGGCTCTGCCTCGAGACACAGGCGCGCCGGGTCGTCGGTCGTGAAACCGGCGAGCGGCGTCGAGGCCTGGACGGCGGCGCCGGCCCGATGAGGCCGGGTCGACGGGCTCGAGCGTGACCGCCGCGCCGTTCCACGTCCCGGAGTAGGAGTAGGTGGACCGGTGCCGCCGTGGTGGTCGTGGTCACCGCAGTGCCGACCGGCCCCGGTCGGAGGCCCTTCACGATCGGGGCGCTCCCCTGCAGAGCGCGCCTGCATGGCCGGTGCGTTGCCCTCCATGCCCATCGCCCAGATGCCGAGCCCGGCGATGTGGTACGTGTCGGCCAGTTGCGCCTTGAGCGCCAACGACGTGGGGTTGTCGAAGAACGTCTGGTGCCACTGCGACCCCACCTGGTACGAGGTCCAGGGTGTCTGGGTGGCCGGGTCCCAGTAGACGTGGCCCCCCGTCGTCACGCACCTGGGAGTAGCTCAGCGGGGTGGGGGGACCGGTGGCGGGGTCGCCCAGGCCGGGGCCGGCGGTGGGCCAGTCGTAGCCGTAGTACGGGACACCGAGGATCACCTTGGAGGGCGAGCACCACCGCCGTGTACTGCTGCACGGCGTCGAGGTCGGTGAACCCCGACACCGGTGAGCGGTGCCGTCGGCGGACGGGGTGGCCTGGTCGTTCATGTCGTAGGCCATGACGAAGAACCCGTCGACGCTCGGCGCCAGCCCCGGGATGTCGTAGAAGCCCGACGGGTCACCGGCCGACGAGGCGTAGGTGTCCATGGTCACCTGCCAGTGCGGGTTGGCGCCGTGCATGGCGCTCGACACCGCCGCCACCAGGGTGTCGAGGCCGGCCTGGTCCTTGGTCCCCTTGCCCTCGAAGTCGAGGTTCACCCCGTCGAGGTTCTTCGCCGCCACGAGCTGGACGAGCGACGCCTCCCAGGCGCGCTCCGGCGGTGGGGTCGGCGGCCATCTTGTCCAGGGCCGACTGGCCGAAGCACGACGCCGTCAACACCACCCGGTCGCCGGCGCCATGGGCACGGGTGACGAGATCGGCGAGGGCCTGGCTCTGGTAGCCGACCCACCCCGGGCCGCTCTGCTGCACGGTGGCGTCGCCGCCCACGCCGACGCTGAAGTACGCCAGCGTCGTCAGCCCGGCCAGGTTGAACCCCGACGAGCTCGGGAGCGTCCAGTAGGGGGCGAACCCGAACATCTCGTGGGGTCGGAGGGCCGGGGCACCCTCGAGCGACGGTGGGGCCGGAGCCGGTGGGGCCGTGGCCGCGGGAAGGTCGGCCGCGCTCGGCGAGCTGGCGAAGGACTTGGCCATCCCGTTCATGATCGTCACGTTCCCGCCACCGTTCCCCGGCCGGATCACGGTTGCGGCCAGGGCCCCTCCGGTGCGCAACGACCCCAGCGTGGCCCCACCCACCACCAGGCAGAGCGCCCCGATGCAGGCGAACGAGCGGGCTGATCCGCAGGCGGGCCCGAGCACCGCGCCGGGTTCGCTGCCCGTGGCCCGGGCCGCCGCCGAGGCGGGGGACCCGAAGGACGCCCCGCGGGTAGTCCGAGACCCGGCGAGCCCAGTGGGACCGGGCCGCGTGCGCTCCTCGAGGTCGCATCACCGCGCACCGGCTCCGACGTGGTCGAGGCTCGGAGGGGTCGAGGGCTTTGATGCCCGCCCGCCGTCGCGGGTACCGGGCTCGGCTCGCGCTCGTCGGGTCATCGGGTCTCGATCGGCTCGTGTCGCAGGGATGGGTTCGACCGGTCCCCCATCGGGCTGCGGGGCCGAGCAGCGGCCCAGTGTTGTAGGTGTGGCATCAGTTGACAAGAGCCCGCCCGGTTCCGCCAATTCGCTCACTGGTTTGTCGGCACAGCCGGCCGAGAACTTCAACGCCACAGGCTCGGCGGTGCGGGGGCCGAGCGCCGGGTGCGCCAACGGGTGCCCAAGATTCGGGGCGGGCTCCGGTGTCGGTTTCAGTGCCGGCCACGGTCGCGCCGATGATCCAGCATGCGGGGGAGGCTGGCGCGGCACGCCGGTCGGCGGACACGGCGGGCCTCCTCGGGGGCCCTGGTCCTCGACCGTGGCGCTCGCCTTCTCGGCGACGGTCGCGGTCGACGACCGGCCCGGCCCGAGCCGGCACGCCGGTCCCGGGTGCCGCCGCCTGCCCGATGTTCCCGTCGGACAACATCTGGAACACCGACATCTCGTCGCTGCCCGTGGACGTGCACAGCGCCCAATGGCTCGCCAGCATGAACTCGTCCTCGACGCACCTGCACCCCGACTTCGGGCCCTCGGGCGACCCGTCGAACCCCTACGGCATGCCCTACACCGTCGTGCCCCCGGGGCATCCGTTCGTGAACGTCTCGTTCCAGTACGCGAGCGAGAGCGACCCCGGGCCCTATCCGTTCGGCGCCGACACCCCGATCGAAGGCGGATCGGGCGCCACGGGCGACCGGCACGCCATCATGGTCGACCCCTCGACGTGCACGCTCTACGAGCTCTATGACGCCCACTACAGCGCCGGGGGCTCGACGGCAGGGTCGGGCGCCATCTGGAACCTCCGTTCCAACGCGCTGCGCCCCGCCGGCTGGACCTCGGCCGACGCGGCCGGGCTTCCCATCATGCCCGGGTTGCTCCGTTACGACGAGGTGCAGTCGGGACAGATCACCCACGCCGTCCGGATGACGGCGGTGACCACCGACACCAGCTACCTGTGGCCGGCGCGGCACGAGGCGGGGGCCCGCAGTGACCCTTCCCTGCCCCCGATGGGGGCGCGGTTCCGCCTCAGGGCGAACTTCAACATCTCGGGGTACTCCGCCCAGGCCCAGGTCATCCTCCGGGCCATGCAGCACTACGGGCTCATCCTCGCCGACAACGGCAGCAACTGGTACTTCGGTGGCAGCGCCGACGCGGCGTGGCCGCAGGCGCTCGTCGACGAGCTCAAGAGCATCCCCGCCAGTGCCTTCGAGGCCGTCGACGAGTCGTCGCTCATGGTCAGCGCCAACTCGGGTCAGGCGGGCGTCCTCGACGCGCCGGGCCCCGGATACCGGCTCGTCGCCGGCGACGGTGGGGTCTTCGCCTTCGGTGACGGCTTCTACGGGTCGGCCGGAGGGTTGGTGCTCAGGGCACCGGTCGTCGGCATCGCCGACACCGCGTCGGACAACGGCTACTGGCTGGTGGCGTCGGACGGCGGAGTGTTCTCCTACGGCGACGCCGCGGTTCCTGGGCTCGATGGGGGCCAAGCATCTGAACGCCCCCATCGTCGGCATGGCGGCCACCCCCGACGGCAACGGCTACTGGCTGGTGGCGTCGGACGGCGGAGTGTTCTCCTACGGCGACGCCGCGTTCCTGGGCTCGATGGGGGCCAAGCATCTGAACGCGCCGGTGGTGGGCATGGCGGCCACCCCCGACGGCAACGGCTACTGGCTGGTGGCGTCGGACGGCGGGGTGTTCGCCTACGGCGACGCCGCGTTCCACGGCTCCATGGGTGCGGTCAAGCTGCGCAAGCCGGTGGTGGGCATGGCGGCCAACCCGGGTGGGGGCTACTGGATGGTGGCCTCCGACGGTGGAGTCTTCTCCTTCGGGGCCCCCTTCTACGGGTCGGCCGGGGCGCTCGTGCTCTCCAAGCCGGTGGTGGGCATGCGCGTCCTTCCCGGTGGTGGCGGGTACTGGCTGGTCGGGGCCGACGGTGGGGTGTTCACCTTCGGCGGGACCAACTTCCACGGGTCCACCGCCAATGATCTCCTGAGCGCTCCGGTCGTGGCCCTGGGCTGACGCGGGGCAGAGGTCGGCCGGGTGAAACGACCGCCGCCGGCGTCCGACGCGATTGCCGCGGTCGCGACGGTCACGACGGTTAGCGTTGCTCCAGTGATCAGGAAGCTCATCGTCGGCATCTTCATGGCGAGCGTGCTCATGGTCGGCTTCTCGCTTCCGGCCTTCGCCGACCCTTCGTGTTACACGGGTTGTTTCCCGGGCCCGGTGAGCATCGTGGGGAAGGGCCCCTCGGTCGCTCCGAGCGGGCCCGGCGTGTTGTCGACTCCTGCACCGTTACCCCGCGCCGGTTCGTCGGTTCCGTCCTCGGGAGGCCTGCCCTTCACCGGAGCCGACGTCGAGCAGAGCATCGGCCTCGCCGCGGTGCTGGTCGTGGCGGGGGTGGCGGTGCTGCGTGTCGGTCGCCGCCGGGCGCGCCCCACCTCCTGAACGATTCCGCCTTCGCGTCTTTCCCCTCGGTCCCGACGGCCATCGTCGCCCGGGACGGGGCGACGGTCCGCTCAGCCCGGGCCCACGTTGGTGAGCTCGATGAAGTTCCCGGCCGGGTCGTTGACGAAGGCGGCCAGGACCGTGGTGCCGAAATCCACGCGTGAGCTCGGCTCGCCGAGAAACGGCACGCCCGCGGCGCGCAGGGCCTCCATGGTGGCGTCGAACTGGTCGGTGGGGACGTGGAGCGCGTAGTGCGGGAACCCCCGCCCCGGTGTGGGCATCTCGTCGGTCTCCACGAAGTGGAGCTGAAGGTCCCCGACCTTGAGCCACATGCCCGGGATCCCCAGGTCGGGGCGGGGGAGCTCTTCGAAACCCAGCACATCGCAGTAGAAGGCACGCGCCGTATCGAGGTCGGTCGCCGAGATGGCGACATGGCTGAAGCCCGTCACCGTGATCGGAGATGGCGGCATGGTTCCTCCAGTCTCGGGTCGCTGCTCCCACGCGAGGTTCTCGTCGCCGTGCCACTGTAGTGAGCCGGTCGTTCGACTCGAAAGGACGGGACCGGCCGGGCGCGGGGAAGGAGCACGATGCCAGAGCAGGAGTCGGTCACGGCCCTGGGGCCGATCGCGCAGCTGGGGTATGTCGTGGAAGACGTCTCGGCCGCCATGGAGTACTGGATCACCGCTCTCGACGTCGGCCCGTTCTTCTACCTGCCGTCACCGCCTCTGCACGACCTCGTCTACCGGGGCGAGCCCACCGATGCTCGTATCGCCGTGGCCATCACCTATTCCGGAGACCTCCAGGTCGAGCTGATCCAACCCCTCGACGATCATCCGTCGCCGTATCGCGACTTCCACCTCTCCTACGGGAGCGGCCTGCACCACGTCGCCCATTTCACCGACCGCTACGACGCCGCCCTCGCCGCATACCGGGCCCGGGGGCGCATCCCCTACTACCAGGGTCGAGGGCTCACCCCCGACCAGCGCTTCTCCTATTTCGAATCGCCCTCGCACGGGGGGACGGTGAACGAGGTCGTCGAGACGAGCGGGTTCGGCGGGTTCTTCGAGCACATGAAGGCACAGAGCGCGGTTGGGACGGCACCGACCCGATCCGCACCATCGAGTTCTGAGCCGCCGGGTCAGCTCACGGCCCGCCGGTCACTCGATGCGCCATGGCAGGGCGCGGCCGGGGCGGTCGGGTTCCCGGTCGCGGTGGACCGCCTCGGGTGAGAAGGCGGGGACACAGACCGCCACATAGCGAGCGCCGTCGGGATGCGGGCGTGGAGTAGCGCACCCACTCCCCGGCCGGGGCGCGCGCCGCCTGGCCGGCGAGACACGGTGATCGAGCCACTCTCGGTCTCGACGACGACCGCTCCCTCGATCACGACCATGTACTCGTCGAAGTCGGGACGTTGCCCGGGCTCCGCCCATCCCGAGGGACTGTCCATGACGGCGACGGACACCTCCGTCTGTCCCCGTGGTGAGCCGCCCCACGAATTCCGAGATCATCTTCGCGGGCGTGCCGGCGGCTTGCAGGACGGTCGGTTGAGAGATCAGCTCGGCCATCCCCAGAGTCTGCCCGCTGGGCGGCGCTCGACGGACGGCGATCGTCCCGGCGAAACAGGCGGCAAGAAGCCGTCGCATCGGGCAGGGTACGTGTCTGGCGACCTTTCACATCCGACATGCCGTCCCGGCCGATCTCGACGCCGTGGCCGGGCTCTTTCGCCGGTCGTCGCTGTCGAACGACGGTGACCGGACAACCTCCTGGCCCATCCCGAGGCGCTCCACTTCTCCGACCGGTCGATCCGCGAGCGACGCACCCGGGTGGCGGTGGACGCCGACGATCGGGTCGTGGGCTTTGCCACCGTCGCCGACATCGGGGTGCCCTCGAGCTCGAGGACCTGTTCGTGGACCCCGACACCATGCGGCGCGGCATCGGCCGGCAGTTGGTGCTCGACGCCGCGGCGTGCGCCAAGGAGGCCGGGGTGGCGCGGCTCGAGGTGACCGCCAACGAGCACGCCCATGCCTTTTACAGAGACGTCGGCTTTGTCTTCGACCACGACGTCGAGACCCGGTTCGGCACGGCCCCCCGGATGGTCCTTCACTTCGAAAGGTGAACGACCTTTCCGAAACCGGGGGGCGTCGGCGTTCAGGTCGATCGCGGAGCTCACTCCGCCGCGATGGCGGCCAAGACGTCGAGCCGGGCGGCGCGCCGCGCCGGCCAGGTGGCCGCGCCCAGGCCCAGCAGGGCGGCGATCACGAGGAACAGCACGAGGCTCGCGAAGGGGATGACGATGTCGGTGATCCCCTGCTGTTTGAGCGACGCCGCGAACGCGGTGCCTAGCGCCGTCCCCACGACGATGCCGATGATCGCCCCGAACAGCGACAGGATCACCGCTTCAGACCGGATCATGGCCCGGACCTGCCGACGCCTCATCCCGACCGCCCGCAGCAGGCCGATCTCGTGGGTGCGCTCGAACACCGACAGCATGAGGGTGTTCACGATGCCGATGAGGGCGATGATCACCGCCAGGGCCAACAGGGCGTACACGAGCCCGAGCAGCTGGTTGACCTGCGCCTGCTGGGCCTTTTCGAATTGGGCCCGTGTCTGGATCTGGATGTTCGGATAGCCCTTGAGGCCGGCGTTGACCGCGCTGGTGACGTCGGGGGTGCCGCTGCTCGTGCTCAACAGCACCGCCACGGGGAGCGGGGCGTTGAAATGCGACGAGGAAGAAGCTGTCGCCGACGAGGAAGCTGCCCAGCAGCGCGTTGGGTTTGAAGATCCCGCCGACCCGCATGGTCGAGTTCCCGGTCTCGGCGAACTTGACCGGCACGACAGAGCCCACCGACAGCTTGTCGCTGTTGGCGGTGGTCGTGTCGATGAGCAGCTCCTGGGCGGCCAGGGCGGGCGCCCCGGACCCGGCCTCCATCCGCAAGATGACCGTGGCGGCGAGGTCGTGGGGTGAGACCGCGGTCACGTTCGACAGCGAGTGTCGGAACTCGAACTCCCCGCTGTAGACGGTGGAGGCCGTGGCGACACCCGGCACACGAGCCGCGGCCGCGGCCACCGAATTGCTGAACCCACCCGGGCCGTTGCCCGGTCGCGGTCACGATGTAGTCGGCACTGATGGCGTTGTCGACGCTGCTCGTCGCCGACTTCGACAGCGAGGCGCCGAACACGGTGATGGTCGACACGAGGGCCAGGCCGACCATGAGCGCAGACGAGGTCTGGGCCGTTCGGCGCGGGCTGCGCATCGAGTTCTCCCGGCCCAGCTTGCCCGAGATCCGGAACAGTCCGGGCCATCGGTCTGCCGATGGCGCTCGCCATGGGACGGGCCACGGTCGGTGCCAGCATGCCGATGCCGATGAAGACGGCGATCGCACCCAGGCCGACGAGCTGGATGGCGGGCTTCGTCAATCCGAGGCGAGAGCGCCGCGATGCCGAGGACGGCGATGACGGTGCCGATGACGATCCGCCGTCGCGACGACTCGCCCTCCTCGCCGCGGTAGTCGACGAGTGCGGCCACCGGCGGGATGCGCACGGCTCGCCGCGCCGGGCTGACGGCCGAGACCACCGTGACCCCGAGGCCCACCGACGATGGCGGCGATGACGGTCCGTGCCTCGAACACGAGGGACCCCGACGGCAGGGTTATCCCGAACCCCTTGAGCAGCGCTTCGAGGCCCACCGCCGCCAACACGCCCAGGCCCAGGCCGATGAGCGAGGCCACGAGCCCGAGGATGGCGGCCTCGACGAGCACCGAGCGGAACACCTGCCGTCGGCTCGCCCCCACGATCCGCAGCAGCGCCAGCTCCCGGGTGCGCTGGCCGACGGTGATCGAGAACGTGTTGAAGATCGTGAACCCGCCCACGAACAGCGAGATGAAGGCGAAGACCAGGAGCGCGGTCGAGAAGAACCCCAGTGCCTGGTTGATGTCGTTGGTCTGCTCGTTGGCCACCGTCTGCCCCGTGACGACCTCGACCCCGCGGGGCAGCACCTTGGCGATGCCGCGTTGGACGCTCGTCTTGTCGCGCTCCGGGCTTGGCCAGGACGTCGATGGCGTCGAATCGGCCGTTCTCGTTGAACAGGTGCTGCGCGGTCGGCAAGTCGAACGCGGCGATGGTCGCCCCCGCCAGATTGTCGGCGGTCCCGAACTTGACCAGGCCCGAGATGGTGAAGGTCTGGGGTGGGCCGGCCAGGAGGATGCGCACGTGGTCACCCACGGTGAAGTGGTATTTGCGGGCCGTGCCCTCGTCCATCACGACGTCGTTGGGCGTGGTGGGGGCCGAGCCTTGGGCCAGGTGGAGCGATGACAGCCTGCGGGTTGGGATCGAAGGAGAGGCCGATCGTCGGTGCGCCCCCGGTGCTGACCGCTTTGCCGTCGGGGGCGACGAACTGCGCGTACCCGCTGACCGTGCCCACCGCGTAGGAGACGCCGGGCGCCTGGCGGACGTCGTCGATGAGCGAAGCCGGTATGGGCTTGCGCACCGCGCCCCCTCCGCCGGGGCCGTTGTTGGTGAACGCCGCCTTGCCTCGGATCTCGAAGTCGATGTTCTGGTAGATGTGGCCGAACAGCGTGGTGAAGGTGTTGTGCAGGGTGTCGGTGAGGACGAAGGTCCCCGAGATGAAGGTCACCCCGAGCACGATGGCGATGCCCGTGAGCACCAGGCGCAGCTTGTGCGCCAGGAGACCTTTGATGGTGACCTTCCACATGTCAGCTCCCCAGCTGCTTCATGTGCTCGAGCACCGAGTCGGCGGTCGGCGACGCGAGCTCGCCCACCACCTTGCCGTCGGCCAGGAAGACCACCCGGTCGGCGAAGGCGGCGCCGCGCGGGTCGTGGGTCACCATGACGATCGACTGGTTGAATTCGGTGACCGAGCGGCGCAGGAAGCCCAGCATCTCCGAGGACGAGTTCGAGTCGAGATTGCCGGTGGGCTCGTCCGCGAAGATCAGGTCCGGCCGCCCGATGAGGGCCCGGGCGCAGGCGGCGCGCTGCTGCTGTCCACCTGACATCTCCACCGGCCGGTGCGACAGGCGGTCGCCGATGCCGAGCTGGGCCACGAGATAGTCGAACCATCCCTGGTCGACCTTCTTCCCCGCCAGGTCCGAGGGAAGGGTGATGTTCTCGCGGGCGGTCAGGGTGGGGACGAGGTTGAACGATTGGAAGACGAAGCCCACCCGGTCACGGCGCATCCGGGTCAGGCCGGCGTCGTCGAGCAGGCCGATGTTCTGGTCCCCGACGTACGCCTCCCCCGAGGTCGGCGTGTCGAGGCCGGCCATGCAGTGCATCAGCGTCGACTTCCCCGAGCCCGACGGGCCCATCACCGCGGTGAACTGGC
Source organism: uncultured Acidimicrobiales bacterium (assembly GCA_963739765.1). Taxonomy (GTDB): domain Bacteria; phylum Actinomycetota; class Acidimicrobiia; order Acidimicrobiales; family UBA8190; genus Chersky-840. The sequence continues at coordinate 11,895 of CAVUBP010000001.1, read as the reverse complement.
CGCGTTGGAACTCGACATTGACGCCGGCCAGGGCGTGGACCGCGGCTTCGTCCTTGCCGTAGATCTTGACGAGGTCGATGGCCCGCGCCGCGGGGGGTGCGGGAGTCGGGGGTGCTCCCGTCGATGCATGGTCCGTGATCGTCATGGATCTCCGTCCTTCGTGCCCGGGGTGGGCGAGTGCGGTGGTCTCGAGATTCGGTGCTCGTCTGACGGGCTGAGCCAGGGGACTGTGGGGGCCAGTCTGTCGCGGGTGGGAGTGGGGTCGTGACACGGCGCGTCCAGGGGTCGACGATCTCCGAGGTTGCAGTGTGAAGTGCAGCGGGTTGACACGAAATCCGGCATGACCCTGATCGGACCCTGATCCGACCATGATCCAGTGCCGGTCACCCCGAGGCCCCACCGCGGTCGGCTGGCTTCCCGATGTCGCCCGATTCCGCGACGTCGCGCTGTGGGTCTTCTCCGTGACCGCCGTGGTGCGCTTCGCGGTTGCCCGCCATGGTGCCCGGGTGGTGCGGTTGCTGTGCTGGGCGCGCCCTACATGAAGCTGTCGTCGGCCGACAGGCCGAGCGTCGTCGTCGCCGCCGGTGATGATGGGCTGGCAGTTGCCCCATCCCTCCCCGCCCCCCACGGGGTCGACGACGTGCACCACGGTGTCGCGGATCTGGTGCAGTCGTCGGGCGGTCTCGGGGTCCGCGCAGTCGGCGATCGTGCTCGCCCTCGACGTGCAGGTCTCCGCGCCACTCACCGTGATGGTGGCCGTCGAGCCCGAAGTAGAGCCCGGCGCCGAGGTGGAACCCGGTCTCCGACACGGCCTCGAGCTCGAGGGTACGGGCCTCGCCCGTGGCGGTGCGGGCCTCGATCGTCCCGCCCCGCAGCCGGCGGTTGGCGGGGTCGAAGGTGAGCGCCGGCTCGAGGTCGACGAAGCGCTCCACCGTCCCGTCGGGGTGCTCGACCCCGCCCATGACCACCTGCTTGTAGGTGAACCCCGGCCCCTGGACGATCTGGTAGTGGAGGAACAGCCCGTACCGGGTGCCGTCGGGGCGCTGCATGGCGATGGGGCTCCAGATCATCCGGAACGACAGCCCCGCCAGCGGGTCTCTGGGCTCGAGGTCCCGCGGCGGGAGGCCGACGTCGTAGCGCACGCCCCAGGAGTGGTCGCGGGTCGAGACCCAGGTGTCGGGGGAGATCTCGTGGCGCGTGCCCTCCACCTCCACCCAACCCGAGGCCAGCCCGATCTGGTGGTAACGCACGAGGTCGGATCCCACCCGGTATCCCTGGCGCATGTGGGTGCGGTCCTCGAGCGCGGCCGGCACGATGCTCTCGAAGAGCCAGTCGAAGGCGATCGGCTGGGCGTCGTTGGCCTCGAGGACGAACCGGACCGATCGCAGGGGCTCGACGACCTCGTAGCGGATGGGCCCGGCACCGGTGACCGCCGGCGCGCCGTCGAGACGGCGGCTGGCTCGCACGGTGCGTTGCTCGACTCCTGCCGACGATCCCGGCGTACCCGTCCATCACGTTGCGGTTGGGGTACTTGCCGAGCCCGAACCCCAGTTGCAGGCTCCCGTCCTCTGGCCGCCGCCATGGCGCAGATCTTCTCGGTCCACGACAGGTCGCTCGTGGCCACGACGGCGAAGGTGTCGGTGATCTGGTGGCACAGTCCCTCATCGGCGGGGACGAGGGGCCCGATGGGATTGGTCATCGCACCCGCCGGCTCGTCGGCCGTGGCGGCGCGGTCACAACTTGTCCCAGTAGGTGCCGTCGAGCATCTGCTCCAGGGTGGGCCGGTGCATGATCATGTCGTCGGGGTCCTCGGGCATGGCGATCTCACCGAAGAGCACCTGCCGCCGCGCCACCCTGCTCATCACGATGGCGTGACGCAGCGCCGCGTACATCGTGTAGAAGTCGAGGTCGGCCGGGCCGTGTGCCCGGCGTGACGCTCATAGGCCCGGGCCACGTCGTCGAGCCGCATGAAATGGGGCATGCCCGGCAACCCGGCCTGCAGGGCGATGTCGTCGAGGAAGCGGTGCAGGTACACCATCCAGCCGATGTCGATCTCGCGTGGCCCGACGGCCGCCATCTCCCAGTCGAGCACCGCCACCGGCTCGAAGTCGCGGAACATCATGTTCCCGATGCGGGCGTCGCCCCAGCTGATGACGGCGGGCCCCTCGGACTCGGGCCAGTGGTCCTCGAGCCAGGCGAAGGTGCGCTCGATGAGCGGGAGCGCGCCCCGTCGGCCACCACCCATTCGTAATAGGAGCGTTGCTCGGCCAGGTGCCGTCGCAGGGCGGTGTCCCCGGGCCGGTCGAGCTCGAGGAAGGCGACGTCGTGCGCGCTGACATCGGCTCCGTGCAGCTCGGCCAGCACGCGCACCGACGCGTCCTGTAGCCGGTCCTGGTCGGCGCGCGGCGCCTCGGACAGCCAGGACCCGAACGGGTACGGCATGATGTCGGGCGGGACCACGCCCTCCACCCGCTCCATCACGAAGAAGGGCGAGCCGATCGCTTCGGGGTCGAGCTCCAACCACAACGTGGCGGGCACCGGGACACGCGTGTGCTGCGCCACCAGGCGCAGGACCCGGAACTGGCGTTCGAGGTCGTAGACCGGGAAGACCGGGACCGCGTCGGGGTCGGGGACCAGGCGCGCCGCGCAGGCCTGGGCCACCCTCGCGCCCGACCCGGGTGCGGCGTCGGGGTCGCGCCAGGTGCAGTCGAACAGCAGCGTCTCGCTCGACATGCCGTTGGACTCGGGGACCACCAGCTCCGACACCTCGGGGTCGCGCACCTGGGTCGCCAGCCATGTCACCAGGCGTCGGTGGAGCTCGTCGCGATCGCGCGTCGAGGTCTGGGGCCGGGGCGTGGCCTCGACCCCGTGCTCACCGGCGGTGGTGGGAGACGGCTGGGGGTCGGTCACGTCGCCGCCCCGGGGGCGACCGACTCCCATCCGGTGAAGCCCGAGGGCTCGTGACGGCCGAAGGTCCCGTGCTCGAACATGCCCCAGCCCTCGGCCCCGTCGCAGCGCGCCCGGGCCACGTGGTCGACCACGCCGAAGGGGATCCGGCCGGTGATGGCGGGGTCGCGCATGTCGACGACCACTCCCTCGGTGAAGGCGCGCCCGCGCCACTGCCCGTGCGACCAGTCGGGGTCGCCGCCGTAGCCGGGGCCGCAGTTGAGGCCGACGAACCCGAGGGTCTCGATCTCGAGGGTGAGCGGCTTGCCGCCCCGGGTGCGCATGTGGAGCGCGGCGTGCTCGGGGTGGCGCGTGCCGGGGCGGTAGCGGACCTCCACCTCGGGCCAGCCGAGCTGCTCGGGCGGGCGCCCCGACGCAGCCGGGAAGACCCGGACCGCCTCGTTCAGCGAGCGGTTGCCGTCCCCGTCCTCCTGGGCGATCACCACCACGGCGAAGTCGTCGAAGCGCAGGGGCACATAGGTCCACCAGAACCCGAAGCCGTCGTCGGGCTCCGACGCGGCGCGCCCGGCCGGTTCGGCCTCCCCCACGGGCCGGATGCCCCAGGACCGGTCGCGGGTCCCCACCCACCGGTCGTCGCCGACGGTGAGCTCGTCGCCGCCCACCTGGAGCACCCCCGACCACGTGCCCACCTGGGCGAAGCGCGACGCGTCGAGGATCACGCGCCCGCCCTGACGCATCACATGGGCGGGCTCCTCCACCGGGGGGAACGAGCCGGTCCAGGTGAGGTCGAAGGCCACCCCGTGGGCGGCGCCGTCGCACACCACCCGGACGCTCTGCAGGGGCTCGAGCACCTCGATGCGGTAGGGGCCGACGCGCTGGTCCATGCGGTCGTCGCCGAGGGCGTCCGACGTCCGTACGGTGTACTGCTCGTCACCGCGCCGGACCGTGGCGTAGGCGTCGATCACCCCGAGGTTCGGGTACACCCCCATACCCGTCACGAGGAACACGTCCCCGGTCCGGTCATGGGCGTTGAAGTAGCAGCGGTCGTAGGCGTTGCGGTCGCTCGTCGCCATGTGCCGCATCGAGAGCGGCACCTGGTGCACGGGATACTCGTCGAGCGGCACGGGCATGTGATCGGCTTCCCCCTGGTCGTCTCGGCACCGGCGTCGTTCCGGCGCATGTGCGCCGGGACGCCCGAGGCACTCAACGTAGCCCCGCAGCTGGGGACACTCCGGCCGACGCGCGGGGCCGGACAAGGCGCCGCCCGACAAGGCGCCGCTCGACAGAGGAGCGCCCCACAGAGCAGCGCCCGGGTCGTCGCCCTCTGGCCCCCACCGGCGGTCGGCCACAATCGGGGGATGCGTGGCCCGGCGTCCACCGTCGCACCAGGACCCGGGCCCGAGCCCGATCCCGCCGCCGTCTCGCCGGGTGGTGGCGGACGCGGCCATCGTGGTGCGTGGGCGGCGTGGGCTCTGGCGGTCAGCGTGTACTTCCTGGCCGTCTTCCACCGCACCAGCCTGGGGGTGGCGTCGCTCGAAGCCGAGCGCCGGTTCCACACCGGCCCCTCGGTCCTGGCCACGTTCGTCGCCGCCCAGCTGGCGGTGTACGCGGGGCTGCAGATCCCCTCGGGGGCCATGGCGGACCGCTTCGGGCCCCGTCGCATGCTCACCGCCGCGCTGCTCTTCCTGGCCGCCGGGGAGGCGCTGTTCGGATGGGGGACGAGCGTGGCCACGGCGCTGGCGGGGAGGGCGCTGGTGGGGATCGGCGACGGGCTCACGTTCTTGAACGTCCTCCGGCTGGCCCAGAACTGGTTCCCGGCGTCGCGCTACGGGCTCCTCACCGCCCTGACCTCCCTCGTGGGAGGGGTGGGACAGCTGGTGTCGACCGAGCCGTTGCGGCTCAGCCTCTCGAACCTGGGGTGGGTGGACACCTTCGTGGGCTCGGCCGCGCTGACCGCGGGCGTGGCGGTGGTCATCGCGTTGTTCGTGCGCGACCGCCCCGACACCGCGGCACGGCTCCCGCTGCGCGACCGCCCGAGCATGAGCCGCGCCGTGCGCCACGCCATGCGGACGCCGGGGACCTGGCAGGGGATGTGGGCCCACTTCGCCCTCACCGGACCGTTCGTGGTGTTCACGGCGCTGTGGGGCTACCCCTTCTTGGTCCGCGCCGAGCACTTCTCGGGACAGAGCGCCAGCTTCATGCTGGGGATCGTCGTGCTGAGCTCGGTGGTGAGCGCTCCTTTCGTCGGCATGCTGATCGTGCGCGCCCCGCGGGCGCGCTCGGCGACGGTCAAGGTCAGCGCGATGGTCCTGCTCACCACCTGGACCGTCGTGTTGAGCTGGGGAGGCGGGAGGGTCCCGATCGCCCTGATCGTGGTCATGGGGATCACCACCGGCGCGTGCGCGGCCACCTCGGTCATCGCCTTCGACGTCGCCCGGGAGGCCAACCCACCCGAGCGCGGTGGAGCCGCCACCGGAGTCGTGAACATCGGTGGGTTCGCCTGCGCGGTCATCGGCGACCTCACCATCGGCTGGGTGCTCACCGCCGTGGGCCACGGCGGCCGCGACGCCCTCGGCTACCGCCCCGCCATGGCGGTGGTGCCGGTCATGGTCAGCCTGGGCCTGGTGCAGTTCTGGCGCCTGGGCCGCCGCCGCGGCGTGGCCCTCGACTCCTGACCGAATCGGGGCCCCGCACCCTCAGACGACGAGGCCGCGCCCGGTGACGAGGGGGAGGTCGAGGGCGGTGATGAGCCCGGGGGAGGCCTCCACCACGGCCGGCACCGCGTTCACCAGGCGCATGGCGGTGGCCTTGAGCCCGCCGGTGTTGTGGTCGCCGTCGGTCCCCATGAGCTGGAGGTCGACGGTGTAGTTGGGCTCGCCCCGCACCACCACGCGGTAGCCGCCCTGGCCCGCGGGCTGGGGCCAGTCCGGCCCGATGTCGTCGGCCAGGCGCGTGACGTGCTCGAGGACGATGACGGCCCGGCCGCCGCGCATGCCGCGCACCTCGAAGCGCAGCCCCGCCGCAGTGCCCTTCTCCACCGTGCCCGACGAGATGTCGATCTCGCCTCGGCGCGGGCAGGCGTTCGTAGTGCTCTTCGACCGAGTCGAGCTCGACGTCGAGGCCGGCCGCGATCTGGCGCACCACGCTGCCCCACGCCATGGTGAGCACGCCCGGCATGAGGAGCATGGGCACCTGGTCGAGCGGTCGCCCGAATCCCATGATGTCGAACATGACCATGGGCTGGTCGTAGGTGGCGTAGTTCAGGATCTCGAGGCACCGCACCTCTTCGATGCGCTCGCTGATGCCCGTGATCACGAGCGGGAGCCAGTCGTTGGCGAAGCCGGGGTCGATGCCGTTGACCCACAACGACACGCCCGCGCCGAGCGCCGCGTCTGCGCAGGGGGTCGGTCATCTCCGCCGGCACGACCCCCTCGGGGTACTGCAGGAACACCGGGCCGCTCGACACCACGTTGGCTCCGGCGCGCAGGATCTTCTCGAGATCCGCGAGGGCCTCGGGCAGTCGGTGGTCGGCCATGGCGGTGTGCACCACGCAGTCGGGCCGCAGGGCGAACAGCGCCTCGGCGTCGTTCGGTGGCGGCCACACCCAGGGAACGGCCCAGGCCGGCCAGGTCCCCGGCGTCGCGTCCCACCTTGTCGGGGTTCGACACCCACACCCCGACGAGCTCGAGGTCGGGTCGGGCGTCGATGCCGGCCAGTGCGTGGCGGCCCACGTTCCCGGTGCCCCACAGCACGACTCGGTAGGTGGACGCTCCTGTCCGTGCCGTCACAGGTCCGGGAGCCCGAGGCTCGAGGTCCTGGGGCCGCTCGGCGCCGCCGTCGATCTCGAAGATCTTGCCGGTGACGAAGTCGCCCGCCGGTGACGCCAGGTAGACGACACACGCCGCGATGTCTTCGGGTTGCCCGATGCGCTTCACCAGGGCCGTCTCCTCGATGAAGGCCAGCATGGCCGCGTCCTGCACCACGATGTCGACGGCCGAGGTGGCGATGGTGCCCACGGCGATGGCGTTGACGCGGATGCGCGGGGCGAGCTCGGCGGCGGCCAGGCGCGTGTAGTGCGACAGCGCCGCCTTGGCCGTGGCGTAGGCGGTGAAGCCGCGCGGGGCCACGCGTCCGGCCATCGACGAGATGTTGACGACGGCCCCTCCGTCTCCCTCCAGCATGGCGGGCACCGCGGCGCGCACCAGCGCGTGGGCGCTGCTCACGTTGTAGCGGAAGGCCCGCTCCAGATGGCCCGGCGACACGTCCAGCAGAGGGCGGGGCATCCAGCCCCCGTGGTTGTTCACGATGATGTCGAGCCGCCCGAAGGTGTCGGTGGCCTTGTCGACGAGCTGCGCCATCACGTCGAGGTCGTTGAGATCGGCGGGCACCACCACGGCCCGGCGGCCCGCGGCCTCGATCTGCTTCGCCACCGCCAGCAGCTGCTCCTCGGTGCGCGCCGCGATGACGACGTCCGCGCCCGCCTCGGCCAGGGCGACGGCGGTGGCGGCGCCGATGCCCCGTCCTGCCCCGGTGACGATGGCGGCGCGGTCGGTGAGGCGGAAACGGTCCAGGATCATCGGCGCCGACCCTAGCCCAGGGGCCCGGCAAAGTGAAACGTGTTCCAGTGAAGAGGCGGGCTCAGCCCGGGCGGGTGGAGGGCAGCCCCAGCTTGCGGTGGTCCCACGACACCGTGCGCTCGACGTGCAGGGCGATGACCACCCGCTTGTTGAGCATGGTCTCCACGAAGGGCGGAGCTCCTCGGTGTAGGTCCCGTAGTAGCGCTCGAAGAGGTTGACGCCCAGCTCGAACATGCGGTCGGGGTCGTCGATGAACTCGGCGGTACCGACGAGCTCGACGCCACGCAGCTCCTCGTAGTAGTCGCCGTCCTCGGCCATGCACGTCATGCGCGGGTCGCGCCGGAGGTTCTGCGCCTTCTGCGACTTGGCCTTGGTCTCGAAGGCGAGCATGCCGTCGAGGAACCCGTACCACATGGCCACGGCGTGGATCGACCCGTCGTGGTTGATCGAGCACAGCGACACCGGCCGCCGCTCGGCCAGGAAGCCGTCGATCTCCTCGGGGGTCATCTTGATCTGGGCCCGCTGGTTGACCCCGTGCCCCATCTGTCCCCGGCTTCTCGCTCATCTGCGTCGCACCTCATTCGGGCGAGCGTATCGGTGCTCGCGGCCACAGCGCTCAGTAGGTGCAGGGCAGGTGCTTGATGCCGTTGATGAAGTTCGACCGCAGGCGGTCGGGCTCGGCCGTGGCCCGGATGTCGGGGAGGTGGCGGAAGAGCTCGCGGAACATGACGGTGATCTCGCGCCGGGCCAGGTGGGCGCCGAGACAGAAGTGCGGGCCCGGGGCGCCGAACCCGACGTGGGGGTTGGGGTGGCGCAGCACGTCGAAGCGCTGGGGGTCCTCGAAGACGTCCTCGTCGCGGTTGGCCGAGTTGTAGAAGAGGATGACCTTGTCGCCCTCGGCGAACGTCGTGGCCCGACAGCGTCGTCGGCGCGGTGGTGGTGCGGCGCATGAAGATGACCGGAGAGGCCCAGCGCACGATCTCGTCGACCGCGGTGGGGGCCACGGCGTCGAAGTCCGCCGCCCAGACGGCGCGCTGGTCGGGGTGCTCGGTGAAGGCCCACAGGCCGTGGCTGATGGCGTTGCGCGTCGTCTCGTTGCCGGCCACCACCAGCAGGATGAAGAACGACGCCAGCTCGGCGTGGGTGAGCGACTCGCCGTCCACGTTGGCGTTCACGAGGGCCGAGGTGAGGTCGTCGGTGGGGTGCTCGACGCGGTAGGCGGCCAGCCCCGCCATGAGCTCGGCCAGGTCGCTGCCGGCGTTCATGAACGCCAGCACGGGGTCCTCACCCTCGGGGACGTACTCGGTGTCGCCGAAGGAGAGGATGATGTTCGAGCAGTTGAAGACCCGTGTCGTAGTCGCTCTCGGGCACGCCCATCATGTCGCAGATGATCTTCAGGGGAAGCCGGGCCGCCACCTCGGTGACGAAGTCGCACTCCCCTTTGTGCCGCACCGTGGCGATGAGGTCGTCGGCGACCTGCTCGATGTTGTCCTCGACGGCGCGCACCATGCGGGGGTTGAAGGCGGCCGAGACGATCCGGCGCAGCCGGGCGTGGCGGGGGTCGTCCATGTTGATCATCGAGCCGAAGAACTCGAGCAGCTCGGGCGGCATGTCGAGGATGGTGGTCCCCGACTGGCCCGAGCAGTACAGCTCGGGGTGCCGGCTGATCTCGACCACGTCGGCGTAGCGCGTCACGGCGTAGTAGCCCCGGCCCGGGGGGATGGGGACGATCGTCTCCACCTCGATCTCGGGGTCCGCGAAGAAGGCGATGGGGCGCTCGCGCCCGCAGCGTGGCGAAGGCCTGCTCGCGCACCTCCCAGGGCTTCTCCCAGAATTCGAAGTTCGACAGCTCGATGTCGTCTACGCCGAATGTCTGGGTCACGTCTGCCCCTCCTGCGTTGCGCTCGGTCCTGCGTTGCGCTCGGTGATGCGGTGTCTCCAGTGATGCGGTGTCGCGGTCATGCAGTGCCGGTCATCCTCGCGCCGACGTCCGCGCCGATGGCCATCCCGGAGTGGCCATCGCAGCGGTACCCATCGCACCGCGCGGCCCGCGGCGGGGCCAGCGGGTTCAGGGGGACACGAGCACGCGGTGGCGCCCGCCCTGGCCGGCGAGGCCCGAACGGACCACCGCCCCCAGGTGCTCGGCGTCGGCCGCTTCCTCGGCCGTGCACGGGTCGGGCCCGTAGCTGGCCCGGGCGGCCAGCTCGGCCAGCCTGGCATAGGCGTCGACGGTGGCGTCGATGGTCACCGGGCGCGGGTCGTCGTCGGGCCATCGGCGGGCCCGGGGCCCGGCCCGGGCGGCGCGGTGGTGACCGGCGGTACGGCGCCAACCACTTGGCCCCGGCCAGCGACCGCAGTCGCGCGGCGTGTTCCTGCAGGGTCTCGGCGGGACGACGCCCGAGGCGGGCGCGCTCGAGCACGGCCGACGGCGTCGCGCCACTGCGCCATCACCTCCGCGGTGGGGTCGGGCCCCGGCCGCCGTCGCCGTTGGCGCAGGCGCCGGCGCGAGAATGCCCACCGGATCCCAGCCGCGCCGCAGCCGGCGCCGCAACCACAACCCGCCCCCGGCCACGAGGGCCAGCGACGCCCGCGACGACCAGTGCCACGACGGCCGCGTGCCCCGACGACCCCGTGGGGGTGGCGCGTGGCCGTGGCCTTGCGGCGCGCCGCCGGGCGAGAGCGTCGACGGGACGGTCACGTGGGCCGAGAAGGGGTGGCGGATCGTCGCCACCGTCGACGCGGTGGTGGCGCGTGGACCGGGCCCCGGGCTTCTGCGGGCTCGACTTCGAGCCCGAGTTCACCCCCACGCCGGTGGCCTCGCCCGACGAGGCCGGGCGTGGGCTCGTACGAGGTCCATCCCGTCGTCGGGCCGAGGTAGACCTCGGGCCACACGTGGGCGTCGGCCCCGGTGATCTGGTACTGCTGGTCGGCCCCGCGAGTCGCCGGTGGTGAACCCGACCGCGACCCGGGTGGGCAGGCCGTCGATCCGTGCCAGCACGCCGAAGGCGGCCGCGAACTGCTGACAGAACCCGGCCCGGGTGGTGAACAGGAACGACTCCAGGGCGTCGGGCCCCGTCGAGGGCGGGGGCGAGAGGGTGTAGCGGAAGCGGCCGCTGTCGAACCAGCGGGCCAGGGCGGCGGCCTGGGCGGCGGGCCCCTTGGCGCGCGGCGACGATCTGGTGGGCGAGCGCCACCACGTCGGCGGGCTCGGTGGGCAGCTGCAGGTAGGGCGCCAGGGCCGCGGTGCCCACGACGACCGACGGGCCGGGGCCGGGGCTGGTGCTCGTGGCCGTGGGAGGGGTCGGGGGACGGGCGGCGCGGGTCTTGGCCGTCGCCTTGGTGGCCTTGGTCGACTTGGAGGACAGGGTCGGGTCGACCGGCACCCGGGCCACGGCGGTGTAGGTCAGGCCCGGCGCCGCCTCCACCGGCTGCACCGCCCCGAAGCCCGGCACGAGGTCGGCGTCGGTGTCGACCGAGAGCGTGGTCGGCGGCAGCGGCAACAACGTGCTCTCGAGGTCCCCGATGGTGATCTGGGCGCGGAAGGTCTTGGTGGCCCGTGGGCTCGGGGAGGGCGGGGAGGCCCGGCACCCCCTTGCTCTGGGGGGAGAGGGCGAAGCTCTGGACGGCGGCCTCGGTGGTGGGGTCGGGCAGCCACGCCGTGCCGTCGAAGTCGGTGAGCACGGCCACCTGCCAGTAGGTCGGCAGCGCCGTCTGGGCGTCGAACATGACGTCGCTCGTCCGGTTGACGAGCACCGCCTTGAGGTTGTCGACGAGGTCGATGGCCCGCACCCCCGAGGCCCCGGCGGCCGCGTTGGCGATGCTCGCCCCCGCCGGACTCGCCGGCGCCCCGTCCTGTCTCCCGGTGGCCAAGCCCAGGCCGTGGGCCGCCGGGCTGGGGCGGGAAGGGCAGGGCGTCCACCTTAGGATGGCGAGCGCCGGGCTCGCGGCCAGGGGGACGACGACGGCCAACGCCGCGACCGCCACGGCGGGGAGCGTGGCCCGGAGCCCCGATACCACCTGCCGGGTGGGGGAGCGCTCGGCCCGGGCCCGCCACCCCGGGCCCCGCCGGTGGCCCGGTCGGCGACGATCACGAAAGCCAGGGCGCAGGCCAGGTAGCTGACCACCCCGGCGAGCCGGTCCACCTGCGAGCTCAACAGCGCCGTGTAGCAGAACAGCCCGAAGCTGGGCACGAGCGCCACCGTCGCCCCCGCGCCCGGGCTCTCCTGTCAGGCCCAGAGGCGCGGGCCAGCACGGCCACGAGCCCGGCGCCGGTGGCGATGCACAGCACCACCTCGGGGGTGGCGGGCACCGGCGTGGGGTGCGACCGGATGACCGCCCCGGCGGCGTCGAACTTCGAGACCAGTGCCCTCCACGTCCCCGTGGTGGGGATGCCGTCACGGGTGGCCGACAG